>NZ_JAPKND010000001.1 GCF_026344035.1 Alcaligenes endophyticus
TCACTAACATTCACAGCAAAAAAATAGTGACTAAACGTTACTTAAAAATCGTTATAAACATCAAATAGAAACAAATTTTTTCAATGAGGGATTCTCGAATAGCCGCTCTTTAAAGGGCAATGCGCAGGCATACCACCACCAAAGCAAGAAGAACTGCTTTACATTTCAAATACTTAAAAAAAATCCGTAAAAACATTTTTTTATGTAAAAAAAACACAAAAAAACGCAATAGAAAAAACCCTTACCCATCCCAGGAAAATTCACTAGCGTTAACCCTAGGAAAATGTAAAAAATAGAGCTTTAAAAAATTTAAATAAAAACCACATTAAGTTGAACTTAGCAGACAAAATCACCGCCTTACGGCACAGTAATAAGCTTTGTTTTCTGTGTGTGTTTTACTAATGGCCATTCCTAAAAAACAGCGCAGCATAGTCTCTCGTCCCACTACTCAAAAAAAAGTGGCTACCATCAGGGGACTGACTACCGCTTTATGCCTCACCTCTTTAAGCTTTGTTTGCACTCAGGTATTCGCCGACGCCCCTTTGCGAGGTAACCCAGTAGATGCGTTACCGTCCGTGCAAAGCCCTCCTAGCACCAGTCCTATTCGCCAACCACTCACTCTTCCCCAACCTGCTGTACAGTCCGCCTTACAAGCACGGCTAGAACAACAAGTTAAGGTTCAAAGCTTTGACGTCAGCGGCAGCCGCAGCATTCCATTTAGTGACATTAGTGGGCTATTAACCCCTCTTAGCGGACGCACCTTAAGCGTTGCTCAGTTGATCCAAGAGGTGAACCAGATCACCGTTCTGTATCAACAGGCCGGTTATCCGCTCTCGTTTGCTGTGCTACAAGAACAAGATTTTGCTCAAGGGAAGGTAAAAATTACTGTGGTCGAGGGCTACATCGGAACACTCACCTTGCAAGGTGACGCGGGTGCCACCGAACCTCGTATACGCCGTATTGCCCAAGCCATGCTAGAGGAAAAGCCGTTAACGCAAAGAACCCTAGAACGCACGATGAATTTATTGCGTACTATTCCTGGCCTGCAGTTCAAGCCTGACTTAAAACTGGCCACTCGCACCGACGGTAAGAGCGAGCTAATACTTGATCTGCAACACCAAAACGTGAGCGTCAATGCCAGCCTTGCTGAAATAGGATCCAGTACGCAAGCCATGCTGCAACTTAGCGCTAATAGCCTCACACCTTTAGGTGAAAAACTAACTATTACTGGAGCTTTGCCCACTACCTCAGAAGACGTTAAGTACATTGCGGGAAATCTGAGCATTCCGCTTGGTGGCAATGGCCTTACCTTGGATATTGATGGTTATCACTACCATTCGCACCCGAAAGATAATCAGTTAGAGCGCTTAGGCTGGAGCCGCACTGTCATTAACGAGCGCGTAGGGGCGGCCATTAGCTATCCATTTTTGCTCAACAACCGACAGAACTTAAAAGGCCATGCAGGTTTTTATGTCAGTCGGTCCAGCGATAACTATGCACGCGATGCAGACCAAGCATGGATTGCACAAACTACTGATTTACGCGTGCTAAAAGCCGAATTGGAGTATCGCGATGCCTCGTTACAACAATCCCGGGAACTACGCTTAGGTGTATATAGAGGCATAGATGGCATGGGCGCACGCAAAGACTTAAGCACCTACATACGGCCCACAGGGCAAAGCGCAGTGGATCTGAACTTCACCCGCTGGACGGCCAACTTTAAACAAACCCTAGTGCTACCGCAACAATTCGGGCTAAGCGTATCTGGCGCGGGGCAATTAAGTAACAATGCCCTACCCAGTAGTGAGCAAATTTCATTTGGTGCATGGCGTCACGGCTACGGCTATCCTCAGGGAGAGATTGCTGGAGACAAAGGCCTGGGAGTGACTCTTGAATTAAACCGCCGCTTTCAGTTAAATAATAACTGGCTCAATAGCATACAAGCTTATATTGCTCATGACTGGGCTCGCACATGGCAACAGCAAGCTGAACTAAGCATAGAGCCCACTAGCCGACGCCTCCGCTCGGCTGCTGTAGGCCTACGCTTTAGCAATAACAAACACTATTTAATTGATGTCAATGTTGCCAAACCGCTGGGGCCATTACCCACTAATGAGCGTAAACGCCACCTGCGCTACAACACCAACCTACTGTTCTATCATAACGCCCTCTAACCTAGCCCCCCTGCAAGAAAAGCGTTTTATAAGGTTATAAAACGCTTTATTACCTGCAACGATGTTACGTAACAAGCGTACAAACGTTACGTAACAGCACTAAAAAATAAGCGTAAATGCTTAATATATAATTTCCTCGCATTACCAAAAAAACCTAAGCCACTGATAACAAAGAATAAAAAACACAAATTAAAACTGGCACAATTCTTGCTTAGTGCTTTTCAGTTACACAAAAGCATCTTATCTCTAAGGAGAACGGCATGAATGACATAAAAAAAGCAGTATTTCACCCCTCTGAAAAGGCACCATTCCCGGGAGTGAACACAGCGGAGACCACGATATGATGAATCCAGTCATGCTTCCTGTACATGCCGCCCCTCTTATTGGCCGCCCAAGCTCAGCACCCAAAACACTGCCTGCTAGAGACATGTTTTCCGAGCATGTGCTGAATGATTTGAACCACATGCTCACTCGACAATACACCGTATACGCTGAAGCCATGAAAGCCGCCATTGCAGCAGAGGTGGGTATACCCTTAAATGACTACAAAGCGTTGGAATACATCATGGAGTTCGACGCTTTACCTACAGGCCAACTAGCTCAACTTTTAGATCTCAGCGCGAGCGGTGTCAGCGCTTTAATCAAACGCCTCACTGAAGCAGGGTACATAAAAAAGGGGCGACATCCTCTAGACAAACGCATAACGGCCTTATACCCCGTAGAAAGCACTTGCGCACCGTTAATGCGGCGCAAAGAGCAAGCGCTGGAATTGAATTTACGTGAGGTGGCCCGGCACAACCCCAACCAACTTATGGCTGTGTACGATTTTTTATTGAACAATGCCAACAACATGCGCTACAGCACAAATCGATGGTTAGATCTTAACTCGCTCGTATCGCGCTACTGAAACTCATACCCTAGCAAGTCTACGCAGACCGGCGCACAAGCTCCACAGTTTATAAAATAGAGACCAGAGCACACTTACCGCTGCAGCATCGCTGGCAGCGGTTTTTTTCCCCTCGCCCCAAGAGCGATGTTCCCCACACGGAACAGAACAAACGTAAGCAAAAGAAACAAAAGTTTTTATGCTACCAAAAAAACACCAAAGCACACAAATAAAGCAATAAAAAACAAGCGCTTATTAATCTTTCCCTGTAACACTAACCGCACTTAAAATTGGCATGAAAATTGCTTGTAGCTATTCAGTACTAATTAAGCACCCACGGAGGCGTATATGAAAGCAATACAACCCAAGCAATCAGACCTAGTAAGAAAAACCGCTCTTGCTCTGCTAATCGGCAGCAGTCTGGCACTCACCGCTTGCTCAGGCGGACTGACTGTCAAAGGCGGTACAGATACAGGAACAATCCAGCCCAATCCAGGCGATGAAGGTAATGGGGATGGGGGAAACAGTGGCGCGGGTGGCAATGGTGACGGTAATGGAGGCGGTGGCGATGGTGGCGGTAATAATGGGGGCGGTAATAATGGTGGGGGGGGTGATGGTGGAACCGACCCAGGCACCAACCCAGGCAACGACTCGGGCTACAAGGGTGTCCTAGCTCCTACCTTACAAAATACGGGCGAAGCGCTTGATAATGTCCTTCCACTGGATTTGGCCAATACCGCTGGGCAATTAGGCGGTTCCCTAGACACAGTAATAGAACCGCTTGTTAATCAAGTCACGACCTTGACGCAAGGTATAGGTGATGCAACCGGCCTAGGGAAAACGGTAGATGGTTTGGTCGGGCAAACAGGTAACCTTATCGTCGATCTGGGGCAGCAGCTAGGCCAAACCGCCCTGCCCCTGAACGTGGGCACCGGGGTCGGCGGTTTAGTGGAGGGGGTCGGGCTCGCCTTAGGGAGCACAGGAGGCTTACTAAATGGTACTGCGGACAATCCCGTGGGCAACACTCTTGGGCATCTCACCGGCGGCATTAACGACTTAACATCCTCTTTACTAGGGCCCGGTTCGATTGGCCATGACTTAACGAACAACTTAGGCCTAGATGGATTACTTAACGGAGAGCGCCAAGCAATTTTAGAGCCCGCCTTGGCTAATACCGGTACAGCGGTCGATAACTTGCTTCCCCTAGGCCTCAACAACACTCTGGGTGATACAGGAGCCGTATTGGATGGAGTCGTGTCACCCGTCGGAGCTGCGGTGACGGTCGTCACTCAACATCTGGGTGACTCTACCGGCTTAGGCCAACCGATTAATGCCCTGCTTGGCGGCCTAGGTTCCGCGTTAGCCCAAGCAGGTGGACAACTGGACCACACTGCTCCTATTGGCCTAGGAGGAACTGTGCAGCACCTTGGCCAGGCAATAAGTAGTGCTGGTGGCTTACTACAACCCACTACAGATAACCCTAATCCTTTAGGCCTGACCTTAGATCACGCTACGCAGTCGGTAGCTGCACTCACGGCTCCATTAGGAGGATCTGACGGTTTGTTAGGAGGACTAACGGGGGGCCTTCTAGGAGGCGATGCCAGTAACAATGGACTGCTAGCTCCCGTCACCAATCTATTGGCAGGAGTCACCGGCGGACTAGGGGGTGGTGAGGCTATGAATGCAGGCTTGCTGGCCCCCGTCACGAACCTATTAGGCGGGGTCACCGGCGGACTAGGGGGTAGTGAAGCGATGAATGCTGGCTTGCTGGCTCCTGTCACAAACCTGTTAGGCGGGGTCACCGGCGGACTAGGGGGTGGTGAAGCGATGAATGCTGGCTTGCTGGCTCCTGTCACAAACCTGTTAGGTGGGGTCACCGGTGGACTAGGAGGTGGAGAGGCTAGTAATCCTGGTCTGCTGGCCCCGGTCACGAATCTATTAGGTGGTGTCACCGGGAGCTTAGGAGCTAACGCACCTAGCGCTGACAGCAATTCCAATCAACAAGGTGGGTTGTTATCACCCGTCACCGGCTTGCTAGGTGGACTGGTAGGTAAAAGACCTTAATTTCCAGGAGTAATATGTCAGCACCTACAAGGCCTCACCTAGCACGCTCAAAGTCAGCTGACATGGAAACCGTGGAGCAGGATATAGCGCCTGATATCTTGCTTGAATTAACGCAGTTGCTAAACCAACACTTCACGGTACGCCAAGAGGCCGGCAGGTCACGCTTAGCCCAACAAGTTGGGCTAAGCCTTAATGAATACCGGGCTTTGGAGTTCATACAAGAATTCCAAGGAATATCAGCTCGTCAGTTGGCACAACTTCTAGACATCAGTAACGGCGGCATGCACGCCTTATTAAAGCGTTTAGAATCAGCCAACTACATATGGAAGTCACCCCATCCTACTGATAAACGCATCGTCGCGTTGCACCCTAACCCTGCTCGATGCGCAGACCTGTATAAACGCTCTGTCAAGCTAGAACACCTGCAGCATTTAATTCAAGAAGACCCAGTCAGAATGCTAGCAGTGTATGATTTTTTACTGAATCAAATCATACAAATGCGTCATACCAGCCAGCAGTGGCTAGTAGACAAGGGGCGCTAAGCCAACAACTCCTCTCCTCATACTCACGCCCCTAAATAGGGGCTTTTTTATAATGCCCTGCCCCCTAAAGCTACCCAGCCGTGCGAAGCCATGCTAAAAACAAAAAGCACCAAGGCAAATGGCCTTTTTTATCCATACACCGACGGTACGTACTGTAAGGAAAGTGATTCATGAGTTTTCCCGTTTTTAATTTACGCCGCTGCACGCGCCTGCTTTTTGGTGCCGGACTATTAAGCGCAAGCTTGACGGCTTACGCCCTGCCTGCTGGGATGAGTAAAGGCCCCAGCGTAGAGGGCGTAACGCAATACACCATGAAAAACGGCTTGCGCATTGTGTTGGCACCGGATGACTCTAAACCTACCACCACGGTCAATATGACCTACTTAGTAGGATCACGTCATGAGAACTATGGACAAACGGGTATGGCGCACTTGCTAGAACACATGATGTTCCGCGGCACGCCTACCTTGCGAAATGCCTTAGGCGAATTTTCTAAGCGTGGTTTACAGGCCAATGGCACAACCTCTAGTGACCGCACGAATTACTATGCTAGCTTTGCCAGCAACCCTAGCGAACTAGAATGGTATTTGGGCTGGCAAGCCGATATTATGGCCAATGCACTGATTGACAAACAAGACTTGCAAGCCGAAATGCCCGTAGTACGTAATGAAATGGAGGAAGGCGAAAACAATCCATTTCGAATTTTAATGCAAAGGCTCACCGCTATTTCTTATCAGTGGCACAACTATGGCAAAAGCACCATCGGTGCTCGTAGCGATGTAGAAAACGTAGATGTCGAACAGCTGCGCAATTTTTACCACGAGTATTACCAGCCAGATAACGCCGTTTTATTCGTAACGGGTGAGTTTGACACTGACCAAACTCTTGCTGTCATTGATAAAGCCTTTGGGGCCATTCCCAAACCCAACCGCACATTGCCGCCTGAATACACTGTAGAGCCAGTGCAAGATGGTACACGCACGGTAGAGCTACGACGCCAAGGTGGCACGCCACTAATCATGTCCAGCTACCACATTCCAAGTAGCGCCAGCCCCGATTACATCCCCCTTAGCTTAGGTGTGGGCATACTGGGTGATACCCCATCAGGCCCTTTATACAAAAATCTGGTCGATACCAAACTAGCCACGGGTGTTTTTGCCTACGACTCCGATAACTACGCTCCGGGTTACGCACTATTCGGTGCCCAGTTAAATGCAGACATGGACGTCAAGGCGGCAGAGGAAGCTCTGAACCGGACCCTAGAAACTTTATCAGAGCACCCATTAAGTGAAGCCGACCTAGATCGCATCCGCAGCAAATGGTTAGTCGCATGGAATAAAGCTTATGCCAATTCGGCGAGCCTTGCTAACGCCTTATCTGACGCTGCTGCAAACGGCGATTGGCGGCTTTTCTTCTTGCATCGTGACCGCGTTGAGGCCACCACTTTGCCTCAAGTACAGCAAGCGCTGGAAACCTGGCTCGTTGCCAGTAACCGTAGTACGGGTGTTTACTTACCCACGGAAAAACCAGTACGCGCCCCCGTCGCTGTTACGCCTGACATCGCCACACTGTTAGCAGACTATCAAGGTAAAGGAAACACCGCTGCGATAGAAGCCTTTGACCCCAGCCCAGCCAATATTGATGCGCGCACCGATCGCACCCCCCTCACCTTATCGGGAGATGCGGGTAAGGTTGATTTGGCTTTACTGCCCAAAGCGACTCGTGGCCAGCGAGTCGAGGCCCGATTACAGATTAATTTTGGCCAAGCGGCACAATTTAAGGACAAAGCAGCCATTGCTAGCGCTACAGCATCCTTGCTGGAACACGGAACCAACACCCTAAGTCGTCAAGAAATTGATGACAAGTTCACTGCCTTGCAAACACAGTACAGCTTTAGCGGTGAAGGAGGCACCTTGAATATCAGTTTATCCTCCACGCACGAGCACTTACCTCAAGCACTAGCCTTAAGCTTACAAGTACTACGTGAAGCCAACTTTCCTGAAGATGAACTGGCTAAATATAAACAGGCGGCGATTGCTGCTATCACGCAATCTAGCACTGACCCTTCTACTTTGGCCTACTATGCCCTAGAACGCTACCGTAACCCTTGGCCTAAAGGGGATATACGCTACACCCCCACCTTTGAAGAAAGCATTGCTGCCATTCAGGCCCTAGAACGCCCACAGCTACAAGCCTTTCAACAAGAGTTCTACGGTACCGGCAACATAGCCTTCAGCGCCGTGGGAGATTTCGACCCAGAGCAAGTACGTACTGTTCTCAAACAAGGCTTGGATAACTGGAAGCCAGCACCCGCTTACCAGCGCATTGAAACGCCCTATCACGCGATGCCGGCTAAACAAATCATCACCAACACGCCCGACAAGGCGAATGCTTTTTACTTAGCCAACCTACAATTTCCCTTACAAGACACCAACCCCGACTTTGCGCCCTTGTACCTGGCTAACTACCTACTGGGCCTGTCCGAGACCTCGCGCTTATGGAATAAAGTACGCGTGGAAGACGGCCTTTCCTACAACGTACGCAGCACCCTCGATGCCTCCAGTTATGAGCCTGATGCCAGTTGGGACATCTACGCGATTCATGCACCGGATAATAGCGCCAAACTGGAAACCACTATTCAATCCATATTGGCCACCACCCTGAAAGAAGGATTCTCTGATCAAGAAGTCAAAGAAGGTGCTAAGGCCCTGATCAATTATCGCAAATTGTCACGTAGCCAAGACCGCGTACTGAGCCGCGTATGGATCAACTACCTTGAGCAAGGGCGTACCTTCCAGTGGTCACAAGATATTGACGACCAACTGTTAAAACTGGATGCTAAAACTGTCAACGATGCTTTACGTAAATACTTGAAACCTGAAGACATGGTGATTAGTATCGCTGCCGACGAAAGTAAACAGTAAACCGCTAACACCTTTATAGTAAAAACAGGGCCTATTTACGTAGGCCCTGTTTTTTATTGCCACTTAGCCTCTAACACCCTACAAACCAAAGCGCTCACGCTCGGCAGCCGTTAACTGCGCCTGTTGGCCACCGGATAAATCGCCCCAGCCCACCACCTGCAAGGCCTGTAGGTCGTATGCCCCAGTTGCTGCGGCCACACTCGCAGCCGAGGACGCGTCCGGCATTTGCCTACTGCTTTGCCCCCCTGCCCCAAACCCTAACACCTGCACCTGAATCTGCGACGGCTGAGTGCTGCGGGCGGCGTCGCGGGTGCGGGCTAGGGTTTCTTGGGCGGCGGTGGCGGAACTGCTGGCGCTGGTGAGGGCGCCGACGTTGACGGTGACGGCGATGGGGATGCCTTTGGATTCGCCTTGGACTTGGATGTTTTCGGCGTTGACGACGTGTAGGGCGGCGAGGTTGACGTTGCCGGAGACGCGGATGCCGGCTTCGCCTGCGTCGATGGTGCCTAGGGGGGCGATGAGGTCCATGTCGCCGGGTGGGACTTCGGCGATGGGGGCGAGGGTGGCGATGCCGGCGCCGGTGCTGGGGACGTCGGGGTTGATGGTGACGTTACTGATGTTGTCGTAGACGCGGCGGGGTGGGGTGAAGATTTGAGTGGTTTTGGCGCCGCGGCCGGCGTTGATGTCACCTTGGGCAGACCAGGCCAAAATATCCCCACCGAAGGTGGTCATGATGCGGCTTTGCCCAAGTAAAATACTGTCTAAAGAGTAAAGCTGTATATTGATTACCTGATCACTCTGCGCATGGGCAGTGGCTGCTGGAGCCAACGGTTGCAAGGCAAAGCCATTGGCCTTTAGCTTGACGCGTAAGCCAGAGCCTTGCAGCAAATGCGCTAAGGCAGCACTCGCGGTGTACCTACCTTGCAAAGCTGGGCTGTACTTATTCCTGAGCAAGCGGCTTTCATAAAGTACCGAGCGCCGCGTGATCTTGCTGTATTGCACCAAGCTTTCGTGCATGGGCGCCGCTTGCAAATCAAACAGATACTGTTGCTCGGTGTTTGTTTGCGCCCAAGCGCTAGAGCACACACAGGAAGCTAGTGCTATTAACCATACCTTGAGCAAGGTGTTCCCACACTTGCCAGCGCCACCTTGAGTCACGCTTATGCACAAAGACAAGGCCCCCTAAAACAATCAATAACAGCTACATGAATGCAAGGAGGGTAGCGACATCACATGACCAGCGCATGACAAAAGCAAAACAAAGGAGTTATTTCTAGTAATAAAAGCGGCATAATCATGCCGACTGCAGAGTTTTCGCCTATTATTTGTGCATGAGTAATTTCCCTGATTGGAATAGCATGCCTCGCGGCTGGGACTGGCTGGCTCAGGACGAAGACGGCACATGGTATTGGTATAGTCAGCGCCCCGAGCCTAGTTACGGTGGAGGGGTGTGGCGTGCCCACTCTAGCAAACAACAATATGCAAGTAGCGGAATTGCTAACCCAGACTGGATCTTAAGCCTACAGACCCGTCCATTGCCCCCCCTATAACAAGACAGAAGCTTTACATCGCATGAATGATCTAACCCTTGCCTTGCATTTACTCGTACGTGACTATTGGCACATTATTATTCTTGTTTTAAGTTTAGTAGTGGGCGCTAGTGCTGCCATCCACGCTGCCATGACTAAAAATGATGTAAGGGCAGCCATTAGCTGGGTGGGCGTCATTATTATGTCCCCATTACTGGGGCCGGTTCTGTATCTGATTGCTGGTATCAACCGCGTAAGGCGAAAACATCTACTGGAAAGCCGGGACCAAAACTTTAAGGATCACACCCACTATCCTGAGGCACCTGTGTCCGATGTCAGTGAACTAGTCGGCCCTCAATTTCGGTCTTTGCACATATTGGGCGATAGGGTCAGCCGCTTTCAACTACGTAATGGGAACCATATTCAAGTATTAGCCGGTGGCGACATGGCCTACCCCGCTATGCTGGAGGCCATTAACCAAGCCCAACATACTATCGCTTTGCAAAGCTATATTTTTGACAATGACCCCATGGGTAAAAAGTTTGTGCATGCCCTGGCAGAGGCGCACGACAGAGGGGTAGAGATACGCGTACTGATTGATGCTATTGGGGTCAAGTATTCACACCCACCTATTCATGGGCTATTACGGCGTAAAGGCATACGTTGTGCACTTTTCATGACCAACCCCTTGGGTATGCGCATGCCTTATGCCAATTTACGCAGCCACCGTAAAATACTGATTATCGATGGTTACCGTGCCTTTACAGGCGGCATGAATATACGGGCAGGATTTAGTTCAGAGTTTAGCCAAGGTAAGCCCGCCCATGACACGCATTTTATGGTGGAAGGCCCTGCGGTAGTACAACTGGTGTCCTCGTTTGCTTACGACTGGCAGTTCACTACGGGCGAAATGCTATCGTATCAACAATGGTGTGCCGACTCCTGGAATCCACCCAAGCCTTGGGTGCCATTGCGCTGTATACGTTCCGGCCCAGACCGCTTTATTGCTAGTACCCATCATATGCTTCAAGGGGCTTTCGCCGTCGCGCAACGTCATATACGAATTCAATCGCCCTACTTTCTGCCTGACCAAACCTTAATGGGTGCGCTGAACACAGCAGCGCGGCGAGGGATTCAAGTGGATATTCTGATTCCCGGTCAGAACAATTTAAAACTAGTGAACTACGCCATGATGGCCCAATTGGATCAAGTACTGCAGGCCGGTTGTCGGGTGTGGCTCTCTAGTGGTGCGTTCGATCACTCTAAACTGATCACTATCGATGGGGCCTGGTCGTATGTGGGCTCTTCTAATATGGATCCCCGCAGCCTGCGCTTAAATTTTGAGCTAGATATAGAGGTATATTGCCGCTCCACTGCCCGTCAAATCGAAAATCTGATTGATGCTCAAATTGAAGAAGCCACTGCGATTAGCCGTGAAGATTTGGCTGCCCAGCCGTTTCGTAAACGTTTACGGAATCGTATTATTTGGTTGTTTAGCCCCTACCTGTAAAGGTAGGGGCATGGTATTGGTACCAGCAGCGAACTACCTTAGAGCGCTGGCCCCATCACCAGATCGGGCAAGAAGGTCACGATACCTGGGAAAACACATAAGATTACAATCGCCAGCATCATGACCAAGACGTAAGGCAAAGATCCCCAAAGAATTTCTTTAGTGGGAATGTCAGGCGCAATAGAGTTGATAACAAAGAGGTTCAAACCTACAGGTGGAGTAATTAAACCAATCTCCATATTAATAGTTAGCACCACGGCAAACCAATATGGATCAAACCCAGCGTTCACCACAATGGGGAACAATAACGGCGCAGACATCACAATCACTGCAACCGGCGGCAAGAACATACCTGCGAACAATAAGAACACATTGATCAGGCCCATCAGTGCCCAACGGTTGATTTCTAAAGTGGCAATCACTTCAGCTAAAGACTGGGTGATATATAGGGATGACAAGGCAAAAGCAAAGAGCTCCGCTGCTGCCATGATCATCATAATCATCACGCTTTCACGCATGGCTGAGGCAAAAACCGGGCCATAATTGCGCAAACGGATGCTACGGTAGGCGATCAGCACGACTAATAGGGTCAGCATCGCTCCTGCACCGGCAGCCTCTGAAGGAGTGGCCACCCCACCGTACAGCACATACATCATGCCTGCAATAATTAACAGCAACGGCAAGATACGCGGTAAGGCCTCCAACCTGGCGCGCCAACCGTGGCTCATCTGTACAGGCTGAAAACGGAACCCTTTACGTTTGGCATCAATAATTGCCCACGTCATAAACATGACGGTCAACATAAGGCCGGGCAGCACACCAGCTAAAAACAAACGTCCGATTGAGGTTTGGGTCGCGATACCATACACAATCATGGTGACCGAAGGCGGAATCAAAATACCGAGTGTGCCACCTGCTGCAATAGAGCCCGCCGCCACCGAGGAAGGATAACCACGCTGGGTCATCTCGGGAATGCCTAGCTTGCCAATGGCCGCGCAAGTCGCTGGACTAGAACCCGTCATGCCTGAAAAGATCGCGCAGGCACCTATATTGGATAACACCAAACCACCGGGCACCTTATACAGCCAACGATCTAAAGAGCGATACAACTCACTGCCCGCCGGCGTACCCGCTACTAACGCCCCCATCAGCACAAACATAGGAATGGCTACATAAGCCAAGTTACCTATCCCTGCAAACATAGTTTCGGCTAGGACATAGATAGAATCTAGGCCCATACTGAGAAATAGCCCCAACACAGCCGCCAGTCCCAAGGCGAAGGCAATCGGCATGCCTGTGATCAGCAACAGGCATAAACCCGCAATTAAAATAAAACCACTTGTCGCAGGCGTCATACTTCCTCCTTGGCGCAGCACAACTTCAATAGTTCAGCAATATACTGCAACACCAGCAGTAAAAATCCCACGACAATAGGTGTCAGGGGCCACCACAAAGGTAAGGCTGCCACACTGGGCGTGGTCCACCCACCTTCGAACGCTTCCCACCAGTGCAAGCCGAAAGCGATCAGCATGACGATACAAAATGCGAGTCCAGCGATACTACCCAGAGCATCCAACACCTTCCGTTTGGTACCAGAGACCAACATCTGCACCACATCCACACCCACATGACCTTTAGTCATTAACACGTAAGGCGCACCAATAAAAATGGCTGCAGTGGCTGAAAACACGACCGCCTCGGTCTGCCAAATCGTGGCCGCTTTAAAAAAATAACGCATTAGTATCATCTGACACACCACTACCATGGCCAAGAACAGCAACAGAACTGCTACCCCAGCGCCTAAACGTGACAGTGCCTGGACTGAGCGTATATAACGATCAATCATTCCTACTCCTTGTGAGGAAAACAGCGGGCTCCTCGCCCGCTGCGGGACTTACTCGACTGCTAGCGCTTTTTCAAGCAGCTCTTTGCCACCCGGCACTTTTTCAGCATAATTTTTATACGAGGACTCTTTAGCCACATCCATCCAAGCATCAAAATCATCTTGGCTCAACGAGACGACTTCTACTCCCGCCTTGGTAAAGATGTCTCTCATGCGCTGCTCACCTTTACGTGACTCGTCATCAAAGTATGCCTCAGCTTTTTCTGCCCCAGCCTTAATCGCGGCACGTTGTGCATCATTCAGGCTGTCATACACTTTTTTAGACATCAGGATAGGTTCATACATAAACCACACCGCATGTTCGCCTGGAGCCGTCAAGCATTTCACCTGCTCTTGCAATCGGTACGAGACAAAGCTGTCGTTGGACGTATTCGCAGCATCTAGTACCCCTGTCTGCATCGCTGTATATACTTCTGACGATGGCATAGAAGAAATCGAAGCACCTGCTGCTGCTAGCATTTGCTCAAACGCAGGGCCTGCTGCACGAATAACTTGGCCCTTAATACTGTCAGGATGCTTAATACATTCTTTCTTACTAGCAAAACCGCCTGCCAGCCAAGCATCGGCAATCACCACTGCACCGTTACGCTCGATCAAGGCTTTCACATCCTCCATAAACGGCGATTCGTTTAACCGCTTAGCATGATCATAGTTACGCACCAAACCTGGCATTAAGGTGATGGAAAACTGTGGCACGCGGCCCGAGGCATAATCTAGCGGAAAGGCGGACATATCCAACTGCCCACGCGTCATTGCCCCCCACTGTTCTGCCGGTTTATATAATGATGAAGCAGGAAATACTTGCATCTTTAAGCCTACATCCGCAGCGGCTACTTCCTTAGCGAGTATTTGCACCATCTCATCTCTGGGATCTCCTTGCCCTCCGGGGAACTGATGCGATACCCGCAAGACGCGATCGGCTGCTTGCGCGCCGCCTGCCAACATCAGCAAGGACAGACCCAAACCTGCCGCAAAATACGTTTTTTTCATCGTTGTCTCCTGATAGTGATTTCTATGTTTTGCCTGCTGTTTACTACCACGGTACTACTAGATACTACTGGGAGCTCTAGGCTCCCTAGCGCTGGCACCTTACTTACACCGAAATACCAGTGCCCGTTACGCGTACTGCTCGCGCAATACGTTTTTTTGCACCTTACCCATTGTGTTACGCGGTAAGCTTTCTACAATATGAATTTGCTTGGGCTGCTTGTAGTTGGCCATATTACTTTTCAGTAAAGCCTGTAGCGCCGCTACGTCCAACGTGACACCCTCGTGAGGCACCACTACCGCGACCACTGCTTCGCCAAAATCTTTATGGGGCACACCGATTACAGCCGACTCGTTAACCCCTTCGAAGGTATCAATCAATAGCTCAAGCTCTTTGGGGTAAACGTTAAAACCACCGCTAATAATTAAGTCTTTACCACGGCCTACTATGCTGAGGTATGGCTGTGTTGCGCCAACGTCTGTCCACTTACCCATATCACCAGTGCGAAACCAGCCATCGCCGGTAAACTCTTCGCGGGTTTTTTCTGGCATGCGCCAATATTCGGCAAACACGTTGGGGCCGCGCACTTGCACATGACCTATTTGCTCCAACTGGGACAATATTTCACCCTCGTCATTCATAATACGCACTTCGACATCAGGAAGTGGGACGCCGACCGTGCCACCGACACGCGGCCCCTGATCGGACAGATAGGGATTAGAGGTCAGCATAACGGTTTCACTCATGCCGTAACGCTCTAGAATGGTGTGTCCGGTGCGCTCGGTAAATTGTTGGAACGTATCCAGTAAAAGCGGCGCCGAGCCAGAAATAAATAAGCGCATTGAGGCGCACGTCTCGCGAGTGAATCTAGGCTCGTTTAACAGACGCACGTAGTAGGTGGGAACGCCCATCATAACGGTGGACTGAGGCAAATACTTCAAGGCTTGCTCAATATCCAGACGCGGTAACCAAATCATGCGTGCCCCGGCTAATAAGGCACCATGCGAGGCGACAAATAAGCCATGCACATGAAAAATAGGCAACATGTGCAACAGCACATCGTCTGACTGCCAGCCCCAGAACTCTTTAAGCACGATGGCATTGGACGACAGATTCTCATGCGATAGCATGGCCCCTTTGCTACGCCCCGTTGTACCCGAGGTGTACAGAATAGCCGCCAAGTCATCCGCCTGACTTTGTACTGTCGTAAATTGCTGGCTTTTGCTGGCTGACTGCTCCATCACCGAGCCTTGGCCTTGCGCATCCAGTGTTAACACATGAGCAATCTGTGCCTCTTTCAAGGTCGCTTGCATTGCCTCAACGCGTGCAGGATCCAACACCACTAGCTCAGGCTCTGCATCCTTTAAAAAATACGCTAACTCAGCCGCGGTATAGGCCGTGTTCAAAGGCAGATATACGTACCCAGCACGCAAGCAGGCCAAATACAACATTAAGGCTTCGGGGCTTTTCTCGACTTGCACTGCTACCCGCGCACCCGGTTGCAGGGCTAAATCTGTTAGCAAGTGAGCGATACGCGCACTGGTGTGCTCTAAGTCGTCCCAACTGTAATCCCGCGTGGGCGTATGTATCGCTACCGCCCCCCTATCGGCAGCAAAGCCTTGTGACAAGATAGCGTATAAATTAGCGTTCTGTAAGCTCAAGATCAGTCTCCAATAAAAACAGGTTCTTCACCCGCCAAAAAGGCACGCACCCCTTCCTGATGGTCGTGCGTGGGGGCGTAAGCAAAAAAATCTCGGTATTCAGCTTGGCTTAGAGCGACAGGAACAGGGCTTAGGCGACGTAGCATGCGCTTATTTAAGCGCGCAGCTCGAGCACTACCTTGCTTGATGCGTTGTACGCTTTGGTTTACCTCAGCCGCTAACTGTTCAACATCCACTAAGCGCGTCAACAAGCCCTTTTCCCATGCCTGCTGGGCAGTCAAAATACGCCCCTCTAGTAGAATCTCACTGGCCACCGCTAAACCGGCCAAACGTAATAGACCAATCATTTCTTCGGGCGCCATGGGAAAACCCAACTTATTAATGGGTGCCCCAAACCGGGCGTTACGACTGGCGATTCGCATATCGCATTGCGCAGCGATCTCCAAGCCTCCGCCCACACATACGCCTTCAATTTTGGCAATCAGCGGATGAGGACACGCCGCTAAGGCGTGCAAGGCAGGTGCCAGAATACGGCGGTGATAATGCATAACGCTTTCCAGATCATGCCGTTGGGCGGGAAACTCGCTGATATCTGCCCCAGCCGCGAAGTTCCCGTCCATGCCCTGCACAATCACAGCGCGAATGCTCATGTCTTGATTGATCTGCTGCATGTGGCCGCACAAGCTATGCCACATATTGATTGACAAGGCGTTCAGCTTACCCGGATGCGATAAGCTTAAGGTCACTACATTGTCGGCATCATGCCGAAGAATCTGACCTTTTTCTGCTGTACTCATAACCATCTACTCGTTAAACGCGACTTAGGTTTACCTGCCGCCAGTGCTTGCATGTTGGCATCCAACTGATCAAGCTCATACAGGTAGTTCACCATCATTCCACAAGACTGCTGCATACCCTTAGGTGAGCAATCAGCGGCCCAGTTCAGACGCTCAATTCGAGCCCCATTACCCAAATGGAAACGTGCTACCGAATCGACTAACTGATCGTTGCGCATGCTCATCAAATACGCACTCGCAAAACGCAATGCAATCCGCTCAATGGCTTCGTTACGCTCTTGCACCGCCGTGCTAATACGAATAAGCCACTTGCGTCCAGAATCGGGATCGCCTGCCGCCAAGCGTTTTTCTGTTTTATCCGTGAGATATTCTTGCAAACTATCGCCATCTTGTTTTTCTAGCCAGCGAGTAAAACCTGGAATTGGCGACAGCGTTACAAAGGTTTTTAGCTGGGGATAATCTTTCATTAAGGCGTCGATCACGCGCTTTAATAAGAAGTTTCCGAAGCTAATACCCCGTAAACCGGCTTGCGTATTGGAAATAGAATAGAAGTTAGCACAGCGCGCTTTACTCAAATCGGTGTCTGAGCCCTCGGGGTCAAGCAAGTGCTGAACACTATCGGCCATGTTTTGTGTTAAGGCGATTTCCACAAAAATCAAAGGAATATCAGCCATGCGCGGATGAAAATAGGCGTAGCAGCGGCGCGTGCCCGTCAGTCTGTGTTTCAACTCAGACCAAGAGTTAATTTCATGCACTGCCTCGTACTCGATTAGCTTTTCCAATAAAGATGCCGGAGAATCCCACGTAATGGGACGTAATTGCAACATGCCCACATCAAACCAGCTAATCAATAAAGGTTTTAGCTCTTTGTCTAACTCTTGCAACTCAGGCCGCTCTTTCATGGCGGCGAGAATATCAGCGCGCAAGCGCACCAGTGGGTGCAAGCTGTCTGCACGCGCATACAAGCGCCGGAAAAACAACGCGCCTTGTTGCCCAGACAATACCTGTTCGCGCCTAGCTAAGGCTAACTCGCTGAGCATCGTTAAGCGTTTATTTTGATCGCCTTGCTCATAACTGAGCAGCCACTTATCCATTTCTTGATTCGCAGCGTTATCCGTCAGCGCTGCCGTCAGTAAGGCTTGTAAACGCTCTTGGCTATCGTTACGATTTTTTTCTAGCAAACGACCTAAGCGATCTCGCCAGCCACGCACCACTTTCATGGCTCCACCTTGAGGGAGCTCCTCGGTATCAGGTAATGGTTCCGAGACTACCGCTACGGCTCTTTCTTTGCTCTTTTCCTCAGTCATCATTGCTTGCTCCTTGAGCTAAGTGGGCCAACTGATGCAGCACTGCAATTTGCTTCAATAAGTGGTCCTGAGTAATGGATTGCGCTAAGGCAGCATCACGCTGCTTTAAGGCGGCAAAAATAGCTAAATGTTCTGCACAGGACTGCTCAATACGCCCTGGAAACGATAAAGTCTTATGTCGATAAAGACATAAGCGATTGCGTAAACTATCCACCAAACCAGATAACCACGGGTTATTCGCTAAATCCTGAATGGCCTTGTGAATAACTTCGTTGGTTAAGTAGTACTGACTTGTGTTACCCGCTTGGGCATACTCTTGCAACTGCTGGTGCACAGGCTCTAAACGCTCTAAGTCCTCATCTTGAATCAGTAAAGCGGCTTCATAAGCACAACGCCCCTCAAGCATGGCCATCAAGGGAAAAATCTGGTCTAGGTCGGCAAGATTTAATTCATTCACAAAACACCCGCGCCGTGGCTCCAAGCGCATTAAACCTTCCGACACCAGCACTTTCAGAGCTTCTCGCAGGGGCGTACGCGAAATACCTAGCTCCTCAGTCAGACTTAGCTCATCCACCCATGAGCCCGGCGCTAATGTGCCCTTGGCGATCATGTCCCGCAAACGGGCTGCCACCTCTAGGTACAACACTTGCTGGACGATACGCTGACTCATTTTTGTCCTCTTGGAAGCGTGTTAATTGTGCAATGATTAATTAGTAATTCATAATTACAGAGATAGACTACCAAGCTCTTGCCTAAAAACTTATCCCTAAAAACCCTTATGACACGTATAAAACGCATAAAAAAACGCCCCCTAAGGAGCGTTTTTGTCTACTGCAACGTCGTTAAACTATATGTCTACGAGCCCGTAATGCGCGCGAGCGTAACTGCTTATACAAGACAAAGAGCAGCATCATTATCACAATCGCCATAAACGTACCGGATAAAGGACGTGTAAAGAAAGTGCTGAAGTCACCACGCGATAACAATAAAGCGCGACGGAAGTACTCCTCTAGCATAGGCCCAAGCACATAACCCAGTAGTAAGGGGGCGGGCTGGAAACCCAACACTGCGGCAATGTAGCCAAATACCCCTAGGCCTAGGACGACATACACATCGAACAGATTATTGTTGGAACTGTAAACTCCAATGGCCACGAGGAACAAAACCACCGGGAAGATGAGTCGATACGGCACCGACAATAGTTTTACCCACATGCCAATAAGTGGAATGTTCAGAATCATCAACATCACGTTACCGATCCAGAAGCTAACTAACAGCCCCCAAAACAACTCGGGATGCTCAGTCATCAACTGAGGGCCGGGCGTAATATTGTGAATCATCATGGCGCCCAGCATTAAGGCCATTACCGCATCACCAGGAATCCCTAAGGTTAAGGTAGGGATAAACGCAGTGATTGCCGCTGAGCTGTTTGCCGACTCAGGGCCTGCAACCCCTTCAATCGCCCCTTTACCAAAACGGCTAGGATCTTTAGCGACTTTTTTCTCAATCGCATAAGACATGAACGAGGCCATGGTACCCCCTGCACCAGGTAAGATACCCAGCACTGAGCCTATACCCGAACCACGAGCAATAGCCCCCATGGATTGCTTCATTTCACCTTTAGCGGGACGAATAGAGGTACTACTGACCGCCTTGGCAATCAGTGTACCTTCACCGATACGACCAGCATTAGCCAATACATCCGATATCCCGAACAAGCCCATCGCCAACGCCACCAAAGCCAGGCCATCTTGCAGTTCTACAATACCAAAGTCAAAACGAGCCACCCCGCTATTAACGTCAGTACCGACTACGCCAAACAGCAAGCCTATGACTACCGAGGCCACGCCTTTCAAAGGTGAGCCTGTGGTCAGCACCGAGGCGGCCAATAAGCCCATCACCATCAGCGCAAAATACTCCGCTGGCCCAAACAAAAATGCCACGTCAGTCAGCAAAGGACTGAAGAACATCATCAATATGATACCGACCATCACGCCGATGAAAGAGGCGAACATGGCCATAAAAATAGCAGGGCCACCGCGCCCTTGACGGGCCATTGGGTGTCCATCCACACACACCACAGCGTGCGACGCAGTTCCTGGCAAATTGAGCAAAATGGAGGTCGTAGCACCACCAAAGCTAGTGCCGTAATACAGCCCAGCCAACATGAGTAGCCCCCCTACTGGATCAAGTCCGTAGGTGACGGGCAGCAACATGGAAATAGCGGCTAAAGCACCGATACCTGGGAGTACGCCAATCAAGTTACCGAGAAAAACCCCGACAAACGCATAGATTAGGTAGTTCCAAGAAAAGGCCGTCTGAAAGCCCAGTATTAGGTTATCTAACATGACTTAACCCCAAGTAAAGAGCGGAAACTGCAATTGCAGACCATAATGGAACAGGCCCACTGCGGCCAAGGTCACCCCTATAGCCAAGAAGATGGAACTTTTAAGGCTATTAGCTTTGTCACCCAACGCGGCTACTAAAATCAAAATGAACGTCGCGGGCACTAAACCACCGTATTTCCCTACCAAGATAAACAGCAGCATAGAAGCCACAATCGCAATCCAGGGCCTCACACGCTCGCCCCAGCTCATACTCTTTTCCTCGGTGTCGTCGGAAGGCTCACCTAATAAAGCCAACTCTTGACTATCATCGGGCAGCACAAAAATGAGCACGCCAAAAACCAGTAATAACACCCCTAAGGATAAAGGAAAATATCCCGGTCCCATTCTGGATGCCGTGCCGATGGTGTACTCCAGGCTCTGCATCACTGTCCCTAAACCCAATACGATCAGCAAGCCCGATGAAGCCAGCTTCCTGCGTTTTAATAATTGTTTATTCATATCCATACTTTAAAAAAGCACGACCCATGTCGTCACCGATAACCGGTGAAGAACCCCTGTCGATAGTTAATGACTATCTAGGGGCGGAGTCTAAACAATAAAAAACACAGGCATCATTACAAAACAGCAATAATGTCCACCCACACCCGCAAACACCTTATTTCATGCGCCTTAGCAGACGACAGCGGGTTTACACCTAAGGCTGTAAAAGACACGAAAACGACCCCTTTACTTGGCCAAGAGATTCAAAGTCGGTAGTCAGGCACTGCCATCAGAACAACAGCAGAGTAGTACAAGGGTAACAAGTTAGCTTCTCAAAATAGGGCAAACTTGAGATACAAAGACGTTTGCTTCTCAAACATAAACATCAAGGTGGTTTGTCTCTCACTTTTGAAGGTTTTTGATAGACAACAAAAAACCCGCTAACCGTATTGGCGCGGGTTTAGAGGTTATTAATTGGCTTTGCTTTACAGAAGTATGGCCTGCCCTACAGGATTCGAACCTGTGGCCTACTGCTTAGAAGGCAGTTGCTCTATCCATCTGAGCTAAGGGCAGTTAAGTTGGCTAACAGACAAGAGCCAGAAAAGCTGCCCATTCTACCCCGAAAACGTGATGAAGGTAAGAGCTCTCAACCGTTCGCTATAAAAACCAGTAATTTTTTACTTTCGCCTTACAAAATGCACGCCATAAAATGGTAAATTGCCTGTTACGTCCACGCCACATACTCTGTATTAACTTTATGAAAATTTCTAATAAACCCAGTATGCATAAGCTATTGCTCAGTATGACGTTATTAGGGCTACCACTCTGCCAACAGGCTTATGCTGGAGTGACCTACCAGTTGCGTCAAGTACAGGCTGGCTCAGGCGAAACGATCAATATCGACGCTATTGTATTTAACGATACCGATAGCGTCATGAACTGGAGTGCTCCGGCTCATTTAGTCTTACAGTGGCGCGATAATCAGGGGCAAATAATACGTAGCCTCGCTGAGCGGGATTCGTCTCAAGCCTCAGCTAGCCTGCCCGTGAACACATTTAGCAAGTTTTCTTGGCGTGCTGTCGTACCTAGTGGGGTGCGTGGTTTACAGGCCCTGAACATCGAGGGCGAGCCAGTCATTCTGGCCTTAGACACTAACCCTCAATCTGCTAGCCCCCTTACCGCTACGGTGGCTCACACCGCTGTCATTGACGCTGGTGCCGCCAATAATACCAACGGGCGTGACCCAGAACTTCCCGCCGCACAAGTAGCAGCTATCGGTGTCAATCCAGAAAGTGGCCCTGGGATTAGAACAGAAGCACTTCAAACTACAGATCAAGGATTCCGTAGTTTTAGGGATGCTATTGGCGCGCACGACCCCACCTATTTTATTGTTGGTAGCCGCGGCGGAAGCAACGCACGCTTTCAGATTAGTTTCCGCTACCGTTTACACTCACCTGCAGATCCGCTTAATCCAAAATTTTTCGATCATTTTTACATGGGCTACACTCAAACGGCTTTGTGGGATCTGCATGCAGACTCTAAGCCTTTTGTGGACACCACTTATAGCCCAAGCTTATTCTGGCACAAAGACTCTATGTGGGAGTCAGCCGGTAAAAGTGTGTTTGCAGGTCTAGCCGCCGGCTACGAGCACGCCTCGAACGGGAAAGCGGGGGACGACTCGCGCTCCATGAATGACTTCTTCATCCAGCCCGAGCTGAACTACCGTTTCGATGATGGCGCCGTCCTTAGTTTTAGGCCTCGTCTGAAAGCCTATGTATTCATGAATGAAAATGCTGACTATCGGGATTATATGGGTCGTATAGACTGGAACCTACGGTACGCTCGCCATAACGGCTTGGTGTTAAGTGGCCGCTATACGCAAGGTTCTGATGGCCGCAAGAGCAAACAAGTTGCCGTTGCCTGGCCCTTAAAGCGCACGCCGCTAAATATGAATGGTTATTTGTACGGGCAATACTATTCGGGCTACGGCGAAACCATGTTGCACTACCGCAGCAAAGCCGCCTCGCAATTTCGTGTTGGTCTAGCTCTGGTGCCTTAACTAAGCCCCCGCCTGCCTGCCATGCCGGGACGCATTTGTTGTTCGCACGCCTGAATAAGAAAGCGTTGAAACAAGGCCACCAAGCCGACAGGAGCACGCGGCTTGGGCCATAACAAACCAATTTCCAACGCATCGACCGGATCACTAATGGGCAAGGCATGGATGCGTCGCCCCTCCAGCGACCAAGGCCGGTAGACCATATCAGATAATATCGATACGCCAAAGCCATAGGCTATCAAACCTCGTACCGCCTCTAATGAGCGCGTGCGCATGGCAATGCGCAGCGACAACTCACGCTCTTTACCATGTCTAGCCGCCGCGGTATCTGCATCGTCGACGGTCAATAAAATATAAGGGTACGCAGCCACCTGCTCTAAGGACACGGAGGACTCCGACGCCAACTCATGTTGATCGGCAACCCACAAGCGCCGTCTGGAGCGGGCCAAGCTATAAAAACCATACTGCTGCAAATCAACAATATTAGAAAGCAACGCAATACCTAAGTCTATTTTTTGCTCGCGCAGCGCTTCCTCCATGGCGGGGCGCTCCATGTCTTGGAGCTCAATATCAATATTCGGATAGCTGTGCTTGAACCGGCTAATCAGATCGGGCAAAAAATAACCCAATACCGTATAACCCGCCGCCACACGAATGCTGCCCGCCACCGTATGGCGTTGCAGACCTGAATGGTTCATTGCATCGTGCACTGAGTCAAGAACGTGCTGGGCATGGTGCAGAAATATCTGTCCGTGTGCCGTCAAGGCAACACCATGAGGCAAGCGCTGAAATAATTGTGTATTGAGCTTTTGCTCTAGCGTATTGACCGCGTTACTAATGGCCGATTGGGACACGTTTTCGGATTCTGCCGCGGCGGAAAACTGCCCACTGACTGCCGCAGCCACAAAATACCTGAATTGCCGCAGAGTGACTTCGTTTTTGGACATAGATATCTCTTAAACGGATACCAGTTAGCTAAAAATTTGATTTTACGATAACACAAACACCTCATACACTTAAAGCACAACTATTCCTACTTGCCTGAACAAAATTCTTGCAGGAGACATTTCACTATGAATGCACCAATACGCCACGAATCTTTGCTTGATACCGTTACCTTGGACGACAAGTACACGTTAGAACAAGGCCGCGCCTATATGAGCGGCACGCAGGCATTGATACGCTTAGCTCTATTACAAAAAGAGCGTGATCGTCGAGCTGGCCTGAATACCGCTGGCTTTATTTCTGGTTATCGCGGCTCGCCGCTCGGGGGCGTAGACTTAGCCTTGTGGCAGGCTAAAAAACACCTAGAAAAAAACGATATCGTGTTTCGCCCCGGCTTAAACGAAGATTTAGCCGCCACCTCTATTTGGGGCACGCAACAAGTCAACCTCTATGAGGGGGCCTTGCGCGATGGCGTATTTGGGATGTGGTACGGCAAAGGCCCCGGCGTAGATCGCTCTATGGATGTACTCAAGCATGCGAACTCAGCCGGCACCTCTGCTCATGGTGGGGTGCTCGTGCTGGCGGGTGATGATCACGGAGCTAAGTCCTCCACGGTCGCCCATCAGTCCGAGCACGTTTTCGCCGCTGCCGGTATTCCTGTCTTGTATCCGGCTGATGTACAAGAATATCTAGACTTTGGGCTACACGGCTGGGCATTAAGCCGCTATAGCGGCTTGTGGGTAGCGATGAAATGCGTGACGGAGGTGGTGGAGTCCAATGCCTCCGTCAACCTAGATCCCGAGCAACTGCAAATCGTTATACCCGAAGATTTTGTCTTACCTGCCGACGGTTTAAATATACGCTGGCCCGACCCGCCCTTAATACAAGAGGCGCGGATGATGAACCACAAGTGGTATGCGGCCCTTGCCTATGTGCGCGCTAATAAGCTTAATCGCATCGTCATAGACGCGCCCGATGCCCGCTTTGGCATCATGACGGCAGGCAAGGCTTATCTTGACACGCGGCAAGCCTTAGCCGATCTCGGGTTAGATGAGCAAGCCTGTCGTCAAGTGGGCTTACGGCTCTTGAAGGTAGGCTGTATCTGGCCCCTAGATGCTCAGGATGCGCGCGAATTTGCTACGGGCCTGAAAGACATTTTAGTAGTCGAAGAAAAACGTCAAATTCTCGAATATGCACTTAAAGAGGAACTATATAACTGGCGTGATGACGTGCGTCCAAAAGTCTACGGAAAGTTTGACGAAAGCGAACAAAATGGTGGCGAATGGTCGGTACCCCGGGCCCCTTGGCTCTTACCCGCTGAAGGCGAGCTATCGCCTGCCATGATCGCTCGCGCGATCGCCAAACGCCTATTAAAACAAGACTTATCCGCTGACTTACATGCTCGTATCACCTCGCGTTTAACCATACTCGATGCCAAAGAGCGTCAACAAAAAATTCCTAGTGTGCGAACAACCGATAAGGCCGAGCGCAAACCGTGGTTCTGCTCTGGCTGCCCCCATAATACCTCTACGCGCGTGCCCGAGGGTTCACGTGCAATTGCTGGGATAGGCTGCCATTACATGACTATCTGGATGGATAGGAACACCTCAACCTTCAGCCACATGGGCGGCGAAGGCGTAGCGTGGATAGGCCAACAACCCTTTAGCTCCGACAAACACGTCTTTGCCAATTTGGGCGATGGCACCTATTTCCACTCGGGCATACTCGCCATACGCGCCTCCATCGCGGCTAACTCTAACATTACCTATAAAATTCTCTATAACGATGCCGTGGCTATGACAGGCGGCCAGCCGGTAGACGGTGTTCTGAAGGTGACGGATGTCATTGCCCAGGTACACGCCGAGGGCGCTCGCAAGGTCGTGGTCGTTACCGATGAGCTCGAAAAATTCAACAATATAAGCTTGGTGGGCAACCCACCTGTTTATCATCGCGACGACTTAGATAAGGTACAAAAAGAGCTGCGCGACATCCCCGGTACCACTGTCTTAGTGTATGACCAAACCTGTGCTACGGAAAAACGTCGCCGACGCAAACGCGGCACTTACCCTGATCCTGCTTTACGTGCCTACATTAATGACGCTGTCTGTGAAGGCTGTGGTGATTGCTCCGTGCAGTCGAATTGCTTATCTGTGGAGCCCTTGGCCACCGATATGGGAAGTAAGCGCCGCATCAACCAATCCTCATGCAATAAAGACTTCTCTTGTGTCAAAGGCTTTTGCCCCAGTTTCGTAACCTTAAAAGGGGCGCAATTACGACAACCTGAAATTCAGGGAAAATCCTTGGATCACTTCGCTGTCAACGCCCTCCCCGAACCGGTAGCAGTTAGCCTTGAGGATACTTACGGCGCAATGATTGCTGGCATAGGTGGCACCGGTATAGTAACCATTGGCGCCCTAATGGGTATGGCTGCGCATATTGAAGGCAAAGGTGTCACGGTACTAGATATGGCCGGCCTCGCACAGAAAGGGGGCTCAGTACTCAGTCATGTGCAAATCGCTCAACGCCAAGACTTGCTGCATGCTACACGAGTGGCCACAGGTGAAGCCAAGCTACTGATTGGCGCTGATGCCATCGTGGCTAACTCTCCAGAGGTGCTGAGCCGTGTAGGGCTTGACCACACCTGCGCTATTATTAATACCGCGGCTAGCCCCACTTCGGAACTCATTGGCAATGCTCACTGGAAATTCCCCCTTAAAGCAGCTAGCGAAGATCTACAGGCCAGTATTGGTAAGCATATACATTTCCTAGACGCGAATGCTCTAGCGGTTCATGTACTGGGCGATAGTATTTACGCTAACCCTATTTTACTGGGTTACGCTTGGCAAAATGGCTGGGTGCCCTTGCAAGCAGCTAGCTTACTCAAAGCGATGCAGCTCAATGGCGTCAAGGTCCAAGAAAACCAAGATGCGTTCCAATGGGGCCGCCTTGCCGCGGTGAAAGGCATGTCTGCCATTATGGGAGAAAGTAAGCAGGGTTCGGAACCACTGCCTTTTCCTGAAAGTGTGCCTGCGCTGATCAAACGCATGCAGACTCATTTAAGTGCCTACCAAAATGCGGCTTGGGCCCAGCGCTATAGCGATAAAATCAAAGATCTACAGCGTAAAGAAACCGCACTAGAATTAGACAAGAATCTGCCTGTTACTCGTTTAGCCGCCACTTACCTAGCTAAGCTAATGAGCTACAAGGATGAATATGAGGTGGCACGTCTTTATACTGAGCCTCAGTTTTTAGCTAAATTACGCGAGCAATTCGCTGGCGAACCCGATAAAGACTATCAGATTCAATACCACCTGGCCCCCCCTACGCTCAAGCACACGGGTAGCGACGGAGCACCAAAAAAACGTCTGTATGGCTCTTACATGAAGCATGTTTTTACCTTACTCGCTGCTGTAAGAGGACTGCGAGGTACAGCTTTCGACCCGTTTGGACGAACCGCTGAACGTCGCCATGAACGCCAGTTCATTGACGACTACATGCAAGTGCTAGATGAAGTCAGCGCCCAGTTGTCGCCACACAACCTAACGCAAGCTGAGGCTTTACTGAGTTACCCAGACCTTATCCGCGGCTATGGCCATATTAAGGAGAATAATCGTCTTAAGGCGTATCAGGTACGAGAACAGGCTTTACAGGCATTTCGCCAAGCCAGCTCCAAACAAACTCGTATCGCCTAAGCTAAACTCGGGGCTTACTATAGCCCCGCTCTCCCCCTACCCTTAAGCAAGCCGAAGGAAGCGCCTAGACAAATCTACTTGTCTGAAGCCGTATCCATAGGGCGTAAAGATTTGTCGGGCGAGACGTGGTTTTTTTGATCGACAGGTTTCCCCTCTCGGTGCTCAACTGGCTCGGGCTGATCTAACCAACGTCCATAAACACTTAAGCCCACTACTCCTAGCGCTAAACATACAGCCCCTAGCAAAGCCAAAAGACGAGTCGAGGGCGTTAACAAAAAATCAGCCCAAGCATCTTTCCCCGCCTGCCACCAAGAAACCTTAGTCGCCAATACGCGGAATGGCTCCGGTATATGAGTCGAACCCAAGCTGCATAAGTGCGCCTTACTCAAGGTATCAAGACTGTCCCAATCACGCTGCCACCCCTGATAAGCTTGTTCGTGTAAAGGGTCTATAGCCAACCAAGCTTTGAAGGCCATCTGGCTACGAGCATCCAGATGATGATTATTTTTCAAAAACCAGACTAAGGCTTGCTCATCGATACGATCCGGTAACTTATTAACTGGCACTGCCGGCTCGTCTTAACGATGGCTTAGTGCTGTGGTAAGCCTTTAGCTCTTGGCGGCACGCTTGCATCGCGATACGAATATGCTGCTCTACCTGATTAGAGGGGATGCGCATATGTTGCGCTATTTCCGTATACGCCAAGCCGTAGAATCGATGCAATACAAAGGCCTCGCGACGCCGCCTAGGTAGCTGCTGCAGACGATGTAAAAGATACTCAGTCTGTGCCGAGAGCTCAACCTTGCTTTGGGGGGCCGGAGAGGGTGAAGGGCGGAGCCGCCTGCGCAGCAAAAAGTTCGCCACTTCTCGATAATAACGCTCTAACATAACTGTATCCGCCAGAACATAAATGATAATAGTTCTTATTATCTTTATTTTGACGAATAAAGTCTAGTGTTATACCCCCTCTCACCGCTGTCTAGTGCAACCTACTATTTATACGAGTGCTACTTCCTTTGGAGCCGAGAGCGCCACGCATTCTTGTAACGCTGCAAAACCGTTTTCCAAGTCTGCCATTAAGTCCTGAGGATCCTCTAAGCCTATATGCAAGCGCACTCCTGGGCCCGCATAAGGCCATGCCGTATATTCTCGGCCCACTGGCGCAAAAGGCAAGGCAAGACTTTCATAACCGCCCCAAGAAACTCCCAATCCAAACAATTGCAGTGCATCAATAAAAGCGTGTAATGCCGCCTCGGGTATCGGCTTCAAGGCTATGGCAAATAGACCTGGCGCACCGGTGAAGTCTCGCTTCCATAACTCATGATCGGGGTGGCTTGGTAAAGCTGGATGCAATACGCGCTCAACCTCTGGACGCTCCTCGAGCCACTGTGCTATTTGCACTCCAGATGCCCAATGCTGACGTAAGCGTAATTCCATGGTACGCAAACCTCGCAAAGCTAAGTAAGCATCGTCAGGGCTGCAAGTTTGGCCAAAATTGTGCGCGCTATCACGCACCGCTGGCCAAGCTCGCTGGTTGCACGTTGCTACCCCTAACATCGCATCGGAGTGGCCCACAATATACTTAGTAGCAGCCTGAATCGCTACATCGACGCCATGTTTGAAGGCATCGAAAAATAAGGGTGTGCCCCAGGTATTATCCATTACAACAAAGGCCCCTGCCGCATGAGCCTCTTTGGCAATAGCCGGAATATCTTGCAACTCAAAAGTTTCTGAACCCGGAGACTCTACCAGCACCACCTTGGTATTGGGTTGAATCAAATCACGTATCTGGGCTCCTATACCCGGTGCATAGCGTGTGAAACTGACGTTGAAACGCGCTAAGGTGGTTTGCAAAAACTGTGAGGTTGCTGCGTAAGCGCTATCGGTGAGTAAGATATGATCCCCTGCCCCCACCAGACCCGTCAACACACTAGCTAAGGCGGCCAAGCCTGATGGATACAGCATGGTTCTATAGCCACCACTCAGTTCCGTTAGAGCTTCTTGCAGAGCATGATGCGTAGCGGTACCAAAACGGCCATAAATACTAACGCCAAAGTCATCCTCCGCTTGGCGACGGTTTTTTTCCTGCCAGTGCGCTAGGGTAGGGCTGAGCAATGTAGAGCCACGCACTATCGGCGTATTTACGACACCTTCGAAACGCTGCGGGTTACGACCTAGATTAACTAGCTTAGTACGTGTTTTCATGTTTACTCACTTATTACGAATCAATAACACTGAAAGTAGTATAGCGAGCAAGCCGATGAAAATTATGCCAAAATTAGCTCATAATCGACAAAAAAGAGAAATAAATTTACCCATTACGACAACAAGAGAGAAATAATTTTATTATGGATAAAAAAGACAAAATCATACTACATGCACTACAAGAGAATGCCACTTTGTCGGTGCAAGAACTCGCTGATAAAGCTAGCTTATCTCCTACTGCATGTTGGAAACGAATTCAAAAACTGCAGCAAGAAGGCGTGATCAGTAAACAAGTATGCGTACTCGATCGAAAAAAGTTGGGCGTACCCGTAACCGTTTTTGTCGCCATACGCACACAAAGCCATACTCCCGAATGGTTAGAGCAATTTGCTTCCGGAGTCATTGATATCCCCGAAGTGGTGGAGGTGTATCGCATGAGTGGCGATATTGATTATTTGCTCAAAGTAGTAGCACCAGACATCGAGGGTTTCGATCAGATTTATAAGCGACTTATCCGTACAGCGCATATGTATGATGTTTCATCTAGTTTTTCTATGGAAGAGCTTAAGTGCACAACCGCCCTGCCCTTGACTTATTGTTAATAAAAAAGCCCTGACCAAAGTCAGGGCTTGATATAGCACTACACCAACAGTAAAGCTATTACTTCGTTGCGCGCATATTACTGGACAACACATTAATAATACGCTTAGCTGTCGCTGTGGTTTGTTCTTGACCACTTTGGTCTTGCACAATAACCCGAGTGCGTCCACCTTGCTCTCGCACATTGATGCGATACGGTACGGCTTCAGCAGTGTTTCTGCTACCAAACAACCTACCTATGATGTTCTGTTGTTCGATTTTTTCACCTGTATCAGAATCCAAATAACGGATATAGAAATCACCAGCAGTACGATCACGGTCTTCAACGGTAAAACCAGCCGAGTCTATGGCAACACCAACACGGCGCCATGCGCGATCAAACGGCTCATTCAGTATTAGCTCGGCTTGATCAGTACCGTCCAGCGTTTGTACCTGGGCTCCCGTAGGATCTTTCTCGGCGTTTTGTATGCGGCTGCGAGCGGTATCAATATCTGTACCTAAGTACACCATTAAACGTGCCAGCATGGTGGCATTTAGACCTGGATCTTCTTTGGCATACACCCATTTAAAGGCAGAGCCATCGATCGTAGGGGTCTCTTCCATACGCTGATGCGAAATAAAGACTTCTGTACGACCGTCAACACGTTCAATGCGTGTACGGAATCGATCTCTCTCACCACTGTCAAACACCTGATCGATAATGGAGCCTAAAGCGCTACGAATCCAACTTTCAGGAATTTTAGCGCGGTTTTCGGCCCAGTCGGTTTGAATAAGACCAGCAGCGGCATCTTGCGAATTGATGGTGAATCCTTGCTCAATCCAAAATTCAGCCACGCGTGGGAACACTTGTTCGGGAGTTTGTTCCACGACCAGCCAGCGCAAGTCGCCATCGCGCACGACTCTGACACCTGTCTGCTCGGGTAACACCTGTTGCACACCGCTACCCACTTGAGCCTGCTGCCCCTGCTGGTACTGTGAGTAACTGGTCGCCCCTTCGGGTGCACGGAAATGTGCATCGCGATTTGCCTGAGTTAAATCAGGAGGGATGCTTAAGGGATCGCCCGAAACGGTACTTTTATAATCTACCGACTCTTCACCCCCCAGTGCTTGATTAATAGAGGAGCAACCGGAAAGAACAAGTAGGCTAAGCGATAAACCGAGCAAGGATTTACTGACTGGTTTCATAATCATGGAATCAAATTCGCTTCTTTCAATGTTTGACGCATCAACATATGATGCTGTTCACTAAGCGTGCACAACGGTAAACGATAACCCAACTGCGTTAAGCCCATCTCAGCGGCAGCCCATTTTACGGGAATCGGATTCGCTTCCACAAATAAATGCTGATTTAAAGCGGCCAGTTGTGTGTTGATCTCACGCACTTTGGGTACGTCCATTTTTAGGGCCGCTTCGCACAACTCACTCATGAGTCGCGGAGCCACGTTAGCGGTTACCGAAATATTCCCTTTTGCGCCCAATAAAATATAAGCTGCCGCCGTGGCATCATCACCGCTTAGTACGACAAAGTTAGCGGGCAGATCACGCAATAAGCGCGCTCCACGACCCATGTCACCCGTCGCATCTTTAATGCCAACCACATTAGGTACTTGCGCTAGGCGCACTACTGTCTCGTTACTTAAATCGGCTACCGTACGTCCTGGCACATTATACAAAATCTGCGGCAAGTCTACCGTTTCGACTATTTTCCGAAAATGCTGGTACAGGCCTTCTTGACTGGGACGATTGTAGTAGGGCACCACCGTCAATCCGTAGTCAGCGCCAACTTCCAATGCATGTGCAGAGAGTTCAATAGCTTCAGTCGTTGAGTTGCCGCCTACCCCAGCAATGACTGGGATACGGCCAGCCGTATGTTCCACTGCCACTTTTATTAGCTGCGCATGCTCGTCCATATCAACAGTAGGCGACTCACCCGAGGTTCCCACTACGACCAATGCCTTTGTGCCTTGCTCTATATGCCAATCGATCAATTTTCGATAGGCCACATAATCCAAATTTCCGTCCTGATCCATAGGGGTGATCAGGGCAACCATACTTCCCTCTAATGTGGGCATTGCTGTGTCCGAAATTGCCATGATAGGAACTAACTCAAACTTTCGCCTGAGCGACCAAAAATTAACGTGAACGAAGAAGTTTACCGGATAAGAGATAAAATCATAAGAACCAAGTAACGAAGCTTTGACCAAAATACAAAAATGGCATCATAAGCTTCCACAACACTCCGGTAAACATCAAAATTAAAATAATAGGCATGCCGTATGGCTCCATACGAGCATATTGCACGGCTACTTTATTAGGTAACAGGCTAAATAAGATACGCCCGCCATCTAAAGGTAAAAGCGGCACTAAGTTTAACGCCATTAAAACCAAGTTAACTTGTACACCAGCCATGGCTACTCGTAACCAGAAGTCAGCACCACCCAAACCCAAGGCCTCGGCAACACGAGCAAACAAAACCCAAAATACGGCCATGATCAAATTTGATGCGGGACCCGCTAAGGCCACCCACGCCATATCGCGCTTAGGTTTGCGTAAGCGCCCCCAGTTTACAGGAACCGGCTTCGCCCAACCGAATAATACTGCTGGCATAGATAGTAAGCTGGCACTTAATAATAAAATAAGTGGTAGCGCTATAGTACCGAACGGGTCTATGTGGGGAATAGGATTAAGCGTCATACGCCCCGCCTGATACGCGGTCGAATCCCCAAAAAAACGTGCCACATAAGCATGCGCCGCCTCATGTAAGGTAATACCAAAGATAAGCGGCAAAGCGTAGATGGTGATGGTTTGTATTACTGATTCCATAGATCTTCAGGTCTGTCTGCCACAGTGGCATGATTGCCAGGGCGTTGATTCCGTCCTTCAGGATTGAACCACGAACAGCCTGACCGTGCAGCCTAATTTTACGAGGCTGCACAAAAAAATTACTTATAAGCCAAGTGTAGCAGGGTCTCCGGCACCTAAACGCAAGACTTGGGGGGCTTCACCCGTCAAATCTATCACTGTCGTTGCCGTTAAGGCGCAAGGGCCACCATCTACCACCGCTGCAAGCTGATGGGCGTAACGCTGTAGGATCTCTTCGGCATCATTAAGCGGCTCGTCTGAACCGTCCGGAATTAGGGTGGTCGACATTAACGGCGAACCGGCCTGCTCAATCAAGGCCAGCGCTACTTTTTGTTCCGGCACGCGTATGCCTATGGTTTTCCGAGAAGGATGGGAAACTCGTCGCGGCACCTCTTTGGTCGCTTCAAGAATAAAAGTCCAAGGGCCTGGCGTCGCCATTTTCAGCAGACGATACTGTTTATTATCTACTTTCGCAAAATGACTAATTTCCGCAAGGTCGCGGCACAATAAAGTGAGATGATGCCGCTCATCCAAACCCCGTAGTCGACGCAACGCGTCTGCCGCTGACTTATCATCCAAACGTGCTACCACCGCATAACTAGAGTCGGTAGGCACCGCTACCAGCCCCCCTTTTGCCAGTAGCTCTGCAGCCTGTGCCATAGCACGGGGCTGAGGATTCTCGGGGTGCACGACGAATAGTTGGGACATAAGCATTTCCTTGTTGTAAACATATTTACAGTAACGTACTACAGATAAACATCTGTCCTAACACGTACTTTTAGGCTTCAAGATGAATATTCTCACAAAACACTTGCCAAAAACTTATTTTATGCCTTATAATTTATTTTTTACCCAGCAACCACCTTTGTTTGGTAAAAAACGAAACAGTGGTGACCGTAGCTCAGTTGGTAGAGTCCCGGATTGTGATTCCGGTTGTCGTGGGTTCGAGCCCCATCGGTCACCCCAAAATATATTCGCTTATTAAGTTTTATATAGCTTACCTAAAAAGCAATAAAACTAAAATGCGATAAAACAATTAAAGCCCGCCTCAAGCGGGCTTTTTTGCGCTTACTGCCCCCGCTTATAGGGTAGTGAGCCATTACTCGACACCATAAGTAGTGCTATAGCCCAAACACGTTAACACTCAAGCATTAGCTACTACACCAGTCGCTAACAATACCAATGTCATTGCGCAGCCGGCACTCTGACAATAACATAAAAATGCCGAGCACTAAGCTCGGCATTTTTAGAAACACATCAAGAAAACCAGTTCTTGAGCTTATCAGTAAAAGACTCGCTTTTCGGGGAGTGCTTGGTTCCACCATCACGCAAAGCATCTTCGAACTGACGCAAAATTTTCTTTTGCTCATCCGACAAGCGCACAGGTGTTTCAACCTGCACGTGGCAGTACAAATCACCTGGGTAGCTAGAGCGCACCCCTTTGATACCTTTACCCCGTAAGCGGAAGGTTTTACCCGTCTGCGTACCTTCAGGTATGGCGATTTCCCCACGTCCTGTTAGGGTTGGCACCTCGACCAAACCACCTAAAGCTGCGGTAGTGAACGGTATGGTTAACTCGCAATGCAAATCCTCGCCATCGCGCTTAAAAATACCGTGTGGCTTGATACGAATTTCTACGTATAGGTCGCCAGGAGGGCCTCCATTGACGCCAGGCTCACCATTACCGCTGGAGCGGATACGCATACCATCATCTATACCGGCGGGAATCTTCACCTGCAAGGTCTTGGTTTTACGTACTCGCCCTTCCCCATTACATGCTGTACACGGATCTGGAATTTCCTTACCCGAGCCATGACAGGTGGGACAAGTTTGCTGCATGCTAAAGATACCTTGTTGCATGCGCACTGCACCAGCGCCATTACAAGTGCGGCAGGTTTCTGCTTTGGTACCAGGTTTTGCCCCTGAACCACTGCATACCTCGCAGTTATCCCAGCTAGGAATACGGATTTCAGTGTCAAAGCCATTAGCCGCCTGCTCTAGACTAATATCTAAGGCATAACGTAAGTCTGCACCACGATATACCTGTGGGCCACCACCGCGGCCGCCTCTGCCACCACCGAAAATTTCGCCAAAAATATCACCAAAAGCATCTGCAAAACCAGCGCCTCCACCCATTCCGGCACCCATACCAGAATTAGGGTCTACACCGGCATGACCATAATGATCATACGCTTCACGCTTTTGCTCATCCGATAGAATCTCGTAGGCTTCTTTAGCCTCTTTGAACTTCTCTTCTGCCTCATGATTGTCCGGATTACGATCCGGATGATACTTCATGGCGAGCTTACGATAAGCCTTACGGAGCTCATCTTGTGTCGCATTTTTTGCCACACCGAGAATGTCGTATAAGTCGCGTTTTGCCATTTTATCTCACAGCGCCTAAAGCGCTATCGTTTGAATAACAATGCCCGATTTCCTGCTGCGCGCTGGAAACCGGGCTATAACTACCTCATCAAGGCTAGATTACTGATCGCGTTTAACTTCACGGAAGTCAGCATCAACCACGTTATCATCAGCGGGCTGAGCATCGGCGCCTGGGGCACCTTGCTGTGCAGCAGCTTCAGCTTGCATATCGGCATACATCTTTTCGCCTAGCTTTTGTGAAGCTGTGGACAAGGCCTCGACTTTAGCGTCAATAGCTTCCTTATCGCCCTCTTTCAGGGTTTCTTCCAGCTCTTTGATAGCAGCCTCGATGGCTTCTTTCTCGCCTGCCTCAAGCTTGTCACCGTACTCTTCCAGCGATTTACGGGTAGAGTGTACGAGAGACTCGGCTTGGTTACGGGCGATCGCTAGTTCGGCGATACGATGGTCATCCGCGGCGTGCAATTCCGCATCTTTCACCATGCGCTCGATTTCCTCGTCGGACAAGCCAGAGTTCGCTTTGATCGTAATTTTGTTTTCTTTGCCTGTACCTTTATCTTTAGCCGATACATGCAAGATACCGTTGGCATCAATATCAAAGGTCACTTCAATTTGTGGCAAACCACGAGCTGCAGGTGGAATACCCTCGAGGTTGAACTCACCCAACGCCTTATTACCGGCAGCAATCTCACGCTCACCCTGATACACCTTAATGGTCACAGCAGGCTGATTATCATCAGCGGTCGAGAACACCTGTGAATGACGAGTAGGTATCGTGGTGTTTTTATGGATCATCTTGGTCATTACACCGCCCAGGGTCTCGATACCCAAGGACAAAGGAGTAACGTCTAGCAAGAGTACGTCTTTACGGTCACCCGACAACACAGAACCTTGAATCGCTGCACCAGCGGCTACCGCTTCATCAGGGTTCACGTCTTTACGTGGATCGCGGCCAAAGAACTCTTTAACACGTTCTTGTACTTTAGGCATGCGGCTCATACCGCCCACCAAGATTACATCATCGATATCAGAAGTTTTTACCCCTGCATCTTTAATCGCCACACGACAAGGCTCAATGGAGCGCTCGATCAAGTCTTCGACCAATGCTTCCAGTTTTGCACGCGTGATTTTCAAGTTAAGGTGTTTAGGGCCTGAAGCATCAGCTGTAATGTAAGGCAGGTTGATTTCAGTTTGCTGAGTAGAAGATAATTCGATCTTCGCTTTTTCAGCGGCTTCTTTCAAACGCTGCAGTGCCAATACGTCTTTAGACAGATCGACGCCACTTTCTTTCTTGAAGTCTTCAATAATGTAATCGATGATACGTTTATCAAAGTCTTCACCGCCCAAGAAGGTATCACCATTCGTGGACAGAACTTCAAACTGTTTCTCGCCGTCTACGTCAGCGATTTCGATAATGGATACGTCAAACGTACCACCACCCAAGTCATATACCGCTATTTTACGATCGCCTTTTTCGGTCTTATCCAAACCAAAGGCTAACGCCGCTGCAGTAGGCTCGTTGATAATACGTTTTACATCTAGCCCAGCAATACGACCGGCATCTTTAGTCGCTTGACGCTGACTATCGTTAAAGTAAGCAGGAACCGTAATGACGGCCTCAGTCACTTCCTCGCCTAAGTAGTCTTCTGCGGTTTTTTTCATTTTCCGCAAAATATCGGCAGACACTTGCTGAGGAGCCAGCTTTTTGCCTTGAGCCTCTACCCAAGCGTCACCGTTCTCAGCCGCTGCAATCGTGTAAGGCACATGACTAATATCAGCCTGAACCACTTTTTCGTTAAACTTACGGCCAATCAAGCGCTTCACAGCAAAAATTGTATTGGCAGGATTTGTCACTGCCTGACGTTTTGCTGGAGCACCGACTAAAATTTCGCCATCTTGCATGTAGGCAACGATGGATGGGGTGGTACGACCGCCCTCGGCGTTTTCAATAATGCGAACCTGGTCACCATCCAAAATAGATACGCAGCTATTTGTTGTACCCAGGTCAATACCAATGATTTTGCTCATAATTGATTACCTAGCTTATAAATGTTGAATGCTAAAAGCAAATTGTTCGATGAATGGTAGATGGGGGATACCCTAGAAATTTCAAGGGCCAACTATATTTTTTTATGTCAGCCCTGTTTTTTCGCCCCTACGCCTTATTTAGCAGCGCTTACCATGACCAATGCTGGACGCAAAACACGCTCAGAAATGGTGTATCCCTTTTGCAAGACTTGTGCAATTGTTCCCTCGGGGTGATCAGAGGGGACAGCCGAAATAGCCTGATGTAAATGTGGATCAAACTTTTCACCTGGCTCAGGAGCAACTTCTTTAAGGTGATTCCACTCAAACGCCTTTACCAACTGGCGCAAAGTGGTCTCAACCCCTTCTTTCCAAGTGTCTAGGCTTTGATCGGTTTGTGCTAACGCCGCCTCTAGGCTATCGCGCACAGGGATTAGGCTCTCGGCAAACGACTCAATCCCAAATTTACGGGCTTTGGACACATCGTCCTCGGCACGACGACGAATGTTTTCAACCTCGGCCTTGGCTCTAAGCAACTGATCGTGATAGCTCGCAATTTTCTCTTGCGCTTGAGCCAGCTCAACGGCCAAAGCCCCTGCATCCTCTACGAGGCCTTCAGGATTTTCAGTCGCCTCTGTGGGCTCGTCATGCTGAGCCATTGTTGGCTCTTGGGGGTCTAGCGGCTTGTTGTCGTCAGCGTGAGTCGACATACTAAGTTCTCCACAACAGAAATCGTCAATCACCCCAAAATGGGGGCTATCTAAGCCAATTCAAGTAAGGTAAGCAAAAAATATTATGTATTTGCTGTGTTGTCGTGGCTAACCCATCCTGACAGATGACGCAAAGCCAGATCTGTTAATGCCTCCACCCAGGATGAGTCGGCATTCAAACAAGGGATATAACGCAACTGCTGGCCGCCGTCCTCAACAAAAGCATCGCGGCATTCTATTTGTATTTCTTCAAGAGTTTCCAAGCAATCGGCCAAGAAGCCTGGGCACATCGCATCAACCCTAGCCACACCTTGCTTGGCCCACTCACGCAACAGCGGCTCAGTATAGGGCTCTAACCAGCGCTCCGCACCGAAGCGGCTTTGAAAAGAAACGTGAATAGGTACTTGTTGATCCGCCAGCTCGGCTTTTAGGGCTAAGCTAGTTTCCAGGCAATCCCGATAATACGGATCACCCTGCTCTGCACAGCGCCTAGGTAGACCATGAAAGCTTAATAGCAAGCGCTCGGGTTTGCCATGCTCGTGCCAATATTGGCGTACTTTATTAGCCAAAGCGCCAATGTAGCCAGGGTCGACATGATAACGTTTTACTGTGCGCCACTCGGGCTGATCACGCAAACGTGCCATATGTTCCGCGATGTAATCAAACGCAGTTGCCGTGGTACTAGCGGCGTACTGGGGGTACAGCGGTAAGGCTAAAATACGCTGGCAACCTTTAGCGCGCAAGGCCTCTACCGCACTGATCAAAGAGGGTTGACCATACCGCATACCTAGCTCTACGAACACCTGCTCGTAGCCACGCGCCTGCAAGCTAGACTGCAACCCATCGGCCTGTGCTTGGCTCCATACGAGCAGCGGAGCCCCTTCAGGAAGCCAAATGTCCTGATACCGAGGCGCTAACTTAGCTGGCCTGCGTGGCAAAATAAACAAACGCAATATGATTTGCCATAAAAACGGCGGAATTTCTATGACACGCGGATCAGAGAGAAACTCTTTTAAGTAGCGCCGTATTTCTGTAGCATTTGGCGCTGCTGGAGTGCCTAGATTTATCAGCACAATCCCTATAGGCCCAGGCGGCTGGATGGACTGTGGTTCGGACGCCAATAACGTAGGGTCAGCCGCTTCAGGCAAATAAGGCGAAGCAAAGATTTTAGACATGGGGGCGAATAATACGAGTGGCTAAAGAATAGAGAGGATGTAGACCATGCCCTTTAAGCATGGTGACTTAAAGCGTTAGACAACATACGTGCGGTGATGTCTACAATGGGAATGACCTTATCATAGGCCATACGCGATGGCCCAATAACACCCAAGGTACCTACTACCTGCCCGTCTACCCCGTAAGGCGCTGTAATAACCGATACATCTTCTAGGGGAACTAAGTGTGAGTCTCCACCGATGTAAATCTGCACCCCCTCGGCTTTACTAGATACATCCAGTAAATGCAGCAAATCGGTTTTTTTCTCGAACAAGCTAAACAGACGCCTTAGCCTGTCCATGTCTGCCACCATCTCAGATACATTAAGCAGCTTGTTTTCGCCGGCAATCACTACCGCCTCTTTGTGGTCTGGTTGATGCGTACCTGCATCAACGGCCTGTTGCATAAGGCGAGATATATCTGCCTGCAAGTTAGTAAGTTCCCTCGCTAAGGAGTGCTTCACCTGGTCGAATGATAAACCAGAAAAATGATGATTAAAAAAGTTACTGGCCTCGATGAGCTCTTGCTCAAGGTAGTCACGGGGCACAAACAAAATGCGATTTTGCACGTCCCCATCGGGGGTTACGATAATTAATAAAACACGCTTTTCCGATAAACGTATAAATTCGATCTGCCGGAATACTTGGGCTTTTTTAGGGGCCAACACCACGCCAGCGAACTGCGACAAATTGGACAGAACAGAGGCGGCCGACATCACCGCTCGCCCTGGTTCATCAAGCGGTATATATTGGTCCAAATGCATATTAGCGAGATTTTCAAAACGCCTTGAAGCGAGCATACTATCGACAAACAAGCGATACCCTTTCGGTGTGGGCACCCGCCCCGCCGACGTATGGGGGCTGTGTATTAACCCCAAACCTTCTAGCTCGGCCATTACATTGCGTATTGTCGCCGGTGAAAAATCAAAAACCGCCGACAAGGTTCGAGAGCCCACTGGCTGGCCGTCGGCAATATAACGTTCAATTAACGCTTTCAGTAATTCATTGGCTCTATCATCCATACCCGACATTTTACTCTCTTTATGATTTATCGCCGCCTTCCTGCATCACATATTACAGCCAAGTCTAACCCAGCAACTCTATAATAAATTTAACGCAACTTTTCCATCTTCAATCTGTGAAGGTTTTTACCGTATGCATTTTCAAACGATCGCCATCATAGGCCGTTACCAAGACAGCGGACTGGACACACCAGTACGTGCCCTAGCGCGCATGTTGACGCAGGCCGGCTGCAAGGTGCTGATCGAATCGGATACAGCAAAAAACACCTCTATCCACGAGTTCCCAGTAGGCACTTATGCGCAGATTGGGCAGCAGGCTGACCTTGCCTTAGTGTTGGGCGGCGACGGCACCATGTTGGGAGCCGCCCGCGAACTGGCCCACGCTCACGTTCCCTTAATTGGTATTAACCACGGCCGCCTAGGTTTTATTACGGATATCCCTATCAATGATGCCAACCAAGCACTTTATAGTTTACTGGATGGCCATTACGAAATCGAAGAGCGCTCAATGCTGGAAGGTCGCGTATTACGAAACGGCGAAACCCTTTTTGCTGGTAGTGCGCTCAATGATGTGGTCATTAACCGGGCTGGCCGCGGCGGGATGATAGAGCTACGGGTAGAGTTAAACGATATATTTATGTACCGTCAACGCGCCGACGGTTTAATTATCTCTACCCCCACGGGCTCCACGGCTTACTCTTTGGCGGCAAACGGCCCCATCCTGCATCCTAGTTTGAACGCTATCTTATTAGTACCGGTAGCGCCACAAACCCTGTCCCAACGTCCCATCGTATTACCCGATAATGGCACATTAAAACTGACCATAACCACCTTAGGGCGAGTAGAATCAGGGGGTAGCGTACACTTTGACATGCAAGCGTGGTCTGATTGCCAACCCGGCGATGTTATTGAAGTACGCCGCTCTAGCAACTCCGTTCGTTTTATTCATCCTAAAGGGTATAGTTTTTTCTCTACTCTTAGAAGTAAACTGGACTGGAACCGCATGCCGCTGCCCCAGGAAGACAACGAATAACTTAGCCTTCTATGCTACGTACCCTGCACATCCGTGATTTCGTCATCGTCGATCAAGCCACTATCGAGTTCGAGTCTGGCTTTACCGTTTTTACCGGTGAAACCGGCGCTGGTAAATCTATACTCATTGATGCCCTATCCTTGGCCTTAGGAGGCCGTGGCGACTCAAAAGCCATACGCGAAGGGTGCCCACGCACTGAAATCTCCGCCAGTTTTGAGTGCACTGAAAGCGCTCGCGCATGGCTTTTAGCGAATGCCTTAGACATCGACGACGATTTAGTTTTACGGCGTGTCATTGATCAACAAGGACGTAACCGTAGCTACATTAATGGCTCCCCGGCCACGCTCGCGCAGTTGCGCGAGCTAGGTCAGCTATTGCTGGACATCCATGGCCAGCATGCCCATCAAAGCCTAATGCAAGGTCATAAGCAAACGATACTACTGGACACGCAAGGTGGTCACCTTTCCTTGGCCCGAAAAACCGAGCAGGCGTGGCAACAGCATCAATACGCCCGCAAAGCACTTGAGCAGGCGCAACAGCAAGCGGAAACAGCACAACACCAGCAGCAACAACTTGAATGGCAGATACAAGAACTCAGCTCGTTGAATTTGCAAGAAGGTGAATGGGAACAGTTGCAACAAGAGCATACGCGCTTAAGTCATGCTCAAACTCTACTCGATAGTGGTGCCATCGCTTTAGATGCCTTAGATGGTGAGGTGCACTCTGCCTTGCGATTACTGCATAAAGCCAAACAAGAAATTGCCGCACAACTAAAGCATGACCCTGAACTACAAAGCATTTATGAAGCGCTAGAATCGGCTCACATTACTAGCTCCGAAGCGGTTTCTGACCTTAATAGCTATCTTAGCAACACGGAACTGGATAATACTCGGTTAGCCCAGCTCGACGAGCGCGTGAGCCTAGTTTTCAATGCAGCCAGACGCTTCAAGCTCGCTCCGGAGGAGCTCCCTGCCTTACTGCATGATCTGGAACAACAATTGCTGCGGACACAACAGGCCAGTGATCTAGAGCACTTGCAGCGGAAATTCGACACTACGTGGCAAAATTACCTAGCGTTGGCTCAGTCTCTTAGCGCTGCGCGCTTAACGGTGAGCCAAAAACTGTCTAGCCAAGTCACTGAAGCGATGCAGACCCTCGCTATGGAGGGTGGCAGCTTTGCCGTGCAACTGCATGCCAACCCGGCGGGGCCGCAAGGTTTGGAACACGTCGAGTTTTTAGTAGCTGGCCATCAAGGTAGCAGCCCACGACCGCTGAACAAGGTGGCCTCTGGCGGCGAGTTAGCGCGCATTTCGTTGGCTTTATCGGTTATTGCCAGCCAAGCGGCGCAAGTGCCCACCTTAATTTTTGATGAGGTTGACACGGGTGTGGGCGGTGCCGTCGCCGAAGTCGTTGGACGCTTACTCTTAGAGCTAGGTAAGCGCCACCAGGTGCTCTGCGTGACCCACCTGCCTCAAGTTGCTGCCTGCGGCGAACACCAATTTAAAGTAGAAAAACACAGCCACCAAGGACAAACCTTGTCTAGCATTGCCGCACTGAATCAAACCCAGCGCACACAAGAAATTGCACGCATGCTGGGTGGATTAGAAATAACCGCTACAACACTCGAGCATGCGAGTGAGATGCTACAACGGCAAAGCAACTAAAACGATGTGTTGTATTTCAAGTTAGGTAGCATCGTTTCAAGCTGCCCACTCGCTAAGCCTTATGGTGAAACCAGCCCTGAAGTTAGTTACGCGAACCTGCCTTTGCCTGCTTACCAGCCTCGAGGCACTTAGGGCACACACCGTACAACAACATCGTGTGGCTTTCTAGGGCGTAGCCGTGCTCTTTGGCAATATCATGCTGACGTTGTTCAATTTTGCTATCAGCAAATTCTTCTACCGCACCACAATTTGTGCAAATTAAGTGGTCGTGATGATCGCCGTCGTTCAGTTCAAACACGGCTTTACCACCATCGAACTGACTGCGCATTAAAATGCCGGCCTGTTCAAACTGGGTTAGCACGCGATAGACTGTTGCTAGGCCTATATCCACATCCTCGGCGATTAACAGACGATATACGTCTTCAGCGCTAAGGTGGCGCATGCCCTCCAAATCGGAGCGGCGAAAGATGTCTAAAATCTTCAGGCGCGGAAACGTCGCCTTCAGTCCCATGTTTTTCAATTCATTTTGATCGTTCATGGCTACAATTATCGCATTGGATGAAGATGAAGGGCCGATTTACATTGCCAGCAAGACAAAGAAATCAGAAAGTTAATATGCGCAATTCATGCGCTTTTTCCTAAACCTCTATATGATAACGATTTTATTCCAACAGGGGCATAACGTGCAGAAGATGGTAACAACATTCAAACCTGCCATGCGTGCAGCTGTCGCGGCAAGTTTGGCTATGCTGATACTTTCGGCCTGCGGTACTGGCAAGTGGGGCTTCCCTTACCGTGCCGATGTACAGCAAGGTAACTGGATCACATCAGAACAGGTCGACCGCTTGCGTACTGGCATGACTCGTGAACAAGTGCGCTTTTTACTTGGCTCACCCACTTTGCAAGACGTGTTTCATGCTGACCGCTGGGATTACCCCTACATGAACAAGCCGGGCTACGGCAAAACTGAGCAACGTAATTTTACTGTTTGGTTTGAAGGTGACTCATTAGTACGTTGGGATGGTGACCAACAACCCGATCGTCAACCCTTCGAGCGAGCTGATACGGGTACTTACTCCACTCCCCCTAGTGACGCTAAGCCCTCAGAGCAGTTTATGCAACCGTTTGAAGCCAGTGACAGCGCTCCTGGCAACCCTCCCGATGTGAATAACCCGCTTTAAAAAGGATTCTGTCATGCGTATTGCTATCGCTGGCGCAGATGGCCGTATGGGCCGCATGCTGATTGAGGCTGTCTTAAACAGCACAGACTTAACGCTAAGCGCCGCGCTGGTGCCCGCATCGTCGCCGTCTTTAGGCCACGATGCCGCCGCTTTTTTGGGTAAAAACAGCGGCGTCATCATCACAGACAATCTCGACGAACTGTCAAAGGCAGACTGCCTCATTGATTTCACTCGCCCTGAAGGCACTATGCGGCACCTAGAGGCCTGCGTTAAGCATCACACTCGCTGCGTAATCGGCACCACCGGTTTCTCCGACACAGAGAAACAACAAATACAAGACTACGCGCGCGAGATTGCTATTGTCTTTGCTCCGAATATGAGTGTGGGCGTTAATGCCTCACTGCAATTAATTGAGTTAGCTGCCAAGCTTTTACAGCAAGGTTACGACGCAGAAATCTATGAGGCTCATCATCGCAATAAAGTTGATGCCCCGTCGGGTACAGCCTTAGCCATGGGTGAGACCGTAGCGCGTGCATGGGGCGAATCATTAGATCAGGTGGCCGACTGGGCGCGCCATGGCCTTACCGGAGCACGCCAGGACGGTCGCATCGGATTTTCCGTAGTACGTGGTGGTGATATTATTGGTGACCATACAGTAATGTTTTGTGGCGACGGCGAACGCATTGAGATCACCCACAAATCTAGTCATCGCGGCACTTACGCAACTGGTAGCCTGCGCGCTGCCCGCTACTTAGCCGACAAAACTCACGGCTTGTTTTCTATGCAAGACGTCTTGGCTAACTAAGCTTACCCCCACCCTCTAACCACTTCCTAACGAAGTGGTTTTTTTGACTCAACATACTGGGTCAGCTACAGGCTAGCTTAATCTACGTTAATAGGCTCTTGCTCAAGCTCCACTCCATATGTCGAGCGTACCTCAGTGCATATTGTGCTGGCTAGGCGACGAATATCCTGTGCCCGCCCGCCACCATAATTGACTAATACCAATGCCTGCGCCCTATGCACCCCCACAGCCCCCATGCGGCGCCCCTTCCAACCCAACTGATCAATCAACCACGCCGCCGCTAATTTACATCGTTGATCATCTATATCGTAAGACACCATGGCTGGCCATTGCGCCAATAAGGCATCACGCTTGGCACGACTCACCACTGGATTCTTAAAAAAGCTACCTGCATTACCCAATACTGCCGGATCGGGCAGCTTGCTGCGACGAATGTCGCACACGGCGTCAAAGACTGCCTGAGGTGTAGCGGAAGGGGTTACTCGCTGTTGCAGGTCGGCATAATGCAACATAGGTTGCCAATCGTGAGCGAGCAAAAACCGCACAGCTACGATGAGCCAAGTGCCGGCAGGATCACGCTTGAAACGACTATCTCGGTACGCAAAACCGCACTCGGCAGCACTGAGTTCTTTCAAGCTACCACTAGGAAAATGCCAGGCCAACACGCTGTGCACTCGTTGTTCCAGCTCCAGACCATAAGCCCCGATATTTTGCACCGGTGCAGCACCCACGGTGCCGGGGATCAGTGCTAGGTTCTCTAGGCCAGGCCAACCTTGCGTTAAGCAATATTGCACGAACTCATGCCAGTTTTCACCCGCTTCAGCTTCCACCAACCACGCGTTGGTGTCGCTTTCTAACAAGCGTATACCTTTGCTTAGCACATGCACTACAGGTTGACGCAGGGTGCTATTTAGCACCACGTTGCTGCCGCCCCCCAGTACGAAAAAGTTAGCTCGACACCCCAACCGCTCCTGTAGCGTAGGCAGCTCATCCCTATGTTGATACAACAGCACCTGCTCAGCAACACTGTGCAGTCCTAACGTATTGTGTGCGCTTAAGTCAAAAGATAGCAGGGATTCCAAAACACGATGCTCGCTAAAACGGTGAAACGCTAAGCATAGCCTGTAGGCCTTTCAGGGCGCAAAACTTTTGTTCTGTCTGCATCACCAGCAACTCATTTCTACCACGTCTTTGCTGGTTGACAAACACTGCAGTATCTACTTATAATTATTTTCTTTGTTGGCTTGGCGCTTGCTTTAGAAATTTACATAACTGAAGCAAAATTAAAAACAGTAAAACACTTGACAGTTTTTATAAACAAGCCTAGAATAGCTTTCTTTTCTAGCCAATAGAAAAATACGCGGGAGTAGCTCAGTTGGTAGAGCGCAACCTTGCCAAGGTTGAGGTCGCGAGTTCGAGACTCGTCTCCCGCTCCAAATTCAAAAAACCAAGTATTAACTTGGTTTTGTCAGAACCACGGCGCAATGGCAGAGTGGTTATGCAGCGGATTGCAAATCCGTCTAGGTCGGTTCGATTCCGGCTTGCGCCTCCAGTGAATCTGGTCACAAGTCGGTGTAGTTAGCAGTACAAATGCGGGAGTAGCTCAGTTGGTAGAGCGCAACCTTGCCAAGGTTGAGGTCGCGAGTTCGAGACTCGTCTCCCGCTCCAAATTCAAAAAAGCCCAAACTTATGTTTGGGCTTTTTTACGTTTGTCGATCAGTCCTGCATTAAGGCTACACATCACGAAAGGAACTCCCCATTCCACTTTATAAAAATGCGCTTTGTTATGAATTTCTATGACTCCACTAGGACTTATCCATCATGCCTTTTGTCGTAACAGAAAGCTGTATAGCCTGTAAGTACACAGACTGTGTCAGCGTCTGTCCTATGGATTGTTTCTATGAAGGGCCGAACTTTCTGGTGATTAATCCAGATGAGTGTATCGATTGTTCTATCTGTACGGGTGAGTGTCCGGTGAATGCGATTGTTGAAGCCAGTGAGGTTCCGGCGGAACAAGCGCACTTTGTACAATTAAATCGTGATTTATCTGCCGATAAGCGCTGGAAACGAATCACGCAATCTAAGGCGCCCTTACCCGAACACAAGAAATGGGCCACAGTTAGCGAGAAACTGCACTTATTAGAGCAAAGCTAAAGCACACGCTAACGCTGCGACGGCTACAATAGATGCTTATCCCATTTTTGGCGATTTCTGTGAGCCTTCCTACTGTGCCCAATACCTCTTTCTCTACCTTGCCCCTTATACCCGCTTTGCATGAGGCGCTTCAAAGCCTGAGCTTTGAAACTATGACCCCCATCCAAGAGCAAAGTCTGCCATTAATACTTAAAGGTCAAGACTTGATTGCACAAGCCAAAACAGGGAGCGGTAAAACTGCCGCTTTTGGTTTAGGTATATTACAGAAGCTCAATCCTAGTCGTTTAGCTCCGCAAGCCTTAGTTCTATGCCCTACAAGAGAACTAGCCGATCAAGTTACGAACGAATTGCGACGACTGGCACGATTCATTCCCAATGTACGTATGCTGACCTTATGTGGTGGCGTACCCACGCGTCCTCAAACCGAGTCTTTGCGACATGGTGCTCATATTATTGTTGGCACACCGGGACGTGTTCAAGACCATCTGGAGCGCGAGAACTTAGACTTAAGCTCACTCCATACTCTGGTTTTGGACGAGGCTGATCGTATGGTGGATATGGGCTTTCAGGATGAGATCACCTACATTGTGGAAAATTGTCCGAGCAAACGCCAAACCCTGCTGTTTTCGGCTACCTACCCCGATAACATTCAGCAACTGAGCGCACGCTTTTTGCGTAATCCCGCCCAAGTGAAGGTCGCTAGCCTTCATGACGCCAGCCGTATCGAGCAAATTTTTTATACAGTACGTGATGATGAGCGTATTGATGCCGTCGCAAAACTGTTAGCTCATTTCCGCCCTGCCTCCACCTTAGTGTTTTGCAACACCAAAATGCGTTGCCACGAAGTGGTCGAGCACTTGCGCCGTTTAGGCATTAACGCGCAAACGCTCAATGGCGATATGGAGCAACGCGAGCGCGACGAAATTCTGATTCAATTCTCCAATCAAAGCTGCGCCGTACTTGTAGCCACTGATGTTGCCTCTCGTGGTTTAGACATTCAGAACCTCAGTGCGGTCATTAATGTCGACGTCAGTAAAGATGCCGAAGTACATGTACACCGTGTAGGTCGTAGTGGCCGTGGCGAACAAAAAGGGTTGGCGCTTAGCTTGTGCTCACGCGAAGAATCACGCTGGGTCAAATTGATCGAAGAGTATCAGGGTAGCCCTGTGCACTACGAAAAGCTCAGTTCTTTGCGCCCTCAATCGGGACGCGCCTTACAAGGCCCCATGATGACATTGCTGATACAAGGCGGTAAAAAAGACAAACTACGCCCCGGTGATTTAGTCGGTGCCTTAACGGCTGACGGTGGTTTAACATTCGAGCAAATTGGCAAAATAAATGTCACCGATTACAGTGCTTATGTGGCTTTGGATCGCACTATTGCTAGACAAGCTTTCGATCGTATCGCGGCAATTAATATTAAAGGTCGACGCTTTAGAATGCGTTTTTTAGAAGACCTATAAATCGCGGTGGTAGGCTCAACAAAAGGCTACGCAACAGCACCACTATTTACCATTACAATGCCTGTTGAAAAATAGTAGCGCTGCGTCATACGTAGGCTCAAACATCTGTTTGGGCCTATTATTTTTTAGTACTGTTTTAGGTCGCATCAATGGAGAGTCAAACGTGGATGCAATGATTGTTTTATTAGCGGTAGCGGTGGTATGGCGCGTGCTGAGTATGCGCTATCAAAAAGCACATATTGCATTGCTTGGCCGGCACTTAGCCAATCATCAGCTAGAACGTCACATGGAAACATTAACGCAAGGTTATACGCGCGCTATTCAAGCTGACAGCACATCGCGCCAATTACAGATACTAGAAACATTCGCTCAAACTGAACGCGCGGTGGCCAGCCAAGCACAAGCTGTTGCCGTTGCCTTGCAACAGGAAAGCTTACAACAAGCTAGCCTTGTAACCTGGCCTATGTGTATCCCATATGCCGAGCACTTTGCCCCTAGTATTACACGTGATTTTCGTGCGCTGTTTCAGATTCATGCCGAAGGCTTACGTTATGTGGTCGACAATGTACCTGGCTGGGAGCCTAAACAGCGCGCCTACCATCTGTCTGCAGAGCTATATCTGCTACAACATAGTTGCCACTGGTTCTGCAAGTCACGGGGGGTGGCTAACGCACGCTTACAGTTACGTCATCAGGTCGAGTACCAAAAAGTACTGGATTCGGTTTCTGAGACGACTCGGTCAGCTTATGTTAAATGGTTGCAGAATCACCCTTGACCGCCCCCTTAGTAAATGGCTAACCGGGCACTATTTCCACACAGACTGACAAACTATCTAATTAAGCATAAAATAATTGCAGTCTTGTGGTCGCCGTCTCGTAGACGTCCTGTTTACCTACTCCATACGGTAAAAGCTGACCAGGTATCCTCTTTGCATAAGGTGTTCGCATTGCTACGGATCTTGACGATTTCCCCTAATATCATTGCCGCCTTTTTGCGCCTACCTCTATATCCTGTGCGCTCAAGTTATTAGGCGGTGAGGTCACCCTTTAATGAATAGACGGTCATTTCTACTGAGTAGCACGCTGATCAGTGCGAGCAGCACAGTGATTATTCCTATGCTGCGTATCGCGCACGCTACAACAACGTCAAACAAGCCGCAGGTGCGACGCTTTCTTGTGCGACAACAGTACCAACTTAAACCGCCCACTGGCTCTCAAGGAGCAATGAATTTATGGATACCTGTACCTGAGGATGCTGCCCCTTTCCAGCAGTTACGTCGTATCCGCTGGACCAGTAATGCTCAGGATAGCTATCTAAGCAGTGATAATATCTTCGGTGCCAAAGCGCTGCTAGCCCGTTGGGATGACTGCCAGCAGCCCATGAGCTTAGAACTAGAAATGCTGATTCAAACCCAAAATTGGGAGCCCGCCAAAGAGGGGTTGTTGGCCCATTACCAAGCGCCAGCGCAGATTGACTACCCCGCACAGTTAGCGCCGTATTTACGCTCTAGCCGCCACATACAAATAGATGGCATCGTGAAAGAGTATGCGGATCGCATCGTGGGGAAAGAAACGAATCCGCTTAAACAAGCTCACCTTATTTATAACTGGGTGACAGAAAATATGGAGCGCGACAACAGCGTAATAGGTTGTGGCGTTGGCGATGTGGGGGAAATTCTCACTAGCGGTAAGCTTTACGGCAAGTGCACTGATATGAGTTCTGTATTTGTAGCGCTGGCCCGTGCGGCAGGTATCCCTGCACGTGAGATGTTTGGGATACGCCTCGGGCGGCCTGACGCCTTAGACTCCTATTCCAGCAGCGCCTTTGGCTCGGCCGACAGCAACGGCAAAGCTAATATCACCGGTGCACAACACTGTCGTGCACAATTTTACTTGGCCGGATTTGGTTGGGTGCCCTGCGATCCAGCCGACGTTACCAAGATGCGTTTGGCCGAAGGCAAGAAACACCACGATGCAGACGTACAGACCGTGAACGAATACCTATTCGGTAACTGGGACATGAACTGGGTAGGATTTAACTATGGACGTGACTTCCAACTTAACCCTCCCACAGAAATTGGCGAACTGAACAATTTTGGCTACCCCTATGCAGAAGCGGATGGGGATCCTCTAGACTATTACGACGCTGCTAATTTCAGTTATGAGTACTGGTCAGAAGAGCAAAGCTAAACTCAGCGGCAACGGTATAGGCTGGAGCTTGGGCGGCGCTATGCTGGCTGCCCTAGGAGCCGGGCTGTGCTGTCTTGCGCCGCTGCTTTACTTATTGTTTGGTGTCTCGGCAGCAGCATTATCTAGCCTAAGTCGTTTGAGCTGGCTGCAAATACCAATGAGCCTATTAGCCTTCTGTTTTTTGGGTATTGGCTACTACCGCCTGTACCTATCAAAACGCCCGGTGTGTACGCGTATTGGCTCCTTGAATGGACAACGATTCTTATATTGGGCTGTTTTAGGTATGGTGGTGCTGTTGTTGTCCTATCCTTTTACGTTGCCTCTGCTACTAGAGCAGCTGTAATGAGCACTTTTATCCCTTGACCCACCTTATGATGAATTTGCTAAAACGACTGTTTGTGATGACTCTGCTCTGGCCCCTGGCCGTACTGAGCGCCTCGCCCAGCATGGTTGGCATAACCATCCATATACAGGGCATGACCTGCTCACTATGCGTGACGGCTATCAATAAAGCATTACGCTCGTTACCACAGGTGCAGTACGCAAAAACCTCGCTAAAAAATAGTGAAGTGTTGGTTCACGTACCCAACGATTACGATACCCAGATCTTACTAACAGAAATAGAAAAAACCGGCTATCAAGGCAAAATTCTTTCTGTGCAAGCCTTAACCGAAGAACCGCATCCCTCTTCCCTTTAAAACTTAAGGCTTTGTTTGCTAAGGGAGCTAACAATACAATGCTGTGGCGCGCTAAAACATGCCACAGCATGTACTTTTTTTGCTTATAAGCGGTACGCGAGCCGCATACCTTGCTCTATCGCTCTAGCCGCATCCAGCTCAACCGCATGCTCAGCTCCACCAATAATATGCACAGGCAGCCCAAGAGGCTGTAACGTGGCGTACAAATCACGATTAGATTCTTGACCCGCGCACACGATAACCGTGTCAACGTCCAAAATTTTCGGTTCACCCGCCACGACATAATGTAAGCCTTGCGGACTAATCTTTGTATAGCTGACCCCCACCATCATTTGGACGCCTGCGCGTCGTAAGCGTGACTTCAGTACCCAGCCCGTCGTTTTTCCTAAACGTTTTCCTGGAGCCTCAGACTTGCGCTGCAACAGATAAATCTCGTGCAGACCCTTGGGTGCATAATCCGGTTTCTGTATGCCTCCCGATGATTGCGAGGTTGGGTCTACCCCCCAGTGCTTAAAAAAAACCGTGTCATCCTGCGACTCACGTGTATCTCCAGATAAAAATTCTGCCACATCAAAACCTATGCCCCCAGCCCCAATAATCGCTACTCGTTTACCTACCTGAGCTTGACGGCTTAAGACTTGCTCATAGCTCAGCACCATAGGCAACTGTGCGCCTTCCATCTCAATACACCGCGGGCGCACGCCCGTAGCGACTACGATTTCATCGTACTCTTGGCCTTGCAACGACTCACTGCTTACCCGCGTTTTCAAGTGAATATGGACTTGCGCCTGCGTGAGTGCAACTGAGAAATAACGTAAGGTTTCATTAAATTCGTTTTTACCAGGCACTTGTTTAGCCAAATTAAGTTGTCCGCCTAAATGACCCGAGGCCTCAAACAAGCTCACCTTGTGGCCACGCCGTGCAGCGTATAAAGCACAGGCCATGCCCGCTGGCCCAGCTCCTATTACGGCCACGCGTTTATGCTTACTGGCTGGTATCAACGGGAAGTCTAGCTCCTGCCCAGCACGCGGATTGACCAGACAACTGGCGCTGGACTCACTAAAAATTCGATCTAAGCATGACTGATTACAGGCGATGCATGTATTGATAGACTGTTCCTGCCCCATGCGCACTTTACGCGCAAAGTCAGGGTCCGCTAGTAAAGGCCTAGCCATAGAAACCAGATCAGCCGCTCCGGAAGCAAGTAACTGTTCAGCGATGGCCGGAGTATTGATTCGATTAGAGGCCATCACAGGTATGGTGACCGCTGCTTTCACTTGAGCGACTGCCGTTGTCCATGCTGCACGCGGCACGGAGGCAGCAATAGTAGGAACCGCGGACTCATGCCAACCTATACCGGTATTAATCATATCTGCGCCAGCCTGCTCAATCGCCTGCGCTAAGGCTTGAATCTCTGGAGCACACATTCCGCCCTCCATAAGATCAATGGCAGACAAACGATAAATGAGTAGAAAGTCGGCACCCACTTGTTGGCGCACCGCCTTCACTATTTCTACTGCTAGCTTCATCCGCCCCTGTAAACTGCCGCCAAACTCATCGCTGCGTTGATTCGTTAGGGGAGCGGTAAACTCATTGATCAAGTACCCCTCAGAGCCCATGATCTCTACCCCTGTGTAACCCGCCTCTTGAGCCAGTGCGGCCGTATGGACGTAGCTTTTTATCGTCGCCCACACTTCATCGGTATCCAAAACCCTGGGGCTATAAGGATTTATACGTGCTTTACCCGCGGAAGGCGCCACACAGTCAGGTACCCTTGCATAACGGCCCGCATGCAATATCTGCAGCACCAAACGCCCACCTTTTTTCTGTACTGCCTGCACTAAAAAACGATGCTCCGCCAGTTGTTCGCGACGATTAAATAAAGGCCCGCCTGCTTCCATCACCCCTTCAGGCACGGGCGCGTACCCGCCCGTCAACATCAACGCAATTTCACCTTCTGCGCGTTCTGTATAAAAAGCGGCAAGGCGCTCTAGGGGCTGATCTAAGGTTTCAAGTCTGGTGTGCATGGCACCCATCACCATGCGATTAGATAAAGTCAGTGAGCCCACCTGTAATGGGCTCAGCAAATTAGGATATGCAGTCATTCCTTCCCTTGGCTCTATTTTAGCTTCGAACAGGTAAAGTAGTGGATGCCTAACGGGAAGAACATAAGGGATAGTCCTTAAACAAAAAACTGCCTGCTACGCCATAACCTAGAACGCTTGCCTGTATGTCGGCTCAGCAGTAGCATGGTTAGGTTAATTGAGAGACAACACGCTATATTTCTTCAGCCCATACCACGGCGCCAGTCTTATGTCGCTAAGTCCTATGCTTGATCAGGTTTTACGTCTTGTGGCTCGGCCTTACGCGTTGGCACCGTTACCTGAACCACAACTGAGTCATCCGTACAGCACCCAAGCTAAGCTTGCCTATTGCCTTGAGCAAATACGCTTGACCCTCAGCAAGGGCCAAACGCCTAGCTCAGCGCGTAGAGACGATTTCCTCACCGCCTTAGCCCAACTGATAAAAACAGCCGTTTCTTCCGAGCGCCCAGACTATAGTTATTTAAGTCAGGTGCTGAAACATCATTCTAAAGACGTACAGCGCTACCTAGAAAGGCTCAGTACCTACAAGCAGGATCAGCGAGTCGTGCAACGTCACATCAACGCCATTGCTCACCCTGAAAAACTAAAAGCAATGGACCCAAACTCACCAAAAAGACATTGGGAGTCATGGTATTTCCTAGCCAACGCAGAACAATGGTCAGGCTTGCAGCGTGCATTAACAAACTGGCTAGCACTGCACTCCTGCCAAGGAGTGGGCGCTTTACTCGACATTATCCAACTACCAGAGCTACAACAACTGCTTGATTTTGAGCAGTTATCCAGCACCCCCGATGTACAACGCTACTTACATTACCGTCAACAAGACGGCCCTCTCACTGGCAGCCCAGAAGCGATTGCACAGGGTAAGCGAGCGCAAGCTCGTGGTGCGCACGTCGAGGAGCAAACGCAAGCGACCTTAACGGATCTTGCCCAATCCCTACGTTTGGTAGAGCAGCACGACTATCGTGTCGTCAGTGCCGTACATTTCCCTGCTCATCTCATTGCAGGAAGCCAATACGCGAAAACAGAATGGGATGCCCTGCTACTTAGGAAGGCCACAACCGTAGACAAGCAGACAATATGGGATGTGTGCTTACTTGTGGAGGCAAAAGCCAACCCCGAAGCCGCCAGTACAGACCTAAGACGTTTGCTTCGAGGCCTTGCCCTACTTACGGACCTGCCGGCTCATACCAGTGTCTATTTTTCCTGCGAACAAGGCGATATAGCGCTCAACAGCAACTCCTTATTAGCACTGGCGCTTGAACCATCCTTAAAAAAACGATTGCTATACTGCTGCCCACCTTCTACCACCGAAACTTTACACAGGCCTAGTTCTGCCCTACACGCTGCTAGCCGCATGCAGTTACTGTGCGCCCCCGCTTCACTAAACTATGCGTACCGCATCCAACAAGGTGCAGACGTACACCCTCACGACTTAACAACAGTTTGGGAAGACTTACTCCACTCCCCCCAGTGGCGCGCCGTACTATACCAATATGCACATCAACAACAAGTGGGAGAACTGCTGGTCACTACCACGGCTTTGGCCCAAGCAATCCAAGAAACTATGTCTCTATCAGCGCTATCATTTCTTCCGCGCTAACGAATCACTCAGCGGCACCCCCGATTGATCAGGCCTCAACGTGCCACACGGGAGCATGTTCAACTGTCCCAACCAGCAAGATTAACCACCTTACCCTTACCTTTTTAAAAAAGGAGCTATTCATGAATGCTGCAACCACGACTGTTGCTCAGTTTATTGTCTCTTGCTTAGAGGCCGAAGGCGTTGAGTATGTCTTTGGCATACCTGGAGAAGAAAATATTAAGCTAGTGCGTGCCATTCATGCGTCGGACAAAATACGGTTTATTTTGGTGCGCCATGAGCAAGGGGCTTCGTTTATGGCCGATATTTATGGCCGTCTAACCGGTAAGGCTGGTGTGTGCATCGCCACGTTAGGCCCAGGGGCGATTAACTTGCTGTTAGGTACCGCCGATGCCCAAACCGACTCCTCCCCGCTTGTCGCGCTGAGCGCCCAAGTAGGACTAGACCGTATCTACAAAGAGTCTCATCAAATTGTTGATCTGGTCTCGATGTTTGCCCCCGTTACCAAATGGGCCGACACCGTACTAACTCCTCAAGCAGTGCCCGAAATGGTACGCAAAGCCTTCCACCTTGCGCAAACTGAACGACCAGGGGCTACCTACTTAGCCATACCTCAAGATCTCGAAGGGGCGACGATGCCAGCGGATCTACAGCCTTTGACTACGTCGACAAAAGGGCGCTCCGTACCTGACCACACTAGCATAGAGCAAGCGGCGAAGTTGCTCCGTGCGGCACAGCGACCGGTGCTGCTCGCTGGACACGGAGTGGTACGCGGTGGCCATTCAGAAGCCTTGCGTCGCTTTGCCGAACAGCATCAAATTCCAGTAGCAACGAGCTTTATGGCCAAGGGGTGCATCAGTGATGACAGCCCCTTAGCTATGGGCGTCATTGGTTTCATGCGCCACGATTATGAAAACTTTGCCTTTGACGAAGCTGACCTTATTTTATCGGTAGGCTACGAGCTACAGGAATTCGCGCCTGCACGTATTAACCCGCACGGCGATAAAAAAATTATCCACATCAACACCTTCGATACCGATGTGGATGCACACTATAACGTCACCCTAAACGTCGTCGCGGATATCACTTACTCGCTAGACGCTCTACGCAACGAGCTAGGTTCGCAAGCACTCTCTGGCCTTAAAAATCGAAGCAAAATTCGCGCTTTGTTGCAAGAGGAGCTGGCCCAGGGTCGTCAAGACAACGGTTTTCCGCCCAGCCCACAACGCTTGGTAACGGCCATTCGCGAAGTCATGGCAGAAAAAGACATCGTCTTGGCCGACACAGGCGCCATCAAAATGTGGATGGCGCGCCTCTACCCAAGCTATGCCCCACTCACCTGTCTGGTTTCCAATGGCTTATCAACCATGTCATTTGCATTGCCTGGCGCCATTGGTGCCGCCCTTGCCGAGCCAGAGCGTAAGGTCTTGGCGGTAATGGGTGATGGTAGTTTTTTGATGAACTCGCAAGAAATCGAAACCGCAGTGCGTGAACAAATAGACCTAAAAGTACTGGTTTGGGTAGACGGTAGTTATGGTCTGATTAAGTGGAAAATGGACATCGAAGAAGGTGCGCATGATTCGGTTGATTTCGGCAATCCTGACTTTATCAAATATGCGGAAAGCTTTGGCGCAAAGGGCTATCACGTAAACTCTAGCGCTGAACTGTTACCTACCTTAAAAACGGCTTTGGCAGAACCTGGGGTATCGATTATTGCCTGCCCGGTAGACTACCGCCATAACATGCAATTGGTGCGCAAGTTAGGCGACTTAACCATTAGTCTTTAAGCCTGTCTAGCCGTGCAGAAAATCCTATTCTGTACGGCCTCCCTAGACGGCCCAGTTATTCCCATCAGCCCAGAAACTGCTGTACACAGTCGATGCATTTCGTGCTAAAGTTTGTCATAGGACAATAGCACTACTTTATTACGTTTCAGCCTTGCGAGCACTGCCTTGAACCCCTACTCTACTGCCTCTCCTACTAGCACTGAACCCATGCACGATATGCATGATCGCTGGCCCCAAGCCTCTTCGGTAGACGATTTTCGTCATAATTTAGCGGCTGTCCATGCGCGCATTCAGGCAGCTTGCCAACGAGTGGGGCGCGACCCATCCACCGTGCAACTACTCCCCGTTAGTAAAACCAAGCCAGAGCAAAGCCTGCGACTAGCCTATGCCGCCGGGTGTCGCCAGTTAGGTGAAAACAAAGTGCAAGAAGCTTATCAAAAGTGGGAGTCCATGCAAGACCTGGAGGATATACAGTGGTCTGTCATTGGGCACTTACAAACAAATAAAGCCAAGCTGGTGGCTCGCTTTGCCACGGAATTTCAGGCTTTAGATAGCTTACGTGTGGCCGAAGCCTTAGAGCGCCGCCTGCAAGAGTACGGCCGCTCGCTAGATGTATATATACAGGTAAACACCTCGGGAGAGGAAAGCAAATATGGTTTGCCCCCCGAACAAGTGGCCGACTTTCTACAGGCCCTACCCAACTTTTCTGCCCTGCGAGTGCGTGGCCTTATGACCTTAGCCGTGTTTTCCGCTGAAGCGGAACAAGTGCGCCGATGTTTTATTTTACTGCGTAACTTGCGCGATCAACTCAGGCAGTCAGCCCCGGCAGGCATTCAGCTAGATGAGCTGTCTATGGGTATGTCAGGTGACTTTGAAATAGCTATTGAAGAAGGCGCCACGCTTGTACGAGTGGGCCAAGCCATCTTTGGCGCTCGTGCCACCCCAGATAGTTTCTATTGGCCCTCTCAGAACGGCACCGCGGCAACAAAAACCTCTCCCTTACCCTAGCGCCTATCCATGTCTTATACCGAACTATCTCCTCTAGCCATAGACATCGTGTCCGTGCAGTCTCAAGTGGTGTATGGCTATGTGGGCAATAGTGTTGCCTTACCTTGCTTACGTGCTCATGGTTTACAAGCCGTAGGCGTACCCACGGTATTATTCAGCAATACTCCTCATTACCCCAGCATACATGGCGGTGCTATTGCTACCGATTGGTTTCAAGGCTATTTGCAAGACTTACTTGAGCGACAGGCCTTAGATCACCTACGCACGGTGTTAGTGGGCTACCTAGGTAACCCCGAGCAAATTCAAGTTTTGGCGCAATGGCTGCGACAAGTACAGGAGCTACGTCCCGAGCTACGCATTATTATTGACCCCGTGATAGGCGATCACGATGTAGGCGTATACGTAGCCCCAGGGATGCTACAGGCTTATCACGAGCATCTACTCCCTTTAGCCCATGGCCTGATACCCAATGACTTTGAGCTCACCCAATTGGCTACCATGCCTATCTACACCCTTGATGACGCGATTCAGGCCGCCCGCAGCTTACTAAAACATCAGTTAGAGTGGATCATTGCCACCAGTGCCGCTCCCCAGTCCTGCCCCAACGACCAATTGCAACTGGCCGTGGTAACGCGCCACGATGCCCATATCGTTCGCCATCCTCGTATCCCTTCCTACCCTAAGGGTACGGGCGATATGTTCGGGGCTGAACTCAGTGCTTATTTGCTGGCCGGCCACACGCTTAGGCAAGCCACCGAGCTGGCAAGCGCCGCCGTCGTTAAGGTGATACGCCGTACCCATGAAGCTGGCAGCGGTGAAATGTTACTGGGCACTTAATTGGGGCTAAGCCTGCGCGTAATCGAGCAGGCTTAGTTGTAAGTCGTGGGCAAAGCGATCCATTTGTTCTACGCTCATGGCCGTAAAGGTTACGCGTATACCCGCTTGCTGGCGCGCTAATAAAAACACGCTACCCGGACGAACTAGCCAACCTTTATGCGCTAAAGACTGAGCGATGACTTGGTCATCACAATGCAAGGGGATCCACATATTTAGCCCGTCTCCCCCCCAATACGCCTCTATCCCTGTTTGTCGTAAAGCGTGTTCGAGCCGCTCGCGCTGCGCGTGGTAGTGTTGCTTGGTACGGCTTAATAAGCGTTGCGTGTCCGGCGACAACAGTAAATGCTGAACAATATCCTGCAAAATATGGCTGACCCAATTAGTACCAGCCGTTAAACGTAAACGTAAGCGCTGAGACGTTTCGGTATCGCTGGCCACGGCTGCCACCCTTACATCAGGCCCAAAAGCTTTACTAAACGAACGTACTAAAGCCCAGGGCCCTTGGCGCTGTCCCAAGACCGAATAATACGTATGGCGAGCTAACAGGGCAAAATGGTCATCTAGTATAAGTAACACATGCGGATACTTAGCGAGTAACTGCTCTAGCTGAGCGGCTCGTTCAGCCGTAAAGCTACTGCCTGTAGGGTTATGCGCTCGGGGAGTTAAAATCACCGCCTGCACCCCTTGTTCTAAAGCCTCTTGTAGGCTACTCGGTACAACTCCCGCGTCGTCCATCGCCAGCCCTAAAGCCTCTAGGCCTAAAGAATGTAAAGCATTGATACTGCTTAAAAAACAGGGGTCCTCTACAGCCACTTTGTCGCCAGCCACTAGGTACGCACTCAGTAAGCGCTCGCAAGCATCGACCGCCCCGTGGCTAAGGTTAAGTTCAAAGTCGGACAAACAGTCGGAGGCGAACCAGTGTTGCAAGTAGTGCTGCAATCCAGCATTCAAGACAGGCTCACCATACAAACGTGGGGTATAAGCAAGAGCGGAAAATACGGACTGTATGTCGGGTAAGCAAGCGGCGGCGGGGTTGCCACTTGCCAAATCAGTCAACGGCGTATTAGGCACTGCCCCCTCTTGTGCCAACTGTTGTTGCTGCGAGCGAATGCGGGTACCCAAACGCCCTTGCGCAACCGCGACTCCCATGGTGACCAAACGCCTATAAGCCGCTGCTACCGTATTGCGATTAACTCCTAACTGGGCTGCCAGATCGCGTACAGGAGGCAACAAGGTGTCTGCAGGTAGTTGCTGTCTGTGCACTTGACTACGCACACTTTCGACAATTTCAGCCGCTGTTTTTCCCTGTATCTTCATCTTCTACCTGTATCGAGTTGGATAAGACACTACGCGCCTAGCAGTAATCAGTGTCTATTTTGCCATAGGACAAACGCAAGCCTACCATTCTCATATAAAGAGCGCTTGATTTACCATACCCAAGCCATTACAATTTTGACATAGGACAAAGATGGCGCGGTGGCAGATCGGTTATGCGACGGACTGCAAATCCGTCAAGGTTGGTTCAATTCCAGCCCGCGCCTCCACTCGGCTCCTATTGCTTTCTAAGGCCCTCTACCTATGCGCCCTAAGCTCCTGTTTTATATTTATCGCAACTCACCCTTGTCTTTTAGAAAGGGTAAATACCGATATTATCGTTCCCCTCTCTGTGTATTAATGAGTCAAGCAAATACAGTTATAACAATTAACGCATAAATGTAAGCATTACATTTAAAGCCATTCATTACGTCAGTAAGAAGCAGCATAAGAAAGATATACGTACTAACCTAGGAGGGGGAGCAAATGAGTGCAATCATATTGCTAGTGCTAGGTCTAGGAACTATGTTTCTAGGCTATTATTTTTATTCACGCTTTATTGCCGAAAAAATATACAGAGTCGATGACAGCAGGCCCACGCCTGCGCATACCATGGAAGATGGCATCGACTTTGTCCCCACGAATAAGTTTGTGTTATGGGGTCACCACTTCACCTCCGTCGCGGGGGCAGCTCCCATTGTAGGCCCTGCGATTGCCGTCATTTGGGGGTGGCTCCCGGCCTTTTTATGGGTCACCTTAGGCACCGTTTTTTTCGCCGGCGTACACGATTTCGGCGCCATCTGGGCCAGTGTACGCAATCGCGCCAAATCGGTGGGAGCACTGACAGGGGACGTGGTGGGTAAGCGTGCCCGAGCTATTTTCATGATTGTTATTTTTCTTGTGCTACTGATGGTCAACGCCGTATTTGGCGTGGTGATTGCCGGACTGCTCATCAACAATCCAAGCTCTGTCGTGCCAGTCTGGGGTGCCATAGTAGTAGCCTTTATTATTGGTCAGGCTATTTACCGCTTTAAACTAAATTTGGGCCTAGTTTCTTTACTGGGTGTTGTGGCGCTGTATTACCTAATTTATATTGGCCCCAGTGTGCCGGTATCCTTACCCCCAGATGTTTTAGGGCTAGCCCCTAATGCCGTATGGATATTGTTGCTATTCGCTTATGCTGCGATTGCCTCGTTACTTCCGGTATGGATGTTATTACAACCACGGGATTACATTAACGGCTTACAACTATTCGTTGGACTGATTTTACTTTACGTCTCGGTGTTGATCAGCAATCCCACCATTGTGGCCCCCATGTATAACACCGATGTTCCCGCCGGCACCCCCTCTTTAATCCCCCTACTCTTTGTCACCATTGCTTGCGGGGCCATTTCCGGTTTCCATGGCTTAGTATCTTCCGGCACTACCTCTAAACAACTCAACACAGAGCGCGACGGACGATTCGTCGGATACTTTGGCGCTATAGGTGAAGGCGCACTCGCCTTAGCCACCATCATTGCGGCATCAGCCGGTTTTGCAAGCTTAGCGGAATGGAAAACGGTTTATCACTCTTTTGGACAAGGTGGCGTGAACGCGTTCATTCAGGGTGGTGGCGCTATTTTGCATGCAGGTACAGGTATTAGCACTGAAATTTCGGCCACTATGCTCACCGTGATGGCGGCCCTCTTTGCCGGTACCACCATGGATACAGGTCTACGTCTACAACGGTATATTTTCCAAGAGTGGGGTGAAATTTATGATGTTAAATGGCTAGGCAAGGCCTTCCCAGCGACTGCCCTATCCGTTATCACGTGTTTAATCTTAGCCTTTGGCGCCGGCGGTGCAAGCGGTTCAGGTGGGCTGATCATCTGGCCACTCTTTGGTACCACGAATCAATTATTGGCCGGCTTAACCCTGCTCGTGATCGCTGTCATGCTCGTGCGTCAGAAGTCGCCCACTATCTACATCACGGCTCCCCTGACCTTTGTGTTGGTCATGACACTGGCGGCTCTGTTGCTCCAACTAAAAGAGTTTTACCTTAAACAGAACTGGTTCTTGTTAGGCTTAGATATCATCGTACTCATCGCTGCCATTCTGGTGACACTAGAGTGCATCTCCGCCTTACGTCGAGAAAAACGAGCGGCTGCCTTAGTCAGTTCGTAACCTGCTGCTACAGTCCCCGTCTGCTGTTCGACGGGGACTTTTTATTGGACGCTCTCATGAAAGGCACTTTCTCACGTTTTAGTCATTGGTGCAAAAAAGCCAGTATCGCTGGCGAAACCTACTACAACTCACCCTATCGTGCTGCAATTGCTAGAGCCAAACGTGAAGAAGACGACCTGTTCATGCTCTTGGTGTTTTCAGAAATGATGGGCGTACCTAATCCAGCCTCATGGTATACCTTAGAGCTACAACCCTTACTTATCCAACGCTTTCACGATTGGCACATTCGTATGGGTATGGAGCGCTCCCCTCTCGACCATTTCCGCTGTTGTTAATATGAATTCTTTATCCATCACTGAGCTTCTTCAACAACGGCAGCTACTATTACTCGGTGGTAAAGGCGGCGTAGGCAAAACGACAATGTCCTCGTCATTAGCAGTGTTGGCCGCGTCGCTAGGACGTCGAGTGTTGCTGGTTTCTACAGATCCGGCACATAGCCTCAGCGATGCCTTTGCGCGCCAGATAGGTGCGCATACCACCATGCTAGCCCCTAATTTATGGGGTTTAGAAATAGATCCTGATGCCGAAGCTGAGGCCTATTTAGAGCGCGTTCTAGCCCAAATGCGACGCTACGCAGGCCCGGATCAAATCAATGAGTTACAGCGCCAGCTACAACTGACGCGTCAATCGCCTGGTGCCCAAGAGGCTGCATTGCTTGAGCGCTTATCCAACGTGATTGAGTCTGGCTTAGAAAATTACGATCTCGTCATAATAGATACCGCGCCCACAGGCCACACGCTACGTTTACTCAGCCTGCCTGAGGTTATGGCTGCCTGGACGGACGGATTACTGCGGCACAACAAACGCTCGCAACACCTGGGCTCGGTACTTAAGCATTTAACCCCCGCACGGAGTATAGACAGCCTCACGGGTGACCCTACCGAGCATCACACTGCCGAACTGAGCGATAAAGATAAAGAGCTTGTAAATACCTTGACGCGCCGTCAGAGCCTTTTCCACCGTACTCGCCGGCGCTTGAGCGACGCGAACACTACCGCTTTTATTTTTGTATTAACGCCAGAACGCTTACCTATACTTGAAACCGAACGGGCAGTAAAAACGCTACAAGAGCAAAAGATCCCCATTGCAGGACTGATTGTGAATCGGCTCCTACCCACGCTTGAGGACAATCCCTTTTGGCATAACCGCCGTCTACAGCAAGACAAGCACCTGCTTGACTTACAGCATCGCCTTCCTCATCAAGCATATTGCCATGTCACCCTACAAGCAGATGATGTAAGCGGCTTAGAAGCCTTAACCAAAATGGGGCAACACCTGCGGGAACAAAGCGGTTAAAACTACGTTACACCTATACATTCTGTGACTTCAAAAGAGTACTAAGGGCCTACGGCTTCTGGCATGATAGTTCCTGCGCGAAGCCTAGCTTGCGAGCACTGCCACTACAATAGTGCTTCGCTTAGGCGCTTGTATTACGTTACTCTTTTTAAGCAAGGTTATTTCATAGTGTCATCCCGTTTAACCCGCATGCTGCTTGTCAATGCTAAAACCTCGGGCATACACCCTTCAGGTACGATCACAGAAATTGATCCACGCGACGGCGCCGCCATTACCGGTGAAAATGGCGTTGGTAAAACCACCACTCTACAGCTTTTTCCGCTATTTTTCGGCTGCCCACCCAGCCGTATTGTCACGGCTGGCGGTGGCATGCAACCCATGTTGCGCTTTGTGTTACCCACTCCTGAAAGCGCCATTGTATTTGAGTATCAACGCGGTAACCCTGATGACACGTGCCTAGTAACCATACGTCGCCAAGAAGGGCAAGACGCTCCTGAATACCGTTTTTTTCAGGGGCCCTTCAGGCCCGAACTTTTTGTGTACGATCTGCCCGATGGCAGTGGGCAGGCTTTTTACAACGATGCCGGTACAGTAAGTGCCGCGGACCGCTTAGGCATCGCACGCGTACGCAAACTAGATGGTTCACAATATCGAGCTGTTATTTTACGTATTCGTACGCAAGCGCGAGACCAAAGCGAATTGCGGCGCCTCGCACAACACTACAGCTTTGCTCGTCGCTCTTTACAGCACTTAGATCGTCTCGTTGCTAACGTTGTCAAAGAGCATGTCGACTTCAAAGACTTCATTACTTTAGCGCTGTCTATGGTCTATGAGTCTATGGGAGGTTTAGGGGGAGCGAACTCACCTAGCCCGCAACCCATACGATTACGTCAAACTCAAGATCAAATCCAAATTTGGCTCAATAATCGTGACGCAGCTGAACGTGCTCTCAAACTCAAGCCACAGCTTGAACAGCTTCATCACACGATCACGCAAAGCCGTGAAAACCGTCAACAATTAATGCTGCTTAAGCATGAGTTGCTGTACTGCACTGCTCGTCTGGAACAAGCACATGTGCAGATCAAGCAAGCGCTAGACGATGCCGCCATAGCGCGTGCAGAACAAGAGCAAACTGAACATACACAGCGGCGCATGGCGCAAGAGCAACAAGAAGCCATACACCTGCAACTGAACGCACGGCAAGAAGCCTTGCTAAGTCTAGAAACTCAAGCCAGACACTATCAAAACGAGTCCGCATCAGATTGGGCACAACGCATGCCCGAGTTAGAAACGCTACGTTTACAACGTAAACAGAACACCGATCAACTTGAGTTGATAGAAGAAAAAGTACGTCATATTACGGGCAAAATAGATCAACGCAGTGCGGAAATACGTACCGAAGTTGCGCAACAAAAGGCTTTAATAGAGAGCCAAAAAGCACGCCCCCACCAAGACTATGAACAGGCAAAAGATCACACTCTGGCAAGCCAAGAGGAGCAACTGCAGGAGCTACAAGCCGTTCTTGAGGAACGCTTACTTGAGCAAGAACAGCGTATTGCCCAGGCCCATCATCAGGTTGGACTTTGTAGCTCAGCGATTGAGCGTCCCGTCATTGCTGAACACTATCAGGATGATCTCGACGCCAGTGCGGCCAGCCTTAGCCAAGCGCAAACTGATTTAGCACAGGCTATTAACGCTCAAGCGGATGCCTTGGCACAAAAGGATCAAGCAAGCCACCTGCAACAACAGGCCGAGCGCAACGTAACGGATGCCAAGATTATCCTGAGTCAGGCAGAGCAAAAGCTACTGCTCGCACAACAAGCACTACACCCCGAAGATGGGACTCTATTAGCCACCCTAAGGCAAACCCCTGCCTATGAATGGAGTCATCACTTAGCGCGCGTCCTAGACCCCGCCTTATTACAACGTACAGACTTAGCACCTAAGCCGCCCACCGAGCTGCCGCATGATCTAAGTTTATATGGCTGGGCCTTAAACACAGAGGCTATCGCCTCACCCAGTTGGAGCGATGACCAAGCGCTGCAGCAAGAGCTCACCCAATGCCAACAGCATAAAGAAGCAGCCGTTACTCGAGTAAAAGATAGTTTGCAGGCACTGGAAAACGCTGCCAGACACTGGCAGAGCACTCAAGATGCCTGGGTAGAAAAAACGGCTCAGCGGCAGGTGGCTGAACAACGCGCAGAACAAAAAAAATCTGAATTAGCTGTGCGAAAACAATACCGAGATCAAGCTCGAGAACAAGCAAAAGAGCAGGCGCAGATGGCTTTGCAAGACGCGCAGCGTGTATTACGCCAGGTGCAGCAAGAGCGCGAACAACTACAACAGCAGCATAGCGAGCGCAGCCGTCAAGTGAAGGCGCATCATGCTGACTTAATTCAGAAGCACAAACATCGCCGAGATGCTGCGTTATCTGCGTTAGCGAAACAGATAAACAGCGTACAAGAGCAAGCCGAAAACTTATTGGATGCATTACAAAAAGAGCGTGATCGCAGATTGACTGAGGATGAGGTCGACCCGGCCGCCGTTAATCAGCTAAGGCAACATATTGCCGAGATAAGGCAGAACATCCAAACCCTGGAAAATAAGCAATCGGTCGTGCAGCAGTGGCAACAATGGGTGCAAAACGATGGGCCCGCAAAACTGGCTGCGCTCCAAGAAGAATTAGTTCAATTGAAACAGGCTCAAACGCAGTTGAGCATACAAACTCAACAACAGAACAAACAAGCGCAAGCCGATGCCCAAGCTTATGCAAAAGCACGTAATGAGCGGCTAGAAGAACAGCATCGTATAGAGTACGAACAACACCAAGCACAGCAGTTAATGAGCGAATTAGCTGACGTTGCAACTCCAGCAGTCCCCCCTATCGAGCAAGGTCATGAGTTACCCTTTATAAAGGGTCAGATAAACACATGCAGGCAACAAGGCGTGGAACTATTGCGCCAGCTACAACAAAGCAAAGATAGAATTTATAACGAGCTAACCAATAAAGACAGCGATGTAAAAGAGCTCATTGTGCAACATATGGAAACGCATACGCACACTGATAGCAGTGTGATTGAGCAAGCCCAAGAGCTACAAAACATCTACCGTAACCTGGGTCATTTAGTGATAGCCTCCATTAATAGCAGCCTAGGCCCGTTATTAGAAAACATTGGTGAGTTTCGTAAGACTATTGCACGCTTTGAAAGCCGTGTGCATGACTTTAATAAAGACCTGCAAATCGGGTTGAGCCAAGTTTCTTTGCGCACTGAGCGTTTACGCGACCTCGAAATTCACATTGTGTGTGATTTCGAAAAGCTCGATTATTTAAAGAAACTAGATCAACTGCACTCAATTACCCTAGATCATCGTTTGCGCATGAGCGACACCATCGTAGACACTGTGCCCCCCGCCTCTACCGCGCAAGCACTACGCGACATCTTAGCCTTGCTCAGCAATAACTCCTTAGAGATCAACCTAGCTCAGCACATTACGCTCAAAGGCAGTGCTAACGATGGCGGCAATATCAAGCCCTTTAACCGTGAAAGTGAACTGCAACGACTTAGCTCCACGGGTATTACCGCTATTGCTTTGATCACTTTACTCTCGGGTATGCTGAATGTGGTGCGGCGCGAAGAAAAAATCTATATCCCTTGGGTAACCGATGAGGTGGGTCGCTTTGATGCCAAAAACTTCAAAAGCCTGATGGCTTCGCTACGAGACAACCATATCGATGTGGTCACGGCCTCCCCCGCCTTGACCCCTGCAATGTATCCCCATTTCCGGAACCGTTATATATTCCGACCAGGCAGTAGAGTGTCCGTTTTCCAGGCTGCAAGTGAGCCAATTTCCACCACTGGTCCCATCACGACACCGGGAGCCCTAGTATGATGAAAGCTCGTATTCGGCTTGCCTTATTAGATGGCAAATACCTCTGCCCCTACCGTTACCCTGACGAATATGCTTGCTTGGCTGAGCAAGAGTCTGAGCGCACAGCGGTGAACCAATGGCTCAATGAAATTGAGATGCGTCTGGCGCGCTTAGGTGATGATGGCGCTTTTTTCATGGCTCCTCAGCAAATACAAGCCCACGATTTGGCCCGTATCCGTGATGAATTTGCTCGTTTTCGTGATGTCTACGGCCCATTGGTGCATATGTTGGATATGTTACGCAATGCCCAAGAAGAGTTTTCGTTTCAACCTGGTGAGTACCTGCAACTGGCTGACTTGGTGCTAAGCGTCAATGGCAGTGCCACCCTAGAGGGTCAATTACGCTCGTTTGAGATCAGCGGCACCCACAAACGCTACTCGAACCACGAACTACTCAAGCGTATGCTCGACAACTTAAGCAAAGAAGGTTATTTAATTCTGAGCAACCCAGAGCGACATGTCTACCGCTGTACCGGAAAGCTTCAGCAACTATCCCTAGCACTGGAATATATGGCCGAGCGCCAAGGCCTTATCAATAGCACCCACGAGCACGAAACCCACGAGCAAAGTGAACTGCTTGATGCTTTATATGTAGACGATGAGGCAGAATCCATATGAACGACATGGTTTTCTCTGACCCGCGCGGGCGCAAAAAGATCATCGACAATCGAGGGCAGATTCGGCAAGTTTTTCAATATCTACAAAAACACTTTGATGTTTTGGCCGATGCGCTAGACGGCGCACTAGAGAACCACGACAAAGCACGAACCACAGCGATTCAAGAGCTCGCATCTATTAATGCTTTACTTCCCTACGGCGAAGAAAGCTACCACTTAAACCCGCACTTACGGCATTACCTTAAGGATCATCTCAACCTATATCAGGCCTTTGAAAGCTTAACTCGCATTTCGCCCATGATCACCCAGGCCAGACTGCACTGGCATGAGCTTTGCGATCTACAGCAACATGGTGAACACGAAGACGCTGAGCAAGTGGAGGACTCGTTAGACCACACCATTACCAATTTAATTCATAGCAACGAACGCAACTTAATGTTGCTCACTGCAATGGTCAGCTCAGAGTACGGCAACGTAGCGTCATTACGCGCTAAAATTCGACAAAATGAACATTACCGGCGTCAAGTTGTACAACTACTCAAAGAGCTGATTTCCGTTGAAGCGCTACTGGGCAGAATAAATGAAAACCCCTATGAAAAAGGGGAAGTCATTTTACGCGCGCGACAAATGGTGAATGCCCGCCTAACAGGACGGCGCGCTGGCTGGGTCAGTCGACTCAATGACATACAAGCGGTAATTAGCCGCAAACTGTTTTTAGCCCGTAAGCTAGAACAACAACTATACGCCCTCTCACAAGCGGCACTCTGGTTGTCGCGCAACCCCACCACCGATGGCATTGATCTTGCGCCCAGTGCCCAAACCCCCGCTATCACACTGGATGCTTTATGTCGGCCAACGAGCATTCGGGTACGACCACAGATCGATTTTACTGATCGCACTTACCATATAGAAGAAGCACTAGAGCGCGCCTTACGTCGGCTACCGGCACCCGCTAGCACAAGCGTCGAAAAAGACCACGGCATTCAACGCGTACATGCGGTGAGCAATGAAGTGGCGCAAGAGGCCCTCTTGCCGGCAGATCAACTTATTGCTCAGCTCGTGCAGCACCTGCAAAAACACCAAAGCAGTGCTTTATCCCTACTTCAATGGCAAATCGAGCAACGCCACACCGAGGCCATTGCGGATGAGATTTGGATATTGTATGCCTCCTCTCAATTATTGTTATATCCTCGCATAGAGTTGGAATATCACATTGGCCCAGCCTTAAGCGGACATTACAATGACAGGCTAGAAGATGTTACCGTACGCTTGACTAGCGCTGCCTAACGCCTACTACTCGCTATGCAAACACAAGAATTAGCCTTTTTACAAAAGCTCTTGCTAGAAGCTCAAGCAGATCCAAAGGCTGCCTTCCCCCTCACACGCCAGTTGTCACGCACGGCAGAAGCCTTTAGCCAACATCATCGTATAGGGCTACAAATAGGTAAGCGCTTTGAGTATCGAGCGGATGACTTAGCGCGAGCCCAAGCCTTGATACGTTCACATGCCTTACCTCTACAAGCCAGTTCAACGCCACTTGATCGCGCTCAGGCATCCTTCATTCCAGGCCGATCGGAAAAGCACACCAGCTTAGCCCCGCATCATGGTGAGATCGCCATCTTGCCCCTCAGCTCGGGTTGCCTATATCAAGGCCAGCCTTTGCCCAGTCATTTACCCGGGTACATGGTGATAACTGAACAAGACGGTCATGCTATCCAAACAAAAAACATCGTGGTCGTAGAAAACTTTGAGACCTTTGTCCAACTACGTCGCTATCACTGGCTGCTGAATCACCCCGCTGTTCAACAAGCGAGTCTTGCTGTGTTTAGGGGTGACAATTTATTTAAAGCCAATCATGCACTGGCATTTTTACACCTCCGACGTGAGCCTGTCTGGGCCTTCCCCGACTTTGATCCAGCTGGCTTAGGCTGGACGCTTTCTATGCCCCGCTTTGCAGGGCTATTATTTCCGTGGGAGGGTATGAGAGAGCGGCTGTTACGCCATAACCGTACCGATCTTTACCACGCCAGCGTAGCCCAATGGGAACAACACCTGACACACTCCAGCCACGTAGATATACAACGCGCGTGGCAACTCATGCACTCACTATGGCGGGGCCTAAACCAAGAAGCGTTACGTGACATTTGAAGGCTAGTGCTGGTTCACGCTGCGATGTGGTTAAACTCTCCCTTTGCAGAAGAGTTTAACCAGAGCATTGTCCCGTCTATTTGCTAAATACCATACATACTGGGCTACCACAGGGCCAAGAAGCTAGATAACTCAGCGCCCCTGTGTCAGCATCCACGGCAAACTGCACAATGCTGTCCGAATCCTCGTTTAATACATATAAGTAATCGCCGGACTGATTAAAGTCCATAAAACGAGGGGTACGCCCCTGAGAACTGACATTGCTTTGCCACGACAAGCATCCTGTTTCCTTATCAACAGCATAAATACTAATGCTGTCCTGCCCTCTGTTGGAGACATACAAATGGCGTGCCGAGGCAGACAACACAATCGCTGCCGCGCGACTATTACCCGTAAAGCTATGCGCTAACGTACTCAAGACTTGTACTGCATGCAAGCTTGCGTGTTGCTGATCCCATGCATACACAGCCACGGTAGAGTCCAGCTCATTAACACAATACATCACAGGCATATGGGGGTGAAAACAAGCATGACGAGGACCAGCCCCTTCACGACTACTAACTTTTATTTGCGCTGTAGGTAAAAAACGCCCGTCCTCCCATACAAAGCCAAAGACCGCATCTAAGCCTTTGTCTGGAACCACTAAAAAGCGTCCCGACGGGTCATAGACAACAGCGTGCGGCTTGGCTTGCGACTGCTCCACACGATGCGGGCCTATGTCACCGCTAAAGCTGTGCTGTTGCGTCACAGGCAGCAATGCGCCGTCCGCATCGATAGGCAACACAACCATAGATGCCCCCAAATGATTCACTACCATGATCGCTCGCTGATCAGGTGTAAAGCATAAATGAACCGGGTTTAGGCCTTGAGTAGACTGTTGATTCAACAAGCTCAATCTGCCGGTCTGCTGATTCAACGAAAAAGCAGAAATCTCTTGACGATCGCCGTGCACGGTATAAACCCGTTGTCCATTTTTGGACAGGAGTAGATAAGAGGGATTCACTAATCCCGTTTCAATTGTCACCAGCTCCAATGCCCCCGACCGCGGGCATACCGCATATACGCTAATGCCCTGTCCTCGTGCATGACGTTCACGCGTAGTACGACTACCAACCAATGCATACATGCTCTTTTACCTTATTCCGCCACAATGCCGGCCTCGCGCACTATCTGCTCGTATTTACTGCTTTCCTGTGCAATAAACGACGTAAAATCCGCCACACTCAGCGGCGTCAGTTCGGCTCCCTGAGCCTGCAGCTTTTCCGCTAATTCTGGGTCCGCTAACGCTTCGTTGGTCGCTTGGTTTAACGCTTGTACTATTTCGGCAGGGGTAGCAGCTGGCACAAACAAACCGAACCAATTAGACAAATCATAATTTTCTAACCCGGGGGTTTCAGACAAAGCAGGAATGTCCGGTGCAAAACCGGTGCGATTAGCCGAGGTTACCGCTAACGCACGTACTTTACCCGACTGCAAAAAAGGCACCGCGGCCGCATAACTCACAAAGGTAAGCTCAACACTCCCTCCTGCTACGTCTGCTAATTGGCCTGCCGCACCACGATAGGGAATGTGCACCATAGAGACCTGAGCTTGATGCTCAAGCAATGCCCCATTTAAATGCTGCGGATTGCCTAAACCGCTTGTCGCATAGTTAACACGACCTGGATTGGCTCGTACATAATCGAGCATCGACGCCATATCCGCTGCCTCCATAGCCGGCCCTGCCAATAGCACATTCGGCACTCGCGACAATAAGGCCACTGGTTGTAAGTTATCTAGCTGATAACTCATGCGATCCCCATACACATAGGGATTAATCGCCGTCTCGCCTGCTGAACCCAATAACACGGTATACCCATCCGGTTTGGCACGTACCACGTGACTTGCCCCCAACATGCCGCTGGCTCCCGGACGATTTTCTACGATGATATTTTGATTTAAGGTCTGTCTCAGACGCTCGGCCAACAAGCGCCCCATCACATCCACGCCTCCCCCAGGAGAAAACGGCACCACTAGAGTGATAGCTTGCTTCGGATAGGACCCCGTTTCTGCATGCAGTTGCCAGGGCAAGGCACCTACTACCGACGCCGCTACTAGCCATTTTTTAATACTCTTACTCACTCCCAACTCCTAAGAAAAAAACACAAAGTCGTAAACATTCATTATGATTGCATTTTATACACCAAAAATGCAATATAAAACAACGATGGTTAAAGATCGCTACGCACCAAAACAACTATGTATCAACAATGAACTTTTCCACATTACGGATCTAGCGGGGATTGCGGGAGAGGATTTTGAACGTCTGCCGGTGGTCTTACGTTTACTGTTAGAAAACTGTATGCGCCACCAACAAGACGAAGAGCGGGAGACATCACGGCAAGCGATTTTGGACTGGCTACAAGAGGGGCATAGCAACGCGGAAATCGCTTTTCAAGCTGGCCGACTCTTAATGCATGACACCACCAGCACACCGGCGTTGGTCGATATTGCTGCCATGCGCGATGAGCTTTATGAAAAGGGACTAAACCCGGCGCAACTGAACCCCAGCTTGCCTATTGACGTTTCGATAGACCATTCTCTCGCTGTACAGCACTATGCCAATCCAGACGCATCAGCCCAAAACATCGAACTGGAAATACAGCTTAATCAAGAACGCTATCGCTTTTTAAAATGGTCTGCGCAGGCCTTAGAAGGAGTACGCATACATCCTCCCGGCACGGGCATTATGCACACCATTAACCTGGAACAGTTGGCCACTGTGGTCGCCCGATTACCTGCTGAAGGAACAGACCAATACGACAGTCTCACGCCAGACATGATGCTTGGCACAGACAGTCACACACCCATGATTAACGGCATCGGAGTCTTGGCCTGGGGAGTGGGTGGCTTAGAGGCACAAACAGCGATGTTTAAGCTACCCGTTATGTTGCGCCTTCCTGATGTAATAGGCGTAGAGCTAAAAGGCAGCCTACCAGCAGGGGCAACCGCTACCGACCTGGCACTACTGCTTACCCAGCAATTGCGTAAGCTAAATGTCGCGGGTGAATTTGTCGAGTTTTTTGGCCCGGGGGTCAGCACACTTACCGCGGGGGAACGTTGTGTCATCGCAAATATGGCTCCCGAGTATGGTGTAACTACTGCCTTTTTCCCCGTGGATGAGCGCACACTAGAGTACTTGGCACAAACAGGGCGCAGCCTAGAACATCTTGCGATCATACGAGCCTATTGCCAAGCAACCGGCCTTTGGTTCGACCCTCACGCTCGCCCCCGCTACAGTCAAGTGCTAAGCCTAGACATCAATGCCTTGCAAGCCTCGGCAGCAGGCCCGCGCAGGCCACAAGACTACCTGCATCTTGGCGATATTCCCGCGGCTCTGCGGAAAATCAACTTCACTCCCCCCTCAGTGGGCACATTGCCTGCTTTCCCGGTGGCCATTGCAGCCATTACCAGTTGCACCAATACCTCCGATCCGGCCCAACTGATTGCGGCTGGCTTGCTCGCCCGCAAAGCACGCCGGTTAGGCTTGCGTGCTGCACCGTGGGTAAAAACGTCCTTGGGGCCAGGGTCCCCAGCAGCGCAAGCCTATCTAGAGAGAGCCGACTTGCTCACTGACCTATCCGCATTGGGCTTTGATATTGTGGGGTTTGGCTGTACCACCTGCATAGGAAACTCTGGACCTCTGCCTGCTCGCATACAAGCCGCCAGCGAGGCAGGCCACATCAAACCCGTGGCGATTTTATCAGGCAATCGTAATTTTCCCGGCCGTATCCATCCTGATTTAGAGCTGGCCTTTTTACTATCCCCTGCATTGGTCATCGCCTATGCCCTAAAAGGGGATGCCATGTGCGACTTGAGCCATGACCCCTTAGGCTTTACGCCCGACGGTCAACCCGTTTACCTAAGCGATGTCTGGCCGAGCCAAGAAGAGATTGCACAGACTCAGCAACTTGCTCTACACAGCGCCGACTTTTTAGAGTGTTTCACACAAGCTCACCACAACCCCTACTGGGAAGCATTACAAGCACCGATAGGGGATCAATTCCCTTGGAACCCAGACTCAACTATTTTACGGCGGCCACCGTTTGCCTCTTTTACGCAAGCAAGTCCTTTAGGGCATTACCGAGCCTACCCCTTGCTAATTCTGGGCGATGACATTACGACAGATCATATTTCCCCCGCCAGTGCTATTCCCCCCAGCAGCCAAGTTGCGCAGTTTCTTTATGAGCAAGGCGTAGCGCCTGAAGAGCTCAATGTTTTCGCCTCACGACGAGGCAATTGGGAGGTCATGTTACGCGCTGCCTTTCATAGCAAAACATTGCATAACTATCTAGCTCCGAAAGCCCCGGTAGCACACACTTTACATATCCCTAGTCAAACAGTAATGCCCATATGGCAAGCCGCACAAGCCTATCAAGATCAGCAGCAGCCCTTAGTGATTGTGGCAGGTGAGCGCTACGGCACAGGCTCTTCGCGAGACTGGGCAGCAAAAGGCCAACGGCTGCTAGGGGTACGCGCCGTGCTACTGAAAAGTGTCGAGCGCATTCATCGCTCTAACCTTATTGGCATGGGCATATTGCCGCTTGTTTTACCTGCTGATGTGGATGTCACGGCCTTCCATGAAGGGCTGATGTTTGACATCGACGCCCGCCACCTCAGCCAGCGCGGTGCTATTCCGGTCAGCGTGTACGAGGGCCACGAACAACGTATGACTTTTACCGCTACCGCGGCGGTCGAAACGCAAATGGAAATAGAACTGTTAAAGTGTGGTGGTGTTATACCTGCCATTTTACGACAAGCACAGGCCGCAACCGATTAACCCCGTTTACTCCCCTACTCTATGACTATGCATTCTAGCCTCCAACAAGCTTTTGCCCCACAGGGCACCTTACGCGCCTCCATAAATGTCGGTAACCCCATCCTTGCTGGACGACATCCTGAAACAGGCGAAGTCTTTGGTGTTTCAGTCGATTTAGCCCAGGAGCTTGCACGTCGTTTGGCGCTTCCCTTAGAGCTCGTCGTCTGGGAGTCTGCCGGCAAATCGGTAGAGGCGGTTGAAAACCACCTTGCCGATATAGGCTTCTTTGCCATTGACCCCAAACGCGGACAAGTCATTAATTTTACCGCTGCATATGTGCTTATTGAAGGCGCCTATTTGGTCAAAGAGGACTCTCCTGTGCACCACAATAGCGACGTCGATCAAACTGAGCATCGCATTACTGTCGGCAAAGGTAGCGCCTATGACCTTTATCTCAGCCGTGAAATTCAACATGCTACATTAATGCGTGCTCCCACTTCGCCTGCGGTAGTCAGCCACTTTTTAGAACATGGCCACGAAGTTGCTGCTGGCGTTAAACAACAACTCCAAGCCGATGCCGAGCGCTATGGCAACTTACGCTTATTGCCAGGACGCTTTATGGTGATTCAACAGGCCATGGGCATGCACAAAGAGCGTGGCGCTACCGCTAGTGAATACCTAAGCACTTTTATTGAAGAAATGAAAAGTTCGGGTTTTGTCGCCGAGGCACTGGCAAGGCACGGCATACAAGGTGCTTCCGTAGCACCAGCACAGGTTTAGGCTGGCACAGTACGCTTAGCTGACTACGCTTGACTTAGTAGTTCGCTAAGCCGGCTCATATTGTGTACCGTATGCTGTAAATGTTCGCGCAAAGCCTGTGCGGCTTGTTCCTGCTGCCCCTGCTCTAAAAGACTCAATATAGTTAAATGCTGGGCACAATGGTCGCGATAACGCTGTCTATCACGCATGGAACGATAAGATAACAAGCGGCGTACTTGATTGACCCGTTTAATCGCATCAATAAAAAACGGATTTCCCGACGCCTCCACAAGGGCTTCGTGAAAGCGAACGCCACGCGCATGGAGTTGATCGGCCGTGGCGGTTTCTATGCCTCCATTGAGCAACTCTAACTCAGCGGCACGGCACTGGGCAATGGTTGCTGCTGTTATCGTATAGTTAGGCTCTAGCAAAGCCGCTGGCTCTAAGGCAAGCCGCAAGCGATACGATTGCAGCAAACTATTAGGCGTAAGCAGCATATCGGAAAATACCCAGCCATAGCCAGGTCTGCGCTCTGCCCACCCTTCCGTGGCAATACGCTGCATGAGTAATTGACACTGTGTCTGACTTAACTGATAGCGACGACGCAGTTCTTGCTCCGAGCAATGCAACGGCAATTGCTGAGTTAATAAGTCATCAGCCAACGCAAAATAAGCATGCTGCACAGGATCCGCAACCGAGGAGCCAGCGACAAAAGACTCCACACTAAGCTGATCGGCATTCAACAATAAAAAATAACCACGACGCGGACGCCTCTCGAGCACGCCTTGCTCGGCCAACTGCTGCAACGCCTCATTCACTGGCGAGCGTGACATCTGGAAAGCATCCGCTATGGTTTGTGCCGCCAAATGGCTGCCCTGGGGCAAACCTTGAGCTTTCAACCACGACACCAGTTTAGGAAGGAGAAAATGAGCAGCACTCATACAGGAGAAGTTTATCTAGAAAAATAGCAGTCTACCTGCTATTTACGGTAACTCCAAAATGAGCTATTGCTCACCGCTTAATCGTCAAATCCACTGATAAGTGTTTATCTATCATGCTGAGTCTAGAACCTGCGTCTAAAAAAGCAGATAATAGCAACCTGCCTATGTGTTGATTGTGGGAATTTACTTGCTTTATGTTTGACGCTAACACGTTGCCCCATTTACCTGGGGCTATTGGTGTGTTCGACTCTGGGGTGGGTGGTCTGTCAGTGCTACGCTCTATACGTACTGCGCTACCGCGCGAACCTCTTATCTACGTGGCTGACTCGGGTTTTGCACCCTATGGCGATAAGTCGCCGGAATGGATTCAAGATCGCAGCACGCAGATTCTTGATTTCCTCATTGCACAACAATGTAAGGCCATCGTGATTGCCTGCAATACGGCTAGCGTCGTGGCGGCAAAGCTTTTACGTGCTCGTTATAGTCTGCCGATTATTGCCATTGAGCCAGCCATTAAACCCGCTGCTCAACAAAGCAAGAATGGAGTGATTGCGCTAATGGCGACCACTCGCACCATAAGCAGCCCCCAAATACATAGGCTTTGCCAGCTACACGCTGCCGATAAACAAGTCATACTTATCCCTTGCCCTGGCTTAGCTGAACAAGTAGAGAGTGGCGAGCTGGATCATGATGAATTACCGCAATACTTAAGCGTGAAGTTACGCCCCGCCCTTGAACAGGGGGCTGACACATTGGTATTGGGTTGTACTCACTATCCTTTTTTGCTCCCCCAAATCCAAGCCATAGTAGGTTCGAGCATGCACATTATCGAGCCTTCTGAAGCCGTTGCTGCACAAGTACAGCGCAAACTTTTGCTGCTGCCTACCAATACGCACGCACAAGCCGCTGCGCAGTTACAAGTATGGACGAGCGCCCCCGATAATAAAGCCATACTCAAACGCTACCTACAAACGCCCACGGCTCACATTTACACCTTACCGGCACACCTGTTGCCTCCCGCTATTCCTGTCCACGCCCCCAGCCCATGCTAGCCCTAATGAAGCTAGTGGCTCGCAGCCTGCGCCCTCACTCCCTTCCCATTGCGCGACAGGAGATGCTGCGCGCTACTATGGGAGCATCGCTAGCGCTGTTGTGTACCGCTTTTGTAAGCTTACACTTGGCTAACTATGCTAGTACTCATCATTGGCTCGTCGCATCTTTTGGTGCCAGTGCCTTATTACTATTTTTAGTTCCTACCAGCCCACTAACACAACCATGGAATATTCTGGTCGGCAATAGCGTGTCAGTACTAATAGGCATATGCTGTGCTCGATGGATACCGAATACGGTGCTAGCCTTAACCTTAGCGGGAGGACTCAGCACTGGCATGATGCTGATTAGTCGTAGCGTACACCCTCCCAGCGTCGCCATCTCCGTCTTTCCTGCACTTAACGGTATCCATGAGTTTCACTTTGCGCTGTTCCCTGTGCTTACTAACTCTAGCATTTTAGTGCTCATAGCAGTGCTATATAACAACCTAACAGGCACTCGTTACCCTGCTTGGCACAAGCCTGAAAAAGCCATCGAACCAACGCAACAAGCTTCTCGCTTTACAGACGCAGACTACGACGCGGCACTTGAGCACTATAACCAAACGCTTAACGTGAGCCGCGAAGACCTGCAAAAGCTCTTAGCCTATGTACACACTATTGCTTTTCAACGCAATTTAGGCACTAGGCATTGCGCTGCCTTGATGCAGACTAATGCCCCCTGCATCACTGCGGACACATCTTTGGAGCAAGCTTGGGCTCTACTCACTGAGCATAAAACCAAGGCTTTAGCGGTAGTAGACCAAGAACAACGCGTTATTGGAATCTTGACTCAAGCTGACTTCCTGCGTCGCGTAACTCTACAAGACCAACAAGGCCTACGCCAACGTCTACGCGAGTTCATTCAAAGCAAGCGGGGTCAAAGCAACGTACCGATAGTCGGTGATATTATGAGTACCCCTGCAATATGCGCCTACAGTGAACAGTCTATCACTGAGCTGATTCCTTTATTTAGTCACGATAAACATCGCCATTTACCCGTCATCGACGAACAAGGACGCTGGCAGGGCATGATCACACAGGCCGACTTGATGCTAGAACTCTATCGTATTTTACGCCCTGCTCCCTATGATGAAAATAAGGACCAGGGCTAAAGTATTCAGAGCCCATACGACCTAAAAACCAACAGGCCGCTTATAGCGGCCTGTTGGTTTCACTCGCGCAAGAAATGCTTAGCGCGTTTTTGTGCACAGCTCACGTGGCTGAATCAATTGATCAGCACGCAAAGCCTCATTCAATTCCTCTTCGCTCATCAAGCCACGCTGCAGCACCACGTCACGAATATTACGATCAGTGCTAAATGCCTCCGTTGCCACAGCTGTTGCTGCCTTGTAGCCAATATAAGGATTCAATGCCGCTACCAATGCAATAGAACGCTCAATGTTCTGCTCCAAGCAATCACGGTTAGCCGTAATTCCTGTAACACAGAACTCAGTAAGAGTATGGCAAGCATTTTCCAATAACTTCATACTGCGTAACAAGGAGTGTGCAATAACAGGCTCAAAAGCGTTCAACTGCAATTGACCCGCCTCGACAGCCATGGTTACCGTGGCATCTGCACCAACAATTTCAAAGGCAACTTGGTTCACCACCTCGGGGATTACCGGGTTGACCTTGCCCGGCATAATAGACGAGCCCGCTTGTACGGCAGGTAGATTAATTTCGCAAAAGCCAGAGCGTGGGCCGCTAGACAACAAACGCAGGTCATTACAAATTTTCGACAGTTTCACGGCGGCTCGTTTCAAAACACCCGAAACATGCAAAAAGCCACCGCAGTCTTGTGTCGCTTCGATCAGGTCCTCGGCCGACACAAACGGCACACCGGATACTTTCGCCAACTCTTGTACCGCTATGGCTGCGTAAGCGGGATGAGTACAAATACCTGTACCAATCGCTGTACCACCTAAGTTGACATCACACATTAACTCGCGCGATTGCTTCAAACGCACGATATCCTCGTTAATGCTCACAGCGAAAGCTTTGAACTCTTGACCTAAAGTCATAGGAACGGCGTCTTGTAGCTGCGTACGACCCAGTTTCAAGTGGTCGTTAAATTCCTGCGCCTTGTTTAAAAACGCATCACGCAAAATCGTCATCGCATCAAAGACGGGGTCTAAAGAACGATATACAGCTAAATGCAAAGCAGTGGGATACACGTCATTCGTGCTCTGCGCCATATTAATGTCATCGTTAGGGTGTAAGTACTGATACTCACCACGCTTATGACCCATGCTTTCCAAGGCTAAATTACAAATCACCTCGTTAGCATTCATGTTTGTCGATGTACCTGCACCGCCCTGAATCATGTCAACCACGAATTGCTCATGTAAAGCACCATCGGTAATTGCTTTACATGCTGTCACGATAGCATTGCGCTTGGCTTCGTTTAAATGACCCAGTTGATAATTCGCCTCGGCAGCTGCCTGTTTCACCATTGCCAAGGCTTTAATCAGTTCCGGATAGGTAGAAATTGGGGTACCTGTGATGTGGAAGTTTTCTTTCGCACGTAGCGTGTGCACACCATAATAAGCCTCGTTAGGTACCTCGCGGTCACCCAACAAATCATGTTCGGTACGGAACTGACTCATAATTCCAAAATTTCCTTAAATAGCAAAATATCTCTGTGGGACTACTTTCCTGTACAGGTTCTAACGCATAAAAGCCCTGCCGCTTCAATAGCAATGCAGGGCTTTACACTGCAGAAGCCCAACCCAAATGCGGATAGCATCGGTGCTTCTGTATTGTGCGCATACCATGGGGTGCTGGTAGCATTTCTAAAACCTCTAGCAAGCAAACCTGAGCTTGCATACCTTTTGCAATGACGCATGTTCATATACATAGCTGTACGCATATTGTACGACCTCGAGCCCCAAGCCCCGCATGTTTATTGCGTATGAGCGGTAAAAACCGCTGCAGATCTGAACCTACTCTTTTAGCGCTCACCTCTATAGTAGTCTGGAAAAGGCGAAAACCGCCACATCCCGCTTTTTTACAGTAGTTCAAGAGCGATAAGATAAACTTAAGAAATTGTTGCTGAGACGCATCATTTCACCTTTGCAAAAAGCAAAAAACCATCTGCTGTCCCACGTGCAAATGCCGGCCACAAGCAAAACATATCTTGGTATGTTACGGCATAGAGCTCGATGCGAAGACGCTAAGCAAGCCACTAAACACGTATACTATGAGACATTAGTTACGTTTTACTGCCCCATGCTATGGATGATCGTGTTGCCCAAGCTTTACAAAAATGGCCCAACGTACCGCATGTTTATGGCTACGTGTCGTTATGCGAGCAAGGTTGCTGGCGGCTACATCCTGACGGCCAAGCCATGTCCTTACCTCATCAAGCTGGCTTAGCCATAGAAAAAAGCACTATTGTTCATTTTTTTAATCGTCACTACATGGCTGACGAACAAGGGCAATGGTTTATACAGAATGGACCTCAGCGGGTCTATGTGCGCCTTGATGCTGCACCCTATATTTTACGTACAGGCACCGAGCCCCATCTCATATATACCCATAACCAGTTACTAGTGGAGCAAATTCATGCTTGGTACGTTGACTCCAAGGGTAGGCTCTATGCCAGTACCAACCTAGGTGCAGGCTTGGTGCAAGGCCGTGACGTTGCCGCCTTACTGGCGCAACTCCATACTCCTACCGGCCTGTTAGAAGACTACTTGCTCAATGGCCCCCCCTACCCTGAGGCAGGGCCAACTATCTTTACCCAGCACTATACTCACGCCGCCCCTCTTTTTTTCTATACTGATGATTCGGTATTACTAGAAAAGCTCGCGTATATTGCTTGCCCACAAGCCTCGTAAATTCAGTAGAATCATTTGCATGACTCAACCACAGCCACCCGTCCCGTCCTTTTACTTTCCCGCGCCCCGCAGCCAAACATATTGCAGCCAATGCGGCAGCAAGTTAAGCCGCCTCATCCCCGACGATGACAATCGGATGCGTGATGTGTGTACGCATTGTGGCGCAGTTCACTATCAAAATCCTCGCAACGTGGTGGGCATAGTCCCTATTTGGGAAAACAAGATATTGCTCTGCCGACGCGCTATAGAGCCTCGCTTTAATACGTGGACCTTACCAGCCGGCTTTATGGAGCTCAACGAAACCCTATCCGAGGGGGCTTTGCGCGAAATGAATGAAGAGGCGGGCGCATTGGTCGAACTAGGGCAGCTATTTACCGTCATCAGCGTCCCCTACGCCGAGCAAGTACATGTTTATTATCTTGCAAAAGTGCTGAGTCCTGCACTCGACCCTGGTCCTGAAACCCTAGAGGCACGCTTCTTTGAGCTGGATGAAATCCCTTGGGACCAGCTTGCCTTTCGTACCGTCAGCGCCACCTTAGAGCGCTACCTAACTGACCAAAAAAATGGGCAATTTGGCATCCATGAGTTCGACATGGCCCCGCAAACTAGCGTGTAAGCATGAGTGTGGTATGGGTACAGCCTGAAGAATCACTGCCATTGGCGCAATCGGCCAATGAGTATGGCTTAGTCGCTGCTGGGTTAGATCTTAGCCCACAGCGCCTTTACGATGCCTACAGAGAGGGCTTGTTTCCTTGGTATAACAGCGGCGACCCCGTCTTATGGTGGTCTACCGATCCACGCATGGTGCTCTACACTCACAAATTGCACCTTTCGCGCTCATTACAAAAAAAAATCCGCCAAATACAGCGTGCAGAACATACGGAAAACGCCGTCATACAAGTCAGTTGCAACCTTGCCTTTCGAGCTGTCATTGAAGCTTGTGCCAGTAGCCGAGCTGAAACAGGAGGCACGTGGATTAGTGAGGACATCATCAACGTCTATCACGCCATGCACCAACAAGGCTTTGCACACAGCATAGAAACCTGGGTAGACGGCGAGCTGGCGGGTGGACTTTACGGCATGAACATCGGAGGAGTATTTTTTGGTGAGTCTATGTTTGCCTATAAAACCGATGCTAGCAAAATCAGCCTTGTTTATTTAGTCGATATCTTGCAACGTGCTGGCCTACCCATCATTGATTGCCAACAAGAAACTGCTCACTTAGCCAGCTTAGGCGCAGAACCCATTGCACGCGCTCAGTTTATTGAGCAGCTCTATCTGCTACGCGATCAACCCCAACGGCAATGGCCTACTGGGTATTTACGCTATGGACAAACCCGCTTAGGAAATGCAACCAGCTTGTAGCAGGTGATACACTGAAATGTGGCCTGATTTTTGTGTATGTCAGTATGAGCTTAACCAAACCAACGCCTTTGCAGGACCTGCAATTCTACAGCACGGCAAGTTACCCCTGCAGTTACTTGACCAATAAGCAGGCGCGCTCATTGGTGGCAACCCCTGCCCACCTCATTACTCCGTCTCTGTATACTGGCTTGGTACATAAAGGGTTCCGGCGCAGTGGCACCTTCACTTACCGCCCTTATTGTGATCAATGCCAAGCTTGTATTCCCATCCGTTGCCATGCTCCGCAACACGAGCCCAATCGCACGCAACGTAAAGTATGGAAACAGCACCAGCACTTACAAACCAATATCCTGCCCCTACAGTGGAACCCCGAACACTACGAGCTTTATCACCGCTATCAAAAGGCTAGGCACGCGGGCGCTGGTATGGATGAAGACAACCAAACCCAATATGCTCAATTTCTTTTGCATAGCCATATCGATTCCCGTTTGCTTGAGTTTCGCGACTCAACGGGAGTGCTGAAAATTGTCTCTATTATCGATATTCTGGAAGACGGCCTTTCAGCTGTTTATACGTTTTTCGATACAGACCCCAAAGCCAGCTATGGTGTGTATGCCATACTATGGCAGCTCGACTACTGTCGCCAGCATGAACTGCCCTGGCTGTATTTAGGGTATTGGATCGCAGAAAGTCGTAAAATGGCTTATAAAATTGGCTATCGTCCTTACCAGTTGCTCCGAAACGGACACTGGGAGTGGCCTGCTTAACCCTCTCATCTTTATCTACCCATGTCCGCTTTATTTAGCTTGTATCCCTTGGCGCGTCAGTTGTTGTTCAGCATCGATGCTGAAAAGGCTCATAACCTTACACTCAAAAGCCTAGGCTGCAGCCAAGGTATACCCATACTAGGTTCTTTGCTAAAAAATAATTTATCAAAACCAATAGAGCTGATGGGCATGTCACTACGCAACCCCGTAGGGTTAGCGGCTGGCTTAGATAAAAACGGCGCCCACATTGATGCCCTAGGAGCATTAGGCTTTGGCTTTGTAGAGGTTGGCACCGTCACGCCCAAAGCGCAACCCGGCAATCCCAAGCCGCGCTTGTTTCGTCTCCCACAAGCCAATAGCCTGATTAACCGCTTTGGTTTTAATAACGACGGTTTAGACATTTTCATTCAAAATGTGCAGCAAAGTCAGTTCCGTCAGCAAGGTGGAATATTGGGGCTTAACATAGGTAAAAATGCTGCTACTCCTATAGAGCACGCCAGCCAAGACTACTTAATTGGTCTACGTGCAGTGTACCCACATGCTGATTACGTCACTATAAATATTTCGTCTCCAAACACGGAGAACTTACGCAGCTTACAAGGTCAAGATGAACTAAGCCTGTTGTTGGCTGCTGTCCAAAAAGAGCGTCAAGCACTTGCTGACAAACATGGCAAACACGTACCCATCGTATTGAAAATTGCCCCTGATCTAACTGAAGCACAAATTGATGCTGTCGCCGATACCCTACCCACTTTCGGCCTAGATGGCGTGATAGCGACCAATACCACTTTGTCACGCGAAGCAGTACAAGGGCTTGAACATAGCCAAGAACAGGGTGGCTTATCTGGCCCCCCGGTACATCAGCTATCTTTGCACGTCATTCGCCGTCTACGCGCTAAGCTAGGCCACGACTTCGCTATTATTGGTGTAGGGGGTATAGAGTCGGGACAACAGGCACGAGAAAAAATTGCCGCAGGTGCTAACGCCATACAACTTTACACGGGCCTTATTTATAAAGGCCCCGCCTTAGTGCAAGAGTGCGTTCAAGCACTGTAAGCAAAAAGCCCAGCATATGCTGGGCTTTTTACTGTCAAGACGTTGTGCTGGCTTAGGCCGGACGACGAGGACTAACTTTAGCAGCTGCCTCAACGACGGGTGCCGTTGCTGCTTCAACTACTTGATTGTGAGCCTCGGTAGCCTGAGCGGCTGCTTTCAAACCGGCGTTAGCGGCGGCTTGCATATTGCTTTCTGCTACGTCAGCGGCTTGACGTGCTGCTTTCACTACAGTTTCAGCTGCATTACTAGCGCTAGCAAAAGAAGACTTTAACAGTGCCACAGCACTTTCGCTACCTGTAGGTGCATTTTTGGCTAATTGATCAATGGCTTCAGAGATTTGCTGCTGGCCTTGCGCAATCTGTGACTCTGCCATGCGAGACAGATTAACGTGCAGTTCAGAAACAATGTCGTACACGTTTTTACCGTACTGCAGAGCTTGCTCGGCACTAGGCTGCACCACATTTTGCGATAACTCCACCACATCACGAGCGTCTTTCACGCTGGCAACTTGCTGCGAGCGCTCTGCTGCGTGTTGAAAAGAGTTACGTAACGTTGTGACGTTTAAGTCCACTAGTTTTTCGAAACCCTGAAACAGCTGACCTTGTATGGCCAAAAGATTATTCAACGCTGCTTTTTGGTTATCTAAGATATTTTGGGGGATTGCACTCATGGTATTTCCTTTCCTAGAAGAGCCCGGATAGGGCTAGGTTTTAATAGGCTTTCGGTCAGAGAAGGCTAGGCTTCAGACTACAACAAGGCAAACCTTCTATGTTGCACCGCAACAATTCCAATGTAGACCATTTTGACTTGCCGTGTCAAGTCAATATTGCATTGCAGCAATATAAGTAAAATTAGAACAATGATTTGTCGCTTTCAGTATACGGGCGGCGTATGACTTTATTATTTCAAAGCCAAACTATTTAGCCGCCGTATCCTAGCGTGGCGGAAATTTCTCCGGCTGTTTTCAAGAGCAATGGAATCCATTCATCGTGCATGCGTTCAGCTGGCGCCGATAAAGACAAACCTGCTAACAGTTTTCCGGTGTCGTCGTAAATCCCTGCTGCCAAACAGCGTACCCCTAGCTCTAGCTCTTCGTTGTCACGGGCATAACCATGGCGGCGTACCAAGGCCAGTTCTCGCTCGAGAGCGTCAATTTGCGTAATGCTATTGCGCGTTGCACCGGCTAAACCAGTGCGCATAACATATGCCCTTACTTGACGAGGCTCCCAGACAGATAAAAATAGTTTGCCTGTAGAGGTCAAATGCAATGGCGCATGGCCACCAATAGCCCGAACCACTTGCATGCCAGAGCTTTCACTCCATGAGCGTTCTACGTAGACAATTTCATCGCCTTGCTGCAAAGACAGATTAACCGTTTGACCGGTTAACTTATGCAGATCATGCATAGGCTCTATCGCGGCGGCACGGACGTTTAATCGACCTTTGACCAAAGAGCCTAATTCCAGCAGCCGCATACCCAACCTGTATAAACCACTATCGACGCGCTCAACGTAGCGACCCACCACTAAATCATTCAATATGCGATGAGTGGTAGAAGTATGTAAGCCTGTGGCTTTGGCCAGGTTTTTGAGTGCTACTGGCTCAGACTGACGAGCCAGTTCATCAAGCAGAATCATCGCTCGCTCTAAAACCTGTATGGATATTTGCTGTCCGTTCAAGGATTTAGTTGGAGTAGTAACGTTATTTACCGTGCTGATTACTTTCATTTTATGCTTTTATTGATGCGCCGCAACAATTCCCATATTATGGAATTATACACGCTGGAGCAAGCATTATTTCTCCAAAGGCTGCAAACTTGCACCTAAAGTCTGTACCTCGGTACGTAAATACTCAAGGGCCGCAGCGGCTTGCTCGGGATTGCCTTTAACGCCTAACTCAATATGCGGCTGACCTGTAGGATCGCCTACACTAGGCAAACTAAAGGCCTTAATGTCAGGCCAGCGACGCTCAACCTCTAACAAAGTAGGCACCAAGCGTGACTCTGGTAAGTTGAACACTAGAAAAGAATGCTCAATATAAGGGCATTGATGCTGCAGAGCTTTATAGCGTGTATCTAAGGTCCACTCCATCATGGGCCAAGCCATAACGGGGAAACCGGGCATAAAGGTATGGTTATTAATAAAAAAGCCAGGAATCTTATTGTAGGGATTAGGCACTATCTGTGCACCCACGGGAAACATACCCATTTGCAAACGTTGCTGATTTTCGGGCAAACTCATATCGCTACTGCCCTGCCCTTTGCGTTCATTATCGCGACAACGCTCAATAATAAGTTGCTCAGCCTCGGGATGCAAAGCCAGCTCTATGCCTAGCGCCGCGGCTGCGGCTTGGCGCGTTTGATCATCAGGCGTTGCCCCAATACCGCCACAACAAAAAACAATGTCTGGTGTAGCAAAGCTACGCTTGAGCACCTGAGCGATGTCATCGCGCTGATCCGATACAATTTCTGCCCCTTGCAAGCTCATGCCTCGCGCCCCAAGCAAGGCGATCAGTTTGCTTAAGTGCTTATCCTGCCGTCGGCCTGAAAGAATTTCATCTCCGACAATGATCAAACGAATCTTTTGTATAGCCTGATGACCTGCATGCGACATAATAGACTTTCCAAAGATACGCGGCGCCATGGCAGCGTGGTGGATACTGATGGATGAAATATAGCGCAGCTCACTCAAGTTGGCCATGCCAAGGAGGCGAATTTGTACGCGATTACGAATGCCTGAGCGCCATCACCGTATCCTCATTCCCCAGGACAGATGATCCAACTGCACGTAATCGGCGTAGGTTTTCCAAGGAAAAATGCGCGAATACCAAGGCTGAAAACACCGGCAGAATAAGCCATGCGGGTGGGAATAAATTTAATAAAGCAATCACCAAACCAATCGTCCAATAGGACAGCTTAAGTCTACGCCACAGGTACTTACGCTCCGAGGCATCGGCATGCTCTACCAAGGCATCGACACGCAACAACAACGTAAATGCAAAGGTCCACCAAAATACAGGCAAAATGAGAGCGAAAGGTGGAAACAACCACAACGGTAGCGTCACCAACCACCCCACTACAAAAATGGTGCCCACCCAGATAGCGTTCCATACGCTCATCGCCGTGGCATGACGTCCTCGCAACTGCAATTCGGGATAATCTTTTTTGCTGACGTGACGCAACACCATAGGCATCACCAATACTGCCGCTAATACCAAACCTATGACACCCGCCAACGGCAGTAATACGCCTAAGGCTAATAAGGGGGCCAAATACAATTTCAGCGAGAACAGCCCAATACTCACCAACCACTGGTCAACATTATCAAAGAGGTTCCATTCCGTTAGCACTTGCGTGAGCCACCCTTGAACCGGTGTCCACAACAACCAGCTCAATAAAATAAAACCTACTAACATAAAGAAAAAAGGCATGAGCAAGGCAAAAATCATACGCGGCTGAAGCTGCGAGACTACTGCCCTTGCAAAGGCGGACGATACACTAAACCAAGGAGTGGTATTGATAGGCGTAGAATAGGAGTGAGGTAGCGACATAACAAGACTCGGCAAAGGGACACGGTTATGATAAGCGCAATTCGTTTGATTTTAACTGATAGTATAAATGACTTACTTTACCGCCCACACGCAACTTGACGAACTCAAGCAGGCCCTAGAAAACGAACCTGAAGCACACTTAATTATTTGTTTTTGTGCACAGTGGTGTCGAACCTGCCAACAATACCAAAAAGACTTCAAAGCCTTAGCCAAGCAATGGCCTGATCATTTTTTTATTTGGATAGACGTAGAGGAGTTGCCAGAGCTGCTAGGTGATGAGGATGTAGAAGACTTTCCTACTTTACAGATCCAAACCACCAAGGGCACCGTATTTTTTGGCGCTATGTTACCGCACAGTGAACACCTAGACCGATTACTGCGTGATTTCCAACACCAGGACCTACCCCCCGTCAGTACAGGCCCTGGAGATTTACGTCAATTAATAACGACCGCCACCTAGTAATACGCCTACGTCACGTTTACGTTGGTGGCCATTCGTAGAAACCGCTTTTTTAACCGCTGCTGTATCGTCTAGAGGTACAGAGGGCTCATATGGTTTCAAGAAAAAGTCATCAATAGGTGGGTTAGCACGATAAGGGCGACGCTCACTACGTGCTGGGCGCACAGGGGGTGGCACATTTAACTGCCCCCTTGGTATGGGATTACCAATAAGTTTTTCAATATCGCGCAACAAGTGCTCTTCTTCTGGAGCGTACAAAGCTATGGCTTCACCGCTTGCTCCAGCTCGTCCTGTACGACCGATACGATGCACGTAGTCTTCTGCGTTAAAGGGTAAGTCATAGTTGATAACGCATGGCAAACCCACCACATCCAGCCCTCGAGCAGCAACATCAGTGGCTACTAGCACATCCACCTCAGCCGCTTTAAAAGCCTCTAACACTTTCATGCGCTCGAGCTGGCTTTTATTGCCATGAATAGACTCGGCACGGATGCCATCCCGCTCTAAGGCTCGGGCCAAACGGCCAGCGCCGATTTTGGTATTGGTGAAAATGATGACCTGTTTTAACTGCTTGGTTTTCAAGAAATGCACGACTGCAACGCGTTTTTCATCACCCGCTGCCGGATAAGCAATTTGCGTCACCGTGGACGCTGTGGCGTTACGTGCAGCAACTTCGATTTCGACAGGGTCATGCAAGTAGGTACGTGCCAGCTTGCGAATTTCTTTGCTGAAGGTCGCCGAGAATAATAAACCTTGGCGTTGCTTAGGCAACAAACTCACAATGCGATCAAGATCAGGTAAAAAACCCATATCCAACATGCGATCGGCTTCATCGAGCACCAACATGGACACTTGAGCTAAGCTAACATTTCGCTGCTCGATGTGATCCAGCAAACGACCTGGAGTAGCGATTAATATTTCACAGCCACGACGCAGAGCGTCACGCTGAGGGCCGATATCGACGCCGCCAAAAACCACGGTTGAACGCAAGGGGGTGCCTTTACAGTACAACGCCACACTCTCTGCGACCTGATCAGCCAACTCACGCGTTGGAGTTAATATTAACGCTCGAACAGGATGCCGTGCAGGCGATGCACTGGTGTTGGCAGACGCCATAAGGCGATGCAATATGGGCAAAGAAAAAGCAGCCGTTTTACCCGTACCGGTTTGTGCAGCACCCATAACGTCTTTACCGGCCAGCACCACGGGGATAGCGGCTGCCTGAATAGGAGTAGGCTTATCATAGCCGGCCGCGGTAACTGAGGCCAAAATGCTAGGATGCAAACCGATTTCCGAAAAGGTTACTGTGTCTGGGTTCAGATTTGAAGTATCGTTCATTTAAGATGAATATAGACCTGCGACTCAAGCGCAAGCGTTTGTAACAACCCATATTTTAACGCATAGAATGCAAGCCATTGGGCTACTAAGGGCGTAAACATAGAAACTATGAGCGCATCAAGCAAGTAGAGCGCGGAATAGCCATAAGGCCAACATACCGACGACAATCACCAACACAGGATTACGTGTGCGTACGAAGGCAAGTACTGCTACTAATGCCGCCAATGCCTTAGCACTGATTACAGGGGAAGTTTCTGGCCCCCAAGGCAAAAGCTCAGGCAGGATAATCGCTATCAGGGCTGCGACTGGTGCATAACGTAACGCCCGTCTGACGGATTCTGGTAGGGGTAGATAGTCACCCAGTACGAAATAACCTGTACGAGTAATAACGCTACAAACAATTAACAGTGCAATAGCCCCAAGAACATACGCATCATACTGCCAATTCATGATAGACGCCTTGCTCTTTTCGCTTTCAGTTGTTCTGCTGCCACGCCAGCCACCACTCCCCCTATGACCGCAGCTACTAAACCTAGGCGCAAGGGCAACAGTTGCCCCACCCATGCAATCGCCCCAGCGGTGCATAAACATGCCCACATAGGAGCTGTGCTGACCAAAGGAATTAGCACTGCCATTAATGCCAAAATAGCAGCAAAATCCAAGGACCACGAAGTAGGTACATAAGCGCCCATGTACACCCCCAACAACGAGGCAAATTGCCAACTTATCCAGCCGGGGATCACCACCCCTAGTGTGTACCACAGATGCTCACGCGAGTTACGCTCAGAGCTATCTCCGTAACGAGACATAAACAGCACAAAAGCCATGTCTGTCGTCATAAAACCTAACAGAAAACGCTTAGGCAAGCTTAAGTAACGAAAGAAAGGCTGCAAGGCAGCGCCAAATATAATAAACCGAATATTCACGACAAAGCCTGCCACGAATATCAACCATAAAGGTGCATGCGATTCAATTAAAGGTAAAGCGGTCAGTTGGGCCGAGCCTGCGTAGACCAACAAGGTCATCGCGCTAGCTTCGAATGCTGTTAAGCCAGATTTGATCATGGCCACGCCAGTCACAAACCCCCAGACGGCCGTTGCCACCATGGCAGGCAACAGATCGACGAATCCGGATTTAAAATAAATCCGATCTTGTTTAACAGGCCAGTAAGATTTGCTGGCACTCAAGAATGACACATTTTCCCCTTGAGGTAATGAGTTCGCGAGCTTGCCGGGGCACCCCAGCCCCAATTAAGCCGCTAGCTATTAGTTAGTTCTATGTAGGTTTGTTTTTTGCACAAGCCTTAATGGTATACGCCGATTACTCGACACGCAATTCATGCTACATAAGGGGGTAAAATCCGTGCTGACTTGCTACAATTAGCCCTATAAATGTTGGCTGAGCATGTATGGCTTTTTACTATTTTCTAATTAGCAATGTTATATAGGCTAGTCAGCCAGTCCCTTATTTATTACTTATTGATCAGGATCCCTATGAGCAGCCCCATCGTACCAAAAAAGGCAGAGCACGAAACCATTGATGTCAGCGCCCAAGATCTGCCCGTGTACTGTCCGGGTCCCAACGCTCCCCTCTGGAGCATGCATCCCCGTGTCTATATCGACATTTCAAAAACAGGCACAGCCGCTTGCCCCTATTGTGGCGCTATTTATAGCCTTAAAGATGGCGAGCATGCTCACCAACACTAAGCCACAACTGTCCTCCTGATGGTACATAGGTCACCTATCCCCACCTGTCTGGCCGTGTTTTGGCACGGGCCTCAGGCCGTATTATTGTTCCCGGGAAGACAGCATGGCAAGCAGACAGCTTGATAACAGCCCCTGCCCAGTACCCTTTTGGCTACCTGGCGGTCATCTGCAAACCATTTATACTGCCTTATTCACACGGCATCACCGCATCGCTTTTGTGCGCCACCGCGCCGATACTGCGGACGGGGATTTTGTCGACTTTGACTGGACCGCACCAGGCCTATTCGCCGATAAACTACAAAGCGGCCATCAAGCCCCGCCTGATGCCCACCTAAAAAACACCTCGGCCAGGCGCTGGTTACAAGAAGAAGACTGGCACGCCTTGCCACAAACAGCCGACACTCAAGCCTTAGTGCTCTTTCATGGTTTAGAAGGCAGCAGTTGCAGCCATTATATCCAAGCCATTGCCCAGTATTTCAGGGCTCGAGGCTGGGTAGTGGTGGTTGCCCATTTTCGCGGCTGCTCCGGCTTCCCTAATCGGATGGCTAGGGCTTACTTCTCAGGTGACTCCGACGAGGTCAACTTTGTCTTAAACACCGTACGCATGCGCCTGCCACATGCCCGTTGGCATGCTGTAGGTGCCTCTATGGGCGGTAACGCATTGCTTAAGCACTTAGGCGAGCACGTAGAACAAAGCGGTTTCCTACATGCGGCAGCCGCTATTTCCGTCCCTACCGACTTGCAAGCAGGAGGACGTTATCTGTCCGAGTCCAAAGCTGGCCGGTACCTATACTCACCGTATTTTTTACGTTCCATGCGTCAAAAACTACACGATAAGGCGAGTCGGTTTCCTGGCTTAATTGACACCCATAGGCTATCTAGGGTACGTACCATCTACGACTTCGACGATATGTACACCGCCCCCATGCATGGCTTTACTAATGCCTTAGACTACTGGACTCGTTGCTCAAGCAAGCCCGTACTGCGCCACATACGCGTGCGCACCTTGATCTTAAATGCACTGAACGATCCTTTCGTACCCTTAGCATCTTTGCCTACGTGCGACGATGTATCGGACCAAGTTTTACTGCACCAACCCGCCAAAGGAGGCCACGTGGGCTTTACCACAGGTAGCTTCCCCGGCAACTTTAGCTGGCTACCAGCACGCCTAGCGCGTTTTTTCGATACGAATAGCTAAGACTTAAAACGCTCCAACAAAGCACGCTCACTTTCTAGCCTATGACGTAACTGAGTAATTTGAGTATCAATCTCAGATTGCGCATAAAAGTCTGACGTTAAATTTCTTGCTTGCTGCAACTGCTCGACGGCTGTAGGCAAAGCACCAATCAGTTGATAATACTCAGCCATAGCCAAGCGTGCTTTGACGCCATCGCCCAGTCGATCGTAACTTTGGGCTTGTAACTGATACAAGCGTGGCAACTCAGGCCAATGCTCAATGGCTTGACCTAAATAGCGCACCGCTTGGGTATCTTGTTTGTTTTGCTGCAAGACTTGCACATACGCCAACGCTACAGCTTGACTCTCAGGCCAGCGCTGTAAGGCCTGTTCAGACAAATGCAAAGCTTGGGTTAAATTTTGTTCACGCAAACTAATTTGTATTGCCAACACATCAAGCTCAGCCGCATCAAAACGCTTATCTTGATAGGCCTGCTTTAGATACTTGGCTGCTTGCGGATAATCCTGACGCTGCCAAGCCAGATACGCTAGGCCGTAATCAGCCGCAGAGCGTTCTAGTTCAGTAGTGGCACTATTGGCTTGACTGTGCAAGCCCTGTTCTACCGTACGCAAAGCCTGCATAGTATTAGCTTGCATGATCAACAACTTAGTTCGCAAGTACACATAAGACAAGCTGTTTTGGTGACTATGGGTGCCTTGTGACTGTACCCTATTTTCCACGTCCGAAAGCCGCTGTGTGGTTAAAGGGTGAGTACTGGAGTATTCATTACTAGCACCGCTCTCGTTGAGGCGAGAGTGTGCCATTAGGCGCTGAAACATCTGCACCATGCCACGCGTATCAAACCCAGCTTTGCGCAACATTTCATAGCCCACACGGTCGGCCTCTTGTTCGGCTTGGCGGGAAAAACCTAACTGCTTGTCGACCGCAGCCGCTTGCCCAAAGGCTGCCGCCCCCATCGCCAAATCAGCACTACCTGCCAAGGCACCCAAAAGAGCCCCTGCCAATGCCGCTATCATTAAGTGAGAACTTTGTTCGCTTTGCGTAATACCACGAGCCACGTGGCGTTGGGCTACGTGAGCTATCTCGTGCGCTATCACCGATGCCAGCTCAGACTCTGATCCTGATGAAGTAAATAAGCCACTATTAATACCGATATAACCGCCCGGCAAAGCAAAAGCATTAATGCTGCTATCCCGCATGGCAAAAACAGTAATAGGCTGCCCTAAGTTAGGCGCGTTCTGGGCCAGCTTGCGCCCCATATTAGTGAGGTACTGATTAACATCCGCATCGGAAATATACTCGGGCGAACGTCTTCCCTGTTCCATAATGGCATTGCCTAAGGTGCGCTCCAAAGTGGGTGATAACTCAACCCCAGAAGCAGCACCCATACTAGGCAAGCCCACTGGCTGTGCTTGCAAACTTGATGCACATACCGCCAGGCTTAACATGACCGTCCAAGCACATTTTTTTAGTCGCGTAGGTTTCATCAGAAACGGCATACTTACTCCACTACTGTCGAAGTGAGGCTGAAGCGGTCGTCGCCACAGGAGCACGTCGCTTTTTCTCGGGCAGGCGATTTTTGGCCGATAAACGCATCATCGTGCCAAGCGCATACAGCACCCCAAAAACCTCAATAAATCCTGCTAGTACCCACATAATTAGGCCTCCAGCGACTTGATCCTGCACAGCATCCCAGCCAGGCAAGGCGCGTCCGCACAAATCAAATATAGGGTACAAATCGTAGTCACTAAAAGTAATAATAGCGCCAACGATCATTTGCGGTACGGTGGTAATAATAGGTGAAATAATCCGTCCACCGGCAGACAAGGCCGCCGGTGGTGAAGGACGTCGATCTAGAATTAGGTTCCAATACATGAAACCACTAATAACCACCGACCAGTTCATGACACGGTATAAACGCCAGTCCAGCATAGAGTAAAACTGAACTACCGGCAGCATCCAAACGAGAACCAGAAAGACGAACAGAAAAGGAACGAAGATTCGATGGGTGCAGACGCTTTCTAGGGCTCGCCCAAATGGGCTGCGCAACACAAACATTAAGGCCCGACGCCATGACAAAGGCATGCCTGCACGTAAAGTCTGTCCGGGGTACGCCCCCATAATGAGCAGCGGCCCTAGGTGATGCAACACCAAGTGCTGTAGACGATGGATAAAAAACATACGCTCGGCGTAGTAATCTACCCGCGTATGCAATGATAAGTAGAGCAGCACTATGCCAAACCAAAAAAGAAACTGCCTAAAGTAATTAGGTTTGTGCACCCTGCATCCCCGCACATACAACACAATGGCGGCGATAAAACTTATTATTAGTGTGGGAGAAAACTCCCAGGGCGTAAGCCAGTCAAGCAATATCATGGTAGAGCTGGTTCAAAAACAGCAATACCAATCAGTTTAATGCAATCCGCTGGCGTTCGGCCCACTTTACCTGTAATACCCCAGGAACATCACTAATTAGACGTGCTCGCTGCATCAGCTCACTGCGTAACTCAGGTGGGCAGGTAATGGTGACGCACGCCTGGGCAGTGTGATGAGAATCGGAGTGGTCAATTTCGAGGTTTGCCACGCGTATGCCCGAACCGTTCAAGCCCGAGTAAATTTGTCTGCGCACATGGGGGAGCTCATGACGAGGGCAGATAACAGTAAGGCGTGACACTGAAAGGGGGGCAACCAAACGAGCTTTGGCTGCGGATACGCCAGCACGGCGTAAGAAGAGATCGAATAGACGCATGATTCCCTCCATATTGATGCATGCCGATAAGGCAGCATCGAAATACCGGAATAAACAAGAGAAATATGCGGGTAGTAAAACAGCCAGAAAGCTGCATAACTGCCGCGCCCAATTAGAAAGTAATCAGGCGCGCAGAGGCTGAATGGAAATCAGCTGGACTGAGGCCTGAGCAAAATAGAGTCGAAGTAACTTCGACTGGGACTATCGCCGGGGTCTGTCGCCACCACTCAGCTCCTATGTAATAAAAGAGAATTCATTGTAGCCTAAAAGACTATACAAGACCATGTCTTACGCATTAAAAATATGAAAATAACATTGCTTTACAACACACTAGGTGGGCCACTAATAATGGCTCGTATCCAGCCAACCCATATAATCGCTCCAAACAATTAGGATATGCGTCAAGCCATAAAGCAATACCGTACCACCTAACAAGGTAGCTATAACCGCCAACATAACATTGGCCCACCCCCGCGCTGAATCATTGGCCAGCCCCGGGTTATATCGAGCATGAAATGTTATAGGGTCTTGCAAGGCAAGGAACAGGCATTCAAGCCACGCCGCTGTTGCCGGCACCCATAGCAAATAGAACCACAATGAGTCCCACCATACTTGTGCAGTGCTAGCTGCACACAACAAGCATAGACTTATTGCTGTCCACAGCCATGCCCTGGGGCGCCGAAGATACCATGCATGCGCACCAAAAATGCCCAGGGATAAGGCCAACAAAGCCGCCACAAGTTGCTGTCGAGGTTTGCGCCGCACTGCGCCCTGCCTATAATCAAGTCAGTGACGATTCCAGTGTAAGGACTATCCGCATCCCTTACAATACTCATTTACGCCGTTATTTTCAGCCTGTAAGGATCGGTCATGAGCGAGCCTAGTTTTGATATTGCTATTTGTGGTGCTGGCCCTGTCGGCGCCAGCTTAGCCTTATTGCTAGCCAAACAAAGCAAAGCCCCTGAGCGTATCGCCCTGTTAGGCCGTGCTCATCAGACCAGCAGCGCGGCACAACGCGGCGACCCTAGAACATTAGCCCTAAACTTTGGCAGTCAGCAATTGCTGCAGCAATTACATGCCTGGCCCACCAAACAAGCCCCCATGCAATGGGTTCATGTGTCACAACAAGGTCGGCTAGGACGCTGCCTAATCAGCGCCAAAGAAATGCAGGTCCCCCACCTGGGGGCTGTGGTCAATTACGACGATCTACTCAGCAGTCTGCATCAAGCCTTACTGCAAAGTGGCGTCACTTTCATCACTACTGAACATGCCCAAGCAGTGAGTCAAGCAGAGTCGGTATTAGTGCAGCACCAAAACGCTCACGTGCACGCACGCATGGCGGTGCAATGCGACGGTACAAAACCTCAAGGCACCACCCGTCACTACCAGCAGCACGCTCTATTAGCCACGCTAAGGGCCAGTAAACCGCAGGCGGAATGGGCCTATGAACGTTTCACCGAGCACGGCCCTTTAGCCCTCTTGCCTCATCCTGACGGTCATGACCTCTACGCTTTAGTGTGGTGTAACCCTCCCGCTCGCACCCAATTTTTGCAGCAGGCCAGCACCCAAGAGTTCGAACAACATTTACAAAGTAGCTTTGGTCATCGTTTAGGCACACTACAGTTGCACTCGAGGCGCCATGTGTTTCCCCTTGCTTTACATGCAGGGCCCTCGTTGTTGGCCGCACGCATTGCCGCGGCCGGCAACGCGGCACAAACCTTACATCCTGTGGCCGGGCAGGGGCTTAACTTAGGCTTGCGAGATGTTGCTCAACTGGCACAAGCCTTATCCCCTTGGCAAGCGGATACACAGCAGCCGCCCATGCCTTACCTACAAAACTTTGCCAAAGCACGGCGTCCAGATCGTTGGCTTACTGCCGCCATCACTGATACTTTGCCGCGTCTGTTTGCCACGCGCAACCCACTCATACAGCACGCCTGCGGCCTAGGCTTGCTGGCCATGGATACCTTACCCTTGGCCCGACTGCCTTTCGCACGCCAATTATTATTAGGTTTGCGCGCGTAAACGACATACTAACTCTTCTTCCACAAGCCCGCTACGGCGGGTAAAATCATACGAATGCGCCTCGGTTCCTGGACTCTCCCCAACACCGTCTTCATTGCTCCCATGGCCGGAGTCACCGACAGACCTTATCGTCGCCTGTGCAAGTCACTGGGTGCGGGTTATGCCGTGTCCGAAATGGCCGCCAGCAACCCACGTCTATGGGACAGTGTCAAAACGTCCAGACGGCTCAACCACGAAGGGGAAATCGATCCTATCGCGGTGCAAATCGCCGGTTCTGACCCCGACATGATGGCCGAAGCGGCAGTCTTTAATATACAAAAGGGGGCACGCATCATTGATATCAATATGGGCTGCCCAGCAAAAAAAGTTTGTAATGTACTATCGGGCTCTGCTTTATTAAAAGACGAAGATCTTATTGCTCGACTCTTAGAAAGCGTTGTCAAGGCATGTACGCCGCACCAGGTTCCGGTTACACTTAAAACCCGCACAGGCTGGGACCCCGAGTCACGTAATGCAGTACGTGTTGCCAAATTGGCCGAAAGTATCGGTATTGCTGCCCTAACCCTGCATGGGCGCACGCGTTGCGACTTTTACCAAGGTCACGCAGAATACGACACGTTGCGCGAAGTAAAACAGCATATATCAATTCCGCTTATTGCCAACGGGGATATCGATAGTCCCGAAAAAGCCAAATTCGTACTAGAGTACACTCAGGCGGATGCGATTATGGTAGGACGAGCTGCTCAAGGGCGCCCGTGGATTTTTCGTGAAATACAGCATTACCTTGAGCACGGCAGCCACCGCGCTCCGCCTAGCTTTGGCGAACTACGGCACTGCATGCTAGAACACTTGGAGGATCACTATTCGTTCTACGGTGAATACACCGGAGTACGAACAGCCCGCAAGCACATAGGCTGGTATCTGGCCGATATGCCCAACGCCAACCATTGGCTCAAGCACATTAACCAGATAAACAGTACTCGTGAACAACTACAAGCCTTGGAGCAATGGTTTGATCTTTGCCCCGCGGACGCCCCCTATATACAAGGGCAAACCTGACCCTATTTCTTTTTTTAGTAACGATTTTACGTAAACCAAATGTCAACCATCAATCCACTAGAGCAATCCGTGCGCGAGCGCCTGGAACGCTACTTTGCTGACCTCGGCGATTCCGAGCCACGCGATATGCTGTCCATGGTGATTTCCTGCGTAGAGCGGCCCGTTTTACAGGTCGCCCTGGAGAAATCTGCTGGCAATCAATCTAAGGCCGCAGAAATGCTGGGTATTACCCGCAGCACCTTGCGTAAAAAACTAAACGCCCACAACCTACAACCCTGAACTCACCCGTAACTATCTTTCCATGAACATCCAGACAGCTCTACTCTCTGTCTCTGACAAAACAGGTATCGTCGACTTTGCCCAAGCTTTGGCCAAACGCGGCATCCGGATTTTGTCTACAGGCGGCACAGCCAAACTATTGGCACAAGCAGGTCTTACCGTTACCGAAGTGGCGGAACACACCGGCTCACCAGAAATTCTTGATGGCAGAGTCAAAACCCTGCACCCTAGGATCCATGGTGGTCTGCTCGCACGCCGTGACAGTGAGGAGCACCTGGCTACCTTAGCAGAACATGGAATTGATCGTATTGATCTACTGGTGGTTAATCTTTACCCTTTCCGTGAAACCATTGCGCGCCCTGACTGCAGCTTTAACGATGCCGTAGAAAATATCGACATCGGAGGCCCCGCCATGCTGCGAGCCGCTGCCAAAAACCATGGTGGCCCCAACGGAGGGGTATGTGTGGTGATTGACCCAGCCGACTACCAGCGTGTACTGGCTGACTTAGACGGCCCTACCAAACAAGCTTCTTATGCCTTGCGTCTGGAACTGGCTGCCAAAGTTTATGCCCACACTGCTGCTTACGACGGCGCTATTGCTGCCTACCTGAGTAGTCTAGCGCAGGCTGAGCCAGCTCTAGATGCCGTACCTGAACGCCAAGAATGGCCGCAAGTACTAACGGTGCAATTCTCACAAAATCAAGCCTTACGCTACGGTGAGAATCCGCATCAATCTGCCGCCTTCTACACCGATGCGCAACTAGGTACTGGCCTACTAGGGCGCTATAAGCAGTTGCAGGGCAAAGAGCTGTCCTACAACAACATCGCGGATGCCGATGCCGCATGGGAATGCGTACGCAGCTTTGACGCGGGTGCCTGTGTCATCGTCAAGCACGCTAACCCTTGTGGCGTAGCCTTAGACGAAAGTGCTGCAATCGCCTATCAGAAAGCTTTCTCAACGGACCCCACTTCCGCCTTTGGTGGAATTATTGCTTTTAACCGCGAAGTGGATGAGGCAGCGGCACAAGCCATCAGTCAACAGTTTGTCGAGGTCTTGCTGGCCCCCTCTTACACTGACGCTGCCTTAGCCTTATTTGCGGCAAAAAAGAACGTGCGTGTACTTCAGGTTGAAGCTGGCAATGCGCATAACCCCTTTGATGTCAAACGTGTGGGCGGTGGCTGGCTGGTGCAAACCCCCGACACCTTCCGCGACGACAGCAGCCATTTCAAGATCGTCAGCCAAGCTCAGCCCAGTGCACAACAGATGCAAGATATGTTGTTTGCCTGGAATGTGGCCAAGTATGTGAAGTCTAACGCTATCGTATTCTGCGGCGAGGGCAAAACTCTAGGAGTAGGTGCCGGCCAAATGAGTCGTGTCGACTCCGCTCGCATTGCCTCGATTAAAGCGGCTAACGCTGGCTTAAGTCTAAATGGCTCAGCCGTGGCCTCAGACGCATTTTTCCCCTTCCGCGACGGGCTGGATGTCGTTGCCGAAGCAGGAGCAACTTGCGTTATTCAGCCCGGTGGTAGCATGCGTGACGACGAAGTCATTGCAGCCGCCAACGAACGCGGTGTCGTGATGGTTCTTACTGGCACGCGCCACTTCCGTCACTAATATGCGCATACTCGGGATAGACCCTGGCCTGCGTCTCACCGGCTTTGGTGTGATTGATGTACAGGGTTCCCGTTTACAGTATGTTAGTAGTGGCACCATCAAGGTGCCCACCGAGCTTGGCCTGGAACAGCGCCTACGTGTCATTTTGGAAAACATAGGTGAAGTTATCCAAGCGACCGCTCCTCAGGTGGCAGCGATCGAGAAAGTATTTGTCAATGCTAATCCTCACTCTACCTTGCTGCTCGGTCAAGCGCGCGGAGCCGCCTTATGCGCCCTCGCGCTGGCTGACCTGCCTGTGCACGAGTACACGGCGCTACAAATAAAAAAAACCGTTACCGGTCAAGGGCATGCTGCCAAGGAACAGATTCAGTTAATGGTAAAACACTTACTGCAACTGAATGGAACGCCCGCTCCAGACGCGGCCGATGCATTAGCCTGTGCGATCAGCCATGCACAATTTGCCCCGGTCTTGCGTCAATTAGAACAACACGCCGAGCTAACCGGTGCGCGCCGCATCCGTGGCGGCCGACTTATTCGTTAAAGCAACTCGAGGAAAATTATGATTGGACGTATACGTGGCAAGCTCATCGAGAAGCTTCCTCCTACCGTTTGCATAGACGTAAACGGCGTGGGCTATGAAATTGATGTGCCCATGAGTACCCTATATGACATGCCTGAGCTAGGTGCAGAAGTACAGCTTTACACCCACCTTGCGATACGTGATGATGCCCATGTTCTGTTTGGCTTTGCTCGTGCAGCCGAACGCAGTTGCTTTCGCACCCTAATTAAAGTGACGGGCGTTGGGGCTCGGACTGCGCTATCGTTACTGTCGGGCATGAGCGTAGAGGAACTGGCCGATGCCGTCACCCGCCAAGAAAGCCAATTACTGATGAAAGTGCCCGGCATAGGGAAAAAAACGGCTGAGCGCTTACTACTGGAACTCAAAGGCAAGTTAGGGGCTGACCTAGGCACTCATGCCGCCCACGCAAAAAATTCCAATCGACACGATATTCTGCATGCCCTGGAAGCCTTAGGCTACTCCAGCAAAGAAGCCAGCGCCGCCACGAAAGACCTGCCTGAAGACATGGATGTATCCGAAGGCATCAGGCAGGCACTTAAGTTATTATCGCGCCCCTAACGGACCACTTATGTAAGACGCTAAGGTGTGCAGATCTATATTACCCCCACTAATCAGCACACCAATACGTTTACCTTTACGTTCGGGCTGGGCAATAGCGGCAGCCGCCCCTAGACAACCTGTTGGCTCTACCAACATTTTCATGCGCTCAAGAAAAAAACGTTGCCGCTCTAATAGTTGCTCATCACTGACGGTCAAAATAGCGTGTACATATTGACGAATGATGTCAAACGTTATGGGCGCCAAAGAGACCGTTAACGCCCCATCAGCAATTGAACTGGGCGGGGCAATTTGCACAATATGCCCTTGACGTAAAGACTGCTGTGCATCGTTAGCGGCTTCGGGCTCGACCCCGTACACCTTGCACGCAGGCTGTAAGCTACTGGCCGCTAATAAACAACCCGACAATAAGCCTCCGCCACCCAAAGGCACGTACAGTTCATCTAAGTCGGGCACCTCTTCGAAGAGCTCTTTGGCTGCCGTACCCTGCCCTGCCAACACATGCTTGTGTCCAAACGGCGGTATTAAGGTCAAGCCGCGCTCAGCAACTAATTGATTGGCAATCTGCATTCGATCTTGCCGCAGACGATCGTACTCCACCACCTCGGCCCCATAGGCTAAGGTCGCCTGCTTCTTTGCCGCGGGTGCATCACTGTTCATCACTATGGTGGCTTGCACGCCCAATAAACGAGCAGCCAAGGCCACCGCTTGGGCATGATTACCCGAGGAGTAGGCCAGTACCCCAGCTTTACGTTGCTCATCGCTTAATTGCGCTAAGGCGTTGAAGCCACCCCGGAACTTGAAAGCACCAATACGCTGGAAGTTTTCGCATTTGAAAAAAAACTGCGCGTCATACTGCTCGTTCAAACTGCGCGAACTCAGTACTGGGGTGCGTAATACCACATTACGTAAAGTGTGCGCTGCCATCAAAACATCTTCGTAGCTAGCCTGATCTGAAGTAGACATAGTTGTCCTTGCAATAACTAAAATAGAGACTTAATAAAAAAACCTGGAGTGTGCTTGAAATCATGGCAGAGCTCAGACAAAGCGTCCATGAGACAAAACAAGTAAAGTGCAGACTTATCGCAGGCTAGCGTAAATTGCCCCAGCCTGACTGCGGGCAACACCGTTAAACCACCTTCCCCAGAGACGTAGCTGAAACAAAGGCGCTTGGTGTACCATACTGTATATTCAATCAGCTCAACAGCCATGGCTATACACTCAGATTCCCTCTCTAGCATACCCGCCCCTGACACACGTGTCGTCAATCCCGCGTCGCTATCACCGACAGAGGAATCCATAGAAAGGGCTCTGCGGCCGAAAAACCTGCCCGATTATGTCGGACAGCCCCGCGCTCGTGAACAACTTGAAATCTTCATTGCGGCCGCTCGCCAACGCCAAGAGGCCTTAGATCACGTACTACTGTTTGGCCCCCCCGGACTAGGAAAAACTACCCTAGCTCATATTATTGCGTATGAAATGGGGGTTAATATGCGGCAAACCTCGGGGCCTGTTTTAGAACGGCCCGGTGATCTGGCTGCGTTACTCACCAACTTAGAAGCCAACGATGTACTGTTTATTGACGAAATACATCGTTTATCGCCTGTCGTCGAAGAAATCCTCTACCCCGCACTGGAAGATTTTCAAATCGATATCCTGATCGGCGAAGGCCCCGCGGCCCGTAGCGTCAAACTAGACTTACAGCCCTTTACCTTAGTAGGGGCCACAACACGCGCTGGTATGTTAACCAACCCCTTACGTGACCGTTTTGGGATTGTGTCACGGCTAGAGTTTTACTCCGTCCAAGACCTTCATCATATCGTTCAACGCAGCGCGCAATTACTCAAAGTACAAAGTACCCCTGAAGGCTGTTTTGAAATAGCTCGTCGCTCACGGGGCACGCCTCGTATAGCCAATCGCCTCTTGCGTCGCGTACGTGATTACGCAGAGGTCAAATCAGGAGGCATCATCAGCCCTGAATCGGCCCACGCTGCTCTTTCCATGCTAGAGGTCGACCCTCAGGGCTTAGACTTGATGGATAGAAAGCTGCTTGAGGCTATTGTGCATAAGTTCGACGGTGGCCCGGTGGGCGTAGACAGCTTAGCCGCTGCCATTGGCGAGGAACGCGACACCATTGAGGATGTGATAGAGCCCTACCTAATCCAGCATGGCTTTTTGCAACGCACCCCTAGAGGCCGCTGCGCAACCTTAAACACCTGGCGACATCTAGGCTTAGAGGCCCCCAAACTAGGGAATAATGACCCTTTATTCTAATGCTGCACTGGGCATGAGCTGATCCTGATTTTGCTTCTGAAAAGCGGCTACACAGTCTAATAAGGCCTGCCCATAGGTTTCCCGCTTATGGGCTCCTATTCCAGTGATGCCGTCTAGATCACTGAGTTGAGCGGGACGCTGTTGAGCAATAGCACGCAAGGTTGCATTTTGAAAAATCACAAACGCTGCCACCCCTTGCTCACGCGCCACCTGAGCACGCCAACTGCGCAATACCTCAAAACAACGCAGATCTTCACCTTCCAATGCGGGCTCTTGGGCACGTTGACTTTTTACTTTATGCGCAGCAGGGCCACTACTGCTTTCGCGCCGCAGCAATAAACGGCGCTCCCCTTTTAGCACAGCACGACTGGTCTCGGTAAGCACTAGGGTACGGTGGCCTTCGCTATCTACTTCAATCAAGTTTTGTGCCAATAATTGGCGCAATACACTGCGCCACATTTGATCGCTAAGGTCTGAGCCTACGCCAAATACGCTTAAGGTTTCGTGCTGGTTACTCAGCACTCGTTCAGTACGTTTGCCTTGCAAAATATCGATTAAATGCCCGGCTCCAAAACGTTGCCCACGTTCACGCCATAAACGAAATATCGCCGACAATAACTTTTGTGCAGCGATCGTACCGTCCCACGACTCGGGCGGCTCTACACAGGTGTCACAGTGACCACAAGCGTCGATCTGCTGACCAAAGTACGCCAGCAGCCCCTGACGGCGGCAACTGGTGGTTTCGCACAGCGCCAGCATGGCATCGACTTGTTGAGCTAAATTTCTGCGATGCATCTCATCGCCTGCTGACTCACTGATCATGCGATGTAATTGCACCACGTCTTGTAAGCCATAAGCCAACCAAGCGTTCGCAGGCTCTCCATCACGCCCCGCTCGCCCTGTTTCCTGATAGTATCCCTCCACCGACTTTGGTAGATCGATATGCGCGACAAAACGCACGTCTGGCTTGTTGACTCCCATTCCAAACGCAATGGTTGCCACCATCACCACGCCCTCTTCGCGCAAAAATCTAGTCTGATTCCGAGCCCGCTGTGCGGCATCTAAGCCTGCGTGGTACGGTAGGGCGTGAATTCCTTGTTCAGCTAAAAATGCAGCGGTTTCGTCGACACGATTACGTGACAAGCAATACACGATGCCAGCATCACCCGCGTGTTCTTGTTGTATAAAGGCAAGTAGCTGACGTCTTACTTCTTTTTTCTCGACGATGCGATAAAAAATATTTGGCCGATCAAAACTGGAGACATAGTGCTCGGCCTGCTCAAGTTGTAAACGCTGAGCTATTTCAGCCCGTGTTTGGGCCGTGGCAGTGGCTGTCAAGGCTACTCGTGGCACCTCAGGCCAGCGCTGCGCCAACAAAGACAGGCCTAAGTATTCCGGACGAAAGTCATGCCCCCACTGTGATACGCAATGCGCCTCATCAATGGCAAACAGCGATATCTGACCACGTGCCAACATGTTCAAGCAACGGTCGGTTAAGAGTCGTTCTGGCGCCACATAAAGTAAATCAAGCTGCCCAGTGAGAAACTCACGCTCTACCTCACGGACGGTCTGCCAATCTTGGGTAGAGTTTAAATAAGCGGCCTGCACACCTAGTTCAGTGAGTGCATCTACCTGATCTTGCATCAAGGCAATTAACGGCGACACCACAATGCCTGTACCTGGTCGTAGCAAAGCAGGTATTTGGTAACACAGGGATTTACCACCGCCGGTGGGCATAAGAACTAAGGCATCGCCGCCTTGCTGCAAAGTTTGAATTACGTCGTATTGCTTACCACGAAAGCTGTCGTAACCAAAAACGTCCTGTAATACATCAAGCGCAGTGTGAGACATGCCTAAGCTTAAAAAATAGGTAAAGAAAAATACAGGCCTACATTCGATTTGTCGCCATCTAGGTGTTTGCGTGCCTGCAAACGCACCCTAAGGTTGGGACTGTACCAGAACTGTTGTGACAAGCCTACATATCTATCTTTCACACCCAGCTCATTACGCGCTACCTCATAGGCCGTACCTAGCTGCCCCACATGTGGTAGTGCAGTACGTAACTCCCACGTTTGGCGGGCGCCTCCACGCTGACTCGCTAAGCTTTGATAACGGCTTAAATCAGCAAAACGAGATTCATACTGCTCTACATTCCAACGTACCCGCGTTTGCTCCCAGACCTCAAGGTCGTATGCCGCTTGATAACGCCACCCTTGGCCATAAGTATGACTCGCCCGCGCCACACTGGCTTGCCATTCACCAAAATAATCGGAATGGTAGCGCCCTCCTAGGCCCATCACCGCTAAACCCGAACTACTTTGCAACAAGCTATCAACACTTACATTGCTAAGAGGGCTGACACTGGCCGACATACTGGCAGCCGTAGCGCCATACTGTAAATCACCTTGTTCTATGTCAGAGTTCAAGGCCATGGCACCCACAGACACAGAATACGACCACGCTGGCAAATTCTCTTGCTCGGTATAGTCCTGAGCCACACTTACACCACTTAAGCGTACATCGCGGGCCCAACTGGGTGAGCTAGCCGTGCTCCCACCTAATGTCAAACTGAATCCTTCTGGATCCTGATAGCGCCAATTATTGGTTCCTAGCTCCCAGTCGCTATAGCGAGGAACCTCCATGCTACGAGTCTGCCATTGCACTTGCCTGTGCCGTGCACGCCCCATGGGATATTTCCCCTTGCTAGGGCTGCTCCAGGCTAATTCTGCAGGAGGAGCCCACGCTGGCGACAAAGGCGCAGAACTATGAGTTGAATCCCAATTATCAAAAAAAGGACTAGGCTCGGGCAAAGGTTGGGCAATCGCCGCCTCACTGTTCTCTACTTTGTACAATTGCACCGCCGACAATTGCTCCAGACCACCCGCTGCACCCGTGCCAGAGGTCAAGCAGAAAACCAGCAGCGAACAAAAAAACACGGTTTTATAACAGCCCATACACATAGCAACCTACCTGCCAAAGCAAGAGTTAACGACGAGCCTTCAAATCTAGCATCACCTCACCGCTGGTATCCAACGAGCGCTTTATGGCGGAGTATTTCTCTAGCACAGCAGATTTATATACCACCCCCAGCAGACGGCCCCCCTCGGCAGAAATAACGGGTAGGCGTTCGCCACTGAAGTGTACAAATTGCTCTTGAGCCTCGTCCAGACTCATACCAGGATGCAAGGGCTTCACAAAGTCCATGCGAAGGATATCGCCCACTTGACGCTGCTGGGCATCGACATCGTTAAGCAGTAAACGCGTAATATCTTGCTGTGCAATAACGCCTTGATACTGATGCTGTTCATCCAGCACATACAAATATTTTACTGGATACTCCAAAAACATCTGTAACGCATCTTGTACTAATGCATCGGTGGTTACGGTAGTGTCCGCTGGGCGGACTAAATCATTCAGGCTGGTATGGCGCAGCCTATGCCTAAGCTGTGCATCGCGCTCGCGCACTAACGTGACCTCGTACATGGCTACTTCAGCCACAGCATGGGCCACAAAATAGGCCATGACACATGCCACAATGAGCGGCAGCACTAACTGATAGCTAAGCGTCATTTCAAACAACATCAGTATCGCCATAAAGGGCGCATTTGCTGCTGCTCCTAAAAACGCCCCCATGCCCGCCAGGGTAAAGAAATACAAAGGCACCTGCATATCAGGCAAAATCAGATATAGCACCTTACCAAATAACGTGCCAAACGCAGCCCCAACAAAAATGGCGGGAGTAAACACCCCCCCTACTGCACCAGAGCCCACCGTTAGACCGGTGGCTAATAATTTGAAAAACAACATGCCCAGCACCGCCCATAAGGTCCAATGCTGGTGCAGCATAGACGACACTACGCTGTATCCATTGCCAGCGGCATCGGGCACAAACACTAACACTATACCTACCATTAAACCGCCTAAACTGAGACGTATAGGCAAAGACAGGCCCGTTTTTTTAAACAGGCTGCGAAACCAATTCATTAGTTTCAAAAAACCCGGTGCCGCCAAACCTATCACTACACCTAGCAACGCAAACAGCAAAATACTCCATCCCCAGCTTTGCTCAGGTAAGAGCATTTGATACGGCGCTTTATACTGCCCTAAGGCGCGCATGGTGAAATTAGCACTGGCCGCTGCAATAAACAATGGCCCCAACACGGCAATATTCATCACACCAAGCACAATTTCAGCCACAAAAACTGCTGCAGCAATAGGCGCGCCATACGCCGAGGCCACGCCTGCAGCGGCGCCACAAGCCACTAACAAGCGCAAACGCTCTTGGCTAAACAAAGTAAAACGGCCAATGGCAGACGCTGATAGAGAGGACAGATGCACCATCGCCCCTTCTCGCCCTATTGACCCTCCAGAGGCCACGGTAAAGAGGGAGGAAAGCGATCGCAGCAAACCCTCACGCACCGATAAACGCCCATCGCCAATCGCCACGGCTTCCATGTAGTCTGACTTGGCCCCGGTAGAGTAACGCGCGGCAAAGCTTAATAAACAACCCGCCACTAAGCCGCCCAGCACGGGGAAAGCAATTCGCATGTACCATGGCAAGCTTTTGGTGACATGCACTATGCCGCCGTCCTGCCCTGCCACCAAGCGCTGCACTATCCCCATACCTTCGTGAAAAGCAATGGTACTAAGAGCGCCTAAAACCCCTACTAACACCGCCCAGCAAAGCATGGCCGGAGTATCGGACAACCACTGCAAGCCTTGTAACCGCTTGCGCATCGATAAAACAGAGAGTGTCACATTCAAGGCGTTCAGCCCTTAAAACTGGGCGGCAAGGGCGGCCTAGATAAGCCAAACATGCGCCAATAAACCCAAATATTGAAGATTAAAATAATGGGTAATGCTATCAGACTTGCTGTAAGGATAAAGCTTAGCGTCGTGACTGAGGCGGCGGCATCCCAGATGGTCAGTTCATCCAAAATCAAAAAAGGGAAAAAGCTAAACGCTAAACCAGATAGCACAGCCACCATAATCAGGAGCGTGAGTAAAAATGGCAAGGCCGTGGTGCGATAGCTACTGTTAATCATGCGTTGCAAACACATTTCTATGGACACAAAACCCAGCAGTATGACGGCCCACAAAAATAATACAGCGCCCCAGTAGGGGCCATCGCTCCATTTGAGCAACACCCCTGCGTTCACAAAAGCCAAGACCACCGAGACCGCCACAGCTCCCGCGGCAAACCAACGTACAGATCGACGCCCCCAAATCACGGCACGTGCTCGTAGCTCTCCGGCCTCACGCATAATCAGCCAACTTGAGCCCAATAAAACATACGCTGCTACGGCACAAAAACCAATAAAAAAGCTAAACCAGGCATACCCTGCATCACTTTGAAAACCTACAGCCACTTGTGCCAATAAAAAACCGTGGGAGAAAGCGGTCAGCACCGAACCCAAGCCAAAACAGCGCTGCCAATGTAATTGATATTCTTTGGGCGCACGCAACCGAAACTCAAAAGCGACCGACCGTAAAAAAACACCTGCCGCCAATACACACAGGGGCAGGTAGAGCGCCCCCATGATGCTACCCCACGCTTTAGGAAAGGCGGAGACAAACAAACCTAGCCCGAGAAAAAGCCAAAACTCGTTCGCATCGCGCCAAGGACTTAATAAAGACATCATGCGCGGCCGCAGGTACTCGGGGGCAAACAGGCTCAGCACCCCGACTCCAATATCAAAACCATCTAATACGGTACCCGCTAAAATAACCAAAAAAAACAAAAGCAAGAATGCTAGGGGCATCCAAAAAGCCGGATCAGTGGCCCCCAATCCAACTAGGTTAGCAAAGGAATCTATCATGCTCGACCTCTATGACGGGCAACGGGTACTACCCCAAAGCGCACAACGTGACGCACCATACGGTAAAAACCGTAAAAACACAGTACATAGACCGCCGACAACAATAAAGCTCCTACGCTTAGTGCCCACACCCCATGTTTGCCCATGACCTCGGCAAATAATATCTGGTCTCCGATTACATAAGGTGTGGTGCCCAGCAATACGAAAGCCGAGCCAGACAGCAGTAGCACCCACGCGGCGCCAGGGGCTAAAGCCAACGCTTGCCGAGTACGATGCGAAAGGGAGTGAGGGTCGAACCCAAAACGAGCCAATCGGAACAAGGACCAGACACACAATGCTAACAGCAGCGCACCACACACCATCGCAAAGCGATAAGACCAGGTAGCCACTATCAAGACAGGAACCGCCTCATCTAGGGCCTCGTCCAAGCTTAGCGGTTCGGCGGGTAAGTCGCCAGCCTCAGTCAGCGCATCCAAATCGTCTTCAACAAACTCGATAGCCTGCTGGTTAGTCGGCACTGTTTTTTTTTCTAGCAATTGACTTGGCTGCGGTATATCTACCGGAAAATAGGGGCTATTGAGCACTAGCGCCAACTGCGCACAAAGCGCTAGCACAGCCACCACGCACCCTGTTTTGAGGGCTAAACGCTCGCTTTCTGTAACAGGACGGCGAAAGGTTTGAATCGTGACCACGCCCACTAAAAATCCTGCCACCACCGTAAAACTACTGGTGAAGAATAAGCCTGCATACCAAGGCAAGGCTGGATTACCTAACACCTCATGCCAATCCAGTAACAGGTAACGCCCGTCTAGCAACTCTACGCCTGTAGGCACATGCATCCACGCTAATAACGTCACCAAACACAATACCGTCAGGCTGACTCCTAAAGCCACCATTAAGACTACAACAGTGTGCATGAAGCTAGATAAGCGGCGTTGCCCGAATAACATCAAGCCTAAAAAGCAAGACTTAAAAATGAACAGGCTGAGCATAGCGGCGGCTAATAAGGGCCCAGCCACCTCTCCCATGACTTCCATGAGCCCTGGCCATAAGCTACCAAACTGTATCAGTACCGGCATGGCTGCCGCAAAGCTTACAATGAAGGCGAGGGCAAAAATCCTTACCCAAAACCGATAGGCCCCCATCCAGGCATTGTGGGCCTTACCAAAGGTTCTAAGCCGGAAATAAAACAATACCCACGACAGGCCTAGCTCCAATGCCATAAACAACAGCATAAAAGCTAGGCTGATGAAAAACTGCGTCTGTGATAGATAAAGGGCGTAATGCGTCATAATGTGGGGTAGTTTAGAGCCACTTGCTTATTTATGCTTAACAAAGAAGCAGACAAAATAAGAACGTGGCAAAATGGTCTATTCGCCTGTTGCTTCTATTTTTAAACGTGTATGACATCAGCCTCCACTCCCGCACCTGTCTCTAATTTTTTGCGTACAGTCATTGACCAGGACTTAGCGTCCGGCCGTTACTCCCAGAAAACCTGGGCTGGTCAACCTGGACCTGCGTCGGTGCAAGCTGCTGCCCCTCTTGATGCAGCACGCGTACGCACTCGCTTTCCCCCCGAACCCAATGGCTATCTGCATATTGGTCACGCCAAAAGCATATTCCTCAACTTTAGCATTGCTCAAGATTACCAGGGAGCCTGTCATCTACGTTTTGACGACACCAACCCTGAAAAAGAAGAACAGGAATATGTGGATGCCATCATAGACATGGTGAAATGGTTAGGCTTTGACTGGAAATACCAGAACGAAGACAACCTGTATTTTGCCAGCGACTACTTCGATTATATGTATCAGTTTGCAGAAGCACTGATAGAAGGGGGTTATGCCTATGTTGATGAGCAAAGCGCTGAGCAAATGCGTGCCACCCGTGGCACCCTAACTGAAAAAGGCACCAACTCACCCTGGCGCGATCGCCCAGCGGCAGAGTCCTTACAGTTATTGCGCGAAATGCGTGACGGCAAACACCCCGATGGCAGCTTAGCCTTACGTGCCAAAGTTGATATGGGTTCACCTAATATCAACATGCGCGACCCCGTGCTGTACCGTATCCGCCATGCCGAGCATCACCGCACCGGCAACAAATGGTGCATTTACCCCATGTACAGTTGGGCGCACCCAGTGGAAGATGCCCTAGAGCGCATCAGCCACAGCTTTTGTACCCTAGAGTTCGAAGACCAACGCCCTTTTTATAATTGGATACTAGAGCGTCTGGTAGAGCTGGGCCAGCTTAGCGAGCCGTTGCCACAGCAGTACGAATTCTCTCGTTTAAACCTTTCGTATGTCGTCACCAGTAAACGTAAACTGCGTCAATTGGTACAGGAGAACCATGTGCATGGCTGGGATGACCCCCGCATGCCCACGTTAGCAGGGCTACGTCGCCGTGGTTACACCCCTGGGGCGATACGTCTTTTCTGTGAACGTCTAGGAGTGTCAAAGGCAGCTCAACACATTGAGTACAGCGTACTTGAACAAGCATTACGTGACGACCTAGACCCCGTTGCCAACCGCGCAGTGGCCGTATTGGATCCCATTAAGCTGGTTATTACCAACTTCCCCGAGGATCACGAAGAGCCCTGCTCAGCGCCATGCAATCCCCACCAGCCCGATGGGGCACGCCGTCAGTTCCCCTTTACGCGCGAACTTTACATCGAGCGCGATGACTTCATGGAAGTGGCGCCCAAAAAATACTTCCGTCTCTTCCCGGGTAATACCGTACGGCTAAAATACGCGTATGTTGTCACCTGCACGGGCTTTGTCAAAGATGAGAACGGCCAAGTGACCGAAGTCCATGCCGAGTATCTGCCCGACACCAAAAGTGGCACACCCGGTGCCGATACGGTCAAAGTCAAAGGCAACATTACGTGGGTTAGTGCTAAACATGCCATTGCTGCCCAGGTACGCCTCTATGACAGACTATTTTGCACCGCTCAGCCAGACTCAGGCGACTTGGATTTCTTAGAACAAATCAACCCAGACTCGCTAAAGACTATTCAAGCTTGGTTGGAACCTGGCATTGAGGCACACCCCGATACACATTGGCAGTTTGAGCGGTTAGGCTATTTTGTCGCCGATCGTGAAGACTCCACTCCAGAAAACCCAGTCATTAACCGCAGCACCACACTCAGGGACACCTGGGTGTAATGGCTTAACCTTACGATCACAACGCAATAAAGTGAACGCAAACTCTCATCCTAAAGGGCCCATCGCCCTAGACTTCAAAAGCGCAACGCTCTATGCCGTACGTGTAGTACTGCGCACGTCTGACACACAAGCCTTACTCGAGGCTTTGCATCAACGCATGCATGACGCCGGCTCATTTTTTCAAGACGAGCCCGTCGTCATCGACGCAACACAACTTGACGCTACACAGCAAAGCATTGACTGGGAAAGCTTAATTGCGGCGTTACGCAGTCATCAGTTGCATCCCGTGGGTGTATGTATACAAGCGGAACACCTAGACCAAGCTATAGCCAGCGGCTTACCCAATGTAGAGCTCTCTAACCCTCCCAGCCGCCCCTTATCTGAACCTGCTCCCGAGCAAGAGGTGCCAGTTATTACGGCGGCTGTCAGTCTAGAAAACCCGAGCACTGAAGACAGCGCGGCGACGACGCGCACCGTCGAAGTGCCGGCGCCTGCCGCCATGACCATTACACGTCAACTGCGCTCTGGCCAACGCATCTACGCGCGCAACACCGACTTAATAATTGTCGGTGCTGTAAGCCAAGGAGCCGAAGTCATCGCTGATGGTAATATCCACGTTTATGGTCCTTTACGCGGCAAAGCCATGGCCGGCGCGCGCGGGGACGCGAATGCCCGTATTTACACCACCGAGCTTGACCCCGAGCTAATTGCCATTGCTGGGGTATACCGTATTATGGAAACGCGACTTGATCCTAGCTTACGTAATAAGTCAGCGGTCATTTCTCTGAATGATGAAAAGCTAGAAATTCAACCCTTAACCAGCTAAGCAGAAAATTGCTTGATGTAGTGAACAAGATTGGCATAACCGATACAAAAAAACCTTTTTGATAATTTTTGTTGCTAAGCATATAGTTTCAATACCTAGGCAGTACAAAAATAAGCTCGGTTATGCTTTACGATAATGTGACTTGAAAATAAAAGGAAATTGATCGTCATGGCGCGTATTGTTGTGGTGACATCAGGAAAAGGCGGAGTGGGTAAAACCACCACCAGTGCGAGCTTTGCCTCGGGCTTGGCAATGCGCGGTCACAAGACCGCCGTTATTGACTTTGACGTCGGTCTACGTAACCTAGACTTGATCATGGGTTGCGAGCGCCGAGTTGTGTATGACTTTGTAAACGTCATACAAGGTGAGGCCTCGCTAAATCAAGCCCTGATCCGAGATAAACAGCTAGAAAACTTATTCATCCTGCCTGCTTCGCAGACACGCGATAAAGACGCCCTCACCAAAGAAGGCGTAGAAAAAGTACTGGAAGAGCTGAAAACCATGGGCTTTGAGTACATTGTGTGCGACTCCCCTGCGGGGATTGAAACAGGCGCGTTAATGGCAGCCTACTTTGCCGATGACGCATTAATTGTCACTAACCCCGAAGTGTCCTCGGTACGCGACTCCGATCGCATTTTAGGCATACTATCGGCGAAGTCTCGACGAGCCGAGCGTAACGAAGATCCCGTTAAAGAGTTTTTGCTCTTGACTCGCTACTGCCCCAAACGTGTTTCAGATGGGGAAATGCTATCGCTAAAAGATGTTGAAGACATTTTGCGCATTAAGCTCATTGGCGTGACGCCCGAGTCTGAAACGGTATTACAGGCCTCTAACCAAGGGGTACCTGTCATTCACCTACGTGACAGCAATGTGGCGCGCTCGTACGACGATATCGTCGCCCGCTATCTAGGTGAAGAACGTCCCCTGCGCTATGTCGATTACGAAAAACCGGGGCTTCTAAAACGTCTCTTTGGAGGAAAGTAATATGTCTTTCCTGTCCTTTTTACTGGGCCATAAAAAAACATCTGCTTCTGTCGCCAAAGATCGTTTGCAGCTTATTTTAATTAACGAACGCGGACGCGGGGGGATTGCACCCGACTACCTTCCCCGACTGCAGAAAGAACTCATCGAGGTCATCTCTCGTTACGTCAGCATCAATCCCGACGATATCAAGGTCAACCTTGATCGCCAAGACTCACTGGAAGTGTTGGAAGTAAAAATCGAGATGCCTCAAGTTGACGCTAACTCGGCGAGTGCCGATAAAGCGTAAGTACCGGGTATAACAAGCAAGGCGCTTAAAGCGCCTTGCTTTTACCCATCACACACCCAATCCTTACATCACCATATGGCTACGCTCCGATGGCGTCAGTCGCTCTAATGCCGATACCGGCTGAGTTCCCAACCCCAAAACCTGCACGGCACTATCGGCACGATACGGCGTAAGAGCGGCTTGTGTTCTCGTGTCTGGACCTGCCGAGGAACTTGTCCCCCCACTTTGGCCAAACCCTAACACCTGCACCTGAATCTGCGACGGCTGAGTGCTGCGGGCGGCGTCGCGAGCGCGGCTGAGGGTTTCTTGGGCAGCGGTAGCCGCCGATGACGCCGCACTGCTGGCGCTAGTCAACGCACCTACGTTCACAGACACCGCAATCGGCATGCCTTTCGATTCGCCTTGGACTTGAATGTTGTCGGCATTCACCACGTGTAAGGCGGCGAGGTTAACGTTACCGGAGACGCGGATGCCGGCTTCGCCTGCGTCGATGGTGCCTAGGGGGGCGATGAGGTCAACATCACCCGCTGGAACTTCGGCAATAGGGGCTAAGGTAGCAATACCGGCCCCGGTGCTGGGGACGTCTGGGCTAATAGTGATGTTACCCACACTGTCGTAAACGCGACGCGGCGGGGTATACACCACAGTGGTTTTGGATCCCCTACCCGCGTTAATGTCACCTTGTGCAGACCAAGCCAGTATATCGCCACCAAAAGTGGTCATGATGCGGCTTTGCCCCAGTAAAATACTGTCTAAAGAGTAAAGCTGTATATTGCCTAGTCCACGAGTGATTACACCGGCGGTAGACGGTGGCTGCGGACCTTCCACACCAAAGGTTAAGCCACCACCGGGTGCCAACATTTGTATGTCACCACCCAGGTTGCTATGCACCCCTCCCCCACCGAAGATGAGAATATCGCCTTGGTACAGAATAGGCTGCTGATGGCTGTCCACATCAGGAAATAAGGTGTGAATCACTTGACGGCCACGCACATAGCTTGCAAAACGTGCACTGCCAGGGTCGTTATATTCGCGCCCACTTTCGCGCAGTTCCGTAAAGTAAATATCGCGGGCGAAAATGCGCTGCTGGGCGGCGGGCAGCGCCTGGAAGTACGCCAGGGCGGACGGCACGGCATCGTCGCCGCTGAAAGTCACGCCGTAACGTTCCCGCAGCCAGTCCATCAGCTCCCCTTCATAGCTGTGCACCACGCGGCCTGGCTGGCTGGCCAGGGATTTGCCGGCGTCAGCGCGCAAGGCCGGGTTCAGGTACTGCTGCAACAGACCTGCATAGGTACTGTTGTTCATGCCGGCTTGCAAAGCTATGCTGGCGCCCGGACGGGTATCGCCCGCCATCACCGGCCCCAGGCTGACGATGCTGGCCTTGTCTTCCTGGATGATGTTGCGCCCGGCAGTGATCTCCACCGTACCCGGCCCGGCCACGTTCAGGTTCAGGTAGCGGATATCACGACCGGCAATGATGGTGGAGACGTCGTTGGGGTGGGTGTGCAGGATGAAGTTCCCCGTCGGTGAAGAGCCATATATGACAGGGAGATACCTAGGGGCTTCGTCCTTTCTTTGTCCAGTCCAGATAATGTCCTGCCCTGCTCGGATTTGAGCGGCGCCGCTGCTCCAATACCAGGCTGCAGTGCGCATGTAGTCTCCTAGGGAGTGCTCGATTTGAGCGCCCAGCCAAAGACCGATGATGTCGCCATCGCGGCTATAGACCCGGGTAGAGGTCGAAGGATGGGGACGATAGTTAACCTCGTTCTGTATGGTGTTGAGCGACCATGCATGCAGCACATCGCCAGTAAAGAAAGAGGTTTCCTCTGGTGTGTTACGCCCAACGGGGTTTCCAGCACTGTGAACACGATAGCTGGGACGCAGGAAAGTCGAGATGCTCTGGCTGCCCGCGCCCGAGGAGGCGATGATCTGTCCGCCGCCAAAGTAGGATCCACCGGCCAATATGGTCAATTGGCGTGGGCCTAAGGGCGCCAGCAGCAAAGGAGCCTCCAGAGGCGAGGAGATCCGGGTCATGGACGTGCCTTGGTAAATATTGCCTTCTGTCGCGATCAGAGAAACCGAGCCTGGCAAGGTAAAGGCGCCATCGCTTGGCCGATGGGGGTTCAGCGCATGGCCTTCGCCAGGGTTCAGTTCTTCTGAAATGCGCGTGTCGCCGGTCAAATGGGAACCGGCAGACCAGGCGCGCGCAGCGGTATGATCCGTCCACAAGCTGAACCAGGTCTGGCCCTGGCCACGAGAGTCAGCCCTAGCGTAAGGCGCCGATGGCCTGGTGGCGTCAGCAACGGCGGACAAGACCAGATTGCGCTGGCTTTGAATATCTGCCGCAGCGTCGCCCAAAGTCAGTACAAGGCCGCCTACCGATTGGGTTTTGGAGGATTGATAGGGGTTATGAGGCCGGCTGTCCCGGCTATCTCTTTGATTGCTTTCATAATATTGCTTCATCAGTCCAATCTGCCCGGCGGAAAGTTGGATCTGGCCGCGTAAATTTACGATGCCGCCGAGCAAGGCATGGGCGTTAAAGGGCAGCGAGGATCGTTGCTGCAGGGCGTCGAGTTCGGGGTTCCATCCGCCGGACAGGCGCAAGCGCAAATCGCCTCCTCCTTGAATCAGGACTCGGCCATCTGGCAGGACACGGCCATTGCTGGCGATGGCAATGGTCAAGCCCTGGCTGCGAGGCTCACTTTGCGCACGTATGCTTGTTATGCCCGTTCGTCCGCCGATCTGAACAAGCGCATTGCCTCCGCCTAGCGTGCCCAAGCCGCTGAACCCAACCTGGCGAGGCCATCGCTTGATAGTTCCTGGCACATCGTGATTGACGACATAGTCGCCAAAATGAAGGGCCCATGCGGTGGGGATGCGGGAGGTATCGGCACCGTCGTTGCCTTGCGTCCACAGCCAATTATGCACGTCCGTGCTATTGATGGACGTGCCTGAAGCAGGCGAAGTGGCTGCCCAGGCATCGCCGGTAAGATCGCCTTGGATTCGCAGCGATAGATTGCCGCCAAAGTCCGGATACCAATTCTGACTGGCCCTGTCGTTTCCGCTGACCAGATTTTCATAGTTGCCGGCGGTGTTGCCCAGCACTTTGCCGTCCTCGGTTATGGCGCGCTCGGCGTCATATTGCTTGTCCAATCCGTTTCCAAGCAGAACTGGCGTACCAGCCGTGTAGATGCCATAAGGGCTGCGCATGGAAAGGTCATGGCGGGCAGCCAGTTCCAGGTCTGCCGTACCGGTGCGCAATACGCTCAGGTTAGGCTGGCGAGCGTGGACGCCAGCCAGTTCTTTTTTACCTGTATCAACGTATGTGCACAGAGTTGGGTCGATTTCGCAATATTCCAGGGATTCGTCGGGCACAGCTTCTCCGGCCGGTTCGCCCATCCAGTTGCCTTCGGCCCAGACGTACTGAGGCGGGGGGGCTTGAAGGACACACAGGCTTGGGTCCATTTCGCAATATTCCAGGGATTCTGCAGGCACAGCTTGTCCGGCCGGCTCGCCCATCCAGTTGTCGGGCGCCCATACCCAGACTCCAGCCGCCTTGTATTCCTTTTCCATGCCGTAATGCGTGTCGCCCAATACCAGGCTGCCGTGGGTGGCGTCGCCGCGCAGGCTGCGCGGGTCGGCGGCGGCGGTGTCTGCGCCGGCCACCAGCCGTATGTTCCAGGATTGCGAGCCGCTGGGCAGCATGGGCGCCAGCGCCCAGTTATAGGCCTGACGGTCTCCGTCCAGCGGACGCAGCGGTACACGGAACAGGCCGTCAGCCAACTTGATATCCGTGTCTGCTGGCAGCAGAGCTCCTACGGGTAAGTCGATCTGTTTAGCTTGATTCATGGCTACAGGCAGCGCGACGCCCTTGGGCCAGGTGATGTTTTGTACCGTCAAATTGGCGGGCAAGTGCAGGCCAGCGCCCAGCTTGGCGTTCTGGGGCAAGGCCAGACCGCCTTCGGGCACGGGGGTGCCGGCGGGCAGCAGCAGGCTGCCGTCCGGCGCATGCACGTCGGCGCGGAATACGCTGCCGGCGGGCAGGGTGTAGGCCGCATCCAGGGTCACGTCGACGGGCAGGCGCGTACCGGCGGGCAGCGTCACATTGCCGGCGGGCAGATCGAAGTTCAGCGCCCGTCCGGCCGGGTACTGCGTGCCGGCTTCCAGCTTGACGCCGGCAATGGGCACGATCACATCGCCGCCGAAGGGCTGCTTGCCGGGCACCAGCACCCAGCCGTCGTCATCGGGCGTGGCGGGCGGCGGCGCAAAGCCGTCGTTGATGCTGCCGTAGATGGCCAGGGCGCCGCCGGCCCGGATGGCCAGGGCGCCCGCTTCGCCCGAGCCGTAGACGGCGGTCAGGGGGCTGTGCGGGTTCAAACTGTTGTAGCGGTACTTGGACAAGTCCAGGTCGCCTTGCACGACCAGGTCGCCATCGGGCGTCGCGCTCAGGATTTCCACCGCGGGACGCAGGTGGAAGGCGTCGCGGTAGGCGGTCAGGCCGGCCAACTGGTTCTGGATCAGGCCGGTATTGGCCAGGGCATTGTTGATGAAGCGCGTGCTTTCCGTGTGCTTGGCGTCCAGCCAGCCTTGGGTGATGACCTGGTACGGACGGCCGCTGGCGGCGGCGTCCGTGCCCGCCGACGCATCGAAATACTGCTGCACCGCATGCAGCACGATCCGGCACGCGCCGGCAATGTCCAGACCTGTGTCGGCCTGCACGGCCATGCGGCCGGAGTCCGCCGCATCCAGGCGCGGCGCGTACAGCCACAGGCTGCTGCGGGCCTCGGGGTCGCGTTCAGGCGTATCGGTGCCGTGGCGCAAGTCAATGCGCGCGCCGCGGCTCAAGGTCAACCGGCCCTGGCCGCTGTTCAGTTCCACTACGGCCCGGTTGGGGCTGTGAATGACCTGACCATAGCTGTCCACGCGCAGCAGTCGGCCATGGGCGTCCAGCACGGCGCGTCCGGTCAGCGTCAAGCCGTGCTTGGCATTCAGGCGGATCTGGCCTACTTGCGCGCCGCTGGCGTCCAGCAGGCCGTCTACCGTCAGATGGCCCCGGTCCAGGGCGATGCCGATCTGGCCGGCGCGCACGGCGCCGCCTATGTGCAGATCGCCTTCGCCGAACTGGAACTGGCGCGCGCCCCAGACTGCGCCCTGGTCCAGGCGCTGGTTCAGCAGTGCGAATTGTTCGGACAGCGCGCCCGTCAGGCCCAAGTGTTTCGCCAGCAGTTCCAGTTGGGCGTGGCGGTAGGGCACCCAGGTGCCGCCCGCGTCATACTGGCCGGAGGCTCCGCCCAGCACACGGCCTTGCAGGGCCACGCGGCCTTCCGGCGCTTGCACCGTCAGGTAGCCCGCGTGGTTGTTGATGGCGGACACGTCGATCAGGGACTGGGCATCCAGAATGACATTGCCGTGCTGGGACGCCAGGGTAATGTCGCCGCCCCAGCTGTATTGGGTGGCTTCTTCGTCATCAAAGAAGGTCGTGGTCTTGCCGGCCAGGTTCAGGCTGGCCTGCGGCCCCAGGATCAGATCCTGCTGCGCATGGGCCTGGAATTGGCCGCTGGGCAGCACGACCCGGGTGTCCACGTTGATTTGCTGGGCCGCCAGGCGGATTTCCGAACCCATGCCGGCCAGGAATGCATCGGCGGTGGCGCCGGGCAGGCCCTGCACGCGCAGGGCGCCCCCCGCCGTGATGTGCGAGGCCGAGCCGGAGCGGCCGGTCAGCAAGGGCGTCCGGATGAGCAGATGGCCGCCGTCGTAGAGCGAGCCGTTCTGGTCTTCGCCGGTCCAGCGTTGGTAGACCTTCAGGCTGCCTTCGTGGCTGGCGGTAAAGGCGCGGCGGGCGGTGACGTCCACCGTATCGAAGCCCAGCGTCAGGCGTTCGGGCCGGTCGGTATTGTTGGGCCGGCTGAACGGGTCGTAGCCCAGGATGAACTGTTCGGCATCAATACGCAGTGTGCCTTGGCCGTGCCCGGCGCCGCCCAGCATGGGGGCGGGCGCGGCCTGCATCAGGCCCGTCCAGTACAGGTCGCCCGTGCGCAGATAGGCCTGTTCGCCTGCCTGGCCGGCGCCATAGATGGCGGGGGTGCGCAACACCAGGCGTTCCATGCGGCTGCGGCCTGTGGCCGGGTCGGTGGTGTCCAGCGCCACATTACCCCAGAAGTTCAGGGACTGGCCAGCGGTCAGGCTAAGCTGTTCCAGAGCCGGAGCACCCCAGGACGTGTCGCCTTGCAGCAGGCGGTTCAGAATGCCTTGGTTCAGTGTCAGGCCGGCGGGCAGTATCCCTTGGGCGCGGGCGGCGTCCAAGGCTTGTTCGCTGCCCACGTTAATGCTGCTGGTGGCCAGGCTCAGGTGACGGGTGCCGTAGCGGGCCTGTTCGCTCAGATCCAGGGAGCCGTTAGTGCCTATGGTCAGGTTGGCGTCTGAATAAAGGCGGGTGACCCCATCGCAAGGCTCAGTGGCGCAGACACCGATTCGGATAGAACCCACGGTGTGGATTGAAGGCGTAACGCTTTGGGCCAGATGCTGATTATTGGACAGCAATACAAAATTGTGTCCTTGAGTGTAGTAGCCTTGCTCCAATCCCAGCGGGGCGGGGCCTTGGCTCAGGGTGCTGAGCACCGCACCAGGTTCCAGCGTCATGGTTGTAGCGGCCAGCACGATTTCAGGCGCGGTCAGATAAGTGCCTGAATGAATGGTCAGGCCATGGGTGTCGCTGACATTTGCGCTGTTATGGAACATCAAACGGTTTTCCGAGACCCTGGATTCCTGGCCTAAGGCCAGGCGTCCGGCTTGCAGTCGGTTCAAGCTGGCCGCATCGACGCGAGCGGCATCCGCCGGCAGTCCTGGCTGGTCCAGGCTGGTTACAACGTGCAGATGACCCGATGAACTCTTGATGGCGACCGTGCCGGTGTATCCCTGGGGAGCCGCCTCAAACTTCGCTTCCCCCTTGAAGCTGAAGGAGCGAGCGGGGCTGGGTTTGATCACAGAACCACCCACGCCGCTCAGGTCCACGATCAACTGCTTGCCATCTTCCGGCGTTGGCAAGCGCGGATTGCCGCTGCGCGCCGCGTGTTGTCTGGCAAAATCGCTGAAGCTTGTCTCGTTGTACTGGCTGTAACGGCGCACGGTGTCGGCGCTGCTGATGATCATGGGCTGCATCAAGCCGGCCTGGGGCGCTGCCTGATGGCTGTGGACGGCGCCTTGCATGGCCCAGGAGCCGTTGCGCAGGGGGGCCGGAGCAGCGTGGCTAAGTGTTTGGGCTTGAGCCCCGTTCAACTCCACCCGGAACGCGCCGGGCAGCAGCGCATAGCTGGACGGCAATAGCGTATAGGTGCCGGCGGGTAGTCCGGGCAATCCGTGTTCCAAGGTGATTTGCTGACCCAAGCCGGGCGCGACCGCGCCTTCCCCTTTTCCGCCGGGTGCGTACGGCGCTTGGTGGCCGGGCACGATGGCGTAGACGGGGTTGGACTTCAAGGAAGGCAGGGTAAAGCCGCCACCGCGCCGATTCACTTGCATCAGCGGATACAGACGCGCATCCACGGAGCCGCCGCGACCGGCCACAAAGCCCGCCCCCAGCAAGTCGCCGCCACCGCTCAAGTCCAGCACCGCGCCTTCCTGCACCTTGATGTCGTGGGCTGACAGGTGCATGGACTTGGATGGATCGAATAGGGAAGAAGCCAATTCGCGGATCAAGGCGCCGTGATACAGGTAGTCCAGCCCATCCACGGTACCGCCGTAGGGCAGGCGCAAGCCGGCCATGCTGATGGAGGTGATGCTGCCAGGGCCAAAGTCGATGGACGAATCGCCGGCTTCAAAGCGCAAGCTGCCTCCATTATCAACACGTTGCGCTCTGAAGGTGATCTGGCCGCCGGGCGCCAGCACGACGCCGTGCTGTTGAATGCGCGGCGCGGTGAAGATCAGCTCGCCCAGGGAATAGGGCGCATAGGGAGTGGAACCCGGTGTGCGCAGAATGGTCAGGGACTGATTGCTTTGCAGCCCGCCTTTGGCATCTACGTCCGGATAGAGTTGGCGCGCCTGCAGTGTCAGGTTTGTATCGCCGACGATCTGGCTGAGCGGCGTGCCGGTCGCGGTCTGTTTCAGGAAGCGGATGTCGCCGCTGGACATAATGTCTGTATGGGCGAATCCGTTGTAGCGCAGCTTGACATCGGGCCCTACGGTGGGGAAAGTGCCGATCGTGCCGCCTAGGTTGACGGTATTCTGTATGTCCAGATGTTCCACTGTCGCCGTCAGGCGTGTTGTGCCTGTCGGCGGCGTCATGGACACCCCGTTGAACGTAGGGCGTTTGTGGCTATCCTTCACGGTAAGATCACTCAGGCCGGCCAGCCTTAGATACTGGGACGACAATTCGATGTGCGAATCTTGCGGCGCTTCGGCGCTCAGCCCCAGCATGCCCGATACCAGATGCAGCTGGCCTTTGACGGCCAAGCGGGTGTTGTCCGTAAAGCCCAACAGCCCGCCGCTGTAGACCAGCAAGTCATCGAAGCCGCCGGCGTCGATCTGATCCAGGCCCAGGCTGGCCCGGCCGTAGCGCAAGGTTGCATCGGGCGTATAGGCGGCTTGCAGATTCAGTACCAGCAGTTCCCTGGGCGCCAGCACGTCCTTGTGGATATTGGCCGTTTCGTAGTTGGGCGCGTCCAGCAGCACGTTCAGGCGGCCGCCCTGGGCCGCGGCATTGCCCGCCTTAGCCGTCATGGAGCCGTGCAGGCTCAAGCCCGCGGACGAGCCCAGCGTAATGGAGCCGCCATGGCTGGCCAGGGCATAAGCGCCGCGTCCTTCGGGGTCGATGTAAATTTCTGCGCCCGAGGCATCCAGACGGCTGCCGGGCCGTAGTACGACGAAAGCGTCGGAGCTAGGGGCGCTGGTCGTATTGTCCAGGAATTCCCCGCCTATGATGATGTCCCCGCCCCGGCTGACAGCCCCCAGGGTGTGGCCCAGCTTGTTCTGCCCCGTCCAGGCAGCGGCGGAGGCATCCAGAACCGCCTGTTCGCCAATCAGAATTTGACGCTGGTGGGCTTGCTTGTCGGCTTTGTTGGAGTGAATGTCTCCCGTAACTGAGAGCTCGCGCGCGCCCATAAGGCGTATAGTTCCGCCCGGCGCATGCAAAGCGCCCAGCGCCCACAAGTCGCCGGTGCTGTTCAGCCGGATGGCCTGGCCGGGATCGACCCGCAGGCTGGAGCCTTGCTCCAGGATCAGGCTGCGTGGCTCACCCGCCGCCCATTCGGACAGCGTGGAGCCGGAAGTCAGCCTCAGGCTGGCCCCGGCGCGTTGCTGTACTGTGCGCCCGTCGGCCGACACTTGAAACAGCGGGGGCAGGATCGTGTTGACTTGAACCTGGGATTGGCCGTTGGCGCCGACAAAGTTCAGGTGCTGAATGGGCCGGTGAAGATCGATCTGGATGTTTCGGGGAATATAGACGCCGTTCTGTCCGCGTAGCTGGTACTGGGCGAAGCCGGTGTTGAAGGGGGCCAGGTCGATGTTACTGGTCTTGGCTGTTTGTATACGGCGGGGGAGTTGAGTGCCGGTTGGGAAGACTGTTCCTTTAGGGACGACAAAGTTTGCCGGAGCCGTTGCGCCTATAGGTAAAATGTCTTTCTTGGGAGTACGGAATTTCAGACCGGCAGGAAATACTTTTGGATCAACCGTCAAATGGTCGATGTAGCTAATCTCTACTGCTTTTCCGGCGGGGATGACTAAAGGGCCTTTATGATCGACAAACTCTGTTCCATTAAAATAGGAATAACTATTGCTGCCGTAACTATTGCCGTAATAATAGTAAGTCAAACCGTCAAACTTAATATTAGCACCGCCATTTTCGGGGCCTATGACCCATTCACTTTGGGTTGTGAAGGTTTGCAGAGCAAATAAGTATGTACCTGAAGGATTTGCGATGTACTCCCCTGGCAAGGTATGTGTGCGCTCAATGGCATAAGGTACAGGAAGGATTTCTCCCGCTTTAACCTCATAGTCATTCAGCAGAATCAAGTCGCCATTGGCGCGTCCACCAGCCTGCAGCCAGCCGTCTTCAATCTGCAGATCGCCGCCTATGGACAGGGCTGCGCGCGAATCGATGTCCAAGGTGCCGGCGCCCGTGTAGCCATAACCGCGGACATGACCCAGCAGCTCCAGCCGAGCCTGGGAGTTTTCGGGGCTCAGGTAGCCAGCTGCGATGCGGATGGAGCCACCTTTGCCGCCCTGCCACTTATTGATGTCACGCACATAGGCGCCAGCGCTGACGTCCAGCAGGCTGTCCTGACCCAGACGTAAGGAGTCCGGCGTTTCCAGCGTGATGCGGCCGCCATCGATATAGGCTTGCTGGTCGGACTGATAGGAATTCCGGCGGGCGTCGGTCAGCAGGCCGGCGGCGCTGATGCTGACGCCATCCGCCACGCGCAGGCCGCGCTCGATGTCTGCGGGCAGGTCGTTGCCGGCGGGATTGTTGCCCAGAAAACCGGCGGAAATAGTGCCCGAGGGGGCGATGATATTTGCATTGACGTCAATGGAAGGCGCGAACAGGGTCAGTTCAGCGCCCGGCGCCAGTTCCAGCGCCTGGTCCAGGTTAATGGTTTGCTGCGCCCACAGCTCCAGTTTTCCCAAGCGGCTGCGGTTCAGCCAGTCGCTGGGCAAGGTCAGGATGGACTGCCGGTCTTCGCTGACTTGCTCGTCTAGGTCGGCCAAGATGCTTTGGTTTTGTTCTTGTATCTGGATTTGCTTCAGCAAAGGCAGCGTGCTTTGATCGCCGTGGGGCAGACGCCCGGCAATCAACCCTGCACGGCGCGCCACGGCAGCCTGGGATTGCAGGTAGCCGTCCAGACCCGCTTGCGCGGCCAGAATCTGGCGCGGGCCTTGGTAGACTTCACCGATCAGATCCCCACGCAACAGAACGTTTTGGGTGGAAAGGACCAGTTTGCCTGCGTCTCGACCTACTGTATAGCCAGTCTCATAGCGATAATCAGGACTTAATAAAGGGGTCTTAAATATCCGGGTGGCCGGTGAGCCCCAACGGGCATGTACAGACTCCCATCCTGTATGGATACCTTGATAAAGCAAATCGCTGGGGGCGCGGCTGGCTTCGTACAGGCGGCCGTCATCGCCGCGCAGCCAGCTCAGGTTAATCTTGCCGGACTGCACGTCCAGCGTGCCGCCGGACAGGTTCAGGCGCGATCCGGCTTCCGACACGAAGTCCTTGCCGGTGGCGGTAATGGTACCGCCCTGGGCCAGCCATTCGTCTATGGTGTGCGGGGCGGTATTCAGGTAGCCGCTGACTTCCAGCAGACCGCCGGCCGTATACCAACGGTCGGACTCGTAGCCCTGCGTACCCTTGGGCACGAAGACCAGCAGGCGGCGGTCCACCCAGATGTCTTTATTGTTCAGGTTCTTGCTGTCGCGGTTGATGGGTGCGTCGCGTTGTTCATTGCCCTGGGCGTTGATCAGCAACTGGTTGCTGTCCATGGCGACGCGTACGCCCACCTGGCCGGCCACGTCCAGCTCTGCGCCGCGACGCAGCAGGCTGCGGTGTTCGGCGTGGGTGGTGATTTCGCCGCCGGTGGCCAGGGTCAGGGAGTTGCCCTGAAAATCTACCGTCTTGCCACTTACGATGTCGATGCGCGACAAGGCATTAGGGCTGGGTGTCTGGCCCAAATTATCGAAGATGGCAGTGCTGGCGCCATACCCCGCGCTGTTCATCAGGACCTCGCGCTGGCTATCCAGCGCCGTGGGCGAATCGGCATCCACCAGAATAGCAGTGGTGCTGTCCGATTCCAGCGTGACGCGCCCGTCCGCATCGCTGCGGCGGGTGGACAAGTGGATGGTGCCGCGCTGGCTGGTGGATGTGGTGGCTACCAGCACGCCGGCCTGGCGCACGTCGTGTCCGGTCAAGGTGATGTCGCCGTTGGCGGCGCTGATCAGGCCGCTGTTGCTAACTAGACCGGCCTGGCTATCAGCCTTACGGTGCGCGACGACTTCGTTGCCACGTGTAGTAGATTGGGCGTTACCGTCCGTGCCCTGCCCTTTGCGTATGTAAAAGGTGTCGCCAGCCGCTAATACAGCCTGCCCTTTAGGTGTATGAATTTGACCAGCATTGTGAGCCTCTTGCCCCATCAGCAGCACATAGCCGCCGCCATCAACGGAACGATTGGGCGCATGTGTTTGAATCTGCGCACCGGCCTGAACTTCCACCTTGCCCAAGGCATCGGTAAGGGTGGCTAAAGAGCCTTCCGCGTTGACGTACAAACCGCCTTTCAAAAATTGTTCGTTGCTGATGTTCGCGGCAGCGGCCACCAGATTACGCACGTTCACTTGCGATGTGCCGCTGAACACCACCCCGTTCTGGTTAACCACCATCACGGTGCCGTCGCCTTTGATTCTTCCTTGGATTTGGCTAGGGGTAACTTGGTCGCCCACGACACGGTTCAGCACCGCATCGGTATTTTTTTGTTGGAACTCGACTGTCGTATTACGGCCCACATCAAAGCGGTTCCAGTTCAGGATGGCTTTAGCGTTAGTTTGTTTGATGCCTACATGATGCTGGCCGTTTTGCTGAGTATGTACCGGTGCTTCAGCGCCTAACCATTGGGCTTTATCACCCACGGCCACTTCTAAGCCACCCTGTGCTAAGCCTTCGGCTACGTTGCTGGCTTGTTGCTGTGCCGCTAAGCGGGCAGCGTTTTGGGCGGCTTGTTGGGCCGCAATGGCACTGGCGGTACGGTTTAGGTTGTCCAGCGAGTGCGATAGTTGCGCCCGAGCAGCGGCTTGTTGTTGCTGCATGCTGGCCGCCTGCTGGGCAGCGCGTATAGCATGGTTATTGTTGGCGTTTTGGTGTTGCTGAGCGGCATTGCTTTGGGTGAACCAGGCGCCGCGCAGTTGGGCGTGTCCAGTATTGGGTAAACTGCCAGCGACTATCAGCATCAACGCTGCAGCTAAAGGGGTTAAATTACTGCGCAATTCTGGGCGGCGAACGCTAGAGGCTTTGGGTAGAACTGGAGCAAGCAAACAAGCTGAACGAGCTGGCATGATAGGAGTTTCCGCACGAAGTGTATGAAGTGAGCCTTAGGCTAAACAGCCAATAGACTGCGCAAAAACGCAGCCCCTACTTACAAGACCCCTCTCGACTCACTATCAATGACATCTATATTGAAACTATTTGTAACTACGCTTCACTTAACAATGCTACCCCACCCGGAAGCTCTTGCACCTTCACTCCAGGTAAAGCACGCAACATATCAAGCGCCAAATCCATATCCTTTAAAGCGAGTTGCAGGTGTACTGCTCGTTGGCCCAAATGTGCTTGGCGTAAATAAATATGCCCGGAGCGATAACGATTCAGCTCTGCAATGACTTGTTTTAGCGGGACACCGTTAAAGTTCAAGTAACCTTTTCGCCAGGTGCTGCTTGACTCGGGATTCAAGCGTTGAATAGCCCAGTCACTTGGGCTGCGATACAACAAGCCCTGCCCTGGGCCCAACTCTAGATTTTCAAGCATATCGAGCTTTACATGCCCTTCTAGACAGGCAAGCTCCAGTTTGTCCTCTACGTAACGCACCGTCACGTTAGCCGCATAAATTTGCATGCGACAAGGCCCTACTTGCACTGAAAATGGGTGCTCCGATGTCATTTGCACCTGTATTTCAGCTTCTCCTGTCAATAGTTCTAAGCCAGTGGTACCCACGTAGTTAATTTGCGTTTTTGTATTCATCAGCACAGCAACGTCTTGACCGAACTGGACGGTCCGCTGTTCACCCGCTGCAGTGCGGTAATCGGCTTTAAAATCAGATAAAGCAGGCCACAAACCTAATGGTGGATACAGTGCCAAAGCACCGACACCTGCAGCCGAAGCGGTGGCCGCAGCCATTAAAAAGTGACGCCGATGCCAGAGCTTCTGTACAGCAGGCACAGGCTGAGCGGCTGTACGCTGCAACGCAGGAGAAAATGTTTGCATCACGGTAAGCAGTTCGCGCCATGCTTGTTGGTTTGCCGTGCTTGACGCTAGCCAATGCTTAAAATTCTCGGCATCAGCTTGTGTTGCTTGCCCTGAATGCAAGGTCGCCCACCATTGATCAGCTTGCTGGTGTACGTTCAGGTGAGGAGAAGAGGACGTGGTCATGGCAATAATAATGCGCAAGCTAGTTGTTTAATCGGCTGGCTAGCTGTTTACGCAAGTAAGCAAGGGCGCGACACATTTCTTTGTTTACTAAGGCAGTTGACATATTATGCTGCTGCGCAATCTGTGCATAGCTTAAACCGTCGACTCGCGCCGCCAACAACACCAAACGGGGACGCTCAGGCATATCCTGTAGCATAGCTAAAAGCTGCTGCATTTCTAATTTAGCCGCCACCTGCTGCAACGTGTCAGCCCCTTCATCCACGATATGGACAAGGTCATCTAGCTCAACAGTTGTCAATAATTTGTACCGCTTGTGATGTGCATCCACAGCAATATTATTAGCCATGCGCCATAAATAGGCATCGTCATTATGCACCACACTCGCCGAGCTGATGCCTTCAATACGTACCCACGTTTCTTGGAGAGCATCGGCAGCATCTTCAGGTGAGCCCAGCACGCGCTCTAAGCGCGTACGCAACTGCTCGTAACGAGCCAATAAACTTTGACGCAAACGCCGACGCAAGAGCTCTGACATAGATGACTTACCTGTTAGCCCGCGAGGAGCACTCGTTGTTGCTGCCCGTAGGCTTAAGCAATAAGATCACAGGTTGAGGCATATAAGGGCTAGGAGCCTGGCCTATGGGTAAATTTTGCAGGGCTTGAGAAATAGCGATATCGCGTTTAGCTTGGCCTGTAGAACCCAAGAAGTTGACTCTGACAATATAACCGTGAGCGTTTAGCCACATTTGCATAGCAAGACGATAATCCCCGGGTTGCGTATTCGCCTGTGCACATAAGCGATGCCTAACGGCGTACTGCACCCTAGCCACATACGCGCTGTGATCAATTGCCCCCTGCTGCACCCCAGATATTTGCCATACCTGCAAACTTTGCTCCACGTTAAAGTCTTGGTTTTCTAGGCTACGGACAACAATAGAGCGCTGATTCACCACATAAGCGGCAAGACCAGTACCTTCAAGGAGTTGAGCTAAAGCCTGTTGGCGAGTATATTCACCCCGCGCCAACTGCACAGTGATGTGAGCATGCTGGCTATCTAGCAAGACAGAAAGACCTGTTTGGTGACTAAAAGTAGACAAGGCTTGGTGCAGCTTTTGGCTAGGTAAAGCCAGCGTAAGCCTTTCTGGGGACTGCAACAAAGAGTGCGTTACGTTATTGGCCTGCGCTGCATGATTAAACATAAGTAGACCAGCCAAACAGGCCAGTGCATACATCGCGAACTGGGCCATAGGACTTATATAAAAACAAGATGTTTATGCTCTAAGAGTGAGCTAATGCATTGTAGACAGCACACTGTGACGTCACGATGACACAAGCTTGACAATGGCAAAAGTAAAGTGTTTTTCGTTTCTGATAAGCCTAAAGCGAGCATAAAAATGGCCATTCAGGATTTTTAAATACCTGAACGGCCAAGATAAATCATGTATTAGGCGTACAAGCCTAGCAATAAAGTACTAGCGGTTTTTCCCGACTTGATCGCCGATTACACCACCAATGGCAGCGCCACCTACGGTGCCCAAAACGCCACCGCCTGTAATCACGGCGCCAGCGACCCCACCTAAGCCAGCACCCGTGACTGCACTTTTCTCTCGTCTGCTCATCGAGTCCCAAGAGGAGCACGCGCTCATGGTGAAAATAAGCAAACTGGCTAAACCTACTTTAGTATATGTGGCTAATTTCATAATCCAACTCTCCGTGAAATAGCGATTGATACTTCTACCATACTGCCATTACGACTCAGTATGTCACCGAACACGCTAGTGTTTTGTTAGGTAACACTACATTTGTAAACACCCTGGCCTTGAAGCTTATTTGACCAGCGTTAAAACGGCTTTAAATACGGGGTTAGCCGGTGTGTCTAACCACTCAAACATTGCCATCTCAGCAGTTATCCGCTCTAAACCATAGTGATCCCAACGCGCTTGGGCTGCCAGCCAATCGGAAGGCTTGCGTGAGCCTGCACAATCAGTGACTAATATGGGTTCATACCCTTGTCTTTTTAAGCCCAAACCAGTTTGTAACACGCAAACATGCGCCTCCGTGCCTATTAACAACACTTTTGGCCGCTGCTTAGGCAAAGAAGGTAGAAAATCGGGTTCCCGTGTTGCATCAAAGTGAGTTTTATGGAGCACCTGATCAATGTGCGCTACAAGCTCGGGGTGTGTGGGCCCGATTTTCTGTGCCCAATGCTCAGTGGCAATAACCGGAACCTTACATAAACGTGCAGCTTGAGCGAGCCGGCCGGCTCGGTGCAATAAAGCGTCTGAATCGTGAATGGCTGGCAATAAGCCAGTTTGCATGTCGACGACTAGCAAGGTGGATTGATGCGCACTAAGCACGGACATAGGGTCTCCTTATTTCAGGGATTTGTAGCGTATACGACGAGGTTTAGCACCTTCTTCGCCCAAACGGTGTTTTTTATCGGCTTCATATTCCTGATAGTTACCGTCGAAGAAAATGGCTTGCGAATCCCCCTCGAAGGCCAAGATATGGGTAGCGATACGATCTAAGAACCAACGATCATGACTGATGACCATAACGCAGCCGGCAAACTCAAGCAACGCATCTTCCAATGCTCGCAAGGTTTCCACGTCTAAGTCGTTAGAGGGTTCATCAAGCAGCAGGACGTTACCCCCAGAAATGAGCGTTTTGGCCAAGTGTAAACGGCCACGTTCTCCACCCGACAAATTGCCTACTTGTTTATTTTGGTCGGCACCTTTGAAGTTAAAGCGCCCCAAATAAGCACGGGAAGACATTTCGAAACGTCCTACCGTAATTAAATCAGCCCCATCGGCAATGCTATCAAATACTGTTTTTTCATCCGGTAACGATTCACGCGACTGATCTACATAAGCTAACTGTACGGTTTGACCTAATTTCACTGTGCCTGAATCGGGCTGTTCTTTGCCTGCCAACATGCGGAACAAAGTAGATTTACCTGCACCGTTGGGACCGATAATCCCGACAATAGCGCCCGGGGGCACTTTAAAGCTCAGGTCATCAATCAACAGCCTGTCGCCATAGCCTTTGCTTACGTTAACAAACTCAATGACCTCATTGCCTAAACGTTCGGCCACAGGAATAAAAATCTCTTGGGTTTCATTACGTTTTTGGTATTCATGCGAAGACAGCTCGTCGAATCGGGCCATACGCGCCTTCGCTTTAGCCTGACGCCCTTTAGGGTTCTGACGCACCCACTCTAATTCTTTCTTGATGGTACGCTGGCGTGCGCTTTCCGACGCTTCTTCTTGTTTCAGGCGGTCTTCTTTTTGCTCTAGCCACGACGTATAGTTACCTTTCCAAGGTATGCCATGTCCACGGTCTAGCTCAAGAATCCAGTCGGCGGCGTTATCCAAGAAATAACGATCGTGCGTCACGGCCACCACCGTGCCTGGGAACTGACGCAAAAACACTTCCAGCCACTCAACGCTTTCTGCATCCAAGTGGTTAGTAGGTTCGTCGAGCAACAACATATCAGGCTTGGACAACAACAGCTTACATAGCGCCACACGGCGTTTCTCACCGCCGGACAAATGACCTACGGTGGCATCCCAAGGTGGTAGGCGCAACGCGTCGGCGGCGATCTCCATCTGGGTGTCGGTATCATCTGCACCGCTAGTGGCGGCGGCAGCGATAACAGCTTCCAAGTGTGCCTGCTCGGCCGCTAAGGCGTCGAAGTCAGCGTCGGGGTCTGCGTAAGCAGCATACACCTCGTCTAAACGTTGACGCGCCTCAAACACCTCGCCCAAACCAGCCTGCACCTCTTCACGGACGGTAGACTCGGGGTTGAGCTGGGGCTCTTGGGGCAAATAGCCGATTTTAATGCCGGCCATGGGAATGGCTTCCCCTTCAATGTCCGTATCCACCCCAGCCATAATTTTAAGTAGAGTAGATTTACCGGAACCATTTAGACCCAAGACACCAATTTTGGCGCCGGGAAAAAAAGAAAGGGAAATGTTGCGCAAAATCTGCTTTTTAGGAGGCACAATTTTGCCAACACGATTCATGGAAAAAACGTATTGAGCCATATAAACCTATGTGGAATAAACAAGGCGAACGATAAAGCGCAATTGTAGGCCGTGATAGCCGCAAAAATCCATTTATCGCCAAATATGCTGCGCTAAGCATAGAAGTCCTGCGCAGGCTTACGTTAAACTACGGACTAACCAGTTTACCTAAAGAGAATCACATGTCTAGTGACGCTGCTGCAGAGCTTATTTTCACCGCCGAAGAGCTAGATCTACTTGGCAACACGGCCGATGCCATGACCGCCTTTATGGGCAAGCCCGTGCTAGCCGAGGTGGTTGATGCGGAAGAAACCGGGTTTGAATGGGTGATATTTGGAATACCGCTTGACGTGAACGACGATGCCGAACAATTCACCATCGTACAACTAGGCGGACAGTCCGCAAGGCTATTAGGCAATCGTGGGGGCCTAGCTGACGATGACCACGAAATCTATGACTGCCAATGCCTGTGGATGATACAGCTATCTCCTTTGGAAGGCGTGCGCTACATAAAAGTAGACGATGAAGGGGATGAAGTTGGCTGGACCGACACACTAGGTGAAATTCTACCCTTTGAAGTTCAAGAGCCCATTTTGGATGAACGGGAGGAGGACGACGAGGATACCGACGACGAGCCTCCTATGTGCGCACTTCCTGGATCTCCTACGCACCACTAAGCCTACTTAACGTAGGCGATCTCGCCAGTAGAGCAGCAAGCCTACGGGTGCCATCAACGCGACCAACACATGCGCGGCCAGACCACGTAACTCATACCCTGCAGGCTGGCTGATTTTAGCGGCCTTCAAGTGCATTTCAAAACGTGTGTAACGCGCTGCCGCTAATAAAAATGCTTTAGGGCGATAGCGAAACCAAGGTAAGCAGTTCACCACCGTATCTTGTGCTAACAACCATAAGCCTAAAGCGTGTTGCTGGCTGCTACGCCCTTGCACCGATAAAGAATCAGGGCTGTCGTAATAGACACGAAATACTTTATTTACAAAACGATTCACATACCCTGCGCGCGCAATGGCACGCCAGACTATGCTTTCGGGCACAAATCCAGGAATATGCTCGGGAAAGGGGAAACGTCGCAACACGGCGGTGCTTAAGCAGCCAAACTTTTCCCCGCGTACGTTATAGCGAAAGGTTAGGTCCAGTGCGCTAATATCCAGTACATCCTGAGGATACATATCCCCCACCACTGCCCCTGCTTGATTGACACACAAGCCTGTCACTCCCGCATATCGCGGTCGCTCTGCTGCGGGAATGTCCTGCCAAATCTGGGCCATTTCAAACAAGGCATTGGTATCTAAACTATCGTCGCTATCTAGGGCAACAATGAGCTCGCCCCTGGCTTTAGCCACCCCATGATTAAAAGCGGCCTTCTTGTGCTTGTTTTCTTGCCAATGATAATGAATTGGAAAACAGGCCTCTTTTTGCCATTGCTGAACCAAAACAGCCGTATTGTCCGTGGAGCCATCATCAATAATCAGCCACTCAAAATCTTTGTAGCTTTGATCACACAATGACAAATACGCGCGCTCCAGAGTGTGCGCACGATTGTACGTGGGCGTCAGTACGGTGAAAAGATGTTGCCACTGTTCCATGCCAGACCCTAATTTGATGATAAATTTTACAAGCAACGTGACCAGCAACAGTAAAGCAAGTCTCAACCTTAGCATGGCTGCCTTGCTTCTACTGCCCTCCCTCATTCGGTATATACCCTATTACACAGAAAAAACCGTGGCTCTTAGGTACAAAATATTGCACGATGCAATACGCAAAAAAGCCACAATGACTGTGGCTTTTTTGGGGCAAGAGCCCTAATACACGTTTTGTGTTTCAGCTGTATAAACAGCGTCACTAATTACGCGCGCTTTACTTTTTCCAGCATTTTGAAAACGCCTTTAGGGGAACCTACAAACAAGCGTTTGAAGGCCTTACCCAGGCAACGACGCTCCAAAGTGTTACGACGATTGCGTTTGACTTCTGCCATGATAATCTCCGATACCTACATTAAGCTCGCAAAGTGCAAGCTCACCTTATAAGTCAACCAGAAATTTTACCGTAAACCGCGTTAAGATACAAAATGAATGTGCGACCGTTGCGTCCACCCCATTTTCCTGTCTCTGTCCCCACCTGCCATGAGCTCTCAAATTCGTATTTTTGGCGCTCGCCAAAACAACCTAAAAAACCTTGATGTCAGCATCAACACGGGGGAGCTACTCGTGCTAACCGGGGTGTCAGGCTCAGGGAAAAGCTCATTAGCTTTTGATACCTTGTACGCCGAGGGGCAAAGACGCTATGTAGAAACCTTCTCGCCTTACGCACGTCAATTTCTAGATCGCATGGACAAACCTCAGGTAGATCGTATTGAGGGGATTTTGCCTGCTATTGCGATAGATCAAATCAACCCTGTGCGTAATTCACGTAGTACCGTGGGCACCATGACGGAGCTTAACGATTACATCAAGCTTCTGTATGCCCGTTTAGGTGAACTGCACTGCTACAACTGCTCGCAGCCCGTACGACCTGACACCGCGCAAAGTATTGCCCAAGCACTGGCCGAACTCAGCGCGGCGACCGATCCTAGACTCATCATTACTTTCCCCGTCACCGTTCCGGCTAACTTTAGCCAAGCCGAAGTAGAGCAGCTTCTGCAACAACAAGGCTATACCCGGATACACAAAGAAGATAGCCACACGGTCACAGTCAGTAAAGGAACGGGCAAGCGACAAAAAGAAGAACAACAAACATTACGCCTCTTGCACGTTATTCAAGACCGTTTTCGTTACAGCAACACAGAGCCCGAACGCTTAATGGAGGCGATCGATGCCGCCTTACGCCACGGGCAAGGGAAACTAAACGTCTTCCATTCAGCAGGCCCGGATGCACCTGAGGGTGTTTGGCGCTTTAGCAAAGGCTTGCACTGTGCCCCGTGTGACATTAGCTATACCCCCCCACTACCTAGCACTTTCTCATTTAACTCGCCTCTAGGTGCCTGCGAAAGCTGTCGTGGCTTTGGGCGTGTCATGGGAATCGATTATGGATTAGTGGTGCCGGACGAAAACAAAAGCCTGCTCGAAGGTGCGGTACGTCCGTGGCAAACGGCTAGCTACAAAGAGTGCCAACAGGAAATGGAGAGCTATGCGCCCGCGGCGGGGGTGCGCCTGGGAGTACCTTGGAAACTCCTAACAGACGCTGAAAAAGACTGGGTAATTAACGGCACACCGGACTGGAAAGGTGGTAATCAAGCATGGAAAACACAGTGGTACGGCGCCCAGCGATTCTTTGACTGGCTCGAGTCGCGCTCCTATAAAATGCACGTACGGGTTTTGCTGTCAAAGTATCGCAGCTACACCACTTGCCCTGAGTGCAAAGGGTCTAGACTTAAGCCCGAGGCCGGCCTATGGCGCATAGGTGGCCAAGAAGAACATGCTTACGTTCCTGACGCTGGCCGCTATCCACGCTTTATGCCGGTTCAGGCTCGTTGGAGCCAGGAACAACTACACGCCATGCCTGGGCTTAGCGTTCCAGATTTGATGCGCCTGCCGATTGAACAAGTACGTCAATTTTTCAAAGCCCTGCATTTTGGCGACAGCCGTGATGCGGCGATTGATTTGCTACTCAAAGAAACGATGGCGCGCCTCAGCTTTCTTTGCGACGTCGGGCTAGGCTATCTGTCTCTGGACCGCCAAAGCCGCACCCTATCGGGGGGAGAAGTACAACGGATCAACTTGACCACTGCTTTAGGCACCTCACTGGTCAACACCTTATTTGTTCTGGATGAACCTTCTATCGGACTGCACCCCCGCGACATGCACCGCATTGTGGAGGTCATGCAGCGTTTACGCCATAACGGCAATACGCTAGTCGTGGTAGAGCATGATCCTCAAGTCATGGTGGCGGCCGATCGTATTATGGACATAGGCCCTGGCCCTGGCGAAAGAGGAGGACAGATCCTTTTCGATGGTAAGCCAAAAGAACTACGTCATGCGGCAACCCTAACAGGCAAATACCTCAGCGGTACACTAAAGATCGAAGCACCCAGACCATTACCGGTTGCTGCCAACACCCCTAGGTTACTCTTAGAAGGCGCCAACGCGCACAATCTCCAAAATGTATCGGTCTCCATCCCCTTAGGGCGCATGGTCTGTGTCACGGGCGTATCGGGCTCTGGCAAATCCACCTTGGTACAAGATGTCCTCTACCCCGCCCTGTTAAAATACCAAGGCAAACCTACGGAAAGCCCGGGAGCTTATCGTCAGTTGTTAGGGGCCGAGCAAATCGCCGAAGTCATCATGGTAGACCAAACCCCTATCGGCAAAACCGCGCGCTCTAATCCTGCTAGTTACGTCGGTGCTTTTGACGCTATACGTAAATTATTTGCGCAAGCGCCACTTTCCAAAGAGCGGGACTATAAACCGGGCACGTTTAGCTTCAATAGTGGCGAAGGCCGCTGCCCCACCTGCGGTGGCACTGGGTTTGAGCACATAGAAATGCAGTTTCTCTCAGACGTGTACCTGCGCTGCCCCGACTGTGATGGCAAACGTTTCAGACCGGAAATTTTAGAGGTACAAGTCGAACATATGGGGCGTAGTGCCTCCATTGACCAAGTGCTGGCCATGACCGTGCATGAGGCACGCGAGTTTTTTCAAGGTTTACGCGATGTGCAAAATGCACTGACGCCTTTAGACGACGTGGGGCTAGATTATGTGCAATTGGGTCAACCTGTCCCCACTTTGTCGGGCGGAGAGGCCCAGCGCCTGAAGCTCGCAGGCTATTTAGCCGAAGCGTCTCGCAGTCGTCTAGCCAAAGCTCAAGTGGCCAAAAAAGGGAATTTATTTTTATTCGATGAACCCACTACTGGCCTACATTTTGATGATATTGCACGCCTGATGCGGGCGTTCCGTAAGTTGTTAGCTGCAGGCCATAGCTTACTGATTATTGAGCACAACCTAGACCTGATACGCGCCGCGGACTGGGTGATCGATTTAGGACCGGAAGGGGGTGAACAAGGGGGGCAACTAGTTGGTTATGGCACCCCTCAAGAAATCATGGCGCTTGACCACTCGCATACCGGCCAAGCTTTACTAGAATACGAACAAAACGTTATTGGCACGATGGCTAGTACCCCATCCATGCTCGCCGAACCCAGCCACACGTACGCCCACACTGCGCCAGCCACTAGTAATAATATTGAGATCCTCCATGCACGGGAACACAATCTAAAAAACATTTCCGTCAGTATTCCGCGCAATACCTTTACCGTCGTTACTGGCGTATCGGGTTCAGGTAAGTCCACCTTGGCCTTTGACATACTGTTTAACGAAGGCCAACGGCGCTATCTGGAGTCGCTAAATGCGTATGCCCGTGCCATCGTACAACCGGCAGGCCAAGCCGATGTAGAGGCGATTTATGGTATTCCGCCCACAGTAGCGATTGAACAGCGCACGAGTCGAGGAGGGCGAAAATCCACGGTAGCGACCATGACGGAAATTCACCATTTTCTCCGTCTGTTATACGTCAAGCTTGCTACCCAGATGTGCCCTACTTGTCAGGTACCCGTGGAGTCCCAAAGCCCCGATCAAATTGCTGCGCAAATGATGCGCCAGCATAAAGGCGAGCATATCGGTGTGTTGGCACCCTTAGTTACTGCACGCAAGGGCTATTACACAGACTTGGCCAAATGGGCAGAAAGTAAAGGCTACACTCATTTACGCGTAGATGGTGAGTTCATCCCCGTTAACCCGTGGCCGCGTTTAGACCGCTACAGCGAACACACGTTGGAGCTGCCTGTCGCCGACCTTATCGTCGACCCCAAGAATGAAAAAGCCCTGCGCTCCGCCTTGCAACATGCTTTGGAGCTTGGTCACGGCACCTTAAGCATACTGGCTCCGCTCACTCCAAAAGCAAGCGATGTCGATATCAGCACACGTCGCCAAGGCTGGCCCTCGCCTCTCGCACAACAGCAGCACTTCTCAGTAAAGCGCGCTTGCCCTTGCTGCGGCACTAGCTTTCCAGAGCCTGATCCGCGCATGTTCTCTTATAACTCCAAGCATGGCTGGTGTACCTCCTGCTTCGGCACAGGGCTTAGCCTGAAAGGTTTTGATGCCGATCAAACCGGTGAGGAGAATAGTTGGAATGCCGCCTATGAAGACGAAGTACAGCCCTGCTCGGCTTGTCATGGGCAGCGCCTAAACCCCGTTTCCCTACACTTTTTCTGGCGTGGACGCAGTATTGCCGAGCTAGCTGCTTTGCCAGTCCAAACCGCACAAACCTTTTTCAGTAGCCTAGTCATGAAAGACCGTGAGGCAGATATTGCACACGACTTACTGAGCGAGGTTCGCAGTCGATTAGACTTTATGGAGGAGGTAGGGCTAGGGTATTTAGCTCTAGACCGAGCCGCCCCCACTTTATCGGGAGGCGAGGCCCAACGCATACGTCTTGCTGCTCAGCTAGGCTCTAATTTGCAGGGTGTCTGTTATGTACTCGATGAACCCACCATAGGTTTACACCCGCGCGACAATCAAATCCTCCTGAATGCCATGGCACGCTTAGAAGGTAATGGGAATACTCTGGTTGTGGTAGAACACGATGAGGACACCATACGCAGAGCGCAGCATATTATTGATATGGGTCCGGGCGCAGGCAAACGAGGCGGAGAGGTCATCGCTCAAGGCTCCTTAGCTGAAATAGAAGCCAACCCCCACTCTTTGACGGGTCGCTATCTACGCCAGCCGTTATCACACCCCTTACAAGCCCGACGCCCTGTTAACGCCGACACGACACTCTTACAGGTTCAGGGAGCTAGCCTTCATAACCTACAAGCCGTCCACGCTAACATCCCTTTGCAGCGCTTAAGTGTGGTGACCGGTGTTTCTGGCTCGGGTAAATCAACCCTAGCGCGCGAGGTTTTGCTTGAAAACCTAAGCCGTATTGTCGGTAAAAAAGTCAACCCAAGCTGGCACGCTTGCGAACAAATCCTAGGCTGGGAAGCGCTGGATCGCGTGCTCGAGGTCGATCAAACCCCCATAGGCAAAACACCGCGCTCCTGCCCTGCCACCTATATCGGTTTCTGGGATGAAGTCCGTAAACTCTTTGCCAGCACCAATGACGCGCGCCTACGGGGCTGGACGGCTAGTCGCTTTTCCTTTAATACGGGCGATGGCCGCTGTCCTTTGTGCGAGGGCCAAGGAATGCGCACCTTAGAAATGAGCTTTTTGCCCGATGTAAAAGTGCCCTGCGATGCCTGCCATGGCCAGCGGTTTAATGCCGACACACTCAACATTACATGGCACGAAAAATCCATCGGACAAGTGCTGCAGATGGATGTGGATGAAGCCGTCGAGTACTTTGCTAACCACTCAAAAATCTTGCGCCCCTTACAACTCATGCAAGATGTAGGCTTGGGCTACCTGACTTTAGGCCAACCATCGCCCACACTCTCGGGGGGTGAGGCGCAGCGTATCAAACTGGTTAGTGAACTCGTTAAAGCACGTCTCGACGAAGGGCTGACCCGCACCGGACGTGCGAGCCGCGCGCCCCATACCCTGTATGTGCTGGATGAGCCTACTGTGGGCTTGTCTATGGCCGATGTAGAAAAACTCATTATCGTCCTGCACCGTCTGGTTGACGCTGGTCATAGCGTTGTGGTGATTGAACACAATTTAGATATTATTGCCGAGGCTGACTGGATCGTGGATATGGGCCCCGAAGGAGGCTGCGGTGGCGGTCAGTTAGTCGTAGAAGGCAGCCCTGAAGAAGTAATGCAAGTGCAAGCCTCCCATACAGGACAAGCGCTTGCCCGGTTTTTGAAGGATTAAGCATGTACATTCGCTTTGAAGACAGAATCAAGCAAAAGGCCTTGGAGCTGCAAGGCCCACGCGCCCTGATTCAAGCGAGTCACGCTCAGGAATTGAATGCGGCGTTTGCGGCCATCGAACAGGCTCATCAAGACGGTTATTGGATCGGTCTCGTCCTTAATTACGAACTAGCCCAATTATGGGAACCGCGTCTGCTTGCACGCAGATCGCGTTTTCCTCTACTAAGCGCACTAGTCTTTGAGCAGGCCGTCCCCTGCTCGCTCTGGAACAGCTCCCACGCGCTTGCCCTAACGGCTAAAGCTACTATTAGCGAGGCTATTTACCACCAACATATTGCTGAAATCCAAGCCGATATACGGGCCGGTGATTTTTATCAGATTAACTACTCCCTGCCCTTACAAATTAGTAGCCCAATGCCTACGCGCGAACTCTACACAGCGTTAGCTAGTCGCCACCCTGTGGCCTACGCCTGCTATGTAGAGCTGGAGAACCGACGTATTTTATCGCTTTCGCCAGAGCTGTTTTTGCACAAACAAGGCCTACATATCGGCATGCGTCCGATGAAAGGCACCATGCCCCGTCATGCCGATCCTAAGCAAGACGAAGCGGCGGCGCAAACCTTGGCCAACAGCGAAAAAGATCGTGCTGAGAATGTAATGATCGTCGACTTGCTGCGCAATGACTTAGGCTGCATCGCCGAGATAGGTAGTGTGCACATGGACAGCTTATTTGATATTGAACGCTACGAGTCAGTATGGACCATGACCTCTAGCCTGCAGGCACGCCTACAGCCAAACACTACTCTGGCCAAACTCTTACACGCCGTGTTTCCTTGTGGATCTATTACTGGCGCGCCTAAATTGGCGGCTATGCAAAAAATACGTGCTCTGGAAACTCATGAGCGAGGAATTTATTGCGGTGCGTTAGGGTATTGGTCGCCAGAAGACGAGCTGCAATTGAGCGTCGCCATACGCACCCTAGAACTAGACGCCCAAGGCCAAGGTATATTGGGCGTAGGCGGCGGCATAGTCCATGACTCCGACGCAGCTAACGAATGGCAGGAGTGTATGTGGAAAGCACGTATCTTAAATACCACCATCCAGGCGCAGGGCATATAAATGGAATTACCCGCCCTGATTGAGACCTTGCGTGTGCATCCTGATGGCAGCGTACCTTTACTCCCTTGGCACTTACAACGCTTGCAAAAAAGTTGCCAGGCGCTAGGCTATCGGCTTGATCTAGAGGCATGGCTAGACACGCTGCAACAGCATATCGCCCTCTACCCTGGTCAAGCTCGTCGTATGCGTATGTTGCATCATGCTGACGGGCACAGCAGCGCCAGCTCAACTCCCCTAACTGAGTTGGCCACGCCAGTAACACTAACATTAGCCCCCCAACCTTTAGCCGCGGACCGCTTGCTTTGCCATAAAACCACGTACAGACCTTGGTTCGATGAGGCCCAAGCTTTTTTACAACTTCAGCCCAAGTACTTCGATATTATTTTTACCGATTCACAACTGTGGGTGCTAGAAGGCAGTCGTAGCAACATTTACGTTCAAGCACGCGACGGACAATGGCTCACTCCGCCATTACGTGACAATGCCGTCTTACCAGGAGTGCAACGCCAAGCACTACTAGATCAAGGTCTAGTGATAGAGCGGGCCATCTCGTTGGCAGAACTACGTCAAGCGACTGGCCTGCGTATTTCCAATGCTTTACGCGGATGGCAAGACGCCTGCTTGGCGCAAGACGACATTGATGGCTCGATCAGCCGCTAACATGCCCATACTGGCGGTAATCGTAATGCCAGAACCATAACCAGCGCACGCCAAACCCTGCAAACTCCCATCCCGTCCAGCGCTCCAAGCTTGGGGTAAGCGCGTTTCCTGCTCAAACCATAGCGCGTGCACACCCATACGCGGTGTGCGTTTTAGGGCTTTTCCTTGAGCATCCGAGGCTCGCGCAAAGCCGTGCTGTTTGCGCAATTGACTACGAATTCGATTCAACAATGCATCGTGTTTCGCAAGGGATAAGTCGCCGCTACGCAAACTTAACGGATCGGTTTTCCCGCCTGCCCCACCACATAACACCAACGGCACTTGCGCCTGTTTGGTATGCAAAATAATAGCTATCTTGGCTACCACCTGATCCGTACAGTCGACAAATACCGTAGGCCCAGATGCCAATAAAGCCTGGATATTGTCCGGGTCAACAAAATCATCAATACAGTGCACCTTAACAGCGGGGTTAATTTGTTGGGCCCGCTGAGCCATCGCCACTGTTTTTGACTGGCCTAACGTATTACTTAACGCATGCAACTGTCGATTAATGTTTGACTCAGCAATGTGGTCTAAATCAATCAGCGTCAATTCCCCTATAGCGCTGCGGGCCAAAGCCTCTACGCACCAGGTGCCCACCCCGCCTATGCCGGCTACCATCACGTGGGCTTGATTAAGGGCCTGAACCGCTCCCTGTCCGTATAACCTATCTACGCCACCAAAACGACGCTCGGCGTCAAATTCCATGCTTATAACCTGTGTACATTACGTTCCAATGAAGCGCCAGTGTACGCGAAAATACATTTCCGCCTCGGACACGTTGGCAAACCTGCAAAATAGCAACACGGTTATATGCAAATTATTATTTATCCTTAGTTATCAAACAGAAAGCCCGATACAGTTATAGCGGAGTCATTTACAATTACTCTCTAGACGTTAACCTCTCGCTCTCATTCAAGATCAGCAGTGAACCTTAATTCTGTTACTTCGATTCAAGCCCCAACTCCCCGACCCACACAGTTTCGGATGTTGTCCGACGCAGAACGTAAAGCGTCTTTGCATGCCTCGCTAAGTGAAGTAGGTTGGACGCCCTGCCAAGACGTTTGGGTCTACGGCTACGGCTCGCTTATCTGGCGCCCGGAATTCGATTTTAGCGAGCAGCGCCAAGCCCTACTACGCGGCTACCATCGTGCCCTTTGCCTTTGGTCACGCATTAACCGTGGTACACCTGAAGAGCCAGGCTTGGTGTTTGGCCTCGATGTGGGTGGATCATGCCGCGGTATGGCCTTTCGTATTCCTGGCTCTATGGTGCCCGACGCTTTTGACGCCCTATGGCAACGTGAGATGCCCAGCGGGGCTTATATTCCACGATGGCTGCGATGCCACACCTCAGAAGGCGACATACGGGCACTCGTCTTTACTATGAACCGTAAAACCGATGCCTATGTACCACGCATGCCTGACGAACAGTTAATGCAGGTCGTACATCGGGCCCGTGGTATCAATGGCCCTTGCATCGAATACGTTTTAGAAACCGCTTCCGCCTTACAACGTTCTAAAATGCTCGATAAGCGACTCCAAAATGTCGTGAACTTGCTGCAAAGTTATACTGGGCAGATCGCACCTAACCAAGCCTAAGAAGTGAACCCTATGTCCATAGCTGATATCCGTAATGAATACGAGCGTTTTTCGCTCGATGAAAGCGAAATGGCCGAGCACCCTCGGGAGCAATTTCATCAATGGTTAAAGCAAGCCATCGAGTGGGACGTGGCTGAGCCCACCGCTATGACACTGGCGACCGCTGATGAACATGGCCGGCCTTCGGCCCGCATTGTGCTGCTTAAAGGCTATGACGAGCAAGGCGTTACCTTCTACACCAACTATCATTCTCGCAAGGGCTTGGATATCGACCATAACCCTTGGGCCAGCCTGTTATTTTTTTGGCCTACTTTACAGCGTCAAATTCGTCTCGAAGGCCCTGTTAATCGTATTAGCACCGCCGAGTCAGAACACTACTTCAATAGCCGTCCCCTCGCCTCACGCATTGGTGCATGGGCCTCGCCACAAAGCGAACCTATTACTCGCCAAGAGCTTGAGCAACGCTTTGAACACTACGCCGCAACACTAGGCGAACATCCTACCCGCCCAGAACATTGGGGCGGTTTGCGCCTAACGCCTCAGCATGTCGAGTTCTGGCAAGGACGAGCTAATCGCCTGCACGATAGACTGGTATATGAGCTAAATGATCAAGAACAATGGATAATGGATCGTCTGGCTCCTTAAACATTTTCTCGCATGCCTGTAACAGTTCCTCACTTTGATACTGCATTTTTCCGCTCTGCTCTAGGGCGTTTCGCCACTGGCGTTACCGTTGTCACGGCAGAAACAGCTGACAAGCAGCCCGTCGGACTGACTGTCAGCTCGTTTAACTCCGTCTCCCTAGAGCCACCGTTGATCTTGTGGTCTTTGTCCAAAAGCTCTAGCTCGCTGCCTCATATACAGGCAAGTCAAGGCTATGTGGTGCACGTATTAAGCGCCGCCCAGGTGAAGCTAGCACGACGCTTTGCCTATGGCAGTCAAACTGATCGTTTTACTGATCAACCGCTTTCTCGTACTCCTGGCGGCTTACTCATGTTGGCCGATGAATGCAGCGCCTGGTTCGCTTGCCGCCATTATGCCCAGCACGACGCGGGCGACCACGTCGTCTTGATCGGTGCCGTAGAGGACTGCGCTCGGACCGCGAACTTACCCCTGATATACCATGCGGGCGATTTTGACCTCACGCCAAACAATCTCCCCCTATCGCAGGCATAAGGCTAAAATAAGCGCCTACTCTTATTTCAAGCAATAATAGGTCACTATGAGCAAAGATGTGGACTGCATCGTTTTAGGGGCAGGCGTACTGGGCCTGGCCTTGGCTCGCGAAATGGCTCAGTACGGAAAAAGCGTCATCGTGTTGGAGCAAACCGCGGGGATCGGTAATGGCGTTAGCTCGCGTAACTCCGAAGTGGTTCATGCGGGCATTTATTATCAGCCAAATAGCTTAAAAGCCAAGCTGTGTGTACAAGGCAAACAAGCACTCTACCAATACTGCCAAGAACATGGTGTAGAGGCTCAAGCTGTGGGCAAACTTATCGTGGCCAACGGTGCACAACAAGAAGCGGCCTTATTGCGCTTGCAAAGCAATGCTGAAGCTTGTGGAGTACACGACTTACAACGCTTAAGCGCCAAACAAGCACAACAACTAGAGCCTGAATTACGCTGTAGCGCTGCTTTGCTGTCGCCCTCTACCGGCATACTAGACACCCATGCCTATATGTTGGCCTTACAAGGCGATGCAGAAAATGCGGGCGCTCAATGCGTCTTTCATACTCGTTTTGTGGGCGCCCATTTACTACAAGACGGGGGCTGGACAATAGAGGTCGATGGGGACGAAGCTTTCAGCATCAGTTGTGACTACCTCATCAATGCAGGTGGACTACATTCGGTTGCCAATGCCAAACTTATACAAGGGCTACCTGCACACACCATACCACCTGCTTATCTGTGCAAAGGCAGCTACTTTTCTCTTACTGGACGCTCGCCTTTTACACACCTTATTTACCCCATGCCTAATGAAGCTGGTCTAGGTATACACCTTACCCTAGACCTAGGAGGGCAAGCCCGGTTTGGCCCCGATACCGAGTGGGTAGAGCACGAACACTACGATGTGGATTCCAGCCGTAGCCAATCTTTTTATCAGGCTGTGCGCAGCTACTGGCCTAGCCTACCCGACGCGAGCTTAACCCCCGCCTACAGCGGCATACGACCAAAAATCACTGCCCCTGACGCTCCCGCCGCCGATTTTTACTTTTCGGCTCCGTCTGAGCACGGTTGCGCGGGACTGCTCAATTTATACGGTATGGAATCTCCTGCCCTGACGGCTAGCCTGGCGATTGCCGCATACGGGCGCTCGCTCTTGCTTGATGCTTAATTATTCTTTATTTTCCGTTCGAATTTTCTGCTTTCATTAATGAACCACTACATTCTGACTTTATCTTGCCCTGATCGCACCGGCATCGTCCACACCGTTTCTGGTTGGCTAGTACAACGCAACGGTAACATTGTTCAAGCGCAACAATTTGGTGACGAAGAGACTCAACGATTTTTCCTTCGCATTGAGTTTGCTTTACCTGAACCCATCAGTGCCAAAACACTGGAAGCCGAATTTGCCAGCATCGCTGCCCAATTTAGTATGCAGGCACACATATACGACGCTTCGGTAAAAGCCAGACTTTTGATTTTGGTCAGCCGCCAAGGCCATTGCCTTAACGACTTACTTTTCCGTGCTCATAGTGGACAATTGCCAGTAAAAATTGCAGCAGTGGTTTCTAACCATACTGATCATGCGGGCCTAGCAGCTTCCTATGGCATTCCATTCCACCATATGCCTGTTACCCCCGAGACCCGTGCCGAACAAGAACAACAAATTTTGCAATTAAGTAACGAACTGAATATAGACTTAGTTGTTCTAGCACGTTATATGCAGATTCTTTCTACAGACCTGTGTCGCGCGTTGTCTGGCAATGCTATCAACATACACCATAGCTTTTTACCTAGCTTCAAAGGTGCTCGGCCCTATCATCAGGCACACGCACGCGGTGTAAAAATCATTGGTGCTACCGCGCATTACGTTACTGAGGACCTAGACGAAGGCCCTATCATTGAGCAAGATATCGAGCGCGTCAACCACGCGACCAGCCCTACTGAGCTGACCCGCGTAGGTAGTGATGTAGAGTCGTTAGTGTTAGCGCGGGCTGTGCGTGCGCACGTAGAACGACGTATTTTCCTTAATGGTCAGCGCACTGTCGTTTTTAATTAGATCGCCAACCCCTTACCTCCCGCTAGCCCTCTGCATCTAGGGGCTAGCCCATGCATAGGGGGCACATTAACGGCCTGCAGCGCTGCCCTCGCGCCTAGGGTCTACTCCGCTACTAAGCACACCTTGTTTGTCCTTGGCAATAATATGTGTTCCGCTGGGAAAACTCTGCAAACGCACCTCGTGCCCTAAAGCTTTAAGCGTATCTTGATGACGGCTGATGGGTCTATCCGCTTCCAACTCTGTGGGCCCATTCCTGCTGCCATAGTGATCGAGGTTCACGGCTTGCTGCGGTTCCAGGTTCCAGTAAAACATAGCGCTTAGGGCCTGCGCTACATATAAAACAATAGCGCTACCGCCAGGCGAGCCTAAGGCTAAAACAGGCATTCCTGCTTCAAATACCATCATGGGAGCCATTGAACTGCGGGGGCGCTTCTGCGGCTCGAGCCGATTGACCACGATGCGGCCATCTGTCTGCTGATTCCCAAAAGAAAAGTCAGTAAGCTGATTATTCAGTAAAAATCCTTGTACCCATATTTTGCTCCCAAAGGCTGCTTCGATAGAGCTTGTCATGGAAATAAGCTGACCCCGTGCATCGGCCACCACAAGATGCGTCGTCGCTGCCTGCTCTAACGCTGGAGCAAGCGCAGGTGGTGTTAACTGAGTAAGCTCACCTGGTAGGGCTACCCCCATGGCCTGGTCTGCCTGAATACCTTGCGCACGCTGGGCTAAATACTCCGCACTAAGCAGCTCTGCTACAGGCACCGCTACAAAATCAGGATCTGCTACCCATGTGTCGCGGTCTGCAAAAGCCAAGCGACTGGCCTCAGAGAAGTAATGCACTGCCTGCCATGAGTCGGGAGCATACTGGGCGATGGGCGTATGTTGCAATATGCCCAAGATTTGCATCACAGCCAAACTACCTGAGCTAGGGGGTGGCATACCACAGATTTCCCATTGTTTCAGCGTCATACAAAGAGCCGGACGCTTCACCACACTGTAAGCGCGCAGGTCTTGTTCTGTCAGGTAGCCTGAAATAGGCTGATTGCGCACCGCTGCAATCATGTCCCTTGCCAGGGCGCCTTGATAAAAAGAGCTGCTACCCTGCTGAGCTAGCAAACGTAGTACAGCAGCAAACTGTGGATTACGTAGTCGATGACCTACCGGCCAGGCTTGCTGCTCTGCATCGAGAAAGTACGCAGCAGTTTCAGGCTGACGGGCTAGGTCTGCTCTGGATTGCTGAATCAAAGTATGAAGGCGGGGTGAGACTAAAAAACCCTGCTCAGCTAACGTGATGGCTGGGGCAAAAAGTGTGGCCCAAGGTAAATGTCCGTACTCGGTGTGCAATTGCTCTAACCCCAATAGCAAACCCGGCACGCCCACAGATAAGCCGCTGTTCATCACTGTTTTAAAACTTAGTTCGTGACCCGGCTGACCAAAATACACCACAGGGCTATCCAACGGCGCCACTTCTCGCGCGTCATAAGTTATCAAGCCTGACTTAGGATGAAAGGCCAAGATAAACCCTCCACCCCCTATGCCTGACGACTGAGGCTCAACCAAATTCAACACCAACTGGGCGGCAATGGCCGCATCAGCTGCACTGCCCCCTTGATTTAAGATAGTCATCGCCGCATCGGTCGCTAAGGGATTAGCGGTCACTGCCATCATTTCTTGGCTACGCACGGCCACTTGCTCAGTGCGCTGACTACTGCCTTCCGGGTTAAGCGGCTGCTTAGCGTGGACAGTACTCAGTACCCCGCAAATTAGGCCCACGCCCACTACGATTTTTCTCAATACCAAGTGACTATTACGCATATAAAGTATCTGTTTTATTGTCGGCGAGCCAACGAGCAAAAATAAGCAAAGCCTCTGGGGGATCACTGTGGATGGGATAACTGAAATAATAACCTTCACTAACCTGAAGACGATGCGCTACCGGCATGATCAGCTCCCCGCTTTGCAAGTGCGCCTCGACTAAAAATCGAGGTATTAAGGCAACTCCCATATGGGCTCGCACCGCGGCAAGCAACATGGTGAATAACTCATATCGTGGTCCAGCATGCAGCTTTAAGGAGGGTGTCACGTTCTGAGTGTGATACCAGTCGCGCCAATTATCAGGACGTGAGCTCATGTGCAGATGGAGCAACTCTTGCACAGGGCCTTGAGCTGCTACGCTAGGTGTACACACAGGAATAAGCTCACCTTCGTCAAACAGCTTAAAACCTTTGGTTTGCGGCCACATACCTGACGCATGATAAATCGCTGCATCAAAAGGATGGTCGGTAAACTGAAAAGGCAAGGTACGCACCGATAAGCTTACCGCAATATCCGGTTGTAGCCGTGCAAACTGGGCCAAGCGCGGCACCATCCAAACAGTCGCTAGCGTCGGCAACACAGCAAGATGCAGGCTGTGCCCCACGCTGGCACGTGCCACCAAACTTGACGTATCTTTTTCTATTTGCTCTAGGTGATGCCGTATGCGCCCAGCATAATCACGCCCAGCGCTGCTTAACACCAAGCGTCTCCGAACGCGGGTAAACAAGGTCACCCCTAAACGTTCCTCTAAGCCAGAGACCTGTCTGAATACTGCACTATGCGTCAGCGAAAGTTCTTCCGCAGCACGCGAAAACGATCCTAATCTAGCTGTTGCCTCAAAGGCCTGTAAGGCCCCTAGACTTGGTATACCGTATCTCATGGTAATCCCCACATGCAGCATATGGCTGCGGTATCTAGTATGTACTCAGTGCTCACGGACTTGTTATCCTGAAAAGCACAATATTGTGACATTTTATCAATTGCCTTGTGCGTTATGCGCACATTATGCTCAATATCATATGACCACACATACACCTAACACTGCCCGCATGGGGGGCCACCTACTTGTCGATCAACTCCGCTTGCACGGCGTTGAACAGGTATTCTGTGTGCCCGGTGAAAGCTATCTGGCCGTACTCGACGGCTTGTATGACAGCGATATCAAGGTAACTGTATGCCGCCAAGAAGGCGGTGCTGCCATGATGGCAGAGGCCTACGGAAAGCTACAGGGCAAACCAGGTATCTGTATGGTGACACGTGGCCCTGGTGCAGCCAATGCCATGGCTGGGATACACATAGCCCAACAAGACTCCACTCCCCTTATTGTTTTTGTGGGCCAAGTGGCGCGCGCCATGCAAGAACGCGAAGCCTTCCAAGAACTGGACTATAAAGCGGTATTTGGCAGTCAAACCAAATGGACATGCGAAATTAAGCAGGCGGATCGCTTACCCGAGCTACTTGCACGTGCGTTTCACATTGCCACCAGTGGTAGACCAGGCCCTGTTGTGATCGCTCTACCAGAGGACATGCTGACTGAATATAGCCTAGTTCAGGATGCACACCCCTATCAGCTTACCGATACCCACCCTGCCCCAGAGCAGATTCTTGACTTGCACGCGCGCATCCAAGGTGCACAACGACCGATTGCCATACTCGGGGGTTCAAGGTGGAATGCTCCAGCCGTGGCCCAGTTTGAGCGCTATGCTGCAGCCATGCAATTACCCGTCAGCGTGCAGTTTAGACGTCAAATGCTTTGCTCCAGCGGGCATTCGACCTACGTGGGTGACTTAGGCCTAGGCGCTAACCCCGAGCTTATCGAGTATATCCGTCAGGCAGACTTGGTTTTGTTGCTGGGAGGACGTTTTTCAGAGGTGCCCAGCCAGTCATACACACTTTTTGACATTCCTACCCCACGCCAAAGCATTGTGCATGTGCACCCCGATGTCCATGAGCTGAATCGTGTGTACCAAGTAGAGCTGGCTATCAACGCCAGCCCTAGCGCTCTCGTTGCGGCACTGCCTACCTCTTTACCAAACACTCAGGCCAGAGCAACGGTCAGCGCCTTGCGTGCCAGTTACTTAGCGTGGAGCCAACCTGCTGACGTGCATATCCCAGGTAAGCTTCAAATGGGGCGTATCATGGAATACTTGCGCCAACGCTTGCCTGATGACGCCATTATTTGTAATGGTGCTGGCAATTATGCCACCTGGGTGCACCGCTTTTATAACTTCCGCCAATTTGGCACACAACTTGCCCCAGCCAGTGGCTCGATGGGGTATGGGGTGCCGGCTGCTGTATCCGCACAATCGCAATATCCGCAGCGCACCGTGGTTGCCTTTGCGGGGGACGGCTGCTTTCTCATGCATGGCCAAGAGTTTGCCACCGCAGTGCAATATGACTTGCCTATTATTGTTATTGTTATCGATAACAAAATGTACGGCACCATACGTATGCACCAAGAACGAGACTACCCTACACGCCCTAGCGCAACCAGCCTGCGCAACCCCGACTTTGCTCACTACGCCCAGGCTTTTGGCGGGCACGGCGAGCAAGTTCACGATACCGATCAGTTTCCCGCCGCCTTTGAACGCGCGCTGCAAAGCGGCAAACCCGCTATTATTCATTGTCTGCTTGACCCTCAAGCTATTACTCCCTCGCTCAGCCTAGACCGTATTCGAGAGCTTGCGTTACAAGCCCAACATCACGATTAACCTACCTGGAGATTTCTACTATGTCCTCTCAACCCTCATTTAACTGGCAAGACCCCCTCTTGCTTGATAGCCAACTCACTGAAGAAGAACGTATGGTGCGTGAGGCCGCTGCCGCCTACGCACAAGAAAAACTGGCGCCGCGTGTGTTGGAGGCCTTTCGCCACGAACAAACAGATGCCGCTATTTTCAAGGAAATGGGGGAATTGGGCTTATTAGGTGCCACTATTCCCGAAGAATACGGTGGCGCAGGACTTAACTATGTGGCCTACGGCTTAATCGCACGCGAAGTCGAACGCGTCGACTCCGGCTACCGCTCCATGATGAGTGTGCAATCCTCACTCGTTATGGTGCCTATTAACGAATTTGGCACAGAAGAACAAAAAAGAAAATACCTACCTAAATTAGCGAGTGGCGAGTGGATTGGTTGCTTTGGCCTTACCGAGCCTAATCATGGCTCTGATCCAGGTGCCATGGAAACCCGCGCTCACAAAACGCCACAAGGCTATCGCATCAGTGGCACCAAAATGTGGATTACCAACTCCCCTATCGCAGACGTATTTGTCGTCTGGGCTAAAGTGGTGGGTGGCGAAGACGATGGCAAGATCCGTGGCTTTATCCTAGAGAAAGACATGCCAGGGCTAAGCGCCCCTGTCATTCACGGAAAAGTAGGCCTGCGAGCCTCTATTACGGGTGAAATCGTGATGGACGAGGTGGAAGTCAGCGCGGACCAACTATTGCCCAAGGTAAGCGGCTTGCGCGGCCCCTTTACCTGCCTGAACTCTGCCCGCTACGGGATAGCTTGGGGAGCACTCGGTGCAGCTGAGTTTTGCTGGCACACCGCCCTGCAATACACACTCGATCGTAAACAGTTCGGCCGCCCCCTAGCTGCTACCCAATTGATGCAGAAAAAACTGGCCGATATGCAAACCGAGATTACTTTAGCTCTGCAAGGTTGCCTACGCTTAGGACGTATGAAAGACGAAGGCACAGCGGCGGTAGAGATCACCTCTATCATGAAGCGCAATTCTTGCGGTAAGTCCCTAGACATTGCCCGTATGGCGCGTGACATGCTTGGTGGTAATGGGATTTCTGATGAGTTTGGTATTGCCCGTCACTTAGTGAACCTAGAGGTAGTCAATACCTACGAAGGTACTCACGACGTGCATGCCCTGATTTTAGGTCGCGCCCAAACAGGCATACAGGCTTTTTTCTAGGCTTATACTACCCCTAGACGAATAAAAAGGCTGCGATACTACGCAGCCTTTTTTGCCAAATGCAGACCTAATTATTAGGTCTGTTTTAAATCGAACATGCTCGTCGCATCGATTTCTAATACTTGTTGGTTATCTTGGTTATAGACATTCCAAATCCAACGCAGTATGCCCAAATCATCACGACTAGAAGAGACCCGTTTCGCCGTTACCACCGCTTCCAGGCGAATCTCATCACCGGGACGCACGGGTAATAGCCAACGCAGGCTCTCGAGCCCAGGAGAACCGAAAGACTCTGAATCGTGTAGTGCCGCGTCTACAGCCATACGCATCACTTTTGCACACGTCAGCCAGCCACTGCCTATGATGCCATTCCAGTGGCTTTGTTTTGCCCGTTCCTCATCCACATGAAAAAACTGTGGATCATATTTTTGGGCAAATTCTAGCATTTCTGCCTGAGTAATTTTTACAGGTGGATGGTGTATCACCATACCTACTTCAAACTCGTAGAATTTCATGCTGTGCCGCAACAAAAAGTAGATAGGCAGCCAGTGTACCAGAGCCTACAGGCAACTGCACACTAGCCTGGTTAATACCCATTCTCAATACGTTTCAAAGTGGATCCTACCCTGCTCTTTAAGATTTTTATGCAGTGCAAACCAGTCTAGACCAGCCTCCACAGCAATCTGCTCCAAGGCAGCCACCACTCCCTGCTCCATTCCCTTTAAGCCGCAAACATAAATATACGTTTCGGCATGTTGCAACAACGCCAGTATTGCGGCGGAGCGCTCTAGCATCAAATCCTGTACATACTGTTTTGGCTTATCTGCCTGACGCGAAAGAGCCAAGTTGATGTCAATGAAGTCATTAGGCAGATTCATCAACGGCCCAAAATACGGGAGCTCTTGTTCGGTGCGCGCACCGAAGAACAGCATTAACTGGCCACTATCACTCACCGTACCAGCTTGTCGCAAGCGGCGCCTATGCTCAGTCATGGCCCGCATAGGTGCCGCACCCGTACCTGTGCAGATCATTAACAATCTAGCCTGCTCGTGATTGGGCATTAAAAATGTGTGACCAATAGGCCCAATCAAGCGCACCTGATCGTTTTTCTTTAGATCACAAAGGTAGTTAGAGCAGATTCCATCATGTGTATGCCCATCGTGCCCAGCTTTCACCCGCTTAACGGTTAAGGAAAGATTGTTATAGCCAGGGCGTTCGCCATTGCGTGGACTAGCGATAGAATACTGACGGGCGTGGTAGGGGCGATCGCTGGCGTCATTACCCGGAGGAAAAACAGCAATCGATTGCCCCTCTAGTACGGGGAAAAGCTGCTGACCGAAATCCAACACAATATGATGAATATCGCTATCGCTGTCTTCACCGGTCAATCTATAGTTGCCCACTACCGTGGCATAAATAGGCGTCTTGTGCGTATACAAGTTCACGTAAGGATGAGCCGCTGACCAAGGAGGAACCGTTGCCCCCGAGCTCGTATGCGGTGTATTTTCCAGCCCCATCTCCTGCTGTGTCGACGCGTCTTCTTGGGCTAAGTCTTGGTCTAGCGGCAAATCTTGGGCTGGCGGTAGCTCCATCCAAGAAAACTGCTCTTCCAACGTGTAGGTCTGCGCGCTCAGTACAGGCACCCAATGATCAATGGCACCTGTAGGGCAAGGCGGCACACAGGCCATACAGTGATTACAGATAGAGGCATCCACCACGTAGTTATTACTGTCGTGGGTAATAGCATCCACCGGACAGGTTTCTTCACAGGTATTACAACGTATACACACCTCGGGATCAATAAGGTGTTGTTGGATGACGGTTGGCATAGTCATTGCATTCATGGTGTACCTCGGCTGGCAAGCAAGCCCGACCGGGCTTGCCTTTCACGCACCCACTTAGTTAAAACGTATGTAATCAAAATTAATCGGTTGACGATTAATCCCGATAACCGGTGGAGCAATCCAATTAGCAAACTGGCCTGGCTCAGTCACACGCCCCATCAAGGAGCCAACAAAAGCTCGATCTTCGGCGGTCGGCAGCCACTCATCCTGATGGGCCTGCCATTGTTCTTCAGACAAAATAATGCCTTCTGGCGAGACGCGTACCCCTGCTAAAGTCCCGATCTGACGATTGAACGCTTTATGGGGAACTTGTAAGCGGAAATCTATGCCGTTTTTCTCTAACACTCGGTTCCAACGTCCCACCCCGGCGACCGTGTCACGAATAAAGTCATCGCGCAGCACCTCATTGAGTGCATTGAGCATAGGCACTTCGACTTCTTTGAGTTCACCGTTTGTGACCGTCAAGATCGAGTATGCGCGATCTTTCAACTGGTGATCATCCGTGCGCTTACTCTCTTCATAACGACCTTTTAAACCAGAGCTATAAAACGTCGCGGCGTTTGACGATTGGTCTGCGCCGAACAAATCTATGGTGACGCTGTAATGGAAGTTGATATAACGCTGTATGGTTTGCAGATCAATCACCCCTGCGGCACGCACCTGATCGGGTGCTTCGATACCGCGCTGACGCATAACCTCGGCAGTACGCTGCAATACCCGCGACACCCCTGACTCCCCCACAAACATATGGTGAGCTTCTTCAGTCAACATAAACTTGGTGGTGCGAGCCAAGGGATCAAAACATGACTCGGACAAGGCGCTCAATTGAAACTTACCGTCTCTATCGGTGAAGTAGGTAAACATATAAAACGCCAGCCAATCCGGCGTTTTTTCGTTAAATGCTCCTAGAATGCGTGGGCTATCTTCGTCGCCCGAGTTACGCTCTAACAAAGCATCCGCTTCTTCCCGACCATCACGCCCAAAATAGCGGTGCAACAAATACACCATCGCCCATAAGTGCCGTCCTTCTTCCACGTTAACCTGGAACAAGTTACGCAAGTCATACTGCGAGGGAGCGGTATGCCCCAAATGACGTTGCTGTTCAACCGAAGCGGGCTCGGTATCACCTTGAGTAACAATAATACGGCGCAGATTGGCTCGGTGCTCACCGGGAGCCTCTTGCCAAACATCTTTGCCTATATGATCACCAAAGTGCATTTTGCGTTGACCGTCCTGAGGAGCGAGAAAAATTCCCCAGCGATAATCTGGCATGCGCACGTGCCCAAAGTGAGCCCAGCCGTCGGGCTGCACGCTGACTGCCGTACGTAAGTACACCTCATGCGCCTGTGAGCTTTCTGGGCCCATTTCCTGCCACCACTTTAAGTAATTAGGCTGCCAGTGCTCCAGTGCACGTTGCAATGTACGGTCTTCTGATAGATTTACGTTGTTCGGTATGCGATCTAAATAATTGATACTCATCGTCTCATCTCCTATCTGCTGTTGGCTTATGGGCGCGCGCTTACACACGCTTCCAATCAAAGGCGGCGGACTGTCCCGTGCCATATACGTTGAGCGCCCCCTTCTCACCGACCGCATTAGGGCGATTAAAAATCCAGTTTTGCCATGCGGTCAGACGGCCAAACACCCTGGTTTCTAGGTTCTCAGGGCCAGAGAAGCGCAAATTGGCCTCAAGACCGGTCAATGAGTCGGGCGACAAGGCACGCCGCTCCTCTAACACTAAACGTACTTCGTCTTCCCAATCTAAGGCATCGGGACTTGCCGTGACCAAACCTCTGCGCTCGGCCTGCTGTGCATCAATGGCTTCTCCCATGACGTCTTGCAAAGTTTGCATGGTGTCGCTGTCCTGATAAAACCTACGTCCCAGGCGACTTTCTCCGCTAACCATAGGGAGGCTGCCGAAGTTCATGGCGCCTAATGTCAACGTTACGGGTTGAGCGAGCTCGGGGTCATCCAGCATATAGCTGCGATCACTGGCTAAGGCCACCTCCAGCAAGCTGCCTACAAAGCACGAACCTTCTTCCAACAACGTAATCAAGGAGCGGGATGTGACGTCCAAGCGAGCCAAGGTACGACGCAACATTCCCAGTGTTTCCAACGCAAACCAATGATCTTGATGCGCCAATAAGGTCTGATCGGCCATCAGTACATGCTCGGCCTTACCTTGACTGCGGAATACCCAGATTCCTATTTCCAGCTCGTTGCTGCGCATGTGCAACATTGCATCGTCTAGCTCACGGCTAAACTGCAATGGCCACCAGGCATCGCCCAAGGCTAGGATGTCGCTCATCTGAGTCGGGCCTGCTTCCTGCGGTGCATGCAACACCCATTCTGCCTGGCGCTTTTCCCTATCTATGGTGACTTCTACATATTTGTAACGCAGGCTGTTATCGAGCAGCTCGCGCTGCACAGGAGTCAGGGTTACGCCCTCGCCTGCCTTTCCGTTACGACGACTGGCTTTGCCTAATTCCACAGCACGTTGCTGTACGCTAGCCTCAAACACGGCAGGCTTATAGATTTCATCTACCAAGCGCCAGTTCTTAGCACGTTCTCCACGCACGCCTTCTACTAAGGTACAGAAAATATCAGCCTGATCATGTCTTACCTTACGCTTGTCGGTCACACGGGTTAAGCCCCCTGTACCTGGCAACACGCCCAGTAACGGCACCTCAGGTAAGGATACAGCCGAGGAACGGTCATCAATGAGTAAGATTTCATCGCAGGCTAATGCGAGCTCATATCCTCCACCAGCACAAGCACCGTTCACGGCAGCCACGAATTTCAAACCGCCATGGCGACTCGAGTCTTCCATACCATTGCGCGTTTCATTGGTAAACTTACAGAAGTTGACCTTCCAGGCATGAGAGGAAAGGCCCAACATAAAAATGTTGGCACCTGAACAGAAAATACGATCTTTATTGCTCGTGAGTACTACCGTACGCACTTCGGGGTGCTCGAAACGAATACGTTGTAACGCATCGTGCAACTCTATATCCACACCCAAGTCGTAGGAGTTAAGTTTTAACTTATAGCCTTCGCGTAAGCCACCGTCCTCGGCCACATCCATAGCCAGTCGAGCAAGCTCACCTTCAACAGTTAGTTGCCAGTGACGATACTGACTCGGGTCGGTACGAAAATCTACAATTGAATGTGCGTCGTTCATAGCGCAGCCTCGAACAATAAGATGAAAAATAATGCCTAAGCCCTAGGCGATTAACTGCATAATATTGCACTAAACTGCACGCGTCAATAAAAGATGCACCAAAATGCATCAAATAAGTATAAGTACCTAATTCCTCATTTGTTCACGCACATGCGTCGCCAGTAAACGTAAACAGTCCTCAAAACTGACTTCGGAAGTGGAACAAACCCAATCTGCTTTCGCATAATAAGCCTGGCGACTGCTTAAAATTTGTTTTAAGTCGGCCATGGCTTCTTTATTGCCGGCCATAGGACGAAAATCCCCTTGCGCCAGCACACGTTGCATGTGCTCCTCAGGGGTAGCTTTCAACCACACCGTATAACAATGGTCCCATAATAAATTCATGGTAGCGGGCTCAGAGACAATACCGCCTGGAGTCGCGAGCACCATTTCAGGATACAACTGCAAGGCTTCTTCCAGTGCCCGCTTCTCGTACCGCCTGTACGCTGTAGGGCCATAAAGGCTATGGATCTCAAGAATTCCACACCCGGCAACGCGTTCAATTTCGGCACTGAGCTCAACAAAGGCATAGCCCAAAAGCTCTGCTAATGCGCGTCCGAGCGTGGATTTTCCTGCGCCTCGCAAACCTATCAAGGCAATTTGGCGCATTCGATTACGGCCTTTTGTCTGGCTATCACCAAATTCTTGTGCCAAGACGACGCGGGCGTGCTGTAACTCCGCTTCGCTGCGCCCACTAAGAATTTCACGTATTAGCAACCACTCAGGACTCGAGGTGGTGATGTCGCCCACTAGCTCGGCTAATGCGCAGTTGAATGCGTTCGCGATCTGTCGCAACACTTGTATAGAAACGTTGCCTACACCTAACTCTAGGTTCGCTAAATGGCGTTCCGACACCATCGCTGCTTGTGCCAGCTCTTTGCGCGTCATGCCGCGTACCGCTCGCAGTTGGCGGACTCGATCGCCCAAGGCCAAAAGGAAGGGGTCTAGTTCGCTGTCGCTAGTAGCGAGAGGCTCAGAAGTCGTATTTTTCACCCAGAAAAACCCTAGTTTTCAAAACAACATGCATTATAGTGCTTGACGAAGCGGGGTAAAAGCCCTAACTTTGCCAACATGAAGAATATTTCAGTTCGGCTGCAAAAACAATGATTGAAATCAAGATCAGGGCAGATAAACACCGAACCATAAAGCGAGACAAGGAGACTTTCCCATGGAACGGGAGCACGAGTTCACGCAGCAAATCAGCATCATAACTGACTTTATTGGACAGCAAAGGCTAGATGCAGCACTGCAAACCTCATTGAATCAGCACTTTCCTGCACAAGGAGAGGTAGTGCAAAGCATTTACCGCCGCTGCTTACAAGCTATTGAGGCAGGCTGGATGTGTCAGCACAGCCATGGCGGGATTGATTACGGTCGTGTTGTGCAACCCTGCCCTGAGCTACAGGGTTTTTCTGTTGATGTCGTCAATATGGAAGATGTACAAGGCCCTCATCACAGTCACCCCCATGGGGAAATCGATTTAATCATGCCTGTAGACAATGGCGCCTTGTTTGATGGACACCCAGGGGGCTGGCTTGTTTACGGCCCTGAGAGTGCGCATCGGCCTACGGTTACCGAAGGTAGAGCCTTAGTGCTATATCTACTGCCCCAAGGGGCGATTGAGTTCACCCGTCAGCCCCGTTAAGGCCGCCGTCTCAACGTGATAATCTCCCTGGAATAGAAACCATGCAACTTTTGGCTAGTTATACTGAAGGGTGTTGGCACACCCCCACTGAGGCACAAGAAGAACTTCGCGATCCCATACATGGAACCGTGCTGGCAGGCCTTAATGCCAGTGGACTGGATCTGCACGCGGCTTACCACTATGCACGCACAGTCGGTGGGCCCGCATTGCGCAGCCTAAGCTATGCGAAGCGCGCCGAGTTACTCCAAGCAGCGGTAGAAATCCTAAAACCAAACCGCCCGCGCTATTTTGAGATCGCGCAGAAAAACTCCGGTACTACCGAAGCAGATTCTGCTGTTGACATCGACGGCGGTATTTATACCTTAGCGTGGTATGCCCATCAAGGCAAAACGCTCACAGGCAATACACTGCTTCTGGATGGCAGTAGCGACAGCTTAGCGAAAGATGATTCTTTTGCCACCCAGCATATACGCGTAAGTAGTCAAGGCTTAGCCTTGCTGATCAACGCGTTCAACTTTCCCTCTTGGGGCTTGTGGGAAAAAGCCGCAGCGGCTTTGCTATCGGGTATGCCCATCGTGGTCAAACCTGCGAGCGCTACCGCTTGGCTTAGTTATGCCATGCTCAAGGATGTACTTGAAGCCGATATTTTTCCTGCTGGGGCCATCAGTTTAGTCACTGGTCGACCAGACGGCTTGCTGGATCACCTAGAGGCCCTAGATTTAGTCTCTTTTACAGGGTCTGCCGATACCGCAGAGCAATTACGCCAGCATCCCCTTATCCGCTCAGGGGCTGTGCGTCTTAATGCAGAAACTGACAGTATCAATAGCGCTATCCTATGCCCGGATGCATCAGTTGACAGTATTCAAGCCCTAGCCAAAGAAGTTCGCAATGAACTACGCAGTAAATCAGGGCAGAAATGCACTGCTATACGGCGTATTTTTGTTCCCACCAAGCGGCTGGAAGAGGTGGCCACAGCCTGTTGCGCGGCCTTAGCAAAGATCGTCGTGGGTGACCCCTCTCACTCCCATGTCACCATGGGAAGCCTGGCTTCTTATAGTCAGTATCAAACGGTGCAGCAACAGCTAGCGTCTTTGGACAGCTATCTAGAGCCAGTTTTCGATGGCCGGTTGCAATTAAGCATACAAGCCCCCGCTGGGCACGCTTGTCTTGCGCCGGTGTTATATTCTGCCGCCGCTTGCCCTCATGACCCTCGTGTCCACGATACAGAAGTGTTTGGCCCGGTTGCCACACTGGTTCCCTATGACTCTGTGGATGAGCTGAGTGCTCTCGTACGCTTGGGCGGCGGGTCCTTAGTCGCTTCGTTGTACGCAGACACCAAAGAACAAGCATTACCTTTAATTAACCGCTTGGCCGAGCAACATGGTCGTTTACACATAGTCTGCCCAGGCAGCAAGCACACGGGGCATGGCAATGTTATGCCGCAATCTTTGCACGGAGGGCCGGGTCGAGCAGGAGGTGGGGCTGAGCTAGGTGGCCTGAGAGCCCTACATTTTTATCACAATCTTTGTGCCATACAGGCCCCCGCCGATATGCTGGCCGCATTAAGCCAAAAAAGTTAAGCAGCAAACGCAACAGCGTGGAGAGCAGAACCATGGGATGTCCAGAACACTTTAATTTCGCGCAGCACATCATCGAACTCAATGCTCCGCACCCTGATAAGGCGGCATATATTGATGATCAAGGTACTCTTAGCTATGGCGACCTAGAGCAGCAACTCAAACAGTTTGCCGCAGGGCTGGGGCAACTACAGATACGCCGCGAAGAACGTGTCTTGCTGGTCATGCAAGACAGAATAGAATGGCCTATTAGCTTCCTGGGCTGTCTGTATGCGGGCATTATCCCTGTGGCGGTGAATACTTTACTGCCCGCCGCCGATTATGCCTATATGCTTGAACACTCCCGTGCCCAAGCGATTATTACCTGTGCCGAGCTGTTACCGGTTTTACGTGAAGCCTTAGCACAGGCTGAACACGAAGTACGTCATATTATTGTCGCCGGAGAATCGACAAGCCACGATACGCTAGCCTGGAAAGCACTGCTTCAAGGCCAAGATGGCGCTCAAACTTCCTGTCACACCTTGGCTGATGAAGCCGCATTTTGGCTGTATTCATCCGGCTCAACGGGGCGGCCTAAAGGCGTCGTTCACTCGCATGCCAACCTCTGGTACACGGCTGAGCTCTATGGCAAACCAATATTGGGGGTTCAAGCTGACGATATTGTCTTTTCAGCCGCTAAACTGTTCTTTGCTTATGGTTTGGGCAATGCGCTCACCTTCCCCTTGTCTGTGGGCGCTTGCACCTTATTAATGGCAGGCCGCCCTACGCCTGAGGCAATCTTCCAGCGGCTAATAGATTTTCAACCCACGGTTTTCTGTGGTGTCCCCACCTTGTACGCCAGCATGCTGGCCAACCCTGATAAACCGAATGCCGCCCAGCTGTCCATCCGTATCTGCGCATCCGCTGGCGAGTCCTTGCCGCGCGATATAGGCGAACGCTTCCGGCAGCAATTCGGCGCTGACATTCTTGACGGCTTGGGCTCAACAGAAATGCTGCATATTTTTTTGTCCAACCAAGTCGACGATATACGCTATGGCAGCACAGGAAAAGCAGTACCGGGCTATGAGGTTCAGTTGCGCAATGAGTCCGGACAAGCGGTGGAACAAGGCGAAATTGGTGATCTGTACATACGCGGCCCAAGCGCTGCCATGCTGTACTGGAATAACCGCAGTAAGTCGAAGGAAACGTTTTTAGGTGACTGGTTGCGCAGCGGTGACAAGTACACCTGTGATGCTGACGGCTATTACACCTACGCAGGCCGTTCAGACGACATGATTAAGGTTAGCGGCCAGTATGTATCGCCGATAGAAATTGAGAACATCCTTATTCAGCATGAGGCGGTCATGGAGGCTGCCGTCATTGGGGTGGAGGATGATTATGGGCTCACCAAAACCCAAGCTTATATCGTCCTGCACCCCGGTCAACCTAGTAACTCTGATATGGCGCTGGTGCTGCAAAACTACGTCAAAAGTCAATTAGCACCTTTTAAGTATCCACGCCATATCTGCTTTATAACGGATCTACCCAAGACCGCTACCGGGAAAATCCAGCGTTTCCGTTTACGCCAACTTCATGAGGAGCAACGTGCTTCATGAGTCACAGCGACTATATCTCCCTATCGTGGCAGGACAGAGAAATCAAGTTGGAATACCAATGGCTCAACGCCGACGCCGACGGCCCGTTGCTGATCTTTCTTCACGAGGGTTTAGGTTCCATCAGTATGTGGCGCGACTGGCCCGCTCAACTATGCCAAACGACTCAAAGCCGTGGACTGGTTTTTTCTCGCTATGCCTATGGGCGCAGCACTCCTAGGCCGCCTGCCGAGCAATGGTTACCAGACTTCATGCATCAACAGGCATGGGAGGTATTACCCAAGCTGCTAGAGGCTTTAGAGCTAAAAAATGAGAAACCTGTGCTGATTGGGCACAGTGATGGTGCATCAATCGCCCTACTTTATGCCAGCCGTTATAGCCACTGCATGCGTGGGCTGGTCGCCATCGCGCCGCATTTGTTTGTCGAGGAAGTATCGCTGAGCAGTATTGCAGTGGCACGGGAAAACTACGTAAACACGCCCTTGCGCGAACGATTAGCACGTCATCATCTCGATGTGGACTCGGCCTTCTGGGGCTGGAACGATATTTGGCTGCATCCGGAGTTCAAGAGTTGGAATATTGAGGCCGAAGTGGCCCAAATCAGCTGCCCCATACTTGCCGTACAAGGAGCAGATGATGAGTACGGCACTCTGGAACAAATAAGAACTATCCAGCTTCTGGTACCTAGTACCAAACTGGCCATACTGGCTGACTGCGGCCACTCCCCTCATCGCGACCAAAGTGCCGCCCTTACTAACCATATACAACAATTTTTGAGCGCTCTCAGCGCATAGCCTTCGCCGTTCTTAGCAGTGCCATACCCTATACAATAATCAGGAGACATTATGCATATCCGGATCCACACCCTTAGCTTGGCCTGTGCGCTAGCACTAGGAACAAACGCGGCACTGGCCGATGTAAAAGTAGGTTTTATGCTGCCCTATAGCGGCACCTATGCTGCATTGGGACAGGCCATAGAAAACGGTTTCAAGATGTATGTCGACGAACAAGGTGGCACGCTAGCGGGTCAAAAAATACAATACTTCCAGGTCGATGATGAGTCTGACCCTTCCAAAGCGACAGACAACGCTAATCGCCTGATAAAGCGTGATCAGGTTGATATTCTTATCGGTACCGTACACTCTGGCGTGGCTATGGCTATGGCTAAAGCCGCTACGGGCAGCGATACCACTCTTATTATTGCCAATGCCGGTGCAGGCGCTCTGACTGGGCCCTTATGTAATCCTGCCGTGTTTCGCACATCGTTTACCAACTGGCAACCCGCGTTCGCGATGGGGCCCGTTGCTCTAGACAAAGGCTATAAAACGGCGGTATCAGTAACATGGAATTATGCCGCTGGTAACGAGGCTATCGAGGGTTTTAAGGAGTCCTTCGAAGAAGGGGGCGGTAAAGTGGTGAAGGAGCTCAAACTCCCTTTCCCCAACGTTGAGTTTCAACCCATACTCACAGAAATTGCTGCACTCAAACCTGATGTGGTGTTCACTTTCTTTGCGGGTGGTGGTGCCGTTAAGTTCGTCCAAGACTATGCCGCGGCTGGTTTAAAGACACCCTTGCTAGGCAGCGGCTTTCTCACCGATGGCACACTCAAAGCACAAGGGCAATCTGCTCAAGGCCTGCTCACTACCTTACATTACGCCGACGGACTTAATACACCTAAAGATAATGCATTCCGCACTGCCTATAGTCAGCGCTATCCCAATATGGCACCTGATGTCTACGCCGTCCAGGGATATGACGCAGGCCAACTCTTGGCGGCAGGCCTAGAGGCCGTAGAAGGTGATGTGCAGCAAAAAGGCAAAATGCGTGATGCCATGCGTGCCGCCACCATTGACAGTCCGCGCGGCTCGCTTACCTTTTCCAAAGCAGGCAATCCGATTCAGGATATCTATTTGCGCCAAGTGGACGGCGAACAAAACATCAGTTTGGGTGTAGCAGTAGAGAAACTGGCCGACCCGGCACGCGGCTGCAAACTGTAATAGCAACGCTGGAGCATCACCATGGACCCGGTCATATTTTTGATTCAAAGCCTCAACGCTATTCAATATGGACTACTACTGTTTCTGTTAGCCAGTGGTCTGACCCTGATTTTTGGCATCATGGGTATTATTAACCTAGCGCATGGCAGCTTTTACATGATCGGGGCCTATATGGCTTTCGCTCTACAACCCTTTGCTGAGCAGTATTTGGGCGGCAGCTTTGTTCTTAGCATACTATCTTGCGTACTTTTAGCTGCATTGCTTGGCTACTTTATGGAGTGGTTTTTCTTTAGCTACCTGTATACCCGTGATCACTTACAACAAGTACTGATGACCTACGGCCTGATATTGGTTTTTGAGGAATTACGTAGCCTAGCCGTCGGCAATGATGTACACGGCGTTAGTATCCCCGCTTGGCTAAGTGGCTCAGTGCAGTTAGGGGATGTCATGACCTATCCCACTTACCGACTCTTCATCTCTGCTGTTTGCATACTGGTCGCCCTTGGAATGTATTGGGTACTGACGCGTACACGCTTAGGCATGCAAATACGAGCTGGAGCCAGTAATCGTGAAATGATCAGTGCTCTGGGTATCAACATCACCCAACTATATCGTATCGTTTTTGCCTGTGGTGTGGCCTTAGCAGCCTTGGCGGGGGCCATCGCCGCGCCCGTATCCTCGGTTTACCCAGGTATGGGGCAAAACATTTTAATCATCAGCTTTGTGGTGGTCGTCATTGGTGGAATAGGCTCTATCAAAGGAGCATTTATTGCCGCCATGTTAATCGGTTTTGTTGACACATTTGGGCAAATCTTCTTTCCTAAAGGGGCCGGTGTTTTCATCTATGTACTGATGGCTATTATTCTATTGCTCAAACCCAATGGGCTCTTTCGTCAGGGGTAAACATAATGCCAACACACAAATTATTTTTGCCCCCACTCCTGCTTACCCTGGTCTTAGCTTGCGCCCCTTGGCTACTCAATGACTATTATTTGGCCTTGGCCAACAAAATACTGATTTACGCCATTTTTGCGTTAAGCCTGCAATTGTTAGTGGGCGGGGCTGGTTTGGTCAGTTTAGGGCAAGCCGCGTTTTTTGGTATCGCCGCCTACGCCACGGTGCTTTTTAGCCCGGAATACGAAGCCGCAAATCTGTTTTTTGTCTTACCTGCCGCCTTAGTGTGCGCAGGCTTATATGCCGCGCTAACCGGTGCTTTAGTGCTGCGCACTACTGGCATTTACTTCATTATGGTGACGCTCGCATTTTGCCAAATGGTGTATTACGTTTTTCACGATACCTCTATGGGGGGCGGCAGCGATGGCATCTACTTATATATACGGCCAGAATTTCGGCTAGGCGATCTCTACACGCTAAGCCTAGACAGCGCGACCCATTTCTACCTGTACTCACTGGCTTTACTCGCCCTAAGCTGGCTGTTTTTATCGTTTTTGATGCGTTCTACGTTTGGCGCCGCTCTCACAGGTATTCGTCTGAATGAACAACGCATGCGTGCCCATGGGTTTCATACTTTTCAGTATAAATGGGTGGCCTATATCGTAGCAGGCATCATCGCCGCCTTAGCGGGTAATCTTTATGCCATGCGCGATGGCTACGTGAATCCAGAGCTACTAGCCTGGGAACAGTCTGGGCTAGTGCTACTTATGGTCATACTAGGGGGTAAGGGGCGCTTATGGGGGGCAATTGCAGGCGCCGTAGCGCTCACCTTGCTTCAGGAGCTTTTCCAGTCCAACGCCATTATGGGCAGTTGGGCCAATCATTGGCATCTAAGCTTTGGCTTGAGCATCATTGTGCTGGTTGCCTTACTACCTAACGGCTTAGTAGGTCTGGCTACACGTCGTATGAATCTGGCTACCGCCCCCTCAGTGAAGGAAGAGCGATGAATATCCAATTAAGCGTCCATAAGCTCAGCCGCCACTTTGGCGGCCTCAAAGCGATTGATAACGTGTCGCTACATTTACAGAGCGGAATATTGCATGCCGTCATCGGCACTAACGGAGCCGGAAAATCCACCCTGATTAACCTGATTTCGGGCGAACTTGCCCCAAGCCAAGGACAAATCATACTCAATGAGCAAGATATTACGCTTTGGTCACAGCCCAAACGTGCGAAAGCAGGTTTAGGACGTAGCTATCAACGCACCACCCTTTTTGACGAGCTCAGCGTCTATGAGAACTGCCGCTTGGCTGCACAGGCCAAACAAGAACAGTTTTGGCATTGGTGCAAATCAGCCGCCGACTGTAAGCAAAGTAAAGCATTCGCCGAGCACGCCTTATCGCTGGCAGGCTTGAGCAGCGATGCTCACTTGATCGCGGGTACCCTTTCACATGGGCGTAAACGACAGCTAGAAATTGCCATGAGCCTAGCGACTCAACCCAGCGTTTTATTGCTTGATGAACCCCTAGCCGGCATGGGGCCGGAAGAAAGCGAACATATGCTGTCTTTACTCAATAAGCTTAAACAAGAGCACGCGATTTTATTGGTTGAGCACGATATGGATGCCGTATTTAAAGTCGCAGACCAGATTACCGTTATGGTCAATGGTCAAATGCTGGCCAGTGGCAGGCCTGAGGCCATCCGCGCTAACCCGCAAGTACAAGAGGCCTATTTAGGGGAGACGGCATGAAACGTTTATTAGAAGCTCGCGATATACATGCCTATTATGGCGCAAGCCATATCCTACAAGGGGTGGACCTCACCATTCAAGCAGGTGAGTCGATCGGCTTACTAGGGCGTAACGGCATGGGAAAAACCACGTTAATACGCAGTTTGATGGGATTACTGCGCTCTAAGCAGGGCACCATTCATATTCAAGGTAAAGACTGCAGTCAAGCGAATCCGCATAGTATTGCTCGCTTGGGAATAGCGTATGTTCCCGAGGGGCGAGGAGTTTTTCCTAATTTAAGCGTCAAAGAAAATCTACTCGTCTCCGCTCGTAAGGGCCATAAAGGTCGCCAAGAATGGGACTACGAACGGGTACTGCACACCTTTCCGAGGCTATCGGAACGCCTACAACATGGGGGGCAGCAACTATCTGGCGGCGAACAACAAATGTTATCCATAGGCCGCGCCTTAATGACAAACCCTGATCTGATTATTTTAGATGAAGCGACCGAGGGCTTAGCGCCGCTCATTATTGCTGAGATCTGGCAAACCATCGCCACTATACGTGCTACCGGGGTATCAACGCTAATTGTGGATCGCAATTATCGCCAAGTGTTGGCACATACTGATCGCTGCGTAGTGATGAATAAAGGGCGCATTGTATCTCAGGGGCTGAGCCAAGAGCTGGCCGAAAACAGCCAGGCACTCACTCAGCACTTAGGTGTCTAAAGCTATTGCTCAAAGGCAGCGGCGGCACGCCCTAGGCGATCATTTACCGCTAGCCAAGCAGGGGTGTTAGGGCAGGCTTGAATCCAGATTTTCTGATATTGCCCCTGATCAAGGCGTCGTAAGGTGGCATACAAAAGCTGCGCATAACGCTCCGCCTCATCAGCACATACATACCAAGCCAAATTAGGGGCTACAAACGGTGCTAAGGCGGGGAAAGCCAAAACTGCTTGGGGCTCCCCGCTTTGCTGGATCTGCTCTCGTAACTGTTCCACTTGATTCGCATCAAACAGAGCCAGCTCAGTATGCGGCGCATAATGGGCTTTTAAGCTACCCGACACTTGAGGGGCCTGCTGATCGGGCATTAAAGGCTCTACGCCTAGCACCTGGCTTAACATGGCCACAGTGATGTGCCCGGGACGCAATAAAACCGGGCCAACACCCTGATCAATACGCGATACGTCCACTATGGTGGACTCTATACCTACTTGTGCATCGCCTGCGGCCAAAATATAGAGCTGCTCAGCGTTCAATTCGGGGAACTCAGCCGCAACATGCTGGGCTTGTGTTGGAGACACAGCACCAAACTTATTCGCTGAGGGCGCTGCAACCCCCGCCTGCCCGCTAGGCTTTAACGCCGCCATGCGTCGTAATAACGCTTGGGCTACAGGGTGCGAGGGGCAACGTATCCCTATTGTTGCTTGTCCACCGCTGACAGCATCTGGAATACGGGGATGACGCGGCAAAATCAAGGTTAACGGCCCTGGCCAAAAGGCAGCCATCAGCTTTTCAGCCTGCTCGGGAACACGACTAACCCAATACGATAGATCAGCCTCGGGGTGCACATGCACAATTAAAGGATGATTAGAGGGTCTGCCTTTCGCCGTATAAATGCCTTGAACTGCCACAGGATTTTCAGCGTCTGCTCCCAGCCCGTAGACAGTTTCGGTAGGAAAGGCGACTAGCCCCCCCTCGATTAAACGTTGAGCGGCATACTCAATTTGCTCGTCATACAAGCCAGAGTTAGCTGGGTTACTCATGAAACGCCATACCCAACACGGCTGCCGCCTGCGCTGCGCGTTGATGCACTTGCTCATCATTGGCGCCCAATATATTCACGTGCCCCATTTTTCGGCCATGACGGGGCTCTAGCTTGCCATACAGATGCAAACACACACCCGGTATAGCTAACAAGGCTTGCCAGTCTGGCTCTTGGTATTGCCCCTGCTCATCAAACCACCGCTCCCCCAACAAGTTCAACATAATCGCTGGACATAAGGTGGTAGGACTCCCTAGGGGCAAACCAGTCATCACTCGTACCTGCTGTTCAAACTGACAGGTTAGGGAAGCATCCATCGTGTAGTGTCCACTGTTATGGGGGCGCGGTGCCACTTCATTGGCAATCAAGCGTCCATCGCGCAAGATGAAAAACTCGACGCACATTACCCCGTAATAGCCTAGTTGTTCAGCAATCGCCGCGGCATTACTGCGCGCTTGCTCACACCAAGTGCTGCCCTGTAAGCTTTCACTTACTGTAGACACCGCTAGAATGCCGTCTCGGTGTTCGTTGCGCGCACAGGGGAATGCCTGCACCTGGCCATCTAACGCACGCGCCATAACCACTGATATCTCAAACTCCAGATCCTGCAAAGCTTCCAGCACACAAGCGACACCACCAAATTGCTCGTAAGCTTGCAGTGCTTGCTCACGCGTAGCCACGCGTGCCTGTCCCTTACCGTCATAGCCAAAACGTGCGGCTTTCAAAATTCCCGGAAATAGAGCCTCATCCGCTTGCTCTAGATCGGCCAATGACTCGATGACCGCATAAGGGGCCAAAGGCACGCCCGCCTGCGCAATAAACGCTTTTTCACGGATGCGATCTTGCACAATGCCTACCGCCTCGCCCGAGGGGGTGACACGACGCTGCTGGGCCAAACTAGTAAGCGCCTGCGCTGAGACGTTTTCAAATTCGGTGGTAATGGCTGCACAACGCTCGCTTAAGCTTGCCAAGGCTTGCTCATCGTCGTAGGGAGCGCAGATATGCAAATCAGCTACTACCCCAGCAGGGCTTAAGGGATCAGGTTCAAGCACAGCAACTTTATAGCCTAAGCTTTGCGCGGCATGACAGAACATACGGCCCAACTGACCACCGCCGACCATCCCTAACCAAGAGCCCGGAGCAACCAAGGCAGGGCCGGATGCGGAAATAAAGGTATTCATGTAAATTTTCTTTAACTCAAAACGAGTTTATACGGGTGGCACTACCATGTTACGAGCCACATTCGTTTGGCGCTCACGATAAGCGATTAATTGCGCAGCTAAGGAGTCGTCATGTACCGCTAAATTAGCAATGACGTGTAACGCTGCATTGGCTGCACCTGCTTCGCCAATCGCAAAGGTGGCTACAGGCACACCTTTGGGCATTTGTACAATTGATAATAAAGAATCCTCGCCACGCAAATAGCGCGATGGTACCGGTATACCAAATACTGGCAAATGAGTTAAGGCCGCCAGCATACCAGGCAAATGCGCTGCACCACCCGCGCCGGCAATAATAGCTTTTAGCCCCCGAGCAGGCGCCTGAGCACCATACTCCACCATATCAAGGGGCATACGATGTGCCGACACAACTTGACACTCGTAAGGCACGGCAAACTCTTCCAGTATGGCAACCGCTTGCTGCATGACGTCCCAATCGCTGGATGAGCCCATCACAACCCCCACTACGGGACGCTTACCATCACCGTGCTGCAGACTAGACATTCTATTTTTCCACCATGTAAATATTAGCCCCCACTTGCGCAAGGGCTAAGCAAATAATCACTTTAAGCACTCAGTTTGTCGAGCGCTTCACGATACTTTGATGCGGTTTTCTGAATGACCTCGACAGGCAAGCGCGGAGCTGGCGCTGTCTTATCCCAGTCTTGGGTCTCCAACCAATCACGCACAAACTGTTTGTCATACGAGGGCGGATTGCTGCCCACGGCATAACTATCTGCAGGCCAGAAACGCGAGGAGTCCGGTGTTAGCACCTCATCCATCAAGTGCAGTTGCCCGTGATCATCTAGACCAAATTCAAATTTTGTATCCGCGATAATAATGCCACGACTAGCTGCATAGCTGGCGGCAGTACTATAAAGCTTCAACGTCACCGCACGTATTTGTTCAGCGAGTTCTTGTCCTACTTCAGCCACCACATGTTCAAAACTGACATTTTCATCGTGTGCCCCTAGATCCGCTTTAGCGGCAGGTGTAAACATGGGCTCGGGTAATCGCTGCGCCTGTTGTAAGCCGGCAGGCAAGGCAATACCGCATAGTTGCCCACTGCTTTGGTACTCCTTCCAGCCGGAACCGCTCAGATAGCCCCGCGCTACAGCCTCAACCATGATAGGTTTTAAACGCTTGACCACCATGGCACGGCCGACAACTTGACTCCGCTCGTCAGTGGTAACCACCTCTTCAGGACGTATGCCCGTGGAGTGGTTAGGGACAATATTGGCTAAGCGCTTGAGCCAAAATTCGGTCATGCCCGTTAACACCGCGCCCTTACCTGGGATCGAGTCATCCAAAATGACATCAAAAGCTGAAATTCGGTCGCTAGCCACGATAAGTAACTTATCATCATCCACCGCGTACATATCCCTAACTTTTCCGCGCGCAAGCAGCGGCAGAGACTTGATACTGGATTGATGTAAGGGCTCTTGCACGGTGTCTTCCTTGAAAACAAAAACATCCCGCCTGGCCTTACCAGCGCGGGACGATAAGCCAGACTATGCAAATCCGGCAAAACGCAGGTCTGAACACAATAAGACCTGCATACTAATTACTGTACAACTTGTTTGAGTTGGCCTACAGCATACTGACGCGCAATCTCATCCAAAGGTATCGCTTTAATTTTGGATGCATTACCCGCTGTACCAAATTGCTGATAACGCGCAATACAAATTTGCTTCGCTGCCTCACGAGCAGGTTTCAAGTACTCACGCGGGTCAAACTTTTCTGGATTCTCAAACATAAAGCGCCGGATCGCCGCAGTCATGGCCAAGCGAATATCGGTATCAATATTCACTTTGCGCACACCGTATTTAATGGCCTCTTGAATCTCTTCCACGGGTACTCCGTAGGTTTCCTTCATATTGCCACCAAATTGGCGTATTTCAGCCAATAACTCTTGGGGCACACTCGAGCTGCCGTGCATCACCAAGTGCGTGTTGGGCAAGCGTCGGTGAATTTCTTTCACGCGCTCAATCGATAAGATATCGCCGGTAGGCTTACGGGTAAACTTGTACGCACCGTGGCTGGTACCAATAGCGATGGCCAAAGCGTCAAGCTGTGTACGCTGAACAAAGTCAGCCGCTTGCTCGGGATCGGTTAACAATTGATCCATAGTGAGTTTACCCTCGAAGCCATGGCCATCTTCTTGGTCACCTTCCATGGTTTCTAAGGAACCCAGACAACCCAGCTCGCCCTCTACGGTGACACCTAATTTATGTGCCATATCTACCACTTTACGAGTCACTTCAACGTTGTACTCGTAATCAGCAATAGTTTTGCCGTCTGGCAACAGCGAGCCATCCATCATGACACTAGAGAAACCTAGGTCTATCGCCCCTTGACATACCTCGGGAGACTGGCCGTGATCTTGGTGCATGACTACAGGAATATGTGGATACGATTCAACGGCTGCCTCAATCAAATGGCGCAGAAAGGTTTCGCCTGCGTATTTGCGTGCACCCGCCGAAGCCTGCATGATCACAGGGCTGTCTGTCTCGGCGGCTGCTTCCATGATGGCCTGGACTTGCTCCAGGTTGTTAACGTTGAATGCCGGTATACCGTACTCGTGCTCGGCTGCATGATCGAGCAACTGACGCATGGAAACGAGGGCCATGAATAGACTCCTGAAGACAAAAATAAAATCAATATGATTACCCCAATTTTAATGGGGAATTCAATTTTATGCTGAAACGAATATTTAACTACGAATGGCCGATTTAGGCCTGAATGCCCGTACTATTTCGGGGTGGGTGTCAATATATGGCCCACCAATCAGGTCGATACAATACGGCACCGCAGCAAAAATACCTGGTACTACACTGTCTCCATGGGCATCACGTAAACCTTCCAAGGTTTCCTGTATGGCCTTGGGTTGTCCGGGGAGATTGATAATCAGTGCAGCATGTTTCTCCAGTTCACGAATAACAGCGACCTGGCGCGACAAAATTGCGGTTGGCACAAATTTTAAACTGATTTGACGCATCTGTTCAGCAAAACCTGGCATTTCTCGGGTTGCGACAGCCAATGTTGCTTCTGGGGTAACATCCCGACGCGCAGGGCCAGTACCGCCGGTGGTCAACACCAAGTCACAGCCCATCTGCACGAGCTCACACAACGTCGCTGATATAACCGCCTGCTCGTCACTCACCAAACGCTCTTGGTACTGTGCAGGCTGAACTAACGCTTTTTCCAGCCACGACCGTAAAGCAGGGATACCCTGGTCCTCATACTGCCCACTGGCTGCACGATCTGATACAGAAACCAGCCCCACCAAGAGTTGATCGGGATGCTCGCGCTGTAAAGCTGCCACGGTAGACATAACACTCCTCAAAAATAAAGGGGCCACCATACAGGCCACCCCCTTATTGTACCTTGACACGTGGGCTTAACCCGCCAGTACAACAACGACTACACGCAACGGCCGCCATCAACCTCTAGGCAGGTACCGGTGATAAACCCCGCCTCATCGGAAGCTAAGTACAAGGCGGCCGAAGCGATATCCGCCGGCGTGGAAAAGCGGCCGAGCGGAATGCCAGCTAAAAACTTCTTACGATTTTCTGGCGTGTCAGGCACTCCCATAAACTCTTCGACCAGAGCCGTGTCCCCAATCACCGGATTTACGCAGTTCACTCGTATTTGATCAGGCCCCAACTCAGCCGCCATAGACTTACTCAGAGTAACCACAGCCCCTTTACTACCGTTATACCAAGTGAGACCTGGACGCGGTCGAATAGCAGCCGTAGAAGCAATATTGACAAAGCACCCACTTCCTTGTGCACGGAAATACGGTACAAAATGCTTGGCAGTCCAGTAAATACTCTTCACATTCACGGCATACACACGATCAAATTCCATTTCACTGACTTCAAGCAGTGGACGATTGCGGTGCGTAGTGCCAGCATTATTAACAACTATATGTAAACCTCCGCATTCGCGCAGTGCTACATCTAACAAACCGGCCACGTCATCCCCACGACTTACATCGCAGTGCGCAAAGATGGCCACGCCGCCTTGATTTTGAATCTGTTGAGCGGCGGCTTGCCCCCTCTCATCATCCACGTCAGCAATCAGCACACGCGCACCCTCTTTAGAAAAACGCTGTGCAATGCCCAGACCAAAACCCGAGGCGCCACCCGTCACAATGGCTACTTTATCTTTTAAACGCATATGTACCTCCTTTATTATTTCTTGGCCAAGCTATTTTAATCATGCTTAATCGCCAAGGTTTTAAGCCCTGTAAACGCATACAGGGCCTCAAATCCTTTCTCGCGCCCTATCCCAGACTCGCCGCTGCCACCGAAAGGCAATTCTACGCCACCCGCCGCACCGTAATTATTGATGAACACTTGGCCTGCTCGCAGGCGCCGAGCCAAACGTAACTGACGCGCCCCATCACGCGTCCAAATACCCGCTACCAGGCTGTAAGGCGTACCATTCGCCAAGCGTAAGGCCTCTGCCTCATCGCTAAAGCTCCACGCACAAAGCACTGGACCAAATATTTCCTCTTGGGCCAACACGTGATCTGCAGGCACATCCGCCAGTAAGCTAGGTACTTGGTAATACCCGCCGCGGGGAGCGGTGGACAGCAATCTCCCCTGCGCTACCAGCCGTATTCCATCTTTCTCGGCTAGGGCCAAATACGCCGCTACTCGATCTCGTTGGCGCTCGCTGATCAAGGGACCACAATCCAAGTTTTCTATGGCAGGCCCCACTCGTAATGCTTGAAACTGCTCGGCTAAACGCTCTATCACATCGTTGTACACAGCGCGTTGGATTAAGACCCGGCTGCCGGCTGAACACGTTTGACCCGCATTTTGAATAATGCCGTTCATAATGGCCGGAATCGCCGCATCCAAATCAGCATCTGAAAAAACGATCTGCGGTGACTTTCCCCCTAACTCTAAAGTCACGGGGACGAAGTTTCTGGCAGCTAATTCCGCCACCACGCGACCAGTAACAGGCGACCCCGTAAACGACAAATGATTAATATCGGGGTGCCCCGCCAAAGCAGCACCCGCCTCGGCACCTAGCCCAGTGCAAATATTTAATACTCCAGCCGGCAAACCAGCTTCATGTAATATTTCAGCGACACGCAAAATTGAAAGGCTGGCATCCTCTGCGGGCTTCACTACAGCGCAGTTCCCAACCGCTAAGGACGCTGCAACACTGCGTCCGAAAATTTGCATAGGATAATTCCAAGGCACTATATGGGCAGTTACTCCTAGGGGTTCACGCAACGTCAGCGCTGTCATGCTGCTAGAAATAGGAATGGTTTGTCCGTGCAGCTTATCCACCGCTCCGGCATAAAACTCAAAATAACGCGCTAAAGCGGTGGCATCCGCCTGAGCCTGTTTTAACGGTTTCCCCGTGTCACGCGACTCTATTCTAGCGAGCTCCTCACGCGCATCTGATAACAAACGAGCACATCGAAATAGTAGCTGACTACGAGCCGCACTACTCATATCGCCCCATGGGCCGCTTAAGGCGCGGCGCGCCGCTGCCACAGCCCAGTTAATGTCCACCTCGCTAGAGCGCGCCAAACGAGCATAACGTTCGCCATTGGAAGGGTCTACCACTGGCCATGTCTGCCCAGATTCCGCGCCCAGGCTTTTCCCATCCAGCCAATTACGCAACTCCATATCCGTCTCCCGTTCTCTTGTTTTCTAAGTGTGTACAATTATTGAGAACATTCTACCCAAGGACTCGATACTGTGAATGCTGAAAACCCTACCTTACTTGTGGCTGGTGCGGGCGATCTAGGGCTGCGCGTCGCGCAACAAGCAGCGGATCATCAATGGACTGTGATCGCATTACGCAGACAGCCGCCCCACCACGGCCGTGCGGATATTGAGTGGGTGCAGGCGGATCTTAGCCAACGTGCAGACTTGCGCTTAAAACATCGCCCTATTACGCATGTGGTCTACGCAGCCACCCCCGATGAGCGTACCTCCGAAGCCTATGAAAAAATCTTTATCCACGGCTTGCAACAATTAATTGCTGCGCTATCCCTAGACCATTTGCAGAGATTTGTTTTTATTTCCTCAACAGCCGTCTACGGCCCTAGCACCGAAGTGCTAGACGAAAATTCACGTGCTGATCCTCAAGGCTTTAACGGTAAGACACTATTACAGGCCGAACAGTTACTAGCTCAGTCGCTTGCCTCTCAAGCAATTAGCCTCAGACTATCCGGTCTGTACGGTCCGCATCGCACACAGCTACTCGAACGATTGCGTCAGGGCAAGGCTTACGCTCCTATTGACTCAGCGCATTATGCCAATCGTATCCATATTCATGATGCCGCCCGTGCCGTCTGGCATTTACTCAATATTGCTGCCCCTTTTCCCTGTTATATCGGCACCGACAGCCATCCTTACCCCTTGGCTGAACTCTATGACGAACTGGCTAAGCTCTTACAGGCACCGCCCCCACCCCGTAAAGACTACGCGGAAGGTGGGAAGCGCTTGAGCAATCAAAGACTCTTAAATAGCGGCTTTACCCTAGAGCATCCAGATTCTCTTGTGGCATATGCCGAGCTCATCAAGCAAGGCTCATAAAAAAACCCGCTCTGCTTTACACAGAGCGGGTTGTGATGCTATTGCATCCTAATTTATGCTCTATCTTGTAGTACAGCAACGGCGGGTAAGCGCTTACCCTCTAGGAACTCTAAGAAAGCACCACCGCCCGTGGAGATATAGCCAACTTGTTCAGCAATACCAAAACGAGCAATCGCTGCCAGGGTATCGCCCCCACCCGCAATAGAAAAAGCATCCGACTCAGCAATGGCTTTAGCCAATACTTCCGTACCATGGGCGAACGCCGGAAACTCAAACACGCCTAGAGGACCATTCCACACTACCGTGCCTGCCTGCCGGATAATGTCGGCAATTTGCTCCGCCGTTTGTGGCCCTACATCCAAAATCATATCTTCAGCAGTGACTTGGTCAGCCGCTTTAGTACTTGCCGGCGCATCCTCAGCAAAGTGCGTCGCGCACACCACATCCATGGGGACGGGTACTTCAGCACCACGTTGCTTCATCAATTCAATCACCGCTTTGGCTTCGTCAACTTGCGCTGGCTCAGCCAAGGATTTACCGATAGGCAGGCCACTGGCCAACATAAACGTATTGGCAATTCCACCGCCGACTACAAGCTGATCCACTTTGTCCGCTAAAGCTTGCAAAATACTGAGCTTAGTGGACACCTTAGCTCCACCCACAATGGCCACCAAGGGTCGCTTGGGCTCATGCAACGCACGCCCTAAGGCTTCTAACTCGGCTTGTAACAAGGGGCCCGCACAGGCAACCGGAGCATAACGAGCAATACCTTCTGTAGTGGCCTCGGCGCGATGTGCAGTGCCAAAGGCATCATTCACATAGACATCGCATAAAGCCGCCATTTTTTGCGCGAGCTCCAAATTATTCTTTTTCTCACCCACATTACAGCGGCAGTTTTCTAACAAGACAACCTGCCCTGGTTCAACCACAACGCCATCCAGCCAATTACGACGCAGCTCTACTGGCATACCCAGTAACTCAGAGAGGCGCTGCGCAACAGGTGCCAGGCTATCTCGCTCGCTAAACTCACCCTCGGTGGGACGGCCTAAATGCGAGGTCACCATGACGGCTGCACCAGCATCTAAAGCCATGCGAATAGCCGGCACAGAGGCTCGTACTCGGGTGTCTTCGCTTATTTTTCCATCTTGCAACGGAACGTTTAAATCCGAGCGAATAAAAACGCGCTTCCCACGTAGCGCGTCACTGTCTGCTAGGGCAGATAAAGTCTTAATTTGAGTAGACATGATCATTATTTAGGAACTAGGCAAACACACAACAAGGGCGGGGAAATCCCGCCCTTGTTTGTTACCCAAAAGCTTACTTGGCAGACATGAGTGCAATAGTACTATCGAGCATACGGATAGAGAAAGCCCATTCGTTATCGTACCAAGCAGCAACTTTCACCATGTTGCCACCGGTAACTTTAGTGAGCAACGAATCCACAATACTGGAAGCAGTAGAGTGGTTAAAATCGATAGACACCAAAGGCTCGGTGCAATATTCAAGCACACCTTTCAGATAACCATCCGCGGCAGCTTTCAAAATAGCGTTCACCTCTTCTACCGAAGTGTCGCGTTGCGCCACGAAAGTCAAGTCGACCATCGACACATTAATGGTGGGCACACGTACTGCATAACCATCTAGCTTACCGTTGAGCTCTGGCAGGACCAAGCCCACCGCGGCAGCTGCCCCTGTTTTTGTAGGAATCAGACTGCTGGTAGCAGAACGAGCACGGCGCATGTCTTTGTGGCGTACATCAGTGAGCACTTGGTCATTGGTGTAGGCGTGAATAGTAGTCATCAGGCCACTCACTACACCTAGCTCTTTGTGTAACGGCGCCACAAGCGGTGCCAAGCAGTTGGTGGTGCAGGAGGCATTGGAAATGACGGTATCGGTGCTTTTGAGAATATCGTGGTTCACACCATACACAATCGTAGCATCGACGTCTTTACCGCCCGGCGCCGAAATAATTACTTTTTTGGCACCCGCCTGAATATGCTGGCTAGCTTGCTCTTTGGTAGTAAATGCACCTGTGCACTCAAGCACGACATCAACGTCAAGTTCGGCCCACGGCAAGGTCAAGGCATCACGCTGACTCAACAAGCGAATACGGTCACCATTAACAACCAGATGATCCTCTTCTAGCTGTACATCGGCGTTAAAACGGCCATGTACAGAGTCGTAGCGCGTTAGGTGCGCATTGATGTCTGCACCACCGGATGCATTGATGGCCACAATCTCAATATCATGTTTTTTTCCGTACTCGTAATGGGCACGCAAAATCATGCGTCCAATACGACCATAACCATTAATAGCGACGCGTATCGTCATGTCAGAACTCCAATTACAGAATACGTTCAACAGCCGCAACTACCGCTTCGGTAGTCAGGCCAAAATGCTTAAATAAGTCGGCAGCAGGCGCGGACTCACCATAGGTATCGATACCTACCACAGCACCGTTCAAGCCCACATACTTGTACCAAGCCGCCGTTACTCCCGCCTCAACCGCTACTCGTGGTAGACCGGGGGTCAGGACACTGTCGCGCCACGACAAGTCTTGGGCATCAAAAATATTGGTACAAGGCATAGACACTACACGCACTGCTATCCCACGTGCTTTTAGTGCTTCTTGCGCCTCGAGTGCCAACGCCACCTCTGAACCGGTGGCCATAATAATGGCCTGTGCATTGTCTGTATCACGCAATATATATCCACCGCGAGCTATCGCTGCGATGGTGTCTTGGTCACGCTCTACAAAGGGCAGATTCTGACGTGATAACAGCAAGGCGCTAGGGCCGCCGTCACGCACATCTAACCCTAAACTAGCAGGACGCTGTACCGCACACGACCAGGCCATAGCTGTTTCAGTAGTGTCACAAGGACGCCAAACATGCAGATTCGGAATTAAACGTAAACTTGCTGCATGCTCAATAGACTGGTGTGTAGGGCCATCTTCGCCCAAGCCGATGGAGTCGTGCGTAAAGACGTGTACTACGCGCTGCTTCATTAAAGCCGCCATACGAATGGCATTACGCGAGTAGTCGGAGAATGTCAGGAACGTGCCGCCAAATGGCAAGTAACCACCATGCAAGGCCAAGCCATTCATAATGCCGGCCATACCGAACTCACGCACGCCATAGTTAATGTGGCGTCCAGCGTGAACACCGTCTTGCTGGGCACGTACTGCCACGGCACCGGGCCAGTCGGTAAAGTTAGAACCAGTTAAGTCGGCGGAACCACCCAGCATTTCAGGTAGCATCTCAACCAGGGCTGTAATGGCTAGCTGCGAGGCCTTACGGCTCGCTACCGTTTCGGCCTTCTGGGCAGTTTGCTGTACAAATTCAGCGATACGCTGCGCCGCATCGGCTGGTAAGTCGCCTCGCATACGACGCGTAAATTCAGCAGCAAGCTCGGGGTACGCATTTTCGTAAGCAGCAAACTGTTCCTGCCATGCCTGCTGGCGCTGAGCACCAGCTTGACGTGCATCCCAAGCTGCTGCCACTTCTTCAGGAATTTCAAACGCAGCATGAGGCCAACCTATCGCTGCACGCGTGGCAGCAATCTCGGCCGCACCTAAAGGAGCGCCGTGTACTTTTTCTGAGCCTGCAGCATTTGGTGCTCCCTTACCAATGACGGTACGGCAGCAAATAAGAGTGGGCCCCGAGTTGGCAACAGCATTCTGCTTAGCTTGCTCAATGGCTGTTTCAATCGCTTGAGCATCGTGTCCGTCTACTGCACGGATAACATTCCAGCCATAACTTTCGAAACGTGCAGGGGTATCATCGGCAAACCAGTGCTCAACCTTGCCATCAATGGAAATACCGTTATCGTCGTAAAAAACGACGAGTTTAGATAGCTTCCATGTACCGGCTAAAGAGCAAACCTCGTGCGAGATGCCTTCCATCAAACAACCATCGCCCGCGAACACGTAGGTGAGGTGATCCACCAGTTTATGGCCATCACGATTAAATTCGCGCGCCAATAAGGCTTCGGCTAAAGCAAAACCCACCGCATTACTGATCCCCTGCCCCAAAGGCCCCGTGGTGGTTTCTACACCTGCGGTATAGCCAACTTCGGGGTGGCCGGGTGTGCGTGAATGCAACTGTCGAAAATTACGAATTTCGTCTATGGACAGGTCGTAGCCACTAAGATGCAACAGGGCGTAGATCAGCATAGAACCGTGTCCATTTGACAACACAAAACGGTCACGATTGAACCAAGCAGGGTCGGCAGGATTATGTTTTAAATGCCTGGACCACAAAACCTGGGCGATATCTGCCATACCCATAGGAGCACCGGGGTGACCGGAATTTGCCTGTTGTACGGCATCCATAGACAAAGCTCGAATGGCATTGGCTAAGGTTTTATCAGAGACTGACGCAAGATCCATGAGAAGCTCATAAGTGACGCAAAAAGTGCTTTAGTACTGCAAAACACCATAACGCATCAAAAAACTGGTTGTAAAAGTTAGCATTTTAACATCGCTATGGGCAATACGCGCCGCACAAGCTCAGTTGCCTAAGGTATGCTTGAATCGCCAAGGATTCAATGCTAATTACTATGAGCTACGCACGCTTTTTTTGTTCCCTACCACTTGCCCCCCACACCCGTGTGGAATTACCCACCGAGCTGTCTCACCACGCCATCCGCGTTTTACGTTTAAAAGACCAAAGCCCTATTATTTTATTTGATGGTTCGGGCGCGCAATACCCCGCTATCTTGGAAATCGATGGGAAACGTAGCTTTGCACAATTAGGTGCTGCACAAACCGTGTGCCGCGAGCTAAAAGGAAAAATCACTCTGGCTCAAGGTTTAGCCAGCAGCGACAAAATGGACTGGGTAATAGAAAAAGCCGTCGAGCTAGGCCTGCATGAAGTAGTACCGATACGTGCACGCAAAAGCGTACTGCAACTGAATCCTGAGCGCCAAGCCAAACGATTAGCTCACTGGCAAGGCATTATCCAAGCAGCCAGTGAACAATGCGGCCGCAACCGCCTTATGCAACTGGCCCAGCCTTGCACCTTAGAGGCCTATCTTCGCACGCCTCCAAAAGGCTTGCTATTATTTTGTGACCCGGGAGCTACGCTACAGTTAAAAGATCTGCTCACCCCTCAGCACGAAGATATTATTTTACTAGTAGGGCCCGAAGGTGGCTGGACCGAGGATGAACAACAAACAGCTCTCAAAGCAGGTGCCCAAGCCATCTGCTTTGGGCACCGTGTACTGCGTACAGAAACCGCTGGTCTGGCCCTAAGCGCTGCGATTAGTGCGCTTCAGGCCTGGGAATAAATTTTACTCTTCGTCGTAACCAGCACTGTCTTTCGCATCGCTTCCCGAATACGGTGTTGGCCCTACGCCTGGCTCAGGATCAGGGTGCTTACCCGCATGTACCACCGCATAAATAAAACGCCGCTCATTGTTTGATGCCCACTGGTAGACATCTTCGCATACGCTCAAAATTGCGGCAGCATCCGCTTCGAGTGCTGGATCACCCGAGTGCAATTTGTCAAACCATAACGCTAGCCCTTCTTTTTGATCGAGCACGGTGTCGCACAAGCAATCATATAGGGCATCTAAGTTACCACCGAAAAATTCGGGAAAATCGACCGCTTTGACCACGGCACGTAACACAGCAGAACGATTACGCGCGCGGTCACAATCCACTATCACAGGGGTTACCCCTTGATTATTCGCAACCTGGGTAAAGATCGCTTGCTTAATACCTTTGGTATCTAATTGGCCGCCAGCGGCCATCACGCTCTCTAAAAGTTGTTGACTCATTAAGGCGTCTCCATAAAAAACGCTCTGATTTCTTCACGTCGATTCATAGTATCGGTTTTTCCTAACTCGATCAGCTCTCGGGTATAGCCTGATTCAAATAATAAGTACGAGATCAATCCACCACCTGTAGTTGGGCCAGACTTAGCTGAAACCCCAAGCACTCGAAATAAAGTTCGAGCGGCGGCAGGCATCTGTTTGATGTGTTTGGTTGCTATTTCGTCCAAAGAGCGACTAGGCGAAATCGCGAAGGTACTGACAGGACGCAGCGATTGGCTTTTTAATCCATTTGCGGGCATATAGGCAAGCAAAGTATTAATGCTCTCGGTACGTTCAATATCCATCGCCACACTATCTAAAAAGATGTTAGACAGTGCGTAGCCGCCGATTTGTGCCAAACTTGGATATGGCGGGTCTGTATCAGGCTCGCTGTGGTAGGTATTATCGTTATACCCGGTCCCAACAACCAGCACTTTTTCTGCCCCCAAATGGATTGCCGGGCTAATTGGCGCCAGTTGTCGCATCGTACCATCACCACACCAGATAGTGTTGTTACCCACCAACATAGATTGAGCGGGAAATACGAATGGAATAGCACTAGAGGCCATTAAGTGATCGACCCCTATACGCCCAGGCACTGCTCGGCGCAAACTGCGGCGCCACGGTTTAATCGTGTTTTTAGACTGGTAGAAAGTAAGGTGTTCACCCGACGTATACGCCGCAGCGGTTATTGCTAAGGCTGATAATGCCCCCTGCTCTAGGTTGGGTTGAAGACGATCAAACTCGAGATGGGTACGCAGCAAAGTGCGTAAAGGCGTATTGTCCAGCATCGAGTGCGGAATATGACGACGCAATGCAGGCGCGACCCAGCCCAGCAACAATGCCCCCATCCAGTTAATACCGGTACGACTTAACAAAATAGGGTCTGCATAGAAAATGTCTTGCGTACACAAATTGGCCCACAGGTGCTGAATACGATCTGCCGCCTCGTGGGGGTGATCTGCCCGACAAGCATAAGCGGCGGCATTAATGGAGCCCGCTGAAGACCCGCAAATAATCCCAAAGGGGTTTTGAAACCCCTCCTGTCTATCGGGGTCGAGAATATCCAATAAGCCCGACAAAACACCGGCCTGATAAGCTCCCCGTGCGCCGCCACCCGTTAATACTAAGGCCAGCGAGGTCTGTAGGCCCGCATCCATAGGCTATGACACGTCGGCGTTCACGTTCGCATCCACGACGGTAATCGCCGTCATGTTCACGATGCGCCGAATAGATGACGTGGACGTCATGATGTGCGCGGGTGCATTGGCTCCCAATAAAAATGGGCCAATCGCTACATTACCGCCCGCCGCTGTCTTTAATAGGTTATAGGAAATATTAGCTGCCTCGACATCAGGACAAACTAACAGATTGGCCTCCCCCTCTAGGGGGCTCCCCGGTAAGACTCGCGCACGCATTTGCTCATCCAAGGCGCAATCTCCGTGCATTTCACCATCGATTTGCAAACTAGGGTCCGCGGTTTTCACCAAGGCTAACGTGGCACGCATTTTGCGTGCAGCACTCGAATTGCTGGTACCAAAATTAGAACTAGACAACAAAGCGGCCTTTGGCTCTACATTAAACTGACGCATTTTCTTGGCGGCGGCGCAGGTTATTTCGGCTAACTGGTGCTCATCAGGGTCTTCGTTCACATGGGTATCGGCAATAGCCACCGTACGCTCAGACAGCAACAAAATATTCATGGCTGCATAGGTATCAACACCAGGCGCCTTGCCGATCACTTGGTCAATTAACTGCAAATGGTTAGCGTAGTTACCAACCGTGCCGCAGATCATGCCATCTGCATCACCCATTCGTAACATCATGGCGGCGATCAGCGTCATACGACGACGCATCTCTACCCGCGCCATTTCTTTACTAATCCCACGACGACTCATGATCTCCCAATAAGCCGTCCAGTATTTATGGAAGCGATCATCCTGTTCCGGATTCGTCACCTCAACATCTATGCCCAGACGTATACGCAAGCCATAACGCTCAATTCGCTGCTGCAGGACGGCGGGACGGCCCACCAAAATAGGCTTAGCCAGCCCCTCATCCACCACAATTTGCACTGCTCGCAAAATGCGCTCATCCTCGCCCTCGGCAAAGACAATACGAGCTTTAGCGCCGTCTTGCACCAAGCCTTTAGCCAAAGCGTATACAGGCTGCATGAAAGAACCTGATTTATACACAAACTGCTGTAGCTGATAGATATAACTGTCAAAATCTTGAATGGGGCGTGTTGCGACCCCCTCGGCCATGGCCGCACGCGCCACGGCTGGCGCAATACGCACAATCAGGCGGGAATCAAACGGACGCGGAATGAAAAAATTCGGCCCGAAAGTCGTTTCCTCTAGCCCGTAAGCCGCAGCTGCTCCTTCATCTTGCTCTTCGCGAGCTAATTGGCAAATAGCCAATACCGCTGCTTTTTCCATGCCTCGCGTAATCGTTGTCGCCCCCACATCCAGAGCACCACGGAAAATGTAAGGAAAGCATAAAACGTTATTAACCTGATTCGGGTAGTCGGAGCGACCGGTGGCAATCACCACGTCATCGCGCACCGCATGTGCATCTTCAGGCAAAATTTCAGGATTAGGGTTCGCTAAAGCAAGAATCAGCGGACGTGGCGCCATGCGTTTAAGCATGGTGGGCTTAAGTACGCCGCCGGCAGATAAGCCCAAAAACACATCTGCGCCATCGATGATCTCATCTAGAGTTCTAGCCGTAGTGTCTTGAGCAAAACGCTCTTTGGCCGCATCCATTAACGCTACACGACCTTTATAAACGACGCCCTCAATGTCACTGACCCAAATGTTTTCTAATGGCATGCCCATATCGACGAGCAAATCCATACACGCCAATGCTGCCGCACCGGCGCCAGAAACCACCAGTTTGACTGCGCTGATTTCCTTGCCAACGACAGTCAAGCCGTTCAAAAATGCAGCCACTACGCAAATAGCTGTTCCATGTTGATCATCATGAAACACGGGAATACTCATGCGCTCACGCAACTTGCGCTCAACTTCAAAACACTCAGGCGCTTTGATGTCCTCTAGGTTGATTCCACCAAAAGTAGGCTCTAGGCCTGCGATAATATCGACCAGCTTATCTGGGTCACTTTCATTAATTTCAATATCGAAAACATCTAGACCCGCAAAACTCTTAAACAATACGGCCTTACCTTCCATAACAGGCTTGGAGGCCAGCGGACCAATGTTCCCCAACCCTAAAACGGCGGTGCCATTGGTTATTACGCCCACCAAATTACCGCGTCCTGTATAGCGAAAGACGTTTTGCGGATCGTTGACGATTTCCTCGCACGCTGCCGCCACTCCGGGCGAATACGCCAACGCGAGATCCCGTTGATTCGACAGTTGCTTAGTCGGCGTCACTGAGAGTTTGCCTGGGCGGCCCTGTTCGTGATATTCGAGCGCTGCTTTGCGAAAATTGGGATCCATATTCCTACCTAAAGAAAATAATCAATCAAAATCTGTATGAACCATTCTAGCCCCTGAAAAACAAATCGGGGGAAACGCCCCTGCTATCAGCAGGCTCAGCATCTTAGAGCTCTTGGCCTGGGTAAGAGAACAAGCCTGCCGGATCAAACCACTGCCGCACTGCCTCGTCTAGATCCTGCGTAGCAATGACATCTGTGTCTTGTGGCATAGGCCACTGCCAGTCCTGCGGTACAGCTAAAGCATGCATGTGCTGATCCAATACCAGCCAATCGACCCACGCTAAATCGCCCCCGTGGCCAAGCAACAAATGCGCCAAATTGATGCCATATGCAGCATCGGGCTGCAAAGCATCTAGGCGGTACCGAGCGGTCCAGTAATGCTCGGGATGAGCAGGACAAGTCGCTTGCAACTGAAATAGAGCAGGAATCATCTGCTGCAAACGCATACTATTTAATGGGTTTTTATTATTAGCCCCAAAAGGGCCCAAATTAGCGCGCGTCCCATCGGCCAATAAAATGGAGGCATGCTCCACCCCAGATAACTGAGTAAAGCCCTGCGGCCACATATGATGGCGCCGATCAGCTAACCAGGCGGCGACTGTTAAGCCAGGGTTTACCTCGGCAAGGCCTGAAAACCCTTGCGCCTCAAGCTCACCCATCAAGCATCCTGGCTGCACAAACCACAGCGATGAGGCAGCATCGAGACGCTCACAACGAGCCATGCGATGATCAGGTGCCAAATAAAGGACTGCTCCGGTATGATATGGGTTCGCCATAGGTAGCCCGTCTAGGGCTAGCTGTACCGAGTACTCTATCGCCAACTGGCGAGCCAGCTCTACATCAGCACTAGACCCTGGGTGCAAGCGCCCTTGCTCTATGCCCGGACTACTATCCAGCTCAACCAGTACCCCCTGAATATCCCGGCGCAAACGTTGACAGAAAGCGGCCCATGGTGATTGGGATACTGTCCGTCCTGACAGAAATGCTCGACGCGATGAAGAAACCATGCTTGACCACACTATAAAACCCGATGCAGCTTACTGTTCTGCATCATGCTGAATTTATTAACACCGAGATTTGCCTTATGTCCCGCCTAGCTGATCGCACTACCCAAACCGTTCCCTTTCATGCTGTCGAACTATTCAAAGAGGCCAGCGCCTTACAAGCTCAAGGTCGTGACATCATTAGTTTAGGGATAGGTGAGCCCGATTTTACTGCCCCAGACACCGTGGTTCGCGCTTTACAAAAAGCAGCAGAACAAGGTTTGAGCCAATATACGGCGCCTGCAGGTATACCAGCCTTGCGCAAAAAAATTGCGCAATATTACGAGCAACAGTTTGGCGCCTATGTTAGCCCCCGACGCATTTTAATCACAGCGGGTGCCTCTGGGGCTTTGTCTTTAAGCTGCATGGCACTGATTAACCCTGGTGACGAAGTGCTCATGCCTGACCCTTGTTACCCAGCCAACCGTAACTTTATCACCGCTGCGGGTGGCCAAGCGCGTTTGATACCCTGCTCAGCTAAAAACCGTTTTCAGCTCACCGCCGCCGACATACAGGCTCATTGGGGCCCCCACACTCGCGGCGTTCTAATTGCCTCGCCCAGCAACCCCACTGGTACCAGCATTAGTCGCACTGAGCTACAGGCTTTAATACAAGCCGTTCGAGAGCGTAATGGTTTCATCATTATGGATGAAATCTACCTAGGATTGCATTACGAAAACCAAGCAAAAAGCGCATTAAGCCTTGACGATAACATCATTATTATCAATAGCTTTTCTAAGTACTTTCACATGACAGGCTGGCGCTTAGGCTGGGTGATTTTGCCCGAGTTCATGCTAGAGGCCACCGAACGCATGGCGGCTAGCTTAGCTATCTGCGCCCCGGCTCTGGCACAACATGCTGCCCTTGCCTGCTTTGATAGTCCTGCTATGGAAATCTACGAAGAGCGGCGTCTGGCCTTTAAAGCGCGGCGCGACTTTTTACTACCCGCCCTAGAAGAGTTAGGACTGCATGTTCCGGCCAAGCCCGATGGGGCGTTTTACATCTACGCCGATATCAGTCGTTTTAGCCCAAGCAGCAGCGACTTCTCTCATCGCCTTCTGCATGAAGCGGGGGTCGCTGTCGTACCCGGCTTAGATTTTGGCCCCGCTCACGCAGACAAAATGGTGCGCTTGGCTTACTCCACACAAATGGAAAAACTTGAGCAAGTCATTGCACGTTTGCAGACATTTTTATCAAAAGCCTATTAACAGCTTAGCCTGAGCGGCGTGTAGGGATACCTGATGCTAGGGCTATCCGACGTCGCTCCGCTAACACTTTAGCGCCATAACCGCCGTCTCCAGGCCCAGTGGCTCCTACATAGCAAGCAAGTCCCCCTTCTATCGAGCCTCGGCGACGTATACAGTCCGATAGAATCTGAGCCCCAACACGAATATTCGCCTCGGGGTTTAATACGGCCAACGTGCCTTCCAAATAATTCTCAAACTTAGCTCGGTGAACTCTCGTCATCACTTGCATAAGCCCTTGAGCCCCGACATGGCTTTCAGCATAAGGGTTATACCGAGACTCGATGGCGATAACGGCCAAAATCAGTTGAGGATCTAGGTTTTTTTCCTTACCTACTTGGAAGGCCATGTAAATCAAGGCTCCGGTTACATTGTGAGCGACCTTATATTTGCGTGCAATATAACTACGCAATGCCTGCACCTGAGCTGGAGTCGCCCCGTCGATAGGCTCGCCAGCCACGGATGCTCGTAACGCACGCATATATCCCTGATACGTAGACACCTTACGTAACTCTTGCTCAGCCATATCTGTGGGGACTTGCTCTTGCTGCGCGCTCTCTACCACACTTTCGTCCGGCCAGATAATCTGCCCTTGTGCATCCACGCGCATCACTTCTGGACGTAAAGCTTGTACGATAGAGGTGTAAAGCTGGTTAAACTGTACGCGCATAGAAGGCACCACTGCGCAGGCGACAATCGTCACCAACGCAGCAATACCTAGATACATGGCACATACATGTACAAACTCATTAACCCGATACACTATGCTGCGAGCCGAATGGCTTAGCGCACGATCGAAATTATGGACGCCCATTTCTGCCATCCTTATTTTTCCAAATTGGCTGAAATGTTAACCCTAATGGCTCGCTTTTTTGTAACAGGAACTATATTTAACTGTGAAATACCGTGATTTACGTGACTTTCTGAACCAGTTAGAGGCTCACGGCGAACTCAAACGCATTACCCATCCCGTCTCTACGCATTTGGAAATGACGGAAATTAGCGACCGCGTACTCCGTGCGGAAGGCCCTGCACTGTTGTTTGAAAACGCCAAACATCGGGGTAACGATAGCAGTATGCCCGTACTGACCAATCTGTTTGGCACGCCTAAACGTGTTGCATGGGGTATGGGGGCAGATGACGTGAGCGCTCTGCGAGAAACGGGTGAACTACTTGCCACCCTTAAAGAGCCTGAAGCACCACGCGGTCTACGGGATGCGTTCAGTAAAGTCGCTATGCTCAAATCGGCCCTTTGGGACATGAGTCCTAAAAACATCCGCAGCCCCGCCTGCCAAGAGGTGGTACTAGAAGGCAAGGATGTAGACCTTAATCAAATTCCCTTACAAATGTGCTGGCCTGGGGACGTCGCCCCCCTATTAACCTGGGGCTTAGTCATTACCCGTGGCCCTAACGCCAAACGTCAAAATCTAGGTATTTATCGCCAGCAGCAAATTAGCCACAACAAGCTGATCATGCGCTGGCTTTCCCACCGTGGTGGTGCCCTAGACTTCCGTGACCACGCTATTGCCCACCCAGGCCAACCTTTTCCTATTGCCGTTGCCTTGGGCACTGACCCAGCCACTATTTTAGGCGCAGTTACTCCCGTACCCGACAGTCTCTCTGAATACCAATTCGCTGGGCTATTACGGGGCTCTCGAACGGAGGTGGCCAAGGCACTGGGCAGCGACCTATCCGTGCCAGCATGGGCTGAAATCGTACTCGAAGGACACATCTTACCGGCCGACCACCCAGACGCTATTCCACCCCAGGCGGTAGAAGGTGCCCACCCTGTAGCTGCCAGTGATTACGAAATAGCACTTGAAGGACCTTACGGCGATCACACCGGCTACTACAACGAACAAGACTGGTTTCCCGTTTTTACCGTTGAGCGCATTACTATGCGTCGTAAGCCCATCTATCACAGCACTTATACCGGCAAACCGCCCGATGAGCCTGCCGTGCTGGGCGTAGCTTTGAACGAAGTGTTCGTACCACTGCTCAAAAAGCAACTACCTGAAATTGTTGATTTTTATTTACCCCCAGAGGGCTGCAGCTATCGTTTAGCCGTAGTGTCAATACGCAAACAATACGCCGGACACGCAAAGCGGGTCATGTTTGGGGTATGGAGTATTTTGCGGCAATTCATGTACACCAAATTCATTGTGGTGGTTGATGAGGACGTGAACACTCGCGACTGGAAAGAAGTAATCTGGGCCATGACGACCCGCATGGACCCCGTACGAGACACTCTACTAGTAGAAAACACCCCTATCGACTATCTGGATTTCGCCTCACCCGTTTCAGGTTTAGGTGGCAAAATGGGCATGGATGCTACCAACAAATGGCCGGGCGAAACGAATCGCGAATGGGGGCGCCCGATAGTCATGGAACAAGAGGTCAAACACAAAGTAGATCAAATGTGGCAAGACCTTGGCTTGTAAGCCATAAACTAACACTTAGCCTGTATGCAAGCAGGCTAAGTGTATTTTAATAAACGCGTTCTTTTCTATGTTCAGCCAATGCCTGTTCGTTCTCTGGCTGAAACTGTCGTCTGTCTTGGTAATTGCTAAATAGCTTCCAGCCTACTAACCCAGCGGCCGCAAACTTCACCCACCGCCCCCCAAACATACTTAATACAGTAGATGCGCCCGATAACAAGAAGGGATAGCGGCGACTAAGGCGCATCGCACTACCTACCCAATTACTCATGTTGTGCGCGGTAAAGGCGGGCGTAAAGCTGTTGAGTAAATTACGGGGCTGTAAGTCTTGTGCTAAGTCTTGCGACTGCTGACACAACGCCTGCCTTTCTACCGCCGCGCGGGCACGTAATAGCTCTATTCGGATTGCTCTGTTCTGGGCTTTGGCGTGTCGACTCATTCTCGCCTCCCGTTATAAGGTGGTGCGGCATCATCGCCAAGTCGGGCTAAAAAAGCCGCATCCTTCCCCAACTCTTCGAGGGTAGCAGAAAAGGGCATGGGGCCGTCCTCTAGCCTTTTGCGTACTCCCAAGAACAAGCCTAAACCCAAGCCGCCATACAAAACAACGACTAAGCCTAAGGCTATATAGCGGTACTCAGTTGGCCAAAAATACAAGGCCACTAGCAGGGTGAAAACCAGCACCGCAAGGGTGGAAAACAGCAATGCCCCAAAGAGCATGCCTACCAGCGACAACAGCCCGGCTTTTTGCTCACTTGCCTCAAGAGCAAAGAGCTCTAAGCGTGTACGCGCAACCGATAAAAGTGTGACACCTAACTCGCTGACGGTGTGCCTGAGCGCCATGACCCCCCCTTTTTTTAATGCGAGCGTTCCGCCCCTTAAGTGACCAAACGCCCGCTTTGCACTACAAATTAACGGCGGCTCATGAGTAAGCCAAACATCAATCCCACTATGCCCGCCACCCCAATAGCTTGCCAAGGGTGGTCATGCACGTAATGGTCGGTTGCCTTTGCTGCTTGTCGGCTTCGCTCCACAACTGCTTCTTGAGCGTCAGCAAGAGTGTCACGCGTGATGCGCAACGAACGCGCTGCTCGCTCGCGCAATTCTGTGGCTTGGTCTCCTGTGGCATCGGCGGCCTCACGCAATAACTTTTCCGCTTCGTCCAGGCTGTTGCGTAGCTCATCAATGAAACCATCTTCAGTTGCTTTAACGCGTCGTCTTGTTACCATTATCAAGCTCCTTAAAATATAAAGCCTAACTACTTACCAAGAAAAACCTGAAATCTCAGGCTCGGATACCTTATTCTATGCGTGTCACTTCTATTGTAGAACGTACACCTTGCTGCAGACTATCTTGCTTCAACACCATATTAGCGTCTGGGCAAAACCAATCCGTTACATCGCTACTCATGCCAGGTACGGGTAAGCGTATGCCATTAAAACTGGCCTGGGTAGGAGAAATATCACGCGTATAACGTATCGGCCAACAAGTTTGGGCTCCTAGGGCGGTTTGCACCTGCTGCGCAGCCCCTACTTGTTTTTCTCCGGTATGTATACGTAACGGATCTGTCTGCTGTGCTTTGCGATCGACTTGAATTTCGAAATGTTGAGCCGCAAACTTTTGCCCTTCTTGATGAGCCATGCCCTCGTAGGCAAACAGACCTAATAAGCGAAGGTCGAAAGAGCCTTGCACTGGCTCACGGCCACCACGACCATTATCGCGCTCAAAACGGGCCCGCCCGTCACGCACCTGCATCCAATAATCGATGCGTGGTTTAGAAGCGGGCAAGCCAGCCAGCGCTATTTGCGCATGACCTTGAACTCGAGCACTACATTGGTCACCGCCCTGCTGCTGCACCTCGGAAAAACGCAGATCAGCCCCTAAGGCCAACAAACCGCTGCCTTGTAACTGTACCGCTCCACCCTCGTGCATAAAAGGCACATCGCACAGACCAGCCTGAGCGACCTGCATCAAGAACAGAAAAGGCACACTACAACATAGAGCTCGCACATTCACACCCACTAGAACTGTATTACGCATCTTCATGCTACCCCATCTTTACTGTACCCATACTATATAAAAAGCTAGATTTTGTTAACAAGCCTACAAGCTGCGTACACCTAACCTTAATCTTTTTGGCGTGTACCAAAAATGCGATCACCTGCGTCCCCCAAGCCGGGCACGATATAACCGTGCTCGTCTAGGTGGCTGTCGATGGAAGCGGTGTAAATGTGCACATCGGGATGATGCTCTTCCACATAAGCAATACCTTCAGGGGCAGCCACCAACACTAAGGCACGAATATTTTTACATCCTGCTTTTTTAAGCATGTCTATCGTTGCTACCAATGAGCCACCGGTTGCCAACATAGGGTCGATAATAAGTGCTAGTCGCTGATCCAACTCCCCTACCAAGCGCTCCAGGTAGGTTTGCGCTTGCAAAGTTTCTTCATTGCGAGCGATCCCCACTACGCTTACCTTTGCGCCTGGTATAAGACTTAGCACGCCATCGAGCATCCCTATACCAGCACGCAAGATGGGCACTACGGTTACTTTTTTACCTGCTAAGGCCTCTACCTTTACCGTGCCGCACCAACCTTCATATTCGGCAGGCTCAAGCGGTAAATCTTTACACGCTTCGTAAGTCAGTAAAGCAGCAATTTCCTGCGACATTTCGCGAAAATTTTTGGTGCTTAGTTCAGCTTTGCGCATCAGTCCCAATTTATGACGAATGAGAGGATGGCGGATTTCATGTATAGGCATGGCAGACTGCTTGTAAGGTTCAATAATTATGCCCATAGGGCAAGGACTGCAAAAAATCGGGAATAATTTACTGTGTTGCTAACCACTTCACTACCGCGTCATCAAACGGACGCACAGCGGCAGAACGGTCATCATTCACAATACTGACAAGAATATAACGTTTTCCACTAGCACCCAAGACATAACCCGCTAAAGCACGACTATCGCGCAAGGTACCAGTTTTTAAATGAGCTCGTCCTTGTACTTCGTCATCACGCAAACGACGTCGTACCGTACCATCCACCCCCGAGATAGCTAACGAGGAAACAAACTCAGGCATAAGGGTGGAATGCCACGCGACACTCAACATTTGTGCCATCCCTCCAGCGGTAATGCGGCCATTACGTGACAGCCCTGAGCCGTTATCCACTACCCAACCTCTGGTGTCGACGCCTTGTTGCGCTAAAACAGACATGACCGCTTGTTCCCCAGTGCGCACTGTTGCCCCCTCGCCTTGCAACTCTTTGCCCACGGTGAGCAGGATAGTGCGCGCCATCACATTGTTACTTTGTTTGTTAATGACGCGAATCAGGTCGCTTAGGCTACGCGATTCATGGCTCACTATATTTTGTGCAGAAGCCGGCACCTTCCCTTCGGTAATACCGCGCGCCAACGTGCCACCTAGGTCACGCCACAACGCCAGTACCAGTTTTGAAAAAAAATCAGTTTGACTGTGCACTAAACGGTAAACGCTGAACTCTCCGCAAGAGCCCACTGCCTTACCACTAAGTTGAATGTTAATCTCATTGCCCGCGGCTTGAATCTCTGTGCCTACGGCAGGCGAACCTGGACACACTGCGTCCACCCACTGCACCTCGCCCTGTAAGCGCACGCCGGGCAAAGGCGGATCTATCATGGCAATCCATTTTTTAGCCTGCGTATCAGGCTGGAAAACTAGACGTGAGGCTCCTAGTCCTACCATCATGGCGTCGGGGCTAGCGTTATAGGGACGGTCACCGGCCGAATCAAAAGCATGGGGATTAATCGTTACCGAACCAAAAACACTGCGATCCACCACTATTTCAGAAATATTTTTTACCCCGCGCAACCGCAACTGGCGCAAAGCATCCCAAAGCTCGGGCACACTTAGTAAAGGGTCACCGCCTGCTTTAATATACAAAGGCCCTTTTAAGGTACCCTGTTCATCTACGTGCAGACCACCCACTGCCATAAAATTAGTGCGCCAAGTATATTCAGGCCCCAAGGCACTTAGCCCTGCCCAAGTACTGACTAACTTCATGACCGAGGCGGGGTTACGCGGAACTTGCGGGTTTACCTCTATTAAACGCCTACCATCAACCTCTTGTACCACTAAAGACAAACTGCTCTCTGGTAATCGGGTGTTTTTCCAAGCAGCTGCAAGCTCTGCCGGGAGCGCCTGCGCCCAAACCACTGTACTCATTTGTACAAACAGAGCCAAAGCCGTGCCAACACGACCCAGGCACGACCACCCGCTTAAGACTGCTTGCATGCAGATCTCCACCTTACTGACGTACACAAACGCCAAGCATACCCGAAACTTGAGCAAGAAAAATAGGCTTTCAGGGAGTAAAACTCGGTAAATAAGCACTTAGGCGTTAAAATGCTTGTTTGCCCCATATTTACGGCCTGGTTTATATTCCAGAGCCTCTCTTTTATATACCATGAGCGTAGACGCTAAGCTGGACATACAACAGTTCGATTACGAACTTCCCCCAGAACTCATTGCCCAACACCCTAGCGCAGAGCGTACAGGCAGCCGCCTCTTACATCTGGACGCAGGAAGCTGCTTGCATGATCTTACTTTCCAAGACCTGCCTAGCTTGCTAAATGAACATGATCTCCTGGTCTTTAACGATACACGCGTGATCAAAGCCCGCTTAGCTGGACAAAAAAGTACGGGCGGACGCGTTGAAGTGCTCATCGAGCGTATTACGTCTGCCCACACTGCAGTAGCTCATATACGTTCCAGCAAAGCGCCCAAGCTGGGCACACAGTTGTGGCTGGCGGACGGACAAGTGCATGCTGAATGCAAAGGGCGCATCGGCGAACTCTTCGAATTAGCCTTTCAAGCACCCATCTTGGACCTTTTAGATCAATATGGGCGTCTGCCACTGCCCCCGTATATTGAACATCTGCCCGATGGCCAAGACGAAGAGCGTTATCAGACTATTTATGCGCAACACCCTGGTGCTGTAGCAGCCCCCACAGCAGGCTTACACTTTACCGAGTCCCTATTAAAAGAACTGACCAACAAAGGCGTACAACAAGCGTTTGTCACCTTGCATGTCGGTGCTGGCACGTTTCAGCCGGTGCGCGTACAAAATATCGCCGAACATATCATGCACGCTGAGCGTTATCGTGTTCCAGCGTTAACGCGCGAAAAAATCGAGCGTTGCCATGCACAAGGTGGGCGCGTTATTGCCGTAGGTACCACTAGCATAAGAGCCTTAGAATCTGCCGCTCAACCTGCATTAACCCAAGGTCAGGTACTGGCTGACGGGAGCATCGAAGGAGACACTCGACTCTTTATCACTCCTGGCTATCAGTTTCACGGGATTGATGCCTTAATCACTAATTTTCACTTACCGCAATCTACTTTACTCATGTTGGTGTCCGCCTTAGCTGGCTTAGAACCCATACAGCGTGCCTACCAGCACGCGGTAGAATCCCGGTATCGTTTTTTTAGCTATGGCGATGCCATGTTTATTGAGTCTTTCAAATCATGAGCGGATTGAAATTTACCTTACTGGGCACAGATGGTGCTGCCCGACGTGCCCAAATCAGCCTTAACCATGGTGTGGTGCAAACCCCTATGTTTATGCCCGTAGGCACTTATGGTAGCGTTAAAGCCATGATGCCCCATGAGTTGGATGAAAATGGCGCGCAAGTCATTTTGGGCAATACTTTCCATCTTTGGCTACGCCCCGGCACCGAGATCATGGATAAATTCGGTGGCCTGCACGAATTTATGCAATGGCATAAACCCATCCTGACCGACTCAGGCGGTTTCCAGGTGTTTAGCCTGCAAGGCATGCGTAAAATTACCGAAGAAGGTGTTAAGTTCGCTTCGCCTATTACCGGTGAACGTTTATTCCTGACGCCTGAAGAATCCATGCGCATTCAGCGCTCGCTGAACTCTGACATCGCCATGGTGTTTGACGAATGCACACCCTACATGATCAACAATCGGCCTGCGACGCACGAAGAGGCAGCCACCTCGATGCGCATGTCTTTACGTTGGGCACGACGATCACGCAACGCCTTTGTTGAACTGCAAAACCCGAATGCCTTGTTTGGCATCGTTCAGGGGGGCATGTATGAAGACTTACGCGATGAATCATTAGCGGGCTTGGTCGATATCGGTTTCGAAGGCTATGCCATCGGTGGCCTGTCTGTTGGTGAACCCAAAGAAGACATGATGCGTATTTTGGCGCATACAACGCCAAAAATGCCTGCTATGGCGCCACGCTACCTAATGGGCGTAGGCACACCGGAGGATCTCGTGGAAGGCGTCAGCCAAGGCGTGGATATGTTTGACTGCGTCATGCCCACCCGCAACGCCCGCAACGGCTGGCTGTTTACGCGTTATGGTGATATAAAAATACGGAACGCACGCTACAAAGACGACACTCGTCCACTCGACCCTAGCTGTGCCTGCCACACGTGCCAAAAATTTTCACGTTCATACTTGCATCATTTACAGCGCGTCGGCGAAATCACGGGAGCACGTTTGAACACCTTGCATAATTTGCATTTTTATCTGCAGATAATGAAAGAAATGCGCACTGCCATTGAGGAAAAACGCTTTAATCAATGGCGCGAGCAGTTCCATGCCGATCGAGCTCGTGGCATAGATTAATATGCAGCTTAGAACACAGCTCGAAAGTACCGCTACAATACACCGTCTAATTTTGAATTTATCCAAATAAATACACAGGAGCTCCTCATGTCCGTCGTTGACATTTTATCCATATTGCCTGCTCAGACCGCTGACGGTAACCCACTAGTGGGCATGCTGCCCCTGATCTTAATGTTCGTTGTGCTATATTTCTTGATGATTCGTCCACAGATGAAACGTCAAAAAGAGCACCGTAATCTTGTTTCCAACCTTAGCAAAGGTGATGAGGTCATCACAGCGGGTGGCATTCTGGGCAAAATCACTAAAATTCACGATAACTACCTCAGCGTAGAAGTCGCTGACTTAGCCGACAAGCCAGTGGAGATACTGGTTCAGCGTGCCTCCGTCAGCTCTGTACTTCCCAAAGGTACAATCAAAGCGATCTGATCAGTCTCATGCCCCGGATACTATTCCGGGGTTTGCTTATCTGCACCTGCCGTAAACACCCATGAACCGTTACCCAATCTGGAAATACCTCATCGTACTGGCGGCCCTGCTTATCGGCCTGCTGTACGCCTTGCCTAATCTTTTTGGTGAGTCACCTGCCGTACAGATATCTGGGGCAAAGTCCACCGTGCGCGTTGAGCCTGCCTTATTAAGACAGGTAGAGACTTTGCTGCAAAGCAATGACCTCCCCACTACAGGCGCCTACTTTGAACAAACTGGCTCAGTGGGTACGGCTCGAGTGCGTTTTGCCTCCACCGATGCCCAGCTCAAGGCCAAAGACCTGATTGAGCGCAACCTGAACCCGGATCCGGCCAACCCTGAATACACGGTAGCGCTGAACCTCATTCCCGCCTCGCCCAACTGGCTCACTGCCTTAGGGGCCCACCCTATGCACCTAGGTCTGGACTTGCGTGGTGGTGTGCACTTTTTGCTGCAAGTGGACATGGAAGGGGCATTAACAGCGCGCTACGATAGCATGACGGCCGATGCACGCACTCTGTTGCGTGATGCAAAAATGCCTCTGGAGCGCATTGAGCGCCAAGGCCAAAGCCTACAACTAGACTTTAGCTCTAGCCAAGCGCGTGACGCAGCATTTACTGAGCTACGCCGTCAAATGCCTGACCTGACTTTCACTTCTCAAGGCACTGATCGCCTCATAGGGAAGCTAAATGAAACCGCGGTCATCCAGGTACAAAATAATGCAGTACGTCAAAACATCACCACCCTATACAACCGAATTAACGAGCTAGGCGTTGCCGAGCCCATTATTCAGCAGCAGGGCAGTGACAGAATTATTGTCCAACTTCCCGGCGTACAAGACGTCGCTAAAGCCAAAGAAATCCTGGGTCGTACCGCCACGCTGGAAATTCGCATGGTCGAAGACTCTCCTAGTGCCACAGCGGCGTTAAATAGCGGCACAGTACCTTTTGGGCTTGAGCGCTACACAGAACGCAATGGCGTACCCCTCTTGCTGCGTCGCCAAGTTGTCTTAACGGGTGAAAACCTCCAAGATGCCCAGCCTGGCCGCGACTCGCAGACCCAACAAGCTACTGTTAACCTCACCTTAGACAGTAAAGGCTCGCGCATTTTCCGCGACGTTACCCGTAACAATATCGGTAAACGCATGGCCATCGTACTAGTGGAAAACGGCGTAGGTGAAGTCGTAACAGCTCCAGTTATCCGTTCAGAAATTCCTAACGGACAGGTACAAATTAGCGGCAGCATGACAGCGCAAGAAGCAGCCGACGTGTCCCTGCTATTACGGGCAGGCTCTCTGGCTGCTCCAATGAGTATCATTGAAGAGCGCACCATTGGCCCGAGCCTAGGAGCCGAGAATATCAAACAAGGTTTTGACTCTACGCTTTACGGCTTTATCGCTATTGCCATCTTTATCATGGTGTACTACCACCTGATGGGCGTGTTCTCCACCATCGGCCTCACGTTCAACGTGCTGTTGCTACTTGCCGTACTCTCGGTGCTCCAAGCTACTTTAACCTTACCAGGCATTGCTGCGATTGCCTTAACCTTGGGTATGGCGATTGACGCTAACGTACTCATTAACGAGCGCATACGCGAAGAATTGCGCAATGGAGCTAGCCCTCAACAGGCCATTAGCCTTGGTTTCGATCGCGCTTGGGCCACTATTTTTGACTCCAACCTAACCAGTCTGATTGTCGGTGTTGCCTTACTCACGTTTGGTACTGGCCCGATACGGGGATTTGCAGTGGTGCATTGCTTGGGCATCCTGACCTCTATGTTCTCGTCCGTGGTCGGCGTACGTGCTCTGGTCAATTTACGTTACGGCAATAAGCGTCGTTTACAGCACATTTCCATTGGACAAGTCTGGAAACCTGAAAACACCAAATAGGGCATGCAACGATCTGCCTAAGCACAACCTAAAACGTGCTTAGTGCGGGTCTCTTACAGGCAAATAAGTATCATGGAATTTTTTCGTATACACCGCACTATCCCATTCATGCGCCATGCGTTGGTGCTGAATCTGATTAGTTTTTTAACCTTTGCAGCAGCGGTCGCATTTATTGTGCTGCGCGGTTTCCATCTGTCCATCGAGTTCACTGGCGGCACGGTAATGGAAGTACATTACCAAGAAAGTGTACAAGCCGATCAGGTCAGGCAAGCGGTACAGAGCTTAGGATACAGTGACTTTCAAGTACAAAACTTTGGTACTTCACAAGACATCATTATCCGCTTACCAGCCCATGAGGGCGACGATAGTACTGTGCAAAGCGAATCAGTTATGCAGGCTTTGCAAGTCACCCATCCCGATGCTGAGCTACGTCGTGTAGAGGTGGTAGGCCCTCAAGTAGGCCGTGAGCTATTAGAGAACGGCTTAAAAGCCCTTGCTTTTGTTGTGGCTGGTATTCTTATTTATCTCGGATTCCGCTTCGAATGGAAGTTAGCGTTAGCCTGCGCCATTGCAAACTTGCATGATGTGGTCATCATTTTGGGCTTTTTCGCCTTCTTTCAGTGGGAGTTCTCTCTCTCTGTGCTGGCAGGGGTATTAGCAGTACTGGGCTACTCAGTGAACGAATCCGTTGTAGTTATGGATCGTATCCGTGAAAACTTCCGCAAGCAGCGGAAAATGGATACAGCGGGCATTATTGACCTGTCTATTACACAGAACATTTCCCGCACTATCATCACTCACGGGTCTACCCAGATGATGGTGCTTTCCATGTTCTTCTTTGGTGGCCCTACCTTACACAACTTTTCCTTAGCACTCACCATTGGTATCTGGTTCGGAATCTACTCTTCCGTTTTCGTTGCTGCCGCGATCTCTATGTGGCTCGGTGTGAAACGCGAAGATTTGGTCAAACCAATCAAGAAAGATGAAGGTGAAGTCGTAGAAGGCGAAGTTCATTAAAAAGCTTTTTGTGACGTGTGAACTGCCCTCCACGGTATATACCTTGGGGGGCAGTTCAGTTTTGTATGCTCGCTCTTGGCATCAACGTTCAAGCGATAGAATCTAGATGCGAGCGCTATTGAACGTTATACTTACCAATTATTCTTTTTGCCCTCGGGATATACACCCGCCACGGCCACATCATGTCTGATACCAATACCACTACACACTTAGCCAGCACTGGCAACGACACTCCTGCCCCACGCAAACTGTTTATCCGTACTTTCGGGTGCCAAATGAATGAGTATGACTCAGACAAAATGGCTGATGTGCTCAATGAGCAACACCCTATAGAGCTGACGAACAACCCCGAAGAAGCCGACATTATTTTGTTTAATACCTGCTCGGTGCGCGAAAAAGCACAAGAGAAAGTATTCTCGGATTTGGGTCGGGTACAACACTTAAAAGCACTCAACCCGAAGCTAGTAATAGGGGTAGGCGGCTGTGTTGCTAGTCAAGAGGGGGACACGATCGTACGACGGGCACCTTACGTCGACGTAGTATTTGGTCCACAAACATTGCATCGCTTACCAGAGCTGATTGAACAGCGCCGTGAAAGAGGCCGCCCTCAAATAGACATCAGCTTTCCAGAAATTGAAAAATTTGACGCCCTCCCCCCTGCTCGCGTAGAGGGCTACAGCGCTTTTGTTTCCATCATGGAAGGCTGTAGTAAATACTGCAGCTTCTGTGTCGTGCCTTACACGCGAGGCCCCGAGGTTTCCCGCCCCTTCGATGACGTGCTAATGGAAGTGGCCGACTTAGCGGATCAGGGCGTGCGTGAAGTCACCTTATTGGGACAAAACGTCAACGCTTATCGTGGGCCCATGGGCGCAGACAGCGATGAAATCGCTGACTTTGCGATGTTGCTGGAGTATGTGCACGAAATTCCAGGCATAGAGCGTATACGCTATACCACCTCTCATCCTAAAGAAATGACCACCCGGCTGATTGAGGCTCATGGTAATTTGCCTAAGCTAGTGCCTTTCTTACACTTGCCTGTACAAGCAGGCAGCGATCGCGTTCTGGCTGCGATGAAACGCGGCTATACGTCGCTAGAGTTCAAATCGATTGTGCGCCGTTTACGCGAAGCACGTCCTGGCATCGTCTTGTCGTCGGACTTCATCGTGGGCTTTCCTGGTGAGACAGAAGAAGACTTCCAAAAAACATTAAAGTTGATTCGTGACGTTAACTTTGACCAGTCTTTCTCTTTTGTGTACTCACGACGCCCCGGTACACCCGCAGCCGACCTTGAAGACACTACCAGCAAAGAAGAAAAACTCAACCGTCTGCATCGTCTACAGGCACTGATCAATGAGCAAGCAAAGGCCATCAGCACGGAAATGCTAGGTAGCACCCAACGTATTCTAGTAGAAAGTCTGTCAAGAAAAAGCGATACTGAACTGATGGGACGAACCGAAAACAACCGCATCATTAACTTCCCCGGCCAAGAACGTCTGATCGGGCAAATGATAGATGTGCGCGTGACTGGCGTATTAACCAACACGCTGCGCGGTGAGATCATCACTACCGAACATACGAGCGGCTCTCTATGACTCAACACAGACTACCCGTCAGCGTCAGATTAGACGGCGATAACACGCATCTGCTGAACCTGTGCGGGCCGTTGGATGAAAACCTGAAGCAGATCGCCATGGGCTACGACGTACAATTACGTCGTCGTGGCAGCCATGTTTCAATCGAAGGGGCTAGAGCGGAACAAGCCGCTCGCACCTTGGAGTGGTTCCATAACCGTGCAGTGCACCAAGCCCTTAATGTAGAAGATATACAGCTAGGCTTAGTAGAATTAGGAGCCAGTCAAGCGCAAGTAGGCGATGAAGCTTCGCCAAGTAAGATTGAGCCCGACACTCTGCCTGAATTACCTCCGCCAGGACAAGAAAATATTTTGTTGCGTACGCGCAAACGTGATTTACGTCCTCGCACCCCCCGGCAAGGGCAGTACATAGAGCACATACTTAACCATGACATTACCTTTGGGGTAGGCCCCGCTGGAACCGGGAAAACATGGTTAGCCGTTGCCTGTGCCATTGACGCCCTAGAGCGTGAGGCGGTACAGCGCTTAATCCTGACCCGTCCTGCCGTCGAAGCGGGAGAGCGTTTAGGCTTTTTACCCGGAGACTTAGCGCAAAAAGTCGATCCTTATTTACGCCCGCTATATGATGCCTTGTATGATTTAATGGGTTTTGAAAAGGTTCAGCGTTTGTTTGAAAAACAAACCATAGAAATAGCTCCCCTAGCCTATATGCGTGGGCGTACCCTAAACCACGCCTTTGTTATATTGGACGAAGCTCAAAACACCACGCCTGAGCAAATGAAAATGTTCCTCACGCGTATCGGCTTCGGTAGCAAAGCTGTTATTAATGGTGATCCGACCCAAATTGACTTGCCCCGTGGACAAGGTAGTGGCTTAAGCCATGCCACCCACGTATTACGAAACGTTTCCGGCATCGCCATCACTCAATTCACTAGTCGCGACGTGGTACGTCACCCACTAGTCGCGCGCATCATCGACGCATATGACAAAGCCGACGCCTAATTTTTCGTTCAGCGTTCAATACGCCACCCCCTGTGACATGCTGCCCCGCTGGCGTCTACGCCGCTGGGCAAAGGTAGCTACCCAAGTCATTGCCGAAGAATGGCAAGCTTTCGGTGGTGAGCTTCATGGTCTAAGCCTGACATTACGTATTGTTGATGCAGAAGAAGGGCAAGCCCTAAACCGTGAGTACCGTCAAAAAGACTATGCGACTAACGTACTAACGTTTGAATACGGAGCAGATCCCGATATGATTTGGCATGGCGATATCGTACTGTGCTTACCTGTCTTGCAATCCGAGGCTGCCGAGCAAAAAAAGCCGCTATTGCACCATGCTGCTCACCTGCTTATTCACGGCTGCCTGCACGCTGTTGCCTATGACCACGAAGACGAGGAGGATGCTGAGCATATGGAAGGCTTAGAAAAAGATATTCTTGCTCGTCTGGGTATTCCTGACCCTTATCAACACGATTCGCTGTAGTTAGTGCAATTTTCGGTTATGCTAATTCCTCTTTTAACTCGTCCTACGGACAATGTCAGACTCAGCCCCCGACCCCGATTCCCGCTCAGCTAAGGCTAGCGCCAGCCCATTAACACGCATTACGGCGTTTTTTTCACGGCGCTCCCAGCCTGAGGACAAGGAAGATATCAAATCAATACTCGATTCGGCTCATCAACGCCGCATTATCGACGATGAGTCCTACACCATGATTGGTGGCGCCCTTGATATGGCCAGCAAAACAGTGGCTGATGTCATGGTGCCCCGCTCAAAAATTGATATGCTGGACATCAGTAAACCGCTAAGCGAGTTACTGCCTTATATTATCGAAACAGGACACTCACGCTTCCCCGTTTATGAAAACGAACGCGACAATATCGTGGGCATTTTATTAGCCAAAGATCTACTGCTTTCGGTCGCTAACCCCGCTATCGATCTGCGTCCGTTAGTGAGGCCTGCCGTATTTATTCCTGAAACCAAGCGGCTTAATGTACTGCTGCATGAGTTTCGCAGCAGTCGCAATCACTTAGCCATGGTGATTGATGAACACGGCGGCACAGCTGGCCTAATCACCATGGAAGACGTGCTGGAGCAAATCGTTGGTGACATCGAGGATGAATACGACGAAGAAGCCGAACAAACCATATTTCAAGCAGGCCCCGACAGTTGGCGAGTCATGGCGTTAACTGAAATCCCTGACTTTAACGAAGCCTTTGATACTCGGCTGCCCAATGACGACTTCGATACCATCGGTGGATGGCTAGCTTCGCGCCTTGAACACATCCCACGGCGTGGCGATGTTGTACAACAAGGCTCTATTAGCATTACAGTAGTGCGCGCTGACGCTAAGCGAGCACTTTGGTTACACGTACAACGACAGAATGCACACGACGCCCACGACACCCCCCCAGACCAACATTAACCCTTCCATCGGCACATATATCATATTGTTGCTCCTGGGGGGCATGCATGCATTCAGCTTCGCCTTAGGTACCTTGCCGGCATGGTTCTTACCTTTTGCCCAAATTACCCTGTTTAGTGCCTTTACCGTCTATGTGTATCGTGCTCCCACCAAACGTTCGGCCTTTCTGCGCGGCTGGGTATTTTCTTTTAGCTTTTTGCTCACAGGTATACACTGGCTGTATAACAGTATGCATGTGTATGGTCACATGCCCGCGTTCTTGGCCATTAGCGCAGTAGCGCTATTTGCTGCATTCCTCGCGCTACTGCCCGCTTTAAGCTGCCTATTGTTTGCTTTGTTACGACAACGCGCCGCCTTGTCTCATCAACTCAGCCATTTGTTACTATTAAGCACTATTTGGGCAAGCTGCTGGACCTTAGGTGAATGGATACGCGGCATTATTTTTACTGGCTTTCCATGGCTAAATATCGCCTACGCACATATAGATAGCCCCTTGGCTGGCTGGATTCCTGTAGTGGGAGCCTATGGCTTAGCTTGGATAGCAGCCTTTGGTAGCGCGGCGATTGCGACGCTGGTTATTTACAAAGATCAACTCCAGCCTGAAGCCTCCTTTACCAGCTTAGGAGTTGCCTTAGCGTTGGTCCTGATCGGCATAGTGCTCAATCAAGTGGCTTGGTCACGCCCCGATGGCGCGCCCTTCATTGCACGTCTAGTCCAAGGCAATATCCCTCAGGCTGAGAAATTCGACCCAGACACCATGCTGGAAGGGATACAACGTTATCGTGAGTTGACCGCGCTTGCCCCAAAAGAGCCCGAAGCTGCACCAAGCTTAATCGTATTGCCAGAAACTGTACTACCCATGTTTCAGGATAGTTTCGACCCTATTTTCTGGCAAGAATGGATCGCGTTGGCACAACAACTCAAGGCCGACCTACTCCTGGGCGTGCCCTTAATTCGACAAACCGAAACAGGCAGCACCTACACCAACAGCGTGATTTTGATTGACAGCAACACCCAGGCAGAAGACATTATTCAAGCCCAAATTCCAGCCTACCACAAGCACCATTTAGTCCCCTTTGGTGAGTTCGTTCCTGTTGGTTTTAAATGGTTTGTCGACATGCTGCAAATCCCCTTAGGAAATTTCCAGCGTGGCCCCCTACCCCAAGGCAGCTTTACCTTGCAATCGGCACAAGTGGCCCCTAACATTTGCTACGAAGACGTATTTGGCAACGAGATTCGCCAATCCGTGCTCCCCAATGGCACTAGCCCTGGGGCTAATGTTTTAGTCAACGTTAGTAACTTGGCGTGGTTTGCGAGTGCTCAAGCACTTTATCAACACTTACAATTTTCGCGCATGCGGGCGGTAGAAACCGCCAGACCGATGCTGCGTGCGACCAACACAGGCATTACCGCTGTGATTGATGCTCGCGGACAAGTAAGAGCAAGCTTAGCCCCCATGGTTACGGGCGTTTTAGATGCCGAGGTACAAGGAAGAGCAGGCCTTACCCCTTATGTACGCTGGGGAGACACACCGGCCCTGATGCTAATAGGAATATGGTTAGCGCTAGCCCTAGGACTAGGTTTACGCAGAAATGTTCGTACTGGAGCGTAAAACACATTAATGGCTGATTAAGCATGATCAGCCATGCCTGCTCTACTACTGCTGCACCTGTTCTGCGGCAAATAGCTCATGTGTTCTATTCTCGTTCCAGTCTCGGCACCAGCTCTCAAACTCATCTGCCGGTAAAGGTGGCGAACACCAGTAGCCTTGTAGCATGTTACAGCCTATCGCTTGCAATGGCCCTATTTGCTCTATCTTGTCCACGCCCTCTGCCACTACCTCTAGCCCTAAGGTGTGTGCCATAACCACCATCGCTTGAACCAAAGCCATATCTTCTGAGCCCACATGCAAATTGCGTATATAAGCATGATCTATCTTGAGCAGGCTGATAGCAAAACGCTTTAGATACGAGAGCGATGAATAGCCCGTACCAAAGTCATCTAATGCTACGTCGATATTATGCTCACGCAACTTACGCAACTGGCCCATCGTTTGCTCTTGGTTGTCTAACAACAAGCGCTCGGTAATTTCTATAATTAGGGACTCGCAAGGGATATTGCGTTGATGCATAAACTGAATCCAATCATCAACACAAGTACTGTTCAACTTTAACTGTGCTGCTGACACGTTGATCCCAATTTGAAAATTGGGGTCAAGATGCTGACGCAAGTAAGCTGCCTGCAGCGCCGCCTGCTCAAATACCCACTGACCAATTTCGACGATAAGCCCAGTGTCCTCTGAAAATGGGATAAATTCTGAGGGTGGCACCAAACCTAGCTGTGGGTGCTCCCATCGAATCAGCGCCTCGGCTTTGGTCACTAGACCGGTCTTCAAATTGAGCACTGGCTGATAGTAAAGTCGAAACTGCTGGCCTTGAATAGCGGCTTGCAAATCTTGGGAAAAATGTATCCGGGCTTGCACTGCCTCACCCATAGCAGGAAGAAAGCGGCAATACTGATTACGCCCACATGCTTTAGCCGCATACATAGCCATATCGGCATTTTTTAATAGCTCGCCAGCATCATTGCCGTCTTCGGGATATAAAGTAACACCTAAGCTAGCAGATACCGTGGCCATATTATTCCCCAACACAAAAGGCCGAGCAATATACCGCAGCATATCCTCACAAATTCTGTCTACGACTTGTTCGTTATTAATATCCGGCACGATCACCGTAAACTCGTCCCCTCCAATGCGGGCCACCGTGTCCGACTCCCGTACACAGCTTTGTAATCGCCGAGCAACTTCTTGTAAAAGCGAATCGCCTTCTTTATGCCCCAACGTGTCATTAACGTCTTTGAAAAAGTCCAGATCCATAAAAATCAAAGCGAAAGGCAGCCCTGTTTTACGAGAGCGCTCCATGGCGCCTTTGAGCCTATCTTGAAACATCTGGCGATTCGGTAGACCGGTAAGATGGTCATGATGAGCTTGCTTCCACATTCGCACCTCACGTTCTTTGTGCGAGGTAAGGTCAGTAAACAATCCTATAAACCGATACACCGTGCCATCGGGATTCCACGCGGTACTAATGGTGAGCCGCTCAGCGTACTCGCTACCATTCTTCCGTTTACTCCAAATATCCCCTTGCCAACGTCCTGTTTCGAGCACTTCCTTCCACAAAGTCTTATAAAACTTTTCAGTTTGTCGAGTAGAACCCAAGATACTTAAGGGCTGACCGCGCACTTCAGCTAAGCTATAGCCACTAATTTGACTTAAAGCAGGATTGGCATCAACGATTACGCCATAGCGATCAGTGACCACTATAGCCTCGCTGGTGTTTTCATACACCACGGCGGCCAAACGACTATTCACTTCATTCCGAACACGCCCGCTAATGTCTTGTACCAAAGCAACGGTACTGATAGCCCCGTCACGCAGGATGGTTTGCTCACAAACCTCAACATCTATCTGTGTGCCATCACCACGCATAGCCCGGGTTTCATAACGTCTGCTACTTTCATCGCTAGCTATTGCCCCAGGGATTACTGTCGAGAGCGAAGGAAACCGAGGAGTTAAAAACACCTCTGCCACAGTTAAGCCATACATAGCATGCCGCTTATACTTCAAGGTTTTCGCTAACTTGCTATTCACAAAACTGAACCGATCTTCTTGCGTAATATATATACCCAACAGCGGATTGGCGCTAAGTTTGAGATATATTTTTTGCAGTTGATCGAGCTGTTCTTTATACGTGTGTCGCTGAGCCTCAAGCTGTGGTAAACGAGTAACGTACTGCTGCAACAGCCTCGTTAGCCCTTGCATTTCGCTAAGCCGCGGAGCAGAAGCAATTGCCTGGTACTCCCCCCCATCAAGCACTTTTTTAACCTGTTGATCTAAGCTCATCATGGGACGAACCATATGTCTCCATAGCACAGCAAAAGCAGCTAACAGAGCCATACCGTTAAGGATGAGCAAAAAGTTAAGCCACCAGTCATAACGTTGCTCTACTTGATCGCGATCATAGATATAAGAGAGCAGTAGCTGAAAAGCTTGATGAACTTGCAAGAAATCGTTGGTGTGCTGGCGACTCTCTAGATGCGTTGTTTCTACTCCGATAGCATCTGCAGCACTTTTTTGATTGGTGGCCCAGCTTTTCTCTAATCGCAATAAGCTGGGTTGGTAATGTGGAGCCAACGCAGGAACATACCCCTTGGGAGTGTCCCCTCCAGAGCGCAACAAGTTCATTAGGCTGGCAAACCGGTCTGCGCCATTACTGGTTGGTATCGTCCCCCCACTTACATATGACTCACTGATCAATAAAAGCTCATTGAGCACCACAGAGGTTGCCCTAGTGATGGCTTGGGAGCGCTGCTGCTGGTACAACCCCCAAGACGTCACACTAAACAGTATTAGCAGCCCGCAAAAGACCAGCACTAGCAAGCGTTGCATGCTGATACGCTGAGGTGCTTCTAAAAGAGGGGAGCTCATCGGGCTTGAGCACAACTTAGCAGACATAGCGCCTGTAAAAATGAAATGCTTGACGAACTGATTGTAACAACAGAACGCTACAAAACGTAATTTTTGCAATTTAAATCTCAAGCTTCAATGTACGCCGTTACCCCTTGATTACTATGCCCTAAGTATTTATCAGAGACTAGGATCCATAAGCCACAGAAGATAAAAAACATGACAACGCCTGCAAAAAATGCCAGGTGTGTTACACCCGGCCCGCCTTCCGGTCACGAAAACCAGGAAGGCCATAATCATAATAACTATCACCGCAACCTAGGTCGTGGTGTTCACCTATACGTCTTGGAAAAAACGGCCGCAAACTCGATGTATCTAGAGAAAACTAAGGAAAAACACTTTTTGAGGAAAAAAACGCAGCTAATTCAACTTTTTTAGAGAAAAGGCTTGCATAAAAAAAACACATGGGTCATAATCTTATTTCTTCGCAAGGCAACTTACTAAACACTTAGAAAGTCACCTTAAAACGGGGGTATAGCTCAGCTGGGAGAGCGCTTGCATGGCATGCAAGAGGTCAGCGGTTCGATCCCGCTTACCTCCACCAAAACGAAGAATAGCAGTAAAGTACAGTCCCCTTCGTCTAGAGGCCTAGGACACCACCCTTTCACGGTGGGTACAGGGGTTCGAATCCCCTAGGGGACGCCACCATTTGTGGCATATGCTGCGGAGCGGTAGTTCAGTTGGTTAGAATACCGGCCTGTCACGCCGGGGGTCGCGGGTTCGAGTCCCGTCCGCTCCGCCAACAAATTCCTGAAAAGGGTTAGCGCAACAACGCACTAACCCTTTTTATTTGAAAGACTTGAAAAAAGTGTTTCACAAGCAGTCCTAAGTCCCCTTCGTCTAGAGGCCTAGGACACCACCCTTTCACGGTGGGTACAGGGGTTCGAATCCCCTAGGGGACGCCACCTATTTGTGGCATATGCTGCGGAGCGGTAGTTCAGTTGGTTAGAATACCGGCCTGTCACGCCGGGGGTCGCGGGTTCGAGTCCCGTCCGCTCCGCCAACAAATTCAAAAACCCGACGATATTTTCGTCGGGTTTTTTTATGCCTTTTCTTCAAAACCGTTGGTACATGCCCATTTTTTGTTTTGCTCGGCTACTCAGGTTATGCTTTAGCAATAGCGTAACTCAAAGAAGACTGAGCAGACATGTCTGATTCCATCTTACTTACTGGCCAACGCGGCCCCAGTGATCATCACCGCCGGCAACAAATCATTGCTCAAGCCAATGCACACTTTCGGCTCTATGGGTATCGCAAGACCTCAGTCGCCAGCCTAGCAAGAAATATAGGTGTATCCAGTGCCTACTTGTATCGTTTTTTTGACTCTAAGCAAGGCATCGGCCAAGCCATTTGCCAATCTGTACTAGAGAATATTACGGCGCAGCTTGAAGCGGTTGTGTACGGTTCAGGAACGGCTATAGAACGTCTACGTGGCTTCACTCAAACTGCTCTAGACCTTAGCATTGACTTATTCCTTAACGAAGGACGAATGCAAGAGGTAGTACTAGAGGCCATTTCACAAAAATGGCCTGCGGTACTGCAATACGAACGTGATCTAGAGCGCCTGCTGACTGAGCTCATTCGCTCCGGGCGGCAAAGTGGCGAGTTTGAACGCCGCTGTCCAATTGATGAGGTCGCGTTAGGCGCTATGGTTGCGCTGAGCGCAAGCTTGCACCCTGCCCTACTTGAACTACAAAGTGCCCAAGAGGCGCAGCACAGCCAAGTGCTTGCTACGCAACTCATCTTGCGTAGCCTTATGCCTTAAAAAGTTACTTTTTAAAAAAACCGTAACCTAAAGAGCCTACTCAATGCCCTCCTCCCGTTACCTACCGGCCCTGCTCGTATTGCTTAGCACTACCGTTTTACTCGCGTGCTCAAAGCCCACCACAGACACTGACCCACGAGCACAAGTCAACACGGTATTGACCACCACAGCACAAGCAAACACTGCAACACAACGGCGGCTATTAGGCGTAGTACATGCCCATGCTGAAAGCCCACTCAGCTTTCAGGCCTCAGGAAAAATTCTTGAGCGTCATATAAAAAATGGCGACAGAGTGCACAAAGGACAACTTCTAATGCGTCTTGACCCTAAAGACCTAGAGCAACAACAACGGGCCCAAGAAGCTGCTGTACAGGCCGCTCAAGCACAAAACACTCAAGCCCAAGCTGAGCGTAGACGTCAGGAAATATTAGTCAAAGAGGGTGCCACTTCGCGCCAGGCATATGATCAAAGCGTGCAAGCAGCAAACAGTGCAGCCGCCAACCTACGTGCCGCACAAGCACAGCAGAAGATTGCTCAAAACATGAGTGACTATGCCTTGTTACATGCTCATGCAGATGGACTGATCAGTAGCATTCAAGCGGATGTGGGTCAAGTTATTGCTGCGGGCCAGCCCGTCGCCGTACTGGCGCAAGATGGGCCTCGGGAAATTGAAGTCAGCCTACCAGAGTCTTTAGTAGTCCCCATAGGAAGCCAAGCCCTTGCTTACGATACCGCACAACACGGCTACCCAGCGATCCTCACTGAGCTAGCTCAACAAGCTGATCCACAAACTCGCAGTTATACGGCACGTTTTACGTTAACAAACAAGGAACACTCGCCGCGCTTGGGATCCAGCATGTGGCTAGACCTCGCTATGCATCCGGTTCAAACTGAATATAGGGTGCCGCTCACTGCTATCTATGACTCAGGAACAGGGCCTGGCGTGTGGCGGATAGACGCTGAAAACAAAGTGCGTTTTGAGCCCGTAACGATCGTGCGCATGGACGTGGAACATGCCTACCTAAGCCAAGGCCCTGATACTTCAGCCTCCATTGTGGCGGTGGGAGCAGCGCTCTTGCATGAGGGGCAGCTTGTACAACCCAAAGCAGAACAAGCGGTGCGTCCATGAAGATACCAAACCTATCCGCTTTGGCGGTACGCGAACAGGCTATTACCCTATTTCTGATTATCGCGATTAGCCTGTCGGGTATCTATGCTTTCTTTAAATTAGGGCGAGCAGAAGATCCCGCTTTCACCGTAAAGGTATTAACGGTAACGACCCAATGGCCCGGTGCCACCGCTGAGGAAATGCAGGACCTGGTCGCTGAGCCACTGGAAAAGCGCACCCAAGAACTAGAGTGGTTAGATCATGTAGACAGTTATAGCTATCCAGGCCTTAACTTGATGGTGGTGCTACTTAAAGACTCTATGCCACCGCAACAGGTAGAAGACCAGTTCTACCAACTGCGTAAAAAGCTGCAGGACGAACGACCTTTACTGCCTCAGGGTGTACAGGGGCCATTTATTAACGACGAATACTCCGACGTCGCCTTTGGACTATATGCCTTACAAGCACCCGGGTATCCTGATCGACTACTGAGTCGACAGGCTGAACAAATACGCTCAGAGCTGTTGCGCATACCAGGCGTACAAAAGATCAATATACTGGGCGAACAAGCCGAAAGAATATACATTAATCTAGATGAGGCACGACTGCATGCTTTAGGTATAGACCTAGGTGCGCTGATCCAAACCCTACAAAACAATGCGAATATTCAAGCCGCCGGCACGTTACAAACTCATGGGCCGAAAATAGAAATTCGCCTAGATGGCGGTCTGCAGCATGTTCAGGATATCGCAAACCTCACCCTGCAAGTTGGAGAACATAGCCTGCGGCTGAGCGACATTGCTCATGTTGAACGTGGCTACGCTGATCCCGCTAGTTACGTCACCCGCTATCAACGAGATTCAGCTTTAATACTAGAAATTATTATGAAGGCTGGCTGGAATGGCCTAGAGCTTGGCCAGTCCCTGCAAACAGCCCAAAAAAATATTAATGCCCAGTTGCCTGTAGGGTTCAGCCTTCAGACCGTCAGTGATCAGTCTGTCAATATCAAACAAGCTGTCGATGAGTTTATGCTCAAGTTTTTTGCCGCTTTAGGAGTGGTCATGCTGGTAAGCATGCTCAGCATGGGATGGCGGGTAGGCATCGTAGTATCGGCAGCCGTACCCCTCACTCTGGCCATCGTCTTTATTATCATGCTGTATACAGGCAAAGACTTTGATCGCGTCACCTTAGGCGCACTCATTATTTCATTAGGTTTACTAGTGGATGACGCTATCATCGCCATTGAAATCATGCTGGTAAAGATGGAGTCTGGCCTAGATAGGTTTAAAGCTGCCGCCTATGCTTGGAACCACACCGCAGCGCCCATGCTGTCTGGAACCTTAGTCACTGTCATTGGTTTTTTACCAGTTGGCTTCGCGCGCTCCTCTTCGGGCGAATACGCTGGTAATATTTTTTGGATTTTGGCCATCGCTTTACTCGCATCTTGGGTAGTAGCGGTGGTTTTCACCCCCTATATGGGAGTAAAGCTACTACCCAATATCACTCCCCACCCCGAGGGCTCGAATGCTCTTTACCATACCCGTAACTACCAACGCTTACGCCGCACTATTGCGTGGTCGGTCCAACATAAATATCTAGTCAGCGCGGTGGTGCTGGTCTCTTTAGTGTTGTCGGCTGTTGGCATGCGTCTGGTACAACAGCAGTTTTTTCCTACCTCTGATCGCCCCGAACTCCTAGTAGAAATTCAACACCCTCTGGGGACCAGCATAGCCAACACACTAGCTACCACTAAAACGGTAGAAGACTGGCTGGCTCAACAAAGCCAAACCACCTTACAAACCAGTTACGTTGGCCAGGGTGCCCCACGCTTTTTCCTTTCTTACAATCCAGAACTACGGGACTCGGCGTTTGCCCGTATAGTGGTGCTCACCCCCGGGCACGCAGAGCGCGACACGCTGATGCATAATTTTAGACTAGCTATCGCACAAGGGTTAGCGCCCCAAGCTAGAGTGCGAGTTAGTCAATTAGTATTTGGCCCTGCGACGAACTACCCGATTGAGTTTTTAGTGAAAGGGCCTGACCCAAAAAAATTACGCGAACTTGCGCAAGAAGTGCAAACGCTGATGCGGCAACACCCAGCCATGCGGCAAATCAATGCCAACTGGGGTGAGCAAGCACCTACGTTACGCCTGAAACTAGACCAAGCACGATTAGAAGCACTAGGCCTAGATCGCACCGCCTTGGCTCAACAGCTTTCCGTACATAGCGGAGGCCTAATTGTTAGCGAATACAGAGAAGGCATACGCCATATGCCTATTGTGGTCCGCAGCGCACAACATCTTGAGCACTCTACTGAGAGCTTGGCCGACATTAGTATCACTAATAAGCGGGGGCAAAAAACCCCCCTGTCGCACATTGCGCAGCTTAGTGTGGAGTCCGAAGAGGCTTTATTGCAGCGGCGCAATCGCATTCCCACTATGGTTGTTCGGGGCGATATTGACGATAGCGTGCAAGCCTCAAGTGTTGCCCATCAATTACTCCAAGACTTTCAGCCTTTTATCACCTCCTTACCAGACGGCTACAGCTTAGAACTAGCAGGCATTACGGCCGAGTCTGATAAGGCCAATGAGGCCTTGGCACCTCTTTTCCCCATCATGATTGTGCTGATGCTATTGGTCATTGTGATTCAAGTACGCTCGCTCTCAGCCATGATAATGGTTTTTCTTACTGCACCCTTAGGTCTGATTGGTACTGTGCCTGCATTGCTGTTATTCCAACAACCCTTTGGCTTTACTGCCATACTCGGGTTGATAGGCTTAGCAGGAATACTCATGCGCAACACCTTAATTTTAATCGGGCAAATTAATACCAATCGCCAGGCTGGTGCTAGTCCCTACGATGCCGTGATAGAAGCTACCGTACAACGTGCTCGCCCTGTTGTGCTAACCGCATTAGCTGCTGTACTAGCCTTTATACCGCTCTCTTTTTCAGTATTTTGGGGATCTATGGCCATCACTCTCATAGGCGGGACAACCGTCGGAACTCTATTAACTTTACTTTTTTTACCTAGTCTTTATGCTATTTGGAACAAAATTACGGTAACAAGTACCTAAACCTTGCACGATTCTAATTTTTATGTAAATAATGTTTCTTATCATTATCTTATTTACGGGAGGTTCTTATGCAGCATAAATTAAATCAGCCTCCCGCTATGTCACGCGCATTTAAGCAGGCTATCTATCAAGTACACAGCCCAGTTGACCTAGTAGAACTACGAATAGGGAAAGTGTCTGGTAGCTTGCGCAAACACATGCAAGCTTTAGGTATTAAACATGCCGCTATTATCAGCGCTTACAATCCTCAAGCACAACTAACCGGTGACAACTTAAATCGTCACGCTCATAGCACTCTCTTGCAAGCAGTTGAAGCACTACAGCTACCGTGGTGGCCCGCTGTTAACATCGACCCCAGTGGAGGCTGGCCTGCTGAGCCTAGTATTATGATCTTGGGGATCACTGTAGACCAAGCTCGTTGGCTGGCAAGACGATTTAGACAATTAGCCTTTGTGAGCATAGGGCCACGCGCCGTACCCAAGCTAAACTTCGTCCAGCAACATATGCCTAGTTTTAGCAAAAAGAATGCCGCCCTCCCGCAAACTGAAACAGCAGTGCCCCTAGTGAACGCACTGAAACACTAGATGGGCGTGCGCTAAACAAAACACAACACCTATTAGTAATTGAGGCTGGCCATCAGTCTCCTTAGGCTAAGGCATTCTCGTACAACATTACATTCAGAGCCCTCTATACAAACTCCTTAGAAAGACTTCCATGCCTACTACGAAGTCGTTTTATTCACAACACAGCATCACAGAAACATTTAGACACGCTAATTAAAGTAACCATTTGATACTGCCATTTAGGCACACTTAAAAGGTAAATAGTGGAAATTAGCCTAATCCATTGATTTCATTTCGTAACAAAGAATAAAACTGTCGTGTCGATCGCGTTTCTTTTTTTGTCATTCGACGGTGGCCTACATAGCATGCTTCTTATCGTCTAAGGAGCACCTATGCATCTGCCTACTAATAATTGGACAATCAATAAAGTCCTAGCGCTTTACGAGCTACCGTTTATGGATCTACTGTGGCAAGCTCAAACTGTTCACCGCAGTAATCACCCCGCCAATCACGTGCAGTTATCTAGCCTGTTATCCATCAAAACAGGAGCCTGCCCAGAAGATTGCGCCTATTGCCCTCAATCTTCTAAACATAATACTGAACTAGAACAAGAGCCACTACTGGATCTACCTACTGTGTTGCAAGCCGCTCAACAGGCAAAAGAACAGGGAGCCAGTAGATTCTGTATGGGGGCTGCGTGGCGCTCACCCACCGAGCACCAATTAGATCAAGTGATTGAAATGGTTAGCGCCGTAAAAAATATGGGGCTAGAAACCTGCGTTACGCTAGGTATGCTAAAAGACGGACAAGCTGAACGACTCAAAGCCGCCGGTTTGGATTACTACAACCACAACCTTGATACATCCCCTGAGTTCTATGGGCAGATCATCAGTACCCGAACCTATCAAGACAGATTAGAGACACTGGAGCGCGTGCGTGATGCTGGGCTCAATACCTGTTGCGGTGGTATCTTGGGAATGGGAGAAACGCGGCGTCAACGGGCCGGATTGTTAAGCCAATTGGCAAACCTACAACCTTACCCTGAGTCTGTCCCTATCAATCAACTGGTCAAAGTTCCTGGTACACCACTGGCGGAAACAGAAGACTTAGATCCTTTTGAGTTTGTACGTACTATTGCCGTTGCCCGTATCCTGATGCCAAAAGCCGTTATTCGTCTCTCAGCAGGCCGTGAAAACATGGACGACAGTACACAAGCACTGTGTTTTTTGGCTGGAGCCAGCTCTATTTTTTATGGCGAGCAACTGCTCACTACCGCCAATCCACAATTTAGTGCCGATCAAGCGCTCTTCCAGCGACTGGGTCTACACTCTCAGACTACGTTGGAAAAAGACACACCCCCCACTGCCCCAGCGCGCCCCAGCACTTATCAGGCCGCGCTAGAAACTCTTTAAGCATTTATTATGTTTACACTCATTAGCAGTATCAGTTGCAGTGTTGCGGTCTCCATCTTGCTGAAAATCGCTCGACAACGCAATATTGACGTGGCTCAAGCCATTGCAGTGAACTACCTGGTTGCTGTCAGCCTAGCTATGTTTTTACTCAAAGCAGAGCCCCTCTCGTTATTTCAACCAGCTACTCCGTGGTGGATACTCATTGCCTTAGGCGTTTTACTGCCCAGCATCTTTCTTGCCATGGCCGCCGCAGTTAAACATGCAGGAATCGTTCTAAGCGATGCAGCTCAACGCCTGTCACTATTTATTCCTCTTATCGCCTCATTTGTCTTATTTGGCGAAGCTTTGGGAACACAAAAGCTCACAGGGATTGCCCTAGCATTGTGTGCTTTGTTACTGCTGCTACACAAATCCTCGCAACACGAACAGACAGGCCACACTAAGGCCGGCGTAATGAGCTTACTGCTGGTATGGGTAGGCTACGGGGTCATTGATATTTTATTCAAGCAGTTATCTAAAAGTGGAGCCGCTTTCCCCAGTAGCTTAGCCTTGACTTTTAGTCTAGCTGGCGTGCTCATGTTTGCCTACTTGCTTTATAAGCGTACCCAGTGGAACCAACAAAGCCTATTTGCTGGCCTAGTGCTAGGATTGTTGAACTTTGGCAATATTTACTTTTATATCCGAGCTCACCAAACCTACCCAGAGAATCCAACATTGGTGTTTTCAGCCATGAATATTGGGGTGATTTCTTTAGGCGCTTTAGTGGGAGCGGGCTTTTTCAAAGAGAAACTCTCGATCGCCAATATCATTGGTGTCGTCTTAGCAGTAGTCGCCGTATTAGCGCTTATTCCGCGCTAATAGCACGGCAAATCGGTGGCTTTCTTCATAGCGGATCAACGGTGGTTGGGCCGCTGCAAAACCACTGAAACCCACAGCAATATAGGTTTTTTGGTGTTAACTATCGTCCGCGTTCCTATACCGCTTGAATGGGCTAGCTACTAGAACGAAAGCCCATTAACTTGGCTGCAAACTAGGTCTGGTTTTTACTCAGTCTTTATTTTCTCTTCAGGCGTGACAGCCGCAATATTTTCGACAGGCGGCTCGGGCATCTCTGCATGCTCGTCCGCTATCGCCTGCTCTACCGCCGCCAGCCTTTCCTCCAACGGAGGAAGGTCGTCAAAAACAGGGTCATGTGAAACGTCAGAGACTATGTCTACCCTAGGATCCAGTGCCACGGCAGCGGCAGAACTCTGTAAGCTGTCGGGCATAGGTACATAATTCGTTGGTGCATCTTGACTTAGGTGGTCACCCAATATTTTTTGTGGACGTACCAGCAAAATTAATGCTAAGCCACAAGCCGCCACAAACACATAGAACCAACCGTTGCTTAAATAGCTCATGAGAAGGCCTGCCAGCAAGGGGCCCGTACAAGCCCCTAAGCCATATACCATATATAAAATGGCGCTTAAGCCGACGCGACGATCGGGATCAACGTTATCGTTCGCAAAAGCTGCTCCTAAGGGATAAAGCGTAAACTGCAGCACTCCAAACAAAGCAGAAAACACCAATAATCCCCAATAAGGCACGGTAAGCCAACCCCAAAGCGGTATTGCCAGCGCCAAAACACACGCTGCATTCAACCGAATTAACAACACCCGATTGACTCTGTCCGCCAACCAACCCACCGGCCATTGTGCTAGCACCCCAGCGGCTACCGATACCGCCACGAACATCGCTGCTTGCTCGTTACTTAAGTTAACGCGTACGGCGTACACCGGGGCTAAACCATAAAAAGCACCGGTGAGCATACCCGCCACTAACAACACCATCATGGACAACGGGACACGCTCTAAATAGTACTTAGCATTAATAGGCGCAGGTACCTGTAAAGGCGGAATATTACGACGTGTCAGGGCCACAGGCACCAAACTAAAGGCCGAGCAAATCGCCACAAACACTAACGGTTCAAAATTCAAATAAGGGAAGAAAGTGAGTGATAACTGCCCTAAAACTGTTCCTAAACTAGAAAACACCATGTAAATGGCAAAAATTGTCCCGCGCTGCTGATTATCTGTTTGTGCGTTTAGCCAGCTCTCTATGCCCATAAACTGCACAACCATGGCAGCCCCGGCCAGGAAACGCAAAATGAGCCACACCCACATAGGGCTAATCAATATCTGGGCCAACACACAGATCGTAACAATGGCGGCGCTGGCGGTATAAGCACGTATATGCCCCACACTCATAATCAGCCTGTGCCCCATTCGAGCACCAAACACCAACCCCAGGTAATACACCGCAATCAGACCGCCCACCCACACCTCAGATACTGAGATGGCCGTCAAACGTACACCCATATAGGTGTTAAATAGGCCCGAACTCATCAACAACACGAGGGTGGCGAAATAAAGCGAAGAAAAACCCCGTATGGATACAGACATAGATCAACCTTGGGCAGAGACAAACAGGCCGGCACGTAGCCGGCTCTGCAACAAACGGTGGTATTAGGCCATATAGGCCTATTAGTAGTTTACGCTTTTACTTGTGCAAGCAAAGTAGCAGCGTCACTTTTGTCTAGTCCACCGCCATCATCAATATTGAGAGACGTTACCACACCGTCATCCAACAAGGCGGAGAAACGTTTGCAACGCACGCCTAAACCTTTGGAGCTTAGGTCAAACTCTAGTCCTAGCTTACGAGTCCAGTCAGCGCTGCCATCGGCCAACAAACGAATTTTTCCATTGACGTTTTGGCTGCGGCCCCATGCGCCCATAACGAAGGCGTCATTGACGGCAACGCACCAAATCTCATCGACGCCCGCAGCTTTAAACTCATCTGCTTTAGCTAAAAAGCCAGGTAAATGCTGTTCAGAGCAAGTAGGAGTAAAAGCGCCCGGTACGGCAAAAACAGCTATTTTTTTACCTTTGACCAGATCTGAGACCTGAAATGTATTTGGCCCTACTGCACAGGTATCAGTAGCCGTCTCGATGTATTCACCCAGGCTAGCATCAGGTACGTGATCACCAACTTTGATAGACATATGGTCTCCATGTCAAATAATAAAGCTGCTATGCAGCGACTTCCAAAACCATATGATACCGATAAGCCGCTCGACACCAAAGTGCCCGACGGTAGCGATATATATAAAAATGTGTCGTGCTAGCAAAAAAGGGGTCGAACAAATTTTCTACCCCTTTACTGATACCACAGAAATGATGAATGAGGTATTACACCCCCCCCCTCAGTCGGGCTGTATATAATATTAAGCGTAAAATACTTAGCCCAACGACCTTACCAGGAGACACGATGAGTTCTGCTCCCAGCACTACTTCCGAACCAGACTTACAACTCAGCCATCTTGACGAGCATGGCCAAGTGCGCATGGTGGATGTGAGCGGTAAGGCCCTAAGCAGCCGTAGTGCTACGGCTATCTGTACGGTACGACTTAGCGCAGCCGCCTTTGACTTGCTGGATGCCAAAAAAAATGCCAAAGGTGAAGTGCTTAATACGGCCCGTGTGGCAGGCGTGCTTGCTGCCAAGCGTTGCGCTGAGCTCATTCCTATGTGCCATAGCCTGCCCCTCGACTTTATTGGTATAGAGTTTAGTAGCGATACCGAACAAAAAGTCATTCATATCACAGCCACATGCAAGACTCGCTATACCACTGGCGTAGAAATGGAAGCCATGACTGCTTGCAATATTGCGGCATTAACTATTTACGATATGTGTAAAGCGGCCGATAAAGGCATCGTGATAGAGCAATCTAGACTGCTCGAAAAAACAGGCGGTAAAAGTGGCACTTGGCGCGCAACCCTCTAACCCCTTTATCTGGTGCAACTGGAGACCCTAATGAACAAACAAATCACCGTGTTGTACTTTGCTCAGATTGCGGAACAACTTGGCATACGCCAAGAGTCTTGGGACTGGCCCGAGAACGCTAACGTTGATCAATGGCTGCAAAACTTATATCAGCGCCATCCTATCACTGCCACGATACGTGGTCGCTTGAAGGTGGCGGTCAATCAGCAATATGCCAACGCGCACACCCTAATCCAGGCGGGCGACGAGGTCGCTGTGTTTGAGCCCGTCACCGGAGGATAATTTATGAGTTTGGTACGCATACAAACAGAGGACTTCGATTCTGGCTTACTTAACCAGCATTTGCGGCAACTGAGTGCCGGACGCGCTGGCGCACAAGTAAGCTTTATCGGCTACGTGCGTGACCACGCCGAACACATGCAAACAGCCAGTCTTTATCTGGAGCATTATCCTGGCATGTGCGAGCGCGAAATACATGCGCTTTGCGCTCACGCAAAGCAACGCTGGGACATTCTTGATACTGTAGTGGTACATCGAGTTGGTGAGCTTCAGCTTACCGATCAAATTGTGTATGTGGGGGTGAGCAGCGCACATCGCTCAGCTGCCTTTCATGCGTGCGAGTTCATTATGGATACACTGAAAACACAGGCACCTTTCTGGAAACGCGAAACTCTCAAAGACGGTCAACAGTTCTGGGTTGAACAGCGTGATAGCGATGCAGAAAAAACGGCCTATTGGTTGGCCTAAATACAAGCGAGTTTCATTATGGCTAAAGCAAAAACTGATCTCCCCCCCGCACGTCTCAACATCGCCGTACTAACCGTTTCAGATAAACGTACAGCCGCCGATGACACAGCGGGCGACTACCTACACGAGCAACTTCTCACCGCTGGTCATCACTGTCTACAGCGTGCCATTAGCCCCGACAATCTATATGAGCTAAGACGCGTACTGAGCAATTGGATTTGTGACGATCAATTGCACGTCATTATCACAAATGGTGGCACTGGTTTCAGTCATAATAAGTCCACGATTGCTGCCGTTAGCCCTTTGTTAGATCATTCTATACGAGGCTTCGGTGAACTCTTTCGCCAGCTCTCTTATGCCCAAGTGGGCAGTGCCGCACTACAGTCTGATGCACTTGCGGGAACGGCCAATGGCAAATTTATTTTTTGTCTTCCTGGATCGCCCAAAGCCTGCCAACTTGCATGGGAAAGCATTTTGCACGAACAGCTCAACAGCACCTACCGTCCTTGCAACTTTGCCTCTCACTTTGTTGCCTAAGACTCACTTACTACACTGGCTTACATGATTGATTTTGATCTTGCTCAGGCTCGCCTAACCGACGCAGGCACAGCCCCTAAGCAGCACGAAACTTGCTCTCTTACCCTTGCTCTTGGCCGCGTGCTAGCACAAGATATTATTACTCGGCTAGATATGCCGCCGGCCGATAACAGTGCCATGGATGGATACGCGGTATGTTGGGAAGACTTACAAGCCAGCGCTAGCCTTCCTATTCAAGCACGCGTTTACGCTGGTGATGTCCCACCCGCCCTGATCCGTGGACAAGCCATACGAATCTTTACCGGCGCACCGATACCTGCCAACGCTGATACAGTCATCATGCAAGAAAACTGTAGCGAGCAAAACGGGCACGTCCTTATCAATGAGCCCTCGCCTCAAGGCGTCAACATCCGCCGCCGCGGTGAAGATATGCAAGCAGGCCTGCCACTTATTGCTGCAGGAACCGTCCTGCACTCTGCCCATATCGCCCAGCTTGCCGCTCAAGGTATTGCCAGCATCACTGTCTATCCTAGGCTCAAGGTAGGCATACTAACCACCGGCGATGAGCTTACCGCCCCTGGTTTAGCGCTACCGCCAGGTCATATTTACAACTCTAACGCTGCCATGCTGCAAGCCCAACTAGCCGATCTGGGGGTGCACGAAACGGATCACCTGCATGCTAGTGACAGCCTAGAAAGCATACAAAACGCTCTTCAAACACTGAGCACAAACTGTGACATGGTGCTCACTGTAGGTGGCGTGTCTGTAGGCGATAAAGACTTTGTGAAGCCTGCTATCGAGGCTGCTGGTGGAAAGCTGGATTTATGGAAAGTCAGAATGAAGCCAGGCAAGCCACTGGCTTTAGCGTATTTGAATAGTAAACCTATGGTGTGCTTACCTGGTAACCCTGTGTCGTCGTATGCTGTGTTTACCTTGATGGTCTCGCCACTTATTCGCGGCCTCCAAGGGCGACACGAGCGTCATGCGCGCCTTTCTAAAGGGAAAATACAGCTAGATAAGCCATGGTTCAACGAGCGCGAGGACTTTATTCGCGTTCAAGCCACTTATGCACCAGACGGTCAACTGCTGTTGCAACCCTTTCGCAATCAGGGCTCGGGAGTCATTAGCTCGCTACCTTGGGCAAGCGGCTTAGCCCGCATGCCTTCTGGGGTACAAGTACACACCAACACTTTGGTGGATTATTACGACTTCGCCTACTGGCGCCACTAAATAGGCTGTCTTTGGCGCAAGGCAAGAATACGCTCTGCTTGCGCCAAATCTGCCCCTGTATTGACGTTTAAAAATACGCCCTCGTCCAGATCAGCACAATCTACCGCCTGAGCCTGCACCTGCTGTAAAAACAGCATTACTTTACGCTCACCTTCCAGTACATACTGGCGCACGGTTGGCGCTAAATCCTTATGAATGACCATGCACAACGGATGCATGCGAGCCGCTTGCACATACGCAACACCCGAAGAGCCATGCTGGGCGGCACTCGATAAGCGGGCATACACCGCGCCTGATATCAAAGGCAGGTCTACGGGTGCAACGTAGGCCCATTGGTGTGACAAATGCGTCATGCACGTGGCCAAGCCCGCCATCGGACCTTGGTAAACGCCCAAATCCGGCTCATCTGCATGCACTGCGCCATAGACACAATACTCGTTAAGATAACGATTAGCACTAATCAATATTTGCTGAGTATAGGTGTGCAACAGCTGCGCCGTGTGCGCCACCAAGGGCTGCCCAGCCAGTCTCAATAAGCCCTTATCGACTTGCCCTGTAGGGTCAAAACGGCTTGCCCGCCCCCCAGCTAAGATAATGCCCGCTGCCGATAATGTCTCCATCAGCCACCTATGTAACTCATTTCAATTTTTGGCCGCGCCACCTGTTCTGTACCGCGTTGCTCAGAATAGCGATCACGACGATTTGACCAGACCCCATGAATGTAGGCCGCTAACTGACTATCCGTGCTGCCGCCACGTATCATGGCTCGTAAATCGTATCCCTGCGAGGCAAATAAGCAAAGATAAAGCTGTCCTTCGGGTGACAAACGTATACGGGTACAGTCACCGCAAAAAGGCTGCGAGACGCTGGTAATCACACCAATCTCACCGCCGCCATCTTTATAGCGCCACCGCGCAGCCACTTCCCCGCGATAATGAGCGTCGACCTGCTCCAGCGCAAACTCGGCACCAATACGGCCAACAATTTCTTGCCCCGTGATCACTTCATCCCAATTCCAGTTATTGGAGCTGCCTACATCCATATACTCAATAAAACGCAGAATATGGCCACTATGACGAAAGTAACGCGCCATAGGTAAAATCTGGTCATCGTTTAGGCCTTTGCGCACCACCATATTCACTTTCACCGGGGCCAGACCCACCGCGGCAGCCTCATCAATTCCCTGAAGCACCGTCTGTACGGTCACGTTACTATCACTTAAGTGGGTGAAGCGGACATCCTCTAATGCATCTAAGCTAACAGTGACCCGATGCAGCCCTGCCTCTTTCAACACTTTCGCCTTGCTTGCTAACAAGGTGCCATTGGTCGTTAGAGCCAACTCTACCGGCTCACCCTCAGGTGTACGCAACAAGGCTAAACGCGAAATGAGCTGTTCAATGTTCTTGCGTAGTAAAGGCTCCCCACCCGTTAGCCGTATTTTTCGCACACCTAAGGCCACACATTGTATGGCTACACGTTCAATTTCCTCTAGGGTGAGCAATTCACGCTGAGGCATAAACTGATAATCTGCCCCAAACACCTCTCGCGGCATACAGTAGGTACAACGAAAGTTACATTTATCGGTTAATGAAATCCGCAGATCCCTGAAAGGACGGTGCCATTGATCTAAAGGCTGTACCAATTGCCCCGTATTGGCTCGCACGCTAGGAGCGGATTTAGGCTGTTTAGTCACCATTCGTCGTACTCACCGCTAACTGATAGCTGAAATATGTTTGCTTATACATAATTTTTATTCCAAGGTGGAGGACCACGATGTCGCCAGTGCTTGCTGCAAGGTAAGCACTTGCCCTATACCTTGTGCGTCATAACCCACTAAATTGTCCATGTAATCGCGATAAGCAAGGCTCGTAATGAGCGACAATAACGGCTCTAGCGCACCACTTTCTATGCGCTCAATATGGCAAGCGAAAAAATAACGCTCTTGTGCCAAGGGTATAAAGTCCAAGCCACAGCGCCAAGCGGCTGTTTCCACCCCCAAACCTACATCAGCCATGCCACTGGCAATATGAGCAGCCACAGCCATATGCGTGAGTTCCGTCGTTTCGAAGCCCAAGATTTGGCCGCTGTCTAATTGCAACTGCTGCAAAATAGCACTTAATAAATAACGTGTGCTAGATCCCATCTGACGATTTACAAACCGTACATCAGGACGCACTAAATCAGCCACCCCTTCAATTCCCTTAGGATTACCCGCCTCGACAAACAAACCCGTATTACGAGTAGAAAGATAAATAAGCCGATGATGCTCTGGCGACAAGTACTCCGTGTAGGCGCGTAACACACAGGCCTCATGCTGCCCCTTGGGCAACTGAAAGCCTGCCACATCACAATCGCCGCGTTGGAGCGAGGCTAAGGCTTCCACGGCTGTTCTATAGCGCAACTCTAAGGGCAGCGCCTCTTTTTCGTTCGCTAAGCGCATCAAGCCCTCTACGGCAAAGCCATGACTGGCCTGCAAACGTAAACGCTCAATGGAAGAACTGTACAAACGTGCTAGTTCTTCTTGCAGTTCCGAGGCAAAGCTTTCTAAAGTGGGTGTAAGGCGTGCCTCTAGGCGGCGGTTTGCCCAAAGCAAACGCCGCGCGAATTCGGTCAGCTTAGTGCCCTTACGTCGCGAAGTTTCTAACAAACTTGCCTCAAACTGCTTTTCTGCTTCGCGTAACAAGCCCCAAGCATGACGGTAGGAGAGATTACAGGCCTTACTGGCACCAGCAAGGTGTCCCAGTGATTCAATTGCACTCAGCAGCCGCAATACGTCAGCCATCGACATTTCTATGCCGTCAGCGTTCTCAAGCAACCAATCCGAGCGTAGCCTGGCTTTATATTTGAAGTTAGCCATGGTCTGCGTTGGTAGTAATGTGTTTTCGATTTACATGCTTGTTAAAGCATATTGCCTTCATTATATATGTGAAATTTAGCTTATTGAAAAAGTCGGTTTTCCTTTGTAGATTAGGCATATAGCGCAGAATCACTATATGTAAAAAATTACATATAAACACGGAGACGTACGGCTGTTTTCACAGTCTGCTAGATACTACTATGCATATCCCCTCTAACCCGCATGAACTGGGGCACGGCCCTGATGCCGCCCTTGATATCGCTTTGCAAGCTGTGGAAAAACACGCCCAGCAGCGCGGCCCTCTGTTGCCCATTTTGCACACCATTCAAGACAGCCTAGGGTATATACCTGATAGGGTTATCCCCTGCCTAGCTGAGCACTTACATCTATCCCGCGCAGAAATTCATGGCGTAATTAGTTTTTATGCGCATTTTCGTACTCAGCCTCCCGCCGCGAACATCCTTGAGGTTTGCCGAGCTGAAGCCTGCCAAGCGATGGGAGGCAATGCCTTAGCCGACCACGTTAAACGTCGTCTGAGTTGCGACTTTCACGCTCAAAGCAGTGATGGTCGTGTCAGCTTAGAGCCTGTGTATTGCTTAGGTCTCTGTGCACAGTCACCGGCAGTGATGCTCAATGGCGAACCACATGCCCGCATGACGCCAGAAAAACTGGATGCGCTCTTACAAGCACAAGGAGCCCTAAAATGAGCCAAACTATTAAAGTGTATGTCCCTAAAGACACTGCTGCCCTAGCGGTTGGGGCAAATACTGTCGCTGCTCAAATACAGCAAGAGGCTCAACAGCGTGGAATGAGCATTCAGCTTATCCGTAACGGCTCACGTGGCATGCTTTGGCTTGAGCCGTTGGTCGAAGTGGAAACACCCGAAGGCCGTATCGCGTATGGCCCGGTCGACCCAGGCGATGTTCCTTCCTTATTCGACCAGGGCTTCTTAAACGGGCAACCGCACCCACTGGCTCTTGGACTCACTGAGGCCATCCCTTATTTACGCCAACAAGAGCGTCTAACCTTCGCGCGCGTCGGCATTACCGACCCCACCTGTTTGAGCGACTACCAAAGCCATGGTGGCTTTGCAGGGCTATCCCGAGCCCTGAGTATGGAAAGCATCAGCATTGTAGACATGGTGACCGACTCCGGCCTGCGTGGGCGAGGAGGGGCTGCTTTCCCTACGGGCATTAAATGGCGAACCGTTCTCAACACATCAGCCGTACAAAAATACGTAGTCTGCAATGCCGATGAGGGTGACTCGGGAACGTTCTCTGATCGTATGTTGATGGAGGGCGACCCCTATTGTCTGATCGAGGGCATGACGATTGCTGGCCTAGCGGTTCAAGCTACTTACGGGTATATCTATGTGCGCTCTGAATACCCTTACGCTATCGAGGCACTAGAAAGCGCGATTCGCAACGCTCGTGAAGCCGGTTGGTTAGGGAAAAACATTCAAGGCTCGGGGAAAGAATTTGATCTAGAAGTACGCAAAGCTGCCGGCGCGTATATTTGTGGAGAAGAAACCGCACTGCTCGATAGCCTGGAAGGCAAACGGGGCGAAGTACGCGTCAAACCCCCTCTGCCTGCGATTGAGGGACTATTTGGCTTACCTACCGTAGTCAATAACGTCGTTTCCTTAGCGTCGATTCCGATTATTCTTGCTAAAGGTGCGGACTATTATCGCGACTATGGTATGGGTCGCTCCCGTGGCACCCTAGCCTTTCAACTCACCGGCAATCTACAGCAGGGCGGCTTGGTCGAGAAAGCCTTCGGTGTGACGCTACGCGAGCTGCTCTATGACTATGGTGGTGGCAGTGCCAGCGGACGCCCCCTACGTGCCGTTCAGGTAGGCGGACCACTAGGTGCCTATTTACCCGAGCATCAATGGGATGTGCCGCTTGACTACGAATCCTACATGCAGATTTCTGCCATGGTTGGGCACGGTGGCTTAGTCGCCTTCGACGACACCGCAGACATGTCCCAGTTAGCGCAATATGCCATGGAGTTCTGTGCCATAGAGTCCTGTGGAAAATGTACGCCCTGCCGTATAGGCTCTACACGAGGCGTAGAAAGCCTACAAAAAATTCGTCGTCGCGAGCAGACAGAGACTCAAGTGGAGTTATTACGTGACCTATGCGACACCATGATGGCCGGCTCACTGTGCGCCTTAGGCGGCATGGCCCCCTACCCAGTTTTGTCCGCGCTCAATCACTTTCCGCAAGACTTCGGCCTGCCTGTTGCCGAAGCAGAAACAACCCAGACCAGCGCCTGACAAGGAGCTTGCCATGCTAGAAACCGTATTGATCCGTGACCGAGACTTCGGCACACCAGAATCCCTACATACTGAAGTCGTCAGCTTGACGATAGACGGTCAGATACTCGAAGTGCCTGTAGGCACCTCTGTAATGCGTGCCGCCGCCATCGCGGGCATTCATATTCCTAAACTATGCGCCACCGATAGCTTAGAAGCCTTTGGCTCCTGTCGCTTATGCTTGGTGGAAATTCAAGGGCGTCGCGGCACACCAGCTTCTTGTACTACTCCTGTTGAAGCTGGCATGGTGGTACAGACGCAAAATGATCGCTTGCAAAAACTACGCCGCAACGTGATGGAGCTGTACATCTCCGATCACCCGCTCGACTGTTTAACCTGCCCCGCTAATGGCAACTGCGAACTGCAAGATATGGCCGGAGTGGTAGGACTGCGCGAGGTGCGTTATGGCTATGAGGGAGCTAACCACCTAGAAGACAGCACGGATAGCTCCAACCCTTATTTCGCTTACGACTCAAGTAAATGTATCGTCTGCAATCGTTGTGTTCGAGCTTGCGAAGAAACGCAGGGCACCTTTGCTCTGACAATAGATAGCCGCGGTTTTAGCTCTCGCGTTGCAGCCGGCCAAAATCAAGACTTTTTAGAAAGTGATTGTGTCTCCTGCGGCGCTTGCGTACAAGCCTGCCCCACCTCATCGTTGATGGAAAAGTCTGTTATAGAGCTGGGTCAACCAGAACATGCCGTCATCACCACCTGCGCTTATTGCGGCGTGGGCTGTGGGTTTAAAGCGGAAATGAAAGGTGATCAAGTGATCCGCATGACCCCCTGGAAAGACGGTAAAGCCAATCGTGGCCATGCTTGCGTAAAGGGGCGCTTCGCATGGGGCTATGCCACCCACCCAGACCGTATGCTTAAGCCCATGATACGCAAAAGCATTCATGACCCATGGCAAGAAGTCAGTTGGGACGAAGCCTTCGCTTATACCGCCTCTGAGTTCAAACGCATACAACAACAGTATGGTCGCGACTCCATTGGCGGAATTACCTCGTCTCGCTGCACTAACGAAGAAACCTATCTAGTTCAAAAACTGGTGCGTGCTGCTTTTGGAAACAACAACGTCGATACCTGTGCGCGTGTATGTCACTCGCCCACGGGGTACGGCCTTAAAACCACTCTAGGTGAGTCGGCAGGCACCCAAACTTTTGATTCAGTCGAGCACACAGACGTCGTCATCGTTATTGGTGCCAATCCCAGCGCCGCCCACCCTGTGTTCGCCTCCCGTTTGAAAAAGCGCTTACGCCAAGGCGCTCGTCTCATCGTTATCGACCCACGCCAAACAGAACTGGTTAGCTCCCCGCATATTAAAGCAGACTATCACTTGCCATTAACGCCGGGAACCAATACCGCTTTGCTTACAGCCTTAGCACATGTGGTTGTAACCGAAGGTCTGCTCGATCAACAATACATTAACGAGCGATGTGAGCCAGAGGCATTTAACGAGTGGCGAGACTTTGTCAGTCTTCCAGAAAACTCGCCAGAAACCATGGGGCCAATTTGTGGTGTACCCGCTGAAGATATACGAGGCGCGGCCCGTCTATATGCCACGGGGGGTAACGGATCTATTTATTATGGCCTAGGCGTGACCGAGCACAGCCAAGGTTCGACTACCGTTATGGCGATTGCTAACCTTGCCATGGCAACTGGAAATATTGGGCGCGAAGGCGTAGGTGTCAACCCCTTGCGTGGACAAAATAACGTGCAAGGGTCCTGCGACATGGGCTCTTTCCCTCATGAGTTCCCAGGCTATCGTCATGTGTCCGACGATGCAGTAAGGGCTCAGTTTGAGCAGGCTTGGGACGTCTCTCTACAGTCTGAACCAGGCTTGCGCATCCCGAATATGTTTGATGCAGCGCTCAGTGGTTCGTTTAAGGGTTTGTATTGCCAAGGCGAGGACATCGTGCAGTCTGATCCTAATACCCAGCATGTCGCCGCCGCCATGGAGGCCATGGAGTGTGTAGTGGTACAAGACTTGTTCTTGAACGAAACCGCCAAGTATGCCCATGTCTTTTTACCGGGCTCCTCCTTCCTCGAAAAAGATGGGACCTTCACCAATGCGGAACGCCGCATTTCACGTGTACGCAAAGTCATGGAACCCAAAGCGGGCATGGCTGACTGGCAAACCACCTGCGCGCTGGCTCAAGCCCTGGGCTACCCCATGCATTACGACCACCCAAGTCAGATCATGGATGAAATAGCACGCCTTACCCCCACCTTCTCGGGCGTTTCCTATACCCATATTGATGCTTTAGGGGGGAGCGTTCAATGGCCCTGCAACGAGCAAGCTCCTGCAGGCACCCCCACCATGCATATTGACAAGTTTGTACGCGGCAAAGGACGCTTTATTCCCACTAAGTATGTGCCCACCGAGGAGCGTAGCAATCGCAAATTCCCATTGCTGCTGACTACCGGCCGCATCCTTTCCCAGTACAACGTTGGCGCTCAAACTCGACGTACCTCCAACACGGCCTGGCACTCCGAAGATCTACTGGAAATACATCCCCAAGACGCCGAAGATCGTGGCATACGCAGTGGTGATAGAGTTTCAGTAAAAAGTCGCGCCGGGGAAACCGCCTTACGTGCCACCGTTACCGAGCGTGTGCAGCCTGGAGTGGTTTACACTACCTTTCACTTTCCTGAGTCTGGCGCCAACGTTGTCACCACCAATAACTCAGACTGGGCAACCAACTGCCCCGAGTACAAGGTAACAGCGGTACAGATTCAACGTGTCACGCAGGAGTCCGATTGGCAAGAGCGTTGGAGTGACTTTGATCACAAGCAGCAACGCTTGCTAAAAGGTGAGTCTCTGACTGATGAGGCTAATACCTCTGACACGGTGTTGCAACCCGAACTAAGTCCACAGGTCTAATATGACTGAGTCTACTGCCCCGTCCTATCAACGCTCGCACAGCACCGGTCTGGTGTGGCGTCAATCCAGGCCTGCGCCTGACGAACTTGCGCCCGCGCTAGCCGAGCAATATGACAGTTTGGCAGTAGAGTCTCCCGTGGCTTTAGAGTACAACGGCATCAGTCATAGCGCCCTATTAGCCAGCCCAGACAATCTAGACGATTTAGCCTACGGTTTTTCTTTCACGGAAGGCATCATACGTCACGCTGATGACATCCTCGATGTACAACTCCAAGAGGGTGAGCACGGTTACTTATTACAAATAACGATAGCTAATGCTTGCATGCATCAGCTTAAAGCTCGTCGACGTCAATTGGCCGGCCGAACAGGTTGTGGCTTATGTGGTTTAGAAAGTCTAGACGAGGTGCGTAGGGACTTACCTGCTGTGCGGCCTCCACAACACGCCCCTACCACACAGGCTATTTTTCACGCCTTGGACCAAATGCGTGATAAACAGGCACTGCATTTGCTCACGGGAGCAACGCATGCCGCCGCCTGGTGCTCGTTAGCAGGTGAAGTACTGATTGTGCGTGAGGACGTAGGTCGTCACAACGCCCTAGATAAACTATATGGGCATTTATTGCGCCACCATATAGACCTACAACAAGGCATGGTACTGATATCAAGCCGAGCCAGTTTTGAAATGGTGCAAAAAACGGCTGCTATGGGCATTGCTTTTTTAGTGGCCGTATCGGCCCCGACTTCTTTCGCCTTGCAACTAGCACAAGAGCTAGGAGTCATGCTGGCTGCTTTTGCGCGTCACAGCGGTTTTACGCTATATAGCCACCCGCACTATCTACAGCGGGATACTCCTCTTTCACTACCGAGCACAGTATGAATATAGAACCTCTTATTCCCATGGCTAACCGAATTGGTGAGTTTTTTGAAACCATGCGCAATCGCGAGCAAGGTATGCAAGAAATTGCTCATCACATTCGTAGTTTTTGGGATCCTCGAATGCGCAGCGCATTACTGAGCTTTATCGAGTTGCATCCAGATGGTCAAGGCCCTGAGGGCTGTCTGAGTCCAATCGTGCTAGAGGCAGTACAAAGCCATGCCGCGCAACTACAACCTAAAACATAAAATCGTAGAGATAAAAAAAGCGGCTCAGTAAGAGCCGCTTTTTCACCTACCAATGCTTAGTCGTTTTCTTTAACGCGATAGACCAACACGGTGTTTTTAGCCATGTTAAGGACTTTAATTGTGACGCTTCCTAGCAATAAGCGCGACAAGCCACTACGGCCATGACTACCAATAAAAATCAAGTCGCAGCCTTCTTCGTCTGCCGCCTGAACCACGCCATCGGCCACGTTGAAATTAGAAACAGATTTGCCTATTGCTTTGACGCCCGCGGTTTCAGCACGGTCGAGTACTTGACGCAGATATTTTTCTGATTGCTCGCGCGCTGTTTTGTCGTAGTCCTCATCGGTGATGGCGTACGCGGCAGCCATACCATCGAAGCCAACAGTAGCAGCAAAGGGCTGCGTAACGTGTAGAGCAACAATTTCAGCACCTATTTGACGGGCAAATGTAACGCCCTTGTTGGCTGCTTGAGCGGATAATACCGAACCATCGGTAGGGATTAAAATCTTCTTAAACATATGCAATACCCCCTTTGAAATAGACTATAGACAGCTTAACGTCTGAGTGGTGAGAAACCAAGCCCGTTTCACATCACCTTTGATTAACATCAGTTAGTTTGAGTAGCGTGATACAAAATAGAGCAGCGATTACCACTGCGGCAATAGGCTAGCACGGGTTGAGGCAGGGTTTCGAGTAGATCAGCAAAATTATTCACATCTGCTGCAGTAATTGCATTGCCTGCTACCGGCTGATAACACGCCTGTAAACCCACCGCCTCAGCGGCAGCCATGACATCTGCTGCTAAAGGCTGTTCGGCCCCGCCTTCAAAATCAGGACGATTAATAATAACGCTTTTAAAACCGGCGGCAGCAACCGCTTGCATATCTTCAGCCGTCAACTGAGGCGACACAGCAAAGTTTTCAGACAAAGACTTGTAGGGGATAGACATAACAACTCCAAATTCGCAATTACACTACAGTGGTAAAGGAAAAATAGTATGACCAGTAGCACGACGATGCAAGTAACTTATCCACACTCCCTTTCTGCTAACTTCACCTCTGAAACCATGCTGATACGTGACGTACAAGCCGAAGATTTCGAACAAATTCAAGCTATCTATGCGTACCACGTGCTGCATAGCACCGCTACGTTTGAAGAAGTCCCACCATCGATAACAGAGATGCGACACCGCTACGATGACATACAGCAAGCAGGGCTGCCTTACTTGGTCGCGGTGTTGAATGAACAAATCGTAGGCTATGCCTATGCGGGTCTTTACCGCTCTCGAGCGGCTTACCGCTTCACTCTAGAAGACTCGATCTACTTGGCTCGCGGCCAAATTGGCAAGGGCTTGGGTAAGGCCCTGCTAAAAGAGCTGCTAGTACGTTGCGAACAGGGCCCGTGGCGCCAAATGATAGCGGTGATTGCTGGTCATGACAAACATGAGTCCATCGGTTTGCATAGAGCATTAGGCTTTGTTCACGCAGGCACCCAAGTAGCCACAGGCTATAAATTTCAACAATGGATAGACGTAGTCTTTATGCAACGCGCTTTAGGGGCTGGCAATAGCACACCACCCACACCTGAGGATTGAATTCAGTTGCTCTACGCCAAGGTTAACTCATGCTGCGCTAACCACTGCCGCATCTGTGCGCTTTTCAGCACCTCATATTCGGCTACCCGTTGCGCCCCTAAGACATCGCCCTCGACACTCTGTGTCGCTGGATGACACATCATCGTGTCACCATGCTGCATTAAGCTTAACCAATACTGCACCCACTGAGCATAAGCCTCACGCCCACCAGAAAAATCATAGACTCCGGTAAAGGCTGCATTCATGGTGACGCGTTTAGCGATCGCCAAACGAGCCAGTTCAGTTGCCCCTAAGGCGGCGATGATACGCGGCTTAACTGTGGCTTTACTGCGCCCTTCTGGTGTATTGATGCGTTCTGCACCGGTATAGCGTAACCAAGGCGGATTCGCGGCATAGCGTTGCTCTATTTGCGCTAACAGAAGCTCGCGTATTTGCGGCAGTTGGTGCACATGTTGGTGGCCGTCAATATAATCCGGCACTTGTTGCATATGCCGTTCAAATAAGTCTAATTGGTGCGCGATACTAGCCTTTATTTTTTCTATGGGCAAGCACCGTAGATAGGCGAGCACGATGAGTTTTTTTAGTGGCCAAATAGCTTGAGAGGAGTCGCTCAGGCGTTCCGTAAAATTCAGATGCAGCCCCTTTTGACCTGGAGCTTGGCGTAGGCTTGGCACCGACACTTGGAACGAGCGGCCATCCACTAAACAAGACGTACCACTCAATCTTTTACTGGCTAACAACTCTACAATACTGCTATCGATTGCTTGATCTTGACCGAAATCGTCAGCACAAATACTAATTACTTTTCGCATGCCCATCTTTATCCTTACATAACATGCCACGACAGCTATTTTTCTTCATTTTAATTGGCTCTTTAGCGGCTGGCGTTCATTGGGGCGCTGTTGTATTGCTGGTCAGTCATGCGCACGTGCCTCCCCTATGGGCCAACCTGATAGGCTGGCTGGCTGCTTTCACCGTCTCGTTCGGCGGCCACTATACCTTAACGTTCACCCAGCATAGCATTCCATTTCTTACCGCGCTGCGGCGTTTTTTCCTAGTGTCTGCATTAGGCTTTGGAGTCAATGAAAGTGCCTATGCTGTCTTGCTACATTACAGCTCGCTTTCCTATCAGTATCTGCTCGCCGTGGTATTAGTAGCGATGGCTTTTGTCACCTTTGTTTTAAGTCGAGTGTGGGCCTTTGCGCACAAATAGCCTGAATCTGCTCTCTGGCAACATGGTATAAAACCAGACGTTTATCTTGGTAACTGGGTTTTAGCGGCTCCAACCAAGAAAGCCCCTGTACATGGTCAGGACTGCTGAGCAACCAATAATTATTACTGGCCTGCCCAGCCTGACATAGACGCGTCACAAAGTCTGACTCTTCTATGAGCTGCATGTTCATATTGTTAGGCTCGAACTGGGCGGCATCATACAACTCTTGTCGCCACGTATCGACACGCTGTCGGCCAAGCTCAGACCAACTTCCTACCGCGACAGTTGGCATTTTATCCGCTAAGTAGTAATTTAAATCAAAACGATATAAATCTAAATAAACAAGCTGATCAGACGGTTGCCGTGCGGCAGCAATAACACTCGCTACCATCCGGCTAGTAGACGGTGGCATCAATATCACTCCTGCCACAGCAGTGCCGCACACGCCGATTCCAATCAGGGTCAATATATTTAAACTACGCTGTGCTTTTGCTGCACTATTGCGTTGGACCCAGAGCAGGTACCCCTCGGCCATAAAATAAATAAAAGGCGCTACTGCTGGTAAAACATACCCTATCAGCTTGGAGCTAGGGAGCGAGAAGAACACTACAACCGTTAATAACAGCGTAAGCATCAGCCCTTGTACACTACCCACCGTAGACGCCTGCCGGCATGCGCACAAGCGTAGGCCCAACAGACCCGAAAACGGAAGGCAAGCCACTGGCAACACCAACCAATAAAACCAAAATGGATTAACGTTATTAAAGCTACTTTCTAAGAAACGATGAAAGTGCTGATAAACAATGTAATAGTCGAAAAAGCCTGAATAATAACTTTGCATAGAAAGCATCCAGGGCAAGGCTATGACAACTAAAAGAGCAATGCCTGGCCAATAAAGTAAACGCGCTAGGCTATCCCAACGCGTGCGCCCAACTAACCAAAAAAACATTACTCCTGCAGGTAAAACAATACCAATTAAACCTTTTGCTAAAAACCCCATGCCTAGCAGCGCATACGCCAAGCACAAAGAACGTTTATAAGCTTGACCTGCTTCGTAAGAAAAAACACTATGTGCAGCCGCCAAGACTGTCAGCACCAACAATGCCCCTATCGTCATATCCAAATTGGCGTAATGAGCTCCTCCAAACAAAAAAGGAGTGACTGCAAGAAATAAGGTCTGTATTCCCGCCAATTTTAAAGACTGGTACTTTTTACAGAAAGCGTGCATGCCAGCAACCAATAAGCTAGCAAATAAGGCTGAGACAAGCCGGGCAGCTAATGCGTTGTGTCCAAATAACTTTAATGAACAAGCTGTTAGCCAATAAAACAAGGGAGGCTTATGAAAGTAAGGCAGACCGTCCAATCTAGGTACCCAGAAGTCACCACTTTGTATCATGTACCAGGCCACGCCGACATAGCGGCCTTCATCGGGGATAAGTAAAGGATACAGTCCTAGGGTGGGCACATACCACCCTAGCATCAATACCATAATAACCAGGCTCGATTGAGCTCCTAAAAACTCACTGAAACGCCATGCCCACGGCGTTAACAATAGGCTAGGCCAAGACGTAAAATGGCGTTTTAAGTACGCAACAACACGGACTCTTGACATGAAGAAAGGAGGGGGAGCTAGACTTTAGTTGACTCTGCAGCAGAACGGCCTGCAGATTGATGTTTTATTCGGATTTGGGCGATTGGGAGTCGGGCAAACCTTTACCGGTGCGCTGTCGTACCAGATACAACGGACGGTCTTTGACTTCCACAAAAATACTAGCAATATACTCACCAACTATTCCCAAGGACATGAGATTAACCCCTGAGAAAAAGAGTACAACCGTAATCAATGAAACCCATCCACGTACCTGCTCGCCGTACACAAAGTACTTCAACAGCACAAATAAACCGTAAGAAAACGAGAGCAAGGCGAGCAAAGTGCCCAGCAAACTGACTAAACGCAATGGCCAAGTCGTAAAAGCAGTGAGCCCATCCACCGCAAAACGTAACAACTTACCTGGCTTAAAACGACTGACACCATGTGCGCGTTCGGCGGGTGTGTAGTAGATAGGACCAGACTGAAAGCCCACCCAGGCAAATAAGCCTTTCATGAAACGGCTGCGTTCGGGTAGAGCCAGTAACGCTTGAACGACATTGCGGTCCAATAAACGGAAGTCACCCGCATCACGGGGAACGCGCAAGCCGTTAGAAGTGCGCATCAGCTTATAAAACAAGGCGGTACCGATGCGTTTGCCCCAGCCCTCATCATCGCGACTCGCACGCACGGCATAAACCATGTCCAATCCCCCTTGCCACATATGCAGCATTTCAGGAATTAAACTAGGGGGGTGTTGCATGTCAGCATCTAAGCACACCACCACATCGCCCTGGCTGGCCTGTAAGCCAGCCGTTAAGGCCGCTTCTTTACCAAAGTTACGTGACAGTTGTATATAAACCAATTCGGGATAGTGTTGCAGCAATTGCTTTGTGACGGTCTCGGTGTTGTCCGTACTCCCATCATCCACAATGATGATTTCAAACGCCAACTTTAACTTGCGTAACTCTTGCACCAGCACTGGCAAAAGCAATGGAATATTTTCGGCTTCATTAAGTCCAGGCACAATACAAGTTAACGTTGAGGCATGTCGCATGCTTAGGCAAATGTCCACTAATACAAATCGAGTTTTAAGGTCAGTTGGGCGAAAGCTCTAATATTGAATGAGTCTTACGCTGCTCCGGAACAACAATTAACAAATTGTAGCGCTGCGCCGTGAAATATACGTTGTTTTATGCAATAGTATAGTCACCCCCATCGCCCCGTGCCAGTTAGTACCTCCATCCGTTCCACAGTTCCCGCTACTTGACCTCCAGCACTATACCCAATAAGATCTATTTTAAATATACCTTTAAGCGAGAAAAGTACGATGGACGCAGCGCCTCCTCTTTGCACTGAAGCTGAAATCAAATCTTTGGTTTCGGACTTTTACGACCACATCCGCCTTGACGAGATGCTCGGGCCTATTTTCTCGGCCCACATTCATAACTGGGACGAACATCTAGGCATCATGGAACGCTTTTGGTCTTCATTATTATTAAAAACAGCCAGCTATCAAGGCTCTCCTATGGCCAAGCATATGCGCTTAGACCATTTAGAGGCTGCTCACTTTGAGCAGTGGTTACGCTTATTTAAACAAACCTGTGCCGAACGAGAAAATCTTGCCATGGGAGAGCAAGCGTTGCAGTATGCACAACGTATTGCACGCAGCTTTTGGATGAACTATCAGTTCCACCATAATCCCATCAAAGTCGCCAGTGATCTGACCCTACCCTAATATGCGCCTTACTAGCCTGACCGATTATTCCATGCGCTTGATGATGTACCTTGATCAACATCCGGAGCGACTTTGTACCATTGCAGAAGTCGCCAGTTATCATGGCATATCTGAAGCGCATCTAATGAAAATTACCCATTTACTCGCTAAAGGAGAGTGGATAATTACCCAACGAGGAAAAAATGGCGGAATGAAGTTAGCCAAGCCCAGCACACACATTAATCTGGGTAAATTAATACGTTATATGGAAAGTGACTTAGCCGTGGTCGAGTGCTTGGGTACGCAAACTCAATGCGTACTCAGTGGGCAATGCCGCTTAACAGGTATTTTAAATCAAGCCTTACAGCATTTTTTACAGCATCTGGATCAATACACTCTGGCAGATCTACTCCCCCCACGCTGTCAGTCAGCAATGGGGGAACAAAGCGTGTTTTTACTACCTAAGCAGTAAAAACTCTTGCTTACAACAAGTCGCAACGTATTGTGGCAGGATCGGAACGTATGCTTTCTAGAGTTGCCTCATCTGGCAGCCTATCAATGTCAATTAAGACATAACCCAACTCGCCTTGCGTTTGAAGCTGCTGACTGACTATATTAAGACCAAGATCAGCCAATCGCTTATTCAAGGCGCTCACCGCCCCTGGCATATTTTTGTGCACATGCAACAAACGTACTTGTGTTGAGCTCGCCGCGTACGAAATTTCGGGAAAATTCACCGCCCCCTTAGTGGCGCCATACTTAGCAAAACTCACCAACTTCTCGGCAACTTCCCGACCAATATTGGCTTGCGATTCTTGGGTGCTACCGCCAATGTGGGGCGTCAAAATGACATTACTCAACCCGCGCAAAGGGCTTTGCAAAGGCTCATTGACTCCCTTAGGTTCAACAGGGAATACATCCAGAGCGGCCCCTGCAAGATGACCCGACGCCAATGCTGCATGCAAAGCGTCGATATCCACCACACTGCCTCGGGAGGCATTAATCAGAATCGCCCCTTTTTTCATGGCTGCTAAGGCCGCTGCATTAATAATATTATCCGTAGCAGTGCCTCCGGGCACATGCAAAGTCACCACATCAGCTTCAGCCAGCATGCGTTGCAAGTCTGGGCAAACCTGAGCGTTGCTTAACGGTAGTTTTGACTCCACATCATGAAATAGCACTCGCATTCCCAACAGCTCGGCTAAAGTGCCTACCTGAGAGCCAATATTTCCATATCCAATAATGCCCAGAGTTTTCCCGCGCGCCTCGTAAGCGCCTTCCGCTGACTTATCCCAATACCCCTCATGTACTCGGGCATTTTTTTCTGGAATGCGGCGCAACAGCAAAATAGCTTCTGCTAACACTAATTCTGCCACAGAGCGGGTGTTAGAAAAGGGCGCATTAAAAACGGGAACGCCTGCCAGTGATAAGGCATCTAAGTCGACCTGGTTTGTCCCAATACAAAAACATCCCAATACCCGTAAGCAATCGGACTGAGCGAGCACGCTGGCATCAAACTGAGTGCGTGAACGTATCCCGATAATACTTGCCCCTTTTACGGCGTCAAATAAGGACTGGCCTGTTAATGCAGCAGGATAAGTCTGAATATCGGTGTAACCAGCCGCAGCAAAAACCTCTTGTGCGCTAGGATTGATGTTTTCAAACAAGACAATACGGCTCATGGGCGAATTCCAGAAAAATCAATTAGTCTATAAATGGTACTATTTTTTTTTCTTTCCCGCTGTAGAGTCCGAAAGCCTGTAGGGCTAGCCCCTAAAAAAAAGCCCCTTACCTAAGCAAGGGGCTACATCAACTATTTATGAGCCGAAAGGAACTGGACGCGGAGTGTCATCACGCGAAGCAGGTAAAATCGGCAAAACAATTTCAGGCTGCTTACCTGTTAAGGTTTTTAGAAACGCAACAATTTGAGCGTTTTCCTCAGCGCTAAACTTTTTCCCTAACTGTAGACGTCCCATGATATCGACTGCTTCCCCTAAGGTATCGACGGCCCCGTCATGGAAGTACGGATAGGTAAGCTCAACGTTCCGTAAGGTTGGAACTTTAAAATTAAAACGATCAGCGTCTTTACCGGTGACCGCTACCCGACCTTCCGCTGGATTATCCGTCACGTAGGGCTCTATTAAACCCATCTTCTGAAATGAACTGCCGCCTAAGTTTGGTCCATTGTGGCACGCCACGCAGCCACTAGTTTTAAAGAGCTGATAACCCGCGAGCTCTTGGTCGGTTATGGCTTTATCGTCGCCCTTTAACCATAAATCAAAACGCGCATCAGGGGTCACTAAGGTTTCTTCAAACGCAGCGATTGCCTCAGTCACCTGATCAATACCAATGCTTGGCGTGCCAAAAACCTGCTTAAACTCTGCCTTATACTCAGGCACAGAAGACAAAAACTCTAAAGCCAACTCGTGCGTAAACGCCATTTCTTTAGGATTGGCGATAGGCCCGCCCGCCTGCTCTCGTAAGTCTGCTGCCCGCCCGTCCCAAAACTGGGCCACGTTCAGGCTGGAGTTCAAGACGGTAGGTGAGTTAATAGGGCCTTCCTGCCAACGATCACCGATAGAAGTCTTGATGTTGTCGGTTCCCCCCATGCTTAAGTTGTGGCAGGAATTACACGAGATAAAACCAGAACGCGATAGTCTAGGTTCAAAAAAAAGCTTTTTACCCAGCTCTACCATGGCGGGGTTATCAACCTGAACAGGCGGGATGACTTGTACTGGCTCATTGCGCTGGGCCCACGCTTGAGCAGAGACCAACAACGAAGTAGAGCTAAGAATCAGAGTAAGCAGGCGGGCTTTCATAGCATTTCCTTGTGAAACAAATAACCGCAGAGTGAGGCAAGTGCACTAGCAGGGGCAATGGGGTAACCCTATTAGCAACAAGGTTATAGTAGCGTTTAATTTTGTTACACCATTTGATACAAGACAAAGAAATGCCGCTTTAGCGACTGTATTATGCGCAATTCTCAGCGAAACTTCTGTGCGCCCTAAGCAACAAAGATACCGTCCTCTGTACTACAGCATGCGCACCCAGACGAAAAAATTATTATTATTCTTGCAACACTGAAAAAATGTTACATTCCTTCTAGGCAACGCACTAGTTCACCACCTTATGCATTGGAGTGCCTTCATGGGTCCTAGCACTACAGCCGCTATACATTCCGCGAACGATACTATGGTTGCCGCAGGCGAAGGCGTCGCAACGTGGCGGGAGGCAGCCGCGCATGCGGCTAAGCTTATGCATGCCGACTCGGCCTGTATTCTTTGGCGCGATAAGCATAGCCGTGAAGTGATTGCCGCAGAGTTTGTGGATGTACCTGAAACTGCCTTAGCCGCCTACAACACATACTATGCTGACCGCGACTGCCTGGCACGAAAGCTTAGCCATACTCCCGCTGGTACTCGCTTCATCACTAATAAGGTGGTCAGTCAACACGAAGTCGACGATCACGAGTTTGTCTTCGATTTTTTACATCCTCATGGAGTACAAGATCTACAAGGGTTTGTCATCTATAGCGACTCGCGTTATGTCGTGTCCATCAGCTTTTTACGCGAACAAATCTTGCAGCAAACCGCAGATATCACCTTACGGGAAAAAAGCCTATTTTTTTCTATTCATCAGGCTTTCTCCAGTTACTCGAAGCGTTCTCAAACAGAACTCCATCACATCGCTACGTTGCTACAGCCCCAAACGCACTGCTGGTTAGTCGTCAATGAAGCCGGTAAGCTATTGCAAGATAGTAAACGCAGTTTCGAACAACTGAATCACGGCGGCTCCTTACACATCCATCAACAACAGCTGTGCCACCGCCTTCAAACCTGGCAGGAACGTCTACAGTCCAGCATGACCTCGGTCCTGAAAACAGGATTAACTGAACTATTACTCATACCCGATGATTGGGGTCGCTCGTATCGCCTCCACATTTCAGTTGCCCCTGAACGCTACAGTTACGGTTTTCGCCAACTGCTGCTGTTACGACTAGAATGCCGCAGCGTGTTTGAAGTCCCCAGCGCCGAGGTATTACGTGAGTTTTTTATGCTTACCCCTACTGAGGCCCAGATTTGTCATTACGTTGTGGCCGGCTTAACACTGAAAGATGTCGCGGAAGTTCTCAATATTGCCCCAGAAACCGCACGTAAACACTTGGCTTCAATTTTCAAAAAAACCGACTGTAGTCGGCAAAGTGAACTCCAACGCTTAGTCGCCTCTCTATAGCGATGTCATCCACCAGTAAGGGCTTAAGCGCTTGATTGCATCCTACTGCCAAGGCTATAGTGAGTGCTTGAGGACTTACCTTGAAGGATATTGCTTTGAGCCGCCAACGCCCCACCCCACTTTTGTTCGCCGCTGCCATCGCGTCTATCAGCGTCGCCGCTTGTAATCAAGCACCTGATGATTTTAGCAATGTTGACCAAGAGCTCATCAACAAAGAAGCCGCCAAAGCCACACTCGACCAACTCAACCAAGAAAAAGAAATGTTGGCTGCTGCGCTGCCCGAGCTGCAAAAACTCGACCCTTCTATCTCTGAGTTGTATTTCAGCCTAGGTGATAATGGTGAGCGCACCATCACCGTGGCGCGCAATCTGCCTAACGGCGATGTAGAAACCTGGCAAGCGGATCCGGCAGATGTTGAAAAGCTGTTAAATCAAACCGATCAGCAACTTCAAGACTCCCCTTCCGCTAGTGCTGGCTCCATGCTTATGCCTATGCTGGGTGGCCTCCTAGCGGCCTATATGGTCAGCAATATGTTCTCGCGTAGCGCAGGCAAGTCAGTTACGGCCTCACGCGAGGCTCATCAACGCCAACGCACGATGAGCAACAACGCTTACACCTCCTCGGTCTCCAACAAACAGCGCCAATCTTCCATGGCACGCTCTTTGTCCTCACCATCGCGTAATCTAGGCAGCTCTCGCGGAGGCTCGTTTTCTGGCTCTGGCACGCGTTCAGGCAGCTACAGCAGCGGCGGTTAAGCCCATGAGCGACAGCATCTTTCCTATCCAAGAAAAGTTAAGCGCGCTAAGTGCTGCGCAAGTTATCGCCGACGAGCTCCCCTACGTACATGCTTTCTATACACATCAAGAGCAGTTACACACTGATGTACAAGACTGGCTTAAGTTCTTCATAGAGCATCAACAACAGTTGCCCATGTACGGCATTACAGAGGCCTGTGCCGATAATCTGATGGCACAGATGACCGAATACTACGCCATGTTATTGGCGGCATTACGCCAGATACTAAAACTAGATATACAATCAGCGCGCCAGTGGTTCACCTGTAAAGCCAGTGCAGACCCATCCTTTGTACAGTTTTATGAATACGCTCGTCATGAGTTTTTTCGTCAAACACCGTACACCATGGCTAGTAGCACTATATATGGACGCTTCGATGCTGTCGTCGAGCCGCATAGCGGCAAATTAGCTGGCATCTATGAGTTCAACGGCGACACCCCCGTCATGCTGTTTGAGTCGGTTAATCTGCAAAACCTCATCGCGACTTCGTTAGGCAAACAAGAACAGCAAGCCAACGACTGGTGGCTCCATGCCCAAGAGAACTTCGCTGCCTATCAAGGTAAAAATATTGCTGTGGTTTGCGATGTGTCTTTTATAGAAGACGCGTCAACCACTGAAACCATTGCTCAACTATTTGAGTCAGTAGAAGCGCAGGTCTATTTCACCACACTCGAAGGTTTAAACCACTCTGTCTTAGAGCTCGAGCAGCCTTTTACTATTGATGGCGTACAAGCGCGCCCCGATGTTATTTTCATGATGCTGCCGTGGGAGGAAATGTGGGTCTCTGGCCGAGACATACTGGCTCACTGGCCTAGCTGGCAACAAAATGTGCAATTTCTTGAGCCCGCTTGGCGTTGGTTTATGTCCCACAAAGGCCTGTTAGCCTGGGTTAGCCACTTAATGGACAACGATAGTGGCTTTCGCGAGCGGTGGCAGCACTTACCGCACTTGCGCACCGAGCTAAGCCCTGATTACTTCTTGCAAACGGGTCAAGATTACGTTGCTAAGCCCGCGATAGGCAGATTAAGTCAAAACATAACCATCCACCAACAAGACGCCATTACCCTACAAACAGGTGGCCAGTATCAGGGCGAAAGCATGGTTTATCAAGCTTATCTGCCTCCGTACCAAGTTACTGGACGCAATAACTTTATTGTCGGCGGTTGGCTGGCTGGACAAAAAGTTTGCACACTTTGCTTTCGGGAGTTCGATGGGGCGGTATTAGATTTAAAAAATGAGCGATTTATCGCTCATTTACTCCAAGAAGCGCCCTGACCTAACTCTTCACCCTGTCAGGATGCCGCACCATGCTTAAGGGCCAACTCTATAAACGCACTCATAGCGGCAGACTGATAAGCCCCTTTACGTTGCATTAAAATAGCGCTGCGCTGAGGTGCCGCAGGCTCTAGATTAAGCGCCAGTAAATACTCATTATTGGCTGCAATTGCAGCCGGTAATAAGGTACTTAAACCCGTACGCCGAACCACTTCGGTAATTGCATTTAACGAGTTAGATTCCATTTGCACGTGTAATGCTAAGTCATGCTCATGGCAATAACGATCAATTTGTCTGCGTGTCGCAAACTCACGTGTGAGTAACACTAAGGACTCCTGCTCAAGCGCGCTACGGTCAATAGTCTTACGCTCGGCCAGAGCATGCGTGCGATTTACCACCAAGGCTAAGGTCTCCACGAGCAGTGGCCTAAATTGCACCGCATTGGACGTAGGACGATCAAATGCAATACCGATGTCGAGCTCATCTTCGAGCAGTTGCGTCTCCACTCTTTCTTGGAGCATTTCTTGAATAGTAAGGGTCACGTTAGGGTAGCGACGATAAAAAGCCTCCACTAAAGGACCGAGTAGATACGATGCAAATGTTGGTGCAACCGCAATGCGTAGCGAACCTCGGCTTAAGTCGCTCACGTCATGCAAAGCCCTACGCCCCGCCTCTAGGTCTTGCAAGGCCTGCCGAGCGTAGCGCAAATACACTTCACCAGCATCCGTTAGGCGCACAGTGCGTCCCTGTCGATCAAATAGTTGAGCCCCCAAGTGCTCCTCAAGCTGGCGTATTTGCTGTGATAAAGCAGGTTGAGAAACATGCAAGGCCTTCGCCGCACGGGTAAAACTATTGTATTGGGCAACGGCTTGGAAGTAGTGTAAGTGTCTGAGCAGCATCAAGTATAAGAAAAACCAATCAAAACTATCACAAATGAGTATTTTACCTTATGGATCAGCAAGAGTAAGCTACTCATAATTAAACAGGTAGTCTGAAGGATACGAAATGAAGGACATTATTGAAGGCTTTCTCAAGTTTCAACGTGAGGCTTATCCCAAACGAGCCCATCTTTTTCGAAACTTAGCCACCCAACAACAGCCTCGAGCCCTTTTTATTTCTTGTTCAGATAGCCGCTTAGTACCTGAACTGGTTACACAACGTGAGCCTGGCGATTTATTTGTGATTCGCAATGCAGGTAATATTGTGCCGTCTTATGGACCTGAGCCTGGCGGTGTTACCGCCTCTGTGGAGTACGCCGTCGCTGCTTTAAAAGTCAAAGACATTGTGATCTGTGGCCACTCTGATTGCGGTGCGATGCGAGCCATTGCCAGTTGTCAATGCTTAGACCACCTGCCTGCGGTAGAGCACTGGTTACGCTACGCCGATTCAGCCCGCTTGGTTAACGAATCACGTGAACATAATAGTGAAGAAGATCGTGTCGCCTCTATGGTGAGAGAAAACGTGATCGCGCAGCTCGCTAATATACAAACGCACCCCTCTGTACGCTTAGGCCTATCAGACGGGACACTGACCATACATGGATGGGTATATGATATTGGTACGGGTAGCATACAAGCCTACGACGGCGCGAGCATGCAGTTTGTATCACTAGCGGAGAATCCCGACACCTGCGCCGCCCCTATCATGCGACAGAAGGCGGCTAACTAAACAGGCAAGCTTGGCTGAAAGAGCCAGCAAACTTACCTGCCAGGGAAACTATTACTTAAACGTTAAACAAGAAGTTCAGCACATCGCCGTCTTTAACAATGTATTCTTTACCCTCGGCGCGCATTTTGCCGGCTTCTTTAGCGCCTTGCTCACCTTTGTAGCTAATGAAATCGTCATACGCGATGGTTTGAGCACGAATAAAACCACGCTCAAAATCGGTGTGTATGACTCCGGCTGCTTGAGGAGCCGTATCACCGACTTTTATCGTCCAGGCGCGTACCTCTTTTACCCCTGCTGTAAAGTAGGTTTGTAACCCTAAAAGATGGTATGCGGCGCGAATAACTCGATTTAGGCCAGGTTCCTCCATTCCTAAATCAGACAAAAACTCGACTTTATCGTCATCGTCCAACTCAGCAATTTCGGCCTCTATCGCGGCACATGCGGCGACTACAGGTGCTCCATCTGCTGCTGCGTACTGTTGCACAGTTTCTAGGTGGGGATTGTTAGTAAAGCCGTCCTCTTTCACGTTAGCCACGTACATAGTAGGTTTAGCAGTGATAAATCCGTACGACTTAATAAGCAGTAGCTCTTCGGCGTCTAACTGCAAAGAACGCACGGACTTACCTTGCCCCAGCGCTTGCTGGATACGTTCTAACAAAGTCACTAGCTTAGCCGCTTCTTTGTCACCAGATCGAGCCAATTTTTGATTACGCTGTACGGCTTTTTCAACAATCGACAAATCGGCCAAAGCAAGCTCGGTGTTGATAATTTCAATATCAGCTAATGGATCAACTTTACCGGCAACGTGCACCACGTTATCATCAGCAAAACAACGCACCACATGTACGATGGCATCCGTTTCACGAATGTTTGCCAGAAACTGATTCCCTAGCCCTTCGCCTTGTGACGCCCCTGCTACCAGACCGGCAATATCCACGAACTCCACTACAGCAGGCAATACTCGCTCGGGATTAACGATCTGCGCTAAGGCGGCCAAACGAGGATCGGGTACTTCAACCACGCCCACGTTGGGTTCAATTGTGCAAAATGGGTAGTTCTCGGCAGCAATGCCGGCCTTGGTCAAAGCGTTGAACAGAGTGGATTTACCAACGTTGGGCAAGCCAACGATGCCGCATTGCAGAGCCATGTGTATCCTAAAATTCAGTCAGTTATCATTAATGTCGCTATTGTAGCCTTGTCAGCCTTAAGTCGTCAGATCTGGCGCCAGCCTAAGCAATGTGATCAGCACTAATAAGGGACCTGCATTAAAAATAGCATGTAAAAAGATGGCGGCCCCTATTCCACGGCGTATGCGTACCCATCCTAACACCAAGCCGGTCACGGCCTGGGGTAGTACAAATAAGGGCAACAAATACCAGGGAGCCTGATTCAATTTGAAATTGTATAAATGTAAGGCCGCAAAAGCTAGGGTCGCACCATAGAATATCCAGGGAAAACAACGTTTATAGCGTTTGTAGCTAGCCCAGCGCCACGGGGCGCCGCGCACTAAAGCCCAGCAGAAGGCAGCAACACTGGCATCCCGAGGGAGACGCTCGCTAGCGCTCCAGGCGCTACGGCTAATCAACAAATACAAGCTCAGAGCCAAAAGAAGCTGTATATACCATTCAGGGCCTATAAATAGGCATCCTATGCTGATAGGTAAAAGCAAAAATAATTGGCTTGGTCGACGCAAACCATAACGAAATACCATTTCTTCGATCAGCGGCGCCCAAAACACAATCTGAATCCACGGTAAGTAGGTCAAATTCAAACGATGCTGAGCCCCGCCCGCTCCAACTGCTGCCATAGCAATAGGCGCCAACACGAATAAATTCACCAACCAGAGTAAGACTGCCCATAGGACTAGCCGCCCGACGGGCAATGGTCCAAACCAGTCGATCAACCAGCCGTCACCCGCACGTTTTGCGGGTAAACGCGGTGAAAAGCTTGGGGCGCGTACAAAGGCAAAAAAGTCTTTAACCTCTGCCTTCACACTAAGCCTTAAACCAGAGGGCCGTTTACTCATTCACGGGCTCGCGCAATTGCCGATTCGCTTTGGTCATATCCCCTTGCAATAAGGCAGGCAAGGCAATTCGGCAACGGTCTATTACGAGTGATATTTGATCTATCTCCGTTTGCCTTGGAGCACTTAGTACGAATGCGGCAACTTGCTGCGCTAAGCCTAAGGAGCGCGGGTGACCTATGCCTAAACGCAAGCGCCAGAAATTAGGACTACCTAGTGCGGACTGAATATCACGCAATCCATTATGGCCAGCATGCCCCCCACCCTGTTTTAGCTTAACCTGCCCCGGTAATAGATCCAGCTCATCATGCAATACCAACACTTGCTCTGGTGTCAGCTTAAAAAAGCGGGTTAAGGCACCAGCCGCTTGTCCTGAGCGATTCATAAAAGTACTGGGCTTTGCAATCAGCAATACTTCCCCCTCGAAGCGTACTTTCGCTACCTCCGCGAAAAATCCCTTTTCAAGGGTGAATCGTCCATGGAGGTCGTCGGCGATATGATCCGCCAACCAAAAACCTGCGTTATGACGCGTTGCTTCGTACTCTGGCCCTGGATTTCCCAGACCGATGATAAGTCGTATAGGTACAGACATGTTTGTAATGACTCATAATGGGCAGCTCACACCACCCAAAAAAAGAAAACCCCTGCCAGCATAAGCGGTCAGGGGTTATTCGCCAAGCCCTATAGTAATAATAGAGCTTGTAAGGCCGTATTACTCGGCGCTTTCTTCGCCTTCAGCACCATCACCTTCCTCAGCGCCAGCAGAGCCACCGCCTACAGGCAGAGCAGCTGCCAGCAATGGGTTCTCTTCGTTACCAGCGTACTGAACACCAGCAGGCATACTGATAGCGTCTAGGTGCAAGTTAGCATTCGCATCTAGTGCGCCTAGGTCTACCTGGATGTTTACGGGCAAATCTGCAGGTAAGCAAGTGATTTCCAGCTCAGTTAGAACGTGGCTAATAACTTGACCGTGCAACTTAACCGCTGGGGACAAATCACCATTGATAAAGTTCAGAGGAACTTTAGTGGTCAAAGCCTGGCTGGCAACAACACGCTGGAAGTCAACGTGCAATACGAGAGGCTTGTATGGGTGCCATTGAACAGCACGCAACAATACGCTTTCAACTTTACCGTCCAAATCCATGTTTAGAATAGAAGCGTGGAAAGCTTCTTTACGTAAATCGTGGAAAATCTGGTTGTGATCTAGAGAGATAACGGTAGGCTCAGCGTTACCACCATATACAATGGCAGGTACACGGCCAGCGCGACGCAGGCGGCGGCTCGCACTCGTACCTTGTACATCACGCGTAGTAGCTGTGAATTTCATGAAAAACTCCAATAAGGGGAAAACCCCAAAAAGCTAGTTAACCTAGCACAATGCGCTTTTGCCGCGACCAGCAGCAGCGCGGTAATTTAATCAATAAACAATGAGCTCACTGACTCGGCATTAGAAATTCGCAAGATGGTCTCACCTAATAAGGCGGCACAAGATAACTGGCGAATTTTCGTGCACTCACGAGCTTTAGCCGATAACGGTATTGTGTCGGTAACGACAAGCTCGTTAAGTTGTGAGTTGCTAATACGTTCTACTGCCTCACCGGATAACACAGGGTGAGTACAGTAAGCATAAACTGCGCCCGCGCCACGCTCTTTCAGTGCTTCGGCCGCCTTGCATAAGGTACCGGCGGTGTCGACCATATCATCCATGATGATGCACGTACGGCCGTTAACATCACCGATAATATTCATCACCTCGGACACGTTGGCACGCGGGCGACGCTTATCAATAATGGCAAGGTCGGCTTCGAGTTGCTTAGCTAAAGCCCTGGCGCGCACCACACCACCGATATCGGGCGACACCACGACTAGGTCTTGGTAATTGCAACGCCAAATATCGCCTAATAAAATAGGGGAAGCGTAGATATTATCGACAGGGATGTCGAAAAAGCCTTGGATTTGATCAGCGTGTAGATCCATCATCATGACGCGATCTACGCCTGCTACTTGCAGCATATTAGCCACAACCTTAGCAGAGATCGACACACGCGCAGAGCGTGGACGACGATCTTGGCGTGCATAACCAAAATAGGGAATAGCGGCGGTAATCCGGCCAGCAGATGCTCGACGCAGCGCATCCACCATGACCATGATTTCCATTAAATTATCGTTTGTGGGAGCGCAGGTAGGCTGCAAAACAAAAACGTCGCGTCCACGCACGTTCTCGTTAATTTCTACCATAACTTCTCCATCGGAGAAGCGACCCACAGTCATCTTCCCGAGCGACATGTCAAGGTGGTTGACAACATCAACAGCTAAACGAGGATTAGCTGTCCCGGTGAAGATCATGAATCGGTCTTGTGCCATGATGAATGGAGATAGATTTTGAAGCATGAAAAGCAAAGCTGTTGATCGAAACCCCAATAAGGCGACGACTCAACAGCTTTACGTGGTGCAGGATAAAGCCTGCATATTTGGCTGGGGAAGAAGGATTCGAACCTTCGCATGCTGGAATCAAAATCCAGTGCCTTAACCAGCTTGGCGATTCCCCAAAAACTTGTCATATCCAATATCGCAAAGGGTGATCTTGCAAACCAGAACAAACCCATGTTTGTTCTATAAGACCTGCCGTATCCGCGACCTGCGATATTTTACTACTAATTTGCTGCTTTGTAAGCAGCGCCTCATGCTTGCTTGGAACCTCGGCAAAAAAACATGAGCCTGAGCCTGTCATTCTAGCATTGATTCCTAAAACATGCAAGTGATTTTTTAAACTAGCAATTTCAGGATACATCTGGCTAACAAGCGTTTCCAGGTTATTTTTACCAAAGTAAGCCGTGTTATTTGCTTGCCAAGTAGTAAAGTCAGTAACTTTAACTCGCCCCTCATCCCGTGTCAAGCTTTTATGTTGAAAAACATCACCGGTGGAAATGTGTTGCGGTGGTTTAATCAAGACATAGTGATGCGACGGCACCTGTATAGGCTCTAACAACTCTCCTATCCCTTGGGCAAAAGCAGCCTGTCCAAATATAAACACGGGGACATCGGCCCCTAACTGCATGCCTATTGCCATGAGTTGATCACGTCGCAAACCTAGCGACCATAAACGGTTTAAGGCTAGCAATGTGGTTGCCGCATCACTAGAGCCCCCCCCAAGACCAGCCCCCGCTGGGATGTTTTTTTGGCAATGTATCTGCACTCCAAGCGAGCACCCTGTTGCCTGCTGAAGTGCATGCGCCGCGCGCATGATTAAGTCGTTCTCGGCCGTTAATCCTGCTAAGGTTTCTTGCTCCCGAACAATCTGGCCGTCACTACGAAGATCAAAACTTAAATAGTCTTGCACATCTATAAAGCGAAAAGCCGTTTGCAACAGATGATAGCCGTCAGCTCGTCTCCCTGTAACATGCAAAAACAAATTTATTTTGGCCGGTGCTGGCACATCATACAAAACCATAATTACGCGCTTTAGTTATCGATTACCAAACGCACACTAATTGAGCGTGAGGCTTCATGACGATTTAATTGCAATAATTTGGGGCCTAGCTCGTCATAGCGTTGCAAACTCACCCGCCAACCTGCTTGCTCAAATTGACTTAAACGACCTTGCTCATCGTAGCGTTGTGCGGAAACAGCCACAGCGTCATCGGTAATGCCCTGCATCCAATCACGTAACCCAGAAACAGGCACTGGGCTTCCTAAAACAAGCTCGACCAAAGCATCGGGCGAAGCGGCGACTTCTTGACGGCCATCGCTATATTCCAGCACTGCTCGGCTAGGCTCGGCATACACTCGCGCTAAGGTACTACCCATAGGGCTGCGCAGGTCTAACTGCAAACGCCCATTTGCTTCCTGCCAGATAAAGCCACCTTGTACAGCTTCTTGCTGGTTGCTGCTATGAGTGACACTAAGCGCAAACCGCCCGGAACGCTCTAGGTGAGATTGCCGAACGGGGCTAACAGCCGCGCCATCCCTGTTAGCAGGCAGGCCGCTACAGCCCTGCAACACAAGAAGTAACGATAAGCCTATAGCTGCCCCACGCATTGCTTTAATCATGGCAAGCTTAACTCTAGTCGACGCAAGGTTTCATGCAGCACTTCGCTATCAGGATCTTTGTTGAGTGCCGCTCGAAATATATTAATGGCATCTTGCTTGCGCCCTTTGGCCCACAAGACTTCACCCAAATGTGCTGCCACATCGGCCTCTGGAAGCTTTTCGTAGGAGCGTTGCAAATATTCCAAGGCGGCTTGATAGTCGCCTACGCGGTATAGATACCAGCCTACACTGTCCAATATATATGGATTGTGCGGTTCTATTTCCATTGCTCTCTCGAGTAAGTCCTGAGCTTCATCCAGACGACGGTTTTGATCTGCGTAGGTGTAGCCTAGTGCATTAAATGCATTCGCATCATCAGGACGCAAATCGATAACTTGCTGCATCAAGCGTTCAAAATCTTGGGTGCGCCCCTGACGCTCGTACAACATACCCAATTGATATAATACCTCTGGGCTATCTGGCAGCTCACTATCTGCACGCTCTAATACAGTCACCGCTTGATCAGTACGCCCACCTTGCTGATAAATGGATGCGTACGTTAAGGCCACCACGACATGATCTCCACGAGTATCCGGGCGCGATAGCTCGAGAGTGCGTCGTGCAGCGGCCAAATCACCTTTACGGGCTTGTAAAACCGCCTTATGAACCTGGGCTTGGAAACGCAAGCCACTTTCTTCAATTAAATCCAGTTGGCGTATTGCTTCATCTAAATTATTCTCGGCCTCAGCAATATGTACTAACGATAAACGGGCCTCAGAAATACTTGCCAAAGCCGTGCTGACTTGATCACTGACAGTTTGACGTCGTTGGCTTTGTACTTGGATATAGTTTTCCAACAGTTGCCGTGCCTCGGCATAGTGGCCGGCTCGACTTTGAATTTCAGCCTCTGTGTACAGCAGATCGAAATCCTCTGGGGCACGTTTCTGCAATTGGTGTACCAATTGCAAGGCCTCATCAAACTGACGGCGCTCAACGAGGCGGCTAGCTAATAGCAACTGCACATTACGACTATCGGGATTATTTTTCAGGTAAGCACGCACTCGATCCAGCGCCGAGTGTGCGTCCACTACCATGCCATATTCGAGCACACGCTGAATCGCCAGTTCAGAGTCAGGCTCCAAATCAAGAGCAAGTAACGACTCTTCATAGGCCCGCCCTTCATCTTCCGCATTCCAAGCCACATCAGCTAACACCAGATGCGCCACAGAAATATTGCGCACACTGGGCTTTAATGCTTGATCCAAGACCTCAAGTGCCAAATGACGATCTATCATTTTACTGACGATGCTCATGGCTTGAATAATCGCTTGCTCTTTATCTTGGGCTTTGTCGATGCGTATCCACAAGGCTTCGGCCAAACCTTCAGTTTGACCATTAGAGGCCTCTAGCGCCAAGGCGGTAGCTTTAGCTTCTGGATCCTGAGGAGCCAGTAATGCCCATTGCTGTGCGGAACGCAAAGCACGGGTTAAGTTTCTATCCGCCATCGAGTACTGGAACGCGTATTGAGCAAATCGCGGGTCGCTGGTGTCTACGGCCAAACTTAGAAATATTTGGCTAGCCGCTTCGTAGTCGTTACGATTGGCAGCAATTTCTCCGAGCAAGACACGATACAAGACATCGGGAGTCAGCGTCACCAGAGGCAGTTGTCCGGCACGTAACTCTACATGCTCGGTGTATTCTGGCGTGGCCATAGCACCGCCGTCAGACAGTCCTTGTGCAGGAGCGGCCGCCGCCAATAATAAAGAGCCTGCTAATGTAATAGGGGAGATAAAAAAATTCATCCAGGTAAACCAGGTCCGCCGTGCACAAATCTGAGCATCAGATGGCAAAATAAGACTATCGGATTTGATGATGGTAGCACCCTACTATGCCTGAACTGCCAGAAGTTGAAACAACACGTCGCGGAATTGCGACGTTAATGACAAGCGAAATCCTACAGGAGTTTCGCATCCATGAAAAACGCCTACGTTGGCCAGTGCCTGACGAGATCAACACGCTCGTGCGAAATCGACGGGTAATAGCCTGTGATAGACGAGGAAAATATTTACTGATTCACTTTGAGCACGGCACCCAGATTATTCATCTGGGGATGTCAGGCTCGTTGCGCAGCGTGCCGTTAAATGAGCCTAGACGCAAACACGACCACGCTGAATGGATCTTTGCTAAGGCTCGTTTCCTACTGCATGACCCGCGACGCTTCGGTGCCATATTATGGCATGACAATCGCCACGGGCCGATTAACGCGCACCCTTTATTGGCCCATTTAGGAATAGAACCCTTCCACCCTGATTTTACACCTGCTTACCTTTATACCCATTTACAAGGACGTCAGCAAGCTATTAAACAAATACTACTAGCGGGGAAAATTGTGGTGGGAGTGGGTAATATTTATGCTTGCGAGTCACTTTTTCTGGCAGGTATACACCCCGAACTACCTGGGGCGGCGATCTCTAAGCATAGGGCCCACAAACTACATGCAGCTATTTTACAAACATTAAAGGCAGCCTTAGAAGCAGGAGGCAGCACCTTACGAGATTATGTGAATGCAAGCGGAGGGCCTGGCGCTTACTTTGAATTACATGCTCATGTGTATGAACGTGAAGGTCAGGCTTGTCATCGCTGCCTGCGGCCAATCAAACGTATGACGCAAGGTCAACGCTCCACCTATTATTGCTCTAGCTGTCAGCGGCGCTAAGTCTGCGCCCCCTTGCCAAACAATATCAAACCTATCCGGCATAGCACCACGCTATCGCTGGATACATCAGTGTTGCACGTACTTGCGATGCCCCCAATCGGCTAACGAGAAAATGAGGCAGGCGTATAGGCCAATTACAGAGCATGACCATAACACTTGGCTAAGAAAGTGGTAGCCTTGAACAATTCGCATCAAACCAAACACTCCTCCCGCCAACAGACCTATCCCTAGGCCCCCCCACATCAAACGTCGGTTGTTCGTTAAGCTACCAACAAAAAACAAGGCGATCAAAACAAAACCAGCCGATGCGTGGGCGCTTGGCAATGCATTGCCTGCCGCCTGTAAGCTTTTAGTCCAAAAATAAGTAGGCATAGCCTGCGCGCCCGCAAAGATCTCTGCATGAATCGGCCTAGGCATAGCCGTTAAATGCTTGAGGACTCCGGCCAGTAATGGGCCGCTGCCCAATAAAACAGCCCCTGCTAACCAAGCCCATTGGTCTTGTGATCCACGCTGACAACTCCAAGCCTTCCAAGCCATGAGCACCGCGCCACCAAAAGGTATCCACCAAACCAGCTTGGTTCCGAAAAAGTCTAGCCCTGTTTGATACTGGTAAGGAAAAGTGGCTGTACTGGAGTCAAAAAACAACTGGCTAAGTGCGATATCTGTCTCTGACTGCTGTGTTATGCGAGCCAACACAGCCATTAATAAAAAAATAACAATACTGTACTTAAAAAGAGGCCGAACGTTCATACACTACTATTGACTTGTGTCGGGTAAGACTTTGCCCGGATTCATAATCGCGTTAGGGTCTAACGCTTTTTTAATGCGTTGCATCAGCGCCAACTGCACCGGATCTTTATATAAAGGCAACAGATTACGCTTTAATTGCCCCACGCCATGCTCAGCGCTGATAGACCCCGCAAACCGATGCACGTTACCGTGAACGATGTGATAAACCTGTGGCTGCAGTGCTAAGAGTTCATCTTCGCTGAACGCGCTTCCTTTGGCCAAGTTGTAATGTAAATTACCATCACCTAAATGACCAAAAATAATATGCTCTACGCCAGGGAATTGAGCTTGCAAGGCAGTATTTGTTTCTTGTACGAACTCGGCGATTCGTGACACCGGGATAGAAATATCGTGTTTAATACTTTTTCCGTATGCTTTTTCCGCTAAGGGGATGCTTTCACGTAGGTGCCACAACGCCTGACTTTGGGCCAAGCTTTCTGCAATGACAGCGTCTTGGACTACGCCCAACTCTAAGGCTTCTGCAATCACGGCTTCAAACTGCTCTCGGGCATGCTCCATGCTCTCACTATCTGACAATTCAAGCAAAGCAAACCAAGGCAAGCGCGACGACTCCCCTTGGAACGGCAGGCGCTGGTCCGGATAACAATGGGTCACCGCTTGCAAACAGTTATTCGCAATCAGTTCAAAGCCCGTTAAGGCAGCGCCTAAGCCATTACGAGCAATATTCAAAACCTGAACTGCGGACGGTATGGAGTCCAATGCCAGCAAAGCCGTGCAGGTGGCCTTAGGCAAGGGATACAACTTCAGTGTGGCAGCCGTAATAATACCTAACGTGCCTTCGGAACCTATGTACAGGTTTCGCAAATCGTAACCCGTATTATCTTTACGTAGCCCTTGCAAACCATGTAATACTTCGCCTTCGGCAGTCACTACCTCTAGACCCAAACATAGATCACGCATATTGCCGTAACGCAAAACTTGCGTGCCACCGGCATTGGTCGCCAAATTTCCACCGATAGTGCAACTTCCCTCAGCCGCAAGGCTCAAGGGAAATAAACGTCCCGCTTGGCGGGCTTGCTGCTGCACGCTGTGCAAAATACAACCGGCTTCAACCACCATGGTGTCATTGTCTGTGTCAATGCTACGAATCTGATTCAAACGCGTCAGTGACACCACAATCGCCCTGCCGCTATTGTCGGGCGTCGCCCCACCACACAAGCCCGTATTACCCCCTTGTGGCACGATAGGTACAGCCTGCTGATTACACCATCGCACAACTTGTGCAAGCTCTTGAGTGGAGCCTGGACGTACCACCGCTAACGCTGTTCCCGTATAACGACCACGCCAATCCTCTAGATAGGGGCTCATTGCTGGGCCGGTCAAAACATTATTCTGACCAAGCACGGTATATAAATGTTCAAGCTGGGACATATCTCTCCTTTTGGAAGTCATGACCAAAGTATAACTATTGTAAATCAGTCATCTCCTTAAGGCAGATACGTCCGCTCAGGTTATGATCTGGCATTACTCTTTTTTGTCGCGTTTTAAAAAGGAAACCATTGTGGTCACGCCCTTTTCTTTGCCAGAGTCTGCATTTAAAGCTTACGATATCCGAGGTACGGTTCCAGAACAGTTAAACGCAGGCTTTGCCTACCGACTGGGCCTGGCCTTAGCCCACAGCGCTCGCGCCAATAACGTTACCACCTTAGTCGTTGGCTACGACGGACGACACAGTAGCCCCGAACTCTCAGAAGCCCTACAAAACGGGATTAATGCAGGCGGCGTTAATACAATAGACTTAGGTATGGTACCTACTCCGGTCGTGTATTACGCAGCACACACGCTTGATACTGGATCAGGGGTGGCGATTACCGGCAGTCACAACCCATCTCACTACAACGGTTTCAAGATGATGATGGCCGGAAAAACTTTACACGGCGACGATATTCAAGCCCTCAAGCATCTCATGCTCGACCAAGCTCAACCGGCTGCTCAAGCTGGCGCACGCCAACAACGCGCTTTACTGCCTGACTATGTCGCTTACATTCGTAACCATGTCACCTTATCACGCCCAATGAAAATTGCTTTAGATACCGGCAATGGCGTAGGAGGTGTAGTGGCCGAAGAGCTATTCCGTGCTTTGGGCTGTGACATTGACATGTTATATGGCGAGGTGGATGGCAACTTTCCCAACCATCATCCTGACCCGGCCGATCCCGCCAACCTGCAGGACCTGATCAAGCATGTACAAAATAGTGACTGTGAACTAGGTTTAGCCTTTGATGGCGATGCGGATCGTTTAGGCGTAGTCACCAAGTCAGGGCAGATTATCTGGCCGGACCGTCAACTCATTTTATACGCACGCGATATTTTAGAGCGCCAACCTGGAGCCACTATTATTTTCGATGTGAAATGTAGCCGCCATGTTGCCAAGGAAATCAAAGCGGCAGGTGGCCAAGCGCTGATGTGGCAAACAGGACACTCGTTAATTAAAGCCAAGTTAGCCCAAACCGGTGCCCCCCTGGCAGGCGAAATGAGTGGGCACGTATTCTTCAAAGAGCGCTGGTTCGGCTTCGACGATGGTCTGTATACCGGCGCACGTTTATTAGAAATACTTTCACGCCATGCTGACCCCAGTGCCGTCCTAGAGAGCCTTCCTCAAGACGTTTCCACACCTGAGCTAAAACTAGAATTGGCCGAGGGTGAGGCTCACGCCCTGATTGCGCGTTTGCAGCAAGAGGGAAAATTCCCCAGCGCCATCGAGCTTAATACTATCGATGGCGTGCGGGCAGAATACCCCCACGGCTTTGGCCTAGCCCGCGCATCCAATACCACGCCTGTTATTGTCTTGCGCTTTGAAGCAGATACCCATGAAGCTCTAGCTGCCATCCAACAAGAATTCCGCCTTGCGCTTTTAGCCCTTAAGGCGGATGCCTCTTTGCCCTTTTAAGTACTTAAGAGCTAGGGGCCTTGCGCACAGCAGCACCTCCTAGCTCTTGATACAGGCGCAAATGAATCGCACAGACATGTTTGATATCAAACTCTTGCTCAGCCAAGTGCCGGCCTGCGCGCCCCATCGCTTGGCGGCGCTCTGTGTCATGAGCCAAATCGATCACCGCCCTTGCCAAGGCTTGGGCATCCTTCACCGGCACTAAAACCCCTGTAACACCGGGCTCTATAGCGTCTCTGCACCCTGGTACATCGGTGGTAACCACAGCTCGACCACACGCCGCAGCTTCGATGAGCGATTTAGGTAAGCCTTCCCGATAAGACGGCAAGGTCACCACATGAGCCTGAGCATAAACCTGAGCGATATCCTCTTGCTCACCCCCATACTCAATGACCCCGCCTTGCTGCCAACTGCTCAGTTCAGCCACACTCACACTCGCCGGATTACCTGAGTCAGGGCTACCGAACAGCTTCCAGCGCACATCACTGCCCTGCTCACGTGACAAACGCGCTGCAGCGACAAATTCCCGTACTCCCTTATCGAACAATAAACGGCTCGCCATCACCACCACTATGGGTTCGGGAGGCTCTGGCGTCATGCTACAGCGCTCTAAGTCTACGCCTGACCCACGTATCAGCACCGCTTGCTCGGGTTGCAGTACCCCTGCCGCTAACAATACATCGCGATCGGCTGTGTTTTGAAAAATAACTTTACTGTTGGAATGGCCTAAGGCTAATTTATACAAGCCTAACGCCACCTGACGCACAGGATCAAACCCTTTCTGACGGGTAAAAATATAGCCTAATCCTGAAATCGCAGCGAGAAAGCCCGGCACTCGACTAAGCCTTGCTGCAATACCACCATACAGTACAGGCTTAATCGTAACGGCATGCACCACTTCCGGCTGTAACTCTCTAAATAGACGATATATGGCCCAAACGGTTCTTAACTCGGTCAACGGGTTTTTCCCACTACGCGTCATCGGCAGGGCATGATGTGCAATACCATAATCTGTAATGCGCATCACGCTGGGCCCTGGCATAGTGGCCACGTGCACCTCATAACCTTGCTGCTGCGCGGCTAAGGCCAAGGGCAGACGATGCGAGAGAAAAAAGGCAGGGTTATTGACCAAAAACAATAAGCGCGTTGGACGCTCTAACGCACGCTGAGCCTGTAAAGAAGCGGGGGTAATGGGTGCTTGAGGAGAATCTAACCCCAGTTTGGTGGGATAGCTTTGACTTAGTTCATGCCACGCTTGAGCATAGGCTTGAACCATGCTTTGCAAACTGAATAAACGCTGCACACGCTCACGAGCATGTTTATGACGCTCACGCCAACTGGTGCTTCCTAACTCTTGGATCGCACTGTTAATCGCACCCGATAAGGCTTCAGCATTACGCGGTGGTACCACCCAGCCTTCGTTGCCTACAATCAGCGCCGCATCCCCTACATCGGTCACAACACACGAAACGCCTACTGCCATGGCCTCGCACACGACATTAGGAAAGCCCTCTGCGTGGCTAGACAAAACATGCACATCTAAAGCATTCATCAGCTCAGGGACATCTTCGCGAATCCCTAGCAAAAGCACATGCTCCCTCAACTGGTGCATAGCAATTAAACGCATGAGTTCGACATTGCGCTCATGCATCCCTTCGCCAATCAATACACATCGCAACTCTGGGTGCTGACGTACACTGCGGGCCACTGCCGATAGCAAATTAGCGTGGTCTTTCAAAGGGTTCCAACGTGCTACGCTACCAATCAGCGGCGTGTCTACACTAATTTGCAGTTCTGCGCGCACACGCTCACGGACAGCGCTATCGTGCTGCCAACGGCTCAAGTCATACCCATTAGGGATAACTTTCATAATATCGGCTTTGTATCCCCATTGCTTATGACGTCGAGCAGCATTTTCTGCGCAAGAGATAATCAAACGCGGCACGTGCTGTGAAATACGTGCACACAACCACGCGACGAAACGAGACTTGGGACTACCCTGATAGAGGTTAGCGCCAGAGTTGCGAATTCCCCATGAAACCGCTTTTATCCCAGCGGCCCTGGCAGCTAAACCACCAACAAGATCTGAGTGGTACATCCACGTTTGCACGACATCGGGACGTAACTGCTTCAAAAGTTGCACTAAGCTACGCACCCCCTTAAGGAAACGCCATGGGGACTTCATTCCCAAACAATAGACGACCACCCCTGCGTGCTGTAGCCGCGGCCCAAAAACATCAGCATCGCCCAAGCTTATAACGATATGTTCAATGTCTTGGTCTGGCGCAGTACTAAGACGATAAAGGACGGTTTCAGCGCCCCCCTGCCCCAAGCCTGAAATAATATGGACTACTCGCATTGATGTTTTTTGCTGCTCTGACATGGAGCTGCTCCCTGTTGTGCATTACCGAGTGCGATATCAAACACATGATCCCAGGCCTGCAACACTTGCGCCAAAACATAGCGCTCACGCACTGACTGGGCTGCCCGACTGCCTAAGGCGCCACGCAGCACTCCTTCACTCATGACTTCATTTAAGGCTTGTCTAAGCGCAGGCTCGTCCCCCAAAGGAACCAGCCGAGCGGCATGTCCATTCAAACTCATTTCACGAGGGCCACTGGGGCAGTCTACCGTGACACATGGCAAACCCATTGCCATCGCCTCGAGCAACACGTTGGGGAACCCCTCCACTTCGGAAGTCATCGCAAAAGCGTGAGCTCGGCCTAGCTCTTGCCAAGGTGTCGCCGTGCGGCCAGGCAGACTAATTTTTTCCTGCATGCCAAGACGCATAATTTGGGCTTGCAAACTAGCCCGCAATGGGCCATCACCCCAAATACACAGTTTCCATTCAGGATGCTGAGTGGCTAAACTAGCAAACACGCGTATGAGCACATCAAAACGTTTGCTTTGCACCATGCGCCCCATCGCAATCAAGGTGCAATGCCTATTTTCCGATACTTTGACGTCGCGAGAGAGCTCTAGTAACTCGGGCGGCAAAGGGTTAGGCACCACCGCCACTGCAGGCAAGCCCGGTACCATAGCCTGAAAAGCCGGCACACTAGATTGAGTTTGTAGAGTCACCACTTTAGCCCTAGGGTATAAACGCTTGCGCAAGGCCTTTAATACCCGCCCCGCACTGTCACTGAACATGGGGTTGGTACGCTCGCTAACGACGATAGGCACACCACTGTGTTGCAATGCTAATAACACCGTCACATTTACATTGGTCAAAAACGACACAATCAAATCGGGCTGCTTTTCTTGCACCAGTGCACGCATCGCGCGGATTTTCGCTAAAGGGCCGGGCAAGTAAGTACGACGCATACGGTGTGATAACCACACCAGTTCTACACGACTATCAAGCTCATAGAAACTGTTACCACTACCTTTACTGTAGGCGGGCACCAAGCACACTTGGTCACCTCGCCGCCCCCAGGCATTCGCCAGTGTCACCGCAACCCGCTCAGCGCCGCCGGCATTTAAAGAGCTGACAAAAAACAGAATTTTCACATGGCCTCCGCTACGCTGAATAGGATCCTAGTGTCGTAGCACCCTACTATTTTACGGGCGCAACAAACATTGCTCCAATAATTGTTGCCACAAGGCAAAAATTCGTGCGGAGGAAAAACGATCACGCACATCGGCTGCGCGTTGACCATAAGCGTGGCGCTTATCAGCATGCGCCATAAAGTCAGACAAGTGAGCCGCTAACGCCTCAACATCAGCAACAGGCCGCACTAATACACCGTCTATGCCAGGACGTATGATCTCGCGCGGCCCCGTATCACAATCATAAGCCACCGCAGGCAGGCCCGTAGCCATAGCTTCTAATAATGTATTGGACAGACCTTCCATTCGAGAACTCAGCACGTACAGATCCGAGTCTTGATACCAGTCAACCACATTACCTACTCGGCCCGGCAAACTGACTCTATCTTGTAAGCCCAAGTCTTCTACTGCCTGCTCTAATTCTGGCCGCAAAGCCCCTTCACCTAAAATCACTAAATCCCAATTAGGAAAATAGTTCGTTAAGGATGCAAAAGCTTGCAGTAGCACATCAAACCCTTTTACTGGATGTAAGCGCCCCACAGCCAGTAAACGTTGCCTGCCTTGACGAGGTGGTACAGGCACTACCGGCTCCGCCGATAGCATGGGCCACATAACGGCATTGGGAATAACACTGACCTTACAGCTCGGTATCTGCGCCTGCAGCCAATCAGCCGTTCCCTGCGTTAACGCCACCACTTGTGCTGCCTGAGGGTAAGTTTGTACACGCGCTTTCAACCAAAAGGGCGATAAGGATTGAGATGGAGGATGAGTATGCTCGGTAGCAATCACTTTGCACGGCAAACCACGAGCGGCATTGATACACAATACCGATGAAGTGGTCATCATGCCTATAAGAATGTCTGGCTTATGCTTTTTAATCAGTGCACGTAAACGGCGCAGGCGTAACCAATTTTTCCATAAAGCTTGCGTGCGATGCGCACTCGTGCCCGCGGTATTCAAGACATAGCGCTGCACACCTGGAGCCAGTACATAGGCGTCCACGTCACGATCCGCCTGAGTCACCAGGCTAACGCTATACCCTTGCTCCAACCAGCCTGCACTAAGGTCACGCGCCACACGCTCGGCACCACCGCCAGCTAAAGAATGGATAACGATCATGACATGAGGGGGAGAATGACGAAGCAATTAATTTTCCTGCTCAGAAGTAGGCAACACCACTGGCACACGCTTTAAGGCCAGTATGAAATAACAACAAAAAGAACTCGCATACATACAACTGGTGGCGACCATAATACCTGCCGGGCCCATACGAGCCGATAGAATAGGATTCAGCAGCGCTTTCACTAGAAAGTTAGCGATGGCCACTGCCGCCATAGCACGGTAGCGATTTTGACTGGCTAACAACTGCACAAGTATCAGTACAGCAAAATAAAACGGCATTTGGACCATGCCCCAACGCAATATATGCGTGACGGCTTGGGTGTTTTCAGCCGTAAAAGCTCCACGCTCGTACACCAAAGCCACTCCCCATGGGGCTAATACATTAGCAACCGCCATGACCACAGCGCCTACCAGCAGCATCAACATTGACCACTTAAGCGATAAGGCGCGGGCACGAGTTTGTTCTCCCTGACTTTGTATATCTGCCAAAACAGGCAACGCTGCCCGCCCAACAGAGGCCGCCCCAATCGCCAAGACAACTGAAATTAAGCGGGTGGCATAACCCAAGGTCGCGTTCGCATTCGACCCCAAACTGGCCGCTGTATATTGATCGATAGGGCCCACAAAGCTCATTGCCACCTGACCAATTAACATGACGCTGGCGGCCTTAAGCAAGGCCGGCCACTGCTGCGCACTACAGCCCAAACGGGGCCGTAACCATAACTGATCTGCTCGGCAAGCCAAGGCAAACAGCAGTAAGGCCTGCAAGAACATACCGGTTATGGTTCCCCACAGCAAGGGGCCTACACCTGGCGATGCACCCGCTAGCAAGACCATGGTTAAAATCATGAATGCTGGCAAGCTGTCAAGCAAAGTATTGATGTGCCGCTCACGTGCGCGTAAACGAGCAGCACTTACCCCTATGCTCACCGTCAGCAAGGCCGCGGGCGCAAAAGCAAAGAGCAACTCTTGACTCATCTGCTGCACAGATGGACTTAAACCTTTGCCCATCATCTGCAACACCCAAGGCCAAGCAGCGTAAATCACTAAAGCCAGCACAGCCCCTAAACTTAGCGCCCAACCCAGCAGTTGCTCAAGAAACAAGCGACGTTCCGCTTGCGAGTGCTTGCGCAAATTAACCAATACGGGGATGAGCACCACCGACAAAGCACCTACCAATGTCACGGGCAGCCAGTTAGCCATCACCATAGTAAATTGGTAGGCATCCACCGTATCGCTGACGCCATAGCGGTAGGCCACCGCCATTTCTTTGAAGGCCCCGGCAGCCTTACCTAATAACAAAAAGAAAGCAACGCGTAACGCACCCGCTGCAATACGCCTATGATCGTGGTGTAAGCCTTGTAGCCTTTGCTTGAAACCTAGGCGACTCAACGCAAGAACCGAATGTACCAAGGCATGGCTAGGGCCAGACCTTGTTGTATGTTTTGAGTAGGCTGATAACCAAACAAGCGCCCGGCTTTACTAATGTCGGCCTGTGAGTGGCGCACATCACCCGCGCGGAAATCAGCATAGTGAGCGGGGATATCGTATGACACCCCGTTATTCGCCAGTTCTTGTTGCAGATAATGAAACAGTTGGTTCAAGCTTGTGCGATCATTCACAGCGACATTAACCACCTCGGCTTGACCTGCCTGCTGTTTAACTGCTGCTAACAAATTGGCCTGCACCACATTTTGAATGAAGCAAAAGTCACGGCTGGTTTCACCATCGCCATTAATTTGCACCGTCTGCTGCCCTATCATGGCCGCTAACCATTTGGGTATGACGGCCGCATACGCACCGTTCGGATCTTGCCTAGGACCAAACACATTAAAGTAGCGCAAACCTACGCTGCCAAACTGATAGGCGCGTGCAAAAACATCGGCGTATAGTTCGTTCACATATTTAGTAACTGCATAGGGCGATAAGGGTTTGCCTATATTTTCCTCTACCTTAGGTAAGGCAGGATGATCACCATAGGTGGAGCTAGAGGCCGCATACACAAACCCACGCACTCCCTCATCACGAGCAGCCAGCATCATGTTTAACGAGCCACTAATATTGACCTCATTGCTGGTGGCAGGATCATTTAATGAACGAGGCACTGAGCCTAAGGCCGCCTGATGCAAGACATAGTCTACCCCTTGCACAGCAGCTTGGCAGATAGCTAAATCACGGATATCGCCTTCGATAAATCTAAATTTGCTCCAACACTCAGGCCCGACCAAGTCACGCACTTCGTCTAAATTGCGTTGATGACCGGTAGCAAAATTATCTAGGCCAACTACCTGTTGACCTAGCCGCAAGAGCGCCTCGATCAAATTAGAGCCAATAAAACCTGCGCACCCGGTCACTAACCAAGTACGCGGCTCGGCAATAAGCTGCTGTTTTAATGTATCAAATGCTTGCGCCATCGTTCATCCCTACCTTATAGACGCAAATCAGAGTCTTTGCTGGCGAACACATACTTCAGGTCATACAAGACATGCTCGTCACGACCCAACTTGCGCACGCCATCAGCGCCTAGTGCGGCAAACTCGCTGTGTGCTACGGCTATCACAATGCCATCATAAGTGCTTTGCGCAGGCTCTTGGACCGGAGTAATACCGTACTCGCGCTGAGCCGCTTCGGCATCGACCCAAGGATCGTACACATCCACTTGAACATCGTATTGCTTTAACTCTTGAATAATGTCGATCACACGTGTGTTACGCAAGTCGGGACAGTTCTCTTTGAATGTTAGACCCAACATTAATACGCGTGCACCTTGTACTTGAATACGCTTTTTAGTCATCGCTTTCACAAGCTGCGATGCCACGTAGGCCCCCATGGAGTCATTGAGACGACGTCCCGCCAAAATGATTTCAGGGTGATAACCGATAGACTGTGCTTTATGCGTTAGGTAGTAGGGATCAACACCAATGCAGTGACCGCCCACCAAGCCTGGCCGGAATGGCAGGAAATTCCATTTTGTACCGGCCGCCTCTAACACTTCCAGCGTATCAATATTGAGACGGTTAAAAATCAATGCCAGTTCGTTAATCAATGCAATGTTAACGTCGCGTTGCGTGTTTTCAATGACCTTGGCTGCTTCTGCTACACGAATAGAGCTGGCCTTATAAGTACCCGCCACAATAATTTCGCCGTACAGTTGGTCTACTAGGTCTGCTACTTCGGGCGTAGAGCCAGAAGTCACCTTACGAATAGTGGGCAAACGATGTTGTTTATCACCGGGATTAATCCGCTCGGGGCTATAACCGGCGAAAAAATCTTCGTTGAAGCGTAAGCCCGAAACGCTTTCCAGCACTGGCACACAATCTTCTTCTGTGGCGCCCGGATACACTGTAGACTCATAAATAACGATATCGCCACGCTTCAATACTTTGCCCAAGGCTTCACTAGCACGAATCAAGGGGGTCAGATCGGGCTGCTTATAATCATCAATAGGGGTGGGCACGGTGACAATATACACGTTTGCGGCGGCCAAATCGGTGGCTTCACTGGTGTACTGCACATGCTGCGCCTGCTGCAACTCTTCCGGCTCCACCTCTAGGGTGTGGTCCACTCCGTCCTTGAGCTCAGCCACGCGGCGAGCATTAATGTCATAAGCAATAACAGGACGCTTCTTACCAAACTCTACGGCGAGGGGTAAACCGACATAACCTAAGCCAACAACGGCTAGCTTGACATTCTCAAGATTCAAAATCTTTCTCCAAAGACATAAACGAATCTGGCTTTTCCTTCAGTAAGGGCAAGAAAAGCCAACCACTAATCACGATCAACACGCTGCCTTAATGAGGGCAACAATAACCAAGAGGGACGGCGCCACGTCACCAAACGCGAGTACAGCCATATATAAGCCAGTGCAAACATCAACATGCTGGCAGACAGTATCCAGGCGTTATCCCACCAGATGGTAGCTGGGACCAAGCCTATCAAGGCTAACACCCACAGGTAGGGGGAGGTCATGGCATTGCACAAGGCTGGCAAGGCGCCGCGCTGTCCACGGCTAAACGTTACTCTTACTAAGCGTCGAAATACTAATTGATGCAAGTGTAATGCATCTGGCTGATCTACTGGTACACCGCGTTTGAAGCGTCTGCGCCATATAGAAAAAAGTGTTTCAAACACCGGATAAAACAATACCGCCAAAGCATAAAACGGCGACACACTAGGGTTGCGCACCACCAACTGCACCGCCAGCTCTGCCAACATGAAACCGAGAAAATAGGCCCCACCGTCGCCTAGAAATACACGCCCAAAAGGGAAGTTCCAGACCAAGAACCCTAACGTGGCAGAAGCCAGCGAGGTAGCAATCAGAAAAATAGGATAATCCTGTACCTGCCAGGCTACCAATGCCAACGACAAAGCCATTAAGGTGGCAATCATGCCAGCAAGGCCGTTCATGCCATCAATAATATTCAATGCATGGGTACAGCCGCCTACGGCGACCATGGTGAAGAACAGCGACACCGGCCAGTAGGCCAAAATCCAATCAGCCCAGGCTACACCGACGCGCGATACGCCTCCCAGTAGCCACCATGCAATGGCGGCGGATAAAAAAGCCGCAAGCAAACGCTTTAACGAACCTACATCTTTAGTGATGTCTTCGACCAAGCCTGCAACAAAGACGGGCATAGCCGCGAGAAAAAGTACGGGCCACAACCAAGTTAGCGTCATGTTGCTAGGCCCGAGCACCATGAGTCCGGCAAAACTACCGGCCAAAATCGCCAAGCCGCCCACCCGTGGCGTTGCTCTGCTATGCGTGGCTTGTGGCTTAGTGAGATCAAAGTCGCCGGTCAACTTGCCATGCCAGCGCTCCGAAAACACAATTAAACCACCCACCATAAAGGCGACGACACCAATGTACAGCCAGGTTAAGGGTTCCCCCATTTGAGGCATAGACACAGCCAAACCTTATAAAAAACAATCTTTATTATGATCATCTCTGGCACAAGAAGCAGTGACCAGTCGCTTTTTTTGTTACTAAACCAAAACTTAAGCTTACCTGTTTAGCCTACTTTATTTGGCCACCCTATTCGCTCAATGCTTAAACCATTAATGCCTCACTACCAAGCGACGCGAAACTTTCCGCTGACTGTAATTCATTGCCACACTCTGTCAGTAAACGGCGCAGCCAACGGTGACTGGGCGAATGTCTGTTTCTCTCGTGCCATAGTTGATAAAACCGCATAGGAGGGAACTCAATGGGCGATTTCAATATTGCCAAGGGTAAAAGCCGACAGTAGAACTCGGCAAAATGACGAGAAGTGGTAAAGACCAGATCCGTATTTTGTAACAGATAAGGAGCGGATGCAAAGGATTGTGCAACCACGCTTTCTTCTCTTTGTATACGCATACCTGCGAGTGTCATATCTACGACACCGCGCTGGTTTAACGAATACGGCATGGGCACCACATGGCGTGCACGTAAATAATCCTCTAGCTTCATCCCTTTGCGTACCAACGGATGAGTTGCCGCCACCAAACACACGATTTCGTCTTCGATCAATACCGATAAATGCATACGGTCGGGAGGTTCAGGCCAGTTTCCAATCACAACATCCAAATCACCTTCCGCAAGCGAACGCTCAAAGTCATAGCTAGCATCTAAGGAATGCAAACTTAGACGCGCTTCCGGCGCCTCACGGCGGAGCCGCTCCACGACACTACCCACAAAAACAGGGGCTAAATAATCAGGTGCTCCTATGTGGAACTCGCTTCGACTAACTTGGGGATCAAAAGTGTCTGGCGCATTAACCATGCAGTCAATCTCGGCCAATGCCCCTTTAGCATGAGCCAATAGTGAAATAGCTCGCTCGGTGGGCACCATGCCGCCCTTCTCACGTACCAGCAAAGGATCTCCGATGATGTCGCGCAAACGCCGCAAGGCAGCGCTAATCGCCGGCTGCGACTGATTCATTTTAAATGCCGTACGCGATACGCTACGCTCAGTCACCAATAAACAAAATACCCGGAGCAGGTAGGTATCCATAGGATTATCGCCACGTCTAGCGGCCATTAATCATCTCCTTTCAAGATCATTGCTGTGCTTCATGATGGCATAAGGCCAGAATACGCCTAGGCATATATCAGTTATAAGGCTAATTCTATTTTATTTATGAACAAAAATCTTAAACTGAGCAGTTATCAGAACAAGAACCTTAGGTTTGGAGACATTTTTCTACTTAGCCACGCGCCCTGTGATTTAGGCCTGAAGTAAAAACCTACCTAGACTCAGTGCTTGCAAGCGTTCAGGAGCGAGCCTCATTGTTGCTTTACTTCTGACAACACCACGGGAATCACTATGAGCCAATCGACTACATCCTCCCGCTCTCTGAGCGATCTCACCGAACTAGATCAAGCCGCTTTTGTGCAGTACTTAGACGGTATTTTTGAACACTCGCCTTGGGTTGCTGAACGCAGTTGGAATGCGCGCCCCTTCAACACTGTAGACGAGCTACACAAGCAAATGCTTACCGTGGTAGATCAAGCCAGCCATGAGGAGCAAAAAGCGCTTATCTGCGCTCACCCAGAATTAGCGGGTAAAGAAGCCGAAGAAGGCTCATTAACGGCACACTCCACAGGTGAGCAAAAAGGAGCTGGCTTAGATCAGTGCACCGTGCAAGAGCTTGAGCGTCTACGCAGTTTAAACACTCGCTATCGTGAACGCTTTGGCTTTCCTTTTGTTATCGCTGTAAAAGGCTTGACGCGTCATCAGATTATGGACAAAGTAGACGCTCGCCTGAACAATGACACAGAGACTGAGTTTAGTACTTGCTTGCAAGAAATCGGCAAAATTGCCCGCTTCAGATTGGATGCGCTGTTTGCCTCGCCAAACTGATCGCTAAGCACGTTCAGCTAGTCTACCCAAGGGGCAGTATTTGGCATCCTCAGCCAAATACGTGCCCTTTGTTTCTGGCTGCTCTATATTATGGCGTGTAACCAATCTAGGTTGACACGCTTTTTTGTATAAGGATTGTCATGACTATCACTTTAAAACTGGAAACACTGACCGCAGAAGCATTCAAACCCTTTGGCGATGTCATTGAAGCTTCTGATTCGGTGCAGCATTTCACTATTAACGATGGCAATACCGAACGTTACCATGATCTGGCCAATATCGAGCCAGGCCAAGATGGCAAAGCTATCGTGTCTATTTTCCGAGGCTTACCGCGCACTTTGCCCTTTACCGTTGAGATGATGGAGCGTCATCCCAAAGCTAGCCAAGCCTTTATTCCTACTAATGGGGAACCGTACCTCGTCATCGTGGCCCCCGCAGGACAAGCTCCGAAAGCTGACGAACTGCGGCTATTTTTAGCACAAGGCACACAGGGAGTGAACTACGCAACGGGTGTTTGGCACCACCCCCTGATGGCACTAAACAAGATAGGGGACTTTATTGTGATTGATCGGAAGGGGCCAGGCGATAATTGTGATGTCATCCAGCTAGAAGAGCACGCGATCATTGAAGCTTTGTGATGAGCAGATGCGGGCACAGCCCATCTAAGAAAAAAGCCCCTGCCCGCCCAGTGTCAGGGTTGAGAGGGCCTAACTGCAAGCTACTAACATACCTACTTTAGAGCAAACCAGTAAGATCTTATGCTCTATTACAAGCCGTTTTAACTTAACTAAGGAGCATCCTATGCCTTTAATCAACGTACAGCTTTTTGAGGGTCGCAGCACAGAAATAAAGCGTGAACTTGCTCAAGCCCTTACTGCAGAGGCTTGTCGCGTATTGGGCTGTGGCAAAGACGCTGTCGACATTATTTTCACTGATATCAAGCGTTCTGACTGGGCACGCGCTGGTGAGCTGTGGTCCGATAAATAGAAATAACACCACCTCAACTAAGCTCAAGTGCGACCTGCTTTATGCAGGTCGTCCTCTATTCAGGCTATCTCTCTCGAACCTATAATGGTTAAGGCTACTTAGGTGAAAAACCATACAGCTCAGCTAAAACCAACACTCGCCAAAAATTATTAACATAGTAGCTAGCAAAAAAACAGGTAGTAAATTCCCCGAGAGCCAAAAATAATTATGTGGCCATAAACCGTTACAAACCAAGGCCACTATAACTTGCGGGGTACGGACGGACAGCGCGTAATGTGCACTTGCTATATGTTTTTTGATATTCCACTTATCAATGCTAGGGCGCTTCCTGTAATACCGCCCCATCCTTTACCGTTATGCTCACGCTACCAGACATCGTAGCGTGGCCGCTCACTTCGCTGCTAAATAGCACACCTAGACAGTAAAAATCCTGCGTAAGCGGCCCGCCTCTGTCGTGCCACGCAATTGCTCACTTTTTGCGCGACCGGCGTCAACAACGTATCACTAAGGAGACTGTTCCGATGTCAGCTAATACCTTGGCAAACTCCAATCCTCGTTACGAACAAGGTGGAGTCGATGAAGTTTTGCCGTTTAGCCGCCTTGCTACACTTGGCCTACAACACGTCATGGTCATGTACGCGGGAGCTATCGCTGTTCCTCTCATTATTGGCGCGGCGCTCAATCTGAGCAAAGATCAAATTACTTTACTCATTACGGCTGACCTATTGTGCTGCGGCCTGATCACCATCATTCAATCATGGGGCGTAGGTATTTTTGGTATTCGTTTACCAGTCATGATGGGTGTATCGTTCGCGGCGGTCACTCCTATGATCGCCATTGGTCAAAACCCCGAGCTAGGCATCACAGGCATATTTGGCGCATGTATCTTAGCCGGTGCTTTCAGTATCCTGATTTCACCCATATTTAGCCGATTAATGGGACTTTTCCCGCCCGTGGTGACTGGGACGATTATTACTGTCATTGGCATCACGCTCATGCGCGTCGGCCTGAACTGGGCGGGTGGAGGTAGCCCCCTGACCAAAGACACCACGACTGGACAAATGATCCCTAATCCTGACTTCGGCTCACCCGATAACTTGCTCATCGCCATTGGCGTGCTGGTGCTTATCTTAGTTATCACTAAATTTGCACGCGGCTTTGTGGCTAACGTTGCCGTTTTAATTGGCTTGCTCGCTGGCTTTCTCGCCTCTCTGGCCATGGGAAAAATTTCTTTTAATGGTCTCGATGAGGCTAAGTGGTTTGCCATTGTTAGGCCATTCGAGTTTGGCTACCCGACCTTTAATTTCAGCGCTGCTGCCGTCATTTCACTCATCATGATCGTTATCATGGTGGAATCACTTGGCATGTTTTTGGCTTTAGGCTCTATTTGTGGCCGCCATCCTACTCGCGAGGATCTGGTACGAGGCTTGCGTACCGACGGTCTAGGTACACTAGTAGGCGGTATTTTAAATACCTTCCCGCACAGCTCCTTTTCACAAAACGTAGGGCTAGTTAGCGTAACGGGGGTACGTAGTCGTTGGGTGTGCGTGATGGGCGGTGTGTTTCTCATCTTGCTGGGCGTGTTCCCCAAAATGGCCTTTGTCGTCGCTTCTATTCCTCATTATGTATTGGGTGGTGCAGGCATAGTCATGTTCGGTATGGTTGCCTCAACAGGGATCAGAATTTTGTTGTCAGCAGACCTAAGCAAGAATCGTTACAACCCCTACATTATTGCTATCAGCTTGGGCTTTGGCATGATTCCACTAGTGAGTGAGGGCTTACTGAGCAAAATGCCTGAGTCGTTACAGCCTTTGCTGCATAGCGGGATTTTGCTAGCCGCTGTATCCGCCATTATCTTGAACCTGTTCTTTAACGGCATGAGAACGCCCGTGGGTCACACGAGCGAGGTGGGTTCGAGCAAGAAAGCCTCTGAAGCAGAGAACGACCTGGCATCTTCCCCCTTAAAGCGTTGACGTTTTTTACTGCCCTAAGCCCCTGTTGAGCAGGGGCATCAGAAAGTCAATCGCGCTTGTATAGCGGTAACCCCGAACACATAACAACATGGGGACATTTTAGGGCGCCTAGAGAATAGCTTCTCCATCCCAGTATCCGGGGGTATTATAAATAGCCCGCAAATAGTCGATAAAGCGTCTGACCTTGGCTGGCAGATAGCGTTGCTGCTGATATACGGCTTGAATATCGTAACTAGGCAGCTCAAACCCATCTAGTACGGTTACTAACTCACCGCGCTTGAGCTCAGGTTGAATTTCCCAAGTAGAGCGCCATCCTATGCCCCAACCCTGCTTTACCCAATTGAACAGAAGCTCACCATCGTTGCAATCCAGATCGCCGTCCACGCGCACTGCAAAAGGCTTCCCATCACGCAGGAAGGTCCAGCCACGCTGCTGCCCTCCTTGTAGGTTAAATGCCAAGCAATTATGGCGCACCAAGTCCTCGGGGACCTTGGGCAGGCCATAGCGTTCGAAATAATCAGGGGTTCCACACACTACCCTACGGTTAGGAAACAAGCGTACAGCCACGTAGTTGGGATCAGTCACCTCGCCAATGCGCAAGGCCATGTCGTACCCCTCGCGTACCAAATCCACCACGCTATCAGTAAAGTTAAAAGAAAGCTTAAGTTCAGGATAGCGTTGCTTAAAACTAATAGCATGCGGCGCCACATGACGACGGCCAAATGCAGCCGGAGCAGACACTACTAAGTGCCCCCGAACGACCTTACGTTGAGCACTAATACTAGCCTCGGCCTCTTCGAAGTCCCTAAGTATCTGTCTGCACTGCTCAAGAAACTGCTCACCGAGATCAGTCAGCGTCAACCCACGGGTAGAGCGGTGCATTAACCGTACCCCCAAACGCTGTTCCAATGCATCCAAGCGCCTTCCCATCACAACTGGGGTGACTCCTTCGACTAAGGAAGCAGCCGCAAAACTGCCTTTTTCGGCCACCAAAACGAAACTACGAATTTCTGTATATCGGCTCATTCAATACTCCAAGTATCGATAGAATCAATCGTACCACCAATTCAAACCGAGGCCATCACTCTCTATTATCTTTCTATGTAATTTCGTCAACCAATGATTTAGGAGACATCAATGGCCCGAATGAGAGCCGTAGACGCCGCTGCCGCAATTCTGCGCAAAGAAGGCGTAAGCACTGTATTTGGTGTGCCTGGCGCCGCTATCAACCCTTTTTACTCGGCCATGCGTCAAGAAGGTGGGTTTGAGCATATTCTAGCTCGCCACGTAGAGGGCGCATCCCACATGGCCGAAGGCTATACTCGTGCGGCACCGGGCAACATTGGTGTATGTATCGGTACATCGGGCCCTGCTGGCACCGATATGATCACGGGCCTGTACTCAGCCTCTGCTGACTCTATTCCCATTCTGTGCATCACTGGCCAAGCACCACGAGCACGTTTATACAAAGAAGACTTCCAAGCGGTAGACATTGAATCTATTGCTAAACCCGTCACCAAGGGGGCGGTCACCGTGCGCGAGCCTGATTTGATTCCGCGCGTCTTTCAACAGGCATTCCATCTCATGCGCTCTGGCCGACCAGGCCCCGTCTTGATTGATATGCCTTTTGACGTACAAATGGCCGAAATCGAGTTTGACCTGGACACCTACTCTCCTTTGCCTGCTTATCAGCCTGTCGCTACCCGCGCTCAGGCAGAGAAAGCCATCGAAATGTTGAATACGTCCGAGCGTCCGCTTATCGTCTCCGGTGGCGGCGTCATCAACTCCAACGCATCTAACAAACTCCAGGCCTTTGCGGAATTAGTCGGTGTTCCCGTTATCCCCACCTTAATGGGCTGGGGCACTATTGCTGACGATCACCCGCTAATGGCTGGTATGGTTGGCTTACAAACCTCGCACCGTTATGGCAACCAAACTTTGCTGGCATCGGACTTTGTTTTTGGTATCGGTAACCGCTGGGCTAACCGTCACACGGGTTCGGTGGATATTTACAAAGAAGGTCGTCAATTTATCCACGTTGACATTGAGCCGACTCAGATCGGTCGTGTGTTTGGACCCGATTTAGGTATTGTCTCGGATGCAGGCGCCGCCCTGGACTTATTCATTGACGTAGCCAAAGAATACCAAGCTGCGGGCAAACTGAAAGATCGCTCAGCATGGGTAGCAGACTGCCAAGCGCGTAAACGGACTTTGCAACGCAAAACCAGTTTCGAAAACGTACCCATGAAGCCTCAGCGCGTTTACGAAGAGATGAATCGAGCGTTCGGCAAATCGACCCGCTACGTCAGCACCATCGGTTTGTCACAAATCGCTGCGGCACAATTTCTACACGTCTACGAGCCCCGAAACTGGATTAACTGCGGTCAGGCCGGCCCATTAGGGTGGACGATTCCTGCCGCTCTGGGGGTAGTGGCTGCCGACCGAAATCGCGAAATCGTTGCCATTTCCGGTGACTACGATTTCCAGTTCATGATTGAAGAGTTAGCCGTGGGCGCGCAGTTCAAGTTGCCCTACCTACACATACTTGTTAATAACGCCTATTTGGGCCTGATTCGCCAGTCTCAACGAGGTTTTGAAATGGACTACTGCGTACAATTGGCCTTTGATAACATCAACGCTCCTGAAACAGAAGGCTATGGCGTTGACCATGTCACCGTAGTTGAAGGGCTGGGCTGTAAAGCCATCCGTGTACACAAACCCGAGGACATCCAAGCAGCGATTGCACAAGCACGGGCTTGGATGCAAGAGTTCAGCGTCCCTGTAGTGATTGAGCTGATACTAGAGCGAGTGACTAACATTGCTATGGGCACAGAGCTGACTAATGTGACTGAGTTTGAGGAACTGGCCAAGAAAGGTATTGACGCACCTACCGCCATTTCACTGCTGGACTAATGACTGATTTAAATTGGAGTAAATAATGCCAAAGTTCGCCGCTAACCTAACGATGTTGTTTAACGAGCACGACTTCTTAGATCGTTTTCAAGCTGCTGCCGATGCTGGTTTCAAAGGTGTGGAGTACCTGTTCCCCTATGCTTACGACAAGCAAGAGCTTGCCGATCGTCTACAGCAGCACAGCCTAACGCAGGTTTTACACAACCTGCCAGCTGGCAACTGGGATGCAGGTGAGCGAGGCATTGCTATTTTCCCAGAGCGTGTGGGTGAGTTTCAAGACGGTGTGGGCCGTGCGATTGACTATGCAAGGGCGCTAGGCTGCAAACAAGTAAACTGTTTGGCAGGTAAACGGCCAGAAAACTTAAGCGCTGAAAAAGCACAACAAACATTAGTCGACAACCTAAAGTTTGCAGCAGAAAAACTACATGCCGCAGGGATACGCTTGTTAATAGAGCCCATCAATAATTTTGACATCCCTGGGTTTTTTATTCGTCGCACAGACCAAGCCGCGCAGATACTCAGCGAGGTGGGCTCAGACAACCTGTTTATCCAGTATGACATCTACCACGCACAGCGTGAAGAAGGAGAACTGGCCAATACGATTAAAAAATTCCTACCGCAAATTGCCCACATTCAACTGGCTGACAACCCTGGCCGCAATGAGCCAGGCACAGGTGAAATTAACTACCAATGGCTATTTAAATATATCGACAACACGGGTTTTGATGGTTGGATTGGTTGTGAGTACAAACCTGCAAGTGTCACCAAAGACGGACTAGGCTGGATTCAAGCTCTGACTGCTTAGTATCCATCAACACATATAACTTAGGAGATTAATAATGGCTAAAGTCGGATTTGTAGGGTTGGGCATTATGGGCGCACCGATGGCGGTGAACCTGCTCAAAGGTGGCCACGAGCTATTCGTTTTCACGCGCAGTCAAACACCTAAAAGCGTGATCGAAGCAGGCGCAACGGTATGTGCCAACGGAACCGAGGTGGCCCGTAACGCTGATGTCATCATCACTATGGTTCCAGACACCCCCCATGTAGAACAAGCCTTGTTTGGTGAGAATGGCATTGCTGCGGGTCTGAGCAAAGGCAAAATCGTTATCGACATGAGCTCTATCTCGCCTGTGGCCACCAAGGAATTTGCTCAACGCATTACCGAGCTAGGTTGCGAGTATTTAGATGCCCCTGTCTCCGGCGGCGAAGTAGGTGCTAAAGCAGCCTCCCTCACCATTATGATTGGTGGGCAGCAAGCCGCTTTCGATCAGGTAAAGCCATTATTCGAATTGATGGGTAAAAACATCACACTGGTAGGTGGCTACGGTGATGGACAAATCACTAAAGTAGCTAATCAGATCATTGTTGCGCTCACTATCGAGGCCGTTGGAGAAGCCTTACTTTTAGCGTCGAAAGCAGGGGCTGACCCCGCCAAAGTACGTGAGGCACTCATGGGCGGGTTTGCGAACTCTCGCATTCTGGAAGTGCATGGCGAGCGTATGGTCAAGCGCACTTTCGATCCGGGCTTTCGTATTGAGTTACACCAGAAAGACCTGAATCTAGCGTTAACCACCGCCCGACAGCTGGGTGTTGCATTACCTAGCACAGCGATTGCTCAAGAACTGTTCAACACTTGTGCCGCTCATGGTGGCGCAGGACAAGATCACTCGGCTTTAGTGCGCGCCTTGGAAATCATGGCTAATCACGAAATCGGTCAATAGGCAAACCATACAGGCGGGCTATTAGCCCGCCTTTTTTACCCCATCTCTATACAATATAAAAAGAAGACTGGGCAACAAGCCTTCCTGAGCATTAAAAAATCTGCTCACTAGCTCTATCCCAGCCTGTTTACTAGCCCTTTTAGTGCCTATATGATCATGAATTTGAAGCCACAGGATTTACTCACCGATATGTTTAAGGCAGCCGTGAATGCGGCTCAGCCCGAGCACTGCATCCCCCCCTATTTACCCACAGCCCCCCGTGGTCGAACTGTCGTTATCGGAGCGGGTAAAGCGTCGGCTGCCATGGCACAAGCCCTAGAGCGACATTGGAAGCAAGGCCCGATCAGCGGTGTAGTGGTAACCCGTTATGGTTACGCAGTACCCTGTGAGCACATCAAAATTCTGGAGGCGGCCCATCCCGTCCCCGACCAGGCAGGCGAGGATGCAGCGCATGAGATTTTAGCGGCGGTGAGCCAGCTTACTGAAGACGACCTAGTGATATGCTTAATCTCTGGTGGAGGCTCTTCATTGCTACCCGTTGCTGCAGAAGGCATCACCTTGGCTGATAAACAAGCGATTAACAAAGCCTTATTAAGATCAGGCGCTTCAATTAGTGAAATGAACTGCGTACGCCGCCACTTATCGGCCATTAAAGGCGGGCGGCTGGCGGCCGCTTGTGCGCCTGCACGCTTAGTTAATCTGATTATTTCTGACGTCCCCGGTGATAACCCTATGGATATCGCCTCCGGCCCTACCGTACCTGACCCCACCACGTGTGAACAAGCGCTAGACATTATCCGTCGCTATGACATTACTATTCCCGACGCTGCACGCGATTTGCTCACTAGCGGTAAAGGCGAAACAATCAAACCCGATGATGCTCGCCTGGCCCAAGTCACAACACATCTGATCGCCACTCCACAACTTGCCTTACTGGCCGCTGCTAAAATTGCTGAAAAAGCCGGGGTAAAACCCGTGCTACTAGGCGATAGCATCGAAGGCGAGTCCCGCGATGTCGCTAAAGTGATGGCAGGCATTGCCTTAAGCGTTAAACAGCACGGTCAGCCTGCTACGGCCCCCTGCGTTTTGCTTTCTGGCGGGGAAACCACCGTCACCCTAAAAGGCAATGGCCGTGGTGGGCGCAACGTCGAGTTCTTACTTTCTGTCGCCATTGCCCTGAATGGGGCAGACGGCATCTATGGATTAGCTGGCGATACCGATGGCGTAGATGGCCAGGAAGAAATAGCCGGTGCTCTGTTTGACCCTAGCAGTTTGCAGCGAGCATGGGATCTAGGCTTACGGCCCCTAGATAGCCTAGACAATAATGACGGGCACGGATTCTTTGAAGCATTAGGGGATGCCTTAATAACAGGCCCCACGCTCACTAACGTGAACGATTTTCGTGCCATCCTGATTTTACCTAACAGCGTTTAACGCACATTCTAAGGAATAGAAATGATAGATACAAAAGTACTCACTCTTGACGATGCGAAGCTCATTGCAGCGGCTGCTGAAAAAGAAGCGCAAAGCAACAACTGGGCGGTAAGCATCGCTATTTGTGATGCTGGTGGCCACGCTCTGAGCTTGGTACGCATGGATGGAGCGCCTCTCATGAGCGCAAGCGTAGCCCCAGAAAAAGCACGCACCAGTGCACTCAGTGGCAAGCCCAGTAAAGTGTTTGAAGACATGGTCAATCAAGGTCGCACCGCTGCCTTAGCCATGCCTATTAGCCCCCTAGAAGGCGGCGAACCTATTATCGTTAACGGCCGAGTTATCGGGGCTGTCGGGGTTTCTGGCGTTAAAGCCAATGAAGACGCCCAAATAGCACGTGCTGGAATCAGCGCGTTACAAGTCTAAATAGCACAAGGACACCCTCATGAGACGAGCGAGACATTCCCGCATTTTAGCTACCTTAGGGCCGGCTAGCTCCACTCCAGAACGTATTCGCGAACTATTCGAGGCTGGTGCCGACGTATTTCGCCTAAATTTTAGCCATGGCAGCCAAGAAGATCACGCTGCGCGCTACCAGGCTATCCGCGATCTGGAAAAGGAAACCGGCCGCAGCATTGGCATACTGATGGACTTACAGGGCCCAAAGCTGCGTATTGGTAAAATTGAAGGCGGTAAAGTCACGCTCCAAGCAGGCCAGAAGTTTCGTCTTGATCTAAACCCCATGCAAGGCGATGCTACTCGAGCGAACTTACCCCATCCAGAAATTTTTGCTGCCTTGGAAAAAGGCACTGACTTATTATTGGATGACGGTAAGCTACGTCTGCGTGTTGACAGCTTTAGTGCGGAGCATGCAGACACCACTGTCATGGTGGGTGGTCCTCTTTCAGATAGAAAAGGCGTCAATGTGCCGGGCGTTGTACTCCCCATCTCCCCTCTTACAGAAAAAGACTTAGACGATTTGCGTTTTGGTTTGGATCTGGGTGTGGATTGGGTTGCCTTGTCCTTTGTACAGCGGCCAGAAGACATACGCGAAGCACGCGCCATTATTGGCAATCAGGCTTGGATCATGGCCAAGCTTGAGAAACCCCAAGCTTTGGACTATTTGGACGAAATTATCGATCTCTGTGACGGAGTTATGGTCGCTAGAGGTGACTTGGGGGTAGAGGTCCCACCCCAGCGCGTGCCAGTGATACAGCGGCAAATAGTACGTGCTGCTCGGGCTGCAGGGCGTCCTGTCGTGATTGCTACACAGATGCTAGAGTCTATGATCAGCTCACCCGTGCCCACACGGGCGGAAGCTTCCGACGTCGCTACCGCCATTTACTCAGGTGCCGATGCAGTGATGTTATCCGCAGAATCTGCTTCCGGCCAGTTTCCACTTGAAGCAGTCAGCTTCATGAATAGCATCATCAGTGAAATTGAAGCCGACCCTAATTGGCGCACAGTCATTGAAGCAAACCACAGTACAGCTGAAGCAACGACTCCTGATGCGATCTGCTGTGCGTTACGTCGCGTCGCGAATATCTTAGAGCCAGCAACTACCGTTGCTTACACCACTACCGGATTTAGTGCGCTACGAGCAAGCCGAGAACGACCAGTAGCCCCTATTTTGGCTCTGACACCACAAATTCAAACGGCACGTCGCCTGAGCATTGCTTGGGGGGTTCATCCGGTTGCTGGTGAACACGTACATGACGTGACACAAATGGTGGAACACGCTACCCATGTTGCGACTCGACATGGCTTTGCCAAAGGCGGCGACACCATTGTCATTATTGCTGGTGTGCCGTTCGGCACCAGTGGTAGCACTAACTTGCTGCACGTGGCCACCATTCCCCAAACCTAAGGCCGTTAACCAAGCCCATCATCCCAGCGTTAGCATGCTGGGATTTTTTTGCTGGAAAATTATTGCCATGCACAAAAAAAAACCCGAGATCTGTAGATCTCGGGCAAATCCACCAAAGGAGGAGGGTGGAGGAGACAATCGTGGCAAGTCGGGCTACTAAATACTAAGATTGAGCCAGAAAGCTAAGGGTTATACCTATTGCGTTTTGCTTTGCTTTCATTTCGACATCCAATAACTAAAGTTTATACAGAATTATGGTGCGATGCAAGATATATCAGCAATTACCCTATGAACGAGCTTTTATGTTGCATTAACAACACAAGTCATTAGATACGATACGCCGTAGTGGTCATGACTGTGGACATGACACGCATGAGCGCCTTAACTGGTGCCGGCAAACTAGCTGCTCCGTGATGCTCTGCCGTCATCCTATGTTCAATCTCATCGGTTTTCATTTGCTGCACAATGGCGCGCGAGCGTACATCTTGGGGGGGAAGAATTTCAAGATGCTGATCTAAATGCTGCTCTACTTGGCGTTCTGTTTCAGCCATAAAACCCAAGTTATAGGGTATACCAGCTTTGCTGGCGACAACCCCTAGCCCCAGTGACGCTGCATACCATAACGGATTCAGGACGCTAGGGCGGCTGCCTAGCTCGCGCAAGCGGTCATCACACCACACTAAGTGATCAACCTCCTCAGAGGCGGCTTGATAAAGAACGGCCTTAATTTTGGCATCGTCACACATTAACGCCTGCCCACGATACAAAGCCTGCGCACATACCTCACCCACGTGATTAATACGCATTAAACCGGCGGCATGCTTTGCTTCTGCCGGACTCAAAGCGGGATCGTCACTGCGCACCTTCCCGGCAGGATTCGAGCGTCCTGCCACCGCTGAACGGCTCAATACATGCAAAGCTTGGTTGACTTCCCCCAACAAATCATCGAAAAGCGACTTGCGTCGCTGTAGACGAGTGGGTGTGCTCAAGGACGGGTTCATACTACTCCTGAGTAAATCGACAAAACCTTATTGTTGTCTCAAAAAATGCATGATGGCTTTGATCTCGGACAAAAACCATAGACTTGGCAGCACACAAGCCATAACCACTAGCCCTATGCCGGCTATTTCTTGATCCGATTGTAGATAGAAATTACATAAGCGTTCGGGGTTTTCTTGATAAATGATTCCAGCAATGGCCATCATCCAGCATAAGTTACCCATAAAAAACAAACGAATAACCAAATGACTACGTGACCAAGACTCTTGAAAAACAATACCTGCCAGCACCAAACCAATATACTTGGTTAACGCCAACGATGGCGAAAGCAGAACATCGTCCAGGGCTTTAGGAATCATCCAATAGGCCCCCACAAAGCTGACCAATATAAGCCCCGGCAGCCCTAACTCATTGCAGTGATAATAAAGGCGCAAAAAAGGCTGAAACGCTGGCCGGTTTCCCCACCCTTGATACACCAGTGCCCGCTGCAATAAAGCACCTGACAACACCAGCATAGGGATCTGCACCAGCATGTGTAGGCTCATTAGCCGCGTTAAAGGATAATCAAAAAAAGCAGCCGCAGCAAAAAGCAAAGCGGATGCCATGGCCAATAGGCTGCCAACATAAGGGCGCCACGCCATGGTGTTGACGGATGAGATTAAACCCTTGCCCATTACGAAGCGTCCTGCGCGCTACTCGTTGCCAGAATCTCGCGTACTGCAGATAGCGCAAGGCCGGGCTCGCCGTAGTCCGTGATACGCAGCAATTTACCTTGCGCATCCACCACATGGTAGGCAGCGTTATGCTCATACTCTCCGTAAGGGGCAGGAATAACGATAATGCCAAAATCATCCAGCACCTGCTCGCGCTGAGCACCATTTTCCATGGTGACAAAATTCCATACGCCTGGCTTGGCTTTCATCAAATGCATGTACCGTTGCAATCGATCAGGGGTATCACTAGGGTCAAAGCTAATGCTTAACAAGCCTATTTTATCTTCCTGCCCTGCAGCAATAATCGCCTCTTGGATTTGCTGCATTTCAGCGCCCATGGCTAAACATAAAGTAATACAGCGTGTGTAGATGAAATTGACTAGGAGGAATCGTCCATCTTGCTGCATCAGGTCTAGCAGACTGACCTGAGCGGCGCCTGGAGTGAGCACTGTCACGTCAGACACTTGGCGTGGGTGCTTGGCTACATCATTGCGACGAGCCTGCTCAGTGGTGAGCGCAGTATAGCCGACAGTAAGGTGAGAAAGCGCCCCGAACCCCAGGGCGCCCACCACTAAAAGGCAAACCAGAAGTCTCATGGTCTGCCCTGTCGTTTACTCTTCCATGGGAGCCAAATCGGCATCGCCATTCCAGTGATCAGTTTTATCGGCTGTTTTTTCACGCTCAGCCTTAACCAAATCTACACTCACAGGGTCAACACTATTGTCGCCCAGCTCGGTACGCAGATAGGTAGCCACCGCGGCCAACTCAGCATCGTTAAACTTGTCCCGGAACTCAGGCATCACGCCGTTGTATTTATTACCTTTGACAGTAATTTCTCCGCTGATCCCGTGCAGCAATATCTGCACTAACACCTCAGGCTTGCGCAGCACCCACTCCGAGCCTACCAATGGAGGAAAGACGCCCGGAATACCTGCACCGGTCGCCTGGTGACAGGCAACACATTGAGCCACATATAACTGATGGCCATCAATGTCTCCGCCCTCTGTTTCGGGCACCGCAAAGTCTGCTGGTACACGGTGATCACCTACCGTTGCCGCATAACGAAAATGCGTATTAAAAATATAAAACGCTCCCCAGCTAAACAGACCTGCAATGATTAACAGCAAGATCCAAGGTACTGGAGCCACATCTTCATGTGGATCCTCGTACTCGCGTTTCTGGGCTTCGTATTTCCTATTATCAGTCATCAAATTCTCCGCTGCCCCTAAGCAAGGGGCATACTCTCGCGCAACGAGGCGCTCTTAGTTAAGAACGCTTTGAGGGTCTACCGGATAGGTATGATCCAGAGCCAACAGATACGCCACCAGGTCCATCGTTTCAGGCTTAGCCACTACCACTTTACCTTCGGGGGCAAAGTTACCAGGTAAGTTAACTACTTTATCGCCTTCTTCAGCCTTGTCTTTAATGTCGAACAAGAACGGATAGGAAGGCATATTGCTGCCTGGAACGTAGGCTCGTGGCTGATACAAGTGACCCAAGTGCCAGTCCACGCTAGGCTGACGAGCGCCGATGTTGAACAAATCGGGCCCCGTACGCATAGTGCCTAACAAGTGAGGAGTATCGTAGTAGTAATCACCCGCTACCGAAGCACGTCCCCAACCACGTTGAAAGTCGGGCGCTTGGCTCTGACTACGTGGCTGTTGCGAGTGGCAGTACACACAACCGTTAGAAATATAAACACCACGACCACGCAACTGCTCAGAGGTGTAGGGTTTAAGTCCGGGTGAAGGCTCTACTTTTTCAACCTGAATGTAAGGGATGACAACCAATGCTGAAATTGCGAGGGCGATGGTCACCATGGCCCCGCCCAGTAGTTTGTATTCGTTTTCCATAACTGTATCAGATCTCCACTATTTGCTTGCTACTGCAGGCTGATGAAACAGCGCAGGACCCACGCGACGGCTACCATAACGTAAAGCCATAGCGACGAAGTGGAAAGCAAAAACCAAGTGGCCTAAGGTCATTAAACCACCACCGATAGAACGCGACTGCAAGTAAGGCATCGTCACGGTCACCGAATCCATAAAGCTTTTAGCTGCATCCAACATGTACATACCTTGCAACCAACCGCCTATGCTCAAACCCACCGCATAAATGGTAAATCCGATTGCCACTAGCCAGAAATGCAAGGAGATCAGTTTGGGGAAAGGCCACTCCCACGACATCACGCGCGGCATGATGTAGTAGATAGCGCCAAACATAACAATGGTAAAGAAGCCGTACAAACCAATGTGGGCGTGTGCCACCGTAAAGTGTGTGAAGTGCGTAATAGTATTGATAGAACGCAATGCTTCAAAGGAGCCTTGAATGGAACTGATGGTATACATGAAGCCACCCAGTACGATGAAACGCAAGGTTGGGGAGTAAACCAATGTACGGAAATGGCCCTTCATGGTGAACTGCAGGTTGATCGTAAAGGCCAACACAGGAATGATCATCATCATGCTCTGAACGATGGACAAGGTCACCATCCAGCCTGGCACCGGCCCACCAATCAAGTGGTGACCCCCTACCTGCCCATAAAAGAACGCCAGCCCCCAAAAACCAATCAAAGACAGGTTATAAGAGCTAATTGGACGACCAATAATTTTGGGCATGAAGTAATACACCGAGGCCAAAGCCATAGGGGTATAGAACAAGCCTAATACGTTGTGTCCAAACCACCAGTTCATGGTTGCTTGCTCAACACCAATGTGCACCGAAGGCAAATTCCCAACCAAGAATAAAATCGGGAACCAGAATAAGGCAGCGCCCATGTACCAAACAGACACATATAGATGGTGTGCCTTACGGTTTTGCAGCGTGAACACTAAAGGAAATGCCAACAAGGCTCCGCCGATAACGAGCAAAATATCAATCTGCCAGGGTATCTCCAGCCACTCCATACCATCGTTAACGCCTACAGCGATACTGGTCAAACCAGCCACAAGACCGATATTCCAGAGCACGCCCCCTGCAATCGCATATCGAGCGCCCATAAGCGGAGTTTTTAGCAGACGAGGCAGCATCCACATGGCGACGCCGAACGCAGCCATAGGAGCCCAACCGTATGCGACCCCGTTCAAATGCAGAGTTCGCATACGTCCAAAGGTCATCCATGCATGCTGTGCCAGGAAGTCGGGTTCGTGCAGTTTAATAGAGCTGATCAAACCGGCTGTAGAAGCCACGATCAACCATATCACCGAACAGGCCAAGAACATGAACGCGACATAAGCAGACGATCTGTCCGCCTCAATGCGTTCCACCAACTCGGAGTCGAGTGCTTGCTGCACTGATGCAGAGCGTTGAGCGGGTTCTCCCATTTCCTGCTGCAAAGCCTGATGTTGTTCAGGAGTTGCAGAGGGGTCGTCAACACGCCCCACCTCGCCAGTGGAGAATATTTCACGTGCTGCGGCTGGGTTAGGGTCGAAAAAATTTCGACGCAATGACCAGATGAAGACAAATAGTCCGGTAACGGACAAAACAAAAGCGAGAAGCAGTATTGAAACGGTATTCACAATGATCCAGGCCTGGTTAAGAGTAGGCTGCGAACAGCTCACGACGCTTTGCAGATCGAAAAAGAGCGGACACAAAAAAATCACGATCCGATGTGATCGTGAGAGCCGCCATCTTAAAACATCCACAATGCCTTGCCCGACAAAGCCCACACTAACAACATGGTTTATTGAGCAAGAACAAATACAAATATAAAATTATCTGCTATAGCAGCTTGAGTAATTATAGACCCCAGATTGCCCTAGATATAGGGTTTGTTACGATTTGCTCAATCTATGCAAACAAGCCGCCGTGGGAATGTATTCAGAAACCGACATTACTCTTGATGTAAGCCAAGCCGGTTCAGCATGCCTAAGCTCGAATAGGGAAATATGCGCCATTAGCCGCCGGCTGCCGTACAATTTACCCTCCCTACAAAGATAATGAGCCACCTTCGTAGGTGGCGCCATAGTAAAGACAAGGACATTCAAATGGAATGCACAATCGACTGGGGCGGCCCCGAAGGCATGCTATTTGTAGCGCGTACTGGCAGCGGTCATGTCGTGGCCATGGACGGCGCTCCCGAGGGCGGCGGCCATAATCTTGCGCCTCGCCCAATGGAAATGTTGCTGCTTGGCACGGGAGGCTGCGCTGCCTACGATGTCGTCTTGATACTGAAACGTGGACGACACGATGTTCAGGACTGCCAAATACAAATGAAAGCAGAGCGTGCCGCCACAGACCCGAAAGTATTTACCCAGCTTCACTTTCACTTTGTGGTAACAGGCAAAAACCTGCCTAAAGCTGCCGTTGAACGCGCGATCAAACTTTCACACGAAAAATACTGTTCAGCCAGTGCTATGCTGGCCCACACTGCCACCATCACGCATTCATTTGAAGTACAGGAAGCCTAATGAGTTCTTTCCCCTACGAAGCTTTGATGCGCGAAGTCTACACCCACGGGGTCAACAAAACTGACCGCACAGGCACGGGTACGCGCTCGATTTTCGGACATCAAATGCGCTTTGACCTTAGCCAGGGCTTCCCCTTAATCACCACCAAAAAACTACATACTCGCAGCATTTTTATTGAACTGCTCTGGTTCCTACGAGGCGAGTCGAATGTACGTTGGCTGCAAGAGCGCGGTGTGAGCATTTGGGATGAATGGGCCGACGACAACGGTGAACTAGGCCCCGTATACGGCGTACAATGGCGCTCTTGGCCGACTCCAGACGGTCAGCACATAGACCAAATCTCTCAACTGATGGAGCAAATTCGTCAGCAGCCTGACTCACGGCGTTTGTTGGTATCTGCGTGGAACGTCGCTGAGGTCAAGAGTATGGCTTTACCCCCTTGTCATGCCTTATTTCAATTTTATGTGGCCCAAGGAAAGCTATCTTGCCAGTTGTATCAACGTAGCGCCGATATTTTTTTAGGCGTGCCGTTTAATATTGCCAGTTACGCATTGTTAACCCATATGGTGGCACAACAATGCGACCTAGAAGTCGGCGACTTTATCTGGACAGGCGGTGACTGTCATCTCTACAGTAACCACTTCGAACAAGTGCAAACCCAGTTAGCCCGCGAGCCGCGTCCCTATCCGAAGCTACTCATCAAACGCAAGCCTGCCTCCGTGTTCGAGTATGAGCTCGAGGATTTTGAAATCATCAATTACGACCCACACCCTCACATTAAAGCTCCTGTCGCCGTATGACCACTCCTCGTATTCGTCTTGTTGTCGCCTATACCAAAAATCGTTGCATAGGAAAAGACCAAGACATGCCATGGCATCTTCCTAACGATCTGCAGCACTTTAAGCAGGTCACGATGGGTTTGCCTATTATTATGGGCCGTAAAACATGGGAAACTCTAGGACGACCCTTACCGGGGCGGCCTAATTTGGTGGTTAGTCGTCAAACTAGCTATAACGCTCCAGGCGCTCACGTTTACGCTAGCCTAGAAGAAGCTATCGCGGCCTGCCAGGACGAGGTAGACATCTGCGTTATTGGCGGCGAACAACTCTTCCGACTTGCCCTACCCTTGGCAAAGGATCTGTATGCGACAGAAATCCATGCGCATATCGAGGGTGATACTTTTTTCCCCGAGTTAAATGCCAGCGAGTGGCAAGAGATCAGGCGTGAAGCGCAGGCGGAAGAAAATGGGCTTACCTACGACTTCGTGCTGTATCAACGCCTCTAGGCAGTATAAGCAGCCTTACCGCCACAAGCCCCTTGGTTTAGGGGCTTGATGGTTGAGATCTAGTCTAGCTGTGCGGCGTAATCCTGACCGCTCAGTAGGTGCTCAAAGTCAGCGGCATTATCCGGTTTGAGTTTGAAAATCCATGTTTCATACGGTACCTCATTGAGCATGTCTGGTCCGTCTTCTAACTTGGTGTTGAACTCGACCAATTGTCCCGCAACGGGCGCATAAATATCTGAGGCGGCCTTCACCGACTCAACCACACCTGCCGTATCGCCTGCGGCGAGCTGGCTACCCACTGTAAACTCGCCTACAAACACGAGATCACCCAGTTGATCCTGAGCAAAATCCGTAATTCCCACCACTAGTAAGTCACCCTCTTTCTTCACCCACTCATGAGTAGCGAGATACTTTCTATCGTCTGGTAATTGCATAAGCCCCCCAAAAAATAACAATAAAACTAGGCTGTGCGTAGCGCGCGAGCACAAGCAGCCGCTGAGGCCCAGGCCCACTGAAAGTTATACCCTCCCAGCCAACCTGTGATATCCACAGCTTCGCCAATAAAGTACAAACCAGGCACCTTTTTGGTTTCCATGCTTTTTTGATTTAACTCACGGGTATCGACTCCTCCCCGCATCACCTCTGCCTTTTTATAGCCTGCTGTGCCGCTGGGGGAAAGTTCCCAAGCATGAATCACCTGCCCTACCTGCCGTATCAGCTTATCAGGCATGTCAGCTAAACGCTGTTGCCCTATCTCAGGGGGTAAGACCTGTGCCTCATGCAACCACTGCTCCACCAACCGTCTGGGCCATAAGGTGGCTAAAACGTTTACTAACAACTGTTTATTGCCCGGCTTCAGAGTCAACAGTTGTTCTGCGATGTCTTGGCCTGGTGCTAGGTTAAGCCGGATGGGAGTACCCGGTGTCCAATAGCTAGAGATTTGCAAAATCCCCGGTCCAGATAACCCTCTATGGGTAAAAAGCAAATCTTCAAGGAACGCCTGATGATTTTTTTTATTCTCACCCGTACTCACTTCAACTTCTAAAGCAAGGCCGCTTAACGCTGAGAAAGGTCGCCATTGCTGGGCATCAAAAGTAAGTGGCACCAAAGCCGGCCTAGGCTCGATAACTTTCAACCCAAATTGACGCGCAATGCGTAGCGAGAAATCGGTAGATCCGAGTTGCGGTATCGCCATACCGCCGGTTGCCATCACAAGTTGCATAGCGGATAGTGTGCCCTGAGACGTATGCAACAAAAAGCCGTTATCTATATGCTCTATCGTTTCTACACGACAAGGCATACGCCAAGAGACCTGACCTTTCACACACTCTTGCCGCAGCAACTGAATAATAGACTCGCTTGAGTCATCGCAAAACAATTGCCCTTTATGCTTCTCGTGGTACCCAATGCGGTAGGAGCGCACCAGTTCTAAGAAGTCGTTAGGTGTATAAGCGGTTAAAGCAGAGCGACAAAAATGCGGGTTTTCCGACACAAAGTTAGCCGGAGAGGTATGAATGTTAGTGAAATTACAACGCCCGCCCCCGGAGATACGTATCTTTTCGCCCAGCTTTTCCGCATGGTCTATCAACACCACTCGCAGGCCCCGCTGCCCTGCAATACTAGCAGCCAGCATGCCGGCTGCCCCCGCGCCTAAAATGGCGACATCAAACACTGGATTCACTCTGATTGATCCTGCTGAACCTGCTCTTCACGTATGCAATCCACGTAATAGCGTGAGAGACCGTCTGGGCCAATGTCCTGCGCCAAACCATGTACATACGTCTCAAACCCAGGAAAGCGCGCATTGAACTCGCGTGCAAACTGCAAATACTCGACGATTCGAGAATTAAACCGCTCACCAGGAATCAGCAAAGGAATTCCAGGAGGATAAGGAGTCAGCAAGACCCCTGTCACGCGCCCTTCTAAGTCATCGATGCCCACCCGCTCAATTTCACGATGAGCCATCTTGGCATACGCATCCGCAGGCTTCATCGCCGGCACCATGTCGCTGAGATAAACTTCGGTCGTCAAACGCGCCAAATCATATTTTCTGTACGCTTGGTGGATTTGCTGACAAAGGTCGCGTAGCCCCAACTTATCGTAAGTAGGATGTTTTTTGCAAAAGTCCGGCAATATACGCCACATTGGCTGATTACGATCGTAGTCATCTTTAAACTGCTGTAGCGCGGTCAGCAAGGTATTCCAACGACCTTTGGTAATGCCGATGGTAAACAAAATAAAAAAGGAATAAAGACCGGTTTTTTCTACCACTACCCCATGCTCTGCCAGGAACTTAGACACCAACGCGGCAGGGATGCCTTGTTCGGCAAATGTCCCGGAGATATCTAGTCCTGGAGTAATCACCGTGGCCTTAACAGGGTCGAGCATATTGAAGCCAGTGGGCAACTTACCAAACCCATGCCACTCTGCTCCCGACTCGAGTATCCAACTTTCCCGACTGCCTATGCCCTCTTCGGGTAATTTGTCTGGCCCCCAGACACGGAACCACCAGTCGTCTTCACCGTACTCAGTGGCCACCTTACGCATAGCACGACGGAAATCCATCGCCTCACTGATGCTTTCCTCGACTAAGGCAGTCCCCCCTGGCGGCTCCATCATCGCAGCAGCCACATCACACGACGCAATAATCGCATATTGCGGTGAGGTGGACGTATGCATCAGATAGGCTTCGTTAAATACATTACGATCTAACTGACGACTTTCTGCATCTTGTACCGTAATCTGCGAAGCTTGAGATAAGCCGGCCAGCATTTTGTGAGTGGAATGGGTGGCAAACACCATGGTGTTTTTGCTGCGCGGACGATCAGCGCCAATGGCATGCATATCATGATAAAAGTCATGGAAAGCAGCATGCGGCAACCAGGCTTCATCAAAGTGCAAGGTATCTATTTCAGAGTCTAGCGACTCTTTAATCATTTCTACGTTGTAAATCACCCCATCGTAGGTACTTTGGGTCAACGTCAAAATACGTGGACGCTTATTTTTGACTTTACGGGCAAAGGGGTTGGCCTCAATTTTTTGGCGAATATTCTCTGGGTCAAACTCACTGCGCGGAATCGGGCCGATAATCCCCAAGTGATTACGCGTAGGCCGTAAAAAGACAGGGATAGCACCTGTCATGGTAATGGCATGCAAAATAGACTTATGGCAGTTTCGATCCACCACCACGATGTCGTTGTTACCTACGTTGGCATGCCAAACAATTTTATTCGATGTAGAGGTGCCGTTAGTGACAAAGAAGCAGTGATCGGCGTGAAAGATGCGTGCGGCGTTTAGCTCAGACTCAGCGACAGGCCCAGTATGGTCCAATAGCTGCCCTAGCTCATCAACCGCGTTACACACATCGGCGCGCAGCATGTTCTCACCAAAAAACTGGTGAAACATTTGCCCTACCGGGCTTTTCAAAAAAGCCACCCCACCTGAATGCCCCGGACAATGCCAAGAATAAGAACCATCGACAGCATAGTTCACTAAGGCCCGGAAAAAAGGTGGTGCCAAACTATTCAAATAAGACTTAGCTTCCCGGATGATATGACGCGCCACGAACTCAGGCGTATCTTCAAACATATGAATAAAGCCATGCAGTTCACGCAAAATATCGTTGGGAATATGCTGCGAGGTGCGTGTTTCGCCATACAAATAGATGGGGATTTCATCGTTACGAAAACGCAACTCACCAATGAAGGCACGCAAGTTTTCGATGGCGTGGGCCGTCCCCTCGGGTGAGCCCACGTCAAACTCCTCATCATCTATCGACAAAATAAACGCACTGGCTCGGCTTTGCTGTTGAGCAAAAGAACTAAGGTCACCATAACTGGTGACCCCGAGTACTTCTACACCCTCGGCCTCGATAGCCGCTGCTAAAGCCCTGATACCTAGACCTGAAGCATTCTCAGACCGGTAGTCCTCGTCGATAATGACGATAGGAAATCGAAATTTCATTCCTGTACTCCTAAGTACGAGGTAGCGTTACACCTTGCTGTCCCTGATACTTACCGCCGCGATCACGGTAAGACACTTCGCACACTTCGTCGCTTTCAAAAAACAACATTTGTGCGCAACCTTCACCTGCATAAATTTTGGCTGGCAAAGGAGTCGTGTTAGAAAACTCTAACGTGACATGCCCTTCCCATTCAGGCTCTAGTGGTGTGACGTTGACGATAATGCCGCAACGCGCATAAGTACTTTTCCCTACGCACATCGTCAATACATTACGGGGGATACGGAAATACTCCACCGTGCGAGCTAACGCAAACGAGTTAGGCGGAATGATGCAGACATCGCCGACAAAATCAACAAATGATTTTTCGTCAAAATTTTTCGGATCGACAATGGTGGAATTAATATTGGTGAAAATTTTAAACTCATTGGCACAACGCACATCATAGCCGTAGCTACTGGTGCCGTAGCTCACTATACGCTCGCCATTAACCGTACGTACTTGACCCGGTTCAAACGGTTCTATCATGCCCGCAGCGGAAGCCCGCCTAATCCACAGGTCACTTTTGATACTCATAGCAGTCGCCTTTATTCGATAAGCGCGTATTTTATCGTTTACACAATAAAAAGTTATTAACAGGGCACAAATACGACAGTGTCCTCATATTAATCAGCAGAGAACCACCGATAAATCAAGGCTAGTCCATTTACTGTACCCACACTTAGGTCGGCCGTCAGGCCCCGAGCCAAACGATAGCTGACCCGACCTACCGTACCCGTATCCGACAGGGCCTGCTGCAGGCTCAAGGTGATATTGCTGGACAACGCCTTGGAAATAGTCACAAATCGCCGTTCTACGTCACTGGTGCTTTCCTCTAAGCTAGGCGCTACAGTTTCAACTGGCAAAATACTACCCACACTGCCTAAGTCGCCTGAACTCATCGTCATCTCATCGATACCAAATCGACGGTAGAAGGGCTCGCTGCCTGCATCGCCCAAGAAAGAGGTACCCACACTAAAGAGTAGGCCAATATCGCCCCCTCCGCTATCTGAGCCATGTCCTAAAATAAGCCAGCTTAACTTTTCTGACTCATCCACCTCGGGGTAAGAAACCAAGTCAATACGAGGACGCCTGGCTGTGCCGGCCACCTTGACTCCGGCCTGTACAGGCAAGCCCGTACGTAATGCCTCGATGTCCAAAATAGGCGAGGTGATATCCCCTTGGAAAGTGATCATCCCGCGTCTCAGCAGCAACTTCTGCCCGTAAAGCTCGATACGGCCACCGCGGGTGCGTAATACCCCGATCGCCGTTAATTGGCCACCTATCATGGAGATTTTTAAACTACCCACCAAACCAGAGTTCACCCCATAACCGGTCAAGTAAAAGCGTGGCCCTAAATCCACTTCAATTTCCATACCTAAGTCAACGACGCTGGGGGGCTGCTGGTCGGGCTCTTTGTAATCGCCTCGTACTACAATAACATCGCTGTCTAAAGTGGGAATACCGCCTAGCATGTCTAGATTAAACCAACCCGCATCCGCCGTAATTTTGCCGCGTATCATCACCTCGGGCAAATTCAGATTCATCGTCAATTTGCCAGAGATCATGGCGTAACGATCGGCCCGTTGCAAAATAGGAAATCGATAAATGTCGGTTTCGAACTGACCGCGCTGATTACTTAAATCCCATTGTCCGGTAACCGTCAGTCCACCGTCTTTAGCATCGGGGTTTTCGTTAACCCAAGTCGCTGTACGCCACTCCTGGGGCTCAACACGAAGTACTGCAGGGAAGTACAAACGGTCGAGTTTGAAGATGTCGTTGTCAAAACTGGCCTGCAGCGTGCCATTTAAAAGACGCACGCCTTCGTCCAGCATGGTAAAGCGCAGATTCTGCCCATTCATGCTGCCCGTACTGGTCCACTTCCAGTCAGCCCCAACATCGATACGTAAGTTGGCGTCCAGCTGCCCACCCAACTCCATCGCATCGCCCAAAAACAAGCTCGTCCATCCTAAGTCATCAATGTGCGCATTGATCTCGATAAGCTTGGGATCTTGATCACGCAATGCTAAGCCGCCTGTGGGCGTTGCATGGATCAACGTCTCAGCCTTGGCGGCGATGTAGCCCATTTCTTTCGTACTGACATTGACTTGCGCCTCTAGGCGACTACGCCCACCTTGGGTAGGAATAGCGAGTAAACGCACACCTAACTGGTCTAAGCCCAGCGGGAACGGAGGATCTGCAGGAATCATGATATCGCCGCTAACACGGGCAATATCAACGCTACCTTTTAACGCACCAGCAAAAGCCAAATCCCAGTTTGCCTGCAAATCAATTTCCACGGGTTTGCTTTGCTCGGCGGAGCGCACTTTAATGCCTCCCTTTTTTTCTTCAGTCTCCTGCTGCAAGCCTAAACGCTTTTCTAGTGCAGTCAACCTAGCTTCAGAAAGCACCATTTCGTTGATGCCCCCACGCGTCTGCCACTGACCATTTTGGTAACGGCTACGCTCGTGCTGCACCGTCACCCAAGGCTTATCGGCCATAAACGTAACAACTTTAGCCGCCCCTACCTGTACCGACCATGGCTCCACGGCAGGGCTTGTTTGAGGTTGGGCCACTGACTGATCTGGCGCTGATCTTAACGGAGCAGGCGAATCGTCTTTAAAAACAATAGGTAAGGCAGACTCCAAACGAGCACCGAAACCGGCATGTTTAATGTCCAATACTGTCACGCTGCCTTGCCAGGAAGCCGCTTTATCATGCTGCGCAAAGGACCACCGTCCCTGCGTCTGCAATTGGGCGTGCACAGGACCTTGCCCCACTTGCTCTCCGGCTGCACCGCCTAGGTCATAGTCAGCAAGCAGTTTAAGAGTATGCTGTGCAATATTGCCCTGCACTGTCGCCTGAGCAGATAGCTTACCAAGCTCTAAGCCGGGCCAAAAAGCACTGGCTTCGGGCACCTGTGCCAACACGGACAAACGGCTGTCCACCTGCCCAAAACCACCATCCAACTTAAGTTGGTTTTTACCTAAGCGTAGATCAATGACACTATCAGCCAACTGGAAACTTTGCCACCAATCAGCTTGCCCTGGCTCGGCTTGACTGCTTGCCTGTAGCTGTACTTGCCCTTGTAAATCTTGCTGATTCCAACGGCTACCTTTTTGTATCGCTAGGTTGACACTGAACTGCTGCACCTGCTCTCGATTGATAAGCTGCGCGTCCAACTCCCCCGACCCCAAAAGCAAGGCTTCAGGCAACTCAATATAGTTACCTGCTAATTTACCGATGTTTAAATGACGGCTTTCAAACTGAGCGCGCACATGGTCATGCGTCATGCCTTCTTGCTGCTCAACGTCCCAGTGCAGTTGAGCATCCAAGCCTGATTCGTCGGGCAACGTGATACTGACCATTGCTTCTTGAAGTGGTGCCAAGGCTTGGGGAGTTAGCTGGGCGTTAGCATGCAGAGTTATCCCTTGCCCCTGAGCGTCAAGATTAACCTTCGCTGCCTCTAGGGAGCCTGTAAGATCCAACGTAGCCTGTAAGGCGCACTGTAACGCTTGGGCATCATCAGTCAGGGCAGCACTAGCCGGAGCCGAATCAGCGGCCACAACAGCTTGCTTAGTGGGCGCACGCAAAGTAGGCAAATAATGGTCGGCGCATAATGGGGCTGAAGCGTCGGTGGCATGCGCCTGCAAGCGTAACTGAGTCTGGACAGGGAACGGCGCTTGTAGGCTGGCCAAATCCAAATCACCTTCAAGGCTTGCGCGTATATTTTCGTAGCCGGCTGCAAGTGAATACAAACGCAACTGTCCACCTGCAGTGCCTAAAGAAACCGCTGCCGACAAATCACCCACCTGCACCGGTAGCCGTTGCCCATCCTGCTGCAATGAAAACTGCCCTAAGGCCACTTTATCTACAGCAATACTAACGGGCAGCTCAGGCAGTGAAAAAGGTTCTTCACTGACAACTGTGGGCTCGGCAGGCGTGGTCAGCGCCACGTCCAAGCGTTGCGCCGATAACTCTCGCACGTGGAGGCGTCGCTCTAACAGCTCACGCCAAGCGACCTGTAGCCGCACCCCTTCAAGATTGATCTGGGTATCAGGAAGGCTCAAGCTCAATCGCTCTAGCTGTAGCCCCTTCAAAATCGTTCCTTGTACGCCTTGTACGCTGCCTTGTGCATAAGGCAGCGCCGTTTGCAACGCCCACCGTGTTCCGGGCTGACTGGCTACCACCCAGTAGACAAAACCCGCTATCAAGAGCAGCAGCAAAACGATGAACGGAATCCCCCAAAGGAGGAAACGGCGCAGCCAAGCCTTGAAAAAACGCATCAGAACGCTATACCCATGGAGAAGCTTAAACGCAATTTTTTATCGCGCTGCGCCCAAGCCAGATCAATATTAAAAGGCCCCGCTGGGGTACGTATCGCCGCGCCTACGCCATATCCCCACGCCAATTTCATTCCACTAAAACTTTCGGCAGCATCCCCCACATCGACAAAGCTCGTCATACCAAACATTTCAGTAAAATAATGGGTGTACTCCATGCTTGCCACCGCCAGATAAGGGGCACCGATGGTCGCCTGACCACGTGCAAGACCTATGCTTTGATATTTATACCCGCGAATACTGCGTGCCCCCCCAGTACGAAAACCAAAATCGGGAGGTATTAACGTAGACTTAGACCACACACGTCCTACCTCCCCTCGTAAAGAAAGCACATCCCACTTACCCATGGGCCACCATTGCTGAGCGCGCAGGCTGGCACGATAAAAGGGCTTTTCCTTGTTTAACGGAAAGCCCGCGGCCAGATCTAGATTAACCAAGTTACCATCGCGCGGATCGTACTTATCGTTCACATCCCGCCGCAACCAGCCCCAATTCACAATTGCTGAGGGAATCTCATAGGTCTCGGCCCCTTCAATCTTGGTTTTATCCCAAGCCGCCAACACGCCCCACTCGTTCTCATAATCCACCCGCGGATTATCTGCTGAAAAACGATGATGACGCAGTTTCCAGCCTAAGGCAGCGCGCGTGTTGTCTTGTCCCTCGATATCGGCATGATCATAGAGCACACCAAAACTATGACGATAGTTTTGCAGCGTAGGCGCTAAGTGCACATCGTAAAAAGCTTTCTGGCGTTTAGGGTCTACGCCTATACCGGTTTCTGTCCAGACAGGAAGACCAAATACAATATTTTGACGAAACAAAGCCTCGACACGAGGCCCGTGATCGCTGTCCACCCCCAACGAGCCTGTAAACTGTCGAGCAGGAGCTTCAGTTACACGCACCAACACAGGAACCTCTACTTCTCCGTCACTGCGTACCCGCTGATCGCTGGAGCTATCATCCAGCGTGACAAAAGCACCACGAAAAAAAGTGGTCGCCGCTAATGCCTGCTGCCATTCATCCAGTTTGTCCTGATCATAAGATTCGCCGGGCTGATACCTGACATAACGCTCGACCAGAGAACGCGGGACCCGCTTCAAGCCAGAGGTATAGAGGCTGCCCATACGAACCCGCGGCCCACTGCGTACCTGCAAAGACAAATCCGCCTTGGACTCATCAGCATGCACTACCGCACGCGTACTTAAGTAACGGGCATAATAAAAATCCTTACGCCGCACCTTATCTAATAAGTCCGTTTTTGCGGCCGACCATTCTTTATTCAGAAAAGGTTCACCCAAGCGCAAGGGGAAATCAGCCTTCAAGCCTTCTACACGCACCTGGAACTCGGGTTTGGCAATTTGGCCTTCAAAGCCAATATCGACCTTATTTACCGTAGTGACTTTGCCTGGCTCAATAATAATATCCCAGGTTTCTCCCCCGATATCTTCGCCAACTTCTAACGTGACGACGGCATCAAAATACCCTTGAGTTTCTAGAGTTGAAACGGTTGCATCATAAGCACGTCGACGCAATCGCGTCACCTCGCTTAAGTCTTGATCGTCTGCCAAGCGCGTAATGGCTTGCACAGCTTGGCGAATCTGTTTCAAGGCTTCTGGCGAGACACCGCCAGGATCAATCACCACTTCAGGGCCCGCGGCATGCACTATGCTTGCCGCGCTAAGGCTGACGATCAGGTAAACACCCCGTTTCAACATAGATGCTTATAAAGGACGTGGTACAACTTTAGGACGCTGCCCCGAAGTATCTGGCGGCAGCACGGATATATTGGCCGATACTCGCGTAGCAATTTCTTGATACAGGCGAGCCTCTGCGCTATCAGGCGCAGCAATAACAGTAGGATTCCCAGAATCTGTCTGACTCCGTATGCTCATTGCTAAGGGCAACGCTCCTAACCATGGCACATTATATTCTGCAGCCATATCGCGACCACCGTGCTGTCCAAAGATAGCTTCTTCGTGGCCACACTGACTACAAATATGCACAGACATATTCTCTACAATCCCCAACACAGGAATATTCACTTTCTGGAACATGGCCAAGCCACGCTTTGCATCTGCCAACGCTAAGTCCTGCGGGGTCGTGACAATGACGGCAGCAGTCACAGGCACTTTTTGTGCTAGTGTCAATGCAATATCACCTGTCCCGGGAGGCATGTCAATAATCAAATAGTCAAGATTGTTCCAGAGCGTCTGGGTAAGCAGTTGAGTCAACGCTTGCGTCACCATAGGGCCACGCCAAATAGCAGGCGCATTTTCCTCGATGATGAACCCGATTGAGTTTGCCTGTAAGCCGTGCCCTACTAAGGGCTCCATCATGTTGCCTTCAAGCGCTTTTGGCTTGCCACTTAAACCCAGCATGATGGGCACACTAGGCCCATAAATATCTGCATCTAACAGCCCGACACGCGCTCCTTGCATGTGTAAGGCTAGGGCTAGGTTAACCGAGGTCGTACTTTTTCCTACGCCCCCTTTACCCGACGCCACGGCAATAATATTACGCACGTTGGGTAAAGGCCGTTGCCCTTCTTGCACAGCATGGCTGGTGATATGCGGCTGCAAATGCAAACGACCTAAGGTCAAGCCATCGCTCTGCAACGCTTGGGCAATACGTTGGCGCAACTCGCCTTTAATGTCGTACGCGGTATATGGTAATTTTAGGCTAATTTCCAACTGACCATCGCGCTCTATAACTTCACAGCTCGTCGCGCTAAGGCTCAGTTTTTTAAAAGTATGTGGGTCGGTTACTGTAGACAGCAACGCCAGCACTCGATCGATATTTACATTCATCTGGCCGAAACCTTGTTATAAATAGATAAAACAATACCCTGTATGCACAAGAAATGCGGAACAAAGGGATTTTTTTTCAACTGATAGTGTCATACTAACCCTATGAATACATTTAACCAGATTATCCGCACAGCCCTGTTTGCTTTACTGACCATTTTTGGCATGTTGATGGCCGTTGTTTTCATGGTCTCCACAGCTATCGCAATCGGAATTTTATACATCGTAGCCCGTATTAGCGGGCGTCCATTTGGAGTGAAGAACTACTGGCAACAACGTCGTCGCCCTACTGTATCCCCCATGACCAAAGGGCCTAGCTACAGCAAAAATGATGTCACCGACATAGAAATGCGGGAGATTCGTTAAGCCAGCTTAACGCTCACCAGTTTGCCTATGCGCGAATGAAAATGCATTTTTACGCTCTGTTTCCTATTGATACGAACTTCACCTTGGTTAGGTGAGGGCACTTAATTTTAGTACCTCACGCTACGCCATGCACTGAAACGCAGCAAAAACTGCCAATACCGCTTAAAATCTTTCTTTTAGTTGTTTAACCCTTACCTACCATATTCATGTCACGCACGATATTTGTTACGACAGCGCTACCTTACGCCAATGGCTCCTTCCACATCGGTCACATCATGGAATACATCCAGGCCGATATCTGGGTACGCTCTATGCGAATGTCGGGCCACACAGTACATTTTGTGGGAGCCGATGACGCTCATGGTGCGCCCATCATGCTCAAGGCCGAAAGCGAGAAAATCAGCCCCTCGGAACTGGTGGCACGCATTGCGGCCGAACGCCCTAAGTACTTACAGGGCTTTCACATTAAGTTTGACCACTGGCACCGGACCAATTCGCCCGAAAATATTGCCTTAGCGCAAGAAATCTACCTGCAACTTAAAGATGCTGGCTTTATTGAGTCACGCACTATCGAGCAGTTTTACGATCCCGTCAAGAAAATGTTCTTGCCGGACCGCTACATTAAAGGCGAGTGCCCCAAATGCCATGCTATTGATCAGTATGGCGACTCCTGCGAAGTATGTAGCGCCGTGTATGCTCCCACTGAACTGATCGCGCCGTACTCTACGCTCACCAAGGCCACCCCGGTTCTGAAAAGCTCCGAGCACTTTTTCTTCCGTCTCTCTGATCCGCGCTGTGTCGCCTTCCTACAAGAGTGGACCAACGGTAAAAATGCCCAAGGCAAGCCGCGCTTACAATCTGAGGTACTGAGTAAGACGCGCGAATGGCTAGGTACTGGCCAAGATGCTGAGGCTTCGCTGAATGATTGGGATATCTCGCGTGACGAGCCCTACTTCGGCATTCCCATTCCCGACGCACCCGGTAAATATTTTTACGTCTGGCTAGATGCGCCCGTGGGCTACTTAGCTTCTCTGAAGTCATACTGTGCTCTACAAGGAATAGACTTTGATGCCTTGCTAGACCCCGCTGGCGATACCGAACAAGTGCACTTTATCGGTAAAGACATTGTGTATTTCCACGCACTGTTCTGGCCAGCCATGCTGAAATTCTCAGGCCGTAAAACGCCTGATGCCTTGAATGTGCATGGATTTATTACTGTCAGTGGCGAAAAAATGTCCAAAAGCCGCGGCACCGGTATTTCTCCCTTGAAATACCTAGAGCTTGGCATGGACGCTGAATGGATGCGCTACTATATCGCCGCTAAGCTGAACTCCCATGTCGAAGACATGGACTTCAACCCCGATGACTTCATCGCCCGCGTTAATAGCGACTTAATCGGTAAGTACGTCAATATCGCCAGCCGAGCAGCCAACTTTATTAGCCGTTATTTTGATGGAGCGCTGGCTTATCATAGCGACACCAATGAACTATTGTCGCTCGCTACCACGACCGCCGCGAAAGTGCGTCAAGACCTTGAAGATCGTGAGTATAGCCGCGCCGTGCGCACCATCATGGCGCACGCCGACCACATCAACCAAGCTTTTGACTCGGCCCAGCCGTGGGTAATGGCAAAAGGTTTTAGTACTGCAAGCCCCGAACAACAGGCTGCTTTACAAGACATTTGCTCGCGCACGTTAGCGGGCTTTAAAGCGCTTTCAGTCATGCTTAACCCCATACTACCTGTCTTAGGTAATAAGGTAGCGCGAGAATTATTTGGTATGGAACGCGACTTTATATGGTCTGATATCCATGAACTGCCGACTCATATTGCGCCCTTCAAACACTTGCTACAGCGGGTAGACCCCAAGCTGATGGACAGTTTGCTTGAGGCACCTGCTGCCCCAGTGGTGCAGCCGGGCGGCGAAGCGATTGCAGAAACTATTGATATTAAAGACTTTGCAAAAGTGGATTTACGCATTGCCAAAATCGTTGCATGCGAGGCGGTAGACGGCTCAGATAAACTTTTACGTCTTAGCCTTGATGTCGGCGAAGGTCGCTTACGTCAGGTTTTCTCTGGTATTAAATCTGCTTACCAAGCCGATGAGTTAGTGGGCAAACTAACGGTACTAGTCGCTAATTTGGCACCACGAAAAATGCGCTTTGGTGTTTCCGAAGGCATGGTATTGGCTGCTAGCCATGCTGATGACAAGGTAGACTCCGGTATATATATCTTGGAACCTTGGCCAGGAGCGCAACCAGGTATGCGCATTAATTAAACAAACGCCTATCATTGCCCACCTAACAGGTGGGCAATTTTCAATTAAAAACAAAGAACGCTTCAAACCCTATATAGGCTGTGGAGCAACACTGTTGCTATAGACTATCTTCAGCGGTTTCCAAACGTAGCATTTGCACTAGCATCTGGCATAAAGCAATCACCAAAGGATCGGCGTTAGGCCTATGACACAACGCAAGTTCAAAGGCATCGATCACCGGCAAACCCTGCTCTACGCCTAATTCAATGTGCTCCGCACCGACTGCTCGCCGAGGCAACAAGCTGATTCCCATACCATCCGCTACCGCCCCTTGTATGCCACGTAAACTAGAACTCGTAAAACTAATGCGCCAACGTCGCCCCAACGATTCCACCGCGCTAATAATTTCTTCACGATAGACGCCACGCCGCGGAAAAGTCACTAAGGGGATAGGATCCTGATCAAAGGCAGGGTGTTTAGCACTATCTACCCACGCCGTCTTTTCGGGTAAGCGAGCCACCGCATCGCGACTATATTGACGTTGCTTAATCAAGATTAAATCTAAATCGCCTTGGTCGTAGGCACTAATCAAATCGCTACTCAAACCACTGGTGACCTCTAGCTTTACCTGGGGATAACGGTGGCCAAATGTGGCCAAAGCACGAGTGGTTTTCCCCCCTGCAAAATCCTCGGGCACTCCGAGACGAACAATCACTGTTATCAAGGCGCCTGATAAAGCTTCAAGCAACTGATCATGCACACTGATCATTTGACGCGCATACGCTAATACTATTTGCCCTGCCTCCGTTAAGAGCACGCTACGACTATTACGTTCTATCAACCTATGCCCTACCCGATCCTCCAGACGTCGCACTTTTTGACTAACGGTAGACTGAGTGGAGTGTAAACGCTGAGCTGCACTGGTAAAGCCACCACAATCGATAACCGCCAGAAACGCCTGTAACAGATCAAGCTCCAACGACAGTTTGCGCATCGTGTAGACTCCCGCATCTATTCATAAAACAAATACCTTAAATTAATACATTTAATTTGTAAATATATAAAAGTATCGTTATTGTAGTGGGCAAGAACCGCTACCCCTTGGCATAGGCCATGTCTACATAAGCTGGCACACAGATAAGGATTGCGGCCGACCCGAGTACTGTGATTTTATCGAGATAAAAGCATGTCTAATGTGAGCTATTACGCCCCTCCTGGCGGCCATCCTCCACAAACACAACTATTGACTGACCGTGCGATGTTCACGGAAGCCTACGCTATCCTTCCTAAAGGCGTACTGCAGGATATCGTGACCAGCCATTTACCGGGCTGGACCAATATGCGCATGTGGGTATTGGCACGTCCTTTGTCTGGTTTTGCTGAAACCTTCTCACAGTACATTGTGGAGCTCAGCGCGAATGGCGGCAGCGACAATCCCGAAAACGATCCCGAGGCCGAAGGAGTTATCTTCGTTGTAAAAGGCGAAGTAGAGCTGGTCCTGAACGGTACTCAGCACACCTTGCAAGAAGGAGGCTACGCATTTATTCCTCCCTCCACCAAGTGGTCTATACACAACCGCAGCCACGATCTAGCAAGCTTTCACTGGATCCGCAAACGCTATCAGCGTGTAGAAGGTTTAGATGCCCCAGAGGCGTTCGTCACTAATGAAAAAGACGTTAAACCTTTAGTAATGCCCGATACCGAAGGCCGTTGGAGCACCACGCGCTTTGTTGATATGGCCGATATGCGCCACGACATGCACGTTAACATTGTCAATTTTGAACCGGGTGGCGTCATTCCGTTCGCGGAAACGCATATCATGGAGCACGGCTTATACGTGCTGGAAGGTAAAGCGGTATACCGCCTAAACCAAGACTGGGTAGAGGTAGAGGCCGGAGACTTCATGTGGTTACGCGCTTTTTGCCCACAGGCCTGTTACGCGGGCGGCCCAAGCCGCTTCCGTTACTTGCTCTACAAAGATGTAAATCGTCACGCTAACCTAACTATAGGTTTTGATCCACGTCGCTAAGTCCGACTTTGCTTGCGCTTAAAACAACAGCCCCATATCGTAAAGAATGGGGCTGTTGGCTTTTTAGTCCCTACAATAGGGCTACACCTCGAAAGCATAGGCAAAAACGCATGAAGGCAGATCAAACTCATCACCAAGAACGCTCACGAGCCGGCAAGCACTCCACATGGATCAGCGTAGGCGTCAACTTACTGCTGGTTGTCCTGCAATTGACTGTAGGTTTTATAGCCAAGTCTCAAGCGCTGGTAGCGGACGCTATCCACTCGCTGTCCGACCTTATTTCTGATTTCATCGTATTAGTAGCGAATAAGCACAGCAGCAAAGGGGTAGATGATGACCATCACTATGGGCATTTACGCTACGAAACGGCCGCAACCTTAGCCATAGGCGTCATTCTTATCGGTGTAGGGCTGGGTATGCTGTGGAATGCAGCAGGCAGCTTACAGAACCCCGATCAGATTGCTGTAGTACATCCGGCGGCGTTAGTGGTGGCTTGTATTGCCTTGCTGAGCAAGGAGCTGCTATTTCGCTACATGCTCAAGGTAGCCAAACGGGTGCAGTCAACCATGCTAGTGGCGAATGCCTGGCATGCGCGCTCCGATGCTGCCTCATCCCTGATTGTGAGCCTAGGGGTACTGGCCAATTTATGCGGTTTTCCCCTTGCTGATCCCTTGGCGGCTGCTTTAGTCGGGCTAATGGTGGCTCGCATGGGATGGAAGTTTTCCATTAATGCATTTCACGATCTCACTGATAAGGCGATTGATACTGCTACTGAAGCTCGTATCCATGCCTTGTTGGTCAACACCCCTGGAGTGCAAGGCATACATGATCTACGCACACGAAAATTGGGTGACATGATTTGGGTGGAGGTGGACATCGAAATGGATGCCACCCTAAGCATCGCTGAAGGCCATGCTATTGCCAGCGAAGCGAAACGACGAGTGATGCAGGCTGAACCCGTTTTAGATGTCACCACGCACTTTGATCCTGTCGATGTGTCCGAAATCCGTTGAATTCATTATTGTGATAGCTTGACAGCCTAGCTGTAGCTTTTAACACCTTACTTGGTTTCTGCCATGTCTACCTCTACGCTCTGGATACGCGCCACCCCCTTGATCTTTGTGTTGATCTGGAGCACCGGATTCATTGTGGCGCGCTACGGTATGCCCTACGCCCCACCCATGAGTTTTTTAGCGTTACGCTATGCACTTTCAGTATTCTGTTTTTTACTCTGGGCTTATTTCAGCACGGCATCCTGGCCCAAACAGAAATCTCAATGGCTGCACTTAGCAATGACGGGTATCTTGCTGCAAGCCGCTTACTTAGGAGGCGTGTGGACAGCCGTCAAGCTTGGAATGGGAGCCGGCATGGTAGCGCTGTTAGTCAGCTTGCAACCCATTCTGACAGCGCTGTGGATCTCCGGCACAGGGGGCAGCATACAAGCTCGTCAGTGGCTAGGCTTGGGGTTTGGACTGACTGGTTTACTTTTGGTTGTGGGGACAAAGTTAGGACAAGGTGAGGTCACAGGTATAAATATAGGCGTTGCTATCTTTGCACTATTAGGCATTACCATCGGTACGCTGTACCAAAAACGCTTTGTCAGCCACAAAGATGTGCGCAGTGCCAACGCGATCCAGCTTATGGCTGCCTTGTTGGTGACACTGCCCTTTGCCTACGTGGAGACTGAGCCCATGCAATGGCTGCTTCCCGAACATAGCCCGAACCTAGAGTTAATAGGTGCCTTGACTTGGTCCGTTTTAGGCTTGACGCTAGGAGGCAGCTCACTGCTTTATTTACTCATCCTGCGCGGAGCAGCCAGTTCTGTTACCAGCTTGTTTTACTTGGTGCCACCCACGACTGCCGTCATGGCTTGGGTACTTTTTGCGGAACCCATTACTCTCTGGACAGTAGGTGGAATTTTGCTCTCAACGGTGGGCGTTGGACTCATCATCCAAAGGCCCAACAAGCTAAGCACATGAATTAAGACTGCATACAGTCTCTACCTTAGCTCCTACTGCTCTCACCGCCCAAGGCGCTCCATTTGGTCGCCTGTTCTTCTTTTCTCTTGCTCTGACGCGCATTGACTTCGCCCCTCTTGTTACGGCCATACAACCAAAGTCGCGTATGGCGTTCAAGCTTCTCGTTCTATATTGCCTACAAAGAACCGTAGAAAACTGGCTATTCAAGTCATTCAAAAGTACACAACTAATGTGTCAATTATTCTTAGGAGACAAAGATGGACTCATCTCAAGATGTCGTGTCCGCGGTGATGCAGCATCCTGCGTATCAGGAACTGCTGCGACGTAGAAACCGCCTCAGCTTGCTGTTCTTCGTGATTGCCATCTGCATTTACGCAGGCTTCATCCTCACGCTAGCCTTTGATCCAGTGCTATTTGGTCAGCCCCTTGGAGACCTGACCATGTCTATCGGCATCTTCTGCGCCACGCTTGTCGTGTTCAGCGCAGTCATTATGATCGCCATCTATGTCTGGATTTCTAACAAAGTGTTCGACCCCTTGCTAGCGCAGATCATCAAGGACATAAAATAATGAGACAAAAGCTACTACTAATGGCGCTGCTGAGCTTATTTAGCTCAACAGCTCTGGCTGCAGAACAAGGTGCCTCACGCACTTCAGCCATCGTCATGTTTCTGGTTTTTATTGCTGGAACCATGGTTATCACCTGGTGGGCGGCAAAACGCACGCAAACTACCTCAGACTTTTATACAGCGGGAGGGGGGCTTACGGGCTTTCAAAATGGCCTAGCTATCGCTGGGGATTACCTTTCCGCTGCTTCGTTCTTAGGCATTGCCGGAATGGTTTACGTGTCCGGTTTTGACGGCATGATTTACGCTACAGGCTTTCTATTTGGTTGGCCGGTCGTGATGTTCTTAATTGCCGAACGACTACGCAACCTAGGTCGCTACAACTTTGCTGACGTCACTTCATACCGACTAAAGCAAAAACCTATGCGTATTTTGGCCGCCAGCGCTTCCTTGCTCATTATTGCTTTGTATCTGATTGCTCAGATGGTGGGCGCAGGAAAATTAATCGTCCTACTGTTCGGCCTAAACTACAATGCCGCTGTCGTCATTGTGGGTGCATTGATGATGATTTACGTGGCTTTCGGTGGCATGACCGCAACCACTTGGGTACAAATCATTAAAGCAGTACTCATGCTGTTTGGCGCAACGCTGATGTCAGGCTTGGTATTGGCCGCCTTTAACTGGGACATTGATGAAATTTTGACCCGTGCGGTCGCCACCCACCCAGATGGTCTAAAAATTCTTGCTCCCGGCTCGCAAGTTAGTGCGAACCCCTTAAATGCCCTATCACTGGGTATTGCACTCGCCTTTGGAACAGCCGGTCTACCCCACATTCTGATGCGTTTCTTTACCGTAGCGGATGCCAAAGAAGCCCGCAAATCAGTGATTTGGGCCAGTAGCTTTATCGGTTACTTTTATCTGCTCACGTTCATCATCGGCTTCGGTGCCATTGTCATGCTGGTACAGCATCCCGAGTACTTCGTACGCGGGCCAGATGGCAGCTTCAATATGTTGAAAGACCTCATCGGCGGTACCAACATGGTGGCCGTACATTTGGCCAATGCTGTAGGTGGCAACCTGTTGCTGGGCTTTTTGGCTGCCGTCACCTTTGCCACCATTGTTGCTGTCGTAGCAGGGTTGGCCTTGGCGGGCGCTGCCGCTATTTCGCACGACTTGTATGCAAACGTTTTTGCTAAAGGCCAAGCCAGCGAAAAGAACCAGATGCGCATCTCTCGTATTTCCACTATTGTGCTGGGCGTGCTGGCCATCTTGCTCGGTATTATCTTTGAAAACCAAAACGTCGCCTTTATGGTGGGCCTAGCCTTTGCCATTGCAGCCAGTGCTAACTTCCCTGTTTTAGTGCTCTCCATCTCTTGGAGAGGTTGCACCACACGCGGCGCGACCATAGGCGGCTTCTTAGGTTTAGTCGTGGCAACCGGCTGGGTGATCTTAAGCTCTACTGTGTGGGTGGATGTGTTTGGCTTTGCCCAGCCCATTACCCCCTTCCCCAACCCAGGAATCCTGTCTATCCCACTGGCTTTTGCTGCTATTTGGCTGTTTTCTGTCCTAGACAACAGCGCACAAGCCAAAAAAGAACGTGAAGGCTTTGATGCTGTCACCGTACGCAGTCAAACAGGTATAGGCGCAGCTTCCGCCAGCCAGCACTAACACCTACGCGGCACCTAATGCGCAGGGTACTACCGTACTCTGCGCAGCCGTGTAAACTAGGTGCTTCTTGCATCCTTTTTCTAACATGGCCATTGATCCAATGACAGAATTTCTGATTGCAGATGATCATCCGCTATTTCGCGAAGCCCTGCGCGGGGTGATACTAAAGCTCTTCCCAGGTTGCACTATCCGCGAAGCTGAGCGCATTGCTCATCTTTATGACTTAGCGGAACAGCACTCTGATGCAGATCTGCTTTTACTGGACTTAAATATTCCTGGGGCCATAGGCTTTAGTGCTCTGGTGCACCTGCGTGCGCTATATCCTTTTTTGCCTATTGTCATTATCTCGGCCCACGAAGACCCACAACTAATACGCCGAGCCTTAGACCATGGAGCGGCAGGCTATATACCTAAATCGGCGGACTCCAAGACACTGGCTATCGCGCTCAATGACATTCTCGATGGCAATAGTTGGGCTCCTTCATTACACCAGTCGACCCCCGGGGCAGGCCTAGAAGAAAAGCAAGCAGCCGCACGCGTGCGTCAATTGACACCACAGCAGTTTCGGGTATTACAGATGGTGGGGACAGGTCAGTTGAATAAACAAATCGCCTATGAACTAGGAATCTCTGAAGCCACCATTAAAGCCCACATGACCGCTATTTTACGCAAGCTTGGCGCCTCTAACAGAACACAAGCTGTGCTCATCGCCAATGAGCTCGGCTTACCTAGCACAGACACTGCGGCTTTCTCTCAAGCTGTTTAAATTGTTATATTTATACCCCGACCGCCGAATTGCGCTCCTCCAGTTTCATTAACAGAAAGGCCCTTAGCGAAGCCGGCTTAACAGGCTTGGTTAATACCGGATAGCCACGCTCACGCGCCGCTGCTTTCAATTCGTGACTACCATCAGCAGTCAGTAGCGCACCGCGGACGTGGGGCAACTGACTGGTTAATAGCTCTAGGGCTTCAAGGCCATTTAACCTATCGTGCAAGTGGTAATCCACCAATAAGACATCCACGTCTGGGCTCACCTGCGCTAAGGCTTGGTCTACGGTCGTGGCACTCTGGCTGTTAATCCCCCAACGAGACAACAATGCCAGCATACCTTCGATAATTTCTGGATCATTGTCTAGACACAAGACACGCAAGCCTTCTAAGCTGGACACCACGGTTGGCTCGGAGGTAGCTGGGGTCATGGCCAGCACTGGCTTACTCACTCTAGGCACCCAGATCGAAAACATACTTCCACGCCCGACCTGCGAAGCCACATTTAAACGGTGGTGCAATAAAGAAGCAATACGCTGACAAATAGACAGCCCCATGCCCAAACCACGCCCATCCCAATCAAAGGGCTGTTCATAGCGATGGAATTCAGAGTAAATCTGTTGTATGTGCTGCTCGGGTATACCTTGACCGGAATCCCAAACTTGAAACTCCAACTCGGCACCTCGACGCCGTACACCCAATATAATTCGTCCCGAGCGCGTGTAGCGCAAAGCATTGGCCAAAAAGTTCTGCAATACGCGTCGCAACAATCTAGGGTCACTGCGTACATATATTGCGGGGGCATGCACAGCAAGCTGAATGTTTCGCCGCACGGCGATAGGTGCATATTGGTCTGCCAAGTTATGCAATAAGGTAGGGACATAAATTTGCTCTATCTCTGGATGCCAGACCCCTGCATCCAAGCGAGAAATATCTAACAAACCATCCAGCAACTCCTCGGCTGAGCGTAAGGCCGTATCGATACGCTCACTTAAGCGTGTCATCTCCTGCGGCTCTTGCGTCTCGCTTAAAGCAGAAGCAAACAAGCGCGCCGCGTTAATGGGTTGCAAGACATCGTGGCTGACGGCAGTTAAAAACTTTGTTCTTAGCTCTTGCGCTTTTTCCGCTTCTTGGGTGCGCTCCGCCACGCGCTGCTCCAAGGTTTCATTCATGTCACGCAGTTCACGCTCCGCATTTTTATAATGCGTAATGTCACTATAGCTGGTGACATACCCCCCTCCCGATAAAGGGCGCCCACGCAACTCAATAACTTTTTTGTCATTTAAAATGCGTTGTTTAATATAGGTTTTACCCTCGCGCATTAAGGTTAAGCGGCGCTGAATCGCTTGCTCTACCTCGTTCTCATCGGCCCCAAACAACTCCCCACGCGATGCATTCAAACGCAATAAGTCTTCAACAGGGCGTCCTACATACAGCATCCCAACCGGATACTCCCATAAAGACTGATAACTTTGATTCCAAGCGAGCAAACGCATATCTGCATCCACCACACTAATTCCTTGATCTATATTCTCCAGGGTGGCGAGCAAAATATCGCGATTAAAGCGTAAGGCTTGGCCTGCCTCATCCAGGACAGCCACCACCGTGTTCAGTTCCATACCCGAGCCTCGTAAGGCGCTCGTAATCACTAAACGAGCCGAGGCCGCACCCACTGCCGCAGCTAACAGCAACTCGGTAAATTGCACCCATGCCGTATCGGCTTTCATTTCTGGCGATAAGGCTTGCCCCTGTTGAGTTAGGGCATGCGCTTGGAAGGCACGTAAAGCAGTTTTATCACCCGTAATACGACTCGCCAGAGTCAGCAGATCTCCCACCGTTAGGCTACCCTGCCACTGCTGCGCCGTGAGTGTCTGGCGCTGTGCATAGGGGTTCAAGAACGGCTCGGCATGCAAGCGTTCGCCCAGCCCCGGTTGGCGGCGCCATGAAACCCATAAAAAAGCAGCAATATTGCAGGCTAAAGACCAAAAGGTGCCATGCGTAAGAGGATCTAACCCGTCCACCCCCAACAACTGATGCGGACGCAACCAGCTCACCCCGAATAGGCCGTGATGCAGCCAATAATCATCAAGCCACCCCGCTTCGGTCACAGTGGGTAAAAACAAGGTGTAGACCCAAATGGCAAACCCTAGCAACAGCCCTGCCTCTACACCTTGGCGACTGGCTCCCCGCCAGTACAGACCGCCAATTAAGCCTGGAGCAAATTGTGCTACCGCCACAAAAGCCATCAAGCCATAAGCAGCCAACGCCGTATCCGTGCCACTAATGCGGTAATAACCATAAGCGGCTCCAGCCAATACCATGATAGCGACCCGGCGTACCCACAACACGGTAGCCGCCATATTGCCTTGTTTTTTCTGTGCCCACCGCGCGCGGAGCAACAAAGGCATAATCAAATCATTGCTGACCATGGTGGCCAGTGCCACGCTGGTCACAATCACCATGCCCGTTGCCGCGGAAAAACCGCCTATATACACCGCCAATGCCAAACCCAGCTGCCCTTCAGACAAGGGCAATGCCAGTACGAAAGTGTCGGGAGCGGTGCCTTGTGCCGTAACAAACGACATGCCCACGGTGGCAATGGGCAACACCATTAAGCTAACGATAATAAGGTACCCACCAAACAACCAACGCGCCCGCCGAATATCCCTCACGTCGGCGCACTCCACAATCGCCACATGAAACTGACGGGGCAGACAAATTATGGCTAAAAACGCCAGTAAAGTTTGACTGACAAAGCCCGCTCGAGGTGAGTTATCCAGAAAAGTCTGTACTGCTCCTGTTAGGTCTAACTGGCTCTTTTGAAACCAAAACATAGCAAATACGCCCACCGCGATTAAGGCAAGCAACTTGACTAAAGACTCAAAGGCCACGGCTAACATCAATCCAGGGCGATGCTCAGTGGCGTCCACCACGCGAGTACCAAAAAGAATCGAAAACAAAGCCATCCCCACCGCCACATATAAGGCTGGGTCACCCAGCACTCCGCCATTCATAGGGGTGTTCGTCATGACCCGTAAACTGAGTGTGACGGCCTTGTACTGCAGTGCTAGGTAAGGCACCGCGGCAACAACAGCCATAAAAGCCACCAGCGCGGCGAGCCGCTGCGCCCGTCCATAACGGCTCGCGATAAAATCGGCAATGGATGTGGTTTTTTGAGTTTGCGCCACCAACGCCAAACGCTCTAGAATGCGCCAGCCAAACAAAAACATCAGGATGGGGCCTAGATAAATAGGCAGAAAGCTCATGCCGTCGCGCATGGCCGAGCCTACCGCACCATAAAAGGTCCACGATGAGCAATAGACGGCTAGCGCCAAGCTGTATACCAACGGTCGTAGCCAGCCACGCTGCGGATACAAGGGACGTCGGTCACCTATCCATGCAATGGCAAATAATATGGCAGCGTAAACTAGCGAAGCTAGAATTACCCAGGCAGGCACCATGGGGTGCGTCTCCTCTTTTATATACTGAAGCGGTCAGAAACTGCATGAACGCCACAGTTAGCGCTAAATTATGATACGTTTAGTGCTGATACTGGGCAACGCCAGACAGCACTAGACTAACTTATACTATCGTTAGCAATTGCCTTATACGCCCCTTAACTGCTTTCATCTCTCACGATTTACCCCCTCCCGTGCGCCTAAAGGTGTATTTACGCGCGGAGCAAAGCCATTTAAAACTAAGGGCGTCGTACACACTTAACGTGCCTGTGCGAATAACAGCTATGGCACTTATAACAAAAATAGTAAATCTAACAATTTAAAACTATATCTATCTGGAGGATATATGGAGCATACCCTGCATTTTGAACGCTATCCGCAACAGCCCCATGGCGGAAAGCTTATACAACGAGTGGTGGCAGAAGAGCAGCGGGAGGCAGAAATCGCCCGTGCTCGCACCCTGCCTAATATTCGTGTCGATCTGGAGGCAGCCATCACCATAGAAATGATTACCACTGGTGTGCTGTCGCCTAATGAAGGCTTCATGAATCAAGATGATTATCGCTCAGTATTAAAAACAGGGCGCTTAGCAAATGGTTTGATCTGGCCTGTGCCATTAAGTTTTGCTCCAATAGGCGAACGCAATCAACAAACTATTAAAAACCTATCAGTAGGTGACGAAGTTGCTCTAACGGATCATAACAACGACCCCATCGCGATTTTAGCGATTGAGGATATTTTCGACTATGACAAGCAAGAGCGTGCCCAACAATTATTCGGTACTACCGATCGTAATCACCCTGGTGTCGACTCGGTACATCGCCGCATGGGTGATGTGTCATTAGGTGGCAAGCTCAGCTTATTGCAGCGCGTAGACTGGGGCCCCTTCGAAAAACTGCGCCGTGAGCCTAAAGATACTTGGCAACTTTTTTACGAACAGCGCAAGTTCAACTCCGTTGCCGGCTTTATTACGGGCGCTAACCCTCTGCACCGTGGTCACGAGTATATACACCGTAATGCACTGGAAGGTATTGATGGGCTGCTACTGCAACCACTGGTAGAAATGGCTAAACGCGAATACGTACGGCACGAATACCGGATGCTCGCGTATCGTAATGTCTTAGATACCTATTATCCTAAAGACCGTTCGATATTATCGCCACTACGTGTAACATATATTTTTGCTGGCCCGCGCGAAACCATTTTGCACGCCTTAATTATGAAAAACTATGGTTGTACGCATGCTTTAATTGGCCGCGACCACGCTGGCATCGGTAGCTACTATGATAAATATGCCAGCCACAGCATTTTTGACGAATTTAGCCCAGAAGAGATGGGCATCGAGGTTCGTTTATTTCATGAAGTATTCTATTGCACTCGCTGTGCAAATCATGCCACATCACAGACCTGCCCACACGACGAGCGCTATCGTTTGAATATTTCTGGTACGGGTATAAGGGAAATGCTACGGCATGGCATTATGCCCCCCAAGGAGGTGGTAAGACCAGAGTCTGCTTTAGCCGCCATGCAAGGAGTACAACCCAAAGGCATATGCCCCGATGATGGCCATGGCACCTTACCCGTCGCTAAGGTTATCCAAAGCATGTTTCCGTATTACCTGCACTACACCCGATTAGGCGGAGCGCCGCGCACCACCCCACTTAAGCCAGAAGATCTGAGCATACGAGATTTAGAACTGGCCAATCATGATGCTCGCACGCACTCCCAAGACATTTATCACGGTGTATATGCAGAATACGCTGCCGTCGTGGATCACAATCGTAATCTGCATCCCCGCTGGCTGGACGAAGCTCGGGGCAATCTGCGCGCGCAGCAGGAACGCATTATTAATGACCTAGAAGAAAAATTACGTCAATCTCAGGACGAGACATCGGATGAGTTCATGTATCAAGATAAGGCCGAGGTAGAGCGTGAACTGGAATCCGCCCTAAGGCTTTTAGCGGATATTCCTAGCCCCACCGACACCGCAGCACTCAATGAGCGTATTTGGAACGTCTTGCCCTACAAACGCTACCGAGGCGCCGACTAACATTTATCTACTGCTCTAGCTAAAAAGGCCAGCCATCGCTGGCCTTTTTTTACCTGTGCGATAGCGCTTGCTATGGCTTGATGGGCCGGATTGCATTTTCCAGCACCCGCGAACCAGTCGTCGGTAGCTGCACCGTTTGCACAGTTCCCTGTTGCTCGATATCAATAAAGCGTTCGCCGACGTGAATCAGCTTCAGCTCGGGAGTGATCCAGTCACCACTGCGATACGCTTTAGGGGCTGCACCGCCAATACTCAACAAAGCAGCCCCTTGCTGGGCTTGCACTCGACTCATTACCCCCAACAATTGTATAGGGAGCGGACCGCCTGCTTGACCAAACCATGACGCCATGGCAACCGCTTGCTGCCCCTGTGCTACGGGAGACTCAGCAGCCATCGGCGCATAGCGTATGGTCGGTGTCACTGCCACCTGAGCGAGGGCATAGGCCAAAAATATGACAAGTAACAATACAAACAGCTTAATCACGACGTCCGCCATAAAACTGACATATCCCGTCGTTACACTAAATATGCGACTCATAAAATATTTAAATAGCTACTATTTTTACAGCGTTAAATAACAGAGTCTGGCATGGATAAATGAAGGAAGTATGACACACGCTTTTAAACCTACAGTTCGCTCTACCTGCCGTCAACAGCGAGGATTTTCGCTTATTGAGATCATGGTAGTCATGGTTATTATGGGTATTATGGCCGCCTTAGTGGTGCCTAATTTACTCAGTCGCCCAGACCAAGCGCGCGCCGTCGCCGCCAAGCAGGATATTGCCGGCATTATGCAAGCGCTCAAGCTATATCACCTTGATAATGGCCGCTACCCTAGCAATACGCAGGGATTAGACGCCTTGCAAAAAAAACCCACCACGGCGCCGATTCCCCCTAACTGGCAAGCTTACTTGGACAAGGTTCCCCAAGACCCTTGGGGCAATAGCTACCAATATCTTAATCCTGGCGTACACGGCGAAATCGATATTTTTTCTTTCGGGGCAGACGGCCTACCTGGAGGCGAAGGGACCAATGCAGACATCGGTTCTTGGCAGTAAGTCTGTCCGCCCGCAACACGGTCTGTCCTTACTAGAAATCATCGTCGTCCTGCTCATTATTGGTATTAGTGCCACGGCAGGCATACGTTATATGCCTAAAAGTAACACCAATAGCCTGTATCAGGACGCACGCCAACTTAGTCAACGATTTGAGTTGGCGCGCCAATATGCACTTCAGCATCGGGAGTCGTTAAGCTGGCAGGCACAAGGTGAGCATTACGATTTTAGACCTATACAACCTCAGGCTGCCACGCTGCCCGTGCAGTTACGGCAAACCACTTGGCATAGTCGTTTGCCCGTGCAGGTCGAACAGCAGCCTAAGGCCCAGGTGCTCGTGGAGGCAGCGTGGCTCCACTCCCCTTTGTCGATTATTTTGGACAACGGCGTAGATCGTATTACCTTATCAAGGACCCCATATGGTCAGTTCGAGATAATGCCATGAACTCAAAAACCGAATCAGGCTACACCCTTATTGAGGTTCTGGTTGCTCTAGCTATTATTAGCGTGGCGCTTATGGCTATTTTGCAAACGCTACAACTCAGCACCCAAGGCGCTCGTCGTAATACCATGCGCAGCCTGGCCTTGCACACCGCTAGCAATTTAATGGCAGAGATCAAACTGCAGGGGCAATTTCCTAGCCCCGGCATACGCCACACGCCCTGCCCCATTGGTCACTATGAGTTCGTGTGCGAGGTGCAAAGCAAGGCCACAGAGCATAGTCAGTTCAGGCAAATCACCATCCGAGTACAGTTAGATAAGCAAGCCCATAACCATGCTTACTTACACGGCATACTCATGCGCCGCTCATGAAAAGCCCGAACATGACCGAACAGGGTTTCTCGCTCCTAGAGGTAATGGTGACCTTGTTAATTATGAGTATTTTGAGCGTTTTATCATGGCGTGCGCTGGACTACATACAACGCACGCAAACGCAATTGGATCAAGCCCAATCGCAGCACCTGAGCATTCATGCCGTGCTACAGCAGTTTGAAGACGATATACAACGACATTATAAAACCCTACTACTGGATCAGCATCAAGCCAACGCCCAAGCCTTACTGAATCCCGAACACCCCCACCGCTACTTACACTGGGAAGCTCAGGCCAATGGTAGCGCGCTGAGCATCTTGCAGGCGGCTCCTGTTGGGCAAGCTGGTACACGGTGGGTGCGCTGGTCGTTTAACCAGCAACAGCTTTTTCGCGACTTTGGTTCAAGCGGCACCCACTTACCACTCACTTTCCCCCAAACCAAGCAAGTGGTACTAGATGATGTGCAAGCAGTGCATTTTCGCGCTTGGATACCCGCACGCGGATGGCAAGACCTCCCTCTTAGAGATACCAAGCACGCTCCCACAGGCATAGAGCTAAGTGTAGAAAGAGTTGAGCGTGAACGCGTAGTGACCTACCGCAAAGTGGTGCTATTACCATGAGCCGGCGCCCCTATTCTCAGCACGGCCTAGCGGTGATTAATGCTTTGGTGATCGTATTGGCAACGAGCATCATCGCCACCGCGCTAATTGAACGTCAAACTCGTTTAAGCACTGCACTGATCACTGAGCACGACGCCACTCAGGCTTATTGGTTGCTCTCGGGCGCCCTAGATTGGACGACTCAGCTTTTAGCTGAAGACGCACGGGGCTCAGCGATTACTGTGCGCAACGGACTTTGGGCACAAGTCATTGAACGCTTACCCATTAGTGATGAACGCAGCACGGCGTATTTTTCCGGCTATTTGCAAGATGAACAGGCCAAATACAACTTACTACGTCTACAACGACAGGGCCAAGTAAACCCAGCGGCCGTCACACAACTACAAGGTTTACTGCAGGCCATACAGTTACCACCAAAGCTTGCCTCGGAAATTGCCTTACAGGTGGCGGCAATGCAGGCTAGCTCAGATAAAAAAGCCTCGCAAGCAGGAGCGCGACTGCCTTCTGAGCTGACAGCGGCCCGCTCGTTAGATCCCACTCAACAGGCAATGCTAAATCAGTACACCACCTTATTACCTGAGCAAACAGGCTTAAACATTAATACCGCGAGTGCCTATGTGCTGAGCGCCTATATAGAAGAGCTCAGTCTCGCTGATGCTCTGCGTATTGTGGCAGCACGTGACCAAGGATTATGGTTTCGCCAAGTGAGTGACCTCAATGCCTTACTACCCACTGGAATGCAAGCGACCACCCCCCGCTTACAGGTGAAAAGCCAATGGTTCAGTGCTCACGGCAAACTGGAGCTAAACCAAACTCAACGACGATTCCAGGCTTTGCTAGAGCGTGGCGCGAACAAAACCCATATACGCTGGATACTCTGATATGCGCCGTTACATACAAATACTCTTACCCGAACTGAGCACATTAAGCTCAGACTCAATACTTGACTACAGTCTAGTCAATGGTAACCAGTCTCATCAGGGAAGCTTAAGCTGGGCGCAACTACTACAACAATACAACCGCTACCGCTGGTTTTTGCTCCTCGCTGCTACAGACACAGTGTGCACGACGCTTAACTTTCCTTTGGTAAAAAAAAGCCAGCGCGACAACTTTATTAAAAGTCGCGTACAACAAATGTTATTAGGCCCTTTAAACCAGCATGTGCTGTGCTACCAAATTGTCGCTCCACAAAATGCCCAAGCAACTTGGACCGCCCGTGCTCCTTTAGAACGCTTACAACAACAGTTGCAACATGCCGGAGTATTGAACGCTCATATACAGGCGTTAGCCGCTAGTCCGAACCAGAACACAGCACAAGGGCAGGTTTACACCCCTGTCTCAGCCCTTAATTTTGCGCGTCAACTCGCTCAGCACTCGCCGCTGTACAACAAGCTTTATCAATTGGCTGTACTGAGCTTGTTGTTAAGTGCCTGTCTGTGGTTGGTCTTATCGATTCAAACCTCTACGCTCCAAGCCCAAGTAGCGCAAACCCGGCAAGCGAGTGTAATGGCCGTACAAAAACAGTGGCCATCCATCCCAACCGTTATCGCCCCGTTAGCACAAGCACGCCGTGCGCTGCAAGAGCAAGGGCAAGATCACACTCGTCCGGATGCTATACACGCCATTCAAATTGCATTGGAAAAGCTGGCTCCTTTAAACGTAGAGATACTGGATTTGCACTGGGAGGATCAGTTGCTCAGCCTTACCTTGGCCGACCACGCCGAAACGGATAAACAGGCTCTGCAGGAGGCTCTGCAAACGAACAGCCTAGACTACTCCATGCAACTCGACACCAGCGCGCCGCAACACGTACTCCAAATTAAGTTTACACCTCATGAGTAAACCCGCTTATCCACACTTTTTGCTAGCTTTACAGCGCTGGCTGCACCCCACATTACAGCCGCTGCAAGCTCAATGGCGCCAGATGCAAGCCGGACAACGTCAGCGTGTTGTGCTGCTGAGCTTATGCATACCCCTGCTACTGCTGATCTACGGCATACAACATCAATGGCAACAGCGGCATGCTCTGCGTCAACAATACTCTGAAGCGCAGGCTGAACTAGAGCAGTTGCAACAACTGATCAGTCAAGCACAAAGCAGTCATGCTCCTACTGTGGCCTTAGCAAGCGCTGAACAGGCACAAGCGCTCATTAACAGCCTGCCTGCTTCTTTAAAGGAGCACGTCATACTCGTTGAGCAACAGCCGGCCACATCAGGCATCGCCCTTGATTTCAAACAAGCCCCTGCCCTAGAGCTGAGTCGCTGGTTGCTGCATACGCCCCCAACAATACAGCTACAGGCTCATACCCTCACGCTACAACGCCACCGTGGAGAGCTGGGCCCACAAGCCGGTGTCATCAACGGTTCAGCCTTATTGCTGCCAAACGACGCCGACACAACCAAGCAGGTCAACCAATGATACGCAAAGTGCTCTTTACCTGTGTGCTCATTGCCGGCTTTCTAATCGGTCTACTTTATGCTCCGCCTAGTGCCTGGCTGGAGCGTTTATTACCTTCTGTACTACAACTCAATATGCCAACGGGCACCGTATGGAAGGGCAGCGCTCAGTTGCTTGTGCAGACAGACCAAGTACAAGCCTTACCAAATAGGCTGCACTGGCGCTGGCAACTCACCCCTTGGCCTGAAATTGAACTGAGCAGTAAGGACTTGAGTCAAGCCGTTTACCTTCGCTGGCAAGGTAATGGCTGGCGCTTAAGTCAGGGCCGCTTGCAACTTCCCGCTAGCACCTTACACCGCCTACACCCCTTATTTAATAGTCTAAAACCAGAAGGCCAGCTAAGCCTAGAGTGGCCCACCTTAGCATTGGGACAGGCCGGTACCAACGTCACCTTACATTGGCGTCAAGCCAGCGCGGCCATCAGCCCGATTAAGCCGTTAGGCAGTTATCAAGCACAACTGCAATGGCAACCTTTACGTATCAACCTTAGCACTGAATCTGGCCCACTCATTTTAGAAGGGAGCGGTCAAGCGCCTGCCGGACAAAACTTTGTCTTTACGGGTAGCGCTTCGGCCAGTGGCCCAGAGTTAGAACAACTTAACGATTTTCTGCGTTTTCTAGGCCCTGTAGAGCAGGGGCAAGTAAAGCTCAAACTACAGTCTGCGTACTGATTTTTTATTCCCATCCTATGATGCGTATCTATAAAACATTTCCTTTAACACTGTGCAGCAGCTTACTTATTTTACAAGGCTGCGCCAGCGTTACCGCACCTGCACCGCAACGCACGTTGACCATACAATCGAGCGCTCAGGATCAAGCAACGCAACCACAGGCCGTATCGAACTCAAGCAGTACGCCTGCCCCTAGAGCCAGCTCACGTCCTCGCAGCAATCGTAATCTGAATCCGCAAGTGACACGTGTCTCACCCCCCGCCCCCTTACAACAGGCAGAGGATGAGGAGCCCTTAGCCCTGAGCTTCGTGGATGCCGACCTTGAGCAGGTGGTTCATACCTTAGCTCGTTTCACCAAGCGTAATTTCCTAATAGACCCACGCGTTAAAGGACAATTAACGCTGGTATCAGAAGTGCCTGTCAGCCCACGCGATGCTTACAGTATGTTGTTAAACGCCCTGCGTTTACAAGGTTTTGCGGTGGTACATAGTAATGGCGTAAGTAAAGTCATACCAGAAAGTGAGGCCAAACTGCACGCTAGCGCAGTGAGCTATACCCCACTGGAGTTAAGTCAGCTAGCAGGCGAGATCGTGACACAAGTGTTTACGCTGCAATATGAGAAAGCCAATGATTTGGTCAACGTATTGCGTCCCATGATCAGCCCTAACAATCCTATTACCGCCTATGCCAATAACAATACCTTGGTGATTACCGATTACGCTGACAATATCGCCCGCGTGGCAGATGTCATCGCCAGGATAGACACTGCACATAGTCTCAACACAGAACTGATCACCATCGAGCATGGAGTGGCCTTAGATGTCGCCGCCTTGGCAAAACAACTATTAGACGATGATAATCAAGACCCTTACGCACGCACTCAGATTGTGGCTGACCCGCGCACCAACGCTATCATCATACGAGCTAGCAGTTCTACGCGACTAGAAATGGCCAAGGAGCTGATTTATAAAATAGATTCGCCTCATGCACAGCCTAACAACCTGCATGTCGTGTATTTAAAAAATGCCCAGGCCACTCAGTTGGCACAGGTATTAAAAGGAGCCTTAGAAGGATTAAATCCACAAAGTCAGCATAACAGTAGCGCCAGCCAAGAAACTATCAATCAACCTGCGGCAAGCTCAAATCAAGCCACGTCAAACCAGGGCGTCTCAGACCTGGCTCAGTCGGTATTATCTACTGACAACCCGGCCGGTACCGTCAGTATTTCGGCAGGCGGAGCCACAATACAAGCGGACCCCAGCACCAACACGCTCATTATCTCTGCCCCCCCGCCACTGTATCGCAGCATACGCGAGGTGATTGACTTGCTTGACCAGCGCCGGGCGCAAGTCTTGGTAGAAAGCCTAATTGTTGAAGTCAACGCCGATAACGCCACCGAGTTTGGTATTCAGTGGATGGCCGGTGCCAACAATCTAGGTCAGGGAGGCAACGGGTTTATTGGCGGCGCTAACCTGGGCGGTAGTGGAGTGAGCAACTCTGTTCAAGGAGCCACCACCTTAGACGCTTTAGGTAAAGGCCTAAGCCTGGGAGTGGTCAAAGGAACCGTCAATGTCTTGGGAACGGAAATTATTAATTTAGGTGTATTAGCACGTGCCTTAGAAACCAAGGGTGGCGCTAACATTTTATCCACCCCTAACTTACTGACCTTAGACAATGAAGAGGCCAGCATTATTGTGGGTGAGACCGTACCGTTCGTGACAGGTCAATACACCACTTCGGGCGACGGCGCCAGCAACCCGTTCCAAACCATAGAGCGTGAAGACGTCGGCCTTACGCTGCGCATCAAACCGCAAATATCTGAAGGTGGCACCGTTAAGCTAGCTTTATACCAAGAAGTCAGCAGCCTTAATCCTAACGTATCAAATGGTGCTGCAGGCCTAGTGACTCGCAAACGTGCCTTACGCACCAATGTGTTAGTGGATGACGGGCAAATTATTGTACTAGGTGGTTTACTGGAAGACCGGGCTCAAGACGGTGTGTCCTCCGTGCCGTTGTTAGGAGATATTCCCGTATTAGGTAATCTGTTCCGCTACAACACGCAGCGTCGTGCCAAAACCAATCTGATGATCTTTCTACGCCCACATATCGTGCGCAATAGCCAAGACAGCCGCCGCCTTACGTTAGATCGCTATAACTACATGCAAACCATACAAAATCAATTACCCGTTATTGATAACTGGTTTGGTCCCAAGGATTCTGGGCCTGCGCTGCCAGAAATAAAAAGCTTGCAAGAGCCCGCCATGGACTTAAGGAGTAGCTCCTAATGCTGCCCTACGCTTGGGCCAAGAGCCAACGTGTTGTCTTGTGCGAAGAACAAGGACAATGGCATGCGTACTACTGTGAACAAACACCCGCCTGGGCGCTGGACGAAATTCGGCGTCAATATCGAGAGGCCTGCTTTAAACAAGTATCTGCCCTAGAGGTAGAAAACTGGTTGAATAACTCGTATGGTCAACAGGACAATGCCGCGGCCGTCATGGATGCAGCCAGCAATGAGATTGACCTCGATACTTTGATGCACGATATCCCCGAAATTGAGGACTTGCTTGAGGCCAGCGACGATGCACCTATCATACGCATGATTAATGCATTACTCACACAAGCTGCGAATCAGGGCGCTAGCGATATACACATAGAAGCATTCGAACAGCACTCCATCGTGCGTTACCGCATTGATGGCACCTTGCGTGATATCGTGCGTCCGCGCCGCGCCCTACACAATGCCTTGATCTCACGCATTAAAATCATGGCACGCTTAGATATTGCCGAAAAACGCCTTCCACAAGACGGCCGTATTAGCGTCCGAGTGGGAGGGCGAGCGATTGATGTACGTGTTTCCACCGTACCTACTGGCCACGGGGAACGAGCCGTATTACGTTTGCTGGATAAGTCAGCGGGCCGCCTAACGCTCCAAGCCTTGGGCCTATCCAATGACCATCAGCAACAGTTACAAGCCTTAATACGCAGGCCACATGGTATCTTTTTAGTTACCGGCCCCACGGGCAGCGGGAAAACCACCACATTATACGCTGCGCTAGATAGACTGGATGCTAATAGTACAAATATTTTAACGGTCGAAGATCCGATTGAATACGATCTGCCGGGGGTCTCACAAATTCAAGTGAATCCGCGCATAGACTTGCATTTTGCCACGGCGCTACGCGCCATCCTACGCCAAGACCCTGACGTCATCATGATAGGGGAAATTCGTGATTTAGAAACGGCTCAAATCGCTATCCAAGCGTCTCTCACCGGACACCTAGTCCTAGCGACCTTACACACCAACGATGCAGCCTCAGCGCCCACTCGCTTAATCGACATGGGAGTAGAACCTTTTTTATTGGCCAGCACCTTGCAAGGAGTGCTAGCCCAACGCCTGATACGTTGCCTGTGCCAACACTGCAAGGTACCAGATCAGGCTGACGGGCCCGCTCAGTGGAACCCGCAAGGCTGCACGCACTGTGGCCACACCGGTTATGCTGGTCGCACAGGCGTACACGAATTACTGCTTATCACCGACGACTTGCGCAGTGAAATCAGTAAAAACAGTAACACCCATGAGATTCGTCGACTGGCACGCGCGGCAGGGATGCAAACCCTGTATGAAAATGGACTTCGTTGGATCGATACAGGCGTCAGTTCTCTCCAAGAGCTAGAGCGCATCACTAGAGAAGACTAAGGAAGCGACCTCATGCCTTATTTTCACTATCACGCAATGGATGCCAGCGGTAACGCACAGCAAGATACCCTCGAAGCCGACGATCTGGAGCAGGCGCAAAGCATACTTGCCCAACAAGGCTTGTTAGTACTAAAAATCAAAGCACGCTCACAACGTCACGGCAGTCTATTACGCCCACTCAAACTCAGCGACAAAGAGCTAAGCTGGCTAACACGCCAATTAGCCAGCTTGCTGGAAGCTCAGCTTCCTCTGGAAGCGGCGATCAGCGCAGTCATAGAGCAAAGCGAACACGCTACCAGCCGTTATGTATTACGACAAATCTTGCAAGACATACGAGCCGGACAACGTATGGGGCAAGCATTAGCGGCCTTCCCCACTGTATTCCCTGCTATTTACCGCGCTCTCATTGACGCAGGTGAACAAACTGGGCAGTTGGATGAGGTGATGGTGAGACTGGCCGACCACATGGAAAAACGCAATCTGTTACGTAATAAAATTAGCAATGCCCTGATTTACCCTGTGATAGTCAGTATCGTCTCGGTACTGATCATTATCTTCTTGCTCAGTTATGTGGTGCCTCAGGTGGTCAGCGCATTCACCCAGACTCAAAACGAGTTACCTACGCTGACTGTAGTGATGATTTGGCTCAGCGACAGCGTGCGTAAATGGGGGTGGCTCATGCTTATTTTTATCGTCAGCTTGCTGATGATATGGCGTTTAGCCATGCGTGTCCCCAGCTTGCGTTTAAGTTGGGATGCCAAACTACTGAAAACACCGATATTAGGGGCGTATCTGCAAGGCATGGACATTGCCAGATTTGCCTCTACGTTAGCCATACTCAATAGCAGCGGCGTTCCTCTGTTGTCCGCATTGCAAGCAGCACAAAACACCGTGCGCAATACCTACTTGAAACAGGCACTACACCGAGTGCGGCTTAATGTCCAAGAAGGGGCAAGCTTAGCACCCACCCTGCGTGCCCAAGGCTGTTTTCCACCCTTATTAGTGCATTTAGTACAAAGTGGCGAACGTACCGGGCGCTTAAACATCATGCTAGAACGGGCCGCACAAACATTGGCCAACGAGTTAGAGCAACGCGCCACACGTACCACTGCACTGATGGAACCATTGATGATTCTATTCATGGGCGGATTTGTACTGCTGATTGTCATGGCCGTGATGCTACCCATTATTGAGCTGAACCAGCTTATTCAATAAGCCTTGTTGGCTAGCCAACAAATAGGGCAGATGGTGACATCTGCCCTATACACTGCCCACTTCAATCGGTCTCTAGAAATCCAGCAGACCTAATGCCGGATCACTCACACCGTGCCGCCCTGTCTCGACACGTCCAGCAAAACGACGCAAATAGTTGTTGTCAGTACTGGAAGTGACACTGAAGTCGTACCAATAACCACTTTTATCCAGATCCCAACTTAAGGTTTGCATCTGACCCGCCTTGACGGACTCAGTCCAGGGCCCGTCTTCACGATAAAAATTGGCCTGCACTGTAAAGCCAGCATCCACTTGGCCACCGTTCATCAGTTCCACCGACACTTTACCGTTGGCAACGTCATAACAAACACGTATTTCTGGGCTAGCTTGCTGCGCACCCAATACGCTCACATTCCCTTTGAAGTGGCGATGAAAGCCATTTGGACCCAAGACCCATAAGTCATAGCGCCCCATATTGTCTTTGACCACATTCCAAACATCTTCCAATGTTTTACCAGGTTCCACCATATAACGACGAGGCAAACGATCCAAATTAAACTTGTCGTACACATGAAAGACCGCGGCTAACTTTCCTGTATTGGCGAAAATAAGTTGTACGCCTTTGGTAGGATCGCAGCGTGCACTGGTATGCAAGTGATACGCCAAGGCACGTGAAGGGCGACTTCCCAAGGCTTGCGCGGGTAGTTTAGGAATACTAGGCCGCGGCACCTGAGCCAAGAGTTCTTGCTCGCGGCGTATCGTATCCGCCTCGTCCCGCGTCTTGCGTCCTTCCAAGTAGGGTAACGGCTCATCATTGGGCGAGGCAAAGTTAAACGCCGAAGTTAAGTCACCACATACTGCACGACGGAAAGGGCTGATATTAGGTTCCTGAACCCCGAAGCGAGCCTCTATAAACCGTATCACTGAAGTGTGATCAAACACCTCGGAGTTCACCCATCCGCCTCGACTCCAAGGAGAAATGACATACATAGGCACACGAATTCCAGGACCATACACCTTACGGTCTTGAGCAGGTTGGTTAATCCCTGGCGGATTCGCATGCGTATAGTATTCATAACTCATGCTTTGCGCATCTAAAGTAGTTTTACCCGCTAAGCTGCCGTCCGCTTGGTAGGAAGGCGCAGAGGGTGATGGAACATGGTCAAAAAAACCATCATTTTCATCAAAGTTTACTAACAGTACGGTTTTACTCCACACCTCGGGGTTAGCCGTTAAAGCGTCCAACACCTCTTGGGTATACCACGCACCTTGTACGGGGCTTGAAGGCCCAGGATGCTCAGAATAGGTCGCGGGAGCAACTATCCATGTTACTTGTGGCAGCTCATTATTGATCACATCCTCACGGAGTTGAGCCAAGAAACCACCATCTGGCATGGTGTTCGCAATGCCCTTATATAAAGGATTACCCGCGTTATCATCCGGGTGATAGGCAGGGTTAGACGTACCGCCACCTACGGGCTTTCCTGATTGTTCATTGGCACGCCGATACTGCTTAAACCCAGACAAAGAGTTGTTGGTGAAATTATCAGGCATATTCTGATACAACTTCCAAGTCACTCCTGCTTGCTCTAAGCGCTCAGGATAGGTCACCCAATCAAAACCTACGGCCGATGAGCCAATGCTATCCCAAACGTTATTGACCACTGCCTGGTTTGACCCGGTCGGGCCATTGGTACCCGTCCACATAAATAGACGGTTCGAATTGGTGCCGGTATGCATAGAGCAGTGGTAAGCATCACACAGGGTAAACGCATTAGCCATCGCAAATTGGAAGGGGATCTCTTCCTCACGGAAATAGCCCATGGAATGAGCACGCTTATGGCGCGCCCACTCAGTCATACGACCATGATCCCACGCTAACTGGCCATCCACCCAAGAGTGAGGGGTACCATTTACTCGCTGCGCATTCCCTTTGGCACTATCTAAATGATAAGGGGCGATCTCTTTGCCGTTCTCATCATGTTGCTCCCAAACACTACGTCCGTTGGGCGCAGGGATAGTGAAACGATCGCCGAATCCACGCACACCGCGCAAGGTACCAAAGTAATGGTCGAAAGAGCGGTTTTCTTGCATCAACACGACAATATGCTCAACGTCCTTAATGGTGCCTGTGCGGTTGTTGGCCGGAATCGCTAACGCCTTACGTATACTGGGGGGAAAAGCCGCCAGCGCCGTCGCAGCCATACTGCCGCCGGCCATACCACGAATAAAATTTCTTCTAGAGACTGTCATAACTATCTACTCAAACTGAAATTAAGGGGCGCAATGCAAATCTGCGGGTTTAGCGGTTTCAGGCTGTTCAGGCGTAGCACCAGGTTTGCTGTCTGAGCCACTAACACCTGTACTGCTGCCATCGCCACCGCATGCAGCGAGCACTAAGCAAAACAGTGCGGCAACGGCTGCTTGCCCCAGCAAGCGCCAGCGCAAAGAGGTGAAATGAGAAGTCATACCGAATTGCATATAAAACCTTAAGGAAGTAAGGAAGAAATAGGATGACGAGAGGCAAACAGGCTGCGCACCTCATCTACACTAAGCACACGATCCCAGATCGCCAGATCAGCAAAGCTGTTGACACCTGAATAGTTGTATCGGGAGGAGTATTCACCAGTGGTATCATCGCCAAACCCCATGAGTTGCTGACCGGAGCCGCCAATCGCTGCCACACGTGCCGGTGCCATGGCCATCTGTTTGGTTTGCATGCCCAATATTGGATCCATCGCATAGGCGTACAGACGACTATTCTTCTTATCTACCGCGATCGCTACATAGACCCATTCGTCGGGAGTAGTGCCCATCCCACCGAGCTCATCACGACCACCACCACCGCCCGTGTTAAAGCGCAGTTCGCAACCACCAAACAAGCCGATTGCCAAGCCATTGGTATTGCCGCTGTTGTAGTTTTTATTAGCGATGAGTGCGCTACCACTGCCTATGCACACACCATTACTTTTGAACCAGAAGCCAATCGTAAAGGCGTCTACATTTGGATTTAAAGTCACATCGGAGTTTGGCATGCTTAGCTTGTAGCCAGCTTTACCACCATGCTGATGCACACCCATATCCAACACTAAGGCCTGCGTGCCATCCGCCTCCCTAAAAGGTAGCTGAGCCGGTTCACTTACCCAGGTCGCACCAGAGTGAGTCGTATTCCAGGCACTGAAATTAGAGACCTGTTTCACATCGTTAGCCTGCCCATTTTTAAATGGGTAATAGATGCGTAATCCATCTAGCACCGATGCGTACAAACTAGGTGGTGGTAGCACTTGCGCATTCACACTCGCGCGCCCTTGACCTACCCGCAACTCGTAACGCAAGGGAATGAGAGTGCCCTCAGGCCCTGCTGGCACATCTCGATCCAAATACTGGCGCACACTGCTATCCAACGTCGCTAGCAGATTTCCGTTACGATAAATTTGCACGGGATCTTGTCCTGCACTACCGGCTAACACTCTCCACTTAAGCGTGAGAGCATAGGTGTGTGGATCATAGTTAAATCTAAGCTGACTAAGCTGCACATCCTGACGTAAGTCATTGCCATTGAAGGCAAAGCTATCGTTTGCGGGCACGTTCATGCCAGCTAGCACCGTAGGCGTTACATCAACAATCGTGGCGTAGTCTAAAGCTTTTAATGGGGGGACTGGCTGCTCGGGAATCGCTGCGCCGTACTCAATATTGCTTAACAACCAGCCGGTTTTGTTGGGGGTAAACTGAGCTCCGGTAGCGGTGCCAAACTCATCGAGCCCATAACTGTTCACGAGCACTAATTGCCATTGCTCATCATCAGCCTGTTGCTGTCGAGCGCTCACTACGCTTAGCAACTCACTGATCTGCTGCACGCTACGTTGCACGGCTAGCTGGTACTGCGAGGATGCCAGGCCATGCTCGCGCGCCGCGTTGTCTGCTGCCGAGTACTGCGCCACAATGAAATCTGACCCGTCTAACAAAGCCTGTTCAGTGGCCCGTGTCACACACTCATCCGCCTGCTCACAAACAGTAAAATGGTCTATGAAACCAGCTTGATGCTCAGCAGTAAGCACCTGACTATAATCAGTTTTACTGACCGCTAAGCTACTTACTGTCTCGGTGTGTGCGCGCTTGAGCCACTGAAAAATACTGGGTACTTGCAGGGCACTCTGCTCGCTATAGGTAGACAGCGCCACTCCATGCTCTGTTGCCCACGTACCTGTCAGTAGCGATGCCCAACTAGGCAGGGGCAGTGTCATTTGCTCACTGTCAGTGCCTTCATAGCCACCACTGCGCAGCAGGCGCAATGAGCCCAGAGACTTCCACGCGGCCTGTTCCTGTTGCACTTTTTTAATCTGCTCGGGAGCCACTCCATCTAACTGCACCAACAATGTCTTGTGGCCACCCAATGCTTTGAACTCATGTTGCGGTTCGGCTTTTTCGGGCTGAGCTTGCCCTGTTGTCGTACTGGAACCACTGCCACTGTCACCGCCACAGGCGGCAAGCAAGGACACTAGTGCTGCGGCCAGGGCAAGTTGAGCGACGCGCCAACCGCACTTTTCCCCTCGATATATATATTCCATGATTGTGCTTCTATTGATGACGTTACAGTCAGTAGATGCAGATTTACCCGATCTACTCCTTGCTTGCATGACGACGCAGAGTGCGTCCGGCAAGAAACACTTTAAGTATCAATAGTGGAAGTGATAAGCCCATGACAAGAACACGATAATTTCTGATGGGCCTATCAAAAATTTATACGCCCTTATTTGGTAGGCTTTGAACAAATGCGTGCAACACCGCGGTATCCTTACGTTCTTTCAAGTAATACAGATACTCATACATGGGTTCGGCGTGGTCAGCTAAAGCAATTTGACACAAATTAGGTAGCGGCGGTATTTCCTGACTGGGCAATAAGGTACACCCCATACCCTGGACTAACGCCCAATGTATTGCCTCGCGGCTGCTCATTTCTGTCAGCGCGGGTAATGCCAGGCCAGCTTGGCTGAAAGCTTCAACCACCGCTTGTCTCGTCATAGAGCCGGGCTCACGAATCAAAAAAGCATGCGGCTGAATTTGCGCTAAGCGTAGGCGCGCAGCTTTTGCTAGAGGATGGTTAACATGGCAAACAAAATACAACTCATCGCGTGCCAGCACGGTACGCTCTAAAGCATCATCATCCACCATAACAGACGAGGTACCGATCTCTAGTTCGTAGTGGCGGATCGCATTTAGAATGCGCTCTGAGTTACCTTGCCAATAATGCATCTGCACACTAGGGTAACGCTGTTTAAAAGCCTGTATGTGTCCCATAATGTAATAAGGCCCTGTGGCCCCTATGCGCAATTCCCCATCCAACAGGCGGGTGTAGTCGCGCAGCATAAACTCTATCTGTGTCGCCTCTTGCTGCAAATGCACTATACGCGGTAACAAGGCACGCCCTTCTGGGCTAATCACCAAGCCTTTTCCTTGACGATAGAACAATTCTATTTTGTACTCTTGTTCAATCTGCCGAATATAATTTGTAATGGTAGGTTGGCTTAAGGCTAAGCGCTGAGCGGCATAGGTAATGCTCCCGTGCTGTGCCACTAGCAAGAAAGCTTTAAACGGCAAAGAAATCATAGCAATAGTAGCCACATAACGTGGCAGAACCTGAAAAACACCTGCTACTCCAAGCAAAGATAGGTACAAAGACTGCCCACAAGATAACAAAGACAGATGACAGCCATATGCACTCCCTAGACGCCTGCTCCCAAGTGTTTTACCCTGCACACTCTACTTGTCTACCTCTTGATTCATTTTGCCTTGCTTATGTGCTCTACCTTCATGCCTAGCTTAGCCACAGAACATATACGCTTTGATCATTTAGTGTTAATGCTACGAGATCAAATCGAATCCCTCTCTACCCTGTATGAGCAGGATCGTTTTCATCTCACCCCTTATGCCACCCACAACTTGGGCTCAATGAATCGTCTGATTACGTTGGACAGTACGTATATAGAACTACTTGGCTGGCCCACAGGCACTGCCCCGCAACGCAAAGAAATTGCGCAACAGAGCCTAGGTCTAGATGCTTTAGTGCTACAAACACACGATGCACAAGCCACTTATACACGCCTAAAAACTTTAGGTTTTGACGTCAATCCAGTGCAACGCTTAACTCGTCCTGTGCACGATCTGGCACACGACCAACTTGTCGAGTTCGATACGGTACGCTTTGCCACTCAACCTATACCCGGCCTACGCATTTATTTCTGCCAGCATCTACGCCCAGAGCTTACTTGGCATAGATCTGCCCAACAGCATGCTAATGGTGCCACCCACTTACACAGCATCGTATTAAAAGCAACTTGCCCCCAAACCACCGCTAAAAAGCTCAGCCAACTGTGCGGCCTAGCACATCAGCACGTGAATAATGAATGGCTATTACCGTTAGATAATTGCACACTCCACCTGCAAGCTAGCAGCAGTCTCGCTGCTGAGAAACAGGCGGTAATTGATCACGCGGTATTAGGCTATGCCTCGCAACCCCTGCAACGCTTTAACACGCATTTATCGCCGTGACATCACAGATAAATATGGGCTAGGCCTTTTGTCACTGCCGCTAAAATTTGTTCTTGACGCAGCGATATATGGCCGCCGATCAATGCCAACATTTTTTCAGCGTCACGACTTTTCAGCGCGTTTAAAAGCTCTTGATGCTGCTCTTGGGTAGACGCTCGTACCGTGATATCCATGGAAATCCAACGAATAAAACGTATCCGTTGACTGATCCACTGCATTAACTTGACGAGTTCAGCATTCCCCGACATTTCCGCCAAACGCAGATGGAAACCCTCGTCCAGCTTTACCAGCTCGGTCGCGGTGACCTCGTTGGGCACCGAACGGCTATGGTCGAGGTAGGCTTGTAACGCGGCAATCTGTGTATCAGTGGCTCGCAACACAGCTAGGTTACAGCAGTTTTTTTCTATGCCTAAACGTAGCTCATACAAGTCATTGATTTCTTGTACATCTAGGCGGCGACGCACATACCCACGCCCAGCAGGTTCTAAAAAGCCTTCGTAAGCTAAGGCCATTAAGGCTTCGCGCACGGGGGTACGGCTGACCCCTAGCTGCTGGGCAAGCTCGGTTTCATTTAGTTTTTCACCTGGCTTGAACTCATAAAAAATCGCCATATCACGCAGCCGAGACAAAACGTCCTCCCCGCGCTGGCCCCGTGTCATAGAAATTGCTGAGTTTGTCATCACAATAAGAGTCTTATAGAGAAGGCTAAATTATCGCATGAAGCCTTGGTTTCCCCTAGTATGCTTTCCAGTATACTTAAAAGTATACTTAACCAAAGTATATCGTCTGATCTCATCTTACTGGAGACCTTTATGTCCACAATCAACGGCGCCGAAGCCTTTGTACGCATGCTGCAACTCAACGAAGTCAAGCATATTTTTGGCTTGTGCGGTGACACCAGCCTACCGTTCTACGACGCTATGGCTAGGCTCGATCACGGTATGGAGCATATTTTGACCCGCGATGAGCGCAGCGCTGGATATATGGCAGATGCCTACGCCCGCGTCACGGGCAAGGTAGGTGTGTGCGAAGGCCCCAGTGGTGGCGGTGCGACTTATTTATTACCCGCCTTGGTGGAGGCCAACGAGTCTTCAATTCCTGTACTAGGCATCACCTCTGACGTATCGGTGGTATCACGGGGGAAGTACCCCTTAACCGAGTTAGATCAGCAGTCGCTATACCGTCCTTTAACAAAGTGGAATACCACCATTGACCTAGCCAGCCAGATTCCTGGTGCGGTACGTGCAGCATTTCGCGCCATGACCACAGGCAAGCCTGGCTCGGCTCATATCTGCCTGCCTTACGACGTACAAAAACATGCAGTAGAAGCAGCGGATTTGTGGGCGCAACCTGAGCATGCGCAATTCCCTGCTATGCGCTCTGCAGCGGCCCCTGCCGATATTGAGCGTGCAGCTGAAAAAATGATTGCCGCTCGTGCTCCTATCATAATTTGCGGTGGCGGCGTCGTACTGTCCTCGGCCTGCGCTGAACTTGAAACCCTCGCTAATGCGTTAAATGCTCCAGTTTGCACCACCGTTAGTGGTAAGGGCTCGCTAGCCGATATGCACCCATTAAATGCGGGAGTGGTAGGATCAAATGGTGGCGTGTTAGCAACCCGCGAAGTCGTACAACAAGCAGATCTGATCTTTTTCATCGGCTGCCGTGCTGGCTCCACTACTACCGAGCACTGGCGTTTCCCTGACAGCAACAAAACCATTATTCATTTGGATGCTGACCCAATGGTCGTGGGCACGAACTACTCCACGGATGTAGGGATGGTGGGCGATGCAAAAATCAGCCTACAAGCCCTTAATGACGCCGTTACCGAACGCTTGAAATTTCGTCCTAGCGATGCTGTGAATGGCGCTAAAGTTGTGGCGCAGTCGCGCACCGCGAAGTGGGACGCTTTCAATATACTGGCGCAGTCGTTAGATACCCCTATCCGCCCTGAGCGCGTATTGGATAGCTTAAACCGTCATTTACCTGCCGATGCCGTGGTAGTGGCCGACCCAGGTACACCATGCCCCTACTTCTCGGCGTACTTTAACGCGCCACAAGCGGGACGTCATTTCATCACTAACCGAGCTCATGGCGCTTTAGGCTTCTCCATGTCGGCCGGCGTTGGAGCACAAATCGGACGCCCCAATGCTACCGTGGTCTCTGTGATGGGCGACGGTAGCTTTGGCTTTACCTGCGGTGAACTCGAAACTATTGTGCGCCACCAAATACCGCTGAAAATGATCGTGTTTTCGAACTCTAGCTACGGTTGGATTAAAGCCAGTCAAAAAGCAGGCTACGATGAGCGCTACTTCTCCGTTGATTTCAATCGCACTAACCATGTAAGAGTAGCAGAGGCGTTTGGTGTCAAAGGATTCCGAGTAGAAGACCCTAGCCAGTTAGATCAAGTCATACAAGCCGCACTAAAACACGACGGCCCTGCACTGATTGATATCATTTCTCAACCTCTCCAAGACAGCGCAGCACCCGTAAGTCAGTGGATGGGCTAAGTCTAGTACCAAACATACAATAAGAAGTCTTAACCAACAAAGGAGGAACCCCCATGCAGAACACCGTATGGTCACGAAGCATTAAAGGTCTAGCAGCATTAGGCATCAGCTACACCATGGCGCTAGGCTCGGTAGCCTACGCCGTAGACGATAGCCCTATTAGCCTGATCGTACCTTTTCCCCCCGGAGGCAGCACAGACATTGCAGCACGAATTATTCAACCCGTATTGTCGGAGCATTTAGGCCGCACCGTGATTGTTGAAAACAAGCCTGGCGCGGCAACGCAAATTGCCAGCTCTTATGTCGCTCGATCCAAACCTAACGGCAATACTTTACTCGTCAGCTTCGATAGTCACAGCATCAACCCAGTAGTTCGTCCGGGCGCCTTGCCCTACGATACGTTCAAAGACTTCCGTGGCGTCACGTTTGCACTACGCTTTCCCTTAGTTATTGGGGCATCCAAAGAAACCCCGGGGAATAACCTAGAGGAGTTTATTGTTGCGGCAAAACAAGCTCCTGACACGTACAGCTATGCATCAACCGGCGCTGGCTCGTTGAACCATCTGGCCGCTGAGGACCTCAAGCGTGCAGCTGGGATGGATATCTTGCACGTTCCGTACGGTGGTGGTGGCCCGGCTATTCAAGCTTTGCTCAGCAACGTAAGCAATATTACTTTCCTCAGTTATGCTGCGCTGAAGTCTCAAATTGAAAGTGGCAATATTAAACCATTGGCAGTTTCCGGCGATAAGCGTTTACGTGACCTGCCGAATGTACCTACTGTCAAGGAAAGTGGCTACCCTAACTTTGAAGCTTATTCATGGATAGGTATTTTTGCACCGGCTGCCACACCCAATGACACCATTAATACGCTAACGGCCGCCTTTGCCAAAACTCTCAACACCCCCCAAGTCAAAGACCGTCTAGAAGACTTAGGTTTCGAGGTCATGGCCACAGACGGGCAATCCGTCGATAACTATGCACAGGAGCAATTTCAACGTTGGGACAACTTTGTCAAAGAAACTGGGTTGTCCTTAGAGTAATAATAAGTCGACTTATCCTTGACTAGCCATCGTGGCGTCATGAACTTTACTTAAGATAAGCAATTATTTTTATTTTTTTCATGATGCGTCGCTATTACTCATGGCGTCCTGTAAAGGGCGCAGCATTGCGCTGTACCCATGTCGCAGTGCTACTATGCAGCCTATCTAGCTATAGCATGGCCGCCCCCGAACTTCCGTCGGCGGCCAGCCTACAAACTCACGCCACGGGAGTTTTCCTGAACTCCCGTGGGGATGTGCTAACGGCCTATCACGCCGTACAACATTGCACTTCTATATCCACTATCAAATACCGCCAAGTGGTCCCCGCCACGCTCATCGCCCATCACGAGCGCCACGACCTAGCGGTGCTACAAACTAGTCTACAGCCTTACGTCAGTGCTACGTTCATGCAAGCGGCCGGGTCCTTAAAAAAGGGACAGCCTGTATTCACGCAGTCATACAGCGAACTGCAACGCATGGAAAAACGTGGCCAAACTCTTTATAACGCTGTTATTACTGCTGACAGAGAACTGTCTATGCTCTCTGATGTGCGTCCCGGAGCCAGTGGCGGGGCTGTTTTAGGGGCATCTGGTTTACTACTCGGGATGGTAGTAGAACGCCATATAGTGGCTCCCCGCCCCGCGGGAAAAATTATGCTTAGCCGCCCGACTGGTCAGCTTGATGAGCAAGCCGCTACTCGTGTACGAGCCGTAGCGGCTGATGACATTAAACTTTTTCTGCGCCAGCATCACATTCCGTTTCAAGAAAGTGATGCCGCGCAATTAGGCCATTTACAGGCTCAAGCGCCTCGTGCTGCCACCTTGGCAGTAGGCATACTTTGTCATGAACCACAATAACCATGCACTTTCTCTTTCAACTCCTCCGTCTTCAAGCTTCGTTCTGCCCCTTGCTGGCTCGCGCAGCTTTAGTCCTCTGTCTAGGCTTATCAGGAGTATTCACCCCTCTTGCTCACGCCGATGCTGTACCCAGTCATTGGATTGGTTACGCCACATTAGCCAGCCAACAGTTAGAAGACAGGCTCAGCAACACCGAAGAAGCACACGTAGTACAGCTTCAAGACTGGCTGCGTAAAAGCCAAGATGTAACACGCTCTGTTGTGGTCGCTATATGGATCAAGCCTAATGGTCGTGTTTCACAACTTGAGTTTGCCCCTCTTACCAACGCTGCCGTTAACCAAGCTTTGCATGAGCTACTTAGCTCAACGGAGTTCAGTGAGCCCCCTCCGGCCGATATGCCGCAGCCTTTGCGTCTGCGACTAGGCTTGGGGCTGAGCGATTAGAACACCGCCCATTCACGCTGTAGCCAAAGCACGATCAATGAGCGGTAACAGGCGCTGCAAGCTGGGCAGTATTTGCTCATCGCTGACGCTAGCATAGCCAAACAACAATCCGGGCTTTGCATCCGCAACGTAATAGCTAGATAACGGCCGCACCCAAATACCTTGAGCTTGAGCGGCGTTAGCCAAGGCTACGTCATTAACATACGCCGGTAAATGTAACACTAAATGCAAGCCTGCCTCATGATTAGACATAGGCCAGTCGCGCCCAAAATGATGGCTCAAGGCTTCACGCAATATACTTTGTCGACGTGCGTAGACCGTTTTTGTTTTGCGTATATGTTGCGCATAATAGCCTTCAGCAATAAAGTCCGTCAGGGTAGCTTGCTCTAGCAGGCGACCTTCCCGATACAGTTCCGACAATGCGCGTGCAACCCAGTCTGTTAATGCTTTAGGCACCACCATATACGCTAAACGCATACCTGGAAACAAGGTTTTAGAAAAGGTTCCTAGGTACAGCACACGGCCATATTGATCTAAGCCTTGTAACGATGGAATAGGACGCCCGTCAAAACGAAACTCACTGTCATAGTCATCCTCAATAATCCAACACTGATGGCGCTGCGCATACTCCAACAACATCAAGCGTTGCGGCAAACTCATCACATGACCCAACGGATACTGATGCGAAGGAGTAACGAAAATAAGCTGTGGCGGTTGTTGCAACTGTTCTGCACTGGGTGACATACCCTCAACAGTGACCTCTACAGGCTCTAGCTGTAAACCACCCGCTCTCAACATGCTACTGGCTCCCCAATATCCTGGATTCTCCATCCAGACTCTGTCTCCCACATCACTTAATAAATGCGTCAAGACACTGATGGACTGATGAATACCAGAGGTAATAATGACCTGTTCGGGCTCACACACGACTGCCCGAACCACACGTAAATGCTCACTTACCGCCCGCCGTAATGGGTAATAACCGGCACCATGCGCATAAGTCAGTAAGGAAGGAGGCAGCGTATTCCAATAACGGCGCTGTAATCGCATCCAAACCTTACTTGGGAATAAAGTGACATCAGGCACACCTGGCACGAATGGCCCCCATTGGCGCTTGGCAGCAAACGTATTACCTAATAAGCGCCGCCCTCGTCCGGATATGTTGCTTTCGGTGGGACTAGCTATTGGCATGGGTGGCGGCTTTAATCCGCGCGATAAACTCGGGGCAAGGTTAGACACGTAAGTCCCGCTCCCTGTGTGTGTTACCACGTACCCCTCGGCATGCAACTGTTCATAAGCGTTCAAAATAGTATTGCGTGAAACCTGCATATCTCGCGCCAAAGCACGACTGGCAGGCAACTTTGTGCCTGCTGGCAAGCTGCCCTCTAAGATCAAACGGCTACACGCGCGATAAATCTGCCGCACGAGCGTTTCGTCTGAGTCACGATCCAAGTGTTGCAACAGACTCTCATGCAAGACTATTTCTAACATCACGACTCCTTGAAGAAGACAAGAAAAAATTAAGGTTCGAGGAATTTTTGCTCATGGTGCCCACTATCGACAATAAGTGGCCCCCTATGATTGGATGCAAATGGCTCTTTTGAACATACCAAAGTAGGGATATTCTACGTGAAACCCTTCTGACCACCAACACCGTAGCGGGACCGCTAGCCCTAAAGGAGATATAAGATGAACAACAGTGAATTACAACAACGAAAAAATGCCGCCACTCCACGCGGAGTAGGAGTTATGTGCAATTTTTATGCTGATCGTGCTCTAAATGCTGAAATTTGGGACTTAGACGGCAAACGATATATCGATTTTGCCGCTGGTATCGCTGTCCTTAACACTGGACACCGTCATCCCAAACTCATACAGGCGATAGAAGAACAACTGGGCCGCTTTACCCATACTGCCTACCAAGTCGTTCCCTACACCAGTTATATCGAGTTAGCCGAAAAAATTAATGCTTTGGTACCGGGGCCTGGTGCGAAAAAAACCGCCTTTTTCACCACCGGAGCTGAGGCAGTAGAAAATGCGATTAAAATTGCCCGCTCGTACACCCGTAGACCCTCTATCGTAGCTTTTAACGCAGCCTTTCACGGTCGCACACTGTTAGGCATGGCGCTCACCGGAAAAGTGAACCCCTATAAATTAGGATTCGGTCCGTTTCCTGGTGATATATACCACGTCCCCTACCCCAATGAACAAGCGGATGTATCAGTTGCCGACGCCCAGCGTGCCTTGCGCGACTTATTCACCTATGAGCTTGATCCCAATAAAGTTGCCGCTATTATTTTAGAGCCTGTCCAGGGCGAGGGCGGCTTCAACGTCTGCCCCCCAGAGTTTATGCGCTTTCTGCGGCAACTCTGTGACGAACATGGCATTTTATTGGTTGCCGACGAAGTGCAAACCGGTTTTGGCCGCACAGGCAAACTGTTTGCTATGGAACACTACGACGTGTCCGCTGATCTCACCACCATGGCTAAAAGTTTAGCGGGAGGCATGCCACTATCCGCCCTATGTGGTCGCGCCGAGATTATGGATGCTCCTGCACCGGGCGGTCTGGGTGGCACCTACGCGGGCAACCCCTTAGCGATAGCCTCCGCTTTAGCCGTACTTGAGGTCATCGAGCAAGAGCAATTACTCGATCGTGCCCAAACACTGGGCCAGCGCCTGAAAAACCGTTTGCAGGACATCGCTACCAGCCTGCCCATTATTGCTGATATTAGAGGTCTGGGGGCAATGGTCGCCGTTGAGTTCCGCGACCCAACGACTCGGGCGGCCGATGGCCAGTTTGTTAAAGCAGTACAAGCGCGCGCACTGGAAAAGGGCCTATTACTGCTCAGTTGCGGAACAGAAGGAAACGTCATCCGTTTCCTCTTTCCACTAACCATTCCCGACAACGTCATGGACGAAGCGCTGGACATACTAGAGTCGGCACTACGCGGCTAACAAGCCTATACCACGGCGCGGGGGTTCTGGGGCAAATCATACCTTGCCCTAAGAGGCAGAGCCCCCTGCTTACCCCACACTTTTCACCATCACCACAACGAGTAAAAACAACGACTATAACGCGCTCCATAAGCGCTATCCTTACACGGAGACAACCATGCATGAACAAGGCTTCTCAAAAGTCCTAGGCAGCAAAGACGTACTGGCTCTCGCATTCGGCGCGATGATAGGTTGGGGCTGGATCGTTCTGACCGGAGACTGGGTGATTGCCGCAGGCAGTGCTGGCTCTATTTTGGCCATGGCACTGGGCAGTATTATTATCATCTTCATTGGGCTGAGCTATGCAGAACTCGCCGCAGCTATGCCCGAAACTGGTGGAGCTCAAATTTTTACTGCACGAGCTTTTGGGCCAATGACGTCGTTCGTCTGCACCTGGTCACTCATACTAGGCTACGTATCCGTCGTTGCCTTTGAGGCTGTCGCGCTACCTACCGTTCTTGATCACATTACCACCGACTACCAAGTTGTTTTCCTCTGGAACGTCGCTGGCTGGGACGTTTATTTAACGTGGGCTTTAGTAGGCATGGCAGGTACGGCACTGGTCACGTGGCTCAACTATAAAGGGGTTGAAAATGCCAGCTCCTTTCAAAAAGCCGTCACGCTCGTCATTGTGGTGGTCGGAGTGGTCTTCGTTCTGGGCGCAAGCGTGCAGGGTTCAGCTGAAAATATGGAACCGCTCTTTAACAATACAATAACCCAAGATAGTGCGCTGCCATCCTTTCTATTAGGCATGTTACCTGTGCTCATGGTGGTGCCATTTATGTTTGTGGGCTTTGACGTAATCCCTCAAACAGCCGCTGAGATCAATGTCCCGCAAGCCATGATAGGCAAACTACTGGTGATCTCAGTCATTGCTGCGATGCTTTTTTACTGTGCCATTATTTTTGCTGTCGGCTATGCTCTACCGCACGAAAAAATGTCTCCCGACATACTTACGACCCCACAAGCGATGGAGGCTGTGTTCAACAGCCCTTGGGCAGGAAAAGTGATGGTGCTAGCTGGCTTAGCGGGTATTGTCACAAGCTGGAACGCCTTCTTTATCGGCGGCAGCCGGGCCATTTACTCTTTAGCGACAGCCGGTATGCTGCCTCGCTGGCTGGCTTATATTCACCCCGTATACAAAACCCCAACGCGTGCCATTTTACTCATAGGAGGAGTAACATTTTTTGCCCCTCTGTTAGGCCGAAAAGCCTTGCTATGGTTCGTCAATGCCGGCAGTCTAGCTATCGTGTTAGCTTATTTACTCGTGTGCCTGGCTTTTATTACGCTACGCATTCGTGAACCTCATATGCCCCGTCCTTTTAAAGTACGCGGCGGTCTACCAATAGGTATTCTGGCTGTCTTGGGCAGTGCTATTATGCTCTACATGTACTTGCCACTTAGTCCGTCAGCCTTGGTGCTAGAAGAATGGTTAATGCTGCTGGCTTGGGTGCTTCTTGGCGTAAGCCTGTTTAGACAACGCAAACAACATCTTTCCTAAAAGAACGCCTGTCTTCAACCTGCCGTTCTGCACGGCAGGTCGCCCCTTTCGAAGCGCCATAACTCGTGCACTGGTATCTAGGCACCCTACGCCACCATCACAAGCGTTAACATTAAAGGGACACATAGTACTGTCATACTAAGGTGTTATACCCACTACTGCCTATCTGTACAGACTTAACAAGGTGGCGCCCAAGCGTTAGCAAATAATGCCCGCCACACATTATGGAGGCTCAATAGTATGAATCGTTACAGTCCCCTTAACATCGATCGCTTCATAAACCCGGTTAGGCTGCTGCAAGAGGCTGCCCAATATGCCACCGATGCATGGCAACGTTCAATACTCTATGCCGACATTGCTCGACAGCGTGGCAATCAATACCGCGCTCACATGCAAGAGAGCATTCCCAATGTGTTGAGCTTTCCCGCAGAAGTTATTTTGTCGGGTTTAGACCTACCCGATCCAGTTAACTACGGCTTAGTACGAATTTTGCCGTCAGCCGATCAACCTACTGACGAGTCCAAACGCCCTTTCATTATTGTAGATCCCCGAGCCGGTCACGGGCCAGGCATTGGCGGCTTCAAACCCGATAGTGAAATTGGTGCTGCGCTGCAAGCCGGGCACCCCTGCTATTTTGTAGGCTTCCTACCCATGCCTGTGCCCGGACAAACCATAGAGCATGTTCTAGCAGCACAAGCTGCATTTGTGCGTGCGGTGCACGAACGCCACTCCGATAGCGAAGGCAAACCCGCAGTAATCGCCAACTGCCAAGCAGGTTGGCAAACTTTGATGGCTGCGGCACTATGGCCAGAGCTATTCGGCCCTCTTATTTTAGCGGGCTCTCCAGTGTCATATTGGGCTGGCGACACCCCGATGCGGTATGCTGGTGGACTATTAGGGGGAAGTTGGCTTACCGCACTAAGCAGTGATATTGGCCACGGCCATTTTGACGGTGCTTGGCTAGTCCAAAACTTTGAAAATCTGAACCCCGCTAATACCATTTGGACAAAGCAATATAATGTGTATGCCAAGGTAGACACTGAGGGGCCACGCTACCTAGAGTTTGAGAAGTATTGGGGCGGCCTGGTTTACCTAGAAGACAAGGAGATCCAATATATTGTCGATAATCTATTTATTGGCAATAAGCTTTCCTCAGGAGAACTCTCCACCTCGAGCGGTCAGCGCATAGATTTACGTAATATTCGTTCGCCTATCGTCGTATTTTGTTCCTACGGTGACAATATTACTCCCCCCGCGCAGGCCTTAGGCTGGATCACCGACCTGTACCAAACCCAAGAAGACTTATTAGGGCACGATCAAACTATTGTTTATGCCACCCACGAAAACATTGGGCATTTAGGTATTTTCGTATCCTCTAATGTAGGGCGCAAAGAGCATCGTAAATTTGCCGCGAATATTGACATAATCGACACCCTACCGGCTGGCTTGTTTCATGCCACCATTGACCCTTACCAGGCTAGTGATGGGCCCTCCGACTTTCAAGATCCTTTTTTACTCTCCATACATCGCAGCACTCTTGACGACATCAGAGACATTGTTAAGCCTAACCCCAGTTCCGACCGCGCCTTTGCCGCCGCAGCCAAGGTATCCAATATTAACTTGGCCTTATATCGCCAATTTTTACAACCCTGGGTAAAAACTTATTCAACAAAAGAGTCCGCTCAGCTGCTTAGCTCGCTTCATCCATTACGCCTGGGTTTTAGCGTATGGTCAGACAAGCACCCATACGCTAGTGCTGTAGCTGCCAGTGCTGAACAAGTAAAAAAGCATCGCGTCGCTAGCGACACTAGCAACCCCTTCTGGCAACTGCAAGAGCTGTATTCTAATTACCTTATTAAAAGCTTGGATTTATATCGTGACTGCCGTGATGCCGTTTACGAAGCCAGCTTTTATAGTATTTACGGCTCCCCGTTTATACAAGCCATTGCAGGTTTTAGCGGTGATGAGCAGCAGCCAGCTCGCCCACACCCCTGCAACACGCTTGGGCATCAACACCACATTCAAACCGAACTGGCTAAATTTGCCACCCAACAAACGTCTGGCGGCTTGAGCGAGGCACTAGCGCGCAGCTTAAGCTATATTTTTTACGAGCGCGGCGAGGCCGATGAACGTCATTTCCAACATGCTTGGGAAGCCATTGAACCGTACATGAGCGCTGCAACACACTCAGGACGTTTACGGCAGTTCCGAGCTCTTATGCGTGAACAGGCCTTATTACTCCATCATGACCTGCCTGCGTCACTGGCGGGTATTCCCACACTCTTAGCCAAAGCGGACAAGCAACAAGTGCAGTCAGCTAGAGAGCTTCTTAACGATATTAGCCAGCGTGGCGAGCCGCTAAGTGTGACCGAGCAAGATTATGTGCAGCACATCCTGCATTATTTCGATCAGGCCCTAGCAAGCACAAAGCCTGATCAGCAAGCGAGTAAATAATAAAATCGGCGCCCTGTAGGGCGCCGATTACTGTGTGTCTGCCTATGCTAACCGTAGGTTTATATCAACGCGACATAGCGCAATATGGTGTAGTAGTGACACGCACTGCCACCCAGCACGAATAAACGCGACACTCCATGGGCGTGCCGCCAGCGCGTGTCATTTACATAAAACACCATGAGCCACCCGTTTGAGCAGCCAATGCAATTAATAGTATGCTTCCGATGACCGCCAAGGAGGCACCCACCAAATGGGAATACCCGTTAAAACGCTCTCCGTCACACATACATTCCGCTCCTATGCCCATACTCTGTGGAACTAGCTTGCCACTTCAAGGGAGTATCCATGATAAAACAAGAGAGCCATCCCCTGTTTCTAGAATTAGGCAAAAACTGTACGGTTGATATAGAACTTTGCAACGCGTCAATCAGCAGGCATAAATACTACTGTTTATACTGTTTTCTTACTGTACCCGAATAGCGTTCCCATGCTTACACGTGAACTATTACTCTCCGGCGCATATTTAGCGTCTTTTCAGGATCTACCCGGCCAACCTCGTTGGACGGAGCAACAGATCCGACAATCAATGCTCGACACCTTAGCGCAACATAGTGCTGGACCGGTTTGGGTATTTGCCTATGGCTCGTTAATCTGGAATCCCATTTTCCATTACTCCACGCAAACGGCCGCTCGGTTGCAGGGCTGGCATCGTAGCTTTTGCATCAAGCTAAACGCAGGGCGGGGCACACCCGAAAAACCTGGACGGATGCTCGCTTTACAAGCAGGCGGCAGTACACAAGGTGTCGCTTTCAAGCTAAACGAAGATAATCTGCTGGATGAGCTCTGGCTTATTTGGGCACGAGAAATGGTATATGGCAGCTACTTGCCGATATGGTGTCCGTTAGAATTAGCCAACGGCGAACACGTACCTGGCATTGTTTTTGTCGCCAATCCCGAGCATGTACAATTTATTGCAGACGCCAGCATAGACACCACCGTGCCCATTATCTTGCAAGCACAGGGTATTTTGGGCAGCAACTTAGACTATCTTTTGCAATTACAACAATCTTTGCAGTCGTTCGATATAAACGATGCTTATATCGATGCCCTAAGTCAAGCTGCCCTAACGGAGCATATAGGCTAAGCATGGCGCCATTATTTATACTCCCGTACAGCACGGACATCATGCACTCATGGGGCTAACTGAACTGTTTGACGCTTCATTTGCCGCACAATAGCATTGAGTACAACGCCATACACTGGCACAAAAAACAGCAAGCTAACTAAGAGTTTGATCACGTAGTCCACGACGGCAATCTCCGTCCAATGGGCGGCCATAAATTCGTTGCTGCTATGCCAGAAGGCAATACCGAAAAAAGCTAAGGTGTCGAGGGCCTGTCCAAATACAGATGCTGCTGCGGGGGCTAGCCACCATTGGCTATAACTTTGGCGAATACGGTCAAAAACCTGAACATCGAGTAGCTGCCCCAAAACATACGCGGCAAAGCTGGCAAATGCAATTCGAAAGACAAAGCTATTGAACTCAGTCAACGCGTTCCAACCATTAAACTGCCCCTCATGAAACAACACCGAAACGATGTAAGAGGCGAACAGAGCTGGAATCATCGCACGTGCAATCACACTGCGTGCTTCATTTTTACCTATAAGACGCACGGTTAAATCAGTAGCGAGAAAAATAAAAGGGAAACTGAATGCCCCCCATGTGCTGTGAAAACCGAACAGGTCTATAGGCAACTGCACCAAGTAATTACTGGCAATAATAATAAAAACGTGAAACGCCACCAGTACAGCAAGATAGAGTGACGTCCGCGAAGGCGGAAGAGATAGCGAGGTCATATAGAGCCTTTTTGATGGATGGGGTTAGGGAACCCATGGGCGATAAAGTAAGGCATTATACGCACAAATACCTTACTTACCCAACGTCGCACCCGCCCTACGCCCGCCCCTAACATCCGTGAACGCTACGCCTTAACTGCAAAGCAAGCTCTCTTCAAGCTTGTACTTTCAGAGAGCAGCAAAACCCTTTACCAACGATAACGTAAACTTGCCTGCACACTACGTTGATAGCCATACCAGCACCAAGACTGCGACGAGCATGAACTCACATTTCTGCGATTAAACAGGTTGCTCACATTCACGGCGATTTGCGCGCCTTTGAGTTGCGGATGTACATGCGCTAAGTCATAGTCTACGGCCATGTCTACTAGGGTAGTGCCTGGAACCTTGAATCCCTCTTGGGTATCACCAAAACTGCTACCGCGGTATCGCAGGCCAGCTGCCACACCTAAACCGGCCAGCATGGTGTCATGAGGAAGTTGATAATGAACCCATAGCGAGGCTTGATGCTTCGGTATACCCGCTTGAGCCATACCAACTAAACTAGGCCGCGAGACGCTAGCATTGTCTTTGGTGTATTCATTGGTGATCAGCGAGTAATTAGCAATCAAGTTGAGCTGTTCCGTCACTTGTCCACGCGCCTCCAGCTCGATACCTTGTGTACGTATTTCGCCAGTCTGCTCCTGGCATTTAGACCCTACGCAATTAGGTATAGCTGTAAGCAGATTCTTCCTGCGTATATCAAACAAAGCCATGCTATATAAGGAGCTAGTACCCGGTGGTTGAAACTTCATGCCGATTTCGTACTGTTCTCCGCGTAACGGATCGAAAGGCTTATCGTCTCGATCTGTGCCGCTCTGAGGCTCAAAGGACTGTGAAAAGTTGATATAAGGTGCTAGTCCGTTATCAAAATTATAAATAGCCCCTAAGCGCCCCGTAAAAGCCTTAGCTCGGGTGGCGGAACTCGTGTCAACTCCAGTGCTTAGACTACGCGCACTAGACATATTGCGAGACCAGTCGTAACGCCCACCTGCTAAAATCGACAGCTTCTCAAACTGCATCTGATCCTGCAAGTACACCCCTGTTTGGTACTGATGGCCTGTCCCATAACTGACCCAGTTAAGATCACCGTGATCCTGATAGTAATCGGGGCGCAGTACATCTAACGGCAAGGTGGCATCCCAACTGCTATTCAGGGTGCCCGTTTTTAACTTAGCGAAATCCACTCCAGCTAACACGGTATGCCACACACGACCTGTATCCACTGTAAATACGGCATGGTTATCTAAAGCGTAACTATCCATCTTGGCATTGGTGCCACCTTTATTACGATTTAAAATGCGCTCAGAGCCCGCCCTGAAACCATTGCTATATACGCTCCGATACACACCCTCGGAATGCAGATAGCGCGCCTTTGAGCGTATGGTTATATGTTCGTTAAACTTTTTCTCAAATTCATACGCGACAGAGTGATGTTTCCTATCACTTTTTTCGAAATTGACATCGCCATCATAAAAGTCGGGATCTAATCTAATACCGTCACTGGCCTCAAACACCGTACGCAATCCTGGCATACTGCCATAAGAGCCCATATGGGGGTCATGTTGCAAGTTAGCTAATAAGGTCAGTTGTGTATCTGGATCTATGTTCCACGTGAGCGCCGGCGCAATAAAGTAACGCTCCTCTTTAGTATGCGCCACCTGACCGTTAGCCTTATAGGCTGCGCCAGTAAGGCGGTACAGCCAGCGCTCATCTTCATCCAAGGCGCCAGTAAAATCCACATTCGCCCGTTTATACTTAAAATTCCCCGCCTGTAACTCAACTTCATTCAACCGCTCGGCTTGCGGACGCTTACTGACCTGATTCACCACTCCGCCGGGCCCTCCCTGCCCAAACATGACCGATGACGGGCCCTTCAACACGTCTACCTGTTCTAAACGATAGGCGTCAATTTGCGGTAAGGCATCCCGTGAACCAAAGACGCGCAGTCCATCCAGCAAGGAAGTTGCTGAAAATCCACGTATCGTAAATTGATCTAAACGCGAGGCTACCGCACCTCGGCTTTCCACTGCTACCCCAGAGGTGTAGCGCAAAGCTTGATTTAACGTGTGTGCGCCCTGTTGACGCAACTGCTCTTGCGTAATAACAGAAATAGACTGGGGTATTTCAATAAGGGGGGTACCTGTCTTGGTTGCCGTATTACTACCCCGAGCCAGATAGCTACCGTCGGGTTTAGGCTCCCCACTTTTTATAGTAATTGGCGCCAAGGTGGCAGTAGTCGTGTCTTGTGCATGAAGGCTACCAAACGGGCCCAACGACACTAAAGCACTACATAGTAGCGCTTGTGAAGAGCGGTGCAGCATATCAATCCTTGTGAATAATAGAAACCACAAACCTCAAATGATAATGAGAATAAATATCAAATGAATTATCACACAAAGAATCATTAAAAAATAGGTTTATATGCTCGCTCAAACACTAGGTATGTTTAAACGAACCCATCAATCGTTAATAAACAATTAATAAGCTATTGCTGTCGTAGGCATCTAGGGTAAGCGCCCTTGCTCAAATAAAACACGACTAGCGTGTTCATACGCCTGCCGTGCAGCAGCGGCTAAACTGGAACCCGTGCTGACGCGCTTAACCCCTAGCTCCTGTAGCTCTGACACGCTAAGGCCGTTTGACCATAACAATACATTGAGCGGGATAGGCGCTACTGCCTCTACTACGCGCAGTATGTGTTCTTGTTCACGCAATCCGGGCGCATACACCACGTCTGCTCCCGCCATTACGTAGTTTTGCAAACGTTCTATTACCTGCTCTAACGAGGCGTTACCCATTAAAAAGCCCTCGCAACGGGCGACCAACATAAAGTCATCCCCACCATAACGTAAAGCCGCCTGCTTGGCCTGCTCCACCCGCCGCACGGCTATACTGGCTTCATAGAGCGCATCATCTAGGCGATCCTCGATAGAAAAAGCGGCTACGCCTGTTTGCTCTAAACGTTCGATGGCACCATTTAATTGGCGCTCGGTAGCCGCAAACCCAGACTCGAAATCGGCATTAATAGGCAGCTCGGTATGACTGGCTAACTGGTACAAGTGTGCGAGAGACTCTTCTAATCGAATTTCATTATCTTGCTTAGCTATCGTCCATGCAAACCCAGCACTTGTGCTCGCTAACGCCTTGGCGCCTTGTAGCTCAAAATACCGCAAACTGCCTAAATCCCAGGGATTCGGCAACAACAGCACATTCTCTTGCCCATGTAAGGCGCGCATACGTTGCCGCTTTTCTTCCTTAGTAGTAGCCATAAGCTGTTCTCGCTAAATTCGTTACCTCCACCCCTTGGCAACCACACTAGCACTTCTTTGACAACAGCGTAAAGCAATACTTGCTACTGAATGAGTACAGGCAGCGCTGCTACAAGGGCGATGCGAACGGCGAGTCAGCCGTGGTGCCAGCGGCACAATCAGCTTGGATACGCTCAGAGTCCCAAGGCACCGAGATGAACTCGGGGTCGTCTCCAGGCAAATGAGGTGAACGTCCTGTTACTTCTGAGTCTAACAAGCCAATCAGCTCTCGAGCCATCGTCAACTGAATGACATCAAGATCTAAGCAGGCACTATCCATAATCATGGATGCAGACCCTAGGCTGAACTGACTCTTATCCTCAAAGTAGTGAGTCAGATACAAGTTTGCGCGATACCGACTAGACTGACCTACGGTGGGCGCATCTTTCACGGGATCAAAGGTATAGAAAAAGGTATAAACTAACCCTTCATTAGTGTTTTTTTCAGTAACATGCTGATGAAAGGTATTAGCTTCAATCAATCGGCGCCACAGGCGTGTTTGCTCTACAGTAAACGTAACCGCCTCGTTTGCTGCGCCCATCCGCACTCGCACACTAACGGGCGTGGCAGGCTGTCTTAATAACGCTATCGCCTCTGCAAGGTTCACATTCTGGGTATCACCCGGCGTGTACCAACGCTTCATCTCACCAAGCTGAGTAGACTCAGGCGCCCCACTAGGCACTGTGGCACAACCCGCCAAGGCTGCTATACACAAAGCAGCTCCCCATACAGCGATAGTCTTCATTATTATTCCTTACTAGCTTGTCCGAAACCGCAATGATAGTTTTGCCTAGATACGTTGGCGTAACCCCTAAAATGCGTATTCTAAACGGAATGCCGAGCTAAAAACCCACTTAGCCCACCCCCTAGTAACTGGATGTGCGAGTAAAACAACGCTGAGCCCTAAGAAGCACTATTTTGACTCTTGCGGGCCTCACAACTGATGAATTGGGAAAGCAATGGATGCTGTAAATCGTCAGGCGTATCAATATCAAAACACACACCCGGATCGTCTACGGCCAACAGTTCAATACCATGCTGTGCAATAAGTTGACGGGCGCCCTGCTCCCCACTCAAACGAGCCAATTCGGGCATTAACTGCCACTGAAATCCAACGGGATGGCCGCGTTGCCCTTGATAGACCGGAGCCGTAATGGCATGCCTTTGGGCCGCCTGTTGCACGGCCCGCATACTGGCCGCCGTAATGCATGGCATATCAGCCAGAGTGATTAAAACACTTCCCACAGGAGCGTGAGTATAGCGATGCAATACCGCATGCACCGCGTCTGCAAGGCTAGCTCCCATACCTGTGTACGCCAAAGGGCTCTCTACCACCCAGCATGAGTGCCGAGCAAGCTCGGCCTGTAAGGCGGTACTAGCGGGGCGTATAACAACGCAGACTTCATCCACGTGTTGGCGCAAGTTATTCAGGCTTGTGCCCACTACACTCTGGCCAGGCGCTAAACACATCAATAATTTATTACTGTTAGCTTGCTGCGCCTGAAAACGACGCCCAAACCCCGCCGCTAATAAAATACCTAACTGAAGCATGGGAAGGCTCTGCACTGCTCAGCCTAACTAATCCGAGCAGTGCATCAAAGTTAATGAACAGCGCGAGACTCTTTTTGCACCTGCTCGATGCCAACAGCCTGCCCTTGACCGCCCCATTCAGCACGCATCCATGAGGCTAAATCAGCTACCTCTACGTCACTTAAGTCATGTGAGAAGGGCGGCATCGCGTATATACGCTGGTTACCCGTGAAGGTTTGCGTAGGAATTCCATTGAGCACGACACGAATCAAATCTTGTGGCGAGTCCATGGCAATGATAGAGTTACCATGCATGGCGGGCGCGACGTTAGGAATCCCCTCGCCTTGAACGCCATGGCAACCAGCACAGGCTGCTAAATAGGTACGTCTGCCTATATCCATGTCACTGTCTGGAGCGGGATCAAGCGCTTCGGGCAAAGGCTTAGGGGCCGCCGCAGGCGCTGCAATGCGCCCATCGGGCCCCGTCAGCAGATACTCTGCCACCGCTTCCACATCGGAACGCTCCATTGCACTGGTAGAAAAGTGCGTAACGGTGTGCATATCGGCAAAAGAGGTACCTTGCGGCGCGATGCCTGTACTCAAGTACTGCGTCAAGATAGCCACATCAAAACCACGTTTACTAAGGGCCGCGGCCGTGATGTCGGGAATCGCCCACCCGTTGATCTCGCCCCCTTGTAGGTCACGGTCGAAATCTACACCCATCATGAAGTTTTGAGGTGTATGGCAACTTGCGCAATGCCCTACTCCTTGAACTAGGTACGCCCCCCGTACCCACTGCTCTGAACGATCTGGGTTAGCAGGAGCGCTACGATCAGGGAAATTCAATAGATTCCAAAAGTTCATGAAAGAGCGTACCGGCAAAGCAAACACACCGGTATTACTTTCGTTGGCCAAGGCAATAGGAGGAATGCTCTTTAAGTAAGCGTATAAGGCATCCACATCATTAGGCGTAGTAATATGCGTGAAAATATATGGCATAGCAGGATAAAGATTGCTACCTGCTCCATTGATACCATCACGCAAGGCGCGATGAAAATCAGCGCGCGTATACTGACCAATTCCATGCGTCGGATCAGGCGTAATATTGGTCGAGTATAAGGTTCCAAATGGCGTACCTATGGCCACGCCGCCCGCCCCCTTAGGCCCTTGTGGTTGAGAATGGCAGCCAAAACAGTCTCCTGCCATCGCCAACTCGCGTCCGCGGGGCAACAACTGTTGCATTTCCTCTGCGCTCAGGGCTTGCTCAACATTAGCCGCTACACTGGTAGAGCGAAATGCTCCCAATAAAATAGCAAGGCAAAGCGCCAGCAGCACCACAATCACAGCAATGATGATTTTGCGTAACATATTGCCTCCTTAATCAATCACGTAGCCAGGGGTGGAAAGAGCAACTTCTTTCACCGCCTCGTAATAACGTACATAACCGGTGCAACGACAAATATGATCGTTAAGGGCTAGTTCAATGGCGCTTTCAAGGTTAGCCCGTTTGACAGGCTGACGTTTCAAACCATCCAAAAATACCGTCGCCCCCGCGACAAAACCAGGCGTGCAGTATCCACATTGAAACGAAAAATGATCAATAAAGGCCTGTTGAATAGGGGATAACTGCTCAAGCTGGCCCAGTTTGTCGTACTTCGCTTGCCCCTCAATCGTAATGATGGACTTGTTATTAAAATAATGCGCCCCCAACACACAGGTACGACTTTCGGTGGTAGTACCGTCGGGATGTACCTCTACGATGGTACAGGCGTGACATACGCCCTGTCCGCAACCAAATCGAGTACCCGTTAAGTTAACGTACTCATGCAAAAAGTCGATCATGGGCATCGCTACCGGAACCTCTACTGGGCCGATTTTCTTACCATTGATCGTCACGGTCAGGGCTTGTTTTTCTAGGCTCATGCTAAGGCTTCCTTAATTTTTTCAGCAGTGATCGGGAGTTCATAAAAACGCTTACCTACTGCGTGGGCAACCGCGTTACCAATCGCCGATACTATTGGGATCATGACCACCTCAGCCATGCCCTTAGGCGGTGACGTATCGGAAAGTGGTGCTAGATACTCCACTGTTTGATTCCAAACGGCCACATTTTTCGCCCTAGGCAAGGTATAGCGATTAAAGTTCCACGTGCCATTTCCTGGACCGTCTTCATACAACGGGAGCTCTTCCATCAAGGCATGGCCAATACCCATTGCTAGCCCCCCTTGCTGCTGCCCTGACACCAAAGCAGGCACTACTATTTTCCCTGGGTCAATCAGACTATGAAGGCGCATGACCTCTACCTCGCCGGTAAAGGTATTGACGTTAAGCTCAGCCAGGCAAGCAGCCGGGGTGTAGGTTGTCACGCCGGCGTTATTACGTTGCACTGGTGGGTAAACAATTTTGCTACGCTTCAAGTAATCATAACCACCGGTAGTCATGCGCTGTTTCAGCGCTTCAGAAGCCTTATCTCCATAACGCACCGCTAGAGCATCAACCGGCAAAGTCCGCTCACCCACGCCAGGAATATCAAAGCTGCCGCGCGCCCACTCCCAGCGACTAAAGCAGTGCAGGGCTACACCCGTTATCAATCCCATTTCGTGAGCTTTACGGGCTAACTCAGCAAACGGAATAGGGCTCATGCCTGCCCCCCCTAAACCACCCGGGTAGGCACGCAAATCTGCCAAGGAGACCTGTCCTGCGGCAATTTGCCCACCACCAGGACCATCGCTCCAAATCGCTTTAGCCGCCGGCCACAAACTGTGTTCTAACAAAAAGTTTGCCGCCTGACGAGTGCCAAATCCAATGAAATAAACGCTATTGGAAGCGCTCATGGCGGGTAAAAGAAAGGGAACCCAGTACGGGTTCTCAGCCAATTTATCTTGTTGATCTTGAGTAGTCGTGTAAGGCGACCAATTACTGACTAGCGGCAGCTGAGCAAACTCCGTCACGCCGAACTCCACCGTCTCTGGCGCTTGCCCCAAGATATCTTGAATCATTACCTGCTGAGCAGTTGTGGCACCGGTACCAATTTCTTGTAAACAATGACGCATCGTAATGTTGCCCGATGCATCGAACTCCAACACTAAGGCGCTAGTGTCGGCTCCTGTCCCATAGTCTTTTTGTACCTGAGCAAATCCCACTCCGTACTTTTTACCTGGATTGGCCGCGTCAAACTTAGCTTTAGCTTGATCCTTATCTACCCACAAGGGATGTTTGATCGCTTTATCGAGCATTTCCACCAACCTAGGCTCGCCTAGTTGTACTGCGCCTTGCGTGTTGGGATAATTGGGCAGCAATGCGTTCCGGCGTCGCAACTCAATCGCGTCCAGATTCAACTCTTCAGCCAATTCATCTACCATGAGCTCTGTCATGGTCATGGTTTGGATCGTGCCATACCCCCGCATGGAGCCAGCCTCTACTGCACGACTGGACAGGGCAATACTCGCTAAGTCGGATTTAGGGAAATAGTAAATAGACTGCGCCGCTGTAGCCCCCACCTGCGCCACAGAAAAAGAGAAGTTCGCACGCCCACCGCCATTACAGGTGTACTGGCCTTTCATAATCTCGAACTTACCCGTTTTCCTATCCGCGGTAATGCTTACATCCATATCAAAAGAATGGCGCTTAATACCCATTTGAAACTGTTCATAGCGGTCATTCGCTAAACGCACTGGCAAACCATCGCCATAAAAACAGGCCGCCACCACATAGAAGGGGAATATAGAATGATCTTTGGAGCCGTAACCAACTGTAGTGCCAGTCAATATTTCAATATGCTCAACAGGAAAGCGCTTATTATCCTTCACCATAAAAGCCGCCACACGGGCAACCTCATAAGGAGATTGTGCGGCCACCAGTAAATGCAAGGTTTTCGTACTCGCGTCATACCAGGCATTACCGTTGTCAGGTTCCATCGCTGATGGATCGATTGACGGCGAGTAGCCATGCCGTTCCAGCACAATTTTTTCAGGATTTTGTCGCGCTGCCTCAATATCCTGAGCTATTGCAGCCGCGGCAGCCATCCCACGTTGCATGGGTTCGTAAGTTTCATCAGCCACCTGTTTAGGATCACGATTCCCTGTTCCACCACCGCGATGCTTATGCATGACTGACTGGGGTACAAACATGCCCTTGCTATCAGCGGGTGGCCATACAGCCGTTGCCCCGTCAAGGCTGCCCCAAATTACAGCATCTTGTAGCGGCGAGTATTCTGGCTCTCCTTTTGGATCAGCTCCTGCTATCCGCACATAGCGTGCAGCACCAAAGTTGGGTGGAGGTTTGGGCCCGGTGGTTTTACCATACAGCACAAACTCAGTATCAAAACGCAATTGCCGCTTCGCGGCCTCAAACTTATCGAAATCGCTATACACAAGCAAAGCGACTGGATGTCCTAACATCGGCGGCGTGGTGCCCTTTGGGGTGAGGAAATACTGACCATAAAAATCGGCTCCTAAATCAGCAGGCTGGGGAACCGTTATGCCATCACGCTCCATATCCTCGTGAAACAGTACCCTATCAGGCTGCAAATCTTTACTAAGCCGCTCTAGAGCCACCCCTTCGAAAACTTTATCTGCTTGAGTTGCTTTTACAAAAAAGGCATGTGCTTGTTGTTTCGGCCACCCCGGCAAATTCATTGCACGGAAATCACGTGCAAATACTTTTTGCCCCGTTACTTTACGGATTGCATCCCAGCGATAGCGCGCCTGGCCTTCCTTATCCATCCACCCAGAGGCTCCTAAACCAGAGTGAACCTCAATAGCATGCGCTAACGGCAAGCGCGCTAAGGTGACCGTGATGCCAGCAAACGTTCCCAGTTTGATGAAATCACGTCGACTAAATCCCCCAGCCATAAGCTTCTCCTTTTTTGTAAGGATAGTGTTTTCGAACGTATTTTTTGTAATGATGAGCATCGGAACTCAATGTGATTGCATCATATAGTGAACACCGAAACGATGTCTATGAGCTTGTACCATGCGAAGGCCTTAATCCATACAAAAAGAACATATAACCCACGAACACGGTATATAAAAGACGGATAAGGCTAAAACGACTTGAGCCGCGATATAAGACGTTATTTATTGCTAAACCGGTTAATAAGGGAGTCATATGAAGGTTGAATAATAAAAGCTTACAACTTTTATAGTGAAATCAACGCATGAACCCGAACGGTAATACCCATCCTATAAGTGGCGTGCCTTGCATGTTACGCCGTCTGCATATTGGTACCCTCACACTACTAGCAGCCAGCCTTTTAAGCGCCTGCGGTGGAGGAACAGACACGAGTGACGACAACAAAAAAACCCCCACTCCTCCGGCCGCTGAAGCGCACCCCTTAGACCTCACGCTACTACACATCAACGACCACCACTCTAACCTAGACAGCCAAAACAAAAAACTGAAGCTCACTAATGCAGTGGGCCAGCGCGTTGAAGTCAACGTTGATGCAGGAGGGTTCGCTCGTGTCGCGACTGCTTTCAATGACTTGGCGGCAGAGTCTAAAAACGTGATCAAACTGCATGCGGGAGACGCCTTAACCGGAACACTCTATTTCAGCCGCGTAGGCCAAATCGGCGAAGCAGACGCAGCGTTGATGAACACGGTTTGCTTTGATGCTTTCACGCTGGGTAACCACGAGTTCGATAAAGGAGACACCGAACTTAAAAATTGGTTAGACCTACTTAATTCAGACGAGTGCCAAACTCCTGTAGTAAGTGCTAACGTCCAGTTCGGCGAAACATCAAGCTTGCACCCTAGCCGTGCCCCTGGATTGGTGCAGCCCTACCATATCATTGAACGCGAAGGCCAACAGATAGGTATTGTGGGCTTAACCGTCGCCGATAAAACCAAATCCTCATCTAGTCCTGACCCAGACACCCTATTTGAGGACGAGGTCAAGGCTGCACAACGTGCTATTGACGAATTAACGGCACAACAGATTAATAAAATTATCATTCTCAGCCATATTGGCTATCAAAACGATAAACAATTATTAGCCCAACTCTCAGGAGTCGATGTTGTCATAGGCGGAGACTCACATACTCTGCTAGGGCCTGAGGCCCTGGAGACCTACGGGGTTGGTACACCCAGTGGTCGTTATGGCGAAGCACTTAAAAACCGAGATGGTGATACCGTCTGTATTGCACATGCTTGGGAGTACTCGCAAGCCGTGGGCGAGCTTAAGGTAAGTTTTGACAAAGACGGCCGCGTTACCTCGTGTCAAGGCACGCCTCATGTGCTGATCGGCGATAACTTTGCCATCAACAACACTCCGGTCAGCACTGCTGACCTACAAGCGCTCAAAGCGGATATCCAAGCCAGTGGTTTTCTGCGTATCACAACCCCACACACTCAAGCCGCTGCTATTCTTAAGCCCTATCAAGACAAAATCGAGATATACAAAAAAACAGAAGTCGCCAATGCCCCAGTAGAACTGTGCTCACGCCGCGTTCCTGGCGGCCCAGGCTCAGCCGACTATGGGCGCTCCAGCGAAGCATGTAATGCCGAGGGGAGCGTGAGTGTAAGGGGAGGTGATATACAACAACTGGTAGCACAAGCCTACTTAGACGTGGCTAATCAACAGTACGGCGGTGCCGATTTCACGCTACAAAGTGGTGGCGGCGTGCGCGTACCTCTACAAGGCCGTATCACTGCAGCCGATGTGATCAGTGTCCTGCCTTTTGACAATAAGCTATGGAAACTTATGGTGACGGGCGCCGAAGCAAAAGCCATGATCGAAGACGGTCTAGATGCTGTCTACAAGAAAGGCGGTAGCACCGGCCCTTACCCCTACTCTGGAGGCCTACGCTGGGATGTTAACGTCAACAAAGCAAAAGGCTCTCGTGCCAGCAATGTTGAAGTCTTTAATCCTGCTTCAGCCACATGGACCCCATTAGATGAAAAGCGTGTTTATAGCCTTTTCGTATTAAGCTTTAATGCTACCGGTGGTGATGGCTACCACACCTTAAAAGAAGTTCCGGCAGAGCGTCGCTTTGATGTAGGAGTACAAGATGCCGATGTACTACAGACCTATATTGATAGCTTGACCACAGACTCCAGCGGGCTCCCTTCGTTGCAACGTCTCGACCATACTTTATATAGCACCAAATCGTTCATTGGGCCAGCTACTCCCTAAATAAGAGAGGCGCGCTTAATATGTTCGGGTTAAGCATAACCGCTTAACCCGTCTTCTCGATATTTTAAAACGCTGCCCGCTGTATACTGGCCCTCGCTACTAGACACATTACCCCTACCTACTACCGATAATGATGGCCTGCTCTTGCCAATAGCTATGCTCGAGCCAAGGGGCGTAACACTATAGGTTTGAAGGCTACCGCCAAGCCTAGCCCCCGCGCTGCATTAAACACCAAGAAGGAAATCCATAAACCATGATTTCCAAATAGCGGTAGCAATAGCCAGGACAAGCACAGAAAGCTGAAGGAACACGCTAACATAATAAGCATCAGCGAATACGTACGCGTGGCGCCCATAAACACGCCATCATATAAATACGCCGGCATAGAGATTAGCGGCGCTAAGACTAACCAGATTAAATACTGCTCGGCGGACTGCACGATCAAATACTGATCCGTAAGTAAACGCACCAACGCCCCGCCAAACAGGCTATACACCAAGGTATAAAGCAGAGCTCCTACCAGTCCCCACACTAAGCAAACATGCACAACCCGACGCAACTGTTTAGGCTTACCTTGCCCTACTGCCGCGCCGCTTAGGGTTTCTGCGGCATGGGCGAACCCGTCTAGGCCATACGAGGTAAAACTCAAAAAATTCAATAAAATGGCGTTTGTGGCCAATAGCACATCACCTTGCTTGGCCCCCAGATGCGTGAACCAACTCATTGTGGCAAGCAAACAGGCCGTGCGTATGAAGATATGGCTATTAATTTGGATTTGGCGTCGAAGCTCGGTGGCTTCAAACACCGCCGACCAACGCATATCTTTAAGCTGTTGACGATACTGACGCCACAATAATACAGCCCCCACGCTAGCACCACTTAAATCGGCTACAGCTGTCGCAGCACCTATACCTTGCACCCCCCAGCCCCACCCGTAAACGAGAGTGATAACAGCCAAAAAATTCACTACATTAATCAATAACTGAATCAATAAAGCCGTTTTAACGCGCTGGCATCCAAGCAACCAGCCTAAAATCACATAATTCACCAATACCAGCGGCGCAGACCACACTCGTCCATAAGCGTATAATTGGGCTTGTTCTGCTGCCTCGAGGGAGGCCCCCAACCAGGCAAGCCCCCCTTGAATTAAAGGACCTTGGGCAAATAAAATTAACAACCCCAGTAAAAGCGCCATCACTATGCCGCGACAGACGGTCAGCAAAGCAGCCATAGGCTGCGCGGTACCAAAGTACTGGGCAACCACGCCCGTGGTGCCCATGCGCAAAAAGCCAAAAGCCCAAAAAATCAAATTAAAGAGTAAGCTGCCTACCGCCACACCAGCCAAATAATGAGGTCCGGGTAAATGTCCTGCAATGGCGGTATCCACCGCTGACATCAAAGGCTGTGTAAGGCCTGCCAAAATAATAGGGACGGCTAAGTAAAGTACACGGCTATAACTAAGGTGCTGGGTTTGCATGATAAATATCAAAAATCCCCACTGCCGCTTAGGTACTAGATTCTATGACTACTGCCCAGTCAAGCAGAGGAGACGACAATATAAGGCTGACAGTGTAGCGCACCGTAAATACCGCCAACCCCTGTGCTTTATTTTTCTTATATTCAGGGTTGAAAATAAGCATTACACAGCAATATGACGGACAAACTCATTGTAAACAGGTTTTTTTAAAGCGACCTCTGCCATTAAACTTATACAATAACTCCTTGCCCGCAGCGCTAATCACGCCCTACACTCTCGTCCACGCTTTCTCTATCAGAGCCACACAGTGAGCTCGCAAAGCACGTGTACCTTTTAATGCCTATTGGATCACCCTCATGCGCACACCTTCCCCCCGTAAATTGGCCCGTCTGAACGCACGACAACGAAAAAAAATGCATCTGGGCGAGTTCCAAGAGCATGTATTTGAAGTGCAAATTTCCTTCAAAGAAGCCCTGAGCACTACAGCGTTCGAAAATTTCTTAGGTTTGTTTATTGCCTATGTAGAATCGCGCCAGCTCTTTGTCGGTGCTTTAGGAGGTCAATTTCCAGAAGAAAAAACTGAGGGCATCATTTTTGCCGCGGGACGTCATTCCCCCACCGAGGAAGATAGAGTCGCGGTACAACAATGGCTACAAGAGCAAGCTGAGATTGAACAAGCCTCTTGTAGCGAACTCACCGATGCTTGGTACGGTTGGACTAGCGCTTAGGGCTGCACATGCACAAGTAAAAGGGCAAGACCACATTGTGTAGTCTTGCCCTTTTTACTGCTTAGCTATAGAGCTGAAAAAAATGCCACTTAATCAACTGTAATATTAGCGGCTTGAATTAAATCGCCCCACTTCGTGGTCTCACTCTCGATGAACTGGGCGAAATGCTCAGGAGTACCCCCGGCAATCTGTCCACCAGTATCTTCAAAAGCTTTGATCACCTCTGGTTTTTTCAAGATATTGTTAAAGGCCGTGTTCAACTTCTGCACTACCTCATCAGGCGTACCCGCCGGCACCACAATACCTTGCCAGTTGTATGACTCAAAACCCGGTAAACCTGCCTCAGCTAATGTAGGCACATCGGGCAGCAAAGGCAAACGCTCTGCACTCGACACCGCTAAAGGCTGAACTTTACCAGCCTGTATAGCAGGTAAGGCCGCGTAGCCCATTTCGAACATCATGTTAATGTGCCCTGCCATCAAGTCGGTTGCTGCTGGCGCGCCACCCTTATACGGAATATGTGTCAGTTCAACGTCGGCATCGCGTGCAAACAATGCCGCAGATAAGTGGTGCGCACCACCTACACCCGAGGAGCCATACGTCAGGCTGCCCGGATCTTTCTTGGCCAGGGCAATCAGCTCACCCACGTCTTTTACCGGAACCTGTGTGCTCACGTTCAGGAACAAAGGGCTTTCTTCAATCAGAATAACGGGAATCAAGTCGGTTTTGACATTGTAGTTCACGTTTTTAGGCATCAAGGTCGGATTCACTGATAAGGGTGCTAAGTTACCCGTACCAATGGTGTATCCGTCTGGTTTAGCACGCGCGATTTCGGAGGTGCCAATTACACCGCCTGCACCTGCTTTATTTTCAACAATAACTGTCGTGCCCAGTTCCTTGGCCAACTCTTGGCCCAGCATGCGCATACGTGTGTCAGCAAAGCCACCCGCTGCGTAAGGAACGATAACGTTAATGGGTCGACCTGCCGGCCAATCTGAAGCTTGGGCGTAAATAGGAGCCAAGCTCATCAGGGCAAAGCTAGCGCCCAAAAGTGTACGACTAAAGGTTTTCATGATCTAAGAAATTAAAGGTTTAACCTTTAATATTGTACTCTTTATAAGTTAATACGCTGTGCGTACAAAGACGAAAAGTACTGTTATTCCTCAGCTATTAAACCTTTAATAATAACGCTGGCCGGGCCTGTTGCCTAAAGCTTGCGGGGCACGGGCTTGCCTTCAAAAATTGCACGCAAACTCTCTGACAAATCGTGAGCGAACTGGGAGAAAACAGGTTCCACGACAAACCCCAAATGCGGACTTAACCATGCATTGGGTTGTTGTAATAAGGGATGCGTATCATCAATAGGCTCAGCCATATAAACATCTAATGCGGCCAGCCCAGGCCGACCTTGCTGCAAAGCTTCGAGCAAAGCCTGCTCATCCACTAAAGCAGCGCGTGACGTGTTTACTAATAAGCTATCAGGCTTCATCAATGCGAGTCGCTCTGCGTTCATTAACTTGTGCGTCGCTGCTGAAGGTACCAAGTGCAAACTCACCACATCCGACTGACTCAAGAGTTCCTCTAAACTCACTGCCAACACACCATGCGGTTCTGCGCGGGCAGCGGTCATGTTAGGACTCCAAGTGAGGGTACGCATCCCAAAAGCCTGCCCTACGGCTGCTACGCGTTGACCAATTTCACCGAGCCCTATCAACCCCAAAGTTTTGCCAGACAATATGGGAGGTAAAACCTCAGCTTCGCCTGAGCGCCAAGCTCGTTGATTCCTATCGAGACGACGCTCCGCTAGGCGCTTACATGCATTTAGAATCAGTGCCCAAGTTAATTCACAGGTAGAGGCTTTACCTGGCCCGCCGCCTGTATTACTAACCGTAATACCTCGGCTTTTAGCATGCTCGACGTCCAGTAAGCTGTTACGCTGTCCCGTGAATATAATGTGCCGTAAGCCAGCACATTGATCCAGCAAGGTATTCGGTATAGCGCAACGCTCGCGCGTTAAAATTAAAATTGTTGCTGGCCGTAGCGCGGTGGCTAACGCATCACCCTCTAAATGATGGTGATAGATACTCAGTTTCGCTTTGCTGCGCAAGTATTCCTTAGGCAACAACCTAGCCAGCGCTTGTTCCCAGTCATCAAGTATGACTATATGCTCAGAGACGTTAGAGATACCCACAATGTCACCTAATAAAGTAGGAAAAGAATAGAGTGTTTAGCGCGTTAGCACACGTTGCGGTAACCGACCACAAAAAAGCCGCATAACATACAAGCACCATGCAGCTAAGTAAACCGAGTGACGTTTTAGCGCGTTAACGCCACCATTAATCGATCTAAGGCATTGGCAAAATCACGCCTATCCGTTTGATTTAATGGAGGCGGCCCTCCCGTTTCTATGCCTGCACCACGCAACTCTTCCAACATATCCCGCATGGCTAAGCGCTCTCCGATTGACCCCGCATCCAGGCGCTCGCCACGAGGTGTTAGCACTAAAGCTTGGCCTGCTAAAAGCTGCGCGGCTAAGGCGATATCGCCGGTAATCACTAAATCGCCTGCCTTGGCATGCTGAACAATATAGTCATCCGCGACATCAAACCCACGCGGTACCTGTACAGCATGTAACCACGGAGAAGGTGGAGTGCGCAACATCTGATTTGCCACCAAGGTTAAGTGGCGCTCCCAACGCTGTGCAGCACGGTAAAGAATCTCCTTGATCACCACCGGACAGGCGTCAGCATCCACCCAAATATGCACAGGCTACAGCTCCAAAGACTGGCTTAATAAGCCATTGATCAACTCGTTTGTAGTCATCCCTTGGGCGGCGGCGCGGGCATTTAAGGCATCAATAACGGGACGCGTCAGCTTAACGGGGTAAGCGACTAGGCCTGCTGCTTGATCTAAGCGCCTTTGCTCACGTCTATCTGGCACGACCGCTTCGCCTGCAAATCGAGTAGGAGGGGTTGCCGCTTTCATCTTACCCATGAGCTTCAGGGCTTGGTTTTTTTCAAGATCAGTACGTTTCATAGAGAATTCATTAAAAGCTTGGCATGCCCACTTGGAAAAAGTAGGCTACGCATGCCCAAAACATGTGCCAGCATGGGATGCATACTGCGCAATACCAGCGTAAATGTCTACTTATTTGTTTGCTCAAACGATTCTTTTACGATGTTTAATGCTGCTTAGTAGAAGGAGTATTCATTTAGCCAACTACAGCATAACTTTGACTAGCGTTTTTCTTGAGCGAACAGTACACTAAAAATCGTTCAAAACCTTGTCAACAATGCATCCGTGAGGGCAGACAATGAATCATCCCTGGATAACAACTGGCCTCACTATAATTAGTTTACAGCTAGGTAATCTAGCTTACGCTGACTCTCTTAAACCTTGCAAAAATTGCGACCCTCCTGCTGGTCAGGGCGAAGCAACGCAGCTTGATAAGCGTTTTAAGTTCAAAAATCTACCGCCGGCTACTCGCATTGAGCCTACGCCACAGCTTTCCCCTGCAAGCCCCGAAAAGAAAATGGGGACTATTTTTGGCAAGGACTCCAATATCTCGAATGACTTCAAAGTGACCGAGCGCAAAAGCGATGGTAGTTCAGTCACTACGTCTAACGGCAACTTCAACTTTACAGTCAGCAACGATCCCAGAAACCCGAGTAAGCACGCGCGCCATCAACGTATTTTTGAATCTGGCACCTATAGTAACGGTAAACCTCCCGGCATGCCCAACGACAACTACTTTGATGATTTCATGAAAGGCAGACGCCGCTAGAAGCGACTTTTATCAAGCAGCAACGCTGACAATGCGTTGCAACACTCATCAAGCCCACCATTATTCCTTGCTGCTTTCCCTCGGAGTGCTTCAAAATATTGATTTCTTGTTGGGATAAGTATGTTTTGGGAAGCCGTCAAATCAGGCATGGGGACTTTAGCCCATTGGCAAACCTATTTAGCCACTTTGCTATATCTTGCTCTTAGCCTAAGTCCGCTACTCGTTATCGCGCCTGCCATCAATAGGAACCGTACGCCAACAGACTCCACGTTGATTATTTATATGGTGCTGTTGCCCCTTTTCCAAGCCTTTGCTCTGGTGGTGTTCATCATCACGCTAGCACCCATTATTCTGGGGCAATCTGATCAAGCCGCCTGGTCTTTACCCTGGCAACTGCTTCAACACGAGCCAGTGAAAATACTACTGTTGCTGGGTAAACTGATTCTCGCTGCTTATTTGTTGCTGCTCATTCGTGTACCGATGTTGCAAACTCTCGTGCTTAGTGGTTTTGCCCTCATCCTATTACTCAATAGTTTTCCTGCCTTGAACCCCACCTTTAACCTGGACGAGTTGCGCGTATGGCCAGGCTTCTTGTTCATGATGGGATTACTTTTTTTTAGCACCCTCATAGGCTGGCTTGGCATCCTGATTACCACGGTACTAGGCTCCATGATAGAGATACATTTTAAAGGCCGAGGGGTCCTATTCACTATTTCAGTCGCTTCGAGCTTTGGTTTTATTCCACTGTTCATATATGGCGCTTGGATCGGCATACAGCTCAGGTAAGGCAGAAACGCTAAATAGAAAACGCTAGCATGCCTACTACTGCCAGCTGAGCCACTTCGACATGAGGCAGCTAATAAGCAAAACATGCGCCCCCATTACATGCATCGCAACTGTCCCAAATCACCGGTGTAGGGGAAACGCAGTTCAAGGTAGTCAAAGGGCTGGAAATGCACGGTTAATCCTTCGGCGTTAGGCAAAATTACTGCGTAGCTAGCCGGTTCGAAAGTAGAGGTGGCTGCACCTTCATGCGCCAAATCTAACTCATGTTGATGATTCGTCCCACTGACTGTCACAAAGGGAAGACCGTTCCAGATACCTGACGCACAACGATGCACATGGCCTGCAAATAAATGCAGCGGTGCAGGATGGGCTTTCAACATAGGTAATATCTGACTTGCATTACTTAAGCGCAACCAATCCATGGCCGGATACTGCAAGTTAGGGAATGGGTGATGCGAGAAAATCATCACCGGCCCCGAGTGTCGGGCTAACTCGTTTTGCAACCAGCTAAGCCTTAGCTCACAGAGATAACCATTCGTAAAACCATCTTGTAAGGTGTCTAGATAAATAAGGCGCCAGTCTTGGACTGTTTCGGCATATTGCACAAAATCCGATAGCTCAGTGCGCTCCTGGGCAAAAACACGACGGAATGCGGCCCGGTTATCGTGGTTTCCCATCATCAAACGCACTGGAGGAATCAAGTCTTGCAGTCCAGCGTGCAAACGCTCGTAGGCTAAGGGGTGCCCAGCATGGGTGAGATCTCCTGTCAGCACGCACAGGTCCGCGTCGGCATGATGACGATTAATATGCTGCACACATTGCTGCAAACGACGTAGCGGATCCGAACCGAACAGCAAATGATCTGCTGGCGTAATATGCAAGTCTGAAATTTGAATAATCTTCATGGCAACTCCTTAACGTAACCCTGCACGCAGAAACGCTTGCATAAACTGTTTTTGAAACAGCAAGAACCCAAGTAGTAACGGCAAAATGGTCATCAATGTTGCGGCACTAATCAGTGAAATACTCACACCGCTTTCTGGCGCCCCGAAAAGTGATAGACCAACGGTTAATGGACGGGTCTGATCGGAGCTACTAATCACCAGTGGCCAAAGAAAGTTATTCCAGTGCGTAGAAACAGAAACCAGCGCATACGCTAAATACACGGGCTTAACGAGCGGTACATACACGCGCCACAACACACCAAGACGGCTACATCCCTCTAGGCGTGCGGCGTCATCTAGCTCTCGTGGTACCTGCTTAAAGGCTTGACGCAACAAGAACACGCCAAAGGCGCTGGCCATATAAGGCACCCCCATGCCCCACACCGTATCAGTCCACCCTAACAAGGCGACCACACGGTAATTTTCTACAATCAGCACTTCAGGCAAAATAAACAATTGCAATAACAGCACCATGAACAATACTTGGCTTCCCCAGAAGCGAAAGCGTGCAAAGGCATAAGCCGCCAACGTGCAAAGAACAAACTGTCCAATCAAGATTGTTGCTACTAACAGTGTCGTATTAGCGATGTAACGCAACCAAGGCGCTCGCTCCCACGCGGCACTAAAGTTGGCAAAAGTCCAACCCACTGTCCAATCAAAACTCAATGCATCCGATGGGTGACGAAAGGCGGCCCAACACGCGTACAGTAACGGGGCAATCCAAAGCAGGGCTAGAACATGTGCACCTAGACTGTCTAAGGAAGGCAAAGAGATTGAGCGGCGCGACGAAGTAGTCGATACAGTATCCATGACTATCATTGGTAATGCACACGCCGTTCAGCGTAGCGAAATTGAAATGCAGCCACCAAGCCCAGACCCAATAACAACACGACAGTCAGCACGGCCGCACTCGGTGTATCCATATACGCAAAAGCAGTCTCCCAGATCCAGTAGAGCATCAACTTAGAAGCATTGTTGGGACCACCTTTAGTAAGAATGAAAAGGTGATCTACCAACTTAACAGAATTAATTAAGGCGTTAATCAAAATGAATAATGTGGTAGGTGCTAATAGCGGCCATAATACGCGGCGCCCATACTGCCAACGGCTTGCCCCTTCTAAGCGTGCGGCATCGCGTAGATCAGGAGGGATGGTTTGCAAAGCGGCAAGATAAAAAATCATAAAAAAACCCGCTTCTTTCCAAATCGTGACCACCATCACAGCACCTAATGCTGTGTTGGGCTGACCTAACCAGTTAATACTGGCAACACCGAATAAAGCCGTTATTTGATCCAGCAAGCCTAAATCGGGGGTGTAAAAAAATAACCATAAATTAGCGGCCGCTATCATGGGTAACATCGTTGGCGTAAAGTAAGCACAACGTACCCAAGCGCGCATACTCATCGCGCGATTGGCCCACAGCGCCATTAACAAGGCCAAGGCCATTGATACCGGAATAACAATGGCGGCATACCAAAGGTTATTTTTAAGCACCAGCCAAAACGTAGGGTCCGCCAACATAGCATCGTAATTATCTAAACCGATGAATTGCGCGGGACGGCGAGCCGTCCCCTTGCTATAAAGGCTAGACCAAAACGTATAGAACGTAGGAACGATTGCAAACGCACTTAATAAGACAAACAACGGCGTTAACAATAAATATGCAAACACCCACTCTTTACGCAACACACGTAATGGCTGAGCCATACATACACCTATTTATTTAAACGGACGCAATAAACGTTCAGCGGCTACTTGAGCCTCATCCAAAGCCGCTTGCGGCGTCTTGCCATTTGTTAAGGCTGCCTGCACTGCATTGGAAAGTAACTCGCGTACACGCGCTGTTTCATACGTAGCAAACTCTGGATATGCTAGGGCGAGTTGATCACGTGCTACCAAAGCTTGGGAAAAAGACTGTGCATACTCCACCAAAGCGGGCTCCTCGTATGCGGCTGGGCTTACCCCCACATAACCTGTCGCCATCGACCATTGAGCGGCACGTTCAGGCGCGGTCATCCAGCGAACAAAGTCGAGCGCTGCACGCTGCTGCTCAGCCGTCGCGCCTTTAAACAGATAAAAGTTACCACCACCTGTAGGCGAAGCAGCTTTTTCCTTGGCCGGCAACATGGCAACTCCGAAGTCAAAGCCTGCTTCGTTTTTAACTGCAGTCAGATTGCCTGTTGTATGCCACATCATGGCCGTTTGTCCCTGCACAAAAGCTTGACGCAAAGTGCCCCACTCTATGGTTCCACTTGGGCTCACCTTGTGTTTATTAGCCAAATCCTGAAAAAACGCTAATGCTTCAACAGATTTTGGGTCATTTAAATAGACCTCAGTGCCCTCTTCGTTCATCAACTGATGGCCATTTTGTAAGGCTAAAGCCTGAAACATCCAATATGGGTAACCAGTGGAGGGAATCATGAGGCCGTGACGTTTATCTGTAGTGAGCGTTTTTGCCGTCTGCACCATTTCATCCCATGTTTTAGGCGCTTGCTCGGGGTTTAGGCCAGCCTCGCGGAACATGTCTTTGTTGTAGAACATAACGATGGTTGAACGTTGAAACGGAATCCCCCATACCTTGCCTTCCAACGTGCCGTTTGCCATCAAAGCGGGGTAAAAACTTTTTAACCACTCTTGGCTAGCAGCATCTTGTGCAACGTCGCTAAAAGCCTCTACTAGGCCCTGCTCGACTAAATCATGCGTATCCAAAGCACCCAATACGGATAGTTGCACGGGTTCGCCTGCACGCAAGGCCGATAACGCTCGGACTCGGGTTTCATCATAATTTCCCGAATAAACCGCATTCACTTTCACATCCGGATTCTGAGCGTGAAAATCCTTAATGAGGCCATCCACCACTTCCGTAAGTGGACCGCCCACGGAAATCGGATAATACATCGTCAGTTCCACTGCACTGTATGCGCTGGCGCCCATACCCATCAATAAAGCGCTGGAAGTAGCAATCAAATAGTTCTTAAACATGAGTAAACTCGCAGTAGTTAAACAACGACAGCGGAAGCTGGCGCCTGAAGACGCACACCGCTATCCTGATTGAAATAAAAAGCGTGTGCGGGATCCCACGCTAAACCATATGTTGCCCCCGCCTGAATACATACGTGATGCGGCGCCCGCACTATCAGAGTCTGCTTGTTTTTCAAACGCACATACACGTAAGCATCAGCCCCCTGATACTCGTGGTGCACGACTGTTGCGCTCACACGCTTTGCGCCCGCCTCTTGCAGGCGTAAATTCTCTGGACGTATCCCAATCAGAATTTCATGCGGGCGTTCAAAACATTGGCGACTAGGCCACAGACTTAAAGGAACCAAATCACTGTGAATCATCATCATGGGTGGACTGCCAATAAACCCAGCCGTAAAGACACTATTCGGTTCACCGTACAATTCTTGTGCAGTACCTTGTTGCTCAATGCGGCCCGCATTCAGTAACACCACGTGGTCAGCCATACCCAAAGCTTCAGTTTGGTCATGTGTCACATAGACCACTGTCAAACCTAACCTTTGTTGCAAAGCCCGAATTTCATGACGAACGGTGTGTCGCAACTTGGCATCCAGGTTAGACAAAGGTTCATCCATCAAACAAATACGATGTCCTGAAACAATGCTGCGCGCCAAAGCAACCCGCTGCCGTTGACCTCCTGACAACTGTCCTGGCTTACGAGCCTCTAAGCCTTGAAGATTCGTTAGCGCAAGCGCTTCTGCTAAGCGCTGCTGCTGCTCTTGAGCGCTAGCCCTACGAACCTTTAAACCGAAGAGAATGTTGTCCGCGACACTAAGGTGAGGAAACAAAGCATAAGATTGAAACACCATACTCAAGCCCCGCTGCGCGGGTTCTTGCTCAGTCGCATCTTGGCCATGAATCAGCAAACGTCCGTGATCTGGCACCTCTAAGCCTGCAATAATGCGTAATAAGGTGGATTTTCCGCATCCGGAGGGTCCTAACAAGGCCGTTAACTTTCCTTCGGCAATCGATAAGTCCATAGGCTTAAGCACGGTTTGCTCACCCCAAGACTTCGAAATCCCCTGTAGCTCAATCGCGGTAGAGCTCATGACAGCACCTCGTCAGCTATCAGAACTTGTACACTGGACGGAATATGCTCACGATAAGGCTCAGGTATCGCTTGATCGCAAACGAGAATATCAACGTCTTCTAAAGAGCCGCTACGCACCGGTGCACGTCGTCCAAATTTGGTATGGTCTAAAACTAATATCTGGCGTCTAGCATTGCCCCTTAGGGCTTTATGGCAATCAGACTCGGCCATGTCAAAGTCAAGTAAAGCGCCGTCAGAATCTAGCCCTCCTACCCCTGACACACCAAAGTCTGCTTTAAAACTATTAAACAAACGCTCGGCGTCAGCACCGAGTATTTCAGGGTTAGGATGGCGCAATTGACCACCGGCCAAGACCACTCGATGACTCATATTATGTGCCAACGCTAAGGCTGCACTAAGGTTGTTGGTGACTACGGTAAGATCTTGATGATCGGCTAAGGCTAAGGCCACCTGCTCAGGAGTGGTACCAAACCCCAATAACACACTGGCACCAGAGGGTATTAAACTGGCCACCACCATGCCGATGCGCGCTTTCGCATGGAGTTGCGTAATACGACGCGCCTGAAAAGACACGTTATGTTCAAGCACATTGAGTTCCGCTCCACCGTGACGACGTCGCACTAGACCTGCTTCGTATAAATGGTTTAGGTCGCGGCGTATCGTTTGTGGCGTAACCCCAAAATAGGTGGCTAGAGCCTCAACCGACATCAAGCCTTGGAGGCGCAGTAAATCCACAATACTGCTTTGGCGAACGGAAAGATTCATAACACAGCATCAGTTTTCATTTGAATACTGAGCAGTGTAAAAAACGCATATTAAGTATCCATGACGTTCATATGAATATTTCGTTACTCAAGAATGTTCATATGAACATTATCTGAGCCTTAAATGCAAAAAGACCAAGTCGAACAGAATGTCGAGCTTGGTCTTTCATAACCTCGCTTGTCTGCCATAGGGAACGAACAGACAAAACCTTTGGGCGGTTAAGTTACCCTTGGCAGCGCGCCACCAACGCTATATAGCCACTTAGCGTGTTAACTCACGGCGGACGATTTCAGCACCCGCACTCAAAGCGCTCAACTTGCCACGTGCCACCGCGCGAGGTAAGGGTGCCATGCCACAGTTAGTGGCCGGGTACAGCTTATCGGCGTCCACAAACTTTAAGGCTTTGCGTAAAGTATTGGCGACTTCTTCAGGCGTTTCGATGGTGTTGGTCGCTACGTCAATCGCCCCTACCATCACTTTCTTACCCCGAATTAACTCAATGAGATCCATAGGAACATGAGAGTTCTGACATTCTAAGGAGATAATATCAATGCTTGATTGCTGTAGTTTTGGAAAAGACTCTTCATATTGACGCCACTCTGACCCTAGCGTCTTTTTCCAGTCTGTGTTGGCTTTAATGCCGTAACCATAGCAAATATGTATGGCAGTTTCACATTTAAGACCTTCAATCGCCCGCTCTAAAGTGGCTACACCCCAATCATTGACCTCGTCAAAAAAAACATTAAATGCAGGCTCATCAAACTGGATGATGTCAACACCGGCCGCTTCTAACTCTTTGGCTTCTTGATTCAGTATTTTGGCAAATTCCCAAGCAAGTTTCTCACGACTTTTATAGTGACTATCGTAAAGCGTATCGATCATCGTCATAGGACCCGGCAAGGCCCATTTAATAGCTTGCTTCGTTTGCGAACGTAAAAACTTGGCATCTTCAACAAATACGGGTCGCTCACGAGATACAGCACCGACCACCGTCGGCACGCTTGCATCATAACGATCACGAATTCTTACTGTCTCACGCTGCTCGAAATCAACACCGCTTAGATGCTCAATAAAGGTGGTTACAAAGTGCTGACGTGTTTGCTCACCGTCGCTCACAATATCAATACCTGCTACCTGCTGCTCTTGTAAGGCCAAACGCAATGCATCCTGTTTACCCTCAATTAACTCTTCCCCTTGTAACTTCCAAGGTGACCAGAGTTTTTCTGGTTCGGCGAGCCAGGAAGGTTTAGGTAAGCTGCCTGCTGTCGATGTGGGTAATAATTTTTTCATAATAAATAACCTTATACTTTTTGTGCATCAAAGTGCGTAATTAGCAGACCACTGCTCAAGTAGGGCCTTATAGGGTTTGATAAAATACTCTTCAGTAAATTTTCCCTGCTCAGTAGCTAAACGACTACGCTCTTCTCTATCGTAAACAATTCTAGTTAATGAAAAATCTTGATTATTCAAGCTAGGCTGAAAACTACTACCTGCCTCACTATTAGCATTATAAATTTCTGGCCTGTATATTTTTTGAAATGTTTCCATTGTACTAATAGTACTAATCAGCTCTAGATTTGTGTAATCGTTAAGCAAATCACCAGAGAAGTAAAATGCGAAAGGTGCTACGCTATTGGGTGGCATAAAATAACGCACCCTTAAACCCATTTTTTCAAAATACTGATCAGTAGATGAAAATTCATTCTGCTCGTATTCAACTCCCAATATAGGATGTTGATTACCGGTTCTTCTATAAACCTTACTACTAGAAACACTCAAGCAAATTACTGGAAGTTTTTTAAAGTTATTTTTATAAGCATCGGAATTCAAAAAACACTTAAATAGTTTTCCGTGCAACTCACCAAAGTCGTCTGGCATGCTAAATGAATTTTTGTTTTTATTATGCTCTGCCAGCAAAATACTAAAATCATAGTCACGCACATAAGAGGAAAAGTTATTGCCGACTATCCCTTCTGCTTTACTTCCACTTATCCGGTCTATGATATTAGTTTTTAATATCTCAATAATTGGAAACGAATTACCTTTCCCTTCAACGTCCATATCAATAGAGACAATCTCCAGCTCAACAGAGTAACGATCACCCTTAGGATTATCCCAATTGGCCAAATCATTGAACCGATTATTAATCATTCTTAAGGTGTTACGCAAATTTTCTTGACGATGCTCACCTCTAGCCAAATTGGCAAAGTTAGTCGTCAGGCGTGTGCTGTCTGAGGGTTGATAGTTTTCGTCGAAAGAAATACTTTTAACAACGAAGTCAAATTTTTTGTTCATTGTGATCTAAAACCCTAATTGTGGAGATAAAATCTACATTTATTTTAGGATGGATCACAAACAGAGTGAGTGAATTAAGCTCATCGAAACATTAGATATATTCATTCACTGTATCGACTCTCACTTTGCAACTGTTTACGGCACAGGCAATCTTCATCGTGGCATGCCCACCTAGGGCTGACTTGCCACAACAGAAACGACAATCGGCTGCACAAGGTCAGCCGATTCACCCGCAAGGGCGCAAGTTGGTGTACCGTTGATGGCGACGTCTTTCAGTGTGCCGACCGTATACAGTGGGTCGGCTACGTCTCACACTTACTCAGACTCCGGCTCCACTCCTGTTGCACGACCTATTTTTTGCGGCTCTAGCAATGACTCGCTTTCGACTAGAAAAAACTTGGCAACCATTTCGCGGGTTATCTGAACCGCGCGATTCAGACTCATGTCTATGTGCTCTGTGATACACGCCAAGGCCTTCTCGGTATCACGCTCGCGCATATACTTAAGAACACCATAGTGCGCATCGAAGGCCTTAGCGTTCCATACCGTCTGCTCAATATCAATATTCCTAGCGATATGTATTCTGCGGCTGACTATCTCTAAAAAGTTGCTGAGCTCTTTGTTTTTTGCCATCGCCACCATACGCCGATGGAATTCCTCGTCTGCAAATAGGTAATCTGCGGGCGCCATACGTGCAGAATTGGACATAACGCTGCTCCAATACTCTTGAACAGACTGTATTTCCGCATCGGTTGCACGTTGTATGGCCAGAAATACAGCGCGCCGTTCTAGAGCAATCCGAATTTGATATAAATCTAGGACCTCGTCCACGCTAATACTCTTGCGATAAAAGCCTTTATTCATGACAGAGGTCAACAGACCCTCGGAGACCAGTCGGTTCAAGGCCTCTCTAAGGGGTGCTCGGCTGACGCCAAACTCCCGCCCCAGAGCCTGTTCATTGATTCGGGTGCCGGGACGAAAATCGTAGCGCATTGCTCGATCACGCAAATCAAGATACAAGCGCTCGACCGAGCTCTCTTCTCTGGGCTTGGGAGGGGATTTACTTATTTTTCTACTGACAGGGATACGGGTATTTGTCATAAGATGTTTGCGCCGCGCTGGTCCACTAGCGCAACTATCTCCTCATATAAGGTAGTAGGTACTGCGATACCATCTTGCTGACTTCGAAGGCGTGCGGCATAACGGCGCTCCGAGGGCAAACGAGCACCTTGGTCGACAATCGTAGCAAACAAGCCTTCGGCCATTTCTTGCTGCTCTGCGAGGGTCTTGCCGCCCAAGCGGGCCGGATCAAAAGCCAGTATCAGCTCCCCATGGGTAGGCGCTGCATTCGCACCGTTGTCGTAGTCTAGAGATTGCAGGCTGTTCCAGTCACCGATCAACGCTCCCGCCATAATTTCCACCATGGTCGCTAAAGCTGAACCTTTGTAACCACCAAATGTCAGCATCGCGCCTTGTGCGACTTTTACAGGATCGGTGGTGGGCAGGCCGTTTGCATCAACGCCACAATTAGGTGGGAGCGACGTTTGGGCCCTGGAATGAAGCTCCAGATCGCCCCGTGCAATGGCGCTAGTGGCAAAGTCAAATACATAGGGGAAAGGGCCGGGACGCGGCCAACCAAATGCAATAGGATTGGTGCCTAAGGTTGGGCGTTTACCGCCGGCTGGCGCCACCCAAGCATGCGAGGGAGTTAATGCCAATGCTGCCAAGCCTTGTTCTGTAATCGCTTCAATCTCGGGCCACAGTGCCGAGAAATGTACGCATCGATTAATGACTAAGGCTGCGACACCCGCTTGACGGGCCCCTTTGACTAACTCTGGCAAACCCCGTTCAAATGCCAAGGGCGAAAAACCAAATTTGGCATCGACTCGAATAGTGGACGCACCTTGGACGGTCAGCTCGGGCACGGCATCTAACACGACCTTGCCTACCTGAATGGTGTGCGCTACAGTGAGTAATCGGTATAGTCCATGGGACTGGCAGTCGTCGCGCTGCCCCGCTACCACGACCCTAGCAATAGCTTGGGCATGCGGCAAGGTTAGGCCCAAGCCCAAGCAGGTTTGCTGCGCGAACGCTAATAATTCTGCCTCAGAAAAATACCGTTGACTGCTAGATTGTTGTGATGCTGACGACATAAGCCATTCCAATAACGATAGCCATATTATGCAAACCTACAAACGATTGCTCAATGCGTGACCTATCACTGCGCCCTTTTTGTAGTACGTCTCACGCAAGCTCTTGAACCCTATGGGCGTGATTCCAGTCACAGGCAGTGGCATTTCCTGGGGTTTCAAGATACCAAGCAGCATTTTTGCCAAGTCTCTTCCAAGAATAGTACCCGGAGCAATGCCACGCCCATTGTAACCGCTCAACGCCCAAGCATTTGGCGCAAGCTCATGTAAGTGCGGCAAGTTATTTGCAGTGGTATCTATCCATCCATGCCATTGGTATTGGATCTGGACACCGCGCAACTCAGGAAAGAGCCGTGTGATGGAGCGCCTGACCCATTCTACATGGGCATAACGCTCGCTCGGCCCCAAAGCCCCTACACTGCCATAAACCAAACGCCCACTTGCATCAAGCCGATAGGATGACATAATAGTTTTGGTATCCCAAGCGCCACGCCCTTGAGGCAGAATTCGTTCAAGGCTGGATGCAGATAAAGGTTCAGTTGCCACATTGAAATACGGCAGGCGTAACAAGTCGCGTTGCAGTTCAGGCCAAGCATCAGGGCCAGGGCCCTGTGTGGTATTAGTAGCCACGACCACTTGGCGCGCTTTGACCACGTGCCCGGTAGAGGTCGACAGGCTCCAAAGCTGGTTTTCGTACTTTGCGTTAACCACGGCTGTCTGGGTAAAAATGCTTGCGCCCTTGGACTGAGCTGCCGCTGCCAGCCCCCTAACATAGCTTAGCGGTTGTATCGTTCCGGTGCGCGGGTCTAACAAAGCGCCTGTATAAGCCTCGCTACCCACCAATTGCGCCGTGCGCTGAGCGCTTAACAGTTCGACATCGACGCCATGGGAACGCCACTGCCGCGCACGCTCCGTAATGCTAGCCAAACCTTTAGCGCCCACGGCGCAATGCAGATTACCGTTTTGCGCCGCATCACACTCAATACCATAACGCCGGATAAGGTCGTAGACCAAATCAGGCCCTTCTCCTAAAAGGGTAAGCAAGCGATTCCCGTAGTCCTGCCCCAAACGTTTTGGGAGTTCATCAGGCTCGAGCCAGGCGCCTGCATTCACCATCCCTGCATTTCTTCCCGATGCACCGAAACCAATATCCGACGCCTCCAACACGGCAACGGCAGGATCAGCACACGACACCAAATGGAGTGCCGTGGAAAGCCCAGTGAACCCGGCACCGATCACGGCGATGTCCACCGTTATATTTTGCTTCAATGCTTGGGTCTTGGGAGCCGGACTCGCCGTTGCCCCCCATAGACCATGAGACGCTGGTGGCATAATTGGTTGCATGGTCATCTTCCTTTAAACAGGCTTATTTCGTTAGCGCTACACACCCGAGTACCTGCTCAAGCAAAGGCTCGTATTCTGCATCCAGTGGTGTCAATGGCAACCGCAAAGTAGGCCCACACAAACCTAATCGACCCATCACCCACTTGAGCGGAATGGGGTTGGCTTGCACAAATAAGGCCTCATGCAGCGGCAACAACTGGTGCTGAAGAGCATTGGCTGTTTGCGTATCACCTTTAATTGCGGCCGCACACAAGCGTGCGCAGTCCTGCGGCGCCACGTTAGCGGTTACGCTGATACTGCCGTGGCCGCCGCATAACATCAGGGCTACGGCAGAAAGATCATCACCCGAGTACACGGCAAAGTCCTTGGGTACGTCGCGAATCAACCACTGCACGTGCGCTATGTCGCCGGTGGCGTCCTTGATACCGACTATGCTGGGGATTTCAGCCAAGCGCAATACGGTATCGCGCTGGATGTCGACGACGGTACGCCCAGGCACATTGTAAAGCACCATGGGGAGATCTGGCGTGGCTTCTGCAATGGCGCGAAAATGCTGGTATAAGCCTTCTTGACTAGGCCTGTTATAGTAAGGCGCCACCTGGAGTTGGCTATGAGCACCTACGTTTTGCGCATGTCGTGCTAGCGATATAGCCTCGGCGGTAGAGTTAGCGCCACAGCCCGCCATAATGGGAATCCGCCCTGCGGCATATTCCACGGCCACGCGGATGACTTCATGATGCTCTTCAATGGTTATTGTCGGCGATTCACCCGTCGTACCTACCACGCAAATGCAACGGGTGCCTTGCTCGATATGCCAATCGATCAGGCGACGCAATACAGCATAATCAATATCACCATTTTCTTGCAGTGGGGTCACCAAGGCGACAATACTGCCTGTAATAAGAACAGCCATACAACTCCCTAGATAAATCTGTCTTTAAAAATCATATGCATACCACTTAGTCTACGCGTCCGCCCATATAGAGTTCGCGCACTTTAGGATCATGCAGCAGCTCTTTGGTGTAGCCCGTGAGCGCCACCGTACCCTGGGAAAGAATGTAGGCTCGATCCGAAATACGCATCGCTTCCATGGCATTTTGTTCAACCATCAAAATCGTGACGTCTTCCTGATCTCGAATCTGCACGATGGCGTCAAACACTTCATGCAGTACCTTGGGCGAAAGCCCAGCCGACGGCTCATCCAACAAAAGGATTTGCGGCCTAGGCATTAGTGCTCGACCCAAGGCAAGAATCTGTCGCTCGCCACCGGACAGAGACGCTGCAGGGGCGTGCAATTTACGTTTAAAAACAGGGTAGAGCTCGCTCAACTGCTCGATCCGCTCCATGCGCTCGGTTTTGTTTTGGTAATAACCACCGATTAACAAGTTTTCCAGCACACTCAGAGCAGTAAAAATATTTTCTGTTTGAGGCACAAATCCCAGATTGCAATGCCGAATTTTTTGGTGCACCGGTAAGGTGGTTACATCCTTACCATTCAGATGCAAGCTACCTTTTCTGGGGCGTAAATAGCCCGAGATCGTCTTTAACAGTGTCGACTTCCCGCAACCATTAGGACCAAGCAAGGTAACAATTTCCTTGTGATGCGCCTGTAGGGAAATTCCATTAAGAATATCGACCTCTTTGGTATAACCGGCCACCACATTCTGTACACTGACCAAAGCATTCATGGCCTTCCCCCCGCTACGCTGGCACCTAGATAGGCTTCTACGACTCGCTTATTCGATGCCAGCTCATCGGGCCGGCAACTGGCCACGATCTCACCTTGGTCAAGCACAATACACCGATTACAGACTTCACGAATAAAATGCATGTCATGCTCGACAATAACCAGCGTCATTCCTTTTGCATTAAGGCGCTGCAAAACGGTAACAATGTCTCGGCGTAAATTTGGGTGCACTCCTGCGGTAGGCTCATCCAACATCAGCAGACGCGGCTTAGCCATCAACGCACAAACAATGCCCAGCAACTTCTTCTGGCCCCCTGAAATCGCCGATGCGGGCAGGTGTGCCACTGGCGTAAGCAGCAATTCGTCCAACAAGCTAATGGCGCGTTCACGAGAGGAGCGTTCCGCTGCGCGATCAGCAGCAGTTCGGAACACCGTTGAGAACAAACCATGGTTTTCGGTCGCCGCTGCCATCGCCACTTCCAGCACCGACATTTTCTGCGGCATGATAGGCAACTGGAAAGTTCGCGTCATGCCAGCTTGAACCAAAGCGTGCGTGCGCATCCCTGCAATAGGTTTGCCAGCTAAACGGATATCTCCCACATCTGGATCTAAAAAACCACTGGCGATATTCAGTAAGGTGCTTTTCCCCGAGCCATTGGGCCCCAGTAAACCCACGATTTCCCCCTGGCCTACCTCAAAGCTCACCCCCTCTAGCACCCTGTTGGCACCAAACGCTTTGGCGACCCCTTTAACTTCAAGCATTGCAGCAGTGTTCATTCTAGGCGCCTCCTGTTTGCGGGCTGCTTCTCGGATCGTATCGTCTAACAGCTGTTTGTTATCGACCGTCGTATCCAAGCTTGTCGTCTTGAGCATTACTCCTGTCGTCATGTCGAACTCCTTAACTTCTCGGGCAACAGACCGTCACGACGCCACAACAGGCAACCTAGCAGCATCAGGCCGATCAAGCCTAGACGCAATGCGCCCGCCAGGTCGGAGCCAAATCCAAACATATCTTTGATGAACGGAACAAAGGCATACACAGCCTGAACCAGTATTACGCCCAACAAGACGCCCGCCGTACGGCCCATACCCCCTATCATGACCATGGTCCATAGGACAAAGGTTTCCCCTGCCAACATGAACTCGGGAGCAGCGAAGCTGAAATAATGAGCGTAAATACCGCCTGCTAGTGCCGTTATCGCTGCGCCGCTCATGATTGCACGCGCCCGCAATGAAGGAAGGTTATAGCCTAGGCACATAGCCATAGAGGGCTGCTCACGCATCAGGCGCAGAGCTCGGCCAAAACGTCCATCACCCAACCGAGCTGAGAACAAGGCAACTAGGCCAAGTAAAACCAAAACCAGGAGCATGGTATATACGGCATTCCAAGGCCGAGCAACCGACTCGAAAAAACTTGGAATCGTCGCAATGCCGTTCGCACCACCGGTGAGCCAATCTTCGTTAATTGCTACGGTACGCAGAATTTCCGCTACCGCTAAAGTTGCAATACCCCAATAATCAGCTGCTAACCTGCGTCCAAGGCGGGAAACCGCGTAACCAAGCACAACAGCGACCGCAATGCCCAAAGGGATGCCTAGCCAAATAGGCCAGCCTTGCATATGCGTTACCCCGACGGCATAGGCCCCAATACCAGCAAAAGCAATATGACCGAAGTTCAGCAGCCCGCCGTACCCCGCCTGGATATTCAAACCCAGCGCCATGATGCCGTAAATACCGCCTATCGTTATGACAGAGAGAATAAAATCAAACACGACGTACCTCCCGGTCAAACAAACCATGCGGCTTAAACAACAAGGCCAGCAACAGTATTAAGAACGATGCAGCGCTAATGTAGGACACAGGCAAAAACACCAGATTTCGTCCTGATATAAAGCCAAAATCAATATTCGTCACCACTGTCTCAGTAAAGGCAATCAGCAAGGCCCCCCCTACGGCCCCCAACGGGTTGCCTAGCCCACCAAGAATAGCGGCCGCAAAAACGGGTAATAGCAAGTCATTTCCCAAGTTCACATGAGCACCAGCGGAAAGCGCTAGCATGCTCCCACCCAGCCCGGCTAAGGCTCCGCTAAGCAGCGTTACACCATTGGTAATGCGCGCAGCGTTGAGCCCCGAAGCATCCGCCAGAGCCGGATTGCTTGCCAACGCCCGCATGGCACGCCCCACCTGGGTGTAAAACAGCAACAACACGAAAATGATTAGTAATGCAGCGGTGGTCAACATGAACCAAAGTTGAGTCTTTGACACGCCCGCATCACCAATAGCAATCGGGTCGGTGTAAGGCAGCGAAAACATATGCGGGAAGGAGCCCGATATGCCCAACACGGAGGCAATCATCAGCATGGAGACCGCCAACGAACCAATCATAGCAATTGCCGGGCCGCTTTTAAGTAGACGATTAAACACCAGCAACTGCACTACCAACGTGATCACACCGGTAAGCAAGGCGCTTAGCGCCAGCGCGCCAACAAGCGGCACGCCGTAACTGAAAAATGCATACGATAGGAATGCCCCCACCATGGCATATTGCACATGGGCGATATTAGGAAACTTCACCAGCCCATACAGCAAGCTCAGCCCCAACGTGATCAATGCCAGATCGGCAGTACGTAGTAAGGTATCTAGTAAGAATTGCAACACGGCAGTTCCCCCTCCAGTGGGCCGCGGTGCAGTACACACACCGCGGCAGTTGGTCCAGCAATCAAGCCTAGCGAGCTACCAGCTTGCCGTTTGCGTATTTCAAGTTGTCATAAGGAGGATCGATGCGCTGACCTTCAGCATCAAATTTGATCGGCCCTGTCACCCCCATAAAGCCTTTTTCGCTGACGCTCTTAAGGCCTTTCTGAATATCCGCCGAGGAGCTCCCACCAGCATCGTTCATCGCGGCGGCAATCATCATTACCGCATCGTAGCCATAGCCATTAAACGCCGTCTTGAAACCTTCGTTATGCTTGCTGGTGAAGGCTTGCTCGTATGCCTTGCCCAAATCGCCTTTGACTGAGCCCAACTCCATACCAACCTGCCCTTCGGCGATTTCGGCTGGGGTATCAGACACTGACATACTCATAATGTACGCATACCAGGGCTGACTGCGCAGGCCTAACTCCTTGGCCTCACGGTTAATAGCCGAGGCCTCGTGCCCGTAGGCAGTGTAAAGATAGGCATCAGGCTGACTACGTGCGAGCTGCTGCAATTCTCTTCTGTAAGTAGATTGCCCACCCGTGTACAGCACCTCTGTCACGACCTTACCGCCCAGCTTTTCAAACTCCTCTTTGAAACCATGGGCTACACCTTGTCCATAGGCATTGTTGGGAGCAATAACAGCAATATTGCGCCAGCCCATGTCATAAGCATCTTTAGCAGCGTAGCGGTTACCAGCGTCTTCCAGACCAATAATATTGAAAGCGGAATCCCCCAGCTGGCGAACCTTACTGCTACTGCTGCCAATATTGAAATGGGTCACGCCTTCCTTAACGAGATATTGCGCCATCGGTAAGGTAATGCTGGACGAGTACTCCCCCATCACCGCCGGAACTTTATCAACTGAGGTCAGTTTGCGTGCAGCAGTCAGCGCTGTTGTTGGGTTATTGGCCGAATCCTCAACGACTACAGCTAGCTTCTTGCCCAACACGCCACCGTTGGCATTTACCTGATCAACCCCCAACTGAATACCACGACGTATATCCTCCCCCACAGTGGCCGACGGGCCTGTCAGTGGCAATACTGCACCGATTTGTATTGTTTCCTGCGCGAACGCAGTATTGCAATAACTCGCCACTAAGACGCTTGCGCAAAAAGAAAGAAAATTGCGTTTTTTCATGATTGTCTCCTTCAGTTATTCTGAATTTTTCGTAAAAATTTTAAGCAATACTCTACTTGTCCATCATGCTGCCCTACTCACCTTATTCGCGCTCTGCTACACGCTCAAAGTTCAAAAAGCTTACCCCACTGCGGCTGTGGATCATTGACCCCAGCCAGTCGCAAGGCATGCCAAGCCATGGCGCTGTTGCTAGACACCACGGGCTTTCCTAATAACTGTTCAACCTCACTGGTCAGCTCGCACATGCGCAAGCTGGTGCAAGAAACAAAAACGGCCTCCACATCATCATGACGCCCTACGTCCAGGATGGCGTTTTTTAGTGATGCCGCATCAATACGCGCCACTTCGGAATCGTCGGCATGATTAAACGTAGAGATACGGGTAATTTGCAGCCCTGCTGCATCGATATGATCCTTGAATAAATGATTGAGAGAGCTCACGTAGGGGGTAAGTAGCGCTATACGCTTAACACCCAGTTTCTCAAATCCCTGTTTGGCCGCGGTAATGGGGCTGGTGCATGCAACGCCCGGCCTTACCTTACGTATACCTTCGAAAACCTTATCCTCGCCGATAACAATCGCACCCGAGGTACAACCAAAGGCCACGACCTTCAACTCGACGCCGGGTAAAATCGTTTCGACTGCTCCACCAATATCTTTTTCCATGGCAGCCAGTGTCTCGGGGGTGATACTGGCTGGGCTGGGCATGCGTGCCTCAAAAAAAGCCACGCCCGGAATATCGATGATCTTACGCCACTCGTACTCCATCGTCTGATCGGTAGCAAGTACCACCAAGCCTATAGCGGCCCGTGACATGACGCCTGCGTCCATCGTGAACGGCAAAATCTCGTAAGGTGTGCTCTGATTGTCTGTCATTTCAATGTCATTCCAGTGATATCAATTTCAGGTTGCTTGCCCTGCATAATGTCGGTCACCACTCGGGCGGTGCCGCAGGCCATAGTCCAGCCCATGTGCCCATGGCCGGTGTTCAGGTATAGATTGCGGTGACGGCTTTTGCCCAGTATGGGTGTGCCCTCTGGGGTCATTGGACGCAGGCCAGCCCAATAGTCAGGCTGGCTATAATCCGCTCCGTTGGGGAACAATTGCTTAGCCACTTTCAGCATGGGTGCAAAGTTAACCGGGGTATGACTGCGGTCGTATCCCGTAAACTCAGCCGTCGAGGTAAGGCGCAAACGATTGCCGTATCGCGCCCAAGCCACCAGAGCCTGCTCATCTACGCCCGACATGCTGGGAGCCTCATCGTCCTCGCGGATGGGAAAGGTCACCGAATACCCTTTGACGGGATAAATCGGCAGGTGATAGCCCAGCGAGCGCGATATCAGGGGTGAGTCACATCCCATAGCCAGCACATACTCATCACCTGTCACCAGCCCCTTGTTAGTATGAATGCCGACGATACGGTCGCCTTGGGCTTCTATGCGTTGAATCGCAGTGTCCATCATGAACTCCACCCCGGCAGCAGCGCACTTTTGCGCCAGGTTGCGAGTAAACATTCTGGCGTCACCGCTTTCGTCGGTAGGGCTGTGAATAGCTCCGGCAAACTGGCTATTGACGAGCGCAGGCTCAAGCTTTAACGCCTCTTCGCGTGAGATACCACGCAGCGTCATACCGCCATCTGTCAGAATCCGCATGTTGGCAATGCCTTTTTCAAGCAAAGCCTCATTACGGTATAAGTACAATGCACCGGTGCTGAGCAGGTCATATTCCAGCCCAATAGACTGAGTCAATGTACGTAACTCGTTCTGTGAATAGCGACATAACACCAACTTACGCGCGGTATTGTTATGTGCTTTTTCGGCGGTGCAGTTAAGTAAAAACTTAACTAGCCACGCCCACATATGCGGATCTAGCTTAGGCTTTAATAACAAGGCCTGTGAATCATCCCGCAACGAGCGCCACAGGATACCCGGGGCCCTAGGAGAAGCCCAAGTATAAGCATGCCCCGGAGCGATCATCCCAGCATTGGCATAGCTGGTCTCGGACGCCGCCAGACTTTGACGGTCAATGACCGTCACCTGCCGACCTTGTGCCGCCAGGTACCACGCTGTAGTCACCCCCGCCAAGCCCGCCCCCATTACGATGGTTTTCATGGCATTCCTCTTTTTAGTCGTTATTACTTGCGATAACGTTGGGCGCAGGCCCAACCGATTTCAGCTAATGGATCCGCCTTGGCTGCCGTTTCTACGGCGTCGTCTGCAGCAGCAGTACCATCCAGCGCTCGCTGTCCAATACCGCGTAATATGGCTGCCATGCGAAACAAGTTGTAGGCCATGTAGAAATCCCAATGCTCCGCAGGATCGCGGCCAGTCGCCCTAGCATAGGTCTGCACATAGTCGTGTTCGCTAGGAATGCCCAAAGCAGCTAGGTCACAGTCAGCAATACCACGCCACAGCGTGCTCGGGATATGCCAGCTCATACAGTGGTAAGAAAAATCAGCTAAGGGGTGGCCCAAGGTAGACAACTCCCAGTCCAGCACGCCAATAACACGGGCCTCAGTGGGATGAAACATCAGGTTATCTAGCCTGAAGTCTCCGTGTACCACTGTGGTTTCATCGCCGGCAGGAATATGCTGAGGTAGCCACTCAATAAGCTGACGCATGGCATCCCCCATGGGTAAGCTAGAGTCCAAGCATTGTCTGGACCAACGGCTGATTTGGCGTGCGAAATAGTTGCCCGGTTTGCCAAAGTCAGCCAAGCCAACAGCAGCTGGGTCAACCGTGTGCAAAGCGGCGATGACACGATTCATTTCTGCATATATCTGGGCACGCTCTGACTTGTCCATGCCAGGCAAGGACTGATCAATCATCACCCGCCCTTCCAGCCATTCCATTAAATAAAACGAGGTGCCTATGATGGAGACGTCGTCACAGTACTCCAACATATGAGGCACTGGAACAGCCGAATCACGCAGTGCATTCATGACTTTATATTCGCGATCTATCGCATGAGCACCGGGCAATAGTTTGCCCCCAGGCTTGGTGCGTAACACATACTGGCGCTGTCCTGCCTGCACACGAAAAGTTGGGTTGGACTGTCCACCCGTCAGCGGAGTTACAACAACCGTATCTGCATCAGCGAGCCCTAACGTTTCCATATAATGCTCTAAGCGCTGTACGTCGAACGGGGCAGGAGTATTTGGCTTGATCATAACGAGCTCACCAAATGTGCACCATCCACGGCAATGCATGCCCCCGACATAGCGGCGCCCGCATCACTGGCCAACAACAACAGTGGCCCATCCAGATCCGTCAACACACCAAATCGCCGGCTAGGTATGCGCGCGCGCAGCCTTTCTCCTAGCTCACTTTCTAAAAAATCCTTATTCAAATCAGTAGCGATGTAACCAGGCAGTAAGGCATTGACACGAATCTGGTGGCGCGCCAGCTCTAACGCCATGGCTTTAGTGGCTTGCACCACCCCCGCTTTGCTAACGGCATAAGGCGCGACACCGCCCGCTACACGCATGCCCAGAATAGAGGCTACATTCACGATTGCCCCTCCCTTCTTAGCAGCCACCATACGCCGAGCAGCTTCTGTACCCACCAGCCAGTTACCCTTTAGATTGGTGTTCATCACCTGATCCCAGTCGTCCTCGGTCTGCTCTAACAGGGAACGGGTAACGGTAACGCCTGCGTTATTGACCAATACATCAGGTACAGCCCAGTCCTGCCCCCAATCGGCCAACTGGTTAAAACAAGCCGACACACTGGCGGCATTCGTAACGTCCATCGCGACGGCGCGCGCTTGCCCGCCTAAACCTTCAATGGTCTGCACATCCTCTTCCAGCCTACTAACACGCCTAGCGGCCAGTACGACACGTGCGCCCGACTGTGACAACAATTGCGCAAAATGGCGCCCCAGCCCGCTAGAGGCTCCTGTCACTAGGGCCACTTTGCCATCCAACGCGAAACGATTTATGGCGGTCGGCTTCATACCTGCTCCTTGGCTGCCTGAGCGGCATGAACAAGCTTGCGAGCCATACTCCAGCGATGTACCTCGCTGGGACCATCATAAATTCGGAACGCGCGCATATCACAAAAGATACGCATGACTTCTTTTTCGGCTGTCACGCCCTGCCCGCCAAGTATCTGCACACTCCGGTCGACCACGCGCCATTCCGCTTCAGAACAAACTACTTTGGCTCGACTAGACTCAAAATTGCAGCGATGTCCCTGATCCAGCATCCAGGCCGTGTGCCAGATATGTAGGCGCGCGGTATGCATATCCATGTCGTTGTCAGCCAGCATGAAACCGACCCCTTCGTGCTCGGCCAGCGGTTTATTGAACGCCATACGCTGACTGGCATAGTTCAATGCGGCATCGTGTGCACGACGCGCTTGCCCCAACCAGCGCATGCAGTGCGTCAGCCTAGCGGGCGCCAAGCGCACTTGCGCATAGCGAAATCCTTTGCCTACCTCGCCCAAGATATCTTCTTCGGGGACGTACAAATTATCAAATCGCAATACACCATGGCCACCGGTAAAACAGCTATCCATGGCGTCCATATTGCGTTCGAGCACTATGCCCGTCTGATCCATATCAGCAAGAAACATGGTGGCCGAACCGTCTTCCATCTTGGCCATAATAATGACGTAACTGGCCCTATCGGCACCAGTAATAAACCACTTTTCGCCATTGATACGATAGCCTTTCCCATCGCGGGTTGCTGTGGTTTGCAGCATAGAGGGATCAGCGCCTGCACCGGGAGCAGGCTCTGTCATGGCAAAACACGAACGAATATGGCCTTGCACCTGAGGCTTGAGCCAACGCTCTTGTTGAGCGGGGCTGCCTACTGCTTCCATCAAATGGATATTGCCTTCATCGGGCGCATGAATATTCATGGCGGTCGGACCTAACCATGAGTAACCTGCCTCTTCGAACACCACAGCCTTGGCGATATGCGAAAGGCCCAACCCTCCCATCGCTATCGATGCATGCGGGGTCAACAAACCGGCGTCACGTGCTAGGCCGACCAACTCATTACGTAATGACTCATGCGGGCCGTGCGAGTCCTTGCGCGGATCATTCTCTAGTGGCATCACCACATCCCGGATGAAAGCTCTGGTTTTGCTCTGCAATGCTTTCAGTTCATCTGACAATTCAAAGTTCATGTATTTCCCTTATTCTTTTAGCAGCGTGCACCGTGCATGCCGCCACGCCTCGTGTGAGCCGGCCGCTGTGTCACAAGCGTGCCGATGGGTCAAGCCGCTCTCTTGATTTGAATCACCTTGCTATCTAACTCAAGCAATAACTTCTCTTGCTGCTTGCGCGCTTGCAGTATGCTTTTTTCTCGTACATGCCCATAACCCCGAATATCCTCTGGGAGCGAAGCCAACGCGACGATCTTTTCATAAGCAGGCAAACGAGGACTGTTCAGCTTCTCCAGGATCATGGCTATAGTCTGCTCGTAATCGGTAATAAGCTTGCGCTCTAAACGACGCTCTTGGGTATAACCAAACACATCGAATGCGGTATTGCGTAACGTTTTCATCTTGGCAAGCAAACGCAATGCAGGCATGATCCAGGCACCGAATTCCTTCTTGCTTGGCTCTCCTGTGATCGCGTCAGGCTTGGATAGAAAGGGCGGCGCCATATTGAAGACCAATTTGTAATCGCCCTCGAAGCTTTGTTGAACGCTGTCCAGAAATCCGCTATCCACATACAAGCGAGCCACTTCGTACTCGTCCTTAATAGCCAATAGCTTGAAATAGTACTTAGCGACAGCGTGCGTCAATTCACTTTGACCAGGGAAGCTGGCCTGCTCGGCCTTACGAACACGTTCGACCAATGCCAGATAGCGCTGGGCGTAAGCAGTATCCTGGTAATCCACCAAAAAGTTACGACGCCATTCTATGGCCTGCTCCATGTCTTTCATCGGCGCGGGAGATAGCGCTGCTTTATCACTGGTTTTGCGTGTCAGCAAGAGCTTTTCCACCCCTTTGGCATCCACAGCGGCGCGGCGCCCCCACAAGAAAGCATCTTTATTCATTTGCTGCGCCGTCCCGTTCAGTTCGATCGCTTTATTAATAGCGTCCGCTGAAATCGGGATCAACCCGCGCTGGTAGGCATAGCCCATCATGAACATATTGGCGGCAATAGTGTCTCCCATCAGTGCCACTGCAATACGACTTGCCTGCACGAACTCAGCATTATCTTCACCGACAGCATCGGTAATATTTTTGCGTAAACTGCCGGACGGATACTGCATGTCAGCATTGCGCGCAAAATCACCTGGCATGGTCTCTTGTGTATTGACCAGCATGCGCGTCTTGCCCTTGTGCGTCAGTGCCAGAGATTTGGAGTTGCCCGCAACAATCATGTCGCACCCCAGGACCAAATCAGCACCGCCAGGGGCAATACGTATCGTCTTAATGGCCTCTGGCGTTTTACCAAAACGCAAGTGGCTCCAGACCGATCCGCCTTTTTGAGCTAAACCAGCCATATCTAACAAGCCACAACCACGCCCTTCCAGATGCGCAGCCATCCCAAGAATGGCGCCTATAGTTACCACCCCGGTCCCACCCATGCCCGTCACCAGAATGCTGTAGACGTCTTTATCTAACGAAGGCAACACGGGCTCGGGCAGAACAGGGAAAACACCGTCGCCGCTATTGATTTTTTCAGGTTTGCGCAACTGTCCGCCTAGCACGGTCACAAAACTAGGGCAGAAGCCTTTAACACACGAAAAGTCTTTATTGCACGAAGATTGGTCGATAGTACGCTTGCGACCTAATTCGGTTTCAAGCGGTTGCACTGACACGCAGTTTGACTTAACACCGCAATCCCCGCAGCCCTCACACACAAGATCATTAATCACAATGCGCTTGGCGGGATCAGGAAAGGTGCCTCGCTTGCGCCTGCGGCGCTTTTCGGCGGCACATGTTTGATCGTAAATCAGCACCGTGGTGCCTTCGATTTCGCGCAACTGCGTTTGCACCGCGTTGATCGTGTCACGATGATGAATCGTAGTGCCCTTTGGCCAAACCACATCCGCTGGGTACTTGTCGGGTTCATCGGTTACGACAACCACACGCTTGACGCCTTCGGCAAATACTTGATGCGCAATGGTAGGTGGATCTAGCGGCCCATCGTGCTGCTGTCCACCCGTCATTGCCACGGCATCGTTATACAGAATTTTATAAGTGATGTTCGTCTTGGCGGCAACTGCAGCGCGGATTGCTAACAAGCCAGAATGAAAATATGTACCGTCCCCTAAGTTCTGGAACATATGCTTGCGCTTTGAAAAAGGCGCCTCGCCAACCCATGACAAGCCTTCTGCACCCATTTGCGTATAACCAGTGGTTGAGCGCTCCATGGCTTGAGCCATCCAACTGCAACCTATACCGGCATATGCCTTACTACCCTCGGGCAAGACCGTAGAAGAGCTGTGCGGGCAGCCGCTACAGAAGTAGAAGCTACGCGACAGCACGTCCACTACGCCTTTGGGGGCACGGTAACCACGCAGTTCCTCTACCCGCGCACGCAACGTCTGTGTGTCGCCATGCCCCAACTCCACCAGCCGCTCGCCAATAGCGATGGCTATCTGATTGGAATCCAATGCCATTTCCGACTGCAGCAGCGTATCACCCTGTTCATCGAGTTTGCCTACAATTGCAGGCGCTGACGGCATACCGTATAACAACTCTTTCAGTTGGAACTCAAGCAGGCTACGCTTCTCTTCAACAACCAGAACCTTTTGTAGACCTTGTGCGAACTCCACCGCGCCTTGCGGCTCCAATGGCCATGTCATACCAACTTTGTAGACACGCAAACCCATCTTTGCAGCAGCTTCTTCAGTAAGATTTAACTCGTCAAGAGCCTGCAATACATCCAAGTAGCTTTTGCCATGAGTGATGATCCCCAAGGTGGGTGCATCGCCACTCATTACGATTCGGTCAATATGATTGGCACGCGCAAACGCCTTGACTGCGCCCAGCTTGTAACGATGCAAGCGCGCCTCTTGGGCATGCGGGGTATCTGGCTGGCGCAGGTTCAACCCATCCGACGGAAAATCAACGTCGCTGGGCAAGTCAATCTTAACGCGATCGACATCCACATCAATCGAGGCGGTTGCTTCGACCGTGTCCTTGACGCATTTCATGCCGACCCAACAACCGCTGTAACGCGACAGCGCCCAGCCCAAAACGCCGTAGTCCAGAATTTCTTGTACGCCGGATGGGCTAAGCACAGGAATCATCGCGTCAACCATTGCAAATTCGCTTTGATGGCACGTGGTAGACGACTCACAGGTATGGTCATCGCCCATCAGTACCAGCACACCACCGTGCTTGGATGAGCCCGCTAAGTTACCGTGGCGAAACGCATCACCCGTGCGATCAACACCCGGCCCCTTGCCATACCAAATCGAAAACACGCCGTCGTACTGCCCTTCACCGCTAGCCTCAGCCTGTTGCGACCCCCATACGGCGGTGGCCGCTAAGTCCTCGTTTACGCCAGGCTGAAATATCACATTGTGTTCATTCAGAAATTTTTTGGCTTTATCTAGCTGATCGTCCAATGCACCTAAAGGTGAACCGCGATACCCAGTAATGTAGCCAGCTGTGCTTTTGCCCGCCTGCGCGTCACGCAAATGCTGCGTCATAGGCAGGCGCACCAAGGCCTGGGTTCCGGTAATAAAAACACGCCCTTTCTTCAAGGTGTATTTATCATCAAGCTGAACGACTTTTAATGTCATGCTGGTCTCCACTTTATGCACCTACTTATTGTCGATCGAATTATTGTCAGCATGATTGTCGACACTTCGATACATAGGAACCATTATGAAGATCGTGCTTATTTTTTACACTAGGAAAATCCCTAATACTTTCAATGGATAGACACCAATATACTTCTTATTATCAATGTGTCGACACTTATGTAGATACATTAGTGAAACACATTTTTTACGGTTTAACAAAGGGAGTTCCAGCATGAGTATTCAACGTATACAGTCCAACGCCAGAATGAGCGCCGCGGTCATCGCTAATGGCTTTATATTTTTGTCAGGCCAAGTAGCGGACGACACTAGTGCCAATGTTGCTGGTCAAACAGAACAGATTCTTGCCAAAATCGATAGTCTGCTTGCCGAAGCGGGCGCCTCCAAAGAAGATATCGTCAGCGCAAACATCTGGATCGCCGATGCCGCTACCTTCAATGAAATGAATTCCGTATGGGATGCATGGGTACCACAAGGCCACACGCCAGCACGGGCGTGCGTTGAGTCCAAACTGGCTTTCCCACAATACACCGTGGAAATAGGTGTGACTGCCGTACTTAAAGCCTAAAGCAATTGGCTGAAAGCGACAGTTGCCGTTTTCAGCCAATTGCAATAAAAATCACTGTCCCTTAAGCAGCTTAACCACTACCAAACGATGACCACTCTTAGGACGCCGACATGTGGGCTGCGGATACGCTCAACCAGATACCGTTGCACTACCTATTTGAGCCCTGTGTACCCTGTTTATAGCGTGCAGGACATCTGCAATTAGAATTATTCATCGTATCCCGCCATAAAAATTTACCCCCTCGGGCCGCCAAAAGCCCAACGTTCAGGGGTCTTCTTATTATTCAAATAACTTATCAAGCGTAGGCATATGCGGTGTCAAGGCTGGCACATCTTGATCTGAGTTCTGTCTAAGTGACATGTTTCTTTGGTGACCTTTGCTCATACCCGCCAAAATGGCCTGTTTTTTCTCTTCAGTGTACGCTGGGTTTTTCTGAATATTATTAACCGCCTCTTGGTACGCCTGCTCAACTTGTTGCGAGCTTAAACCACTTTTAGCAACAATATACGCGCTAACGGTACGATCACCCACCTGGGCCCACTGTTCGGCATTAGCAAACCCATGACGCAAAGCAAGCTGGCTGACGTCGGCATACTCTGGACTATTCTTGTCCATTAATGCCAAGCCCGATGTCATCGGTTTAGAGGGGTCAATATCACGGGGCTTTTTATCATCGTACTTACGACCAAGCTCTAAGGAGTCGGGCATGCTGCTGATGAAACGCTCAACCTGATCGGAGGTCAGCGGCTGGGCGTGAAGCAAGGAACTCAGGCCAAGAGAAGAAACCAAGATAGTCAGCGCAAGCGCAAAACGTTTGATACTAAACATACACGCGAACTCCTAAAAACAATCAGGTAATACGAAACATACCAGCCCATCAAAGACGGTCTATGTTACGCCCTCGCCCTTGCTTTAGCGCCGTTCATTTAGAGGGGAAAAACTATTGCTGGCCTGATAAAAAGGCTCTGTACGGCGCTTCAAAGGCACGCCACCTAACTGTTTAGCACTGCCAGCCCGCTAACGTGATACTCAAAGCATACTCCCCCGTTCATTGACACGGTTTCTTTCTCCCTCGTTTCCTATAGCATGCTCGATAAACATTCAAAGGGCAGTGGCCCCTTAAGCAAAGAGGTTCGGAGAAAAACATGTGGGATTTCAGTATTAAACGCTCTTTGGCTTTAATGGCTCAGACCATGCCTTTTATCGTACTACGGTGCGCAGTCTATTTCGGCATTACCTTAGCCTACATCTTGATTACTGGCATAGGTTCGGGCATAGGCTGGGGCGTCGGCGGTTTAGGCAGCGAGGGCTTTCAAGCCAGTGCCGCATTTTGGGGCGGGGCCATCGGCCTAGGCCTAACAGCCGGCGTCGTTTATTTACTGAGGGAATACCTGCTTTATATGGTCAAAGCAGGGCATATCGCGGTCATGGTCTCTTTACTAGATGGTAAACCCTTTGCCGCTGGAAAGTCGCAAATAGAACAAGCCAACTCAGTGGTCAAGGCACGCTTCGCTCAAGCCAACGTGTTGTTTGTGCTTGATCAACTCATCAAAGGAGCCGTGACCTCCATCACCGGACTGATACAAGGACTTGGCACACTACTTCCCATTCCAGGCATTCCTGCACTAATGAACCTAGTGCGCGCTTTTCTGCGCGTAGCGGTGGGTTTGGTGGATGAGATTATTTTGGCTTACGCTATCCGCACAGAAAGTGACAATCCATGGGGCTCTGCTCGCTCCGCACTGGTGCTGTACGGACAAAATGCGAAAGGTTTACTAAAAAATGCGGCATGGCTAACACTGTTTACGTATGGTCTTACGCTTGTCCTGTTTCTTTTTCTACTCGCGCCCGCTGCAGCCCTAGTCTATATCATGCCTGGCGCTTGGTCCGCTGGGGGCGTGATTATTGCGCTGGTGCTGGCCTGGGCTATCAAGGCAGCCATCATTGAGCCTTTTGCCATTGCCTGTTTGTTACAAGCTTACTTCCGCGCTATCGAAGGCCAAGAGCCTGACCCTGTATGGGAATCACGCCTCGACGGTGTCTCACGTCAATTTGGGCAACTAAAAGATAAGGCTGCTAGTTGGACACACCCTGCCCCCGAGGCCAATGCTCACGCTAAACAGTAAGCACCACCAAAACTGTTCAACATGACATGCCACAATGGCATGAAAGAAAAACAAACATCCGATGACAAAAAGGCAGAGCGGCCCACGTCGTGTGGCCGCTCTGCCTTGTGTTCATAAAAAGCTGTACCAAATCCCTAGAGATAAGTTTTAATTAATGCGGATATCGGCCTTGGTCGCGAGCTCTTTCCACATAGGAATTTCACGTTTGACGATTTCGTCGAGCTCGGCGGGTGTGCTTCCTACGATAACAGCGCCTTGCGCGTTAAAAGCCTCTTGAATTTCTTTGCGCCCGCTCAGCGTTTTGACCACCTCTGAAATTTTTTGTACGGCCGCTTCAGGCGTATTGGCGGGAGCAAAAAGAGCATACCAAGAGTCCACATCAAACCCCTCTAGGTCCTCAGCAACAGCAGGAATGTCCGGCATTACCGGCGTACGCTGCGCCGTTGAGACAGCTAAGGCCTTAAGTTGGCCATTTTTAATAAAACCTGTCACTGACGGAAGCGACACCCAGAGCAAAGGGATTTGGCCGCCGACCACATCAATGGTGGCCGGGCCACCGCCTCGATACGGGACGTGCAAGAGATTTATATCCCCAGCCATTTGCTGAAATAACTCCCCAGCGATGTGGCTAGGTGAGCCTGTACCCGCTGTTCCGTAAGGAACTGCATCAGGCGAATGCTTCGCATACTCAATGAGTTCAGCAATACTAGAAGGACCGAAGGAAGGGTGAGCAACTAGGACCTGCGGCGCCGACGCCACCAAAGACACCGGCTTAAAATCTTTTTCTGTATCAAATGGCAAGCCACTATAAATGGCCGGATTAATCGTATGGGACGATAAGGTCATCAGTAGGGTGTGTCCATCTGGTGCGCTACGTGCCACCATACTGGTAGCAATAGTGCCCCCCGCTCCCCCTCGGTTTTCAACGATTACAGTTTTCCCCAGCAGTTTACTCATGGGCTCCTGAAGAATACGAGCCGCCACATCCACACTCCCCCCAGCCGGATACGACACAATCATATTGACTTGCTTCGTCGGGTACGGTGTTTGCGCGTTGACTGCATAGGGCACAACCAAACATACCGCCGCCAATAAACTTGTATGTAGGCGCGTCTGGAAGGTCTTTTTTACTACTTTTTTCAAGGTGCTGCTCATTGTCTGTCTCCTAGTTGTAGAGTAATCCCTTTGTTTTTCTCGATAACGCAGGATCAAACGTTATCGATAATTTGGAGCGCACTGACCCCTGCCTGCTTGAACGGCACAACATTTCTACTTAAACAGGAGGCGGTCTTATTTTTGAATGAAAGAACGATCGTTAGCTAACTAATCCCCTTTCAGGTAAGCCTGCAAGCGGGCTTTAAGCCCGGGCGCAGAAGCTGATCGCACCAAGTCCGCCAAATCAGCATCGTGATGTTGATTATCCAGCACACGAAACAAAGTGCTGCGGGTGGTGTGTGCTAAACAGCCCATAGAGGCCGTTAGCGAAGCGATACTCTGACTCCAGTTGCCTGACTCGACAAGGTCGTGAACAAAATCCATCGAGGCGGCTTGATCGGCCTCGAACGTAGCCGTACTTGCCAAAATATAGGCGGCTTTTTCTCGTCCCACAATTTGAGCAAAGCGACGTGACCCCAGAACCAGCCCGAACCTGAGTCCTGGCATACGGAAGCTACTTGTGGGCTCACATATCCGATACTTACAAGCCGCAAATAGATCAACGCCCGCACCAAAGTTGCGGCCGTGCGCTAAGCCAATAGTAAAAGCAGGGGAAGCTGCTACTTTCTGCAAGAGAGTTTCAAGCCGAACAAAGCGCAAAACCAAATCACCCTCGGACTGTTCTTGGTAAGCGCTAAAATCAAAACCAGCACTGAAATTCTTACCGTGCCCCCGAAATACAAGCACAGGCACTTGCTCGGCATGCGCCTGATCTAAACCTTCAATCAAGCTTTCGACAAGTTCAGCAGACAACGCGTTCCTTTTATCCGGACGGTTCAAAATAAATGTCCAAGCCTGCTCTTGTCGCTCAATGATCAACTCGGCATCTGACGTAAGTGTTTTATCACTACTCATATCAAGCCTCTATGTCGCTACGCCATTGCCCAAGAATTTCGTCGTTGTGCTCACCTAAAGCGGGAGGCCGGCGGTGAATCGTATCCGTATGCCCGTCAAAACGAATGGGTGATGCAAAGGTGCGAGTCAACGCACCATTAGGCAAGCTTAAGTCCTGCACCCAATTCATATGCTCAACTTGAGGATCAACGAGCACTTCAGAGTAGGTGTTTATGGGGGCGCTAGGCACCTTGGCAGCACGGAATGCCTCTAGCCATACCTGAGCGGGCTGATCAGCGAAGATCGTTTCCAAAATTTCGCGCAAAGCATCTTGGTTTTCGGCGCGCAAAGTAGGTGATGTGAAGCGTGGATCATCGAACAGCTCAGGACGTTCCACTACCTCGCATACGGATTTCCACAAGGAGTTATTTCCCGCCGCCATGCCAAAATATCCCTCTTTGCAGCGGAATACCTGATACGGCGCGTTCCGGGGGTGTGCTGAACCGAGCTTTTCTGGGTCTTTCCCCGTGCCAAAATATTGAGAGGTTTGTAAAGCAGCGATACCTAATGTTGCGCCGAGCATGGAAATATCCACGTGGGCGCCTTCCCCGTCACGTTCAGCGCTACGCAGGGCGGAAACAATCGCAAAAGCGGCATATAACCCCGCGGTGAAATCACATACCGGTACGCCACACTTCACTGGAGCACCGCCAACCTCACCTGTCACACTCATTAAGCCGCTCATGGCCTGCAAAGTGAGATCAAAGCCGCCTTCTTGGCTACGCGGACCAGACTGGCCGTAAGCAGAAATAGAGCAATACACCAAGCGCGCATTCCGCGCTTTAAGCGCTTGATAACCTAGCCCTAGCCTATCCATGACACCGGGTCTATTATTTTCGAGCAAAATATCGGCCTCGGAAATCAAATTCAAGGCCAGTTGCTTATCTTGCTCATTTTTAAGATTTAAGGTCACTGAACGCTTATTGCGATTCAGGGAGGCGAAGTTCTCACTAAAACCATCAGTGATGGGTGCCCAACTACGCAGCGTATCGCCCGTTTCGGGCTGCTCAATTTTCACTACATCGGCACCCATATCTGCTAACAGCATGCCGCAAAATGGTCCCGCGGCCACATTACAGATCTCAATGACTTTAATACCGCTCAATGCTCTGGCTTGTTTGCTCATTGTCTCATTCCTTAGGTAAATCAAAATATTCGCCCCGATACCCCAGTTGACTGGACAACGCCTGGGCGCTGCGCAACACCAAAGGGGCCATCCTTGTCATGGCTTCAGGGCTTAAGCGATCTAAAGGCCCGGAAATTCCTAAAGCCGCTACCACTTTGTTAAGTCCGTTCAATAACGGGGCAGCCAGCCCTCCCACCCCTTCACGCCACTCACCATGGTTTTCAGCATATCCACGCAATTGCACTTGACGAAACTCGTTGCGTAGAAAGGCTAGGTCAATATGCGTAGAAGCCGTGTGCTGCTGCAACACGCTTTGGTATTGCACGAGGTAATCGGCAGGCTGAAAAGACAACAGTACTTTCCCCGTCGCCACGGCGTAAGCGGGTGCTCGGCCACCGATGACGGAATAAGCACGGATAGGCTGCGGGCTATCAATTTTGTCGATATACACCACGTCCATGCCTTCCAGCACGGATAGATGCACGCTTTCCCCTGTTTGATCGGCAAGCTCGCGCATGAAAGGAGCCGCTAAGCTGCGTACATCTAAAGAAAAAAGAAGCCGCGCACCCATTTCAAATAGTTTTAGTGTGCAGCGATACCCCCCCGAAACGGGATCTCGATAGACATAACCAGCGTGCGACAAAGACTGCAAAGTTCGGTGCGTATTGCTACGAGTCAGCCCTACTTGTAGGGCAAGTTGCTCGATCGTCAATGCCTGGCCATCCAGTTCATTGATCGTCTCGAGTACACGTAAGCCTTTTAAAAGAGTCTTATCCATAGCGACAATAAAAATGCAGCAGACATATAGGGCAGGCTAGAAATGCCTGTTCAAATTAATTATATCGACGTTTTTTAAACAGATCAAGATATGGGATTCATTTCCTATATTATAGGAAACAGGATAGGAATCCGTATGTTTTTACAGTAATCAGCAAATAATGACCTTACTTCTTTGGCCTTATCACCTTAGGGCATCACCCACCCGATAGACGCAAAAAAGCTCGGCAGCCAGAAGGCCGCCGAGCTTTAGCAAGACGCTACCAACGCAGAGTTTTTATTGAGGTACTAAGTCCGTAAAAGGCAAGTTTTCAGTGAACGCCGCTTGTACTTGTTCCACAACCAATGTATCAGGAAGGGTGAAATGATCTTTCAGAGGAAAATCACGACTCGAACGGCCAATAAGCACAGCGTATTCCCCTTTATCTGCAACCCACTGACTAGATGCCGTGTGAAAAGAAGCTAACGCCTTAGCATCCAAGGACATCGTCAACACTTCGCTCTGGCCAGGCTGCAACAGCTCTGTTTTAGCAAACGCTTTGAGTTCTTTCACTGGCTTATCAATGCTGCCTGAAGGGGACTGCAGATAAAGCTGTACCGACTCCATACCAGCCACTTTACCGGTATTGGTCACCTTGACAGTCACCTGCATAGTATCCTGAAACTGAGGTGAGCCAAGCGTCAAGTCGGAGTAATCAAAATCTGTATAGGACAACCCAAAACCAAAGGGATAGGCAGGCTCTATATTGAAACGATCAAAATAACGATAGCCTACATAAATCCCCTCGGTATAACTGATGTCAGTGGGATTGTCTTTAGGTTGACCAAAGAAGCTATCGGCTGACGGCACATCAGCGTATTGTTTAGGAAAAGTTTGTGTTAGCTTGGCAGAAGGGTTGACGACCCCGCTCAAAACATCGGCTACCGCATTTCCGCCCTCTTGTCCGCCATACCAACTAACTAATATTGCATCGGTTTTATCAGCCCAATGGGTATCAATGGCCGACGGTATATTCAAAACAACAATCAGCTTTTTACCTTCTTGATGAAATGCATCCGACAAACGATGCAGCAAGCTTAGCTCTGCATCTCGTAAATGATAGTCCTTCTCAAGCTTCAAATCATGTTCTTCGGCCGAGTTGCGTCCAATAGCCAATAATCCAATATCGCTATTTTTAGCCGCTTGTAAAATTTCTTCATCGCTTATTTCGAGTTCGGCAATGTCTGCGAAGGGTTCTAGTTTGGTCAGCTTCTCGCGACGCTCCAATTCCATTTTTGGTGGCTCCACCCCAGGCTAGCGCCCACTGTGGGGTCTCCCATGCGAATCGTGCTGTCACTTATTTCCGCCCCTACCCCCATAGCGGGTAAAGCGGCGAAGGCCGATACTTTTTTATATCCTATAGGAAAGGTCGTGTTCAAAGTCAGGCGAGCACCCCCTATATGAGTTCCAGGCACCCAAATTAAGGTGTGAAGATCAACATAAGCGACCGCATCAACCCCAAGATAAGCGCCACCAGCCAAGGGTACGTCTAGATCGGTACGTGATTTGCCAGAATAGAAGTACAAATCATTTTGTACGTACATGCCCACAGGCAGACTCATGCCCGCCATTTGGCTGCGCGTTCCTAAAAGATAAAAGCCCGAGCCACCTTCTGCGGCTTGCACTGGCACCAAATGCAATAAGGAAACGCAGCTAAGCGCAATCACCAAAAAACGTTTAATACACAGGGCCATCGTCGTACCTAAAGAAACGCAGCGGATACCGCTGGCAATACGTTTTCACTGGCGTTAGCCCGTAAGAGGTGCCAAAACCATCCAAAATGATACTTTATTTGCTTAAACACAAGTCATCATTTCGTCTCATATGTATCCTCATTACGTCTCAGTGATGAGAAACTACTACCTATAAGAGCGGCCTTATCCTCGCTTTCGTTGCTCAGATGGTGTTATGCCAAACCGCTTTTTATAAAGTCGGTGAATATTAAAAGAATCAAAAAAGCCGCAGCGATAAGCTAACTGAGCAATCGTTAAGTGTTGTTCTGGATCTAGCAATAAACGCTGCAATTGGCGCAGGCGTAACTCCCGAATAAATTCGGCAATGGACAAATCGAACTGAAAAAAAGCACGATAAAGCGTCGCTCGAGAACAGCCCAGTGCGCTGGCTATCCGCTGGGCATTGAGGTTGGGATCACCCAGATTTAACTGAATATAATGACGTGCTGCCGTGACCAAGCCTTGATGGCTGCCTTGGTAATTTTTCTGTATATCCGCACAGGCCCCCTCAATGATGGTCATGGCGAAGGCTTCTGTCGCATCAAGCAAAGTGAGCTTTTCTTTATCGTTCAAATCCCCCGCCAGCTTGGAAAACTGCTCTAACTGCATTCTTAGCATGGGAGCTAACTTAAAGTGAGACAAAGCCTTGCCAATAAGGACAGGCGATGGCGTAGAACCTGTAAATAAGGACTGCATCTGCGAACGCGGCAAATCCAATAATATCATGCGGTTTTTATCAAACCGCAAGCGGCTAGGTTTTGTCGCGTCAAACAGAAAAAACTCATTCGGTTTAATAAGAAAATCAGGCTCACCTTCATAGTGACCCGATATTTCTCCTTCTAACAAGTACATAATGCTGAGCTCGGCGGCACCATCGGCGTTTATTTTTTTTGGCTACGCTCGCCTGTAAAAGGATCTGCTCGTACGTCGTGAAGCTCGCCTGTTTTGCTGGCAAGCGTTTGAATACTTGCATCAAAACCTTTTCTTTGTACTTTATTGGGCCGATCGACATCGAAATTGTAAATAACCGAGCTTGTCCAGTAATCGTATTGCTCAGCACCAGGCACGCCTTGCGTGCTGACATTAAGAAAAACATGAGAATGCTCGCTAGCAGGAACGAGACCATAAAATTCTTGCCGGAACTCATCATCACTCATCACGTGCCAGGGCGCTCTTAGCGCGGGCGAAATATATTCGCCCCAGAAGTTTTATAACCGACTCGTGGCCATTTTATCGTAAAAACCGCATATTTCTAGCGTGCTCACCATTCTTTACGCTTGCCCACGCGCTAATGGCAACGCCGTTTTATATGACACTTGCTTTAAGGCAAAACTAGAGCGAATTTTTTCGATACCTGGAATAGAAGTCAGTTGGTCTTGAATAAAACGCTCTAGAGCCTGAATATTAGGTACCGCCACACGGATTAAGTAATCGGAGTCGCCTGTCATCAGATAGCACTCCATAACTTCTTCTTGTTGAGCGATGCGCTGCTCAAAATCGGCTAAGGCCGATTTCGACTGCGACGTTAGGCTAATCGAAATAAATACATTTAAGTCTAGACCTATGGCTCGTGAGTCAACCAAAGCAACATACGCGGTAATGATACCCTGGCGCTCCAGTGCTTTGACTCGGGCCAAGCAGGGCGAAGGGGTAAGATGTACCCGTTTAGCCAGTTCCACGTTACTCAGGCTACAGTCTGCTTGTAACTCAGCCAAGATGCGTAAATCGATCGCGTCAAGCATTAGACCGACCTTTACCGGAGAAAATAGGGCGGGCCATATTCACGATATCGGTGCAAAGACTATCGTGGCGATGGACGGCATAGTACTTTAAGGCGGGAAGCTTTAAAGGAATATCAACGCGCATCAAATTATTAAATTTCTGATGAAAAGAAATAAAGGGGTCAGAAGGCAAATACGCCAGCCCCAAACCATTATTAGCCAACTCAGTTAAAGCCGTCATGCTGCCACAATATATTTTCTCTTTGGGTTGTATGCGGTGATCAGTGAGCATTTTTTGCAGCTCATTATACAAAGTAGATTCTTCAGAGTGCATCAGCAACGGAAAGCTAAACACTGTTTTCAAATCAAAGGGGGGGTCGCCCACTGCACAGTTTTTGCTAATCATCCAATCATGATTAATGCTGCTAACGTAAGTAGACACCAAGGTGCTACCCGTGTCTTCAACGCAGGGGCCAATAACCATGTCGAGTAAATCAGCATTTATTTTGCGTGACAAAGTTTTAGCCAAAGCAACATTAGACTCAAGAATAATCTTGGGGTAACGTGCCTTAATAGCGGCTATTAGTTCGGGTAGCCACGTCAAGGCCACCATTTCTGTGACCCCAAGACGGAAATACCCTGAGTAAGAACGAGGATCTTGATACTTATCTGTGATTTTTTGCCTTAACGCGAGCATTTCTTCAAAATCTTTAATAAGCTCCCGCCCCGCTATGGTTAATTGGGTACGGTTTTTAGCCTCAAACACCTCAAGATTCAGAACACTCTCTAAGTCGATAATGCGCTTAGAGATCGCCGACTGCGTGGTATTCAATTTATCTGCAGCCTGCCTAAAGCCCGACAAGACATGCACCCAATAAACGGCTTCTATCTGCTTTAACGTCACCATAAAAAACCTGATTGTTGGTGTGGCATGTCTTTGTCTCCGACTTTATTTAATAGATACGACCACCTTTCCGTGAGCCTTACCTGATTCTAAGTAACTTTGCGCCTGTCCACCCTGAGCCAGCGTAAAGTGTTGATCGTCCACCAGAGGACGTACTTTACCCGCCTCTACTAATTCTGTTAACTGCTTTAAAATTACACCGTGCGCCGCACGACCGGCACCATTGAGCATAGGCAAAAGCATGAAAACCACATGCAGACTGGCACTTTTGGCATGCAAAGGAGACAGGTCATGGGTGCTACGCGCGGCAATCGCGGCCACTCGTCCATTTAAGCCTATACCTTCAAATGCACGGTCTAGGTTAGCGCCACCCACCGTATCAAACACCACGTCGAAGCCTTTCCCGTTCGTATACTGCTCCACGTACTCTTGCACACTAGCCTGAGAAACGTCAATAACGTTGGCCACTCCAGCATTTTTCAGGAATGTGTCGTCGTGCTCGCCTAACACTGTTGCTGATACCGTTGCGCCTAATTGCACAGCCAGTTGTACCGCAATATGTCCAACGCCGCCTAGGGCTCCCTGAATTAATACATGGTCCTGCGCCTTAACCTGCGCTCGCTCTAGTGCTTCCCACGCAGCAATAGCTACCAATGGCATGGCAGCCGCCTGCTTCATGCTCAAATTGCTAGGTTTGTGCGCCAGTAAATCCGCGTCTGCGAGAATGAACTCTGCGAGTGCGCCCGAATTGCCTTTGACTCCCGCCACACAACCATAGACTTCATCACCCACCTTAAACCCAGTGACCCCCTCTCCAACCTCGGTCACCACGCCTGCCATGTCACACCCCAGAGGGGACGGCAATGCGGGTCCTATGGGCAAACCCTGCCGAATTTTAATATCAATCTGGTTGATAGAGCTGGCATGTACCTCGACCAACACATAACCAGGCTTAATGGCTGGTTTTTCTATCTCGACATACTCAAAGTTGTCGACTGTCCCTGTTTCTTTCAATATAAGTGCTTTCATGATTTTCTTCAAAAAGAGTTAGTTAACGAGAATGGCCCAACGCTACCGCTAGGCCATCTCGCTCACAAGGCCCTAATTTCTTTCGATCTTAGCCACTGTGACAACCTCTTGCCACTTTTTCAGCTCATTCGAAACAAACTGTCTAAAACGCTCAGAGTCGATCTGGGTGTTTGGCTCAAAGCCGATGACCAGCAGCTTTTTACCCAGAGCTTCATCATTCATCGTTTTTTGCAAGGCGTCTAAAATTTTCAGTTGCACCTCTTTAGGAGTACCTGCAGGTGCAAATATCCCCGTCCAAGAGTTAGCGACTACGTCATAACCCTGCTCTTTTAGCGTCGGCAACTCGGGATCCCCTGCAAAGCGGTTTTCGCTCGCAATACCCAAGCGTTTCAAAGTTCCAGCCTCAACATGCGGGTTGGTCGCCGCGAAGGTGTCAAACATATAACTAATGCGTCCTGCCACTAAGTCTTGCATGGCCGGCCCTGACCCCTTGTAGGGAACGTGAACTGACTCCACCTTAGTCTCTTTCTTGAACAACTCTCCCGCCAGATGCAAAGGCGCCCCTGTGCCTGACGAGGCGTAAGGATGATCTTGGGGTTTGTCACGCAAGATATTAACTAGCTCAGTAACATTGTTGGCAGGCACGTTATTGTTGACCGCTAGCACCAAAGGTACATTGGCGATCAGGCCAATGGGTTCAAAGTCTTTTTCAGCATCAAAAGACAAATCTTTAGTCATTGCCTGTAGCATGCCATGTGTGGCTGCCGTCCCCACTAACAGGGTGTAGCCATCGGGCCGGGAAGCCTTGACGTAATTGGCTCCTATCACGCCTGCCGCCCCCGGCTTATTCTCGATAAAAACCGTCTGACCCAAATGCTCTGAGATGATGGGCGCCGCGTGGCGCATAAAAATATCCTGCCCTCCTCCTGCTGAAAAGGGAACAATAAGACGTACTGCTCTTTCAGGATACGATGACTGCGCTAAAACGGGGCCACACAAGGAAAAGGCAGCCGCACTGAGCACAAGCGATAAGCTTGAGAGTTTTTTCATAACCGTCCTTGCCAAGCAGAGAGGATTTATTTGTTTTGAGGCGCAAAAATTTCGTCTGTGGGGACGCGATAGCCCGCCACTAAGCGATTCGTCTCGTTCGCCATGCCCACGATACTCATGAGCTCGCCAAAAATCTCTGGTGTCATTCCTTTACTCGCCGCCGCGCTGGAATGACTGGCAATGCAGTACTCGCAATTATTGCTAATACTGACGGCCAAATACACTAACTCCTTGGTCAGTGGATCTAGGGCTCCACCTGGGGCCATGACCTCCTTCACGCTTTCCCATGTGCGCTTTAAGAGGGCTGGATCGTTGGCCAAATATAGCCAAATATTATTGATGTAATCGGTTTGACGAGTGGCTTTAATATCGTCATACACTTTTTTAACAGTCTCGTTAGCCGCTTCATATTTTATTGCTTGTGGTATATGCATTGTCTCTCTCCTGTTTGTCTAAAAAATCAGAACGTGATCTTGATGTTTTTTTTCTCTGCTAAAGCCTGTAAGCCCAGCATGTCCCACGTTGTTTTACCTTCCATCAGTTCTTTTCTAAAACGTTTTTCAGTTTCCTCCCTGGCTTCACACACTTGATATAGGGTCGGTATTTGAGCCGCAGGCACAACGACGACACCATCATCATCACCGATAATCAAATCGCCGGTGTGGACAATTGCCCCACCTATGCAAACAGGCTCTTTTAACGTACCGAAGGTTTCTTTAACGGTGCCTTTAATGCTGACCCCGCGGGAAAACACGGGGAAACCAATGCGATGCATTTCTTCAGAATCTCGTACTGAGCCATCGATCAATAAGCCTTTAATACCCATGCCGATCGCGCAACTGGCCATCACGTCGCCAAAGGCGCCCTGCTCAGTAAAGCCGCCCGAGTCACATACGATAATCTCGCCAGGACGTGCCATTTTGAGAGCAGCATGCAAAGTGAAGTTATCGCCCGGATGACTACGGCACGTAAATGCAATGCCCAACAACTTCATGCCCAGCCGCAAAGGCTTAATGGCAGAGTCAACAGCGCCCATGCGACCCATGGCCTCGTGGGCTGTCGCAGCGCTAATGGATGCGTATTTTTGTACTTGCTCTTCCAAAGAGGGTGTACTGGTGGATGATTGGCTCATTCGCTTTCCTTTTCATGAAAAATAAATAACAACACCGCGCTGCGTACTACTGAGACACGTTAGCCACACCCCAGGTGTAGTTTTTACGCGGGAACTCTTCCCAGTACTGGCGCATCTCACGGTGGGGGAAATCTTTATAGGGCTGTGCTTTAAGCGCATCTAAATCAATATCAATACCCCAGCCTGGCGCTGTAGGCACATCCGCCCAACCATTTTCAATATGGATGCCCTGCTTAGTAAAGCTGTCGCAGGCTTCACTTAAATTAATGAAGCATTCGGCGATGGTGAAGTTGGTAATTAAGGAGGAGTAGTGAACGGTGGCTGCCAGCCCAACCAAGGTACTGTTGTAATTGTGCGGGCTAATAGCCACCGCATGCGGGTGCGCCAAAGCGGCGATATCCATCATCTGGATTAAGCCCCCGACCGCACAAATATCCGGATTAAGAATATCCGCTGCCCGTTTATTGAGTGCCTGAGTGAACTGCTCTTTGGTGTACAGCGTTTCACCGGTCACCACCGGAATATTGATTTTCCCACGCACCTCAGCAACCAAGTCTATGTTGTCCGACAGGCAAGGCTCTTCGTAGCAAAAAATGTTGTACTGCTCGATACGATTAGCAACTCGTATGGCATGATGCGGCGCCACGCGACGATGGGCATCAATCAATAAATCAACATCAGGCCCGACAGCTTCTCGCATGGCACGTACGCAATCGACCGCATAATTTTCTTCTGCCTGACTAATGAAAGTACGCCATGGGCCTGGGAAAGGGTCCCACTTGATCGCGGTGTACCCCAGCTCGCAGGTTTTCACGGCGTTGGCGACAATACTGTCGATCGTATTGGCTCCATACCACCACCCGTTGGCATACACTCTAACCTTGTCACGCACTTGACCACCAAGCAGATTACAGACCGGCTGGCCGCTGGCTTTACCCACAATGTCCCAAAGCGCTAATTCAATCGCGCTCCATGCGCACAGGTGGTCTACAGAGGTTCGACGAATAGCGAAATCGTCAAACATGATTTGCCCCATATGGCGAATGGTAAAAGGGGAGCGTCCGACTAAAAAAGGCGCCATGCCAGTAATGTATTCGGCCACTACTTTTTCTTTTTTGACGCCAACATATGCCTCGCCCCACCCATATAAACCGTCGTCTGTTTCGATGCGACAAAACAATAAATTCTTTCCGCTCGCTGGATGAAACAGAAAAGTTTCAATACGCTCAATTTTCATTTTTCTTCCTTGCCATACTTCATCTTGTTGGTATGAAACTTATTCTTCCATAGTTAACCCTAGCGCAAAAGCGACTTATTTTTGTATATATGGATCACTTTTTGGAATGAGCGGAAATAAAAAAAAGCCCTGTAAAAGGGCTGTAAATATGCTGCAGAGTGAACTACATTTAGCGTTTCACTTTATAGCGTTGGACGGCTTCTTTAAGCGTGCCTCCGGCGTTAATATGGGCATGCATTTTTTTCTCGGATAAGGCGATATCCTTTGCCTTTTCCGCCACGGCGAGGGCATTTTGGGGCGCAATCACAACTACGCCGTCGGCATCGCCTAACAAAATATCACCTGGCCGGATGACAACCCCAGCACACACCACGGGTTGATTTTTAACTGTGGTGGCAAACCGATTTTGCCCCGAACGTGGCGAGCAAGACTGAGCAAACACGGTCATTCCCAATTCAGGCATTGCCGCAATATCACGCACAGCCCCATCTGTCACGACCCCCAGCATGCCCACTTGCTTTGCTCTTAAGGCTTGATTCCCGCCCCAGTTGGCGTGAGTTCCTACTCCCTGCACAGCGGTCACAAGCACAGCCCCCCTTGGGGCGGTGTCGATCACCTCTTGTATGGCCAAGGAAAACTCAGGGTGCTGATCCGCCACGCTGGCATTTTCCGGTAAGGGGACACGGCCAATCGTGACCGCTCTTCCCAGTAGATATTGACCGCAAAGCAAACGGACAGATGGATCTAGCACGCTGTCAGGCAGGCCCAAAATATACATGGCGTCGCTGGCCTCGGAGCTGGAAATCCCCGCTAACTCGCCCAACGCACCGTCCAGCTCGAATAGATCGTCACTCATCGTTACCTCGGCTGTGAATATGCTTGGCTTCGTCGGACAGCTCATCGGCCTGATAATGATGATCCAACAACTCAATGGCCGCCGACCATGTCTGGGGTAGTTGTTTTTCCTGCTGAGCTAAAGAAGGTGAGTGAGCCGTGCGAGCCAGTACACGATAGGCAGCTTGGGCCATATTCGGTTCCATCCCAGTTGCCGCGATAGCCTCAATAGACATCTCCATCTCATCCATCCGGCGTTCTGCGTGCAAGACATGCGTCGTCACCAATAATTCCGCCATACCCTCCGCTGACCGGCCGTCTAGCATTTCTGCAAAGGTACCCAGCACCTCGTGCTCAATACCCAGCCGTTGAGCAACCACCAAAGCCTCGACATAAAGGGCCTCAAGCCCTTTTGCCAACAGGCTACGCACGATCTTGATGGACGAGGCTTGACCCGGCTCTTGGCCCACCGCACGCGTGTTCAAACCGATCTGATTTAAGGCCACGCTAGCCTGCTGTGCCCTAGGGCCGGAAAGAATAATGGGGACGCGAATGCCATCGGCGGCCGGGCCCAATACCGCCGCGTCGATAAAGCTACCCTCGTGTACTTGGAAGAGCTGAGCATTCTCTTTTTTCTGCTGCTCTCCCAACGAGTTCAGGTCAATAAACAACGCCCCTTTGGACAGGACTTCGGCCCCCGTGTGAGCCGCTTGCAGTGCGCTTTTGGCTGTGACTGCCGACAAGATGAAATCGGCCTCCTGAAGTGCTTGTGCCTGCCCTGCCAGTTCGACTCCGGCAGCCACCGCTTGCTGTTGGCGCTGTGCATGGCAGTAAGGATCAAAAACCAGCACGCGTGCTAAGCTCTGGCCGGATAGCCCTGTAGCCAAGGCATAACCTAGCTGCCCCATACCGATAAACCCAATGCAAGGCACGGAACGTGTATCAACCATGATTTACCACCTATCTGGAGAAAGTATGTTGGCCACCTCCTGCGAGCTCGCCCCTTTTTGCAAAGCTGAAATTAACTCGCCTTCGGTCTGTACAGCACGCTCAGCACGCTGCAACACATCAAGAGCATAACGCACTGGCACAACCACCACGCCATCAGAATCAGCCAATATCAAATCGCCCGCGGCCACATGTACACCCGCCAATTCTACTGAGCCATTCATTTCAGCTAATTCGATGCGATGCTTACCCGTGCGTGGCGTAATACCCCGAGACCATGCTTGCAAGCCAATGTCACGCATATTGGCCACGTCACGTATATTTCCCTCGACCACCACACCGGCGATGCCTGCCTCTTGCACCGCGGTTGCCATAATCCCACCGAATGCCGAGGCGGCATACTGACACCTGCTTTCAATCACCAGCACATCGCCCGCTTGACTGAGCGTGATAATGTCCTTGCCACCAAGTAAGGGAGCCTTATGCCCTTTGGCGATGCTTGCCCCGATACCTTCCTGAGTGGGTATATAACGCAAAGTCAGTGCCGAGCCTACTACCCTGCCCGTTGAAATAGGCTTGAGCTCAGTGGCCGGAATGATGGTGTCGATGCCTAAGGTATCCAGAATATCAGCTACCGTCGAGGTCAGATCGGGTAAGGCCTTAAACCGTTCCACAATCTCCATCGCCACACGCTCTTGGCTCAGCGTCTTAATCTTTTCTGCGGGAATAAGACCTAATAGCTTGTCTCCGTAGGCCTTTAATTGCGCTCGAATATCTTGCTTATTTTCCACTGACATGATCGCCTCCTTGTGTCAAACCAATTTCTTTTGCCAACTTCTTCCACATCGCGATTTCCCGACCCAGCTCATCGGAAAACTCTGCCGGAGAGTCGCCAACGTAATTCAATGCGTTACTATTGAGTTGCTGCTGCAAGTCGGATTCGTCGTTAAATTGCGCCATAGATTCAGATAAAGATGCCACAATTGACGCCGGTGTTCCCTTGGGTACAAAAACCCCTAGCCACCAACTCAAATCCAAACCTTCTACCCCTTGTTCGGCAAGGGTTGGGATATCGGCAGCTATTGAGCTGCGCTCTTTACCAATTACCCCCATGCTGGTTAATTGACCCGACTGTATATAAGGAAGAGCGGGGCCAAGCGTCACAAATGCTGCATTAATACGGTTTGCCAGTAAGTCCATCAATATGGGACTTTGGCCTTTATAAGGCACATGTAAAAACTCTGTTCCCGTGACTGACTGAAACAACTCAGCGGTCAGGTGGTGTGGCCCACCCGCTCCCGAAGATCCAAAACTCAGCTTACCTGGCTCGGATTTCGCCAGTGTCACCAACTCGCTCACGTTTTTAACGGGTAGTTCCTGATTCGTTACCATCACCACCGGCATCACTGCCGCTTGGCTAATCGGCTCAAAATCTCTAAAGACGTCGTACTTTACCTGGTCAGGAATCGCCAGATTCGTAACCATACTATTGGAAACAACTAAAATCGTGTAACCGTCTGGTTTAGCGCGCGCTACCTCAGAGATTCCTATCGCGCCGCTGGCACCGGGCTTATTCTCAACGATAAAGGTCTGCCCATATTTTTTCTCTAAACGGGGTGCCAACAGGCGCGCCAGCAAGTCATTACTACTGCCTGCCGGATAGGGAACCACGAGCTTAACGGTCGTCGTTGGCCAGGTTTCTTGTTTTGCAATAGAAGCGGTGAAGGGGAAGGTGATGGCCGCCGATATCAGTGTGGTTTTTAACCATTTCATTGTCTTGTCTCCTAGGTTTTGGCAATCGGAGCTTCTTTTGTCATGGTTATATTTCTACTCTTGGTCTCTTGTAACCAAGACTTATGGATAGTGCTTTGACATGCATGACAGAAGCCCTCAGAAATACTTTCGCATAGCGTTTAGGAAAGAGAAAGCGAATTAAAGGCCTTGATTCGTATCGCTTTTTCTCATCACATAGCCCACAACCTTGAGTCTTCAAACAAGTGCAAATGTGCCCAAAAAAAAAGGCGCCAAAGCGCCTTTCCTGCTCTATCCAAGAAAAAAGAATCAAGTATGCCCATGCTCAAAAGCATGGAGTGAGATACCAGTAATCGGTCTAGTTGCTCACCAGAGGAAATCAGAGTCGACCTAAGCTCACCAAAGCCGCATTCACCACCGCCTGTGCATCCACTTCAAAAAATCGACGTAATCGTGCACGCGTATCACTGCGGCCAAACCCATCCGTCCCTAGGGTCAAGTAGCTGCGTGAAGAAGGTAAATAGGCCCTGATCGACTCGGGGACTAAGCGTACATAATCGGTTGCCGCTATCATGGGCCCCTGAGTGGTACTCAACACATCAGCTATAAACGGATCGGACGATAAAGCCTGCCCTTGCAGCCGCGCGCATTGATGACGCTCGCCATCACGTGCCAGTTCACTCCAACTGGTGACGCTGATTACATCACTAGCTATGCCCATCTCCTGTAAGCGCTCTGCTGCTTTAATCACCTCAGTCAAAATCGCCCCCGAGCCCAATAATGTGACCCGAGCGGCGTCCTCGGTATACGATTCAACAGGAAAATTCGCGTAGACATAGGCCCCACGCAATATGTTTTCTCTTGAGCCCGGAACAAGTGCTGGTTGCGCGTAGTTTTCATTCATGGTCGTGATGTAGTAAAAGACATCTTTTTGTTCGACCATCATCTCGCGCATACCTTGGTCAATAATAACCTCGAGTTCACAAGCAAAAGCAGGGTCGTAAGCGAGACAATTGGGTATCGTGGCAGCCGCTAAATGACTCGTACCGTCCTGATGCTGCAAGCCTTCACCGGCCAAGGTGGTACGACCTGAAGTAGCACCGATTAAGAACCCGCGAGGACGTTGATCCGCTGCCGCCCAGATCAGATCACCGATACGCTGAAACCCAAACATCGAGTAATAAATATAGAACGGCAACATGGCCACGCCATGGGCGCTGTAGCTAGTGGCTGCTGCCACCCAGCTTGAAATCGCGCCAGCCTCGCTAATCCCTTCCTCAAGGATTTGTCCGTCTTTCGCCTCATGGTAATGCAAAATGGAATCGATATCTTCCGGCTCATAGCATTGGCCAACACTGGAATAAATACCCACCTGCTTAAAAAGATTCGCCATGCCAAAGGTACGCGCTTCATCGGCCACGATGGGCACGATACGCGGCCCCAACTCTTTGTCCTTGAGCAGACTGCCTAACATACGCACAAACGCCATCGTGGTTGAAAGCTCGCGTCCCTCACTACCGGCATAGAACCGGGCGCTCTTTTCAAATTCAGGCACACTCACTGGCTCACAATGGGTATAGCGAGCCGGTAAATAACCGCCTAGGCCACGCCTTTGCTGATGCAGATATTGCATTTCAGGACTATCTGCTGGCGGCTTATAGAATTCCAATGCCGTAACTTGCTCATCAGTCAGAGGCAGTTTGAAGCGGTCTCTGAACTCGATTAAATCGTCCGCATCCAGTTTTTTCTGTGAGTGCGTGGTCATGCGCCCCTGCCCTGCGGTTCCCATACCGAAACCTTTTTTAGTATGGGCAAAAATAACCGTGGGTTGCCCCTTGTGCTTTGCCGCTGCAGCGTAGGCGGCGTATATTTTGACGACATCATGACCACCACGCCGTAGCTGATCGATTTGCTCATCACTCAGGCCTTCGACTAAACGCTTAAGCTCCTCGTTTTGGCCGAAAAAGTGCTCGCGATTGTAGCGCCCATCTTTCGCAGCAAACGTTTGCATTTGACCATCCACCGTCGCTGATAAGGCTTTGGTCAGCGCACCAGTGCTATCTCGAGCAAAGAGTCCGTCCCAGTCGCTACCCCAAAGGGTTTTGATAACATTCCACCCCGCGCCGAGAAACAATTTCTCCAGCTCATCAATCACGCGGCCATTCCCTCTGACAGGCCCATCCAGACGCTGCAGATTACAGTTCACCACCCACACCAGATTGTCGAGTTTTTCCCGGGCTGCTAGCGTCAGGGCGCTCATGGACTCGGGCTCATCCATTTCCCCATCGCCAAACACCCCCCAAACTTTTCGACCCTCGCAATTCACTAAACCTCGATCGGTTAGGTAATGCATGAATCGTGCCTGGTAGATAGAACTAATCGGGCCTATGCCCATCGAACCGGTTGGAAACTGCCAAAAATCAGGCATCAAATACGGATGCGGATAACTGGACAAGCCGCGTGCACCTTCCTCTGGTCCGCCCAGCTCTTGTCGATAATGCTCCAGATCTGCTTGTGTCAGGCGCCCCTCAAGAAAAGCACGCGCATAAACACCCGGCGCACTATGCGGTTGGAAAAACACTAAGTCGCCAAGGTGCCCTGATCCGGCTTCATCGCGTGCGTGAAAAAAATGGTTAAACCCTACTTCAAACAGATCTGCCGCGCTGGCGTAACTAGCAATATGGCCACCCAGCTCGCCATAAGCCGCATTCGCCCGCACAACCATGGCCAAGGCATTCCAACGCATGATTGCCCCTAATTTCTCGTCCAGTGAAAGCTCGCCAGGAAAAGGGGCTTGCTGGTCAGCAGCAATCGTATTGACATACGGCGTACCCAAAGGCGCATTCCACGCCACCCCAGACTCCGACGCCAAGCGCTCTAACTCACCGAGAATAAAGCTGACGCGCTTCGGGCCCTGGGTGCCCAGCACAGACCAAAAAGCGTCCCGCCACTCGGCAGTTTCAAGCGGATCAGCATCATCGCTTGAGTGTTGACGGGTAAGCGTGTAGAGGGCAGAAGAAAGTGGCGCATTCATAAGAAAACCTGAGCACAAGAAATGGAATAAGGTGATCTCCATTTTGCAGAAAAAGCTCAAGCATGTGCTGTCAAAGTGCAGGTCTTACTAAGGTCGTTTCAGCATGTTATGCCGAAAAATACAACGATAAAAGCATATATAGTCTGTCAGTGCGCGATTAGCAGACAAAGAGCAGATGAAAGGGGCTTATCTTTAAGCGCCAATAAACGTCTTGACTGATTACAACGGTGCCGTTTCTCATGCAGGCACACAGGTACGTGTCATCGTGATGTGAGTGGCGCCATTACTGCTCAAGTTGCTTCAACTCTTTCTTAAAGCTCTGGATAGTCAGTAAATCTTGGCCGCCTTCGTGCCGAGTAATAAACTGCCGCAGCAACTCTATGTACTGTTCTTTGAACTCTGCATTGCTAGGGCTAGCTTTATAGCGCTGACGTGCTTGATCTATGGGTCCGATTTCTTCCCGTAGCAAACGCCGTCGGCCGTACTCGGACTCATCACTGAGAATAACGAGGTTTTTTGGGAAAGAGGCGATATGCTTCACAATGAAACGTTCCCCCTCAGGAGGGATCAAAATTTGATTACGAAGCGGCCATATGCTGGCAGACATGGTGTCGAAGCCGCTGATGACATCCTCACCCTGCGCTGTCTGTACAAGCACTTCGTACGCCCATATATATTGCTCATTAAGGCGCGAGCTGGTCTGCCTAGACGACGTAATAACGGCGGAAGCGGTGCTCCCAAACTGATTTAAAAAGGCTGCATTGAGCATCGGGCCAAAAAACAGAAAAGCCATACCCAATAAGCTAGCAGGCACCACGAAAAGCGGTATAGAAAAGCGCTTATATTTCTTGGACAAGTAAACGGTCAGCAGAACAACTATCAAGATAAAGCTGAAAAAGCTAACTAATCGGTACTGAATTAAAAAGTACAGCACAACAGAAACAAAATAGGCCACTGCAGACACTCGATGTAGAGAGACACGTTACGTAGGCAGTATCCCCATCATTTATGACAGATTTATGAATGTCAAAAACAGTACCACTTTTTAGAATATTGCAACACCTAGACGCAGGGGCACCGAGTATGCCGCACGACTCAATGAAGCACTAGTGTTTCAGTCAATGGCTCAACGCTTTACCTGCAGCCTTGAAAGCTCTGCAGGTATTTCCGCTATGTCCAGACGCCGCGTCCAAATTTCAGCTACTGTGTCATCCATAACAACGGCCTGTTTGACGAGTCCGCTCGTTCCCGCCTCTTGGCCCGCCACATTCACTGAAACCACCACCTCAAAATGGGGCTGTTCGGGCAAGTACTGCAAAGGGTCCATGCCGTCGGCTGTGATGTTTTCCCAAAGCTCCTGCATGGTGAATGCCGCCGTTGCAACGCCATACTCCTTCACGCTAGCGTAGGTGGGCGTTTCGGATACGGGTGCTGTGAATGCCTGCCAGCCTTGTGCTGGCCCCGTTGGATCCTCAAGTGAGAGACAAGACGCGCCCAAACAGTCAGCCGCTTGCGCTTGTGCATGAAGAACTTCGGCTCGGCCAGCGTGCAAGATATCCGCTCTCATCCCCATGACTGGCGCAAAAACAAAGCGCCAAGCCACATGAGGCCCCACACCAAACTCCGTCGCCCCCACCGCGACACCGTCTGGAACGGTCGCCCGCACAGCATCAAGTCGCGTCGGCCCGACGTTATAGCGTGTAATTTGCACGTAGGCTTGCTGCAGCTCAGGCACGTCAACTGGTACGTCCATGCTGTACTCAACATGGTAGCGTACATGTGGCAAAGGAGTCTCGTTAGCATCGACAACAAGAATAGACTTGGTCAAGGGATCCACCTCTGCGTCCGGTAATCGGAGCGACACAGACTCTTGGGCTCCAGGGAAATTTTTCTTTGAATAGTAATGCTCACCAGTCAACGATTCAGGGGCAACGGGCTGAAACTTTGGCGCTCGACTAAAAGCCAGTGCGTTGGTCTCCAGCTTAACAAGGGCCTGTTGATGGATGTTGTTGGAGAGTGCTTGACCGCCTAGCAGCGATAAAGCTGCTGCACCCGCAATAACTCGAGCTTTCATCGTTGTATTTCCTTACGCTGATATGAGTCTGCAAAATATTGTCTTGAGTGTCCAAGGCCCTTGCCGTTCCAAAGATTCTTTGGTTCATGTCAGATCCTCGGCTTACCTAGACCTATTGGTTGATAGTACGTGAACTGAGACGGGAAATAACCGTCTGAACAGACGGGATGGTCCAATGATGTGCAGGTGCCCGTTCATCTAGACGGTGTGATGCACCCCAATGAGAAATATAATAAGCGGTTCTATAGGCCGGAAAATGCTAGGGTTTTTCGTTCTGTCCAGAAAGGGCTCTTATAAATGTCGATGATCACACGTATGACCTTGGCGATGATGGCATTGTGCTTAGGGATTGGTCTAGTGCCACCTGTAGGCAACTATGCTGCAAATGCGCAAGGACTCAACCAAAAGTTAAACGACCAGGCGCCCGCAGAACAGCGCCTGACCCAGGCCCTAGCTGCCGTTGCCGACATTCGTCAAGCCCTAGATAAAACACAGTTCGATATTGAAGCCTTAATAGAATCGCTGGATTACGATCCGGAAGCAATTATTGACTTCGTGCGCGATGAAATACACTTCCAACCCTACGAAGGCTTGTTGCGTGGTGCCCAAGGCACCTTGATGGGCCGTGCGGGCAATACGCTTGATCAATCGCTTTTGCTTGCCCTACTACTTAAAGAAGCAGGCCTTGAGGCGCGTCTGGCTCGTGGCACGCTTGATCACGAACAAGCTTCCATGCTTGTCCGCTCGCTGCGCGGCCAAACAGTATACGGCGCCGAAAACAGCTTGTCTGATCTCGAGCCTTCACTGCAAAAGCTCGTGCGCGCTGCCGGCTTGCAAGGCCCGCAGGCACAAAGCGTCATGCAAGCACTCCAGCCCACCCCTAAGGCGCAAGAACTCCCTATATGGACAAGCGCTGTGGCTGGCCGCGACTATCTCATGGCGCAGCTTGGCAATAAAGCCGGTGCTGCTCTGGCACGGCATGACGCCGAAGCAGAGTTGGCGCGGCAATCTACTGACTACTTCTGGGTGGAGTTTAAAGATGGGGCAGCCGCCCCGTGGCAGCGAGTGCATGTGGTCGCTTCTGGCGACGTTTTTAATGCAGAGACCTTGCCAGCCACAGAATACTTCTCTGACCACATTCCCGAGTCCATGCAGCATCGCCTGCGGCTTAGGGTTCGACTCGAGCGGCTAGTTAGCGGCAAGCCCGAAACCATTGACTTGATGGACCCGTGGGAACGACCCGTGGCCAATTTGACCGGAAAACGTCTGACTTTTGCCAACAGGCCCAACGGCTTTCGCTCATTGCAGGATCTGAATGACTTAAGCATGATTGAAGCCAGTACAACTTTCCTTTTGCCCACGCTAAATGATGCGCCTGCGCCGGGCGCACTGGTGTTCGACCTCCGAGGCAGAACTATTCCATTGAGTACGCTCGCAATGGATGGCATGGGGGCAGCAGAGTTGTTCCGCACTGTCGGCGACCAAACCTTGGCCGCTGCCGATGCGCTGGCGGGGTTAAGCTTTGGCAAAACCAAGAATGATGAAGTAACGCTGACAGCGCTCAGTTTGCGACGCGTTTGGCTGGAATACACCAGCATTCATCCAAATGGAACCGAGCGTGTCGATGAGCGCACACTTTGGCTAATGCCCGAAACGGTGTCGCCTGCCCCGAACACGGTGCTGTGGGAACTAGCGACCCCGCATGGTATCGGTGTGGCGACGTCTGAATATCCCGCTAGCTATCTCCTGGATATGGAGTTATCTCGGATGCAATCCTTTGAGCCTATTCTGCGCTGGGCGCTGCAATCCAAAAATGGCACGGTCGATGACTCGCCAGCCAATCGACCCGCTACCCCACCTGAGTGGTCAGGCTTCCCTGAACTGGCATACCTGAGTCAGTTTGATGCGGGAGTTCATTCTGATCAGAACCTGTACTTAGCGTATCGTGCCGAGCCCTCCATCGTCGTAACACGCCATGGGCTGCGTACCACTCCAAACGGTCCAGTCAGCTTTGCGGACGTAGATATTCTGCACAATCGCCGTACGGTGCTATATGTTGGTGCATCCCGGGTGCAGTTCGATCCGACCGAGGCGATACGATTAGGCGTGTGGGATACCATCGTCGAACAAGTAGAGTTGCAGGCACGTGAGTCTTTTTGGCACTCCAGCCCGTCTACCAAGTTTATCTCCGCTAATCGCATGTATCAAACGGAAGGGACAAAAACACCCCTTCTACTGAAAACACCGACAGATGCTACGACCTTACTCACTACCGCCGTAGACGAGCCAACCCGTATTGCGTTGGAGCAGGACTTAAGTAGAGGGTACGTCGTGCTGGCTGAGGCCCCTGCTGCCGATGTTCCCATGGTTTGGTGGCGCATTCAACCGCAAACGGGTGAAACCTTGGGTAGAGCTCTTGATGGGCGTGGTCAAGCACTGTCAGAGTACCAGCATGCTCTCACTGTTTCGGCTTTCAGTACCTCAGCGATTGCTGGCACGGCCCTTTGCTATGGCTCCGATAACTCGTGCAGCTTCGCAGAGTGTCTTGGAACCGCGATGGTTGTTTCTGGCATCGTTACCGGTGCCGGTGCCGCGGGGGCCGCGTTAGGTCCAACAATATGGGGGGCTCTTTTTTCGGGTGTTGGTGTAGTCGGGACGCTAGCCACACATCCTGCCACCAGTAACCTTCCCGTTTCTCTTCCAAGTTGCTTCCGTAGTTAAGGCTGGGCATGTGTACCACCATGCCTTAACTCGGCCCGGCTATACTCAATCGCGCGGACCTGTAGCGGTCGGCGGGCTGTGCCCCACCGGCCCTGCCCGCTTTACTCAATGGACTTCAGCAACAGTGGCCTCTTCCGGTTTCACCTGCACAGCGTCTAACACCACTTCAGGCGTAAGCCCTACTCTGACTTGATAGTTCCCCGGAGGTAAGGCAACCGGATCACCGCCCATATTGCCATGCGCAATCGCCGTGCCGCTTGCGTCAATGACCGTGTAGGCAACCTGTAATGCCTTCGCAACGGCAAGATCAAAACTCTGTTTATCTGTAGCACTGAAATACTCACCACCACCCAAACGCGCCCATTTACCGAAAGTCTGCTCCAAATCAGGGTCATCGAGAGCAAAACCAATGATGTTCAACCTCACATCAAACCCCTCGCTAATTAACTCACGAATTACCGCCTCGGGGTCACCTTCACAGGTTTCCTCACCGTCGGTGACCAATACGATGGTGCGCGGCCCTTTTGCCTGAGCCAGATCCTGCCGAACCAACGCCAAGGAGTCGGCGATGGGCGTTCGAGCGAGGTTTCGGGCCTGAATTGAGCTGATGATTTGGCGCGCGGCGCCAATATCGAGCGGTTTCAATGGCAACTCAAGGTCGCTGCGGCAACTGCCCGCCTCTTTGTGTCCGAATACTCTTAATGACACAGGTGTACCAGGTGGGATTTTCTGCGATACCGCCTGCAATAGACCGCGCTTGGCGATTTCGATACGACGCTCGCCCCCCAGGCGCTGCAACATGGACCCCGAAGCATCCAAAATAATAGCCGTCGCCGGACCGGGACGGGCAGTCTGCTTGGGACTCTTAGGCACTGACGCAGCAACCACGCTTAAGGTGCCGTGCGCTGGTGGCTCCACGAACGTCGCATCAACCTGCAGGCGATAGCTCGCAGGTTGGCGCAACAACACCGAGGTTCTCTCAAATGCATGAGCCATGTCATTAATATCGTGGACTTTACTGTAGTACCCCCCGTTGACCAATGACCAGTTCAGCATCAGTTGCTTTTCAAGCTTCGAATTCCCATGGATGCTTCTTTGTGCAGCGCCCAGCCCTAAAGCAATAACTTGCGGTTGCCCTTGCTCTAATGCTGGCCACAAAGTCGGGTCAGTAGGCGTTTCGGCGTCCGTAATCAAGATCACGGCTCGACTTCCGCTACGTTTAGCCAACGCCTGGCTCGCCGTGTGAAGCGTACTTTCGGCGCTGCTGGAATCCGTATCAGTGTGCTCATTGAGCGCCTGCAGCATCAAATAGGGATCGCTGTTCCACTGCTGTAACTGTAATGCTCCGCCGAAAGGCAATAGGTTGGCCATATCGCGTCCAGGTACTAAACCGCGAGCATATTCACTCATTGCATTGCGGATTTGCTCGCGGTAGGCCCTGACACTACCACTTGTGTCCCAGGCAAAAATAACGTTACGGGGTGGCTCAAAAACTTTGACTAATAACTCTGAGCCCGGTTCTGCCGATACTATCCAGTGTCGCTGGTTACCCTGCGCTTGTTCTGCCACCAGGGCCACCGGCTCCCCGTCGGGTGTTTCCACTGACAAGGCCGCCTTAAGGTAATGAGGATCAGAAAGATGAAGATCAAGCTGGTTATTGCCCTCAGGGACACGCACTCGATACCAATGCTCTTGGACAGCGAGTTGCACTCTTGCTTCAACCGGATGCCCTAGCTCTAGTGTTTTGGGTGTCTCACGCCTGCCATACGATGGGCTTGAGGCTATGTCGGTAGTAATGGGGTCGGGATAGAGCGACTCATAAATTGCTTCCGGCCCTCCACCCCATACGCCCAGAGTAGTAAGGTGTTGCTCGTTGGTTTGTGCTTCATAGACCTGCACGGATTTCGGCGCAGCAACGCGTCGGCGGGTATCGGCGACCGGCAGCAACTCAAAGCGAATAAACCGTGCCCATACCGGTTCGGGCAGTTGCAATTCGACGTCTTGATCCACATTGGGCTGAATCCGCCCAACGGACGTCCACGGTCCGACTGGGCCTTGCAAACTGATCTGTACGTCGATATCGTCGAATGACTCTCTTTTATCTTCACGAGCCTTTTCCCACACGATACGATCGACTCGAGCGGCACGGTTGTCTCGAAAGCCAAGGACCCAATATGCTTGCTGCTTGGGGCTGACATCAACAACTCCCCCTCCGGAATGCGTTTTGACTTCTGGGTCGATCCAAGATGGATTGCGTCCTGCGGTGGGTTGAGCATGTACGACGTGCCCCCCATGGCGCGGTGCGGCTAGGTTGAAGGGCTGCTCGTCCACTGTTGTGCCGGGCTTGGCGATAACTTGCCATTCACCAATCGCCGTGTTGCCCCCCCAGTCGCCATTGTAATTTTGATGAACAATGAGCCGAGCGTACCGCGCGGGACGCTGCGTCTCCATCACGAAGTATTGAGTGTGCCTTATCGGCTCAAGTATTCCTCGTAACACGGTCTCGAAGCGATTGCCATCATCAGATAGCTCCACGCTGAAATGTTGCGGCGCTCTATGCATGACCACATGACTGTGCGCATTCAGGCCGAAGCCAGCAATGGCTTGTGTTCCGTCTCCGGCTAACTGAACCGTAACACTAGCCGTATAGGGCAAAGACTGCTGACGCCACTCGAAATCGTGGGCTGTTCCGTGCATGCCGTCAATCAGGCTGTCTACATTACGGTAAAGTTTGCTTTGCTCTCCGGCAAGAACCTTGCCCCCTAGCGAAGCAGCCGCCAAGTTCAGACCACCTCGCACGGCCAAGGGCACGCTCCAGTGCGCCTCAGGCCCAACATGTGCCGCGTCGGACATTACGTCGATTGCGATCTCTGCAGCGATGAACGCACCGGACGCATGCGCAGCACGGGCACTGACTTGTGTCGGTATAGCACGTAGATCGGCCGGCGCGCGTATGTTGAGCGCAATCTCCCGGCTTTCGCCTTTCGGCAGCTCAACCATGCTCTCTTCAGGGGTCACTTGCCAGTTAAGGTCGCTAGCGACGACATCTACGTTCAAGGTGACGTCTTGGGAGCCTGCGTTCTGTAGCCGGATCGTGCCTGCAACGTGTTGCCCTAACTGTGCGTAGGCGGCAAACTGGTTCACAGGTAAATGCAAGGACATCGACACCTCATCCAGTTCAACTAAGGGCGGTTGACTCAGCCCGCCTCCATCAGGCCGCGCCTGAATCTGATAGTCTGCATTTGTCTTCACGACCAAATAGCCCTGTTCGCCCGCAGGGACACTGAAGCGATAGGGCTGCTCGGACGACTCTCGCTTTAAGCGATGCTCTTTATCGTCTTGTTCAATATGTATGGCCAGTTGGGCTGGAGACGTCGTTTCAAAATGCCAGTCCGTCGCTTGATCTTGAACCGGCAGGCGATACCAATCGATATCTCCCCGCAACGTCGGGTCAGCACGCCCATTGATATATCCGTCGATCGGCAAAGAGTTGCTAAATGCGGCATTATGATTGGGCTCACAGTCCACATCACAACTATATCGGGGCAGGCGCTGCAAACTTAGCTGATATTGGTCTTCTGTAGGCTGGTTAGTGAACAAGGTCAGGACATAACTACCTGGGGGATATACTCCCTGCAAACTAACTTCTTCTTTACCGCCCAGATCCAGTTCTTTCAAGACACTGTTTTCCCACGCCAACACGGCACGCATTTTTACGTCCGCATCCAGCGGCGCCTTAAGCGTCAAACGTATATGCTCGTAGTTAGCAAGCTGAAAGTAATACATGTCCTTGTCTTTGGCATCATGAAAGCCCCCCGTACGTGTCTGGCCGGTTCTGAGCCCCAGCATGTTTTGCTCGCTATCATTGGGTTCGCTTTCCGCATTCGGATCGGGCATGCCTTGAGCACGAGTCAATAGTACGTAGTCGCCCTTATCGCTGCCACGAACAGAAATGTAATGTGTCCCAGGGACGAGATACAAACGATCCAGCATGAGACGTTTAGCGTGACTATTAGCGTGCGTGGTCTGCAAGCGACGACCGCGGCCGTCGTAATACGACATTTCCTTAATCGTGTCGCCATTGACCTGGAAGCGCCACATCTGAGGGGTTCCCTCGACATCCACGCGATAGAAGTCGTGATCGTTGCTGGCGTCAAACTCACCGCGCAGGCGCTTACCAAGCTTGATAGTCGTGGCCCAATTCAAATCATCGTTGGGCTCTGCCTCTACGTTGTGGTCATGTTTGCCATCGCCTTGCAAGCTTAGGCGATACTGCATACCCGTTTTGCCACGCAAGAGCTTGACACCATAGCGTCCAGCTTCCAATGCGATGCCCTCCATGAGCCAGTCACCATTAGGCTCGCGACACTGGATATTGGCGCCTGCGTCATCAAGCAGACAGACGGTATAAGGTTCTGCAATATTGGTGTCCAAGCGTAAGGCTAAGCGCTGATCTGCCTGCTCCTCAGATAACTCGAAGCGATAAACATCTTCGTCACGATCCACCTGGAAGCGCCCGCTTACTCCCTCGAACAGATCCACTTTGTTGGCTGAACTCCATTTATCGTTGGGCTCGGCTTCTTCCCCTTTTACCTTCAGACCGGCTGCTGTTACAGCAATAAGCTGCAAGACGTCTAGCTCACCTTCGAGCCGTAAAAGATACTCGCCTTCAGGGAGACTCAAATCAGCAAGCTCAGCCTGACCCAAGGCATTTACGCTGACAAAAGCCAGTTGCTTCCCAGCAGCGTCTTCCAGACTAGCCTTAAGAACTTGCCCAAGGGGGGTGCCGATAGAAATGTTCCATCGTTGCTGCGCATCTGCTTCGTTAAGTTTGAAACGATACCAACTGATTTTCGCGGGTGCCAGCCAGGCCTCGGGGCTGTTAAGTCGAACACTCAAGGGGGCTTCGCGTGTGGGATCGGTCGAGCCAGCACGATTTAAGCGTAAAGCTCTTGCCTGAGTAATGTTCAACCGATAGCCGTTGGCGTGCAGCGGCTGCTCCTCAAGTAAGTTTGGTGCGTGGGCCGACTCATTTTCATCGGGTGACAGGCCACTTACAGGGTTAGGCTGTACCTCTTCTGGCTTTCCCACAAAGGCTTCACCCATTGTGGCAAAGGCACCGGAGACCAACGGCGGGCGCGTACCATCGCCACCAGCACGAGCAAATCCCAGCACATACTCGCCGGGCTCAAACAATAAGCCAGACTGGGTAATAGGTCGCGAACCGTCACGCGACCCGAGCATAAAGAGTTTTTTGGTGCCTGTGAGGGTTTGGCCGTCTTCAGCATACTGCAATTGCAATACATCAACCATTGTCAACGCGCCAGGAATGCCTTGAAGCGTGAATGTCCAAGGCAGCAAGCTTTGTTCCTCTTCGACCGTCCACAAGAATCCGTCTTGGTCCCCCGATGGCATAAGCCCCATAATCTTGACATCACCTGAAATCGGCTGGAATGTGTCGGGGGTGTCGTTAGGCTCGACATCGTGAACGATAGGCTGAGCAACACCTAATAAGTGCGTACCTGCAAGGAAGATCGAAGCCAGACCCACTCGGCAGTAGTTTCGAAGCCAGTTCTTCATCACTTTCACCTTGCCTGCACGGCGGCTACCCCACATTACTTCTGTGGCTTTTGTTGTTGACCTAGCTGTTCCAGCATGTTGTGGATTGCTTGCATGTCGACTGCCTCGCCAGACCCTGGGCCCTGCAGCTTTTGCAACTGCTCCATCATTTGCCCTATTCCCTGCGACTGCATCAGCTCCTTCGCTGCCTCCATCCCCTTAGCATCCGTTAATGCGTTCATATTAAGAGTCTCTTCACCGCCGTCGCCTTGCACGATCATGTCACCGGGATTTTGGCCCGGTTTGCACGGGCCTTGCCACTGAGCCACTAACACGGAGCGACCACCTGACTGATTAAACAAAGGGGGCTCGATCTTGCTGCGCGTTTCAACCCTATACTCTGAATCCATGTCACCCGTGATAACGTAATCCACGGCAACCTTTGAGCCCATCAAGTTGCAGACACTTCGACCGGCCAAGGTTTCCCCCTTGCGTTTCAATGGCTCTTCAGTACAAGAGCCCATCTCCCTTGCAAGTTGATGCATCTTCTTATCACTAGCTTGATCTGCACATTGGTAAATCACCTCTACCTGCTCCGAGCCGCCATTCTGGCTCTCATGCTGAGTTTGCTTCCACAAGCCGGGTTTGCGCGGCGGTATTTCCTGACCCTGCGCACTCTGAAGGCCACCAAATAAAAGGGCTGCCAGCAAAGCTAGTACGCCAACCGTATGTGTCGAGCTCATGATTTCTCCTGAAGTAGGTGCTGCAATGCTCAGACACTATAATCAGAGCCGAGTCATTCACGCACCGTCTAAACAGACGGGGAGGCGCAGGAAGCTAGCTTGCACCATTCAGCTGCTACCTTATGGATAGCCAGATGCGCAAAAGAATCTTAAGCTGATCAAATTTTTACAACGCCAGACCTGCTGTGCTTTAGCACGTTAGCTTACGATGATTGGCTAGTGGCTAAAGAAAAATACTCTGAGGTCTCCTCATCAGTACAGTACACATAACACCCCTTCATCCCTCGGGTCATTAACGTCCTGTAAGTGTTTTTGATGAGTAGATCAACCTCCGCCCGTACCTGCTCAGGATCTATTTTCAGACGCTTCTTGTATCCGCGAATCGTCTTGTCGTGACGGTCTCGCTCTTCGGGAACGGTAATAAGTTTACCGTCACGTACGATGAGGTCTGGGCCAACTATTACGCCGATGTAATCCACCTCCAGGCCCTGGCAAGTATGGATGCAGCCTACTTGTTCAATGGACTCCGGTGCAATAATCCAGAGACTGCCATCCTTGTCCAAGTTCCACTGGCGACGGTAATCACCAATCACGATATCGTCTGCCTTGGGGTTTTTCTTACTTAGCCAGGGCCAACAATAGCCAGCAACGACTCGTGCTTTATTTTGCGCGTTCTTAGCCTCGATCGCCTCATGCAGTGCTTGTGGCGAATCGAACACTTGGAAATCATATGCTGTTGTATCAAGCTCCTGGTTCGCAGTCGGACGGATGTCAAGTACGTTATCCAGCCATGCCAAATAACCGTCTGAGCCGCTGCACCGAAATTGCGATGCTAGTTCGTACTCTTCAACCTGTGCTCCTCTCTCGGCAGCAAAGGCGCGAATTGCCTGCTTCGTACCGATGTCAGCCAGTGCTACGCGCTGGTCTTCGTCGATGAAGAATAGTGTGCATGCCGAGGCGTTGATTAATTCCTTGACCTGGTTCTCTCCCAGATTTCCGTACAGACCACTTTTTTCGTTCAAGCGATGGGCTTCATCAACCACCAAAAAGTCGTAGGTATTGGGCTCTACGTTACAAAAGCTTCCTGAGCCTGTAAACATGCTTGAAAACTTTGTCTTGGTGAGGGTTCCAACCAGCCTAGATTGGTACACCTCACGGGGCGCCGCGTTTTTCGAAACGTATTGGCCGAACAACCCTGCACTAGTCAGACGCACCAAAAGGTTGATGGCTAGTACCGTCTTACCGGTGCCCGGACCTCCTTCGATAATAACGACTCTCGGTAACTGTGGTGAAGCTGTCCGAGCTGATGCCTGAGCGGCTTCAAATACTTCTTTCTGTTCGTCGATTAAGACAAACTCTGGTTTGGCTGTGAGAAGGCCTTTAAGGGCATCGGCTAGAGCCTTGGATGGTCGTATACGGCCATTGGCAAGCTCATACAAAACCTCCTTAGAGTCGCCATATTTGACATGCTTCTTGATGAAATCCCGAAGTTGCTGGCGTTCTTGTGCGCCTTTAAGAAACAGCGGGGCTTTCAGTGTGTATCCGGAGTAGTGGGGCGCATCGATCACACCGTCGCGATCGTAATTATGCAGGTAGGCGCAGGGCTTGATGGAGATGCCACCATCGTATACAGCTTCATTGAAGCCTTCGAGCAATGAGGCGTATGACCATGCCTGATAGGAAGGGTGAACGACTTCTCTTTGTCCTTTTCCCAGATAGGTCACCACGATGGCGTCTTTATCGGTCGCAGTGACTTTTTCCCATTGCTTGAGCTCAATGACGACGGCGTTCTTGTTTCCAGCGTCGTCCCTGCCTGTTAGCGTGACATCAATTCGTTTCGATGATTGTGGAATGTGTAGCTCAACCGCAATCCCCATTTCGTTGGGGATTTCATCGTCGCGCAGTACCATGGCAACATGGCGTAGGGACTCTCTCCATGATCGGATTTCTGAGTCATTAACGCGCCTACCAGTAGCTGCCCTGAAGCTCGCAAGAATGATGTTTTCAATATCGTCGTAGTCAGACTGTTGTAGGAATTGTTTTTTATCGGCTTCGTAGACGATCATTGTTGTTTTCCCTGGCAGTAGCCGATCTTAGAGTTCGGTGTATTTCTTGCTCGAACCTCTGGCTTTGTCGGCAGGATACTTTTCGGCATTTCTTTGAAGCTTATGCTCAACGGCCTCGTTCAGGTTAATTCCAAGCACAGACGCCAAGCGGACAAGATAAAGTTGTACGTCTGCTAGCTCTTCTTTAACCGCTTGTGCTGTCTCAGGGTTAATGCCCGCCGTGTGCGACTGCTCCTCGGTCATCCATTGAAAAATTTCCGTCAACTCGCCGACCTCTCCCGTCAGTGCCATAACCAAGTTCTTTGGAGAGTGAAATTGTGCCCAGTCGCGGTCTGTAGCAAATTTTTCTAATGCGCGACTTAAAGGAGCTACGTCGATAAGGGGTTCTGTTTGCGGAGCGTCTTTTTGTTTGGTCACGGGTGCCAGTCCATATGCGTAATACTACTTATACGATATGTAGCACAGCCAGGCAAGTATTTGAAGGCTCTATATGCTGAACCGACTCTTTTACAGAGGCGTAGCAAGGCGGTAAATAATATCCCGACTATCTAAAACCACGCGGCGATTACCAAACATATTCGTCGCGTTTTATGCGAGGTTTATAACGTGTTTTAAGCGTCAATTAATCAACGGAAAAATAGGCGCGCGTATTCTAAGATCAATCAGAAAACCCATTGGAGGCCGCGTAAACTTAAGCCTTGTTGAAATCCGATGAGATCTCATGGCTTAAGTTTCCAAACTACCCGCAACGCAAGATTTTATTATTAACTTGTGCTGCTTGAACCTGCCTAGAACAAGCTATTGAAGGTGCCGGAATCGAACCGGCAGGCCTTGCGGGGGGATTTTGAGTCGGTGATCTACAGCGTTTCCACGGGGAAATAGAGTCAATTCTAGTGTAGGTTGAAATAGGTAAAACCAGTTTCAAATCAGTTAGTTAGAGAATTTCACCTGAATTGGTGAAAACTGGTCACTGTACCTGTACTGTACCTAAGTTTCGGTACAGTACTAGCTTGAGGCTTGTTCGGTAGTTGATCTCGCTCATCGTTGTGTATTGGCTATTAAATAGATTTAGATGTCGTCCAGAACCTATTGAACTACCGCTGCAATTTTTTCAGCAATCACATTGATAGAGTCCCTTGCTGTAGTAAATTCAGCAAGATCGGTCAGAATTCCGCTGTACTCTTTGACTTCTTCGAATGTAACGCCGTGTAGAACAGGGATGAGCGTACTTGATTTGTAGGGAAAACCAGCAAATAAGGTTTCACGCAGAAATTGCCTTGTTTTTGTGGCTATCACTAGATTTTCCGATTTGCGGCAGTATTGGCTGCCATCCATGATGGCCACTTCCCAAAGAGGTTTTGCTTCACTAGGCTCTCTACCCTCACCGGCGGGTGCCTCTGAGGTAGGGGTTGCGGTCCCGATCGCCGTGCCCCCCTTCACCCTTAACGCACCTGGAGACCATGTAACCTGTCAAGCAAGAGTAGATGCGGGATGCAACCAAAGATGTTACCCAAGCAAAGCGTAGGGAAAGATTCACCTCGATAAACAAAATGGCACCAGCGGTGCACGTCACTTAGCATTGATTGAGCCGCCGGTAGCCAGATCACAGTTCTTGTCTATGTTTTATAAGACGTGATGCCGCTACGCATTGCGCTGCGTCAGTGTAACGAAACGAACGTTGAGGAAAATCCCCCAGTATTGGGGCTATGGCTTGAATCGCGCTAAGTGCTTGTGAACACTAGGGATTTTTGAGTGGTGCCCGGGGCCGGAATCGAACCGGCACGCCTTGCGGCGGGGGATTTTGAGTCCCCTGCGTCTACCAATTTCACCACCCGGGCTGGGGAAGCGACACCGTAGTTGGGTTTAACTAGGGTGTGGTAAGAAAGAAAATTATTATACATAAAATTTTAACGTTGTGGAAATATTTTATGTCTTTTTTGCGCTATCTCATGCTTAATACTAGTGCTTTGCTCAGTACGCCCAGCAACTGTATAGGTGGGAGATAATAAGCACGCTAGTTTGACTGTCTACCATGATGATTTCAAGGGGTTTGTATGAAGGCGAATGTTGGCGGTTTGGATCGAGTATTGCGCATAGCTGTGGGCTTGATATTGCTCATTTTGGTGTCTACCCAAACCATAGGCTGGTGGGGGTGGATCGGGATCATACCCTTACTGACAGGGTTATTTCGACTATGCCCTCTTTACTCTTTACTCGGGATTTCTAGTTGTAAACGGTAACGATCAACTAAGCTATCTATACACGCTTCGATACGAATAAGGCAGTGTGAGCTGTCAGGTCAAATCCAGAGTCAATGACTATGGGAGCTGTAAACAAAACAACAAGGGCCCGTTTAACAGGCCCTTGTTTGCTTTACATGCTAACGCCTCGACTTGCTATCGCTCTATTCTTTCTGCCAAGCCTCGGCCTCTTCCTCGTCTACACTACGCCCGTTCCGTATCCATTCGCGCCAAATAGCCACTAATAAAGCCATCAGCACAGGGCCTATAAACAGACCCACCAGCCCCATGGTTTGAACACCACCGACTAGGCCAAAAAAGGTAGGTAAAAAAGGAAGTTTGACCGGCCCGCCTACTAGCCGTGGTCGTAGGGTCTTGTCGACAATGAAAAGCTCGATAGAGCCCCATAGGAACAGAGCAATTCCGGCTACGGCCTGGCCTGAGCCTAGCAAGTAGATTGATACTAAGGTAAAGGACAAGGGTGCGCCGCCTGGAATCAATGCCATAAAACCAGTAATAACACCCAGCAATACGGGGGAAGGGACTCCGGCTATCCAGTAAGCAATGCCTAGCACTACCCCCTCGCCCAAGGCAATTAAGCCCATACCTGTTACGGTAGAGTTAATCGTTGCCGGCACGACACGCGAGAAGCGCTGCCAGCGTGTAGGCAAGATGCGTTCGCCCACAATATCTAGCTGACCTAGCAATCGATCACCGTCCTTATAAATAAAGAACAAGGTGATCAGCATAAATAGAACCGTTAACAACAAGTGGAAAACGTTACCGGTGGCAGATAAAACCATACGATAAATATTACCCAAATGTTGGCCACTAACCATTTCCACCAGTTCGCCTAGGGCGTGCGGCTCACCGAGGTAAAGACGCCAATACTCACCTAAGCGCTCGCCCACCAGCGGTAAGGCCTTAATCCACTCGGGAACGGGAGCGCCAAAACGGTTCACACTTAAGGCCCAAGTAATAAACCCACTGGCTTCCTTAATGGCAAACGACAACGCCAATGACAAGGGCACAATCAATACGACGACGATGAGCACCAACGAAATGCTGGCCGCTAAGGCCGTGCGCCCTTTGCAATGCACTAATAAGCGTTTATAAGCTGGCCATGAAGCCAAGCCTATGATGAGAGCGGCTAATACCGGGACGAGAAAGCCGCTCAAAAAATAAAGACCGACCAACAGGACTAGTATGAGTAGCCAGCGAGCAATTAAATATGCGGGAAGTACAGGCTGCATAATGGGGGGATTCAACTAACTGTCAGGAAGTAGGTTTTGACCATAGCACGGGACAGACCTTCCCGCCTAACTAAAAAACCATCAAGCAAGCCTGTAAACCTACTAAAAAACAAGCTAGCTCACACCGTGACGCTATTAGGGAACTGGCGGCACCGCCCGTTTATGCGCCGACGCATAGTAGGTACGAATAATAATCTCAGCCGCTTCGTTGGGCACTGCTTTACCTTCAAGGAAGTCGTCAATTTGCTCGTAGGTTACGCCAAAAGCCTCTTCGTCTGGTTTGAGGGGAGTTAAAGACTCTAGATCGGCCGTGGGCACTTTATAGACCAAGGCATGACTTGCCCCTAAGGCGGTACCCAAAGCTCGTACACGACGCTTGTTTAAGCCCCCTAAGGGCATTAGATCCGCCGCACCATCGCCGTATTTAGTAAAAAAGCCCATTAAGGCTTCAGCAGCGTGATCCGTTCCCACGACCAAGCCAGCGTGAGCGCCAGCAATCGCGTACTGCGCCACCATACGTTGACGAGCTTTAATATTACCCACGAGAAAATCTTGATGAGCCGCATCTCGAAACTGTAAACCTGAATGTAATAATTCGACCAACATCGCATCAGTTGCCGGCTGCACATTCACCACTAGGGTTTGATCGGGCTGTATGACCTGTAATCCACCTTGAGCATCTTGCTCATCGGCCTGTACACCATACGGCAAGCGCACCGCAATAAATTGCGCCGCTTGCCCTTGGGCACGCAACCCAGCGACTGCGCGTTGCGCTAAGCAACCCGCCACTAAAGAGTCAACGCCGCCACTTACCCCTAAAACAAGGGTAAAACAACGCGTGTTGCGCATAGCTGTTTGCAAAAACGCAATGCGTTTATCCAACTCAGCCTGAACATCAAATTCTTCGGTCACGCCTAAATCTTGGCGGATTTCTTGTTGCACACGAAGGCGGTCTTCAGTCATAAGCTACTCATAGAGACAGTGACATACAACAATATTGTAAAAGACGGACAGGAATAAAGTTGTAACCCTGAAAGAAAAACACCCCGCCAGCACTGCGCTGTCGGGGTATTGCAGATCAACTTACCAGCGCTAACGATCTAGCTGGCTAATATCGCGCACCGCACCACGGTCTGCAGAAGTGGCTAAGGCGGCATAGGCTTTCAAAGCTTGTGATACCACACGCTCTCGGCCTACTGGTTTCCAAGCGTCACGACCACGCGCTTGCATTTGCTCACGACGCTGCGCTAGTTCTTCATCGCTTACCGCAAGGTGAATTGTTCGTGCAGGGATATCGATTTCTATCGTATCACCGTCTTGAATCAAGCCGATGTTGCCCCCTTCAGCGGCTTCGGGTGAGGCATGCCCGATGACCAAGCCCGAGGAACCACCGGAAAAACGGCCGTCGGTTAGTAAAGCGGTGCTTTTACCTAAACCCATAGACTTGAGGTACGAGGTGGGATAGAGCATCTCCTGCATGCCTGGCCCGCCTTTAGGGCCTTCGTAGCGAATAATCACCACGTCGCCAGCTTGAACGACGCCATCTAAGATCGCACTGACCGAGTCTTCCTGACTTTCAAACACACGGGCTTTACCGGTGAATTTGAGGATACTTTCATCCACCCCAGCGGTTTTCACGATACATCCGTTGATGGCGACGTTACCGTACAACACCGCCAACCCGCCGTCTTGCGAATAAGCATGGGCCTTATCACGAATACAACCATTCACACGATCAGTGTCGAGTGTTTCATAGTAGCGATCTTGGCTAAAGGCCACTTGTGTGGGTATACCACCTGGGGAAGAACGATAAAAATCGCTCACCGCTTTCACGTTCTCACCCATCACGTCCCAACGGCGTATCGCTTCGCCTAAGGTTCCGGCATGAACGTTACCCTCGTCCAGATTGAGCAGACCCGCACGACCTAATTCACCCAAAATGCCCATAATGCCACCCGCGCGGTGTACATCTTCCATGTGATACTGCTGCGTAGCTGGTGCAACTTTACACAAACACGGCACACGACGCGAGATACGATCAATGTCGGCCATGGTGAAATCCACCTCGGCCTCTTGAGCTGCCGCTAACAGGTGCAACACCGTATTGGTGGAGCCACCCATGGCAACATCCAGTGTCATGGCGTTTTCAAATGCTTTAAAACTGGCGATACTACGGGGCAGCACCGACTCATCATCCTGCTCGTAATAGCGTTTAGCCAAGTCCACAATTAAGTGCCCTGCACGCTCGAATAAACCTTGACGACGTTTATGCGTGGCAACGATGGAACCGTTTCCTGGCAACGCTAAGCCTAAAGCTTCAGTCAAACAGTTCATGGAGTTAGCGGTAAACATACCGGAACACGAACCACAGGTAGGACAGGCGCTGCGCTCTACCTCAGCGGCCTGCTCATCGCTGATGTTAGGATCAGCGGCTTGAATCATGGCGTCGATTAAGTCCAACTTTTGTACGACGGTTTTGCCGTCTGGCGAATAGACTTTACCGGCCTCCATAGGGCCGCCGGACACAAACACCGCCGGAATGTTCAAGCGCATAGCGGCCATCAGCATACCGGGGGTGATCTTATCGCAGTTCGAAATGCACACGATGGCATCGGCACAATGTGCATTCACCATGTATTCGACGGAATCAGCGATCAGTTCGCGAGAAGGCAGCGAATACAACATACCGCCGTGCCCCATGGCAATACCATCATCGACTGCGATGGTATTAAATTCTTTAGCAACCCCACCGGCTGCTTCAATCTGACGCGCAACCAACTGCCCCATGTCTTTCAAATGCACATGACCGGGCACAAATTGCGTAAATGAGTTCACCACCGCGATAATAGGCTTGTTGAAATCATCATCTTTCATGCCGGTTGCGCGCCACAGGGCACGCGCGCCGGCCATATTTCGCCCATGCGTGGACGTACGAGAACGATACTGAGGCATTGCAATCTCTGGCCAAAAAAAGATGTAAAGACGATTATGATAATCGGGTAAGCGCATTTATGTGCAGAACATCACTGCTACCTATGCGAGTTTTCCTGTAATACTACGACTATATCTCATACATTGAACGATTTACTCAACTCTAGCAAGGAGTTCCACATGCAGGACAAGGCAAACGGGGTATCCTCACCGCTACGTCAAGATATCCGTTTTCTAGGCAAAGCTCTGGGCGATGTGATTCGCGAAACGGAAGGTCGCGCAACATTTAATATGATCGAAGCGTTACGCCGCTCTGCGGTGGGCTTTCGTCGTGAACACGACCCGGCTATGGCAGAGATTCTAGAAAAAAGCATTCCCAAGCTCTCTGATACCCAAGCCCGTTCCGTCGCCCGCGCATTCGCCTACTTCCTGCATTTGTCTAATATAGCTGAAGACCGCGACCAAAACCGCCGTCGTCATGCGGCACATCCAGAAGATACTCCCGGCAGCCTGCAACATGCAGTCAAAACCCTGCTAGATCAAGGCCTAAGTGCCAACCGCATTCGTCGCTATCTGCAAGAGGCATGTGTTATGCCTGTGCTCACCGCCCACCCTACCGAGGTGCAGCGTCAAAGCACATTGGCCGTGCATATGGCTATCGCCGAGCAACTACGCAAGCTTGATGCCAGCCAGCACAAACAAGGCAATCACCAAGCCCAAGCGCGTCTGAACGGCTTAGTGGCGCTACTGTGGCAAACACGCATGTTGCGTGATCATAAGCTGAATGTGTTAGATGAAATTGATAATGCATTAGCCTACTACAACACCACCTTCTTACCGTCTATCCCTCAAGTTTACAAGGACTTAGATCTTTTACTGTCCAAACCCACCCGGTCTCCGTTAGAAGCCAGTAGCCCTGCTTTACCACCGTTTTTGCGCATGGGCAGTTGGATCGGGGGCGACCGTGACGGTAACCCCAATGTGGATCAACACACCATGCAAGAGGCCTTGCAGCGCCAAAGTGCATATGCCTTGCGCCATTATCTCCAAGAGGTCAAGGCACTCGCCACTGAAATTTCTGTTTCCGACGGATTAACAGAAGTCAGCGCGGATTTGCGCAAGTTGTCGCAAACCAGTCTAGACCCCTCTCCGCACCGCATCGACGAACCCTACCGTCGTAGTCTGATCCACATTTATGCCCGTTTAGCAGCCACCTCTGTACATTTGCTGGGCCGCCAACTGGCCGAGCGCACTACTTACGACACCCAGCCTTACCACACCCCCCAAGAATTGCTGGCCGACCTGAAAATCGTCTCGGACTCCTTATCTGCTCATTATGGCGGTGCCATTGCAGACCTGCGTTTACAACCGCTAATACAAGCCGTAGAGGTCTTCGGTTTCCACTTAGCTACCCTAGACTTACGTCAAAGCTCGGATGTACATGAACGAGTGCTAGATGAGTTGTTCCGGGTCGCCGGTACCGAATACAAGGGCCAATTGGTGCAATACCATAAGCTGGACGAGGAAGATCGTATTACGCTCTTACGCCAAGAGCTGAAAGATCGCCGCCCCCTCGTATCACCGTGGTATCGCTATAGCCCTGAAACCGAAAAAGAACTGTCTATCTTACGCATGGCAGCTCAGTGTCGCGCTCGTTTTGGCGCGCGTGCTATCGAACAAAGTATTGTTTCCCATACTGAAACGCTGAGTGACTTGCTGGAGGTGCTGGTGCTACAGCAGGAAACCGGTCTCATCGTGCCCGGCTCAGAGCAGGCTAATGAAACCGGCTTGATGGTGGTGCCCTTGTTTGAAACGATACCTGACTTAGAACGTGGGCCCGGCATTATGACTCGCTGGCTAGACTTGCCAGAGATCCGACACCGTATTCGTGATGTACATGGTAGCGTTCAAGAGGTCATGCTGGGGTATTCAGACAGCAATAAGGATGGTGGCTATCTCACCTCTAACTGGACTCTCTATCAGGCTGAACGCGAATTTGCTAAGGTTTTTAGTCGTCGCAAAATTCGCTTGCGCTTGTTCCACGGCCGAGGGGGTTCCGTAGGTCGTGGGGGTGGCTCCAGTTTTGATGCTATTTTGGCCCAACCCCCCGGCACCGTAAACGGGCAGATCCGTCTGACCGAGCAAGGCGAAATGATTCAAGGTCGGTACAAAGACGCCGAGGTGGGCCGCTGGCACCTAGAGCTTTTTGTTTCAGCCACCCTTGAGGCCAGCTTAGCCGCCCCCAAGCAGGCTGCTCAAACAGACGAAGCACATAGTAGTCGGTATGGTAAAGCCATGGCTTGGATGTCCGCCAAAGCCGAACACAGCTATCGAGATCTGGTGTACGGTACGCCCGGCTTTGATCAATACTTCTTTGAATCAACGCCCATCCGAGAAATTGCACAGCTCAATATTGGCTCGCGTCCTTCCTCTCGGAAAGCCACGCAAAGCATACAAGATTTGCGGGCGATACCGTGGGGGTTCTCTTGGGCTCAGTGCCGCCTGCCTATTCCAGGCTGGTATGGGGTAGGTACAGCGTTAAACGAGTATCTGCAATACGGCACGGGCGAAGACCAAAGCACCCCTGAGCAACGTCTGCAGCAACTGCAGGAAATGGCGCAAAATTGGCCGTTCTTTAGCACCTTGCTGTCGAACATGGAACAGGTGCTGGCCAAAACAGATCTGGACATTGGCAGTAAATATGCCGATCTCGTTGCGGACGCCGCCCTACGCGAACGCGTATTTGAGCAAATTAAAGCCGAATACGAACTCACCGTCGCCCTATTCAAACAAATCTGCGGCCACGACCTACTCGCTAAAGACCAAGCCTTGCAAGACGCTCTGGCCGAACGCTTTGCCTACATTGATCCACTCAATCATTTGCAGGTAGAGCTACTACGTCGCTATCGGGACAGCAGTGCCCCTAAAGCACGTAAAAAAGCGGCCAATAGCGTCAATAGCGAACACGTTATTCACCTAACTATTAACGGTATTGCAGCGGGACTGCGTAACTCTGGCTAACATCCCCCTGTTATTACTTCAAGATATATGTTAATTTCTAAAAGAGATTAAAAAGACTGGCTGCCTTGGCAGTCAGTCTGACTTCCCTTTTTGAGTTAACTGTATGCTTGCTCTACTTTTAGGGGCGCTGACTGGCCTCAGCCTAGGCTTAACAGGTGCAGGCGGTGGCATCCTGGCCATCCCTGCCTTAGTCTTGGGCTTAGGGCTTAGCCTTAGCACTGCCACCCCTATTGCTTTACTAGCCGTAGGCTGCGCCGCCTTACTTGGCGCTGTCGATGGACTCCGAAAACATATTGTGCGCTACCGTGCCGCCCTGTTTATGGCGGCAGTAGGGGCGCTGTGTACAAAAATGGGCTTATGGTTAGGTCATCATTTGCCTGAACGCTACTTGCTGATCGCCTTTGCCCTGCTCATGCTTTGGATTGCCACTAAGATGCTGCGCAGTGCTGCAAAAGAAGCTATCCCACACACAAAACCTTGCCTATTGAACCCTGAAACAGGACGTTTTCACTGGACAGCACGCAGCAGTGCCACGCTGGCCACTATAGGCGCCAGTGCAGGCTTGTTCTCGGGGATGTTGGGGGTAGGCGGCGGATTCCTTATCGTTCCGTCGTTGCGTCGTTATAGTAATTTATCCATGCATAGCATCGTAGCCACGTCGCTTTTACTCATTGCTCTGGTGTCGCTAAGCGGTGCCGCCGTGGCGTTGAGCAGCGGTGCACATATCCCTACACTAGGCTGGTTGTTTACCGGGGCGGCGTTGCTGGGGATGCTATTCGGGCGAGCTATTGCCAGTCATATCCCTGCACATACCTTGCAACAAGGCTTTTCAATACTCACTGCAGTGGTAGCCGTCATCCTACTGATCAAAAGTCTAAGCGCTTAACAAGCTAGGCTGTTAACGAGGAAAACGCCGGCCCAGTTAAATCGGGACGCTGTGCCACAATGCGTTGTACCACCCGCTCGGGCCCTGGCAATAAGCCATGTTCATACGCAATGATATGCATTCCCTGGCAACGCTCTAGTAACTCACCCGGTTGCAGTAAAAATTCAGGGTTCCGGGGACGACCAAACATTTCATTGCCTTGAGCAAAGGTTTCGTAAATCAACATACCGCCCGGCTCAAGACTATCAAGAATCACGGGCCATAACGGTCGCCATAGATAGTTACAGACCACCACAGCGTTAAAGCGACGGCCAGCAAAAGGCCAAGGGCCATTCTCAATATCAGCCTGAACGATCTCACCGTACGGACTGCTCGCTACGACAGACTCTGGGTCACGGTCCACGCCTATCATAATGTGGCCCCGCTGCGCCAGCCAACGTGTATGGCGCCCTCGCCCACAGGCCACATCTAACACCGTACCAGGCACTACGAGCAAATGCGCCCAGCGTGCTACCCACTCACTTACGCTTGCTGTTTCTGGCATACCCTACCTTTTGTTCCACCATAAAACACTATTATTGCCCAAGCTCTAGCAAGCGGTCACGCCTCCCCTTACAGTACAATCGAACACACTACCCGATTGACTCTGCTTGTGTTTATGAAAGCCTTGCTACAAAAACCCTTATTAGTCATGGCACTGCTTTTGCTGCCGCTATGGATACTCATCGGCAACTTTATTCTCGCCCTGATCAGTGCCATCCTCATTGGCATGCTGATAGGTATGTTGCGTAGTCTGTATCAACTTTCTCAAGCACAGGCTACTCGCCAACCCCCTGACGACCCTACTGAGTAGAACTTATGACTGTACTTGCTATTCCCTCTTTACCGCATGGACTCCCACCCTTATCGGCGGCCTTGCTTGAGCATCAGGCTAAAGTTCACCAGTATTTGCACGCTCAAATCGAGGCAGCATATGGTTTCTTGCCTTTTGATCAATGGATGCAAACCGCTTTATATGCTCCCGGCCTAGGCTATTACACGGCAGGAAGCACCAAGTTTGGTGGCAACACTCCCACTGGGGACTTCACCACAGCACCCGAATTAAGCCCTTTATTTGGTCAAACCTTGGCCCGACAGGTGGCTCAAATACTACAACAGTGCGATGCCGTCACCGTGCTCGAATTCGGCGCAGGTAGTGGCGCACTTGCCGCAACCCTCATTCCAGCCCTACGCAGTGCTGGGATAGAACCTCATTATCAAATTTTGGAGCTCTCCCCCGACCTGCGTCAACGCCAACAAGAGCGCCTTACCGCACTACAGGCCAATGTGGTGTGGCTGGACGAGCTACCCACTCAATTCGTCGGCTGTGTGCTGGCAAATGAAGTGCTGGACGCTATGCCTGCGGTCTTGTTTCATATTGATGAGGACCTCAACATTATGGAGCTGGGCGTGCAGGCGGCTAGTGACGACATTGCTGCGGGGCTGCCAGCCCCCTTTGTCTTGGCGGCCCGTCCCGCCCCAGAGCATATACAGCAATTGGTGCTAGAGCGCGTTCCCCGTCTGCCCACCTATCAATCCGAGCTCAATCTGAATGCTGAGGCGTGGGTACGTAGTATGGGGGAATGGCTACACAAGGGGGCGGCGTTACTCATCGACTACGGCTTCCCACAACGCGAGTACTATCACGAGCAACGTGCCGAAGGCACCTTGATGTGCCACTTTCGCCATTTAGCCCATGCTCAGCCTTTGATACTGGCAGGCATGCAAGACATCACCACTCATGTGGACTTCACCGCTATGGCCGACGCCGCGCTAGAGAGCGGCTTAGATGTGCTGGGCTATACCTCGCAGGCTCGCTTCTTAATGAACTGCGGACTACCGGGCTTATTAGCCGCTGCTAGCCCTGACGCAGAGAGCCGCGATAATAGCGCCAGTGCCATAGCCTGGAACCAGCAGATTTCTCAGGCGCAAAAACTGCTTTCTGAAGCAGAAATGGGCGAGCTTTTTAAGGTCATCGCCTTGGGTAAAGATATAGACCCGCCTCTGCTAGGCTTTAGTAGCGGTGACCGACGCGATAGACTGTAAAAACGTATCGATCACACCGAGCCTAGGCGCTGTAACCGCGCCAGGCGTAGGGCCGCCTTAATATGCTGGCCCTGGTTTTTATACTTTTGTACTATGGCTGTGGCATCTACTTGGCGTATTGCCTCCAAACGCCCCATCCATGTTTTTTCATCAAGCGTAATAAGACCTTGCGCAGCATGCAGTAACTGTTCAAAACGATCTGGGCGACGCAAGGCATCACACTGCTCGAACAGTTCTAAATACTGCTCTGGCCCTGCACCTAGGCTGAAGGCTGAACTAGACAGCATAAGCTGTAGCAAACGTGCCATATCCTTCGCCTCACGCGGGCTACACAACGCTTTGGCAATACTGTCCAGCTCGGGGGATTGCGAGCACAACAGAGCGTAACGGCTTGATAATGGTAGATTCTGCTTACTCGCCCATGCCAAAACAGAGTCTAAGGCAGGGGTATACAACAAGCTTGGAGCAATATGCGCTAAGGCTTCCGTGTCTTGCAACACCTGTAGCATCCGCCCCGGAGCGGCTGTCAATAAGCCCTTAGCAAACTCTTGCCAAACACGCTCAGGAACCAAGGCGTCTACCTCTCCTAGGCGCACTAAGTCTCGGGCCAGTGCTAATGTTTCAGCGGCAATCGAAAAATCATGAAAGCGTGCGGCAAAACGAGCCAAGCGTAAAAGTCGCACGGGATCTTCACTAAAAGCAGCCCCTATATGGCGCAAACACCGCTGCTGTATATCCGCCCAACCACCTAAAGGATCGCACAGTCGCCCATCTAAACTGTAGGCTAAGGCATTCACCGTTAAGTCTCTGCGTTTCAGGTCATCGGCTAAGGAAACATCTACCCCAGTATAAAAGGTAAAGCCTTTATAACCTTTGCCTGATTTACGCTCAGTGCGCGCCAAAGCGAACTCTTCTTTCGTGCGGGGATGCAAAAACACGGGGAAGTCTCCGCCGACGGGGATAAAGCCGCGCTGAGCAAGATCCTCAGGCAAAGCCCCCACCACAACCCAGTCTCGATCGCCGGCGGCCAAGTTAAGGAGCGCATCACGTACCGCTCCACCCACAATATACACTTCTAGCCCGTCCAATAAAGGATCAGTACGATCAGCAACGCTGAGTAATTGCTGTAAGGCTTGCTGTTGCTGATCGCTTAACTGTGCTGTGGTGGTCACTGCAGTATCCTTGTTTACTTAGGTGCTACCGTACCCAAACGCTCTTTGAGCGACTGCGGCTGACCACTAAACATCATAGAGTAGTAGGTGGCGTTCGATAATACGTTTTTCACGTATAAACGGGTTTCAGTAAAAGGGATGGTTTCTGCAAAGATAGCCCCTTCTACGGGGTTGCCCAGGCGGGAACGCCAATTAATGGGACGCCCTGGCCCAGCGTTATAACCGGCCGAAGCCAATACTTGTGAACCATCTAATTGCTGAAGCACCATATTCAAATAGTTTGTGCCTAATATGGTGTTAACTTCAAAGTCATTGACTTGATTCAACGTGAAGTTTTGCATATTAATACGCTTGGCCACATGACGAGCTGTGTCCGGCATAAGCTGCATAAGGCCTGATGCGCCTACTCCAGATCGCGCATCGGTAATAAATCGCGACTCTTGGCGAATCAAGCCATAAACCCAAGCGGGATCTAGGGCAATATTGCGCGCTTGCGCCGTTACTCTACCTTCGAATGGAGCGATAAAACGTTGGCTGAAATCGACCTCTTGTTTAGTCAACATAGAGGTGTTGACGACTCGATCGTAGATTTGATTCTCACGGGCCAGTTCAGCTGCCGCACGCAGTTGCCTGTCGTTCATACCACGTAAAGCAAAAGCCCACTCTCCCACCGCTTCAGGACGCCACCCCAACTTAAAAAGCTCGATGGCACGCAATAGCCCTGCGTGGGTACGTATATCTTGCATCTCAGCAGTGCTTAATGGGCTGGGCGTAGGGGGTAGGCTAGGAGTACGCCCCAGCTCCTCGATGGCTAACTGCCCATAAAAATTCAAATCGTTCGTAATAGACTCGAATTCGGCCTTCGCTTGCTCTTGCTGACCTTGTGCTTGCAAGGCACGGGCGTGCCAATACACCCAGACCGGTTCCGCGCGTTGGGAGGCACCCATTTTTTCCACCGCGGCCTGCACGTGTTTCCAATCAATATTATTTTCACGCAGCTCGGCACGTACACGCCAAGCATGGTTGTAATCTGTCATGGGCGTACTGCCTGCTTTACGATACCAGCGCGCAGCATCAGGATCGACTCGTAAGGCACTGACTAAACCGAACTGCCCCCACACCCAATCCATATCAGCTTTGGGTAGTTTTTTCGCCCACTGGTTTTCTATATAAGCGGCATTGGCTTGGCGATCTCCTCTGCCTAAACGTGACAAGGCTAAGGTAATCAGCTCTGTTTTTCCTTGCCCCTGTGCCGAGCTTTGTGCATTGAGCCACTTGCGCGGATCTGCCATCAGGGCAGTGTAATCGCGCATTTGCGCCGCACTAAAGATAATTGCCGCTAATCGACGGGCTTCTGCCGTGCGCGCGGACTCTAGGGCGTCACGCATTAAATCGCGCACTTGCACAAAGCTGACGACGCCACTGCTGTAAAACTGATCCAGTGCCGACCAACACGCCTGCCCAGCGCTAAAGGCATCAATAATTTGTTCGGGCAGAACTTTATGGCCGGTGACATACTGCGCATGCAAATAAGCGCAACGAACTTGAGAGCTAGGATTCACCACTGGCCATAAGCGATTGACTTGTTCAAAGTCAGACTGTCGTGCCGCAGCTAGGATCCAGTCTGACTTTAAGCGGTTGCTCAAATACTCATCTTGATTATTGGCTAAAAAAGAGCGTAGCTGATCACGTGGAATAATTTGCGTGGCATCTTGAAGCATGCGACGTAGTTGCCAATACTGGGCGTAGGCGCCTAGCACAGGATCAGCACTTGCCGCAGACACTAGACGCCCCAGCTCAGCCCAGCGCTTTTTATTCACTGCCTCACGTGCTTGCACCAACGAATCACGTGCTACGGTAGGCACAGCAGGCAGACTTGTCCAGCGCCGAACAGGTTCTAAGGCGGGACGCATATCGGTGGCTTGGGCTTGTGGTGCTATTGCGGCTACACTCTTTACCTGTACCTGCTGTTCAGGCGTATTAGCAGAGGCACAAGCGAACAGACTCAACGATGCTAGCAGCACAGCACCTACGCTACGTTTGTGCGATAAGAATCGCCTCTGCTCTTGCATCACTACGCACTGTTGCTGTTTAATTACCATCGTTTTCGAGCCCATAAAAAACACCATGAATCACAACGTAAAGCATAACGCAGACGACCTGCGCAAGCGACTAAAAGAGCTGCGCGCACAACAAGCTACTATAGAGACCAATCGCGGCGCTTTACTGATTCGCGGCAGGCTCTTTACTTGGTTTGCGACCAACCGCACCCGTCTGCTCCAACAGGGGAAACCAGTACCGCGCCATATTGCTGCTTTTTATCCTATGGCGGGCGAACCTGATTTATTTCCCTTATTAAACCAATGGGTAGAGGAAGAAGGGTTGCAATTATCCCTACCCGTGGTCACCACTGATGAGGCCCCCTTAACATTTTACCAATGGACGCCTGAAACGCCCATGGAAACCGGTAAATATGGAATAGACGTGCCACAATCGGAGCCCGTTACTAGTTTGCCCGATATCGTCCTGGTACCGACCCTAGGTTATACCCGACAGGGAGACCGCGTGGGCTACGGCAAAGGTTATTACGATCGTACGCTGGCTCAATGGCGCGAGCAGGGGCACCACTTTATTGCTTTGGGCATCGCTTGGGCGGTAGGTGACCTAAGCGGCACCGACTACCAGCCCGCTGCGCATGATCAACGCCTAGATGCCATCCTGACAGACAAAGGCTGGGCAGTACCTGCTCCTGAACTATAAGGTTTTTATTCCTTTGCCAGCTTACCCAGCCGGAACCCTACGGGCACCGGCTACATTTACCGCCAGCTTAAGCCTGAGACTATCCCCAAACTGGCCTCGGTGCCATTTAAGGTATACATATGCAAACCGGGCGCTCCACCATCGAGCAAGTCTTGGCATAGCCGGCTAACAACATCAATGCCAAACGCACGGATAGAAGCCCTGTCGTCACCAAAGTCAGCCAGCCGTTGCCGAATCCAGCGTGGAACATCCGCGCCGCACATATTGGAAAATCGCAATAGCTGGGTCGAATTAGTAATGGGCATAATGCCTGGGGTAATAGGAATGTCCAGCCCTCTGGCTTGCACCCTGGCCACAAAGTCGAAGTAAGCTTGCGCATTGAAAAAGTACTGAGTAATCGCACTGTTTGCGCCAGCCTTCACCTTGTGAACAAAGTGATCAATATCTTGCGCCAAGCTATTGGCCTCGGGATGCATTTCAGGATAAGCGGCCACCTCGAGGTGAAAAGTATCACCGCTATACTCACGAATAAATTTCACTAAATCACTCGCGTAACGTAACTCACCTGTTACGCCCCCCATCCCGGAAGGCAAGTCTCCTCGCAAGGCAACAATACGTTTTACCCCGACCTGCTGGTATTCATCCAACAACTGAGTCAGCTCTTCGCGGCCAGCACCCATACAGGACAAGTGCGGAGCCACATCAAAACCTAAGTTTTGCAAAGTGCGCACGGTACCAGAGGTGCCGGAGCGGGTAGAACCCCCCGCTCCAAATGTTACGCTGACATAAGCTGGGCGCAAACTTTGCAACGTTTTCGCTGAGCGCACTAGCTTTTCCTGCGCTTCTGTATCACGCGGGGGAAAAAACTCGAGACTCAGCGTTTGCTTTGTTGTCATTTCTGTACAAGCCCAATCAATAAGCCCGAAACAAGGCTATAAATAATGGCACCCAACACAGCCCACCAGAAACCATTGACGACAAAGCCTTTAATAATCGACCCTGCGAGCCAAAATACCAAGGCATTGAGCACAAACAGGAATAGACCTAAGGTGACGATGGTAATGGGCAAAGTCAGCACAATTAAGATGGGCTTGACCAAGGCATTCAACAGACCCAATAAAATCGCGGCAATCAGTGCTGAACCAAACGATGCCACGGTAATGCCGGGCAACACATAAGCAACCACCAGTAAAGCAACAGCGTTCAAGATCCAAATGAGTAGTAATGAGGCCATGGTATGACTCCTAAAGTGTGTGGGTGCACATCGATTTAATAACGGTAGTGATCTGCCTTAAATGGCCCCTGAACAGGCACGTCAATATAATTGGCCTGCTCTGGGGTAAGGGTAGTCAGCTTCACGCCTAGCTTATTCAAATGCAGACGAGCTACTTTTTCGTCTAAATGCTTAGGCAGAACATATACTTTACCTGTTTCATACTGATTACCACGCGTAAATAGCTCGATCTGTGCAATGGTTTGGTTAGTAAATGATGCAGACATCACAAACGAAGGGTGCCCAGTAGCACAACCTAAGTTCACTAAGCGACCTTTAGCGAGCAGGATAATACGTTTGCCGTCAGGGAAAATAACATGATCAACCTGCGGCTTAATCTCTTCCCACTCTAGATCTTCCAAGGACGCCACGTCGATCTCGTTATCAAAGTGACCAATATTGCAAACAATAGCCTGATCTTTCATGCGTTCCATGTGCGAGCGATCAATGACATGGTAATTGCCCGTAGCGGTAACAAAAATATCGGCTTTATCGGCGGCTTCCTCCATGGTCACTACACGATAACCTTCCATAGAGGCCTGCAAGGCGCAAATGGGGTCCACTTCAGTCACCCATACTTGCGCACGTAACGCCACTAAGGCCTGGGCACACCCTTTACCGACATCGCCAAAACCGCAAACGACCGCAATTTTACCTGCCACCATAACGTCAGTGGCACGCTTGATACCATCCACCAAGGACTCGCGGCACCCATACAGGTTGTCAAACTTGGACTTCGTTACTGAGTCATTGACGTTAATCGCTGGGAAGGCCAGTTCGCCTTTACGCGCCATTTGGTACAAACGCTGTACACCTGTGGTCGTTTCTTCGGTTACGCCCTGAATCTGCGCTAAACGAGTGGAGTACCAGCTACCGTCAGTTTGCAGGCGTGCGCGTATCGAGGCGTACAAAGCACGCTCCTCTTCGCTGCTAGGGTTGTCTAATACGCTTAGGTCCTTCTCTGCCTTGGCGCCCAAGTGCAATAGCACCGTGGCGTCACCACCATCGTCCAAAATCATATTGGCCTGTTCGCCGGGCCAATTGAATATTTCATGGGCGTATTCCCAGTACTCCGCTAGGGTTTCGCCTTTCACGGCAAATACAGGAATGTTGCGTGCAGCAATTGCTGCAGCCGCGTGATCTTGAGTGGAGAAAATATTGCATGAAGCCCAGCGCACTTCGGCACCCAAAGCCACTAGCGTCTCGATGAGCACGCCTGTTTGGATCGTCATATGCAAACTACCGGCGATACGCGCGCCCTTTAGGGGCTGAGAGGCAGCATACTCTTGCCGTGTTGCCATCAGGCCTGGCATTTCAGTTTCAGCGACGGCAAGCTCTCGGCGTCCCCAGTCAGCTAAAGAAATATCAGCAATTTTGTAATCGGAAAAAGTCGTCACAGTTTGAGCTCCGGTAAAACGGCACACAGACTGCTAGAGAGATAACACCCGCCGTCAGCCTGCTATGCAAGTAATGGCGAGCGTAGTTTGTAAAGGTAATGAACCTGACGCGCCCTGAGCCTGGCAAATCAACATCGTATTGATTCGTCGCAACGCTCCTCAGGGACGTTGAAATAATGCTAGGTATTGTACTCGTTTCACCTACAAATGGGAGCAGCCCTTGTAAGAAAAACACATATCCTAATATTTATTACGCCGTGGATAGCCCTGCTCGGTAATGCGCTCCCACACCAGATCTTTTTCGTCTTGGTTCATAAATACCCAATTCGCCACTTCCATTGCGGTACGCCCACAACCGCGGCAAACATCGTCATACAGGGTCGAACAGACCGCTACGCAAGGCGAATCACGACGCGTGGCTTTATAATCTTCGCCAGCGGTGGGCAAGGAGGACATCAATACTCTAGACATAAATCAATCATAGCACCCCTCTACCCAAAGCCTGTGCTTAACCCTTGTACCCAAGATGAAAAAAGGCCGACACCCGCACTGGGGCAGCAGCCTTCGAAAAACCGTAGTAGTTAAATAGACTGACGCAGCAAATGCGCCTTGTCGGTAGCTTCCCAACTGAACTCCGGCTCGTTGCGGCCAAAGTGACCATAAGCAGCCGTTTTGGAGTAAATCGGACGCAGCAAATCCAACATATTGATAATGCCTTTAGGACGCAAATCAAAATGCTCACGCACTAGCAGGGCAAGCTGCTCATCGGAAACCACCCCGGTGCCTTCCGTATAAATCGTGATATTGATAGGCTCAGCCACGCCGATTGCGTAGCTCAGTTGCACTTGACATTGACGTGCCAAACCAGCGGCGACAATATTTTTTGCCACATAACGCGCGGCATAGGCAGCGGAACGGTCAACTTTGGAAGGGTCTTTACCCGAAAAAGCGCCCCCCCCATGAGGGCAAGCGCCACCGTACGTATCAACAATAATTTTACGGCCGGTTAAACCACAATCACCTTGCGGCCCACCAATCACAAACTTACCCGTAGGATTGACTAAAAAGCGGGTTTTAGCGCCCAGCAAATCCTCTGGAATACTTGGCTTAATGATATGTTCGATCACCGCTTCCCGGATTTCTTCTTGAGAAACCTCAGGCGCGTGCTGAGTAGACAATACAATGGTGTCGACTTCCACCGGCCGTCCATCGACGTAGCGAAAAGTGACCTGAGACTTGGCATCCGGACGCAACCAGCTCAAGCGACCATCTTTGCGCAACTCACTTTGACGCTGGACTAAGCGGTGAGCATACCAAATGGGAGCTGGCATTAAATCAGGTGTTTCATCGCAAGCATAACCAAACATCAACCCTTGGTCGCCAGCGCCTTGATTGAGGATTTCCGCCTCGTCACGGTCTACACCCTGAGCAATATCAGGAGACTGCTTGTCGTACGCTACCAATACCGCGCACGATTTGTAATCAATACCATAATCGCCATTGTCATAGCCTATTTTCTTGATCGTATCGCGAGCCACTTGGATGTAATCCACATTGGCGGTGGTGGTAATTTCACCAGCGAGTACAATTAATCCAGTATTGCATAGGGTTTCGGCTGCTACTCGCGAATGAGGATCTTGAGTAAAAATGGCATCTAAAATCGCATCAGAGACTTGGTCAGCCACTTTATCCGGATGACCTTCAGAGACAGACTCAGAAGTGAATAGGAAGTCATTATTAATCACAGTGGTGCACCTTTACGCATGCCTGTTTCATGGCAGGCTTGTTTAATTAAAAATGGCGTAGCACCTCGGGACCACCAACGTAATTTAAAAGTCGATACGGGGCGCGACGCTTTAGCGGTATTTACGGGCCTAGCCCATCGCTCCGCAAGTTGTCGTTTAACTCAGCGATACAATGCATTTTAAGCGAAAATAGCGTTTAGTTTAAGAGTAACCACTTTTCTGGGAGTGCTGAGGCCTCATGTTGCTACTACTATTGCGACTAATTGCCCGTCTGCCGTTATCGTTATTGCACCGGATAGGACGCCTTATCGGCCTGCTAGTATACGCATTTCCCGGCAAATACCGCCAACGTCTGCAAAAAAACTGTCAGCAAGCCGGCTACGACTCCCCGGCTTTCTTTCGTCAAGCCGCTGCCGAAACAGGCGCCATGATTATGGAAACTCCCAAAATCTGGTTGCGTACGCAAGACAGTCTAGCGCTCTGTCAGAGTGACGATGAGGCGGTTGTGCATCAAGCCTTAGCAGAAAATCGCGGAATTTTGTACCTGACACCTCACTTAGGAAGCTTTGAAATCACGGCCCGATTTTTGCTCAAACATGGCCCCTTAACGGTGATGTTCAGGCCGCCTCGACAAGCTTTTCTCGAACCGGTGATGGTTGCCGCTAGGGAATTGCCTCAATTACATGCCGTTCCTGCCAACATGCGCGGCGTACGCGAGTTTGTTAAAGCTCTGCGCCAGGGGCGAGCAGTAGGCATGTTGCCCGACCAAGTCCCTAGTGGCGGGGACGGCACTTGGGCCCCTTTTTTCAAGCGGCCTGCTCTTACCATGACTTTAGCGGGAAAACTGGCCTTACAAGCGCAAGTGCCGGTGGTACTAACAGCGGGTGAGCGCTTACCTAAGGGGCAAGGCTGGCGCATACATTATTTGCGCTTGCCTGAGCCCTACCCTAAAGACCAGGCCGCCATGGCAGCACTCATTAATGCATCCATGGAAATCTTGATACGCCGTTTTCCTACCCAGTATTTGTGGAGCTATAACCGCTACAAGGTGCCTCACGATGCGCCGCCCCTCCCTGACGTACAACGCTATGAAACTGAATAAATACCCCCTCTTAAAACGACTGTTTCGTTACTTCGGCCACTGCTCCACTGCGACTCGTTTACGCTGGGGAGCTGCACTGGGCTGGTTAATCCCACGCGTAGCTCGTCGTCGAGCACAAATTGTGCACACTAACTTAGCCCTCTGTTTTCCCGAGGTGGACCAAGACACCCGTGATCGATGGCAACAAAAGCACTTCCGTTTGCTGGGGCAATCACTGATAGATCGAGGTTTATTATGGTTCGGCCTAGAATCCACCATTCTCAACACCGTCGCACTTCAAGGCTTGCATCATATTGAAGAAGCATTGGCGGCTAACAAGCGTGTGCTGCTACTCGTCCCACATTTCGTTAGCATGGACGCCGTCGGCACTCGCCTGTCTATGTCTATCGATCCATTGGCGTGTTTTTTTGCTCGCCAATCTGACCCTGATGTAGACAGGCTTGTCTTTGAAGGCCGCAGTCGCTTTACCAGTTATCCACTTATGGACAGAAAAAAAGGCATACGTCAGCTCGTACGCGCCCTGCATGAAGGGGCACCGGTCTTTTACTTACCCGATATGGACTTTGGAATCGCAGGCAGTATATTCACACCCTTTTTTGGTGTACCCGCCGCCACTTTGCTCACTACGGCCCAAATAGCGGCCAAGCAAGATGCCGTCGTCATCCCGGTGATAGGTCGCCTTAATATAGAAACTGGGCAATACACCACGGAAGTCATGCCTCCATTAGAGGACTTTCCTGGGCCAGACCCCGAAATAGCGACGGCGCGTATTAACTCCTTAATTGAAGACTGCATACGCGTCGACCCAACCCAGTATTATTGGGTACACCGACGCTTTAAAACCCGTCCAGAGGGCGAGGAACGCATTTACTAACATGAGCCATTCTTCTCCTATGAACCAGATATGGCGTTTTAGCAAAATGCACGGCGCAGGAAATGACTTTGTCGTGCTTGATGGAGTACGGCAGGCCATCAAGCTAACGCCTGAACGTGCTAGAGCTTTAGCCAACAGACACTTGGGAATAGGAGCGGATCAAATTCTACTGGTTGAGCCCAGCCAACACCCTCAAGCGCACTTTCGTTATCGTATTTTTAATGCCAGCGGCCAAGAGGTTGAACATTGCGGGAATGGAGCTCGCTGTTTTGTACGCTTTGTACACGAGCAAGGCTTGTCAACGGCCAATCCACTGATAGCTGAAATTGCCGGCGGCTTAATTCAACTACACGACCACGCTGGGCAAGGCGTATGGGTAGACATGGGCCCCTGCGCTTTTACCCCGCAATCTGTGCACTTTGACTGCCAAGGCCTGCCCTACACCGCGATAGGACAAGATACCCTTTGGGAATTACCCATCAGCCCTGAGTTGGGCACACTAGCGATCTCCTTAGCGTCTATTTCTAATCCTCATGCGGTTATGGTTGTTCGCGATACCGAGCACACCAAGGTGGAGCAGTTAGGCCCCTATATCGAATCTCACCCTCGTTTTGCACAAAAGGTGAATGTAGGCTTTATGCAAATTCTAGATTTGCATCACATTCGCTTACGCGTCTACGAACGGGGCGCAGGGGAAACCTTGGCTTGTGGCACGGGCGCTTGTGCCGCTGTACTCGTAGGCATACGACAAGGTTTACTGCAAAGCCCAGTCCAAGTACAAACGCGTGGGGGCACTCTGTGCGTACAATGGGAAGACAACAAATTAACCATGAGTGGTCCGGTAGCCACTGTGTTTAGCGGTCAAATTGATATTGCACGTCTCACCGCCTCATCTTGTTAAAAGGAAAGCGATTTGTCATGGATACAGCACCGACCTTAAGCGCTACACAAATCGCTGAGTTCTTGAAAACTCAGCCCGATTTTTTTCAACAGTATGCCGATATCTTTGCCGGCATGACGGTACCCCACCCCCAGCACGCTAAAGCCATTTCTTTGGGTGAGCGACAAATACTAGTGCTCCGCGAAAAAAATAAGTACTTGGACAAGCAACTTAATACACTGCTACACAATGCCCGGCGCAATGAAAAAATCAATCAACTGCTCCATCAATGGTATTGCCGTATGCTGGCCGAGCCCTCAGAGCAGGCTCTGCCCACACATATTTGCCATAGCCTACAAGATATCTTTGAACTACCGATATGCAAGCTCGCGCTATGGGACCAAACCACTGACTACGCCGAGCTACGGCAGCATATACAAGAGCACAACCGCGTCTATTGTGGCCCCGCGCACAGCGAGGCATGCTGGCAAGATCTACAAGATAACGCACTCTCCGTGGCTACTATCCCCCTCTTTCAGGGCGAAATACTGCGTGGCGTCCTGTTGCTAGGCGCCAATGATGCCACTCGCTTTACACGCGACATGGATACCACTTTTTTAACGCAAATTGGCCAAATCTGTAGCGCCACATTGCAACGCCTGCCAGCAAACACTGATGAGCAAACCTCTTAACCCTAGCTTACCCAGCAGCATCCAAGAGTGGCTAGTGCATCTAGAGCAAGACCAGCGCTATTCACCGCACACTTTAAGCAACTACCACCGTGATCTGCGTCAACTCGTGACCTTATTCCCACACGTTCACCCAGACACCCTGCAAGAGGCTGAGCTGCGGCAAGGCTTGGCACAACTACACAAAGAAGGCATGGCGCCCCGTAGCCTAGCGCGTATATTGTCGGCTTGGCGCAGCTACTACCAATGGCGTAGTCTGCAAGAACACTGGCCACGCAACCCGGCTAGTGCACTTAAAGCACCACGCAGTCCCAAATCGTTACCCAAGGCGCTATCTATCGATCAGACCCAAGCGCTTCTAGACCGTAAAGGCCTACCCGCACCCGATCATGCTCAAGACAAGCGTGATCAGGCCATGTTCGAACTCTTTTACTCTTGCGGTCTGCGTTTAGCAGAGCTTGTCAGCCTAGATATGCATTACCGCAAAAGCCCACACTATGAGTCACAAAGCTGGCTGATACTAGATTCGCGGGAACTCTCGGTGCACGGCAAAGGGGGTAAGCGCCGCTTATTGCCTATAGGCGAACAGGCAGTAAAAGCATTGCAACAATGGTTAGCAGTGCGCGTTCAACTCGCCGGCCAACAAGCTAACCCGGACGCCGATGCAGCTCTGTTTTTAGGGGCTCGCGGAGCGCGCATTCATCCTCGTATTGTGCAACAGCGGCTAGAAAACATGGCACGGCAAGTCGGCCTTCCCATGCAAGTACACCCGCACAGCTTACGCCACAGCTTCGCCAGTCACCTATTACAGTCCTCGCAAGACTTACGCGCAGTACAAGAGTTATTAGGGCATAGCAATATTTCCACTACCCAAATCTACACACGCTTAGATTTTCAGCACCTCGCCCACGTATACGATCAGGCTCATCCACGAGCCCGCCGTAAAAAAACCGACTAAGGCTGTAATGCTTCATAAACCTGCTTAGCATTCCAATCCATCATGCCCAAATAAGTCCCTGCCTCGCTACCTTCTGGGCCTAAAGCATCTGAATACAGTACCCCCCCCAGCTTAGTGCCGACCTCACGAGCCATTTGTTGAGCCAATTTTGGGCTGACCACATTTTCCGTAAAAATAGCGGCTATATGTTCATCGCGAGCTTGCTTAATAAGAGTAGCCATCTCTTTGGCCGAAGGCTCAGCCATATTCGACACACCTAAAAGCGGCAAAAACTGGATGTCGTAAGCCTTAGCAAAATAGGCAAACGCATCGTGCGACGTAATCACACGCCGTTTGTCAGATGGCACCCTAGCAAACTGTGCACGCCAATGTTGATCCAGACTTTGCATACGTTGGGCGTAGTCTTGCGCACGAGCCTGATAATAATCGGCATTTGCCGGATCAGCCTGTGCCAGGCCCACGGCAATATTTTTTACATACACTTGGGCCTGCTGCAAACTCTGCCATGCATGAGGGTCGTGTTGCCCATGCGAATGGCCATGGTCGTGATCCTCGTGGTCGTGGTCGTGGTCGTGGTTATTATCGGCGGTATGTTCAAAATCTAAAGGTGTGATCCCTGCACTGGCGACTAACTGCGGGCCTTGGTAGCCTGATGACTGCACCAAACGAGGAATCCAAGCCTCAAAGTCGAGGCCATTCACTATCAGCAGTTGGGCGTGTGTTAAGGCCTTAGTGTCACTGGGTGTGGGCTCGAAGGTATGGGCATCGGCGTCACGACCCACTATCGTGCTTAAAGCAATTTTGTCTCCACCTATTTCTTGAACCATATCGCTTAAAATGGAAAAACTAGCCACCACCCGTAAAGGCTCAACAGCCTGCGCCTGAGCGGCTCCGGGTATTGCCATGATAGCCATCAGCAGCCCATTACACACGAAACCTTGCAGTGAGGGGGTAGGCATCAGTCTTGCTCCAATATTGAGGTCAAACGGCGTCGACGGCTTTTCATGGCCAATATCGTCCGATACAAGCCGCCATGGGGGCCGAAGCCAAGAGATAAAAAATAAAATAGACCAGCCGCCAAAATAATGGCTGGCGAGGCAGGCAAATCATAGTGATAAGACAGCAACAAACCGACATAAGCACTCAGCATGCCGAGTGCGCCTGATACCGACATTTGGCTCGCCACAGAATGCACCCAGAAGCGGGCAGAGGCCGCGGGCAACATCATGATTCCTACTACCATCAGAGTCCCTAACACTTGAAAGCCCGCCACTAGGGTGATGACTAACAAAAGCAAAAAACCCATATGCGCTAACGATCCACCCCCTCGTTGCGTGCGCAAAAAGATAGGGTCCAAGCACTCCATGACCAACGGTCGATAAATCACGGCCAGCACCAGCAAACTTAAGGTACTAGCACCCGTCACCAATAAGAGCGAGTCGTCATCCAACCCTAATACCGTGCCAAACAAAACGTGGAGTAAATCCATATTCGAGCCGCGTATGGACACGAGCAACACACCTAGGCCTAGAGATACTAAGTAGAACGCTGCAAAGCTTGCATCCTCGCGCAAGGGGGTGATCCGAGCTACTAAACCTGCTAGTAAGGCCACCACAATCCCAGTAATCACACCGCCTAATGCCATGGCCCCCAACGACAAGCCTGCGGTGAGAAAACCGACCGCGACTCCCGGTAAAATGGCGTGTGCCATCGCATCCCCCATCAGGCTCATGCGTCTCAACACCAAGAACACACCTAAGGGGCCTGCAGCCGCAGCCAAAGCAAACGAGCCTGCCAGCGCACGCAGCATAAAGCTGTATTCGAAAAATGGTTGGGCTAAATAGTGCCAGAGCTCGCTCATAGATAATCCCCAGCACAAAGATGTCTGGCCATGTGCAAATTCTCTGTAGTCAGCACTGAGTCTGTAGGCCCCCACGCAACCGTCTGCCCCGCGAGCAATAATGTTTGCGGAAAAAACTCCCGTACCAAATCCAAATCATGCAAAACGGTAATCACCGTATGACCTTGTTCATGCCATTGACAGATCAAGCGCATCAAATCTTCCGTTGTCGCCCTGTCTACGGCAGCAAAAGGCTCGTCTAACAACAACACATCCGCTTGCTGCAAAATTAATCGTGCAAATAAAGCACGCTGCAACTGCCCCCCTGACAAGGTGCCGATAGGGCGACGAGCAAAGTCACTTAACCCCACCTGCGCTAAGGCCACTCCCACCGAAACATGCTCTTGCTGCGAGAAACCACCCAGAGCCCCTACCCGCCGCCAGGCCCCCATGGCGACCATGTCATACACCGAAATCGGGAAACTTTTATCAATATCACCCATCTGTGGCAATAAGGCCATTCGAGCCTCGACTTCTCGTGCTATATGGATATGCCCACGCAAAGGATTGATTTGTCCGGTTAAGCCTTTAAATAAGGTCGATTTTCCGGCCCCGTTAGGCCCCACGACAGCGGTGAGTGAACCTTGAGTAAAAACACCACTTATATTGCGCACAGCAATTTTGTCACGCCAGCCTAGAAACACCTGATCTAGACTAATTAAAGGCACCCCCATTAGGCAATCCACCCTATGGCGTAGGCTGTTAAGCTCCACAACGCAGCAGAAATCAACAATGCAAAAACAAAACGTCGCCACGCTGAACGTAGTAGTATGGTGCCTCGGTAGGCGCTTGGGGACGGTGGTGGAAATTGAGGGCAGGACATGAATGAGCGATAATAAGAGTTAGCACAGCAACACAGGCTGTTTTTTCAATATGTTATAACATAACAATCCTCGCCGCCAAGGCTCATTGCACTATGCCCGTTCACATTCTTACACCATTAGCAATTGAGCAGCAACTTGCTACCGCGGAAAAGCTGTGCCTAGAGCGTGGTAAACGCCTGACTGCCATTCGCAAGCATGTATTGGAAATTCTGCTACGTGCCCAGCGTAGTCTGAAAGCCTATGAGCTCCTTGACATGATACGCGGCACCTTACCCGGCGCTACGCCGCCCACTGTTTATCGTGCCCTAGACTTTCTGACTGAAGAAGGCCTGATCCACCGACTGGATGCGGTCAATGCATGGACGGCCTGCGTCGATGCCGGGGGTCATCCCCATGATTTATTAGTGGTATGTACCCAATGCGGAACGGTTGCCGAACTCAGCGCACCGGCCTTAAGCCACAAACTGGCCAATTATGTCGCCGACGCTGGATTTTCCATGGGTAACCACGAAATTGAGCTACGTGCTATCTGCAGTACATGTCAGGACCATGAAAACCCTGAAAAAGGTAGCAAAAAATAGCGTTTTTTAGCTAATCAGTATATATTTTGCGATCTGCTAACGAACAGTTGCTAGCATACGTCAAAAGCCATTTGCCCTATCCGCTAGGCTGTGATGTAATCGCTGCTTGTTTTTGCACGCGGTAGAAGCGCCTATTGACCTCAAAGCCCGTCCTCTACCAGCGTTTTTGCGAGGCGAAATATGAATGCCGACTTAAATGCCAAGTCCATGGTACCTGTCACAATACTGACTGGCTTTCTAGGAGCTGGTAAGACCACTCTACTCAAACGTATTCTTACTGAATATCACGGCAAACGCATTGCCGTAATTGAAAATGAGTTTGGCCCAGAAAGTATCGATAACGACCTGCTCGTTCAGGATCTGGACGAAGAGATTGTCGAGCTTAATAACGGCTGCGTTTGCTGTACAGTGCGCGGCGACTTAATGCGCACCTTAAACAACCTACGCGAACGCCGCCAAGCAGGCGAGCTGAACTTTGAACGCGTCATTATTGAAACCACTGGCATGGCTAACCCAGGCCCCGTTTGCCAAACGTTTTTCATGGACGATGACATCGCCGACTACTATCGTCTTGATGCTGTCGTCACCATCGTCGATGCCAAGCACGGCATGACCACTCTAGATCAACAAGAAGAAGCTCAAAAACAAGTTGGCTTTGCTGATCGCCTGCTAATATCCAAAAAAGATTTGGTTAACGAAGCTGATTACCAAACATTACGCCACCGTTTGATCAAGATTAATCCCCGTGCAACGATTACTCCGGTAAACTTCGGCGAAACCGACTTACAGTCCATCTTAGACGTAAGCGGTTTTAATCTGAACGCAATCTTGGATGTAGATCCTGACTTCCTAGAAAGCGATCACCCGGATGCCGCAGACGACCATAGTCATGATCACGCGCACGCGCACGCGCATGAGCATGATGGCGACTGCAGTCCAGCCTGCGGACACCATGAGCACCACCACAAAGCGCACAGTGATGACATCGGTGCGTTTGTATTTCGTTCGAACCGACCTTTCGACCCCGAGCGCCTAGAAGATTTTCTTTCCGGCATCGTGCAAGTGTTTGGTCCGGACCTCATGCGTTACAAAGGCATTTTGTATCTCAAAGGCATCAATCGCCGCATGCTTTTTCAAGGCGTACATATGCTAATGAGTGCTGAGCCAGGCAAAGCGTGGCTAGCAAAAGATAAAAAGGGTAGCAAGATGGTTTTTATTGGCCGTCATTTACCCCAAGAGATTTTCACTCAAGGCCTGGAGAACTGCCTGGTCTGAAAATCATACGCAACAAGTCATATGCGGAGCGACAGCGCGTGACGAGAGTTACGGGCTCCAAGACGTCAACAAGAGGGAACCATCATGACAACAAAGTCGAATGGCAGTACAACTCAGCTGCCGACTGAGCAGGAACTTTTGGCGATGCCCGAGTCGGACTACATGAACTCCGTACAATTGGAGTTCTTCAAAGACCGGTTGCGCACTCTGGAATTAGAAATTTTGGCAAATGCGGGTGCGACCACTGAGAACCTTAGGGAAACTCAGTTCGTGCCTGACCCTGCCGATCGCGCCACCATCGAAGAAGAGCACGCCCTAGAATTGCGCACGCGCGACCGCGAGCGCAAATTACTTAAGAAAGTGCAGCAGTCTATTGCCTTGATTGACTCAGGCGAATATGGCTGGTGTGAAGAAACGGGCGAGCCCATAGGCTTACTCCGTTTGCTGGCTCGCCCTACCGCCACGCTCTCCCTTGAAGCCCAAGAGCGGCGAGAAAAACGCCAGAAAATGTTTGGCGACTAACACTCTCTAGTCTGACTACCGCCTGATTATTTCAGGCGGTTTTTTTTGTCTTAGCAAAAACCGCCTCTTGAAAGATCTAGACTCATCCCCACCTGTTAGATCTAAAGGAAGGACACACATGGAACAATTTCACGCTACCACTATAGTTTGTGTACGCCGCGGCAATCAGGTCGCCATAGGCGGCGACGGCCAAGTTACCTTGGGCCACGCCATTATTAAAGGTACGGCCTGCAAAATTCGGCGCTTGTACAACGGCACCATCTTGGCCGGCTTTGCCGGAGCGACCGCCGATGCATTCACCTTGCAAGAACGATTTGAGGCCAAGCTTGAAAAGCATCAAGGAAATCTATTGCGCGCTGCCGTTGAGCTTACTCGCGACTGGCGTACTGACCGAGTATTGCGTCGCCTTGAAGCCATGCTTTTAGTTGCCGACAAAGAGCACACTTTAGTGCTGACGGGAAATGGCGATGTATTAGAGCCTGAGCACGGCCTAGCCGCTATAGGCTCTGGGGGCAATTTTGCTCAATCTGCCGCACGTGCCCTACTCGAAAATACTGAACTCAGTCCTGCCGAGATTGTTAAAAAGTCTCTGGAAATAGCGGGTGATCTGTGTATTTACACGAACCAGCATCACACTATAGAAACCCTTTGAACAGGCATACGACCAAGACTATGTCAGCAAGCACCATGACTCCAGGAGAAATTGTCTCCGAACTGGACAAAAACATCGTGGGACAAGCCAAAGCTAAGCGCTCGGTGGCCGTAGCCCTACGTAATCGTTGGCGCCGTCAGCAAGTGGCTGAACCGCTCCGCCACGAAATTGTTCCGAAAAACATACTTATGATTGGGCCTACCGGCGTGGGCAAGACAGAAATCGCCCGCCGTTTAGCGAAATTGGCCAATGCACCCTTTATTAAGGTGGAAGCCACCAAATTTACCGAGGTCGGCTACGTCGGCCGCGATGTAGAAACGATTATTCGCGACCTCGTAGATGCCTCTGTTAAGCAAACGCGCGAAATTGAAATGCGCCGTGTGCGCTCCCAAGCAGAGGAAGCGGCAGAAGAGCGTATTTTAGATGCGTTATTGCCGCCTGCTCGTGATGCCCATGGCCTACCCGAGCGCCAGGAAAGTAGTACACGACAAGTATTTCGCAAGCGTCTACGCGAAGGCCAGCTCGACGATACCGAAATCGAAATCGAAATGTCGCAGCAAATGCCACGTATGGAAATAATGGCGCCTCCAGGCATGGAGGAAATGACCGAGCAGTTACGTAGTATGTTCTCGGGCATGAATCAGGACAAAACCAAAGCACGTAAAATTTCGGTCAAAGAAGCTTTTAAGCAAATTACCGAAGAAGAAGCAGCGCGGCGCGTGAACGAAGATGAGTTACGAGCAGCTGCCGTGGCGAATGCTGAACAGAACGGTATCGTATTTCTGGACGAAATCGATAAAATCACTACCCGCCACGAGAACTCTAGCAGCGGTGATGTCTCACGCCAAGGCGTACAGCGTGACTTGCTGCCTTTAGTGGAAGGCACAACCGTAACAACCAAATACGGCGTAGTGCGAACAGATCATATTTTGTTTATTGCCTCTGGTGCGTTTCACTTGTCCCGCCCCTCAGACCTTATTCCTGAGCTACAAGGCCGCTTTCCCATTCGTGTCGAGCTAGAGTCCTTAACGGCCAAAGAGTTCGTGCAGATTTTGTCCACAACAGACTCCTCATTGACGAAACAGTACACCGCTCTGATGGGCACAGAAGGTGTGCATTTGGACTTCCGTGAAGAAGGTATTCAACGTTTGGCCGAGTTGGCTTTTGAAGTTAACGAGCGCACCGAGAACATAGGTGCCCGCCGGCTTTATACCGTCATGGAAAGACTGCTGGAAGACTTATCCTTTGAGGCAGGCAGCCGTGGTGAACAGCATGTTGTCGTTGACGCAGAATACGTGAACAAACAATTGCAAGAAACCGTCGCCAGCCAAGACTTGGCACGCTACGTACTATAAGCCTGCTTTTAGTATAAGAACAAAACAACCCGGCCAATCTACACTGGCCGGGTTGTTTTCATATCAGTATTCCCACTGGCTATTTACTGATGCTGACTACCACATACTGATCATTTTTACGGGCAGCCACAAACGTTACCGTGTCACCCGGCGCAATACCTACCAACAGCGCAGGCTCAATTAAATACACCAACGTCATGGCGGGTAGCTCTAACTGTCCGATAGCGCCATGCTTAATGGTTATTTTCCCATTCGCTGCGTCAATGCGACGCACTTCACCTTTAGCACGTGCTTCTTGTGCCTGCGCACTAATCGTGGTCACCATGCCTAACCCTGCCAGCACAGCGGCGGCAATATGGCGGGTATTCACTGCAAACATAATACGACTCCTGCTTTTTTCTGTAAGGGCGTCACGACGGCCCCGCTTAGCTGCTACTATGCAACTAAGCATAACGCAAAACCACCCGTAGCAACATGAACACTTTTATTTCTGGTTATCAACTAAGACCTGCTAAAAAATCTGACCTACCTGGCATACACAAGCTCATGTGGGACATGGCAGTGTTTGAGAAACTCACCGATATTTTTCAAGCGACGCCCTCTTCATTAGAACGTAGCTTCTTTGCGGAACCTGCTAGTGCAAATTGTTTGGTTATTACCAGCGACGCTGAACCCGACACACCCATTGCCTACATAATGTGGTTCTTTAACTACTCAAGCTTTCTGGATAAGCGCGGCCTGTACCTGGAAGATATCTATATCGACCCCGCACACCGCGGACAAGGTTTAGGCTCTGCCGTATTAAAGCATCTGGCTCATCTTGCCCTTACCCACAACTGCGGACGCTTTGAATGGGTAGTACTAGACTGGAATCAGAATGCTATCGACTTCTATGAGCACCATGGGGCAGAAATACTACCAGACTGGCGAATCGTGCGCGTCACCGGTGATGCCTTACAAAAACTAGCCTCCTAACTTCTGGCTCTTTGAATTTACTACGCTAACCATGTCTACACGTCTTTCCATTATCAGCACTCGCACAGGCGACCAAGGTACTACTAGCCTAGGCGATGGCACAAGGGTGCCCAAAACCGCCTTACGCATTCATGCTCTTGGAGATGTGGATGAACTCAATAGTTTTCTAGGCCAGTTGCGCTCAGAAACTCTGCCTAGCAATGTTGATCAATTACTATCCACCGTTCAACATGACTTATTTGATATGGGGGCAGAACTGTGCATACCTGGCCACCAGGCGCTGACCGAACAACATGTTTTAGCCCTAGACGAGGCCCTACAACACTACAATGCGAAACTAGGGAACTTAGCGGAATTCATTTTACCGGGCGGCACAGCGGCGGCAGCCAGCGCACATATTGTTCGTAGCGTTGCTCGCAGAGCAGAGCGCAGCATACTGGCTTTGCACGAGCACGAACCCATAGAAGTAGCCACTAGGCACTATATAAACCGCTTATCTGACCTGATGTTTGTATTGGCACGCTACCTCAACCGCAGTGCAGGTCAACCTGATGTATTATGGCGGGCTAATCGCTAGTTGGGTTACCGCTCTAAAAAGCAAACGCCCCTATCACCATTAACAGCAATAGGGGCTTGAAAAATAACCCACAGGGTGTAAGGTTAGAGCATCTTCTTGCCCGTTTTACGGGCATCACTTATATCACGTACCAGCGACACGATCAGCATCAACAAGATGCCCGCAGAGATCACCGGCCATACTAAAAAATACACTGTCAGCATCATTTTCTCCTTGATCAATTAAGCCCGAGCCGGACGCATGCCTACGCTTTTTCCCTTGACCTTAGCAGGCTCATAATCGAACGACTTCACTCGTTTAGCCAACAAATCGAAATCAAAGTTTTCATTATCACGCAAACTCAATACCACACACAGCACCGTACTGACGCCATACGCCGTTAACGACCCAGCAAGCACTAAATAGTCTCGCAACTGACCAATAAAGAAAGGCAACATCACGAAAGCGGCGATCACACCAATTACAATGGCAATACGTGCACGCAAAAAGGCAAAAGCCATTAAGCCTATGACTACACCACCGCCAATGGCCGAACAAACCTCAAAAAACACGGCAATCACACCGGTAATAGGTACCAATTCAAAACGCACGATAGTAAACAAAATCACTGCGCTGATCACGGAAGTGGTGAAGGCACGATTAGAAACACGGTGCCAATAAAAACTAGAAATCACTGGGAAAACGATCGCCCCCCACAGCGCCCCGACAAACACCAACATCACCAAAATATCTAAACGCAAGCTAGCAAACACCACACCTAGCATCGTTGCCAACACCATGCATGCACGACCCCACCACAACATGCGTTGCGGATTGGGTCGACCACGAGCGATATTCTTAGCGTAGATATCGGTCATAAAAATAGCAGACAAAGCAGCTAAATCAGAATCGGCGGTAGACGATAAAGAGCCCACGACCAAGATAAAGAATAAGGCGATACCTACCGGAGGCAAGTACGTGGACGCCATCTGGGGAATAATATTGTTCATATTGCCATCTACAGGCTCAAGCCCCGTAAATAGCGCCAATAAGCCCAACATGCCTAAGCCGATCACCACGGCTCCATAACCTATCGTCGCCGTTAGGAAGGTAGGCTTAATCAAATCTTCACGAACAGCAAATAAACGCTGGGCAATCGTTTGATTACCAATTGCATACGCTAAAACGGCGACGAAATAAGGCGCTCCTTGCTCTAAAATTGCTTTACTAGAAAAAAAGTTGGCTTGCTCACTATCTAACCGCCACATATTGCTATGCAGCATCTCCGTGCCACCAGCATTAAAGAAGATCAGGGGAATAATAATGACAGCCGCCAAAATCATCGCTACCAACTGCGCAAAGTCCGTCATCACCGAGGCTCTAAAACCGGACCAAAGGGTGTAGGACAACACACCAAAGCCAGCAATGAGCACACCCTGAATGAAACTTAAGGGGCTCAACACCGATACCAGTGCTCCCGCTGCGGTAAAGTTCACCATCAAGCTAATACAACTACCTACAATATTAGAAATGGCCATGATCATTTGACTGGATGTGCCATGGCGGGCATGAATGACCTCAGCTAAGGTATGTGCTTGCGGAGCTAATTTACGGAACCGGCGCCCATAGGGATAGATGAATAAAATCATTAAGGCTCCCCAAAAACCATAATGTAACGGCCCTGATAAGCCATACTTATATCCAGAGGTAGCGCTGGCGTAAAAAGAAGCAGCCCAGATCCAGGTGGCTATCATACTGGCGGCGGACAAGCCAAAACCTACTGAGCTATTGGAGACCATATACCCATCTACGTTCTCCCTCTTTTTACCTATGAATAGGGACATGATAAAAGTTGCCCCATAAAAACCTACTAACAGCAATATGGCCGTTAATCCTGACAATTGAAAAAACTCTGGTTCCTGCATGTTTTTGTCGTCCTTTATTTTCTGCTGCTCGTGCGTTGACAACGCCCCACCAAGACAGCATGAATAATGTTATAAGCGTCATCTCGCCAAACTGACGAGGGCGACGCTTCCCTCAAAAACCTGCCGAAACACCGATACCCAGACATCGCACACGCGCAGTTCCACCTGCCTTCATAAAAGACTAGCGCTGCCACTCATGGCATAAAGATAGGCACCTTTTTGTACCTTGGCTGCATTGAAACAGAGACCAGGCGATGGTGATGCATCAATGCAAACGCATGCTGGCTGGTTAATGCTTAACCAGCTAATTGTTCCGCGACCATTGGGCCGGGTATGGGTGTTTCGACTTTATTCAAAGTCGGGCCGCTGTGCGCAGCCAAGTGAATAGCCTAAATAACAAAGGCCATAAGCCATTGATACTTAACTAAATTATATTTTCTGTTGGCTAGTATAACGGTATATGACACGAAGGTCTAGATGACAGCAACATCCATTTTGCTCTCATGCTAAGGCATAGCGCTTATATGCTTACCTATTAACAACGCCCCGCTCCGCGGGTTTAGTCATGCTAGATCAAGGGGTCTAGTGCGAACAAAGTGACTACTGCTCGTTTCTGCAACAGTGAGTCGCCTTGTTATCCCGCACTAATTAGATCCCGCTCCCACAAACACATAACCTTCCCCTCTTACCGAGCGTATGGGCAAATCTTCGCCGATACGACCTACTTTACGGCGCAGGCGGCTAATTAATACATCTACCGCCCTCCCAGTGCTATCGTGCTCGGGAGCTAAATCTTTTCTATCGACAGGCTCAGGAGCCGAAGATATCAAAGCTTGCAAAACAAAACGCTCACCACGCGTCAACCTAAACGTGCTTTTATCGGGTGCGCACAAGCTCCAACCATCATCAAGCAGTTGCCAAGGCCGAGACGACAATTTTTCCCCAAAAGCGGTAGTTAACGATGATGAGGCTGAACCCGGCACAGAAACGTTGCTATCCAAAGCCGAGGACTGTTGCGATGCCCAACTCTTAAATGCTTGCCCCCGACGCTGAAGCGCTTGAATCGCCGACACGATAACAGGGATGGGAACGCTGATATCCATACTAGAATCGGCACCAGATAATAATACATGCCCTATACGTAAATCATTCTCCGATAAGGCCTGTAATACTAAAATTCCCGCCACGGGAAACGATTGCCGTAACTGACTTATCACCAAAAACAAAGAAGCGGTTTCTGCACGTAATAAAGTGACTGAATTATTATGTCCCTGATCGCCCTGTTTAATACACTCATCTAATGAGGAAACCTCTAGTAACTGTATGCCCCAACGTTGCAGGTGTCTGGAAAGCTGAGCCACACTCTCCTTTTCCTCGTAAATCATATATACGCGTTCTAACATTGTGCCTCCCAATATGCTAACAATAGCAAGGCGGCATAGCATTATGCTTATAAAAAGCTCTCAACTACCGCCCCGGAGTCATGCAGCTAGTGCCATTCAGCACAGAAGCCGACAAACTCTATTAACCAAACCAATGGCACTCCGAAACATACTAATAGTTGCCCCCCGGCTTAGCATGTATTTTATAATTTGCAACTTGAACTATCGAGGTGTTAATAATTATTACCAGGACATACTTACAGTGAAAGCGATGAAAAACTTTTAACATCACTGACACTACACAACTATAGTGTTATTTTTGAATTTAGTGCTGACATATCGAATAAAAAAGCAACAAATTCTGCAAATATTACAAATAACGCATAATTAACACAATTATTATGCATATAAAAAATTTAGAAATTCACAGATTTACTACTTCAGTTATTAAGAAATGATAACCACTAAGCCCGCACGCCCACTTGAGCCAATATATGCAAAGGCCCTTGCTTTTGTACTAGATCTAACTGTTCCGGCTCACGGACATAGATACAGCCCCCATAAGACAAGGCATTAATCGAGATTCCATACGCCATTTCTTGCTGTCTGGGCACCAGTAACATCCATCCCTGCCCTATTAAAATGTTATGCGCAGGGAGCAACCCCGAGGCATCTGGCCGCAGGCCCAAGACGACGCAAGCGGTCTCATAAGCCTGAAGTAAAGCGGCAGCTAAGTGATCCGCATTGCCCCACCCTTGCAGGGAGTCATAAGGCAAGCGAATAAAAATATGGGCAAAGTCTAAGCCTGTGTGCTGATGACGCTCACCCGGCAAAGCCACTTGAGGCAGCCCGCTTAAATACAAGCGCAGCGATGGATTATTATCTAAGTCAGGTATCCATTGCACATGCTTGTGTCGCTGGCTCGCTCCTCCGGCTTCGCCTCCATTATAGAAACCCAAGCCACCATAAGCATTTAATATCTTGGACAAGACGGTAAACTCCGCCAGACTCAGGGGTTCCAGTTGTTCAGCAAACTGTTTACTTGCGAGCACTAAATGCTGAGCACTTAACGCGAACTTATTTAAAACGGTATTATGAGTGGCGAAGTAATCCCCTACTGTTAAGGCTGGGTCCGGCGGCAGGAACGGATTAAAATTTGGGTCGCGAGGCCCTCCGGGCACAGACTGCTTACTGGCATCCTTCACAGCAAGATTAGAAACCCAACGTACAAGAAACCGCATATTTTTCTCTGAAACATGACGCTCTTGTGCCTGCACAGGTAATAAAACGCCGTCGGCTAACGCTAAGCTACTTTGCTGATCAACATGCTGCAAAAACCCATCTAACATTTTCTCCTCCGAGGATGTTCAACTAGCACGAGTACTAGCACTTTTTGTTAACTCTACACTTTGACCATAAAACTATCACTAATTCAATCTCAATAGGTAAAGGCATGGGAATAAATAAACATTTTTATACCCCTATACCCCCCGTTTACCCTAATCCCTGATAGGTAGTTAGCCTTTTCTGTCGTCCATGGAAAATTACAGCGACTAAGATGAGCAAGTACTAGAACCTATAGAAAAATAAAGCATCCTTTACATACTAGTATAAGCATGGCTAGACGAATACGTTTAAACCACCTGTTCAGCTCCCACAGGTATAACTAACTCCATATGAGCTACCCAATACCTTAGCTGGTATAAATATGGCAAACTTGCCGATTAGCCAGAGAATCTCCCTCTGGTCAGTCCCAGCCTTCTTAGGCGTAGCTCTCTTGTCTACGTCTTGCTTACTGATACAGGCACCACCATGATTTTTGCGATTACCGCCCTTTTTATTTTTCAATTACTGGGCGAAGTCCTAGTACAACTCTTGGGCATACCTTTGCCCGGCCCCTTAGCAGGAATGTTGTTGTTAACAGTAGCCTTGTTCATCCGCAACCAAGTGCCGGAACCTCTAGAAAACACCGCTAACCATATACTTCAACACCTAATGCTCTTATTTATCCCTGCAGTGACTGGGGTGATGATGTACTTTGAGCGCGTAGCCAGTGAGTGGCGTCCTTTCTTGCTGGCCACCTTAGGGGGTACCGTGTTGACCTTAGTGGTTACGGGCGTGGTGCTCAATTACTTGCTGAACAAGGAGGAGCAAGCATGAAAGACGGCATTTTCCAAATTTGGGTATTTCTGGCTAGCTCACCTTTGTTATGGCTCACCCTTACCCTAACTATCTATGCTGGTTCGGTGACACTTTATCGTAAGGCTGGCTCAACACCTTTTCTGCTCCCCGTCCTGACATCGGTGCTAGCGCTAGTCAGTATCTTGCTGCTGACCGATACCCCTTACCCCGTTTATTTTGACGGGGCAAAATTCATACACTTCATGGTAGGGCCAGCAACCGTTGCTCTAGCTATTCCTTTATATGGACAACTCCAGCAACTGAAGAAAATATGGCGCCCAGTGTGCATCGCCTTAATCGCTGGCTCAGTCACGGCTATTGTGTCCACAACGCTCATTGCATGGGCCTTAGGGGGCTCGTTAGAAACCATCGTATCGTTAGCACCGCGTTCGGCAACGATGCCTATTGCTATGGCCTTGGCGGATCACTTCGGCGGACAAGCATCGTTGGCTGCTGTCGCCGTTGCCTTAACCGGCATTAGCGGCACGATTATTGCCCATCCATTGCTCAAACTATTTAAAGTTCAACACCCTGCCGCCCGAGGCTTTGCTTTGGGTGTGACCGCCCACGCTATTGGCACCGCACGTGCTTTACAAGTGCATGAAAAAGTAGGTGCATTTGCGGCCTTGGGCATGGGCCTTAACGGCATCTTAACGGCTATGTTGATGCCCTTGCTGCCTTTGTTGCTTGCTTTTTTAGGGGTGCTGTCATAGTAATGAGTGGCATGCCCTTAAGGGCTTAACGCCATTCATCTCTATAGACAAAGCGGGGCATTTGCCAGTTATAACGCAATGCCAGCATACGAAAACATAAACCTATTGCCATCGGGCCGAGTACTGCTACGTTTTCGTTTAACTCAAGGTGCAAAGCCCCTAAGTACAAGGCACCGGTTAGCATAGAGACACTGGCATACATTTCTTTGCGAAGTAATAAAGGAATGTCATTACACAAGACGTCTCGTAAGACTCCCCCAGCACAGCCGGTGATCATGCCACTGAGCAGCACGATGGTGATCGGCAGCTCCATTTCCATGCCTATTTGACAGCCGATAACGGTAAACACGACTAAACCCATCGCGTCCAGCAAGAGAAACAAACTGTGCAAGCGTCGCATCACCGGCGCAATTAAGGCGGTAATAATCGCTGCTCCTGCCGTCATCCATAAATACTCGGGGTGTTTTACCCAAGTTAACGGATAGTGACCTAACAACACGTCACGCACTGAGCCCCCGCCCAAAGCAGTAATACAGGCAATGATACATACCCCAATCCAATCCATATCACGCCGGCCTGCTGCCAACGCCGCTGTCATCGCCTCGGCGGTGATAGCAATTAAATACATGAGTAATATGATCATCCCGAGTCTCGCGTACCTAGGTCTAAATCACGTATCACAGAACGATAGTGCCAAAGCATTACTAGCCCCGGTAGGGCTATGAGCACCGTACTAAGGAAAAAACTTGGCCAACCAAATGACTTCACCATATAGCCACTTAACGGTCCCGCTAAATACGTACGTCCTACGGCTGACAAAGCGCTGAGCAACGCAAATTGTGCCGCAGAATAGCTTTGATTGCATAGTGCCATGACTAACGCGACAAAGGCCGTTGTACCCAAACCACCACATAGGTTTTCAATCGAAATCACCGCGCCCATCAGCCAAATGCTCGACTCAGGTTGGATGGATAAATACCAGTAGCCAAAATTAGATACCGCTTGCAGCACGCCAAACAATAATAACGCTCGATATAAGCCCAAAGGCACCATTAAGGCGCCCCCAAGCAAAGCACCCAATATCGTCGCAGCCAGCCCGACTACTTTGTTCGCATAGCCCACTGCCTCTAACGAAAAACCCGCTTCGCGCAACAGGAAAGTCGTGGACAACGCACTGGCGAAAGAATCCCCCAACTTATACAGCACGATAAGTAAAAGCATGGCTAAGGCGCCACGACGGGAGAAAAACTCTGTAAAGGGAGCTTGCACGGCTTCGTACAAGCTACGTGGAGCGCGGCGCTGTACTTCTGGCTCAGGCGCCTTAAGAGTCGCCAAGGTCATCAAGGCCATAATGGCAGCCATCGTGGCATAGGTATTTTCCCAACCAACCTGCGCGGCCAAGACCATGGCCAACCCACCGGACATAATCATACCTATGCGGTAACCCGTGACTCGCACAGCCGCACCGGCGGCACGCTCATCCGCTTGCAACACATCGGTGCTATACGCATCGAAAGCGATATCTTGAGTAGCGGAAAGAAAAGCGATCCAAAACGCTAAGGCAAAGACCAAGCCCAATTGTGTGCTTGGATCTAAGCGGCTCATCAGCAATAGCGAGATGGCTAATAAAACTTGAGTTAGCAGCATCCAGCCGCGCCTGCGGCCCAAGAAAGGCAAGCAATACCTATCGATCAAGGGGGCCCACAAAAACTTCAATGTGTAAGCAGAGCCCGCCAAGGTAAGCAAACCAATTTGCTCTTCAGGCGAGCCTGTTGTGGTTAACCACGCCTGCAACGTGCCACTGACTAATGCCAGCGGCAGGCCACTGGCAAAACCCAGCACCAACAAAGGAAATACGCGGGGGCTGAAATAAACAAAGGACACAGTAAAAGAGCCTTACGCCGCTTTAAAATACGGTGATTCAAATCGGTAGACGGCCAGCGTACTGCGCCACCCAGGCATAAAGGATACCTCGGCCTTGTCATTAAAGGCAGCCCGATGCGTAATGCGCAAGCCCAAGGAAGCAGCCAAGTCCTGAAAATCTTTCAATGTGCACAAATGAATATTGGGCGTGTCATACCACTGATACGGCATTTCCCCTGTTACGGGCATGCGTCCGCGCAAGATTGCCCAACCATGAGGCCAATAACCAAAGTTGGGGAAAGAAACGATGCCATAATGCGCGACGCGTGCCATTTCACGCAATATATGTTCGGTGTGCAACATTGACTGCAAAGTTTTAGACAGTACCACCGTATCAAAGTGCTGGTCGGCAAATAAGGCTAACCCTTCTTCTAAGTTTTGCTGAATAACGGGGACCCCGCGTTTTACACTAGCAATAACCGAATAATCGTCAAGCTCAACGCCGGTTCCATCGGTGTGTTTATGATCGCGCAAATAGGCTAATAGCTCGCCATCACTACACCCTAAGTCCAGCACTCTGGAACCAGGCTCTATCCATTGCGCTATACGCTGTAAATCTTGTCGTAAGCTTATCGGTTTTTGTACAGCCGAACTCATGCTGCCAGCACTCCTGTGGTTCTTTGACGCGTACCTAACCCCAAAGTTGCGGCGATCTGGTCATAATAGCCTTGCACCACGGCATGATAGCGCGCATCTTCGAGTAAAAATGCATCATGCCCATGCGGGGCATCAATTTCGGCATAACTGACGCGATGCTTGTTCTTCAATAAGGCCTGCACAATTTCGCGTGAGCGTTCCGGAGAAAAGCGCCAATCTGTAGTAAAAGAAACCACCAGAAAATTTGCCTGAACCCCTTCAAGAGCTTTATTTAAATCGCCTTGATAGGGGCGCGCAGGATCAAAGTAATCGAGGGCACGCGTGATAATCAAGTAGGTATTTGCATCAAAATAACGCGAAAACTTTTCCCCTTGATAGCGCAAGTAAGATTCGACTTCGAACTCCACACCGTAGCCATAATGGTACCCGCCATCTTCAGCCGGTGCCCGTTGCGTACGACCAAATTTTTCCGCCATAACAGTATCGGACTGATAGGTGATGTGTCCTACCATACGCGCTACCGCTAGCCCCGCTTGAGGGACAACACCATGCTCGTAATAGTTGCCGCCATGAAACTGAGGATCGGACAAAATAGCGCTACGGGCCACTTCATTAAACGCAATATTTTGAGCGCTTAATCGGGGGGTACTGGCAATCACAACGCAATTGGCTACCCGCTCGGGGCAACTGATCGCCCAACTAAGCGCCTGCATTCCACCTAAAGAACCACCCATGACGGCTGCAAATTTTTCTATCCCAAGATAGTCAGCCAAACGAGCTTGGGCAAGAACCCAGTCTTCAACGGTAAGCACCGGAAACTCAGCGCCCCATGGTTTGCCGGTTATAGGGTGTGGGCTGGCTGGCCCTGTAGAGCCAAAGCAGGAACCAATATTGTTCACACCGATGACGAAAAAGCGGTCGGTATCCACCGCTTTTCCCGGCCCCACCATATTGTCCCACCAGCCTGTGCTTTTCGTTTCATTCTCATACAAGCCTGCCACATGATGGGAAGCATTTAAGGCATGACAAATCAACACGGCATTGGACGCATCGGCGTTAAGCTGCCCATAGGTTTCAAATGCCAATGTATAGCTAGGCAGCACCTGCCCACTGCTCAAAGGCAAGGGCTCATCAAAAAACAGGGACTGTGGCCTGACATAACCCACCGATCCTTGGGGTAGCTCAGGAGAACAAGAAATAGACCCTTCTAGGGTCTTAATAGAAGAAGTGACCATACGGACCTCTTTAGCTGGATTTATAGGAGCGCCCGCAAGCGGATCAGGCAAATCGGCGCAAAACAGCTGTAGTTTAGCACCCTAGCGAAAGCGAATCCATGCCTACTCCAAAATCTTCCTGCGCAACTTAGGTTTTCTCTATAAAAGCAGCTAAACCACTTGCCTTTGATTTGTATCATTTAGTTTCAGACAAAGCATAGGCACAATACGACTACTTCTTCCTTTCCTCCTTCTCCATTAAGGCTATCATCCATGTTGCACTTAACGACACGCGAAGAGCTTTGTCTCAATTGGGTTGCTCAAGGTAAAACCAGCACTGAAATCGGTCTCATATTGAATATATCAGCGCGTACAGTGAATTTTCACATTCAAAATGCCTGTGGCAAGATGGGAGTCAGAAAACGCCAAGCGGCTATCGCGAAAGCCCTACTAGAGGGCAGAATTAGCGGTATGCCACCCATCTCTTAAAGGCTGTCGGAAAGCGTTCGAGAAACGCCATAAAGCACCTTAAGGGTAATAGTGAAGTATCGCGTAAGTAAAAAACAGTGTTTTCTTTAATGTTTCTTCCGCTATACGGTAAACCTGGCTTTATACTCGCGACCTAGACCTATCGTTATAAAACACTCGATAACTCCAATAACACTGGCACTACCCGCCCACTATCGGGTAAGCTGCCTAACCATTCTACCTACATCCTAGGTGACGATTTTTTACTGGAATACAGTAGATGACTACTCGCCAACACCGTCTCGCCGCGTTACGCGCACACCCCCATATACTGCGTTCTATCTTGCGTGGTATCGAGAAAGAGGGCCTACGCGTCAATGAGCAGGGACAGCTTGCCCAGACGCCCCACCCCAGTGCATTAGGCTCAGCCCTAAGCAATGAACACGTAACAACGGACTATGCCGAAGCCTTGCTGGAGCTCATCACCAGTCCACATGATACGGTTGCCGGTTTACTCACCGAACTGCAAGAGCTGCATACCTTTGTAGGCTCTAAGCTACAGGGCGAAATTGTCTGGAATCAGTCCATGCCAGCGCTATTACCAGACGAAAAAGACATCGCCATAGGCTGGTACGGCAGCTCAAACACAGGCATGCTCAAACATGTCTACCGTCGTGGTCTAGCCGAACGTTACGGTAAAACCATGCAATGCATAGCAGGCGTACATTACAATTTTTCTTTACCCGATGAAATGTGGGGTGTGCTGGGACAGTGCGGCCAAGATTTACAAGAGCAACGATCTAAGGGCTACCTGTCTCTAATACGTAACTTCACTCGCTATTCGTGGTTGCTCATGTATTTGTTTGGCGCTTCTCCCGCCATTTCCAAAAACTTCCTACAGGGCGCTAGCAGTCAACTAAGCCAAATTGCGCCCGACACACTCGCGCTTCCGTATGCAACGAGTTTACGCATGAGCGACTTAGGCTACCAGAACAAAGAAGCTCAGGCTGAATTGCAACTTTGCTACAACGACTTAGACACGTTTATCATGCGTATGTACCACGCTGCGGTAACGCCCTGGCCTGCCTATGAAGCAATAGGTACACATCGGGATGGCGAGTGGATTCAGCTCAATACGCATATTCTACAAATTGAAAACGAATACTATTCCAGCATACGCCCTAAGCGCACAACAGGGCCGTGCGAACGCCCTGCTACCGCTTTGGCCGAGCGTGGCGTAGAGTACGTCGAAGTGCGCTGCATGGATATCGATCCGACCGCGCCGTTGGGTATTTCAGCCCAGACCTGCCACTTCCTCGACACTTTTTTACTGTACTGTGCGGTAGAAGACAGCCCCTATTTCCCTGACGGCGGCTTTTGCCAAGACAGCAAAACCAACTTTGCCAGTGTGGTAAAAGAGGGCAGAAAACCAGGGCTAACGTTGATCAATCAGCATAAAGAAACGGTTTCCTTGCCTGCGTGGGGACGCTCTATTCTGGATGGCATGCAAGCCTACGCTGAACTGCTCGACGAATCCTTTGGGGGCACGGCCCATCAAGAAGCTGTGCAAGCTCAGTATGCCAAACTCGAGAACGCCGAACACACCCCCTCAGCTCAGCTCTATGAGTTGCTGCGCAGCACACAACAAAGCTTTCAGGCATTTACCTTACAAAGCAGCCTAGAGCACCAACAGCACTTGCTCGCAAGCCCTTTAAGTGCCGAACGACTGCAACAATACGAACGTGCTGCCAGTGCCTCTATTCAAGCGCAACAAGTTCTCGAAGCAACGCCCAGTGAAAGCTTCGCTGAATACGTAGCCCGCTATGAACGCAACCTCACCCCTCCCTTAGCGCTACGTAGCTAAATTTTTCTGCCCCTTTCTCAAGGCCACCATGTGTGGCCTTTTTGTTGCGTGCTTACCCTGCGACAAACACGAGCAAAGAATATATGACACACAAACGTGTAATGTTATAACATAACATGTTTAATCTATTTCTATCTGTCATGAAATTGTCCCTATCCCCACTTGCCTGGGCAGTAAACGTCGCTCTGGTGACCCCTGTATATGCGTCTTCACCTGCACAGATGCTAGATCCCATCCGTATCTCGGCTTCTCCTTTTAATGTAAGCGCTCAAGAAATGGTATCGCCCGCAACCATCTTGCAAGGCCCGCAATTAAACCTGAATCGCGCTCCTAGCTTGGGCGAGCTACTAGGGTCTCAGCCCGGCATACACTCAGACACTTTCGGCAGCGGGGCTAGCCGTCCTGTAATTCGAGGACAAACAGCACCACGCGTAAAAGTGCTAAGCGATGGCTCAGAAATTATGGATGCATCCAATGTCTCGCCTGATCACGCTATTACGATCGATACTTGGCTAGCCGAGCGCGTAGAGATATTACGTGGCCCGGCATCCTTGTTGTTTGGTGGCAGTTCAATCGGAGGGGTGGTCAACGTAATTGATCGCAAAGTGCCCACATATATACCCGACCGTCCAGAAGGCGCGCTACACGTTGAAGGCTCTAGCGTAGACCAAGGGCGTGCCAGCGCGGTCGAATTAACCACCGGGGCAGATAATATTGCCCTACACATAGAGGGCTCACATCACAAAAACAAAGATTATCGTGTTCCTCAGTGGCATGATAGTCATGTTAACGACTCACGCTCACGCAGTGATGCAATGAGCTTGGGTTTGTCTTTCATCGGTGATCAGGGCTATTTAGGGGGGGCCTACTCGTACCGAGAGGACACCTATGGCTTACCTGGGCATACCCACGAGTACGAAAGCTGCCATCCGCATGGTTCTTCGCTTCACTGCGGCGGGCATGGGCATGAACACGAACATGAGCATGAGCATGAGCACGAACATGACGAGCATAATGCCTCCGCCCATTTACGCCATCAACGCTTTGACCTACGGGGAGAGTTACGTGACCCTTTGCCCGGATTCGAGTACGCTCGACTACGTGCCGCCTATACCGACTATCACCATGTAGAAAAAGAAAATGGCCAAGCGGGCACACGCTTTAGCAATCGCGGCTATGACACTCGTTTAGAACTGAGCCATCAGCCCATCGGTCAATTAAAAGGTGTAGTGGGGCTACAAACGTCTTTGTCTGACTTTGCCTCTAAAGATGGCCACGAGAACTTTATTCCTAAAACTCGCACTCGTAATCAAGGCCTGTTTTTACTGGAGCATATACAGTGGGACAACTGGCGGGTGGAGTTCGGCGCTCGCCATGAATGGCAAACCATTACACCCGATAGTCAAACACTGCGCCGACATAAAGGCCAAGCAAACTCATTATCCGTTGGAACCACCTGGAAGTTCGCACCAGAGTACTCAGCCAGCCTGTCCCTTTCTCGCTCTCAGCGACTGCCTAACGCCCAAGAGCTTTTTGCTAAAGGCGTACATTTTGCAACACTTACTTATGAACAAGGCAACCCGCATCTTGAGCGTGAAACCAGCAATAACATCGACATCGGTGTGAGCAAACACACAGGCGATCTGCGGCTCGAAGCACGCGCCTTTTATAACCGCAACAAAAATTATATTTATGCGCGTACGCTTGACCAATCTGAAGACTTTCGTTTAATTCGCTACAGTCAAGATGAGGCCCAGTTCTGGGGGCTAGAGGCACAGGCCTCCTATCCTTTAACCTCGGCGGTGAGTCTCAGCGTATATGGCGATCTAGTGCGCGGCAAACTGCTTCACCCCGATCGGGCCTTACCCCGTATGCCTGCTGCACGCCTAGGGGTACGCAGTGATCTGAACTGGCAAAACTGGGCAGCCTATGTCTCCTACACCCAAACCTTGGCGCAACATAGAAGTGCTGAGTTCGAGCGTGATACCGCTTCATTTGGCATGTTAAGCATGGGCGTTAGTTATACCCATCGTGTCGCTCAAACCGACTACACGGTTTACTTGAAAGGCAGTAACTTACTGAATAAACTGGCCTATAACCACACCTCATTTATCTCCCGTCACGCACCATTCCAAGGTCGCAACATCACCGCTGGGCTAAGGATCGAGTTTTGAGTACGCCTAAAATCCACACAGATAGCCGCCTTTTTCAAGTTATCACCGATATGCAGGCCGATCGCCCATGGGGCAATGTGCTCGATGCAGGAACAGGGCGTAGTTCCATGAACTGGTTACTGAGTCTGCACACGACTAGCTGGACTGCAGTGACCGGTGCACAAAGTATGGCTGATCAGGTCAAACGAGAGTTCGGTAACAGGCAACGCCCCCAAGATAAACTACTGGTAGGCAATTGGAGCGACCCCGAACTACTCGCCGGGCAACGCTATGAGACAGTCCTTGCCGATTACTTACTGGGTGCCATGGACGGCTTCTCACCCTATGCACAAGATTTACTTTTTGGTCGTTTACGCCCCTTAGTAAAACAACGCTTTTACCTTATTGGTCTCGAACCCTATGTGCCATACTCAAGCTCTGATCCGGCAGGAACCCTGGTCGTAGAGATAGGGCGTCTGCGCGACGCCTGCTTATTATTGGCAGGGGAGCGCCCCTATCGTGAATATCCAATGGACTGGGTGTTACGACATTTACGCCAAGCAGGCTTGCGCTGCCTTGACGCTCAACGTTTCGCCATACGCTACGGAGAGCGTTTTATTAACAGTCAGCTTGATATGTGCATGCAGCGTACGCAACGTTTTAAGGATCGTACGCTCGCCGTGGCCATGAGTGAACATATCGCGCACTTGCGACGCCGTTCTTTGTCTTTTAGTGAGGCAGAAGGCGGACTACGTCACGGCTATGACTATGTCATCGCTGCTGAGCCCATGTAAATTGAGCCACGTTGAATAAGTCATTATCTACGAAGTGCGTAGTGTGCACTAAATGTAAGCAAAGCCAGATAGGCTATAAATGAAGGCTGTGGCGCGCCCGACAGGAATCGAACCTGTATCGAGAGCTTCGGAAACTCTAATTCTATCCATTGAACTACGGGCGCCAAGCCACAGATTTTAGCGTGAATACAGATTTAATTCACCCCCTATTTACGCCGAGCACAGTATCTACTACAAACTGAGTAATACAAGAGCCGCGCAGTTCGCTATAATCACAGGTTGCGTGGCCGTGTAAAATGGCGCAAAGTAATTAATCACGCAGGTTTAAGAGTAGAAACCAAGTACCCGTCGTGCCGTTCAGGCGAAAGCGCATGCCTTGGTCCTACATTCATTCTTGTATGCATTTGCAGGATCCGATAATGAGCAACACGGAACAAAAACCGGTAGAAAATCTCCAGGGGCGTCCAGCCATGATTAAAACCCCACAGCAATTGCTCGTCACCGTGGCTCTGGCCTTTATCGTGCCCGTTGCCGTTATCATCATGCTGGCACAGCTCGTAAGCGCCACGATGAGCTCAGGTGCAGGCTCTGATGCCATGTCTTTCGACGCTATTGCTGAACGTATTCAACCCGTTGCTGGCTTTAAGCTCGTTGACGCTAACGCAGTCATCGAACTAAAAACAGGTGAACAAGTCTACGAAAGCACCTGTATTGCCTGTCACGGCACAGGGATAGCCGGCGCACCTAAAACAGGTGACAAAGGTGCATGGGAACCTCTCATTCAGCTAGGCTACGATGAGCTTGTACACGCCGCCATCAATGGTATCCGCGGTATGCCTGCTCGGGGTGGCAATCCCAACTTAGACGATATCGAAGTTGCCCGTGCAGTAGCCTTTATGGCAAACCAAGCTGGCGCCACATTCGAAGCCCCTACCGTCGTTGACGAAGCAGCTAAAGAAGACACACCCAAAGAAGAGCCTGCTCCTACCAATGATGCTGCGGCCACCACGCCAAGCGCAGGCGCTACAGCACCCGTAGACGCCAGCATTGACTTAGCGGCTGGCAAAAAACTATACGACAGCGTGTGCTTTGCCTGTCACGCCACGAAAGTACCTGGCGCCCCCCAGTTCGGCGACCAAGCCGCATGGAAGCCTTATATCGAAACCGGTTTAGACACGATGGTACAAAAAGCCATCCACGGTGTCGGAGCGATGCCCCCGCGTGGTGGGTCACAAGCGTCAGATGAAGAAATCAAATCTGCCGTGCAGTACATGGTTGACGCAGCCAAGTAATCACTCGCCCCACTAAGTACAGAAAAGCCAGCTTAGGTGCTTACCTAGCTGGCTTTTTGACGTCTATACGATGACTCGTTTCTTTATAGACCTCTTGGCACCAAGCCATTGCTTACCGAATCGAACAAGCCTCAAGCGCCTAAGTAGGCGCTCAAGCCACGTACTAAATACACGGTTCCAATAGCGGCAACGATCCATTGTGTATACTTTCTGAACGACTGATCTGTTAAGCGTTCAAGTACGACCTTACTTAGCGATGTGCCCCAAATCGCCAAGAGCGCAAATAAACATAAAGTCCAATACGCTACTGGGAACTCATCGGGAACGGCTACTACTAATAGACCAAAATAAATAAGTTTGCCTAAATGACCAAACAGTTGGCAAGCTGCCTTAGTGGCAATAACCTGATGGCGATTATACGTTTCACGTACAAAAAACACATCTAACGTTGGGCCGGAAACCCCCGAAAGCAGTTGAAAGAACGTACACAAAGCACCGCACAACTCTGCCCCGCCACGACTCGTGGCTTGCGGTACCCATTTCTTAGGAATAGACAGGGCCAGAAATGGCACGATACCCAAAGCAATAAGCACCACACTCATCGCAGGACTAAAACTGACCCAACTCATGACAGCTGTCACTGCGACAAGGCCCAACACAAAACGTAGCACAATGCCCCACTGCACATGCTTACGCCACATCACAGCACGCCAACCATTAGCGAAAGCTTGGATAAAACCGTGCAAAATCATCGCATGACCAACAGGCAGCAAAAACACTAAGCCGCCCATCAATACCATACCTCCTGCCATACCGAACACGCCGGACAGAAAAGAGGTAAAGACCACGAAGGCGGATAAAGAAAAAATAGCTAAAACGGACACCTACCACCACTCCCCAGAGGCCAAAGCATAAATTATTAATATTGGTCTGCCTTGCCTCACAACCAGATCACCCACTCAGATAATGTGGCCTGCACGTCAGCAGGCCACATAACTGGCTCACTGACTTACTCTACTGCGCCGCGCATGCGGTTTCAGCGCATAAGGACAAACCTAATTGCGCACGTCGACGCAACCATGGGCTGGAACGATAACGCATATCACCAGTATTCGCATACATATTGCTCAAAATCTCTAAAATAAGATCAGCGCCCCAGTGGTCTCCCATGGAAAGTGGCCCCCCGTACGGGTAAGCAAGACCAAGACGCACAGCATTATCGATGTCGGTAGGCGTGGCGATCTGTTGTTGGGCAATGTCGGCCGCCACATTAATAATAGTCGCAACGATACGCTGAGCAACAAACCCACTAGAGTCCTCGATCACACTGACCGGCGTCCCATCACTGGCCAACAAAGCCCATGCTTGATCACGCCAGTTCTGTCCTGTTGCCACCGAGCACATGAGGACGCGGCGCTTACCCGGCTCCAAGCCAAATAAAGTATCTAAGGCAAGCGTACGTACAGGATCGAGCTGATGCTCAACAACGACGCTTGCCACATCTTGCCCGAATGGCGTGATCAAAATCAGCGCCTCTTCGCTGGGCGAGCTCCCCGTCTCAACAGTCACTCCTAGAGCACTTAACAAGGCTGCTGCACGCTCGTAGCCCTTCTGATGATAATGTGCCAGCCAAACAGGCACCTGAGGCGTGAGGGGTGGTACCTCGGGCTGAGGTGGGATTATTTTCTGCGCTTGATCATAGGTATAAAAACCAGCGTCGGTTTTACGCCCCCATAATTTGCCTGCCTGACGCACGGCGGTAATCGGTGAAGGTCGGAAACGCGGCTCATCAAAAAACTGCTCGTAGATAGAGGTCATGACGGGATGCGAAACGTCCAGACCAGTTAAGTCCATGAGCTCAAAGGGCCCCATGCGAAAGCCCGCTTGATCGCGCATAATGGCATCAATTTGATAAAAAGGGGCGACGCATTCTTGAGCTACTTTGAGCCCCTCTATATTCATACCACGCCCCGCATGATTCACCACAAAACCAGGCATATCTTTAGCGCGCACAGGTGTGTGCCCTAACTCTCGCGCCAACGCCATCAAGGCATCAGCCGTGTGCGTAGCGGTGCGCAAACCTTCTATCACCTCTACGACTTTCATTAGCGGCACGGGATTAAAAAAGTGAAATCCCACCACTCTGGCTGGCAGACGACAAGCTTGCGCAATACTGGTAATGGACAATGACGACGTATTGGAAGCCAGTATGCAATCATCGTCCACGCCCTGCTCTAACTGCACAAACAGTTGCTGCTTCACCTCTAGGCGCTCAACGATGGCCTCCACGACCAGATCTACCTGATACAACTGCTCTAAGGAATCGGCAACGGTTACGGCCTGCGTCGCTGCCAGCACCTGTTCTGCCGTCATCCGCCCTTTATCGGCCAAACGTTGCCATATTGCCTGCAATGCTTGCACGGCCTTTTGGGCCGCTTGAGCCTGAACATCGTACAGATAAACCCGCTTACCCGCTTGCGCCACAATTTGGGCAATACCTTGGCCCATGGCCCCGGCACCCACTACCCCCACAGACTGAATGTGCTTCATCATTTACTTTGTCTCACTCCATTCTTTTTAACCAAAAACACATTTCGCTCAGGATAGATTTAACGCGTCTACCGCCGCCTTATCCATACCCAAAATACGCTCTAGGACTTCGTACGTATGCTCGCCCAGCAAAGGCGAAGCCTTTTTATACTGCACCGGAGTAGCAGAAAAACGTAAAGGGCTGGCTACCGCGGGAGCAGTACCTGCCAATGGATGAGGCAAGGCCAGTTGCATGCCACGGGCTTGCACTTGGGGATCCTCAAATACTTGCGCAAGAGTATTGATAGGCCCAGCCGGAATACCTGCCTGCTCAAGCACGTCCAGCCACTCATCTCGCCCGCGAGTCAGCATATATTGCTCTAATACGGGAATAAGCTCGCTACGGTGCCTGACTCGGGCAGCGTTGGTGGCAAAGCGGACGTCTAGAGCAAGCTCTGGGCATCCCAAAACACGGCAGTACTGTTTGAATTGCGTGTCGTTGCCCACTGCAACAATCAAGTGCCCGTCTGTTGCAGCGAACACTTGATAAGGCACTAAATTCGGGTGTGCATTGCCGGCCCTCACAGGAGCTTGTCCAGAGGCTAGGTAATTCAAACTCTGATTCGCCATCATGGCAACCTGACAATCTAGCAAGGCTGTATCAATGTGCTGCCCTAGTCCACTGCGATGCCGCTCATTCAGGGCGGCTAATATGCCTACCGTGGCATACATACCTGTCATCAAGTCCACCACGGCCACTCCGGCCTTCTGTGGCCCACCTCCAGGCATGCTGTCCTTCTCGCCTGTTACAGACATTAGGCCACCCATGCCTTGAATCATGAAGTCGTAACCCGGGCGCTGCGCATAAGGACCCGTTTGCCCAAAACCGGTAATAGAGCAATAAATAAGGGCTGGATTGATGGCTTTCAAGCTTTCATAATCCAAACCATATTTTTTTAATCCGCCTACCTTAAAATTCTCCACCAAAATATCGCAGTGCCGTGCCAACTGCCGAATAACCTCTGCACCTTGTTCGCTAGCCAAATCAACCGTTACAGAATGCTTATTACGGTTAGCACAACTGTAATAAGCGGCCTCAGAGGTGTCCTGCCCATGCTCATCGCGTACATAGGGCGGCCCCCAGCCTCGCGTATCATCACCACTGCCCGGACGTTCTATCTTAATGACCTCGGCGCCCAGATCCGCTAGATTCTGGGTGCACCAAGGGCCAGCTAAGACACGCGTTAAATCCAATACTCGAATACCTGCCAAAGGAGCGGTACGTTCCATCATAGGTTCAGTCATACGTTTCATGGTAAAGAATAAGTTATATAAAAGAGTACGCTGCTTGGCACTATGCGTGACCGATCAACACTTTTATGACCGGCTAGCGGACTCACCCACGGACCATCGGCCCCTCCTGCTTAATGATTCTATTTTTTAACGCTATAAAACATGCCCTATATCTAGATTGGCATAGGAAACTGTACATGGAAATCACCCGAGCGGGTATACCTAGCTGGAAGGAAAGCGTAGGCAGGCCCTCGGTGTGGTGAAGAAAGCAAAAAACTAGGGTTTTCCCTTGAAAGCGACGATATGCCGTGCATTAGGCAAATACTAGGGTTTACCCTTGCTATGGGCTAGGGTAAACCCTATAATAAAGGTTCCTAGTCAGTTATTTACCTAAAAAGGCAAATCGCATGTCGACCATGACCACTTATACGCAATACATACGCTGGAGTGACGTACTTGAGCATGATGTAACGCAACAGGCTCAAGAAAATTGGGAGCCAGTGTCGGTCAGTAGCAAAGACCAGGATAAAGGCAAAACAGTGTTTCATCGTATTGCTCGCGCTGCTGTCAACTATCTACAAGACGTTACAGAGCATCTGCACCGTGCACGCAAAGAAAACGCGCACCAAGTCGGTTACTACTACTGGTAATAAAGTAATTCGTCGCTCCAGCCGTATGAAGTAAGGGCTAGCATTGCCCTCAAACCACAAGCCTGCATAGTTGTTGCAGGCTTTTATTTTTCATAGTGCCCTACCCTCTAGGCCCAGGTTGCTTACTGCGCGGACGGCTTTTTTAGCAAGTTTTTCAGCATGTCCAGCCTCTGCTTAGGGCTTAAGCTGGGGTCTTGAGGCAGCGCTTGTGTGCGACGATCCTCTAGCGCCATTTCGTCAATAAACCTTGATCGCTCACGCACAAGATTTTCTCGCGCACGACGTCGTTTTTTACACCATGTTAGGCGCAAGCTACGCTGAGCTCGCGTAATGCCTACATACATCAGTCGACGCTCTTCTTGGATACGTTGTATGCGTATCTCTTCTTCTTTTTCTGGGTCAATGTCTTCATCGTCGCGCCCTATATGAGGCAAAAGGCCTTCCTCGACCCCAACTAAGAAAACATGCGGATACTCTAAGCCCTTAGACGCGTGCAAGGTAGAGAGCTTGACCGCATCAGGATCTTCTTCCTCATTGCGCTCTAGCATGGTAATGAGGGCTACCCGCTGCACTAGCTCATTCAAACTTAACTGCTCTTCATCTGCTTTACGCCTGAGCCAGGTAACCAGCTCTAAGACATGCTCCCACCGCACCTGCGCGGGGCGCTCGTCGAACATCTCGTACAAATAACGCTCATACTCAATAGCACGCAACAACTCATCTAAAAGCTCACTGGCAGCCGAATCATAATCGGGGTGATCGGAACTCACTCGATCTGCACGCTGTTGCAAGCGCTCAATAAAATGAGCAAAAGTTAGTAGGGGCTCTAACTGGCGTTCGGCCAGCAATTGTGTGCTGCCTATATATTGCGTAGCGGCAAATAAAGACAATTGCCGCTCGGCGGCAAACTGACCTAAGACGGCCAACGTGGATTGCCCTACACCGCGTCGTGGTGTGGTGATAGCCCGTATAAATGCGGGGTCATCTTCTGCATTGGCCACCACACGCAAATACGCCAAAATATCACGTACCTCGGCCTTATCAAAAAAACTTTGCCCGCCTGAAATGGTGTAGGGTATACGCAAATTTCGTAGAGCTTGCTCAAATACTTTAGCTTGATGATTACCACGGTATAACACCGCAAAATCCCGCCACTGGGCCTGGCGCTCAAAACGCTCCGCCGACAACCGAATCGCCACCCCTTCAGCTTCAGACTGCTCATCGTCCATAGGAAGTACTTGTATGGCCTCACCGGCCCCTAAGTCTGACCATAGTTTTTTGCCGAATACCACTGGGTTATGCGCAATAACATTGTTGGCCGCATGCAAAATCCGCTGCACCGAACGGTAGTTTTGTTCTAGTTTGATCAGCTTAAGAGAAGGATAGTCTTCAGTTAGCTTGGCTAGGTTTTCTACTGTTGCGCCACGCCAAGCATATATGGCCTGATCATCATCCCCTACCGCCGTGAACATAGCGCGTTCACCCACTAAATGTTGCAATAGCCGATACTGACACTGATTGGTATCTTGGTACTCATCTACTAATAAATAAAGTACGCGCCGCTGCCAACGCTCACGCGCTGGCGGGTGTTGCTCAAGAAGCAAGGCAGGCAAACGAATCAAATCATCAAAATCTACCGACTGGTATGCCACCAAAGTGGCAGCATAACTGCGATATACATGGGCCGCCTCAATTTGGCTGGGTGTCATGGCCAATTTTTCTGCTTGCTCGGGCTCAATCAGGGCATTTTTCCAGAGCGAAATTTCTTGTTGTACAGCACGTAAACGTGCTTTATCAGTGGTTGCTAGTAGCTCCTGAATAATTGCCAAAGCGTCATTGGCATCCAATAAGGAAAAGCTAGGTTTCAGCCCCACCAAAGCACACTCTTCTCGTAATATGCGTAAGCCCAAGGAGTGAAAAGTGGAAACCGTAAGGCCTCGTAGCAGACGCGGTTCGACGAGCGCCCGAATGCGCTCGTTCATTTCACGCGCTGCTTTATTGGTAAACGTCAATGCCACGATATGGCGCGCCTGATACGCGCACTCACGAATTAAGTAGGCTATTTTTTGCGTAATTACCCGTGTTTTACCGCTACCCGCCCCCGCTAACACTAAACAAGGCCCATCCATGTACAAGACGGCCTGCCTTTGCATCGCATTCATCAACGGATCGACGGTGTAACCAGGCGTTAGTTCAGATGCTGAGCCAGCCATAAGAATTAAATCTCCAGTGGGTCCACTTCAACGGTATAACGAACTTTATTTTGTTTAGCCAATAACGCCAATGCAGGCTCCCAGGCCTGTAAAAAAGCTTGTAAAGCAGGACGACGCGCACTTTCTACCAACAACTGTGCTCGCTCCACATGAGCAACCCTGACCACTCGTAAGGGGACCGGGTCATAAAGAAACACGTGCTCTGCTCCAGGTAAGGGCGTTGCTGACTGTTCGGGCAATTGGCGTGCAGCGCTCAAAAACTGCAAGGTTTGGCTTAACTGGCCCGCCTCGGCGGTTAACAGCGCCTGATACGCATACGGGGGCAAGCCTATAGACTCTCGCTCGGCCAAGCCTGCTTGGGCAAAGCCTATGTAGTCATGGCGAATTAAGTTTTGATACAGGGGCTGCTCAGGATAGGCGGTTTGAATAATAACGTCCGCTCCCTCAGTGTGCCGCCCAGCTCGCCCTGCCACTTGCATCAGTTGGGCAAATAAACGCTCTGGGGCTCGAAAGTCGTGGGCAAATAACATATTATCGGCATTGAGCACCCCCACCACACTTAAGCGTGTGAAGTCGTGCCCTTTCGCCACCATCTGGGTACCCACCATAATATCCACTTCGCCCGCATGCACCTGTTCAAACAGTTGCTGTGCACTTCCTTTCAAGCGTGTGCTATCTGCATCAATACGCATAATACGTGCCTGCGGGAAATGCTCAGCCAAGTATTCCTCGACTCGCTGTGTTCCCCTTCCCATACCCTGCAAGTCTTGATCGCCACAATCAGGGCAGGCACGCGGCACAGGCGCTTGATGTCCGCAATGGTGGCATTGCAAATAATGCCGCTTTTGGTTAACCCGATGCAACACGGCATACACCGAACAACGGGGACAGCGAGAGAGCCAACCACAGGACACGCAATGCAATACCGGAGCATAACCACGCCGGTTGAGAAACACTAGGGCCTGCTCTTGACGTGCTAAACACTCTTTTAAGGCATCGAGTAACTGAGGTGAGAAACCCTGCTCTAAACGCAGATAGCGCGTATCTACCAAACGGATACGGGGTAGCGATACTGCTCGGGCGCGTTGGGTTAAGCTAAGTAAGTGGTAACGCCCTTGCTGGGCGTGATTCCATGACTCTAAAGAAGGAGTCGCCGAGCCTAAAACGACAGGCACTTGTCTATCATGCCCACGCCAAATAGCTAAGTCACGCGCTGAATACCGCAAGCCGTCTTGTTGTTTATACGACGTGTCATGTTCCTCGTCGACGATGATCAAGCCCAAGTCTGGCATAGGCGTAAAAATAGATAGGCGCGTGCCCAGCAAAACGCGCGCCTCGCCTCGACTGGTACGCAGCCAATTGCGTAAACGTTCACCATCGGCCAGCCCACTATGTAATACGGCCAATACGTCACCCTGCGCCACACTGGCCAAGCGTGCTCGCAACACCTGCTCAAATTGTGGTGTCAGGTTAATTTCTGGCACCATGAACAAGACCTGCTTGCCTGCTTCCAGTACCTGCACCAAAGCACGCATATACACTTCGGTTTTTCCACTGCCCGTGACACCATGCAACAATACTGTTGTGTGACCTTGTATTTGACTTATTTGTTCTACCGCATGTGCCTGTTCGGCATTGAGCTCATGTGACGTATCCGCTGAGGCCAAAACTGCTTTGGGTGCTTTACGACGCTCTAGGCGCATCACGGGCCCACCGGCAGAACGCTTACCCTGATAAGCGGCCACCTTACGCAAAGGCCCTGGCAAAGCAGGTAACATAACCTCGCCTAAAGGGCGTTGATAATAGGCCGCTGCAAAGTGAGCCATGCGTAGCCAATCTGCAGGTAAGGGCGGTAGGTCGTCTAACACCGCGTCAATGGCTTTCACTTGCTCAGCAGGGTAATCAGGAACAGCAGGGTTAGCCACCACTATCCCCACCATTTTACGACGCCCAAACCCCACTATCACTCGCATGCCTACAGCTACCGGCTGGGTATGACTATAGTCAAATACACCCATTAGGGGTACATCGAGGGCGACATGCAGCCAATGGTGCTCTGAACCGCTATTTTTGGACTCAGCTGGCAAAGTAACGCTCAACGAAACAGATGTACTCATGAGACCCTTGAGGCACTAAGTAGTCAAAATAATAAGCTACTGCTTAGACGCACAGCATGTGGATAACTTTGGGGAAAAGCCTAGGGACAAGTTTTAAAAAATAGCAAGTGCAGATACAAAATAATTGCACACTCTTAGCCAAAACAAATAAATCATTAAAAATCAATGACCTACAAGGATAAGCGCAAGCTATTTATAAAAGCATAAAGAAAAAAATCTGGCCCTCGTTCTGTGCATAACAAAGGCAGCCTGTGGACAGTTTGGCTGCCTTCTAAGCCTATATAAACTAAGGCGTGTGGAACTGAGGACTGTATGTATGGACTTCATCCACCAAAATACTGACGGCTGCAGGATCCGTAAAACGAGAGATACCATGGCCAAAATTAAACACGTGGCCACCCGCTCCAACAGGCCCAAAGTCGTCAAGCACACGACGTACTTGACTACGTATCGCTTGCTCGCCACCAAACATAGTCATGGGGTCAAGGTTGCCTTGAAAACCCACCGTATCTTGGACGCGTTGACGCGCCTTACCAAGATTAACCGTCCAGTCAACACCTAACGCATCGGCACCACAAGTTACTATATCTTCCAGCCACTGACCGCCCCCTTTAGTAAAGGCAACCACAGGCACCTGGCGTCCATCGTTATGACGAATTAAGGCATCAACAACACGCTTAGTGTAAGGTAAGGAGAACTCTTGGAAAAGTGAGTCGGATAACACCCCCCCCCAGCTGTCGAAAATCATGACCGCCTGAGCTCCTGCCTGAATTTGAGCATTCAGGTAAAGAGCGGTGGTTTCCGCGTTGATTTCTAACATACGATGCATTAAATCGGGGCGAGAATACATGAGGCTTTTGACTAAACGATAATCATCAGAGCCCTGACCTTCGACCATATAACAAGCAATCGTCCAAGGGCTGCCCGCAAACCCAATCAGCGGTACTTTACCGTCCAGCTCTTTGCGGATTAACGATACCGCATCAAACACATACTGTAGCCTAGACATATCGGCGACACTGAGCTTCATCACATCTGCCTCAGTGCGGACAGGGTGCGCAAAGCGAGGACCTTCACCTGCGACAAAGTCTAGCCCTAGGCCCATGGCGTCGGGGATAGTCAGGATATCGGAGAATAAAATGGCAGCATCTAAATCAAAGCGGCGCAGCGGTTGTAAGGTAACCTCGCAAGCCAACTCAGGGTTTTGTGCCAACGCCATGAATGAACCCGCATGAGCGCGCGTGGCCTGATACTCAGCCAAATACCGCCCTGCTTGGCGCATTAGCCAGACTGGGGTGTAGTCCACTTTTTGACGCAAAAAAGAACGGAGTAAAGTATCGTTTTTAAGTTGAGGTAAAGACACAGCAATCCCTATTCAAAAGTGCCTGTAGATTCTAACCAACTGATAGTGGGTTATCTCTGCCCGAGCTTGATTAACCACAAGAGGAACGGTCATCTTTGCTTATTTGATTAACGCGCCCAGCCCTATAGTGTAGCCGAGCCCGCCTAGCTGCACAGGTAACGCACAGGAACCACACTGTTTGCAGCATGTTATGGCTCGGTACCGTTTAAGATTGATGGAAGACTGGCGCCACCAGAGCGAAATTTATCTGCATCAATCTGGTGTTTGCGCATTAGCCCCCAAAAAGCCCGCCTGTGCTTCTGGGCGAACCGTGCCGATTGGGCAATATTGCCTCGATGTCTATCCAGCACAGCGCACAAATACGCCCGTTCAAAACGAGCCACCACTTGTCCCTTGGCCTCTTTGAAAGAAGCATGCTCAGTAGCATAACGATAGGCTACTGACTGTGCGTAAGCATCTAAACTGCTATCTTCTGGTCGCCCATGGTGCTCGCCTAAAGCCTGCACCCTAGGTTGCGGGGTACGGGCATAATCATAAGCCGAGCCATATTGTAATGTACCTGCTCCCACTTCTTGCACTAATTGCATCGTGGGCAAGCGTATTTTGTATATACGCGCACGCAGATCTTGTAAGCACAACGGAGCGCGCAAGTAATCGGATAGGCCTAGGGCGTACAAATCGGACAATGCAGCGGCTTTGAGCTGATGAGTTAAACCAATCACGGGCACTTTCAACTGCCCAGCGCAAGCACTTAATGCGCGCCGTACCCAAACTAAATTAGCCGTGCTAATAGGCAGCAAACAGGCATCATAGCGCTGCAATACGGACACTTGACGCTGCAAAAAAAGATAAGAGTGTTCGAGGCTGCTATCCGGTAAGGGTAATACTTGTAAACGCAAACGTTCACAAGGCTCGGAGCTTTTAATTAAATGTTCAGCCCAGTCGTTATTGGCGGCTAGCAAAGCACAATCAATGTGGAAACGCATACTACTGACTCCTTAACTGGAATAACAGAGAGAATACGCCTCAATATTACTACTCGAAACAAAATGACACTATTGGTAAAAATGACACCATATCTTAGAAAGTGACACAAAAATGTCCTCCTGTCAGTCCTGTCCAAATAGATCGCGCGTATAAACTTTGTCTCGTACGTCATCCAGATCTGCGGTGGGACGGTTAGCAAGAATCACATCGCTGCGCGCTTTGAAATCAGTTAAATCATGAGTGACTTCGGAGTTAAAAAATAGCGCTTGCTGCAAGCTGGGTTCATACACAATTACAGGCACGCCGCGAGCTTTAATGCGTTTCATCACCCCTTGTATCGCAGAGGCTCTGAAGTTATCCGACCCGCTTTTCATGACTAAGCGATAGACGCCCACTACCTTAGGCTCCCGCGCTAATACAGACGCCGCTATGAAATCTTTACGCGTGCTGTTCGCCTCGACAATAGCGCGAATTAAATTACTGGGCACTTTGTCATAATTTGCTAGAAGTTGTCGTGTATCTTTAGGTAAACAGTACCCTCCGTAGCCAAAAGAAGGGTTGTTGTAATGCTGCCCGATGCGCGGATCTAACCCGACTCCAGAAATAATCTGATGGGTATTTAAACCGTGGGTTTCGGCAAAACTATCGAGCTCATTGAAATACGCAACCCGCATAGCTAAATACGTATTAGCAAACAGCTTAATGGCTTCCGCTTCGGTGGAACCGGTCAATAAAACCGGCACATCCGCTTTCAATGCTCCTTGTTGCATCAGCTTGGCAAACTGCATGCCACGTGCCGAACGCTCCCCAACCACAATACGGGACGGATACAAATTATCTCGTAAAGCGCTGCCCTCGCGTAAAAACTCGGGCGAGAAAAATAAGTTACGCGTGCCCAAGCGCTGACGCAATTTGCGCGTGTACCCTACCGGCACGGTAGATTTAATCACCATGACAGCACTAGGACAAATACGCATGACCTCTTGGGCAACGGCCTCAATACTGCTGGTATCAAAGCGATTGGTATGAGGGTCGTAATTAGTAGGTGTAGCGATAATGACATAATCGGCCTGCGTATAAGCCTGCACGGGGTCTAACGTGGCGCTGAACCGCAGCTCGGGCTTAGCCAAGTGGGAGACGATGTCTTGATCTTGAATGGGCGATCGGCCTGCATTGAGACTCTTTACCCTATCGGGTATGACATCTAGGGCAATCACTTCGTGCTGCAAGCCCAATAGCATGGCATTTGCCAACCCTACGTAACCCGTACCTACCACCGCTATTTTCATCGTTGAACGCTCCTTTAGGCTGATTGCTTAACGCTAAGCCAAGGCTACGTGGCAGGCATGACAAGACGATGGCAACTATCTCATGTCATCGATTAGTCATATCACATACATATGAAAGTCACACCTAGATGGCTTAATACAAGCTACCACTCGATAGACTCGTTGCCGCCCTTCTATGCCCACCACGTCTCCTATCACCCACTACAGAACCATCTGGATTTCCGACATACATTTAGGCACAGCCGGCTGCAAGGCTGAGCACTTACTCGATTTCCTACAACGTAATGATGCGGACACCCTGTATCTAGTGGGCGATATCGTCGACGGCTGGCGTCTGAAGAAACGTTGGGCTTGGCCTCAAGCACATAATGACGTCGTGCAAAAATTGCTGCGTAAAGTCAGGAAAGGCACAAAGGTTATTTATATACCTGGTAACCACGATGAGTTTGCACGGCAATTCGATCAACAGTTTTTCGGTGGCATCGAAGTTCGTCTTGAGGCGGAACACACCACTGTTGATGGTCGACGGTTATGGATAACACATGGCGATCAATTTGATGGCGTCATCCAATACGCCAAGTGGTTAGCCTATCTTGGCGACCAACTCTATACCTTTATTCTTGCGCTGAATCACTGGTTTAATCGTGCCCGCAATCGTATGGGGTTGGGTTACTGGTCCTTGTCTCAATACCTTAAGCACAAGGTCAAAGACGCTGTGGCATTCATTTATACCTACGAACAAGTACTGATTAACGAGGCTCGCCGCCGCGGATATGACGGAGTGGTATGCGGTCATATTCACAAAGCTGAAATGCGTGAAGTGGACGGCATACTCTACTGCAACGATGGCGACTGGGTAGAAAGCCTGACTGCCCTAGTTGAACACCATGATGGTCAATTGGAAATTCTTGACTGGAGTCTAATCTCCCCCCGCCTATGAAAATTATGCTTATCACCGATGCTTGGGCACCACAGGTCAATGGTGTCGTGGTTACCTTGCAACAAGTTAGCCAACAGCTACTTCAGCTCGGGCACGATGTAAAGATCATTCATCCGGGCTTGTTCCGCACCATGCCGTGCCCCGGTTATGCGGAGATTCGGCTAGCTATTGGCGCGGGGCGTCAAGTTGCCGCGGCAATACGCCAATTCAAACCGGATGCCTTACATATTGCAACGGAAGGGCCATTAGGCTATGCAGCGTGGCGCTATGCGACCCGTCATCGCCTAAACTTTACCACTGCCTATCACACCCGTTTTCCCGAATACCTGCATGCTCGCCTACGCTTGCCTACAGCCCTGAGCTATTGTTGGCTTAGGCGCTTTCACGGAGCAGCCACTCGCACTCTAGTTCCCTCGCCCGGAGTTCGCTCCGACCTCTTAAGGCAAAGCTTCGATGCCAGCAAGCTAGTCTTATGGACTCGGGGCGTGAATACGCAGCTTTTCCATCCGCACTCTGAAACCCAAACCTGTACGCCTGCCCATGATGGCGAGTCGGCTGTCTTTTTATACGCAGGGCGATTAGCCATAGAAAAAAACATAGAGGCTTTTTTGAAACTGGATTTACCCGGAAAGAAGTGGGTGGTAGGTGATGGACCACTAAGGGAAAAACTGGAAAAACGTTATCCCGAAGTATATTTTGCAGGGGCAAAAACGCATGCTGAACTTGCCCATTTTTATCGTATGGCCAGTGTTTTTGTCTTTCCTAGCCAAACGGATACATTCGGTCTAGTGCTACTTGAAGCTATGGCTTGTGGCTGCCCTGTAGCAGCCTTACCTGCCGTATCAACGCAGTATGTCTTAGGCAATTCAGGCGCAGGGCACATTGACGACGACTTACGTACCGCCTGTATTAAAGCGTTAAAGATACCGCGTAGTATTCCCGCGGATTACGCCAAGCAGTTTTCATGGTCCCAAACTAGCCAAGGCTTTTTAGACAATTTAGCCCCCATAGAAAGCTCGCCTGCCACGCCAGCTACCGCATAATGCGGTAGCTTCTGAAGGCTTTTAAAGCTTTACTCACTAAGATTTAAGGACGTAAATAGTCGAAAAAACCGGTGATGATAACGGTATTGAAAAAATCAATAAAAAGCGAACCCACTAATGGAATCACAAAAAAAGCTTTGGCTGAGGGGCCGTTTTTATCCGTAAAGGCTTGCATATTAGCCATGGCATTAGGCGTAGCACCCATACCAAAACCACAATGCCCGGCAGAAATCACCACCGCATCGTAATCTTTGCCCATTATGCGGAACGTCACCAAGTAGGCGAAGGCAAACATTAACACCGTTTGGGCTACCAAAATGACCAATAATGGACCAGCCACGTCGGCTAGCTCCCATAACTTCATGGACATCAAAGCCATGACCAAGAAGAAGGCCAAGGATACCTCACCCATTATCTCAAACTGACGAGCGGGCAAAGCATATTTTTTTACATCAATAATATTACGTACTATGGCCGCCACCAGCATGGCCCCTAAATAAGGGGGAAAAACCGTACCTAGCGATGCTAAATAAGACACCAACACACTGCCTATGCCGACGCAGACCGCCAGAAGCACAACTGAATACAGGGCCATGTCTGCACTGTTTTCACCTTTCTTAGGCTCATCGGTCGAATCGATGATACTGGCATCTGAGGAGTCTTGAGCGTGCTTTGCGCCAAAATGCATATGAGGCCGGGCTTTCCGCGGCGACACGATTTTGTAATGACGCATTAAGCGTAAACCCAAAGGGCCGCCAATAATACAACCCATGACTAAACCCCAGGTGGAAGCAGCCATTGCGGCTGGCAACGCACCTACCGCGCCAGCAGCTTCCAGCATAGGACCAAACGCACCAGAGGTTCCATGCCCACCAGTCATGGAAATAGAGCCTGCTGCAAGTCCAATTAAAGGGTTAGCTCCTAATAACGTTGCCAAGCTGACACCCAGCAAGTTCTGTAAAACGACCAAGGTAACCGCACAGCCTAGAAATAAACCAACAGCCACACCACCCTTTTTCAGCAATTCGAAGCTCGCTGAAAAACCTATCGTGGTAAAGAATATGATCAGTAGAAAATCGCGTATATCGCCATTAAACTCAAGCGTGAACGTATTGTTTAAATAACCTATCAGGGAAATGATAGAAACAATTAAGCCACCAATAATAGGGCTGGGGATAAAATAGCGTGACAGTATGCTAACGCGATTTTTAATGTACTCACCCAGCACCAAAAATACGGCCGCAACGCCAAATGTTTGCGCCATATCTAATTCAATCAGCACCAATCTCTTCTCCTAGCGAGCTACGCCTGCTCTTAATTTTCTGTTAGCACAACAAGGCTACATCAACAGGTCAACAAGCGCCTACTAAAAAACGAAAGAAGACGAGACTACCCACCTAAGCTGACGCTAACCTTACCGTTACCTTTATGGGGAGTATCTGACCCCATATATCCCGGCCTCACACTGTACGTAACAAATTAACGGTCTCGCGTCACAGAAAAATGGCATAACTGTAACAAAGACTGCTGATAAGGTCCTGCCGGTATGCCTGCCAACGCTTCCAACGCTAACTGTGCCTCGGCCTCGGCGGCCTGACGGGTGTAGGCCAGTGCGTCGGTCTGCCTGATGGCCTCAGCAACAGCATCAAAATCGCCCTCGCCTGTTTCGATCGCACTTTTGATCAATTGTGCTTGTTCAGGAGTTCCGACCTCCATGACACGAATCAATGGCAGGGTAGGCTTACCTTCCCGCAGGTCATCACCTACGTTCTTACCTAAGGAGTCAGCGTCACCGGTGTAATCGAGTACATCGTCAATCAATTGGAAGGCCGTACCTAAATGACGACCATAAGCAGCCATAGCCTGCTCTTGCTCGGATGACGCACCCGCTACAATGGCCCCGACTTGTGCCGCCGCCTCGAAAAGTTTGGCGGTTTTATAACGAACCACTTGCAAGTAACGCTCTAGCGAGACATCTGGATCATGCACGTTCAGCAGTTGCAGCACCTCGCCCTCAGCAATGACTGTGGTGGCCCCAGAAAGAATAGCCATTGCGCGCATAGAGTTGGACTCAACCATCATTTCGAACGAACGCGAATAAAGATAGTCGCCAACCAGAACACTGGCTGCATTACCAAATACCGCATTAGCGGTTTGGCGCCCACGTCGCATATCTGAGTCGTCGACCACGTCATCGTGCAGCAAGGTGGCGGTATGGATAAACTCCACCACCCCTGCCAATAGATGATGGGTACTGCCCTGATACCCTAAGGCTTTAGCAACTAACAACAACAGAGCGGGCCGCATGCGCTTCCCTCCCCCGCTGACTATGTACTCACCTATAGTTCGTATTAAGACTACATCCGAATCCAGGCGTTCACGAATGACGACGTCAAGTGCTCGCATGTCGTCGGCTATGGGCTCAATCAGGTCTGAGAGATTCAAAACAATTTTCCACACAAGAATTGCCTGACCAAAAATAGTTCGGTCTATGCACAAGCCTGAATTATACGAGTTTGCACAGCTTACTGGGCCCCAATCTGCACATCCACTCTGCGTTAATCGCTCTGCTTCAGACCTAAATTGGCGATAATAACGTTTTTATCGCTTGATTACACGGAGACTCATTTGAATACCCCAGACCTAAGCAACCTAATTCAACGTGCCGAACGCGTGCTAGCCCAACTCGAGGCATGGTTGCCTGCCGCCCCTCCAGCCATTAACTGGGATGCTCATGCGTTTCGTTGGCGCAAGACTGGTGCACGCGGCTGGCTGGAAAGTGTTCACAATGTGGCCAGCATAGCTAGTGCAGACTTGCAACACATCGACCGCCAAAAATCCATATTAGATCGCAACACCCGCTTTTTTCTAGAGGGCAAGCCTGCGAATAATGTTTTGATGACTGGCGCACGAGGCACAGGGAAAAGCTCTTTAGTCAGAGCCATGCTGACGCAATATGCCGATCAAGGCTTACGCCTTATTGAGGTCGACAAAGATGACCTCGGAGACTTGGGCGAAATTATTGATCTCACCAAAACACGTTCTGAACGATTCATCATTTTTAGTGATGATCTGTCGTTTGAAGAAGGCGAGGCCGGCTACAAAGCCTTAAAATCTGCGCTAGACGGCTCGATAGCTTCTCCCGGGGACAACGTACTAATTTATGCCACCTCTAATCGCCGTCATCTAATGCCTGAGTACATGCAAGAAAACCTGTCTAGTAGCACGTCGGCCAATGGTGAGATTCACCCAGGTGAAGCGGTAGAAGAAAAAATATCCTTATCCGAACGCTTTGGCCTGTGGTTGTCGTTTTACCCCTTCCGCCAAGACGATTATCTAGACATTGTGTACTACTGGCTCAAAGAGTTGGGCTGCCCTGCTGAGCATATCGAATCCTCGCGTACCGAAGCGCTACAGTGGACACTTGAACGCGGCTCACGCTCAGGCCGGGTAGCGCGCCAGTTCGCCCGCGACTGGACTGCACGCCATGTCTAAACCCCACCTAGAGGTCGCGGTAGGCGTTATTCTGCGTCACGATGGCCATGTGTTACTGGGCAGCCGACCCGCAGGGAAACCTTGGGAAGGCTGGTGGGAGCTACCGGGTGGCAAAATCGAGGCAGGCGAAACCGTGCTCCAAGCCCTGGCTAGAGAATTAAAAGAAGAGCTGGATATTAGCGTCACGCACGCCGAACCTTGGGTGATATACACCCATGAATATCCTAAAAACACCGTGCGGCTGCATTTTTATCGTATTCATAATTGGCAAGGTGAACCGCGTGGCCTAGAAGGCCAAGAAATTAAATGGGTAGACCCCCGTAACCCCTCTACCAGTGGCCCCCTATTGCCTGCGGCCTTACCCCCATTACGCTGGCTGCAATTACCCGAGCAGTATCTGCTCACCTCCATCGGTGAGGCTGAGCAGCTCCCCCTCTACTTACAAAAGCTGGAGCAAGCACTACAGTCGGGGCTGCGTATGGTGCAATTTCGCGAGCCTGCTTGGGCCGCACAGACCGGACAAAACCAGGCGATCCATGCCGCCTTCCAACAAGTCCTGAGCCTTTGCCATCGCTATCAAGCTCTGTGCCTGATCAATAGCGTGCACCCAGAGGCCTGGTGGCCACAAGCCGATGGACTGCATCTGCGTAGCAACGATGCGAGCGCTTGGCAGAGTCGTTTTAGTCATGACGTAAGCCAACGGCAGGGCTTACTGGCTATGTCCACCCATAACGAGGCAGACATACAAGTAGCCCGCGCACTCAACACGGACTTTATTGTGCTCGGGCACGTGCTGGATACCCCCTCGCACCCCAACTTGGCCGGCATGGGATGGCAACAATTTGAACAGCAGCAACAGCATGCAGCCTGTCCGGTATACGCAATAGGGGGGCAGTCTGCCTCGACCTTAGCCACTGCTCAAGCGCATGGTGCCCATGGCATTGCGGGCATTCGTCACCTAGTGGGCCAAGCATGACCTTACCTCAGGCGACTATTTCGGAACATGAAGGCGTACGTTACCTGCACTTAGGCTCTCCTTGGGTACAAGGTGCCATGCGCCTCGAGACCCCGTGGCAACTGGAGCTAGAATATATACAGCAGATGATGCTTTGGAGTTTATTTCGCCAAGATGTGCGTCACATTGCCCAATTAGGGCTTGGTGCGGCCAGTCTCACTAAGTTCTGCTACCAGCATTACCCTCAGGCTCAAATCAGCGCCATTGAGCTAAACCCCGAAGTGATACGTGCCTGTCATCTCCTGTTCGAGCTACCACCCAATGACGGTCGTCTACACGTACTGCAGACCGATGCCCACACGTGGCTAACCACACTCGCTCAAGAGGGAAAATCGCTGGATGTGTTGCAGGTGGATCTGTACTCAGATCAAGCTGACCACCCTGCTGAAGAGTCTTCAGCGTTTTACCAGGCCTGCTCACATGCTTTATCCGAGGACGGCATATTAACGGTCAATGTGCTAGGTAGCTCGTTTGTTCACGCACGCAATATTCAGGCCCTACAAGCGCACTTTGACGCCGTTGTCTGGCTACCCGAAACACATGACGGCAATATTGTCGTCATCGCTTTCAAACAGGCCCCCAGCATAGATTTTGACGTGTTGTATGAACGGGCAGCACAATTAGAACAAGCTTGGGGTTTCGCAACCCGTTCATGGGTAGATGGCTTGCTAAGCTGGATGCAAAGCGATTAACCCCCTTGGACAAGTTTTAGCTGGCAGGATCCTGCTCAAGCAGGCTTTCTTGCCAGCCTCCCCCCAAAGCGACCAATAAGCGTACCGCTGCCTGCATACGCTCAGAAGCTAAGTCTAGAGCGGTACGTTCTACTGACAACTGATTCGTCTCCACTTGCGCCAGACTTAAGTAATCGACCTGACCTGCTTCGAACTGATTTCTCATCAACACCAAAGACTCGCGCGCTGCTTTCAAAGAACGTGCATTACTAAGCTGCTCCTGCTCATAACCATAGAGTTCGGCTAGGGCATCCTCGACCTCGCGTATCGCCGTCAGCACCACTTCACGATATGCCGCTACCTGCTGCGCATACCCCGCTTTGGCCGCATCTACCCGTGCGGCTCGTCCACCAGCATCAAATAGCGTTAGTGCTAGGGCCGGCCCTAAAGACCAAAACTGGGACGGTGCAGTTAGCCAGTCGCTTAGGTGCGCTGCACGATAGCCGCCCGTGGCGGAGAAGCTAAAACTGGGCAGCCAGGCCGCTTGGGTTACCCCTATTTCTGCGTTAGCCTGAGCCATTTTTCGCTCAGCGACAGCGACATCAGGACGTTGAGTTAATAAAACTGATGGTAAGGACACGGGGATGCTAGGCTGCTCCGGCCAGCTTGCCCCGGCTTGCAAGACAAAATCAGCTGGCACTTGCCCAGTCAGCACCGCCATACTATGAAAAAGCAGCGCCTTTTGACGAGCATGGGCCAATAAGCTTGTACGAGCATTTTCAAGTTGGCTCAATGCTGATGCAGCGTCACTTAACGGCGAGTAGCCGGCTGCGACACGACTTTCGTTAATTTCCAGGCTGCGCTGGTAAGCCTGCACAGTTTGCTCGAGCAAACGTTCGGTGGCCTCGTGGGCGCGGTATCTCAAATAGGTTTGCGCTAAATTAGCCTGCAAGCTCAATTGTATGGCGGCCAAATCTGCTTGGCTGGCCTGAGCAGCGGCAGCACCCGACTCCGTTTGCCGTCGTATCCGCCCCCACACATCTAACTCCCACGAAACATTGGCATTCAGGCCATAGCTATTACCGACCCTACTTTGCTCCCCGGCTCGGCTGGTATTAGAGGCCAGATCTAGCTGAGGAAAAAGTGTGGAACGCGTTTGCCGTAAATTAGCTTGCGCCTGCTGATAACGTGCCTGCGCTTGTTCTAAGCTAGGGTTAGAGTCATTCAAGGCCCGCATCAAACGATCCAGCTCAGCGTCTTGGAATATCCGCCACCAGTGGGTATCTGGCACCTGAACGGCCCCTTGGGCCTGTACTTGCTGCCATGTGCCAAACGCTGAGCTTTGCGTAGGCGTTTGCAAAAAATGGCTACCTACATCCACTTGTGGACGCACATAGTCTGGCCCTACCGCACAAGCAGACAAAAGCACTAAAGCAGATACGGCCGCGCCGCGCAAAGCGAAAGCAGGTAACAAGGGCATGTTCATCACTGTGACAAAGAAGTAGCAAAAAATTTGCGGCCAAAGCGCAAGCGCAAACGGTCTAGATAAAGATAGACGACAGGCGTGGTATAGAGTGTCAATAATTGACTTAACACCAATCCACCCACAATCGTAACCCCTAACGGTTGACGCATTTCCACCCCAGCCCCAGAAGCAAAAATCAAGGGTAATGCGCCACATATCGCCGATAAGGTTGTCATCATAATGGGGCGAAAGCGTACTAAGCAGGCTTGATAAATAGCGGCCTGTGAATCTAGCCCGTCGCGCCGTTGAAGCTGCAGAGCATAATCCACCATCATGATGGCATTTTTCTTAACAATTCCAATGAGTAAGAAAATGCCCAACATGGCAATAAAGTTAAAGTCTCCGCCTGTTAACATCAAGGCCAGCAAGGCTCCGACACCGGCGGACGGCAAAGTCGATAAAATAGTTAAGGGATGCATATAGCTTTCATACAACATCCCCAACACAATATACAAGGCCACTAACGCACCCAAAAACATAAGTGGCTGCTTAGCCACCGCATCACTCATCGTGCGCGTGTTGCCCTCAAAACCGGCTTGAATCTCTCGGGTGGGCAGTTGAATACGAGCGACAGCTTGTTCAATTGCCGCCTCAGCCTGTGCCAAGGTAACGCCATCCGCCAGCCCAAATGATACCGAATCGGCCACCATCAAACCTTGGTGGTTCACACTAAGCGGCGAGACTCCAGTTTTAAAACTAGTGAATGCCGCTAATGGCACGCGGTTACCATCACGGGTAATCACCTCGAGTTCCATTAAAGCCTGAACATCTTGGGAAAACTCCGGCTCGACACCCATGACCACGTTGTACTGGTTGAGCCGACCGTAGATGAGGGAGACCTGACGCTGGCTAAACGAATTATTTAAAGTTGAAGCCACCAAGGCCATGTCCACCCCTAAACGAGTCGCTCTATCTCGATCAATTTCAAGCTCTACGCGTCCACTGCGATCCTCTCGACTATCATCCACATCCACGAGTTCAGGCAACTCAGACATAGCAAGGCGCACCTTAGGAGCCCAATGGCGTAATAACTCTATGTCGCTACCCAACAGCATGTAGTCATAGGAACCCTCACGCCCACCACCTCCCCCCCCTGTGGGAATATCCCCTTGGGGCACCAGGAACAATCGCGCGCCGGGTGTATCATTAAACTTATCCCGTAAACGATTAACCACATCCGTAACTGAGGCCTCGCGCTGACCTAAAGGGGTCAGTTCCACCAACATAAAAGAAGAGGTACTGCCTCCACGCCCACCGGCAAAGACAGCTAAAGACTTCACATCCGGATCTTGGGTAATAATCGAGCGAAAATGCTCTAGCTTAGGCGTCATTGCCTCGAACGACATACCGCGATCAACACGAAAAAAACCCATCAATTGACCGGTGTCTTGCTGAGGAAATAAGCCTTTGGGAACCACGGCATACAAGTAAAAATTCAGCCCGATGGTGGCCACTAAAGACAATAGCGTGATGCGATGGTGACGTAGGGCCCACTCAAGGGTGACCCGATACGCCGTCGCGCTCCAACCCCCTACTAGCATAATGCCTCGCTCCACGTATGAAACGCGGCGCTGCTGATCTTTAGGGTCGCGCAATAATAACGCCGACATCATTGGAGTCAACACCAAGGAAATCACCAGCGACACCAATACAGCGGTACACAAAGTGACAGCAAATTCCATAAACAGCCGCCCGACTAGCCCGCCCACTAGCCATAAAGGAATAAAAACAGCGACCAACGACAAGCTCATCGCCGTCACCGTAAACCCCACATCACGCACACCTCGTAAAGCCGATCTCTTGGGGCTTAGGCCGCGTTCGCGGTAGCGCATAATACTCTCTAAGACCACAATGGCATCGTCCACTACAAAACCCGTGGCAACAATCAGGGCCATTAAAGAAATGGTATTTAAGGTAAAGCCAAAAAAGTACATGAAGGCAAAGGTGCTCATCAACGAAGCTGGCACAGCAATCGCGGGGATAAGCGCTGCGCGCCAATCACGCAGGAATAACAACACCACCAAGACAACCAATAAAACGGCAATCAGCAAGGTGTTCTGCGCCTCAAGTAAGGCGGCACGAATACTAGGCGTACGATCTTGTGCCACGGATAGGCGGGCATCGCCCGGCAGCATCGCCTCGATGGACTCCAATTGCTCGTGAATAGTATTGACGGTGTCAATAATATTGCCCTGTGCCTCCCGTCGCACGATCAACAACACGGCAGGCTCTTGATTCAAAAAACCTAAACTGTGCAAATTTTCGACTGAATCTTCAATCCGAGCGACATCTTGCAAGCGGACAATATCGCCATTTTGCGCGCGTAGCACCAACGGCTCGAACTGCTGTGCTCGACTCAACTGGCGTCCCGAGTTCAGTTGCCACTGTTGCTCTTGGTCTTCAAGATAGCCATTGGGGCGCAAACTGTTAGCACCATTGATAACCGTGCGAATATCATCTAAGGCTATACCAGCAGCCGATAAAGCCTTAGGATTAACGCTTACCCGCACCGCCGGCAACGAGCCGCCCCCTACATCCACCGACCCTACCCCACTGATTTGCGATAGCTTTTGCTGCACAATCGCGCTAGCCATATCATAGAGCTGCGCCTGGGTTAAGGTAGGCGAAGTAAGCGCGAGCACCATAATAGGTACGGACGACGGGTTCGCCTTCTCGTAGGTGGGCACATCTGACATCCCCGAAGGCAGCATAGGACGTGCTTGGTTAATTGCCGCTTGCACATCCCGAGCAGCCGCCTCGATATCTCTGTCAAGATCAAATATCAGAATAATCTGCGTCGAGCCCTCGCTGCTACGCGAGCTCATTTCAGAAATACCCGCTATAGATCCCAACGACTGTTCTAGCGGGGTCGCTACGCTAGAGGCCATAGTTTCCGGACTGGCCCCCGGCAAACTAGCCGTGACAGCAATAACCGGAAATTCCATTTCGGGCAAGGGGGCAACCGGCAACAAACGCAGGGCCAACACGCCACTTAACACCATGGCCAGACATAGCAAGCTTGAGCCTACAGGACGAAAAACAAACAAGCTAAGCAAACGCCTCATAGAGACTCCTGCTGCACCTGCCCTGCACTCGTACTGCGCCGGTTATAACGATCAAACCAAAGATAAATGACGGGTGTGGTGAAAAGAGTGAGCACCTGACTACACACCAGACCGCCCACCATGACGAGCCCCAGGGGCTGCCGTAGCTCTGCTCCTGAACCACTGGCAAACATTAAAGGGATAGCGCTAAACAAAGCCGCTAAGGTCGTCATAAGAATCGGACGAAAACGTAACAATGCCGCCTCGTGTATGGCCTGCTGTGCGGACACTCCCAAGGTACGCTGAGCCTCGAGTGCAAAATCTATCATCATGATGGCATTTTTTTTCACAATACCAATCAATAAGATAATCCCTATGATGCCCACCATGTCGAGATCGCGTCCCACCAATATCAAGGCCAACAGAGCGCCTATAGTGGCCGAAGGCAAGGTCGATAAAATCGTAATGGGATGGATGTAACTTTCGTACAAAATACCCAGCACGATATACATGGTCATGACCGCCGCCAACATCAACCACAAGGTATTACTTAAGGAGGCGGTAAACGCTTTGGCAGCCCCCAAGTAACGCATATCGATAGACGGTGGGAAATCATGCTCTACCTGTGCCTGGGCAATCGCTTCGACGGCATCGGACAACGAATAGCCCTGAGCCACATCGAAAGACACATTCACCGCAGGAAACTGCCCTAAGCGTTCTATGGACAAGGTGGCAGGTAAAATATCTACCCGCGCTAAAGTGGTTAACGGAATAACGCCGCCCGAGCTAGACGCCACATAAATATCACCCAAATTTTTGGGCTGCTGCCTAAAACGCTCGTCAACCTCTAATACCACGCGATACTGGGCTGATTGCGTATAAATAGTCGAAATTAAACGCTGACCAAAAGCGTCATACAAAGCATCATCTATTTGGGCTTTTGTCACACCCAAACGTGCGGCGGCATCCCTATCTATATCGAGCATGACCTGCAAACCTTGAGTTTGCATATCACTACCAGCGGCTGCAATTTCAGGCAAATCACGCAAAATAGTAAGCCACTTGGGGACCCAATCTTGCAACACAGCCAAATCAGGGTCCGACAAGGCCATTTGATAGGTATACAAACTGACCTGATCGTCCACCGTCAGTTCCTGCACTGGCTGCATATAGCTACGCAAGCCTGGCAGTTTTTCTAATTTTTCTTGTAAACGCTCAATCACCTTGCCAGCTGAAGCCCGGCCACTACCTTGCTCGTGCAGAGCGATCTGCAAACGCCCCGTGTTTAACGTGGTATTGGTGCCGTCTACCCCGATAAATGCCGTGACCGCCGCTACATCCGGGTCATCCACAATCACCTCGGCCGCCTCTTGCTGCAAGCGACTCATGGCGCTAAAAGAAGCGGTTTGTGGCCCCTGAGTAATAACCTGAATCATGCCGCTATCTTGTTGCGGGAAAAAGCCCTTCGGCACCATGATGTAAAGCAAGGCCGTGAACACAAACGTTCCTACGGCACCCAGTAAAGTCAGCGTTTGATGGCGTAACACCCACTTTAACGCGCGATCATATTGATGAATCAAGGCATCTAACTGCGCGCCACACCACAGGGCCAGACGTCCTGGACGCTCTTGCTCTGCACTTTTCAGCATCCGTGCGCACATCATGGGCGTTAAGGTGAGAGAGATAAACAAAGACAGCAATATCGCCGCGGCTAAGGTCAAGGCAAACTCGCGGAATAAGCGTCCTATGACATCGCTCATGAACAGCAAAGGAATCAGTACCGCCACCAGAGAAATCGTCAACGACAGCAAAGTGAAGCCTATCTGTGCAGCCCCTTTTAAGGCCGCCTGCAAAGGTTTCTCGCCTTTCTCTATGTAGCGCGAAATATTTTCCATCATGACAATCGCATCGTCCACCACAAAACCTGTAGCGATAGTCAGCGCCATTAAAGTGAGGTTATTAATACTGAACCCCAACATATGCATGACAGCAAACGTGGCAATCAAGGAAATCGGTACGACGATACTGGGAATTAGCGTAGCACTCCAGGTGCGCAAAAACACAAAGGTGACTAACACCACCAACCCCACCGCCATCAGCATCTCTTGCTGCACGTGACGCACGGAATCGCGTATGGTGTGTGTTCTGTCGCTAGCAATGCTAATTTCAACACCTGTAGGCAAAGCGCGCTGCAGCTCGGGAAGACGTTCAGTGATGCTATCCACAACACGGATAACGTTGGCACCAGGCTGACGTTGAATATTCAACAATATTGCTGGTTGGCCTCCCACCCACGCCGCCTGCCGTATATCTTCGGCTCCACGCAATACCGTGGCCACCTGCCCCAAGCGTATGGCCGCCCCGTCTTTATAAGCGATGATGAGTTTTTCATAATCTTCTACCGAGCTTAACTGCTCGTTAGCGCTAATGCTGGTGGATCGCTGCGGCCCATCTAGACTGCCTTTAGGTTGATTCACATTGGCACCAACCACCGCTTGCCGTACTTGAGACAACGTTAAATTGCTGGCCGCTAAAGCGGTGGGATCCGCTTGGATACGTACAGCAGGCCGTTGGCCGCCCGCGATACTCACCAAACCCACCCCGGTAACCTGGGAAAGTTTTTGCGCGACACGCACGTCGATCAGGTCGCGCACCTCGTGCAAAGGCATGGTCGGCGAGCTAATCGCCAAACTTAAAACCGGGGTATCTGCCGGATTCACTTTGTTGTAAATGGGCGGTGCGGGCAAATCGTTAGGCAACATATTTTGCGCAGCACTAATCGCAGCTTGTACCTCTTGCTCCGCCACATCCAACGATAAACCTAACTCAAACTGTAAGGTTATACGCGATGCACCACCCGAACTTGAAGAGCTCATTTGGCTTAAGCCCGACATACTGCCAAAACGACGCTCTAAGGGTGAGGTAATGAGCGCCGCCACGACATCCGCGCTCGCACCAGGGTACTGAGTTACTACCTGTATGGTGGGGTAGTCCACCTGCGGCAAGGCTGATACGGGCAACATGCGATAGCCCAACAACCCCGTTACTAGCAACGCCAACATAGCTAAGGTGGTAGCCACAGGGCGTAAAATAAAAATCCGAGAAATATTCACGCTTACGGCCCCGCTCTCGGACTGCGTGCAGCTCCTGGGGATCTAGGTTTGCGCTCACCTGTAGTGGCTTCACTGGCAGCAGAAGGCTCCTGCGCTTGCCCATCGTGCTCCACAAGTTCCACGGTAGATCCTTCGCGCAACCTATCTACGCCATCAACCACAATGCGCTCGCCAGCTTGCACTCCATCGATAAGCTGCGTGGTGTCGCTATTAGAAATACCTAGCGTGACAGGCTGTACACGCACCTTATTGTCATCACTCACCACGTATACAAAAGTACCAACCGCGCCCCGTTGCACCGCATAAGAAGGAATTAACAAGCCCTGCTCAACCCCTAACAAAACGCGCACATTCACAAACTGATTAGGAAATAAAACCTCATCTTGGTTAGGAAATTCAGCTTTGATACGTAAAGAGCTCGTTGCTACGTTAATCTGGTTATCCAACGCCACAATCTGCCCCACCGCGCCTAAATCCTTACCCAACTGATCCGTTAACGTGACCGAGATCGGACTATCGCTATGGCGTAAACGCTGACTTAACAAACCCAATTGGGTTTGTGGCACGGAAAACTCTACCGCTATGGGCGACAACTGACTAATCGTGACTAAACCATCTGTGCTGGCAGCAGAAATTAAATTACCTTGATCTAGCCGTCGTAAACCCAAGCGACCACTAATAGGTGCAGTAATACGCGTGTGGTCTAGCTGTAGCTGTGTGCGGGCAACCTCTGCCTGATTCGCTTTCACCTGAGCGCTCAACTGCTGCACGGCTGTTTCTTTGATTTCTAAAGCCTGACGAGAAATCGAATTCTGCTGAAACAATACCTTGTGTCGTTGCAGCTCCGTTTGGGCGCCTTTGAGCTGTGCCTGTGTTTGTAGCAACTGTGCCTGTGCTTGATCACGCTGCACCTGATAAGCACGGGGGTCAATTAACGCCAATACGTCACCCGCATTCACCGCTTGGCCATCGCGGAACAACACACTAACCAGCTCACCATCAACCTGATTACGAACAGCCACTGTGTTAAGCGGTATGACCGTACCGATGGCCGTCAAGCTTTGCTCTATATCGCCTTGTCGCACGCTCACCGTACGCACTGGCACTTTAGCATTCCAACCGATTGCTCGCGTGTCGGATGCAGTGTTATCCGTGTCTGCGGCCCACCAATAGTAAGCACCCACCGCCAACAGCAGAAAGACCACCCACCAACGCCACTTTTTGTTGCGATTTTTTGTTATAGCGCCGGGCTCAGACATGCATACTCTCCACAAAAGCAAAATTATATTCGCGCCACTGCACGATCAACACTACGTAAACACCAGACTGGTACATAACACGCAGCTTAATACGAGCATGCAAAGTATATAATTGCTTATCTGAACCCGTGATGAATATTTAATGCGCTTAGTCAGTCGACACAGACTACAGCAAGATTTTTTACCCTATATTGCAGCGTGCCAAACGAAATGACACATCATCGGTAATCGCTTGAGGTTTAAGTTCAGTGTTCTGCTTAGCAAAGCGTACCCAGATCACATACTTATTTGCGCTCATTTCCGGAAAGATACGCGCTCCTTCCTGCACCCAAACCCTTAATAACTGGAACGACTTGCCTGCCAGCATTTCTTGATAGGCGCCCTGACGCGCTATCAACTCAACGGCATCGCCAGCGCGCCGCAACAGTTGCAAAATCACCCCTAACCCACGGTATAAAGGACGAAAGGGCTCTATCCAGCGTCGAATATCCTCGTCCCGCTCAGCATCGCTACGCAATTGCCATGAGTAGTAAGAGGGCATATCGACAGGCGATGTGCCGCCCGGTAATGCCACACGGCCACGTAAACTATTTAACCAGTCATTCTCGCGTAGGCCTTGTGCAATACGCCCCTGCCCGGCCAGCCCTTGGCTTGCGGCAGAAATTTCCGCTAGCATTTCATCCAGCGTATGCTTTGCTACTCCGGGGTGCTCACGCAATGCCGCCAGGGCGGTACGCTGGCGCTCTAAGTCTTGTAATACCGCGCCACGTAAATCGGTGCGATCAGAGATATCCAGCAAATCAAATAACGTTGCGACAGCGACCTGATGCGAATGCACATCCGAGTGGCGGGCAAAATGAAAAAGACGCTCAAACAGATATTCCACCCGGAGCAGTGCTCTAACACGTTCATTACAGGGGTATTCGTACAATGTCACGCGAAATGCAGCCTTATTAGGTACAAAAACAAAATAATTAACTTAAGAAACTACCCTTAAGCTAAAGAGGATTGAGCGAGCCAACGTTCGTGCATAACCTTAGTACGTCGCTCTAAGTCATCTAAAGTAGTATGTATATCGTTCAAAATCACGTCATCAGCGGCACTCAAGCGTTGCTCACGACTCGCCTGTACCGCCATAATTTGGGTCACTGTCGAGGCACTTAAGCCGCTGCGCAGTTGTACCCGCTGAATTTGTGTCTCGGGATCGCAATCTACCACACATACTCTATCGACACGCTCTTGCCAGCGTCCTGACTCAATCAACAACGGCACGACAATGACAAGATAACACCCTTGAGCACTCTGTACTTGTGCGTTTGTGACAACTGTAATCAGAGGATGAATAATCGACTCTAATTTTTGTCGCGCAGAGGGGTCATTAAATACCGTCTCACGCATCTTATTCCTGTCCAAAGCGCCATCAGCCTGAATATAGTCGGCACCAAACGCATCAGCAATAGGCGCTATGGCACGCCCACCGGGCAAGGTGAGCTGATGAGCGATACGATCCGTATCGATAACAGCAGCCCCCCAAGCCTGCAAAAAATCGGCAACTTGGCTTTTACCTGAGCCTATTCCACCAGTTAGTCCTATCTTTAGCATATGATTTATGTAGCCTTGAAAACTGCACTTTAACGCAAGCTCAAGGTTTATCGCCACCACTACACTACAAATTTGTACTTATTTACGGAAAAATAGCAGTAAATTGATCCCTAAGCCCTAGGGGGGCGTTTCAAACGCCTGTAACTATTACTTATTGGCCGCGAAATGCGTAGAATCTAAGCTCTATCTGTAGACGGAACCCGACCATGTCTCTCATCCTACGAACTTTTGCTCGTACTCCAGTTTTTTTCGCACTTAGCGTGAGTGCAGTACTGCTAACGGCCTGCGCGCAGAGTCCGCTTAGTGACACCCAAAGCGGGCGCGGCAGCACCCAAACCGATGCCTTAAAAATAGCACAAGGACGCGATGCGCTGCGGGCGAACTCTCAGCTACAGTTTGGCCTAGATAAGCAAGACAAGCCCCTAGAGTCTGAGCAGCTCGCCAAAACAAGCACTAATACATTCATTCCCGAGCTCAAAGAGGCAAAAACGTTTTTGGGCACCTTACCTTGCGCAGGGGCTGATACCTGTGCCTTACAAAAACTCACGGTTACCTTAGCGCCCACAGGACAATGGCGTTTACGTGCTCAAACCATTGATGCGCAAGGTCAAACGATATCTGAGTCGGGCCTAAGCAGCATGGGATGCTGGGTAAGCACCGCCGTAAGCCCGCGCCGTATTATTTTGCTCAATGCCCAAGACACTGTTATGGCAGACCTAAGCTTTAGCAACAACAATGTGCTGCTCGTAAACAGCTATAACCAGCAGCGCCCTACCTTAAGCACTAGCCTAACTCGCCAAGCGGACATCGACCCTATTGACGAGCTAGACACTAGCGCAGCACCTGCTTGCTCTTGATGTTATCCAGAAGCCTGTGAGCCATCCGATAAACATAAAGCGCGTGCACTGATACTATTCATTAGCTCGGGTTCATTCAATACGCAATGCGCCAACTCCACGGCATTGCGTACTCGCATTTTATAAAACATACGCGCCCGATGTGCTTCTACAGTGCGTGTAGAGACGCCTAGTTCTGCTGCGATAATTTTATTAGGTTTGCCCAACGCCACGTACGCTAATACATCTTGCTCACGCGGCGTTAAACGCTGAAGTAAATCAACCACCCCTAAGGTACAGTTAGTAGCCATCAGACACCTCATTCAGTAGGTAAAACTCAATTATTACTAATTACTACTGAACTGACGGCTGCTAAAAGTATCAGTTTTCACCCCTACCCTGTCACGATAGGGAGGTCTAAATGAACCTACTACACCCTAGGTTTTACCTGCGGATAAAGCGAGCCTAAATTTCCAGATTATCAATTAAGCGCGTTGCCCCTATACGTGCTGCTGCCAGGGCGACCAAGGGTTCGCCTTGAGCGTATTGCTCGGCTGTGGGTTCGAGCAAGTCTGATTGACGGCGTAGGGCCATATAGTCCACATCCCAGCCCCGTGCGCGCATATGCTCACAGGCTTGGGCTTCAATTTGATGGGCATCTAAGACCTGCTCACGCACTTGCTGCTGCATGCGTTGCAATGTTTGGTACAAGGCAGGTGCCTCGGCACGTTCTTCCGCACTTAAAAAGCGATTGCGGGAAGACATCGCCAAACCATCTTCTTCACGCACGGTTTCATGCGCCAGAATCTCAACGGGCAATTGAAACTGCCGGCACATGCTGCGCACCACCATAAGTTGCTGGTAATCTTTTTTCCCAAATACGGCCACTTTAGGCTGCACACAAGAAAACAGCTTTAACACCACCGTACAGACCCCTTCGAAAAAGTCTGGGCGAAACTCGCCTTCCAAAATACGGCCTAAATGATCAGGTGGTTGCACCCGAAAGCTCTGGGGCTCGGGATAAAGCTCTTTTTCCGATGGCGCAAATAACACATAAACATCGCGCTCTTGCTCCATCTTGGCTATATCATCCAGCAAGGTGCGAGGATAACGATCAAAATCCTCGTTGGGACCAAACTGCAAACGATTAACGAAAATGCTAGCCACTAAGGGGTCACCGTGCTGTCTCGCCATTTTCATCAATGACAAGTGGGCTTGATGTAAATTACCCATAGTAGGCACAAACGCCACCCGCAATTGTCCTTGAAGCTGGTCGCGTAATTCTTGAATGTTATCGACGACTTTCAAAAAAATCTCCACGTGGAAGCGGCATATCCTTATGCCAATTCAAACTAAAGCCCGATCATAACTGAGACGTAAATAGATCGGGGCATAAGGCTCAGCCTGTGTAATGTCTAACAACGACTCGCGCGCCAGCTCTAACATGGCCAAAAAGTGCACAACCAAGATCGCAGCACCATCGCCATGCTCGATCCTCTCCATGAACAGCTCGGTAAACTCCATAAAACGCACGCTTTGCAAGCGGCGTAAAATTTGTGTCATGTGGTCTCGAACCGACAACTGTTCGCGGGTAATTTTATGGCTGGCATGCAATTTAGCGCGCTTTATAACACTGAGCCAGGCTTGCTGTAAATCATCTGCGCTAACCTCTGGCAACAGCTCTTCCATCACAATTTCAAGATGAGCGGCTGCAACTAAATAATCCCTTCCCTGCTGTGGGAACTCATTGATCTGCTGCGCCGCCGACTTAATTCTCTCGTACTCTAACAACCGCCGCACCAACTCAGCGCGTGGATCTTCCACCTCTTCACCGGTGTCTGACTTACGCACTGGCAACAACATGCGGGATTTAATTTCAATCAGCACCGCAGCCATCAGTAAATATTCGCCGGCTAGCTCTAGATTATGTAACCGTACTTGCTCAACATAGGCCAAATACTGAGCGGTCACTTGAGCCATGGGGATATCCAACACATTGAAATTTTGCTTGCGAATCAGATAGAGCAGCAAATCCAATGGCCCCTCAAATGCTTCCAGGATAATTTCCAGTGCCTCGGGGGGGATATATAAGTCTTGGGGTATAGTAAATAAAGGCTCACCATACAGACGTGCCAAAGCCACCTCGGCGGCGGAGGTGGCTGTGTCTTGATGCAGCTCTGGCTTAGCAGCGACCGCTGATTTATCGGTCATTAGCCTGCGAAGATATTAATCGTTTTGGTAATAAACATAGGGAGCTTGAGGCACACGAGCTTGTTTAAAGCCCTCTTGCTGCTCAGCATCTAACTGCTTATCCCACAAACGATTGCGCCCATCACGCTGACTCGCGTCGGTTTCGGGGTGCTCATCTTTGTATTGCTTAATGAACTGAGTAATTTCGGACTCGTAATTCTTTGTCATAATACCTATATGCCCAATTAGTTGACTACACCATTAATTAAACGTAATGCCCCTGATAGGCCGGAGCCTGACTGCATGAATGACGCCGAGTTACCCGAACCGCCCCCATCCACAGAACTATCTACACGAGAAAAACGCGCTGCGCGCATGATACCTTATATCGTCGGCTGCGCCCTATTCATGCAGATGTTAGATTCTACCGTGGTTGCCACTGCCTTACCGCAAATGGCTAGCTCACTGGGCACGAACGTCATCAATATGAATATGATCATCACCAGCTATTTACTGGCTGTAGCGGTATTCGTACCTATTAGTGGGTGGGCGGCAGACCGTTTCGGTGCTCGTCGCATTTTTCTAGCGGCTATTTTACTCTTTACGGCCAGCTCTGTTGCCTGCGCCGCCTCACAAACATTATTACAACTGACGCTAGCACGCGTAGTACAGGGCATGGCCGGAGCCATGATGGTACCCGTAGGCCGCATTATTTTACTGCGCCGCGTACCGAAAGACCAACTTCTACAAGCCATGGCAGTGCTCACCCTACCCGCCTTAATGGGGCCTATTATAGGGCCACCCGTAGGAGGTGTACTGGTTACCTATGCCTCATGGCACTGGATTTTTCTGATTAATTTACCTGTAGGCCTACTGGGAATATGGCTGGTACTGCGCTACATACGCTCAGATTACCCACTGGATCCCACCCCCTTAGACTGGCGCGGCTTCCTACTTAGCGCAGTTGCCTTAGCCACCCTAGTGACCGCCTTTGAAAACATGGGGCACGGCACTTTTGACTGGCGCACCTTAGCTGCGATGGTCACTGTAGGGGTGGTGTCTGGGCTTTGGTATATCTGGCACGCCAAACGCACCCCTTACCCCATCTTAGATTTATCGTTATTACGTACTCGAACCTTTGCCATCTCGGTGTTGGGCGGTAACTTATGTCGCTTCTCGTTGGGCGCCGCACCCTTTTTGCTCGCAATATTATTACAAGTTAATTTTGGTATGAGTGCGCTGAATGCAGGCTTGATTACCTTTACCGGTGCCATCGGAGCCTTGCTCATGAAGCTCGTTGCACCGCCAATTATTCGCCGTTTTGGATACCGGAAAGTATTGTTTTACAATGCTTTTTTCACCGGTTTATTCATTGCCCTGTGTGCGTTATTTCAAGCCCAAACTCCCATCTGGATCATGATTAGCGTGCTCACCTTAGGCGGTTTTTTCCGCTCATTACAATTTACCGCAATCAATACGCTTACGTATGCCGATCTTGATGAAAAAGCCATGAGCCGCGCCAGTAGCTTCGCCTCGATGGCCCAACAACTAGCCATCAGTTTAGGGGTGGCCTGCGCGGCGGTAACACTACATATCAGCATGAGCCTGCGTCAGGCTCAGGAATTAAGTAGCGTAGATGTGATGTGGGGTTTTATTGTGTTAGGCGTAATTACCAGTGCCTCAGCACTGTCTTTTATGCGTTTACAAGCCAACGACGGTCAAGGGCTGCAGTAACCCATCCTAACGGGCTCATTGCGGTGAGCCCGTCGTATCCGCTAAAAGCATCACCAGTTTGCAGTCCGGCCTAATCGCCAAGCGAAACGTAAATTGCTGATAAGCGCTAATGTGACCGAGGCTATCGCGAAACTCGCGCCGCCCCCCTTCACGCTCTACTACCAGTTGCCGCCCCCACCAATACGCAAAAACGCTACTATCTTGTAGCAGCTCTTGCAACAAAGCCTGTATTTCAGGCTCATCCGCATGAGCTCCCACGTCGGCGCGAAACTCTGCCACTACGCGGCTAGCGCGTTGTTCCCAGTCGACCACGAGTTCACGCGCCAGAGGGTCCAGAAAAATATAACGCAATAAATTGGCTCGCTCACTGCGATCGGGCCAGCCATCAAACAAACGTAACAAGGCATCATTGCGCGCTAAAACATGCCAGCTACGATCAAGGATATACGCGGGCCCCTGAATGCTGTCCACACAAGCACTTAACCCTGGGGGCAAAGCCTGGGTGTTCGCCATGCCGTGGTAGGGATCAGCCAAATCAGCTAGCTCAAATAAATACTGCCTTTCCGCCCTGCCTAAGCCCAGTACCTCAGCCAAACTGGCACATACTTGGGCAGAAACCGTCACCTCACGTCCCTGTTCTATCCAGGTATACCAAGTAGTACTGATGCCACACAACAGCGCCAGCTCCTCGCGGCGCAAGCCGGGCGTGCGCCGCCGCACTCCGGCGGGCAGACCCACAGATTCCGGGCTGGTGCGCTCTCGAGCTTGCCGCAAAAAATGCCCTAACGCCTGACGACGAGAGGCAAGTGCAGCTTGCCCTCCATCAGGCATCAAATGAGCTTGTTGGCTAGCTGGACTCATTAGCTAGACAAGACCGAGCTTAACGTACGCCGCACATCCTCCTCGCTACGGCCACTACGGCGAATGTAGTCTTGCAACTGATCATCACCTATATTGCCCACGTTAAAGTACTGCGACTGAGGATGGCTGAAATAAAAACCTGACACGCTAGAGGCTGGAATCATGGCAAAACTATCAGTGATATGCATGTCTATTTCCTCGCACTGCAACACACGGAACATATCGTGCTTGACCACATGCTCGGGGCAGGCCGGATAGCCAGGGGCGGGCCGAATACCTTGGTACTTTTCGTCGATGAGCTCTTCATTACTCAACTGCTCATTGTGCACATAACCCCATAAGTCGTTCCGTACCCGGGCGTGCAAACACTCGGCAAAACCTTCCGCAAAGCGGTCACCCAACGCCTTTATCATTAAATCAGAGTAATCATCACCCGCCGCTTGAAAACGCTCTGAATGCTTTTCCATCCCCAAGCCACCGGTCACTGCAAACATACCGATGTAATCGGCCACACCTGAGCTTTTGGGCGCAATGTAGTCAGCCAAACATTTGCTATCTACCCCCTCACGCTTTACTCCTTGCTGGCGCAAGTTTCGATAGGTGAACAAAACCTCGCTACGGCTTTCATCGGTGTAGAGTTCAATATCTTCATCATTCACCGTATTGGCTGGGTAAAAAGCAATCACGCCATTGGCCGTCAGCCAACGCCCCTCAATGATTTTTTTCAGCATCGCCTGCCCCTCTGCGTACAGAGTTTTAGCCTGTTCTCCCACCACTTTATCGTCCAGAATGCCAGGGAAGCGTCCGAATAGACTCCATGTTTGGAAAAAAGGTGTCCAGTCGATAAATTGTGCTATGTCGGCTAAGTCGTAGTTTTTAAATAAACGACGACCAATAAACTTAGGACGAGGAGGCGTGTAGTTGGCCCAGTCTATTTTGGGGCGATCTGCACGCGCCTGTTCTAAGCTAATTAACGGCGTAGCTTTACGATTGGCATGCCGCTGACGCACCAGCTCGTACTCGTCACGTAACTCTGCCAAAAATTCATCGCGCCTATCTGACATTAAGGTCGTGGCCACCCCCACGCAACGACTGGCATCGGGGGTATAAATTACAGGGCCATCATAATGAGGGGCAATTTTTACAGCCGTGTGGACCCGACTCGTGGTGGCCCCGCCTATCATTAAAGGCACATCGCGCTCACGAAAATACGGGTCACGCTGCATCTCCGAGGCCACATAACTCATTTCTTCCAAGCTAGGAGTAATCAAACCGGACAAGCCGATGATGTCTGCATTTACTGCTTTAGCTTTAGCCAAAATTTCAGCGCAAGGCACCATGACCCCCATGTTTTCGACCTCAAAGTTATTGCATTGCATCACCACGGTCACAATATTTTTGCCGATATCGTGCACATCCCCCTTCACCGTAGCAATCACCATGCGGCCCTTAGAGCGTACATCGCCGCCGGCTAACTCAATTTGACGCTTCTCTTCTTCGATAAAGGGTATTAAATGGGCAACGGCCTGCTTCATTACCCGAGCCGATTTAACCACTTGAGGCAAGAACATTTTGCCTTGGCCAAATAAGTCGCCTACGACGTTCATACCATCCATGAGCGGGCCTTCAATCACGCTAATGGGACGGCCGCCCTGATCGGCAATCTTCTGTCTGACCTCTTCAGTATCTTCGACAATGAAAGTAGTAATGCCCTGCACCAATGAGTGAATGAGCCGATCTTCGACGCTGGCCTCACGCCACCTTAAGTCTTCTTCTTTCTTCTTGCCCGAGCCCTTCACGTTTTCGGCCATTTCAACCAAGCGCTCAGTATTGCTGCGCTCATCGTCGTCCTCTTTCTTGCCCACCGGCTCATCGCGGTTCAGTATGACGTCTTCGACTAAGTCGCGCAGGACGGCATCAATGTCCGCGTACACCCCAAGCTGACCGGCATTGACAATGCCCATGGTCAAGCCTTCCTGAATGGCGTAGTACAGGAATACGGTGTGAATCGCTTCACGCATCGCCTCGTTACCGCGGAACGAGAAGCTCACATTAGAGATACCCCCTGAAGTACGCGCATGGGGAAGGTTTTTATGTATCCAGCCCACGGCCTGAATGAAATCCAAACCGTAGTTATTGTGCTCATCGATGCCGGTTGCAACGGCAAAGACGTTGGCGTCAAAGATAATGTCTTCGGGCGGGAAACCAACCACATCCACTAGCAAACGATACGCGCGAGTACAAATATCGATGCGACGCTGATAATTATCAGCCTGACCTTTTTCGTCGAAGGCCATCACAATCACCGCTGCGCCATATTTACGGCACAGCTTGGCGTGTCGAATAAACTCTGCCTCCCCCTCTTTCATGGAGATAGAGTTCACTACTGGCTTACCTTGTACGCAACGCAGGCCTGTTTCTAAGACATCCCATTTGGAGCTGTCAATCATGATAGGCACACGCGCAATATCAGGCTCGGAGGCAATCATGTTCAAGAAACGGTGCATACACGCCGCCGAATCCAGCATCCCCTCGTCCATATTGATATCAATAATCTGCGCGCCGTTTTCTACTTGCTGGCGCGCCACCGACAAAGCCTCTTCGTAATTATTTTCACGAATTAAACGTAAAAAGGCCTTACTGCCCGTCACGTTGGTACGTTCACCCACGTTAATGAACAGCGTATCGCGATCAAAATTCAACGCTTCCAAACCAGACAAGCGAGTCATAACGGGGATATCAGGCACTACCCGTGGGGGCAGTTGACGACACAAAGCAGCGATGGCCGCGACGTGCTCAGGAGTGGTACCGCAACACCCCCCCACCATATTCACCAAACCGGCCTGTGCAAACTCTTGCAAGAGACCCGACGTATCAGCCGGAGCTTCATCAAAGCCCGTTTCAGCCATAGGGTTGGGTAAACCGGCATTCGGGTATACGCACACATAGGTATCACTGATTTTGGACAGCTCAGCCACATAAGGGCGCATCAAGGCAGCGCCTAAGGCACAGTTCAAACCTATGGTAATAGGGCGTGCGTGGCGGACCGAGTTCCAAAAAGCCTCGACTGTTTGGCCAGATAAAATTCGACCCGACGCATCAGTAACGGTACCCGACACCATAACGGGCAAACGCACACCACGCTCTTCAAAGACGGATTCGATAGCAAAAATAGCGGCCTTGGCATTTAAGGTATCAAAAATAGTTTCGACCAGCACAATATCAATGCCGCCGTCGATCAAACCATTGAGCTGGTCGGTATAAGCCTGGCGTAACTGCTCAAAAGTAACGTTACGGGCGGCCGGATCATTCACGTCGGGGGAGATAGATGCCGTTTTGGGCTGCGGGCCTAAAGCGCCCGCTACAAACCTTGGCCACTCAGGCGTACTGTATTGATCACGTGAGGCCGCCGCAATGCGGGCTGACTCAAGATTTAGCTCGTAGGCCAAACCGAAGATTTCATAATCCCCTTGAGCGATTTCGGTCGCACCAAACGTATTAGTGGAAATAACGTCTGCGCCCGCTTCCAAATACTGATCATGAATACGACGAATAATGTCAGGACGTACCAAAGACAACAGCTCGTTATCGCCTTTGACATCTTTAGGATGGTCTTTGAAGCGTTCACCGCGGAAATCTGCCTCGCCCAACTTATAGCGTTGAATCATGGTGCCCATGGCACCATCCAAGATAAGAATCTGGCGGCCCAAACGGGCGGCAAATTCACCTCCCCGCGTGTAAGCAGCAATAGGATAAGGCAAGGCAGGATAAGACACTAAAAACCCCAAAATTAGTAAAAAGACTGTCCACGGCACGGTGCACAGCAGTACCGTTAGTTTGGTGGATTCACGCCACAATTGTAGCGCTTTGTGCCCCTAATCTGCCGCAAACCCTTAGCCTTTACGCCACAGCCATGTAACAATTGTCGCTCGGAAAAGGTGCTTGTGCGCCCAACAGGCCTCTGAACCAGCCTTAAGCCACAAGTTAAATGGGAAACGACAAAGCCTATGAGCTCAATCGTGCTGCCCCCGCAACGGTACCCGCTACATCGCGGAGCCCGACACCAGCCCTACTCCAACCTGCCTCCTTTGTCCTTGTACTTTACAAGGGCTGTACTTTCGATATGCGGGGACGCATATCTAACAGGAAACTCGATGTCTGCACTTTACCTTCGACCTGTATTGGTCGCTGTAGCCGGCGCTTTGCCGCTCATGGCTCACGCTCAAACAACACCCGTCAATCAGTTAGATCAAATCGTGGTCACCCCGGCACGTGGCGCGCAACCCTTACATAGCGCTATTGGTGATGTCACTATTATTGGTCAAGAGAAGTTAGACAAGGCAGGCAAAGATAGCGTCGCCGACATACTAGCGCGCGAAGTGGGTATTGAAATCTATACCAACGGCGGCCCTCAAAACACCACGGGTATCTACCTGCGTGGCACGAATCCGCAACATACACGCGTCATGATAGATGGCATGCGTATCAACAATGCGGCTACTGGCTCGACAGCTTGGGCGGCACTCGACCCGGCTTTAATTGAACGCATTGAAGTGGTGCGTGGTGCAGCCAGTAGCCTGTATGGCTCTGACGCCATCGGTGGTGTCATTAATATCATCACCAAAAAAGGCGCTCAAGAGCGTCCCATAAGCGCCTGGGCAAACGTAGGTTTCGGCAGCTACAGTACTTTTAAATCCAGCGCGGGCATCAGTGGCGCAAGCGATAGCTGGGACTATAGTTTCAGCGGTAGCTACGCCGATAGCGATGGCTTTGCCAGCCTCGATAAGCCTGGTACTCCCAACACTGGCTATACACAGCATGGCGTCAGCGGCACCTTAGGTTATGAGTGGGCTAAGGATCAACACCTAGGTTTCAGTGGCTCTGATACCTATATTGATGGTGCTTATGTAGGGCCTTTCTCCTTGGGCGTGGAGCACGCCTTGCAGCGTCAACAGGCCTATACCGTCAGTAGCACCAATAAAATCACTGAGCACTGGGCGAGTAAACTCTCAGCAGGCTTTAGTAAAAATGGCCTGGAAATACGCCCCGGCTCCACTGACACCGCCTTTATCCAACGTCAGTACAGCTGGCAAAACGATGTGGACATTATCGCCGGGCAACGCCTCTCTCTGATTGCTGAGCGCCTAGAGGAGCGTATGACCAGCGCATCACTACATAACCACGACAAACGTAACACCAATGCTGTGGGTCTGCTTTACCGTGGCGATATGGGCCCGCACCATTTACAGGGCAGTGTGCGTAACGACAATATCTCCGGCTTTGGTAATAAGGTTACCGGTGGCCTAGCCTATGATTTCGATCTCAATAATCACTGGACAGCAGGCATAGCAGGTAACACAGGCTTTAGAACACCTACTTTTGCTGACTTGTACTATCCCTTGGCTTGGGGATTTCAGGGCAACCCGCATCTAAAACCAGAGAAGTCACGTAACGTCGAGGCGGGCCTAAGCTATGCCGACGACACCACGAACGTCGGTCTCGTTGTTTATCAAAATACCATTAAAGATTTAATCAACACGTATGACTGTTCCAGCTATCCTTGCACAACCAGCAACACAGAGCGTGCACGCATCCGTGGCTTAACCCTCAGTGGATCACACAGCCTAGAGCAAACTCGTGTCTATGCCAGTCTAGACCTTAAAGACCCTAAAGACACCAAGACAGGTAAGCTCTTGACGCAACGTGCAAAGCAGCAATACAAAGTGGGTGTAGAGCATACCTTTCAACATGCCACGCTGGGCGCTGAGTATCAGTTCTCTAGCTACCGTTATAGCGACGCAGACAATACAGTACGCTTGGGGGGCTATGGTCTGCTCAATCTAACGGCATCTCTGCCTATTACCTCTAGCCTAGAGGCACAGTTACGTTGGAACAATGCACTTGATAAACGCTACGAATACGTGAAAGGTTATAACACCGAGCGCTCTAACATCTTTCTTAACCTAGCCTGGCGCATGTAACAAGGAGCGGCCGTTGACGCGTAGACAACAGGCGCAACCTAGGCTGAAGCACTGCTTTAGCCTGACCTCGCTATGGAGGGCAGCCTTACAAAGGTGGGGCAGCCTGCTACTAGCGGGCTACTGCTTTACCGCCGGGGCAACTCCTGCCAATACTCCACGCCCCAATGTCGTCAGCTTGGCTCCGCATACTACCGAAATCCTGTATGCCGCCGGAGCCCAGGAACATATCTTGGCGGTGGATAACTACAGCGACTACCCCGAGGCGGCACGATCCAAGCGCAAAGTGGGCAATGCTCTACAGATCAATCACGAGACCTTGTTAGCACTGCGTCCTGACATCGTGTGGGCATGGCAACCCCAGCAACTAGCACCCGACTTAGTCGCACAACTCAACCGCCTAGGGAGCAAAGTTAGATTTATCTCCCCTGAGTCACTGCAAGACATCGTGGCCGCGGTACGTCTAGCGGGGGAGGAGTTTCATTTAGGCGCCGCTACACAAGCCTATGCCGATACCCTTCAATCCGAACTCAACGCCTTACAGGCACGGTACCCTCAGCAAAGCCCTGTCACGATATTCATTGAAGCAGGAACAGAGCCTTTATATACAATCGGCAACGACTTACTTATTCGCGATGTCATGCACACCTGTGGGGCTCATAATGTGTACGCCCAACATGCAATAGCCGCCCCCATGGTGAACTTAGAAGACGTACTCAGCAAAAAGCCAGAGTTGATTATTACGGCACATAAAGACCCAGCCCTTATCGCCCAACGGCAGCAATTTTGGCAAAACAAGCTGAACTTACCCTCTACGGCCGTCATTAACTTTAACCCCGATGAACTATACCGCCCTGGCCCCAGACTACTAAAGGCCGTTGATCAGTTGTGCGATCGATTGCAACAATATAGGCTTAATCAGCCTTAGCGCTCTTGGGAGCGAAACAAGAAAGACGCTCAGGGTAGAAATAGATTATCCTTGTAGCATTCCTCTTCGAAGACTGCTTTGCAGTCATTATTGCTTTTACGCTTACCCGTTTTATCATGACTCTCACTAGCCAACACGACCCATTCGTACTTGCCGGTAAAACCTATCAATCACGCTTATTAGTCGGTACAGGCAAATATAAAGACTTCGAAGAAACACGTCTTGCCATCGATGCGAGCGGCGCTGAAATTATTACTGTCGCCATACGCCGTACCAACATTGGGCAAAATGCCAATGAACCCAGCCTGCTCGATTACCTACCGCCATCCCAGTACACATTGCTACCCAATACCGCCGGCTGCTATAGCGCAGATGACGCCGTACGCACCTTACGTCTGGCGCGCGAGCTTCTCGACGGCCACGATTTAGTTAAGCTAGAAGTACTGGGCGACCCAGGCAACCTATTCCCGAATATGCCTGAAACCCTCAAGGCAGCTAAAACTTTAGTGGATGACGGCTTTAAGGTCATGGTGTATTGTGCTGACGACCCTATCCAAGCACGCATGCTCGAAGACATAGGCTGCGTCGCCATCATGCCCTTGGCCTCGTTAATCGGCTCGGGGATGGGCATCCTCAACCCATGGAATTTACGTCTCATACTAGACCAAAGCAAAGTGCCTGTTCTGGTAGACGCAGGTGTCGGCACAGCCTCTGACGCCACCATCGCCATGGAGTTAGGATGCGACGGAGTACTCATGAACACCGCTATTGCAGGCGCTCGTGATCCTGTGCGTATGGCCTTGGCCATGAAACAAGGCGTAGAGTCTGGCCGCAATGCCTATTTGGCAGGCCGTGTGCCGCGCAAGTACTACGATGCCGACCCCAGCTCCCCCACTGAAGGGCTGATTCACTCTCGTTCATCTTGATCCTCCATGATTCCTAATACCCTGACTATTGCCGGTGTTGACCCCTCCGGCGGCGCCGGCATACTGGCCGATGTCAAAACCATGAGCGCCTTAGGTGCCTACGCGAACGCGGTGGTCGCTGCGCTCACGGCTCAAAGCACTCAAGGCGTAACGGGCATTTCGCCAGTTCCCGCTGAGTTTGTAAAACTCCAGATAGACACCCTTTTTGCGGATGTACGCATCGATGCGGTCAAAATTGGCATGCTTGGCCAAGAGGCCGTCACCGAGGTGGTGGCAAATCGCATGGCTCACTTCGCGCCACAACACTTAGTGCTCGATCCGGTCATGATCGCCAAAAGCGGAGACCACTTACTCGAACGTTCCGCGGTAAGTGCACTCCGTGAAGCGCTACTGCCCCAAGCCACCATGATCACCCCGAATCTGCCCGAGGCGGGGGTGTTATTGGATGCACGCCCAGTAGAAACCGTTAAAGAAATGCGTCAGGCTGCTGAACGTTTACGCCGCCTCATGAATGACTCTAAACACTGCTGGGTGTTTTTAAAAGGGGGCCATTTACCGGGTTCTGAATGCATAGACCTGCTACACGACGGCGACCGCATGATAGAAATGCCAGCACCACGTATCGCGACCAAAAACACTCACGGTACGGGCTGTACGCTGTCAGCGGCCTTAGCGGCCTTGCTACCGCAACACAGTGCGGTGCCGGATGCAGCGCTAGCGGCGAAAAACTACCTGTACACCGCCATCGCCCGCTCGGGCGAACTCTCGGTAGGCAGTGGGCATGGCCCCGTGCACCATTTCCATAATGTATGGAAATAACACCGAACAACATGCCTGCACAAGCTGAAAACAAGACCACGACGGTCTCTCACATTCGTCTGGCGATCGTCGTAGCCATGCAAGAGGAACAGGAACAGATCCTCGTTCAACTGCAACAAGCTCAAACCGTCACTCGTGCTGGCATGTGTTTTCATCAAGGCACCTACTTAGGGCAAGACGTTGTGGTAGTGGTCTGCGGGGTGGGCAAAGTCAATGCCGCGGCTTGTGCACAGTTGCTGATTTCAGAGTTTCACATCAGCCACATGATCAATATAGGGGTAGCCGGGGCAATACAGGGCCACCTCCAGATGGGTGACATTGTCATTGGCGGCCAACTCATTCAACATGATGTAGACCTCCAAGCCCTAGGTTTGGCTCCAGGACATATGTTTCGTATGCCCAGCTTGGCTTATGACGCTGATCCCCAACTACTGCAATTAGCCCAACAGGCGGCGCACGGCATTACCGCTCAGCGTAGTTACACCGGAATAATTGTTACTGGTGACCAATTTATCGCCTGTAACGATAAAATACAAAGGTTGGCACACACGTTTCAAGCGTTGGCTTGCGAAATGGAAAGCGCTAGCCTAGCTCAGGTCTGTAGTCTTAACCAGATACCCTTTATTGCTATCCGGTCTATTTCTGACCAGGCCAACCATGCTGCCCAACTTGATTTCCAACAGTTTCTAACCATCGCGGCGCGCAACGCAAGCGCTTTGCTACACGCCATGGTTCCGTTTATTCAACCAGAGGCAGCGACTACCACGACCAGGACGGATACAAACCACAGTCCTGGCTTATAATCGACTCTTCCGAAGATTTTGGTTTCTGAAAGCTATGAACTTCATCACTGCGATGTCTGAACTTGAGCGCTCACGCTATTACATGGTCGAACAACAAATTCGCCCTTGGAACGTCTTTGACGAAAACGTACTGCAAGCCCTAATGGTGGTGCCACGCGAACGCTATGTACCCGCTAATCTGCAATCCATGGCTTTTTCGGACACCGAACTGCCATTAACCGTGCACTCGGTTAACACGAATGAAACCATGCTCGCTCCTAAAATGGAAGCTAAGCTAGCACAAGAGCTACAACTAAAACCCACTGACGATGTACTTGAAATTGGTACTGGCTCGGGTTATCAAGCCGCGTTGCTCGCTCATCTGGCACAGCAAGTAACGAGCATCGAAATCGATAGCAAATTAGCAGCCTTTGCCCAAGAGAACCTACAACGCAACAATGTGCGTAATGTAAAAGTAGAAGTGGGCGATGCACATAAAGGATGGGGCACCTCCGAATATGATGCCATTTTGGTCACTGGTTCTGTGCCGGTTATTCCTGACTCGCTCAAGTATCAGCTCTGTATTGGTGGGCGTCTGGTTATCGTCGTAGGTCAAAACCCAGTCATGACGGCCGTACGTGTCACCCGCAGTAGCGCGGCAAGCTTTGAAACCACTCCATTGTTTGATACCTCAATCAAACCACTGCGTGGCACAGCTGTCTCGCAATTCAAGTTCTAAACTTTCTTATGGCCAAAGTTAGCCAGCGACTGTTGTTGCGTGTAGGGGGTGCATTAGCTATAGCGCTAACGCTATCCCACCCAGCACAGGCGCTGGACTTACTCCAAGCCTGGAACTTAACCGAGGCGCGCGCGCCCTCGTATGCGGCCTCACAGGCGGGGCGTCAAGCCGAACAAGAGCAAGTTCCCCAAGCACGCTCAAACCTACTGCCCCAAATACAAGCACAGGCAGGTGGCGAACAACTAGACCGCCGGCAAACCAGTAAGCTCTCGAAACATAATAATAGTCAACGAGCCACGTGGTCATTAAGCCTTAGCCAATCTATTGTGGATCGCTCTGCTTGGTATACCTTAGACCAGGCACAGCTTCAGGCGCAGGCTGCAGACGTACAGTTAGCACAAACCCGTCAAGACCTTATGCTCACGCTTAGCCAAGCATATTTTGACGTATTGGCCGCGCAAGACAACCTGCAAACGCTCCATGCACAGCGCGACGCCATACTGACTCAATTACGGGCAGCGGAACAAATGTTTGAGTTGGGCGGCTCAACAATTACCGACACCTACGAAGCACAATCTCGGTTAGATCTGGTTCGAGCGCAAATCATTCATGCCGAAAACGAGCTTCGTATCACTCAGGATACGTTGCAAAGCCTAACGCAAGAACCTGCCCAAAATTTGGCTGCGCTACGCTCCGAAGCAGTATTGCCTCAGCCCGAACCCAATAATGTCGTCGCCTGGACAGAGCAAGCCAGTCTGAATAATTTAGAAGTTCACAAGCGGGCATTGCTGGCCGAGGCAAGCGCTAAAAAGCTCGCATCAGCCTCGGCTGAACACGAACCTACCCTTGCCCTAAAGGCGCAAACAGGCAGTGCTAGCGATCAAGCCTTATATGGGCAGCAAGGCGGCTCGCGTTCATTAAACAGTTCTGTCGGTCTAGAACTTAGTATCCCCCTCTATACAGGTGGTCGCACCTCATCCCTCATACGAGAGCAAAGCTCGCGTATGCAGCAAGCGCGACACGAACACCAGCAAGCCCGGCTACAAGCCATTCAGGACAGTCAACGCTATTACTCTGGGCTACATACTGGCTTCGCGCGCATTCAAGCGCTAGCAGCTGCAGAACACTCCAGCAAGCTATCCGTCGAAGCGAACCAATTAGGCTACGAGGTAGGGGTGCGTATCAATATCGATGTGCTCAATGCACAGCAGCAGCTTTATCAAACACAGCGAGACCTTGCTAAAGCTAGGTACGACACGGTGCTAAATGGGCTACGCCTAAAAGCCAGCACCGGCGCGTTAAACGAAACGGATTTGCAGGCTGTCAATGACATGCTAGAGGCTGCCCCTTAAGGCAGCCCTTGTCCGCCTCACTGACGCAGTTGCTTGACCAACGCCGTAGTAGAGCGCTGGAACTCAAAAGCAATAGCTTTAGCATCCCCACCCCAACTGCGTACCAACGCCGTTTCAGGTAAGGATTCCATATCATAATCGCCCCCTTTGACGATAAGATCGGGGCGTAACGCCTCGATCAACGCCTCGGGCGTATGCTCACCAAAGATAACCACCGCGCTGACACTGGCCAAGGCTGCTAACAAAGCCGCTCGATCGTGCTCAGAGTTAATCGGCCGCTCTGGCCCCTTATTGAGCCCCCGCACGGAAGCATCACTATTCACGCCTACAATAAGGCTTGCCCCCAACTGGGCAGCCTCATCCAAGTAAGTGACGTGACCACGATGAAGTAGATCAAACACCCCATTCGTAAAAACCAAGGGCCTGGGCAGCCGCCCATCCGCCAGCGCTGCTTGCGCCTGCGCTGGCGTCATGATTTTGCTTTCGAAGCGAGCCGTCATATTAGGCCAACAAAATACCAGACTCGGTGGTTTGCATAGGCGCATTTTTGATGAGTTCTTTACGGTAACGGTTGAGCTCCTGCGCCGAGGAAAACTCAGTACCCATCAATAACGACATATTATGCAAAATACGCGTGCACACTTTCTGCTCCCATTCTTTATCAAAAAGAATTTGCGTATCCAACCAGTTCTCTAGCCAATCGGGTGAGGGCAATTTAGACTGCACGGTATCGTTCGGGAACAATGCTTTATTAACGTGCAGATTGGTGGGGTGCAAAGCTTGTGCGGTACGATTAGCCGAGGCCATCAGCACGCCAATTTTAGAGAAGGCGATACGTGCTTGATGCCCAACATCTTGATTTTTTTGTGTCAGTGCACGCTTCATATAACGCAAATAAGCACCGGCATGACGCGCTTCATCTTGGGCGATAATCTTGTAAATAGCTTGAATCACAGGCTCTGTGTGCCACTCTGCAGCACGACGGTACCAATGGTTAAGACGAATTTCGCCACAAAAGTGCAGCATCAGCGTTTCCATCGGAGGCGCCGGATCAAACTCAAAGCGTACGTTATGTAGCTCTTCCTCGGTTGGCATCAACTCGGGACGAAAGCGACGTAAATACTCGATTAGCACCAATGAATGTTTTTGTTCCTCAAAGAACCATACGGACATGAAAGCGGAAAAGTCGCTGTCATCTTTATTGTCGCGTAAAAACATTTCTGTGGCGGGCAAAGCCGACCACTCAGTGATGGCGTTCATTTTTATCGTGTAGGCTTGCTCATCAGTAAGCTTGCTACCGTCAAAATCGTCCCAAGGAATGTCATGTGACATATTCCAGCGGACGGACTCCATAGACTTGAACAACTCGTGGTAAAGCATAACGATTCCTCAAGAGAAATCTAGACAGCAAAGCAACTCGTCCGCACTGATGACTGACAAAAGGCCTAGGCCATTGGCAATCTCTTACAAAACTAACGTACTGCTTTACTGCGTTGATCAAAAAATATGTCATTTTGCTCGTGCAGAATGACTCGTTATTATTGCGCTTTGGCTCAATCGCCTTACCAAATGGCTTTGAGCACGACTCCGATCGCCAAGAGCAAAATGACACACAAGACGGTTAGCAAACGATTCGTCTGCTGATAAGCCTGTCTGAGCTGTGTTAGTTCTTGATTAAGACGTACGGAGTGGTCGGGCCTATCTAGATTACTGACAATCAAACGTGGGATTTGAGGCAATAGCTGAGCCCATTGGCCAGCCTCTTGGCTCATGCGCTTATATAGGCCACTAGGGCCAATACGCTGGTACATCCACTTTTCCAAATAAGGCTTAGCGGTGTCCCAGAGATCGAGCTCAGGGTCTAGATCTCTTCCCATACCCTCAACATTAAGCAAGGTTTTTTGCAGTAATACGAGTTGTGGTTGAATTTCCACGTTAAATCGGCGCGACGTCTGGAACAAGCGCAATAAAACCTGCCCCAGAGAGATTTGCGACAACGGCCTATCAAAGTACGGCTCACATACCGCCCTGACGGCCCCTTCCAGCTCTTCCTCGCGTGTGTCTGCTGGAACCCAGCCTGACTCGATGTGCAATTGTGCTACACGTCGATAATCACGGCGAAAAAAAGCAAGAAAATTTTGTGCCAAATAGTTCTTATCGAACTCTGACAAAGAACCCACTATGCCGAAATCCAAAGCTATATATTGGCCTAAGCTTTCTGGTTTTTCCGACACCAAAATATTACCTGGGTGCATATCGGCATGAAAAAACCCATCCGAAAACACCTGTGTAAAAAATATTTCCACCCCTTTACGGGCAAGGTCTTTTAAATCCACCTGCGCGGCACGTAAGCGCTCGACCTGATTAATAGGTATACCCTGCATACGCTCCATAGTAAAAACCGTGGAGGCAGTGTATTCCCACACTACTTCTGGCACCAACAATAAGCCGGCACGATCTTTTAGCTCAAAATTACGCCGCAACTGGCTGCAATTAGACGCCTCGCGCACAAGATCTAACTCGTCGTGCAAGTACTTATCAAACTCAGCGACGACCTCGCGTGGCTTTAGGCGCCTTCCATCGGGTGCCAAACGCTCTACCCAGGAGGCTAAAATACGCATTAACGCCAAATCTTTATTGATGACCTTGAGCATGCCTGGGCGCAACACCTTCACTGCTACGTCACGCCCATCGTGCAACTGAGCAAAGTGCACCTGCGCTATCGAGGCCGAAGCGATGGGTTCCATGGAAAACTGCTTAAAAAGCACATCAGGCGACGCCCCCAAAGCTTTTTCTATCGTTTGCACCGCAATGGCAGAGGGGAAAGAGGGCACCCTGTCTTGCAGTAAAGACAGCTGCTCGGCAATATCCAGGGGGATTAAATCTCGTCGAGTAGATAAGACCTGCCCAAATTTTACAAATATGGGGCCTAAGGTCTCTAGGGCCAAACGCAGGCGTACCCCACGGGCTAACTTAGGCTGACGCCCTAGACGCACCACTTTGAGTAAAAATCGTGCGCAGCGATGATTCATGCCAGATAAGACTAGCTCGTCTAGCTGATAACGCAACACGACAACAACAATGGTAAACAGACGATAGAACGGAAACATTAACGCGTTGCCTCCAAGCGGCTAACTCGCGCCTCAAGTTGCTGCAAGCGCTGCTGCGCTTGCTCAAGCTCTTGCACCCCACGTCGCATAATAGACTGCGACAGCAGCATATCACTTTCTTCGCCCAGAAACTCACCAGCGTTCTCTAGCAAACGATCTCCGGCTGCCCGCACGCCGTGGCCTAGGGTGCGCACACCACTAATTAGGCGTAAAGCCAAGGTGTCGCCGACCACTCGCGCTAAATCATCTTCATAGTCCCAACGTAAGTCGCGCGCTAGCTGAGACACCACATTGGCCAAACCAGCTTCGCCTTGAACATGCATTAACGCACTGATTTGGCTAAAGTCACCGCCTCGTATCAAGCTAGGTAAATCGGGCAACTTATCGGCAGCCAAGCTCAATACCACGTCAGCACGTACGGCAGGGTCAGATACCTGTACATAGCCATCGTGCGCAATCGACAAAGAAAGAGGCCAATTACCGAGCGCTAGACACACCGTTTTACCTGAATAATCAGATAAGCGGCTTCTGGCCCAGTCTTCACGCCGTAACAATGCGTTCAACAGACGGGCCGCTACCTGAGTGGGCTGCGGAAGCAAAGGGAGAGCAAACATGCGCATCGGTATGCTCATTGCTTGAGGCAACAAGCCGTTAAATGAAAACACCCAGTTTAACCCGACACAGCCATAGTTCGATGCATAGAACTAGAAAGCTAAAACCTAACACTTTTTTGTGCAGAGCCTGCCTGTGCCTGAAATTATTGCACAGGCAGCACATCTGCCCCTGAGGTTAGCTCGCAGCGTCAACGGGGATTTGTTGAATACCGGCCAGCAACCAGCCCGAACCATCAGCTTTGAATAGATTCCAAACCTCTTCGAAGCGGAATGCCTCAGTACCGGGTTCCTCACGCAGCATACCCGAGTAACGTACGCTAGCTAAGTGTCCATCAGCCACTTTCTCTATGCCTAATAACTCGGCATTCAGCAAGACAACTTCGGTATAGCCCTCGCCACCACGCTGCTCAATCTGAGGAGCCGCTTCGGCCAGCAAATCGTCGGTAAGGAAATTACGCATCTGTTCTACGTCACCGCGATCCCACAGCTTTTGCACTTCCACAAACTGCTGCTTGGCATTGGCCAAAAAAGTAGGCGTATCAAAATCACCTGGGATAAACCAGCTTTCGTCCACAGGCGCTGCCGGTACTTCGGCGGGAGCAGCCGCAAAGGCGGCACTAGGAGCTGGGTTTTCAGGACGATTCCACGCCGCGGCGGGCTCTTGATTACGCATCATGGGCTGAGCACCGGCAGCTTGGGTAGCTGGACGGGCACTGCCACCGCGCAAACGACGTACCAAAAACACTACGGCAAACACCACAATACCAATTAGGAGCATGCTCGAGAGCATCTCTAGTAGGGCACCGCCTAATCCTAGGCTAGAGAGCAAGGCGGCAATTCCCAAGCCTGCAGCAATCCCTGCCAAAGGTCCTAAGAAACGTGACATGCCACTTTTAGCGGCCCCTGCCGCAGCACCTGCTGCTGGAGCGGCTGCTTGATTAGTACGCGCAGTAGTATTGGCTGCCGGAGCTTGCGCTGGTGCACGCTGCTGGGTGACATTAGAGGACTGACGACCCATACTACTGCCCATGCTGCGTCTAGCTTCTGCATCGTAAGACAGGGACATCATTGCTGTCGTACTAAAAGACAATACTGCTACTAAAAAAAGACGGGATAAACGTCGAGACATAAATTCAGACTCCAGGCTGAAACAACAACCATCAAGCAAGCGCGACTTTCATTTTTCGACAAGCGCGCAATACTAGCTTACGGAAAGCTGAACATTATCATGACTCAGCCTATCCGACTACAAATATTACATTTTCCTGAACAAAAATGCTGACATTCACGCTAATCAATAAGACAACCGCGTTTTACTCTAGTCGAACACCTTCGTGCAAACAGGCCACGCCCCCGGTCATGTTGAAGTAATTCACGCGCTCTAAGCCAGCTTCGCGCATCATCCGCGCCAGCGTTTCTTGATCGGGGTGCATGCGTATGGACTCAGCCAAGTAGCGGTAACTTTCTTCGTCTTTAGCCACCCATTTGCCAATTTTTGGCATGATATTGAAGGAGTACCAGTCGTAGGGGGCCTGCAAGGGCTTAGCAACCTGAGAAAACTCCAACACTAATAACTTACCACCCGGCTTTAACACCCGCCGCATCTCCGCTAAAGCTTTATCTTTGTGGGTCATGTTACGTAGGCCAAACGCGACCGAAACGCGATCAAAATAAGCATCGGGGAAAGGCAGCTTTTCAGCGTCACACACTGCCAAGGGCGTCAAAATACCTAAATCCAGCATACGATCACGCCCCACACGCAGCATGGAGCTATTAATATCAGTGTGCCACACCTCGCCGCTTGAACCGGCGCGCTTCGCAAACGCTTTGACTAAGTCGCCTGTTCCCCCGGCAATGTCTAGCACTTTCATGCCGGGGCGCACATCGGCCCGAGCAACAGTAAACACTTTCCAGGCGCGATGCAGCCCCATAGACATCAAATCATTCATGATGTCGTAGTTTTGGGCCACCGAGTGAAAGACGTCAGCCACCTTGCTGGCTTTTTGCTCGGATTTGACAGTTTGGAAGCCAAAATGCGTTTGGGCTTCCCCAGTAGATTCAGGTCGATGATCGGTATTTTGCATGATGGTGTAATCGTAGCTCAATTTGCCCTAATCTGAAAAACAAAAGACATATTGCAGTATTGTGTACTTTCACATACTTGCAACATTAGTTCCATATGATGATGCCTATTGTGGGGTACACCGTCGCCAACCCTTATCTGAGCATATATATTCATGAGTACAAGTATTTTAGTTATTGAAGACGAACCAGCTATCCAGGAGCTCATCTCCGTTAACCTGTCTTTTGCTGGTCACAAAGTGCTACGTGCTTTCGATGCAGAGCAAGCACAGATCCTGATCCGAGCTGAACTACCCGATCTCATTTTATTAGACTGGATGCTGCCGGGCACATCAGGCATTAACCTTGCACGCAAACTGCGCAGTGATGAGCGCACACGCCATATCCCCGTTATTATGCTCACCGCCAAAGGCGCAGAGCAAGACAAAATAGATGGTTTGGAATCTGGCGCTGACGATTACATCACCAAGCCTTTTTCTCCCAAAGAGCTCATCGCTCGCATTAAAGCCGTGTTGCGTCGCCGGGCCCCTCAGCTTACCGACGATGTCATTTCCATCGGTCAGCTCAAGCTTGATCCCAGCACGCACCGGGTCTTTGGCAATGAAATGGCGCTTAATATAGGCCCTACTGAATTTCGCCTATTACATTTTTTCATGACGCACACTGAACGTGTTTTTTCACGCTCGCAGTTGCTAGACCAAGTGTGGGGGGATCACGTCTTTGTCGAGGAACGCACCGTTGACGTGCACATTCGCCGTTTGCGTAAAGCCCTAGAACCAACAGAACACGATAAACATATTGAAACCATACGTGGAGCAGGCTATCGTTTCGCCGTCACCCCTGTAGAAAAAATCTCATCTAATTAAGCCTTATGCTCAGCACTTTATCATCCATCGGCCTTTGGGCCTTAACGGCCTCACTAATAGGATGGTGGCTAGGCCCTGCTGCAGGCTTGGGTGTGCTGGCATTTGGTTTACTGCTTATGGTGTTGGTTAGCGGTTTACATATTTCCCGCATTGCACGCTGGGTCGGCAATTTAGAGCAGCCTCCACCGCCCTCAGTAGGGCCATGGGACAACATTTTATCGCCCATTTATCGACAACTCCGACGCGACCGGCAAGAGCTAATCGAACTAGACCGTCAGGTCAGCGCCATCATGATGGCCGCCGAAGCCCTGCCCGACGGAGCCATAACCTTGAATGCAGACATGGAGTTGCAATGGTGCAACCGCACGGCCTGTGAACATCTAGGTTTAAATTTGGCCACTGATAGGCACCAACGCATCTTTAATATTTTGCGCGACCCTTCCCTAGTAGCCTATGCAAAGCAAAGCAGTTGGGACGCTCCGTTAATCATGCACATTAATCGTGACGGCCTTAGCAAAACAGTACAACTGCAACTAACCCCGTACGGTTTAGGGCAGTATCTACTTGTCACTCGCGACATCACTCAAGTAGAAAAACTAGAAACTACTCGTAAAGACTTCGTCGCCAATGTGTCACACGAACTGCGCACTCCACTTACGGTGTTACTTGGTTTTTTAGAAACTTTGCGTGATATCCCCGCTGAAAGCATTTCCCTTGAGCAACGCTTGCGCTACGAAGAAATGATGCTTGAGCAAACTCAGCACATGCAAGCCATTGTGGCCGACTTGCTCACCTTATCTACCCTTGAGTCCACCCCCACCATAGAGGGTGAGCCGGTCAACATTAGCAATCTCATTCATAGCGCCCTGAACCAAGGCCAGGCCCTATCAGGTGGTCAGCATCAATTTATTCAAGATATTGACCCCAACTTAGGCATTGTGGGCATAGAAAGCGAATTAGGCTCTGCTATCTCCAATTTACTCACCAATGCCATCCGCTATACCCCCAAAGACGGCACAATTACTGTCAGTTGGCAAAGCAGCGCTAACGGAGACGCCTATTACACGGTGCAAGACACCGGTATAGGGGTTGCTCCACAAGATATTCCTCGGCTAACCGAGCGGTTTTACCGTGCCGATAAAGGACGCTCACGCTCTACAGGTGGCACGGGCCTAGGTCTAGCCATTACTAAACATATCATGATGCGCCACAACGCCGAGCTGCAAATCCAAAGCCGCTTAGGTGCGGGAAGCCGCTTCTCACTTCGCTTCCCCGCCAGCAGAGTGCGCGCTATGCCTTGCTCCAGCTAAAAGCTTCTACCGTTAGCTTTCTAGTACGGCTAGCCCTAGTACACACGTCAGAAACGTATACTGCTAGCCTTAGCGACTGAAACGCTCTACAGTGACAGTAAAATGACATGTTTACTGCGGAGACAATCATGAGCAGCCCCTCTTTACGTCCTTTTCATTTGGCCTTTCCTGTTCACTGCCTAAAAGCGGCGCGCGAATTTTACGGTGAACGCATGGGTTGTCCAGAAGGACGCTCCTCGGACCAGTGGATAGATTTTAATTTTTACGGCCATCAAATTGTGGCTCATTTAGCACCCGATGAGTGCGGCACCAGCAGCACTAGTGCGGTCGACGCCCACAATGTACCGGTGCGACATTTTGGCGTAGTCCTTGATATGGACACCTGGCAGACACTCGCTGATCGCCTAGTCGCAGCCAAAACGGACTTCGTCATAGAGCCTTACATACGCTTTAAAGGCGAGCCCGGCGAACAAGCCACCATGTTTTTCTTAGATCCTTCCGGCAATGCTCTGGAGTTCAAAGCCTTTCACAATCTGGATTCCTTGTTTGCCAAGTAGTTACTATGTCTGTTCCCGCTCATATTAAATGGACTTACCTCCCACAAGGGGACCGCAGCCTACTGATTCGCTTCTCAGACCATGAAGTCATCGAGCAAGAGATCGGCCAACTGTGTGTACAAGCAGCCCAAGCCCTACGTGACAGCGCCCTGCCGGGCGTCGTCGATATCGTGCCCAGCTTCAATGCCGTTGTCGTGCATCACCTACCTGGTGAGCTTTCACAGGCTGCTCTACAAACACATATTGAGCAAGTACTGCTCCATGTGTTTTCTAAGACAGCTAACTTGCCCACACCTAGGATCGTAGACATTCCGGTGTGCTATGGTCAGGAATGGGGCCCCGACCTAGAAGACTTGGCTCAACTGCTGAGCGTCAGTCAGGAACGAGTCATACAACTCCATAGCCAAAAGCCGCTTCTTGTATTTATGGTTGGTTTTGCCCCAGGCGCTCCCTATATGGGTATCCACGAACCAGAGCTTGACGTGCCACGGCGTGCTACACCACGCACCCACATTGCTGCTGGCTCGGTGGCCATCGCCAACCGCCAATCAATTATTTACCCCAATATATCCCCCGGTGGCTGGCATGTCATTGGGCGCACTCCCCTGACCTTATTTCAACCCGGTCAAACTCCCCCCACCCTCCTTGGCCCAGGAGATCAAGTGCGCTTTGTACCAATCAGCCCCGAACAATTTCAGAACTGGCCTGCACCGACATGAGTATTACTGTCCTGAAACCTGGTTTATGTACTAGCTTGCAAGATCGTGGTCGTTTCGGTTACCAACACTTGGGCGTATCACCCAGTGGGGCAATGGATGAGCTCGCCCATCGCATGGCAAACCTGCTGGTAGGTAATACGCAAGATTATGCTAGCCTAGAAATTACGCTCCAAGGCCCCACTCTGCGTTTTGAACAAGCTTGTTTGTTTGCCCTATGCGGCGCGGATCTCCAAGCCCGCTTGAATGATCAAGCCATTCCAAGCAAACGTCCCATTCTGGCATTACCCGGTTCCACTCTTAGCTTTAAAGGTCGCTTATCGGGCATGCGCGCTTACTTAGCCGTGCACGGAGGCTTTGCCGTTGAACCTGTGCTTGGCAGTCAGTCCACCTTGTTGCGCAGCAAGTTTGGCGGCTGGCAAGGACGTAAGCTAGAGCGCGATGACCAAGTGCCCGTGCGTACACCGTTACACCTTACGCCTGGTTCGCAACAGCAACTGGAAGAGTTTTTAGGGGCTGAGCGTATTTATATGCCCGCCGCCTTAAACCCGGCAGCGCGCGATCAAATTCGTCTGATACCCGGTGAGCACCTAGGTCTTTTTGCGGCCTCATCGCAGCAACGTTTATTTGGGCAAAACTATCGTATTGCCACCTCTTCTGAACGCATGGGCTACAGGTTAGAAGGCAAACCACTATTTCGCCAACATGACCTTGAACTGCTGTCGGCCCCCACCAGCTTTGGTACCGTACAAGTACCCAACGATGGACAACCTATAATTTTGATGGCCGATAGGCAAACCACGGGCGGTTACGCAAAAATAGGGCAAATAGCGGCGGTGGATTTACCCCAGCTAGCTCAACTATTACCTGGAACCAACGTCAGCTTTGAGCTGATTCGAGCAGAGCAAGCCGCCCAGCTAGATCAGCAACGCGAGTCGGCCTTGCAACGTTTATCGAGTAGCCTAGAAAGCTTACGGGCCCAATTAAGCAAACTAACTGGGCCATAAAAGGGATTATCCAGCCTTACAGAAATAACTTATAGGCTGGGTTCTCGCTTTCATTCCAGTAAGGGTACCCAAGGGTATCCAAAAACAATCGGAACTCTTTTTTGTCGGCGGGGGGCACCATAATACCTACCAAAATGCGCCCGTAATCGCCGCCCTCATTGCGATAATGAAACAGGCTGATATTCCATTCGGGATTCATGGAGCTCAAAAAGCGGCGTAAAGCACCGGGACGCTCGGGAAACTCAAACCGTAATAGAACTTCATTGTCGGCACACGCTGAGCGCCCGCCTATCATGTAGCGCAGATGAGTTTTGGCCATTTCATCGCCGGTCAGGTTCAGCGTAGAAAAGCCTTTTTTCACAAAGCTATTTTCTAACTTGGTCATTTCTGCTTCGGCAGCAATGCTCATGCCCACAAACACGTGAGCCTGCTCAGCATCGCTCATACGGTAATTAAACTCCGTCACCGAGCGATTACCTAAAGCCTCACACAAACGCAAGAAACTACCACGTCGTTCAGGAATAGTCAGCGCAAAAAGCGCCTCGCGGAACTCGCCGACATCGGCGCGCTCAGCCACCATACGCAAACGGTCAAAGTTCATATTGGCGCCCGACGTAATCGCCACCAATGTTTTATTTTTTAACTTATGCAAGGCCGCATAGCGCTTAGCACCCGCCAAACCCAGCGCACCAGCAGGCTCCAACACACTACGTGTATCTTGGAATACGTCTTTAATTGCCGCACATATCGCATCTGTATCCACCAAGACGTAGTCGTCCACATACTCACGCGCCAACTTAAAGGTCTCGCTGCCCACTTGCTTTACTGCTGTGCCATCAGAAAACAAGCCTACATCCGCTAAATTAACGCGCCGTCCCTTTTCTATACTGCGCACCATGGCGCAGGAATCCTCGGTTTGCACACCGATAATTTTAATTTCCGGACGTAGCTGCTTGATATAGGCCGCTATCCCTGCAATCAGTCCACCGCCACCTATCGGTACAAAAATAGCATCGATGGGACCAGTGTGTTGACGCAATATTTCCATTCCCACGGTGCCTTGGCCAGCAATCACATAAGGGTCATCGAAGGGATGCACAAACGTGAGCCCTTGGGCTTTCTCTAGTTCTAAGGCATGCTGGTAAGCATCTGAATAGCTATCACCGAACAGGACGGCCTCACCACCCAAGTTTTTTACCCCCTCCACTTTTACTTGTGGCGTGGTAGTGGGCATGACTATCACCGCTCGACAACCTAAACGACGCGCTGACATAGCAACACCCTGAGCATGATTGCCCGCTGATGCAGCTATTACGCCACGCTTAAGCTCAGCCGCGCTCATGTGCGCCATTTTATTGTAGGCACCGCGCAGCTTGAAACTAAACACAGGTTGATAGTCTTCTCGCTTTAGCAGTACCGTGTTACTAATTCGTGCCGATACCTGTGGAGCCTGTTCTAGGGGGGTTTCAACCGCTATATCGTAAACTTTCGAGGTCAGGACTCGCTTCAGATAATCGTTCGACATAATTCCGTGCACTATACAAAAAAGACCGCCACAAGCGATCAAGAAGAAAAAAGCCGCCATCAAAGCGGCAGCAAACCTACTCAAAAAAGAATACCATAGCTACGCTACAGAACAGCAGCGTTTCTGCTTCTACAGGCTTTAACACCATGGAAATCTGGCTCGAACAATCTATTCAGCTTTTTTTACACGCTTTTTCCTTGCCTCAGGTAGGTTTAAGTGCCATTTTTATCGTCTGCCTGGTATCGGCCACCTTGCTTCCGATGGGCTCAGAGCCAGCCGTATTTGCCTACGTACAACTAGCTCCCAATATGTTTTGGGTCGCCATTATTGTCGCAACGCTTGGCAACACCATAGGCGGAGCGATTAGCTATGCCATGGGGGTAGGAGCCGAGAAAGCCTACGAAAAGTGGCGTCACAGCCAGCCAGAGCACGAGTCTGACGAGCAAGGCGAAGCCCTAAAGCAAAAAGCGGCTGGCCGCTGGCATGCCCTAAGCCAACGCTGGTTATCCCGCCTTGGGCCGCCCGCCCTGTTATTATCATGGTTACCGGTGGTGGGCGATCCCCTATGTGCGGTAGCAGGCTGGCTCAGACTTAGCTTTTGGCCCAGCGTGTTTTATATGGCAGTTGGCAAATTTTTACGTTACCTCACGTTAACTGCCCTATTAGTATGGATTTACCCGTATCTAGGGTTCCAATAAACGACACTCTACGCCTTTGTGTCCTTAGTCACAGACAGGCAAATAGCGCCTTAGCAGCCAGTTTCGTTTACACTATTTTTTTGCATCCAGCTCTTTGCAGAGCCCCTTCTCAGGGTAAGTTTGATATCACATTATGAACGCCCCCATCGCTAGTCAGTATCTGGCCTCTAAAACAGTTAACGCCGACGCACCTCGTCTGCGCGAGATTCCTTACAACTACACCTCTTACTCCGACCGCGAGATCGTGATGCGCCTGTTGGGCACCGAGGCGTGGGAAAAACTGTCTGAATTACGCACTGAACGTCGAACAGGCCGCTCGGCCCGCATGCTGTTTGAGGTGCTGGGCGATATTTGGGTCGTCCGGCGCAACCCTTATTTGCAAGATGACCTACTGCATAATCCAAAGCGACAATATCAACTCATCGAAGCCTTAAACCATCGGCTAGGTGAAATTGATAAACGCCGTGATACGCACATTCCCGAGCGCGATGCCAAAGTTCTGTATTTATTACGCGCAGCTCGCGAGGCGGTCGCCGCTTTTGAGCGTGAGTTTGCCGAAACGAATCAGTTACGCACTGAAGTCACGCGCAAGCTAAGCGCAATCACTGCAAAAGACAATATTAAGTTCGACGGCCTATCCCGTGTCTCGCACGTGACCGATGCCACCGACTGGCGTGTTGAATATCCTTTTGTCGTACTTACCCCCGACCGTGAAGGCGAAATCGCCGCCTTAGTACGTGCCTGTATAGAGCTAAAACTCACTATCATCCCCCGCGGGGGTGGCACAGGCTACACGGGTGGAGCAATTCCTCTCACGCCTCGCTCGGTGGTCATTAATACCGAAAAACTCGATACCCTTGGCTCTGTAGAAAGCCAACTACTACCTGGCCTAGATAGCCCAGTCAGCACCATACATACCGGCGCTGGCGTGGTTACACGACGTGTGGCCGATGCCGCAGAAGCGGCCGGTGCCGTGTTTGCAGTCGACCCAACCTCTGCCGATGCTTCCTGCATAGGCGGAAATATTGCAATGAACGCCGGCGGTAAAAAAGCGGTGCTATGGGGTACCGCTCTCGATAACCTCGCTTGGTGGCGCATGGTAGACCCCCAAGGCAACTGGCTGGAAGTCACCCGTGTTGGTCACAACATGGGCAAAATTCACGATGTAGACCTTGCACGCTTTGATTTGCAATGGTCCGATGGCTTATACGCTCCGGGTGAGCGTCCACTGCGCAGCCAAACCCTGGAAATCGAAGGGCGTAAATTCCGTAAAGCAGGCCTTGGCAAAGACGTTACCGACAAATTCCTTTCTGGTCTGCCGGGTATCCAAAAAGAAGGTTGCGACGGGCTGATTACATCGGCTCGTTGGGTGCTGCACCGTATGCCTGCGCACACTCGCACCGTATGTATGGAGTTTTTCGGACCAGCCAAAACCGCCGTTCCCTCTATCGTTGAGGTCATCGACTACCTGAACGGCCCAGGAAAACAGCTAGGCGCTGTTTTGGCCGGCCTAGAACACTTAGACGAGCGTTATCTACGCGCAGTAGGCTATGCCACCAAAAGCAAACGCAACAGCCTACCTAAAATGGTTCTTATTGGCGATATCGTCGGTGACGACCCCGACGCCATTGCCACTGCCGCCTCAGAAGTCGTACGCATTGCCAACAGCCGCTCTGGTGAGGGCTTTGTCGCCGTCAGTGCTGAAGCCCGGAAAAAATTCTGGTTAGACCGTGCGCGCACAGCGGCCATTGCTCGCCATACCAACGCCTTTAAAATTAACGAAGACGTGGTCATCCCCTTAAATCGTATGGGCGAGTATACCGACGAGATCGAACGCATCAATATTGAACTGTCTGCGGCCAATAAGCTACGGTTAACTCGTGAACTAGAACAGTTTTTGTGCGGCGACTTACCCGTAGGCAAAAGCCAAGATGCGGCCGATGCCAGCCATACCCGTGAAGAAATTCTAGAGTCCCGCCGGGAAGATGCCTTACAGCTTATTCATCGCGTACGGGATCGCTGGCAATGGTTAGTAGATAACCTTGAGCTACCCTTAGCTCAAGCCAGTGAGGATATTGCTCGCCTGCAAATTCCTTATACTCTTGAAGAACAGCAGGCGCGACTAGCCCAAGAGCCAGACGTCACGATTTTGCAACTGCTGCAAGATCACACCCTGCGCACCTCTTGGAAAACAGAAATCCGCTCTCACCTTGAGCAGTTTTTTTCAGGTGCCGACTGTGCGGCAGTACTCGCTGAAATTCAAGCGACTCACGACCGCGTGCTAAAAAGTCGAGTATTTGTGGCCTTGCATATGCATGCAGGCGACGGCAACGTACACACCAATATCCCCGTTAACTCCGACGACTACGAAATGCTGCAAACAGCCAACGCCACGGTTGCACGCATTATGCAGATTGCACGGCGTCTTGACGGCGTCATCTCGGGTGAACACGGTATTGGTCTGACCAAGTACGAATACTTAACCCAAGAAGAACTACAACCGTTCCAAGACTATAAACGCGAAATCGACCCCGAAAACCGTTTTAACGCGGGCAAACTTATGCCTGGCGCTGACCTTAGCCGGGCGTGGACACCCAGTTTTAACTTGCTGGGGTATGAGTCGCTCATTATGCAACGCAGTGAAATCGGCTCTATCGCCGATGCTATTAAAGACTGTCTGCGTTGTGGTAAATGTAAACCTGTCTGTGCTACCCACGTACCGCGTGCCAACTTATTGTATTCGCCGCGAAATAAAATCCTGGGTACGTCTTTACTCATTGAAGCCTTTCTGTACGAAGAACAAACCCGCCGTGGCATTAGCTTAAAACACTGGGAAGAGTTCGAAGACATCGGCGATCACTGCACACTGTGCCACAAATGCTATAACCCCTGTCCCGTCGACATCGACTTCGGTGATGTATCCATGCAGATGCGCTCTCTATTGCGCAGCATGGGTAAGAAATCGTTTAATCCGGGCACCAGCGCGGCAATGTTCTTTCTGAATGCTAAAGACCCGCGTGTGATTAAAACCACCCGTAAAGCCATGATAGAGGTAGGCTATAAGGCGCAGCGTTTAGCTCACGACATCTTGGCTGCACCCGCGAAAAAGCAAAACAGCGCCCCTCCGGCTACCACCGGCAAAGCTCCCATACGCGAACAAGTCATCCATTTTATTAACCGTAAAATGCCTGGGGGCCTACCCAAGCAAACGGCTCGTAAACTGCTGGACATTGAAGACGCTAACTACGTACCCATTATTCGCAATCCACAAGCGACTACCGTAGACAGCGAAGCCGTTTTCTACTTCCCAGGCTGCGGGTCCGAGCGCCTGTTCTCACAAGTAGGTTTAGCCACCCAAGCCATGTTATGGCATGCAGGGGTGCAAACCGTATTGCCTCCTGGTTACTTGTGTTGTGGCTACCCTCAGCGCGGTAACGGCATGAATGACAAAGCCGAAAAAATCATCACTGATAACCGTGTCTTGTTCCATCGTATGGCAACCACGCTGAACTACCTCGACATCAAAACCGTAGTCGTTAGCTGTGGAACCTGTTACGACCAATTAGCCGGATACGAATTCGACAAAATTTTCCCCGGTTGCAGGCTCATCGACATACACGAGTTCCTACTGGAAAAAGGCTTGAAATTGGACGATGTGCAAGGTGTACGTTACATGTATCACGACCCTTGCCACACGCCCATGAAACTGCAAGACCCCATGAAGACAGTGAAGTCCTTGGTGGGCGATAGCACGATTAAAACCGACCGTTGCTGTGGCGAGTCGGGCACCTTGGCCGTCAGTCGCCCCGACATCTCTACCCAAATTCGCTTTCGTAAACACGAAGAGTTGCAAAAAAACCAACTCACCGTACAAGAAAGTGGGCATCAGGGCGAGGTCAAAGTATTGACGTCCTGTCCGTCTTGTCTGCAAGGCTTAGCCCGTTATCAAGGCGATACCGGCCTAGAGGCCGACTACATCGTGGTTGAAATGGCCAAGCACATACTGGGCGAGAACTGGATGCCTGACTACGTCAAGTCCGCCAACAACGGCGGTATTGAACGCGTATTAGTATAAGCTTGTAGAAGCACCAAAAAAGCAGCTCATCTGTTTCAGATGGGCTGCTGGGGCGGGGCTTAAGCCCCTAAATCCATTCGAAACGAAGATAAGCATTACACCGCCTAAGCCTTATCAGGAAGCATCATGTCTGGCGACTTAGCATTACTGCGTAGCCTAGAGAAACTCTTACATACCGAACGACATGCCGCGCTGGGCACGTTGAGCCAGCAGGGCTGGCCAGCAGTAAGTATGGTGCCGTATGCCGTAGATCGCGCTAGCGCGGGTCTGATTATTCATATTAGTGAGCTGGCTGCGCACACACGGGCGCTACAGCGCGACCCGCGTTCCTCTCTGATGATTTGTCAAAGCCCCGAAGCGACTCAAGCGGTCCATGAGCTGCCCCGAGTGACACTGCAAACCCAGGCATACCAGCTAGAACGCGATTCAACACCTTGGTTAACCGCGCGCGACAGTTATCTGGCTCGCTTTCCCGAGGCCGCCTTCATGACGGAATTTACCGACTTCCACTTTGTGCTGTTAGAACCCATACGGGTACGCCAAATAGCAGGCTTTGGCGCCGCACGCACCTTAACATTAGAGCAGGCCTTAGCAACCTTACGGCAAATTAGCCACTAAGCCACAGGCTTAGCGGTCACTGCAAACGGCCAAAACCCGTGCCGGAGTTTTACTAGAGCTCAAGTACACGTGCCCAACTGAGCTATCAAAATAAGCGGCCTCATTGCGCTTCAGATGAATAGAGGTGCCGTCTTCAAATAATATACGCACGGCACCCGCCAACACCAGCGCGAACTCTTGGCCAGGATGCTTAATAAACTCGCTAAAGTCATTCACCTCGCGTGAGTTCACCGTCGCCACAATAGGCGTCATATCCTTGCCGCGCGTTTCGCTAAACAAAAACTTATGCTGATAATTATCAGACGTGTACTCATCATGCTCGACAATACTGGCTTTAAGCACTAAACCAGACCCAAAAGCTTGCTCAGCCTGATGGTTCTTGGCTTGCAGCAACTCGGCGATATCTACCTCTAAGGCCTGTGCCACTGCCCGAAACTTATCGTAGCTCAGAGCGGTTTGAGCCAACTCAATTTTCGATAAGGTTGAAACAGGCACACCAGAAGCCTCTGAGAGGCGTTTGAGCGTAAATCCCTTGCTCTTGCGCAGGGCGCGCAGACGCGCGCCCACTGCATCTTTAGAGACAATGCCGGGCTGTGGAGAACCTTTCACACCAGTGGTCATACTCCCTCTTTTATTACAATGGCGTCGTGTCTGCGCCGGTGCGCTCCACAATCGCCTTGTAATGCTCTGGGCGCCTGTGACGAGCAAAGTTGAAAATATTATTCCGATAACCGTTCGCCAAATCGAGATCGCACACGTAGTTAATGACCTCATCATCTTCTGATAAGGCCTGTACCGCAATCTCACCGGTGGGGGCTACGATACACGAACCACCTATCATCGGTATACCCTCTTCTACCCCTGCTTTGGCTGCCGCTGCAATCCAACACGTGTTTTGATAGGCAGACGCTTTAAGCGGCAATTGATTTTGCAAAGCGGGCAAATGGGCTGGCTCCCCTAAGCGGCCGTATGCCACCGGCGTGTTATAACCCACCATCACAATATCAACCGCTTGCAGCCCCATGACTCGGTACGTTTCCGGCCAGCGCCTGTCGTTACAAATACACATTCCGATGCGCGCCTCACCCGCATCAAAAACCGGAAAGCCCAAATCACCCACTTCAAAATACTTTTTCTCTAAGTGTTGCACAGGATAGTTCTCTTGTGCTTGGGCATCCCCGGGAATATGAATCTTACGATACTTACCGATAATTTTTCCACCATCGACCAAGATGCTGCTGTTGAACTGGCGCTCTCCGGCCAACTCGGCATACCCAAGATAAAAACCCACCTGCAAATCGCGCGACAGCTCAAAAAGTGGCAATGTCTCCGGGCTGGGCATCTCTGCCTCAAAATAGGAGCGTACCTGTGCAGGGTCGTCCATGCTCCAACGAGGGAAAAAGGTGGTCAGCGTTAACTCGGGAAAGACAACCCACCGCGCGCCTCGTGAAGCTGCCTCTTTTAACAACTCACACAAACGAGCCACCACCTCTTTGCGGCTATGGTGTGCTTGTATGGGGCCTGTTTGCGCCACCGCTAAATGTAATGTTCTTTTCATTTGGTTTGTCTCCTAATATCCATTAATGTGTGGCCTGACGCTCAAGCACGCGCCCTGGCCGAGCGCCTGTGGCTGCGCCCCCCTCAGTCCATACCTGAACACCATTCACATAGACCTGATGGATTCCCTTCGAGCGGGCCATAGGCGCCTCGAAAGTGGCTACATCGGCGATGGTGGCAGGGTCAAACACCACTAAATCAGCAAATGCACCAACAGCAATCACACCGCGGTTTTGTAGGCCAAATCGCTGCGCGGTCAACCCAGTCATTTTCCATACTGCCGTATGTAAGGGGAATAAACCCAGATCGCGGCTGTAATGCCCGAGCACTCGAGGAAAAGTACCCCACAAACGAGGATGCGGATGGGTATCATGCGGTAGACCATCTGAGCCGATCATGGTGTCGGGGAAAGCCATAATGCGCTGCACATCCTCTTCGTCCATCATGAAATAAATCGCCCCAGCTGGCATTAGTTCGTCGACCACGTCCCAACGCGACTTACCCCGCTCTTGGGCAATCTCATCCAAATCTTTACCCGTGTACTCAGGAAATGGTGTGCACCACGTGATAATGGTACGCGCAGACAACAAGGCGCGATCTTTTTTTAGCATGGTCGAGCCTGCCACGTAGGGATAGGCATCCAGGGATACGGACTGTGTCTGCATAGCTTGGCTAATCAAAGCCAACGTTTCAACCGAACGTCCAAAATTTTGCTGCCCCATCAGTTTATGGTGCGAAATAATGACCGGTACCTGCAAGGCTTGGCCAATATGAAAAGTTTCATTTAGCGCTGCAACAATCTCGTCGCCCTCATCACGCATATGAGTGGCATACACACCCTGAGCTTGGCTCAGGGGCTGGCACACTTCAATGATCTCGGCCGTGCTGGCCGCCGCCGCAGGGGGGTAGAAAGTGCCCGTAGACACACCAATGGCTCCGGCCTCTAGCGCTTCACTTACCATGGCTCGCATGGCCTGTATTTCATCCTCGTTGGCAGGCCTATCTAACTCACCCATGACCGCTGCGCGTAAGGTGGAATGCCCCACCATACAGGCACAATTAACGGTAGGCTCGGCATCACGCACCGCTTCTAAATACTCAGCAAAGCTGCCATACACATAGCTCCCCCCTGCATCGAGTAAATCTAAGGGGGAAGGAGGAGTGATATGCTTCAAAGGCGCTAGGCTAATGCCACAATTGCCGGTAATAACGGTCGTGACCCCCTGCGACACTTTAGGTGTCATTTCAGGCGTACGCAACAGTGCATTATCGTCATGCGTATGCGAGTCGATAAAACCAGGCGCAAGCACCTTGCCACTAATATCAATAAACTCACGTGCATCACTTGACGCAAACTCACCGATTGCCACAATTTTATCGTTGAGTATGGCCACATCAGCCTTAAATGGTTCGGCATTCGTACCATCTAATACCGTCCCCCCTGCCAAGATCAAATCAAATGCACGAGTGTCTACTGACATGTCTACTCCTGAATATAACCGAGGTTTGCGCCCAGCATAGGGCACAAAATTTATAATAAATGGCAAGCAGCGCTGTGGTCGTCACTAAAACGCACCACAGGAGGAACCGTTTGGGCACAAATGGTTTGCGCCCGCGGACAGCGAGTACGGAAAGCACACCCCGACGGCGGATTCAAGGGGCTGGGAATTTCCCCTTTCAAGCGCTCACCGATCGGCGCTCCCCGCGCGCCTTCCTCAAAGCGTGGCACAGCTGCCATCAGCGCTTGGGTATAAGGATGCTGAGGGTTAGCAAACAATTCTTGACTAGTGCCTAGCTCAACAATGCGCCCTAAGTACATCACAGCCACCCGATGGCTGATATGTCGGACCACACTTAAGTCGTGAGAGATAAACAAATAGGTGAGCCCCAAGCTTTTTTGCAAATCACCTAACAAATTAATCACCTGAGCCTGTACGGATACGTCTAAGGCTGAAACAGGCTCATCACAAACAATAAAGCTGGGCTCCAAAGCCAGAGCCCTCGCAATCACAAGGCGTTGCCGTTGCCCACCTGAAAACTGATGGGGAAACTTATCCAAGGCGTCAGGGTGCAAACTGACCAATTGCAACAACTCTAGCAAGCGTTGCTCAATGTACTCTTCGGAATGGTCGAAATTACGCAAGGGTTCAGACAGTATGGCTCTGACCCTCATGCGTGGATTCATGGACGAGTAAGGGTCCTGAAAAATAAACTGTACTCGCTTGCGCAACTGCCTCAAAGCGTTACTGCGCAAACCACCTATATCCTCACCTTCAAAAAAAACCTTACCCGCGCTAGGTTCTATCAAGCGCGCAATACAACGCCCTAGCGTCGACTTACCACAGCCTGACTCACCCACCACGCTAAAGGTTTCGCCTTTACGCACCTCAAAAGACACCTCATTCACCGCTCGCAAAGTGGCTTTACGCTTTTGATGCTTCACATCAAAATGCTTACTGAGCCCCTGCACCTGCAGTTGTACTGAGCCATCGAGCACATCACTATTGAGTTCTTTCATATCTTTTCCGTTCGGACGTTGGCCGCCCTCAAACGCCAGAGCGACACCAGTAACGACTCCCTGTCTCGGCCGTCAGCATACGCGGTGCCTCGCGCTCACATTGCTCGATACGTGCGACACAACGCGACGCAAAAGCACAGCCTTGTGCATCGGGTGACCTAATCGGGACGATGCCAGGCAGCTCGGCCAGACGTTGCCCCGTTTCCCCTTGCGCATCCACGAAACCGGGCAAAGACCTAATAAGTGCTTGCGTGTAAGGGTGACGAGAGCGGTACAACACATCTGCCACTGCTCCTTCCTCTACCATTGAGCCGGCATACATTACCAACACGCGGTCACACGTTTCTGCCACTACCCCTAAATCATGGGTAATCAAGACAATTGCCGTCCCGAGTTCGACCTGTATGTCTTTAAGGATCTGCAAAATCTGAGCTTGTATGGTCACATCTAAAGCCGTCGTAGGCTCATCCGCAATCAATACCCTGGGTTTACAAGCTAAGGCCATCGCAATCATCACCCGTTGACGCATACCACCTGACAGTTCATGCGGGTACTGCGTTAAGCGTTTTGCCGGATCAGACACTTGCACCAGCTCCAGCAAATCCTGCGCATCACGCAAAGCTTGCTGCCGGCTTTTACCTTGGTGTAACTGGATAGACTCGGCAATTTGAACACCAATCGTAAAGACGGGGTTTAATGAGGTCATGGGCTCCTGAAATATCATGGAAACCTGATTACCCCGAATTTGCCGCATGCGCTTTTCTGGCATGTTAAGTAAGTCCTGGCCTTCAAATAAGACTTGCCCTTGAGTAATACGTGCTGTCTTAGCTAATAAGCCCATAATGGCTAAGGAGCTAACACTTTTCCCACACCCTGACTCACCCACAATACCCAGCGTTTCGCCTGCACGTACCGCAAACGACAAACCACTGACCGCCTGCACAGTACGCTCGAAGCCTCGAAACTGAATACTCAGGTCACGCACTGATAAGATTTCTTGTTCTCTCATGGCTCACCTACAGCTTACCGGCCAGTTTAGGATCCAGCATATCGCGTAAACCATCTCCCACCATATTCACTGCCAACACCGTCATGGCTAAGAAAAGGCCGGGAAACAAAATAATATGAAATGCTAAGGATAAGAAATTTCTACCGTCAGCCATGATGTTGCCCCAACTAGGCATTTCGGGAGGAATACCCACGCCTAAAAAACTCAACACGGCTTCCGTGATAATGGCCGAAGCGGCGATAAAAGTGGCTTGCACCATTAAGGGCGCAAACAAATTAGGCAGCACATGCAAGACCAGCACTTTGTGCGTGCGAGTACCCAAGGCATAGGCCGCTTCCATATAAGGTTGATTACGCAAACCCAACACCAAGGCGCGCACCAACCGCACAACACGTGGCACTTCTGGGATCACGATAGCGATAATCACGGTTAACAGACCGCCTCTAAAAGCGGCCATCAATGCAATCGCCAGCAAAATATTAGGAATCGCCATGAGGCCATCCATGATGCGCATCAGCACCATATCCAGCTTGCGGAAATAACCTGCCAAAATGCCGATCAACGTACCGACAGACAAACTAACGACAGATACTGCCAAGGCCACTACCAGCGAGACCCGCGCGCCCCACACAACACGTGAGTACACATCACGGCCTAAAGCGTCAGTCCCGAACCAGTGCTGTGCACTAGGCGCTTTCATACGTGCCAAAGGATTAATACTCGTGGGCGAATAGGTGGCTATCCACGGCGCTAAAAGGGCCATCAACGCTAAGACCACTAATACGGCCAAACCAATAAACATCAGCGGTTGCTGACGAAAACGGTACCAGAGCTTACTACGCTTCATCATGACTCTGCCTTTCCATCAGCCTTCTACCCGTGGATCAAACAAGCTGTAGCTCAAGTCCACCAGGAGATTAATCAATACATAGACCCCAGAAGCGATCAAGAGAACGCCTTGGATCACGGGGTAATCATGACGCAGTACAGCATCGACAGTCAGGCGACCTAAACCCGGTATGGCAAAAACAGTCTCGGTGACCACTACCCCTCCTATGAGCATCGCCACCCCTACGCCTACGGTGGTAATAATAGGGTTAGCCGCATTTTTCAAAGCATGCCAAATCACCTTGCGTGAGCCCAACCCTTTGGCGCGCGCCGTCCGAATGTAGTCCTCAGACAGCGCCTCTAGCATCGTGGCGCGTGTCATGCGCGTCAGTAAGGCCATATACACAAGACCTAAAGAAATACAGGGCAAAATAAGGTGCCGCACATAGGGGAGTAAGCCTTCGGATAAAGGGCGATAACCTTGTACCGGCAACATGCCTAACTTGATCGAAAACACGTAGACCAATCCATACCCGATCAAAAAGACAGGCACAGAAAATGCCAACACGGAAACGAACATAATCAGCCGATCTACCCACGTTCCGGCATGCCAGGCCGCCACTACCCCCAAAGGAATAGCGAACAGCACGGCAAAGACGATGGTAAACAGAGCAATAGAAATCGTAGGGCCCATACGTTGATGGATAAGTGTGCTCACCTTAACTTTAGTAGAGGTTGAGACACCTAGATCACCCTGCACGATTCCACCCGCCCAGCTAAAGAATTGCTCCGTTAGCGGTTTGTCTAAACCCATGGAGGCACGAATCTTTTGTACGTCTTCCACCGTTGCGTGTTCCCCTGCTAGTACTGCCGCCGGATCGCCAGGCGTCAAATGCACCAGCATAAAAACAAAAATCGCAACAACCACCATCACAGGGATGGTGGCCGCCACACGTCGAGCTAAATAAAACACGGAATCAACTCCCCGTTCGCTTCCGAAAGCACAATGCTTACTTGCTGATATTCCACATTACTGGAATACCAAACTGCAGCAGGTCTGTGTTGGACAAGCCACGCGTGGCCATGACTGGTTTGAACTCACCCCACATCACATAAGGCACGGACTCATAGGCACGCGCCTGAATGTCCGCAGCAAGTTCAATACGCTTCTGGGCATCCCCTTCTGCAATCCACTGACTGCGCAACTCATCCAGCTTTTCGTCACATGGCCAGCCTGGCAATCCGTTACCGCATGGTGCAGACAGCCACGGATTAGTCACAGGCGTGCCTGCATCAAAGTAACCACCATGAGTGATGAAAATATTCCAGCCTCCATCCGCCACGGAGTCCTTCTTCAAACGACGCGACGCCACTGTCGCCCAGTCCATCGCCTGCAAATCCACATTCACCCCGGCACTCTTTAGGGCTTCGCTCAACACCAAGTTCGCAGGCGAGTTCACGTTATCAGTAGGATATAAAATCACCACTTTCTCACCTTGATAGCCTGCTTCTTTCAGCAACTCTTTCGCACGGTCGATATTAACTTTTGCAAAAGGAGCTGCACCGGCATCCGTGCTCAATGGCGAGCTGCAGGTATACATAGAAGGACAATACTGAGTGGCGTAATCACCGCTATAGCCCACCGCAGCCAACATTTCCTCTTGATTGACCAAGTGATATAGAGCTTGGCGCGCTAGTGGGTTGTTAAAGGGCGGGTTCGCAAAGTTAGGCACAATCATGCCCTGCGAGGCCACCGTTGGAGTCAGCTTTACCTCACTATTCCCTTCCAATACAGGTAGAAAATCAGGCGTTACGCTTTCAATCATGTCCACTTCGCCGTTTTGCAAAGCAGCGACAGCCGTATTAGCATCCGGAATGTAAATCCACTCCACGCGATCCAGGCTGACATGTTTGCCACCCGCTAGCCCGTCTGCAGGCTCGCTACGAGGAACGTAATTCGGGTTTTTCTCGTACACCACCTTATTGCCTGGCACCCATTCCTCTTGCATAAAAAGGAAGGGACCGGAACCTACCATTTCGGTAATTGGTTCGTTAGGGTCGGTCTCGGCCAGACGCTTAGGCAAAATAAAAGGAGGCATACCCGAGGGCTTGGACAAAGCCTCCAAAACTAACCCGAAAGGTTGCTCTAGGGTGAGCTCAAACGTTTTATCGTCGATGGCCTTAAAGGCTGCGCCATATTGCATAAGCAATTTGCCCAAGGTGTCTTTTTTAGCCCAGCGCTGAATCGAGGCAATGCTATCCTCAGAAGTCACGGGCGTACCATCATTAAATTGCAACTGGTCGCGTAGGGTAAAACGCCATGTCAACCCATCATCTGAAGTGGTCCAGCTCTCGACCATTTGCGGCTGTGGCATACCTTTGCTGTCTTGCCCAAACAAGGTATCAAACACCATATAACCGTGGTTACGAGTGATATAGGCCGTATTAAACAAAGGGTCTAGCGTTTTCAAGTCAGCCGTGGGTGCAAGACGCAAGGTGCTCTTGGCACTGACAGAAGGAGCGGCGATGGCCAGAAATACACTACCTAGCACAGCGGCCAATACTCGTTTGGGCGTAAAAACGGAAAAAGAACTCATGCTCTAAAATCCTGAGAAAAATTAAAACCTAGGCCGGATTGCTCAAAGGCCACTTGGGATAAACAATATGCTGATAAGGTAGCGTCGTAATATCGGGGCTGACCGAGCCCGGGGTACTCAAATACAGTACACGCTTGGCCACAGTCGAGAAGTCCGCATAAAAATGCTGTGATGACTTGACCACTATGTATTTACGCGCCCCTAAATCGACCCCAAATTGCGTAAACAAATCGGCACTAATGGCCTGATTACGATTACTGGTCAGAATTAAAACAATCCCATTGACCTCCACCGCTGCTGTGTCACCGAGAGACACGCGAGTATTAGCCAGCCCAGTCATATAAGCATCTTCGCGTATGGCCAGCACCGTGCATCGCGCATCCACTGGCTGCCCTGAGGCGGGCGACACCTTACCACCGATGCGTAAATCCAAGACAGCACCTTCACCGGCATTCATACACAAACCCACCGCACCGGGGTCCCATATCGGGCCTATAGCGGCGTCCGTAATACCATGCTCTAACAGGTACTGCAAAACGAACGTGGAATCACTGGCCGCGCCACCCCCTGCATTATCGGCAGAGTCTGCGAACACCACGGGATACTGTTGTTCTTGATCGGCGTTAGCCAAGGCTTGCTCTAGAGGTAAATACTCTGCCTGCAAGTCGTCGCGCAACGCAATAAGTTGCTGCCCTAAACGCTCGGCCAATTGGGCGGCTGCATCGGCATCGTTATCGGTATACACCAGCAGCTTGCTACCCATTCCAGGCACATCTCCCCAAGGAAACCCATGCACCACAGAAATCGATAAAATCCCCGCTTGCTTTTCTAGTTCAAACAAATGATCGACAAAGCTACGCATAGGCTGACGGCTAGTGTGCATGATCGAAATCATCTGGCAGTCATACAAGGCGTAGGTTGGCTTTATTTTTCCTTGGTACTTCGCTGCGCACAGATCCACCAACTCGTAAGCACGCTCCAGAATATCGGTATGTGGATACTCCTTAAAACACACCAAAAAGTCGGCCTGCTCATACATTTCAGCCGTCATATGACAATGTGGATCCAGCTCTGCCCCAATAATGACATTTGGCCCCACCATGGCACGGACACGGCTAATTAAGTCGCCCTCGCAATCGGGATAGCCTTCGGCCACCATTGCCCCGTGCAAGCCCAACAGCACCACATCTACGGGTCCTGCACGTTCCAAGTCAGAAAGGATTTCGTCACGCAAGGCCTCATACGCTAAACGGGTGGTCAAGCCGGCGGGCACCGCCCCTGCTACCGCCCCTTCGTGCAGCGTCCAGCCATGCTCTTGCGCGCGCTGGCGTGCCGCCCATAGTGGGCCTGAGTACTGCAACATTCTGTCTGGATGCGTGCCTGCAGGATAGTAGCCCCGCTCTTTGAAGGCATTGATGCCAGTAGGAATAGGTGAAAACGTGTTGGTTTCTGTGGATAAACCAGCAGCAAATAATCGCATCTGATTCTCCTAGCGCTCAATGGCCTGAATTTCAATTTCCAAATCTACGCCCATGGCTAATTGAGCTTGCACGGTAGACCTGACGGGTAAGCCATCTTTGAAATAGCTGGCATATACGTCGTTAAAATCCGCAAACATAGCCAAGTCGCTTAACCACACGGTGGCCTTAATCACATCCCCAAACCCTAAGCCCACTTCACGTAAGCTGTCTTGCAATCGGCCCATTACAGCATGCGTCTGGGTGCGTATATCCCCCCGTACAACCTGACCTTGTTCATCCATGGGTATTTGCCCAGAAAAAAACACAAAGCCTTGGGCCCTTACCATGCGAGAAAAAGGCAATCCCAATGGGGAGGGGTAACGTTCAATAGTCATGGTTTCCATCCTTAATTTATAGGGCCGACTGAGTCTGAAATCGTTTCGGTGTCAACGCATCGGGTTCCACCTGCTCTTGCACTAAGACCGGGTCCAGCTCTTGCTCTAAGAGAATATTAGCGGCCAAGAGTGAGGCCCCAGGCGCTGTTTGTATGCCATACCCCCCCTGACCTGCTAACCAGAAAAAACCGCTTAGCTGAGGGTCCCACCCGATCACAAAATCACCATCTGCTACGAACGAGCGCAAGCCTGCCCATGTATGAGTAGGCCGACGAATATCTAAGGTGGTGGCGCTAGTAATTCTATCTATTCCAATAGCAATATCTAACTCTTCAGGCACCACATCATGCGCATCCACGGGGTCGGCATTGGCGGGCGAACCCATCAATTGCCCTGCATCAGGTTTAAAATAATAAGACTCATCAATACCTACCACCGCAGGCCAGGCTTCAAACTCTGCTGCGGGTATAGGTTCGGAATTGCCATTGCACAGCGCCTTAAAGGTAAAAGCACTGCGGCGCTTTGGCTGCAAGCCTACCTCTAACGCCCCAAACTGCGCCCCCACCTCCTGAGCCCAAGCGCCGGCGGCATTAACCACGGTACGTGCTTGTACCTCCGTGCCGTTACTAAGTTGCAACACCCATAGGTCATTCTCACGAAGGCTATGCGTAATTTTGGTACTAAATAAGAACTCCACACCTTGCTGGCGGGCGCCGCGTAAAAAACCTTGCAACAAAGCATGCACATCCACGTCTTTAGCGTCCAGCTCTTCGACCGCACCTAATAAACCCTCGGCTTGAACGCAAGGGACACGGCGCAGCACCTCCTCCGCGCTAATCTCTCGGATGCGATTGCCCGAATCACGCGCGTCCAGCAGAAAATTTTCTTTGAGTTTTTCCTGCCCCTCTCGTACTAGGTACAACACCCCGCGATCCGTTAATAAAGGATGTTCACTAAACTGCTCCGGCGGTTGAGTAAAAAAGCGACGGCTGGCGCGAGTTAAGGCACGGGTAGTCGGGGTGCCATAGGTCTCCATGAACATGGCTGCCGAACGCCCGGACGAGTGGTATCCTGGTTGAGTCTCGGCCTCTAGCACTAACGTGCGCGCCATACCCCCAATTCGGTAAGCTAAAGAAACCCCTGCCATACCAGCGCCGACAACGACGAAATCGTATATATCCTGACCTGCCATTTCCTCTGCTTACCTCTAATTTCCCGTAAACGAGAATTCTCTGTATTGAGAATTCTCTGATTAGAGAATCTTCAAGCATTCGCCGACTCAGGTCAATAGCCGTTGCGCGGGGTTTTCCCTTATCTTGCCTACTATAATATTTAAGTTTGAACAAATAGTGTCCCAACCGTAGATACGTCCCGTTTGTTGCCGGTACCCTTGGGCTACCTCGCAGATGCTAGATGCTAGATGCTGTAGCAGTCGTGCAGCACCCTACCTGCATCACACTGACCAGATCTGCGCAGCGCTAAGCTCTCGTAAAATCTGGGCAAATAACTCTTCGGAAGAGGGCAATTTGCTATCAGTGCGACGTATTAAACTAATGGCGGGCAAGTTCCAATCAAACGCTAAAGGCACGATGCCTGCACCGCCGCGGCGCTCTAAGTCATGCGCCAAATCTAGTGGCACAATCGCCAGCAAGCGCTCGTTATGGCGTAGCATGCGCAAAATAATGCCAGGGTCATAAGTCTCCACCACCGGCACAGGTAAGGTCAGGTTGGCCTTATGAAACATTTCAGCGATTTTGCGCCCTACAGGTGTTTGTTCTGATGGCAATATCCATTGCATATCTACAAAATCAGCCAAGCTTATTTGTCGATGTTGCAAGCGTCGCACCACCTGTTGGTGGGCAATTAAGGCAACCTGCTGCTCATATAAAATCTCATAACTCACTCCCTCTAAGCCCGTTAAGGCCGTCGCTCGGCCAATGACACAATCAAGCTCACGTTTAGTCAGGGCCTGTACTAAAAAATTAGACGTCAATTGCGTAATACTGCTGGCAATCCCATGCCGTGAGTACAACAACTGAACCGCTTGAGTTAATAACTCAACGGACACATAAGGCATAGCGCCAATGCGCAGCCTGTCCGCGTAGCCGTGTTGCACGGCCTGTATTTGCGCACCCCAAACCTCGAGCTCTTGCAAAATAAGTTCCGCTTTAGCAATTGCCAGCTCACCAAGACGCGTAGCCACTAAGCCTCGGCCCGTTCGGACAAAAAGCATCCCGCCGCAAATATCCTCGGCCTCAGATAAGGCCTTAGTCACCGCGGGCTGGCTAATACCCATTTCTATTGCCACACGAGTTAACGTCCCCCAGCGCTTAATACCTTGCAACAAGGATAAATGACGTAGTTTTAAACGACTCAGTAAAACGGAATGGCTCATTTCTACCCCAAGCATTCATAACCATAAGGTTATGAATATATCAATTATTACGAATTTGCAGTTATCTAAACTTCCTATACTAAAACCTACCCTAGGCACGCACGGAGCTTACACATGAGCAATTCATTCACTACACGTCCGGAAATCATTGGCACATTTGGTGTCGTGTCGAGCACCCACTGGCTTGCCTCACAAGTGGGGATGAGTGTTTTAGAGCGTGGGGGAAATGCTTACGACGCCGCGGCCGCCGCTGGTTTTGTCTTGCAGGTCGTCGAGCCGCACCTAAATGGCCCCGGTGGGGAAGTACCGATTATGCTATGGAGCCAAGCAGAACAAAGAATGCGCGTAGTATGTGGCCAGGGATACGCTCCAGCACAAGCGAGCGCCAGCTATTTCCAGCAGTTAGGGCTAGAGCTAGTTCCTGGCGTGGGCATGTTACCTGCTACCGTACCGGGTGCCTTCGGTGCCTGGCTAACGATGCTGCGCGACTATGGCACATGGGAAATAGACGATATTTTACGTCCCGCGATTGAATACGCCCGTGATGGCTTCCCCATTTTGCCCCGCACTACACAAGCCATACTCGCGGTACGGGATTTATTCCAACAGCAATGGTCGGAGTCTGCCCACGTTTGGTTGCCCAATCAACGCGTCCCGCGGCCAGGCTCTCTATTTAGAAACCCCGCCCTCGCAAACACGTATCAACGTATTGCCCAAGAAGCCACCAGCGCAGGCACCGACCGCAAGGCCCGCATCGATGCGGCACTACGCTTGTGGTATCAAGGCTTTGTAGCCAAGAGGATAGATCAGTTTTACCAAAACGAATACTTATGGGACTGCACAGGAGAAAAAAATCGCGGCCTATTACGGTATGACGACATGGCTCAATGGCAAAGCAGCTATGAAGACCCGATTTATTATGATTACGGCCATCACACTGTTGCCAAATGTGGGGCGTGGTCACAAGGCCCGGTTTTCCTCCAGCAATTGGCGCTACTCAAACACTGCCCAATCAGCCATTTAGATCCCAGTTCACCCGAGTTTGTCCATTACCTTACCGAGGCGAGTAAGCTTGCCATGGCTGACCGCTTAGCCTGGTATGGTGATCCAAATTTTGTTAACGTGCCGCTTGCCCAGTTGTTGTCGGATGATTACAACCGCCAACGCGCAGCCAGCATTGGCCTACAAGCAAGCCTTGAGCTACGTCCAGGCAACCCTGGCGGCCAAACAGCGTATATGCCTGACCTGCAGATCGCACAACGCACCTTGGCGCAAGCCCAACTGCAGTATGGCAGTGGTGAACCTACCTTCGCTACCCTACCTCCTTTGGACACCTGGCGTGATGAAGAAGTGTTTGTGGGCGACACCTGCCATTTAGCCATTATTGATAAAGAAGGCAATATGGTTTCAGCCACACCGTCAGGGGGCTGGCTCTCATCCAGCCCCACGATCGCTGAGCTGGGCTTTTCTTTAAATACCAGGCTGCAAATGACCTGGCTGGATCCTGCCTCCCCGGGTTATTTGATGCCTGGTAAACGCCCCAGCACCACCTTATCGCCCAGCATGGCGTTACGCGATGGTCAGCCTTACCTTGCGTTCGGCACCCCCGGTGGTGATCAACAAGATCAATGGACCCTCGCCTTTTTACTGAGGCATTGCCATGCTGGTATGAACTTACAACAAGCCATTGACGCCCCCGCTTGGCATAGTGAGCACTTTCCTGCTTCCTTTTGGCCACGAGACGTACGCTACAACCGGCTTGTTATTGAATCTCGCCTGCCGCCTCACACCCAGGAAGAGCTAAGGCAACGAGGCCATGACCTACATATTGGTCAACCTTGGTCTGAAGGCCGGATTAGCGCCTGTAGCCAAGAAATAACCAGTTCTGGGAGGCGACTGCTGAAAGCGGCTGCCAACCCGCGCGGCATGCAATCGTATGCCGTTGGTCGATAAGCCACCCAATAAGCAAAAACCAAGAGGAGTACAACATGTTTAAACCTTTACTGACCGCCTGCTTAGCAGGTTCCCTTCTACTGACCTCGGCGCTCGGTGCACAAGCTCAGTCATCCTATCCAGATAAAGCCGTGACGGTTATCGTGCCTTGGGCCGCAGGGGGATCCACTGATATTTTAGCCCGTGTCATTTCCGAAAAACTAAGCCAGTCATTAGGCGAACCTTTCGTTGTTGAAAATCGCTCAGGTGCCTCGGGCAATATAGGCACCAATTTAGTGGCCAAAGCAAAACCCAATGGCTACACCTTATTAGTGGGATCGATGAGCACCCACACCATGAACCAAGCCATGTATCCCACCATGCCATTTGATGGCGTGAAGGATTTCACCCCGATTGCTAAAGTTGCTTTGGTGACCAATACCATGGTCGTCAACCCTAGCCTGCCCGTTAACACCGTACAAGAGTTCATTGATTACGCGAAAGCCAACCCAGATGCTATTGCCTATGCGTCCGCGGGCCCGGGCTCAACCAACCACCTGAGCGCCGCGATGTTTGAAAAAGCAACCGGCATTAACCTATTACACGTTCCCTATCGTGGTGGTGCACCCGCTGTGTTGGACACGGTGGGTAATCAAACTAAATTGCTATTTACCGCAGGCACGCAGTCCCTACCTTTTGTCAAAGAAAACAAGCTCAAATTGCTTGCTGTCACCGAAGATCAACGTGCCCCAAGCCTTCCTGACGTACCCACTGTGGCGGAAACCGTAAGCGGCTATGAGCTAAGCGTATGGTATGGATTCTTCGGCCCTGCTGGTATGCCTGACGATATCGTCAAAAAACTGAACCACGAGATTAATGCAGCCTTGCAACAACCTGATGTGATTGCAAAAATGGAATCCATGGCCGTACAACTGTTGGACAGTACACCCGAGCAGTTTGCACAAGATCTACAAAGCGATGCCATCAAATACGATGCATTAATCAAAGAGCTAGGTATACGCCTTGAGTAACCTAAGCACAAGTAGTCGTATCACAAGTGCACATTTCCCCCTAGATACTGCCTGCGCCATTGCCCAGGCAAGCGGGGGGGAAGACCCGCAGGCCTTATTTCAGTTGCTGGACCACAGCGCGCACGCCGTACTACAGCACCAGCTATTAACGATTAACCTGTACCAGGCCCCACTAGAGCAACTCACGCGACTATACAGCTCGAATACGCAAGCCTATCCCATCGGGGGCAGCAAGAACAAAAAAGGGGTGCCTTGGGGCGCGCATGTCCTACAACAAGGGAGAGTTTATATAGGAGAAGGCCCAGAAGCACTACGCTGGGCGTTTGACGACCATGTGCTGATTCAACAGTTGGGGCTACGTTCTGTTATTAATGTACCCGTAAGGTTCAGGCAACAATGCTTAGGCACCGTTAACTTTCTGATGCCCTACGACAGCATTGGTGATGCACAGCGCGAGATGGCCATACTATGCGCTCTGTTGGCCTTGCCTGGCCTGCTGCAAGCGCATCAAAAACAAGCATAAAGGTTGACCCCTTACACAAAAAACCCAGGCTATTAACCTGGGTTTTTTATAGAGACAGACGCCTAGCGATCGGACTCGTTAAAACTACACACCGTATAAACCGGCAAGCCTGTGGCTTCGATAGTTTGAGAGCCACCCAGCTCGGGTAAGTCAATAATAGCCGCCGCTTCAATAACATTGGCACCTAAGCGTTGCAATAAACGCGTCGCAGCCATAAGAGTGCCACCCGTAGCGATCAAATCATCAATCAGCAATACGCGCTGACCAGGGCGCACAGAGTCCATGTGCATTTCCACGGTAGCATTCCCGTATTCTAAGGAATACTCTTCAGCGACCGTTTTAAAAGGCAACTTGCCTTGTTTACGCACAGGCACAAACCCTAGATTCAATTCGTACGCTAACACGGAGCCTACAATAAAGCCTCGGGCATCTACCCCGGCGATTAAATCTAACTTTTGCCCCATGTAACGATAAACGAATAGATCGATTAAGACTCGAAACGAACGGGGGTCCTGCAACACTGGCGTAATATCACGGAAAGTCACACCAGGCTTGGGCCAATCAGGCACATTACGTATGGTTTGACGGACATAAGCAGCAGGATCTATACGCATAGTATTTTGGGCAAATTCAAAGTAAAAACAGAAGCCTGTAAAACACAGACACGCCAGCAAGTGTACACAATCGTATCCCTGTAAATAGGGAATCTCCCATAAACTTTACAAGCGTTGCGCATAGACTACGCCTAGCTTGCTTGCTAAGCAATAGACAGACTTAACCTTGCAAACGTCCCTCGTAAAGCTGCCAGTGGTGTTGAAATAAATGTTCAGGCACCAGCCCATGCGTTACTAGAATAACCGTGCGATCTTTCGCCGCCAACATAATGTCATTTAATAAAGCTTGGGCCGTTAACACATCTAGGCCGGCGCATGGCTCGTCTAAAAACCAGATGTGAGCATCAGTCAAAATAGTGCGGGCCAAACATAAGCGTCTTGCCTGCCCCACAGAAAGTTGATTCCCTCCTTCGCCTAGCCACGCCTCGAGCCCCTGTGGCAAATCACGAATTTTTTCTGCTAATTGCACCTGTTCCAGCACCTGCCACAAACGTGCGTCATCCACCGTTGGGTTGGCCATTAATAAATTGTCGCGCACAGTACCAAGAAACAAAGGGGAGTCTTGTGCCAATAACGTGCACACATTAAACCAACTGGCTGTTTGCCAATGCGTCGCAGCCTGCCCTTGAATCAAATATTGTCCCTGAGATACGGGCAGGATACGCATCAATACCTGTAACAACGTAGATTTACCCGAGCCGCTGGGGCCGGTTAACACCACCTTATCCCCTGGGGCCACTGTCAAACTAATATCCTGTAGCACAGTGTGGTCAGCGTACGCGAAGCTAAGCCCCTGTAGCCTAAGCTCTGGCGCCTGATCTGGTGCTAAAGGCTGCGCCTGTGCCTCGCTGGTGTCTGTGGGCTCATCCAATAACTCGAGCAAATGATCCGCGGCGTTTTGCACACCACCTAAGCGTGCAGCGCCACGCATCATGGGCGCCACGACCTCGAACAAGCCAAGAATTGCCAGCAAAGCTCCCACCCATATAGGGCCGCTTAGCTGGCCACTGGCAACAGCCTGCGCGCCCCATACGGCACACAGCACCAACGCCATCCCCATCATGACATGCTGACAAAACTGCCCTAATAAGCCAAAACCCTGCACTCGAGCCCGAGCCTTGGCAATACGCTGACTAGCGGCCTCAAAAGCCTGATCCAAACTTGCCTTGGCGTCCCAGACTTGAATATCCGCAAAGCCGGCTACCGCATGATGCGTTAAGGCACGCATATCTGTTTCGGCTTGGTGTAACTGCCGGGCCGATTGCCGCGACATACGTGCCAAGGCATAAGGAATTAGGCAGGCCGCAAACAACAAACACAACAATACCGCCCAAGCCACTTGAGGCAACCACTGCCCCAGCAAGGCACTAAACAATAAACCAGCGCCTAGTGCGCTAAACAAAGGGCTTAAGATCAGTAAAAAAACCGTGTCCAGCATGGCTACATCAGAAACCAGCCGCTGGCTTAACTCACCTTCGCGATAACGGGCCAACCTGGCTTGACTAAACTGGCACAAACGCGCGAACACTGAGGTGCGTACGTCAGTTTGCAAATCTAGCGTCACAATATGCCCAACAATACGCTCGCCATAACGCGACACAATGCGTCCCAGCGATAGCCCGCGAATCAGCGCAGAGGGCACAAACAAATTAAACATAATTTGCCCGGCGGCCAAAAAGGTTGCGGTTAAAAACCAACCAGCTACCGCCAAAAGCCCCACCCCGGCCAACAGAGTACTTAAAGCCAGCAACAAAGCAGCCACACACCAAGCACGACGCAAGCGTAAAGCAGGCCACATCAACCGCCACCACGCACTCATAGTCCAACCACCCGTTGTAATTGCTGCTGTTCAATCTGCCAAATTTGCTGGCATTGTTGCGCCACCTGCTGATCATGGGTAGCAATCACAAGACAGCGCTGCGCTCCCCACGTTAATAAGGCCTGCATAATTAAATCGCGTGTTTGCGCATCCACATGCGCCGTTGGTTCATCCAGCAGAATAAAGCTAGCTTGACTCAAAAAAACCCTAGCCAGCGCTAAACGCTGGATTTGCCCACCAGACAGCCCAAAGGCTCCACGCCCTAACACCGTCTGTAAGCCCTGCGGTAAAGCCCGCACAAACTGAGCGGCTTGACTGTGCTCTAGGGCTTGCCATAGCTCAGCCTCGGTGGCCAGTGGGTTGGCAACACGTAAGGTATCAGCCACAGTACCGGCAGCCATAAAAGGACGTTGAGTCTGTAACACCACCCCCTGGGAGACACTTAGCAATTCATGCTGCAAGACTTGCCCTGCATAGTGACGCTGCCCCTGAGGCAGGGGACGCAAACCTACTAAGGTCTCAAGCAAAGTGCTTTTACCCGACCCGCTTTCGCCCATTAGGGCATAACTGCAGCCTGGTTCAAAACGCAGGTGCTCTACCCTAAGTAGCTCATACTCGCTGCCCGGAAGAAATAAACATGCCTGATCTAGGCCTAATCCAGCAGCAATATCGGCGGGTGGCGCGGCTAGCGGCGCAAGGGGAGCCTGAGGGGCGGTTAATGGCAAGGGCCCCCACAAACGCTCAAGTTGCTCAAGCGCGGCTTTAGCATCGGCCCTATCGTGATAATGCACCGCCAACTGCCGCAACGGTTGATACACCTCGGGCGCGAGCAATAAACAAAACAAACCCTGTTGCAAACTTAGGCCAGTAAAAAAACTGCCTAAATAACCTAAATAACCCAAACCTATGTACACCGCTGCACCAGCCACGCCTAAGGCGGCGAAAAGCTCTAGTACGGCCGATGACAAAAATGCGATACGCAAGACACGCATCGTGCTAGTTTTTAGATCGTTACTGGCTTGATGCACGCGCGCTAATTCATCTTCGCGGCGCCCTAACAAAGCCAGGGTAAAAATACCCCGCAAGCGATCAGCAAAAAAGCCAGATAACCGCAAACCCATTTTTTGGTTTTGCTCGCTTGCCACTTGCGCTCGCCAACCAATAAGGGCCATGAAAACGGGTATCATGGGGGCACTAAACAACAACAATAGGCCCACGATCCAGTCGACAGGCATGACAAAGGCCAGCAACAACAAAGGAATCAGCACGGCCACATACATGGCGGGCAAATAACGAGCAAAAAAGCCCTCTAGAGCTTCAACCTGCTGCACCACCGATGCCGATAACTCACCACTGAGCTTTTGCCTTAATGTGAGTAAGTCCAAGCCCAAGAGGCGTCGCCACAAGCTACGACGTAAATCCAGCTTGATATGTTCGGCTAAACGATTACCCGCCCACTCTGCGCTAATTAACAGTAACGCGCGCAAGACTAAAAACAAGGCAATACCCGCCAAAGCGGGAAGCTGCGTTCGCCAAGGGAGTTGGTCGACGACAATTGACTGCACCACCGTCGCTAAAAGCCAAGCCTGCCAAACAAACACCCCTGCAGCCAGCACTGGCGCCAACCAGGCCCACAGCAATTTGCTACGGGCCCAGCGCGAACGCGACCGCATCCAATCGGCGGCCGCTACATGATTAAGTGAGTTTTTCACTGCCCGTTAATTTACTGTCCAGCGGCAGCTTGCTGCTCTTTTAAGGAGGCTGCACGCAACTCAAACCACATTGCATTCAGGATTGAAAAGGCGCACGCCAAACCCAAACCTAATACCCAAGAGAAATACCACATGGCTAGCCTCCTTAATAAGAATGAGACGCTTCAGAAACGCTTTTAGTCGTTACCTTACCGCGCATGACACTATATACCCAAGAGGTATACAAAATAATCAAGGGCAAGAATACCACTGTTACCAGCAGCATTATCCATAAAGTCAGATGACTGGCTGAGGCATCAAATAAACTTAGGCTCGCACTGGGGGTTAACGACGACGGCAACAAGAACGGAAACACAGCAAAGCCAAAGGTGAAGATCACCCCTGCCAAGGCAAGTGAAGAAAACAGTAGCCCTAAAAGGCCCCGGCCGCGGCCTGCTAGTAAAGCCCCCCCAATAAAACCTACAAAACCTACCGCTGGGGCAGCCCACAACGCAGGCCACTGCTGGTAGTTATGCAGCCAACCACCTTGAACCGTGGTAACCGTTTTGTTTAAGGGATTCGATAAGCGCCCTGCCACCTCTGGCCATGCCATATGAAAACCATCTAAGGCAGTGACCCAAAACCCACCCGCCGCAAACAGCACGACAGAGATTAAGGCAAACACCATTGCCCACGACTTAGCACGACGCGCAATGTTGTCAGTCGCTTTCCAGGCCAATACCGCCGCCCCCTGAAAGGCAATCATGGTCACGCTGAGTAAACCGGCTAGCAACGCAAACGGACGGAACAAACCCAAAAACCCACCCTCGTACATGGGGCGTAAGGTAGTCGCTTCAAAGGTAAAAGGCACGCCCAAAATAGTGTTACCAATGGCCACACCAAACACCAATGCCGAAACAATACCCGCTACACACCAGATGGCATCCCAGTTACGACGCCAGCGTCGGGAGCTTAACTTACCGCGATACTTAATTGCCACGGGCCGCACAATTAGGGCCACCAACAAAAGCATCATGGCTAAATAAAAACCGGAAAACGCCATGGCATACAGCAAGGGCCATGCAGCGAACACCACGCCACCCGCGGTAATAAGCCAAACCTGATTACCTTCCCAGACGGGGCCAATGACGTTATAGAGCACACGCCGCTCGTCATCTGTTTTGGCCACCAAGGGCAGGATTGCCGCTACGCCTAAATCGGCCCCATCCATAATGGCAAAAGCTGCCAACAATACACCAAGCAGCACCCACCAAACAATGCGCAAGGTATCGTAATCGAGCAAAATTAAAGAACTCATCGCTGATTCTCCCTTTTAGTGACGCAACAACGGCGCGTGACGAGAAGCCAAATCCAAGGCGGGTAGTGTCGGTGCACCTTTAGGCTCGTCTGGCCCCTTACGTATGGCATGCAACATTACCTTTACACCTATAACTGCCAAGGTCGTATACAGCGAGACGAAGATCGCTAAACTAATCGCTAGATCGACCACAGATAAACCCGAGACAGCATAAAAGGTAGGCAATACCCCTTCAATACTCCACGGTTGACGTCCGAATTCAGCCACAAACCAACCTGCCTCAATCGCTACCCATGGCAAGGGAATACTAAATAAAGCCAACTTTAAAAAGCGTGGATGATGATCTAAGCGATCACGCGAGGCTAAATAAAAGGATACGGCAAAGAACAGAATAAAATACACTCCCAAGCCGACCATCAGCCTGAAAGCCCAGAACAAAGGAGCGACTTGAGGCACGGTATCCCAAGCGGCTTGAGCAATTTGTGCATCGCTTGCCTGACGAATGTCAGTGTCATAACGCTTTAGCAGCAAGGCATAACCCAAGTCTTGCCAATGCTCATCGAACACGGCGCGCGCTGCCGTGTCCGCGGGATCAGCACGGACAGTTTGTAACGCCTCATACGCCACTAAGCCACTGCGTATTTTTTTATCTGCATTCGCTACCAACTCGTTGATGCCCTCAAGGGGAGTATCGACAGAGCGCGTACCGATTAAGCCCATCAACCAAGGGATTTCAATCGCGAAACTGTTTTTCCGGGCTTCTTGGTCGGGAATGGCAAATAAATTAAAATTAGCAGGTGCCGGCTCGGTCTCCCACATGGACTCCATAGCAGCCAACTTCATTTTTTGATGTTCGGTTGTTAAGTAACCGCTTTCATCACCCAACACCGCAACCGATAAAGCCGAAGCCAAACCAAAACTAGCGGCAATCGTCATGGAGCGCTTGGCTAAGTCTATATGGCGGTTACGCAATAAATACCAGGCGCTGATACCCATGATAAAAATAGCGGCCAACACATAGCCTGCGCTGACGGTATGAACGAACTTGGCCTGCGCAACAGGATTGAAAATAACTTGCGCGAAATCGGTCATTTCCATCCGCATGGTTTCTGGATTAAACACAGCTCCCACTGGGTTTTGCATCCAACCATTCGCAATCAAAATCCATAAAGCGGATAAGTTAGTACCTATAGCTACTAACCAGGTCACACAGAGGTGGGCTACCTTAGACAAACGGTCCCAGCCAAAAAAGAATATGCCGACAAAAGTGGCCTCGAGAAAGAAAGCCATTAGGCCCTCAATCGCTAAGGGAGCACCAAAAATATCACCCACATAATGACTGTAATAGGCCCAGTTCATACCGAACTGGAACTCCATCACAATACCCGTTGCCACCCCCAACGCAAAGTTAATACCAAACAGCACGCCCCAGAACTTAGTCATGCGGCGCCATATGTCTTTGCCCGTCATGACATACACGCTTTCCATGATGGCCAGCAAAAACGACAAACCTAAAGTAAGTGGTACAAATAAAAAGTGAAACATCGCGGTCGATGCAAACTGCAAGCGCGATAACGTAACTACGTCAAGATCTATCATGATCACCCCTAATCAAATCTGACTTACGAAATTTTCCAGCGAACCCTAACACCTTCTGCACTTTGCTACCCAGACGCATCAAATTTTGCAATGTTTCGGGTGGCAAATCGTGTACCTCGTCAAACCACGAACAAGAAAGCTCAATAAGCTCGAGCATCTCGGCGATACGTTTTTGCCCATAGGCTTCATTTTCATCCTGAGGGGCTTCCATTAGCGTACTGCGGAGCAGACTTAATGTGGGATCAATTTCACGCTTACGCTTTTCTTCTACTAAGGTGCGAAAAATTAACCAGACATCCTGCGGCGCCGAATAATAGTCACGCCTATCGCCGATACGACTAGACTGTTGTAAGAGTCGCCAAGACTGTAGCTCACGTAAGCTCATGCTAACGTTAGAGCGTGAGATACCTAAGGTTTCGGCGATTGCGTCAGCATGCAGGGGCTCTTGCGATAAAAACAACAAAGCGTAAATTTGCCCTACGGTGCGATTCACCCCCCACCGCCCCCCCATTTCACCAAAATGAAGGACAAACCGCTCTACTTGAGGCTCAAGATTCATGATGTATTGAATTTTCAGTAATTACTGAAATCAGAGAAAACACTATCATACTCCCAAAATCATCGTGCTCAACAGTGTCTGGATTAAAATGCTAAAGCGCGACATTTATTACCGTCCATCACTTCCGTTTTACAATCCAAGCATGAACGCACAGGCACACTTTACGCACGAGCAGGCGCTAGCCTCGGCTCAGCGCACTTTCAGTATAGAAACCGAGGCTTTACAAGCGTTGAGCTTACGTCTGGACCACAACTTTAGTTTGGCCTGCGAGTGGATTTTGCATTGCACCGGCCGCGTCGTGGTCACGGGAATCGGTAAATCAGGCCACGTAGGGCGAAAAATAGCCGCAACCTTAGCCTCTACCGGCTCGCCTGCTTTTTTTATGCATGCCGCCGAAGCTATACATGGCGACCTAGGGATGATTACGGGCCAAGACATCGTTATTGCCATTTCCTACTCGGGCACCGCCCAAGAGCTCGTCACCTCTTTGCATACCATTAAACGTCTTGGCGCGCGTTTAATTGCCTTTACAGGCGATAGCAATTCCGAACTAGCACGCAATGCAGACCTGCACCTAAATGTTCACGTAGAACAAGAGGCTTGCCCGCTAAACCTTGCGCCTACTGCCAGCACTACTGCCTGTTTAGTGCTAGGCGACGCACTCGCCGTGGCCTGCCTCGAAGCACGTGGTTTTAGCCGCGAAGATTTTGCCCGCTCACATCCGGGCGGAGCCTTAGGCCGGCGCCTACTTACGTATGTACGCGACATTATGCGTACAGGTGACGCCCTACCCATCGTACAAGAAGACACATTGATTCCCGACGCACTATCTATTATGTCCGCCAAAGGCATGGGCATGATCATCATCAATAATGCTCAGGGACAAGCCACAGGGATTTTTACCGATGGCGACTTACGACGCTTAATTGCTCAAGTCGGTGATATTCGTCATTTACCTGTCAAAACCGGCATGACACCTGACCCTCGTAGCATTAGCCCTGATGCCTTAGCCGTGAATGCAGCACGTGTTATGGATGAGCACCGCATACATCAAATGCTGGTAAGGGACGCAAACGGGCTATTATTAGGGGCTCTGCATATGCATGATCTTTTAGCTGCGAAGGTAATCTGACCATGATGAACACCCCCTCTTCTCTCACCCATCCTGCGGAAGCCTTAATCTTAGCCAAGGTTGCCCAGGCCGTGCAGCAAAGCTTACAACGTCTGCGCTTAATGGTATTTGACGTAGACGGGGTGCTTACTGACGGCAAGCTTTGGTACGGTGAAAACGGCGAAATATTTAAGGGCTTTCACGCCCTAGATGGCCATGGCTTGCGTTTACTGAACGAAAGCGGCATAAAAGTGGCTATCGTGACAGGCCGTGAAAGCGCCATCGTTAGCCGACGAAGTGCTGAGCTAGGGATATCCATTGTGCACCAAGGCGTGCGTGACAAGCTCGCGCTCATTCAAGAAATTGCACAGCAGCAGCACATTACCCTGAGCGAAATAGGCTATATGGGCGATGACTTAATTGACTTACCCACCATGCAACGAGTTGGCTTTGCAGCCAGTGTGCCCAATGCCCCCAGCTACGTCAGCCAACGGGCTCATTGGGTGTCATGCCTGCCAGGTGGGCAAGGCGCCGCGCGCGAATGCTGTGATCTTATCTTAGCCGCACGCGGACGTCTGGGCCACTATATTAATGGCCTTAGTTTAAAATCTCCCGCCGCTGCACAATAAAGTCCCTTATGCGTGAAAGACTACCTTCTATCATTGCGATATTGCTGCTGGCTCTTTTAGTGCTTGCCACTAAATGGGCTGTCGACCATACGCAAAGCTCAGTAAATATGGACCCCCCACGACGTGTGACACACGAACCCGACGCCTGGGGCGATGTCTTTACTATAGTCAGCACCGACCCTGCGGGCTACGCCGCTAACCGCTTAGAAGGCTTAAAGTTTTATCATTACCCCGACGATGACACTTACGAAATCATCGACCCTGTTGCCATCGCCAATCGTGTTGGCAACCCCATGACCATCGCCACGTCAAACACAGCTATCGTCAGTGAAGGGGCCGAAACGATTACTATGTTGGGTAACGCACATGCGGTCCGGCTACCTTCGGACAACGACGAAATGCTAGATGTCAAAAGCGAAGTGCTTATCATAGAGCCAGAAGCCGATCTGATTTACACCAACGAACCCGCTTTAGTCATCAACGGTAAATCCACGATGCGTGGCAAGGGTATGCGCTACGATAACCGTAACCGACAGCTACAAGTGCATGCAGCCACAGACGTTACTATCTCAGGCGAACAAACTCAGCAATCCAGGCAACGCCAAGAAAACAAGGAACAACAACCATGAAACGCCTACTGCCACTTTTATCCGCTACCTTATTGGCGCTGGGGGTAAGCAGTTTGTCGCTACCCGCGCACGCACAAAGCGAACCTGAGCCCGACACCTCTATTTTGTCTGACAGTTTAAATTACGACGACGTAACCAAAAAAAGCACGTTCACTGGCAATGTCATCCTGACACGAGGCAATTTAACCCTCTTGTCTGACGAGCTCACCGTTACCCAAGATGAAGCAGGTAATCAGCACGGATTGGCCACCATGAAGCAAAATCCGCGCGTACGCATACGCCAAGAAGACCCCAGCAATTACGAACTAGTTACCGCAGAAGGTCTTCAGGCAAAGTACAGCGGCCAAGACGATGCCATAGAACTCATCGGACAAGCGATTGTGAATCGCTATATTTGCGGCGAGCTACTGGATACCATGCAAGGCGAACGCATTATTTACCACCAAAAAACCAGCACCTATCAAGCCTTTGGTGGCGCCCAATCACCTATCCGTGATGGCCGCGTGCGCTCAGTGTCACGCCCTCGCAGCAAGGCCGATGCTGCTATCGCCACATGCCAACGCAAATCCAAAAACTAGCTCATCGCTTACCATGCAACAGACCTCCCTTACCCATCACGCTGTACGCGCTCAGGCCACCCAATCAGGCAGCCTGATTGCTCAAGGTTTACGTAAAACATATGGCAAGCGCACCGTTGTGCAAGATGTTTCACTGTCCGTAGACAGCGGTGAAGTCGTTGGCCTGCTTGGGCCCAATGGCGCAGGTAAAACCACCAGTTTTTACATGATTGTAGGCATTGTGCATGCCGATGCCGGGCGTATTAGTATCGACGGCACCCCCATCACTGCCCTGCCCATGCATAAACGGGCACACCTGGGGCTATCGTACCTGCCCCAAGACGCCTCAGTATTCAGGCGCCTTACCGTAGAGCAGAACATACGCGCAGTCCTTGAGCTACAACTGGATGATCGCGGACATAAACTCAAAGCGCCGGCTATCCACGAACAACTTGAGCAGCTCATCGAAGAACTGCAAATCGGCCATATCCGACGCAACAATGCCATCTCGCTATCAGGCGGCGAACGGCGACGAGTAGAAATTGCGCGTGCCCTAGCCACTAATCCGCGCTTTATCTTGCTAGACGAACCTTTTGCCGGTGTAGACCCGATTGCCGTCATTGAAATTCAACGCATTGTGCAGTTTTTAAAAAATCGCAATATTGGCGTACTGATTACCGATCATAACGTGCGCGAAACCCTGGGTATTTGTGATCGCGCTTACATCATTAGCGAAGGCAAGGTACTTACCAGCGGACACCCCTCCGAAATCATTCATAACGAAGCCGTGCGCCAAGTATATTTAGGCCGCGACTTCCGTATGTAAACAGTAGCCAAATACACTCACTAAGGGAAAGCACTAGCGACCAATTCTTTGATTAAAGTCATGTCATTTTTCTGACATATGGGTATACTGAACTTAACAAGACTACACAAGGAGCCTGTTCAGTATTCACACCGACGCCTTAAAACGTCATTGTTACATCTTCAACTGGAGAGCCCATATGAACCTTAATATCAGTGGTCGCAACCTCGAAGTCACCCCCGCCATTCGCGATTATGTAAAAACAAAAATTGGCCGTATCAATAAGCATTTTGATAACGTTGTCGATTCCCAGGTGATGCTTTCCATCGACCGCCTACGACACAACGCAGAAATCACGGTACGCGTACCAGGCAAAGACATACATTGTGCTGCCGAAGACGAAAACCTGTATGCTGCGATTGATCTGCTAGCAGATAAAATTGATCGTCAGGTCATTAAGTACAAACAGAAAACACAGAACCATGTGCATGAGCCTCTGAAGCGTGTAGAGATCCCTGCTACCTAACGGACGTACTGTTTTTTTTCTGTAATAAACTAAGCCCCGCTACCAATAAGGACGGGGCTTTGTGTTTTATGGCACACTACTGCCATTCGTCATGTGTTCAGGACCCCTGCAACCCCCCTATAATAGCAGTCATGAATCTCCTGTCGCGCATTCTACCTCTTGCAAATATCGTACTGGATCAAGAAGCCACTAGCAAAAAGCGGGCTTTTGAGCAGGCTGGGCTAATTTTTGAAAATCAGCACGGCATCGCCCGTACTACTGTTTTCCACAGCCTCATTGCCCGTGAACGTCTAGGCTCAACCGCACTAGGTCACGGCGTTGCCGTGCCGCATGGCCGCATCAAAGATCTCAAAGAGCCCTGTGCCGTCTTTATGCGTCTTGCTGAGCCCGTTCGATTTGACCCCAGTGATGGCCGCACCGCCAGCCTGCTGTTTTTTCTACTGGTGCCAGAAACCGCCACGCAAACTCACCTAGACCTACTAGCCGAAATTGCCAGGCTCATGTCCGACCCGGAAATACGCCATCAGTTATCAAGCGAAACCGACCCCGCGCTCATACACCACATTTTGACCAATCCCCAAGCAGCTCAACCGGATGACAGTCATGTTGACAGTTCAAGAACTAGTCAGTGACAACCACGACAAAATCCCCATGATATGGGCGGCGGGGAAAAACGCCAGTGATCGCGTTATCCTCGCTAACGGCACATCGGCTGCTGACTTAATTGGCCATCTCAACCTCATTCACCCGGCCCGTATTCAGGTGTTTGGTGAAGCCGAGGTGTCCTACTACAACCGCTTTGATCTTAAACGCAAGCTGCACCATCTCGATGAGCTGCGGCAAGGTGGCGTGCCCGGCATTTTTATTGCCGACAACGAGCAGCCCCCCGATGATCTGCGAGATTTTTGCGAAAAAAATGGGGTGCCATTACTTTGCACCCCCATCGAGGCGGCTCAGCTCATTGATCTATTGCGTATTTACTTAGGTAAACGCCTGGCTCCAAAAACCACCCTGCATGGCGTCTTCATGGACGTACTAGGCATGGGAGTGTTAATTACAGGCGAATCTGGCCTAGGGAAAAGCGAACTGGCTCTTGAGCTTATTTCACGTGGGCACGGCTTGGTGGCCGATGACGCAGTCGAATTATTACGCACGGCTCCCAATATTATTGAAGGCCAGTGTCCACCTTTATTGCAAAATCTGCTCGAAGTCCGCGGTTTAGGCCTACTCGATATACGCACCATATTTGGCGAAGCCTCTGTACGGCGTAAAATGAAGCTTAAGCTCATCGTACATTTGGTGCGCAGCAATCCGGAAAACTTCGAGCGCCTGCCCCTAAAAAACGAGACCGTGGATATACTGGGTATCCCTATTATTCGCGTCATGCTGCAAGTGGCTGCGGGCCGTAACTTAGCCGTACTGGTTGAGGCGGCGGTTCGCAATACGATATTAACCTTCCGTGGTATTGATACCATGGGCGACTTCATAGAACGCCAAGCTTTGGCCATTATGAATAATCGTAAAGACTAAGCAGGGCCCGACATAAACCCGCAACCTACCCCAGTCATCGGTAGGTCGCACCACGCTAAGTGATACTTCTATGCTGAAAGTCGTACTGATTACCGGCATTTCCGGCTCAGGCAAATCCGTAGCACTACGCTTACTAGAAGACACAGGCTATACCTGTGTAGACAACCTCCCTGCCCGCTTTCTGTCTGAATTCCTGGCACACTCTGTTGCTCAGGGCCAAGAACGCGTCGCTGTGGCCATCGACGTACGAGGCCTAGACGACCTACACGGTCTACCTGCCTTGATTCGTGAACTGCGCGATGAAGGCTATCCACTGCGCGTCATTTTTCTAAATGCTAGCGATCACGCGCTCATGCAGCGCTACTCAGAATCACGCCGACGCCATCCACTAACAGAACGTCTACGCACTGACGGACGCGCCCCATCGCTGGAAGAGTGCATACGCGTAGAGCGTGAAATCACCGCCGAACTGCGCGAGCAAGAACATGTCATCGACACCACTGACCTTACCCCCGGTCAACTACGCGCTTGGGTACGTGATCTCGTTCAAGCCGACCGACTGCAACTGGTATTAACCTTCGAGTCATTCGCCTATAAGCGAGGGGTACCCGGAGACGCTGACTTGGTGTTTGATGTACGCTGCTTACCCAACCCGCATTACGACCAAGCCCTACGCCCGTTAACAGGCAAAGACGAGCCCGTGGCTCAATGGTTGCAGCAATTTGGCTCGGTAGAAAAAATGATCGATGACATCGCCACCTTCATCCGTCGTTGGCTACCGCTTTATATGCAGGACACGCGCAACTACTTAACCGTAGCCATTGGCTGCACCGGCGGACAACATCGCTCGGTATATGTGTGCGAACAACTGGCCATACAATTTGCCGACCACTCACCGCTACTGATACGGCATCGCAACCAGCCTGCAGTTGATCCCGTATTATGAGCCTACGCCGTCGCCTTTACCTGCTTCCTGCCCTTTTACTTGCTTGCGCCATACTCGCCGCCTGCTCCAGCGGCCCGCGCAAAAGCAGCGGTGGGCGCGTCGTGACGACACAAGGCGGCGGTTACTATAAAGACGATGGCCCGGGCAGCTCCCCTCCAAAAGACATACACCTTATCCCTAATGCAGTACCTCGCATAGAACCGTTAGCCAAAGCCAATACACGCCCCTATACCGTACTGGGCAAAAGTTTTACTCCGCTAACCGACCACCGCAGCTTTCGTCAAACCGGTACCGCTTCATGGTACGGGCGCAAATTTCACGGTCAAAAAACGGCCAATGGCGAAACCTACGATATGTACGCCATGACGGCTGCCCACCCTACCTTACCTATACCCAGCTACGCCAAGGTTTCTCGGCCAGGCTCAGGTCAGTCGGTCATCGTACGCATCAACGACAGAGGGCCATTTCATAGCTCGCGAATCATTGATTTATCGTACGTGGCGGCCGCTAAACTAGGCTTAATTGGCCCGGGAAGCGGTACGGTGGTGGTGCAAGCCATTACCCCCGACGAAATAAGAGCCGGCAACTACGGCAACAACACTGCCCCCGAGGCGCCCCCACCCAAACCTGCTGGCAATGGCTTACACCTAGAACCTGATCGCGACCAACACGGCCTTGAGGCACTAATCGCCGCCTCTGCCGTGAGCGACACGGCCCAAACCGATGATAGTTTCATTGAAGAAACCGACAATACGCCAAGCTGGAGCCGCAACCAAGAAGATCAACAGTTAGCGATCCGCCCATCTGACAGGCCCAGTTCTACCAACGGAACCGGCATTTATCTGCAATTTGGTGCTTTTTCAGCCCCACAAAATGCCTCTAACCTTGCTTCACGCTTGAATCAGCAAATCCGCAGTATTGAAGTACGTAGTGCTGAAGTCGAGGCCGTCAACACCCTGTACCGCGTGCAAATAGGCCCTTATCCAACCCGTACCGAAGCCGTTAACGCTGCCTTGCGCATACAACAACACACAGGCGAAAAACCCAGCTTAGCCGTACGTTAAGCCTTTTGCGCCAAGGCCCAGTTATACAGCACATCACGGCTGATGCCGCTGACCTTACTGGCCAAGCGAGCCGCATCACGCACCGACATATGTTCAAGTAACGCACGCATCCACGCCTGAGTATCGGCAGGAATGTCTTCGTCGTCTAGCGCGCTAGGCGTGGCCGGATGCAAAATCAGCACAAACTCGCCTTGCTGCCTATGGCTATCTGCTTGCAGCCACTCGACCACCTGATCCGCCGCCAAAGTGTGAATTTGTTCAAAGCGTTTACTGAGTTCACGTGCGATCGTCACCTGTCGGTCGGCACACACCAGGGCTAAGTCCTGTGCCGTATCAAGCACACGGTGTGGTGACTCAAAAAACAGCACAGGCATGGACTGTTGTGCCCATTGCTGCAACCACTTACGACGCGCTTGCGCCTTGGAAGGGGCGAAACCCGCAAAGCAAAAAGCAGGGTTCTCGTCGCTAGTAGCGCCGCTGCCCATTAAGGCTGTAATAACCGCCGAAGCGCCGGGTATCGGCACGACTTGAAAACCCGCATCACGCACCGCCCGCACAATACGCGCACCGGGATCACTGACCGCCGGAGCTCCAGCATCGGACACCAAGGCCACACGCTCACCTTGGTGTAGGCGCTCAATGATGGCTTGGGCAGCCGCTGCCTCGTTGTGCCGGTGCGCTGCCATTAGGGGAGTGGCTACCCCCCAAGCCTGTAATAACTGACGGCTGGCACGCGTGTCTTCTGCGGCGATAATGTCGCAGCGCAATAAGGTTTGCCAAGCGCGCAAACTCAAATCGCCCAAGTTTCCTATAGGTGTGGCTACCACGTAAAGGCATGACGCTGGCCAACTTTGCGCCTGCACTTTTTCGCTTAATAACGCCCACGTTTCCTGCTGTCCCTGATTGCTCATTCCCATATCCTTAACAACACGAGCCGCTCGCTTCATGTCTCAGTTTGCTTTTGATGTCGCCCGCCGCGCCCAGCAAAAAGCCATACGTCGCCGCCGCGCCAAAACCGTCCTACCACGTCAATGTGTACCGCGCCTATCTGCACAACAACAGCGCGGACGCGCCGCCGAGCAACGAGCAGCACGCTATCTAACGGCGCAAGGCGTGCAAATATTGGCACAGAACCTACATACACGCTTAGGCGAAATAGACCTACTGGCCTGGCATCATCACACTTTACTGTTTATTGAAGTGCGTTCACGCCGTAGCTCACGTTTTGGTGGGGCAATCGCCAGTGTAGATCGTAATAAGCAAGAAAAGCTCATTCGCGCCGCGCAATACTTACTCAATACACTGCCCACACAGTTAGCGTTACCGGCCTGCCCCCCTTGCCGCTTCGACGTAGTCGCCATACAAGGCGAAACCATCACTTGGATACGTCACGCATTTGTAAGCGAATAACAAAACAAAGTGGCTATGTCACAGAATTAGGAACCTTCTCGTAACAAAACTGTCCGAATCTTGCAGAATAGATTGCTTTTTTACGTTTGAAACTCTACAGTCAACCCACTCCTTTTTACTCCATGCGATAATTGCGGACATGGACCTAATAGCCTTAATGACTTCGCACTTCGACGACTCAGTCGACACCATCAAAGCCAGCACACGCGAACTGGCTGAACCCTTGGCGGGCGCCGTAGAGCTGCTTTTCGCCACATTAGCCAACGACGGTAAGATTTTGGCATGTGGGAATGGGGGCTCAGCTGCCGATGCGCAGCATTTTATTGCCGAGCTAGTAGGCCGCTTCGAACGCGATCGCTTACCCTTGGCTGGCATTGCCCTGAATACCGATACCGCCATCTTAACGGCAGTTGGCAACGACTACGGTTACGATGCTATTTTTGAGCGTCAAGTCAGTGCCCTAGGCCACACCGGTGACATCCTCGTCGCCATTTCTACCAGTGGCAACTCTCCTAACGTCATCAAGGCTATACAAGCAGCCCGCGAACGCGATATGGTCGTTATTGCACTCACAGGCAAAGGCGGCGGCAAAATTGCTGAAATCTTATCCGACACAGATATCCATCTCTGTGTGCCCCATGACCGAACCATGCGTATCCAAGAGGTACACATCATTCTTTTGCACGCCATGTGCGACGGTATTGATGCGCTCTTACTCGGAGACACCCTATGAGCACCAAGCTGCCACGTTATGTCTTAATGGCCGCCTTAGCTGGCGTTACTGTTAGCACCTTATCTGCCTGCGGGCTATTGTTAGTTGGAGGCACCGCTGCCACAACAGCTCTCGTAGCCACTGACCGGCGCACAGCGGGCGAACAAGTGGATGACAAAACCATTGTCATGAAAGCCGGCTCCGAAAACCGCAAGCTGCTGGAAAACAAACAAGGGCGTATTAACACCTCCTCGTATGGCGGGCTCGTGCTATTAACGGGCGATGTTCCCACCGAAGCCGACAAACTCGCGGCAGCCCAACGCATTGCCAAAATTGAAAAAGTCAATCGCGTCGTTAACGAGTTACGCGTAGGCCCGCCCACCGAGCTTAGCGTGCGCACAAACGACTCTTGGTTATTTACCCGGGTTAGCACTGCCCTTATCAACACCAAAGACGTTCCTAGCCGCACTATCTCGGTCACCACCGAGCGCGGGGTCGTTTATCTTTTGGGTATGGTGACCGAAGCCGAAGGTGAGCGCGCCGCCATTGCCGCCGCCAGCGTGCCTGGGGTAAGCCGCGTGGTCAAACTATTCGAGTACGTCAGCCCCGAAACCCTCAGGGATGCACGCGACTCACAGCCGGCCGTCATTGAAAACGAGCCCCAACCTGCTGAAAGCATGGCACCCACTCAATCACAAGTTGAAATAATGCCCGTCCAATGAAAAAAATAGCCTTTATTGTTGTTGTCATCGCCGCGGCAATAGGTCTTGCTATCTGGGGCATGGGCGACTCGCGCGCCGAGGCCCCGGAAGTAAGTTTTACCGATCTACAAGGTAAAAAATTTACTACCTCAGACCTACGCGGCAAGGTGGTACTGGTTAAGTTCTGGGCAACAGATTGCACGACCTGCGTAGCACAAATGCCCGACAATATCAAAAACCATCAGCAATACGCTGACCAAGGGTTTGATATCATTGCAGTAGCAATGAAACACGACCCGCTCGATTACGTCAAAAACTTCACCTCCTCACGCGACCTGCCATTTACCGTCGTCAGCGATAGCGATGGCCAGATATCCAAGGCGTTTGGCGACATTCGCCTTACGCCAACCGCGTTTCTGCTCGACAAACAGGGCCGTATTATTAAACGTTACCTAGGCAATTACGACAAACAGGAATTTACCCAAACCGTTGAAAAAGCCTTGGCTAGTTAGCACATTATTTATTTTACTCTGCACAAATCCCGGGCTTCCCATCTTGCATGGGCCCGGGTTTTCTACAAGTGAGCGTCACTATGAGCACCTCCGATAACCATGTCCATTCTCCCCAGGTCAAAGCCGAAGTCCTGTCCGAGGCGCTGCCCTATATACGACGTTTTCACGGTAAAACTATCGTCGTAAAATACGGCGGCAACGCCATGACCGAAGAAGCCTTGCAGCGCAGTTTTGCGCACGATGTGGTGTTACTGAAACTCATCGGGCTTAAGCCCGTAGTAGTACACGGCGGTGGGCCACAAATTAACGATGCTCTCAAGCGTATTGGTAAAGAAGGCACTTTCATTCAAGGCATGCGTGTCACCGATGCCGAAACCATGGAAGTCGTAGAGTGGGTACTGGGTGGCCAGGTACAACAAGACATCGTCATGATGATCAACGAAGCAGGTGGCCGTGCCGTAGGGCTTACTGGCAAAGACGGTCGCATGATACAGGTGAAAAAGAAACTGTTGCCTGACGCAGAGAACCCCGGCCAATGGTTAGACATCGGCTATGTCGGCGACATCACCCAGATTGAACCTGAACTCGTGCGTGCCTTGCAAGACGATCAGTTTATCCCCGTTATTTCCTCCATTGGCTGCAGCGAGGACGGGCAAGCATTTAATATCAACGCCGACGTCGTAGCAGGCAAAATGGCAGAAATACTGGGTGCCGAAAAGCTGGTTATGCTGACCAACACCCCTGGGGTACTGGACAAAAACGGCAAGCTCATGCGCACGCTATCAGCGCAAACCATCGATGACCTTTTTGCTGACGGCACGATTTCTGGCGGCATGCTACCAAAAATATCTTCAGCACTAGAAGCCGCCCGAAACGGAGTGAACTCCGTGCATGTTATCGACGGTCGCGTCCCCCATTGCTTGCTCCTAGAGGTACTTACCGACCTAGGCGTAGGCACCATGATTCGCTCGCACTAAGCCCATGCGCTACCCTATCCGTGCCCATCCTTGGGCGCGGCCCTTAAGCGCCGCCAAACATGCCCCGCATGTTTGGCTGTTTGATTTGGACAATACCCTGCACAATGCTTCGCAAGGTATTTTCCAGGCCATTGATAGCCGCATGACCAGTACCGTTGCAGAGCTTTTACAGCTCGATCACCAGCAAGCAGACGTACTGCGTAAGGAATACTGGCAACGCTATGGCGCCACCATGATAGGGCTGCATAGGCATCATCAAACCGACCCAGACCTTTTCCTGCATCTCACCCATAACTTTGATGTACAGCCCTTAGTGCACTCAGAAAAAGGGCTGGTAGGCCTATTAAACCGTTTGCCGGGCTATAAACTGCTGCTCACTAATGCACCGCTAGACTACGCCCAACGGGTCATGCGTGCGATACACGCCTTACCTGCCATTGACGGCATTTGGTCTATTGAGCATATGTGCTTACAGGGTCGCTACCGCCCCAAGCCATCGTTGGGGCTTATGCAACAGATCGTGGCTAAGCTGGGTGTACCCCCACAGCGTATTACCCTGGTTGAAGACACCTTGCGCAACCTGAAAAGCGCACGCCAATGTGGCCTGAACACCGTGCATATTTTCAACCCAGGCACCCCTTTTAGCGGTACCCACCGGGGCCGGTCTTTATATGTAGACAGCCGTATTAATCAGCTACGCACCATGCGGTTCGCCCCACGATAAACACTCAGGATACCGATGCAGTATGTTCAAGGCAGTGCGTAACTACGTCGCTATGGTTGCCTATTCACACCTATTTGCGCAAACAGGGCAATCGGGATCACGTCCAAACCGTACGGTGTGCCAATTCATCGTCAAGGCATCAACACTTAACAAGCGTCCCACCAAGGGCTCACCAAAGCCGCCTAACACCTTTAAGGCCTCGCTGGCCTGTGCACTACCCACCATACCCAACAAAGGCGACAGAACACCCGTCGTCGCGCAACGTAGCTCTTCTACGTCGTCTGCCTCAGGAAATAGGCAGTGATAGCAAGGAGCTTGCTCTTGGCGTAAGTCGTAAGTAGAAATTTGCCCAGAGAAACGAATCGCTGCGCCAGAGATCAAGGGCTTACGGGCCGCCACGCAAGCACGGTTAATCGCATGCCGCGTAGCAAAGTTATCGCAACAATCTAGCACCAGATCTACCTGCTGTACCCAATGTGCCAAACTGGTGTCATCCAGCCTTGCCACGACGGGATCAACACGTACGCCAGGATTTAATTGATTCGCCATGACTTGCGCCGACGCCACCTTATCCCAACCTATGCGGTCGGTGGTGTGCGCAATTTGCCGCTGCAAATTGCTTAACTCGACCTGATCGTCATCAATAATGGTGATTCGGCCTACCCCCGATGCAGCAAGATAGGCCAAGGCAGGCGAGCCCAAGCCGCCCGCACCAATAATAAGCACATGCGAGGCCAGGATACTTTCCTGTGCCTCGATACCGAACTCATTCAGTAAGATATGCCGCGCATAACGCAATAACTGCTCGTCATTCATGGGCACTGCCTTACTTGCCAGGAACTGTCTCCAGCCCTTGAGGCGTCACTCGAAAATGTTCGCCTTTTACCGCTGGTTTAGGTGTAGCTGTGCCATCGGCTTCGGCTTTAGCTTGGGCAGCCTGCGCTTGCTCACGCAATTGAGCTGCCAAAACTGGATCAGTGCGCTGTACAGGCTTACCGTCAAGGAAATTGACAGCTTGCTTCAACTGGTAATCGTCAGCGCCACCCAGCTCAAACATTTTTATTTCATCCGGTATTTCGGCCTGCTCGGTGTCTTCTGTGCTGGTTTCTTCAATAGTGCTATTGAGCAAATGACGTTTTAAATCACCCTCGCGTGGTAAGCGGAACAAATTACCCGCCGCGGTATCATCCACTACGATATTGGGTTCAACGCCAGTGACCTGGATAGAGGTGCCATTGGGGGTGTAGTACAAGGCTGTGGTCAGCTTCAGGCCCGCGCTTTCGCTTAAAGGCACCACACTTTGCACCGACCCTTTACCAAAGGTACGGTTACCTATAATGGTTGCTCGTTTGTGATCTTGCAGGGCACCCGCCACAATTTCAGAGGCCGAGGCCGACCCTACGTTCACCAACACAACCATAGGCACTTTCTTTAGCCACTCGACACGCTGAATCGTGTTGTTCTCGCCTTTACGTCCGTTAAGCACGGTTTGGAGCTGACGCACGTAGTATTCACGATTAGACGAGGGGATACGACCTTTGGTAGAGACAACCAATTGACCAGGCTCTAGGAAGGCTGACGACACACCAATTGCGCTTTCCAATAAACCGCCGGGATCGTTGCGTAAATCCAGCACTAAAGCACGCGGTTGCCCATCAGGTTTCACCTTGGATAGCTGCTCAAGCAAATCAGCGGCAGTCCCTTCTTGGAACTGCGCAATACGGGCGTAAGCGATGTCTCCGTCGAGCATTTTACTGCGCACACTACGCACTTTGATAAGATCGCGAACCACATTAAATTCTATGGGTTTATCGCGTCCACTACGGGATATACGTAAATCTACCGGCGTGTTGGGCTCACCACGCATCAATTTGATGGCGTCGTTCAGGCTCATATCTTTAGTGGGTTTACCATCGATATGGGTAATGATATCGCCAGCCAAAATACCCGCTCGTGCAGCGGGAGTGTCTTCAATGGGCGAGATCACCTTAGGCATGCCGTCTTCGCTACCGATCTCTATGCCTAAACCGCCAAAGCCACCTTGGGTCATAGCCTCCATTTCTTTGAAGGCATCTTCGTCCAGGTAAGCCGAGTGCGGATCGAGGTCAGTAAATAGACCTTTGATCGCGTTATTAATCAGCTCTTCATCACTTTGCGGTTCAACATACGTGTTTTTAATCGCCGAAAACACATTGGCAAACTGTTGCAGCTCACGCAAGGGCAAGGGCTCGCCACGCTGCGCCAACGCCGTTAGCCCGAGGCTGATTAACACCCCACCTAAAGCGCCCGCTGTCAATAATCCTATACCGCGAAACCTTCTTGTGCTCATGCACGTTCCCATATATTCAAATATATACCTGTCGGACAACTATAATAACCCGGTCATTATCCGCTACAAAAGGCCATACTAGCAGTGCTAGTTAAGCAATACCAGCACAAAAGGTCTGGAACTGTGGTGCCAAGTATAAAATTTGTAAATGATTCTTTAATGACTTAGCGTGCTAACCATAGCTCCGGATTCACCACATTACCCTGCTGACGAATCTCAAAATACAAACCAGGCTCTACCTGTCCACCCGTAGACCCTACGCGTGCTACCAATTCACCAGGGTCAACAACATCCCCAACCTGCTTCAATAAGCTCTGATTGTAGGCATAAACCGTCAGAAACCCCTTGCCGTGATCAATAATTAGCAGGTTGCCAAAACCACTCAGCCAATCGGCAAACACAACCCTACCCGCACCGACCGCCTTAACAGGGTCTCCGGCTGGCGCTCGCAGTACCACTCCACGCCAAACCCCGCCATCTGGGCGCTCTTTACCAAAGCGCCCCTGTATTTGCCCCGCTGCGGGACGTATTAAGCCACGCTTCAAGCCCGTAAAACCGCCGTCAGGCTCGAGCTTGGTGGTGCGCTTAGTGGGCTCTGGCACTGTTTCCACCACGCGAGCTTGAGCCACCTGTGCCTGCGCCGGAGCCGCCAAATTTGTTTCTTCTACCGTCAACGAGCCCGAACCACGTAAATCATGCTGCCCAAGTTGTTCGTGACGACTAGGAGGCCGATAGGTACTGGGTGGACGCATACCTGCCACTTGCCCTGGCGATGCGGCATGCTCAGCGGGCGTGGCCGTGTCGTCCGGCTCTGGAGCCCGACGAGGCGGGGCTACTGGCACCGGCGCTTGACTTGCCCGCGCACGCTCAAGAAGTTGTTTTTCGCGTTCTGCCCGAGCCAGCGCTTGAGCCGCCGCCAACTGCGCCTGTTCACGCTGACGCTCTATTTTGGCTAAACGCTCTTGCTCGGCTTTTTTTGCCGCTTCTAATTTACGCCGCTCGGCCGCCTGACGCGCCAACTCGGCCTGGCGAGCAATTTCAACCTCTAAACCACCGATTAAATCGCCCAAGCGTTTATCATTTTGCTGTAAACGCCCCGACTGTTGCTGTTGTGCTTTAAGCTCAGCTTCTACCTTAGCTAAAACTTGGGCGTGCTGCTGCTTCTGTTCAGCTAGCTCCGCACGCTTGGCTTGTGTCTCGTGTTCCAGCGTTTTTAGCTCACGCTCATTTTTTTCTGCTTGCTGTCGTAACGCAGTTAAGCGATCAAGAGTACGACGCAAAGCAATGACCTGCTCGGTTTGATGACGTGCCACATACGATAAATAGTACAGGTCACGATTAATAATATTGGGGTCGTCCCCCGACAGCAAGGCGGCCCAAGGTGAGCTACCTGCCTTGTACTGCGCCCCCAACTGGCTAGCTAAAGCTTGCTGATGACGCTCACGCTCTGCCTCTTGTTGCTTACGCTCGGTAGCCAGCTCACGCATATTTGCCTGCACTGCCGCTTGGCGCTGCTGCAATGTTTCTAGCTCACGGTCTACCGTAGAAATCGCCCGCTCTGACTGCCGTAGCGCTTGCGTGGCATCTTGTTGCGAGCGGGTACTATTTTCTATATTTTTTTGCAAGGCTTCAATTTGGCGGCGCAGTTCCGCCTGCTGCTGACGTGCTTGATCTTGGCGCGTGGCCAGCTCTGACTGTGCAAAACAATTTGCACTGAGCCCCACCACCAACCATACCGCTACGCTACTGCGCCACCTCATTATTACTGAGCCTTACCTTGATTCGCCACCGCCTGCATCGCTGCCTGAATTTCTTCTTGGTCACCCAAGTAGTAGTGACGAATAGGACGCAGATTCTCGTCCAGCTCGTACACCAGCGGCTGACCCGTAGGGATATTCAAATGCACAATATCTGTTTCAGAAATACTATCAAGGTGTTTGATTAAAGCGCGCAAACTATTGCCGTGGGCCGTTACCAACACACGACGTCCAGCACGAATGGCTGGTGCAATGGAGTCTTCCCAAAACGGCACCACTCGGGCCACGGTGTCTTTCAGGCACTCAGTGCGAGGGAGCTCTTCGGCTGGCACGCGAGCATAGCGAGGATCGAAGCTAGGGTTGCGCGGATCATCGATAGCGACGGGATCCGGGGCAATAGCATAAGCACGGCGCCACACTAAAACCTGCTCATCACCAAACTTTTCTGCTGTTTCCGCTTTATTTAAGCCCTGTAACGCACCATAATGGCGTTCATTGAGTCGCCAGCTCAAACCAATAGGGGTGTGCATGGCGTCCATGGAATCAAGGGCGATCCACAGTGTGCGTATCGCACGCTTTAACACGGAGGCAAAAGCAAGATCGAATTCATACCCATTTTCTTTGAGTAATTCGCCTGCCTGCTTTGCCTGCAAGCGCCCTGTTTCTGTAAGGTCGACATCGGTCCAGCCAGTAAACCTGTTCTCAAGGTTCCATTGGCTTTCGCCATGTCGCATCAACACTAATTTATACATGGTAAAAAACAGCCTTAAGGTTAAAAAATCGGCACCACTTTATAATCAACGGTACAGCCATTTTTTTCTTGATCTTTTAGGCTTTCAACGGGACTCATCGTGGACTTCATATTAGGACAAAACAATCTACTTATTTTAGCAATTGCAGCGGTTTCGGGCATTATGCTGTTGTTACCCACTTTTCGGAAAGGACGTGCTGGCCGCCCCCTGCCCACTGCAGAGGCTGTGCAAATGGTAAACCATAAAGATGCGTTACTGGTGGACTTACGCAACCATGATAAGTTTAAAGCGGGTGCTATAGCGCAAGCACGCAACATTCCGGTAGCAGACCTAGACAGCAAAGCCAATTCTCTACCTAAAGATAAGCCCATCATCCTCATTTGCGAAACAGGCCGTACCGCTCCTCGCAGTATAAACGTACTGCGCAAACATGGTCTGCAAGAAATCTATACACTGGAGGGCGGCCTCCAAGCATGGATACAAGCAGGCCTACCTGTCAAAAAATCGTAACCTCCCACCTCTAGGATGCATTGAACATGGCAAAAGTAACGATGTATGCCACTACCACTTGCCCTTACTGCATGCGTGCCGACATGCTATTGCAGGATCGTGGCGTAACCGACATTCATAAAATCTTGATTGACCGTGAGCCCGAACAGCGCGCCATCATGATGGAACGCACAGGGCGTCGTACCGTACCGCAAATTTACATTGGCGACACGCATGTGGGTGGCTACGACGATTTAGCTGCTTTGGACCGCGAAGGGGGTCTCCTTCCGCTCCTATCCAAGTAAATTCTATTTTTTAACTTAATCACCAGGATATATTCATGGCCGACCAGACCCCTAACACCGCCGCACAAGATTCTCAAGATGTGCAGCCCTCTTTCAGCTTGCAACGCACTTACGTTAAGGACATTTCCCTAGAAATGCCTAACGCGCCACAAATCTTCCTAGAACAAGCCACCCCTTCAGTGGAAGTGTCCGTTAACGTAGGTGGACAGCGTCTGGCCGACACCGTGTACGAAAGCACTGTTACTGCAACCGTTACCACACGTATTGAAGACAAAGTGCTGTACTTGGTAGAAGCTACTCAAGCCGGTATCTTTGAAGCCGCCAACCTGCCTCCCGAGCAACTGGATGCCATTTTGGGCATCGTTTGCCCAACCATGTTGTACCCCTACCTACGTGCCACGATCGCTGACTTGATCAACCGCACCTCGTTGCCTCCGCTGCACCTAACCGAGGTGAACTTCCAAAACCTGTACGAGCAACGTCAAGCACAATTGGCTCAGCAACAGGCAGCCGCTGGCCAAGAAGCACAGGCATAAATGCCCACTATATCGACACCCACACGGGTTGCGGTATTAGGCGCAGGCAGTTGGGGCACCGCCCTAGCTGCCTTAGCCAGTCAGCGGGCACATACCTTGTTATGGGCCCGCTCGCCCAAACTGTGCACGCAAATCAACCAGCAGCACCGCAATCAACGTTACCTACCCGATATCGCTCTGCCTGACTCCTTACAGGCCAGTCCCGATATGGCTGCCGTTATACACGGCACCCTCTCTGACGACCGACAAGCAGCGCTGATTATCTTGGGTGTGCCCGTAGCCGGGCTAGCACAAACATGTGCTGCCTTAGCACGTTTGTTACCGCCCAAACGCCAACATCCTGTCCTAGTTCTATGGACCTGCAAAGGCCTGCAACCCGACACTGCATTATTACCGCATCAAGTCGTGGCCCAACATTTGCCGCATTATCCATGGCTACATACCGGCGTGCTTTCCGGGCCATCGTTTGCCTTAGAAGTCGCTCAGGGCCTACCAGTTGCTCTAACTCTAGCCAGCCACTCGGCCCACGCTACGCAGCTAGCCATTGATGTCTTGCACGGCACTCAGGCACGGCTTTATAGCAGTACCGACATCATCGGCGTAGAAATTGGCGGAGCGCTGAAAAACATTATGGCTATTGCCTGTGGTATTGGTGATGCCCTTGGCTTAGGCACCAACGCACGCGCTGCCCTCATCACCCGAGGCTTAGCGGAAATGCAACGTTTAGGAGTTGCCATGGGGGCTCATGCCGACACATTCGCAGGCCTAACGGGCTTAGGCGACTTAGTCTTAACCGCTACAGGCCCCTTGTCGCGTAATCGCCAAGTAGGTCTCGCCTTAGGCCAAGGCCAAAGCTTGCAGGATATTCTTGACTCCGGTGTCACTGCCGAGGGCGTGCGCTGTGCACGGGCGGTACAGTCAATGGCCCGTATCCACAACGTGGACTTGCCTATTACCGACACCATATGCCAGATCCTCTACGAAGGTCTGGCTCCCCAAGAGGCAGTTGTCATGCTATTGTCCCGAGAGGCCAAGTCCGAATAAATATTTTCTTTATTACTTATTATGCTGAACTCGCTGCTCTCTTTAAAAACCCTCGCTAAAGCGGCATTCGCTACCCTTGGCACTTGCCTAGTGCTAGCCGGCCCTGCCCACGCGGCCTGGCCCGAGCGCCCTATCCAACTCATCGTTCCCTTCCCCGCTGGCTCATCACCCGATATCCTGGCGCGCACCATTTCTGAGCCCCTCGCCAAATCTTTAGGCACGCCCATTATTGTGGATAATCGCCCTGGAGCAGGAGGTAATATAGGCACCCGTTACGCCAGCCACGCCAAGCCCGACGGCTACACGATGCTGCTGACCATCAATGGTCCCATGGTCACTGCGCCCACGCTGTATAAACAAAACTTGGGCTATGATCCCCTCACTGATTTGGCCCCTGTAAGCTTGCTAGGCACCAGTCCAAATGTGCTGATCGTACCCAAAAATGCCCAAGCTAACGATTACCAAGGCTTCATCAAATGGGCTAAAGGGAACCCTGGTGCACTCAATTACGGCACAGTTGGCCCAGGCAGCTCAGCCCATTTAGCGATGGCCATGCTAGAACACGCCGAAGGCATACACCTAGAGCAAATTCCTTACGCGGGTTTTCCACAAATAATTACATCGACCATCGCCGGAGATCTCCACGCTGCGTTCATGGTTCCAGGTATTGCCATGCCGCAAGTTGATGCCGGTAACATCAAAGCATTAGCCATCACCTCGCTAGAACCCACGGCACTACTACCAGGTCTGCCTACCATTGCCTCAGAGGGCCCGGCCGATTTCGAAGCCATCTCGTGGGACGCTATCTTTGTTCCGGCTGGCACCCCCCAAGAGATCATCAATACGCTGAATGCCGAAATCGTCGCTATTTTAAATACGGATTCGGTCAAAGAAAAATTCAAAACACTGTATTTCGACCCAGTCTCATCGACACCCGAAGAGCTGCACGAACTAGTCGTTAACGAAAAAGCGCGTTGGGATGCGGTGATCGAGCGTCTTAATCTAACCCTGCAATAAGCACGCAACAGATACTTCAGAACATGCCCACCTTACATGGTGGGCATACTTATGTTGCCTACACCCCTTCTGCGTAGCCCACCTGACGCCAGGCCTCAAAAACCGTTATCGCCACGGCATTAGACAGATTCAAACTACGCTGCCCAGCCAACATGGGCAAACGCACACGCTGAGTAAGTTCAAATAAAGCTACATCGTGTGCCGCCAAGCCCGACGTTTCATTACCAAACACAAACACATCCCCTGCTTGAAAAGCAAACTCGCCTAACAGGCGACTACCCCGGGTGGTAAAAGCAAAACAACGCTCGGGGGGCACAGCAATAGCTTCCAACGCGAGCGCCAAACTATCGTGAATTTGCACCCTAGCCCATTCGTGATAATCCAAGCCTGCCCGCTTTAACTTACTGTCCTCCAACGCAAAACCTAGTGGTCGCACCAAATGCAGCGTCGCCCCTGTATTGGCTGCCAAACGTATAACATTGCCCGTATTCGGTGGAATCTCTGGCGCCACCAGCACGATATGAAACATGAATTACCTTGAAAACAATCCCGCCCCCAAACGATTAGGATAAGGGGTACGAGCCAAAACCAAACCAAACACTTGCACGGCACCGGCCTGCAAGCACACTTGAGCCAAACTATTTAACGTAGCGCCGGTGGTCATTACATCGTCGACCAGCACCACGGTACGCCCAGCCAGATCTCGATCACAACGCCACGCCTGCCGCATCGCACGGAAACGCTCGTGGCGTGACAATTGCTTTTGCATGGGCACAGGTTCTGCGTGCCAGCCCACCGCCAGCGACCAATCAGGCACCGAGGTATAACGCCCTAAGTAGCGACAAAGCTCGGCAGGTGGACTAAACCCGCGGCGGCGCAAGGAAGCACGTCTAGCGGGCACTGCTACCCAACATGGCTCACCGAGCATCGTCGGCGCTGCCAGTTGCCAGCAGGAATAAAGCAAATGCGCCAACGCGGGTACCAGCTCTACACGATGAGAAATTTTAAGCCCGTGTATCAGTAAATCGCCAGGAAAAACATAATCAAATGCACAAACCGTCTGTTCCAGCACAAACGGTACCGCCAAACAATCGGGGCATTGCATAAGGCCACTGATATCAAGCCCGCAGCGCGTACACGCCAGCACGGTATCACGGCGTAAATACGCTAAGCAATACTGGCAAAGTAAACCGCCTCGGCTGTCTTCCGTACATAAAGGACAAACACTAGGCAAGCCCTGCCGTAAAGCGGATAATAAATCGAGTAAACCCCTGCCGCCCCGAGTGAGCACACCCGTTGCCTGCCATATATGGTTCATAATTACCCCTGACACCTGAACACTCGTTGCAAAGCATGTAAACACGCTTTGCCACTTTGGCCCAGTAGCCCTAAGCGCAAATATGTCCCAACATCCGTCTCTAGATATTCATACCCCCACCGTCATCCAGCAGTTTAACCGTCGCGCCCCCCTTGATGCGGCCCAGTTTATCTACGGTGAAATCGCCCAACGCATGCTGTCACGCCTTAGCGTGGTGCGGCTACAAGCCCATCAAGTCCTTGATGCTGGCTGTGGCGCCAGCCATGCCCTAGAGCCGCTGCGAGCACGTTACTCAGAAATGAATTACATAGGCTTAGATCATAGCCCTGCCTTGCTCGCCGCGGCGCGCCAGCGCTATCAAGCCAAACCCAGCTTATGGCAACGCTTACGTAATCAGCCCACCCCCCAATCACATTGGGTAGAAGCCGATATGGCGGATACCGGCCTAGCCCCCGAAAGCCAAGACTTAATCTGGTCCAACATGGCGTTACACTGGCACCCTGAACCCCATCGCGTACTGGCCGAGTGGCGCCGCTTACTGAAACCACAAACTTTAGTCATGTTCTCTAGCTTGGGGCCGGCATCCATGCAGGAACTACGCAGCGCCTTACTTGAGGCCGATCTGCACACGGCAACGCTGAACTTTGTCGACATGCACGACTTTGGTGATCTATTGCTTGAAAACGGCTTCACTGACCCGGTGATGGACCAAGAAACCATCACCTTAACCTATCGCAGCCCTGAAACCCTATTGCAAGAAGTACACGCTTTAGGAGGCAACCCCAATCCAAGACGCAAAGCAGGCCTAAGCACCGCCGCTTGGCGCGACCGTCTGCTGCAAGCGCTAGAGCGGCAACGACACATGGACGGCACGATTCACCTAACACTCGAAGTCGCTTACGGCCACGCTTGGCGCGCAGCCACCTCGCGCAGCGATAGCGGTGAAATCCATATTCCTATTTCTTCTATTGCGCGGCGTAAAAAGTAACCGTTAGGTTATTCATGATTATCGGTATCGTGCCCAGTTGCTCCCTAACGCACATCCACATTCATTTCCTGAGCAAAAATCGCCGCTAGCTTACTAGCAGCCTCTTGCAATGCTGCGCCTATCTGAATCTCGTCATGCGACTTCATGCGTTCAAACGGACCAACAATAGAAACAGAAAAAAGCACCCCTAACTGGGCAAGTGGAATAGGGGCAGCCACAGCAACCAAACCCGGAGCAATTTCTTCTCTGCACCATGCAATGCCGAGCCGTCTTACCTGTGCCAGCTCATCATTAATAGCAGCACGAGAAACTAAAGTTTTATCCGTTAACGCAGCAAAAGGCTCCTGCAAAATTTCCTGCTGTTCACTCAAAGAGCGAAACGCCAAAATAGCTTTCGCTGACGCAGCCGCCTGAGGGGGCATGACATGCCCAGGATTGACATAGCCATGCCAATCTTTTGGGGGAGTGGCCATGGCAATACTTTCGATTTGCGTGCCTCGCAACATACACAAAAAAGCCGTTTCGTGGAACTCTTCAACTAACTCATAAAGCACACGCTGAGAAACCGAAGCCATACGATTAGGAGAAATAGCAACCGCCAATAAGCGTTGAATACGTTGTCCTAGTGCATACGTTCTACGCCCCGCTATCACCCCCTCATTCCCATCAAGGACAGGGCTCGTTTCTACACAGCCTGACTGCATAAGCCCGGCCAGTATGCGATGAAGTGTGGCTTTCGGAAAATCCAACACACGCAAAATCTCACTAAACGCAAGCCCTGCGGGATATTGAGCTAACAGCTCCAACACCCGCAGTTGGCGCTCGAGAACAGACTCATTTTGTATTGGAGATTCTTGCATAAAGGTGAAGTTGTTGTTCTGTAGAAGGCCTCAACTCTAGCAGAAAAAACTACTCAGCATGAGTAAACCCTACTTGACAATTGATCACCTCAGATCGAAAATGTTCCGAATAACGATAGCACTGTTCCGAAAAATGGAACAAATACGTAAAAGTAAGCACTTATCCTATCCATAGCTCAACCCTCTTTCAGGAGACATACCATGACAGCTTCCAGCTATAAAATACGCACGTTTACATGCATTAGCGCCCTCGCCCTCACGATAGGCTTACAGGCTACCGCTAACGCTGCTGACAAACCTGTACGACTACGCCTATCTCACAACCTTCCCACCACCAACGCCTTACATTCTGGCGTCATGGTGCCTTGGGCTAAATCCATTGAGCAAGCCTCAGAAGGAAGTTTGAAAGTCCAAGTGTTTCCAGCACAACAATTGGGTCCAGCTAAAGATCACTACAACATGGCACGTGACGGTATCGTCGACATGGCCTTCTACCTCGTAGGCATAGAGCCTGGTCGCTTCCCCATTGTTAGTGCAGCAGAAATCCCCTTCTCAGTCTCCGATAACGGTAAGGGTTCACGAGCCCTCTACGAGTGGTATCAGAACTATGCCGATCAAGAGATGGGTGACGTCAAGGTCTGCACTATGTTCTACGACGGTGGCGGCACTATTCACTCTAAGAAAAAGATTGAAAGCCCAACCGATATGGCGGGTTTAAAAATACGCTCTCCGAATGTTCAAGCGGCGAACTTTTACCGCTTAGCGGGTGCTTCACCCATCCAACTTTCAGCTTCTGACGCCGCCGATGCGGTAGAGCGTGGAGTCGTTGACGCAATCTCCTTTCCATGGAATTTGCTGAGTGCTTTGGGTGCGGATCGTGCCTTGAAGTATCACTTAGACATGAACTTTTATTCACTGGGCACAGCCATCGTAATGAATAAAAACTCTTACGCACGTTTATCCGATCAGCAAAAAGCAGTGATCGACTCACATTGCAACGCAGACTGGGCCGAACGCTTACCTAAAGCTTGGTATGACTGGGAGCAAGAAGGCCGTCAAGCACTCATGACAAAGTCTGATCACACCCTGTACACCGTGCCCAGCGAGAAAGAAGCCGAATGGAAAGCCATGGCGGAACAAGTGCGTGCAGAGTGGCAAGCCACGGTCGATAAAACCGGGGCTGACGGACAAGCCATCTATGCCGATTTACAAAAACGCCTAGACGCTTACAACGCTGGTTATTAAATAGCCTCTACTCCAACAACAAACGCCGCGATTTTTCTTGGAAGACGACAATGAAGCGCTTTTACTCTGTACTGGAAATCGTCCCATCGATTCTTTTACTCATCATGGCTTTTTTAACAACCCTGTCAGCTATTACACGCTATGCGTTTTCTTGGCCAATCCCTGATGAGTATGAAATATCGCGGCTGTTATTAAGTGTGGTCATTTGCTGGGGGATGGCGCTTGCCTTTCGTCATCACGACCACATTCAACTAGATATTTATTGGGGCGCCCTATCGGCCCGCGGCAAGCGAGTGCTAACGCGTATCGGCTCAGGCATCAGCATGATTCTAGTAGCTGGCGTTGCCTTAGCACTAGCCTCGAAGACAGTCGATACCCATGCAGCAGGGCTACTCACGGTAGATCTTAATCTGCCTGTTTGGGGCTTCTATGCGGCCGCGTGGGCTGGCATCTTGGCCGCCTTTTTTATATTGCTTGGGCAATTTCTCATGCCAGAAAAAATGCTTTCTAGCGATGAAACCGACACTTCCAACTAAACCTCCCTGCGCCTTCACCCAGCCCTTTTTAATGGTGTTTCATTATGCTTAGCCCAGAGTTAGCCATGGCGGCCGGTTTCGGAACGCTACTCCTCCTATGTTTATTACGTGTACCTATAGGCTTAGCCATGGGATCAGCAGGGTTACTAGGCTTTGGCTTGGTCACAGGTCTAGACCCCGCTTTTAAACTCCTGTCTCACTCCCTGATCGCCACCCTTTCTGATTACACCATGGGGCTGATTCCCCTATTTATACTCATGGGAGCAGTCGCCGTGGTCTCGGGGATCAGTGGCGATCTATTTAAGGCAGCGCAATACTGGCTAGGAGGCTTTCGCGGAGGTCTAGCCGTAGCGACTGTCGCCTCTTGCGGAGGGTTTGCTGCCATTTGTGGCTCGTCTGCGGCGACCGCAGCAACCATGACCCGGGTGGCATTACCTGAAATGGTCAAGCAAGGCTACTCAGAACGCTTAGCAACGGGAATCATCGCTGCCGGCGGCACACTAGGTATTTTGATCCCTCCCTCCATCGCCTTAGCGGTGTACGGCTTGCTAACACAACAAAGCGTGGGCCTGTTATTTATGGCGGGCATCATTCCTGGGCTCCTCGCTATCTTCATGTATTTACTCACTGTTAAAGGCTGGCTGGTGTTGCGCCCCCAAGATGCGCCTAAAGGAGAGTCATTCCCCTGGAAAGCACGCTTTTCCACCCTGCGTAGACTAGGGCCAATACTCCTTCTAAGCGTATTCGTCATTGGAGGAATTTATGGTGGTTTCTTTACCCCCACAGAAGCTGGCGCACTAGGCGCAGCAGGCAGTATCGTGCTGACCGCTTGCATGCGACTCCTTTCTTGGAACAACTTATTCCGCTCCTTAGCTGACAGTGTCAAAACAGCCGCTGCTATTTTGCTGATCATGGCCGGAGCCGTTCTTTTTGGTTACTTTTTAACCATCACTGGCACTCCTGAGCGCGTCACCGATCTTCTCATGAGCGCTAATTTAGGGCGTTACGGGACGCTTTTTGTCATTATTGCCATCTTGCTGGTATTAGGCTGCTTCATTGACGCTTTAGCTGTGATCGTGCTCGTTGTGCCTATCGTCTACCCCATAGTCATGGAGCTTGGCTTTGATCCGATCTGGTTCGGCGTCATCGTGACCATGTGCGTTGAGCTAGGGCTGATTACTCCCCCATTCGGCCTGAATGTATTTGTGATTAAGGGCTTATCGAAAAAGACGTCAATTTGGACTATTTACCAAGGCGTCACCCCATTCATTCTGATCGACGTAGTGCGTATCGGCGTCCTGATCGCCTTCCCCTCACTCATCCTCTTTTTACCTAACTTGATGCGCTAGAGGCTCACTCGTGAATTTGAAGCAAGAAGATACCATCATGAATAAGTCCGTCGTCCGAGCGGGTCAGCTACAACGCATTACCTCGTCTGCAGGAATACACATGACGGGCTTTCATGCGGCGGCAAGTCCTGACTCGCCTATCATCATTTGCCTGCACGGCTTAAGCGGCAGTTTAGACACCAGCTTTGTCTTCGACTTTTTGTCCTCACCCAGCCTGGTCAATACGCACATTTTATCAATTGCCAGTAGCGCCCATGGCAATATCGCCCTATCGACTCGTGACAACCCTCCCGGCTATTACCTAAGTGGTTCAGCATTTGAATTTTTCCATGACTGCATCGTCGATATTGCTGCTTGGGTGGACTATGCTAGCCAACACACTCGTGGCCCTATCATCTTGCTTGGCCATTCTTTGGGCGCCTCCAAAATAACCCACTATTTGGCACACACAGCAGATGAGCGCATTCAAGGCGCCATCCTCGCGTCGGCACCTGATCTAAAGGGCGCCTTTTGGGCCATGCATGGTCAAACCAAAGCAGACGAATATTTAGCTTTAGCCAAGTCGAAAGTTGCTTCGGGACAGGGCCGTGAACTGATGCCCGAAACATGTGTGGTCGGTATCTTACAGCAGCGTATTTCTGCCCAAACTCTGGTGGATCGCTTCGAGGATGGCCAAGCTGCTGATTGTTTTAATTTTTTTGATCGGCACTCTCACACCGCCTTTCAAGACTTAAGCAAAGTCCATGTTCCCATCCTTTCTATTTACGGCACAACAGGCGAAATCGTTGGCCAAGGCGATGTGCATCGGGCTCAAACCTTACTACAGCAGCATGCCCTTGCTTGCCCTGCTTTCACCCATCTCATCGTACCGGGCAATCACTGGTACGTAGGCTGCGAAGAACAGGTAGCCCAAGCAATAGGGCAATGGCTTCCCAGCCTCTGACCCGTCTAACCCACGTTAACTTCACGCTCAAGGATGCCTCGATATGTCCCTGCCCACCTTGCACCAACTAACACAAGCGCTACGCGAGGGTCGTACTGATCCCGTCAGCCTGCTAGAGGAAGCGCTCAGCAAAAGCCACTTATCGGAAAACATCTGGGTCACTCTTTTGCCAGAGCTCGCCTTAGAGCAAGCGCGGGCCAGCCAACTAAGGTGGCGCAACAATCAACCGCTCAGCCCTTTAGACGGCATCCCCATTGCATGGAAAGACGTTTTTGACATTGCTGGCACGGTCACTACCTGTGGCTCACAAAGCCGTAGTCAAGTGCCCGCAGCAAGGAAAAATGCCGAGCTGGTGGAGCGCTTACAAAACCTAGGGATGGTTTCACTTGGTAAAACCACCATGAGTGAACTGGCCTATTCAGGACTAGGCATTAACGCTTACTCTGGCACCCCCCACAACCCTTATAGTAAGGATCATGCCCATATTCCTGGGGGATCCTCATCCGGAAGCGCCGCAGCAGTAGCCGCAGGGATCGTGGCCAGTTCAATGGGCAGTGATACCTCTGGCTCAAGCCGCATTCCTGCCGCCTGCTATGGCCTCGTGGGATACAAGCCCTCTAGTGCGCGCTACCCTAAAGCGGGCATGTTCCCGTTGGCCCCTAGCTTAGATACCGCAGGCCCAATTGCTCGCAATATGGCCGACATACGACTACTAGACGCCTGCCTCACGGGGCTACAGCCTTCGGTGAACGATACACCTTGCCTCCCGTACAGGCCTAGTTTTGTGGTGCCAGAAGGCCCCTTCTTAGCTCAGGTAGACCAAGCGGTACGAGCCGTTTTTGAACAGCTAATCAATCGTTTGTCGGCAGCGGGCTACACCATAGAACGACGCAATTTCTCACCCTATACAAAAACTTTAGCGCTGTTCAAGCAACACGGCACACTCGTTGCGATTGAGTCTGTACAAGTACACCAGCAGTTGCTAAACACCCCTAGCTTGCAAGCACAAGTTGACCCTCGAATCATATCCCGACTCAAGCGCGGCCTGCTCATCTCACCGGCATCAGCTCAGCAGATACGCGCACAACGCCCTGAGCTTATCGCCTCCTGCCATAACGCCTTAGCCGAGCATGAGATTTTGCTTTACCCCACCATACCTATTTCAGTACCCACACAAGCCCCACTAGAAGCTGACGAAACGGTGTTCGCCGAATGCAACGCCACCGTACTCAGTCACACCATGCCAAGTAGCTATCTCGATATGCCATCACTTAGCCTGCCAGCTGGATTCGACAGACATGGACTTCCCGTCGGCATTTCACTCACCATGAGCAACGGCCAAGATCTAGCACTTTTAGCCGCAGCACAGTCTCTTGAGCCTGTTATCACCCCCCTCACTAATTGAAGCATCAACATGAAACACACTCCTTACCACGGCGTATTTCCTTATCTGGTGTCCCCAATCAACGAAGATCAAAGCGTGAATACGGCTGTTTTGCATCAGCTATGCGAAGACCTTATTCAACAAGGAGTGCATGGGCTAGCCCCCTTAGGCTCCACCGGAGAGTTCGCTTATTTATCATTAGAACAAAAACAAACCGTCATACAAACAGTTGTCCAAGCCAGTAATGGTCGAGTTCCTGTAGTAGCGGGTGTCGCCGCCACCAGCACAGCAGAAGCGGTACGACAGGCTAAAGCCTATGCAGCCTTAGGCTGCGACGCAATTCTAGCGGTGCTGGAAGCTTATTTTCCGATTTCAGAAGACGGCGTCTATGAATACTTCAAAGCAATCGCTGATGCCGTGGACCTGCCTATCGTCATCTATACGAATCCCAATTTTCAGCGCTCTGATTTAACACCAGCTGTCCTAGAACGTCTCAGTTGGATTCCTAACGTGCTGTACTTGAAAGACGCCTCCTATAACACGGGCCGCCTGCTCAGCATTCAATCTCTAGTTGGTGATCGACTCACCATTTTTGCTGCCTCCTCCCACATCACAACCGCCGTCATGTTAATTGGTGGAGCAGGTTGGATGGCCGGACCAGCTTGTATTATTCCGCGCCAAAGTGTCGAGCTCTACGAATTATGCAAGGCAGGAAAATGGGATCAAGCCATGCTGCTTCAACGCAAGCTATGGCGCATTAATGAGATTTTTGGTAAATACAATTTAGCGGCGTGCATCAAAGGCGCACTGCAACTACAAGGATACGACGTAGGCCAACCTCTATTACCCCAAGCACCGCTAAGCGCCGAAGGCTACGAAGCGGTGAAGAAGGCTTTACAAGAGGTAGGCGCTTTGAATCCTCACTCCGACAACGCAACACCGTGAGCCCAGCATAAACAAAATAACCCGCCCTAGAAGTCACAAGCCCATCATTCAAGGGTAAACTTAGTGCGCCGCGTTATGCGGCGACGTTCTCAGGGCGGGGTGTAAGTCCCCACCGGCGGTAAAGGCCTAAAGCCAAGCCCGCGAGCGCCTGCCCACGGCAGGTTAGCAGATCTGGTGTAACTCCAGAGCCGACGGTTATAGTCCGGATAAAGAGAGAACGGGATTGTCACGACCATGCGGCGACCTTACTAGGTGGCCGCTGCTTTGTCTGTCCTGTTTATCACCAGCCCTGTTTTTTGAGTACTTTTAAAACAGGAACACTTTCATGACCCGCTTCACCACTGCCGACTTGCAAGGCAAACGTATTGCCTTCGTCCAAGCCTGCTGGCACAAAGATATTGTTGATCAAGCCAAACAAAGTTTTAGCGCAGAAGCCCAAAAACTAGGCCTAGACCCCACCTTAGTCGATTACTTCGAACTAGGCGGCGCCTACGAAATACCCTTATTTACCAAACAACTTGCCTTAACAGGCCGCTATGCCGGTATTATTGCCGCTGGCCTAGTGGTAGATGGTGGAATATACCGCCACGAATTCGTGGCTCAAGCAGTTATTGAAGGCCTGATGCAGGTGCAGCTAGAAACACGCGTACCTGTGTTTTCGGTTGTATTGACCCCGCATCACTTTCACGGTGGCCCCGAACATCACGACTACTTCCATGCGCACTTTGTTATTAAAGGCCAAGAAGCGGCACAGACCTGCTTAGACACCATTCATCAGCACGCAAAATTAATCACTGCCTAAAAACATAAAGCCAGACGGAATGTCTGGCTTTATTGCGCGGACCAACCATAGCGGCGTCTTTCGAGGCGGTAAGGCGTCGAAAGACGCAGCGAATAGCCCGCGTATGCTAGCGGCAGCTTACTAGGACTACGACTGATTGCGACGACGCGATGAGTCGATGCCTAACTGCTTAAGCTTACGGTACAAGTGTGTACGTTCTAGGCCGGTACGCTCGGACACACGAGTCATGCTGTGATTTTCACGGCGTAGGTGATAATCAAAATAAATACGCTCGAATTCATCACGCGCTTCGCGTAGGGGCAAATCTAAAGAAATGCTGCCTAGCTTATTTTCTGCCTCCGGCGGTTCGGCCGCGGCAGCTGCCACTGGGATAGAGCCACCGGCTAACGCACCCACATCAGTAAGCGTACGACCCGCAATGGCGCCAGCCTGGGCGCGTGTACCCGCATTAGCCACTACAGGCGTTACCGTACGCTCAAGGGCTGACGCCACTGTTTTCAGTAGCTTTTGCATGGTAATGGGTTTCTCGAGGAAATCCACCGCACCAATACGTGTGGCCTCGACGGCAGTATCTACCGTAGCGTGCCCGCTCATCATTACCACTGGCATATCTAGCAAGCCCTGAGAGGCCCATTCTTTAAGCAAACTAACACCATCGGTGTCAGGCATCCAGATATCCAATAAAACTAGGTCAGGGCGGCCCCGCTGCCTCGCCTCGCGAGCCTGCGCAGCATTTTCTGCCAACGTAACCGTATGTCCTTCATCGTAAAGAATCTCGGACAAGAGCTCACGAATTCCTACTTCGTCATCTACCACCAGGATTCTGGCCATAAAGCGTCACCTACTTATTATTACGCATTATCAATTACTTGCTGTCCAGAGTCCGTAAGGACATCGTGGTCAGCAAGGCGCGTCAAGAGGATGGAAATGCGTGCGCCCCCCTCACGACGATTGGAAATCTCTACCCGCCCGCCGTGTTCCTCGATTATCTTCTTAACTATAGCAAGCCCTAGACCTGTACCGGTAGGTTTAGTCGTAACATAGGGCTCAAACACCCGAGACAGCATCTGTTGATCAAACCCAGGGCCATTATCTGCCACAACAAAACGGATTGCACCCCCATTTGCGGTACTACTAACACTTGCCATTGATGTTTTAACAAATACACAGGCTAGGTCAAGTGATTGATCTTGTGCAGCCGCCTCGCAGGCATTCGCCAATAGATTATGAATGACTTGTCGCAACTGCGTGGGGTCTCCTTGAATCAGGGGTAAGCCCTGCTGCAAATCGACCTGTATCTGCACACTGTATTTATCATCTCGCACCATCCCATCAACGGGATCCCAACCATATAAGGTAAGTACCTCGGTAATCAGCTCGTTTAGGTTAATGCTTTGTAATTGTAAAGCAGGCTTGCGTGCATATTCGCGAAAATCTTCAACCATTTTCTTTAAAGACGCTACTTGATTCACAATGGTATTGGTATAACGCACCAACATGGCTGCATGTTTTTCGTCTAATAAGGGCTCTAGCTTCATCGCCAGACGTTCTGCAGACAACTGAATGGGCGTTAATGGGTTCTTGATTTCATGCGCTAAACGGCGAGCCACTTCGCTCCAAGCCATTAAGCGACTAGCGGAAATCACATCACTAATATCATCAAACACCACCACATAGCCCGTAGCCTGACCATCGATACCTAATGGCGAACCCCGTGCTAATAAGGTAACCAAACCCGTTTTCGCCTCGTTCCCCTCGTCAGTATTAAGTTCAAACTGTTCTTGCCAATAAGGTAACTCGGACCCCAAAGCTTGATATTGGGCAAATGCGGCCAAAATTAAACTGGCAAAGCGTTCCCCGCCATCTACTTTATCTAATGCCTTACCCATATAAAGGCTAAAATCCAAACCTAAAATGCGCTGAGCCCCTTGATTGTATAAGGTCAAACAAAAGTGCTCATCAAAAACCACAACCCCTGCAGACAAATTACTAAGAATCGATTCTAAATATAAATTAGAGCGCTCTAATTGCAACCGGTTATTCTCAACCATGTGACGCGCCTCATCTAGTTGCCGCGTCATCGCATTAAAAGAGCGAGTCAACTGCCCGACTTCATCGCGTTCGGGAGGCTCGGGTATGGGGCGGTAATCGCCCACCCCCACCGCCTGAGTGCCCGCCGCCAAGCGCAACAAGGGGCTGGTTAAACGGCGCGATAGAGCTAACGCGGCCGCCATGGCGGCAAATACCACTAAAATTAATGCTAGGGTCAAAGTAATACCGTACAGCTTACGCAAGCCTTGGCGCGATAAGGCCAGCTCTTGGTAATCCCTGAAGCCCTGTTGCACCTGGTTGGCATGCCGAGCTATTTTTTCTGGCACGGGCTGCAACACCTGCAACCACTTCGCCTCAGATGCCGCGCCTAAGGTAGAGCTAAAACCATCGTTTAAAGGCATCACCACGCGTAAACGCAAGCCTGCCTCAGTAGCCGTATCAATTTCGTTGAAAGGCCCTGGCGCCCGCCCTTCCTCGACCTCGGCCGCCGAGTACGAACGCGATACCCGTAATTGATTTAACACCGTGGCAGGTGGCAAATCGGGCAGTAAGCGATCAAAATGCCCCGACGAAAACGCAATTAAGCGGCCATTACCGCTAAAGACCATGGCCTCGCTTAACTTATTCGCCTCGCGTAACGACGTAAGCAGCGAACCGTAATCGGCCTCGTCCGCCTTATTAAGCACCAACACCATACTGCGCGCACGGCTATCAAGCTCGCTCAGTTGTGTATCAAGGGCGGCCCGCCCTAAGCTAAGGCCAGACTCCAGCGCGGAATCTACCCGCACGTTAAACCATGACTCAATCGAGCGCGACATAAACTGCACAGACAGCACATAAATTAAGGCGCCTGGAATAATGCCGATTAAGGTGAAATAAAAAGCAAAGCGGGCAGTCATGCGAGCGCCAAACTGGCGCCTACGTATCTGGCGCAATAAGCGCACAGTCAACATCAGCACCCACACCACTAGGGTGCCGGCCAACACACCATTTAATACCAACAGCAAGTCGTATTGCTGTGCATACCTGGAAGCGTTACCCGTAGACCAAACAAGCAAGCCAAACAACGCAATCGCGCTTACGGCAGCAATGCCCAGTGCCGTACGAAGTATCCAGCGTATCAAGGCTGGGGCTCGTCGACGGAAACGGAAAAAGAGAAGCTTTTCCATGGGGTAATCAGTGACCAGGAAGAACTGTTTATGGCATCAACCTGAAATGGTCGTGCTAATAATGACGTATCCAAACGTATGCGTACACGCCCCTCGTATTCAACATCGCGGTCAAGATCGATGGCGTATGCCAAAGCCCAACCCCGTATATGACGAATCAGGGCAAGTGCATCGTCTAACGACGACTCGGGGAGATACAGATCGCTGGTACCCACACGCCACTGACGCGTCAGGGCATTATAAACGATACGCCAGGTTTGTTGCTCTTTTACAACCTTTTTATTGAACCACCACCATCGCGGCTGAAAAATCTCGACTTCAGCCACAAAATACAGCGGTATGCCCTTTTCTGCCGCATTGCGCAGTTCGCTGCTTAAGGTCAGGTGAGCATCAACATCAATATACAGTTTGTCTTCGCGTAGGCGGGGTTCTATTCGTTCGATATAGTCGCGATCAGCGTGCACTGCCTTATCACTAGCGACAGACAGCGCGCAGAAAAAACTAAGTACCAGAACAAGAAGTAAGCGCACCATCCGATAAATAGTGATATTGAGGTGAAGAAACTATATTGTGTCAACTCAGGGCGTTCGCGTAAACAGGGCGTAATAAAAACCATCGCCCTGATACTGCTCGGGTACGCCCGGCAATAACTGCCCCGGAGCCGGCAAACGCTGCGCGTCAGCGTGACGCTCAGCAAATGCCTGCGCCTGCAGTTCGCCTTCTTCGGGGAAGATAGAACAAGTACTGTACAGCAAATAACCACCAGGCTTTAAGGTACCCCATAAAGCATCAAGGATACCCGACTGCAACTGGGCCGTATCGCGTATGTCGGATTCACGTCTAAGCCAACGTACATCAGGGTGACGGCGCACAATACCAGAGGCCGTGCAAGGCACATCAGCCAAAATGGCATCGTAAGGCTCGCCATCCCACCACTGACGAGTGCGCGCCGCATCGGCACACACCAGCTCCACCTTATCGTTCAATAAACTTAAACGTTGTAAATTTTGCCGCACCCTAAACAAACGCTCGTTGTCGATATCCAGCGCTGTCATGCGTACATCGGCACGCTCTAGCACGTGAGCCGTTTTTCCACCCGGCGCAGCGCACGCATCCAAAACCCGCATACCATCGCTTAAAGGTAACAACAACGCCGCTTGCTGAGCCGACCAATCTTGTACTGACCACCAACCTAAGTCGAAACCAGGAATGGCGTGCACAGGCAAAGCCTTGTTTAACGTAACAGCCCCTTGGCCGGGCGAGAACGCTTCGATACCCGCCTCATCCAGCACAGCCAACAGACGCTGCACATTGCAGACACGCTCGTTCACCCGCAACGTAAGAGGCCCAGGACGGTTCGCGGCCAGCAGCAATTGCTCCCAGTCGCGTGGGTAGGCTTTACGCAACGCTTTCACCCACCAACCGGGATGATTCCAACGAGCTTCGGGGCGCGACTCAACTTGGGTTAAAATAGCTTCGCGTTCACGCAGAAAACGTCTTAGTACGCCATTTACTAAAGGCTTAAAAGGCCGTAAGGCATCTTGACTATGCGCAGCATTAACGGCTTGATTCACCACCGTATGCGGAGCATACACAGGGATATCCGGCCTATCTGCATAAATGTCGGCACACTCCTGCACTCGTACTGCCGTATCCAGTAAGGCTAACGACACCAGCAACAAGGCATCTAGCCAGGTATTAGTAGGCTGACGGGGTACCAGAACAATCCGAATCTGGCGCGCATGGCCCAAGCGGCGCAAAGTATGAAAGCTAAGCGACTGCACGCCGGCACGTATGCCAGTTGGCGTTTCCGCCAAGGCATCAGATAACGATCGGCCTGCCAGCACCCCTTCTACATGCTGGGCGCTATATAGTATGAGTTCTGATAAAGGTATAGTTTGAGTAGCAATAGATCCGCCGGACATAGATTCGCGCTTAGCAAAGAAAAAAGTAAGGTGTGCGACTGTAGCACTAAATACAGGTGATGCTGTGCAAAGACTGCCCCAGCGGTAAAATCACCCCCATATCTATTTTAAGCTCCACAGCTCCATAAGGAATTTTATGAGCGCTCCTAAAGTCGGATTCGTCAGTTTGGGTTGCCCCAAAGCACTGGTTGACTCTGAAAGAATTCTTACCCAACTGCGCACCGATGGTTATCAGATTACACCAAGCTACGATAACGCAGATGTAGTCGTAGTCAATACCTGTGGTTTTATTGACAGCGCCAAAGCCGAATCCCTAGAAGCTATCGGCGAAGCCCTAGCGGAAAACGGCCGCGTGATTGTCACCGGCTGCATGGGTGTTGACGAACAAGTCATTCGCGACGTACACCCGTCCGTACTAGCCGTAACGGGGCCACAACAATACGAACAGGTCGTGCGCGCCGTACACGAAGCGGCTCCGCCTAACGTTGATCACAACCCGTATATTGACCTCGTTCCGCCTCAAGGTATCAAGCTTACCCCGCGCCATTACGCCTACCTAAAAATTTCTGAAGGCTGTAACCACAGTTGCAGCTTCTGCATTATTCCCTCGATGCGCGGCAAGCTGGTCAGCCGCCCGGTGGGCGATGTGCTTAGTGAAGCAGAGCGTTTGGTACGAGCAGGCGTAAAGGAACTACTGGTGATCTCGCAAGACACCAGTGCCTACGGCATAGACGTAAAACAGCGCACCGGCTTTTGGAATGGCCGCCCTGTTAAAACCTCGATGCATAGCCTGGCTGAAGCTCTAGGTGAGCTAGGTGCCTGGGTACGCTTGCACTACGTGTACCCCTACCCTCACGTAGACAGCATTATTCCGCTGATGGCCCAAGGGAAAGTGCTGCCTTACCTAGATATCCCCTTCCAGCACGCCAGCCCATCGGTACTACGTGCCATGAAGCGCCCTGCCTTTGAAGACCGCACCTTAGCCCGTATCAAACAATGGCGCCAAGACTGCCCTGACCTGACTATACGGTCTACCTTCATTGTGGGCTTTCCCGGCGAGACCGAAGACGACTTCCAATACCTGCTTGACTGGATGAGTGAAGCCCAACTCGATCGCGTCGGTTGCTTTCAGTACTCCCCCGTAGAAGGTGCACCCGCTAACAAACTAGACGGCATCGTACCCGACGAGGTCAAACAAGAGCGCTGGGAGCGCTTTATGGCGCATCAACAGGCCATCTCTACCGCCCGCCTCGCCGCCAAAGTTGGGCGAGAAATGGACGTATTGGTGGATGAAATCGATGAAGACGGCGACCTCATCGCCCGTTCGGCCGCCGACGCCCCTGAAATCGATGGCAACGTCTTCTTGACCACCCAGCAAACCGTTCAACCAGGCCAAATTATCCGTGTACGCATCACCGACTCCAGCGAATACGACTTATTTGCCGAGACCGTCTAACACCGCTCCCTATCGCCTACACAGACAAACGCCTACACGAGAAGGCAGCCCCCTAAACGGAGCTGCTTTGAACGGCGGCATATCGCCTTGCAAACCGTACGATCTAGCCCCTTATAATACCCAGCACGTTTAGGCCATTCACTAATACATGGCCGCTTCACAACACCTACGGAGACCCAACCATGAGCATCTACCAACTTGGTAACGACACCCCACAGATTCACGACAGTGCCTATGTTGCGGACGAAGCCTGTTTAATCGGTAAGGTGGTGGTCAAAGAAAAAGCTAGCATCTGGCCCGGCGCTGTCCTGCGCGGGGATAACGAGACCATCACCCTAGGCGTGGGTTCTAACATTCAAGAAGGTGCCGTACTACACACCGACCCCGGCTACGTATTAGACGTGGGCGACCGCGTAACCGTCGGCCACCAAGCCATGCTGCATGGGTGTACCATCGGCGAAGGCAGCTTAATCGGTATACAAGCCGTAATTTTAAATGGTGCCGTCATCGGTAAAGACAGCCTGGTAGGTGCCGGTGCATTAGTCACCGAAAACAAAACCTTCCCCGACCGCAGCCTAATTATTGGCTCGCCCGCTAAAGCCGTGCGCACGCTAAGCGACGAAGACATTGCCCGCATGCACGCCAATACCGACAACTACGCCGAACGTGGCGCGTATTACAAAACAGCCTTAATAAAGATCGATTAAACTTAAGCCACCTTACCTTTGCCCTGCGGAGTCGTAGCATGTCACAAAAAATACTGGTCACCGGCGGTACCGGATTCATTGGTTCCCATACCTGCGTCGAACTGCAGGCTGCCGGCTATCAGGTCGTCATTTTGGACAGCTTATATAACAGCCAAAAGTCTGTGCTGGATGCAATTGCCAGCATTAGCGGGCAAAGGTCAGAATTCATCCAAGGTGATATACGCGATGCTGCCCTGCTACAGCAGGTATTCAAGCAGTATCAGTTTCAGGCGGTCATGCATTTTGCCGGGCTTAAAGCGGTGGGTGAATCCGTCGCTCAGCCCTTGAACTACTACGACAATAACGTGGCCGGCACGGTTACCTTGTTGCAAGCCATGCAGGTCGCTGATGTACGCACGTTTATCTTTTCGTCGTCCGCCACCGTGTATGGTGACCCACAAACTTTACCCATTCCCGAAGACCACCCTTGTTCGGCCACCAACCCCTACGGCCATACTAAATTAGTCGTCGAAGAAATACTGGCCAACCTGTATGCCAGCGAAACGAATTGGCGCATTGCCCGCTTACGCTACTTCAACCCAGTGGGCGCCCATCCCAGTGGCTTAATCGGAGAGGCCCCGCAAGGCACACCCAATAACCTGATGCCCTACGTGGCGCAAGTGGCCAGCGGGCAACGTCAGCAAGTCAGCGTATTTGGCAACGACTACGACACCCCCGACGGCACAGGCGTACGCGATTACATCCACGTGATGGACTTGGCCCAAGGCCACGTCGCCGCCCTGCGCTATTGTTTAGCGAATGAGCCAGAACTGCTCACCGTTAATCTAGGTACAGGACGCGGGTATTCCGTGCTGGAAATGATAGAAGCATTCTCACGCAGTAGTGGTAAGCCAGTGGCCTATCAAATTGCCCCCCGACGCCCCGGCGATATCGCCTCGTGCTGGGCTGACACCCGCTTAGCCGAAACCAAACTCAACTGGCGCGCCGACAAAGACATACAAGAAATGTGCGATGATGCGTGGAGGTGGGAGGGGCGACAAAGCAATTAACATGACGCACTGAACTCTATGAAGGGAATTATTTTAGCCGGCGGCGCAGGTACACGGTTATACCCCATCACCCTGGCTGTCTCCAAACAGCTGCTGCCTATTCACGACAAGCCCATGATTTACTACCCCTTGTCGGTGCTAATGCTGGCAGGGATACATGAAATACTTCTGATTTCCACACCTGACGATTTACCCAATTTTAAAAAGCTATTAGGTGATGGTAGCCGTTACGGGATACAGCTTGAATACGCCGCGCAGCCCTCTCCGGATGGCTTAGCCCAGGCTTTTCTGATTGGTGAATCATTTATTGGTAAAGAGCATGTTTGCTTAATTTTGGGTGACAATATCTTTTATGGATACGGCTTTAGCCAAATGCTTAACGAAGCATCTGCCCGTACAAGCGGAGCCACAGTCTTCGGTTATCAAGTCAAAGACCCCGAGCGCTTTGGCGTCATTGAGTTTGATGCAACCGGGGAAGCCCTATCTATTCAGGAAAAACCCACTCACCCTAAGTCTAACTTTGTCGTGACCGGTTTATATTTCTACGACAACCGAGTCGTTGAGATCGCCAAAAATATACAACCGTCTGAACGAGGCGAGTTAGAGATTACCGATGTGAACAACGCCTATCTACAATTAGGTGAGCTGCATGTTAAGCGCTTAGGCCGCGGTTTTGCCTGGCTAGACACGGGCACGCACGATAGCTTACAAGAAGCTGGTAGTTTTATACGCACGATAGAACACCGCCAAGGCTTAAAAGTGGCCTGCTTGGAAGAAATTGGATACTGTCATGGTTGGTTAAGTGCCGATCAACTCAACGCTCAGGGCCAAAGGCTTGCCCAAACCGATTATGGCCAATACCTGCTACAAATCGCTCAAGAGCACGGGTAAACCTCATCATTAACGTCAGCCTATCGTCTCAATGACCCGAAAGATCCTAATTACTGGTGGTAAAGGTCAACTGGGCCAATCATTTCAATGGCTCAACTCCCAAGCGCCACTATCCACTAAGTTGCAGTTAACAAACCGGCAAGAGCTGGACATATGCGATAGCAAAAGCATAGAGCGAGCGTTAGCTTACCATCAACCTACTGTGGTGATTAATGCAGCCGCCTATACAGCGGTAGATAAGGCCGAGTCTGAGCCCGACTTAGCCTATGCTATCAATGCGCACGCCGTTGAGCTCCTAGCGAGCGCTTGTGCCCGCCGAGGGATTCGATTTATACACATATCTACCGATTACGTATTCGACGGCCATAGCGCCCAGGCTTACGCAGAAGATGCGCCCACAGCGCCAAATAATATATACGGCAAAAGTAAGCTAGCCGGGGAGCAAGCGGCCTTAGCAACATTAGCAAATAGTATTATCTTGCGCACCAGTTGGATATTTAGTCAGTTTGGCAACAATTTTTTAACCACCATGCTGAAACTGGCGACCGAACGCGATAGCTTACAGATTGTGAACGATCAAATTGGTGGCCCAAGTTACGCCCCTGCTATTGCTAAGACACTACTACAATTAGCCGTACACCCTCAAGCACAAGGTATTTATCATTTTTCAGGCAGCCCGCATGTCAGCTGGTTTGAGTTTGCACAAACTGTTTTTAAGGCTGCTCAAGAACGTCTGCTACTTAAGCGCCTTCCTTATTTAACGCCTATTTCTACCCAAGATTACTTAACCCCTGCCAATAGGCCAGCACAGTCTGGCCTAAGTATGGAGCGTTTACACCAGCTAGGCATGGGCTATAACAATAACTGGCACGAAGGCATACAAGCTAGCTTAAGCGCCCTTTCCACACCAGCGCTACACATTTCGCCTTAAGAATCACGATGACCCCGACACGAAAACTACTTATCACCGGCGGTGCAGGATTTATAGGCTCTGCACTCATACGCCATGTCATACAGAACACTTCTTACCAGATACTTAACCTAGACAAGTTGACCTATGCAGCAAGTCTAGCGTCTGTAGCCAGCGTTAAAGACCATCCTCGCTATCAATTCGTACAGGCCGATATTCTGGATGCTGACACCCTAAATAGAATACTTAAACAGTATCAGCCTGATGCCATCATTCATCTTGCGGCTGAAACCCATGTAGACCGTTCTTTAGATGGCCCTGGCAATTTCATTCACACCAATATTGTAGGCACCTATACGCTGCTTGAGGCAAGTCGAGCGTACTGGCAGCTATTACCCAGCCCGCGACAAGCAAGCTTTCGCTTCCATCATGTCTCCACCGACGAAGTGTATGGAGATTTGCAGGACGGTGCGGCTTTATTTCTTGAAACCAGCCCCTACGCGCCTAGCTCGCCTTATTCGGCCAGTAAAGCCAGTGCTGACCACTTAGTACGTGCCTGGCACCGCAGCTATGGCTTGCCCGTTACCCTTAGCACCTGCTCCAATAATTACGGCCCCTATCAATTTCCAGAAAAACTCATCCCCCATATAGTGCTGAACGCCTTACAAGGCCGGGCCCTACCCCTATATGGATCAGGCAAACAAATCCGAGACTGGCTACATGTTAATGACCATGCCAAAGCGTTAGTCCGGGTACTTGAACGCGGCCAAGTTGGAGAAACCTACAACATTGGCGCCCATCAAGAAACGCAAAATATTGATATTGTCCACGCCCTGTGCGACTTGCTTAACGAGCTTGCTCCGAACAAGCCGAATGGTGTGAACGACTACGCTGAACTGATACGGTTTGTGGATGACCGCGCAGGGCACGACCAACGATACGCCGTCGATACGCGTAAAATAGAAGCCGAGCTGGACTGGAAACCCACCTGGGAATTTGACGCTGGCCTACGTAGTACCGTGCAATGGTACCTAGACCATCCACATTGGTGGCAACCTATACTTGAACATCGTTATCAACTTGAACGCCTAGGTAAACCCGCCCCAGAACGCCTTCACACACCATGAAAATTAGCCACACACACCTAGCTGGCGTGCTGATCATTGAGCCAACACTCCATCACGACCAGCGGGGTCATTTCAAAGAAATTTTTAATGCCCAGCGCTACCAGGAACTTGCTGGCATCCAGATACCCTTTGTGCAAGTCAACCAGTCACGCTCCGCTAAAGGAGTGCTACGAGGCATGCACTTTCAGAAAACTCGCCCTCAGGGAAAACTAATTACGGTAAACATGGGCCATATCTACGACGTGGTAGTGGACATACAACCCACATCAGACACTTACGGCCAGTACCTAGCGGTGGAGCTTAGCGATAAAAACCATCGACAGCTTTGGGTTCCCCCTGGCTATGCACATGGTTTTTGTGTGCTGTCGGAGATAGCTGACATTAGCTACCAATGCACCGAGTACTATTTTCCCAAAGACGAAGCCGGCCTAGCTTGGAATTGCCCAGAGGTGAATATAATGTGGCCCATTGAAAATCCTGTGCTGTCATCCAAAGACGGAAGCTTGCCTAGGCTTTCTAGCATAGCCCGCTAAGCTTTCCACCAGCGTAGTAAGCCAACAGTAAAACCCTATTCGACAGACTGCAAACGCTTAGCATCACAATAAACACTATGGCGCATCATGCCCCAAAATATACACAGCATTAACAAAAAGAACACCAAGGTATTATTTCTGCCCAACATAATTTGGGTTTGACTAAATATCATGTACGACAAGACTAAGTTGAGCCCACTTACCGCTGCGAATTTAGTATAGGGATTGGCTGAGCGTATCTTTATAAAAAACCCATAGCCAGCCACAAAAAATAAAAACAATACTCCCATCAAACCTAAAAGACCTGTATAGATCCATAGTTCCAAAAAGGTGTTGTGGCTATTAGCCAGTTGAGAAGATCTTTGATCCAACTTCCCTTGGGCAACCATATCCTGTAAAGCCAAAGTATGCTCGGACTTACTCCAGCCGATAAACGGTCGCTGAGCAATTAACTGCGACTCTGCCCGCCACAAAGCCAAACGAGCACCGATAGAGGTTGCCGCATTCCCTTTTTGAAACTCCATCAAATCTGACTGCGCAAGCTCAATCCGTGCCTTTATACTCGGAGCCTGAGACACAGCTCCCAATAGCAGCACAGTACCAACTACCACAGGTACCCCCAGTCGTAAGGCATTTTCCCGCTTCACATAGGCCGCATAAAACACAAGCAACACAACAGGCACGGCAAGCCATCCCCCCCTAGTGCCAGAAGCAAGAGATATAACTCCCCCAGCAACCCCGGCCCCCAAGAACAAAAGTATGAAGCCAGCATTTTTTCTAGTTTCTAGGCCAAACAAAGCAATACCCAGCGCAAACACGCCTAACAATAAACCCATGTTCCCAAACTGGATACCACCGGTAAAACCAGTAGCTCTATCTTGAGTTATATATAGCTCACTAACCGCTAAAATCGCGGTGCCCACTGCCCCCACCCAAATGCCTGATAACAAGCCTACAAACGTAGGCGGATAGTGCAAGCACAGTAATAATATAGGTATTACAGCGATATAACGAAGTGGCAAATCGAACTCTGACCAAGAAGCACCGTTATATATCAGCAACCCTACCTGCAGCCCCCCCGCTGTGAAAAAAGCTAATAGAAGAACATAGTCTAATCGCCGAAGTTGTATAGTTTTTGCCTGAGTTAAAGTCCACAAAGAAAGCAATAACAACAAACCCAGCCCTACGCTGTAGCCTCGAGCAGTCGTCAGCAATAACGATAAGTATAAAAAAACACAAATGCTTGAAGCAAAATTTACTGAGAAATATGGCACAGGCGTAAATCTTAATAGATTAAATTAACAAAGAATGAACAAATCAACAATATAGGCTACACAAGAGGACTACTTGTACCCATCGCACTAGAGTTCGAAGCCTTAAGCGTGAAATCAGTACAGCAACAGCCAACACAAGCAGTAACTGCCAAAAACTTTTGCGTATGGAGGCTGAAAATCGTTAGCGCACAAAGAGGTTACCGTAGTTAAAACTACAGTAACAGATCTTACTAAAGGGCTGAGTATAATGCGCTAAGCTTACAATGAGACGAAGTTTTCACACCTCAATTCACTATAATAGTAGTTCACTACTGCGCATCAACTTACAAAAAATGAAAATCAGCCCTTTTAAACGTTTAAAACGCCTTCATGAACGCATTTTGCTGTCGTTTTGGTTTTTATTAGCGTTAGGCTGGCTTGTGTCTGTGGCCCTTCCTTACTTAGTTTTTTGGTCTTGGCACGATCTCTTACACCCAAACCCTGGGCAACAAATTGCTTTATGGGCGACCAGTGCTGCAAACATTATCAGTTATGTTGCAGCGGTGTACCTGCGAGGTTTACACCCTGGAGGGCGCTCAGCGGGGTTATTAATGACCCAAACAGTCTTCGTATATAGTTTGACAGCGTTAGTGGTTTTTATGACGCAGTTACCCGTTTCACGATACTTGCTATTAGCAAGTGGAATGTGTGCTGTTCTATGGCAATACATTGAATATGCCTTGACCTATAAATATCAGCGGATAAAACTAGCTATCATTACAGAAGGCCAATATACAGATGCTTTAATGCAACTTGACCTGATTGATGCCCGCCGTTTACCAGAACTAGCACTGGGTGATGTACGCTACGATGCTGTAGTCGCAAACTTCGACGAAATAGATGAGCATCAGCAGCGCTTTTTAACACAATGCGCCTTGCAACGTATTCCCGCGTATCATGATAAACAAATATACGAGTCCTTAAGCGGAAAAGTACAGATCCACCGCATGTCGGAAAATAACATGGGGGCACTCCTACCATCACCCATGTACGAGCGTTTAAAACTGATATTTGATGTGGCTTTAGTTATAGCCAGTTTTCCCATTACCATACCTATCGCCCTACTCACCGCTTTATTAGTTCGTTTGGAAAGTCCTGGCCCCGTAATTTACACCCAAACGCGGATAGGCCAAGGCAATAAACCATTTACAATTTACAAGTTCCGTAGCATGCGCTTCGACCGCCAGGCGCCTGAGCAATTTGCCTGTGAGGAAGACCCACGCATCACCAAAGTGGGACGCATAATTCGTAAGCTTCGCATAGACGAACTACCTCAATTTTTAAATATTTTAAAAGGCGAAATGAGCCTAATAGGCCCACGTCCCGAGCAGCCGTCATTTGTCAAAGAATACGATCAAAAAATTCCCTTTTATAGTTACCGTCATATTGTAAAACCTGGAATTAGTGGGTGGGCACAAGTACGCCATGGTTATACTGCTACGGCAGATGAAACCCAGATTAAGATTGAGCACGATTTTTATTACATAAAAAACTGTTCACTAGGTTTAGATTTACTAATTGTTTTATTAACTATTAGAGTAATGCTAACAGGGTTTGGAGCGCGGTAATTCAAAAAAAGTAATAAGAATAATTGTCCATTTTTAGAGTCGATCTATTATGGCCAAATATTCTTTTGCCACCACATCAATACTTCTTTTTTTCAATATCCATTCTTTTCCTCGACGCCCCATGCTCTCTAATTCATCACGAGGAATTTCTGCAAACTGTTCAATGGTTGCTTGCAAAGCGTTTGTATTTTCAGCCGGCACATAAACACCACATTCTGCTTCGTTTATCATACTCGGATAACCGGAGTAGGATGCGACAATCGGTTTTCCTGACAGCATATAATCGATAACTTTATTCAACGACTGTCCATACTCCCACACAACCGAGTTTGCTACCGAAAAGTACACAACATCGGCATAATTCAACAAAGATTGCACCTGATTTTTTTCAACTCTTGGCGCAAAGGTCAAATTAGTAAGATCCTGATTTTTAGCCGCATAAAAATCTTTTAAGTCTCCTTCACCTACAATCAGAAAATGTATTTTCTCATTATCTTTCAAAGCCCTAGCACACTCAAAGAGTGTGTCTAAAGAGTTATCCGCTCCTATTGAACCAGCATGACAAACTATAAATTTATCTTTAGGAATATAAGAATTAATATATTCATCAGATAAGGGCTGAGCAGGCAAATTAATAAAATTAGGATCAATGACCTGTGGAATACACTCCGCACTAATATTAGTTTTCGTGACAGTTTTAATATGTTCGGAAAGATTAGGCATGGTGCCAACTACTTGGTCAGACTTTCTATAGCCTAACTTCTCTACCCACCCTAAAACAAGAGCCAGGGGATGGTTTTTACTTACCTTTCCTGATTCAGTTAAGACTAACGGCCAAATATCACGAACTTCAAATATCAATTTACATTTATATTTTCTTTTTAAATACAAACCATTAAGTATGGTTAACAAAGAAAGACTTGAAACTATAACCACGTCCGGCCTATTCAAATCTTTTTTTGGCATTTTAAATAACTGCCACTCAAAACTAAGCCAGCTTAAAATCCTATTAATAGACCCAGATTTTTTATATTTACGTGTTTTTAGCCAATGCACTTCAACACCTTGCACCTGCTCTACAAAAACTGAACCTAAAAAATCAGGTGCTTTGATTTGATGGCTTGAGTCCGAGGTAATTAGTGTGCAATGCCGCCCCAAACGTACAAATTCAGTCAATAATAAAAAACCTCGTGCCTGATTTTTTGCTGCGTAAGCAGGAGCGATATACTTTGAGATATACCAGATATTATTCTTCATTCTTAATATAAACCTTCATGCAGGCGCGGTATGGTGTTAATTTTCTGAATAGTTGTTTGAAAATCAAACCCTATTGATGCCAAATACCAGCGTATATTATCGTGGCATGGAGCATTTTCTTTCTCTACTAGGCGTAAAGCCTGCTCCCTAGTTAACTCACCTTCGCGCACCTGATTACTACGAAAAGTGTCATGCTCAGTAAAGCCAGCTAAAGTATAATAAATATAATTATAAATACCTGCTGTACCATCCCCAATTCGCCATGTCGTAGGGGTATCTGTTGCTAGCTCCCAATTGTATTCTGCTAGCAAACTATTGATTTCTTCTTCTTTCCATTGCCAGTAATCAAAGATATGGAAGTAGTCCGCTTTTTTTGCAGCACTTCTGTAGTATTCGCCGCTCCATGTGTCCCAAAGCGAACTATTAAAGTAACCAGGGCTTTTGAGCATTTGGTAGAAACGTTTGCTCTGGTATCGTAACTGTCCCATCTTTCCACTGGCATAGACGCGTTGCCGCTCAAAATCAGGCTCTATTCCTAAGAAACCAGTTTTGAAATGGGTTACTTCAAGTGGATTCACACCCCACAGGTTTAAGCTGATACCAGTATCTTCTTTGACCTTATTAACATAACGGAAAAAATGCTTATCGCCGGCTGTTAATATGTTCAACATCCCTAGGTGTGGATGCTTTAACCAAGCAGCAAAGTTCATGGCAATATTGCGTCGCTTTTTCTGTATATCATCCGCCACTACAATATTTTCCACCCCAAGAGCACCACACATCAAGGCAATATTGCGCCGCCCCACATCAGTGACCATTCCCCAGTCGTACGTATAGGTAATAGGCTTAAGTTTGAGCTCATTGACGATAAGGTGTAGTCCAAAACAGCTATCACGACCACCAGAAAAAGGCACAATACAGTCATAATCACCATTCCGACGATAAGGCGCCACTAACTCATGCAAGCGTTGTGGATTTTTTGCCTGATTACGTTTCTTATAGGTATGGCAATAGTTACAGACGCCTGCCACATCGAAACGTATATAAGGCATGGTTTCGGGCAAAATACAACGACTGCATCGCTTTAAGTGATGAATCTTATATTGCAGCACATCTTGCCAGGGAAATAGCGGCAAAGGTCGCGTATCAGCGGTAAAATCCTGCGTAATGTTCAACTTATAAGTGGCGGTAGCTGATGCAAGATTGAACTCATGCACACCAAACAACTGTACGGCTTGAGCAGCATAACCACTTAGCCAACTTCGCTCAGAGGCAACAAGAAGTAGCTCGTCGTCTTGATGATAAAACAAGCTCCCATGGTTACTTAATGCCAGTACCTTCCCTTCTTTGGGTGCTAGCAGCAACGCGTTGATATTGCCTTTAACATTAGCCAAGGCCGCCTCAGCAGCATCTTTCAGCGGCAGGCCATCTCTTACGCTTTGAGCGATCCAATCTAAAAACAGATCTATATTAGTAGCAGTGGAAACTCGGAACTCATCCGGTTTCAGCGGACGATTCAACAAAAGGCCATCCGCAAATAATAAAAGATCATCTTTTACCAATGGTGTGGATTCTTGTTCGAGATTATTATTTAGGCCCGCATAAGCAATCAAAAGCCTATTACTGGTATCTACTTGTGAAGATAACAGGCCTAGTGAAGATTTTCGTTTGAGCAAATGAAGTAAGCTTAAGCTATTCGCTTGCAATAAGGCGGAGGAATTTTTTCCTCGCGAAACCAACTGTCGAGAAGATTCAGCCCATATATCGTCGACTTTCTTAGCGCTGTAATAGAAACGCAACAGTAATGCGCTCATAATGCAGCCACCAGGAGTTTAGCAATATTGTTTGCCGCTACCCCTCCGCCATACAAAGACTGTTCATCTTTTACTGTACGCCCTAAATTACGCGCAATAGCATCTTTTATCTTTTCCTTATCTGCCCCCACCAATACATTAGCACCTACTTCTATCAGCTCGACCCACTCTGTTTGATCGCGCATCGTTACACAGGCTTTGCCCATAAAATAGGCTTCTTTTTGAACGCCACCACTATCGGTCACTACTAAGCCACAATGTTGCAACAACCAGAGCATTTCTAAATAACCCACTGGTTCAATTAACGTTAGGTTCGCTATGTCTAGTTTTAAATCAACAATAATATTACGGGTACGTGGATGCAAGGGTAGCACTACCGAGGTGTGCTGTGCCACGTCATTTAGCGCACTCAAAATACTGATTAAACGGTCGGTATCATCTGTATTTTCGGCACGGTGGATGGTACTGACAATAAAACCATCCTGCAACGTAACCCCTTGAGGCTTGACAGCGCGCGTAGCAAACAGCTCAGCACTGTCTTGCATGACATCTCCCACCAGCTCAATGCGCTGGGGCTGGCCATTGGACGCCACAAAAGGATAACCCTCAACCTGCAAGTTCTTGATTGCTGTTTGAGTAGGGCAAAATAAAATAGTGCTAACACGATCAGTAAGAATTCGATTTACTTCCTCGGGCATTTGCATATTGAAGCTACGCAAACCTGCCTCAACGTGTACTACTGGGATATGCAACTTAGACGCCGCTAAAGCACCCGATAACGTAGAGTTAGTGTCGCCGTACACTAAAACGCAGTCTGGTTGTTCAGTTAACAAGACCTTTTCAATCTCGATTAACATACGCCCGGTCATCACACCGTGACTGCCACCACTAATTGATAGCTGGTAGTCCGGTTTAGGAATACCCAACTGATCAAAAAAAACTGCGCTCATATTGGCATCAAAATGCTGCCCTGTATGAACAATAACTTCAGTTAGACCCTCGGTATCCAAAATCGCTTTAGAAACTACACTGGCTTTAATAAACTGAGGCCTTGCACCGATAATAGTGAGAATTTTCTTCATAATCTAGCTTAATTGTGTGCTAATAAGATTGCATAAAAGTCAAGGAGCTTCCTTTCTTCAACGCTCCAGTTATAGCGCTCATGTACAGCTTTCTGACCATTACGGCCCATTTTTTCAGCCTCGGATGGATGGGTCACTAAATAATCGATAGCGTCTGCAATCGCGTGGGGGTCTAAGGGGTCAACGCACAATCCGCATTGATTACCTTCAATAATCTCCTTCCATAGAGGGAAATTAGAAGCAATCACGGGTACCCCTGCGCTCATATACTCAAACATTTTATTAGGCTGAGCATCAATATGATTAGGAGAAGACAAGAAGGTAACAAGACCCGCTACACAATGCTGAAGCAAATTACGAACCTGTACGCGGCCAACGAACCCCAGTGCATCTAGTTGATGCCAGCCTGGTTCTGCTTGAGCAGCTAACTCAATCGCCTTTTCATCAAACTGACCTGCAAGTTGTAAACGAGCGTCTGTCTTTACTAATTCCATCGCCTGCACTACTTGCAAAATCCCACGGATTTGAGTAATGCCCCCTACATACGCGACTTGTGGCTTTTTTTGTGACCAGTCAATCTCACCACTCGCTAGCTCACCAAGCAAAGGAAAATTATTAATGTCCACAGAGCGCACCCCCATCGCATTAAATTTGTCGCGAATAAAAGGCGTAGCGGCCAACACCGCATCCAACCTGGTACAGATAAAGCGCTCATAAGCCGCAAAAGTGTTAGACACCAACCACTTAGTCAGCTTATTCAGATATGGCTTACCCAAAATTTGTTTGGGAACATCTTCGTGTGCGTCAAAAATTACCTTCTTGCCCAACTTTTTCAACTTTAAAGCAATGGGCAATAACTCAGGGTCGTGCAAATGGTATACATCAGCATTGAGCTCAATGGCTTTATTCAACACCCGTGTGGGCGCATTACGCATTCGGTCCAGGCGGCCTGAAGAAGCTCCCACATCATAAATGGCGATCAAACCTTTTTCTTCATCGCCCTCGCCGTCTGCTACGACTAATGAAACCTTATAACCACATTGAGCGAGCGACGTACATTCCTTTAAAAATATTCGTGTGTCATATCGAGGGTGTGCTGAAGTCAGGTGAGCAATTCTTGTCATTATTTCCCTTTACTGCCATAATCCTTGGTAAGCTTTTAACATCTTCTGCTCCTGGACTTCCCAAGCATTGGACACTGCAACATGGTAAGCATTAGCTTTCATATGCACTAAATCTTTCTGCAAAAATTCATCTAAAGCTAAATTAATGCCTGCAGGGCTAAAGTCGCTGATAACTGCCCCCATACCATTATTAATTACCAGCTCCGACATCTCTTTCATATTTGAAACTAACACCGGTAAGCCAGCCATAGCGTACTCAAACAGCTTATTAGGCATACAATAATCATGGTTCAGACAAGTGTTTTGTATGAGATGAATCCCCACATCGGCCGAGGAGGTATATTCTAATACCACCTGCGGAGCGACAGCAGGATAAAAATAAATATTACTATGCTGTACAGCCGATGCCTTAATCTCGGCCTCTAAATCACCGTACCCCATAAACACCGCCACCAACGTGTCATCGACTCTGGCCTTCATCGCGTCAATAATCAGGGATACACCGCGCCCCTCCGCTAAGCCCCCTTGATAAAGCAAAATAATCTGATCATCTCGGATGCCCAACTGCTCGCGGAAATGGTTATTTGTTTTTAACTCACGACGATGGGGTGCGTTTAACACGACAGATGGACGGGGCATACTGTACTCATTGGCGTACCAGGTGGCTATATTTTCACTGACGACTAAGGTCATATCGGTATGTCTAATCAGTCTTCTTTCCAAAAATTTACTCAATTTTTGTCGTATTCCAATGAGACCGTCTGTTTCGGTTTCTAACTCATGGGTGTCATACACCAGCTTAGCTCTATAGAAGACCTTCAGAAATACGCCTAGAGGCAACAATCCAAGAGAGTGTATATTCACCAACTCAATCTGTTTATTACGATAAAACAAAAAGACGCGGAGGCAGTATTCGAAATACTTAACTACTTGCACGAGCAGACTTCTACTCCAATTTCGACTAACTAAATCAAACCTATTACAGACGATTTTAGAAGAGTAAGGCTGCTCTTTCTCCAAGCCATTAGAATACAACGAAGCTATGTATACCTGCCGCACGATTCCAGAATTCACTAAAGAATTAGCCTGCTTCAATAGCCGACTTTCATTTCTGAACTCAGTAAGCGTAAGATGGAGGTTATTCAAAATAAAAACTACCTTTAAAGAATCACTATATTCAAAGCAACTTAGCTGTTCTAATTTTAATTTTAGAATCAAAAAACAAAACAGTAGCAATAAATAAAAACACACCTATTAAGTAAAAATCGTAAAGATAACCACTAAACCCAGTTACAGAAATTTGTTTTATATGAAATATCAGCCAAACGCTCAACGATATGGTAACCGGATTTAGTTCTATTTTCGATACAAAATAACTCAGAAAAGAAACTAGAATACCCATAATAAATGCAATAGCAGGAATACCTAAAAATCCAAAATTACCATATGCCTCTCCCCAAAAAACCGTAGGCATAGTACCAACTATTCCCAACTCAATATGCTCAGGAAATCGCCAATTCATTATATCTATCGTAAACGGTATAGGAACAAACGGCATTATGCCCCCTGGGTTAGGAAAGCTTTTTCCAAGCATGAACTCTTGGTGAGCGGGGAAGTACTCTAAATAATGATATGCTGGTTGTATACTGCCAGAAAAAGCTCTTGAAAAGATAGACCCGATGGCTTGCCAAATAGAAGCTGAGCCCATAAAGTAGATATAAAATACTATTAATACAAAAAACATCAACACAAACAATTGAATTAAAGTTTTTCTAGGAACTTTTCCGTCGTGCCGGACCAAAACATGAGCCATAAAAATGGCCATTAACAAATTAATAAAAGGAGCCTTTTCTGTAGCCATCACAGCAATGAAAGACGATATTAAAAAGGACACCAAAAACAACATTAATATTATTATTCTTTTGCTTTGTAACCATGAGACATAAAATGTTAACGTTACTATGATACCAATATTATTCAAGACTAAAGAATACCAGTGATAACTACCCGCGAAGTCATTCCCCATTTTGCTTCTTGCTAGTGTGGCCGCGGAAGCACCATCCTTAAAAGCGGCAACAATAGCTACTTGCTCAATTTTCCCCAAATAAATGTAAAGCACAAGCACTACGAATAACAATGACAAAAACAAAGAGAGAGCTCTTGTTATAGTTAATTTAGTTATTTCTGAAGACGTAAAAGGAAGTGGCTTTATACCAGCTATCTCTCTTGTAAATATCACCCCAAAGAGGAAAAAAAATACATTTACACAAGAACAAATCAACACCAAAAAAACCAAACTCTTATCTGTAACCCCCGTCGCAAAGCGATATTCATCAAGTTGATAATAAAGAGGGAAAGTACCTAGAATTGAAAAAAAATATAAAGAAATTGTCGTTATATTAACAAGGCTTATTTTATTAGCCTGCTCTCCGGCCAACCTTAAAAGAAAAAAGATTGCTATTGGAGTCGATAAAAATATCAATAAAAAAGCAAAATCCATTTTCGACAGCCTTGTCTGATAACCTTAAATTTAACTACAAAAACGCGTTAAAAACTTCCATTATATATCTCTCAACGCTTAATTAGCCTTACTGCCTTGGCTAGCATAGGTTTAACTTTCAGATAGAATGAAGTTGGATAATCACTGTGCTGATGTGGTTTATCAGCCATAATATTATCAAACTCTTCTTTACTCATACCCAGCTTACTAATCACGTGACTTATAGTGCTTTGCATATCATCCTCATCGTAAAGCGGTAAAGCGTATTGCCTTTGAGCCTCTTCCCGGCTCATCTGCCCTGAAACAATCATGCTTGATAGATGTGATGTGCGTTTATCAACGCCAAACTTATGATAAAACCAATATTGTTGTATAAATTTAGTTAAATCATTTTCCAAATGCTTGCTACCATAATACTCAAACCCACAAGAATCAGCCAATTCTTTCATAGCCCGATCACGATTATAATCGATATAATTTAACGGCCTTAACGACTGTATATTTAAAATATAAGCATCAATATCTTTTTTAAGTGCCGACAGCATAGTTAGCTTATCTATTGGTCCCTTACCAAATTTGTTATGAATAAATTTCAAATTTTTTAAGTCATACGCATCGTGCGTATTACCTCGCTGCAGAATACACTCAAGCGCAAAATTCCCCCCTGACAAAAACGTATTTAGTTTATTTTCTTTCATAAACTGATACACGCAAGCAAACAGTACATTATCTTGGGGCACAGCTAGGTTCGGCACGCCTGCCCGCATATAAGCTTTAGTCAGTTCATGGAACTGTTGTGGATCAGGCTTGATTATTCTCAAATCAAAATTAGGGAGTTCAGCAAGTCGCGCAATATTATTTTTAGATATTTCCGTATCAAATCCATCATCTACATGCACAGCAAGTACCCTCAACCCCCACTTAACTGTACCAAGATAAGCCAAGTAAGAGGAATCCAAACCACCAGAAATTCCCATCACACAGTCATATTGATGATCTTTATTCTCCTTTTTAAGTCTTTGGACTAACGCATTTAATTTCTTTTCACCCTCTTCGTTAGGAAAATACACCGTTTCTTTTTCTAACAATGCGTTTTCACAATAATTACATTGACCGTTCAGATTAAATGTAATGGTCTCGTCTGATGAGTTATCCATAATGCACCAGGTGCACTGCTGATACTTAGTTGTCATTATTTGATACCTCTTTATAGTCAATATTCTTCAAAACTTTTAAAACCACTAATAAATATATTAAGTAAAATATCAAGCCAGATACGGCATAAAATTCTGCTATATATTGATTCGCAAAAACTCCCGCCAACCAAACGCATCCGACTCGGAGTACTAGCCCAAATAACTGAAGAAAAAAAGCCAGCTGCTGGTTATTAGTAATATACAAAGAGGTCGAAACAGGAGAGGTAATAAATTGCATTAAAAACCATGGCACCATCCAGCAGATAAGAACACCAGTTCTGGCCCAGTTGTCTCCTAATACATAAGGAGTGAGTATAGGAGCACACAACAAAACCAAGGATAAAGGTGCAATACTTACTTTCAACAAATTTAAAATAATTTTTTTTGTAAAACCAGATAGTTGCCCTTGATGATGTTTGTCCGCTGCATCAGCCAAGTAAACTTGTGCTACCGCACCGCTGATCATACCCATGGGGGCAGATAACAACTGCATAGCAATCATCAAAAATCCGGCCTCGGCCCCTACTGCATAGTAAGCAATAAGCAGCATAGGTAGTTGTATTCCGGCAGCATTGGCAAACACTTCTAAAGTAGTAAATTTAGGAAACTTTTCATAACGCTTTACTGCCAACCGTAAATGCTTACTCTTTACTTTTCTGAAAATATGTAAATCGTTTTTTAATAAAACAGAAATAAAACTAAAAAAACCAGCGCTCTGAGCAATTAGCTGACCGATCACTAGGCCACCTGGCCAGCCGCTTGATACCGCACCCACTCCCAACTTTACTAATGTGCCACTAAGAGATTGAGTTATTCTTGTTTTAGAAATTAACGTAAAATTCTTTTCGCGTGTATTCCAATACTGCAAGGCATTGTAGAGACCAATAGCAAATACCCCTAGGGGCAGCAACCATAAAAACTCATTGATTTTATTTTCAGTAAGGCTGTTGATCCATGACGGAAAAAACATTATTATCACGCATACTAATAATGTTATTACAATGACACTAATAAGTGATAGTACAACTAAGGCGGCCGCTGTCACTTTATTCTTAGGCAGCGGAATCGCATACTCAAAACATAAACAAGATATAACGGAAATCAACGTTAACGCTGCGACATATACAGCTAGTATTGAAAAGCTATCGGGGCTGTACAGACGTGTTAGCAATGGCAAAGTGATAACAGCAATAATCTGACCAATTGCAGTTCCACCTACTAACAGGCTAATATTTTTTATAAATTTATTCTGTAAAATTTTCATTTTCAAACCACACAGGCGTTAACAACTTATTAAGCCTGACGCGCTTATCGCTATCTATACAGACTTCATTCAAATGGTTTTCATAGTAATCAAATAAACTATTCATCACAGTGGCAAGAGAGTCACCCAAACTGGACCTCCTTGTGTTGCACCAAGGAGATCCAGTTTGACATGATTACTTCATGCGGTAAAACGCCGCTGAGCAAATAACGTGGTAGCGCTAAAAAATGCCTCTACCCTCAGCCCCAGCAGTTAACCAAGTAGGGCTGAAGTGCTAAACTATCACTGCGAGTACGGCATCCTTGCCTAGGGGCTTAAGCTCAGGATGACATGTCACTTTTTAACTCTTAAAATAGAGTCTTGGCTCAAGCAAGTAATACCTTAACAACTTGCTCCTGCTCTGCCTCACTCATATAAGGATGCATCGGCAGGCTGAACACTGTTTTAGCTAGTTTTTCTGCTACCGGGAAATCGTCCCGCTGGTAGCCTAAACGGTCAAATGCAGTTTGTTGGTGCATACAGGTACTGTAATACACCATGCTAGGTATACCTTTTTCTTTAAGCTTGGCGATATAGTCATCACGGTTATCAGACACTAAGGTGTATTGCGCCCAAGAGCTTAAATATCCCGTGGGCACCTGTGGTGTATTAAAGGTATTACTGAGCTGCGTTTGATAAGAGTCAGCCAACGCTTTTCGCTTCTCCAGTTCATCTGGAAAAACAGCTAGTTTCTCTAATAAAATCGCTGCTTGCAATGTATCCAGGCGGCTGTTAACGCCAATACGTACATTGTCATATTTATCACGCCCTTTACCGTGCACTCTGTAGCATCGAATTAATTCAGCGTAATCATCATTATTAGTGAAAATCGCCCCTCCATCACCGTAACAACCCAAAGGTTTTGCAGGGAAAAAGCTAGTAGTGGCAATGTCGCCAAAGCTACCAGCACGTTGACCATTTATCTCACCACCGAAACCTTGAGCTGAATCTGAAATAATTTTCAAACCATATTTATCAGCTATTTTTTGAATAGCCGGATAATTAGCTGGCAAACCAAATAGATCCACCGTCATAATAGCTTTTAATTCCAGCTTACCCTCGGACTGTATTGCCTGTATCCGTTTTTCTAAGTCAACGGGACAAATATTAAAAGTACTAGGATCAGAGTCGACAAACACTGGTGTAGCACCCGCGAAAGCCACTGTTTCGGCTGAAGCGAAAAAGGTAAAAGTAGGGACTAACACGCCATCACCCTGGCCAATCCCTAACGCCATCAGCACCAGCGTTAAAGCATCAGTACCGTTAGCACAACTGATGACGTGCTTCACGCCTACGTAATCCGCTAGTTGATTTTCTAACTCTAGGACCTCAGGGCCCATAATGTACTGACCATGATCCAGTACAGTTTGTATGCGTCGATCAATTTTGCTTTTTAGATGCTGATATTGCGCAGCAAGGTCGATGAATTGCATGGTCTGTCCTATATTTTACGTAAAATTCCGTCTTCCAACACATAGCTATCGCCGGTAGCTTCACAAGCCGCTTTGCCTGAGCCTACTACAGGTAACGCTAACTGTTCTCCAAACTCACTCATCCAGCCTATTTGCTTTGCGGGCACACCTACCATTAAGGCGTAGGCAGGCACATCTTTATTCACCACTGCGCCAGCACCTATGAAGGCATATTCGCCGATAGTAACCCCACAAATAATGGTGCAATTAGCGCCGAGCGTGGCACCTTTTTTCACCAAGGTGTTGCGGTATTGATCTTTACGTTCGATTAAAGACCTAGGGTTATAAACATTGGTAAAGACCATGCTAGGGCCACAAAATACGCCTTCTTCTAGGTGTACATTGTCGTACACCGATACGTTATTCTGTATTTTGCAGTAATCACCAATAGTGACTTTATTCCCTACGAACACATTCTGGCCTAAGGAGACACCCTTGCCTATAACAGCCTGAGCGCACACATGCACGAAATGCCATACACGTGAATCTGTCCCTATTTGTGCGCCCTCATCAACAATGGCGCTGGGATGTTTGTAATAGGTCATTTTTTCAGAAAGGGGTGATAATCACCACCTAATGGGGAAAGTTTAGCGTCACGAATATGGGATACTGTTTCAATGGCTACACGGTTTTCTTCTAAACCAAAACCGCGCCCCGCCAAAATTTCCTCGTAGCTACGTGTATGTAAATCTGTAAAACCTCCGGAAAACTCTATTTCCTGACCATCTACAGTAATTGAACGATAGGTACGCTGCCCAGCATCACGCAGAGCCTGTGGCACGTCATTCACATCTACCGATAAAAACCAACGCACACGCGCTTTTTCATATTCTAGATAACCAGCTGCTTTCGTGTCTTCAAAAACATGCACAATATTGTTTTGAAGTTTTCCAAATAGAAAATGCAACATGTCAAAAAAATGCACGCCGATATTCGTTGCGATTCCACCGGACTTTTTCTCGTCCCCTTTCCAAGACTGCAAGTACCAATTGCCGCGGGATGTTATGTACGACAAGTCGACTTCGTACTTTTCATTTTTAGCTTCTGCCTGCACTTTTTCTTTAAGAGCAATAATCGAAGGGTGAACACGCAGCTGAAGAATCGTATTTACTTTCCGACCAGTATCTTGTTCTATTTCCTGTAGGCCATCGATATTCCAAGGGTTTAAAACTAACGGCTTCTCGCAAATCGCATCAGCATCAGATCGCAAAGCAAAACGCATATGCGAATCATGTAAATAATTTGGAGAACAAATCGTTACCAAATCGACTTTCTTATCGCTACCGTCGCGTCGAAGCTTATCAATATGGCGATCGAAACGTTCAAACTCTGTAAAAAAAGCAGCTTCCGGAAAATGGCTATCGATAATACCGACGGAGTCATTCGGGTCTAACGCAGCAACAAGCTGATTCCCTGTATCGTTTATAGCTTTCATGTGACGCGGTGCGATATAGCCGGCCGCCCCTATCATTGCGAATTTTTTCATAAAACACCAGTACAAAATTTTGCGTATAAAAAGACTATTTTAACGGTTTATAGCTTATGATTTCAGATTTTCGCCTAGTCACATACTACAAAACGACGTCTCATAAAAATAGCTAAACTAAAAATGACACAGCCGCCCTACATGACCTATTTGAAAAATTAGCTATATTATGATTTGTTCAAAAAAATACGTACTATCACAAAGCAAAAGCTCATGAGCCATGCAATTCGTTTTTCAGTTCTTTAAGCTCTTCTTTCAGGGCTTCGTACTCTTGTGTTTTTATTTGGATAAAACGTAGAGTAAGTACAGATTTTTCTTTAAGCCCTTGCGAAGTTAGGTAATAAAAGTAGCCTTTTTTGTTTGTGTTTTTACAAAAATTGACCACTTTAATAAGCCCTCTATCAACTAGGGCATTGATACAATAGTTGGCTTTGCCAACACTCATGCCAAGATGCTCAGCCAACTCACGCTGGCTAAGAGTAGGACTTTTATCTAGCTGCCTAAGCACCTGTAAATGGCTTTCATTCAGTAAGAGACTAGTCATAACCACAGAAGCTGTTCAATAGTTGAACAACTGTACCATGCTTACTAGCCCAACTACACTACTGTAAACTATTGTATTGTTACATTACCTTCAATATGGAATGGCCTACCGCGCAAATATTGACATGGTGCCGTTGTTTTTCTTTCACATGAAGATACCTATCCCCTGCAAACTCTTTATCGGTGCGACCGGCGCAAGCTCTTCACCAGGGCGGCTCAGCATAACTTGGTCATAGTTAGCGGAAAAACACGATATCAGCAATAATAAGCAAAAATAACGTCACCTAGCTTATCATTTATGGTTTTGCTTTCTTTTTAGTACACATACTGGGTAGTGCTAGCTCAGCGCGTGCTTCTAGCGCACGAGCATGACTCGAGCGTTACATTAATTCTAGCTTTCTGCTATTTAAATACTCCACTTCAACACTCATGGCGCGTCATTAAAAACTATGCAACAGAACAATGTTGATGAAATTGATTTACGTGAACTAATTTTAACGCTATGGCGCAACAAGATTCTTGTGCTTATCTGTACGTTGGCGTTTACTCTACTCAGTGCTGCCTATGCTTTTTTGAGTGCTCCCACCTACCAGGCCACCAGTAATATTCTGCCCCCCACCCCGGCCAACTTCAGTGCCTATAACGTAGTCGCGTTAAGTGATGACAAACTGCCCACCCTCGATGTAGAGGAAGCTTATCGAATATTTTTACGCCATTTGAACTCTGGCGCCTTAAAGTTGGAGTTTTTTGAGAAATATTACATCCCCATAAAAGCCTCATCATTAGAACCTGGCATTAGTGAACGAGAGCAGTTATGGCTAAGCTTCAACGCAGCCTTAAGTGTTAGCACGCCCAACATTGGCTCAGCCGACTTCGCCAGCGTAAAGCTTTACGATCCCGATGCCAAACAAGCTAGCGACTGGGTTAATGAATACGTTACAACGGCTATGCAAAGAGCTAGTCAACAAGCCGTTAATACACTAGAAAGCGCCATCAAAGGACGCATACAACGTCTAACAATAGACATTGCAAGCTTAAGGGCTGCCGCAGAACAAGACCGTCTAAACCGCATTGCTCGCCTGAAAGAAGACCTGGTCTTAGCCAAGGCTATAGATTTAAAAAGCCCAGCCAGTCAACATAACTTGATCATTTCTTACAATAAGGACACCGCTTATTTGCGCGGCAGCCTAGCCTTAGAGGCAGAGCTGGCATTACTTGAAGCCCGTACAGATAATGACCCTTTCATAGAAGACCTATCGTTAATGAACGAGCAGCTGGCTTTATTAAAAACATTACAATTAAGTGACGCACCGTTGAAGTTGGCGACCATCGACAGCTTTGCTGTAGCTCCGGAAACACCTATTAAGCCTAAAAAGCGATTCATTATTCTGTTAGGGCTGCTAGCAGGTGGAATGTTAGGCATATGTATGGTGCTTATACGGGTCTGGTGGAAAAAGGGGAGTAACACAAGGTGAACAAGTACTAGACTAGCACCACCCTTATATAGTCGACTTAACGCCAGCTTTAATACGCTGGCATGTCACCCCAACTCTAACTCCAATCCCCAGCATACCCCACGCCTACGCGTAAACCAGCAGCCCCCAGCTTAAGCATGAAGCGCTTAGAAAGCTTAGGGCTAGACTGCATGAATGATTGGGCGCTTGGGGTAGAAGGCAGCTGTGCGAGGCTACGCCCGTACTACAACCAATTTTCCTTGCTAGCATTTACTACAATGCGCCCAATTCTGCCTGTATCGCTTTATAAGCACCGAGCAGCGCGGCCCAGCAAAAAAGATCGACTTGTTATAATAATATACAAATAAACGAGTTTTGATACCAATGATAATAAAACCCGCCTGTGGGTTGGGAGTGTTTTATATAAAAAGAAACAATAAGACCACGCCGTAAAAAAATACGTCCACAAACCAAACCGCCCAGTTAACAAATACAAAAACAACTATAAAATCAATAGTTTACATAAAAAACAAAGAAAAATCAATTATCTCTTATCATACAATTGCAATCAGCACCATACCCCAAACAGTCACTAAAGTTTAAACATAGCAAAGTAGAATAGCCACAAACGATAAAACTGCACACCAGTCGACACAATTATGGGGTGTACTAAACACTAGCCCCTTACTAAAATGTGAGGGTTAAGCCCTAGTAATTTTTTGTTATACTACTAGGCCGGCATTTTTGCTTACAGCTTGTATGTTTTGTACACACAAGGGCTGTAGCTAAAATCCCCTTTTTTTTAACCGAGACATTTTGCTAGCGCGCCATGGAACATTGCTTTGCCCATTGGTATCTTGCCTACACCAAACCTCGCCAAGAGCAGGTGGCTGCGTACAACTTGCAGCAACAACAGTTTCAGGTTTACCTTCCCTTATATAAAACACGCCAACGTAAAACAGAGGGTGGCTATACAGAGGCGCACCCACCCATGTTCCCACGCTACCTGTTTTTCAAACCCACCCGGGCGGAACAATCGCTAGCCGTTATACGGTCCACAAAAGGCATTAGCAACTTGGTGCAAACCACCACGCAGGTTGCCACCGTTAACAATGCCATTATTGACGACATACGCCAAGCTGAAGCCCTGCGCCACCAGTTAGACCTTAGCCTTAGTCCACGCCTACGCGCCGGTACCAAAGTACGTATTAGCAGCGGTAGCTTTCAAGGCTTAGAAGGCCTAGTAGAGAGTAGCACCAACAAACGCTTAATGTTACTGCTAGATATACTAGGCCAACACACCAAAGTTAGACTTAACGCTAGCGAAGTCGAGCCCCTAGAGTAAGTAAACAAAGGCCTATTGCCAAACTGGCGCAATAGGCCTTTGTTTACTTTTACCCTGTCCATATTTTCAGGTAAAACCTGAAAATATGGCGGTAGCGTGGGTGGTTACTTAATATCAATCAACAAAAACACGCCCAGAACTACTCAATGCTTCCTGCTTTAGTGTCTAGGCACACAAAACCAAAAAGCTCAGCCGTACCTCCTTTCTTTTTGCTTTGAATCCGTATACAGCATGCCAACTCTATTAATTAAACGCTATAAAAACCCCTATCAGCAACTTCTATTTTCCAAAACGGTTTTTACGTTGATTGGTTTTTTATTTTGTGTTGCATTACCTGCTGCACTGCAATACGGCCTTAGACCCTTAAGTAGCTTAGATAGCGGACAAACAACCAGCCTTATCGGGTGTAGCCTTGCTTATCTGTTCACAGTGATGTTCATCAAACACAAGATTTTTCGCTACCCTGGCGGCAGGTCTTATGTAATTGCAATTACTCAAATTATTAGTATCTACTTAGTTGCATTTTTTACCCTATTGTTTTTATATATAGGTACTTCTAGGGCCGTATTCTTACTTTCAGGGGCCTTTTCTTTGGTATTTTTCCTAGCATACTTAATGCTAAAAAACCGCTACTACCCGTTACGTTTAGGCATTATCCAGAAGGGTTTTGCGGAAGAGCTAGTCAACACCAAGGCGGCCGCACAGCTTATTCCTATTGACGACCTAGGGCAAAGCACAGCACGTTACGATGCAGTAACGGCTGATTTTAGCTGTCTGAACGATGCGGAAGAAAAGTTCTTGACCTCTTGCGCCCTTAATGGCACGCCGGTCTACAATGCTAAGCCCGTGTATGAGTCATTAACAGGACGGGTAAAAATAGACCATATATCCGAAAACAATATAGGCGCCATGCTACCGTCACCTGGTTTAGAACTGTTTAAACGCTTAAGTGACAGCCTGCTTATTATATTGACGGCCCCCTTACACCTGCCCATTGTTATCATTACCGCTATTCTGATTAAGCTGGAAAGCAAAGGGCCCGTGTTTTACACCCAAACCCGTATCGGCAAGGGTAACCAACCCTTTCAAATTTACAAGCTACGCAGCATGAGCAGCAAGCCCAATCAGGGTGAGCAGTTTGCAGGGGCTAATGACGCGCGTATCACCAAGGTAGGTAGGTTTATACGAAAATGGCGTATTGATGAAATACCGCAGTTTTACAACATACTAAAAGGCGATATGAGCCTAATAGGCCCACGGCCCGAACAGCCGGGTTTTGTCGAAGACTTTAGCGGTAAGCTGCCCTACTATAGCTACCGCCACATCGTCAAACCAGGCATTACTGGTTGGGCACAAGTACGACACGGCTATGCCGACGACGAGGACAGCACCGCCATTAAGGTAGAGCACGACTTTTACTATATTAAGCATTGCTCCATAAGCTTGGATATTTATATCATTTTCTTAACGATCAGGACCATGTTAACGGGCTTTGGGGCACGCTAAACAATAACAATCTTACACATTAGCTATGCTACTATTTCACGGCGACTTTAGCTGCTGTGCCTCTACCACTAACACATATCCGTAATGACTTTTCTCTCTGCCATTAAGTTCAATAGGGCGCCACGCCTACTCATTCTTTGCCTATTATCCAGTTTAACGGCTTGTGCATGGAGCCCCGGTCAATACATGGGCAAAGCTGCTGACGTAGAAGCCAATACCCGCGACCAGATTCCTGGGGTACAACTAATTAGCATCACCCCTGAATTACTGGCACAACAAACGGCAGGCTCGAAAGCAGACCTATTAGCAGAAATAGAAACCCTTGCGGCGCCTAACCCTGTGTACCGTTTAGGGCCTGGTGACATTATCAATATTATGGTTTGGGATCACCCCGAGCTAGCTCTGATACCCGCGGCATCGTCGCGAAATATGGGATCAGTCACTCAAGCCGACATTGGTAACGGCTACCCGATCAGCGCCGATGGAACCATACAGTTCCCCTATGCTGGCGTGGTAGATGCCGCAGGCTTAACTGAACTGGAATTACGCGACCTGTTAATGAAAAAGCTGGCGGTGTATATTAACGACCCGCAATTAACGGTGCGTGTCCAGTCGTACCGAAACAGCCGCGTATACATAGATGGCGAAGTCAATAACCCAGGTTTGGCAGTAATGGACGATATACCCATGACCTTGCCCGAAGCCCTAAACCGTGCGGGGGGGTACACCAAAGAAGCAGATAGGTCATCGGTAATGCTTAGCCGCAACGGTGTGACCATGCGTTTAGATTTACCCGAACTTACACGCTTAGGTATTAACCCTAGCCGCATTATGCTAGCTAATGGCGATATGTTGCGGGTGCTAAACCAACGTGAAACCCAAGTGTTTGTATTGGGCGAAGTTACCGAACCCAAAGCCACCCCCATGTACGATGGCCGCTTAAACTTAACCCAAGCCTTGGGCGAAGCCGGTGGAGTTAGCATGACGACGTCCAACCCCAGTCAAGTATATATATTGCGCCGTACCGAAGGGCAAGAGCCGCAAATTTACCATTTAAATGCTAACAGCCCTGCCGCCTATCTATTAGCTAACGACTTCCAAATGCAAGCCCGCGATGTGGTGTTTGTAGACCCTGCTGCCGTGGTTCGTTGGCAGCGCGTTATCGGCAACTTACTACCTTCTTTAAGCGGTGTCGTATCCACTGGCAACGTCTTAAAATAATTGTCTTTACCTTTTGTGCCCAGTTAACCCTAGGCCTCATGACTCTGTTTGACACCCTTCTTACATGACTACAAAAAACCAAGCTGTTGATGACAGCGGCGACGAAATTAATCTACTCGAAATTTTAGACACCATACTGGCCGCCAAATGGTTAATTGCTGCAGTCACAGCCGTATTTGTAGTACTGGCCATACTGTATGCCGTATTAAGCACCCCTATTTATCAATCGAACGTGCTGATACAGGTTGAACAAAATAATAATGTGGCCAGTAGTATGCTGGGTGCGGAGTTAGGAGCCTTAGTGGGTGATGGGTCTTCGGCCGCGGCAGAAATGGAAATTTTGCGATCGCGCTTAGTGGTAGGCAACGCTGTAGAAGACTTAAAGCTGTATATACAGGCTGAACCTAAATACCTACCCCTTATTGGCCGTTGGTTGGCAAGGCGTGCCGACAGTGTTTCTACCCCCGGCTTTTTCGGCATGGGCGGTTATGTTAGTGGTAATGAGTCTATTACGGTAGCCCAACTGAATGTGCCCGCTTTACTGGAAGGTAAAACCTTAACCTTACGTGTCACCGATACGGGTTACGACCTGTTCGACCCCGACGGTAAACTGCTTTGCCAAGGCGTAGTGGGTAAAGCCTGTGAGTTTGAAGCTTTGGGTTACCCCGGCAACATAGTGGTAGAGGCTTTACACGGTTTAGCTAACGCTGAGTTTTTATTAAAACGCGACTCTGCCTTAAGAAAAACAGAGGATCTACAAAGCAACCTACAGGTTAGTGAGCGTGGACGTCAGTCTGGCATTATTAATGTTAGCTTAGAAGGCGACGATACCAAACGTCTAGCCGACACCTTACAAACTATAGGCACTATTTACGTACAACAAAATACCGAACGTAAAGCCGCCGAAGCTGAAAAAACCTTAGGTTTTTTAGATGGCTTTTTGCCTGAAATACAAAAGCAAATGCAGGTATCGGAAACCGATTACACTAAGTTCCGCGACCAACACGGCACCTTTGACTTAGGAGCAGAGGGTAAGGCACAACTGGAAGCCTCAGTAGCTTTGCAAGTAAAATTATTAGAACTACAACAGCAACGCCGCACCCTAACACCTCAATATACGGCTGCCCACCCGGCTATTAAAACAATTGACCAGCAGATTAATGCTTTGCAGGCAGAAATTAAGCGTATGGAACGCGATATGCGCCGTATGCCAGAATTACAGCAAGAACTGCTTAACTTAAGTCGTAACGTGCAAGTGAATAGCGAACTGTACGTTAACCTGTTGAACAGTGCTCAACAACTGCGTTTAGTGAAAGAAGGCAAGGTAGGCAGTGTACGTATTATTGATAATGCCGTGATACCTGAACAAGCCATTAAGCCTAAAAAAGCATTTATTGCTCTAGTGGCAATGATTTTAGGTCTAATAGTTGGCATAGGTATAACCCTGACGCGTAAAATGTTACACGCTGGTATAGCAGAAGCCCATGAAATTGAAGACCATCTAGGCTTAAGCGTGTTCGCGTCAGTACCTAGATCAGGCGAGCAACTGGCCTTGTTTAAAGATATACATGACAAAAAGCCCGGAAAGCATGTATTGGCAGAACTCTTCCCTAAAGACCCAGCCATAGAAAGCTTACGTAGCCTACGCACGGCCATGCAGTTTGCTATGTTGGCGGCAAAGAATAATATTATTTTAATTTCGGGTGCTACCCCACAAATTGGGAAATCTTTTGTTAGCGTGAACTTTGCCCAAGTGATTGCCAGTGGTGATAAGCGGGTATTATTGATAGACGCGGACTTGCGAAAAGGCTATATGAACCAATACTTTGGCCTAGACCGTAAGCAGGGCCTCAGTGAAGTGATTAGTGGCAGCTTAGACCTAAGCCAAGCTATACACCGCAACATTTTGCCTAATCTAGACTTTATCGCTACGGGTGCGTTGCCACCGAACCCGGCAGAACTATTACTGAATCCCGTCACGAAAAACCTGCTGCAAGACCTTAGCCAGCAGTACGATTACATTGTGGTAGACAGCGCCCCTGTCTTAGCCGTGTCCGATACTTTGGCCCTGCTTAACACAGCCGGCACCTGCTTCCTAGTAGCTAGGGCCGAGGTTACCCGCTTGGCAGAACTGGAAGAAACCGTAAAACGTATACGCCATGCCGGGGCGGAAGTGAACGGTATTATTTTGAATGACATACCGTTAAAAAATCGTCGCTACAGCTACAAATACGGTAACTATCGTTATCAGCATTACGACTACAGTTCGTAAACGTTATAATTTTCAAGCCAGCTTAATAGTTCCCGGCTATTAGGCAATGGCTTCTTGCCATCCGGGAATATTGCCTCTTACGCAATGTCATTTTTAAGGATGTCATTATGAGTAAAGTTCTAAGTCAAGCCCTAGCGGCGACGGCCATAGCGTTATTTGCTACGACCAGCATGGCACAGCAAGCAGCCACCTCCACTACTGGTGGCGGTACTACCACCACAACCAGCGCTGCTGCGGCCGGTGGAGCCTCTGCCGGAGTAGGTGCCGCTGCTATTACTACACCCGTAGTGGTAGCAGCATCAGTGGGTGCACTAGCCGTTGCTGCCGTTGCCGCTGCCGTATCGCAGTCTAGCGACAGTGGTAGCTCTACACCTAGCCACCACCACTAAAAGACAAGCCCATACACGATGTTAGGTTTTAGTATATTGCGTGGTGCCTCCGCGCCACGTAAACAGTTTATACAACGTGTACTGGGGGCTTTGTTCTTTAGCTGTGCCTGGGCAATTGCCTGGGCACAGCCTTCCAGCCTAGGCTTAAGCGGCTTAATTCATATGCCTGATGCGCGTATGGAAGAAGATGGCTTATTAACAGCCGGCTTTAGCTATGCCCGTCCTTACAGCGCACCTTATATCACCCTACAGGCCTTGCCTTTTTTGCAGCTTAGTGGCCGCTATACACGTATACACGGTGTACCCGACAAAGGTCTAGGCGAAAAATACGGTGACTTTAAAGACAAATCAGCTGGGTTTAAGTTACGCTTACTACCGGAAAATGCTTGGGGTTATTGGTTACCTGAAGTTTCTGTGGGTATAGACGACGTACAAGGCACTAAATTATTTAATAGCGAGTTTATTGCCGCCACTAAAAGGCTGGACTTTGGCTATGGAACGGCAGACGTTACTGTAGGCTATGGTAGGAAACGTATTAGTGGTGCCTATGGCGGTATACGTCTAGGTTTACACGATTTACCGTCGTGGCGTGTGGTAGCGGAATACGATAAAAATAAATACCAACTAGACCCTAAAGCCAAGCAGACAGGCCTGAATACCCGTAGTACCGGTAACTGGCACGCCGCCCTAGAATACAGCTGGGGGCCGCTAACCTTACAAGCTGGCCGCCAGCATAATCAAAATATTTATAATGTGTCGCTAAGCTTGCCTTTACAGCAGCGGGAATTCATTCCGAAAAGCGACGAGGTAGGGCCCTTTAAAGACGGCGCATGGGCCCACTCGGGCCCAAGGCCGACCTTACAGCAGTGGCAAAACGATACCTTATGGCGCACTAGCTTACTGTATAACTTGCAAGCGGAAGGCTTGCGTAATGTGACCGCTGCGTGGCGTAATGGCACGTTAGCCATTACCGTCGCCAGTGACCGCTACCGCTATGCATCGCGCGGCGTAGGCCGTACTGCCCGCATTGTGATGGCCTATGCCCCTTTAGAAACAGAACGCGTAGAAATTACCTGGCAAACCATGGGCGTAGACGGAATGACCTGGTCGTTTGACGATGCTACCGTTTTACAACGTTATTTTGCTGGCACGGCTACCCGGGCTGACTTAGCCCGTGCCGTGAACATTAGCTATGCCGACCCACGTGGTATCAGCGAAGCTGCTCGTGCTAACGATCTAGACGATTCCATCACTGCATTAGTGAATCAAGAAACTGCCGTCAGCCGCAATATATTGTCCTTAACCGCCAGCCGCTTTGGGCAATCACACTTATCCTTAACTCCCTATTTAAGCACTTATCTAAATGACCCCAGTGGCGCGTTTAAATACGATATAGGCTTAAGCTTAGGTGCGCAGGCGAATTTGGGTAATGCCTGGTGGTTAAAAGGCAGCGTGATAGGTAGCCTAGTTGAAAATATTAGTGATGTCACCCAACCGTCGAACTCTAAGCTACAACATGTGCGTTCCGACACGGCAGAATACCGCAATGCAGCGAAAGTAAAGTTAGATAGCCTATTAATTAATAAATACTGGCACCCAGCTAAACGCACCTATATACGTGCTTCCGCTGGGCTATACGAAGAGATGTTTGGTGGCGTTGGGATGCAAGCCCTGTATTTACATTCGGGCGGACGCTTAGCGTGGGACGTAGCGGTAGACGGCGTGCGCCAGCGCGACTATAAAGGTACCGGCTTTCAGCAATATAAAACGGTTACGGCGATTGCGTCCATGCACTATAAACTGCCTATGCTGGAAGGCGTAACGGCGACTGTGCGAGCTGGACGCTTTTTGGCCCGTGATAACGGCGTGCGTTTTGAGCTTAGCCGTACCTTTAAATCGGGCGTAGAGTTTGGAGCTTGGTACACGCGCACCAACGGGAACGACACCACCAGCCCAGGTACTGTTAGCAACCCTTATATGGACAAAGGTATATTTATGCGCATTCCTTTGTCTAGCATGACAACGCGTGACACCCATTCGGCCTTTAATTTCAGCTTATCCCCTTGGAACCGCGACGTAGGGCAAATGGTGACTTCGCCTGACGATTTATACAAGCTTATGCGCCACCGCTGGTTAGACAGCGCCACCGACGAAGATGGTTTACGTTCGTTTGGCGATGCACCTACCGAGGACACGCCATGACAGTAACACGGATTCTTTTAAGCTTTTTACTCAGCGTCAGTGGCCTTGCCGCGGCTGACAACTGCAAGGTGCATAGCGAGGCCTTACAAGCCTCGTACGAAGGCGATTGTGTATACGGTGTCGCGTTCGGTACAGGTGTTGCTACCGGTGCCGATGGTAGCCGTTACGAAGGTCAGTTTCTAGGGGGCTACCGTAGCGGCCAAGGAACTATGCGTTTCGCGACTGGTGACATTTATAAAGGCAGTTGGCGTTTAGACCAGCGTGAAGGCTATGGGCGTTACGAATACGGTGAAGGCTCGCCCTGGCGTGGCGATGTGTACGAGGGTTATTGGAAAAAAGACCTAATGCATGGCACGGGCACCTATATTTTTTACCCTTCGGGGGATAGGTTCGAAGCCAATTGGAATCAAGGTGGTACGGACACAGTAGGCACTACTACTTTAACCCGCCGTAAATGGGCCTATGAATCCAGCGCCACTGCCTTATCCGAAAAAGGGGCACACGTATGCTCCGTTACCACCAATGGTGCGTCGCCTAAAAACATTGCTACCGGTATTGTGCGCGACGCCTTAGGGGATAGGCTCCTGGTGGAAGTCACTAGCCCAGAAGTGCTAGAAGAAGGCACCTTAACGCTAAACCCCCGCTGGGATGTAATTACTGAGTGGACTTTGTGTAGCAGCCGGTAAAGCATGCCATACACACAGGCTCATATACATAGCTCATGTTAAACACTAATCACAAACGAATTTTACGTAATACGGGCATCTTGTACCTCCGCATGTTGTTGGCCATGGGGGTTGGCTTATATACCTCGCGTGTTTTACTACAAGTATTAGGTGTTGATGACTTTGGTATTTATTATGTCGTCGTCGGATTTGTAGCATTACTAGGTTTTATGCAGGGCGCCATGGTCTCCGCCACACAGCGCTATTTTGCCTTCGACCTAGGCGAGCATCAGGGCAGTAACTTATGTAATCTATTTAACACAAGCCTACAGATACACGCTCTATTGGCTATCGCGATTCTCTTGCTAGCCGAAACGCTAGGTTATTGGTTTGTTAGTACCCAATTAACCATTCCTGCAGATAGATTACAAGCTGCCCTCATCGCCTACCATCTATCAGTTATTGCCTTTATGGTATCCGTGATGACGGTACCCTTAAGCGCCATACTTATGGCCCACGAACGCATGGATCTTTTTTCCATGCTAAGTATGGCTGATATTTTACTAAAACTGATCGCTGTTTTAGTCCTACCCTTTCTATCCTACGACAAGCTCATTACCTATGCAGCATTGCTATTAATAATTTCCTTAAGCAATCTCCTAGCTCATTACATCATTACAAAAGTAGTATTCCCGGCAGTGCGCTTGCAATGGCGTTGGCATAAAACCGATTTCCATAACATGCTTGGCTTTACCGCCTGGAATACTTGTGGCAACCTTGCAGCAACGTTGGCCGAGCAAGGGAATAACGTATTATTGAATGTTTTTTTTGGCCCTGCCGTCAATGCAGGCCGTAGCATTGCCACACAAGCCAACGGCGCCTTAAATCAGTTTGTGACTAATGTACAAGCGGCAGTAAACCCGCAAATTATTAAGTCGTACGCCAGTGATAACAAAGCAGATATGCACCAATTTGTTTTGAAATCGGCCAAATACAACTTCTTCATACTGTTGATATTAGCAATGCCCGTGCTAATGAACACTGAGACAATACTAAATATTTGGCTGCAGCATCCTCCACCTTATGCCGTTATTTTTTTGCAATTAGCCATTATTAGTTCGTTGATACATTCATTATCAGGCCCTTTAATGACTGCAGCACAAGCAACAGGGCAGATACGTATTTATCACACAGTGGTAGGCGGAATTTTATTGCTCAATGTACCGATGAATTACTTTCTACTATTAAACGGGTTACCTCCAGAAACCGTATTGATGACAGCCATAGCGCTAGCAACACTTGCGCTTGCTGCACGTTTAAAGATCATTACAGCCCTTATACATTTACCAATATCCTCATTTCTTAATAGCGTGCTACGGCCTGTAGTTGCGGTCACATTAACAACAAGTATTATCGCAAATTTAGTAACCATAAACACCAATACCACTATTTCAACTTTAGCTATTAATACTTTAAGCGTAACACTAGTATGCATTATCGTAATTTGGTATTTAGGCTTAGCTGAAAAAGAAAAGAAAAACATTTATCATATTCTAAAGTTAGTTAAAACACGGATATTCTGAAATGAGTCTACTGAAGCCACTCGTGCTGACTAAAGTGGTCGAACATGACCTTTGTATTGGCTGTGGCGCCTGTATAAGTGTTTGCCCAAGCAAAGCCTTAGATATAACTTGGAACAATTACGGTTTCTTAGTTGCTCAGGCTAATGAAAACAGGTGTGACAACGATGGTGCTTGTTTGAATGTATGCCCGTTCAACACCGAACCCAATGAAAGCTATCAAAATGAAGACGGTTTAGCCATTCAATATTTATCTGGGGTTCCTCTCTATCATCCAAAAATAGGACACTATAACTCCTTATATGCAGGCTACTCGCATAAGCACAGAGAAAGTTCATCTTCAGGAGGTATAGGTACTTATATTTACGAAAAATTATTTGATCTTGGCATTATTAAACATGTGGTCACAGTTGGAGACTCCAACAAACCCGATGCACATTATCAATATAAAGTTGTTAGCAGCAAAGAAGAGCTATTGACTATCTCTAAGACTAGGTACCACCCTGTAACCTTAGCCACTGTTTTAACAGAGATAAAAGAACTAGATGGAGACGTAGCCATTAGTGGGGTGGGTTGCTTCATAAAAGCAATACGCTTAGCACAAAACAATGACCCCTCTTTAAAAGAAAAGATAAAGTTCCTAGTAGGTATTATTTGTGGTGGCGTCAAAAGCACTTTCTTTACCGAATATTTAGCCGATAAAGCCGGAGCGACCTCTAACCAATTTTCCAACCCTGAGTATCGGGTCAAAGACCCAGAAAGCACGGCTAGTGATTATGGGTTTAGCTGTATTGATAATCCTACTAAGATAAGAAAAATAATAAAAATGCGCCAAGTGGGTGATATGTGGGGCAGTGGACTCTTTAAGGCTAACGCCTGTGATTTTTGCGATGACGTGACTACCGAGCTGGCAGACATTTCCCTTGGAGACGCCTGGTTAAGTCCATATGATCAAGATGGGCGCGGACACAATGTGGCGGTAAGTCGCAGCAACATCGCTGATCAAATCTTACAACAAGGCCTCATTAGTGGTGAACTTGAGCTTGAGGAATTATCACAAGAAAGCTTCCTAGCGTCACAACAAGGAAGCTTTAATCACAGGCATGATGGCATAAATACTCGAATTGAAATGGTAAAGCGTATTGGAATGGCTACTCCGCCCACCCGAGTCATGCCTACCCCGCTGCCGTTCTATCTACAACTTGTTCAAAAAGCTCGTAGATGCACACGAGCCAAAAGTCTTCAGATATGGGCGTTACACAAAAACTCTATAGTGTTCGACAAAAATATGAAATTAGAAAAATTAAAACTAAAAGTAATAACCAAACTGTCTCACGTCATACGAAGGGCAAAATCATCAATAGGTATTAAATCATGAAAATAGCCATAATGACACAGCCACTAGGACAAAACTACGGTGGCATTATGCAAGCTTGGGCATTACAACAAGTATTAAAAAATGCTGGCCATGATCCAGTGACTATTGATAGGCAGTCAGATGCTAAAAGTGCAGCTTATTATGCAGCTAGGTTTGGATACCGCACGGCTCAAAAACTATTAGGAAAACGTAAATTACCTATTAATTACGAAAAACTCTTACCTTACATTTTTCAGCATACACAAAAATTCATTGCTGAAAATATAAAAATGTCTGAGCGTATTGACAGCACTAAAAAGCTTAAATCACACTTTGATGCTGAAAACTATGATGCCGTAATAGTTGGCAGCGATCAAACTTGGCGCCCGATATACTCTCCGAATATAAATAATTATTTTTTAGATTTTTTAGAAAATAGAAAAATTAAGCGCTTAGCCTATGCATCATCTTTCGGAGTAGATTCTTGGGAATTCACAAACGAACAAACAAAAATCTGTGCTGAATTAGCTAAAAAATTTGATTGCATTAGTGTTAGAGAAAACTCTGGTGTTGATTTATGCAAGACCTATCTGGATGTAGAAGCGACACAAGTACTCGATCCGACTATGCTAATCAAACGAGAGGATTATGAAAAACTATGCAACACAAGCATCAACGAAAAAAAAGGAATATACACTTATATACTAGACAATTCCGATTGGAAAGATAAAGTAGTACGAACAGTTGAAGAAAAATTGAAATTAAGCAGATACAAAAATCAATCAGAAACAGACTACTCAAAGCTAACGAAATACAATTTAGAAAATTTCGTTTTTCCTAAAGTTGAAGATTGGATTACAGGCTTTGCGCAATCAAGCCTTGTAATCACCGACTCATTTCATGGAACTGTATTTGCTATTATGTTCAACAAACCTTTTATCAGCTTAATAAACAATAGCCGCGGAGCTTCAAGATTCTACTCTTTATTAAGCAGTACGGATTTAGAGGATAGATTAATAAGTAATTACGATGAACAAATGATTGACTCCTTACTAAACCACCCTCAAAATAAATTCAATATAGAAATAAATGAAAAAGACATATACAAGCAGTCGAAGTCCTTTTTAAATAGAGCATTAAAGCACATCTAAAAAATAAAAACATGAAATTTTCAATAATAATACCTCTGTATAATGTAGAGAGGTTTATTGATCGATGTTTAATTTCCTGCAAAAATCAAACATATAAAAATTATGAAATTATCATTATTGATGATAAAAGCACTGATAATTCAAAATACATTGCAGACCTCTGGAAAAGGGATAATGAAAATATAAAAATAATATCTCATAAAAATAATCTTGGCACATTTCACGCTCGTGAATCTGGCGTGAAAATATCTATCGGCGAATATATTATTTTTTTAGACCCGGATGATACATTGAGCCCGGAAACACTAGAAAAAATAAATACAATAACTACAAAAAAGCCTGACATAATACTTTTCGGAACTGACCAGCATCAGAAACTGAAAATATACCAAAGAAAACCAAAAGTACCGAAGGTACATGGATATTTAAACGAATCAAAAATAAAGAAAATATTGTACTACCCTGGCTTTAATTACGGCACATCTGGAAAATGTTATAGAAAGGAATGTGTACATAATGCATTTACAAACTTACACATAGAAAAAACTGAAAGGTTAGTCTACGGAGAAGATAGTCTATTATTTTCAGAAGTTTTATCAATAGCGAAATCCATAGATTATTGCAGTGAGAATTTATATACATATTTCAAGTCGCCTGACTCTATTACAGAAACAACTGATAAAGAAAAAATTATCTACAACATTCAGCAATTAAGTTTCATATCAAATATTTTATTACAGAAAAAAGAAAAAACTTATATTCATAGCCGAGTCGCAAAAAAGTTAATATCAGATAGATTTATATTAAAAAATAAAATAGAGCCACTTTTGAAAAACAGAATAATAAATCACATAAATCAATTAAAATTGACCGGAAACATACGATCAGCAATTAAATTTATTATTCATCTTGGAATTGGTAAAATATAAATCTATTAAACTATGAAAACCCCACCATTCTCTGTCTTAATGTCATTGTATGACAAAGAGCTCGCACACAACTTGATTCAGTGCTTGAATAGCCTAAAGAATCAAACAGTTCCACCCTCAGAAATACTAATTGTATTAGATGGAAAAATAAATGAAAGCCTAGAAGCCGTACTCCAAGAGTGGGAAACTAAACTGCCAATTAATTTAATTAAATTAGAAAAAAATATAGGGCTTGGAAGTGCACTAAATATCGGATTAAAAAATTGTAGATATGAATTGATAGCACGGATGGATACCGATGATATAGCTCTTGAGGAACGCTTTGAGTTACAATTGAAGTCGTTTATAACAGATAAAAATCTAGATATTTGCGGCACAGATATTATAGAGTACGATGAAAATATTGAAGTTATAAGAGGAAGGCGAAAAATGCCTAGCCACAATAATGAAATAGAAAAATACATACGATATAGAAATCCAATTAACCATATGTCTGTTATGTTTAAAAAACAGGCGATAATTAGAGCCGGCGGTTATAAACACCATTTATTTATGGAAGACTACAATTTATGGATAAGGTGCTTATCAAAAGGATTTAAGCTTTATAATATTAACATTCCGTTGTTGAACGTAAGAACCGGAAAAGGCATGGTTAAAAAACGAAAGGGGTATAAATACATATTAAGTGAAGTACAGCTATTTAGTTTAAAAAGAAAACATTTAGAAATAAATTTAATATCTAACTTAAGCATATTAATTTTTAGAGTTTTTATTAGGATATTACCAATTAATTTCCTAAACTATTTATACAAAAAAAGATACTAATGAATATCGCCATTATAGTTAATAGTCTAGAGAGAGCAGGCCCGGTTATAGTCGCGCTGAACATAGCAAATAATTTAAAAAAACAAAAAGTCAATGTAACTGTTTTCTATCTAAAAGAAAAAAAAAATATAATAGAAACCTCAAATTTAAAAGTAGTAAAATTAAATTATAAGAATTTTTTAAAATTAAAAAATTTTGATTGTATACATTCCCACTCCCTGGCTCCTGACCTAGTCAATATGTTACAAAAATTAATTATAAAAAAACCTAACATTACAACAGTACACAACAACATATATAAATCAATATTTCTAGAATATTCTTGGATGAAAGCTAGGGCTATTTATTTTTTATGGCACTTAAGCTGGATATTTATCGACAAAAAGGTTTGTGTCAGCAAAACACTCTTAGCTGAATATATAAAAAAGAATAAAGATAGAAAGACTAACTGGTCTTATATCTATAACTCAGTGCCTATGAGTACCTCTTATCAATTAACAGAGGCTGATCGGACAGCTCTGACAACGATAGATAACTTTAAAAAGCTAGGCTATAAAATTGCAGGAACATGCGCAAATATAACAGAAAGAAAAGGAATCCAATACATAATCGATGTGGCTCCACTTCTTCCAAACTATATTTTCATTATAGTAGGTGATGGCGTTTATAAATCTAGATTGAAAGAAATGGCTTTATCCAAAAAAACAAAAAATATTTTTTTCTTTGAACGCACAAATAGCCCAAGAGCATATATGAAAAAATTTGATGTGTATGTGATGCCATCAATTGATGAAGCTTTTGGCCTAGCTGCTTTAGAAGCATTACTAGAAGGTTGTAATTTAATTTGTAGTAATCTTCCAGTATTTAAAGATTTGTTTAATGAAAATAGCTTATATTTTGATTTTAACATTGATAAAAGCTTATTTAACTCTTTGAACTCTTTAACCTTAAACAATGACAAAAAAGATACGTCATACATAACGGTTAATTTTGATGAAGTAGAAATTAGCAAGAAATATATAAACGAATATAAAAATGAATGTAAATATATATAGATTTTATTTGTTATTGTGTGTTCCCTGCGGCCTATACATTTACGGTTTCTTTCCAGCCCCTTATTATATATCTTTTTTATTTTCATTTTGTTTTTTACTATTCTCAAAAATAAAAAAAATTGATAAGTCGGCTATTTCTATACTATTTATAATAACTTTTTTTTATTTTATAATATTATTACAATCCAAAATTAATGTATGGAGCTATTATTTAATATCATCTGTCTCGTTTTTATTAATAATAGCTTTGAGAAAATCCATTGATATACCAAGCACACAGTCCGTAATAAGAAAAACCGTAATTTTCTCTCTGTCAATATTGTCTCTCGATACTGTATACAGATTCTTATTTCCTAAAACTGATTATATTGAAAACATACTATCTCATGGAAAATCTGAATTTCTATTTTATGGCTATAAGCATAGTTTTCTATTTCTAGATAGTAACTTCACTGCTCTTTTTGCATATTCTGTTTATTTCCTACTTAGAGACAACTTATATTTATTTAAACATAAAAAATTAATTATATTTATATCCTTACTAATTATATTTTTAACTTTCTCTAGGGCTGTAATTTTTACTTGTATTTTAATAGAGACCTTTAGATTTCTTTATTCAATTAAAATCGATAAAAAATTAAAATTTGTTTTTTTATCTTTTTTCCTGTTTCTCCTCTTCATTATTTCTTTATACATCCAGAGAGACGCAGATGAAAGCCTAAGTTCAAAGTTTTATATTTTTGATTTGTTATTTGAAAATCTATATAATTTCAATCTTATGTATTTAATATTTGGATGGGGTATAGATAACACTAGAGACATTTTAGACATTGCGGCTCATAGTTTATATAGTACACTTCTTCTCGAAACTGGTATGTTAGGATTTTTACTTATAACTTTGATGTTTTTTTATTCATTTATTATATCCAAAAAAACATTTTGGCATTTTTTAGGCTTGGCCATTGCTTTTTTGTCTCTGGGTATGCTTTTTACGCCCATAACAATACCGTTGGCATTAAACGTCATGATAAATTCCAAGGATAAGATAAATGCTTGATTATATTTTCATTTCTGGTTCTCATAATATATTTGGAGGGGGCCAAGTATATATTCGAGATTTGAACAAAAAACTTAACTCGTTAGGTTATGAGAGTTGCATTATTGCCTCGGACACGATATTTTCTAATTCGATAAAAATACCACGTATAGATACGTGGTCGCTAAAATTTAAAAACATCTGTAAAATAATAAAATTATTAAGAAAAATAGATCCTCAAAAAAACGCAAAAATAATAACCAATGATATAACACTTTCTATGCTTTCAATTATTATTCGCATCTCAGGCTGGAAAGTGCATCCCATTATCCATATGTCATTAGCTAATACTTCGAGCACATCTATCTTTATAAAATACTCCTACCCTTTAATACGAGCTCTATTAATCAATATAGGCTCAAGCAGTATTCTATCAGTTAACAAAGAAAACGATAAATATTTTTTAAGAAAAAGCAATTACATTGGCAATTTTACTAGCTACACCCCAGATCTTATAGAAAATTTAAAAACTTTAGATTTTTTATATGTAGGTAGATTTGATATAGAAAAACAACCATTAGAATTTATAAAAATATTAAATAACCTTAAAAATAACGGTTTATATTTTAAATCTGCCATGATTGGTACAGGGTGTTTGTGGAATGAAGCGAAAAAATTAATATCTGAATTTGAATTGAATGATTATATAGAATTAACCGGTTTTTTAAACCAGGACGAAATAATTGATTATTACAAAAAAAGCAAGCTTTTATTTATTACTAGTCGTACAGAAGGACTTCCAACGGTCATATTAGATGCCGCTACATTTGGGACAAATTTTATATCCCCTGCCTTAGGTAGCATAAAATACATCAATAGCAAATTTGGCGTTGGTTATGTAATTCCATTATCAGAAATGTCAAGTTTTATATTAAAAAATCATAAAGAATTAATTTTTAACTCACAAGAAATAATTGATCTCTCAAGACACACTCACATTGACAGAGTTGTGAATAACTTCATTGATTTGACTCTTAAATAAAACTACTATACAGTTTTTTATTATTATATTATCTTAATAAAAACACTACAATTTCATGATCTCATAATTAATAAATTTCGTACGTTAGCTTTTACTCTTAGGTTTACGATGATAGCTAATAGAAACGTCTATTTTATCACTTTCACCACAGCCTGCACCCTCCTAACCTTCATCGTCATCAGCTACTTAGCCATCAAACCCAGCATGATTCCTATAGTGGATCAGGCGAATGACAAATTTAAGCATATGCTGGCGTTTGCCACCTTGGCGGGAGGCTTGAGTTTGTTTTGGGGTTTTGCGTGGTGGCGAGTGGCGCTGGGTTTGTTGATGTATGGAATTGGTATTGAAGTGGTGCAATTGTTTGTGGCTGGGCGTTATGCCAGTGTGTGGGATGTGGTGGCTGATGCGGTAGGTATAACGGTTGGGTTGCTGGTGGCGTATGCGTTAAAAAAGGCGTTAAGTCGGGTTATTGGCCCGTCTGTTAAGGCCTGACACGAACCTTTACTCTATTCTTCACCAAGCAGCTTGGCTGGCATGACACCGCCATGTAGCAACGACAAAAGCTGGCATAGGCCAGCTTTTTTTATGTCCGCTAAATCACACTAGCGCCAACACAGCCCCAGCTACCCGCGCGAACGAGCTCACATTAGCAAGTACGGTCGCAACCATTTCGATATAGCTTCGTACTTGGGCTATTTCGCTGAGTTGCTGGTTAGCATATTGGGTTTGCTGGGCAATCTGTTGGCTCAGCTGTAACAACTGCGGGTATTGCTCGGCATTATGGGCTAGCAGCAGTTGGTAACTGTCTTCCAGTTGATGGTGCACACGCCTTAGTAAGGCTCGCAGCTCAGGGGTATTGACCGCGTCGTCGTCGGTGGGCAAGTTAGCGATCACACTGTTTATCTGTGCCATATACACTTTTAAATAGTGTTTGGCGTTAGCAGCATTCAGTACATACTGATGGCCATTCGCTTCATCCGGCTTAACTAACGACAAGAAGATCGCCTGCTCGTTAGGCGGTAGATCTTTCACAATAACCAGTGGCATAGTTAGCTCCTAAGTCGTTATTAAAATGTACGGCGGCAGTGTTGCTCGTAGTATTGAGCAACGTTCAATGCGTCTGGAGTGCGTAACACCGCTTGCTGATACTGTGCCCCTAAAGCGTTAAGTTGCTTGGTCCAGCGCTGTAGCATGGCGTTATCCCACTTGTGTGTTGATAAGCTGGCGGCCAGATCATGATGGGTTTGTTTGACCGCTGTCAGCGCTTGTACATTACGTTCATAGTAGGCATGGGTCTCGACCACTTGTTGGTCTAAAGCTAATACGTTCTGTAAGGCCTCGCGCTGTTTCATCCAACTGGGCGTGGCGGCTAGGTTAAGGTTGTAATCCCGAATAGCGTGGGCTAGGGTTCTTGCCTGCACGCAAAGTAAAAACTCGGCGCTTTCTTCGGTATCCAACAAGATGTCCACCAACGCTGCTACGGCTGGGTCGGCATCGGTCACTAACTGGGTAAGCAGTACATTTTTTAGCTCATTAAGTCTTAGGTCAGCAATGGCCAGTAAAAACTTTTGAATGTTTTTTACTTTATCCATATCAAGCTTGGTGTCAATAATCCCTAGTTTGTTGATGGCTTCTATCGCTTTTTCGCCTTCTTCCCTTAGTTTATCTATCGAGCTCTTTATTTCATCTTTCGTGTCCGCATCGTCTATTTTTTCTAGCAATTTTGCGTAGTCTTGCAGTGTTGCTGCTGCGTTAAATTGTGCATTTTTTTCGTTAATGATTTTTTCTTTTATAGCCGATATTTGTTCGAGGGTAAGCTCTTGCTTTGTTGCTTCTTGCTCGCCAGGATAGGACAACAAGTTCTGTAAGGCTCGTTCTTGATCTACCACACGAAAATAATCGATGCTTTTTGCCGACTGCTCCGCAATACCCTCTATGGCCTGTGCATAGGGTTTCACCGGTATGGTTTTTTGACAAGCTGCCAGTGCGGTGCATAAGGCAAGTAAATAAAATGAACGCATCACTCAAGCCCCCTAGCAATTAGTCGTAGGGAAAACTATAGCGAGTATTTATTATTATTTTTACTGATCGATTTATTTTTAATTTTCTGTCGCTTTATTCTATTAATTACCCCGTTTAGGGTAGATGTAATTTCTAATTATATTTTTAGAATAATAGGGTTTTACCTTCGCTATAGATAAGCCTTCATTCAGCTAGCACACCCCCAGTGCTAGCTTAGCCTTATGGGTGTGCCCCCCTTTTAGAATGAGGCTTGGTATTGCAGGCCTATGCCGTGGTCGGGCCCGCCGTTGCGGCTGTGGCTGCCCATATAGTGCAAGGCTAAGGTTCCCCGTTTACCTAGCGGGCTTTGTACATTGGCTGACCAGGCCCAGCTTGCCCCTAGTTTGTAAGGGCTTTGATCTACTACTGGGCGGTGGGCGGCATCTACAATGGTGCTACGAACGCTGGCAGGGCTGGCGTGCCACCCTAGATTGAACATAATGGAAGCTGGCATTGCCCAGCTTTTTTTATGCCAATTCCAACTTAGCCCTAGCCCGGGCTGATGCTGCCAGCGTTGCTGTACCTGTAGGCGGTCGGCGTTGGCTAAGGACAAGGTAGGGGGTTTGATGTGAACGCTGTCCCAACGCCCCCATACGTCCCATTGTTGCTCGCTGGTTTGCCACAGGGTATAGGCCAGTTGAGCATGGGCATGGCGGCTGCTTAGGGTTTGGCTGGCTGCCCCTAAGGTGCCTTGGTCGCGCAGATGGTGCCACCCTAGCGCTAGGCCGGCTTGTGCTTGCCATACTTTTTGAAAAGGCTGGCTATACAACAGCCCCAGTTGCGCTGAGTGGGCGTTACTGCGCTGGCTTGCCCCCTTACCCGCCCCTTGCCAACGTTGCTGAATAGACGCCATGGCTACTGACAGCTTAGCTCCGCTACGCATAGGCTGTGTGTACCCTAAGGCTAACCATTCTGCATGCCGTGATAGCTGATCACCGTTGCCCACGCGCAAATGATGCTGGCCCCGATGCTGGGCCCATGCCCACCACTTTTGTTCTGTATTGTTGGCCACTTGGCTACGCTGTATACGGGCGAGCTCGGTGACGTCTTGGGCCACACTACTGTAGATGGCGTTATAAGGATGACGTAAGCCACGCTGAACGGGTGTGGGGGCTGCCTCCAGGCCTACGCGTGGGCTAATGCGTAATCGTACTGCTTGGGGCTCGTAATCTAGGCTTGCCTCTAGCTCGTCACGATTCAGTACTAGCTGGCTGAGTTCCCCTTCTACGATGTCTTGGGCACGGACGATGATATAGGCCTGCTCGTGCTGCCACTCGCCGGGTTGAGCTCGTACTTGTAAGGTACCGGCTAGTTGAGAGCTATAGGTGTCTAAGGCATCGTGGCTGCCATCTGGCCATACACGTAACACCAGTTCGCTATCAGGGGCTAGCGTGAAGCCCCGCCGCACGGTCATCAAGGCAGGGCTAGGGCCGGTAAAATACATACGGGCCCCTGGTAATAGGCGCAGGTTCTGCACGGCACCACTTTGTGCGTGAAGCTCTGCCTGGACATGGATAGAGCCCGGCATCAAGTTGGCAAACAGCAAGCTACCCTCTTGCACCACCACCAGCCCGTTAAAGTTATTGCGTAGCTGTTCGGGCCAGCGCAATTGGCCCGCGCCGGTTTTATGTAGCACGCCATCGCCATGTATATCGCCTAACTGCTCGGCCCAGCCTTCGTTAACGTGCCAAGTTAGGGCTTGGTCCGCCTGCTTAGTCAGGTAAATCTGCCCCCCTACGCTTACACCCGGGCTGTATTCCAAGCGGGTACCTGGCATGAGCCGTATTCCTTGCTGCATGTCTCTAAACGCGCTGCTACTTTTCACGGCCAGGCTGCCTTCTTTAACCACCACATTACCGGTTAAATAGGATTCGCCTGCCATCTCTAAGGCCCCTGCACCGGTTTTATAAATGGTGCTGGTTCTGGCTTTAGGATTACGCATCTCACCGCTTAACCCCAGCCGTGCGCCCTGATCCACCTGTATGTGGGCATCCCACCATATAAAAAAGGCCTTGTCGGTATCAACAAGACCTTTAACCTGTAACGGTAGGGAATGGACTTCATACACACTACCGCTACCAAAATCCTGTTCACGTTCTATGGTGTGCACAGGTGTAGGCACGGCATAGGCTGCCTTGACCGCAAAAAGGGTTACCACTAAACCTAGACAAGTTTTCATAACACACTCCATCAAAGAGACGAAATGTTATAAAAACATACAAATCAGAAACATTTATTGATTAAAAGCAATGTTTTGTTACGTTGGGGTGGGCGTTTTTGTCCCACACGCGTGTATTTCAATACGCCTTGTCCCCGACGTCGCTTAGCTTAAAGAAGCTGGTAACATCCCTAGTAAGGCAGAACGCATAAAGCCGCCATCAATCACAATATCCTGCCCATTAATGTAACGTCCTGCATCGCTGACCAAAAAGGCAACGACATCGGCCACCTCATCAGGGTGCCCTACCCTACGGCTTGGAATGTTTTGTACGCGTTTTTGGTACAAGGCTTGGTTTTGATAGTATTCCTCGGCCATAGGGGTACGTATCATGCCCGGGCTAACGGAGTTAGCACGCACGCCTTGCGGCCCCCATTCTGTGGCCATTTGTCTGGTCAACCCTAAAATACCTGCTTTACTTGCCCCATAAGGCCCCACGTCATTCGGCAATCGTGCGGTAATCGACGATAGGTTAACAATGGCTCCACCGCCTTGTGCCAACATGGGGCGTACCAAATGCTTGCTACACAGGAAGGTGCCGCGCAGGTTCACATTCATGATGTTATCCCACTGCTCTACCGGCAACTGATCTAGGGTTGGTAAGCCCGCAGGCATGATGCCGGCATTATTCACCAAAATGTCACAACGGCCAAATTGAGCCATAACGGTCTGCGCTAACGCTTCGATGTCTGACTCTACGCTGATATCACAAGCTTGTGACAACTGAGCGCCGGCTACTTGCACCGAATGCTTGTCCACTGCCACGACGATCGCTCCCATCGCGCTTAAGCGCGCAACTATCGCTGTGCCCAATCCCCCCGCTGCTCCCGTTACGATGGCCACACGGTTAGCCAGCGCCTGTGAGGTATACACTTCTTGTCCACTCATGGTTTTCTTCTCGTTGTAAAGGGGCGGTTAAGCCCCATATTTTTTAATCGAATAACGGTGTGCTCACAACTGAGCACTTGCCTCAGTCTGACGTTTCAGTAAATCTAAAGCCACATCCACAATCATGTCTTCCTGCCCGCCTACCATGCGACGACGACCGAGTTCAACCAAAATATCAACGGTTTTCAGCTGATATCGTGCGGCGGCTTGCTCGGAATGGCGCAAGAATGAGCTATAAACACCTGCATAGCCTAAGGCCAAGGTTTCACGGTCTACCCTGACTGGACGATCCTGTAAGGGGCGCACGATATCGTCGGCGGCATCCATTAGCTTGTATAAGTCTGTGCCGTGGTTCCAACCCATGCGCTCAGCGGCAGCGATAAACACTTCTAGTGGTGCATTACCCGCCCCCGCCCCCATACCGGCTAGGCTGGCATCTACTCGGTCACATCCTTCCTCAACGGCAACGATGGAGTTAGCCACCCCTAAACTAAGGTTGTGATGGGCGTGCATGCCCGTTTGAGTCTCGGGCTTGAGAATGTCTTTAAAGGCCCGGAAACGGTCACGCACATCTTGCATGCCTAATGCCCCACCGGAATCAACCACGTAACAACATGTAGCGCCGTAACTTTCCATGAGTTTGGCTTGTTGTGCTAGGCCTTGCGGGGTGTTCATGTGACTCATCATTAAGAAACCGACCGCTTCCATACCTAAGTGGCGTGCATACTCAATATGTTGGCGAGAGACATCCGCCTCGGTACAGTGGGTAGCGACCCTGACGACTCTTACTCCTGCCTCGTAGGCAGCTTTTAAGTCATGCACGGTTCCAATACCCGGAATGAGTAGCGTGGTTATCTGGGCTCGCTGTACCACACTGGCTACCGCTGCAATCCATTCAAGATCGGTATGTGCCCCAAAACCATAGTTGAAACTGGAACCCTGCAAACCGTCGCCATGGGCCACTTCGATGGAGTCAACACCAGCCTGGTCTAGAGCCTGAGCAATTTGTTTAACTTGCTCGACCGAGTATTGATGACGAATAGCGTGGCTACCATCACGTAAGGTGACATCTGAGATATAAATTTTTTTATCGTTCGCCATCATGCCGCTCCTTGTCCATTTTGCATCACCTCTGTGCATCTACTCGCTGCCATAGATTCTGCTATGCGTAAGGCAGCACTAGTCATAATATCTAGATTACCTGCATAGGCAGGGAGGTAATGAGCCGCGCCTTCAACTTCTAGAAACACCGAGGTTTTTAACCCTGTCATGGCAGCGCCCACACCTGGAATACGTATGGCTTGCTCAATACGCTCAAATTGCACGGCTTGTTTCAGCCTATACCCTGGCACATACGCTTGCACGCGCGCCACCATGTCCTCGATAGCTTTGGCAACCTTCGTCTCGTCTGCCATTTGGCTTAAGGTGTACACCGTATCGCGCATGATCAAAGGAGGCTCCGCCGGGTTTAAGACAATAATCGCTTTACCCTTACTCGCTCCGCCCACTTGCTCGATAGCTCTGGACGTGGTTTCAGTGAATTCATCAATATTGGCGCGGGTACCTGGCCCTGCACTTTTGCTGGCAATAGAGGCAATAATTTCCGCGTAATGCACAGTAGCCACCTGCGCCACTGCCGCCACAATAGGTATGGTGGCCTGGCCTCCGCAGGTGACCATATTAACGTTCAAGGCATTCACGTGCTGCTCGCCATTCACCACAGGTATACACGCTGGGCCAATCGCGGCTGGGGTCAGGTCTATCATGCGTAAGGCGGGCTTTTTACTGCGTAGCAAGGCATCATTTTGCACGTGCGCTGCCGCACTCGTCGCATCAAAGACGATATCTATCTCTTCAAATATGGGCAAAGCCATCAAGCCTTGTACCCCTTCGTGGGTGGTTGCCACACCCATACGACTGGCGCGTGCTAGGCCATCCGATGCAGGGTCAATGCCAACCATGGCAGCCATCTCGATATTTTCTGCATGGCGCAGAATTTTAATCATCAAATCCGTGCCAATATTGCCGCTGCCTATGATGGCGGCCTTTAGTTTTTTACTCATTGCTTCACCTGTAATACCTTGGCGCACCCATTACGCGTGGTCAAAAAGAGCCGTCACATTACCTAGCCCTTCAATATGAGCCGTGTAACGCTTACCTGACTGAACGTTCACCATGGGGCCTAAGGCTCCCGATAACACGACATGCCCTGCCTGTAGGGGAGCCCCTACTTGCACCATTGTGCGCGCTAGCCACACGACAGCGTTTAAGGGATGCCCTAGGCAGTCTGCCCCTTTTCCCACGGATACTGCTGGCTGCTCATCACAACTAAGCGTCATGCTGCTGGCGCGCAAATCCAATTGATCCAGCTTTTTTGGGCTGCCACCCAGCACAAACGCCGAGGCAGATGCATTATCTGCCACAGTGTCCACGAAGCGGATATCCCAATTGGCGATGCGGCTGCCTACTATTTCTAAGGCTGGGACGGCAAACTCAACAGCTCTTAATACGTCGATAAGGCTGGGACGCTCCATATCTAGGTCACGCCCCAGCACAAAGGCCACTTCGGCCTCTACTTTCGCTTGATGTAAGCAGGACATGGAAATAGGCTGTCCTTCACCAAACCACATATCGTCCAGTAAGACGCCGTAGTCAGGCTGATCTACACCCAGTTGTTGCTGTACCGCGAGCGATGTTAAGCCTATTTTGCTGCCTACAATGCGAGCTCCGGCCTGCAGCCGTAAGTCCGTATTAATTTTTTGAATGGCGTAGGCATCGGCTGCTGTAAGCTCAGGATAGGTGTTTCTAAGGGGCGAGATATAGTTTTCTGTGGCTGCTGCCTGACGTAGCGATTGCGCCGCTTCCTGATGTAGTAAGTTTGCGTTCATTGCTTTACTCCGCAAAAAAATCACGTACTAAACGGCAAAACTGGGCCCCTTTTTCAATTTGGGTCCAATGGCCACAACGACTAAACAAATGCACTTGGCTATCATCTATCCATTCGTGCAGAGTTAACGATGTAGACACTGGAATGACTTTGTCGTCACGACCATGCACCATCAAAACAGGATGCCGAATACTACGAATATCTTGCTCTGAATGTGCCATTGCCTGCACCCAACGCTGCCGCGGCGCAGGAAACATAGACGCAAAAGCTTCCTGTGTACGCAAGCTAGCGATATGACGTGATTGCACTAACTGATCATTAATAAGACTGGCATCGTAGGCAAAGGTCTCGGCCATTAGGGCACGCATGTTCTCTATCGAGGGCTCGTAGCCCCAGACCGCATCTAAACCGGGCGTCAGCTCAAAGGGCACGCCCACACTGCCCATCAGCACGACTTTATGTACTCGTTCGGGGTGGTGGATCGCCAGCGCTAAGGCCATAGAGCCGCCAAACGAGTTACCGATGACATGCACTTTTTCTAAACCTAAGGCATCTAGAAAATCCAAAATTTGCTGTAACCAGCGCTCTCGGGTGTACTGAATATCACTGGGCACTTCGGTGTATCCAAAACCAGCCAAATCTGGTGCAATCAAACGGTACTGATCCGCCAGCTCGGTTAATACACCACGCCAGTTAGCCCAACCACTGACTCCGGGCCCGGAACCGTGCAATAGTAAAATAGGGGGGCCATCGCCCGCGTCTTGGTAGTTAGTCACGATATCGCCAGTTTGAATTTTCTGACCGATCTCAGGATTAAAAGTATTCATAGCGTTGCTTAAAAATAGGTGAGAGGGATCGCTGTATACATCACTTAGTGGGTCGACGTCGCCACACTAGCCGTGCCGTACGTGCTTCAGATGTGTCCGCCTCAAGGCGCGCTTCTAACGCTATATCACCGTTCTCGAGCACACGCACTTTGCGTTTTTGCACACCTCCAACCCAGTTGGGGAATACGCTAAAGTCCACGTGATGAGTAACAACATCACCGTCCAGCGTCCAACGGCCTGCGTAACTTAATACGCTGTTATAAGCGGCTGCTTTTTCTACGTCTGGCGCATTCCACTGCCCTCCTTGCACAAAGTGGGCCCGCTCTTTACGTGCAATAAACACAATCATGTCGCCATCTTCGACATACCGCACAAAGCCTTCTATGTGCTCACCAAAAGGCAATACTCGCCGTCCGTCATCGTAAGCCTGCTCAAAAGTCACGATATCCCAACGTCCTACTACATCCACCTTCATAACGACTCCTTATTACTGTCCTTTTGGGGCAATTCTGGCGGTAGCGCTAACGGTGCGCGTACACCACGTGCGGACAGCTCTTTCAGTATTTGTCGTGCGTCCTCACGTAAATTGTCCGGTAACCATGTTCTATCATGTCCCCACAGGCTTAAACCCGGTAGCTCCTCAACTTGCCAATCGGGACCAATCACGCGCCCAGCCCACCCCAGCTCTAGCATCCAACCATCAGGGGTTTTTAAATAAAACGAGGTGACGTGATCGTTGATATGGCGTCCCAGGCTGACCCCTATTTGCTCGGGCTGTGCTAAGGCCAAATCGTAAGATCGACCAATGTCATCAAAATCGCGGTATTCGACCATCAAGTGGTAAATGCCAGGGCCTGTCCCCGCATCGGCAATACCAATGGTGTGATGGCGTGGATTAACATGTAAAAATTCAACTTTAAATGGCTTGGTGGCTCTATCACTTAAGCGAAACTGCAGAACACCCCGGTAGAACGCCAGCATTTCCTCGTACTTGCCTGCTTTTAGCGCCACATGCCCCATGCCAAGATCACCTGTTCGAAAGCCCCCTGTGGGTCGACCTCCCTGAAAAGGTGAATCTGCATTTTGTAAGCCATAGGCGGCTTCTAGTGGGTTTCCATCGGGGTCCTGAAAGTAAATTAAGCCTTGCACCTGTCTTAGCTGGCGTTCGGTTTGAGTCGATGGCTGCCACGCCACACCGGCATCACTGAGAGCTTGCTCTAACTGCGTCAGCTCGGCCTCGCCCGCCACGCTGAATCCCATAGTAAGACTAGGTTTTGTATGTTCCGCCAACACCACTAAGCGTTGGGCTTTCTCATCCAGTCGTAAATGCACACTTTTACCGGCCTCAAGCACCGTGGCCTGCATACCCACCTGCGAGACAGCCATTTCTGTCCATGCCTCTAGGTCGTTGGTTCTGACTACGACATAGGCTAACCCATCAATCATCCTGTCTTCTCCTTGTCTAGCTGGCTTTGCATCACCGCCAGAACGTTTTTTCCAGTACGTTCGATATGTGTTCTGAGGATCTCGCTGGCCCGCTCCGCATTGCGTGCGTAGGCGGCCTCGTACAGTTGCTCATGCTCTTGCGTCACGCGATGATCGGGCTCGCGATTGCGTAGGCACACACGCCGGTAGCGGTCCGACATTTGGTGCAAGATGTGGCAAAAGCGGATCAATAAAGGCGAATGACAGGCGCTGATAAGCGTCTCGTGAAATACGTGATGCCGCTCTTCCCAGCTTCCTACCTCCTCAGAAGCCCAACGCCTGCTCTCGAAGTTTTGTAAGCGTTTAAAGGCCGCCATTAAACTCAGCTCCCAGGCTTCATCCCCTAAGCGTATCGACTCTTGTAACGCCTTAATTTCTAAATCAATGCGGATTTTTTGCAGATCCATGAACTCTTCTAGGCATAAGGGTGCTACTCGGTAGCCCCTCTGCCCATTGGCTACTAAGAATCCTTCGGCTACCAAATGGGAGAGCCCTTCTCGGATAGGACTAAGACTTAAATTGAAGCTTTTTTTCAATTCGTCTAGTTGCACCCTAGAGTTGGGAGCGCGACTGCCTGCGATAATCTGGGCACGTAAGCCCTCGACAAAGTCTGTCGTTGCACGTGCCGTTACCGACTCATTTGTATTCAGAAATGCGCCGCTTAAATCCACCATTGGTAACCTTTTAAATAGTCAATTTGCCGTCTAATTGTCGAGCAAAATTTTTCGCTTCTCTATAATGTCCTTTAAGCGCACCGAATCTTGTTCCAATAAGGTCGAAAACTCTTCGGGCGTACGGAACGAAATCACTTCACCCCGATCCAAAAAGGTCTTAATCACCTCGGGGTTACTCAACTGCTCAGCAAAAGCAGCTGACAGCTTATCTACCGCGCTTTTAGGCATCCCCTTAGGGCCCACCACACCAATCCAAGCCACCATTTCGTAGTCAGGCAAAACCGAGGCTAGTGCTGGTACGCCTGGCAATTGAGCAATGGGTTCTTTGGTAGTGACCCCCAATGCCTTAAGTTTGCCATCGATAATGTGCGGCAGGGCAACGTTTGCACTGGTTAATAACAAATCTAATTCACCGCCCAGCATGGCTACGACGGAAGCTGCCGCCCCTTGATACGGAACATGAATCATTTCTGCGCCCAAGCGATCGCTAAGATCTTCACCCGCCAAATGAGCGGTAGACCCAATTCCCCAACTGCCGTATGTCAATGGCTGCTTGCTGTCTTTAATCCACGCGAATGCCTCTTCTAAGGTATTAACCGGCGCATCCGGCTTGGCGAGTAACACTAAGGGGGAAACCAACAACGTGCCCACGGGCTCAAAATCACTAACCTCGTAAGGCACTGATTTTAAAAGGTAAGGGTTGGCAATTAAGGTGTCTGTTGCGATAGCAATGGTGTAACCATCAGCAGGAGCCCGAGCAGTGGTTTGCATACCAATCACCGTGGCTCCACCTGCCCTGTTTTCAACGACGAAAGACTGCCCCTGAAGAAAGTCCTTCATCTGCGTAGACAAATAACGCGCCGTAAAGTCAGTACCACCACCTGGTGAGTAGGGAACGATCCATCGTATAGGACGCTCAGGGTAAGCCTGATCAGCCGCAGCCTGACCCACTCCAGTAAAAAACAATGTCAATGCTGCGGCAGCGTTGACTAACTTTTTCAAACTACTCATTGAATGTCTCCATCGCACCGATTACCTCAGCGCTTCTTTGTTAGCACCTAAAACAAACCATGTATTTAATTACATCATACATAATTATTAATGTAGCACCAAAGGAAAACATCATACGTAATTACCCTGAGCGCATGACATACTTTGCTAGTAAGCTAATTACTTCTACACTTATTACTCAGCCCAAGGAAGGCAGCCGCCGCTATCTTGGTATAAGGACCTACACCATGAAAACTGATCGCGACTTTTTACTTGTAGCCCTAGAGCAAGCCCGCTTAGGCGTCGCCGAAGGCGGCATGCCTTTTGGGTCTGCTTTGGTAGACGGTGGGGTGGTGGTAGCAAAAGGGCGTAATCGTCAGCTACAAGATGGCGAGTATTTCTCGCATGCAGAAACCAATTGTTTGGCCCCCTATTTGAAACGCCCCTTGCCAGCAGGCAATCAGGCTGTTCTCTATGCCACTGAAGCCCCCTGCCCCATGTGCGCCGGTGCAGCCCTTATTAGCGGCATACGAAAAATTGTCGTCGGCGAAAACCAGCACTACGCAGGCGCTGTCGACTGGCTACGTCAAGAAGGGGTGGACGTCACCATTTTGAATGACCAAGACTGCATCGACTTAGTCTCTGACTTCAAAGCAACATTTCCGGAAAAGTGGGAGACGTTTAGTGCGGGTTAGGGTGTAGTAGATGACGACTAGGAGTCCGATCCCAGCGCTTCCCCACTAATCACTGATATTACGCAAGAGAAAGTCATCAAAGAGAGGAACAGTAAAAGCAACTTCCCCATACGAAGGGCTATATATCATGCCTTTTTTTATTATTGACGACCTAATTAAGCTTAACGATTTTATATTTGATTGCATAGCCTTGGCCACATCCACTGACTTATAAGGGGCTTCACCTAATGAAGCCATAGCTCTTACATACTCTTTTTCTCTGGCTGTTAACCTGTCTAAGCGAACGTTAAAAAAACCATTATCCAGACTATTAAATACAGCCTCAGAGGCACTTTCAGCATCACTTTTTGATATTTCCTTAGCGTGTTCTGCTTGATTCCATACCTCAGACCCCCACTCTTGAATAAAGTATGGGTATCCTTTTGTTTTTTTATATATAAATGAAAGGGCGTCTAAAGATATTGACTCTTTTAAATTAAAAATGGGAGTTGAAATCGCAGAATACGCCTCTTTTTCTGTTAATGCTCCGACCTTAGGATACGAAAATAGTCGTTCTGCATATGATTTTGCATCACCTGACATAGCGGCAAGTTGAGGCAGTCCAGCCCCAAAAAATACTATGGGATAAATTTTCTGGTTGCAACGATGCAATGCAACAATAAGCGCAGACAAGTCTTTCTCTGATAAATATTGAACTTCATCTATCAAAATAGTCCAAGCAACTCCAGTATTTTTTAATAGCTCCCCAATGGTTAGGAAAAGCTCAGCCAAATCGGACTCAAGCCTACCGCTATCAGCAGCACCAATCTCTGCTTCAACATTTATGCTTAAATCACCATAAGTAAAATTAAAATTAGATAAAAATGACTTAAAAACCCCCCAAGCTTTAGAAATGTAATGTTTCGCAGCTTCTAAACCAGATAGCTTTTTTAGTAGTTGCTGCACCTGGAGGTTGAGAGATTCTATTAAATCTATTTTCTCATCTGCTTCTATGTAGCTTGTGTAATGCCCATGTGTTTTTGCGATTTCTTCTATCTTATTTAAAAGCACAGTCTTTCCAACGCCCCTTAGCCCTAAAAGCATCTGAGATCGCGGCTGGTTTCCTGCGTTAGCCCTTTGTATAGCGATAGTAGCGTTGTTAACTACTTCATCCCGGCCTGCTAGCTCTGGAGGCTTCGTTCCGGCACCTGGCGTAAAAGGGTTAGATACGGGATTCATTTAACTACTCCATAGCGCAAATTTGTTGATACCAAAAAATTAGTGCTTTCGCTCTAGCGAGAACACTACCTAGTGTCAGCGTACCTTCTTACTTAGCCGTAAGTTATAAATTATCACTCCGCTCTATCTATTAGGTGCTATCTACTGTCCTCTTTGCTAGGACTAAATTGTCGCCACTCTCCTAGAAAGCTAAACAGTTCTGTAAATTTCTATGGAGTTCTGTGAAGTTCTATGTGGTTCTATGCTGTTCTTTGGCTATGTGATGCCGTCTCATAACTCTACTGTAAAAAGACTACTGGTTATCCTCAACACAAACAAACGACTTCTTTTAAATTCTTTATAACTATATATAGTTCTATATATATCTTTCTCTTAATGAGTCGCGATGGCCGCTCGCGGTACGCCAAGCGAGTCGGATCCATGAAGTTCTGTTCCATTCTTTGCTGCTCTTTAACTAAGTCGACTGGCTACGCCAGAAAGGGGTGTACGTTACCATTTTGAACGACCAAGACTGCATCGACTTAGTCACGGACTTCAAAGCAACATTTCCGGAAAAGTGGGATACGTTTAGTGCGGGTTAAAAACCGATAGACTGCTAATGAAGCGAATAATTAACGCTTTTTAATGTTCACTGAGCTCTTCAGAAATACGGGTAGCCTCATTCTTGAGCATGGCCGCGACTTCTCGGCGTCGACTCAACTGCATTCTCCCTACGCTTGCTGCGATGCTCAGGGCGGCCACAGGCTGTTTAGCCAAATAAATCGTCACCCCTATGCCACACATACCCTTTAATAAGTGCCCAGGGTTGAAGGCATAGCCGCACTCGCGCGTTTCGGTGATGGCCTGAAGCAAGAGCTCCAATGTAACGCCGGGGTAAGAGGATAGCCGATAACTATTTCGTCGTAATACATTCTGAACCTCTTCATCTGACAACGCTGCTAATAAGGCCAACGCCCCTGAGCCAACGCCTAAAGGACGCCGGGTACCAATACTTTGGGTTAAGGCTTTGACCGGAAAAGCACCTTCGCGTCTGTCAATACATACCGCGTCTAAGCCGCTACGTATAGTCAACATCACCGTATCGCCCGTAGCAACGGCGAGTCTTTGCAAGCTAGTCTGTGTAATGGCTCTTATATCTAGTCGATTAGCTGCTCGCTCGCCCATTGATAAGAACTCTAACCCCAAATAATACATGCGACTGCCTGCCGCTTGCTCGACAAATCCACTTACCACTAAAGATTTAAGCAGGCGATGCAAGGTGCCTTTACTCAGACCGCTCTGAGCCTGTAAGTCGGAAAACCGCATCCCTGTCGATGATACGTTGAACGACAAAATATGCAGTATCTCAAGCGCTCTACTAACGCTTTGCACGGTATCCGAACTGCTTAATTCACTGCGCTTAACGAGCTGCTTTCCCATACTGCCTCCTCTCCCCCGTTCTGCCTTGCGGGACTATATTTCCGTCTTGCGGAACTTTTTCGTGTAATTGATAAGTTTATCCTACTGTCCTAGTAGAGTCTAAAGCAGCTTAACTTAGGCAAGGCCGGGACGCAAAATGAACCACGCAAGCAACGAAACATATAGCTGGAGCCATCAATTGTGGGGCGATAGGGTTAGCCCAAAATTCCTTAACGACTTAAGAGAGGCGGTCAGCCAAGACGTCATACCTTTTGCGGAGCTTATTGATCGCGACGACCTGTATCCCTTAGAGTCGGTCAAGCGGTTGGCCCGAAAAGGCTACACCTCCCTACTTCTGGATGAGCAATGGGGTGGCCAAAAAGCTAGTTTCCAAGAGTGCACTGCATTGTTTGAGGAGGCCTCTTATGCTAGCGCTGCGGTGGGAATCAGTCTAATTACCATCTTGCAGGCTCAAACGATCATTAAGCTATTTGGCGCTCCATCATTACAAGAACTGGTTTTACCCCAATTCAAACAGGGCTTGATCACTTCGTATGCTTTAACAGAGGCCAATCACGGTAGCGACATTCGACAACTAGATACCAAAGCTTATCGGGTTGCCAACGGATGGCGACTGCAAGGAAGAAAGTCATTTATCACTTCTGGCTCTGCAGCGGAGGCCTATATTATTTTGGCGCAAACTCCCGTTGGCGTTTCGACGTTTTTTGTACCTGCTCAGCTACCTGGAATTTCCACTGAAGAGGGAAAAAACGCGAGCACTTTTGGGCTGCGTAACGGCCCACATGTTGATTTAATTTTAGATGAAGTCATTGTTCCAGAAGATCATTTGATTGGCACCGAGGGTAAAGGGATACGGCAAGCTCTGACCACCCTTGATTTCTCTAGGACGGTAGCCGGTGCTATTAGCATCGGCATCGCTCGCGCAGCTTTTGACCACGCGCTACGCTTTGCGGCAGCACGAAAAGCATTTGATCAACATGTACTCGATTTTCAAGGTATCCAATGGTATTTCGCCGACATGATGAGCCACATAGACGCAGCCCGCCTACTTGTTTACGAGGCGGCAAACGCTCTGGACCAGCATAAAGACATAGATAGGTGGTCCAGCCAAGCTAAGTTGCTAGCCAGCCAAGTTGCTACGCGCTGCGCAGAAAAAGCCATACAAATTTGTGGTGCTTACGGCGTTACCGAAAATGCGCCATTAGGGCGCTATCTGCGAGATGCGAAAGCCTATGAAATCGCAGGGGGTTCATCTGAAATTTTAAAAAACACACTCGGCAAACACTTGATTCAATTTTCAAAGAAAAACCTCGCCACCTATTAAACGTTGAGCATTAACGATCCGAAAAGGACTATAACGTGATCACTAATTATTTATATGAGCATGCGACTAAACAAGGCGACAAAGTATTCCTAGTGTATGGGGACACAGAGTTCAGCTATGCTCAGATGGCTCAGTTGGTATCAACCTTGGCCCTACAGTTGCAAGCAAAAGGTGTTACAGCTGGTAGTCGGGTTGCTTTGTTATGCAGTAATCGCCCGGCATTTCTAATTAGTTGGTTTGCTATTAACGAGCTAGGGGCGGTTTGTGTACCGCTGAATGTGTCGTTAGTAGGTGATAGCTTGCGCTATATCTTAGGTCAAAGTGAGGCTAAAACTTTACTCATTGAACCGTCTTTACAACAATTGCGGCTTAATGACCTTCAGCAGTTGAGCACAGACATAGTTACGGTCCTCATCAACGACTCTATGGAAACCTCCTGCGGTACAACAACACCTTCTGGCCGGGTAGGAGGCCATAGCACCGACCTATTAGCAGCCAACAGCATACTTTACACATCTGGTACCACAGGTCTGCCCAAAGGGGCGGTATTGCCCCATCAAGCCTATGTATCTGCTGGCCACGACATGGTGAAATCATTACAACTCACACGGCAAGATCGCATCTTGGTATTCCTGCCCCTATTCCATGCGAATCCGCAAATGTACGCGGTCAGCTCCACATTAGTGAGTGGAGCCACCATGATTCTATTACCTCGTTTTTCAGCCAGCCAGTTTTTTAATGAAGCACGACACTATGAAGCCACCGGCTTTACCTATGTGGGTACAGTGCTATCCATACTAGAAAAACACCACCCTACAGCAGAGCACAATCATGGTCTGCGTTGGTGCGTGGGAGGCGGAGCTCCGGCGAGGGTCTGGAATGAAGTCAGTGAGCGCTATGGCATCAATGTGAATGAGCTATATGGTATGACTGAAACTGGTGGTTGGGTCACGATGAACACCCAAGAACACACCCGAGTAGGCTCAGTGGGCAGGGAGCGTCCGAACATCCGCATTTGCATTAGAGATGAACACGGCACGCCTGTTGCTATGGGTCAAAAAGGGGAAATTACTGCGTATTCAAAAAAGAAAGGCGTATTTTTTAGCGAATACTGGAACAATCCTGAAAGCACAGCGACAACGCTGAAGGATGGATGGTTGTATACCGGCGATCGAGGCTACCTTGACGAGGATGGCTATCTCTACTTTGATGGCCGTATCAAAGAGCTGATTCGTAGAGGGGGAGAAATGATCGCCCCCACAGAAATTGAACAACAGCTACTCAAACATCCAGCCGTATTGGACTGTGCCGTAATTGGCGTTGATGACGAAATAATGGGCGAAGAGGTGAAAGCAGTGGTAGTGGTCAACACTCCCGTGCCACCTCAAGAACTACGTTCTTTCTTAGCCGAACGTATTGCCGCATTTATGCTTCCTCGCTATTTTTCGTTTATTGACGCTATTCCTAAAACAGAAACACAAAAAGTCAAAAGATATGAGCTATCTGCTTTACAGACAGAAGTAATAGATACCGTGGATCCGCGTTAATTGAAATAGGCTACACACAGGAGACAATGATGAAACGCTGGAAAAATAGACCAGAGGGCTCTAACTGGGGCGAGTTTGGTGACGATGATCAACTAGGACGGTTGAACTTAATAACACCCAATAAAGTTCTAGAAGCGATCAAAGAGGTAAAAGTAGGTAAGGTATTTAGCCTAAGTTTACCCTTGGACATGCCCGGAGGGAGCGTATTAAACCCCGCTCGCCACCCCCCGAAACTTACTGCTACGACCCGAACCGATGGGAAGCAAGTTTACCTGCACTCATTTAAAGATGATCACAACACCACCGATGTTGCCTGCGATGACATGGTTACGATGAGCTTACAGTATTCTACTCAGTGGGATGCACTGTCGCATATAGGCTCGCACTTTGACGCTGATGGGGACGGAACAGCCGAGAAAATATTTTATAACGGCTACAAGCCACAAGAACATTTCTCTCATCCCGCACACACCCCAGACGGTTCGTCACATGCTCATCGCCTAGGCATTGAGCATATGGCCCAGCATGGTGTTCAAGGTAGGGCTGTCATGATTGACTTACGACGTCATTTCGGTGATGTGAGAAAGCTAGTGGGTGGCAAGGAAATACAAAAAATTATAGAGATAGACGGTATCGATATACGGCCAGGAGATATGGTTTGTTTACATACTGGCTTTACCGATGTCGTGATGTCTATGGGCGGCAAGCCCGATGCCGATAGACTTGCTGCCTCTTGCTCCGTACTGGACGGTTTTGACCCCGCACTACGTCAATGGGTCACTCAGAGTGGACTGTCCGCTCTTATTGCCGACAACTATGCGGTAGAACATCGCCCTTACGATTTCCAAGGTGATGGATGCCACGCCCTTTTACCTTTACATGAACTATGCCTGTTTAAATTAGGCATACATTTAGGTGAGCTTTGGTATCTAAGCGACTTAGCACAGTGGTTGCAAAAAAATAATCGTCACGCATTCATGCTAACAGCACCACCGTTGTATTTACCCGGTGCAGTAGGGTCGCCGCTAAACCCGATCGCAACGGTTTAACAACCACCTATTACATTTACATAAAGGTAGGGGAGACATGATAAAACTAATTCGTTCCATCGCCATTTCTTGTTCAGCGCTATCTGCTTGCCTAGGCAGCTTCAGCCCAGCTCATGCAAACACGTGGCCTACAAAACCGATACGCCTGTTGGTTGGCTTTGCCCCTGGGGGTCCCACAGATGTCGTGGCAAGAATTATTGCCGAAGAAATGGGTAAGGAACTTAAGCAACCCATAATTGTAGAAAATAAGGCAGGCGCAGCAGGTAACATCGCCGCAGCAATGTTAAAGCAGGCACCGGCAGATGGTTATACCTTGCTGTATAACACCTCATCTATTGTGATCGCTCCTTGGGTGTATCAACAAGTCGGGTTTGATCCCCTGACCGATTTCACCCCCATTGCATTAACCGCCGCGGTACCGTTGGTCTTGGCGATTAATCCAAATGTTAATGCTGGCTCACCCCAGGAATTGATCAATTTACTGTTGGCTACGCCTGACCACTATAACTACGCCTCTTCGGGAACAGGGGCGATTGAGCACCTTACAGCGGCGCATATGCTGAGCGCAGTCAATGCCAAAGCTGTGCATGTTCCATATAAAGGCACAGCACCTGCCCAAGTAGATTTAATCGCTGGAGCTACGCAATTTACCACCACAACATTAAATACAGCTATCTCACCCGTAAAGGCAGGTCAGCTAAAGGCGCTAGCAGTGACCAGCAAGGAGCGCACCCCCGCTATGCCAGATGTACCGACTTTATCTGAAAGCTTAATTCCTGGTTTTGAAAGCCTTGCTTGGCAGGGCATTGTGGCACCTCTTGGTACGCCAACAGAGCTTGTCACCATACTTAATAACGCCATCAATAAAGCCCTACAAACTACCCAAGTTCAAACGAAGCTCGCTCAACAAGGCACTATCGTACTGGGAGGTAGCGCGACCGAATACAAGGACTACATTGCTAGTGAGTATAAACGGTGGGGTGAAGTGGTGGAGATCGCAGACGTTGCTCTGGACTAAACGTCTCCACTTCGAACACACATAACCACCACGCCCATTAAGGCTTAGGTATTACAAGAGAACCCAGCATTATAAGTTGGGTTTCTTCTTTCGAGGCAGCCCTTAAGGGCCCTTGCAGGACTACGGCATAATAGGCCCATATCTGCTTCATGGATGAATGATCTAAAACACACTCCTGGCTAATAGACACTGTGAAACAATGCCTTAAATAGCGGTTTTTGTAAGTATTGACGGTGCTCAAACGCCGTATCGCATGGCCGCAGGAAAGTCGATGGTGGCCAGTTGTTGTAAGGCCTGTTCGTGCAACTGGTGATAGCGCGCGTGCTTGGTGGGGTCGTCACGCAAGGTGGGTGATGCGATGACTTGGCGACAGGCGTCTAAAATGGTTTTCCAAGCTTGGGCCGCTAGTTCGGGCTCCCAGTCGGCAAGATGGTAATGCTGGCAGTCGTCTGCCAAGGCCTGCACGTAGGGGATGGGGTCGGCATCACCGCGTGTGCTGATAAATAGTTCAGCCATGGCAATGCGGGCACGGAACTGGTCGCGGCGGGCAGAGGTTTGACGCGACAAGTCGTGATAGATGCCCATAGCCTCGCTGGCTTTGCCTGTTTGCGCTATTTCTTTTGCGCGGTCAAACGCGTTATCTGCGCCATCACCGCCTGCGCTGCCAGCCTGTTGCGCACGGCATTCGTCTAACCACTGCTGCGTTTCGTTGCTGGCAAACGGCGTGCCATCAGAAAAGGTTAGGTGTTCAATGCCGGGCAGTCGCTCAAGAAAAGCTAGGACGTTTTTAATAATCGCTTGGCGCATGGGGGCTCCACGCGCCTCTTGCATGGCAAACCCACGTGCTGATTGGTAGTCGAGGTCTAGCCAGAATGGAAAGGTGGGCAGGCGGGATTCACAAAACTCGATAATGCCGTCTGCATTGCCGGTACCACACACGACTTGGTAGGCGTCCATAATCGCCACGGGTGGAGGCATCAGGGCGGTGGCGCCTTGCTGGGCAGGCGGGCTTTGTATCAGGGTGCTGCGGGCCGCGAAACGATTCATTTCGATGGCTAAAGGATTAAAACGATCCACCGCCATTAGGGCGGCGCCCAGTTGCCCTAGCGCTTGGTTCACAGGGCCCAGGGCGTGAATGATGTCATCTATCGATGCCAAGTTCTGCGGCGTCATCGGCAATGTCGGTATGCTGATACTGGCTGTTTGTGATGGCGCTGGTGGAGCTACTGATGTTGTGGATGGCTCACGAGCAACCGGGGTAGCATTGGGCTGAGCCGCTTGTTCCGGCTGGGGCGCGGGTGCTTGAGCCGGCTCGTCAGCGGCTTCCGGCACGGCCGCCTGCTCGATCACATCGAGCGATTTGAGTTGGCGCACAAAGCTGCTCAACACGGGCCCTTCAGGGTCTTTGTCGGAAAGCGTCCGGTCGATTTTTTCAGCCGCCTCGACCAAGGCTGTCCAAGTCTGTGGCTCAAGGGGCGGCAGGGTTTGATTACTTAGCCATGCCGTACTGCGCTCTACCCACCAAGTTAAGGCATTGCGCCGTCCGCGTATGCGTTTCAGCGGGGGGAAACCGGTTTCCCAATAGTGCTCGATATAGTGTGCGTGCAGTTCGATTCCGGCCAGCAAGCCGTCAATACCATGGCGCTCCACCCACGCTGCACTGACCCATGCTGCTAGCATAAAGTCTTTACTTTGGGTGGCAAGCAGCTCGCTACCTTGCTTTTCTACCAGAGCCCAGTCGATAGGCGCGGTGGCAGACAGGCTGGTGAGCTTTTCCATCTCGCTCGCCACGACTTCGTACGCGTCGCTAGAGCGCGCTTCGCTACCAGCGGGGGAGGCGTCAGAGATGGGTGTAAACAGTGTTGTAACAGTGGTCATCATGGCAGCAGGGGTAAAGCGGGGGCATGAGTCATTAGCCCAGGTGAATCAGATTAACGTCGCTGACGTTACCATTAGGCAACGCGCCTATGGCCAGAACGTCGGGCTCACCCTCAAGTCGCACATAATAGCTTTGATCAGGGGCCAGCGTATTTTGAAGTGCCCATGCGTCGAAGGAGTGCTCACGCACCTGAAACTTCAGGCCTTTTAGCTCAAACTCGTTGACGGATTTTTCAGGTAAAGCCCCTGCGCTACCCACGGCATGAAAATCAGGAACCGCATTGTTACCACAGACCCCAAGCATGGCACCGGAAACGGTTTGGCCCGGTGCAGGGTGAGTTTCTAGCCAGATGCCCAGGCGTTCGTGGGCATGCAGCCCAAGCCGTACGGGCCAAGCCGGTGCAATGGGGGCATAAGCACGAGCGACAATTTTGGCCGGCCACTGCGTATCGGTAATAGCTAGCCAGTCGCCCAGCACCGATGTGACCTCATTGTCACTGCTGGGCACCGCACCAAAAATGAAGCCGTTGACCACTGACTGGCGAAGGGTTTGCAAAGCCAAACGAAACAAAGCCAGTTGGCGGCGAATGACAGGGTTGGCCAGCGTGTCTACTTCGCCGGTAAGGATGATGACTGCAGCATTGGCTTTAGCTGCCTCTTGAGCGCTGCCTATCCAGGCTTTATCTTCTACCGACCAACGTTGCCCTTTTGGGTGTAAACCGTAAGGTGTTAGTTGAGAGGCGATAGCGCGTGCCGGCTGTTCGTCAGCCCCCAATGTAATGATCCATGCACTTTTATTTTTCATGTGTGGGCTCAAGAAAACGTGGCGGTGAACTGGCCCGCGGCATCGATGTCGAGGGTCGCTTGGCTTAATGATGCGCCTTCGGCCATTTTGGACAACAGGGTATTTGAAAGCAGTGGCATCACATTACCGCGCAGTATGAAGTCAATATTGCGGGCGCCGGTGTCTACTTCGGTACAGCGGTCGGTAATTGCATCAATGACGGCATCGCTGACGGTCAGCGCGATTTTACTGTTCTGTTGCATGCGTTTGACGAGCTTTTGTACTTTAAGCTGCACAATCCCTTTTAAGGCTTCACCTTTAAGGGTCATGAATGGCACCACGGTCATGCGTGCGAGCAGAGCTGGTTTGAAGTGATTGGATAATATGGGGCGAATAGCCGACTGAATCACTTCCAGTGGCAAGGGTTCGTCGCCTGCGCACAGTTCGGTAATGACATCTAAGGCCAAGTTGGACGTTAGGAAGACAACGGTATTCCTAAAGTTAATTTCCCGCCCTTCACCATCAGAGAGCACGCCTTTATCAAAAACTTGGTAAAACAAGTTGACTACATCTAGGTGGGCTTTTTCGACTTCGTCGAGCAACACGACGGAATACGGTTTTTGCCGCACGGCTTCGGTTAGCAAGCCGCCCTCGCCATAGCCCACATACCCGGGGGGCGAGCCTACCAAGCGACTAATAGTATGCTTTTCCTGGAACTCGGACATATTGATGCTAACGATGGCTTGCTCGCCACCAAACATCAGTTCTGCCAGCGAAAGGGCCGTTTCCGTTTTGCCCGTACCGGAAGGCCCGACCAAAAGAAAGATACCCATGGGCTGATTGGGGTCGTGCAAGCCTGACGAGGCGGCTTTCATGCTTTCAGCAATGGCGCCCAAGGCGTGATTCTGACCTTTTATGCGCTCGCCCAGTAAGGCTTCCAGGTTTAAGGCCTGCGAGGCTTGGTCACGCATCATTTTCCCTAAGGGAATACCGGTGCGATCGGAAACGACTTTAGCAATGGTATCGGGTGAAACATCGATAAAAATCAGTTTTTCGTGGGCTTGAAGCTGGTTAAAGGTTTGCTCGGCCTGTATCAGCTTGGCATTTAAGGCTTCCAGTGAGCTGGCGTCCCCCGTGTGGGCGTGACGTTCGCTGCGTAGGGCAAGAATATGCTGAGCCGCCTGGAGCTGGGCCGTAAACTTAGCATTAAGGTCTGCTAATTCTGTTTGCGTTTGTTGAATGAGTGCGTCGATTTCAATGACACGGTTGGGATTGATGGCAACACGGTTTTCAAGATCGCGCAGTAGGCCTGATTTTTCGCGTTCCAGCATTTGAATGGTGCGTTCGCGGTCTTCGATGAAGTCGGGCTTGGAGGACAGGTTAACCTTAATACGGGCGCATGCCGTGTCTAGCAGATCGATTGCTTTGTCGGGAAGCTGGCGCCCCGAGATATAGCGACTGGACAGCTCAGCGGCCATGGCCAAAGCGTCGTCGCGGATAATGACCTGATGGACTTCTTCATATTTAGGCTTTAGGCCACGCAAAATTTGTGCGGCCATGTCAACGGAGGGTTCGTCAAGTTTCACCAGCTCAAAGCGACGCGCCAAGGCGGCATCTTTTTCGAAGTATTTTTTGTACTCGCCCCAGGTGGTGGCAGCAATGGTGCGCAGCTCGCCACGCGCTAGCGCTGGCTTGAGCAAGTTAGCGGCGTCGTTCGTGCCGCTATTACCACCAGCCCCAATAAGAGTATGAGCTTCGTCGATGAATAAGATAATGGGCGTGGAGGAAGCTTTGATTTCGTTGATTACGCCACGCAAGCGGTTTTCAAACTCGCCTTTCACGCCGGCTCCGGCTTCAAGTGCACCTAAGTCTAGGCCTAGCAAGGTCACATTTTCGAGAATTTGAGGCACATCACCCTCGACAATTCGCAATGCTAGCCCTTCAATGACGGCTGTTTTTCCTACGCCGGGGTCGCCCACGCAGATAGGATTATTTTTGCGGCGGCGGGCAAGGATGTCGACCATTTGGCGGATTTCTGCATCGCGGCCAAAAACAGGGTCGATTTTTCCAAGGCGTGCTTTGGCTGTGAAGTCTTCGCAAAACCGTTCGGTAAATGAGGCACTGGCGGAGCCTACTGGTTGACCGACGCCATTCGGCGAGGCCGCACGCGAAGCATCAGCGTTCTCGGTAGAGGCTGCAGCCACTTGCCCCAGCAGGGCGATGACCTTATTTTTATCGAGGTTCTGCAGCAGCGTAGCGTATGTGCCACTGGCATAAAATGAAGTGCGCGCGACAAAAGCTGCTAGTAGAGCTCCAGAGCGTATCGAGCCCTCGTAAAGCTCTACCGAGGCAATCAGCCACGCATCGGCAAATAGTTCGGGTAACAGCGGCGAGAATTGTGGACGGCCACCATTGCCGCTTTTGAAGCTTTCAAGTGATTGTTCTAGCGCACGCTGTAATCGACCGGGGTCAATCTCGGCTTGTCGCAATATAAGTTGAATATCAGAGCGGGCATCATCAAGCAGCCTAACCAGCAGATGCTCGATGCAAATTTCGTAGTGTGTACGGTTAAGGCAGGTTCCAGCCGCTGTTTCAAGCGCAGCGCGGCAGCTTGGATTGAGGCGCTCGACCAGTGATTTAAATTCTACTATTTGCATAGGAAGCCCCGGGGCAGGTTGGTTTGGGCACGAACCGGCCCGAGAAATACGCCCGACAAAGAGTCGGGCGCATGGGGTAACGACTACAGCCTGTAATTACGACTTAGGCGCATTCCAGGAGTCTTGGGCTTCGATACCGTCAGGAGTGAAGGTTTCGATAATGGTTTCATAGGTAAATGAAACAGCTTCCATGTGACCCATCGATTTGTTCGCCGGATCAAGGCAGATTGGAACAAATTTGTGCATGGAAGTGATGATGGCGTTTTTGATTTCAACTGTGTAGTACAACTCTTCTTTGCCCTGAGGCGAGATACGGTAGTACTCAAGTTTGGCGTCAGTCAGTTGCTCACCAGAGGTTAAAGCTTGAAATAGCTTAGGCGACGATTTGTCGATTTCTTTGGTGATGGTCAGTGGACCGTGAATGCGCTTCCCGGTTGGCAAACCTGTTTGGATTGATTTTGGAATTTCAATGGTGTGATCGACAGCCTGAACAAGAATAGTGTCTTCGTGACCCTGAATTGTGCAGCTACCATCAATTTTTCCTTGGGTTTGACCATTAAGGGTCAAGTATCCGGGCATTGGCATATTGTTTCTCCTGATGAGATTATGCGGTGGGTGTAAGGTGCGATGAAATTAAAAATAAGGTCAACAATTAATTCTTGTCGAGTTTACCGACGAGCGACAATGTGAACGAAGCACCCATGTATTTGAAATGAGGGCGTACCAGCATAGAGACTCGATACCAGCCTGGATCGCCTTCGACATCTTCGACATTGATTTGTGCTGTGCGTAGCGGACGACGGCTGCGTACTTCTAGGCCCGGAGCATCCATGTCGGCCACGTATTGGCGAATCCAATTGTTCAGCTCGGCTTCAAGGTCGGCACGTTCTTTCCAAGTACCGATGTTCTCGCGCTGTAATACTTTGATGTAGTGAGCTAAGCGGCCCACAACAAAAATATAGGGAAGCTGCGTGCCCAGTTTGTAATTGGTTTCGGCGGCTTTACCTTCTTTGGTATTACCAAAAAACTTAGGTTTTTGGCAGGAGTTGGCTGAAAAAAAGGCGGCGTTATCGCTGTTTTTGCGCATGGCCAAACCAATGAAGCCCTGTTCTGCCAGTTCGAACTCCCGACGCTCGGAAATAAGGATTTCGGTGGGGATTTTCGTTTGAATTTCACCCATCGCCTGGTAGTTGAAAATGGGTAGGTCGCCCACCGTACCACCACCTTGTGGGCCGATGATGTTGGCGCACCAGCGATAGTCAGCAAAGCTAGCGGTTAAACGCGATGCAAAAGCGAAGGCGGCATTACCCCACAAGAAAGCGCTATTGCCCGACGAGACATCTTCTTCGTAATTGAATTTCTTAGAAGGCGTGGTGTCGTTACCGTAAGGTGTACGCAGCAAAAAGTGGGGCAGAACTAACCCTACGTTGCGTGCGTCTTCGCTTTCGCGGAAGCTATTCCATTTTGTGTACTGCGGCATTTCAAAAATGGAGGACAAGTCTTTAAGGTCGGGCAACTTAGTGAAGTCTTCCAAACCAAAAAACTGCGAACCCGCGGCAGCAATGAAAGGCGCGTGGCTCATGGCGGCGACACTGGCGCAATATTGCAGCAGTTTGATATCCGACGAACCTGGACCGAACTCGTAGTTGGCAATGATGGCACCGAATGGTTGCCCACCAAACTGACCGAACTCGGCGGTGTAGCAGTTTTTGTACAGGCCAGATTTGGTGACTTCGGGCGAATCTTCAAAGTCGCTGAGCAGATCGTCTTTGCTGACGTTCATGATCTGGATTTTGATGTTTTCACGGAAGTTGGTGCGATCGACCAAGAACTTAAGTGAGCGCCACGATGATTCCAGACGCTGGAATTCAGGGTGATGAAGCACTTCATCGACTTGCGCGCACAATTTTTTATCAAGCTCGGCGATCATGTCGTCGGCCAGGGAAGCCGTAATTCTATCGGTGCTACGAGAAGGGTCGAGCAACGATGAAATGAAGGTTTGTAGTCCTTGACGGGTAATAGCGTAGGATTCGTCGCCGGGACGAACCTTAGTTGTTTCTAATAGCTGATCGATTAGCGAGGCGCCCTCGGCAGAGGGAGCTGCTCCTTCTTGACGGCTTTGTTCTTCACTCATGTTACGAGTCCCTTCTGTGAATATTATTTATCGTCAATGCCAAGCTCTTGCAGCAGACGCTCACGGGTGCCAGCGTCTTGTACAAGCTCTTGAAGCTTTTTGCGGAAATCGGGAATATTGCCTAAAGGCCCTTTCAGGGCTTTAAGCGCGCCACGCAACTCAACAATCTGACGCAATTCAGGGATTTTTTCCACAATGTTATCGGGTTGGAAATCAGCCAATGATTCAAACTTCAAGCTAACCGCCATATTGTCTTCAGAACCTGGTTCGAGACGATTGGCTACGGCCAAGTCAAGTGACAGGTTTTGTGCGCGTAGCACGTCGTCGTAGTTATCTTTGTCGACGTTGATAGGGGCACGATCTTCTACACTGCGATCGTCTTCGCGCTGAGTGAAATCACCCAAGATGAGTAACTTAAGGGGGAGCTCAACTTCGGCTTGAGCGTCTCCAGTCGCTGGTTTGTAGGTAATATTTACACGCTCTTTGGGAGCGACTGAACCTTCGCTTGCCATGATGTTGTCTCCTGTACAAAAGGACGGGGGCAAAAACAAAAAATAACTACATTCCGCATACAAACAATTGTGTTGCTATGTAAGGGTGTGTGTCAACACAAAAACGCACTAAATATGCGCTGACTACTAGGGGTTTACCTGTTGCTGGGCTGGGTCGTTAATGGCCGGAGGCAACTTTAACAGCTGCCCAGTGTAGATAAAATTTGTGTCATTAATACTATTCAGTAACGTTAGTTTTTCGACAGTTGTGTTAAAGCGCTTAGCCAATGAAAACAAGGTTTCACCCGGTTGAATACGGTGCACTCTGACGGGCTCCGGGGCTACCGGAGCAGGATCAGGCTGGGCCAATGCCAACGCTTGGATATGCTCAGGCTCGGGGGGTGGTGGCGGCTGCTTGATGATTTCAATGGCGCGTTCACGTATATAACGTGGTAACGGTGTAGCAGGTGGCTTGGGTGTTAGCCCCATCCAGCACTGACCGATGCGTTCGGGTACTTGAATGCGCTGTTTGGCTGGCGTTGCCGATAAAGAAGGAGCTTCGGTTTCGGCTAGGTATTCCAAATGGCTAGCAAGTTGCAGCAGGGCCTCTTGGCCCATCAGGTTATAACGCACATGAATTGTTTGTACGCCCAGCGCATCTAATTGCTCCTGTGCTTGAGGAAAGTCTTGAGGGGTAAAAATGCGCTCGCCATCGGCAAATTCTTCAACAAAGCGGGCCATGCCCATCGCACCGGGATAGCGTCGGTTCAGGGTTAGGTTGTCGATTCGAATTTGCAGGTTTACATCGCCACACACGTCAGGTGACCAATCAAAGCTGTTGGTCACACCCATATTAAAGTTGTCTAGCGTGATCTGTTCTTGCGCACACTGTATGGATAAATTTACCGCATAGGGTTTAGCTTGAGCCCCAGGATTCACACCTGTTGGCAATGAGGTAATAAGTAGGTTGGCCGATTTTCCAATCGACGCTACGGCCAGCTGAGACTTCACGGAGGATTCAATGTGTGTGGAGACCGACTGATTCAGAAAAGGGATGAAACCTGGGCTGAATGGAAAGCTATAGTCATGGTAGGTATGAGGCCGGAAACCGCTCGCGTATTGGGTGATAAAGGGCTTCACTGGGCCATCGGCAAATGACCAAACGGAGCCTTTTTCACCAAATAACTGTTCAGTGGTTTCGCGCGGGCTAACGGCCATTTGGGTTTTCCACAGCACGGTGCTTTCCCACTCTTTTTGAGCGTAGCATGAGGCCTGCTCCAACACGTAACGCGTCAACAAGTGCATAGGGCCGCCCAGAAGGTTCCAGATGACCTGGTCGTCGGGGTCGGTATAGCCTGCACTTTTACGAAACGCCTCGAAGTTGTCGTACATGGTCTGCAAGGCAGAGGTTTTGGTGGCGGCGTTACTGCTATAGCTGAAATAATCGGCCGCTAGCTGATAGGCCTTACCATCACCACTGAGTGCCTCGGCGGCTGCAACGTCGAAGGCCAGATCGTACGCGGCAAGATTTTGTATATCCGTGAGCGATCTAGGAAACTGAGTCATTGGGCTAAAAGAAAGCGCCTCGGCTGATTCCTGTAGTGCTCGCTCGCCCACAACGTTGAACGCGCTAAAAAAACCCGTTGCTCTGCCTAAGGGGCTGGTGGCTGACGCAGCTTTTTGAATGGCCTCGAATTCGCGCGCAAACAGAAGCCACCCTGGCAATTGCTTAGATGGGATATGCGCAAACTCAGCGTTGAGCCGATTAATAAACAAGTAGTACGGGCTGGTTTCGGTATCGACTTTACCCAGCATATCGCGCCAAGCTGGCTCGTTAACCAATAGCTGCTCGCCAGTCGAAAGCGACCAAGCAAAGCTTTGCCAGGTGTTGATGCGCTCGCCTAAATACCATTGCTCAAAGGCAGCTCGATGGAATTTGAACTCGGCAGGGTCGTGATAGGCTTGGGCTATTTCATTCAAAAATTCTTGCAGCTTCAAGCCACCTTCCCGAGTCAAAGCTGGTTCAATCATTCCGCGACTTTCACCCTGTGAGCCGGGTAGCCAGAATTGACGAATGGATACGGGCTGCAGGGTCAAGAGAGTATTAGCCCAAGGCAATAACCATTCCATGCGGGGAAACTCAGCAATTAAGCTGCGTAGCACAGCACGCTCTTGATCTAGCTGCTTCTTAAGGAATGGATCATTGTCGGGAGCCCACGCTTTATAGGCCACTTGCAATTGACTGGCTTGCGCCGCGATAGCGGCTGGCAACTGGGGAAACAACTGTGTGGTGGCGCTAGCGGGTATTTGCGGCATCGCCGACAGTTGCTGATAGTTCGCCCCATCTAGTTTGGCTTGGGTCAGGTTAATGCTACGTATCAACGCTAAGGCGGCATTGGCATAATTGGGGTTATCAAGGCTAGGTGCAGGCCCCGATGTACTCCACGGTAATACGGGTGCGGTCGTTTCGAGAAAGTGCCGGTAGTTCTCGACATAGGCCGCTTTGATGTCGTCTTCAAGACGCGTAATGTCGGGACTAAAGGCCAGCCAACGCGTTTGCCACTGATTTTCATGCGCTTCAATAAGCTCAATGACAGCAACGGCTCGCTCCATGGCAATCAGTTGCTCGGCTTCGGTGGTGGCTTGGGTTAGTTTTTGCGAGGGGTAGATATGCTTGATTTCAAGCAAGCTAGCCCGGGTCTGTGAGTACGACAGCAAAATAAAGGCTAAGGCCGCGGCGAACGCGCTAATCCAAAAAACCAGTGCCAAGTTACGCGTGATTTGATGCCACCGATTAACAATCACCGTAGGCAAAAATGTCCACCTATCGGCGGGCAAGACGCGTTCGAAAAAGTCGTGTAGGAATATTCCTTTTTGTGCGGTAGGCGAAGCAGGCTCTGAGCTATTGAGCAACTGCGCCAGGGCGCTGGGATAAGCGCTGCCATTTTGCTGGGCACTGCTGAAAAACAAACCGCGTAGCAGCGGCTGCTCAAGATAGGGATTATTGCCCGCACAGGCCGCTAAGAAGCGCTCAAGGCCAGGACGTAATTGTTCGAACTCATGGGGAAAAACGAGGAGCTCGGGACTAAGTTCTACGCCTTTTACCGCCATATCAAGGCGCAGCAACTTCAGCCGTTCAAGGGTATGCGCGAACGCTGCATCCAGAAAGCGAGTTTCTGCCTTGTCGCCCTGTTCAAGTAAGCCGGTATACCCCATTGCTTGATTCAGGGCTTCGGGGGGCAGTACTTGCGCCCAGCGCGAAAAGCCGTAAACTTTATCGCACTTAGTGACCATGATAAATATGGGTATGCGTTTATCAAACAGGCGAATAAGCTGATCAATGCGCTGTCGGAAGGCATGTCCGTCGCGTTCCAGAGACTCCGAGTTTTGCAGCAGATGTTCGGCATCCAATGCCAACACCAAACCATTAAGGCCTTCTTTCAGCCTATGTTTGGTTAGCAATTCAAGCATCCGCTCCCATTCGGCCTGATCGTCCTCGGTGGCGTCGGGCGATACATAGCGGCCCGCTGTGTCGATGATGACGGCACGGTTAAAAAACCACCAGTCGCAGTTTAGGGTCTGAACGATAGGCTCAAACTTGCTAACACTTTTATTCAGGGACATCAGGCGTGAATGGGTAATAGCCGATGTTTTACCGACACCCGATTCGCCCACCACCATAAACCAGGGCAAGGCATAAATGGGGTTGCCAAAGCGTCGAAGCGAGGAGTGTTTAAGGGTCTGTATTCCTTCTTTCCATTTGCTGCCCAGGTCATTGAGCGCATTGGGCTTGGCCACCGCGCTAGGGTGCGCGGCCTCGGAGGCTGCCAGCTTGACCCGGGAGCGCGACAAATACCAAAACCGACGCAACAATTTGACGCCAAACCAAGCGCCTATGGTGCCAAAGAAAATGAACAGGCTGCCCCATAGCGGCCAAGATAGATAAAGGGTCAGCGCCCAGCTTAAGATGCCAAGCAGCAACAGGGCCACGACCCACAACAGGAATACTAGGAATACCTTCATAGGTTTACCGCATCACGGAAAGTTTGAACAGCATGGGTCAATTGGGTGTGAAGTAGCCACGCGACCAACAGCACGATGATGGGAGGTAAGGCAAAACATAAGACTCGTTGCCAGGTGATATGTCGGGTGCGGCGAAAACGTCCTTTTACCGCCGATGCTTTTTGAGTGTCGTAAGCTTTAGGAAATAGCGTGTCGTTGTCGGTACTGGCAAATCCGGGCCGTAGGCGCTGTAGTTGTTTGTATTGGTTGATTCTGATACTGGCCAGTTCACCCGAGTTAGGCGTAATGCTGTACTTACCCATAAACCCTAAGCACAGACATAGCACAAAGACTTCGCGCACGCTGCTTTCGTCGTCAGGCAGGGCATCGAACCGTTCAAAAAATTCGCGTCCAGCCATGGCTGTTTTAAAGTATCGGCGCTGCAATAAGTGCTTTTGCCAGGCGTGATCGGTCGCCCAATGGCTATGGCGGGAAATAAACTCGTCGGCCCACGCTAATACAGGGAAAAGACCTTGCTGGAATTGATCCAGAGCTACCCCTTGAGTCAGGGCTAAGGTTTGTGCCTGTTGGATGAGCGTATCAATTTGCGCTGCCAATGCTTCTGCAGACTGCTCTGGGGCGCGGTTGAAGCCTTTGACTACCGCGCACAGAGGGATAAAGTAGTCGGAGAGCTGCACGGGTTAACCTCGTAAAACGACAAGCTGTACACGTAAGTCATCGGGTGCATCGGGCCAGAACAAGGCAACCTCGGCCGTGTGTTCAACCTGCTCCCACTCTGCGCTCATTTGTTCAATGCGGTAATAGTGAGCATTGGCACGCTGGGGCAAACCTTGTGGGGGTGTGGTGACCTCAATCAGGTCAATACCGGGTAAGGCGTGGTCGATCATGGTGGGCAAGGCTGCCGGTGCCGCAAGGCGTGCTGTGCGTAAGAAATCTTCGCTGGTAGCGTCATGCCGGTTAGCAGTTTGGGTAACCAAGTAAAACCGATTGCGATTAGCGAAGTAATCGCGCGGGATGACAGCGGCCAGGTAATCGTCAACGGGCTCTAAGGTAACCCGGAACTCGGGGCCTACCGAAATCTCGCTGAGCATTTGGTTAATAATTCTACGGGCGGCATAAAAACCAGCGTAGAGATTTTGGTGATCGTAGGCAGGCAGGCCGTCTGCCTGCGTGTCACGGCTGCGCCCGATAACGTCAAACGCCTCGCAGAACGTACTGAGCTCGCCAATGCAGGTGCGCAATATGCCATAGGCTTGCCATGGATGAATTTGGGGTGTTTCGCAGATGTGCATCAGTTGCGGAACGGCCCGATTAAGGGCTTGGAGCGATTGCATCAGGATGAGGTAGTCGGGATCAAGCTCTTGGCGTTGAATCTCGCGGGGCGCTTTATATTCGGTTAATTGTCGCAACCGCCCAGCCATGTCATCTCGAATATCGCGTAACAGGTCTTGCAAGGTGCTTGAACCTGACAGGGTGTAGCACGGTGGCACCGAGTCAGTGCGAAATTTGACGACGTCGTTGTCCCGCGAGAGCTGCCCAATAGGGATGAGGTCGTAGTGATCCAGCGAGGCCAGTTCGGGGCCAAAAAATAAGCGCACCACATGCAAAACCGTTGGCACTGAGGCCATGGGGCCTTCGCCATATAGGTCGGGCATAGACTGACCGTCGGACTGCGATACGTAACGTGTGGTGGCGGTAGCAGCACTGTTAAGAGTATCTACTACGCTCACATTAGGAACGGACTGCGATAACTTACGCAACCCTAGGTAGACGTCTAAGGGCTCGTTGGTATCAGTCCATACTTTGTCAAATGAACGGGGGCTGATGACCGCATTACCTGGAAACTCAACATAGGTATTATCGCGAAATAATAAACGTGCCTGACGTATGTCGATGGTGCGGGCCGCTAGGGATTCGGGCGCAAAATCAAGTTCACCTACTCCCCAGAAATGCGGCGTTCCCATTTCGAACAAGGGACGTTTCAAAAACAGCTGATGCAGCTCTTGGCGTTGAAAATGTTGAGGCTGCAGAAACAGACCCTGATGCCAATACGTCCCTGTTCTAAAGTCCATGTTTAGATATTCCTTATTAGCGTAATTTTCGCGCTGCACGGTTTGCGTCTTGATCCTCTTGCAACGTAGTTTGGTTGATTTTTATTTCAGTCTCTACGTTGTCTAAGGGGATGCTTTCGACGGTGGGTTTTTGGTCGGGGTCGAAGGTGAGGCTTTGGGCATTAAGGATGCGCTGGCGCCCTAGAAAAAGCCGTAACGCTAAATTAGAGGGTTCAGCGGCATAGCTTGTGGTGATCATGCCGCTGGTTTGGATGTTGAGTGGAATACGAAATAAGCGCGCCGCCGACGGCGCATCGAAATCGTAGTACCCCGCCACTACCCCAACAAATTTGGCCCCCTGAATGCGATCAATATCCAGTATAGTACTCTTGTCAGGGCTGATAACGTAGCGATCAAGGTGCAATATATCAGTGCCCGTGTTCCCACTGGCTAATACAGTAATAAGTTGTTTTTGGTCGCTTAGCAGTTGGCTAAAGGCTTTAGCGTCTTCAAGTTGAAAAACCCCTAAAACCAAGGTATGAGGCTGGTTGAAGTAGGCGTTCATGTCAGCACTGGACATCAGCTCGATTTGAATACCGTTCGCTTTGAAGTCCCAACTGACTGAGGCCTTCGCTTCGTTCTGAGTATTACCCCCCAATGCCGAGTTCACACTGCTACAACCTTGAAGTAAACCAAGCATACAGGCAATCGCTATGGTCAAGCAAAAGTGTGGTGACATAGGCTAGCTGGCGTGTGATGAGGGGCTATTGAAAACGAACCTGACAATAAGTTACTAAGTTTACACTTGCCGGATTATAACGTATGGATCTTGCTTACCGCTGTCGTCATGCTCTTAGTTACTCAAAAAAATCAGCCCGCTGGCACATACGGCCTCTATTTGCTTTTTTATTAGGTGGATTTGTCTGGTGTGAGGCATCGGTCGCGCAGAATGCGCGGCTATTTCGCACCCCACAAACTGCTGACAATACCGTGGCGGTACTCACCGTCACTCAGGAACTGATTGAGACTACGGTTAAGGAGTCGTTTTGTTGGCAACGCATTATTAGTGACCGAGAGCGTGCCCGCCAGCAGTATCAAAACCAATCTTGGCTGGTCAAGCATTGGCAACCTATTTTAGGTGGCATTTTAGGGGCTGGTGTGGGCTACCAGTTCACCGGTAACTACGGGGTAAAAAGCCAACGTTGGGTGTACCCGACGGTGGCATCAGGTATGGCTGTGGGCGCAGTGGCAGGGCCCGGAATGGTTGGCGGTGCCTATGGTTTCGGTACCCTCGCACAACACCTGTGGCCTGGAAAACTGCCTGTTACCATCGTCTTATCTATTGTGGGTGGACTGCTTGGCGACGAACTGATGCAATGGCTGTTTCCAGATAGCCCTCCACAAGATTTATTGGCCGAGCCACAACCAGGGCAGTATTTGCCTGATCAACAGTTTTTTATTGAAACCACCTGCATGCCGCGTGAACGGGTCTTGTATAGCAGCCAACCTTATCGGGTGACGTATCAGTACCTAGGTGAAAAACGCAGCGTATTGATGAAGTATTACCCGGGCGACAGAATTGAACTAGATGGCAATGGGGTGCCGCTTCAGGTATGGATACCCGAAGCAGAAAGGCCCGGCGCCATACGAATCAGCCAACATTGACTTTAGTTTGGCTGGGGGCCAACAAAGCGCCAAAGGTATTGCCTTTATTTGATTTAACCGAGTCCATCTGCCTTACCACGGGTTTGCCTTCAAATTTCACTTTAAAACTGGCGCTGACAAATTCACATTCCCCCATGATGGAGCCCGACACTACCCCACCCGCTACACCCAGGTTGTCCCCCATGCTCATGGTTATTTTGGATGACTTGGTCAAGGCAGGACAACCGCCTACTAGCACTTTCAGGGTGGTAGGGTTAGCCAAAGTTGTCATAGCCATATTAGGATAAGGGACAGGTATGGGCGGTGCAGGCGGAGCCGGTGTTTTACACACGTCGGGCATACAGTTAGCTTGTCCGGCTTGAATCGTGGCTACAAACATAGAAGCTCTTTTGTTAGTGGGCAGCAGCCCCGGTTAACCCAGGTCAATTTTTTGACCATCGATTTTCACAAACCCTTTAGCGGTGCTGGTGATATGGCCTGCTTGAGTTTGCTGATGCCCTTCGATACGGATATGAGATCGTCCGGCACGCAGCTCATCTAGGCCGTCGACACGACGTACGCTTTCGGCAGCACGCTGAATCAAGCGTCCTAGTTTGGACGATAAGGTTTTAGCCGCTAACGTAATACTGACCGCGCCGGCTTCAACCGTGCCGAACCAGCCTTGGAAGGTAGTCACTTTGACCGTGGAGGTGACGGCGTTTAGGTCTATCGCCGCGCTGGTGAGCTCTATTTTGTCACTGGCTTGTAAGCTTAGCGCTGCGCTTTGCAAACACATTTCCCCTGCACCTAAGGCAATGTGGTTATCACCGGGCAAGCTTAAGGTACCTTGCGTGGTATCTGGCCGCTCTAGTACCGCCAAAATATAATAACGCTCATTGCCTGCTGGGTGCGAAACCAGAACCGTATCGCCCACTTGCGGCCGTAGTAAACAACTAACCGCCAATTGTGCGTCGATGCCGCTGCGCCCCCCTAGATCGTTAAGCAGAAAACCTTGGGCAGAGTCACTTTCCACGTAAGCCGTTATTAAGGTATGTGAATGTACTGCTGTACGGGGCAAAAGGTGGTGAATATTGGCAGACATGGGATGCTCCAGAGTCAAAGGGTGAAAGATCACGTTGGCGATTGCCAGTTTTCACCTTTCTGGCGAATAGGGTCAAGGCGGGTCGTATCGTTAAACAAAGCGCCCTCCAAAATGGTGTTTTGCTCGGATAGACCATGCAAGTTACACACATCGAAGCTCGCATTGCGAAGGCTGGCCTCATCGAACACTGCATGCGAAAGATCGCATAAATTAAAGCTAGCTTCATCAAAAACAGCACGGCTGGCGTCCATACTTATTAAGGGGGTCACACGCCAACGGCTGGCTATCGCTCTCGCTCCAGCCAGTTTCGTTAATGAAAAATCACAAATATGAAACGAGCTACCATCTAAATTGGCTTGGCTAAGATTAGCCATGGCGAAGTTGCTGTCTTCTGCGGTCATATGGCTAAGATTAGCGCCTTGCAAGTTGGCTTTCACAAACTGGGTTTGCGTAAGGCTTGCCCCCTGAAAATTGGCGCCTTGCAAATTGGCCTCGATAAACAAGGTTAAGGCCAGACTGCAATCCGGAAACTGCTGGCCCTGTAAGTTGGCCTCCATGAACATGGCCTGAGTCATGTCATTGTTGCCAAAATAGGCGCTATTGAGTTCGCAATTAAGCGCCATCATGCGCTGTAAGTTGGCGCCTTGCAACTGTGTACCAAGCAAGCTGCACGCATTGAAGCGGGCACAGTTCAAATCGGCATTATGAAACTGGGCCTGATCAATACGGCACTGGTCAAACAGCATCGCCGAGCAATCGGCGCCCGCCAACATCGCATCGGAAAAGTCGGTGTGTGTGATGGAGGCCGTCGATAGCTTAGCCTGCTCAAGCTGTGCGCCTATTAACTGACAGTGCTCTAAGGTGGCGCCTTGCAAGTCGGCATGACTGAGTTGCGCGCCATTAAATGTGCAATGGCTAATTTGACACAATGTGAAATCAACGTGGCTCAGATCGGCTTTGTCGAAGTTTACATTTTTAAAATGAATACCCGAAAAAGAGGTGTGCGCTAACGCTGCGCCGGTTAAGTCAGCATTTTCTAGTACGTTATCTACGATCAGCGTCAAAACATGGGGCGTGGACATAAGCGGTGGATTCCAAGAATTTAATAAGCCAAAGCAGTGCGATCTAGGTTGGCGTCGATAAAGCGTGCCCCGGCGATCTCGGTGTCGACAAACGTTGCACTGTACAGGTTGGTTTGGCTGAAGTTACTTGCAGTGAGGTTGGCGTTCATGAATGAAGCTTGCATTAAATTTGACGCGCTGAAGTCGGCGTTACGCAGGCTAGCCCGATCAAAATTGCTACCACGTAAGTCGGCACCAGTGACTTTGGCATTCAGCAGTTGTGTCGCAGAAAAATCACTTTTACTACCATTGATGCCAACCATATCTGCCCCCGTCAAGTCCGCCCCGCCCCAACTGGCATTTTCCAATTGTGCGGCACTTAGGCGCGCGCTTACCATAGACGTACCCGGCCCCGCTTGGCTACCATCTAGTAAGGCATTTTGCATATTCACACCGGTTAAATCTGCTTGGGAAAAGTTGGCGCCCGGTGCCAGACAATCTTGCAGATTAAGCCGTTGGGCACTTGCCCCGCTGAAATCAGCATGAGCCAAGCGCGCCCCGTTAAACCATGCTCCGTCTAGGTTGGCATGCGTAAATTGAGCGTGGTCCGCCATGAGGCGCTCGGCCCGTATGTTTTGCATCCACGCCTGAGTCAGGATCGCTGACTGCAGATTACAGCCGCTTAAGTCGGCGCTGGTAAAGTTGGCTTCTGTGCAATTGCTGTGTTGAAGGTCAGCGCCTCGCAAAATGGCACCAGTAAAGCTTGCTTGATGTAAGGTGGCTTGACGCAAACTACAACCGGCCATGTCGGCGGCGTCAAAACGGGTATTGCTGGCAAAAACATTATCCAAACAAGCGCCTTGAAGCTTAGCGCCCGAAAAGTTAGCCCCTGCTAGTATTGCCCCAGAAAAATCTAGGCCAGCTAAATCCAAACCGGCTAGGTTGGCGTAGCTAAGATCAAGCTGGGCACATGACTGCCCATTTTGCAGCGCATTGATCACAATTTGCCTATGTCGTATGGCCGCCCCGGCATCATGTAACGCTTCGGGTGCCGCTACCGTAGGCTGCGCAACAGCATGCGCAGCAGGCTGAGGGTAAGGGGTAATCACGTCGTTAAGGTGGCGCTCATGCGATGCTTGCTCCACCTGTTCCGGATTCTGCAAAATTTCTAGCAAGCTTTGAATTTCGTTAAAAAATCCGCTTAATGATCCATTACGCTCAACCAGACTTTGTGCGAGTTGACGTGTATGCGGATTCGCTTCCAATTGGCGTATAAACTCATCTTCGCGCATACCCGATTTTTGCAGCGAGTCCTCAAAATAGCTGCGTTGCTCTTGTATTTTTTGTAGTAATTGCTCACCGTCTAAATTACCCAACGCAATCTGAGTCTCTTCTGCAAATGGATCAGGCAGGTCTTGAAACAACTCGGGCTGCATCAGCCGCAAGCAGTTGTTCAAATATACGCCCACTTCATACTCAGGACTATCCGGCGACTCAAACTCTGCATAAAAAGCATTAATATCAAACCCTGTGCCATCAGCCACCGGCACGCACCCTCTAAAGATCAGCAGTCCTAATTGCGCTTCCGGTAATAACCAAACCGTATCTGCTTCGACAACAAGTTCCCGAAATTTGGCATCAGTCGTCCCCTCGGACTGGTGGACAAAAAAGCGCGGCCTAAGCTTTGGCACTTGCCCTTCTAAATAAGGGTGCTGCGGATGCATATTGCTAACACTGACGGCTTCGCCCCCCTGCCAGTATCCTTTGCGTTGCTGATCTTTCGGCGCGGCTAGAAAATAACGCGTATCTACTTGTACAGGCAAGTGCGGCCACCGCTCTTTCAGCCATTGCTCTGACAACGGTCCTAAGTAAGTACTACGCTGCGGCAAATCGGCCGATAAAGGGCCAAACCCTGCTGGCTCTGGCTTGTCGCTAGGCGAGAAAATCAGTTGATTGGGGTGTTCGATGTTTGGGAGTTCTTGTAAGCCATCCTGTCGTTCTATACCTTTACCATTTGGATTGGCCGCAAACTCTGGCCCACCAAAGGCATAAGATGAACTGATAGGCATACGCGCAAAAGGCTGGGGAGCAGAAATACCACCACCGACCGTAAAATGGCGATCACCGAACACCGCTAAACGTTTACTGACTGGGCCGACGTTGAGCGTCACTGCAATAGGTTGATCGTGATGATCTGCTGGCGGATAAGCATGCCCCACCGCTAAACACTCACCATTTGGCTTAGGCCAACATTCGTCAAAGATATTTTCGGCCCCAAGAGCAGGCGTAATGACATCCCAAAGTGAAGGGGTGTCAACGTGTTGCGTCTGACCTTCGGGACTCAATGCGAAAGGCACAATGATGCCAAAAGACATCACGAACTGTGACGGCGATGGGCTAAAGACCCGATGCAGCACTTCAGTCTGGGTAGGTTTAAAAACTTTTAAACCTGGAAGTTTATCGTGCATAGGGGCTCTCACTGACTAACGCTTGTCTGGGTAGCGGCATTTACTTGATTCCTAGCGGCCACCAGCGCTTCGTTCAACTTTTTATTAGCCGCCTCCAAAGCTTCCTGCTTCATTTGAAGAAGTTCAAACGCTTTTCTCTGAAGTGCCATCTCTGCGTTGAGCTTGGTGACTTTTTGCAAGGTTTTTTGTAAACCTGAGTACATAAGCCCTGGAGGGCCAGGATTCAGAATGGTAAAAGCGGATCCCATGGAAAGACCCATTGCATCAAGCTTAAGGGCTGTACTTCCAAACGTAAACACAGCTCCGCTGGTAGTTAATGACAGATTATTACCTGCCATACCCAACGACGCCATGCTGCTACACAACACTAACGATGCAGCACTTGGACCACCGGCTGAAGCAAACAGAGATGCCTCGTCAAGGGCAATACTTGATTTAGTTGCTCCTTTACCGCTTTGCAACATAATACCCTCAGTAGTGCACTGCACTAATGCCTCAGGCAAGCCAACTACAGGAGCAATGGCGGTGGTTGCTTCCTTAGAAGGGCTACTTGCTACCTGAATGACAACGCTTGTGTCTGACCTGATGCTCGCCTTTTCACTAACGTTAACACTGAAGTTTTTTCCCTGTACCTTAGTGCCTGTTTTATCGATTGCCAGTTCATTCATAGGCGACGTCCCACCACTAATACCTAGTGTTGTATTGCCGCCGGGCGGCCTCACGTACTCTGCTCCTTCCGTAGGACCCGTTAAAGCAATCTTGGAATCATTGATAGTAAGACCACTGGCTACGCTAGCCAAAGCATTCGTCTTAATCCCTAAAAAACAGGAGCCGACTTTGTCCATACTAAGCAGACTCGTTGGTTTGGTTTTTTGCTCAGCAAATATAATTTTATGAAAGAACAATTGAATCGCCGCAGATAAAGTACTGACAGCAGTAACCATAGACATCAAATCACTTAAGTTAATACCAAGATTAGGTATATCTAGCGACTTATCATCGGGCTCTTTAAATTTCATGACAACGACCGCTGTTGCAGCAGCTAGCATACTCGCTGCTTGTAAGGATAATAAAACCCCTAAAGCTTCCCTCAAGGCTTTGATCGTAACCAATTGAAGGGCATTATGACCCACGGCTCCGTTGTAAGAATCCATAACGGTAAAACTACCAGTCAACTTAGTCTCGAACGAATCTGTTTTGCCATAGCTAAGTTTTTTTCCGTAAGCCGCCTCAAGCTTGCTAGACATAGAAATGGAGGTCGCCAAAGCAAACGACAAATCACTTTTCGCTCCAATACTAATTTCCGTCTTAACACCCAGAGAGACACTTAGCTCTGACTTGCTCGAGAACTCTGATTTTCTTCCACCGAACCAGCTAAAGGCATCCCCTTTACTGACTGTCGCAATACCGGTAGCCATAGACCTTTTCCTTATCTACAAATACGTTAACCATGCGTTAAAAGATAACTTATTAACCCGCTTGATCTAGAATTTTTACAGAGTCAATACGAGGAACGGTGACATCGCTATCAAACACAGGAAAAGCACCTATGTAAATACCAGACTCCTGCTTCGGCGAATACATCGCAATACATTCCTTACCGGGCTTATCCACCAAATTCATCACATTACCGCTCTGTGTTCGAATGCCGTTACAACTAGGATTGACGCTACCGATAATATTGGGTGTTTCGGAGTTCGAGGCAGCCCCAACAATAATGGGTTGATCAGGGTCGCCCCCCACAAAGCCCACCAGCACTTCGGTGCCTTTCAATAATGGAAACTGCATGCCAATGCTTTTGCCTGCGTAAGGGGTAAGCATGCGCAACCACGTTGAACCCTCAGCGGCCGAGCGCTCGGAGTAGTCAAACATAAACTGAACTTTGTATTGCCCAAAGGCGTTCATCTCTGCATGGGGGCTTTCACCTTTGGCGTCGACGATGGCGTTCAGCACACCACTGATCACCGGCTTAGGTGTTAGGCATTGAGCTCTGAATTGCTGCTGCGCAGGTAGGGCTTCAAATGAGCATTGATAGAGTGATCCCGATTCGCCGTCGTTATGCTGTGTGGTTTGCCCTGCTAGGATAACGCCGGTTTGCGTACCTTTATGGCGTACCCGTGTCACCCAATACTTGGCGTTGTAGTCAGCCCGAAAGTGATGGGTGATATCAATAAATTGACCTGAGCGAACGCCAACTGCATACGCGTCGCCTTTAAACACCGAACCTTGTGTTGCCAGTTCCTCGGCACGCACTTGCGCTAGCCGTGCGGCTTCGAGCTCGCTGCGCAGATTGCCCCCGTAGTACAGATAGGTTCCGCTACGGCCTTGTGTAACAGATTGGGAGGATTTTAAATCGTCGCCTAAGCTGGCTTTGCGAAAGTTAAAGTCTTGCACCACCACGTTGCCGGGCACATGCGTTTTACGGCAGGTAAAGGCGGTGACGCTGCTGTCTTGCAGGCCCGTTTGCACATTCTCGGGTGGGGTATAGCGCAGCGTTAAGCTTGCCTCGGGTTGGGCTTCTTTGAAATCAATAATATTTAGGACTTCACCATTAGCCTGCGGCTGATCGTGATCGAAGAAATAATATAAGCCTTCAAACTCCATCCAGCGTGAAATAAAGGCGAGGTCTGTTTCTTGGTACTGGCAAATGAAGCTGCGTAAGCGGTAGTGATCGCTGTTTTTAAGCGTGAGCTGAACGTCAGAGCCTTTCAGATTATTACGGCTGAGAATAGCGAGAATAGCTTCCGTGCTACGTTGCTCTTGTGTGTAAACATCAGTAAGGTGAGTCAGGTTTAGCCGCCATAGGCGTGGTACCAAAACGGCACGATAAAAGTAGTAGTTATCCACATGGCCCAATTGCTCGAACTCAGCCAGCATACCTTTATACGGCGCAGAGCGAGTTTGGTCACGCGTCCAGATACGCAGCGTGGCCGGGCTATTCAGTACGCTGTCCAGATCGACGTTGGCAGTATCGCTTACCAAGGTGATTTCAAAACGAAAAAGCGTCGATACGGCTTCTTCACCTTCGAAGTGCACTACCTGAAATGTTGGTAGATCAGGCTGCTCAAGATCGAATGTAAAGAGCATTTCTTTTTTTGCAAAGCCAGCCATGAGGAGCCTTTTTGAAATATATCGATACGATTAGTTATAGCGTAACCCGAACTTGGGCCGGAAAACGTGCGTTTTCATCGGTTAGCCATGTGTCACGCCCTAAAGCAAGCCAGTTTTTATTGGGGGCTCCCAACTGTACAGGTTGCGCCGCACCTGGTCGCAGTTGTAATTCAAGCCGTACGTGTAAAGGGTCGAATAAATAATACCGGACAATCAATGAAAGTTTGTTGAATTCTTCTGCACCAGGCAATAAGGACAAGAAAAGCGATTGTTCAAGCTGATGTATTTTGAGGGTTAAGTTGCTGCGACGGCTACGCACCAACGATCCCGTGTGACTGTCTTCCCCTAGGGTACAAGCTTGTTCACCTAATAACATGCGCTGTTGAACCGGAATTGTCTGCCACAGCTCATCTTGTTGCACCACTTCTACCTCCGCGTCGGGGTATAGCGCCGCAATGATCGTGCGCAGCCCCATGGCTGATCGAGGAAATTGGCTAAACAGCCCCGCAAATCGCAACAGGTGATTAAAGCCTGGCTTCTGAAGCAGTTTGAGCGGCTCATTGATACCAACAAAGGTATGCAGTATTTCCAGCAGGCGGTCATCGCCGAACTCTTGGATACGTAGATGAGCACGTGGTTTTAGCCATGCCCGGAAAAACAGGGGGTAGATCGTCTGACTGACGATATCGAGAAAATCGCGGTTGCTGTGATAGCCATCGTGATGTTCGTCGAGTATGCGCTCGGAATAAAAATTGGGTAACGGCGAAGTCACCCCATACAGCCCTAAGAAGTTGGCAGTTAATTTAAATTTTCCGGGTGCTACTTCTTCAATGGCACTGAGGTCGGTGCCTGGGAAATGCAAACTGACATTTGGCCGCGTTTTTAAGGCGGGCTGCTCCACGCCTTCGTTTTGAGCAAGGCGTCGCAACAGGCGCATTGCCTGGAAAAATGAAAATCGCTCGCCTTGGCCAAGTAAACGTTTTTTCATAAAAGAACCTGCTGTCCCATTCGAATAGGCCATGTCATTTCAGTGCCGGTGTTTTTATCTCGCATCTCGAAGCGAATGTACGAGTTAACGCTGGCGTAGCACGACAAAAACTGCTCTAGTACACAGCCCCACAGGTAGAGGGCACCTGTACTGGCCCAGTTGTTTTCGTCGCAGGTCATCACTAAGTGCTGGCCTTGAATCATGGTGCCCCGAAATAGGCGCATTTCACGGGTAACCACCAAATCGAGAATACCATTGATTTGCCGCTCGTTCGCATTGCGCACGGCTTTGTCGTGGGTACAGGTTGAGTTATACAGCCTTAATATGCCGCGCAAGTTGTCGGCACTGGATAATGACAACAGGTTTAGTGTGGTGTGGCTGATGACGTCCCAAAGAAGCTTTTCGCCGCTAGGCGGGTCAATGGCTACCGTAACGGGGGTGATGTTCTGGAATGTAAACTGTTCGGGTGAGCTACTGGTAGCTTTTGATAAATCGCCTAGTTTCAGGCTGGCAGGTAAGGCACCGTTGGTGCAGGTGAGGTGCACCGATAAGGTTTCGTTTTCGGGAACCTGCTTGGGGCCGTAAACGACTGTCAGGTAAGTATCAATGCCCTCGCCCACCAGCGCTGGCCTCAGCGTGGTGCGATAACTGTTTTTCTCGCTGTGGCCAGACTGTGTCAGCAGTGAAAACGGAACATAGGTCTTGGCCCGTCCATCGCCTTGTACGTAACCGGTGACCTTATCGATGGTATAGATTTGGTAGTGCCGTTTGTGGGCACTATTCGGCACAATAAGGTGTTCGGGAAGCTCGTGATTCAGGTTAATAGGCTCGGCCTCTTGTCTGAACAAATTAACTACTGGGGTCACATTCAGGATGAGATCACGCGCTGTCAGTTGGGGCAGCTTGACCTGCGTCTTGTTAAAAATGAAGTCCAGACGAAATTTGCTACCCCGTAAGCGTCCCTGCCCTTTGCCTAGATCGCTTACTTGGAAAAAAAGAAACTTTTGCGGAAAGAACAACAGTTCCTGAAACCAGCTAAAAGCTGGGAAGGCATTATCGGGGTACGGAAACAATGACTCGGCCAAGCCCGGAAATGATATTTTTGGCGACAGCACCAAATTATTACCCTGTGCATCCAGCAAATGCACGGCTTTGAGCTGATTGCCTAGCAGCATCAACAAATTAGCCGCTGCCGAGGATTCAAGCGCTATAAATAACCTTAACAACGAGGGCAATTGAGTTTCGTCGTTGTCCTCGGTTGCTGAAAACTGCAAGCGTAGTGCTTGGCCGCCATCGGGCAGATCATCGCAGGTGACCACATCTAGTGTGATCGGATAAGCCTCTACTGGGGCCGTTGTTCTAAAGCGGCATGACACGCCGTCAATTTGAGTGGCTGCAATTTCAGTGCCGGCCTCGATACGGGTGAAGCTCGCTAGTTCAGTTTGGGGGGCGAAAGCCACCATAGAAGCGGCAGGCAGAGGACGCAAAAATTGAGGTACCAGCACACTCGCCAGTTCTTGGGCAATTTCCGGAAACTCATCATCCAGCTTCTGCCGCGTCAAACCATTCAGAAACGCAACCCCCTCAAGCAGTCGTTCGACATCCGGGTCGGTTGACACCGTTCCTAGCATGGGGGCGATGGCCGGGTTAGCTTGAGCAAATTCCAGTGCGTGGGAACGCAAACGGAGCAGTTCGTCGGTATAAAAATGGTTGAAACGGGTTGCCATGGCGGTGCTATTATCCGATACGTTATTCAGGCTTTTGGGTTTAAGGTTCTAACATGCGAGAAATTCGGTTATTAGAGCGGTTATCTGTGCTGGAAAATCCGAGCCTAGTGGTTGGACGCTCCCCTGATCGGCTGCTGCGAGACTCTATTGTGCTGCATTTAAGCGAATTATTGAATACACGCGAAGGTGCGGTGCCTATTGATCCTAATTACGGTATGCCTGATATGAGCAATATAGCGGGCTCGTTTGCTTTGGGTACTACTGAGTCGCTATCTGAGGCCCTAATTCGGCAAGTGGCTCGTTATGAAAAACGCTTAATGAACCCGCGAGTTACCGTGGAGCAAGAGAGTAAAGAGGTGATTACTTTACGTTTTGAATTAATGGGAGAAGTAGCCCCTATTCAAGAGGGAGAGCGCCCGCAGCCCTTCGCCATGATTATTCGTATTAATGCCAACGGCCAGGTGTTTGTTGAGCCCAAAACAGACCGCTAGTACCTGGAATGCCTTAACTGTCAATCGGAGCACAGGCGAACGCGTCATGGCAAGGCTCAGGTTAACCCGCTAGACTTAACAATGCCTGTTCGGGATTATCGCGAACCGTAAGCAGGTTTAAAAAGCCACTAATATCGAAGACTTCATATACCCGAGCTTGCAAACCACAGACCACCATACGCTTTTGCTGTTCACGTAACCGTTTCGCCAATAGCAGCACAACACGCAGGCCAGCACTGGACATGTAATCGACGCCCGTTAAATTGAGTATCCAATGACCTGACTCATTACTTAAGATGTCTAACAGTTGGCTTTCTACGTGCGCGGCGTTGGCACTATTAATTTGCCCGGTGACGGATACCAAAAGGTGATCACCCGCGTTCTCATGAGTAACGTTCATACCTACCCTTGCTGTCTGGAGTGTTGCTGGCGTGTAGCCTGACGAATCAACGTCAGCGACAGTGCTATTAGCGCTGTTTTTGCCATCGTAACACCAACACAACCTAACATAAGTGCCAAAGAAAAAAATATCCTTTTGATGGAACTTGCCGGGCAAGCTGGTTACAGATAGAAAGGATCGCTGCTAGATAAGCCGGCTACCATCGATTGTCGGTTAAACCAACGGGGATATTGTGCACCATGTCCATTCTTGCGAGCCTACCTATAACGCCTGGGGCGCAAGCCTTAGAGCAAGCCCAGCGTTGGCTGCAACAGCAGGCTTGTTTACATCACTGGCCAGAACCTATTTACTTTGCTTTTCAGCTCAGTGTAGACGAGGCGCTGAATAATATTTTGCAACACGGTTTTCTTGCCCCCCCCTTGCCAACTGACAGCATAAAGCTGGTGCTGCACAGCACACAACCCCAGCAGTTCATGATCGAGCTTATCGATAATGCGCCCCCCTTTGACCCTAGCAGAATGGAAGCCTCCGCTCTGGCTACTGATGTGGACTCGGCCCATATAGGTGGGCATGGCATACGCCTGATGCGTCACTACCTACACGATATCCAGTATGCCTACTTGCAGGGTCACAACCATCTTTATCTGTATGCCCGCTACCCCTAATACGACCGGCCTGCCGACCTTACTGCTTAATGCGCCCACGCTACTGATACGCCCCAAGGCGATTAGCACCAACTTAGCGGCGTTACGCGCACATGTGCACGCCTATGCAGGCAGCGCAGCACCGCGCCTATGGGCTGTATTAAAGGCCGATGCGTATGGTCATGGCTTAGTGCCCACGCTCAGTGCCGTAGGTTTGGCCGATGGGGTGGCGGTAGGCTCTTTGGCCGAGCTTTATGACTGTCGCGCGGCAGGATGGACTAAACCCATTTTACTGTTAGGCCTAGAGCAAGACGTCCTTCCCTTGGCCGACCCAAGCATAGGGCAGGTACATTTTGTCCTGCATGATGAGGCTCAAATTCACACTCTGGCGCAGTTGCCTCCCCATTTAGACCTTCACATTTGGCTACGACACGCTGGGCAACTGAACTTTAGCGGTTTAAAAGGACAGGCCTATGCACAGGCGTACCAACAACTGCAAGTCCTACTAAAAAGAAAAATTATCGCCGGGCTTGGCCATCTACAACATTATGCGTACGCCGAAGACCCTGTGCGCTTACAAAACGAGCGTGCTGCCATTCTGGAACTGCAAAAAGCCCTACCCGGCCCTTTATGCACTGAAAACTCAAGTGCTTTACTGGCATCCCCCCAGTTTGCGGCGCACACACAATGGGTGCGTAGTGGAGTGGCTTTATATGGCATTAACCCCTTGCCTGGCCCCAGCCCTATTGATCTACAAGCGGCGATGACGCTGCGCGCACCCCTTATCGCTATACAAACATTAGCCCCCAACGAACACTTGGGCTATCAGGCCAGTTATACCAGCCCACATCGTCGCCGTGTGGGTATTGTGCATTGTGGATACGGTTTTGGTTACCCACGGCAAATCGGCTCTGGGTGTCCTTGTGCAGTAGATGGCAAGGCAAGTGTGATATTGGGGCGTGTCTCGATGGATACGCTGTGTGTCGATTTACACCATTTACCCCACGCTCGCGTAGGCAGTCAGGTGAGTTTATGGGGTGAACATGGCATACATATTGAAGATGTCGCCGCTTGCGCGGGTACTATCGCTGCACAGTTGTGCACGGGCCTTACCGCGAGGGTGCAGCGCCATTATCTGCCTTAACCTCTTGCGGGGGCGCAAACAGCATAAAGCATAGGGTTAGCAAGGCATACACAAGGCCTAAGTAAAATAAGGCTGTACTCATGGACCCCGCCGCCAACAATATCGCAATAACCACAGGCCCCAACATTTGCCCCACCTTGTCGGCAGCACGCAAAACGCTGCTGGCGCCGACTGCCCCGTAGTGCTGCACCGGCCCAAGCGCCAACATATAAGCTGCTTGTGCCCCTGCGGCTAAGCAGCTGGACAGCGCTAAGCACAAGGTGGCCAATGCGATGCCCCAGACTCCGCCCAGCGTACCTTGTAGCATTAGTCCTACGCTTGCTACCCCTCCTGCAGCGATCAGATAATACTTGGTATGCAGTTTTCGGTCTGCCCAACGCCCCATTAAGGGGCCCACATAAATAACACATAGCCCATAAAGCATTAGTACGCGTCCCGCCGCCGCTGTGGGTGCGCCCAGTTCGGCCAAATACAAGGGTACGGCGTAATTAAGCAAACCCACTTGTGCTAGAGAAAAAGGTATCACGCAGGCCAGAAGCAATAGGCTAAAACCACGACAGGCAAGCAAGCTGCTAATACGCCCCCTACGATTATCCTGTGCTGGTGGCGCGGGCCTTGCCACAGGCGGGCTGTGCTGGCTCCAACGACGTAACGCCCACACACCTAGCAGCGGAAACACAAACAACAGAGCGCTACTAACAAACACCACCGGCGCACCGTACTGTTGGACTAACATAGCGCCCAAGGCAGCACCCGACAAATACCCTGCAAAAATGCCTGCGACAATACTAGCCATATTATGACCACGGTTAGCGACAGGGCTACGCTGTACCACGAAGCCCTGCAATCCCATCCAACTGAGTCCGTAAGCAAAACCTACGCCGCCTCGGGCTACTAAAAATGTCGTCATATCAGGCGCCCAGGCGCTTAACCCTGCCATCGCTATAGATAAAACCAAACCACTTAGCACGACGCCCGACCAACCGTGCCTATCACTCCAGCGTCCTGCACACAATGCGGCCAAGAGGCCGCAACCCATTTCTACGGTAATGGGTAACGCCATCCAGAAACTTTGCTGCTCAGGCTCAAGACCGGGAGGGAGCAACTGCCCCGCATACAGCGGTAGAAAACCTATAGGCATGGCCCAGGCAAACAAGAAGGCAAACATAATGGGACGTGCCAGTAAAGGTAGTCGCTCGGTGGCCACCTGTGTCAAACCAGTAACCAATCGCCCTATCGGCAGTTTATAGCCCCCCTGATGCCATAAACGTAGCAGTAGCAACAGTTCCAGTGCCGCTACCCCGGAGGCAACCGCTACGGTTAATGCCTCCCAGACACGTTCGTGGATACTACTTTGCAATGCCTGTTGATTGATGTGCGTGGCCAATATTGCCACGACATGGTCTGTTGCAGGATCACGCACCGGCAAAGAAAGTAACACTTGAACAGAATTTGCCAGTGAGGAATCCAAGGGCTGATCGGACCAGCTTAAAGTGAACTTTTCAATCAGTGATGAGCTGGCGGCTCGTTGGCTTAAGTAGTGCTCAAGGTCAGTGCGCTGCTCTAACATCACACCATACGATACCAAGCGCTCCAAATCGCTTTGCACGCTCTGAGCAAGCTCGGCCGCGCGTTCCTGAGCAATGTTTTGCCACGCATGTTGAAATCCATAAATGGTGTATACCGCGTAGAGCATTTGGGCTGCCAGCAATATGACCACCGGCGCAAAGCGATACGCCATTCGCGTCCATCGCGTCTGCTGGGGGGCGCAGCGCCTCAATACTAGCGTCATGGCCGCCGCCGCTACTACGGTGAGTACGGCTAACAGGATCAAGTTGGCCCGCAATACGCGTTGCTCCAAAGTGCTGTGTCCTGCCACGACCAGCCATGCGATAGGGCTAGCCTTGGATACGGCGCTGTTTTGCAAGAAGGGCAACGCTATTTCCACTTGCCCAGCCAACGATAGCCCTGTGCTAGCAGCTGCTGTGGTTAATAGTCGGGTAGGCTCACTTAACCATGCTGGGGGTGCACCTGCCTGCCTAATCACCTTGCCTTGCGCAGACACCACGGCCACGTACTGCGCCTGTGGCAAACGCCGCTGCAATTGCTCTAAGGTTTGCTGCAAACCATAATACTGCTCAAGCGATTTACCCAAGTTCAGCCCTAACTGAATGCGCTCCACCGTTTGCGCTGCATACAGATCAAATTTTTGTGCTGTGTTATCAGCCTGTAATCGCTGTAGAGCCGCTAAGGACAAGCCCCCCATCAACATCTGTGCTAGAGATAAAATAAGCAAACACGCCAAAAACAAGGGGGCCCAAGCAGGGGTTATGGCCTTTACGCGCGCAAGGTGTGGGAGGGCCATGTTTTAAGCAAGACGGTGAAAAAATGCCCAATAGGGAACTGTTGCGCACGCATTGTTACTTACCATTCTTAGGGATATGGATCAGATTTGTGGTCATGGAACGCCACCTTAGCGGTGACCAAGCCTATGCCATTGCCTGAACCAACAAGGAAGCCTGATGTCGTTACGTTCGTTGCGCAGCAAAATTTTTATTTTTGTGCTGACCATTTTGGTCTTGGGCGCGGGCTTAGTCATGGTGTTTAGCCAGTATGACGTTACCAGAACTATAACTCAACATGAGAACGTCGCTATTGATAACGTGCTTGAGCTGCTCGCGCATGACAGCACGACACGATGGGAAAATCTGCTTAATGAAAAGGTCAATGCCACCCAGCAGGCGCGCCAACCTCTGATTGAATACTGCGACCTCATTAGCGCTACCTTGCTCAGCTTTGCTGCTCAAGCAGAACAAGGTTTGCTCAGTACCGAACAAGCTCAAGCGTGGGCCTTGCAATGGGCCAGTAGCTTACGCACTAAGAGTAGTCAGCAAATTATGCTATTGGATGCTCAGCAACTTGTTTTGGCCGACAATAAGCATAAAGCGCAAGGTCAGTCTTTAGCTCAACGTCGAGACATTAAAGGCCGAGCCCTGGCAGAGATTGCTCGCCAAGAAGTCAACAGCAGCACCCATAGTTTTGTCATCTATCGTCACCAACACCCTAATGGGCAAAGCGAATTGCGCTATGCCGCCTTCATTTTGCTCCCCATATGGAATTGGACCATCGTGGTCAGCGATAGCGTGCAGTCCATGCATGATAGATTTGAGCGCTTTTATGCCACCATGCAACAGGCTGTAGAGCAGACCATTGCAGGCGTACAACTTACCGGCACGGGTTTTATCTTTATTTTAGATGAGCAACACGACAGGCTACACACCCTGCCCGCCGCGCAGCAAGCGCTGCTATACGCAAAGGATCAAGCGGGCATCAGTTTATTAGATTATTTATTGGCCCTGTCACCCAAGCAGGCGCAAGCCAATTTTATTTTCGACCCCCACACCAAGCAAGATGAATCTACATCGAATTACTGGTTGATTAAAAGCACCTACGTGAAGGGATTGAACTGGCGCTTGGTTGCCGCGGTATCGGCTGATGAGTTAGCCCAACCCGCCACCGCGTTACGCAATCGCATTGGCCTGCTGTTTTTAGCCGGCTTAATTGGGTCTTTACTGCTGGCGTGGCTACTGTCGGTTCGCATTACGCGCCCCTTACAGCAGCTTAGGCAGTTTGTGCGGCAGTTGCCCGAGCAAGACCTAAATGCACCGCCGGCGATCCCTGCCTATATCCAAACACTGCCTCACACGCTGCACGATGAGGTGGGCGAGCTTGCCACGGCTTTTATACATATGGATGCTTTATTGCGCGACAAAGTGCGCACTTTGCTGCAAGAAAGCGCCAGTCGAGAGCGTTTTGAAAGCGAGCTATCGATTGCTCGCGACATACAAATGGGTTTGTTACCTACCCCCTTACCCGCTAGTGTCACGCAGCATGTCGACTTATACGCGACGATGTTGCCTGCAAAACAAGTAGGGGGTGATCTTTACGATTACTTCATGCTGCCCAATGGCAAACTATGTATTGCCATTGGTGATGTGTCTGACAAAGGTGTACCTGCGGCCTTATTTATGGCTGTGACACGCACCTTAATCCGCGCTTGTGCGGAAGACGTGAGCGATCCTGCCCGGCTGATGGAGTCGGTCAATAATCGGCTATCTTCGAACAATCCCAACATGATGTTTGTCACCCTGATTCTGGCCGTACTCGACCTTGATACGGGTCAGTTACTCTGGGCAAACGGTGGCCACCCTCCTTTATGCGTGGTGGATACTCAGGGGCGACTGCAACAACTCAGTGGGCGCAGCGGCCCCGCTTGTGGCGTACAGACCGACTTATCCTACCAATGCTTTAGCACTGAGCTGGCACTAGGTGCTACGTTGTTTGGCTATAGTGATGGCATTGACGAAGCCTTGAATCCAGACGAGCAGGAGTATGGCAACGAGCGGCTGTTTCGCTTTTTACAATCGCCTGCGGCGCTTAGCACTACGGTTGAACAAGCCGTGCAAGCATTATTACGCGATGTACAAGACTATGCTCAAGGCCATGAACAGGCAGACGACATCACTTTGATTTCCCTTCGACGCAGGCCACTATGAAACCGCTGATTATCGCGCTGTTATGTTCTCTACTTTGTGTGCCCACTCTGTCTGCGCATGCTGAACCCCATGACGGGGCGCTGCGTGACGATAGTATCAGCACCGCTCCACAAAAAAATCAAAAAATACGGCGCTTGGGTTATGTAGAGGGCGGTGACTATGCCGACTATCCCCTTACCTTGGCGGCTATTGTGGCCGGTTTACAAGAGTTATCTTGGCTTAACCTGCCCCACGACCCTCCCGTCGATTTACGCGGTGAAGAACTCTGGCAGTGGCTGGCTCAGCACGCTCAAAGTGACTACTTGGAATTCGTGCCCGATGCCTATTGGCGACCTGGTAACTTTGATAGTTCACAACGCGCTCAGCTACGTGAGCAACTACACCATCGTTTCACTGAACAGCACGACCTGGATCTATTGATTGCTATGGGTACGTGGGCAGGGCAAGATCTACGGCAGTTAGGCCCGCCTATACCCGTTGTGGTGGCCTCTACCAGTGATGCGGTTGCATCAGGCATTGTGGATAGTGCACTCGATAGCGGCAAAGATAACCTTCACGCACGCGTCGAGCCCGAGCGTTACCAACGGCAATTGTCCTTGTTTCATCAAATCGTGCCGTTTACCTCGTTAGGGGTGGTTTATGAAGACAGTGACGAAGGTCGTAGTTATGCGGCGTGGGAAGCGGTTAATGAAGTGAGCCAAGCACTGGGTTTTAGCGTGGTACCTTGCCATGCACCCGCCAGCAACATTAGTACTGAGCAGGCCAGCCAGTATGCGCTACAGTGCTACCAGCAATTGGCTGAGCAAGATGTCGAAGCGGTTTACATTACCACTCATCAAGGGGTACATGCCGGCACCATTAAACAAATTGCCGATATCCTTAGCCACGCTGGCATACCCAGCTTTTCTATGGCGGGTGCCGCGGATGTGAAACAAGGTATATTGCTTAGCATGGCTCAGGCGAGCATGTCATCGCTAGGCCGTTTTCATGCCGAAGTTATCGCCCGTATACTCAACGGAGCATCGCCTCGTTCGCTGACTCAAATATGGGTAGACCCCGCCAAAATCGCCTTAAATTTACGGACCGCTCGTCAAATAGGCTTTGATCCACCGATTGATATTTTGTTGGCGGCCGACGAGGTGTTTCGCTAAGCTGGTGCCTACTGCTGTATGGCGTTAGGAGAAATTACTTGATGCTGTTCCAGCATCCATTGCAGGCGTTCCGCGGGATTTAAGCCTTGTGCACGGCGCCAACTCGCCAGCAAACGATCAGCACCGCAACGCTTAGCTTGCACGCCATACTGCACATAAGCTAAACAGCTTTGCTCAGAGGCGTCTAAACCATCTAGCGCCACCTCCAATACCTCTTGACACAAAGCAAGCACGGAAAGGTCGTCTAAGGCCTCAGTCATGGCGTTTACGCGCAAGGCCGCTAACTGCTCCCACCCCCAGCGTTGCCATAGCTGCGTGGCTTCTGCCACGTTACGCAGCAGACCCAGTTGTAACGCTTGTGGTGCAATAATGCTGCTTAACGCTACGTGGGAGCCAGCCTCTTGCAACAATACCGCATCAGGGAAATTTGCCCCCGGAGCGCGCCCCTCGATATACATCACCGCGCCACAGTCTGCCAGCAGTTGCTCTAGGCCCTGCGCTTGCTCCCACGCTCGTAGAAGCTGTAATAGCGGTGGGTAAACCTGTACGCTATAGCGCAAACGCGCATCTAAGAACATGGCTATTTGCGAATACACAAAATGTTCAGAGCGCGCCTGCAAAGATAACGACTCACGGCTACCTAAATAATGTGCGCTTGCTTGCCCCGCATACAGAAAATCTTGCAGGCTTAGGTTTTGGCAAAGCAAGACGCTTTGCGGGGACTTATAGCTTTGCCCTCCCTCCAACGGCAAGCTACGGCTTACCGTGGCGCGGCCAAACATCCATAGAAAGTAATCGGCTAAATCATGGAAAGGACGGTTGGGTAGGGTTTGCACGTGCCTGTCGCCTGCAAAGCGGGCTTGCGCAAACATACGTGGCCAAAGCGTAAGACGGTTTTCTTTGTAGGTCGTTTGCTGGCCCGCCTCGAGGGGGCTATTGGCGAATAAAGCAATGAATGCTGGCGCTAAGGCCAACATGGTATTCATTGCGGCAACCGCCTGCTGCACCGGCACTTGCGTATTGGCCCCATTTTGCGCTTTGGCGTCTAACCCCAAGTGATGAGCCCAGCCTCGATGTTCAGTCAATTCTTGGTAGATAGGCCGATCCACCCGTGTATGGCGATACCACGTTACGTCACAGGTCTGTTGTGGATGCTGGGCAGCATTCAAAATGGTGAGGCCTTCTGTCTGCAAGGCCTGTAAGCTGTGAGAAACCTCTTGACCCGCCCTACGGGCTAACTCTAACAGCCCGCCTTGCTTACTGGCCACAGGCCGTAATGCCGTTTCTAATAGATTAAAACCATTATCTAGGCCGCAATCCGCCTGTGATGTTTGCACGGCAGTCGCTCGGTCGCCCGTCATAACGAGTTCAGCCTTAGGCTCCGTGTGGGCTTTGATCCGCTGTAGTTCAGCAAAGTAATTGTTAACTGCCGCACTCTGACCACTAGCCGTACTGACTACTCCCATCTCTAACTCTAGACCCAACTGCGCCCCAGCTAAGGTACTAGCAGTATTTGATGTGTACATAGTTGACCTATAAATAAGTAGTTTCCTAGCTTGCAGCGGGGGAAGTGATCTGGCAGAATACAGCCCAACTTATGGGCAAAACCCGCAGCCCAAAAGGGGAAACTCTTGCAGCATTCCGCAGCCAGCCGCTTGGTATCACAACTAGGTTTGAACCTAGGTATTCAGGGTCTACAGCTTGACCAAAACGGCCTGTGTACTTTACTTGTTGACCAGCGCCACTTAGTTCACATCGCCCTTTACAAGCAGCACTACCTTATGCTGTCGTGCGGGCTGAAGCCGTCTCCTGAGCACGATCACTTTTTGTTTCCCGCCTTGTTACGCGCGAATCAGCATCAAGGGGCGGAAGGAGTGGTGTTTTGCTTAGATGAGCAGCAACAGATACAAGCACAACTAAATTTGGCACTGAGCCTGTGCGATGCCGATAAACTTATGCAGGCGCTGGAAACGCTACTCGCCGAGCTTGAGCGCTGGGAGACGTGGTCGTCTCCTGCCCAAGTTAGCACCAGCCAGCATGATGCATGGCGCTACCAAAACGTTTAACCCGATTTTTGAATCACACTTTTAATTGAATCGCCAATTTGTTTGGTGATTGTGCTTTGTATGTCTATTAGCATGGTCCACTGTTGGACCTCTTGTTGCATACGCAGCAGTTCAGCTTGGGTTACCGCGCCATCTGCCTTAGAGCCGATGCTAGCTAACGTATCACGCAGCTTTGCCTCTTGAGTGCTAAGCCCCTGATAAATAGACTGGTTTACCTGTGTAAGGCTCAAACCTTGTGAGCCGCCGTACATAGAATCAATTGCCATTGTGATGCTCCGGTGTAAAGGTAACTATTGCAGCCTACGGCTTACGTAGGTAGTGCTGGACAACATCTACTGCCGCTAAACATGCTTGATTTCCCGCCTGATAAAGCTCGTATTGCTCGGTAGACAAGCCTTTTGCCATTTCCTGACGAATACGTAAGCTCATTTGCTGCAACTGCTCTTGAAGCTCTTGCGCTTTCTGGCGCCCCTGCTCCCCAACAAGCTGTTGCTCTAAGTCAGTCAGTAGGACAGGAGGCTTTGTCGTCATGGTACGCCATGGTTGAATTTTACGGATAAGTGCTATCTTAAGTAACATGATAAGCCGTAAAGTTCCCCGCCCGTCGGCTTTTTCACTCAATCTATGGCTTATCGGGGTATTGTCAGTCTGCGTCCTGCTTGAAACACCAGCTGCTTTGGTTCTATCGCTAGTAAACGATAGCCTTGGTACGTGCCGCCTTGCAACAACTTTGCCCCATCTGCGAGGACCACATAAGGCTCTGGCCCACTTACTACGCTACGAATGATAAAAGGCAAGATGGGCTGTTGGTCTGCCTGATCCAGCTGTACTCGCGCCCAAAAGCGTTGCTCCCACTGCGGTAATAGCTGATTTAAACGCTCATGTTGCTGAGCGTCTAGGGCGTCAGCATCTAACACTAAGTGACTACCTTGCCAGCGCAGCAGCACCTCTGTCAGTCCTGCTTCGTGTAGGTCAGTCTCCACCCTATCTAAAACCTGTTCAGCCAACAAGTAGTCTTCTTTCTGAATTGTTATTTGCGGATAACGCGCTTGTATTTGGGCTAACAACTCTGTGCGCTGCGCTGGATCTAAGGCAATGCCTTGAATTTGGATTTGCCCCTGCTGAATGGCAAACTGCTGATACACAGGCAAATTGGCGGTCATTTGCTGCAACTCACTCAGCACTTCATTCCATGCATAAACTTGCAAGGCGGGCATAGGCCAGATTTGTGTCAAAGCCTGCGCTAGGGCGTCACGCTCAGTGCTTGACCCTACCCAACCCTGCACTGCTAAGGAACCATCATCGAGCACCGCTACTTGTAAGGCTTCGCCACCCACTACTTTATCCAGCAAGTTTTTTACTTGCTGGGGGTCTGCCAAAGCGGGGGCCGTTGGCGCAGCACTAGGCTCTGGAGCGCCCCACCAAGGCCCCATCACCGTGAACAACCCCCCTAGAACGAGCAATAACACCGCAGCGATCAGTACCGGGTAGCGGCCATAAAATGTTGTCTGCGTAACAGACTGCGTAGGAGCTAAATCGGGCTGCTCCCGTGAAGCAGATATGCCAGAGCTGTCTGATTCCGATAACGAGCTACTTGTTGTTGGTATGGGCAACACGGGCCATGGCTGCTGTGGCGTAGCAACGGTGATACTGATGGCCCCCCATTGAACCACCTGATTAAAGGCTATCAACTCACTTTCACCCACACGCCACCCTTGCTCCTGACAACTTATCACTACCGGCTCGGGCGGAAGGTCTGGATCGGCAAGAAGAATGTCACAATCGTTGCTTTGCCCCAGGCGCAAGACAGAACTTATCGGCGCCGTTGCACCTTGGTGCAGACCTGACAGTATACGTAGTTCATAAGTGGGACTCATCACAACAGCCAAGAAAAAAGCACTATGCCAGCGGCAACTCAATACGCGCTAAGGGTTGCACATTGACCTCCAATGTCAACTCTTGGTATGAAAGCACTGATAGCTCATACAAATCAGCTTCAATCATTTTTCTGACATAGCGCCGTATGTCCATGGACGTTAATAGTACGGGATTATGCCCGGGCGTCAATTTTCCTACCGCCTTCTTGATGCTATCGAGCACTTTGCGATTCATGTCAGGATCCAAGGCCAAATAGCTGCCCACCGCTGTTTGTCGTATGGCGCCACGGATTAGATCTTCTAAGGCAGGCGACAGCAAATAGGCCGGTAATATATTTTGTCCGCTTGCGTACTTATGGCTAATGTAACGCTTCAACGACACGCGCACGTAGTCCGTAAGCAGTACCGTGTCTTTTTCCTTTTGCCCCCATTCGGTCAAAGCGCCCAGCACATTCCGTAAGTCACGCACGGAAATGTTTTCTGCCACCAGACGCTGCATGATTTCTGCCATTTTCTGCACTGGCATGACCCGCAGTGCTTCTTTCACTAAGTCAGGGAAATCACTTTCCATGCCATTGAGCAGAAAGCGGACCTCTTGAATATCCATGAAATCTGCCGCTTGTTTGAGCAATGCCAAGCGGACATGCCAGCTCATAACTTGTATCTGGGTCAGATAGGTCAGGCCTGCCGCTTGCAAGGTGTCCTGCCATTCAGACTGTACCCACAGGCAGGGATCTCTTGACCAGATTGGAGCCCCTTCCACAAACGAGAGCTGTAAATTACGTAAATTTTGTGGTTTGTCACGCACCAGCACGCACTCAGGCTTTATATAGCCCTGAGTAATAGGAACCTCATAGACTAAGAGACTATAAGTGCCTTGGGCCAAGCTATCGTTAAAGCGCAGGTGAATATCGGGATAAGGCACGCCCAGCTCTAAGTACAATGCTTTGCGTAGCAAACTAAGCTCGGCGCCCAACTCGGCGGCATCGATAGAGTCGCGAAAATTACCCGCTAAGTCCAACAATATAGGTAAAGCGGGAGCAAACACCGCCTCTTCTGGTTGCGCAGTTTGTTCCTGCCCTGGCGCCCTGTCACTAGTGCCACCGCCCTGAGCAGTTTTACTTTGCTTGTTGCCCGCACGCACTAACACAAAGCCCACTACCCCTACAACACTTCCCAGTATTAAAAAGGTCAATGTAGGCATGCCTGGTATTAAGCCCATCCCGACCGCAATCGCTGCCGCAATCAATAAAGCTTTAGGCTGCGCCAGCACCTGAGCACCGATATCTTTACCGACGTTAGAAGCTTCCTTTCCCGTTTGCACTCGGGTAACGATAATGCCCGCACAGATGGCAATAAATAAGGCAGGTATTTGAGACACCAAGCCATCACCGATGGTCAGAATGGAATATACCTGTACGGACTCGCCCGCCGTCATACCACGTTGCATGGTGCCGATAATGATACCGCCCAACAAGTTAACGGCCACGATAATCAAGCCGGCAATTGCATCGCCTTTAACAAACTTCATGGCGCCATCCATGGCGCCGTACAACTGACTTTCTTTTTCGATTAACGAGCGACGCTCACGCGCCTCTTCCATGTCGACCGCACCGGCACGCAAGTCAGCATCAATAGCCATTTGCTTGCCGGGCATCGCATCGAGTGAGAACCGGGCCGCTACTTCAGCCACCCGCTCCGCACCTTTGGTAATCACAATAAACTGCACGATGGTCAAGATCAAAAAGACCACCAAGCCAACGACTAGGTTGCCACCCACCACAAAATTACCGAAAGTCTCAATAATGTGCCCGGCGTCAGCTTGCAGCAAAATAAGACGGGTGGTGGCAATAGAGATGCCCAAACGAAATAATGTGGTGACCAATAAGACTGAAGGGAAGGAAGAGAATGCCAAAGGTGAAGGCAAATACATGGCCACCATTAACAAAATGGCCGATAAGGTCATATTGGCGCCAATCAACACGTCCACCAATGCCGTAGGCAAAGGCAGAATCATCATGAAAATAATCGCGACGATTAAAAATGCCAAGAAAATGTCGTTACGACTTGTCAACCAACCTACGGTGCGCAATATAACTTGCATAGCTTATTGTTGTTCCTTTTGATCTACCCGACTGGTACTACGCAGTTGCACGTAATCTTGCATGGCCTGCACGGCTTGAGCTTCTAGTCCTACTTCCTGTAGGGCCGTCGCACGCAAGAGGTAACACGCCAACAGCAACTGAGCCTGAGGTGACTGGGCCAGTACCTGGTCTAGCGTTTCCAGCGCTTGCGACGCTAACCCACACCGTATTTGCGACTGCGCCAACACAAGGCGACGCCTTACGCTTAACGGGCCATAGACTTGCTGGGCACGCAATAAGGCCAAGGCTTTATCCGGCTGCTGGTTGCTTAAATACGTTTGAATTAAGGTATCTAATAAGTGGACAGCATCAATAGATAGAGACATATCGGCGCACCCTAACCTTGCAACAAGGCGCCACGATACATGGCAATAAGCTGGCGCAAATCTAGCTCATCAGCCAGCACTCTGGCAGCACGGTTAAGTATCAGAGCCGAATCAGGCTGTTCTTGTGCGTGAATAATAAAACTTTGTTGTACGTGCGCCAAGGCCTCAAGCGCCTGTGCTGGAGAGTAAGTGATAGACAACTCGGGAGCCAGAGCTTGCTCAAGAAAAGCATCAAGACTAGGCCTAGTCGCTGGGCCAGTCTCTGGCGTAAACAAGGACGACTTAGATGGCTTGTTAGCTGGCGTATTCGCGTTAGAGTCCGACGTAGCCGAATAAGCCAGCTCCGTATAGGAGTCTGGGCGAAGGACAGAAACAGCTGACATAAACGCTCCAGAAAGGCAGTGGGCCGCAAGCTATATAAAAGACGCTACAGCATTATGAAGAAAAACAATGAGTAACCGCAGGGCCCGAACAGTTCCCTAAAAAACAAATAATAAAAAACGGAACCCTGAGCGAGAGCCGGTTACTTAATCCTCGTAAGCCCGAAAAGCGGACTTCACTCAACGTCTACACACAGGAGCTAATGTGTCTCAAGCCACTACCAACCAATCAGAAGCAACGATTCTAGCTGCCCAAGCCCTGATTCAAAAAATTCAGAGCGAGCACCAAAGCCTGCACGAATTTTATACCGCTGAAGGGTTTAATCCTGAAAAAACCGGTCAATTGCTTGAGCAGGCATTGAATGAGCAAGCAAAGGCACAAATACAAACCCAGCTTGACACAGATTTACGCGATGTAGAGCAAGAAGTTGCCGAAGAAAGCGCCCGGTTAGCGTTTGCCCAATCGCCCGCCCCCTTAACGAGCCACTTCAATATCAACCACATTGCTTAAATTTAACTGCAATTGCGTACACAGGAGCACACCATGAATACGATCCCTACAACCAGCCCTATCGCCAGTTCCGGCATGGACTTACGCAACATGGATATAGAAACAGCCTTACTGGCTGTTCAAACAGAGCGCGTGCAATTGCTTGACGAGCAGTTGATGCAACAAATGGAAGAAGTTCAGGCTCGCAACGAGCAAATCGCCAAGTTAGCCGAAGTGCAAACTGGAATCAATGAACTATTGCAACACTTCGGCTCCGATGCCAAGGCAGACAAAAAGCTTAAAGATGTCTACAAAGGTAATTTGAACACAGCCATCAAAGACATCAATGAAAAGCTAAAAGCAGCAGGCATTGACACAACTATCAGCGGCGACACCACTAAAGGTCAGTTGGAAACCATGTTACAGGAAACCAAAAACGCCGTGGATAAAGCCAACAATACCCAGCAAATGGATATGTTGCGTCTGCAATCCCTATCTAGTAAGCGCAACGAAGCCTTTGATGTAATGACCAACTTCGTGAAGAAAATGCAAGATAGCCGTAACTCTATCATTGCCAATATGCGTTAATTCAGGAGTTTTAACATGACACAAACAGCCTCTATTAATACCGATCAGCTACAACAGCAAATTCAGCACCTACAACACGTTCTACAACAAGGGGGGAACCTAGGACAACTGGTTAATATCAGTACAGACGAAAGTGACGCCCTTTATCAGCTTGGTCATGGTCTATACGAGCAAGGACGCTACAACGAAGCCTTTAAAGCCTTTTCTCTGTTGGCGATGACCGACCATCTGAACGAGCGCAATGTGCAAGCACTGGCTAACACCGCACAAATGTTGGAACGCTATGAAGACGCCTTGCAACATTACACCACCTTAGCCGTGCTACGCCTTGACGACCCCTCCCCGCTATTTCATAGCAGTGAGTGTTTAGTTGCCCTAGCTCGCATTGATGATGCCATTGACACCTTAGAGTTAGCCATAGAAATGGATCCAGAAGACCAACATGGTTATACCGCTAAGTCGCGTGCCATTTTAGCGTTGCTACGCCAACGCCACGCCGAGGCAAGCCAGCACGACTCAATACAATAAGCTTCACTGGAGAACTATCCCATGAATATCACCTCCTTAAACTCCGCCGCATCAGGTCTTACTACGACTCCTGAGCATGCAGCCCTGCAAGACGCGCAAACCGCCACCGCAGCCAAGGTCGGAGCCAGTGCCCAAAAAGCCGATGTCAGCCAAGCAGATATGCAAGCAGCCCTACGTCTGAGCCAGCAAAGCTCAAGCATACAGTTGCCCGCACCCTCTTTGCAGAATGCTGAGGAGACGAGCGAAACACAAACAGCTGTTGCTGACCTGAGCAAGACAATCTCTACCGATATTTTTGCGTTACTGGCTTTATTCAAAGATTTGGCCGAGCAATTGAGCAAAAGCTCAACGGAAACCCAGCGCGCTCAAACGACAAAACAAGTCAATCTAGAGCTGGATGCTGCGGCCAAAATGGATAAAGCGGCCATTACGCAGCTGGTCGCCAGCATTATCACCTCTGCTGTCAGTGCCATAGCGGGTGCCCTTACTGCTGCCCTAGATAGCAAGCATCACGGAAAGATTGAGATAGGCAAAACCATAGGCACGCTGCTTCCCAATCTTGTTGGCGGCTTGGTCGCGGCAAAGCAAATAAAAGCTCAGATGAGCGATAGCGCTACCGCTCAAGAGCAAGAGCAGTTACGGGCACAACTCAATCGTGTTACGGCAGAAGCTAAAAAAGCCTTGAAAGACGTCGGCGAAAAACTTGTGGATATTATGCAGTCACGCCAAAAAGCAAACAGTGGCCTAGCCAGCCAAGTTTAAGCCTCACCCATTTTGAAACGGAATCTCTACCATGACTAGTATTCAAAACTCTACCGCTGCGCTTGGTCAAACCATCAATAACAATGATGCACCCAGCACACAAGCTCAAAGCACTAAAGCCTCAGGCTCGATTGGGTTAAATGTACCCAGCCTGCTGAAAGAACTCGCCACTATTGCGCAATCCTTTTACAGCAGCGCCAGCAGCAACGACAAAGCCGATAACGCGCCCGAGCTCCCGCCCGCGACCCGCTCTTTTTCTGCGGACGAAATGGTGGCCCTGCTGCGCACTCTGCAAGAAAAAACGCAGCAAAGCCAGTTGCAAGGCGCTCAAGCTGAACTTGAAACCAAAGAAACAGAGCTGCAGAAAAACCATGAAGCTCAAATGGAAAAAATTAATGAGTGGGTGGAAAAAAGCACCGCTAAACCTAGCTTGCTACAACGTATTCTGGGCTGGGCAGGTAAAATCCTGGCTCTGGTCGCTGCCGTAGCGGCTGTTGCTGTCACCGCCGCTACGGCTGGTGCAGCCTCCCCCTTGATGCTACTGGCTGGTGCAGGCTTAATTGCCGCTGGTATCGGCATTGTGGATCAGGCATGCAAAGAAGCCGGTAAAGACGGTTTCAGCCTTGGGCAAATGGTCAGTAAGTTGGTCACCAGCGTGTTAGCCGCCTTAGGTGTGTCTGAAGAGACTGCTAGTAAAGTGGCCCGTGTCATTACGGGTGCGCTGGCTACTCTTACCATGAGCGCTTTGTTAGTCGAGCCTAGCTTATTAACAGACTTAATCGGTGGCATTTGCGATTTGGCGGGCGTAGATAAAGAAAAACTGGCGATTATCGAAACTGTTATCACTGCCGTGGCATCCCTAACGATAGGATTAGTGATGAGCATTGCATCCGCTAACGTATCTAAGGCTGCTCAAGGCATAATGAAGACTATCGGCGACCTTACTAAGGCTCTTGTCCCTGTAGCCGTTAACATCACTAACGACGTCTTAAAAAACGTAGGTGACTTTAAAGCTATGTCGGCGCAATCTGCCAAACAGGCGCTCTCAGCAATCGCCGTAGCCTTACAACAAGCCTTGGAAGAAAACCAAGAGGCGATACAAAAACTCATCAAGCAAATTGAAGAGACCGCTCAAATTTTGATGCGCATGCTGAATGACTCTAGCGACAGCATGGAACAAGTCTCTAGCAATTTGCGCACAGCCCCTACGGTTTAAATCAGGAGTCAGCCATGGAACAGCACAATTCAACGTCTAATCTGGACAGCATTCGCCAACAAGTCAGCGAAACTTTACGCCACAAGCTTGAAGCGCTTCCCTCAGCCCAAAGGCTAAGTGATGAGCAGTTGGAGGTGTTGTACGCCTTGGCTTATGCCCAGGTGGCGCAACAGCAGTACGAACAAGCATTGCCTTTGTTTTCACTACTGTGTTTGTATGGGCCTACTCGCCAGCATTATTTATGTGGTTTCGCGCTATGCTTACAGCAGCAAGAACTATACTTAGAGGCTGGCAATATATATGCTTTGGTTTGGGCCTTGTTTCCGGAACACTATGAGTCAGCCATAGGTTTGGTAGAGTGTCAGCTAGCCAGCGAACAACTAGATCAAGCCCTAGCTACTCTGGATAACTTAGTGCAAATTGCTCAGCAACAAAGCGCAGCGCCGGCTTGGCTACCCAAAGTGCTTGCCATGCGGCAACTTTTACAAGGCGACTGCGCATGACCGAACCCTCTCCCCGCCTAGGCGGGGTTCCTGCCCCCTTAAAAACAGCCGTCTCTGAGCAGACGGCTTTGGTGTTTCAAGAGCACGAGATACGCACCCTGACAGAAATCGGATTTCTAGCGGCCGGACAAGGGCATTTCACCCAAGCTGAACACATTTTTTTAGGCTTAAGCAAACTTAGGCCGCAAAAAGCTTTTCCTTTTATTGGCTTGGCCGTCACCTACTTAAATCAACGTTTGGCTCAGCACGCTGTCACACTGTTACAAGCTACCACCTTAACCGCCCCCCAAGAACACGAACAACTCCAGGTATGGTTAGGTTTTGCCCTGCAACAGGCCGGTTCACCGCACGCTGCACAGCTCATACTGCAGCAGTTTATAGCCTCCTCAACGCTGTCAGAAAACGAACCGCTACAACAATTAGCTAGGGGGCTGCTTGCGCCTTCTCGAGCCACCCCATCCCATGCTCTGCATGAGCCAAACAGTGCCTTACCACCCACACAGAGGCCTCTATGACACTTCCTATACCCTTAAACGTTGCTGTCGCGCCTGCTATTGAACCGCAAACGGTACCCGGCTTACCCGCTACCCCCAGCACTGCTCAAATTGAACGTTTTAATGCGGTGATGCAAGCCGATAGCGCAAGTTTCACACCTGGCTTGGCTGCCGTACCAACCAACCCTGAGACGCCTAAGTCCATTCTTAATTTAGGTGAGCAAATTTTAGGCAAGTTGCAACACACCTCAGGTGATTTGCAAACGCAATGGCAACATATTACGAATAACCTGAATACCGCTCATACTGCCGCCAAGCCCAACGTCAGCCATTTACTCCACACCCAGGCGCAACTGCTGCAAGTATCCGTGCATTACGAACTGATCAGTAAAGCCGTCTCCAAGGCCACGCAAAACGTAGACTCAATGGTAAAGATGCAATGATAAAACGCTGGTTTTTTACTCTTTTTTGTCTGGTAGTAATAGGGCTGGCTGGCTGCACACAGAACGTCAACCTGCTCAGCAATATGTCGGATGCCGAAAGTAATGAGGTGTTATCCGTTTTACTGACAGGCGGTGTCACGGCGACACGACAAGTCACCAAAGACGGAGTGAGCATCAATGTGAATCCGACACAGACTGCACGCGCCTTAGAAATACTACGTTCACAAGGCTTACCCAGAGAGCGCTTTGACGGTATGGGAGCCGTCTTTCGCAAAGAAGGCTTAGTCTCATCGCCCTTAGAAGAACGGGCTCGCTATCTGTATGCCTTGTCTCAAGAGCTCTCCAATACGCTCAGCCAAATGGATGGAGTACTGGTGGCACGCGTCCATGTCGTGCTACCCGAACGCGCGAGCCTAGGAGAAACCGCCCAGCCGTCTACCGCGGCCGTGTTTATTAAGCACCGTCGCGACTACACGCTTGATGCCTTACAACCTCAAATTCGCAAGTTGGTCACCCACAGCATCCCCGGCCTTCAAGAAAGCCAAGTCAGCGTGGTGCTGATTCCTGCTCAGCCTGCTAACGGCATGAGCAATGGAGCTAATCCTGGTAGCACCACCGATACGGCCACCTGGTTTAGTGCGCAGGACACAGGCCTTATTACGGCGGTCATCATTTTGTTGCTGATAAGCTTGGCTAGTAGTGGTGTACTGGGCCATAAACTGTGGCTGGAGCGCCGCAACAAAGCCGCCAGCAAGGCCCCTAGCAGCGAACGGCCATGAAGCACTCTACCCCTAACGTGCTATGGCTGGGACAATACAGCACGTTTACCTTACTGCCTAGCTTAGACCTACATCCCAGCCACTTACCACGGCTAGACCCTCAGGGCCACTGGCAGCATCTGTTAGCGCTTAGCCCAGAACCGGCTATCGTGCATCGCCACTGGTCGCACGATATTTTGCACCAATTGCAACTAGAGCCTAGCATTAGCCCTTGTTTACCTAACCCTCCGTTGCAGTTAGCCTTACTAGACAGGCACACTTTAGAGCAACTATGTGCTTGGCTAGGTTTGCAACTATGTCAACAGCGCATAAAACAATTCATTCAAGCCCAAGATATACAACGCTTGCTCAATGGTGCCCATGCTCAGTATGTCCAACAGGCTCGACTAGAGCACAGCGATTTAGCGTATTTGCCGGCGCAAACGTGGGACGCTGAAAAAGTGGAAGATTTTTACCAGCCTCTGGGCCGTGCTGCCTTATTGCATGCCTGCCACGATGGCGGCGCGGGCTTGATAGAACGTTTACGTTTAAAACTGCCCCACACAGAGCCTTGGGCAGGTTTGCCAGACCCTACGCTGATTCGTGCCACATGCTTGGCCCACATCGAGAGTTAAGCCTGATGAGTTTTCTTTATCCTCGCAATGCGCTGCAACCCGAAACACTCAGCAGGCGCTGCCCTAGTGAAAGCAAAATAATACGCCGAGAAGATTATGCCGCTTGGTGTGATGCCCAAGAGCTACTTACCTTAAGCCAACAAGAGGCCGACGAGATCCGCGCCCAAGCCGTGCAAGTCTATGAACAAGAAAAACAGCGCGGCTATGAGGATGGCAGCCTAGAGGCACGCCTACAGCAGTCAGAAAAAATTATTGAAACGGTAGGCCGTACGGTGGATTACCTTGCCAACTTTGAGCAAGAAATTGTAACGCTGGTGATGTCTTCCGTAGAAAAAATCATCAACGATTTCGATGATGAAGAAAAGGTAATGGCAGTGACTCGTAACGCACTGACTGCCGTGCGCAATCAAAAGCAATTGGTGTTAAGGCTACACCCGACGCAAACCAAGCTGGTAAGCCAAAGAATGGACGAGCTCTTGGCGGCCTTCCCCATTGTCGGTTATATCGATGTCACTCCCGACTCACGCGTAGCACCGAATGCCTGCATTATTGAAAGCGAAATTGGCATGATAGAGGCAGATTTACATGCTCAACTGGGCGCTTTGCGTAGTGCATTCGAGCGCATCTTAGGGAGCCGCGTGTAATCATGGGGAAAAATCAGTTCAGCTACATCACCGATATGATGGAGCTTGCACTTAACGATACGCCCACTCTACGCATTAAAGGCCGAGTGACTCAGGTGGTGGGCACCATTATCAAAGCCGTCGTCCCTGCGGTAAAAATAGGCGAGGTATGCATACTGCGTAACCCGGGCGAAGACTTTGAAATGCGCGCCGAAGTAGTAGGCTTTGCTCGCGATGCCGCTTTGCTAACCCCTTTAGGCGATATGTACGGCATCTCCTCCGCCACCGAAGTCATCCCCACAGGCAGTGCTCACCGCGTGCCCGTAGGCATGGGCTTATTAGGGCGCGTTTTGGATGGCTTAGGGCGGCCCATTGATACGGATACCCACGGCCCCTTAGAAGCCAGCAAGTTTTACCCTGTGTTTGCCGAGGCGCCCGATCCGTTAAAACGACGCATTATTGATCAGCCCCTAGAGCTACGCGTGCGAGCCTTAGATGGCTTATTGACTTGCGGTGAAGGGCAAAGGATGGGGATTTTTGCCGCTGCAGGTGGTGGTAAGTCCACCCTGATGGGCATGCTGGTTAAAGGCGCTGCGGTAGACGTTACGGTCGTGGCCCTGATTGGCGAGCGCGGCCGTGAGGTACGTGAATTTCTAGAGCGTGAGCTAGGGCCTGAGGGCAGGCGTAAAAGTGTCATTGTGTGCGCCACCAGCGACCGCTCCTCGATGGAGCGCGCTAAAGCTGCTTACGTCGCCACGGCCATCGCCGAGTACTTCAGAGACCAAGGCATGAAAGTGCTGTTCTTGATGGACTCGGTTACCCGCTTTGCACGAGCGCAGCGTGAAATTGGCTTGGCCGCTGGCGAACCTCCTACGCGTCGGGGTTACCCGCCGTCAGTCTTTGCTACTTTACCCAAACTGATGGAACGTGTGGGCATGAACGAGCATGGCTCGATTACCGCACTTTACACGGTATTGGTCGAGGGCGATGACATGACCGAGCCCATCGCTGATGAAACACGCTCCATTTTGGATGGCCACATTGTGCTATCGCGCAAACTGGCTGCCGCTAACCATTACCCCGCTATTGATATTTTGGCCTCTACCAGCCGGGTCATGAGTGCGATTGCCTCGCCCGAACACAAATTGGCGGCTGGGCGAGTGCGCGAGCTGATGGCTAAATACGATGAGGTAGAGCTGCTATTGCGTATCGGTGAGTACAAGCACGGTGGTGACGCCTTAATTGACGAGGCAATTAGCAAAATCGATGCCATCCGGCAATTCCTACGCCAAGAGACCACTGACTTTACCCCGTTTTCTGACACGCTTGATGCCCTAATTTCGTTGAGTAAAACGCCATGACTATTTTTCACGAATTACTCGCTATTAAGCGCTACCGTGAGCAACGTGCGGCGCAGCAATTGCAGCAATACATGCATCGGTTAGAACAGGCCCAAATGCATACCCAGCAATGCATACAGGCGCTGGTGGACTTTAGCGCCTATGCTCAGGAAAAGGAGCGTCAACTGTATGCTCAACTTTATCAGAACGTAGTTAAGGCCCCTGATCTAGACTACACGCTTGCCTGCGTTGCCCACCTACGAATACAGCAAGATGAACTGCGTCAGCAACAAGAACAAGCCGAGCAGGCACAGCAACAGGCACAAGACAGCTATAACCGTCAGCGTGCCCTCCACCAAGAAAGCCAACGTCACTGCGAAAAGTTTGTCGAGCTTGCACAAGCGCGTTTTAATGCAGCACTGCACGAATCCGATCGCCAAGAAGAGTTAGAGCTGGAAGAAGTCGCTACCCTACGGCGCGACTCCGACGAATGGACTAATCACGATGAGGTAGAGCTGGCATGATCTCCCCTACTCCCCCCCCCAACATTGCCCATCAACGTGCCGACTACACGCTCAAGCCTAAAGATGGCACCGCTGCCTTACCTCTGGCCCTAAAAGCAGAGCAGGACGCTTTTCAGCAGGCGATGCAGCCCCCTGCACAAAAAGAGCAAACGTCCACTCCAGAACAAAAAAAACACCACGCTGAGCCAGATGAACGTCAACCCCAGAGTGCGGCGCAACCAATAACGATGCTCAGCCTGCCCGCGCGAGTAGAGTACGCTCCTGCGGCCTCATTAAGCCCTGCCGTTCAAGAGCAGCTATTGCAACAGGTGGAACGTCTGTATCTGGCTCCCGCTGCACCGCAAGCTGAGCTGAATCTGCTAGTACGACAAGAGCTCTTACCAGGCGTGTCAATACGCCTGCAAGAGATCGAGGGGCGTGTGTTGGTATGCTTTAGCTGTGCCGTAGAGCCTGTGCGCAGACAACTCGACCGGCAGGTTGAGCGCTTGGCACAAACACTGGCGAACCGCCTGCACCGGGATGTGCTTGTGCAAGTGCAAACCGACGACCCTGGCGATCTGCGTCTGCATGAGTCCCTCGCACAACCCGTCAAGGTGTAACCGCATGCCTCACTACGACGCGATTGCTCCCTACCTAAAACAGTTGCCCTCGGACAGTGTAGAGGCGTGGAACACGCTACTGGCTCGCAGCCACGCCTTCACGGTGCACTGGGGCGAACAACCTTGGCACTGCGAATGCCGGCCCTGCGACGCCGAGCCGGCTCTGACTGGCGCCGTTATTTACATCGATCTGCTCTGGAATGAGCTGCCCTTAGTGCTACAACTGCCGCAAAGCGTTGTACGCCTTTGCTTAGAACAACTTGTTCCGCAGGCTCAGTTCCAGACGGTGCCTGCAGCCCTGATCAATGCCGCGCTAGAAATTATGCTGGCGCAGCTAATGACACCACCCAGCAGCGATACTCACAATCTGCCTCTACGCGTACAACAACATCGTCTAGAGCAAGGTTGGCAACTAAGCCGCACGGCGTATAACTGGCAACTACAAATTGAACCCAAGCCCGGAGGCGCCGTACTGTATGGCTTAGTACAGTTCTCCGACCTTGCTTTGCGCAATATGGCCAACACGTGGCCCGACATGTTTACCCCTACTCCAAAAATTAGGCCCTTGCCTTGCATCAGCGTACCTATACGCGCGCGCTTGGGTCGAACCAACATCTCGTTCCAACAATTGCACTCCCTGCAGGTGGGCGATGTCATTGTTTTGGACGAGTATCTGGTCTCTACGGAGGGGGAGCTTTGGTTAGATACAGCAAGCCCACTTAGCCTGCGCGTTCGAGTCGAAAACTCGCGCTATTTAATTACCCAAGGATGGACCTCACTCATGAGCACCTCGTCAACCTCGCCTACTGATCACTTTACTCCTGAGTCAACACCAGATGATGCGGATCTTGAGCGGAAAGCCACTGATCACAGCGGTTCCGAGCCGCCCGTTGCGGCACTAGGTGAGTTACCCGTGCAGCTTAGTTTTGACTTGGGTGAGCGCCGCTTTACCTTAAGTGAATTACAAAACCTACAAGTGGGCCAAGTCTTTGATTTAGAGCGTCCTCTGAGTGACGGCGTGGTGCACATACGCGCTAACCAGTTACTGGTCGCTTATGGCGCGCTCATCAATATAGACGGGCGAGTAGGTGTACAAATATCGCGCCTGACCACCGAGCCATGAATCCTAATTTTGACCCTATCAGTTTAGCCGGTGCATTAGCACTGCTAGCGCTGTTACCTATCGCGGCGATTTTAACCACGTCATTTATTAAAATCGCCGTGGTGCTTATGCTGGTTAGAAATGCCTTGGGGGTGCAACAAGCGCCCCCCAACATGGCCTTATATGCGTTGGCTTTAATTCTATCTGCGTACGTGATGGGGCCAGTCTTCACCGATATTGCTCAGCAACTGCAACTGGCGGCTCAATCGTCGGCACAAACAGGCCAAGGGATGGCTTTACAATCATTACTTGACGGTTTAGCGCAAGGAATAGAACCGCTTAAAGCTTTTATGCTGCGCCATAGCGATATGCAGCACCGCGATTTTTTCATGCGTAGCGCACATTTACTCTGGGGCCCCGAGGCAGCTGCACAGCTAAAACCCGATAATTTATTGGTACTAGTACCCGCTTTCTTGGTCACTGAGCTGACCTCAGCCTTCAAAATAGGTTTTTTACTTTACCTGCCGTTTGTCATTATTGACCTTATTGTGTCCAATATTTTACTCGCTCTGGGCATGATGATGGTCTCGCCGGTAACGATTTCGCTGCCGTTCAAACTTTTTCTCTTTGTTATGGTCGATGGCTGGAGCCGTCTTATACAAGGACTGGTGCTGTCTTATGCCTAATCATTGCCAACGGCGCTACTAATATGCAAGCTGCCGACATTTCCTCCTATTTGTCTCAGGCCCTTTATTTAGTGCTTTGGCTATCACTGCCGCCGATCGCTGTCGCAGCCATCGTGGGTACGCTATTTTCACTGTTTCAGGCCTTAACCCAAATTCAGGAGCAAACGCTCTCGTTTGCCATCAAGATGATCGCTGTGTTCATCACTATCTTGCTGACAGCACGCTGGCTAGGAGGAGAGCTGTACAACTACGCGCTGTCCATTTTCGACCTCCTCCACACTATCTGAGCGTACAGATATGATTAACGGCGCACAGTTTGCGGATATTCATGCTTTTCTCCAGACGCTGGCCCTAAGCCAGCCCCGGATAATAGCCGCATGCGCCTTATTGCCTATCTTCAGCCGGCAATTGCTACCAGGACTTTTACGCTACGCCATTTGTGCAGCGTTAGGGCTCGTTCTCGTCCCTTTTCTGACACAACAACAGGCCTTGCTTGAGGTGCAAGGGCTAGGCTTAGTGGTGCTTCTCGTGAAGGAAGTATTTATTGGCTTTGCGCTTGGGTTTCTTTTCGTGTTTCCCTTTTGGATTTTTGAATTCATGGGCAATATTATCGATACCCAGCGCGGTGCCAGCATTAGTGCCAGTTTCAACCCCGCTACGGGCAATGAAGCATCGCCTTTAGCCGTATTGCTGAATCAAGCCTTTATGGTTTTTTTCATGCTCAGCGGCGGGCTAACGCTGATGCTTTCGATACTGTATGACAGCTATCTGATCTGGGGCATCCATGAGTTCTATCCACGCTTACACCCCCAACAACTGCCTTTACTGCTACAACAGTTCAATCGCATGATGCAGCTCACCGTGCTATTTGCAGCACCCGCCATGATTGCCATGCTGTTAGCCGAACTCGGACTAGGGCTAGTGAACCGCTTTGCCCCCCAACTGCAGGTGTTTTTCTTGGCCATGCCCATAAAAAGTGCCTTGGCAGTGTTGATCATGATTATCTACGCGCCCGCTTTATTCGAATATGGTGCCCAGTTATTCACCGCCTATGAGGACATACTGCCTCTTTACGACTCCGGGTGGAGGGCGCCATGAGTGGACAAAAAACAGAACAGCCCACCCACAAGAAGCTACGTGATGCGCGCAAACAGGGCAATATTTCTCATAGTAAAGACTTTACCCAAACATTATTAGTGATCGCTTTACTGGGCTATTTATGGCTCAACAGTAGCAACATCACAGATGGCTTCAGTCGCTTGATACTAGCCCCTACACGCGCTTTGCATATGGAGTTCGAGCATGCTTGGCCGTTAGTACTGCAAGAAGTGCTACGCGAGGCGGTGTGGCTAGCTTTACCCTTTTTATTAATTACCTTGATTATCGGCTTTTTTGCTGAGTTTCTGCAGGTTGGCATTGTATTAGCCTTTGAAAAGCTCAAACCCTCAGGCAAAAAACTTAATGTTGTGGAGAACTTAAAGAATATTTTCTCCAAGAAAAGCTTAATGGAATTCCTGAAGTCGGTATTAAAAATCACCCTGCTTTTTGTACTGGTTTTTTTAGTCATACGTGATGCCCTACCGCAATTGGCACGCATCCCGCACAGTGGTATCGCAGGCCTTGAGGTAGCGCTAGGCAGCCTTTTAAAAGTACTGCTGATTAATGTGGCATTGGGTTATACCGTAATTGCTGTCGCCGACCTTGCTTGGCAACGCTTTCAGTATCGGCGTGGCCTGATGATGAGCAAACAAGAGGTCAAGCAAGAATATAAAGAAATGGAAGGTGACCCCTACATTAAAAGTAAGCGCAAACAATTACACCAAGAAATGAGCATGCAATCGAATGCTGCACAAACCAGTAAAGCCTCTGTGCTGCTAACAAACCCTACCCACTATGCGGTGGCTTTGTACTACCAGGAAGAGGAAACTCCCTTGCCCCTTATTTTAGCGATGGGGCAAGGCCACGTAGCACAGCAAATGATCAAAATAGCAAGCGCTCATCAGATACCTATTATGCGCGATGTGCCATTAACTCGCGCCCTGATTGCCCAGGGTGAACTTGAACAATACATTCCTGAACCCCTTATTGAAGCAGTTGCTGAAGTGTTAAAGCTACTGCGTGAACTAGAACCGACCTACAGCTATGAGCCACCCACACGCTAAACGTCCTGTACGTAGCCAGGCCTCTTTGGCCGCACGTATGAAAACTCTCACTACGCCCCTCACCTTATCCTTAACTAAACTAAGTATAGGACTCGGGCTTTCCTTAGCCTTGGGCTCGACGGCCCACGCCCAACAGACGCCTTGGCCGAATGCCAACTATACCTATTACGCACAAGATGAAACGCTGAATACAGTGCTGGGCGAATTCGCCGCCGGCTTTAGCCTTGCGCTACGTATTAGTCCCAAGCTCAATGCCTTGGTTAACGGTAGCTTTAATACTGCCACCCCTACCGAATTTTTAAATCGTTTAGGCGGTGTATATGGCTTTAACTGGTATGTACACGCAGGCACGCTTTACATCAGCCCAGCCAATGAGCAAAGTACAGAAAGCATCGAGTTACCTGATGGCTCCATCGCTGACTTGCGGCAAGCCCTTACACAAATGGGCGTTTTAGACCCACGCTTTGGCTGGGGAGAGCTGCCAGAACAAGGGCTGGCCTTGGTATCCGGGCCCCCTTCGTATGTTGCTCTGGTCAAGCGCACAGTAGCCGCCTTGCCCAAAGGTGAGAGCGGACAAGAGGTAGCGGTATTCAAGTTACGGCACGCTTCGGTAAACGATCGCAGCGTCAGTTACCGCGACACACAAATTACCACTCCCGGTGTCGCCAGCATATTGCGGGGCCTTATGTCAGGTACGAACTCTGGTGAGCAGGCGCTAACCACCGTTGCTCCACCCTCGAAAGATCAGGCCGAAGACACCGCGGACACTCAAAAAGTAGCGGCGGCTCCAACCGCCGCCCGCTCACTGAATCGTCGCCAACGCGAACCATCGATACAATCCGATGCACGCTTAAATGCAATTATCGTGCAAGATATTCCTAGCCGCATCCCTTTATATCGCCAGCTTATTGCCCAGCTTGATGTACCCAGTACATTGATTGAGATCGAAGCGATGATCGTTGATGTGAATGCTGAGGTGGTCGGCGAACTTGGGGTAACCTGGGGTGCGCGCTCGGGCAATACCAGTTTCGGTTATGGCAATATGGGGCTATCACCCTCTTCCGGCTTGCCGCTCAGCGCAGGAGCAGGAGCCACGCCAGGGCTGATTGGTTTGAGTGTGGGTAATAACTTGGTCGCCCGTTTACGTGCGTTAGAAGGTAGAGGAGATGCCCAAATTCTGTCACAGCCCTCTATCCTAACCACCGACAATCTTGGTGCCATGATAGATCTATCCGAAACGTTTTATATTCAAACTCGGGGTGAACGCGTGGCTGAGGTCACCCCTGTCATCGTCGGCACGTCGTTGCGCGTGACTCCCCGCTATATACGGGGTACCAATGAGTCCCAAGTAGAGTTAGCCATTGATATCGAAGATGGTCAGATTCAAGAAGAGCGTAAAATTGACAATCTACCGACCGTGCGTAAAAGCAATGTTAGTACGCTCGCCATCGTTTCCGATACGCAAACACTGCTCATTGGGGGCTACAACACCAGCCAAGAGTCAGAGCGCGTGGATAAGGTCCCTTTGTTGGGTGACATTCCTGGCTTAGGTATATTGTTTTCCAGTCGCTCAAAAAGCTGGCAGCGACGTGAGCGTTTGTTCTTAATACGTCCACGCATCGTTTCTATTGATGGGGCTCGCATTACCCGCCCTGATATGGATACCATCGAAGCGCAACAACGCTTTAGCCAAGACGAAGCAGACCGAGAAATTCAGCGTCGTAGGTTGCAACAGTTGCACATTGCCCCGTCGGTAAAACTGACTGCCTATGACAAAAAGCCCAAGTGGGCGTCAGACTGAATACAGCTAGCCGGCAGGTTGATCTATCAACAGATCAACCTAGTCGTCTAATACCCCACGAGCTTGCAATTTTTGTTTCAACGCAGCTCGCGCACGCGACAAACGACTACGAATGGTACCCACCGGGACACTGAGCAACGCAGCGGCTTCTTCATAGCTAACGTCCTCAATGCCTACTAAAAGTAAGAGTTCGCGCATATGTTCGGGCAACTCTTGCAGCTCTGCGTGTAACGCCGCCAGCATTTGGCCTTGCTCAAGCTGATCATCAGGCGAGAGCATTTCTGACTCGCTACTTTCCAACGGCCCATCGTCTAGGAACTCGTAGCGCCGCTCGGGCGCACGCGATAAGTAATTACGCACTAAGTTCAAGGCAATACCGTACAACCACGTGGAAAGCTGCGATTCACCACGAAAATTACGATAAGAACTGACTGCTTCAACGAAGGCCTGCTGAGTGAGTTCCTCGGCCTCCGTACCGTGGCCAATGTGCTTGACTATAAAACGATATAGACGCGTTGAGTGTTCTTGCACCAGGTCTCGGAACAATAAGTCTTCTTCTGTTTGAGCCAATGAGTTAGGCTGTTTTTGAGTTTTGTTCAGCATATCCAGGAATGCGAGCAACTACGATCTATGTACAGTTTATCAATCAAATAACAGAGAAATTATTCCGCATCAATGTTACTGCAAGAATAAAAATGTCAAGTACAGACATGAATAAACATAGAGTACTACAAGACACTACTTGAATGACAGTCAAAATAAAACCTTCATCAAGATTTATCTGGCCTTTTTGCACTACAAGGCATAGTGACACGTAATACTTCCAGGGCGGCGAAGCCCTTATTTCTATAACTTAACGCTTCTTAAAAGCACACTATAGAAAAAAAAACCTACTTCGACGACAATATCTTTTAGGAGGCGTTTAATTTTTTATGAAACTTAAACGTAGGCTCTGTTACTCAGTCTATGAATGCATAACTTAGTTCGATGACAAAAACTCGTTACATGCCACCCTCTTTTGACGTCTTGACCGGATAACCCGCCCTTATGAGCATCTCATCTTCCACGCATTTAACGACGGCCGGCCCGTCATTACAAGCTTTCGAAGAAGCTGCCGCACAGCAATCGGACATCTATTTAGATGGCAACCGTCTGGTCGTGCTCGATCAAGGCCAGCTTCCTTCCGGACGCCGTGTTGAGTGGGTGCAAACAAACAATGACGCTAGTCAGGCCTTTTTGGATGCCCTTCAACGCAATTACGGTGCAGGATTAAGTCAAGCCGTTGCCAGTGAGTTAAATCTGTCGCCGGCGCCAGGCCAAGCCTTAAGCTCACGCACGGTGCAGGCTGCGCTGCACATGCTGGATGTCGCTCAGCAGGCGCTAAGCGGGGTGGACTTTTTCACTCAACTACAGCTTTCCGCTACCGCACACACTGAAAACTTTAATCAGGCCTGTCGCGCCGTAGACATAGCACCCGAACAGCTTGACGATCAGCAACGCCAACAGATCGACCTTGCCATGGATAAACATTTCCAAACGGCAAGCATCAATGGGCACAGCCCAGTTAGCCCCCAGCAAGCCGCTACGTGGTTACAGGCCATTTTGCAGCACATCAATCGCTAAGCACCCTAAAGTAAAGACGACGCCTATCCTATACAGATAGGCGTCGTACAAACGGACTGCGTTGCTCGCTACACCCCCATCGGAAATACCTTATGCTCGGCGCTGTCTTTACGTCGGCGCATTTCTTCTGGATTATCGAGCCAATTGGGGCCGTGGTTATTAAGCAAAAATACATAGACAGCCAAGGAGACCATAATAAGCACGGTGACATACACCATAAACATCGTGTCATGCCCCCCTTTTACCGCTGCCGAATATAGTACAGGCGCTGTGCCCCCAAACACTGAGTTGGCGATGGCATAACCGAAACCAACCCCTAAGGCACGTATATGAGTGGGAAACAGCTCTGCTTTGACTACGGCGTTAATAGAGGTGTAACCGGTAAGAATAATGAAGCCCATCGTCAAAATAGCAAAAGACACCCAAGGATTCGTCGTCTGCGGCAAAACAGTGAAAATCACCCAAGTAAACAGCGTGCCGCCAATGCCAAAAAACACCAGCAAGCTACGCCGGCCCACACGATCTGCTACATAGCCCCCTAATGGTTGCAATAACATAAGAATGGTTAGCGTGATTAAAGACACCACCGCCCCCATGACCGGACTACTTTGTGCAAACGTTTGCTTAATGATGTTGGGCCCATTAACCGAATAGGCATAAAACGCCACGGTGCCCCCCATAGTCACCAGAAAACACGCCAATAGCTCTTTCCAGTATTGACTCAGCAATTCGGCCATCGAGCCAGAATGCTTGTCTTTTTGGGCATTTTGCATCGCATCTGAGCTCATGGATTCGTCCATGGTACGGCGCATCCAAAGCACGACTAAAGCACCTACGCCCCCCAACCCAAACGCTAATCGCCATCCCCAGTCAGAAATGTGCTCGTGAGATGTCGATAACAATAAGGCTAGAAATAAAGCTTGGGCTAAAACATGCCCGCCTACCAGCGTGACATACTGGAAGGAAGCTAAAAAGCTCCTATGCTTGGGCACAGCCGCTTCGCTTAAGTATGTAGCGGAAGTGCCATATTCACCGCCAGTCGCAAAGCCTTGCACAAGGCGACATAAAATCAAAATAACAGCAGCCCAAACACCAATTGATAACTGTGTAGGCGTGATGGCGATCACAAATGAACACAAGGACATCATGGTGACGGACAGACTCAAAGCGGCTCTACGCCCCTTACGATCAGCATAGCGCCCAAAGTACCAAGAGCCTACGGGACGCATCAGAAATGTCAGCGCAAAAATTGCCCAAATGTAGACATCAGCGTTTTTGTCGTTTGCACTGAAAAAGTGATGCTCAAACGATGCCGCAAAAACGGAGTACACGTAAACGTCGTACCACTCGACCAAGTTACCCGACGAGCCTTTAATAATATTGGAGACCGAGCGTCGTAACTCGGACGGTGCGTGGTTTGCAGCAATGTCTGTCATTTCTACTCTCCGAGCAGGTGTAGGTGGAGAAAGCGTCATGAGAAGCGGCGCTGGGCATAAGACCCATGCTAGCAAAACCAAGCGAAGTCTGTTTCTTTAAATGCATATCCTTTTGTTGCCAAACTTTGCTGTATCTACCACAGTATTTTCGTTACAAAGGTTAAGAAACATAAACCTAATGAAATAAAGGTATCATTTTACTTTTCTTAACTTTTTGGATTAACTCTGTGTTTCGTACATCTCTCTCAGCCTTAGCAATAAGCGCGGCCTTAGTATCTCCTGCTCTCGCCACCTCAGGTGTTCAATCTGGCGTTATCTATTTTCAAGGCTATGTGTACGATGACACCGCCATACGAGATCAAGCGCAGTTAATAAGTGAGTACGCCACCCAACTGGCGGCAGCCCAGGGTAAGAATGCCGACGTTGGGCTAGCGCATATGGCTCAAAGTGAGCGCTTATTGGTCAAGCAATACCAACAACAAGGCAAAACAATAATTGAAGTCTCATTTATTTAAGACTGCACAGGGAAGACTGTACGCCGTTTAGTGTGAGCATGGCCACAACACGCTTGTGTCTGCAAAGCGTCCCTATCCACGCTGCCTTGATGGGATAGCGCTGACGTACCTAGCGCTATCCGCAACACCTATCAATCGCGTTAAGCTGAACGCGTTGTTGTACAAAAAAGCATTAATTATTATCGTAACGCTTGAATGCCAAGACCGCGTTATTGCCGCCCATACCAAACGAGTTGCTCAGCGCAATATTGACGCCGTTAACAGTGCGGGCTTGATTGGGCACATAATCCAAATCACACTGCTCGTCCCCGGCTGCAAAGTGCAGGGTGGGCGGTAAGACTTGTTTTTGTAAGCTCATGATTGTACTGATGGCTTCTACCGCACCGCAGGCTCCAATTAAATGGCCAATGGCTCCTTTAATGCTGCTTATTGCCAACGTCTGTGCATGTTCGCCAAATACAACTTTGATGGCTTGGGTTTCAATGCGATCGCCCACCGTCGTACCAGTGGCATGCGCATTGATATAAGCCACGTCTTCAGGAACAATCTGTGCATCTTTTAAAGCACGAGAAATTGCTAGGGCTTGGCCGTCTGGGTCCGGCCTTAAGGGATGCCGTCCATCGTTGCTTACGCCATAACCGATTACCTCGGCCAACGGCACGGCACCACGTGCCAAAGCATGCTCTAGGCTTTCCAGTAAAAGCGTAGCGGCGCCCTCACCCAAGGCAAAACCACTACGTTTGATGCTAAAAGGGCGGCAACCGCCTTCTGGATTCGTGGTGGGCTCTTGGCACAGGACATGCAATTGCTCCCATGAGCGGATCAACTCGGGCTGTATCATCGCCTCGGTACCCCCGGCTAAGGCGCTGTCCACATAGCCGTCTCGTATACGACGAAATGCCTCACCAATAGCGACCGCTCCCGCTGTGCAAGCGGTTGCGTAGGTTTGCGCCTCTTGTGTGCAACCCATAATCTGTGCCACATGCGCAGCAGGCGCATTGGGCATGGCTGCTGGAACGACTAGCTGAACAACTTTCGGTATAGCCCCATAAAAACCCGCCACCGCATCGGAAAGGGCTTTCACTCCCCCAATGCCTGTCCCCAAATACACCCCCGTATGTTCCATCGCTTCGGTGGACAAACCACTGGCGCCCAAGGTTTGTTTAGAGGCATATAGCGCCAGCTTCGTGACCCTATCGAGCATGACTGCTTGGTTGCCTTGTAGGCCTTGATCAACATCCGCCTCTACCCACCCCACAGAACGAGTCAAGGTCTGCTTGGTATGCGGTCTGACACCTTCTTTGCCTTGGCATAGCGCATTAAAAAAGTCCTCTGGGGTATTACCCACCGGACTGGCCACCCCCATGGCCGTGACTACAACACGTCGTTTCATAAGTTGCGAACTCTAGGCTATTACTCTGATAAGGAAAACTATGGTTTCACTTGGGAAGAATCCGCTGCTTTTACCTCGCTCTCCACCCGTTCTATCGTTGCTGTCTCTACTTCTACGTACTCTTCTACGTGCTCTGCTTGCGTATCGCCCAGTAAGGCTTTTTCTTGCTCTTGTGTATTGAGCTGCTCGACTACGGTATAAACGTGTTCAACTAATTCGCTCAGGTTTTTTGGAAAAACCGTCATCATTTCTTCCTGGCTACGTACCTCGGCAGGTAGCAATACCTCGGTGGATACGTCATAACGCGTTTCTATGCCTAATAAAATTTCTAACATGGCTAACGAGTCAAAATGCTCAATGAAACTTTCAAACGGCGCATCACTTAGCAACAGCTCTTTATCACAACGGCAAACATCCACAATAATGTCAGCCAATACGGTACGAAACTCCGAGCGTTCGGGAAGCACTATCATTTTCGTTCCTTATTCAATGAATTCTTGAGACAACTATGAGCTAACTTTACTTAACACCTATTACGAGACAAAGATTACAACAACCTCCCCCATTTACCGTCTCAATTTGTTATTTAATCAGTGTAAAACAGCCCTATCTAAATGCTATACGGGTAACTGCGGACAAAATTGAAGGACGGCAAGCCGTCCTTCAATCCTAACGTCATCCTCGCGCTCGCTTACGGATACTCTACCGTGACCTCGGCTCGAGCCACTATATTTCCTTCTACCACTGGATTGCTGTTCGTTCTGACATAGCTCGCCTGCAAGTCGAGCCGCCACTCTCTGCAGTTCGCACCGCAGGATCCTAAGTTAGTCAGCGTATCAATCGTACTCGTGCCCGATAAATCTACCGGATGAGCCACTGCCCCAAAATCTAGGCTTTCTAGCAAAATCGATACATTTTGTGCCCCTGCAGGGAGATTAGGATCATTCGCAATAACTCCGCTCAAACCACTGCCATCGGGCGTACCTTGAAACGTAATAAGAGGTGGAGTTGCGGTTGGCGCACACTGCATGCGCATAAAAAACCCTTTTGTGTTGACGGCTGTGCCGACAGTAATCAAATCATCTGCCAGCACAGAATCCAACGCCACGGTCATCGCTTGGCTTGTCACAAACTGACAGGGTGCTGGCACAAACGCTATCTTAGACGTTAGTCGATACCGCAGTAAGTGATCTTTATCGGCTATATTGCCGTTCAGCAATGTGAAAGCAAAATAATCAGCAAACTCAACCTCCCTAGTGCCGCTCCAATCGTTATCCAATAATACAAACTCTATCTTTGGCGTCCCCCCAGGAAAGTATAAGGCGTTCCCTTTACCGCTATTATTTGGAGCGACGTTAGTTATTGGACCTGCCACCGTTTGACTAGGGTAATAAGTTCGATAACCTATATTACTTACATTCGTATGGTAGGTACCCGGCATCCCGGCCACTTCGTTCATGGACATTTGAAACTGCTCCAAAGAGCCTGCGGGACAATTTACATAGGGCACATAAGGCGAGGCGGCCCTACCATCACCCGTGAAGCCCGGTACAGGATCGTGTACTGGCGTGCCCTGGACAGTAAAAATCACCGATGAGGCTGGTTGCGTCAGGGGTACTGTCACCGTAGTAAGTGTCGGTGCAAAAGACACCAACGAGTTAGCCGGCACATACGGGAAAAAACCACCACCTGTATTCGCAATGCAAACCTCGGCCCCTATGGACACAGCCGAATAACATACACCCACTCCAAGCGCTAAACTTATACCTGCCACGCCTACTCGCATACCGCCTCCTTATCTATCATCCCTAGAGACACTGGCAAATTATCAGCATCAAGACTGAACTTACAGCTTACAGAGGTGCTACCCTCAGCCCACTTGACGGTGTAGGCTTGATTTCCTTCTAGCCCTGTTAGCCAAATCCTACCCACTGGTCCCACTAAGCCTTTTTGCTGATCATCCGCACCGTAGACCTCGGCTCCGAACGGAACAAATACGTCGTTATGTTTTAGTGAGATAATCAATGATCGGCCTAGCTCGGTTTCAAACAGCACCCGCACGATAGCGCCACGTGTTGGGACTACAGATTGAATATTTTGTGTCAACGTGACAGAGTCATTTAGGTAACCAGGAGCCAAGCTCACACTATTTTCTCTGTAGGGAGACGCATAAGGGATCAAAGCCCGCCCTGACTGATTTGTTCTAATGCTTGGATGACTTTGCAGTTGCACATCAGGTGCACTAGGAACATCGACAATAATCGCTGTGTCATACAGATACTGTCCTAACAACAGGCCCTGCTTATCTATCACCACTGAACCGCTAAAATCGATTTGTGATTGAGTATTTTTATGATTACGCGCCGTACTCAAGCCTAACTGACCAATAGAATTTCTGTAGCTACCGCCCGCATAGAAATTATTGCCTCGGTCTCCATTTTCCTTAGATACACCAGCACGTAAATTATACGAGAGGGCATTATTTTCTAGCGTTGAACCCGACAGGTTAGCGCTATGGGCATAATCGCCATTATTTTGACGCGAGAAGCTATAGCCTGCGTAAGTCGAGCGTACTCCTAAAGGTATAGAGAAGCTCAACATAATATTGCGTCTCTTCTCTTGCCACTGCGACTGAATCATGTTGTAAGATAAAAATACACCAACTCCCTTAATATTATTGGAATAGCTCAAACCCATGGTGTCAGAGGACCTACCCTGATTACGAAACTGCACTTTTGAATAGTTGGCGGAAACAGAGCCATACTTATCCAAACTTTGAGAGATTGAAAACTGATATTCGTGTGATCTATTCCAAGATAAGTTTGTATTTTGGCTTTTACTTAACGTTTGATCCAAACTACGATAACCATCTGAACTATATTTGTAGCCAAAAAAACGGAAGTTAGTCCCTGTTTCTAATAAGTTTTTGGCATATTGAATACGTAAAGCGTGGCCTCTATGGCGTAAATTACGCGTATCCTTAGCGGTAGACTGAATAATATCCGCGGATAGGCCACCAAACTGCTGTAAATTAAACGCCAAACCCAAAGAGCCAGCAAAGTAATCTTTAGCCCCCATCAAGCCGCCATAAGCTGTTACTCCTCCGGGCAAGCCGTGAGCCAAATTTACTTGACCCACCATAGGCTCTTTTGCGTCATCATAACGGTTGCCTCGGTACTTACCAAATGCAGCGCTGTATTGCCATCGCCCTTCACGCAGCATGGCCGGCAATACTGCGTAGGGCTGTAAATAACGGGTTACCTGCCCACCGGTCTCCTCAATTTCAACCTCCAGGTCACCGCCGCCGGGAACGGCATAAAGATCGTTGATAATAAATGGACCTGGGGCAACAAAAGTTGAGTAAATAACATTGCTATTTTGATAAATCGTCACCTTCGCACTAGTATTGGCGAAGCCTTCTATTGTTGGTGCGTAACCTTGTTCACTAGTAGCCAACATGGAGTCGTCCGACTCTAACTTAACGCCACGGATGCGCGACGAAGTAAAGGTACTACTACTAGTGGTGTTGTCACCCAGCCGGATACGCCCCCGCCAAGCAGGAATATCACGCTCGAAGTAATTTTCATTAAAATTCCAATGCCGTTGCCCGCCCGCATCATACAAACTACCATTGGAACGAAAACGCCAAGCACCCAAGTTAAACCCACCACGCACCCCTAAGAAGGTCGTATGTTGATTGCGTTTAACTCCCAGTGACTCCATTGAGGAACGGAAATGAGACAACTGATATGAAGTATAAAAGGCGCTTTCCCCCTGATTCCACATTTCCACAGGTATGGCACCTCGTACCGTTGCATCTAACGCTGCCTGCGGTACGGATAATGTCAACGTCGCTGTCGATGCGCTAAACGCATAATTTGCCTCAGGAATTAGGCTCAAATCTAGGCACTGATCGGGGGCCAGTTCCTCTGCTTTACCAAAAAATGCTGTTTTTACTCCCACCGTTCTTAACAGTTCAGGAGTTAAACACGGCACGGCATCTTTATCTGCTTGCTCCGAATCAACAAATCTAATGATATGCTCGCCAAAACTACGTTGGTTCACCACTACCTGAACCTGTTGATCACCAGGAAGAATACGATTGGAGTTACGAAAACCAGATAAATCAGCAGGTAAAGACTGGCCTGCTGGTCTAAATAAAAATTTGCTATCAAAAAAATCACCGTTTTCTGCTTGAGCCAAAGCAGCTTTAGCAAGTATCAAACTGGAGACGCAAAAAAAAACTCGGCATCGCTTTTTCATGTTCCTTCCCCATCTTAGATTTAGTTGATTTTTACGATGGGCAAGTTGATCACAGCACCATAGTCATTAATAAACCTAGCTTGAAGATTACCTATTACATCACACGAAGAGAGATCGAGAGATTGCTCGCTAAAAGGCATAGCCATGAAACCCTTGGCTGTTTCTAACAATTTATCGTTTATTTTCACATCTGCGAAATTAACTATAAATGGAGATGTATTTTTAACTAATAGCTGGCACTTTCCCCCTTCTCTCTTTACTTCCCAATTCAATACTTTATCAATATCCGCTGGCCTACCTATTCCTTTAGGTCTATAGAAAACCTTAACTCGAGTTCTGACTGCGAAGCTTAAAGTATTTTGTACAGAATTATCCGTTTTTGGTATTTCTAACACGTTCAACCAGAAATACGATTCCTTATCTTCTGGTAGTTTTCCATCTAATTTTCTAATCGTTAGTGAAAACTCTTCTCCACCATCCATTCTATTTAACGGAGGAGTTACAAAAAATGGAGTTTCCATCTCCCCTTCGGTACCCTCAATCCAGCTTTGAATCACAAAAGGTTCTGTCGTTACATTTTTAGCCCTTACTGTTCCAAAATTTTTTTCCTCGTTAATAATTACTCTGGTATTATTTAATTGAATAGCAGCATAACTAGATGAGCTAATGAAAAAAGCGATTAGCCAGAAAAAACTTTTAATAGCGTACCGTGCTTTCATCCTTCCCCCCTTCAATTCGTTATCTATATTCAACTGAGAAAGTTGCTCTTGCATTAATGGTTCCTGGTTGGATGCCCACCCACCCTGAATTAACAGGCACCAAATAAGCAGTAAACTCCAAGTTAACTTGCCCATCATTTAACATATACTCAGGCGCTAAACCCATATTGTTATTAAACTTAATATCATTATTAAGCGGATCTTTTAAAGAAATACCAATACCACTAGCTGAGCTTGGAGTAACGTCTAAAGCTATATGTTCATCAGCAGACCCTGGCAAGGTGGTCGCCGCAAACGCCATTGCTACTTTTTGCTTAACGTTACTATCACAATTCTCGAATGTAATAAAAAACCTTACGGGCCTATGAAAACCGATCTCTTTTAGCTCACGAGAATTAATAGAGCCAAAATCCACAGCATTCCCACTATTAACAACGATATTGCCACAAGTGGGAGCGAGGACATCTCCTGTAATAGTTAATTGCGTTACATTGCTTGCTATTCCGATTGAGGAAGAAAGCAACAGATAACACCCTAAGCTGATAGATAGTTTTTTAATCATAGGTATTGCACACGGCTAAGTGATCAATCACTTAGCCATGCGCTAATTAAAGTTAGGAGTAAGAAACCGTAAAGGTTGCTGTCGCATTAGCCGAACCAGACGTTACTGGCTGAGCACCATCTATCCTTTTATAAAAAGCGTAAAGACGAATGGTATTCGTACCATCTACAAGCGGCGTATCTAAGAAAGCGTTCGGTGAGCCATCAAAGGAAATCAGGTTAGTAGTAAAGTCACCGTTGGTGCCACTAATAGCAATTCCCAAGTTTGTAGCAGCGTTACTTCCATCTAGATCCAAAGCTAAAAGATTGGCATTTCCAGCTGCAGCCAGAGTTCCCGAAAACGTGAACTCAGCAGTATTTAACGCTAAGCTTGCATCGCAACCCGTCAAATTAATAGCAAACTGCCTAGCTTCCGTATTTGGGATGCCACTTATATGATGAGCGGCATAAGAACCCATAGGCACTGTAATTTGAATAGAATCAGCACCTAAAGAACATGTCTCATCTGTTACTTCCCCTACAAAGTCAATCGTTCCTGTAGATGCATTCGCCAAACCAAAAGGCAGAGCCAATGCTGAAGCTACAGCAATATTTAATGCGTACTTTTTCATTATCTACTTCCTTAATAAAGATGAAATTACACGCCTTATATGACGTGCCCTTACCGCAACCCCAATTGCCTTTTACTCTTAGCAATTAGGAAACAACTACCCAAGAACCAAGAACACGGATTAAATACTAGGTGTCGCAATAAAAAACCTCGCTTATGCGCTTTCAACCTAAGACCTTTTTTATACTTAATGTCTTCAATTAACCATTTTGCTGGGTAAGCAACCAAGCTTTCAGCCAGGACACTTTTCTTCATTAAGCTGAGTAGCGGCCTCGCCCATAAATAATATCCGCTTTTTATTTCCGCTGAATTCTGATGAGAAAAGTAGGTTACGTCTACCACCCAATCAGAATAAGATATAAAATCTCTTACCATCAATCGATGGCAAATTATTTTTAGCTCCTCTTGAGCTCTCCAATTATTTACAATGAAATCATCTTTATTTTCCTTCTCTAGCTCAATCATTTTCACCCCTCTATAAGCTTAAAATGAATCAATTTAAATCCAGAAATAAAACTTACTTTTATAAATTTTAATTATTCTTATATAAAAAACTCGTAGCACAGTACAAATCAGAAAGGCAACAGAAGACTCTCAGAATAAAAATCCGATAAATAAAATTAAATATATAATTCTCTAAACTGCTAGCACTGCCTCACAAGCCTATTACTTATCTAGACCATTTATTAACACTGAACACACCAACTCTATTGGTATATTGTTTTTCCTATTTTTTCGAACCAGCTGAATACTTTCATCCGTAAATTTATTGTTATTTTTAGAAAAACAGTTCATACAAATTTATTTATATTGTGTCCTAAGTTAACGATAGGGAAAAAATCCGTCAACGAGGAAAATGCTACAAGAACATACAAGTAGTATCCAAAAAAATGATATATACAGAATAGGTAAATCACATCATTGCAAATTAATAGTGAAATAATTTGTCATTCAAAATGCAATAAATAAACAAAATTGATTAGGTAAGCATTTATTTGAAAATAATATCGTTAGTCATGACAACACTCTCAAAATTTCACCTTACGCTGATCAATCCCCGTACCTTATGAAGCAAGCCATTCTTGGAGTTTGTTAGTGTGTAAAGTCGGGTATCCTAGCAACAGCCCCTATGGCCGTTACACTTATGCAGTAGAGCCGTTTTAATGGTTATATATCGCAATGAAAACTGCATTAGTTAACAGCGTTAATCCGACACATCTGTTCGAACGTAACTAAACCGTCTACTTTTTCTAGTAAAAATATTTTTATTGAGACGCTACAACAACGTTAAGGCTCTGCACTCGGTGCCTAAAAGCAACTCGTATGATCAATTCGCCTGCCCGTACGCAAAGAACCCCAGCATGTCGTTCAACGATACTGGGGTTCTTCGCTCTACATTTCAGAATTAAGGTTTCATGGGCGATGTGATCGCACGAGACCCGCCTCTTACCGCTAAGCTGAGGCCCAGCTCTGCATTAGCTGTGGGCTCGCTTACCTCATCCTTGTTATGAAAACCTGTTCGGGGAAAAAGGCAGTGGGTTCATAAACAAAGTGTCGCCGGTCATCATCTCTGCCAGTAGCTTGCCACATCCCGGGCCTACCGAAAACCCTACATGATTGTGACCAAAGCAAAACCAAAGACCAGCATGATTTTGCGCTGCTCCTACAATAGGTCGCATATCCGCAAAACACGGACGTGTTCCCATCCATGCTGTGGAGTCCGCGCGCTGGCCTAGGTCGACGATATCTTTGGCTATCGTTTCCAAGCGTTTTAATTGGACTGGAGTATAAGGGGCATCGCGTGCCGCTAACTCTACTCCTGTCGTCATACGTAAGCCTTGCTCCATAGGGGCAAGGACATAGCCATGATCCATATCGGTAACGGGAGTATGGAAAGAATCCGGCCAGCTACTCTTGTAGTGCATATGGTAGCCACGCTTATCTACCATAGGAAAGCGGTAACCTAAGGGCTCGTAGATCTCTTTAGACCAAGCCCCCAGGGCTACCACTATCTCTTTCGCTTCAATAGAGGTGCTTGGTGTGGATAGCCTCCATTGATTCGCTTGACCAGTGACATTACGGGCATCCGCACGTATGAACACTCCGCCATTTCTCTCGAACAACGCACCATAGGCCTTAACTAAGCTTTCCGGGTTGCTACAAGAGTACGGATCTCTCCAATATAGGCCTCCTTGTAGCTTGTCTACCTTAATCGGAAAACGCGCCGCCAATTGCTGACGTTCGATCACATCAAAGTCAAGATTATATTTTTTAGCCATCCCTTGCGCAGCTGCTACCGCCCGCCGGAAGGACTTTTCGCTTCTATACACCGTCAACCATCCGGCCGCATGCAGGAGTTTCTGCGCTCCTGCCTCTAAAGCAAGGGCTTGATGCTCTGTCACACAGGTCTCAATCAACGGCAACATATCTGCACTAATTTGCTCAATAGATTGAGCGCGTGAGTGCCAAGCGTACGAGATTAACCAAGGGAAATGCGTCAAGAGAAACTGTGGGTGGTAGTTAAACCCTCCAAATTGCTTGGTAATACTGCGCGCAAGCAAGACTGGATCTTTCGGAAAATGGTAAGGGCGGATGCCCGCCCGAACGAGCATTCCAGCATTGCCGCTGCTCGTCTCCTCTCCTATACCTCGTCGATCTACCAATACAACTTTACGCCCTTTTTTCTGTAAGTGTAGTGCAGCGCTGACACCGATAATTCCCGCTCCAAGTACAATGACGTCCGTTTTCACAAAGATTTCCTTAACGAGTCGCTGAATCCTGGTTAGTGAGGGCGGCACACCACTTCAAAATATCTTTCACCTTGGCCGTGTCTTCGGTGCGATGGAGTTGTCGATATAACTCTGTGGCGCTATGCCCGATAACCGGTGCCGCACACTCAATGAACTTCTTGTTTAAACTGGCTGAGCTAATTGGATTTTTAGGCATACCTGCTGCCGCAAAGACCTCTTCTGAGTGAGAGTCCCCGTTTTTTAGCGTGACAATAACTCTTGCTGCCTCTGGGTAATCTTGAAACTGTTCTAGTGATACCAGGTTATCGTCCTGATGCAGTCTTACCTTGCTGGCCAAGGCCCTCATCTGTTCATTTGCTAGCCAATCGGTTTTCAGATGTGCAATAGACACTGTCCCGTCAATAGCAGCCGTCGCTAAGGCAAAGGGCATACTAAATTGAGCCTGTGACGCATTTTCTGGAACGCCATGTTTAAGACATCCCACCACGAGCGGTGTCCCATAACAAGTGATGTGGTCTATATCCGTGGCATCAAACCGATGCTGTCGTTGTAAAATAAGTAGAGCATCGATTGCCGCCTGTGTAGCAGAGCAAAGTGGATACTGCTTAAAAGATATACCAGGCGTTACCAGACGATATGGTTGCCCTGGTATCGAGGCAGCCGGCAAGTCACGGGGCAGGCCTAGTAAGGTTAAGTAGCCATACTGCCCTATATAAGCACCTTTTCCACCGTCCAAACCCTCTTGCACCGCTAGGGCGCACTCCAAGCCAGTCCGTGACGCTACTCCTGCTAAATGAGCCTTGGCAAGAGAACCATGAACGCTACGCATGCCTGCTGACAGATGTAGAGCGAGTCGAATGGTTTCGGTCAACTGCGTCTTTGATAGGCCAAGAAGTTTTCCACAAGCGACGGCAGCTCCTACAACGCCTAAAGACGCAGTGGTCCAATGGCCTGTATCATAAGCATGATGACCCAGTGTTGCACCCAGATATAGCTCTGTCTCCACCCCAGCCACATACGCGAGTAAAAAATCACGATAACTGGCGTTCATTTCTTCGGCCAGTGCTAACAAAGCAGGCACCACAATCGTGGAGGGATGAAGCACACCCACAAAGCTTGTGTCATCAAAGTCTAACGCGTGCATGGCTGTGCCATTCAACCACGCCGCCACTGGCATATCGTATAAATTCGTTTGTCCCAACACGGTTGCTGAGCCGTTGGAGCCGCGATATAGAAGGTGAGAGATCCTTAGGCTAGTTTGAAAGCTTTCATGCTGACTACCCGCTAAGCCGACACCAAATGAATCAACCATGCTTTGAATGCAGCGATCAATTAGTTCGGCAGGCAAGTCTTCCCACCTAAGGCTATAGGCCCACTGACCCGCTAACACATCAATTTGATCATCCTCCCGTAGAAGTGGTGAGGTACTTTCTAGAGCTTGAGTGATATTATTTTTCTGAAGTAATGGCTGCATTCGGTACACTCTCCATCTGAGTGTTGAGGTTAATTGAACAAAGAAAAGTGTTAGTGCACGCACTATACGAAGACTTGACTATGCCAAGGCCAGTTTGAGAAAAGCTAATAGTGAGTAGCAGAAACTTTAATCAACGCACTACAGACAGGCGCGCAGACCCTTCAACATTGCGGTGCACAACGTTGAATAGCTAGAGCCGTATTGGTGGATGAAACGCTTAATGCGTAAAGATAGCTGGCCGCTCAACCTTCGTTACGTTGAGCAGCCAGCCAGAACTGAGCTAGCTCTGGTGAACGAGTGGAACTATCATGAAACGAATTTTAATTCGCCGGCTTGGCCAGGCAAATCCTCAGTGCGCTCCCCCGTACTGCCGTAAACCACGACTCGACCAGGGCGCTCTGCAGTCTCTGCATAGCGCTCTAGACCCGTGTTTTCTGGGCGCATGTATTGAATAATCGCGTTACCACAATCAAGGCGTAGGACGCCATTGATCAACTGTACGCGTGCATCGCCTAAAAGACGTGCATAGAGAGGCTGCAAGCTTTCAGGATGGCTACATGGCACAACGACTTCTTGTAAGCCTTGGGCATCATTAGCATGAGTCATCATGTCATCCCGCCAGATCCACTGAGGCGTGACATGCTCAATGAGCATAATTTCTTGAATGTCACTCTCTTGATCCGGGCAAAGAATACTAGCAAGCTTGAAGGTAATCTGTTCGTCTGTACCGTTCACCTCAATGGCACGTGAAAACTCAAAGCTTTCTTTAATGGTGAGCCCAGCGGCGATCGCTTGCATCACTGCCTCGTCACGATTGTTAACGCGCAGCAAGGCGGCATTCACACCGGCGTCTACGGTGTGGCGAAAAACCTCACCTTTAGCGATGGGGCCTGAGATAGCAATATAAGTACCATCTTGAAATGCAACAGCACATGAGGCGACACCTTCTGTACGGTTGACGCTAGGCGGCGCAATTTGAAAACCCAGCTTGTTCCAGTCTGTCCAAATATCCATAATATTGGATACTCTAAGGTCGACATGATCAAGCCCTGTAATGGCGGCTACTGGAAATTTCATCCTTATCCCTTTTTCATTAATGTATCGCGAACAGAGAAGTCAGTGCGATCGATTGCGTGATCTGCTGCAACCATTGCAGCAACTAAAGCAGGTGGAATGGTGGCCGCGGCAGCCACAGAAATAGGCCCATTCAGGGCAGCCGAAGCATTCCCTGCAACATAAAGCCCTTGGATGACACTGCCATCATTGGCGATTGCTTGGCTATGTTGATTAATACGGATGCCGCCTTTGGTACCCACAGAAGAACGGCTATTTTTATAAGCGTAAAATGGGGGTTTTTCGATGGTTCCCAACGTATGATGCGGCAACCGGTGGTCGCCAAAATAATGGTCGTATGCACCCTCGCCACGCTGAAAGTCATCGTCTTTACCTTTTTGGGCAAACTGATTGAAACGATCAATCGTGGACTGCAGTACATCTGCTGGTACATTAATTTTGTTTGCCAAGGCTTTGATCGAGTCTGCTTTAATTAGCCACTCTGGATCCTCTTGCCCAGGATACAAGCTCATTAATATGGGATACCGCTGCCTGAACTGATTGTCTAAAATGGTCCATGACGTCAGGTTCGCTTGCTCTCCAGACTCGGAATCCACCGCATAAAAAGCATTCGCACTATTTTGTGCGCTTTCGTTAACAAATCGTTTGCCTTTACTGTTTACCCATAACATGTGTGGCCAGATGCGATCTCCGGTAAGCCAGGTGCCTATTTTTTTGCCTTCGTACGGTTTAGCCCCTGGCAACACCTTACCCGGTAGGTACCAAGCCTCGTCCATATGAGCAAGCTCAGCATCCACCTGTTTTGCAAAGTGAATGTGATCGCCCTGATTCACGGGGGGTGTCATGGTCTCTTCGATTGTGCCAGGCAGGTATTCTTTCATCAGCTCTATGTTGTGGTCGAACCCACCAGACCCAATCAACACCCCTTGCTTAGCGTGAAACTCAAAGTGTCCCGCTGGTGATTGCCCCGCCACACCGCAAACTTTCCCGTCTTGGAATACAAGCCGCTGCACTTTATGCTCAAGCTTGAACGTCACGCCCATGCGTAAGCAGGCCTCTAGCATCCCCAACACAAACGCATACCCCATGCCCACCTTGCCTTGCCAGCGGCGGAAAAGTATCCGCATACCCATGCGCAGTTTTGCTGCACGAGTGAAAAGAAAAGGGATACGCATGGAATCAAAATCACGATATCGGAGGTGCACGGTCAAACCGGGAGGGCGCCGCACCTGATTGTTGAATACTCCTAAATCAGGAATTTTGAGTAGATCAGTTCCAATGTGGCGCTTACACGTGCCCTCAGGCCACTCGCCAAAGCTATCAGGATACCGCGTCGGAAAAAATCGCACGGCGGTACGCTGCTCTATATACTCAACAACCTCATTGATTCTATCGAAAAACACACTCCATCGAGGATCGTCTGCCCTATCACCCAAGCAACGCTTCACATAAGCTTCAGCTCGCTGGCGAGAGTCCGCGTCGGGGCCTTGCCGTGCCCAACGGTTAAACGGAACCCAAAGATTGGCGCCAGAAAATGACGTCGTTCCACCTAGGAGATCTGTTGCTTCTAGCACTAATACGCGGGCACCTCGATCGGCCGCACGCAAAGCCCCCATCAGCCCAGCCGCTCCCGACCCAATACAGATAAAGTCATAAGACGTGGTTTCAATATCGTCTTTATTTACGTCTTTCTGAGTCATATCGTTTCCTGTCAGCGCAACACTGGTACCTTAGGTACCAGTGTCCTTCCTCATCAGTGATCTAGGATTAGTCAACCAACACTTGTTTTCCGTCTTTAATCTGGAGAACAAATCCACCATACTCAGGCAAACGTTGGTCATTAATACTAAAGTTGCCATTACCTAGAACAACAGGAAAATCTTTTATTTTTCCAAGCGCTTGGGTCAATGACGCTCTGTCTGGGTTATCGCCTGCCAGTCGGACAGCTTCTGCTGCAAGCTGCATTTCTGTGTAGCCAACAGCCGCCCACATATCCGGATCCTCTTTATAACGAGCGCGGTAACTTTCCACGAACTTCTTATTCAAGTCGGAATCCCCGCCAATAAAGTAATCCGATACATAGACAGTACCTTCTACCGCTTTACCGCCTACTTTCAGAAACTGCGGCGAGGCCATACTTGGGGTGCCTACAAACAAGGTTTTAGGGTCAATGCCCGCTTGGCGCGACTGAATGATGACGTTTGCACTTAACTCTGGAGTGCTGGCCAACACAATAGCATCCGCATTTCTTGATGCCAGCTTAGTCGCCAAGGCAAGAAAGTCAGTGTCGGATCCCAATACACCTTCTTCGGAAATAGTTTTTATTCCTTGGCTTTCAAGGTGATTTTTTACGGCGTCTTTTTGTGCTACGTAGGATTCGTTATCTCGATTAAACACATAAATAACGGACTTAATATCGCCACGCTTAGCGATGTAATCGGCAACCGGTAGCATAATCGTGGCGGGCGTTGCAATCACTTTAAAAATGTACTCTCCTGCAGTGGTTACATTACCCGAGGCAGGCGATAAAAACGGTAGTTTGTTTTCTGTCGAAATCGGCGCTGCTGCCAGCGTCTCCACGGTAGAGGTCAAGCCAATAATTAACGCAGCATTGTCCCGTTGCGCTAAGCGGTTGCTCAAGGTAATGGCTTGATTACGCTCACTTTGCGTATCTTCAATAATAATTTTTAGATTGTCATTACCGCTTGCCTTCAGCTCCTCAAGTGCGAGCTCTAAGCCGTTGCGCTGCAACGCCCCTGCAAAAGCATAAATACCTGTGGTCGCTAATGGCACCCCAATCACTACGGGAGCAGCCATCGACGAGCTTGCTGCACCTAAACCGGTCGCAGCAACCGCGATGATAGCGGTAAGGTTTTTCATCATAGTTTTCATGGTTATCTCCTGAATAAATTATTGTTTTGACGGGCAAGTATTCATTACGCGCTCGTCTCATGCCCTAGGTAATAATCCTGCACCGTCGGATCATTGGCCAGCTCTGAGCTATTTCCTTCGTAAACGCAACGCCCCCCCTCAAGAATGTATGTGTAGTCTGAATACTCAAGCGCTTTTTTGGCATTTTGCTCAATCAATAGAACGGTCAAGCCTTTCAATTGAAGCTCCTTTAAGGTCTGAAATACTTGGTTCACGATGATAGGGGCGAGCCCTAAGCTAGGCTCATCCAGCAGTAACAGTTTGGGGCGCGCCATCAGGGCGCGTCCGATCGCCAGCATTTGTTGCTGACCGCCGCTCAGAGAGCCGCCAAATTGAAGCCGTTTCTCTTTGAGAATTGGAAATAAACGGTAAACGGTTTCGATGTCCACATCGCCTTGAGCACGTCGATCACCCAACGCCAGCCGTCCTACTTCCAAGTTTTCCTCTACGGTAAGAGGGCCAAGAATTTGACGTCCTTCTGGCACATGAAGTAAACCGCTTCTAGCGATTTTATGGGCGGGTAGGCCAACGATGTTCGTAGACTGAAACTCGATCGTCCCCTGTCTGGGCCGCAACACCCCACTAATCGTATTCAACAAGGTAGTCTTGCCTGCTCCATTAGGACCTATCAGAGCGACAATTTTTCCTTCTGGTACATGCAGGCTTACCTCTCTAAGCGCTTTAATGCCTGCATAGGCAGTGGTTAATTGATTAATTTTTAGCATTGTTATTCTCCCAGATAAGCCGTAATGACAGCTGGGTCGTTAAGTACATCTGCTGGAGATCCCTGGGCAATTTGCTGACCAACATCCAGTGCATAAACATAATCACTTAATGCTTGCATGAACCGCAGATTGTGCTCGACCAGAATAATTCCCAAGCCATCATTGACGAGATCTTTGAAGATCCGACCCAACTCCAATGCTTCAACGTCATTCATCCCTGCCACTGGCTCATCGAGCAGTAATAAAGAAGGGACGCTAGCCAAGGCGCGCATCATTTCCACGCGTCGCTGATGACCGTATGACAACTCTCCAGCAGGAAGGTCAGCATACTGCGTCATATCAAAGCGCTCCAAAAGCTCATCCACCTGTGACTCTTGGCCTTTAAACTCTTTCACTGCTGAAGGCAACCCAAACAACTGAGCCATTAAACCCGCTTGGCCATGCCGATAACATCCCACGACAATGTTGTCGCGTACGGATGTCTCGTTCAGCAGGCGAATATTCTGAAATGTGCGAGCACACCCCATCGCGGCAATTTCATGAGGCTCCAGAGTCGTGACATCTCGCCCATTAAAATGAACGGTGCCAGTCTGCGCTGCCAGCATGCCAGTAATGATGTTGATCAGTGTGGTTTTGCCGGCACCGTTAGGGCCCATGATCCCTGTAATTTTTCCAGCAGGAGCATCCAATGAAACATTGGTTAACGCTGCTACACCACCAAAGTTAATAGAGATTTTGTTCAAACTAAGCAACATGGCGAACCTCCTTGGGCTGAGGCGCAGGCTTACGTTTTCTAAGAATGTTACGCAACTTGAATATGGCAGTGTCTACCAGGCCTTCTTGAAAATAAATCATGACTAAAATCAGAACGGCACCTTGAATCAAGGTCCTATACTCCGCCAAGGGACGGGCCAACTCGGGCAGAATCGTCATAATCACTGCCCCCACTAATGGACCAATAATCGTCGAACGCCCCCCCAGAACCACGAAGACAAGAATGCCAACTAACATTGGAAAGCCAAAGTCATCGGGAGTAATAGCGTAATTTCGATAGGCCATGAATGCGCCCATTACTCCGGCTATAGCACCGCTCATGATGAAACACAGCGTTTGGTATCGCGTCACTGAAATAGCCAGCGAAACAGCCACTGCTTCGTCTTGCCGTAGCGTGTCAAAAACACGCCCCATGCCATTACGGTTAATGGATATAAAAACGTAAATTAAACAGGCTAGAAAAGCAAAAATATGCCAAGTTTCTGCAAGCCTTGGTATGGCGGTTAATCCGGCCGCGCCACCAGTGATAGGCTCTGCATACAGATTCAAAGACATCACAATTTGTACAAAAGCTAAGGTAGCAATCGCTTGGAAAATGCCACGTAACCGCGCCAAAGGAACAGCTAGTATCGCTCCCGCAAGGCCTCCAGCCAGCAACGCGATGAATAACCCCAACCACAGCCCTACCCCGGCACGCATGGTCAAAATAGCGGCCGTGTAAGCACCAATGGCCGCAAATCCCGCGCTGGCCAGTGAAAAAACCCCGGCACGCAAGACAATGTACTGGCTTAACGCTAAGCCACAATTAATTAAAATAAAGTCGAATAATGGCCTATAGGCATAAAATAAATCGATCATTTTCGTGCCACCCTCGCATCTGCCTGGAAACCACCAAAGAGTCCTGTGGGTTTGAATAGCAATGCTAAAAATAGAATTGAGAATATGATGGTGTTACTCAGGCCGCTGGGTAAAAAAGCCAGCGACATGGTTTGAACCACGCCAAGGAATAAGCCAGCCAGTACAGCGCCAACAATGCTACCCATACCACCCAAGACGACAACCACAAACCCAAGCAACAAATACGGTTCACCCATCAAGAAGTGCACGGAGTTAAAGGCCAGCCCAATAATGACGCCTGCAGCTCCAGCCAGTGCACCTGAAATAAAGAATGTCAGCACGTAAATCATGTTTGGGTTAACGCCCAGCAAGGACGCTGTTTTCTCCGACACCGCGACGGCGCGGACCTGTCGCCCGAAGTCGGTTTTATACATGAAGTAAAACAAGGCAAGAACGAGCAACACAACGCTGGCAACGATGACTAGTTGCAGCAAGCTGATGCGTATGCCTAAAAACTGATAGAACACTATCGGGAAAGTATCGAAAGGAAAGCGCATCACTTTAGTACTGGAGACCTGCTGCGCCAGACTCGTTAAGATCAACGCCGCTCCTATGCTGGCAACCATGGTCGAGAATTCGGTTGCATTACGTTTCCGTAAGGGGCGCATGACCAGAATCTCTAGTATCACGGCCACCGCACCACCGCCAACCATTGCTAACAAGAAGGCCAGCCACAATGGTGTTCCTAACTCTGTAATCGCGTATAACGCGCTAAACGTTCCCCACGTAAAGACGGCGCCGTGCGCAAGATTTATGCTCCGCAGCACACCGAAAACTAAAGTAAAACCTAAAGCGAACAAGGCTAAAACACTGCCTATCACTAAGCCGTTTATTAGCTGTTGTAAAACAAGGAGCATGGCTCATCCTTTGTCTCGTGACATCATTATTATTAAAACGTTATCGAAGTAGTTGGAATCTATGGTTAGCCGATGAATTTCTCGAAAGCGCGTAACCAGTTACCACCTAAGAAGCCTTTGATTTGATCGTGGGTGTAACCACGGTCAATCAGCGCTTGGGTATAGTTAGGAAGGTCGGCAATCCCTGCCAGCCCTGCTGGGTAAGGCATAGTGAAGAACTCATCGACTGTGCCAAAAATATCGGGGCGTAAGGTGCGCCAGCGCACAGAGCCCGCACTGAAGGGCTTGCCCGTACTTTTTAAACCTTCTGTAAAATCCAGTCCTAAACCAATATGCTCATCACCTATTAATGCAAGATAGTGATCTTGGTGCTCAAGTAAGGTCTCCAAAGAGGGAGCAACCGGACTCACGCTTTTAGGTAGGCAACACATCCCCATCACGCCCCCCTTTTGGGCAATCAGCAAAGCGGTTTCATCATGAGTGTTACGGTCATTCGGGTTTACTGTGTACGAGTTTGAGTGCGTGCACACAGGCGCTCGGGCTCGCTGAGCAGCTTGCAAACGAGTGCTGTGGCCACAGTGTGATAGATCTAACATCATGGGCAACTCATTGACTGCGTCGATTAACTCGTGCCCGTAACTCGAAACCCCAGCGTCACGTCGCTCACCGCAGCCATCACCAAATAGGGTGGCTCCTGTGTACGCCAAACCAAAAAAACGCACACCATAACGGAACAAAACATCCAGATTTTCCATGCGGTGTTCTAGCATCCTAGACCCCTGAGTACCAGGTATCACAGCCACTTTATTTTCTGCTTTCGCCTGCCAGATATCTTGCGTCGTGACCGCGAGCTTCAAGTAAGGACTTGCCTCGATTTGGTTTAACCCTCGCTCTAGGTTTCGCAGTGTTGTGTCCCAGTCCTCGTCAGCAGCGAAGGTAACGTTCATCGCGTTAACGCCTGCTTTGAGGATATTTTCAGAATAGGGTTCAGTCAGCGTGTAAAACAGACTCAGCCCATCAAATATGAATGAAGAGTGATGTAAGGCAAGGGTTTCGTCAGCGTAGGTAGTCATAGAGTTCTCGCGATCGTTAGGCACGGGGCTGTTGCACACGTGGCACCGATTTCTGCTTGGTGTAAGTGCCGCTGACAGGATCAAAGTCACATCGCTCAGGTAAATTCAAAAGGCAACGTCCGTACAGGTGCAAATGTTTAATCGGCTTGTCGCAAGGTACAGAAATACTGTGTATGTCAGAGCTGCGGTAGTAAACACCCTGATTAGGGCCCACCGTAACAAGGCGCTCAACTGCTAACTTGCATTGTCCTGGCTGGCTGCTGTCACCCATACGCTTCCATACCAAATTATTTTCTTCCCCTTCCAAGCCAACCACTACAGCCCATGTCGCGTGATCATGAACCGGCGACACTTTACCGGGCGCGGGACGATATATATATAAAGCATTACTTAAATCTGACTCTACAGATATTTCGTAAAGGGTTTCGATCTCACTTCCTACCGGCCCCGGAAAATGCTCGTCGGGAAACAGCTCTGGGTGATCCGCTAAGGTCAAAACCAAATCTCTAATTTGCCTCAGTTCGTGAAGCTCGGGCTCTTGGGATTCGAAGTTTGCTGTGATTTTTTTTACGTGACTCATCACTTCTTGAACCACTTTTTCACGCTGTGACGTTATCTGCGACATGTGTGTTGCTCCAGAGAATACGTAAGTATTGTTTTTTTGTATATTGGTAATGGAGCAGAGTCTATCAGCGAAAAATCAACTCTGATCCAGTTCATGCAAACTTATACTTAGCTGTAATCGCTCTTATACTGAGCCCCGTGCTATTCTTCCCTCTCCTCAATCTACGCCTATCATTATTGATAATATGAGTCTTTTACCCACCGACCTACGAGAGCTCTACGCATTTATTCTGATTTGCGAGACCGGTTCCATGACCGCTGCGGCACAAAGAATGAATGTGACTCAGTCGGCAGTCTCTCAGTTGATACGTCAACTAGAGACTGACTTGGAAGTCACTCTTTTCGATCGAGATTGTCGTCCTATGGCAGTCACGCCGGCGGGGGAAAGATTACGCCAGGCCGCGAGCGAGCTCATCAAACAAGCCGAGCAACTTCCTGACTTAGTCAGAGGAAATACCCATAAACCCCTCAGTTCGATTCGGCTCGGTTTTGTTGATTCTTTTGCCTCCGCGCTGGGAGCTGAACTCATTAACGCACTGGAAAATCGAGCGCACTCCGTCAGTGCTTGGAGTGGGCTGACTCCCTCTTTGACAGAGTCTTTAACTCAGCGCCAAGTAGACTTAATTGTCACTACTGACCCGATGGAGGATCAAGAGGATTACGAAAGCATCTACCTATTTCGCGATCCATTCGTACTGGTGCTCCCACCCGATACCGAGCTGCATCGAGCGCCGGCAGACCTGCACTCTCTTGCTAAACAGCTCCCACTCATCCGCTATAGCGCCCGCTCAACAATTGGCCAACAGGTTGCCCGGCATTTACGCCGCCTAGAGGTGAATGCCCCCATCAGGTATGAGTTCGACGCCACTTTCCCCTTGCTAAAAATGGTTCAAGCAGGCTTGGGATGGGCTATTAGCACCCCTCTTTGTCTACTGGGCGGAAATGTTGAAAAAGACGGTTTTTATGTCGTTCCCCTTCCTGGGCCTCCGCTATTTCGCAGCTTTCAGGTGTCCTCTAGGCGCGGAAGGTTAGGCAAGCTACCAGAAACCGTCGCCGAAATCGTCCCCAGCTTGCTACGCTCGCACCATCTGTCACGCTTAACGCAGATGGCACCTTGGTTAAGCACACGCGATTTTGATTTACCCGTGGGGTAAGTCATGCTTCCCCTACGAGATATTGATTAATTACTGCACCACAAGCTCAACCCGCCTATTGCGAGCTCGGCCAGTTTCCTGAGCATTGCTTGCTACCGGTGAAAAAGAAGCAACGCCTTTGGCTTTCATCCGTGCCGCATCAATACTATAGGACGCACGTAAAGCCTCAACCACTGCGTGTGCCCTGCTCTGAGACAAGGCTAGATTGGTATCAAGAGAGCCCTGATTATCGGTATGCCCTACCACATACACTTTCAGATCCCCCTTGCTCTCCAGTAGCTTCGCCATTTCTGCCAAGGCCCCACTAGACTCTGGTTTAATCTGCGCTTTAGCAGTATCGAAGTAAATACCCGGTACGGCCACAAACCCTTGACGTTCAAGCATTGTTTGCAACTCGTCGGCCTGGAGCACTTTTACTTCATCCAGCGCTAACTCTGTACCTTCTATAATTTGCTGATACAGATAGGTTCTATTGTTAGAAGTATCCTCTACCACATGCAAAAAGACGTGTGCCTCTCCTGCGTCATCGCTGCGACGCGCTAGTACGATGCGTTCACTTGGGCTACCGAAGACTGCATCCCCAAAGGAGTTTGGTCGGACACGATCTTCTAAAGCAATAAAAGACATCATGTCGGTTCCACATGTTTTTGGGCCATGACAAGTGAACAAGGTTTCAAAGCCTGCTTGCTGCAGTGCCTTTTCGTAGTTTCGAAAAACCTCTAGGGCGGAGCGTTCACCTGGGATGCGGTAAGAGATGCTCGTTACCTTGCCTTCCAACTCAAGCAATGCGCCGGGCGCTTTCCTATCGTCAATCTTAGCCGCTGGCAAATAAGCAGCATCGTAATCTTTCGCCAAATAATGACGGATCTCAGCTCCAGGAAACCGACCCAATAACTGATGGTCTGCTGAGCCTTTCACATCAGCCGCTACTACGCTATTCAGCCCACCAGCCAATAACATCAAGAGCATTGAGGAAAACGTTTTTTTCAGCATATTTCTAGAAAAGCTAACAAGAATTAAAATGCTAAAAATAATACTCTTCACCCGCGAGCCAGCGCAATCGGTTAAATGATAAAAGACGTTACTCTCTCTCAACTCTATACTTTCCAAAAGGTACGTTAAGCTCATGAATGGAAAGACTGCATCCATTGCTACATTTCTGCTTACGACTTGAGGGTATCGCAGGGGCTCTACAAATGGTAAATAAAGGCTCTCCAAGTAGGAGACTATGATGAACAAAACAACCGTCTCGGGGCGACGAGATAGCTTTTACCAACTCAACCAGTCTGCTTAAACTCACGCACCAACAAGTCTGATGTGATATCACTGATGGTACGGGCGCCCGTAAGCACCATGGCCACTCGAAGTTCTTTTTCAATAAGTTGCAACAGGTTGGCGACACCAGCCTGACCATCTGTCGCTAAAGCGTAAATATAGGCCCGCCCCAGCATCGTGCAATCGGCACCCAGTGCTAGCATGCGCACAACATCTAGGCCAGTGCGTATGCCAGAGTCTACGAGTATTTTCAGTTCACCCTTCACCGCGTCCGCAATCGGCGGTAATGCGCGGCAACTGGACAGAACACCGTCAAGCTGGCGTCCACCGTGGTTAGACACAATAATACCGTCAGCACCGAACCTAACCGCATCGCGAGCATCGTCTGGATCCAAAATCCCCTTAATCACCATGGGGCCATCCCAGAACTCACGAATCCACTCCAAATCTTTCCAGCTAATGGAGGGGTCAAAGTTTTTGCCCAACCAACCAATGTAGTCTTCCAGCCCCGTGGGCTTGCCCCGATAGGTGGAAATATTGCCCAAATCGTGCGGTTTACCCAGCAGGCCCACATCCAGCGCCCACCGTGGGTGAGTCACAGCCTGTAGCATGCGCCGAGCCGAGGCATACGGTCCACTCATCCCTGAGTGGGCGTCGCGGTAACGGGCGCCTGGCACCGGCATGTCCACCGTGAACAGCAAGGTGGTGACGCCTGCAGCCTTCGCTCGCTCTAGTGCATTGCGCATGAAACCACGGTCTTTCAATACATACAGTTGAAACCACATGGGCCGGCTGATAGCCGGGGCGACCTCTTCAATGGGGCACACGGATACCGTCGATAGCGTAAACGGAATACCATGGTTAGCCGCTGCACGGGCAGCCTGAACTTCACCCCTGCGGGCACTCATGCCCAGCAACCCCACCGGCGATAGCGCTACCGGCATAGACAGGGTTTCATCAAACAGTCTGGTTTCCAAGTCGAGTTCGCTCATGTCGTTTAGCACCCGCTGACGCAGAGCGATGTCCGACAGGTCATCAACGTTGCGTTTGAGCGTTCGCTCGGCATAAGCACCACCGTCAATATAGTGGAATAAGAAAGGGGGTAACCGGCGCTTGGCCGCGGCACGATAATCGGTGGAAGCAGAGATGATCATCTGGCATGTCCTGTCAGTTCTTGCAGATAACTCGTGGATCGCTCGCCAAGCACCTTGGTCCGTGCGGAGCCATGGCCTTGGCGAAGCATGCTTGCTGCGATAACAGTAGTCTTAGAACGCGACCTTATCGGCGCCCTTCAGAGCGAGAATCTCGCGAGCTTCGTCGGGGGTAGCTACCTCTAGGCCCAACCCTTCAATGATTTGCCGTGCTGCGCGCACCTGTTCGGCACTGCTAGTTGCCAAACGTCCAGGACCTGCCCAGAGCGAATCTTCTAGACCGACGCGCACGTGACCGCCCATGGAAGCCGACATCGCTGCAAGCGGCAACTGGTTACGGCCCGCCCCCAGAATCGACCAGCGATAGTTATCACCAAACAGGCGATCGGCGGTGCGCTTCATGTGCATTACATCGTCAGGGTGCGCGCCAATGCCACCCATAAGACCGAACACTGTCTGAATGAATAATGGCCCCTTAACCAGCCCAGCATCTGCGAAGTACTTAAGGTTATATAAGTGAGCCGTGTCGTAACATTCAAACTCGAACCGCGTGCCATTGGCGCCCAGCGTGGTAAGCAGATATTCTATATCTTCAAAAGTATTGTGGAACAGAATGCCTTTGTCAGCGATATAGGTCCGCTCCCACTCATGCTTCAGTTGCGCCTCGAAACGCTTAAGCATTGGGAAAAGACCAAAGTTCATCGAGCCCATGTTCAGGGACGCAAGCTCGGGCTGCCATTTCTCGGCAGGACGAACCCGTTCCTGAATGCTCATAGTAGGTGCACCGCCGGTGGTGATGTTAACCACGCAATTGGAACGTCCCTTAATCTCTTCCAGAAACGGCTGAAAGGCTTCCGCTGTTTGGTCTGGACGACCGTCCTCGGGGTTGCGGGCGTGCAAATGCACAACCGCCGCTCCTGCCTCAGCCGCGCCAATCGCAGCTTCAGCAATCTCGCTGGCGGTGACCGGTAGGTACTCCGACATGGACGGCGTATGGATTGCGCCGGTAACGGCACAGGTGATGATCACTTTATTTTTGGTAGCCATGATGGCATTGCTCCTGTTATCAGTCGTTGTCGCGTAAAAATCGTCTCAGCGCGGCGAGACGTTCATCCCGCTGACGGCTAAGTTCTGGCACCTGTGAGGGTGGGGGCATAGCCGCCGCAAGGATGTCGGCGACACGCTCAGTAAAGGCCTCGCCGCGTGCGGCATCGTCGCTCAGTCGCGCCATAGTTGGAGCATAGCGCGCCAAATAATCCTTCACCCCTCCTGGTGCGTTCAGATTGATGGCTGCCATGGGTCCCAGTAAGGCCCAGCGCCGACCCAATCCATGGCAAATTGTGTGGTCTAGCCCTTCCGGTGTCACGACTCCCTCTTCTATCAGGCGGAGCGACTCGGCAAGCACCACAGCTTGCAGCCGGTTCAGTACAAAACCGTCAATCTCACGTGTAAGGCGCACGGGTACCTGCGCCACGGCGTGCATCAGCGCCTCAGCACGATCCATGACCTCTGGCGCGGTATCCGGGCCGGGACATAGCTCGACTACCGGAATAAGATGGGGCGGATTCACGGGATGCGCCACCAAGATGCGTGAACGACCGGCCAAACCTTCAGCAAAGAGCGAGGCGACCAGCGCCGAGCTCGAGGAGGCAAGAATCGTGTCCGGCGCTGCGAGGCGATCAAGCTCAGCATAAATTTCGCGTTTGATCTGTAAGTTTTCCGGGCCGTTTTCCTGAACCCATTCCACCCCATCCACCGCCGCGGCCATGTCGTCACACACCCTCACCTGCGCAATGGCAGACGGGTCGTCACCACTCAGGCGGCAGGTTTCAGCCAACTCGTCGAGCGCGCGTGCCCGCACCTCGGGATCGAGATCCCACAGCCGCACTTCGCAACCTGCTCGTGCAAAAACCAATGTCCAAGCGCGGCCAATCAGACCGCCCCCTATTACTGCAATACGTCGTGTCATTTAGTGCTCCTCCCGCTGCCGCGGGTTTGTTGTTTCTTCTGCTCTTCCCAGCTACGCAGCGTCTTTCTCAGATCGCCGGCGGCCTCGGAAATGTCTTGGATAATCGCGCGCTGCAGAGCATCAGGATCACGGTCCTGCAGCGCTTTGTAGGCCGCTCTATGGCTAGCCATAGACTGGTCGAAGTGCTTAGGCGCCGCGACTGCTATATGAATAAGAGGCCCGACTCGCAGCCACAACCCCTCTATCTGATTCATCAGGACGGGCCTATCAGCCGCACGATAAATAAGCGAATGAAAGCGCCAATTATTTTCAAGATACATCTCGATATTGCCTGTTTCGGCGGCAATATCCATCAGACTCAAGGCGTTTCGGATGACGCGCATCTGCGCAGGTCCGATCTGCTTAAGAGCCTGTACTGCGGCAAAACCCTCAAGATTAAGGCGAATATCACGGATATCCACCAACTCTGCGTCCGTCAGGATAGGGACGCGCAAAACACGGTTGCCACCATACGCCTCAAGCCCCCCATCCCCCTCAAGTTGTCGCAAGGCCTCACGCACGGGTGTGACACTGATTTCAAGGACCGACGCCACTTTCCGCAAACTGATTTGCTCCCCTGGGCGAAAGTAACCGCTGATCAGGGCATGGCGAAGTGTCGTATAAACCAGCGATTGCGCAGTAACCCCTTCCTGCAGCTCGAGTGGGCCCAAGCGGGCCCATCCGTTATGCTGAACGTTGTTGCTCGGAGGCATAATCAAGTCACTCAAAGTGTGATCTCATTTAGATATTATTGGCGAAAATATTGCCCCAAAAACCTACCACGAGTCAAGGCAACCCTACGAATATAACTTGAACATCGACAAATCATACCCAGTCGTAGGAATGGATGCCCCAATATCATGGACTGCCGAGCCGATTAAATAAAGAATAGCGGCCCTCAGAACATCTGGCAAGCTACTCGTTATGGAAATATAAGTACGTATTTCGGGAAGAGCAAAGTATCTTGACCTACTTTTAAATGACAAGTTATAGTGACAACTCGTGATCACGCTTTTGGCGTTACTTGACTGGCTGTCGCTAGCAGCCTAAAACGAACTACTACAGGAAAAATAACAATGCGAGACTTCATTTTTGCCACAGCTGCTGCGTGCTTACTCATGGTTGGCAGTGCCTCCGCACAAGAAACACGGGTAATTGATGTCAGCTTGCCGCTGGGCGCTGAATCGCATCACGCTGTCGGCGTGCTCAAATTCGGAGAGGAACTGAGCAGGCTCACCGACGGTCGTATGACCATTCGCCCCCATTACGACAATGCATTAGGTGGTGAGCGCGAAGTTGTCGAGGGCATCGGCTTTGGACTGATCGACATGGGCATTTCCTCAACCGGACCTATGGGTGGTTTCGTTGACGATTTCATGCTGTTTGATCTCCCCTATATCTTCACCACGCCTGAACACGCTTACGGTTTCTTAGACAGTGAGCATGGCGACGCATTATCCAAGAAGCTGGAAGACCAAGTCGGTGTCAAGATTATCGGTTGGATGGAAAACGGTTACCGTCACAACACTAACAACGTGCGCCCTCTGAACACCCCAGAGGACCTGAAAGGTATCCGCCACCGCACTCAAGAAAGCCGTGTACAGGTTGATACCTGGACCGCTCTTGGCGCCAATGCCTCACCTATGGCGTGGACCGAAGTCTTTACAGCACTTCAGCAAGGTGTCATGGACAGCCAGGAGAACCCAGTTCCAACCATTTATGACGTCAAGTTCTATGAAGTGCAGAAGTATCTGAACCTCACCGGACACGTTTACTCACCAGCCCCTCTGATGATCGGAGCACGATTGTTCAACTCCTTGTCAGAGCAGGATCAAGCGGCGGTACTTGAAGCAGCAAAAATTGCCACCCCGATCCAGCGTGAAGCATCACAGCGCCTTGAGCAAGAGTACATCGATAAGCTAGAAAAACTGGGCATGGTGGTAACCCGCCCCGATACCGCCGCTTTCCAAGCGCGCGTACAACCAGTAATCGAACAATGGAAGAGTGCGGTTGGTACCGATCTTGTGGATGCCGCGATCAACTTCAAGCAGTAATTGCACCCACTTTGACACAAGCCCGGCAATTGACCGGGCTTGTTTACTTCAAAATTTCAGGAAACTCCCATGCAAGTTCTTTTGCGAAAGCTGATACAAGGCGTGGATCGCATTAACTGGTTGTGTGGATGGCTTTTAGCCGCTCTACTATTGGTCATGACTGTGCTCATTAGCTGGCAGGTCTTCGCGCGCTATGTAATGGGCAACTCACTGACCTTTTCCGAGGAAGTCGCTCGGTTCTCAATGGTCTGGCTGACTATGCTAGGTGCGGCTTATGCCTATCGCCACGGTTCGCTGATCGCGGTCACCATACTGTCTGAGATCGCTGGGGGTCGGTTTGCGAGGGGACTGCGTTTGCTCGTTGCAGTGATATCTTGCATCTTTGCTTGGGTCTTACTCAAAGAGGGGTTCAATATCACCGAGCGCGTGGTCACCCAGACCGCACCCAGCACCCGAGTATCGATGGCCTGGCTTTACGGAGCGGTGCCTGCCGGCGCAGCGATGATTCTGATCAATGCTGCCGCCATCATCGCTGAACACTTTACCGTAAAGAAGGACTAGGTCATGGCAATGCTACTTTTTGGGGCACTTCTATTACTGTTACTAGTCGGCGTCCCCGTCACCTTTTCGCTCGGGCTGGCCGCCATTACTGCTATCTGGTTCGGCGACATCATGCCAATGCTGATTGTCCCGCAAGAGATGATCCGCTCCATCAACTCATTCCCTTTACTTGCCATCCCATTTTTCATCCTGGCAGGCGATCTCATGCAGCACGGCGGCATCTCGCACCGGCTGGTTGAGTTCTCGCGCACGCTGGTAGGCAGTATGAACGGCGGGCTGGCCATGGTAGCCATCGTAACCTCGGCTTTCTTCGCCGCCATTTCAGGTTCAGGCGCAGCAACCACTGCGGCAGTCGGGGCGATCTTGATTCCGGCGATGATTTCACAAGGTTATAGTGCCTCTTATGCTGCAGCCAACCAGGCTGCGTCTGGCGCCTTGGGTGTCATTATCCCACCGAGTATCCCACTGATCCTCTATGCCATCGCCGCCAATCAATCCGTAGGTAACATGTTTGCAGCGGGTTTCCTTCCGGGATTTGTGGTCGTCGGGTCGCTGATGCTTTACGCTTATTATCATGCCCTGAAGCACCCCACCGCCCGTGACGAGCCAGCAAGCTTTATCGACATTTTACGAGCTGGCTGGAAGGCCATTCTTGCCTTGCTCATGCCCGGACTCATTCTCGGTGGTATCTACGGCGGCATCGTGACACCCACGGAAGCGGCAGTCGTCGCCGTGGTCTACTCATTTATCGTGGGCACAGTCATCTACCGTGAGCTGCCGCTGAAAGAAATACCGCACATTCTGCGCAGATCCGCGGTCACCTCTGCCGTGGTAGTCAGCATCATCGCCACGGCCGGGCTGTATGGGCGCATCATTCTTTCCTTACAGATCCCTGCACAAATCTCCGACCTGGTGCTTAGCCTCATCGAAAGCCCTTGGATGTTCGCCATTCTTGTCAACGTGCTGCTACTCTTTGTCGGCATGTTCCTCGAAGCGGCGGCGGCAATCCTGATCTTCACGCCAATCTTGCTGCCGATCGCATTGAAATTCGGCATCGATCCGATCCACTTCGGCATCATTATGGTTGTGAACCTGGCGATGGGTATGTTCACCCCCCCGGTAGGACTGAACCTGTTTATTGCATCTCAAATATCTCGCGTATCCATTACGCAACTCACGCGAGCAATACTGCCTTTCGTCGTACTGATGCTAGCCGTGTTAATGATCATCAGTTTCATCCCCTGGTTATCTCTGGCGCTGGTGGGTAGATAATTACTATGAGCCCGATCGTTCTTCTATCAAAGTAACAACCCAAGAGGTTCAGATGACACTACAAACCTTGTTTTCGCTTCAAGGCCGAACTGCACTCGTCACTGGAGCCTCAAGGGGGCTCGGTCAGGCCATAGCCATAGGCTTGTGTGGTGCTGGTGCCAGAGTGATCCTTTGCGGACGGGACGAAGCCGCACTCAAGGAGACTCTGGGCCTGCTACCCACACCAAAGCAAGGCATCATTGAAGTGTTCGATGTCACCAGCGAGACTGCTGTAAAAGCGATGGCCGACAGGGCGCGGGCCAAGGGGTGGGCACCAGATATCGTGATCAACAACGCCGGAATGATTGACCGAGCGCCTCTTGACGAGATCAATACAGAAGAGTTTGAGAAGGTGCTGCGTACCAACATGACCGCGGCCATGATCATGACGCGAGAGTTTGCCCCGGAATTGCGCGCTTCCCCACAGGGGCGCGTGGTGAATGTCGCCTCTATGTTGGGGCTAGTGGCCAAACCCTGTGCGGTATCGTACGTCGCCAGCAAACATGCTCTTATCGGCTTGACACGTGCTCTATCAACAGAGCTTGGGGCTTCGGGTACAACCGTTAATGCACTCTGCCCGGGATATACGCGAACCGACATCAATACCGTACTACAAAATGATCCGGTATTTAGCCAAGAGGTGGTGAACAAAACGCCCCTAAAACGCTGGGGTACAACACAAGACATGGTTGGGCCTGTGGTCTTCCTGTGCTCGCCTTCAGCAAGCTATATGACCGGACAGCTTTTAGTTGTGGACGGTGGTGCAACGGCGACCTTTTAAGCAAAAAATTGTCGTGTGTAACCAGTACCGTAGCAACGCAAGTTTGCAGTAACAACCGTCGTCTTAGAACGCCCTCTGATTCCACTCCGCACTAGGATCAGCCCGCCTCTGACAATGACGGATCAACAATACGATTGGCGGCTTGGACCGCAGTTATTAAAAAAGGAATATTTGCATGGATCTGTCCCTTAACGGTGCGCGCATTATCATCACAGCCGGTGCTGGCGGCATTGGGCGCGCGATTGTCGATGGTTTCCTGGAGGCCGGCGCAAAAGTTGCCACCTGTGACATCGACGAAGCCGCGCTGGCTACGCTACCCAACGACGTCTTTCGGCAAAAAGTCGATGTCTCGAACAGCGTTGCCCTGAGCCAATTCATGGACGCAGCGGTGGAGCATCTTGGCGGGCTCGACTGCCTAGTCAACAACGCCGGCATCGCCGGACCGACTGGGCGAATTGAAGACCTCGATGTCGGCGTGATTGAGCAATGCCTGTCAATCTGCCTGACCAGCCAATTCGTCACCATAGGCCGCGCCGTCTCACACTTGCGGCAAAGCCAGAATCCGTCCATCGTGAATATTTCCTCTCTAGCGGGTCGACTAGGCTTCAAACTGCGTAGCCCTTATGCTGCAGCCAAGTGGGGGGTGATCGGCCTAACCAAATCCATGGCCATAGAATTGGGACCTGACAATATCCGCGTCAATGCCGTCCTGCCTGGCATCGTGGCCGGCGACCGTCAACGCAGGGTGCTAGAAGCACGGGCACAGGCAAAGGGCACCAGCTTCGAAGAAGCAGAGCGCGAGGCATTTTCATTTACGTCGATTCGTAACTATGTCACCCCACAGCAAATCGCCGATCAGGTAGTATTCCTAGCCAGCCCCCGCAGCAAGACCGTGTCAGGACAGGCAATTTCCGTATGCGGCGACACCGGAATGCTGGGCTAAGCAAGACCACTTGAGCCCGGACCGCCAGCTCAACTTAGAAGGCTAGTCCCTAGACTATAAAGGCCTCCTGCTAAATTAGAACTAGCAGGGGGCCTTTATTCATGGCGCTATTGTGACTGTTTAACTCCAATCACCGCTAGCTTTAAATCATAGAGTACCATTTTCAAGTCATTTTGGAATGACAGGCAATACTTAGAGCTGTAACCCTAGTTACTCAAATGAGGGATTTCCCAATCTAGTTGCCCAACCTTCTTATCACAAAAATAAGGGCTATAAAGGATCACGTATTAAGACGCATATGCAAAAGCGGATAAGGCTTGCCCTGGCCATCAAGGGGGGAGCGCCCGATCACCTCAAAGCCTAGATACTGATAAAATCCTAGCGCCTGCTCATTTTGCTCATTTACATCCACTCTAGTGGCACCCTGAGTCCGTATCGCATGCCTAGCAAGCGACGCTCCCACTCCTTTTCCTCTCGCCTTTGGCGCAACGAACAGCATCTCAATATTGCTATCGCTGACGCCACAGAATCCTAATAGTTCTCCCTCACGACTTCTAGCAATACTCAGATCAACTGCATTGAAATACTGCTCTAGGATAAGCGGCTTTAACTCCAGGAGGTCGCGCTCGGCCAAGAAGCCGTGCGTGGCTCGAACCGACGATTCCCAAATTTGGATCAGCTGTTGATGCTCTGCTTTCCCTGCACTCTCGATCTTCATTTATCATCCAAGCTCTAACTATTTTGTCACTATACAAACAACCGCTTCCCCCCTCTTACTCCACCGTAACGCTTTTGGCCAGATTACGAGGTTTGTCGACGTCGGTGCCGCGGGCGCAGGCGACATGGTAGGCGAGTAGTTGTAGGGTAACGGTGTGCAAGATCGGCGACAGTTTGCCGTAATGCTCGGGCATACGGATTACATGGATTTTTTCACTGCTGCTGATGCGCGTATCAGCGTCGGCAAACACATAGAGCTCGCCACCGCGGGCGTGGACTTCTTCCATGTTCGATTTCAGTTTTTCCAGCAATTCATCGCGAGGTGCAATGGTGACTACTGGCATCGCCTCGGTAACAAGGGCTAAAGGGCCATGTTTGAGTTCTCCGGCAGGATAGCCTTCGGCGTGGATATAGCTGATTTCTTTCAACTTTAAGGCACCTTCCATTGCTATGGGAAAGTGCATGCCACGGCCTAGAAACAGAGCATTTTCTTTACTGGCAAAACGATCGGCCCAATCGATGACTTGAGGCTCTAGTGCCAGCACAGCGGCAATCGCCGTAGGCAAATGGCGTAACGATTTCAAATAGTCGGCTTCTTGCTCTGCACTTAATTGTTCTTTGACCTGCGCCAGCGCTAAGGTGAGTAAGAAAAGGGCAGTTAATTGGGTGGTAAAGGCTTTGGTCGACGCCACCCCAATTTCCACCCCTGCACGAGTGATATACGCCAGCTTGCATTCACGCACCATGGCGCTGGTGGCGACATTGCAAATAGTTAGGGTATGCTCCATACCCAAACTACGGGCATGTTTTAAAGCGGCTAAGGTGTCCGCGGTTTCACCCGATTGTGAAATAGTTACCACCAAGGTGCGTGGATCGGGCACGCTATCTCGATACCGATACTCACTGGCGATTTCAACATTGACGGGAATACGTGCCAGGGATTCGATCCAATACTTGGCCGTTAACCCTGCGTAGTAGCTGGTGCCACAGGCCAATATCAATACACGATCAATGGTTTTAAATACCTGATAAGCCTGATCGCCAAATAACTCGGCGTTGATACTATTGATGTCTTGAAGGGTATCGCCCACCGCACGAGGTTGTTCGAAAATTTCTTTTTGCATGTAATGGCGATAGGGGCCTAGGTCAGCCGCGCCCGTGTGCACGTGCACGGTATGAACGGGCCGCTCTACGGATTGACCGTAGCGGTCGGCCAACCAGACTTTGCCCAATTGCAAATCTGCCACATCGCCATCTTCCAAATACATAATTTGATCGGTCGTGCCAGCTAGGGCCAACGCGTCGGAAGCTAAAAATGTTTCATTAACACCCAGTCCAATCACCAAAGGTGAACCATGCCGAGCACCAATCAGTCGATGAGGCTCTTGTTGACACAGTACGGCGATAGCGTAGGCGCCTCGCAAGCGTTGTATCGCTTGTTGAACTGCCACAAATAAATCGCCGGCGTATAAATAATCAATCAGATGCGCAATGACTTCCGTATCAGTTTGGCTCTCGAATACGTAGCCTTTGGCCTGAAGCTCTGTGCGCAACTCATCATGGTTTTCAATGATACCGTTGTGCACTAATGCAATACGCGCATTGCCTTTACCTAAACCAGAAAAATGGGGATGAGCGTTATGTGTGGCCGGGGCCCCATGGGTTGCCCAGCGGGTATGAGCAATGCCGGTAAAGCCTTGCAGATGGGCGGCCTGCAACTGTTTTTCTAGCTCTGCAACACGTTGTGTGCTGCGAGCCCGTTGCAGTTGCCCTTCTGCATGTACGGCTATGCCACAGGAGTCGTAGCCTCGATATTCGAGACGCTTTAACCCCTCGAGCAATACTGGAACAATATTACGCTGCGCTACTGCGCCCACGATTCCACACATAAGGCTGTCTCCACAAAGTTAGACAAATAAGATCTTTTTATTTTGACGCAAAACATAAGAAATTTTATTGCTAATATAGCTATTATTTGAATGATTATTTCATAGCAATTTAATTTGAAATTTTTATAATTCCATTTAATTTTTTTGAAATTTAATTTCACATTACTGGATGCGCATACACTATGCCTTTAGACGAACTCGATAAACGTCTCTTAAATCAGTTGCAAGATAACTGCGATCTCAGCAATCAAGACCTCGCGGAGCTGGTTCATGTCTCGGCGCCAACCTGTTTACGTCGGGTACGACGCCTGAAGCAAGAGGGTTATATACGTAAACAAGTCGCCTTACTAGAGCCCAGCAAGATCCAGGCGGGCCTTACCGTGATCGTAGAATTGACACTGGATCAGCAAGGCGCTGAGCACGTGGACGAGTTTGAACGCCGCATGCAATCAGAGAGCGCCGTACAGCAGTGTTATCACGTGGCAACTGGACCGGACTTTATTCTGATTCTATATGTTCCAACGATGCAGGCTTACCATGAGTTAGCCCATCAACTGTTCAGCAGCCATCGCAATGTACGTAACGTGCGTAGTTTTTTTAGCGTGCATCAAAGTAAATTCGACACCCGTTATCCTATCCCTTAAGCAGGCTGTACGATGCGCTCGTACAAACGCAAATATTGCTGTGCCATTGACTGTACACCATGGGTACGAAGCACCCATTCATAAGCGTTATGCTGTAATTGTTCGCGCAAAGAAGGCTCATTTAAAAGACGCTCGATGGCGGTAGCCATAGACATATGGTCGCCTACTGCGCAAGCTAAGCCACGATTTTTTCCCAACAGCTCGGGCAAGCCTCCCGTAGTGGTAGCCACCACAGGCACTTTATACACAAAAGCATCTAGCACACTACTGCCTAAAGCCTCGTGCCTAGAGCTGAGCACAAAGACGTCTAGCAGGCGATATATGTCTTGCACTTGCTCTTGAAAACCGCACAATATATAACAAGACTGCAAGCCATACTGCTGAATCAAACCCTGCAAGGCGGGGGTTTCGCTGCCCGATGCACCAAAATGCAGGAAAATAAAATCCTGCCGCCGTAAATATAAAGCATGGATCGCCCGGACCAGTGTGGCAGGGTCTTTTTCGGGTGTCTGGGCCGCCGCAGTTCCTACTACATAGGTATAGCGTTGTAATTGATAGCGTTGGCGTAACTGCTCAATATGCTCAGGGTTAGGCGCTTGGTAATCAATGGCACTTCCAATAATATCCACCGCTAAACCCAGGCGTCTGGGTTCAGCCGCTGCTGCCTGGCTAATGGCCACTAGCGCCGTCGCCTGCCGCCATTTCCACAAGGTACGTTTTTCTTTAGCACTTAAGGTGGGTCTGAGAGCTTGCGGGTCGTTGCCCGCCTTATCTACAGGAAAAGCCGTGCGGCGCGTAAACACGATTCGGGGCCCCAAGATCGGAGCCAATACCGCCAGCCACGACATACTAGCCGCTGTTTGGGCGTGAATAATATCAAAGCGCCGCCCGTGGCTGAGCAAATACACCATGGCAGCAAACGGACCCGCCACGGTTTTAACGGCAATTCCCGATGCGTTGGCGCGCCGCGCTAGCTCATGGCCATGGCGCGCCAGCAAAGTGACCTCGTGGCCCGCTGCTTGGAACTGTTGCAAACTAAGCAGGGTCTGACGTTCACCCCCACGCCAACCCCGCTCGGTATTTAGCATCAGAATGCGCATATTAGCGTTCCATGCTTAGCACACACAGCCAATGAGCGCATCAAGTTTTCTTGACCGGTCGGCGCCATGCCTCGATAGATCGCTGATGCGTACGCGACAAAGTGAGTTGCTCGGCCGGAGCATCCTTTGTTAGCGTCGTACCAGCCCCTATCGTGGCCCCTTTACCTACGCGCACAGGAGCGACCAACTGCGTATCTGAACCGATAAACACATCGTCTTCAATGACCGTACGGTATTTGTTAGCACCGTCGTAATTACACGTAATGGTACCGGCACCAATATTGACTCGTTCACCAATGTCGGCGTCACCGACATATGCCAAATGATTCGCTTTCGAGCCAGTGCCAAAAATCGCATTTTTTATTTCGACAAAGTTTCCGACATGCGCTTGGGCACCTAGTTGAGTACCTGGACGTAGACGCGCATAAGGGCCCACTTTTGCCTCTACACCTATCTGAGCTTGTTGCAGGTGACAGTAGGCTTCAATACGCACTCCGTCCTCTACGACGACATCTTTTAAAACGCTGTGCGGCCCCACATGCACGCCATCCCCTAATACGACCGTGCCTTCAAATATGCACCCCACGTCAATGTATACGTCACGTCCACATTGCAAATCGCCACGCTGATCAAAACGGCTAGGGTCGGCTAAAGTGACGCCTTGCTCGAGTTGACGACGGGCTAGTTCCGCTTGCCATAAACGCTCTAGCTGGGCCTGCTGGATACGGCTATTCACCCCCAAAGTTTCCCACGCCGCGTGCGCTTGGGCTGCCTGCACCGGCACACCATCAGCCACTGCCAAAGCAATGATATCGGTAAGATAATATTCACCTTGTGCATTATTGTTATCAATACGGTTAAGCCAGTCTTTCAGCTTAGCGGTGGGCGCCACCAGAATACCGGTATTGACCTCGTTAATAGCGCGCTCTGTCTCGCTGGCATCTTTGTGTTCTACGATGCGTTGCACTGTGCCATCATCGCCACGCACAATGCGGCCGTAGCCGGTAGGGTCGCCAAGGAATTCGGTCAGCACTGCTACCCCGTTACCACGGGCCTGCAGCAAGCGTTCAAGGGTGGCTGCTTGCACCATAGGAACGTCGCCATACAACACCAGAGTGGCGTCTTGCGCGCTGCCGTCGTCTAGTAGGGCCGGCACCGCTTGTTGCACCGCATGGCCGGTACCATGCTGTGGGCTCTGCAGTGCAAACACTAGCCCAGCTTGTGCCGGATAACGGGTTTGCACCTGCTCTGCACCGTGGCCCACTACCACTACCACTTGCTGAGGCGACAACGCTTGGGCTGTACCTAATACATGCTCAAGCATAGGCTTGCCAGCGATGGGATGCAGTACTTTTGGTAGGTCTGACTGCATGCGCTTACCCATGCCTGCGGCCAAAATGACGATATTCAACATGTGAAACAACCTATCAAGGTAAAAATTAGTGTGGCTTATTTAGTCGTACCGGACGGGCGTGCAGGCGCCACAGATTTTGCTGCCGTTTTCCTAGCGGGTGCGGTTTTAGCCGCTTTCTTGGCGGCTGTTTTAGCTGTTTTGCTAACCCCTTTACGAGGGCTAGGGGTAGAAGCCTTAACCGGAGCAGTTGCAGCGGACGTGGCTGCCGTCCCAGAAAACGGGGACTGACGCGCACCTAGCGTCGTATCAGGGCTAACTGCTTGGGGTGCCGCAGGACGCAGAGCTTCGGCTTGCTTTAACGACGCAGCGGTTAAGGACTCAAACTGCTGCTGCAACATATTCCACCAACCTTTGGCCGCCGCACCGGCTTCCGCTAAAGCCTTGGCGGATTCTTCTGCCATGGCTGCACTGGCATCATGTGTAGTGCCACTATCGCTGACAGTGGGCGCGGAGGCAGAAGCTGCTGAGCTTGTCTCGGAGGCGTCTGCAGTGGATTTGGTTGGCTGAGCTGCTAAGAAACCTTCAAAAGGATTTTTTTGTCCTGTGGAGCGTACTAATTCGTGCAAGGTATTGAGTGTAGAGCGCTGGATTTCAAGGCCTTGAATAGTAGCGCTTAACATAGACAGGTTCAGTTGCAGCCAACTTTCCACTGCTCGCATATCACGTATACGGCGGTCAAGCTCATCAGGATCAAGCTGCCCCATCACCGCCGCCCCCATATCCGCTGAGCCTCCTGTGGCCATGTTTCTCCAGGCCTGCGACATCATGTCCATGCTACGCAGCAATGGATTCTCGTTGGGATCGCCTAAAGCGGCAAAGTTGGGCAAATTGAATGGATTGGTATTCATGACTGCACTCCTTAAAGCAGATAATAAACGCTGAGGCACTTGCCTAGGCGCTGCTTGGATAAACAACTTAGGATTGATTCAAGCGTCGTGCAACGCTATCTAGCATGACTAACTGTGCTTCTAAGGTGAACTGCTCTGCCTCTATCATGGCCCACCACTCGTCCATATCAAGCAGACGGAACTCGCTGACTTCACCATCCATATTACGTGGTACGACCCCGTCTGGTAGGACGCAATCACTCACTAAGGCATTTTCTACCTGATAACCTTCAGGCAAACGTTTATGCATACGCACCACCATACGCATAGGCTCACGCGCCACAAGCATACTTTCTTCTAAGCCCGCCTCTTCATAGCTTTCACGTAGCAGGGAGCGGTCTAACGACTCATTGGCCACTGCTAAGCCACCCACCAAGGTGTCCCACATATTAGGATCAGAGGACTTGCTTGCGGCTCGCTTAGCCGCCCAAATGCGTCCGTCGCTAGACCAGCCATTAACATGCACGGCTTGGGTCAAGAATCCAAGCGTACGCATCGCCCCGCGCTCAATGGCTCCTAAGGTGCGGCCTTCGCCAATCACTTCTAATAACTCGCCCCGCCAACTGCGCACAAACCCCCCTTGATCAAGACGATGAGCAATTTGCTCTAACACCTGATTTAAGGACAAATGTTGACTCGCACATGCGTCAATACGTAACACTTCTTCGTCGAGAGCCACACCGTCAAGCATGGCAATATGCTGAGCCGGTCGGGCACCTACCCAACCAGACACACGTCCAGCAACAGTAACGGGACGGGAGCCCAGCGGCGGTAATTGCTGGGTTTGCGGCGTCAGCAACGCAATGCGCTGCTCGATGGCCTTTTTGAGGGAGGAGGGGTTAATTGGCTTCATAGGAGCTAATTGTAAATGAAGGCAGAGCACTTACGGAATTATTGCTGTTTAGTCGAAGTTTGTTATCAAAAGAAATATTCTGCTCTTGTTTCAGAGGGTGAGTCGGCGCTAGAATTTGCGTTATAAGAATAAAAATAGAAATTATCTGCATCACAGCCTGCACCCATGTTATTGACATGGCATAAATATAAATATTAACGCTGTTTCGTTTCGAGTTTGTTTTCTACGTAGTCGAAGTCACCGGAACTGTCCGGCTTTGCAACGCGACAATGAGGGACAACATGAAGAAGTGGAAACCCTATTTAATTAGCGCCCTATGTCTGACCACGCGCCTAACACACGCTCAGGTAAGCGACATGCCCGGTGGGCCTAAAGTCAATCAGCTCAACCTTCCCCAAGGGGTGACGCCGATTTCCGCTGATATTGCGTGGCTGCATTGGATGATGCTGATCATCTGCGCCATTATCTTTCTTGGTGTATTTGGGGTGATGTTTTACGCCATTGTCCGACATCGTAAGTCCAAAGGGGCGGTGCCAGCGACGTTTCATGAGCATATCGGTGTAGAAGTTGCCTGGACGGTAATTCCCTTTCTTATCGTTATTGGCATGGCCTTACCCGCTACCCGAACCGTCGTGGCGATGAAAGACACCAGCAGTGCTGACCTTACCGTTAAAGCCACCGGCTACCAATGGAAGTGGGGCTATGAGTATCTGGATGGGCCCGCGACTGGAGTTCAGTTTCTATCTACCTTGTCTACGCCAAGAGCGCAGATAGAAGGACGAGAACCGCGCAGCAACACCTACTTAATGGAGGTAGACAACCCTCTGGTAGTCCCTGTGGATAAAAAAATACGCGTGATCGTCACTGCTGCGGATGTGATTCACTCGTGGATGGTGCCAGATTTGGGTGTCAAGCAAGATGCCATTCCGGGGTTTTTAAGAGATAGCTGGTTTCGTGCAAACAAAGTAGGCACGTACCGCGGACAATGTGCCGAACTGTGTGGGCGTGATCATGCTTTCATGCCCATCGTGGTCAAGGTAGTAGAGCAGACTGATTATGACGCTTGGGTCGCCCAACAACAGGTCGCACTACAAGCCGCCGCTGACGATCCCGATAAAGAATGGTCCAAAGAAGAACTGATCGATAAGGGTAAACAAGTTTTCCAGGCCAACTGTGCTTCGTGTCATCAAGCCCAAGGCGAAGGCGTGGCCAATACGTTCCCTGCCCTTGATGGCAATGAACAATATGTATTAGCCCCCATGAAAGAACAGATCCTTACTGTGCTCAATGGACATCCCGGCACCGCTATGGCCGCTTTTCGAGACCGACTCAGCGAGGTGGAAATCGCTGCTGTCATTACCTACACCCGCAATGCATGGAGTAATGCTGGCAAAGGGCCTGACCCCGTGGTCTTGCCTAAGGATGTCAGCGCTCAACGCTAAGCATCACCCTAGCTACCCTACGAGAGAACCGCACACTGGCAGGAAGGAGACAACATGAGCAGCCTTACCGCAGACCCTCGGCAGCCCGTCCAAGACGAGCACGCGATGCCACATGGATGGCGAAGGTGGTTATTTGCCACGAATCATAAAGACATCGGAACCATGTATTTAATTTTCTCCTTCGCGATGCTACTCGAAGGAGGGGTGTTAGCTCTATTGGTTCGCACGGAACTCTTTTCCCCTGGCCTGCAATTTTTCCGTCCAGAGCTGTTTAATCAGTTCACCACTATGCATGGCTTAATCATGATTTTTGGCGCTATCATGCCGGCCTTTGTAGGCTTTGCCAATTGGATGATTCCACTGCAAATTGGGGCATCGGATATGGCCTTTGCCCGCATGAATAACTTTAGCTTCTGGCTCTTACCAGTTGGCGGGCTTTTATTCACCTTATCGTTTTTTGTTCCTGGTGGTGCCCCCGCCACGGGCTGGACGATGTATGCCCCGCTTTCCCTGCAGATGGGGCCCGGCATGGATTTCACTATCTTTGCTGTCCACCTGCTAGGGGCCTCTTCGATTATGGGGGCTATTAATATCATCGTGACCGTATTAAATATGCGTGCCCCGGGCATGAGCATGATGAAAATGCCACTGTTTTGCTGGACGTGGCTGATCACTGCCTATCTACTTATTGCCGTGATGCCTGTTTTGGCTGCAGCCGTCACCATGCTCCTTACCGATAGGCATTTTGGCACCCATTTCTTCAACGCAGCCGGCGGGGGTGACCCTGTGCTGTACCAGCATATTTTTTGGTTCTTCGGCCACCCTGAAGTCTACATCATGATATTGCCGGCTTTTGGAATTGTTTCTGCGATAGTGCCGGCCTTTTCACGCAAGCCTTTGTTTGGCTATGCGTCCATGATTTACGCTACGGCCGCCATTGCGGTGCTCTCTTTTCTGGTCTGGGCACACCATATGTTTGCAACCGGTTTGCCCGTCACTGGGCAACTCTATTTCATGTACTCCACCATGCTTATTGCCATCCCCACTGGCGTTAAGATTTTTAACTGGGTAGCCACTATGTGGCGTGGTTCACTCAGTTTTGAAACGCCCATGCTCTTTGCGATTGGCTTTATCTTTGTATTTACTGTCGGGGGGTTCACGGGCCTTATCCTAGCGGTAGCTCCCATCGATATAGCGGTTCACGATACCTATTACGTGGTGGCGCATTTCCATTATGTGCTAGTGGCCGGCTCACTATTTGCCCTGTTCGGTGGAGCCTATTATTGGCTACCTAAGTGGACAGGGCGCATGTATAACGAGCGACTGGGAAAGATCCATTTCTGGTTCACGATGATTTCTTTCAATATCACGTTCTTTCCCATGCATTTTTTAGGCTTAGCAGGCATGCCGCGGCGTTATGCCGACTATGCGGCTCAATTCACTGACTTCCATAAAATTGCCACCATTGGCGCATTTTGGTTTGGTTTTAGTCAGTTGATCTTATTGTATATCGTCGTTCAAGCTGCACGGGGAAAAGGGGCTATCGCCCCTGCCAAACCGTGGGATGGAGCCGAAGGGCTCGAGTGGACGGTGCCTTCACCCGCACCTCATCATACCTTTGAGACCCCTCCCGTTATTCCTTAAGGAGCCCCAACATGACGCCTGAGCAACGCCGCCGCAATCGCCGCTTGGCCTTTATTTTGGTGCTACTGGTATGCGCCATTTCAGGGTGGGCGCTTTTCCGCGGTGCCTACCTACTGCGAGCGTGATATGGATAAAGACTTTCGTAAGATTGCACGCCGCAAACTGAGCTTATGGCAGACCCTAAAAGCGATTGCTTGGGGAGCCTTGGGATTGCGTCGTGGACAAGGCCATCAAGACGACATAAGCCGTGTTAATCCCGTCGTTTTAATCGTGTCGGCCTTGCTTGCTGCCTTGTTATTTATCGTCGTGCTAATTGCCATAGCTCGCTATTTGAGTCACTTTTATACCTAAGTCCACTGCTTGCGTCTGACGCAGCGAAGGAGCACAACATGAGTGTCGAGCCCCGAGTTGATGTTCGCCAAGCCCCCTACTATTACGTGCCTGGCTTATCTGCCCACCCTGTACGAGCTAGCCTTGCACTCGCCTTAATTTTGTTGGGGGCGGCGTTGTGGATCAATGATTACCTGCCTGGCTTTTACTTATTTTTGGTGGGTTTATTTGGTCTTTTCGTGGTGCTGTACCTCTGGTTCGGCGACGCCATACAGGAGTCTGAATCAGGCTTGTATGGCCAGCGAGTAGACTCCGCCTATCGCTGGAGCATGGCGTGGTTCATTTTTTCCGAGATCATGTTTTTTTCGGCTTTTTTCGGTGCTCTTTGGTACACGCGTGAAATTGCCACCCCCACCTTGGGCAATTTGGAACATCGGCTTTTACTTTGGCCCGATTTTCATGGCATATGGCCTAATCAGGGGCCGGGTAATGCCATCGCCCCCTTCGAAGTCGTAGGCCCTCTATGGCTACCAACCATTAACACCGCTCTACTGCTAAGTTCTGGGGTAACGCTAACCTTGGCACACTACGCCATACGAGCAAGTAAGCGCGTAGCCGCCATCGTCTGGCTGGCTATCACCGTCAGCTTAGGGTTCGTGTTTGTTGCTTGCCAAGCCTATGAATACCATCATGCCTATACCGAGTTGAATTTGAAATTCACCTCAGGTGCTTATGGGTCGTTGTTTTACATGCTCACTGGATTTCATGGCTTACACGTCATCATTGGCGCCACCATGCTAACCGTGATACTGATCCGCTTACTGCGCGGGCACTTTACGGCCAAGCATCATTTTGGTTTCGAAGGCGCTGCTTGGTATTGGCACTTTGTCGATGTGGTCTGGCTAGGATTGTATTTGTATGTGTACTGGTTTTAGCCGCTATGTTAATACCAGGCTACCCCCGTACCCGGTAAGTAACCTGCAAAATGCGCTAGCAATACCAACAAAAAGAGGGCAATCGATAACCCAACGCGCACTGCCAACGCATAAGCCATACGCGCACCGCCACTCTGGTCTTTAAGGAGAAAAAACAAAGCCACCCCTAAAGCAAGCACTATACCCAAGAAGACGAATAACACTGACCATTGCATCGTAATACCTCGCAGGGAGTAGGAATGGGACAGCCAACACCACACCGCAGTTTAACTATCTACCGCTTAAGCATCCTTGCCTTGGTGCTTCTCGCAGGGCTGTTCATTACTTTAGGTTTATGGCAAATTCAGCGTGGAGCAGAGCGCGAGCAGTTGGCCAGCGCGATGACTACCGGTCGTCATCAGGCTCCGTTGCTACTTGAACATCAACACGATTGGGAGAAGGCTCAACCATGGCAACCTGTGCAGCTCCGGGGTGTGTGGCGTAATGACTTAACTGTACTCGTAGAAAACCGCAATTATCAAGGTCGTCCTGGTTACTGGGTAGCGACACCTTTATTACTAAATACTCCAGTTGATACAAAGCGTGCCGCATTGGTCTTGCGAGGCTGGCTACCACGGTCTACCGAGCAAGCCATTAAAGTACCCCCTGCCGCAGAAGGCACCGTCTCGCTGGATGCAGAAATGTGGACGCATGTGCCACGGTTATATGAACTGCCCGGTACCAAACAGGCACGTCATGGTTTACCAGCCCAATTACCAGATACTAACGCCATGCCCCCGGTGGTACAAAACCTGGATGTAGCAGACATGGAGCAAGCCAGTGGATTGCTATTTCATACATCAGTACTAGCACAACTCAATCCCGCACCCCCCTTACTACAAGACTGGCCCACCCCCAACCTGAACTATCACCAAAACCGCGGTTACGCGCTGCAATGGTTTGGTTTCGCATTAATTGTTGTACTCGCCTGCTTCAGATTGCTCTACCGCCTACGACAAATACGTCGAGCATCTAGCTATGTCCACCCTTCCTCTATTGCCTATAAGGATCATTCGCATGGCCAGTCATAGCCCCACTATGCGCCGCAGTTTATGGCCTATTTATAGCATTATGGCCATTTGCCTAGCCCCTCTTCTGTTTGCATTAGCCGCCTACTACTTACCGGCTTTAGGCCTGCGCCCCCCTGGACAAAGTAATTATGGCCATTTGATTGAACCGCAGCGGCCCGTTCCGAGCGCGGCCGACTTAACCCTGCATACCCTACAAGGTGACAACTTCGACCTACAAAGCCTACGCGGGCAATGGGTCTTGCTGAACGTAGACTCAGGCGCCTGCCCCGAGAGCTGCGTACGCAAATTATTTATCTTACGTAACTCACACGCCAGCCAAGGTAAAAACGTAGGCCGCGTAGCGCGCGTCTGGTTAATTACCGATCAGATCACCCCTAGTGCACGTATTCAGCAGGCCTATCAGGGCACACACATGCTACGAGCCTCCACTGAGCAACTCCAGCACTTCTTGCCCCTGCCCCTCCACCACGATCACAACGTATCTGACTTACATGCGGGTATGTGGGTGATTGATCCCAACGGCAATCTAATGCTGATGTTTCCTCCTGATGCCGACCCCTTACGAGTTCGCAAAGATCTTAGCAAACTGTTGCAATACTCACGGATAGGATAGTTTTCATGGGTGCTATTGAACGGCGTTATCGCACGCTTGTGTATCTAACGTGGTTTTTAACGCTAGACCTCATTATGTTTGGCGCCTTCGTACGTCTGAGTGACTCGGGCTTAGGCTGCCCCGATTGGCCCGGCTGCTATGGCAGCATCAGCCCGTTTGGCGCTAGCCAAGCCATACACAACGCCTACCTTGAGATGCCATATGGTCCCGTAAGCTGGGTTAAGGCCTGGATAGAAATGGTGCACCGCTACGTCGGCGCTAGTCTCGGCCTACTGATTATCGCTATCGCCTGGATGGCATGGCGCCACAAAAAAGCGTTGCGGCAATCCGCCACACTGGCAACTCTCACACTGTTTACTGTTTGTCTGCAAGGAGCTTTAGGCGCTTGGACCGTCACCCACAAGCTTATGCCTATCGTTGTCACCACTCATCTGTTAGGAGGCATAAGCGTGCTGGCACTAATGACTTGTTTAGCCACGCGGGCCAGCCCATACCCAACACCCACAGCCGCCTCCAAAGCAATGCGTCCGTGGCTTATTGTCGCTCTTGGCTTGCTGATCATACAGATCGCTCTAGGTGGGTGGGTGAGCAGCAACTATGCAGCGTTAGCGTGCTTGGACTTTCCCACCTGCCATGGCAAATGGATACCCGAGATGGACTTCCAACAAGGGTATACCTTCTTGCGCCCTCTGGGCCTACAAGCCTCAGGGGAGCCTCTACCCCAAAACGCTCTAACTGCCATTCACTGGGTACACCGAAATACCGCATGGCTCGTGTTTTTGCTATTGGGAGTGAGTGCCTACCGACTGCTACCTGACCCCGCTCTGCGTCGCTACGCAGCCTTGGTGTTGGGGTTGCTGTGCGCCCAACTCATTACTGGACTGAGCACCATTTTTTTTCGTTGGCCTTTATTCATCGCCGTTTTACACAACGGGGGGGCCGCAGCCTTGGTATTAAGCTGCGTGACGATCTTAATTCGTCTCTCGTACCCCCCCTTATTTTTGCAAGGAAAGCGCTATGATGAGTCAGTCTCTCACCCCTCACTCCACTCTGCGCCAATACCTGGCACTGACCAAACCTAAAGTTACCCAACTGGCCGTATTCTGTGCCGTTATTGGTATGTTCTTGGCCAGCCCAGGCTTGCCCGACCCGGGAACAGTACTGGCAGCCACGGTTGGCATATGGATGCTTGCCGCCGCCGCTTTCGCGTTGAACTGTTTAATTGAGCGAGAGCTTGATGCACGTATGCTGCGTACGGCTAGGCGCGGTACGGCCAGCGGAACAATTAGCTCAAACCAAGCATTAGTATTTTCCATGCTGTTAGGCAGTGCAGGCATACTGATACTCCGTTATGGCGTTAACCCATTAACCATGTGGCTGACTCTAGCCACTTTTATCGGTTACGCCGTGGTGTATACCGTCATACTTAAACCCCTGACACCGCAAAACATAGTAATTGGAGGGCTTGCTGGCGCCATGCCCCCCGCACTAGGTTGGGCCGCCATTGCTAACCAAGTCCCAGCCCAAGCTTGGTTACTGGTGCTGATTATTTTTATTTGGACGCCACCGCACTTTTGGTCCTTGGCCTTATATCGCCGTCATGACTATAAAGAAGCCGGTCTACCTATGCTGCCGTTAACGCATGGGCAACACTTCACTTGTCTACATATTGTGCTGTATAGCTACGTTTTACTTGCTGCTAGCGTGCTGCCCTATATCATACTCATGAATGGCCTGCTGTATCTGAGTGCCGCATTAGCGCTAGGCCTACGCTTTATCTTTCTTGCCCACCAATTGTATAAAGACTATTCAGATACCTTAGCGCGTAAACTATTTCGATATTCAATTGTCTATTTAGCGCTGCTATTTGGAGCGTTGCTGTTAGACCATTGGCTGAATCCTCTCTTGTGACTAGTAACCCATCATGTTTAAACCTGCTGCCACCTTAATCAAACGCTGCCTCGCTTTAAGTGGCGTAGCGGTGCTTACCCTCAGTCTGAACGCTTGTAGCCCAGATCAACCCACCCTGCCTTTTAAGGGTAGCGATATCACTGGCTCGCATTTAGGCAAGGATCTCGACATGGTGGACACAGCAGGTCAGCCACGCAGTCTGAAAGACTACAAAGGTAAAGTAGTGGTGGGATTTTTCGGTTTTACACAATGCCCAGATATTTGCCCGACTGCCATGACGCAACTCGCACAAGCTATCGATTTACTGGGCCCTGATGCCAGTAAAACACAGGTTCTGATGATTACTGTGGACCCCGCACGTGACACACCAAATGTCTTGAAAGACTACGTACAAATTTTTCACGACGACTTCGATGGGCTGACGGGTTCGGAAGCACAGTTAGCCAAAACCGCTAAATCCTTTAAAGCTTTTTATGCACGTGCCCCTGGAGCAAAACCGGGGCAATACACCATGGATCACTCTTCCTCGTTTTACATCATCGATCCACAAGGGGAAGCACGCTCGCTACTACGAGGTGACGCCACCCCTGAAGAACTCGCCCATGATATACGTCTAGTGCTCCCTAACCCATAGCATCACCAGCTTACAGAGGCTTGTACTTAGTGCGGCATATCCGTACTGCGTGGCAATACTGGATCGGTGGGCGACATAGGCCCCACAAACTCCGATGCAGCACTAAGAGCCGTTGCCACTTGAAACACAGGCTTGTCAGTAGTAGGCTCAAACTTGCCTTGTTGATACTCGCGCCAGACCTCATAAGCTCGCTTGCGTTGCGCAGCGACTGCCTGCATTTTCTCTTTCAACAACGGATCCTGCTCCATTAGGGACTCAAAATCCTTGCCGTGCAGCATCAATAAACGGCTATAGCTGAGCGAGCGCACGGTTCCTTCAAGGTCTACCCCCGACAGCATCGTGAGCTCACCCACTGTATTACCCGTTCCAAGCTCTATCTGAGTACCATCAGGCAAATCCACTGATAAAGCCCCCGAGGCAATAAAATACATATTGTGCGTACTGCCCTGGCGCAAATGCACTTGCTGCCCCGGTAACGTTAGACGCGGCCTCATTTTTTTGAGCAAATGTTTAAGCGTTTCTGGCTTTACGCCTTGCAACATGGGTACCCGCTGAATGAGGTCTGCAGCGCTCATAATGAAGTCCACGTCGGGGCGTTTGCTCACGTATGACCACCGCGCATCGCATTCTCGTACCAACTCTACGTACAGTTCGCTGCTGATTAAGGCTTGCGACAACATGCTGCGATAGCGGCTGCGCTCTTGGGCTGCCACAATACGCGCCAAATAACGTTCTTGTAGCCAATGCGAAAAAGCAGGGTATTGCAGGCTCAAGGCGTGCAACGACACTTCCAACTGTTTAACCCGCAAATTATGTATTTCAAGTATGCGATCTGATGCCTCGTCGCCGAGTAAAGGCTTAAGTTCCGTATGGATGAATGCCGTCAAACGACGAGTAATCACCGACTTGACCATTAAATTACTGAAACGCTGGCCAAGTTCAAAAGCCAACCAAGCCTGAAAACCAAACAAGTAATGCAAACGCAATGCTACTCTGAAGCGATAGCTATAACGCATATCTCGCGCTATGGCGGCCTCGTAGCCAGCTATACCGCCACCCCGAACGGCATCTGCTAGGCTTTCGGCGCGGGCCAGCAAAGTTTCTGCACTTTTCCAATCAACTACTTGCGCGCTTAACTGCTCATAATATTTCTCAATTTCATGGGAGATCAACATTCCCATACCAATATTGATTTTTTGCTCTAGGGTAAGAGCCTGTATATGCGGCAGGGCCACGCTTGAACGAGCCGAATCAAATACGTTACTGACACGTTTAGTAATTGAATCGGGGATATTTTCGCTGTGAGCAAAGCCTTGGATACGTTCTTGTAAGTCATCGAGGGCCAACACCACCGCTTGATCACGTATGCTGCTTTCCACAGGACTTAGGCGGTCGAGCTTCAATGCTCGGATAAGCGGTCGCAGCGTCATACCATTGATGAATAATGTCATCAATACAAAGCCTGTCGCCGCCACCCCGATAAACTGCCGCATCTCATACGGTAAAGCCTGCTGTTCTGTCACCGCCAACGCCAAGGCAAGCGAGACTGCACCGCGCAAACCACCCCACAAGATCACCGTGCAATACGGAGCACTGACTTTATTACCGAAACGCGTACGGCCCAGCAAAGGTAAGACGCCAAAAACCATCACTGCACGAGCTAACAAGGTGACCGCAAACAACAAAACAATTAAAAACACCTGTTTCCAACTGATGTCAGCCATCAGTCGAGGAATCAGCATGGCGGCAAAAAGGAAAATGAGCGAATTGGCTAAAAAACCCATCTGCGTCCAAGAACTACGTAGCAGCTCAAAGGTTACCGGCGACATCCGCGTGCGCCCGTTAGAGCCCACTACCAAGCCAGCAATAACGGTAGCCACGACGCCCGACACCTGTAGATAATGCTCAGACACAAAATAAGAAAGATAGGCCAGTGCAATCGTTAATGTTACCTCTGCAGCGGGCCAGCCCCGCAAAACAATAAATAACTGATTGGCTAGCACCCCAAAGAAATAACCTGCCAAGCCTCCACCAAGGAAACTCACTAAAAATGTTTGTAAAACCAAAGATCCGGATAAATGGCCACCTTGCGTGAGCACCGCTAGTAGAACGGTATACAGTGCGATTGAAGCCGCGTCGTTAAAGAGCGCCTCACCTTCTACTAAGGTAGATAAACGCTTGGGCGCGCCCACCTCGCGAAAAACCCCTACAACAGCGATGGGATCAGTGGTGGCAACGATGGCGCCTAACAGCAAACATACCAACAGACCATAATGCGAGGCTTCGTTCAGGGCAAAACCCACGGCAAACGTACAGACCACTACTGCCACGACTGCCATCATTAAAATAGCGCCTACATCGTCCAGTAAACGCCGTAAATTCATAGACAGCGACGTCTCAAACAATAAGATGGGCAAGAACAGATAAAGAAAGGTTTCGGAGGAAATCTGAAAAGCCTGGAGAGTATTCAGAAAGTCGCCCAGCACTTTGGGTGCCCATTGGTGCAGGTGCAACGTCACCCCAAGAGCAAAACCGATAATTGCCAGTAATACAGAGTACGGTAACCGCAAGCGGCCGGCTAACACCGGCATAAAAGCAACCAGTGCCAGTAAACCAGCGACGCCAAAAACAAACTGCTCAATCTGCATTTTTTTCCTCCCACGCTCTACCATGGGCTGTAGCGGGACATAACCCTTAACGATAGCGACATAGAACTCAGAATAGCTCTGAGGCCTTCGCTATACCGTCGTATTCTATCGTGTACGTACGACAAGCTAGGGAAGGAAATGCAAAATATATAAAAAAAGAGGCACCTGAGTAACAGGTGCCTTAGAAAACATCCGCTTCAAAAGGGAGGGGAAGAGGAGAAGCAGAAGCGGACGATACACATCAACGTAATAATCAATGTGTATAAGGGTTAGTCCTCAATGCTTCAACTTAGTTCGCCTGATCTCCCGGCTAAAGTGTAACTGTTTTTTGCCACGCTTACGCCGCAGTGGCTAACGCTAAACGCAACTTTTTAAACGCCGCTGCTTCAATTTGGCGTATCCGTTCTGCCGAGACACCAAACTCGCCCGCCAAGTCATGTAAGGTGGCGGTGCCATCGTCTTGCAGCCAACGGGCACGTACAATCCGCTGCGAGCGTTCATCAAGCGCTTCCAGTGCGCTTTCCAGCCCACTGCTTTGCAAGTGATCGTTGTCACGTTGTTCAAGGACCCGTGAGGGCTCTAGATCGTCGTCAGATAAATAAGAAATAGGTGCGTAGATATCTTCGTCTTCGACGGGAGCATCTAAGCCCATATCGTGGCCTGACATACGCACTTCCATTTCGGTGACATCTTGAGGACGTACGTTTAATTCACGGGCAATATCGTCGATTTGTTCAGGGTCTAGGGTTTGACCATCTGGAGTCATGCGACGTAAGTTAAAAAATAATTTACGCTGTGCTTTGGTAGTGGCCACCTTAACCATGCGCCAATTGCGCACCACATATTCATGGATTTCTGCTTTAATCCAGTGCACAGCGAACGAAACCAGACGCACACCACGATCTGGGTCAAAACGCTTAACGGCTTTCATTAAGCCTACATTACCTTCTTGTATCAGGTCGGCATGCGGCAGGCCATAGCCTAGGTACTGGCGGGCAATAGACACCACCAAGCGCAAATGCGACATAATAAGACTACGGGCGGCTTCTAGATCATCGTGATCGCGCAAGTTACGTCCGTATTCTGCTTCTTGCTCGGCTGTCAGCATAGGCATACGCTGCACCGCGCTAATATACGCTTCTATGGTGCCCAAGGCGCCGGGGTTGGCGACGGCTGCGACAAGATCATTACTTGGCGCTAAGGCCACAGCTTGCGTGTCATATGTCATGGGCGATTCCTTATATTGTCAAAGGCTCTTGGGTACAAGAAATTAGACAATTGAACAGAGGATAACTTCTTGATTCTAGCACTCGTTGAGCATGAGTGCTAATCTTTAATACTGTGTTTAGATACAGCCACGGTAAAAAAGTTCAACCCATTTTTACGTTCGTCCAACCTAAGCTGGACGAACTTGCATTCTACCCAAGAAGTATTTACTTCAGATGACGGGCATGAAATTCCATATGATCTTGTATAAAGGTGGCGATAAAGTAGTACCCATGGTCATATCCTTCATGACGACGTAGCGTTAACGGCTGCCCCGCTTGCTGACACGCTTGCTCGAAGGCTTCGGGATATAACTGGGTGGGCAAAAAGTTATCTGCCAAGCCTTGGTCGACCAGAATTCCAGCAGGATAAGGATTGCGCACCTTGCTCATTAAGACACTGGCGTCATGCTCCGCCCATACCGCCTTGTCTGCCCCCAAATAAGTGCTAAAGGCTTTTTCACCCCAAGGGCATTGTAACGGTGCACAAATAGGCGCAAACGCGGAAACCGACTGATATTTTCCTGGGTGACGCAATGCCAATGTCAGCGCACCGTGCCCTCCCATCGAGTGACCAAAAATGCCCATGCGTTGACTGTCACCGGGCAACACTTGTGTCGCAATCTCGAAAAGCTCTTGCGTAACATAGCTTTCCATGCGGTAGTTTTGATTCCAACCAGGTTGGGTCGCATCCAAATAAAAGCCGGCTCCTACACCCAGGTCCCAATGATCAGTTTCACCTTCTACACCCGCACCGCGAGGGCTGGTATCCGGAGTGATTAACATCAAGCCGTGCTCAGCCGCATAACGTTGAGCACCCGCTTTAATCATGAACGTTTCTTCTGTGCAGGTCAGCCCTGCCAAGAAGAACAATACAGGAACTTTGCCCTGGCCCATTAAGGCGGCGCCACTTGTGGCATCTTTTTCTGCTTGTGCCTGCAATTGCGGTGGCAAATAAACAGAAAACCGCATAGGTAAACCTATGGCTTGCGACTCATGCTTGTAAAAACGCTGCCAACCATCAAAGCAACGGTGTTCGCTTAACAGTTCAAGACTGTGACTCATAATGACTCCAAAACAGGACTTGCTGATTAGGCCAGCTTGTCACAGGGTTGAGTAAATAGCGCCCAGAAAAGGCGCTAGGACTATGAGACAGATGTTGATGACGCCCACTCGCCCAGCGCCTGCCTGTCTACCTACTAATCAGTGCTTAAAATTCAACCACAGAACGAATTGATTCACCGCGGGTCATCAGGTCAAAGCCCTCGTTAATACGTTCTAAGGGCAGATGATGAGTAATCAAATCGTCAATATTGATCTTACCTTCCATGTACCAATCGACAATTTTAGGTACATCGGTACGCCCACGGGCGCCACCAAAAGCGGAGCCTTTCCAGACACGGCCTGTCACCAACTGGAAAGGACGAGTTTGAATCTCGGCCCCGGCTTCGGCAACACCAATAATGATGGACTGCCCCCAGCCACGGTGACAACACTCAAGTGCCTGACGCATCACTTTGGTATTACCCACGCACTCAAAGCTATAGTCAGCGCCGCCATCGGTAAGCTGAATAATATGGTCGACGACGTTTTCCACCTCGTTGGGGTTCACAAAATCGGTCATACCAAACTTACGCGCCATGGCTTCACGTTCGGGATTCAAATCGACCCCAATGATTTTATTCGCACCCACCATTTTGGCGCCTTGAATCACGTTCAAACCAATACCGCCCAAACCAAAAACCACCACGTTCGCACCGGCCTCAACATTGGCAGTAAACAGTACGGCCCCCAAGCCTGTGGTCACTCCGCAGCCGATATAGCACACCTTATCAAACGGAGCATCGTTACGGATTTTTGCTAATGCTATTTCGGGCACCACAATGTGATTGGCAAAGGTGGACGTACCCATGTAGTGATGCACCGGTTTTCCACCAATGGTAAAGCGCGAGGTACCATCGGGCATTAAACCTTTGCCCTGTGTAGCTCGAATGGCTGTACACAAGTTCGTCTTACGCGACAAACACGACTTACATTGACGACACTCAGGTGTATATAAAGGAATCACGTGGTCGCCGGGACGCAGACTGCTAACACCAGGCCCTGTCTCCAGCACGACACCCGCCCCCTCGTGGCCTAAAATCGCCGGGAACAGGCCTTCGGGATCAGCGCCTGACAAAGTGTAGAGATCAGTGTGGCAAATACCAGTGGCTTTGATTTCCACTAACACTTCACCTGCCTTCGGGCCGCTCAGTTCAACGTCCTCGATGGTGAGCGGCTCACCCGCCCTCCAGGCAACTGCTGCGCGTGTTTTCATGATTTCCTCCTGGTATGTGTTGCTGCAAAAATACTGATGATATAAGCCTAGAGCAATTAAATCTATATGCAAAAATCTACATATATGTATAAACATTTACTCGACATGCACTCATCATCAGTAACGCGACGACTTACCGGTAAGTAACACTCCAAGCCGCAGAAGGCCATATGCGCAGGTATCTACCCAACGCCCAAGCCAGCCTCGTCGCAACCAAACATCGGCCGCTACCTGACTGGCATGCGTACTTAGCTCATGCTCTAAAATGGTTCGTAATCGCCGCGTGAAGTCTGTATCGGCCAGCAACAAGTTTGCTTCACGTGCAAGTAAAAGGCTAAAAGGGTCTAGGTTGGACGAGCCCACCATGGCGTAGCCATCTATTACCGCCACCTTAGCATGCAGGTAGCTAGCCTGATACTCATAAAGCTCTAAACCATTATCTAACAGCTCTTGGTACAAGGCACAGCTAGCACGATACTGCCAAAAATATTCGGCATGCCCTTGCAGCAATAAACGTACACGCACACCACGTAGGGCCGCTTGTTTAAGTGCTTTACGCAAGCGACGACCGGGAAAAAAATAGGCATTCGCAATAATGACCTCTTCGCTGGCTTGCGCTAACAGGTGCAAATACGCGCGCTCTATACTCTGCCTATGGCGCACATTGTCGCGTAGCAACAGCGCCGTACGCCCTTCGGCTGTGACCTGCGACTGATAACGCATACGCAGGCGTTGCTGACGGCGCTGTGCCCAAAGCTGAAACCGCTGGGTGAACGTATCCCAATCGGTACGGCGACGCCACGACATACGTAACCACAGTGCATATTGGGCCCGTTCTAGCCCAGCAACAACCGGCCCAGTGCAGCGTACTGCAAAGTCAAACCGGGGGCTAGCTTGACCAGTAACATTGGGTACATCCTGAAAGTCATCCAGAATATTAATGCCCCCTACAAAGCCAATCGTCCCATCAATCACCGCTACTTTACGATGCAGGCGACGTAAACGGCGCAAGCTTAGCCAACTATCGCGCCACGCACGAGGAGGAGGACGGTAAATACGAAAACGCGCCTTCATCCGTGCAAACTGCTCCGCTAAGCGCGTTAAATCCTTAGCACTGCCAAAGCCGTCCACCACTACACGCACCCGTACCCCGCGCGCGCAAGCGCGTTTTAAGCTGTCCAGCACAGCCTGACCGGCGTGATCTAGCCTAAAAATATACGTTTCCAGATGAACACTGACCTGTGCTTGATCAATCGCTAAGCACAAGGCCGGAAAGAACTCACCGCCATTGTGTAATAGCTCCACCTGATTACCTGTGGTCCAGGATAAACGACGGAGCAACTTAGACATAGGCATACCGCCTTAGAAAATAAGCCGACGGGATTAAGGAAGTTCGAGTTCGGTCAGTATAGGTGAATGATCAGACAACTGCGTCCAAGGGCTGCCTTGCAATACCTTCGCATTACGAACAGCAAAGCCACGTTGGTAAACACGATCTAAGCGTAGCCATGGAAAAATCGAAGGAAAAGTGCGTGGCGGGGGCGTCATACGAGCCGCCCCATTAGCGCCCAGCTCAATGGCACTAGCGGCCTCGCCGGGTAACCCTGCACTGCGACTCGCTTTGAGCCAATTTAAGGGTGCCCGCAAGCGAAACCGCGAGTCATCTGGCCCCTGAGGGGAAAAAGAAAACACCTCGTACAGCCCCAATTGCTCAACGAAAATAGGGGCCAAACGGTTGTTCCAGTCGTTAAAGTCACCCGCAATAAGCAAGGGCTCATCATCGGGCACAATGCGTTTAATCCGATCTAGTAGTGCTTGCGTTTGCCGCGTGCGCCCGCTTTTAAACAGGCCCAGATGCACCACGATACAATGCACAGGTCGCCCGCCCACATCAATCACCGCATGCAACAGCCCTCGCTGCTCAAGGCGGTGATCGGAAATATCTTGATTTTCGTACTGCAGAATAGGGAAGCGCGACAACAAGGCATTCCCGTGATCGGTGTGTTGTCGCACTGCATTACAACCATACGCCGTATTCATGCATAGCGCAGCAGCTAGGGACTCGTGCTGCGCGTCAAGGTTACCGCGCAAGTCGTTTCGACCTTGCACTTCTTGTAAAAACAGAAGGTCCGGGGCCAGTCCGTACAGGCCCAGACGCAAGTCAGCTAATGAGTCACGTCCCCCCGTTGCTGACTTACCTTTGTGTATGTTGTAACTTACTACGCGGATAATCGACACCGGCCCTCCTGAATAAACAACTTACTTAGGCTCTACCGCTCGCAGACGTATATGCAGCTCACGTAACTGCTTTTCATCTACTTCGGACGGTGCCTGGGTTAACAGACACTGTGCACGCTGCGTTTTAGGGAAAGCAATCACATCACGAATAGAGTCGGCCCCTGCCATTAGGGTAACCAGGCGATCCAAGCCAAATGCCAATCCACCGTGTGGCGGGGCACCGTACTGGAGCGCATCTAACAAGAAGCCAAATTTCAGGTTAGCCTCTTCAGGACCGATCTTCAACGCATTAAATACTTTACTTTGAATCTCTGCACGGTGGATACGCACCGATCCGCCGCCTATTTCCCAGCCATTCAGCACAAGATCATAGGCTTTCGCTAAGGCTTGACTGGGATCGGTCTCAAGGTATTCCTCGTGGCCATCTTTAGGACTAGTGAAAGGATGGTGCGCAGCCGTGTAACGACCTTCTTCGGCGTCGTATTCAAACATGGGGAAGTCCACCACCCACAATGGCTTCCAGGATTTTTCTAATAAGCCCTGTTCGCGACCGAATTCACTATGACCAATCTTGATGCGCAACGCCCCTATCGCATCGTTGACCACAGAGGTTTTATCAGCGCCAAAGAAAATCAAATCACCATTTTGAGCACCGGTACGCTCGAGCAGTTTTTGCAAAGCATCAGTGTGAATGTTCTTCACGATAGGTGATTGCAATCCTTCAGGAATGGCGGTGATGTCATTGACTTTAATGTAGGCTAAGCCTTTAGCACCATAAATACCCACAAATTTTGTGTAGGCATCAATTTCACTGCGAGGCATGCTACCGCCACCTGGTACCCGCAATGCGACCACGCGTGAGCCAGGATCGTTAGCCGGAGCCGAAAACACCTTGAAGTCAACGTCCTGCATTAAGTCGGCCACATCAGTGAACTCAAGCTTAACGCGTAAATCAGGCTTATCTGACCCATAGCAACGCATGGCTTCGTGCCAGGTCATGGTGGGGAATGGATCAGGCAACTCGACCTGCTGCACCGTTTTAAAGATATGGCGCAGCATGGACTCGAAAATATCACGGATCTGCTCTTCGGTGAGAAAAGACGTTTCGCAGTCGATTTGCGTAAACTCAGGCTGCCTATCGGCACGCAAATCTTCGTCGCGAAAACATTTAGTGATCTGGTAGTAACGGTCAAACCCAGACACCATCAACATTTGTTTAAATAGCTGTGGTGATTGAGGCAGGGCAAAAAACTCGCCCGCATTCACACGCGACGGCACAAGGTAATCGCGCGCACCTTCAGGCGTGCTTTTGGTGAGCATCGGTGTTTCGATATCAATAAAGCCAAGCTCATCCAAAAACTTGCGTGACTCCATCGCGACGCGATAACGCAGCATCAAGTTGTTCTGCATTTGCGGACGGCGCAAATCTAGGACTCGGTGCGTCAAACGTGTGGTTTCCGACAGATTGTCATCATCGAGCTGAAAGGGAGGAGTCATCGAAGCATTTAAAATTTCGATTTCATCGCAAATGATTTCGATCTCGCCCGATTGCAAGTCGGGATTAACGGTACCCTCTGGCCTTGCATGTACTGTGCCGGTAATACGCAAGCAAAACTCGTTACGGATGCGCTCCGCAATCTCAAAAGCCTGAGCGTTATCGGGATTTACAACCACTTGCGCCAAACCAGCGCGATCACGTAAATCAATAAAAATTACGCCTCCGTGATCGCGGCGACGATGTACCCAGCCAAATAAAGTGACCGTCTGGCCCAGGTATGCTTTAGAAACCTCGCCGGTATAACACGTACGCATCTAGGATGACTCCGATATAAAGATAAAATTCAAATAGGCATGGAAGGTGGCGGCAAGGACTCATCTGCAAGCGCATCAACGCGCCCAGACGGGGCAACCACTCCCATAGAAACAATGTATTTAAGCGCAGCATCGACCGTAATGTCGAGCTTGCGCACATGGTCACGCGGCATCATTAAAAAATAGCCAGACGTGGGGTTAGGCGTAGTGGGCACGTACACACTGACATGCTCGCCTTCTAATAAATCCGCTACCGCTCCGCTTGGCGCGCCTGTCAAAAATGCAATTGTCCATGAGCCTTGGTGGGGAAACTGCACCAGCACGGCCTCGCGAAACGCTTGTCCATCAGGGGCAAGCACCGTATCACTAACCTGTTTTACCGAATTGTAAATAGAGCGCACTAAGGGAATCCGCCCTAACAGGGATTCCCAACGCTCTACAAAAGCACGTCCGATAAAATTGGCAGTGAATAAGCCCGTTGCTAATAATACCACTAGCACCAAAAGGATACGAAAGCCTGGGATGCTTAAACCAAATAATGCCTGCGAACTGAGAAACTCGGGCACGATTCCACCCAAGGTGTCGATAAGCAATACCAACACCCAAAGTGTAATAACCAATGGCACCCAGATCAGCAGGCCAGTTATTAGGTAGCGCTTAAAGAAACGCATAAAGCCTATATCCAATTAGGATGAAGAGCTAGTCGTGGAAGCAGGGCTACTGGCCGCACTTGAGTCGGCCGCCGGTTTTTTGGCATTATCACGGAAGTCTGTAACATACCAACCACTACCCTTGAGCTGAAAACCCGCCGCAGTCACTTGTTTGACAAAAGTGGGCTGACCACAAGCGGGGCAATCAACCAATATTGGATCTGACATTTTTTGCAGCACGTCTTTTTCATGCTGGCAAGCACTGCACTTGTAAGCGTATATGGGCACGACTCAATCCTAAAAAAAGCCGAAACGAATACACGGAAAAGCAAACTTACCCAAGTTTGCCTCCATACGGGAACGGCTTATTTTAGCGCTATACAGCAAGCATGGGTATCCCATTTACGAAAGAACACCCAAGGTAGCAGAAAAGTCAGGCTGGCCTAAAGGCCAACCTGACTTAGATAGGTAATAAAAACATTCCCGCGGCAATCAAGGTAGGCACCGCAGCAGAAGCCAATAATTTCAATGGGGAAATGGCACCATCAGGAAAATTAGATTTCAGGATGGAGAAGCCTGCTGGGTTAGGAGCATTAGCAATAACCGTCAAGCCACCACCGGTAACCGCACCGGCCACCAGCATATAACGCCAAGTTTCACTGGTGCCTTCAACCAAGGAGCCCAAATACGTCAGAGCGGCATTGTCAGTTAAAGCAGTTAAGGCAGTAGAGCCCCAGAACAACACTATCGGCTGCAGCCCTCCTAACAGGTCTTGCAACCACCACTTTTGCAGACCGCCCAACACTACTAGGCCCGCCAAGAAGAAGCCCACCATTAGCCCTTCACGAATCAGCAACGGGTTTTGATACTGTTGATAGGCATGGGCATAACCAATAAACAGCATCAACAAGGCCAAAAATAAAATGGGATGATGTGCGCCTAAGACTACCGCGACTAAGAAGGCTACGTGAATAGCAATTACGATCGCAGGCACAGGCTTATTTTTACTCCCGCTGTCCTCTGAGCCCATGCTCCCCATTTCAATCAATGCACCACGGCACAACACCGTTACTAAGGTGGCATTCAGAAAGACTGCCACGGCGGCACGCCAACCAAAGTGTGTAGCCATGTAGGCGCTATCCCAGCCAAACGTTCCGGCCACCATTAGAACAGGCGGAGCAGCGTAAGCGGTTAAGACGCCACCAATAGAAATATTGACGAACAAAACACCGATAGTTAAGTATTTGAACCCTGCATGTCCTGGATGACGGAAATACAATCTGCGTAACAGCAAAGCTGCTAGGGTCATGGCTGCCGGTTCTGTAATAAACGAGCCCGCTAAAGGCACGATACACATAATGACGAAGTAGGTGGATACTTCTTTGCTCATGGGGAGCACCCGAGCAAACACCGCCACTAGACGATTGACGAGTTCAATAATCGGCCGGCTCGCGGCCACCACCATAATCGTGAAGACAAAGGCAGGCTCAGTAAAATTGCGGGTTTCCAAATACTCAATGGCCTGACCAATATCTAAAAACACAGCAATATAGGCAACCAGAACACATGCCCAAACGCCAAACACGGCTTCAACTTCAGACAAAAGGTGCCAAAGGCCAGCATGAGCGCCGTTTTTGTTCGCTAAACGGGCAAAAACCGGGACGGAAAATGTGTGGATGATTGCCACAGCAAACAATATGCTCGCTGTTAGCTCCAAAGTACTAGGCATGCTTCTACCCTTTTTACGGACTACTTGAGTTTATTACGGGAAATTTCAGGCCATAAATGATGCCTAGCAAGCATAACGCCAAACTCGCTGTGAAAAAACCTTATGACAAGGAAAAGGCGTAATGGCTTCGCTTATCCCGCTTCCCACAACTATTTTTTGTGGGAGAAAAGGCGCCATGGTAGGGAAGTTTGGCTTATCGCTCAACAGTAATTACCCGAACATTACCAAATGGTAATCTATTGAACGCCGACTAACGCAGCAATTACTAGCATTGCGCCCACCCACATATTGGCACGAAATAAGGGCAGCCCTTTTTCAGGTTGATTCACATCAAAGGCTAGCATCTGCCAGGTAAAGTGCAAGGCAATCATGAGCATCAACAAATAATACGCCCAGCCCATACCCATTAACACACCGCCCACCAGCCAACACACTAGTGCGCCAATATAAAAACCGCTAATCCACCGCTTACCGTCTAGACCAAAACGAAGCGCAGTAGAATGTAAGCCTAAGCGCACATCGTCGGAGCGATCTATATAGGCGTAGATAGAGTCATAGCCAACCTGCCACAGCACTGCCCCGAGCCACATCAACACAGCAGCGATAGGTACAATGCCCCGAGTATCGGACCACGCCATCAACATGCCCCAATTAAATGCTATGCCTAAAACAATTTGGGGCCAGTAGGTAAAGCGCTTACATAGGGGGTAAATAATCACAATGGGCAGCAGCACCACGGCTAGCCAGCGACTATAGCTATTAATCGCCATGAGCAATACCGCACATACGAGCAACTGCGCCAATACAAACCACAAGGCCTGAGACAGCCTCAACTGGCCACTGGTTAAGGGGCGAAAGCGGGTGCGTTCGACCTGATGATCGATGTCTCGATCAAAGATATCGTTAAAGCAGCAGCCCACACCGCGCATTAACAAGGCGCCCAGTGAGAAAATTAGCAAACGCCAAAACGTAGGCACGCCGTCGGCAGCCTGTACCAATGCCGCTAAGGTAGGCAACAAGGTAAGCCAAGTGCCAACGGGCCTGTCTAGGCGTGCCAAACGAGCATAGGGCCCCCAAGCAGCGGGTAAGTAATGCGCGACCCAATCATCAGGACGCATATCGGATAGATCAGGGCGTGCCTGAGCAGGAGTTGGGAGGGCAGAAGGCTGACTCATAAGCTACAGCGGCAAAAAAACTCATGCCCTCGGAGGAGGGCATGATAAGGGTGACGAAGCCCTAGTTTACTGCTTTCAGCAATTTACCTAAAGTGGCAATGCCTTCGCGAATTTTTGCTTCGGGAACCGTCGCAAAACTCAGACGTAACGTGTTTTTCTGGACACTTCCTTCCACAAAGAACGGTGCACCAGGCACAAAGGCTACATGGTGCTCGATGGCGGTTTGCAATAGTTCTGTGGCATCAATATGGGCAGGCAAAGTTACCCAAATAAACATCCCCCCCTCGGGACGTGTCCATTGCGCCGTACTTGGGAAGTGTTCGTCCATAGCATCCAACATGTACTGGCACTGTTGCTGATAAATATCACGTACGGTTGGCAAATGCTGATCCAAGAAGCCGGTGGATACGGTCTCGTATACGGCCATTTGTGTCAAGGTAGAGGTATGCAGATCGGCCGCTTGCTTGATCTGTACCAGCTTATCAATCACACGACGATCGGCCACGATATAACCCAAACGCAAACCAGGAGCCAACACTTTAGAGAAGGTACCCAAGCGAATCACTGAGGCGCCTACGTCACGGCCTAATTTCAATAAACTAGGTAATGCTTTGCCTGCATAACGTAATTCGCCGTAGGGGTCATCCTCTACCACGGGTATACCGGCGGCCGCACAACGCTCAACCAATTCCTGGCGACGCTCTAAACTTAATGTCAGGCCAGTTGGGTTTTGAAAGTTTGGCAAAGCATAAATAAAGCGTGCACCGGCTGCTTGCGGACCAGAAATCATTTCGGGCAGTAAGCCATGCTCGTCCGTTGGCACTGCAACATACTCGGGCTCGTACACGGAAAAAGCCTGTAAGGCACCCAAGTAGCTGGGGGACTCAACAAGCACCTTGCTACCCTCGTCAATGAACAGCTTGCCCAGCATATCCAAAGCCTGCTGAGAACCATTCACAATCAGTACTTCATCGGCGGAGATGGCCACGCCATCTTTGCCAAGTTCGTCCGCAACCCACTGGCGCAAAGGGGTATAACCTTCAGTTGGCCCGTACTGCAACGCGACACGCCCCTGTTCCGCAAAGACTTTATCAAACGCTTGTTGAATTTCCGCCACAGGGAAACCTGCAGGAGTGGGCAGGCCCCCTGCAAAAGAAATAATTTCAGGCCGCACAGTGACTTTCAAGATTTCACGAATGGCTGAGCCTGATAATTGTTGAGCGCGTCTGGAAAAGGGAACAGAGAGGGAATCCATAATAAGGAATTATCCTGATAGAAGAACATATTGATACCGATGCCTTACACCTGCTGAAGCAAAAACCATAGACTTCATAGGCTGGGCGCATGCACGCCGCTTACTTTTTATATATAGCGTAAACACTACATTGCCACCAAGATTGATCTTACGCAAGCGTCAAGTACCTAACGACCAGCTCGCCAGCCCCGTATTTACCCTGATCCCATGACTTTCCGCCCCCTCAAACATTGTCGGAGCATGCGGAATCACGCATAATTGTATATACAACTAAACCGAGGATGCATATGGTATTGCCAACCCAACACCTGCTGCTCATTCCTGGCCGGAGCCTGCATAGCAGCCCCTGGAAAAACGGCGGAGGCAGCACTAGGGAGATCATGATCTACCCTGAGCAAAGTGATGTTCAACACTTCGACTGGCGCGTCAGTATCGCCGCCGTCGAACAAGAGGGTAATTTTTCCCAATTTCCTGATGTAGACAGACATATCATGCTGCTCAGCGGCACCAGCATGGTGCTGCACAGCGACACAACACAGCATACCTTGTTGCCCTATCAGCCTTATTCTTTTCCCGGCGAGGCCTCAATTTATGCAACCTTGCCGCATGGCTCCACCACGGACTTCAACCTGATGGTCAGGCGCGATCGGGCGCAAGGTACGCTTCAGGCTTGGACTGAACCTTACAGTGGCTTATTAGAGGCAGGGCACACGTTGTTGCACTGTGCCGTGGGGGCGCACGAGATCATACTCGGACATGCTAGCCATCGCCTTGAAGCAGGCGACACGTTGTGGATAAGACAACCACACGAACACCAGCAAGTGCTAAAGGTACAGCCCCAATCAACGGGTAATTGCTTGGTCTACACACATATTCACTCTCTTACTTAAAAAGGCGACCTTATGACACTTTCTTTGTGGACCGACTTACATCTGGCCCCCGAGGCAAATCCTGATACGGTCATTCGACAAGCCTGCATCGTGGTAGAGGATGAAGAAATACGCTGGTTGGGCCCCCAAGAGGCCTTGCCAGCACAGTACGCGCACATTTCACAACGCCATAGCCTACAAGGTCAATGGGTGACGCCGGGCCTGATTGATTGCCACACACATTTGGTGTACGGCGGCAATCGAGCGCGCGAATTTGCGCTACGTTTGGAAGGAGCCTCGTACGAGGAAATTTCCCGCCAAGGCGGTGGCATTGCCTCTACCGTAAAAGCCACCCGCGAGCTTTCCGAAGACCAGCTTTATCATCAAGCAAGCCGACGGCTACGCGCCTTAATGGCAGAGGGCGTCACGGCAATCGAAATCAAATCGGGTTATGGGCTTGATTTAGACAGCGAACGCAAAATGCTACGCGTCGCCCGACGCTTGGCCAAGCACTTTCCTATCACCGTTCGCACCACATTTTTAGGTGCCCATGCCTTACCCCCTGAGTATGCTGGACGATCGGACGACTATATTGACCATGTTTGCGAGATTATGCTGCCCACTCTGGTCGCCGAAGGCTTGGTGGACGCCGTGGATGTCTTTTGCGAGCGCATTGCTTTTAGTCTGGAGCAATCTGAACGAGTCTTTAAGGCAGCACAAGATCTAAATGTGGCGATCAAAATTCATGCCGAGCAGCTTTCAAACATGGGCGGTACAACGTTAGCCTGCCAGTACCGCGCATTGTCAGCCGACCATCTAGAATACCTAGATGAAGCTGGTGTGCAAGCAATGAAAGCCAGTGGCACCGTCGCCGTGCTATTGCCAGGCGCTTATTATTTTCTGCGTGAAACACAACTCCCTCCCATTGAGCTCTTGCGCCGTTACGACGTTCCCATTGCTCTGTCTACCGACAGCAACCCCGGCACCTCGCCCTGTAGCTCCTTACTGCTTATGCTCAACATGAGCTGCACGCTATTTCGTCTTTCGGTTGCTGAAGTCCTAGCAGGAGTGACGCGACACGCGGCACAAGCTTTAGGCCATCCCTCAATTAGCGGGCGCCTAGCACCAGGGCACAAGGCAGACTTTGCCGTATGGGACATTGAGGACCTGTCCGAGCTTGCTTATTGGATGGGGCTGCCGCGCTGCACGCAAGTTGTAAGACACGGAAAAATTAGCTTTACCCACGAGGCGATACGATGACACATAGCGTCCTAGCGCCATGGGCACGCATTGAAGGCCAATGGCAAAAAAATGTTTTACTTAGTTGGGATGAGCACGGCCGACTCACCGACATTCACGCCAACTACCAATCTGTGCCGGGTAGCTCCCTGCATCAGTTGCCAGGTGCCGTTTTGCCCGGCATGCCCAACTTACACTCCCATGCTTTCCAAAGTGCCATGTCCGGCTTGGCCGAGTATCGTGGCCAAGCGCAAGATAGCTTTTGGAGTTGGCGCGACCTGATGTACCGCTTTGCGCTCAAATTACGGCCCGAACATATACAAGCCATTGCCCATTGGCTTTATATCCAGATGCTTAAAGCGGGCTACACCTCGGTGTGTGAGTTTCATTATGTGCACCACCAGCCCGATGGCCAAGCTTACACCCCTCAGCACACCTTAGCTGCCGCCGTCGTACAGGCCAGTCAAGACGCCGGCATAGGCCTGAGCTTTTTACCCGTGTTGTATCAATACAGTGATTTTGGGGCCCAACCACCGCGTCAGGATCAGGCGCGTTTCTTAAACCAGCCCGAGGCATTATTAGAACTACTGCTCACCTTACGTCAGCAGTATCCCGAACAAGCACACCGTCGCTATGGTGTCGCCCCCCACTCATTACGAGCCGTATCGCCCGACAGTCTGCGCACCATGCTGACATTAATGGATGAGCACTTTCCCCACAGCCCCATTCATATCCACATCGCCGAGCAAATCGCCGAAGTACAGGCCAGCCTCAACCACCATGGTCAACGCCCCGTGCAATGGCTCCTAGACAACGCCTCGGTAGACCGACGTTGGTGCTTGGTGCATGCTACCCATATGGACGAGCAAGAAACGGTGCAAGCGGCAGCTAGCGGAGCGGTAGCGGGGCTTTGCCTTAGCACCGAGGCAAATTTAGGCGATGGTTTTTTTCCTGCCCCTCAGTACTTAGAGGCTGGAGGCGCGATCGGAGTAGGCTCAGACAGTCACATCGCCGTTGACTGGCGTACAGAATTACGCTTACTAGAATATGGACAGCGATTGTTGCATCGACAGCGCAATGTACTGTGCCACCCCGCACAAGCGCACGTCGCCGACTATCTGTTTGATGCTTCCATAAAAGGGGGCGCCCAAGCAAGCGCAAGACCCGTACACGGTTTACAAATCGGACAACAGGCCGATTTCATGGTGCTTGATCTACACGATCCCATCTTGGCTGGACACAAACCAGAAACTTGGCTGTCGGCTTTAGTCTTTACTGAGCGAGCCGGTAGCCAACCTATACGCGATGTGTATGTCGCCGGCCAAGCAGTGATCCAAGAAGGACGCCACGCTCAAGAAGATCAAGCATGGCAGCGTTATCAACACACCTTACACGAACTCTTGCAAACTACTTGAGGTTACTTATGCCTAGTAATGCCGTTTTAAGCCGTGGCACCAGCCCTTTACTGATTTCCATTCCTCATTTGGGCACAGAAATACCACCTGATATTCTGGCCACGATGACACCGGTAGCCCAGCACCGAGACGATACCGACTGGCATCTAGATCAGCTATACAGCTTTGCCAGCGAATTGGGCGCCTCTATCTTGCAACCTCGTCTATCTCGTTACGTCATCGACTTAAACCGTCCTCCGAATGACGAAAACTTGTATCCAGGGCAAAACACCACAGGCCTACTGCCCGTAGACACTTTTGCTGATGAGGCGCTCTATGCCGAAGGTCAACGCCCCACAGAGCAGGAGCGTGACCGGCGCCGCGCCCTCTACTGGGACCCCTATCACCAAACGTTAGTGGCCGAGCTAGCCCGAATACGCCAAGAGCATGGCTATGTGCTGCTCTGGGAGGCCCATTCCATACGCGCTTATCTACCCCGCTTATTCGAGGGCCGGCTACATGACTTTAATTTTGGTAGCGCTAGCGATCGCAGTGCCCTACCTGGTTTAGCGCAAGAGCTGGCCGAGCTAGCCAGCGCAGGAGGTCATTACACCGCCGTGGCTAACGGCCGCTTCAAGGGAGGGTATATCACCCGCCACTATGGGCAACCCCAACAACACGTGCATGCCATTCAACTTGAATTGGCGCAACTTTGCTATATGGACGAATCGCGCCCCTATCACTATGATGTAGAGAGGGCTAGCAAGCTAGCACCCAAAGTACGACAATGTATTGAGCACGCTTTGCATACGTTACACACTCATTACCAGTAACTCATTACACCGGCTACGTCGCGAAACAGACTAGCCTGCCTCACTCGACGATCATGATTTACCCCCCCTTAAATCAAGGTCGTCACTAGCTGATCGTATATATTTGAGCCTAGTGTTCAGCAAACGCTACAATAGCGGGTCACGTGTACTGAATTTTTTGCTTATGAGCGCCGCAAATATTGACCAGCCTGTACTGAAACTGTCCGCCGCATCCTTAGGGTACGGCGACTTTACCGTGCTTGCCGGGATCGATATAGAGGTTTATCGGGGCCAAGTTGTTGCCATGATGGGCGGCTCAGGTTCCGGAAAAACAACACTTTTGCGTGCCGCCACAGGACAAATTCGAGCACAAGCCGGACAAGTCAGTGCCTTTGGCCAAGATTTAGCCCATTTAAACGAGCATGCGCTGCGCGCCGTACGTAAGCGTATGGGTGTGCTGTTTCAGCAAGGTGCTTTATTCACTGACCTCAATGTTTTTGAAAATGTGGCGTTCCCCTTGCGCGAACACACGGAAGTGTCAGAACAGCAGATTTTTCAACGCGTGCTCGATAAGCTGGATGCCGTTGGTCTGCGCGCCGCCGCACACTTATCGATCGCTGAAATTTCCGGTGGCATGGCCCGACGAGTTGCCTTGGCGCGCGCCATTGTGCTTGAACCCGAACTTATCCTGTACGACGAGCCTTTTGCTGGCTTAGACCCTATCTCTATGGGTATTACTGCGCAGCTTATCCGCCACTTAACCGATCAGCTCAACTGTGCCTCCGTGTTGATTACCCACGATGTGCAAGAGTCTTTCGCCATTGCCGACCATGTCTGCCTCGTCGGTCAAGGTAAGCTGATTGCACAAGGTACGCCCACTCAGCTATCGGCCTCCGCTGATCCTTTTGTCGATCAATTTCTGCACGGACGCCCTGATGGCCCAATTGCGTTTCACTACCCTGAAACTCCCGCCTTTAAAGCTTGGCAAACCGCCAAGAAATCAGCCTAATGAGTCTCTTTAACCATTCTATCTCTGCTGTAGGCTCTGCCAGCCGCGCTAGCGTTTATAGCCTGGGTGCGCTGACTCGCTTACTGTGCTCCATACTGGCCCGCTCCAGCTTGCTTTTTCAGCGGCCGCGGCTCATCTCGCAACAAATACACTTTATCGGCAATTACTCCTTGCTGATTATCACCATATCCGGGCTATTTGTTGGTTTTGTCTTAGGCCTGCAAGGCTATTACACCTTGAACCGCTACGGCTCCGAAGAGGCGTTAGGCTTATTGGTCGCTCTATCTCTGGTGCGTGAACTCGGCCCTGTAGTGACAGCCTTATTGTTTGCGGGCCGGGCTGGCACCTCTTTAACGGCCGAAATTGGCTTGATGAAAGCAGGCGAGCAACTGGCAGCCATGGAGGTCATGGCGGTCGACCCTATACGTCGCATCTTAGTACCCCGCTTTTGGGGCGGCTTAATCGCCATGCCCATACTTGCCGCGGTATTTTCGGCCGTTGGCATTTTAGGGGGCTATATAGTGGGGGTCGTGATGATTGGCGTCGACCCAGGTGCTTTTTGGTCGCAAATGCAAAGCGGCGTTGATGCGGTTAACGATGTACTCAACGGCGTCATTAAAAGTATTGTATTTGGTCTCGTTGTGACACTCATCGCCTTGTATATGGGCTGGACCGCAAAAGCCACTCCAGAAGGGGTGTCCCGAGCCACTACACGAACCGTAGTCAGCGGAGCGCTAGCCGTATTAGGGCTAGACTTCCTTATGACCGCACTCATGTTTAGCTAGAATTCTGATTCGGAACTGTTTGGATATGAAACAAGACAAAACCGACTTTTGGGTAGGCCTATTTGTTTTACTTGGCTTGATTGCCTTGACATTTTTGGCCCTACGCGCGGGTAACCTAAGCTCATTTTCGCTCGCTAAAACCTACCAAGTCACTGCCGCCTTTGATAACCTAGGTGGCTTGAAACCCCGTGCTGCCGTCAAAAGCAGTGGTGTAGTAGTAGGCCGTGTCAAAGACATTAGCTTTGATAATACGGATTTTCGCGCCGTGGTCACCCTAGATATGAATGAAAAGTATCAATTTCCAGATGACTCCTCGGCCTCTATCCTGACATCAGGGCTACTAGGTGAGCAATATATAGGCCTGACAGCAGGTGGCGATGATAAAAACCTTGAAAATGGCAGTACGATAAAGTACACCCAGAGCGCCGTGGTGCTTGAGGAGCTGATCAGTAAATTCCTCTATAACTCAGCGAGCAAAGAGTCCGACTAAGCCGCTCTCGCCCCCTTTACCGGCATTTTGGCGCCTTAGCGGCGCACTGATACGCATCATGAACTCAAACACCTCAAAAAAAATCTCGCTGCATTGGGCAAAACTTCCGGTCATCGCGGCCACCGTGCTGCTGGCTACGGCCTGTACCTCCGTGCCTAACCCTCCGCCCCAAGATCCTTGGGAAAGCTACAACCGCTCTGTTTTTGCCTTTAATGATGCCATCGATGGCGCCATCCTTAAACCTGTTGCCTCTGGCTATGTGGCCTTAACTCCCCAGCCTGTGCGCACCTGCGTGCACAATATGTTCAACAACTTACGTGACATCTGGTCCGGGTTAAACAGCTTCCTACAAGGCGAGCCGCACGATTTTTTCAATACTCTCGGGCGAGTGCTGTTTAACAGCACCATGGGCCTAGGCGGCTGCATAGATGTCGCCACCATGAACGGCTCACGCCGCATACAAAACGACTTTGGCATCACTTTGGGTGTGTGGGGGCTAGATGCTGGCCCTTACTTTGTATTGCCTTTCTTAGGCCCCAGCACTGTGCGTGATGCCAGTGGAGCAGGGTTGGGCTTTCTATCCGGCGCCTCAGGTGTAGGGCCTATTTTTGACCTCAGTAATGTACCCGTACGTAACAGCATTTTGGCCCTAGATGCCGTAGATGCTCGTGCAAACCTGCTCGATACAGAGAAACTTATTAACGAAATTGCCCTTGACCGATACAGCTTCATACGCGACGCTTACTTACAACGCCGAGAAGCTCAGTTACGTGCCCGTACCGGCGATGCCGACACTGATGGGCTACCTGACTACTCAGATGATGAAGACGATGAGTAAATACCTCACTTTTTCATCTGCGCTTTATATTTTGCCTCTGGAGCTGTTTGTATGACGTTCTCTCTCCCCCATTTGGGTTTTTTAAGTGTTGCGCTGCCTCGCAAGCAGCTCATTACCTGTGCCGCTTCCCTAATCCTGTTTTGCGTCGCTTCTGTTGCGCAAGCCAACACGGAAGTGGTTAATCCTAATGGCCCACCCGCCGAGTTTGTAGAAGCAGTTGCTAGCAATGCGCTAGCCGCTGTAAAAACCGACGAGGCAATTCGCAAGGGAGATCGCAACGCCATCACAGAGGCCGTCAACACCTATGTGATGCCTTACGTCAATTTCGAAAAAACCACCCGCTTAGCTGCAGGCCGTCACTGGCGCCAAGCCGATGAGCAACAGCGCAAGGATCTGACCGAGGCCTTTAAAAATACCTTGATCCGTACCTACAGCGGCGCACTTGCCCATGTTGACACACGCACTGCTCTCACCATCCTACCTTTCCGTGGAGATCCCAAAGCGGAGGATGTCGTTGTACGCTCGTCGCTCATCCAGCCTAACGGCTCACCGGTAGGCGTAGATTACCGCCTAGAGCGTACCCCTGAAGGCTGGCGCGTCTATGACCTCAACGTAGAAGGCATCTGGCTGATACAGAACTATCGCAATCAGTTTGCCGAACAAATTGCCAAAACAGGCATAGACGGTTTAATCAAAGCTCTAAACTCTCAAGCCCAAACTCAATAAGTCAGACACTTTTTACCAACCCTGACTCTAGCCTATAATGTAAAGCCTGATCCAATTGGTGGATCGGGCTTTATTGATTGAACATGTCAGCTCTTAACTTTACTAACGTCAGTAAACGCTTTGCCTCACCGCGTAGCCTTTTACAACGCCTGATACCTTCAGCCTCCACGAGCAGTGCAGGCTTTCTTGCCGTAGATAACGTCTCTTTGACTATTCAAGAGGGCGAATTTTTCGGTTTATTAGGCCCTAACGGGGCAGGTAAAACTACGCTTATTTCCATGCTGGCAGGCCTGACTATTCCCACTAGCGGATCAGTCAGCGTCTGTGGTCACGATGTGCGCAGCCAATACCAGCAAGCTCGACGCTCCCTCGGTGTCGTCCCGCAAGAACTTGTGTTTGACCCTTTTTTTACAGTACGTGAAACCTTACGTTTGCAGTCAGGCTATTTTGGCTTGAAACATAATGATGACTGGATCGACGAAATTTTAGCTAATTTGGCGCTCACGGATAAAGCCGATAGCAATATGCGCGCCTTATCAGGCGGCATGAAAAGACGAGTACTGGTAGCACAGGCCTTAGTCCACCGGCCACCCGTCATTATTCTGGACGAGCCTACCGCAGGGGTAGACGTAGACTTGCGCCGCACCCTATGGGAATTTATCGTGGGGCTTAATCAGCAAGGTCACACCATCCTGCTCACGACACACTACCTCGAGGAGGCCGAGGCCTTGTGCAACCGACTCGCCTTACTTAAGCAGGGGAAAATAGTCGCCCTCGATACCACCCAAGCCATCATGGAGCGAGCAGGCAGCACAGACTTAGAGGCCGCCTTTGTGCGCATCATGCATGATGAAAGCAAACAAGGGATAGCCCTATGAAATCAAGCCCAGAGAACAAACGCTGGGGAGTCCCCACAGACGAGGGCAAAAAATTAGCCACCCCCGTGCGCTCTTTACCACCACAACCGGCCATGGGTTCGGGCTTTCCCACCTTATTACGCAAAGAATTACTGCGCTTTTGGAAAGTCGGGCTACAAACAGTAGCAACACCGGTACTGAGCGCCCTGATGTATTTACTGATCTTTGCCCACGTTTTAGAAGAGCGAGTCAGCATTTACCACGACATTCCCTACACATCCTTCCTCATCCCAGGTTTGATGATGATGAGCATGTTGCAAAATTCGTTTGCTAACCCCTCCTCATCGCTCATACAAAGTAGGCTTAGCGGCAACTTGGTGTTTATCTTGCTCCCGCCGTTGTCCTACCGGGAAATATTCGCTGCCTATGTGCTGGCTGCTATGGCCCGCGGCTTATGTGTAGGCATCAGCGTCTGGGTGGTAGCCCTGTTTTTTACGGATTTACCCTTGCATAATCCGCTATGGGTCATATTATTTGCCGTCATGGCCTGCGGCATTATGGGCACCCTAGGGCTGATCGCGGGCTTATGGTCAGAAAAGTTTGATCAATTAGCGGTTTTCCAGAACTTTCTGATTATGCCCGCCACTTTTTTATCCGGCGTGTTTTACTCCATTCATAGTCTGCCGCCATTCTGGCAAGCTGTGTCGTACTGGAACCCGCTTTTCTACACCATAGACGGCTTTCGCTATGGCTTTTTTACTCAATCTGATGCTTCGCCTTGGCATAGCCTAGCGGTGGTAGCAGGGGTTTTCATCCTGCTTTGCCTCGCCTCGTTACGCCTGCTGGCCTCAGGTTATAAGTTACGGAATTAATCCTATGTTGCCGACACCAGAACAAGTACGACAGTATATTGCCGACAACCTTGAGCATGAAGTTCTGCAAGTGCAGGGCGATGGCTCGCACTTTGAAGCCCTCATCGTCAGCAAAGCCTTTGAAGGCAAGCGCCTTATTGCACGCCATCAGCTCGTCTATGCCGCCTTGGGTGAACGCATGAAAGCTGAAATTCATGCCTTGTCCATGCGTACTCTTACTCCCGATGAATACAAGGCCAATCCGAATGGATAAATTACGCATTACAGGCGGGCAGCGTCTGAACGGCGATGTGATCGTTTCCGGTGCAAAAAACGCCGCACTGCCCATCTTATGCGCCAGTTTACTTAGCGCAGACACCATACAGCTGGATAATGTACCGCGTCTGCGCGACATAGACACCACGCTGAAGCTTCTGGCTATGCTGGGTGTACGCCAAGTACGCGACGGTGCTAGCGTGGAACTACAAGCTGAGCACATCGATAGCTCTGAGGCGCCCTACGAGCTGGTCAAAACCATGCGCGCCTCGATTCTGGTGCTAGGCCCCTTGTTGGCACGCTTTGGCCATGCTCGTGTTAGCCTGCCAGGCGGATGCGCTATCGGTCAGCGCCCCGTCGATCAACACATCAAAGGCTTAGCCGCGATGGGTGCCGACATACGCGTAGAGCATGGTTTTGTGATCGCTGAAGCCAAACGCCTCCAAGGTGCCACGATACGTACTGACATGATTACTGTCACCGGTACCGAAAACCTGATGATGGCTGCCACGCTGGCTGAAGGCCAAACCATCTTAGAAAATGCAGCACGCGAACCCGAAATTATTGATCTGGCCGAACTGCTGATAAAAATGGGAGCCCGCATCCAAGGGCACGGTACGGACAGAATTGTGATTGATGGGGTAGAGCGCTTACACGGCGCCCAACACACCATTTGCCCCGACCGCATCGAAACCGGTACGTTCTTATGTGCGGTGGCCGCCACCGGCGGCGATATTACCCTGCATAACACCAACGCCGACGCACTAGGCGCAACGCTCGACAAATTACGTGAAGCGGGGTTGCAGCTTGAGCTAGGCCCCAACACCATACGCGGGCACATGAATACACGCCCTAAGGCAGTCAGTTTTCGCACTACCGAATACCCCGGCTTCCCTACCGATATGCAAGCACAGCTTATGGCGCTCAATGCTATCGCAGATGGCACGGCTTCTATTGTCGAAACCATCTTTGAGAACCGTTATATGCATGTGCAGGAGCTCAATCGCTTAGGTGCAGATATTGAAATAGATGGGAATGTCGCCGTGGTAAAAGGCATGCCAGAGCTCAGTGGTGCTACGGTAATGGCTACCGATTTACGCGCCTCTGCTAGTTTAGTCATTGCTGGCTTAGCGGCGCGCGGCGAAACCACTATCGAACGTATTTATCACCTAGACCGAGGCTACGACCGCATGGAAAGCAAACTGCAGGCCATCGGTGCTCACATTGAACGTCTTAGCAAGGAACAGGCATGAAATCACCCAGCCCGAACAAGCCGCTTACGCTCGCCTTATCTAAGGGACGCATCTTTGATGAAACCTTACCCTTGCTGGAGCAAGCTGGTATTCACGTGCTGGAACGTCCTGAGTCCTCCCGTAAGCTTATCCTGCCCACTAGCACCCCTGATCTACAATTGATTATTGTGCGGGCTTCCGACGTGCCCACCTACGTGCAATATGGCGCTGCCCACATTGGTATAGCAGGCAAAGATGTGCTGTATGAACACATGGAGCAGCACCCGGGCGGCTTATATCAGCCTATCGACTTAAACATCGCACGCTGCCGCATGTGTGTAGCGGTTGAAGAAGGCTTTGATTACCATACAGCGGTCAAGAAAGGCTCACGTCTGCGCATTGCTACCAAATACACGCGTGCCGCACGAGAACATTTTGCCAGCAAAGGGGTATACATAGACCTGATTAAGCTCTATGGCTCAATGGAGCTTGCTCCCTTGGTCGGTCTAGCCGATGCTATCGTCGATTTGGTTTCCACGGGTAGCACACTTAAGGCCAACCGCCTGGTTGAGGTTGAAGAGATCACTGAAATTTCCTCGCGCCTAATTATTAACCAAGCGGCCATGAAAAACCGCGGAGCACAATTACAACCATTAATTGACGCTTTCATGCACGCCTCGGTCGAACAAACCTCAGCATAAGTAAATCGGGATACACTTCTTTTTGCAACCAAGCTTTCATATATAAACTATGTCGCTCATACGCCGTTTAAATGCCGAATCTGCCCAGTTTGATGAAGAACTGAAATCTTTACTTGCCTACGAGGCGTCCGAAGATGCTTCTATCGAAGCGGCTTGCGCCGAGATTCTGCATCGTATTCAGCATACTGGCGACACTGCACTGCTTGAGTACACGGCGCGCTTTGACCATTTAACGGTGCAATCGGCTGCACAGCTAGAAATTAGCCGCACAGAACTGCAAGCAGCCCTAGATGGCCTGCCCACTGATCAGCGACGCGCGCTCGAGCAAGCGGCCGAACGTATACGTCGATATCACGAGCACCAACGCACCGAATCTTGGACTTATACCGAGCCAGATGGCACGGTGCTAGGTCAACAAGTCACGCCCCTAGACCGAGTGGGCCTGTACGTGCCTGGTGGTAAAGCAGCATATCCTTCCTCTGTGCTCATGAATGCAGTCCCTGCCAAGGTGGCAGGTGTTGCCGAGCTTGTTATGGTGACGCCCACTCCCGACGGCCTTCGCAACCCCATCGTACTGGCGGCAGCGGCGTTGGGCGGCGTGGACCGTGTGTTCACCATAGGTGGCGCCCAAGCAGTAGGGGCGTTAGCCTACGGTACCGCCACCATTCCTGCCGTGGATAAAATCGTTGGCCCCGGTAATGCTTATGTCGCCGCTGCCAAGCGACGTGTCTTCGGCGTGGTGGGTATAGACATGATCGCTGGTCCCAGTGAAATTCTTATTATCTGTGATGGTCAGACCCCTGCGGATTGGATTGCTATGGACTTGTTTTCACAAGCTGAACATGACGAACTGGCTCAATCCATCCTGTTATGCCCCGATGCCAACTTCCTTAATCAAGTCGAACAAGCTATCGAACGCCTGTTGCCTAGCATGCCACGCGCCGACATTATTCGTCGCAGCCTAGCTGATCGTGGAGCCTTAATTAAGGTACGTGATTTAGATGAAGCCTGTCGCATCAGTAACCATATCGCCCCTGAGCATTTAGAAGTTTCCGTTCAGGACGCTACCTCCTTATTAGGGAAAATACGCCACGCTGGCGCTATTTTCTTGGGCGCCTATAGCTCAGAGTCGTTAGGCGACTACTGCGCTGGCCCGAACCATGTCCTACCTACCTCCCGCACCGCTCGTTTCTCGTCGCCTCTCGGAGTCTACGACTTTCAAAAACGCAGCAGCATTATTCAGATCTCTGAATCGGGGGCACAATCCCTAGGACCTATCGCAGCCACGCTGGCCAAAGGCGAGGGCCTATATGCCCACGCCGCTAGCGCGGAATTTCGCTTAAAACTCTCTTGATCCCTCAAATGGGGCCATTTGCCATGCGTACCGCTGAAATTACCCGCAATACTAACGAGACTCGCATTCGAGTCGCCATCAATATCGATGGCACAGGCGCCCACAAGCTACAAAGTGGCGTACCTTTTCTAGATCACATGCTGGATCAAATTGCCCGTCACGGCGTAATTGATCTGGACGTTTACTGTGAAGGTGACAATCACATTGACGATCACCACTCAGTAGAAGATATCGGCATTGCGCTAGGCCAAGCCTTTGCCAAAGCCATAGGCAATAAAGCAGGTCTACGCCGCTATGGTCACGCATACGTGCCTCTGGACGAGTCCTTATCGCGCGTCGTGATAGATTTCTCTGGGCGCCCCGGTCTGTTCTATGATGTGCCTTTCACACGTGCTCGTATTGGACAGTTCGACGTAGACCTAGCTCGTGAGTTTTTCCAAGGCTTTGTCAACCATGCCATGGCTACCGTGCATATTGATAATTTGCGAGGTGAAAACGCACACCACCAATGCGAAACCGTGTTTAAAGCTTTTGGCCGCGCACTACGCATGGCGTTAGAGCACGATCCACGTAATGAAGGCGTGGTGCCATCCACTAAAGGCGTACTGTAAACCTACCTAAGGTGCACTCATCTTGAGCACTATCGCCATTGTTGATTACGGCATGGGCAACCTGTTCTCCGTTGCTCATGCACTGCAAGCGGCTGCTCCGGCCGCCCATGTTCTGCTAGCCCGCGACTGCTCCGCTATTTTGCAAGCTGATCGTGTAGTCTTACCAGGGCAGGGCGCCATGCCCGACTGCATGCAGCACTTACACCACTCGGGCTTATTACCTGCGGTCTTACATGCCGCCGCTAATAAGCCCCTGCTTGGCATTTGTGTGGGTGAGCAAATGCTATTTGAGTCAAGCGAAGAAGGCCCCAGTACATGCTTAGGCTTATTCCAAGGCACTGTGCGTCGCTTTAACACTGAACAAAACGTCACCTTTCCTCAGGGAAAACCCCTGATTAAAGTCCCTCATGTGGGTTGGAATCGTGTTCATCAGTGCAAAGCGCATCCACTTTGGCATAATATTGAGAGCGGCGCTTATTTTTATTTTGTGCACAGCTATTTTGCTGACCCCGTTCACGCTACAGATAATGCCGCATGCAGTTACTATGGTGTAGGCTTTACCAGCGCCATAGCAAAGGCTAATATTTTTGCAGTCCAATTTCATCCAGAAAAAAGTGCAAAGAATGGTTTGCAACTTTTCCGGAATTTTACGTACTGGAAACCTTAATTCCATTCCTTCCATTACGTATTTCTCATCACTTTCTCATTAATTTTCATACGTTTTACGGCTATAAATCATGCTTCTGATCCCCGCCATCGACCTTAAAGACGGGCGTTGCGTACGCCTTCGCCAGGGCGACCTGGATGATGCAACCGTGTTCTCGGACGATCCAGCTGCCACCGCAAGCCAATGGCTAGAACAAGGTGCCCGACGCCTGCATCTAGTTGACCTTAACGGTGCCTTTGCTGGCAAGCCCAAAAACGTTGATGCGATACGTGCCATTATCAAAGCTGTAGGCAGCGATATTCCTGTGCAAATAGGTGGTGGCATCCGCGATCTGGACACCATCGAGCAATACCTAGACAACGGCTTGAGCTACGTCATTATCGGTACTGCGGCAGTAAAAAGCCCCGGTTTTCTACGCGATGCCTGCAGCGCATTTCCAGGCAGCATTATTGTTGGCCTAGATGCCCGTGACGGTAAAGTCGCTACCGACGGCTGGAGCAAACTGACCCGCCACGATGTTTTAGACTTAGCCAAGAAGTTCGAGGATTACGGCTGCGAGTCCATTATCTATACCGATATTGGCCGCGACGGCATGCTCACCGGCGTCAATATCGAAGCCACCGTGCGTTTATCCCAACACGTTACTATCCCCGTCATTGCCTCTGGTGGTGTCACCGACCTCAAAGACATCGAAGCCTTATGTGAAGTTGAGCATGAAGGTATTGAAGGGGTTATTTTGGGCCGCAGTATCTATGAAGGCACGCTGGACTTTGCTCAGGCACAAGAGCTTGCCGACGAGTACGAGCTATGAGCTCGACAGCGCCCGATGCGCCACGTAACGAACTCAGTTGTCGTATCATTCCTTGCTTGGACGTCACCGCTGGCCGCGTAGTAAAAGGCGTCAACTTTGTTGATCTGGTAGACGCTGGCGACCCAGTTGAAATTGCTAAACGCTATAACGAGCAAGGCGCCGATGAGCTGACTTTGCTCGACATTACCGCCACCTCGGAAAACCATGGCTTAATTTTGCCCATCATTGAAGCCGTGGCTAAGCAAATTTTTATACCCCTTACCGTGGGTGGTGGTGTACGTGAGCTGGCGGACGTGCAGCGCTTACTGAATGCAGGCGCCGATAAGGTGTCAATCAATAGCAGTGCTATTAGCAACCCTGAGTTAGTGCGTGAAGCCGCCCAACATCATGGCTCCCAATGCATCGTCGTCGCCATTGATGCGCGTCGTGTTTCGGCCCCGGGCGAACCCCTTCGCTGGGAGGTGTTCACCCATGGTGGACGTCGTGCGACGGGCCTAGATGCCATTGAATGGGCACAAAAAATGGCCCAGTACGGCGCAGGTGAGCTACTGCTTACTAGCATGGATAAAGACGGCACGAAGTCGGGCTTTGACCTTGCCTTAACCCGTGCCATCAGCGATGCCGTCTCCATTCCGGTGATCGCTTCGGGTGGAGTAGGTAGCTTACAAGACTTGGCCGACGGCGTATTGCAAGGCGGAGCTAGTGCCGTGCTGGCCGCCAGTATTTTTCACTATGGTCAACACACTGTCGCAGAAGCCAAAGCGTTCATGGCGGCTCAAGGTATTAGGGTGCGACAATAATGAATCGCTCTCTTGCTTGGCTAGACGACGTTAAATTTGATGCTAACGGACTGATCCCTGTTATTGCCCAAGATCACATCAGTCATAAAATACTGATGGTCGCTTGGATGAATCAAGAGTCCCTGCAAGAGACCGTGCACAGCCAACGCGCCGTCTACTGGTCTCGCTCGCGGCAACGCTTATGGCGCAAGGGTGAAGAGTCCGGGCACATTCAGCATGTGCACGATATTTACCTAGACTGTGATGGCGACGTGATTCTGCTCATGATTGATCAAGTCGGTCACATTGCCTGCCATACTGGTCGAGAAAGTTGTTTTTTTCGCCAGCTACAACACAGCACAAGCGATACTCCTACATGGGAAACCGTCGCTCCGGTGCTGAAAGACCCGGAGCATATCTACCGATGAGTAAAGCGATCACCCGCGACACCATACTTGCGCATCTGCAGCAAACATTACATAGCCGTCTACCTCACGAAAACGGCGACCCCAGTGCGTCGTATGTGGCCAAGCTGTATGCCAAAGGCCCAGATGCATTCCTGAAGAAAATTGGGGAAGAGGCCACCGAGCTGGTGATGGCGGCGAAAGACGAAAGTCCCGAACGCATCATCAGTGAAGCGGCCGACCTGTGGTTTCACACCCTAGTAGCTTTAACCTACTATAGTTTAAGCTACGAAGATATACTTTCTGAGCTGGTACGTCGTGAAGGCGTATCTGGCCTACAGGAAAAAGCAAGTCGATCAGAGCCAGCCTGAGACGCCTTCATTTCTTCATGCATCAAGATTTATATTCGGAATTGCTATGAGTGACAATTGTCTATTTTGCAAAATTATTGAGGGAATCATCCCCTGTACCAAAGTGTACGAAGATGATGATTTCCTAGCATTTAATGACATTAACCCGGCCGCACCCGTACATATTTTGGTCGTACCTAAGCGGCATGTCCATTCTCTGCAAACTATTTCTGCCGAGGATGCAGCTTGGTTAGGTAAAATGCTGGCATTAGCACCTGAAATTGCCCGCCTTGGTGGTTGCCGCCCTGGGCATGAGGGTGGCTTCCGTGTAGTCATTAACAATGGCCTAGACGGTGGTCAAGAAATCAATCATTTGCACATGCACGTGCTCGGCGGCGAGCGCCCATGGCAAAATAGGGCAGCACCGGCTGCATAACGGAGATTCAAAATGGGTAGCTTAAGTATTTGGCATTGGCTGGTCGTTCTACTGGCAATCGTGCTGATTTTTGGCACTAAAAAACTACGCAATATGGGTGAAGACCTTGGCGGCGCCGTGAAAGGCTTCAAAAAAGGCATGAAAGACGCTACAGCTGAAGATACTCCTGAAGGGGTAACGCAGCGCACCCAAGACGAGCGCACACAAACCATCGACGTGCAAGCCAAAGAAAAATCAGAGTCCTAACCTTCACGCTAGTGAGTCTGCATGTTTGATATCAGCTTTACCGAGCTTATGGTGATCGGCGTGGTGGCGCTGATCGTCATTGGCCCAGAACGCCTCCCTAAAGTGGCCCGCACCATGGGTCACTTGCTGGGGCGTGCGCAACGCTATGTGAACGAGGTGAAAACCGATATACAGCGTGAAATTAATCTGGATGAAGTTAAAGACCTCAAAAAACAAATGGAAGATGCGGCGCAGTCTGTGCGCAGTTCCTTTGAAGACACGACAAAAAGCGTGCGCCAGCCGCTAGACGAGGCACGCGATATGCTCAATGAAGCCTCGCGTTCTGCCCAAGATGCTTTAAATGCAACCAAAACTGCATTAAAAGAAACGCCTAAGCTGGACGCCGACTCCTCCCCACGCGAAACCGAGTCCCGCATCGCTCCTGGTATAACGGAGCCTGCTAGCCCATCCCCCTCTGAAGCTACCGCGGACAGTAAAACAAACCGGGTAGCATCGTCTGCCTCTAATGAGAAGTAATGTGAGTACTGCCGAACCTCAAGAAGACAGCTTTATCTCGCACCTAGTTGAATTACGCACCCGTCTGCTCCGTGCCGTCGGGGCGGTTTTCTTGGTGTTTGTTGTTCTTTTTATCTATCCCGGCGCCTCGGCCATCTACGATGTCCTTGCTCAGCCCATGCTCTCTTCCTTACCCGAAGGAACACGCATGATCGCTACCGGCGTCATTACGCCCTTTATGGTTCCCATGAAGGTAACCTTAATGGCGTCTTTTGTAGTAGCTTTGCCGGTTGTGCTTTACCAAGCTTGGGCGTTTATCGCTCCAGGTCTGTATTCCCACGAAAAAAGCCTCGCCTTACCCCTTATCTTGTCCAGCACCCTGCTGTTCATAGCGGGTATGGCATTTTGTTATTTTGTGGTGTTTAAAACTGTTTTCCAATTCATTGCTTCGTTTGCCCCCGACTCCATCACCCCTGCGCCCGACATCGAGGCTTACGTCAACTTTGTCATGACTATGTTTATGGCTTTCGGGATCACGTTCGAAGTGCCTGTCGCCGTTGTGCTACTGGTTAAAACGGGTGTGGTTGATATCGCTAAGCTACGAGAAATCCGAGGCTACGTCATTGTTGGCGCTTTTATTATTGCCGCCATCGTCACACCTCCTGATGTGATTAGTCAATTCTTGCTCGCTGTCCCTTTATGCCTACTATATGAAGTGGGGATCATTGCAGCAAAAATGGTAAAAAAACGCGAAAAGAAGCTCGATAACCACGACCTAAGCGTATAAGCGCGCTCATTTCGTACCAAGGTAGTACTCAGCCCTATACCGCTCGGTCATAGGGCTTACTCTGGCTGTGCGGCAGGGCGTTGCCCAACCGTTACCTTTATGGTTCGACTTTTACCATCACGCCATACTTGCAAAGAAGTACGACTGCCTGCTTTAAGAGCTGCTATCTGCGTTAATAAGCCTATCGAGTCGTCGACGGTTTGGCCATCTAGAGTCTGGACAATATCACCCACTTGTAAGCCTGCGCCTGCAGCAGGACTTTGACGTAGCACCCTTGCAACAATCGCCCCCTGAGCACTAGGCAAGCCAAAAGCCTGAACGAGATCTGGGCTTAAGTCTTGCGGCTCTATCCCCAGCCAACCACGGCTTACCACCCCTGTACTCACGAGTTCATGCAGCACTGCTAACGCCATCGGTGCCGGAATGGCAAAGCCTATTCCTAACGAGCCACCAGTTTCTGAATACATCGCCGTATTGATACCCACCAAACGGCCTTGCACATCAATCAATGCGCCACCCGAGTTACCCGGGTTGATGGCCGCATCCGTTTGAATAAAGTTTTCATATAAATTCACCCCTAAGCGGCTACGCCCTAAACCTGACACAATACCTTGCGTGGTCGTTTGTCCCACCCCGAAAGGATTTCCTATAGCTAACACTACATCGCCCACGTGCACTGGTGCGGCATATAAGGGAATGACAGGTAGATCTGGTAAGGAAACTCTCAAGACCGCAATATCACTATCCGGATCACGCCCCACTAGCTCAGCGCTTGCTCGTCTCCCATCTGCTAGAGCTAATTCGACCTTATCAATGGCATTTAACACATGATTATTAGTTAAGATTAATCCATCCTGATGCACGATAACGCCCGAACCCAAGTTAGTCTCGGAGGGAGCATCGTCAACGTTGGGCTCCGCACCTTGCCACCCGCCTTCGTACGGTCTTTGTGCGGGCTTAAGGCGCTGGCTGGTATAAATATTAACTACGGCGGGCGCTGCTCGTCGTACGGCTTGCGCATACGAGCCTGCCACAGCAGGTGCTAACTGATAGGTAGGCATAATATCTGGCTCAGGCACCGCAGCAGTCACCCACTCAGGCCGTAAAGTGGATACAGTAAACCATATACCTAAGCAGACCGTTATCGTCTGCGTAAAGAGCAACCACAGGCTACGCATAGTATTTTTCAAAAAAGGACGTCAATGACACAGGTTAACAATATCGAGCTTCTACACTGGCTAGACCACACTTTGGAGGCCCACAAATTTAAAGACTACTGCCCCAATGGCTTGCAAGTGGAAGGGAAAACCGATATCCGTCGTATTGTTACTGGTGTCACGGCCTCGCTGGCCCTGCTACAGGCTGCCGTAAAGCATAACGCTGATGCCGTCATCGTGCATCACGGCTGGTTTTGGAAAAACGAGAACCCTTGTATACGAGGCCCTAAAAAAGCGCGTATCGCCCTCACTCTGCAACATGAGCTTAACCTATATGGCTACCATCTGCCGCTGGATGCACACCCTACACTAGGAAACAACGTACAGTTAGCGCAGCAGCTAGACCTTGAGCCAGAACGTGATGCACAAGGCCAAGTAATAGGATGTGGGCCCGATGGGCTGGTGTGGCTAGGGCGCCCTAAGGCTGCGATGACACGTCAAGCAATGAGCCAGCTCATTAGCTCCCGTTTAGGGCGTGAGCCTTTACTGGTGGGTAACGCTGATGCTCCCGTACAACGGGTGGCGTGGTGCACTGGAGGAGCTCAAGGCTTTATGGAGGCCGCCATCGCTGCCGGCGCCGATCTCTACATTACCGGTGAAGCCTCAGAACAAAACTACCATCTCGCACTGGAAAATAATGTCGGCTTCATTGCTGCCGGCCATCATGCTACCGAACGTTACGGTGTCCTGGCTTTAGGTCAGGCAATCGCCAAGCAGTTTGGTGTCGAGGTGGAGTTTATTGATGTGGATAATCCGATTTAAGCACTTGGGCTAAAAGAGCGAGAAAAATACATCTCAGTATGGCCGACAAGCATTTGATACATCGCTTGCGCGGCCGAACTCAATGGGAAATGACGTCTGGCCACCACACCTAAAGGGCGCTCAATATCCAACGCCAAGGGCAACTGCTGTAAGCGCGGATCACGCAATAGGCTTACTGCCGCCCCCGGCAAAGCACTAATGCCTTGCCCCGCGCTCACTAAAGCCCCTATCGTGGCAATATGATCCAACTCATAGGCAGGCGTGAACTTATGACCTTTGCCCCATAGGTATACATCAAGGTACTGACGCACACTCGCGCCACTTCCCATGGAAACGTGTGGGTAATGAAGGGTGTCTTCGAGCAAAATAGGTGCACTAGATGCCGCTAAGGGGTGCCCCTCAGGACACAACAAGACGAATTGGTCGGTCGCTAACTGGGTATAACGCAAATCCTCCTGCTGTGGATTGGCTGCCGTTAAGGCAAAGTCCACTTTACCTTGACGAACTAAATCAAAAGCCTCTCCGGATAAGGTATCCAGTAAAGACAATCTCACCGCAGGATATTGTTTAGCGTACTCCGCAAATAATGTGGGTACCACAGAGGCCGCCAACGAGGGGAGGGCGGCCACCGTCACCGTACCGCTATGTAACTGCACGACATCACTCACGGCTTGCCATGCCAGTTGAGTATCGCGGAGCAGGTCTTGCGCGTAGAGTAAAAATACTTGGCCAGCATCAGTGAGCTCAACGGCTCGGGTGCTACGCTCAAATAGCTTTGCCCCCAATTGTTTCTCTACACGCGCAATCAATGCTGATAAGGCCGACTGTGATAAATGCATACGCACCGCAGCTTGGCCAAAGTTACGCGTCTGGCTTAAAGCTAAAATAGCACGTAAGTCTCTAGTAGAAAAATTGGGCTCAAGGCTCATATCACAACTGAAGGCAGGCCGGCATTCGGCCCGCCAAAAAAGTACAAACGACTATTCTACTTTGATGTCATTGTCCTTAATAAGCTTTTGCCATTTGGCAAACTCTTCATTGATCATTTTGGCACTCTCTTCAGGCGTGGCATGAGTAGATAAGGTACCTTGAGCCAACATCGAAGCCTGCACCTCGGGGTTTGACAAGATTTTCTCTAGTGCCCCATTCAGTTTGTCAGTAATTTCCTTGGGTGTTCCTGCTGGCGCGGCGATGGCAAACATTGAGCTAATTTGCATGTCTGGCATGCCCGCCTCAACTACCGTAGGCACATCAGGTAACGAAGGAACGCGCTCTTTTGTCGTCGTTGCGAGCGCACGTATATCCCCCGACTTGATCATGCCCAAAGCCGCAGGCACAGTGTCTATCATGACATTCACCTGTCCGCCCAATAGGTCAGCTAACGCTGGGCCACTCCCTCGATAGGGCACATGAATGACGTCGGCGCCTGCTTGTTGCTTGAACATTTCAATCGCTAAATGTTGTGGTGAACCTGTGCCTGCGGAGGCAAAGCTGACATCGCCAGGGTTCTGTTTGCTAAGCTCAACCAGTTCCATCACATTTTGCACCGGCACTTTCTTATTGACTGCAAAGACCAAAGGCACAGTACCTACTACTGAAACATAATCAAAACTCTTATCAATTTCAAAATTGACCAATTCAGGCGTCAGAGCCGCGTTAATCGTATGGCTCGTGAAAGCTCCCATCAACAAGGTATAACCATCTGGGTTGGACTTAGCGACCTGACCTGCTCCTAAGCTGCCTCCAGCCCCTGCCCGGTTCTCAACGACAAAGGTTTGGCCTAAGGCTTCGCCTAGCTCTTTGCCTAACACCCGTCCGATTACATCCGTCGCTCCGCCTGGAGCATAAGGGACGATGAGGCGCACACTGCGCTTGGGATAATCGCTTTCAGCATGGACGGGAGACAAAGCACTGATGGTTAATGCACTCAGCGCAAGAAGCCCTGTCAAGGCTTGGCGGCGAGTAAGTGTTAAGGCGGTGAGCTTCATGAAGCCTCCTTACTTGAAGAAATTTACAAATCAGCTTTTCACGGCAAAAGCTCGACTGAACAATAAATTAATAATATTATTAATAATCCATCCACCGCAAATATGGTTAACCCTCGTATGACTAAAAAAACCTCTCCCCAGCACGCTGTCCACCCGGAAAATATGCGCCAAGGTCTGGCCCAAGGCCTTAGCAACTATGGCGATAGTGGTTTTTCCATGTTCTTACGTAAAGCATTCATCAAAGGAGCCGGGTACACAGACAACGCATTAGAGCGACCGGTGATTGGCATTGTGAACACAGGTAGTGCCTATAACCCCTGCCATGGCAACCTGCCTCAATTGCTCGAGGCAGTAAAACGTGGGGTGTTACTGGCAGGCGGCTTGCCTATGGAGTTTCCCACTATTTCTATACATGAAAGCTTTTCGCATCCTACTAGCATGTATCTGCGTAACCTGATGTCTATAGATACCGAGGAAATGTTGCGCGCTCAACCTATGGATGCAGTGGTATTGATCGGGGGCTGCGATAAAACAGTACCCGCACAGCTCATGGGGGCAACATCGGTAGGTTTACCTGCTGTCCAATTGGTGACAGGTTCCATGTTAGCAGGCTCACATCGGGGAACACGTGTGGGAGCTTGTACCGACTGTCGTCGGTATTGGGCCCAATTCAGGGCGGAAGAAATCGATAGTGAAGAAATTGCAGCGGTTAACGATCAATTAGTTGCTAGTGTAGGGACCTGTTCCGTGGCAGGCACAGCAAGCACGATGGCCTGCTTAGTTGAAGCATTAGGTATTGGCGTACCAGGCAGCGCTTCCCCCCCAGCGGTAACAGCAGACCGTATGCGCATTGCAGAGCTAAGCGGCCAGGCCGCCGTCAACCTTGCACGACAAGGCATAGGCATCAACGACATATTAACTCCAGCAGCGTTTGAAAATGCCATGCGAGTCTTGTTTGCAATGGGGGGATCCACCAATGCTATTGTCCATATGACTGCCATTGCTGGACGTGCAGGCTACAACATGGACTTGCGGGCTTTAGATGTAATGAGCCGAGAAACCCCTGTATTGCTAGACTTAAAACCGTCCGGCAAACATTACATGGAGGATTTCCACGCGGCAGGCGGTATGAGGACACTATTACGTGAACTACGGCCACTCCTGAATTTAGATGCATTAACGGTAACTGGGCGCACCCTCGGCGAGGAGCTAGACACAGGCCCTGCACCTTTTTCTCAAGAGGTAGTAAGGCCATTCAGTACACCACTGTACCCGCAAGGGGGGATTGCCGTACTCTACGGAAACCTGGCCCCAGATGGGGCCATCATTAAACAATCTGCTGCGGACCCCACATTGATGGAGCATGAGGGGCGAGCAATCGTGTTCGAGAATCCTGAGGATATGGCAGCCCGAATTGACGACCCTGAATTAGACGTCAAAGCTGAAGATATTTTAGTGTTGAAAAACATTGGCCCCAAGGCAGCAGCCATGCCCGAAGCTGGCTACTTACCGATCCCCCAAAAGCTTGCTCGACAGGGAGTCAAAGACATGGTGCGTATCTCTGATGGGCGTATGAGTGGCACCGCCTTTGGCACGATCGTTCTCCACGTCACCCCAGAAGCCGCTTTAGGAGGGCCGTTAGCCTGGGTACAGAATGGCGATAAAATACGTTTATCCGTCAGCCAACGCCGGATAGAATGGTTAATTGATGACGCAGAGCTGGCGGCTCGCCAAGCCAGGCAGCCGGTACAAATACCCGAGGCAGAGCGCGGCTATGCAAAACTCTTTCGACAAACAGTACTGCAGGCAGACCAAGGAGCTGACTTTGACTTCCTCACTGCCACAACCCGCAAGGGAGTTATTCCTAGGAGCGAATGAGAATGCCGGGCACCCATATACCTATGTTTACACAGACTGCTCAAAGCGGAGCAGAGGATATTGCCGCAAGGCTTGAAGAAGACATCGTTTTAGGTCTACTAGCGCCTCAGGTACGCCTTATTGAAGACGACCTTATGGCCCGATTTCAAGCCAAAAGGCATGTAGTACGAGCTGCCTGCGACTTATTAGAGAAGGCTGGGCTGGTGGAACGTAAGCGTAATGTAGGTGCCATGGTACGCAGCTTCGCTGACACTGACGTCTATCAATTGTACGAGATACGCAGGTTGCTAGAAACGGAAGCTATGCGGCTGGTACCCTTACCCGCACCAGAAGAAATGCTACGCCATTTACATCTTATTCAGGCAAAGCATGATGAAGCCGTCCAGCTAGCCGACGTGCGGCTGATCTTTCACAGCAACCAAGAGTTTCATCGAGGCTTATTTGGGTACTGTGGCAATCCCCACTTAGCCCAAGCCATCGAAGACTTTGCACGCCGCACGCACGCCATCCGCTTTCAAGCTTTGCTTTCACGGGAACAGCAACTGAAATCTCAAAAAGAACATCATCAGTTGCTAGAACTCTTAGAGGTAGGCGATCGCGAGACTTTACTGGCACTCACACAAGCCCACCTGATACCGTCTCGCGATTATTATCTACGAACTCGCAATGCCTTAGGCCTACTATCTGACATTAGACCGTAAACAACTGACGCACTTGATCTGCCGTCGCCAACGGTTGAACAAGACACTCTGCGGCTTCTGCCACCTGACGTACTAATGCGGCATTGTCCGGAGCCAGCTTTCCACTTTTCAAATACAAGTTGTTTTCAAAACCTACCCGTACATGTCCACCTAGCGCAGCGGCTGCCGTTGCACAGGCATGCTCTTGGGGACCAAATGCACACATGGCCCAAGGATAGGCATTGTCATGGACTTGTAAAAATGGCAACAAATCTGTTGGAGCTGAAACCTGGCCTGCACTATAACGCCCTAGCACGAATAACAAGAACCATGGCGCTTCGCCAATAACGTCTCGCGCACGTAAGTCTTGCCAAGTCTGCACATCGGCAGCATCATACAAAATAACCTGAGTCATCACCTGGTTCCGCGCTAACCAGGAAAAGAAGTCCGCCACATCGGCTTCGGGTACCTCGGGACGAACAATTTCACGCAGGCCTATAGAAACCGCCTCAGGCTGCGTATCACGCACTACCTGCATTTGTACATGCGGAGTATAAACCTGCGCCGCCTCAGATGTGATCTGAACCACCAGTTCATGACCCACAGCCTTACGCACTGCTTGAGTAGCTTCTTTGTACCCGTGCGCATCCAACAAATGGCTTCCATCCGCCTTACGAATATGCATATGTATCATCGCGGCACCTGCATCCAAACACTGCTTAGCTGTCTGCGCTAACTCTACGGCGGTCAGAGGTACTTGTGGATGCTGCTCTTTAGTTTTGTAGGCTCCATTAGGGGCTACCGTCACAATCAATGGCGTTTTATTCATTTCCTCTCTCCTCGGCATAAGCGGCATCAGCAATAACAGGTAAATCGGCTTTTATAATGTTTAAACCATCTAACAGCGCTGACTGATAACGCTTTCTTTCTTGTGCCACCTCTTCATCCGTCCAAGTATAGAACCCCTGTCCGGTTTTAAGCCCAAAATGACCAGCAGCCACTTTATCGGCTAAGCAAGCGCTCGGCTCAGTGTTACTGGCTAAGGAGGGGTAAATCATAGCTCCTGCTGCGCAGTGCACTTCTAGGCCGGCGTGTTCTCGTTGTAAGACGGGGCCAGCCGCCAAAAAACGGAAACCAAAGCCATAACGTACCGCCGCGTCAACATCCTCAGGCGAGGCAATACCCGCGTCTATCATGGAAAATGCTTCGCGTGCCAACGCATGCTGCAAACGATTAGCCAAAAACCCTGGCAAATCTTTTTTAACTAAAACAGGAACCATCCCACACTGATACATAAAGGCATGCAAATTGTCAGCCGCATCCCTAGCTGTCGCTTGCCCACAAACCACCTCAACCAAGGGGATAAGATGAGCCGGCATGAAAAAGTGCAGCCCTATCATACGTTCGGCGCTGTTAAGCCCCCGTGCAATATCGGATATAGGAAAGCTTGAGCTATTACTCGCCAACAACGTGTCTGGCCGGGCATACTTTTCTAACTGAGCAAACAGTGCTTGCTTGATATCTAAACGCTCAGGTATGCATTCAATCACAACGTCCACCTCGGACCACGGCACATCAGCCAAGCTCTGCTTCACCTGTAACAAATGAAGCTGCCCGGCGGCCTCTTGTTGCTCTAAAAATTCCTGCACTAAGCCAGGTACCAGCGCTGCACGTTCCGATTGTGTTTCTAACACGGTCACTTTACAGCCGGCACGGCAAAGTACAACAGCGACCCCAGCCCCCATCGTCCCACCACCAACCACTACAGCGTGTGAGCGGGAGGGGCGAAAAAAGTGTGCTGGTGCGTGGAAAGCAGTAGGCTTCACTGTATTGCTCCAAATAAGTAGAAAGATAGATCTAGTTTGCCTAGGACATAAAAATTTGTAAAACAAATTTATTTACTTAATTATGCGGTTTTTTCAATAAATAAGATGGCCGAAAAAAACCCGATGTGACTCATCGGGTTCTGTCTTGTGTGCCTAGTTGACGACTACTTTATTTCTTTAGAGCATCACGAATTTCACGCAACAAGAGCACGTCTTCGGGAGTAGGAGCGGGCGGCGCTTCGGCTTCTGCTGCCACTTCTTTTTTATGCACCGCATCACGCATGCGATTTAAGGCTTTCACCATGCAGAAAACCACAAAGGCGAGCAAGATGAAGTTGATCAAAATGGTTAAAAAGCTTCCCCACGACAAGATCACTGCACCCGCACTATTTAACGCTTCATAGGTTTCCGGACCACTATACCCCTCTGGCAAACGCAGCACGAGGAACTGATTCGTGAAATCAACCTCGCCCCCCAGAATAAAACTGATCAAGGGCATCACGATATCTTTCACCAACGAATCGATGATTTTACCAAAAGCAGCCCCAACAATGACCCCTACAGCCAGATCCATCATGTTGCCTTTTACAGCAAACTCTCGGAACTCTTGCAGAAACCCCCGCGCTTTATTCATACATTCACCTTTTTAATAATCAAACTAAACCAAGTATCCCCTGAGGCAATATTTTGCCACCTTCTACTGGGTCCTAGCGGACAGTTGTAAGAATACTCGAAGGCATACAGAAAGCACACCGCTTTTTGCGCTCTGTTTCACTCACCATGACTCGCTACGTTAAGCGAGCTTTTTTGTATTCAAGAAGACCTGACATGATCTTGTGGTGTATAAAAGACGCCGCTTTCAATATGGTAAGAGCCTGACAGGCTTGCTGCGTAAGTCTCGCTAAGGACACGGGGTGATAAAAGAAATTACCGCCTCTTACCCTAGGGTGCTGACTATATACTTGCGCTTCTTTTATGCAAACTGTATGACAGCATAGGCAGAAGTTTCGTATACTTATAAATTGGCACAAATTTGACACTGTACATAGTGCATGTTGCACTTGTCTTTGCCAGAAGTACGTTATTTTTTCTACGCTTGCGCTACGAACTAGGCTAGTGAAGAATTTAAGGTGCACAGAGTCTTAAGGCCAAAAAGCCAGTAATCCAGCTCAACGTACTAATTAAGTGCCAACCCGTTTTTAATTAAGGTAAATCAAAGCCTGCCGCACGTTTCCCAGCATGGACTATCCCTGAACTGGCGGGGAACGCTATAATGTGGCGCTAATGAATTACATACCCTTGCTGTCAAAAGGGTAATCAGCCTGTTTTGACGGGCGTCGACAAGGATGCACTTGAATGAGTCACGATAAGTTATCTACTGATGCTGGCGCGATTGACCCCAATCTGCCGCCTGATCCAGCGCGCCGCACCTGGGTCGCTACTGCCTGTGCTTTAGGCGGTGTCGCCGGTGTGGGTACTGCCGTTCCGTTCGTCAGCTCTTTTGCGCCTTCCGAGAAGGCAAAGGCTGCCGGAGCCCCTGTCGAGGTTGATATTTCTTCGCTGGCTCCCGGAGAACTGCGCACCGTAGAGTGGCGCGGCAAGCCCGTCTGGGTTATGCACCGAACCGAGGCGCAAATTGTTGAGCTACCTAAACTAGATAGCCAACTGGCCGACCCCGATTCGGATCGCCCGGGCTACACCCCTGCCTACGCAAAAAATAATTACCGTTCACGTCGCCCAGAAATCTTCGTCTGTGTCGGCATTTGCACCCACTTGGGCTGCTCACCTACCCCTCACCTAGCAGCCGTTGGTGGCCCAGGCCTACCAGCCAACTGGGAAGGTGGCTTTTTGTGCCCATGCCACGGCTCTACCTTTGATTTGGCTGGTCGCGTCTTTCGCAATAAGCCTGCCCCCGACAACCTTGAGATTCCCCCTTACGAATTCTCAGCGGATGGCTCGCGCGTCATTATTGGCGTAGATGAAACTCACCCAGCCTAAATCGGCTGTGACCTAACACCGTATTCAATAAAGATAGAAGGAGCCGTTTCATGGCTGGCGAGAAAACCGTCGAAACGACAGGACTCTTGGGATGGATTGACAGGCGTTTCCCCCTGACATCCATGTACAAAGAGCATATGTCTGAATACTATGCTCCGAAGAACTTCAATTTTTGGTATTTCTTCGGTTCCTTAGCACTATTAGTGCTAGTTATCCAAATCGTCACCGGGATTTTCCTGGTTATGAACTACAAACCCGACGCCAAATTAGCGTTTGAGTCTGTGGAATACATTATGCGTGAAGTGCCGGGCGGCTGGATGATCCGCTACATGCACTCCACTGGCGCCTCCATGTTCTTCGTGGTGGTGTATCTGCACATGCTGCGCGGCTTGTTCTACGGCTCATACCGTAAACCGCGCGAACTGGTGTGGATTTTTGGCGTTGCTATCTTCTTATGCTTAATGGGCGAGGCCTTCTTTGGCTACCTCTTGCCCTGGGGCCAAATGTCTTTCTGGGGTGCTCAGGTTATTGTGAACCTGTTTGCTGCCATTCCTCTCATCGGACCTGACCTGGCCATTTTCATTCGTGGTGACTACGTTGTTTCTGATGCCACATTGAACCGCTTCTTTGCATTGCACGTTATCGCTATCCCGCTGGTTATCTTGGGCTTAGTCGTCGCACACCTTATCGCTTTGCACGAAGTAGGGTCCAACAACCCAGATGGTATCGAAATCAAAGAAGGCCCCAAAGATGCGCAAGGTCGCCCCTTAGATGGCATTCCTTTCCATCCTTACTACTCGGTGCACGACATCCTTGGTGTGGCAGGCTTTCTGATCATTTTCGCGGCCATTATGTTCTTTGCCCCAGAAATGGGCGGCTACTTCTTGGAATACAACAACTTTATTCCTGCTGATGCCTTAAAGACTCCTCCGCATATTGCTCCTGTGTGGTACTTCACGCCGTTTTACTCTATGCTGCGTGCCACTACCGACGACTTCACCTGGATCTTGACTGGCGCTTCCGTATTCGGAGCCGTAGCCCTGTTCCTGCGTGGTAATCTGCAAGGTATGCTGCGTATCGCCATTCCTTTCATTTTGTTGGCCGTTGCCGTTGCTTTCCGCGTTATCGATGCCAAATTCTGGGGTGTGGTGGCCATGGGCGGCGCTGTGGTAATTCTATTCTTCTTGCCATGGCTGGATCACAGCCCTGTCAAGTCAATCCGTTACCGTCCTACCTGGCACAAATTCTTTTATGCGATTTTCATCGTCAACTTCGTGATCCTGGGCTACTTGGGCACACAAGCACCAAATGATCTCTACAACCTGCTTAGCCAGATTGGTACCGTGATCTACTTGGCGTTCTTCTTCCTGATGCCTGTCTGGAGCCGTCTGGGTACATTTAAACCTGTGCCCGAGCGCGTGACCTTCCGCCCTCACTAGATAACATTTACGGAATGACCATGATTAAAAAACTGCTTGGCGCTCTGGCATTATCTTTAAGCTGCTCGGTAGGCTTTGCCGCCGAAGCTGGCTATCCCATAGAGTCTGCGCCCAACCGAATCAACAATATGGCTTCGTTGCAAAATGGTGCCAAATTGTTTGTGAACTACTGTTTGAACTGCCACAGCGCCAATGCTGTGCGTTACAACACCCTGACACAAATTGGCCTTACTGACGACGAAATCAGAAAAAACCTGCTATTTTCGGCTGATAAGGTTGGCGACTTAATGAAAATCGCCATGACACGTGAAATGGGAGCCAAATGGTTTGGTGCGGCCCCCCCTGACTTATCTGTTATTGCACGTGCCAAATCTACTAACTTAGGCCCTTCTGGTACAGACTATATCTATACCTACTTGCGTACTTTTTACCGTGATGCAGCCAGCCCAACAGGCTGGAACAACCTCGCTTTTCCAAGCGTAGGCATGCCCCACGCTATGTGGGAGCGTCAAGGTGGGAACAGTGTTAAGCGCGAAACTATCGCTCAAGTCACTAACGACGACGGTACCAAAGAATGGGTGCGCACCACAGCTAGCTACGACCCCGAGGGCTTCTCTGTCATAAATACCGAAACCTTAGCCAACTACAGTGGCAAAGCGGTCGACAACGTCACCCTTACCCCTGTTAACGCCAAACAAGCGGCAGCCTACGACAACGACGTCGCCGATCTAGCTAACTTCTTAGGGTGGATGGCAGAACCCGCGCAGCTAACACGTAAGAAAATCGGTGCGGGTGTAGTGCTATTCTTACTGGTGTTTTTCGGTGTTGCTTGGCGTCTAAACCGCGTCTTCTGGAAAGACGTTAAATAAAGCGTTATCCTATCCTGAGTCGGGGAACTGCTTTCATGCTAGTTCCTCGCGCCAGATCTACATGGCCAGAGCTATAACTGGTCATTGTTTCCTGAGCCCCTTTTTGGCTCTTATTTTCATTTCTACGATTGGAATCCCATACCATGATGGTGCTCTATTCTGGAACAACCTGCCCGTTTTCACAGCGCTGCCGTTTCGTGCTGTTTGAAAAAGGCATGGACTTCGAGATCCGCGACATCGACTTGTACAACAAGCCCGAAGATATCGCCGTCATGAACCCTTATGGCCAAGTTCCCATTTTGGTGGAACGTGACCTGGTTCTTTACGAGTCCAACATCATCAACGAGTACATCGATGAGCGTTTTCCACACCCTCAATTGATGCCTGCGGACCCTACCATGCGTGCTCGCACGCGCCTGTTCTTGTACAACTTTGAAAAAGAGCTGTTTGTACATGTCAACACGCTGGAAGACCGCCGTAATACCGATACCAAATCGCAAGATGCTGCACGCGCAAGCATTCGTAATCACCTTTCCATGTTAGCGCCCATTTTGCTGAAAAATCGCTACATGCTGGGTGAAGAGTTCACCATGCTCGATGTTGCCGTAGCACCCTTGCTCTGGCGTCTGGATCACTACGGTATTGAATTACCCAAAAGCGCCGCACCTGTGCAAAAATATGCTGAACGAGTCTTCTCACGTCCTGCTTATATTGAGGCACTAACTCCGTCTGAAAAAGTGATGCGTCGCTAAACGCCTATGCAAGAAAGCTCTACTAAACCCTATCTATTACGCGCTTTACACGAATGGTGCACGGATAACGGCTATACACCACACATTGTTGTGACCATAGACGAAAATACCGTCGTTCCTCGGGCTCACATCCAAGATGGCCAAATCACGCTCAACGTTGGGCATTTGGCCACTAACGGATTGCGTATCGGCAATGACTACATCGAGTTTCAAGCTCGTTTTGGTGGAATTACCGAAGATATTTTCGTACCGATTGCTGCTGTTTCTGCTATTTACGCACGCGAAACGGGAGCCGGAATGGGGTTTGAAGTCGTTGAGTCTGCTCCTTACGCCGAATCCGATCAGCCTGCCCAGGCAAGCAGCTCAAGCTCGGAAACGAAAAAATCAGACGATGCGAAACCTTCACATTTAAGTATCGTGAAATAAAGTAGCGCCTTTGCTAGTGCGTAAAAAAAGCCGATGTCGCTTAAGCGAGGTCGGCTTTTTCTTGTGCCTAACGTTTAGCCCGCGCGCTCCGCCGCATCCAAACGCCATTCCAACACGCTTTTAATTGCCACACTTGCAATCGCTATCACTGCCAACAGGGCGGCAGCGGTAAAAGCGGCTGCCGCTTTATTATCGTTATTCAATTGATCCACTAACAAAGACAGTGTAAGGGTTTGGTTCATGATGGTACCCGAGACAATGGAGACGGCACCAAACTCACCAATAGCACGTGCATTGGTCAGTACGACACCATACATTAAGCCCCACTTAATGTTAGGCAGGCTCACATGCCAAAAAATTTGCCAGCCATTAGCACCCAGACTTAATGCCGCACTTTCCGCGTCAGACCCTTGTGCTTGCATCAAGGGCATTAAAATACGGGCGACATAGGGGGTGGTGACAAAAATGGTGACGAGCAATATACCTGGCCACGCAAACATCAACTGTATATCATGCTCGGCAAACCAATGCCCCACGATTCCTTCTACCCCGTACACCACTAGATAACAAAGACCGGCCACTACCGGCGATACGGCATAAGGGATATCAATAATGATACTGAGCACACGTTTACCCACAAAGTCATAGTGCGTCATACACCACGCAAGAGCCATCCCCAAGAGCATGTTTAGCGGCACGGTAATCACCGCCACAAACAAGGTGAGCCCTATGGCATGCTGCATATAATCCGCTTGCAGATTTTCCCATAAGGCAGGTAAGCCTTCGCTCAATGCTTTAACAAAAATGAGGCTCAACGGCACCAGCAGCAATAGGGCAACGAGCATCAGCCCCACCAACAAGACCAGACGTGACCCCAGCGTTTTTGGACTCTTTCTCATGCTACTTGCCTTTGCCAACCTAATAAGCGGGTTTGAGCCCATTGCAAGGTAAATAGCAAAACCAAGGAAGCCATCAACACCACAGAGGCAATCGCTGCGGCGGCAGGATACTCAAACTCTTGCAAACGTACATAAATCATCAACGACGCGACTTCGGTTTTATAAGGTGTATTGCCTGCAATCATAATGACCGCTCCAAACTCCCCCAGACTTCGAATAAACGCCTGCGAGGAGCCCGTTACCACGGCAGGAATCAAAGGAGGAAAAATCACTTTCCAAAACGTTTGCCACGGGCTAGAACCTAACGTCTGTGCAACTTCCTCATATTCCGCACCCAGCTCTTCCATCACGGGTTGCACAATCCGTACCACAAACGGCAGACTAGTGAAAATCATGGCCACCACAATACCCGGGAACTGATAGGCTATCTTGATCCCCAGAGGCTCTAGCCATTGCCCTAACCAACCATTTGACACAAATAGGGTGGCCAATGTTAGGCCGGCCACCGAGGTAGGTAAGGCAAATGGTAAATCGACCAACGCATCAATCAGGCGTCGACCAGGAAATTCGTACCGACTGATCATCCACGCGATAATAAAGCCCACCACGGTAGCAATGAGCGTGGAGTACAGCGCGGCTTGTAAGGTAACGCTATAGGCGCTAAGCACTCGTCTATCGCTAATCGCATGCCAGTATTGCGCCCAGCTCATTTCACTGACATACATCATCAAGGCAGACAGAGGCAACAAGACGATGAGTGATAGAAAAAGAACACTAAAACCGAAGCTAAGGAAAAAGCCCGGCAAAACCGGGCGTTGACGAAAAAACCCTACTCGCTGCAAAAAAGTTGTCAGTGATGCACGGTTAAACACAGAAATGGCAAGGCTCATGAAGTTAGCGGGCTAGCAATTGATCCAACTGGGCGCCAGAAGCAAAATGACGAGCTTGAATATCTTTCCAGCTACCCAAGGTGTCGGTAGGGTTGAGTAATTTCACCGGTGCAAACTTAGAGGAGTACTCTTTCGCCACCTCGGGATCGGTCACCCGATAATTAAAGTCAGCCAGTATACGTTGTACATCAGGCGTATATTGAAACTTCAAGTATTCCGTTGCTTGCTCGCGCGTTCCTTTTTGGTCAACGACTTTATCCACCACCGCCACGGGAAACTCGGCCAATACGCTCACAGGTGGGACAATAATTTCTAGCTCGCTGTCTTTAAACTCATCGCTGCCAGCAATATTGATTACCTCAGACTCGAACGTTAGCAGCACGTCACCTTGACCGTTCTGCGCAAATGCCACTGTCGCCCCACGTCCACCGGTAGGGAAATTTTCTACGTTGTGTAATACCTTACGCACGAAATCCTTGGTAGCGGCCTCATCACCACCAAACTTGTCATCTGCGTACAGCCACGACGCTAAATACGTGTAACGTGCATTCCCAGATGTTTTAGGGTTAGGAAAGACCAGTTTTACATCCTCACGGATCAAGTCATCCCAGTTTTGAATGTTTTTAGGGTTACCCTTACGGACTAAAAAAGCGATAGTGCTGTAGTAAGGAGAACTATTGTTTGGCAGCTTACCAGCCCAATCTTTCGCCACAAAACCGCGATCCGCCAAAAACTCAATGTCAGTTACCTGGTTAAAGGTAACGGTATCTACTTTTTTTCCTTGAGCAATATCTTGGGCCTGACGTGAAGTCCCTGCAAAGGACTGATCAATTTTAATGTCCTCGCCTTTCGCTTGCTTCCAATACTCAACAAATTTGGGATTAATCGCGGCAAATGTTTCCCGGGCCACGTCGAACGAGGCATTGAGCAGCGTGGTTTGCGCAGAGGCAGTAAAAGATCCTAATGCCACGCTGGCGGCAAGCACGAACTGTTTGATTTTCATTGTTACACCTGAGTAGCGATCCAAGGGTATTAACCCGTAGTTTATTTGTAAGGATGCTGTTTATTATGGGTAAACGAAATATCAAACCGAACGACCTTCTACTTATTCTTATATACCCAAAAGATATATAGCCCCCTTTTTCAAACCTTAAAGAATTGAAATGAATAGGGGCGCAATCATTTCATTGTCAAACGAAATTAGTTACACTCAATTGCTACTGCGAAACCGTACAAGGAACAGCAATGCAAACCAAGACTGCGACGAGTCTGCACCCACCCGTATTTTTCAGTGCAGCAGCATTAATACTGTTGATTGTGATACTGGCAGGGGTTGCGCCAGAGTTCACCCAAACTATTTTCTCCGCCACTCAAGGCTGGATACTGGAGAATGTAAGCTGGTTCTACATAGTTACCGTAGCAATCATTCTTCTGTCCGTTATCTTTCTTGCCGTGAGCAGCTACGGCAACATCAAACTCGGCCCTGACCATTCTCAACCGGAGTACCGAGATGTGACGTGGTTTGCCATGTTGTTCTCGACCGGCATGGGCATAGGCCTGATGTTTTTTGGTGTAGCCGAACCCGTCATGCACTTTTTAGATCCGCCTGTCGGGGCAGGGGGCACCATTTATGCTGCCCACGAGGCCATGAAGATCACCTTCTTCCATTGGGGGCTACACGCTTGGGCTATTTATGCCATTGTGGCCTTAGTCCTCGCCTTCTTTAGCTACCGTCACGGCCTGCCACTGAAGTTACGCTCTGCCCTGTACCCCCTGATCGGTGACCGCATCTATGGCCCCATCGGTAATGCCGTGGATACCTTTGCCATACTGGGCACGGTATTTGGGGTGGCCACCTCGTTGGGGTTTGGCGTCGAGCAAATTAATAGCGGCCTTAATTATTTATTTGGCCTGAGCGAAAACACCGAGACCCAAATTACTCTGATTGTTATTGCTTGCGGCTTAGCGACTCTATCTGTGGCCAGCGGGCTAGATCGAGGCATTAAAATCTTGTCTGAGATCAACCTAGTACTAGCTGTCCTGCTTTTAGTGTTCGTACTCGCGCTAGGGCCTACTGTTTTCTTATTACAAACCTTCGTACAAAATACGGGCGCTTACCTTTCTGATCTGGTTTATAAGACCTTTAATTTATACGCCTATGAACCTAACGAGTGGATCGGTGGTTGGACACTGTTTTATTGGGGCTGGTGGATCGCATGGTCGCCATTTGTAGGCTTGTTTATCGCCCGCATTTCCCGTGGGCGCACCATCCGTGAATTCGTGCGTGGGGTGCTTCTTGTACCCGCTGGTTTTACCCTCTTCTGGATGACAGTGTTTGGCGACACCGCGATTCACTATATCTTGGTAGACGGCATGCGTGATTTTGGCGCTGTCGTGCAGGCGAATACTTCTCAAGCCTTATTTGTTTTCCTTGAAGAGCTGCCTTTATCAAGCATTACCTCCTTTATTGCTATTTGCATGGTGGTGGTGTTTTTCGTGACTTCCGCCGACTCAGGCGCCCTAGTCATAGACTTGCTCGCCTCTAAAGAAGACATGCCTTCACCCGTATGGCAGCGAGTATTTTGGTCTAGCCTGACAGGTTTAGTGGCCATCGCGCTCTTATTAACAGACGGTCTCACTGCCCTACAAACGGCTACCATCGCCAGCGCACTGCCGTTTTCTATCATTTTGTTAGCCTCGATCTGGGGCCTGTTCCGCGCCTTGAAACTGGACGCCACCAAACGCACAATACGATACCAAACGGTTGCTCGCAGCCAGCCTATCGTGGCAGGTCAGCCTTGGCAGAAGCGTTTGCGTAACTTAGTGGTGATGCCGAATCAACGTCAGGTGAATAACTTTATTCACCAAACCGTAGAGCCCGCCATGAACGCCGTAGCAACCGAGCTAAAAAAAGCGGGGTTCGATGTTGTAGTCGAACACGGGGAAGATGCAGACCACATCCCAGCATTAAGCTTGCATGTAGAGCACCACGGGGAATATCAAGACTTTTACTATACCGTCAAGCCCATCAGCCACATTCGCCCCTCTTTGCATCCTAACGATGCCGACAAGGACGAAACACGTTTCTACTATCGGGCTGAAGTGTTTTTAACTGAAGGTGGCCAAGACTACGACATCATGGGATGGAGCCAAGATGATGTCATCGGCGATCTACTAGATCAGTACGAACGTCACCGCCATTTCCTTCATTTAGTGCATGATACAGAGGCCGCTAGCACGCCGAATGGCACATAACTACTAAGCGCACGAGAAATATTTTAAAAAACGCTTTGCTTTTTAAAATATTGTTGTATAATTTTAAATTCTTCGCCGGCTTAGCTCAGTTGGTAGAGCAGCGCACTTGTAATGCGAAGGTCGAGGGTTCAACTCCTTTAGCCGGCACCAAGATACTCAAAACGCCAATCCTTATGGATTGGCGTTTTGTTTTTTGGCTCTATACTGTACAGGGGGTAGTTTTTATATATGATTAATGACGCCACCTGAACTGCACTAAGCCTGCAATACAAGTTTGAATCTCAAAATATCTAAAATCAGGGATTCAAATACATTTATCTGACAAGACATTAGCTTCAACGCTGTTTATCAATCATTTTTCTAGAGTGATAACCCACACAATTCAAAAAGGTTTCACTATGATGTGATCGAATTCTGGAATATCAGGCAGCCTGCGCAAGACAGAAAATGTCGTTCCTACCTATAGGTCCTGAGAACCTGCAAGATGAGTTGAATGATTTTTTAAGTATATATAAAGAGGGCCCAAGCCTAGCTTCTTACTAGTGACCATAGAGAAGGCTTCTGGTGGAAAACTTGCTCTTTACCCTTTTAACCATTGTTGAAATCGGCTAGGGGGTAATCACACTCTCAAAAGCTCACTCTAAACTAAAGTCCCAACAGAGCCAGCGGTGCTTTCAGCAACAAAATCGGGCCACTCTAGGTAGGGATATAAAAAGCTCTTTTTGCACGTATTTCTTTACAAAAGTTAGTGTAAAAAATTCCATCATCCCTATTTATTATGGAAAGCCGAGCCCTCAAGCTTGAGGGCAAAATCATAACAACTGCTGATAAAAAATCGGAGCGGTGAGCATTCGAATGCAAATCAGCCAAGCAAGTTTGTTCACGTTTATTTAGCACGTATATATTAGATATGATAGCCAGACTTACGTCTTGTCGCCTCGCTTCATAAAATATTCTCCAATGAAATTGGTATTTATCTTGAAGGCACGGTAACTAGGATCCTGCAATAGTTCATGAAGGAAATAGGCATTTGTATGTAGTCCATCTATCACAAGTTGCTCAATAGCGCGTGTAAGCAAGTCAATAGCATCGTCACGGTTATCTTTATGTGCAATAAACTTAGCAATCATCGGGTCGTAAAATGGCGTTATGCGATCACCGACGCGTACCCCAGTATCGATACGTAGTCCATCTACCGATGCGGGCCAGGTCAATGCATTGATAACTCCAGGTGATGGAAGAAAGTTTTTATCTGGGCGCTCGGCATACAGTCTGACCTCTACCGCATGTCCATGCAAAGGAATGTCTTCTTGATGCTGAATCGGTAAATGATTGAGTGCGTGTAGAATCTGCCACTTGACGATGTCAATACCGGTAATAGCTTCGGTTATGGGGTGCTCCACTTGTATGCGTGTATTCATTTCCAAGAAATAAGCTTCCTGGCGATCGCAATCGTAGATAAACTCCACAGTCCCCGCTCCGCTATAATTTTGTGCTTGAGTTAACGCGATGGCGGAGCTGTGCAAGGTTTTACGGACCTCGTCTGATAAATTAGGGACTGGTGCTTCCTCAAGCACCTTCTGAAATCGACGCTGTATTGAGCATTCTCGGTCGTAAAGATGTACAGCCACACCGTTACCAAATCCAAACACCTGCACTTCAATGTGACGTGCCGTGCGTACGAGCCGCTCAAGATACACCCCAGCATTATTGAATGCCTTTTCTGCCATGGATTGTGTAGCTGAAACCACCGCAAGTAGATCTTCAGGGTTTTCTACCATCTGCATACCAATCCCGCCGCCCCCACCCGCCGCTTTGACCAATAAAGGGTAGCCGATTTCTTGTCCTGCCCGAACTAGCCCGGCCGTCTCACCCGGATAGAACCGTGAGCTGCCTGGCAAGACGGGAAGACCGGCCTGTTTGGCCATTTTGCGCGCCCGCTCTTTGTCTCCCATGTCAGTAATCGATTGTGCAGCGGGCCCCACCCATGCCAAGCCTGCACTCATCACCGCTTGAGCGAACTCAGCACTCTCAGCTAGAAAGCCATAGCCGGGATGAACTGCTGTGGCTCCAGTTTGACGAGCCACCTCCAGTAACGCATCTATACGTAGATAACTTTCACGTGCGGGTGCAGGCCCAACGGCAACCGCTTCATCAGCCATTTTTACATGCATGGCATGCTTATCGGCTTCCGAATACACCGCGACCGTTGGGATTTGAAGCTCTTTAGCAGTTCGAATAATGCGGCAGGCGATTTCTCCTCGATTGGCAATCAGTAATTTATGCTGAGCGGCTGCGATCATGGGTGCACTCCATAATAATGTTCTAAGTTGGGTGTTACGTAAGGTTTGTGTTCCGGAGTAAGCATTTACACCAAAGAGCGTGTGGCATCAGTACATACACTGGAGTCACTAAGTAGGTAAATGTCATGATCAAGTTCATCTACGATACTGAATGGAGCAACACGTTTTTAACTTCCTGTTGCGTAGTCTCCGCCTCCACACTTCCTTTTATATTTATGAGGCTAATAGAATTTTTTTAACAATAATATAGTTACTATTTTTGGCCTCATATAAGTATACTAAAATGTAGACAAAATTGTCATCATTTTTTTACGCTCAATAGAGTAGTTGTAGCCGGTGAGTCGGTATGTAAGACGTTTACAGATAATGCACCAACGGGGGCAGCGCCCGTTATGCTTTTAAGGGAGGATAGATCAGTCAGGCGTGAGCCCTATTATTCGTTTGTCGCGCGGCTGACAATAAGTTTGCTTTATAACTTAACGCAGAGAGCCTGTTGGCTCACGAGGCAAAAAGTTTCATTGAGAGTTTTCTGGCCAGCCAGTAGCATTACATTTCCCACAACACAAGCCGCCTTCTGGAATCCAGATGCTTGCCACAATATCGTATACTTAGCGCTCATAGATTGAGGTGAAACTTACGTGACGAAAAACACAGTAAAAGTACGAGAAGGGCTTTCTGCTACCAAACTTAGCATGGAGGACGTTGTCGAAATCCTTAGAGAACGTATCGTAAATCATGAGTTGCCCCCTGGCTCTAAGTTGAGCGAAGCAGTTCTCACGGAGGAGTTTAACGTTTCACGACCTCGAATAAGGGAGGCTTTCGGGGTACTTGAAGACCGAGGGCTCATTGAACGTATACCCAATAGGGGAGCTGTCGTTACTCGCCTGAACGTAGAAGAAGTGTATGCCCTTTTTGAAGTACGAGAAGTACTTGAGGCGTTAGCAGTCCGGCTAGCCACTGAGAAAGCGACATCCGATTCGTGGACCGACCTAATTGAGCGTATGGGCGAGCCAGCTGTTAAGGCACTTGCTGAAGATAATTTAGATTACTACATTAGCTGCGTAAATCTGTTCCGTGAAAAGACACTTACCGCAGCAGACAATCCGATCTTAGCAGCTCAGATGGAAGGTTTTTACGACCGTACTAAAGTATTAATACGCCGCCTGATGTTAGTACCAGGGCGGGCAAAACAAGGTCTAAAAGAACATCAAGAGCTTTTGCGAGCGATGGCTGCAGGGGATGCGGAAAAAGCAGAGCAATTGAAACGCGCTAATATACGCGGCTCATTTGAGACATTTCGTCAATATCAAAAATATTTAATGTGATCAAAAAGCCGCGTACATGATTTATATTGATTCTGTCACCTATTGAGGTGCGATGCCTGCAGAAGAAGCGACTTTTTTCCATAACTCAACTTCGTCTACTAAGATTTCTTTAAATTCCTGCGCCGTACTATTCGCGATAGTAAGGCCTGCTGTCTGTACTAATCTATCTCGTGTAGCGGGGCTTTGTAATACTGCATTTATTTCACTATTTAGTTTTTCGATCAGTGCTGGTGGCATATTTTTTGGCCCCATGACGCCAAAAAATAAACTGTGATCGTAATCAGATACGCCCGCCTCGGTGAATGTAGGCACATCGGGAATAAGCGTTGAGCGTTGTTCGGTTGAAATTGCAAGCCCTTTAGCGCGCCCTGTATTAATTACCGGTGCGGCAAGCAGTAAAGTTTCCATCATCGCATCAATTTCATTGCCTAGTAATGCAACGCTAGCCTGTCCATTACCTTTGTAAGGAATGTGCATCAGCTCTGTATCCGTATAACCCGCAAATGCTTCCATGGCCATATGCGTAGAGCCTCCTATGCCTGAGCTGCCAAAATTAACTTTACCCGGGTTTGTTTTTGTGTACTCAATAAATTCGCTCATGGTGCTGACGGGGAGGTCATTAGATACCATTAGCACGGTAGGCAAATAACCAATGAGTGCAATTGGGGCCAACTCATCAAGTACGGCATCAGCCGCCTGATACACGGCAGAGTTAACGGCAATTGCGCTAGACACTAATAGTATATGGTAGCCGTCAGCAGATGATCTGGCGGTATCTTGAGCAGCAATAGAACCGCCAGCTCCGACTTTGTTTTCAACGATAATAGGTTGATCTAGGCGCTTACTAAGTTGCTCTGAAAGAATTCGTCCAATAAGATCAGTGGCGCTTCCAGCAGAAAAACCTATATTCATTTTGATAGGTTTAGAAGGATAATCTGCTGCGTATGCTGAGCCGCTAACAATGAAGCAGACAGCGCTTACAAACCGACTAATAATTCTTAACATACATGTCTCCGGAAGTGTCATTTTTTATGATTCTAAAAAAAGCGTAAAGGGTAAGAGCCTTTACGCAGGGGGTAATGACTTATGGCTGGACTCCGCATCGTAATTTTTGCCCGACCTCTGCCTGTAGGCGTTTTTCGGCTAGGTGTATAAGCTCGCAAAGTATTGGACGCGTCTCGCGAGGATCAATAATCTCCTCAACGGCGAAGGCTTCTGCAGTGCGGAAGGGTGAAGCATAAGGCTTAAGCTCTGCCTCCAATTCGCGTTCTTTGGCTATAGGATCGGAGGCACTCATAATCTCTTTCCGAAAAGCTGCAGCCACTCCACCCTCCACAGGAAGTGAGCCCCATTCAGCTGATGGCCAAGCTATTTTTAAATCGACGTCGTTCTTATTGCATGTAGCCATACCTGCCATCCCATAGCACTTGCGAATTACGAGTGTAATGGTAGGAACTTTCAGCTTACCAGCGATGAATACTGCACGCATCCCTTCGCGTAGTGTGCCTTCTTGTTCAGCTTTAAGGCCGACCATAAAGCCAGGCACATCGACAAAAAACACCAGCGGAATATGAAAGGTGTCACATAACTCCATGAAATGTATCTGCTTTCGTGCAGAATGCGCATCCATAGCACCTCCGTAAACCATAGGATTGTTCGCAATAACTCCGACAACACGCCCGTTAAGTCGGGCCAGCATCGTAATTACCGATTTACCGTATGACGGTTGAATTTCAAAGCTTGAGTTTTCGTCAACAACCATTTGAACAAGCCGATGCATACTATAGGCTTGTGTTCGTTTCTCGGGAATGATGTTAGCTAGTCGCTCATCACATCGGTCCACAGGATCAGAACAAACGGATACGGGGGGAAGCTCCCATACATTACTAGGCATAAAACTTAAGAATCTGCGGACTTGCTCTAGGGCATCTTTTTCTGAGGAGGCGCTGTTATGTATGGTCCCTGCTTTATTGACTGAAACTTTAGTGCCTCCTAAATCATTTTTATCGATGATCTGACCTAAGGACCGTTTAACCACAGGAGGACCTGCTGCGAAAATTTGGCTGGTGTTTTCAACCATAACGGAAAAATGCGAAAGTATGGCGCGACCGGCAGGTCCTCCTGCTGCGGTTCCTAGCACTGCTGACACGACGGGAACTTCACCAAGTAGCTCTACCGAGCGTTCAAACCCATGTACTCCAGGAAAAACGCTATGCCCCCGACGTTTGATGGAGGCTACGCTGCCACCAGCTCCATCAATTAAATTAACTAAAGGTATGCGGTAGTGATGGGCCAAATCTTCAATGAAACCACCTTGACCGCCTTTGCGTCGCGCGCTACCGAATGTCGTTCCGCCGCGCACTGTGAAATCCTCCCCACCTAAAGCGATAGGTCGCCCATCAATACGAGCTAAACCGCCCACATACGGAGCTGGCGTCACTGATACTAAATTTTGATTTTCATCATAAACGCCTGTCCCCGCTAAAGTGCCAATTTCGTAAAAGCTGCCTGCGTCCGAAATAATAGCAATACGTTCACGTATGGTTTGACGACCGTTTTTCCGTTGGCGGGCAATGGCTTGCGGGCCGCCCATTTTTTTTGCTTCAGCACGCCTAAAGGCAAGTTCTGCAAATCTGTCTCGCTCACTGACTGTGTTCATGGCTCCACCACACAAAGTACTTGCTCATCTTCAACAGTATCATTAGCTTGTACATACAGGGCTTTGACCACTCCACTGATGCTTGCTTCGACGGGAATTTCCATTTTCATAGACTCAAGAATCATGATTACGTCTCCCTGATTCACGAAGCTGCCAACTGTGACGTCAATCTTCCATACTGTCCCGGTAACCGGGGAGTTAATTTCAACTTTAGACACCCTTTTATCTCCTTAGATATTGCGCGCAATAGAAGGCACGCTTTAATTCTGTTGCTAGTCGTTTTCTGAAACATGGGCAGCGTAAATAACATCTGCTACGATCAATTTTTTTAACTCTTCAGCACTAAAACCAAGCTCTTGAGCCAATACTGAGTGAGTGTCTGCGCCAATATTGTGTCCCGCCCAGCGCACTACGCCCGGAGTGCGAGAGAGTCTTGGTACAACATTGGCCATAGCAATTGGCCCCAACTCACTGTCTTCAGGTGTGACAATCATATTGCGGCTTTGGTAGTGCTTGTCTTGGAAAATATCTTTCAGATTGTAGATACGTGATGCTGGGACTGCCGCATTACTTAAAATGCTTTCAAGCTCTACAAGAGTGTGAGCTCGGGTCCATTCAGATACTATTAATTCAATACTGTCTTCGTGTTCGGATCTTGCTGTGGGAGTCGCATATCGCGGATCTGCAAGAAGATCGGAACGCTTCATCAGCTTGGCCAACCGTTTGAAGATACTTTGAGAACCGGCTGTAATGTGGATGTACTGACCATCCGACGTTTCAAACAACGTATTGGGTGTATGACCCGGAAGCCGAGACCCACACCTTTGCGCTATTTCTCCTAGTTGTTGGAAGGCAGGGATATGTGGTTCCATAAAGCTAAAAGCAGCTTCGTATAAGGCCGCATCGACGACTTGCCCATGGCCAGTTCGCTTACGCTCAAGGGCAGCCATAACCGCCCCGAAGGCTCCATATAAGCCAGTGATATAGTCCGTCATCGAAACGGCAACGCGTGCTGGTGGACGGTCTGGGTATCCAGTAATTTCGCGAATACCACTGAATGCCTCACACACAACGCCATAACCCGGCTGTTGACTGTAAGGACCATCTTGGCCATAACCACTTATACGAACCATGATTAAACCTGGGTTAGAGAGCGATAGCTCCTCGTAACCAAGCCCCCAGCGCTCTAGGGTTCCGGGGCGAAAATTTTCAATCACGATATCGGCTGTCTCACATAAACGGCGAATAATGTGACGCCCTTCATCTTTACGCAAATCTACGGAAATAATTTTTTTATTGCGCAGTATCGATGCGCCATATAAAGAGCGGCCCTTTTTTTGGCGTCCCATATACCGAACCGCATCCCCTTCCTTTTGTTCTACTTTAATCACGTTTGCACCAAAATCAGCAAGTAGCCGGGCACAAAATGGTCCTGCAACGGTCGACCCTAACTCAATGACTTTGTAGCCCTCCAGCGGTCCATCCTTTGAGCTTGAACTCATCTTTCTGCTACCCATGGCAAAGCCTCCTTTGAATACTTTGGTAGACATGTCAAATATACATGTTTGAAAATATTATTGTCAACAATTTTGCATACCATTATGTAAACCAAAAAGACTCTCCTATTGTTCTCCTGTTTTTTATACTCTGAAAAAGTATGAGAACAATAGACACACAGGTATATGCGCTTACGCCTCTGGAGTGCTTCAAACCCGTTGCGAAAATGTGCATTGCCTGCTGAGTACAATGGCCCAGTGAACAGGGATAACGTGGATGCATATTTGACGGGCGGATAAGTTTATGCAAAGCGACTGCGATGCGGTACGATAGCCGTGGCTGGAGACAGTCGTCCTAGTATGCGTTTCAACATGGAGTTGGAGGAGACTGTCTTAAGACGGAGCCTACGATGTGTAGGTCTGGCAACAATCGGGTAAGACCGTCATATTGATGATAGAGGGCTTACGCCTTCTTGTTACGCCTAGTCTTTGGTACGACTAAGCGCCGAGTCTTAGCGAGCCCCTGCTAGCGTGTTTAGAAATTTCTGAGAACGGGTTTTAACCCTTGCTTGGGCAACGTCGGAGCTATTGTTTCAGATAGTAGCGATCGCCTAAATTTAACAAGCGGTTATTTGGCTCAGAAGCACGGCGATAAAACTTTTCTGCCTCCAGATCACCAATCGCCAGCACCATGCGCTATTGTCTACCCAATCCCTCCCAACACTGAGCAAGCAGGCGATCACCACACTGGATTAGCCTTTCATCCGAGTACTCCGTCAGCTTTAGTAAAAAACCAGCACTATCTGTCCGTCACGGTATGCTGATAAGCGTTCATGCATTCCTATGGCTGATATAAACTCCCTTGGTATACAACGTGGCTTATACACAGAAATAAAAAAATTAGTCTAGGTCATAAGCTCAGTCTAAAAACCTAACATAGCCCTTATAGGCATAAGAAGCCGACAGGGTCTGCTAAGATAGAAGTCCATCAGCGCTGGGGTTTTCCTGACCATACTCTTAATATAAAAAAGAAATATAGTTATTGGAAATCAGCTTAACCAGTTCTGTTAACACATGTGACAATCACTGCCTTGATTTGGTTAGAGCGACTATCTTTACCAGCGCTAACCTCCCAAATACAGCTACCATGCACACTCACTCTGCTCCTAGTTCACCGCCTTTAATTCGGCTCAGTAACGTCAGTAAAACTTTTACGCTTCCCGATGGGAAGCAGTTTGACGCTGTGCATGCCCTATCTCTAGATATCCCAGCGGGTGAGATATTTGGGTTGATCGGTAAAAGTGGCGCGGGCAAATCTACGCTGCTGCGCATGATTAACCTGCTCGAGCGCCCCGACTCAGGGCAGGTGTTATTAGCTGGGCAAGACTTAACGGGTTTGAATAAAAAAGCCCTACGGCTGGCGCGTCAAGACTTAGGGATGATCTTTCAGCAATTTAATTTGCTGCAAAATGCCACCGTCTATGAGAACGTTGCCTTTCCCTTAACGCTACACGGCAAGTTCCACGCCACTGAAGTCCAGGCTCGCGTCCATGAGTGCCTTGAACTAGTAGGGTTGAGCGATAAATTGCATCATTACCCTGCACAACTGTCGGGCGGACAGAAACAAAGAGTAGCCATTGCCCGTGCCTTAGCACCGCGCCCTAAGGTCATGCTCTGTGACGAACCTACCTCCGCCCTGGATACAGAAACGACCCGATCCGTGCTCGATACGCTGCGTGATATCAACCAACAGTTAGGTGTCACCATTGTTATCGTGACCCATGAACTACCCGTCGTATTAAGCCTATGTACGCGTGTAGCCGTGCTAGAGCAGGGCCATTTAATTGAACAGTTCGACGTACACGACCAAAGTACACCGCGCACCAGTATGCTGGGTCGAGAACTCGCCGAAGAACACAAACGTCACGAGCTTTTAAAATCTCTCTATCAGCAGAGCAGCCATGTTTGAAAATATTGTCGCTATTTTGCCCGAGCTTTGGCTATCCATCGCTCAAACTTTTCTGATGTTAGGCATAGGCCTCACCGCGGCTATCCTCCTGGGTGGGCCATTAGGGATCTTATTATTTTTAATGAGCCCAGGCCAATCGTTGGCTAATAAACCTGCTTACCTCATCGTTAGCTGGGTGGTGAATACGGTACGTTCATTTCCATTTATCATTTTATTAGTGGCGCTAGTCCCCATCACTCGCGTCTTGGTCGGTACGTCGATAGGGCCTTTGGCCGCATCCGTGCCGTTATCTGTAGCCGCCATTCCTTACCTTGCCCGTTTGGTCGAGCAAAGTGTACGGGAAGTGCCGAAAGGCGTGATCGAAGCAGCCCAAGCCATGGGCGCCTCAGAGTTGCAAATCGTATGGCGTGTATTAGCTCGTGAAGCGCGCTCCGGCCTTATTTTGGCCCTTACTGTATTGGCCGTTAGTTTTCTATCCTATTCGGCCATTGCAGGGGTCGTGGGTGGTGGTGGCATTGGTGACTTAGCAATACGCTATGGCTACTACCGCTTTCAAACCGACATCATGCTTTTAACCGTAGCAATTTTGATTGTACTGGTGCAAATTATTCAATTTGGCGGCAACACCTTAGCCCACCGTTTGGATAAACGCTAACTTTTACTTATTTTGAAGGAATCACTATGCTGACACTTCGTCGCCAGCTCTTGCTAGGCACCGCAGCCGTTTTATTTAGCCTCAGCACAGCTACCGTACAAGCAGCTGATCCTAATAAAACCGAACTCGTGTTTGGCGCTACGGCCGGCTATAACTACGACGTGCTGAAACTAGCCATCGTTCCCCAACTGCAAGACCAAGGCTATAAAGTAAAGCTGGTCGAGTTTAACGACTATGTGCAGCCTAATATGGCCTTGGCTCAAGGCTCATTGGACGCCAACCTATTCCAGCACATCGCATACTTAAATCGCTTTAAAACCGATCAAAAACTGGATTTAATCGACCTAGTACAAAGCACTACGGCGCCGATGGGCATTTATGCCTCCAAGCGCCAAAGTCTAAACGATATTCAAGAGGGTGATCGTTTCACCGTTCCTAACGACCCCAGCAACTTGGCTCGTGCGCTGCAATTACTGCAAAACAATGGTGTCATCACCATGAAGCAAGATATAGACCCATTGCGCGTCACTGAAAAAGATATCGTTGAAAACCCCAAAAAGATCCGTTTCCAACCTGTTGAAGCTGCACAATTGCCACGCACTATTGGTGATGCCGAGTTCGCGATCGTGCCCGGTAACTTTGCTATTGCCTCGGGCTTGGACTTAACCAGCGCCGTCACTTTAGAAGTCCCCCCTATAGAGTACCAACAAGTGGTTGCAGTGAAAGCTGCTGACGCTGAGAAGCCTTGGGCGCAAGACTTGGCCGCCAGCTTTAAATCAACACAATTCAAAGCAGCACTAGACAAGCACTTTCCTGGCTACGTTCAGCCTGCTGGCCTCAAGTAAAAAGTAACCATCAAGCCTCACGGCTCAGTGGTACTACTTCCCCGGAACAGCTTACGCTGCCGGGGATTATTCATTAGACGCTCAACAGCACAAAGAGAATGCCCTTTTACAACTGTCGGCACTCATGCACAATACTGACTACGGACGCTGTGGCAGTATGCCCATGCGGTTATATAACCCCGATTTGGAAACATCATGAACGTTGAAGAAATTGTAGATATCCGTATTTCTGCTGGGCAACAACAAGCCTTTGAAGAGGCCGTGCACCGTGGCGTCACCACCGTTATCGGTCAAGCGAAGGGCTTCATGGGATACAGCTTGCAACACAGCATAGAGTCTCCTGAGCGCTACTTGCTCACGATCTGTTGGAAAACCTTAGAAGACCACACTGTTGGCTTTCGCGAGTCTGAACTGTTTCCCCAGTGGCGCGCCATTGTAGGGCCGTTTTTTGCACAACCGCCTGTCATCGAGCACTTTGTGCGCGCTTAATATCACAGTGATCGACTCAGCAAGCCACCTTTCGGTGGCTTTTTACTTTCTCAACACACGCATAAATTCCAATATAAAGAACAAATAAACCATATATTGGACAATCGCCTCGTCTTATATTATATTCAATATACGAAATAAAATATTCGATATATTGGATTACATAGCGATGAGCAAGCAAGAAGTCATACTAATAATCGGAGCAAACGGCCAAGTTGGCACGGAGCTAAGCCTGCGTCTATGCCAAGACTACGGCAACAATAATGTCATCACGGCAGATTTAGGCCCCGCCACACATGGCGCGGGCACAAAACACGAAAGCTTCAGTGTTCTCGACGCGGACATGCTTAACGCAGTGATCCAACAATACCACGTCACGCAGGTATATCACTTGGCCGCCTCGTTATCTGCTACGGCGGAAAAAAACCCTCAGGCCGCGTGGAATCTTAATATTACTGGTTTGCTGAATGTGTTAGAGGCAGCCCGCCACTATCAGCTACGCGTGTTTTGGCCTAGTTCAATTGCGGTATTTGGTGCTAACACTCCCGCCCACGAAACACCACAACACACCATAATGGAACCCAGCACCCTATACGGCATTGCTAAGCAAGCAGGGGAAGGCTGGTGCCGCTGGTATCACCAAAAGTATGGGGTAGATGTACGTAGCTTGCGCTACCCTGGGCTTATTTCCTACAAAACAGCCCCGGGTGGAGGCACGACCGACTACGCCGTAGAAATCTTTTCTGCTGCCCTGACGCAACATACCTACACATGCTTTATTGACGCCCATGAAGCACTCCCCATGATGTACATGGATGATGCCGTACGCGCCACCATAGAGCTGATGAATGCCCCTGCAGAGTGTATTCGTGAGCGTGGCAGCTACAACGTTGCCGGCATAAGCTTTACCCCCGCCGAAATAGCCGCTGAAATTGAACGCCAGGGCGTAGCCTTAGCCATGCACTATGAGCCTGACTACCGCCAACAGATTGCTGCCAGTTGGCCTGCTAGCATAGACGACTCTGTGGCACACCAAGACTGGCAATGGCAGGCTAAGTTTGATCTACGTACTTTGGTGCAAACGATGTTAGCGAACATCGACACCACAAAAAAGGCGGCCTAAGCCGCCTTAACACAGCCTACACGACGATCAGATAGGAATCGTCGTAGGCTTGAGTTCCACCTTAATCTTACGCACCTGATCAATATGCATCACGGTGTTACGGATAATGGCCTCAAGCCCCGCCTTACCTTTTTCTGCCGTTGCTATGCGAGCATCGCCCGCAATTCCGGTAGGTGCCGACGCAGCACGTAGTTCTACATCGGTAGAGCGAATCGTCACCGCATTCAAATCAAAAGGTGGCTCCAGCATCATGGGGTGCCCAGCGATAGGGCCGCCACCATGTACACTGCCAGCCGCCGCTTTGCTCATGTCCACCAGTTCAGGCCTCCAATGCAGCATGAAGGAGGTTTCAATATCCCCTGCATGACCGGTTTGTCCTGTGGGGCAAATTTCTGCAATTTCACGCCTAGCGACCAAACCTACGTCAACCACGGAGGCAAAAGCGCCCGTTTGAAAACGGAGTTTCGTCGCGGCAATTTCCATCGGCGCATGGTTCGCCAAACGGTTACCGTTGATAAAAATTAACTTCTTAAAGCCGTGATACACCAAGCTCTGGCCTACGTCGACCAATACATCAATCAAGGTCTCTGGACGCAAGGTAATCGCGCCTGGGTATGCCAAATGATGAGGGGACCAACCAAAATGTATCGGTGGGACAGTTAATACTTTCGCTTGTAGCGCGGCACCTTCTGCTACGGCGATGGACCACTCGGTATCCACCGACATAGAGGTGTGACGGCCGTGTTGCTCAGTGGCTCCGACCGGAATAATCACGATATCGTCATGCTGCAAGTAGCTTTCAATGGCTGGCCAGCTAAGCTCATGCAACCAGGGGCTGGTTTCTAATTTCATAATAAATAAACAAATTGTGTAAACAAAAGATGAAGAACTAAACGCATCAGCACGACTTACTGGCGTATTTGTTGTGGTAACCACGTTGCCATTTCAGGCCAAATGATGAGTAGCGTCACCATCAGAATCATGACCAAGAACATGGGGAAAGCAGCTTTAGCAAGGTAGCCTAAATCGTGCCCCGTCATACCTTGCAAGATAAACAGGTTAAACCCAACAGGGGGAGTAATTTGAGCCATTTCTACCGTGATAACCACAAAAACCCCAAACCAAATGGGATCAATACCAGCCTGGCGAATAATGGGTTCTACGATAGAAATCGTCAATACCACAGCTGAAATACCGTCTAAAAACATACCAATGACGATATAAAACAGCAGCAACACAAACAGCAACTCTAGCTGAGACAAGCCTAAAGTGCCAATCCAGGTAGCAAGTGTGCGCGGCAAACCAATAAAGCCCATAGCCAGTGTCAAGAACGCTGCCCCCGCCAACAGTAAAGCGATCATGGCCGAGGTACGCGTCGCCCCCAATAAGCTATCAATAAAAGTGCCCCAACGAAGTGAGCCCTGTAGCGCTGCAATGATTAAAGCACCCACCACCCCAACAGCCGCCGCTTCGGTTGCCGTAGCAATACCCGCATACATAGAGCCGATCACCATGCCAATCAGAGCAATGACAGGAAACAAACTACGTGAACGCCAAAGCTTTTCTTTAAATGAAATCGTGGGTTCTTGTTCTGGCTTCCAAGTGCGGGAAAAACGTGCCGCAATGCCGGTGTACAGCATAAAAAGCAAAGCCAGGACTAAGCCGGGAATAATTCCCGCTAGAAATAGCTTGCTGATAGACTCGTTAATCGTCACCCCATAAACAATCAAAATCAATGATGGGGGGATTAATAAACCCAGCGTGGCTGCACCCGCCAAGGTGCCCATAATCATGGACTCAGGATAGTTACGCTTACGCAGCTCGGGGATAGACATGCGTCCAATGGTGGAACACGTGGCTGCAGAAGACCCTGATACCGCCGCAAAAACTGTGCTGCCTACAATATTGGTATGCAATAAACCGCCCGGCAAACGTGACAACCAAGGCGCTAAGCCTTTAAACATGTCTTCTGACAAGCGAGTTCTATATAGGATCTCTCCCATCCAAATAAATAGGGGGAGGGCGGTTAATGACCACGACGAAGACGAACGCCACAATATGGTCATCATCGCATCGCCGGTTGGGCGAGTCGTAAACAACTCCATGCCAACATAGGCGCAGCCTAACAGGGCCAGACCCACCCATAAGCCACTACCTAGCAATAAGGCCAGCACGAAAAGAAACGTGCCAATAATATAAAAAGATTCCATGGTCAGCAGTATTGTTATCGATTGTTAACCCACAACATCAGCAGCGATATTGTCCTGTTTACGCACCAGCAGACTGACCAAATTATCCAAGAAGCAAATAGCCAAAATAACGGCTCCTATTGCTAATGGACTTTGCACGATCCACAAGGGAGAAGCGTCTTGACCTTGACTGACATCACCCAGTTCATAAGACCAATACACCATCGTTACCGCATACCAGGCCAAAATACTCGTCATGATGAGCGCTAAGGTATGACATAGCAGTTCCGCGACGTAGCGAGCAGAGCCTGTTAAGCGACCAATAAGCAAAGAAACTCGTACATGTCCACCTCGATTCAAGGTGTAGGCAAAAGCCAAAAAAGAACTGGCCGCCATCAAGTAGCCAGCATAATCAGTCGAGCCAGGAAAATTAATGCCTGCTGCACGTGCCCCCATTTGCGCCACAATAAGCAGCAATAGCGCAAATAGACAAACGGCTGCTAGCCCACCGGCCACGGTATAGAGCGCGTCGAGCACACGACGCAATTTACAAAGCAGTGAAGTCACAAATGTATACCTAAGTTAATAGGGGAAAGGGAGGGGGCCACATGACTCTCCCCCTCGCAGGGTGTTATTGAGCCTGATAAGCCTCAATAATCACTTTCCCGTTATCCCCTGCTTTTTTGAGCCACTCAGCAGTCATTACTTCACCAAGTTTAGCCAAACCAGCTTCTAGCTCTGGGCTGGGTTCGGTCACGGCAACACCGTTTTCATTCAAGGTCTTCATGTACTGCTCAGACAAGGCCATCACTTTTGCCAAACCTTCTTCGTAGGTTTTATCACCGCACTCGGTGATGGCAGCACGTGTCGCATCATCCAACTTATTCCACGCACGTTTGTTCACAAAAACTGCGTTACGCGGCAACCACGCTTGTACGTTATAGAAATACTTCACGTCTTGTTCCCACACTTTGGAGTCCACCCCAGTGGTGCTAGAGGTCATGATGCTGTCGACCACACCAGTAGCCAAGGCCTGGCTCAATTCAGCCGCTTCAATTTGCATAGGAATCATGCCAGCCAGCTCTGCAATGCGGGCAGTAGCAGCGTTGTAAGCACGAAACTTAATACCTTTCAGATCATCGACCGTATTAATCTCTTTTTTGGTATAAAAGCCGCTAGCAGGCCAAGGTACGGAATACACATACACTAGGTTCTGTGAGTCCATGACCTTTTTCATTTCTGGAAGAGCGGTTTTCCACAAACGATCCGAAGCTTCGAAAGACGTAGCCAAGAACGGAATTGCCTCGATACCATAGATAGGGTTTTCGTTTTCGTGAGCAGAAGTTACCCGTTCGCCGATACTCACTTGGCCCGTTTGCACGGCACGCTTAATATCATTACCAGCAAACAAAGAGCCATTCGGGTGAGTCACAATTTCCAGTGCTCCACCGGTCTTATCTTTAACACATACCGCGAAATCGGCTGCATTTTCCGAGTGAAAGTTGTTCGCAGGATATGCCAAAGGCATATCCCATTTTTCTGCTTGCGCTTGGCTTGCCCAAGCAGACAAGGCGAGCGACACCATAAGGGGGGTCATAATCATACGCATGTGAGAGTCTCCTTTTAACCTTAAATAGTAACGAACGTAAGTATATTAGCGTTATTCTCAAATAAGGTTTAGTTCTTTACCAACAATACCAAATGCCTCAATGGCCTGATCCAACTGAGCACGCGTGTGCGTCGCACTCATTTGAGTACGAATTCGCGCCAAGCCTTGGGGCACGACAGGAAAAGAAAAGCTTACAACATATACCTGACGTAGCAATAAGCGCTCAGCCATTTCTGCGGCCACTCGCGCATCACCCAGCATGACAGGGATAATCGGATGCTGGCCTGGAATAAGCTCAAAGCCCAGTTTGGTCATCGCCTCCCTAAAGTACTGGCTATTTGCATGAAGCTGCTCACGGCGCTGTTCACCTTCATCGCTTTGCAGCAGTTCCAGTACGCGCAGCGTAGCGGCGGCAATGCTAGGGGCTAGGGCATTAGAGAAAAGGTAAGGACGGCTGCGCTGACGCAAGATCTGAACAATGGTGTCGCTAGCGGCGACATATCCGCCCGATGCTCCACCCAGTGCTTTGCCGAACGTTCCGGTGAGAATATCAACCCGGTCTTGCACCCCACATAAGTATGGCGTGCCTCGCCCCTGAGCCCCCATGAAGCCTACTGCATGAGAGTCGTCCACCATGACCAACGCACCGTAACGATCGGCTAGATCACAAATACCACACAAATCAGCAATAATGCCGTCCATCGAGAACACGCCATCAGTAGCAATAAGCTTAAAGCGCGCACCCGCTTGATCCGCTTCAATCAGTTTTTGCTCTAGATCGTGCAAATTATTGTTTTTGTAGCGAAAGCGTTTCGCCTTACACAAACGTATCCCATCGATGATGCTGGCGTGGTTGAGCTCGTCGCTAATAATCGCGTCTTGCTCTGTCAGCAGGGCCTCGAACAACCCCACGTTCGCATCAAAGCAACTGGAATACAAAATTGCTGCTTCTTTTTCTAAGTACTGCGCCAGTTGCTGTTCAAGCTTAGTATGAATGGATTGCGTACCACAGATGAAACGCACGGAAGCCATGCCAAAACCAACATTATCCAAGCTGTTCTTGGCCGCTTCCACTATTCTGGCGTCATCTGCCAAACCTAGATAATTATTAGCGCAAAAGTTCAACACTTGACTGCCTTCTTGCAAGTTCACGGCTGTCGATTGTGCTGCGGTAATCACGCGTTCAGATTTATAAAATCCAGCTTGACGAATATCATCCAGTTGAGCTTGTAAATGGGTTTGAAATTGACTTTTATGCACGGTGTATTCCTATCTCAATAATGGCAATAGTGTCTGCTATAGTTAAGCTTGGTTTAGTTCTGCCATTCCTAAATAACAGACTATATTCCAATATATCGAATTAAGATACTGCGCACAAACACCTATATTTTGCTAACTACCATTCACAACACTCCCCTCATGCCCAGCCCTAATGCCGCTGCAACGAATATGGTGCCCCCAAAAGTAGGGCAAGAAATACAACGTTTGCGCAATGAGCGCAAACTCACTTTAGAAGATTTATCGCGCTTAGCAGGGGTGTCAAAATCCATGCTGTCCGAGATTGAGCGTAATCGCGCCAATCCTACTATCGCTGTGATCTGGCGGCTAACTACAGCCTTGGGCATTAGCCTAGACGAGTTGTTTTCTACGGATAATCAAGCAGAGCCCATAAAAATCCTTAACGCTGAAGAATGTCCTACCTTAGGCAGTCAAGAAAAAGGTTATCAACTTAAGGTATGGGGCCCTATCGATTTAGCCGGGCGCTTCGAATGGTATGAGCTCCAACTTGCGCCACAAGGGGCTTTGGTATCGGATGCCCATGACCCCGGCACGATGGAACACATCACGCTATTGCGCGGCAGCATAGAAATCGAAACCGAGACCCAAAGTCGACTGCTACAAAAGGGCCAAACCGCTCGTTATCCGGCAGATCAAGCGCACACGTTACGGAATAAATCGAAAGAAATTGCCAAGGCGTTGTTAGTGGTCGTGCATGCGTAGCTTATTGTTTGCACACCGCACTTAGTTGCTGCAGCAACACGTCGCACAATGCCAAAACCGGCAAAGGTAGAGAAGTATCTGCAACCGCCTGAGCTTGCCAATGGCTATGCAGCGTCATAGGTAAGACTGTTAACTCAGAAATACACACAACTTGGGCGGCGGTGCCTAGTAGCTTGCCCAAATAAGCGGGCAACGCCGACATACTAGAACCGGCCGCCACCACGAGCACCACATCCGACGCCTGTAAGCGTGGTAAATACAAGGCTACGCCACAGTCGTCTGCAGGTAATAGCTGCACATTTTCCTGCACTGCGAACAACTTACCTACCAAGTAGTGCGCTAAAGGCTGTTCCAGTCCGACAGCAGCCACCCAAATTTTACGCGCTTCACTCACTGCAGCCACCATGGTCTGCAACTGTTGCGGGGTGATATCTTTATAACTATCGTACACATGCTGCTGCAAAGATCCCGCATGCTCAGCTAATACTGGGCTTAATGTGGCCGACCGCCCTCGCAACAAAGGCCGAACAAGCGCCGAGTCTTGATTAGCCCGCATGTGCCGCTTTGCTTCCTCGAAGCCCTCATATCCCAACCTGCGAATAAAGCGTGACACCGTGGCGGTCGATACCTCCGACAATTGCGCCAACTCCAATGAGGAGTAACTGGCTAACTCACCTGGAAAATCGCGAATAAATTCCGCTAAGCGTTTTTCTGCCGGATGTAACTGCGGCAAAATTTCAATCACTCGCTGTATAAACGAGGACGTCGTTACGTTCATAGATAATTCCTTAACGCCACCTTACCAACCAATGCGGCAAGCCAACCAGCGCCGGCAAAAACAATATCCGTCTTAACACTAAATAGCAAGTCAAGCGTTCATCCTTATACCGTTAAAACTTGAAACGAGTATCCGCTCCGCAACCATTGGCACCACCCACTCCCTACACACTTTGCAATATTTGCTGCCTTTTGCATGTACTTTTGTGTCAATTGAGTAAAGTTTCTCTACTACGCTAGGGGAAATACCTTTGCTGGAACGCCTATGAAATGGATGAATAATGCTAGGATTGTGGCCATTTTTGCGGTGGTTATGCTGCATGTGGCCGCCTACCCAGTGCTCAATGCAGAGCTGGGCTCCAACACATGGTGGGTAGCCAACATTTACGATTCTGCCCTGCGCTGGTGCGTACCTATATTCGTCATGATTAGCGGTGCGCTCTTGCTGGAGCCACGTCAAGAGGGGCTAAGCAGCTTTTATCGTAAACGAGCAGCCCGTGTACTGTTACCGCTGCTATTTTGGAGCGCCTTTTATCTACTCTGGGCCAAGCTCAAGCACGGAGCGTATGGCAATGACCCCAGCGAGATAGACATCTGGGAGCGTCTCAGTGCAGGCAAACCTTATTTTCACCTTTGGTTTCTGTACATGTTGGTGTTTTTGTACTTGTTTGCGCCATTTTTTCAAAAGATGATTCAAAGCTGCAAACCCAAACACCTACACTGGGTGGTGCTTTGTGGCTTCGCCTTAGCAGCGCTGAACGCGGCACTGACCAAGATGGAGGACACCAGTTCAAGTTGGTTTTTTAACTGGTTTTTATTGTATATACCGTATTTTTTACTTGGCCATGTCATCCGTCACATGACATTGAATATTCCGCGTCGTTGGCTATGGCTAGGCCTTATGAGCTGCATTGTCGCCACGGCCAGCGGCGTCTATGCGCTGGCCATGCGCACGGATCTAAGCACCGGCACTTATTTTTACGATAACTTAAGCATTACCGTGATTCCCATGTCAGCCTGCATTATCTTATTGCTACGCGACTGGAATCACTCCCTTATCACCAGCCAGTTCACCCACACCCTCAGTAAGCTGACTTTGGGCGTGTACCTCCTGCACCCGATAGTACTGGATATCGCTTATTACTTTGATATCAATGCCATTACTTTCAACCCTTTATGGAGCATCCCTGTGCTCAGCCTACTTACTTACGGAATTAGCCTAGGTTTAGTCGCTGGCTTACAGCGCACCCCATTGCGCCACACCCTTTAGGCCTAAACCACCTACTGTAAGAACAGCATCAAAAATTCCTGTTACCCTATTAACTTCATCGCGTACGTTTAATCGAGTGAGGGAGTTTTCATGCAGTTTGCAGCTATATTGTTTGATTGTGATGGTGTATTAGTAGACAGCGAACCCATTACGATTACTGTATTGCGCGACATGCTCGCCGAACAAGGCTGGAACATGAGCTATGACCAATGCTATGACCTATTTATCGGCAAAGCCACCATTGATGAGTTAGCCCTTATACGAGAACGCACGGGCAAAGACTTGGGAATGGACTGGATACTCCAATTTAGACAACGTCGCAATCAAGCCTTGAGTGGTACGGTGATGCCTATTCCCGGCATACGCGAAGCGTTACCCATCATTCAACAACGCTATCCTAATGGTATCGCCTGCGCCTCGGGTGCTGATCGTCCGAAACTTAATTTACAGTTGGGCCAAACCGGCTTACTGGAGTTTTTTCAAGGACATATTTATAGCGGAGCAGAAACAGCGCGCAACAAACCCTACCCAGACGTATACCTTGCCGCCGCCCAAGGTTTAGGCGTATCCGCTACACAATGTGCCGTTATTGAAGACAGTACCATAGGAACACGCGCTGGCGTCGCAGCCGGAGCTACCGTTATTGCTTATTGCCCAGCTGGCCAAGAAACGCAGCTACGTGCAGCGGGAGCCGCCTATACATTTAGACGTATGGATGAGTTAGCGGACTTGCTCGAAAAAATAGAGCAAACCCAAGTCCAAGACAACAATGCAGTAAACTAGACCTACTCATCGTCCTTATCATTTTCTCTTTCATCGTCTTGATGAAATTTATGCAAAATACGATGTGCGAATGGCAGCACCACAATACTGACAGCAACCGCATAGGCTAAGCTGACATACACACCATACATCGCATAAAACAAGCGCCCGCCTATCGTGGCGGGTAGCTTACTAACCCCTATCCCCCCAATCACCAGTGCGGCATCAATTGCCGCTTCGTGCCAATGGATATCATCCTCGAAGAACCAATGGCCCAGCGCACCGATAATCAAAGTAAGCGTAATAAACCCTAAAGCCATAAGCAAATGGGTAAAGGCTCTAAACCAAAATGCCTTTTTACCCAACATGGCTTGAGTCTTTTTTTCGTACATACACAGTCCTGCACTGTAAATAACAATATTAAGGTAAGTCTTGGGCCAAGACCCACTGCGCCAACTCACGAGTTAATGTATCGGCAGCCACACCAAATGCCTTCACGACGGCCTCGACGGAAGTTCCGTCTACTTCTTGCTCTACCAGAAAGCGCTGAGTATCGATGAGGCGTATCTTACCATTACGATCACTATTCAAACGCGCCACAAAACGTAGCTGTACAACAGGCTGGCCATGTTGATATTGCACCTGAAAGGCCTCTAGATTGCCATCTAGCTCTATGTCGGCTTGAGCATTATCCGCATCCAATACCACGCCTCTGAACTGGGATAAATCTCGAAAGCCGCTGGCAATACGATTTCGTAATAAGACAGGGGCTGTATCCATCCACCGTGCACCAGCATAAGAGCTCACTTGATTACCATCCGGCAGTACGATTATCCGAGTACTACCGTGAGCCTGATCGGTATAGGGAGCTGAGACGCGCAGAACCAGTTCGCGCGCTGGCCCTGTCTGACGCGTCGCAGGCAAGGTTTTTTCAGGCAACTGGTATTGAGTTAAGGTGACCGTCTCGGGCAAAATAGAGCATGCACTCAGCCCCAGCAACACTATCGCCGCTCCCAGTGCAGCACGCCAATTCTTCACACCGTTCATGGTTGAAACTCCTGAATCTGTTCACGACCTAAAAGAAAACCACTGGGGTTATCCTCAAGCCTAGTACCCACTTGGCGCAACGTCGCCAAGGTACGACGCAACTCGCGCATTGTAGGCTCCAACTCAGCAAAACCCTGCGCACCACGGCCAATCATGGCTGCGTTGTCCTGCACTAATTGATCTAACTGGCTGCTTAACTGTTTAAAGCTCGTTAAGGTGCTTTGCATCGCATTCATTACTTGCTTACCTTGCTGATCGACTAGCCCTTGAGTCTGAGCAAAAAGTTCGGAAGCTTGTCCACTAGCATTATTTAATTGATTTACCAGCCCTGGAATATCATCGCTGGCTTGTGAAAGCTTGGCTAACAACTGTTGCAACTGCTCAAGACTGGCATTAATATGCGTGGCATTTTCTGGCGACAAAATGGCATTGGCCCGATTGAGCAAGGTAGAAATATCTGTCATAAGACCTTCGCCACCGGCCATTAACTGAGCGATCGGAGAGGGTGTGGCCATAATGACGGGCAAGTTATCACCGCTGCCCATTAAAGTGGGGCTATCCGGCGACCCGCCACTTAACTCAATGACGGACTGCCCCGTAATACTGGTTAGTGCCAGACGGGCACGAGTATCTTGCTTGATGGGTATCATCGTCTGGACGCTAATCAGCGCTTTGACGCGACGTAGGTCTTGCGGATCCAAATGCAAGCTACGCACTTCGCCCACACGAATGCCGTTATATTGCACAGCACTGCCACGAGATAAGCCGCGCACAGCCTCGGTGAATACAACCTCGTAGTCTTTAACCTGATCGTCATTACCCGACTTAGACAGCCACAATGCAAACAAAATGGCAGCACCGGCCACAATCAAAGTAAAGAGCCCAATCAATACATGATGAGCACGCGGTTCCATTATTGTTTCTCCCGTCTAGTCTGAGCCCGAGCAGCAGCTCGCCCCCGAGGCCCTTGAAAATATGCCTGAACCCATGGATTATCAAATTTTTCCACGCTGGCTAAGGTGTCATTCACCAACACTCGCTTATCGGACAATACCGCGACTCGATCACAGATCGTATACAGCGTATCTAGATCATGCGTCACTAAAAACACCGTCAAGCCTAAGGCCGCCCGTAACGTCAAAATTAACTGATCAAACTCAGCCGCACCAATTGGGTCTAAGCCGGCCGTTGGCTCATCCAAAAATAAGATTTCAGGATCTAGTGCTAAAGCACGTGCCAGAGCAGCACGCTTAATCATGCCTCCTGATAACTCAGCCGGATACTTCGCTCCTGCATTGGTCGGTAGACCCGAAATACCTATTTTCATCGCGGCAATATGCTCGGCATCGGTTCGAGACAAACCCAAATGCTCAATCAACGGCAAGGCAATATTTTCTGTCACCGTTAAGGAAGAAAATAAAGCGCCTGCTTGAAACAGGACGCCCATGCGGCGCTCTAACAATGAGCGCTCGGCAGTGGGAAGTTGCCGCAGCTCTTGACCAAACACCGTGATATCGCCCGCAGCGGGAGGCAATAAACCAATAATAGCGCGCAACAGTACCGACTTGCCCGTACCCGACCCGCCCACTACACCGAGGATCTCTCCTTTATGCACATCTAAATCTAGGTTTTCGTGCACCACATGGGTCCCGAACTGGTTGCGCAAACCGCGTACACGAATAATGTCGTCGCTACTATTTTCTAGGCTCATTTACCACCCCATTTCCATAAAAAATAGTGCGGCAATAGCATCTATTAAAATCACTGTAAAAATGGAGTGAACCACCGCCATGGTCGTACGCTCGCCCAGCGACTGAGCACTGCCTGTAACTTTAAACCCTTGCATACAGCCAATAATAGCGATTAAAAAGGCAAAAATGGGCGCTTTACTCATACCCAAGAAAAACTGAGTCAAGCCTACGTCCGCTTTAAATACGCTCAGAAACATAGTGGGAGAAATTCCCAATGTAAGAGCGCACACCATCATGCCTCCAAAAATTCCCGACACCATGCCCACGAAAGTAAGCAAAGGCAAAGCAATAAGCAAGGCACAAACGCGCGGCACCACGAGCAATAAAATCGGATTCAAACCCAAGGCACGTAAGGCGTCGATCTCCTCGTTAATATTCATGGAACCAATTTGTGCCGTGAAAGCACTTGCGGTACGTCCCGCCATAAGAATGGCGGTTAACAGCACGGCGAATTCTCGTAAGAAGGAGAAAGCAACCAAATCGACGGTATAAATCGTGGCGCCAAAATCACTGAGTATCGTTGCACCTAAAAATGCCACCACCGCGCCTACCATAAAGGTCAGCAACGCAATAATGGGCACGGCATTTAAACCGGTTTGTTCTAGTTGAGCAACGATAGAGGTAACGCGCCACTGCGCCGGACGAAGAAAGTTAAGAAACCACGTTTCTAGTGTTAAGCCGACAAAACCCAATAGCTCACGCACATTGGAAAAAAAGCGTAAGGTCGCTATACCAATATGACCCACCACTGTATACAAGGTGGCTGGCGATTTAGTGGGGGGCGGTGGTGCTGGGGAGTCGATCGCCGCTTGCGCAACGGTGTCAACCAAACGTTGACGCTCAGGTGATAAACCCACCGCTTGTTTTAACACCTGGACAGCACGCTCGCTGCCTAACCACTCACACAACAATTGTGCGCCACTAGTATCTATCGTGTTAAGACTAGAAAAATCGAGCTGACTGCCCGCTTCTGGAGAATAAGTTTGCTGCTGAAGCACTTTTTTTAGTTCTTCATAATGAGCAAGAATCCAATCACCCTGCACATAAATATAAGAAGGCGACTGAGCACTACAACGAAGAAAATTATTGGTTACGCTTGGCATGGCAGTAGTCTAAAGGAATTTATAACGCTACGCATTTAATTTACACCCCTACGCATTAGACGACATTAACAGCGGTTCCCAACTGACATAGCACCCTATATTGGCTACCTTGGTGGGTGGGCACCGAAGCAATTAAATAGGCCTGCCGACAATAAATGGGCACCTCGGGCTCTACCTGTTCGGACTCAATCGTCACGGCCTGACAATGGCGCAACAACGAGACATGAGGAATAAAATCACGCTCTGTGCGTTTCCACCCTCGCTCTTGGAGTAATTGCCACAAAAACTCATGACGTTCACGCAACTGCTTGAGCGCATCGCTTTGTGCCGCATCTGGCCCTAACCATAACACTGCAGCCCGCTCAAACAAGCCAACGCGATTTAACCGTAACGCCAAGGGCTCCCAACTAATCGTTTGCAGTGCTGGCAACAATTGCTTTAAACGCCCCACCGGTGAGGCCCCCATAAAGGCTAAGGTCAAATGCATATGTTCTGCCAACATAGCTCGCCCCCCATACTTCCCCTGGGCTTGTGCCGCTAAGCGTTCTAAATGCCCAAGTGCGCTGGGTTCGGGCCATAAACCTATAAAACAACGCAGTTGCACATGTAGCGGCAAGGTCTGCCACAAATAAGTATCCATACTCATGGGCATAACGGCTATTTAAAGCCATCTATGATTTTAGTCAGTCTTTGTTTCATATTCCCTTCATCGAGCGGTTGTAGCCATTTACACCTGATCTGTTCAAGCGCCTAAGCTAGGAGGAAACGAACTTAAGGCGTTAACAACTGCGCCAATAAACGCTGTATAGCCTGTTCACGACGTTCATCAGCGCCCACGACATACTGAGGATCTAAGGTGGACCAAGCTGGATGAGCACGTGCTTGGCGCAACGCCTCAGGCAAAGTTCGCTCGCGCCATGCTACTTGTTCACCCAGTTGTTCAGCCTGGTCGTACGTTGCTTGAGCTGTGCTTAACTGTATAGGCTGTTGCGCAGCATGGCCACGACGCTCTAAGGCGTGTACCAAACGCAACTGTCGCACGGCTAATAAGCGCAATACGGACTCATCTGCCCTTAACTCAACCTCACCGCGCAATTTACCCAATAAGCGCCCACCCCAGCTCTCGGCCCCTTGCCACATGCCACCCGCCACGGCGCCCAACATCGTACCCATTCCCAAGCTCAAGCCGCCCGTCAGCACATCCACCGTAGCACCAGCTACCGCTCCTGCGGCCATTCCCTTGCCAACACGCACACCAAACTCTTTCACCGCCTCTGGATCAAAGAGATCCATGCCCCAGTGTTGACCGTCAAAATGGGGCAGCTCAGTCAACACGTCACGCGGACCAAAGTTATAGCACTGCAACATCGCCCGTACACAGGTGTTTTCTCGTGCCACTAAGCGCTCTTGTAGCAACACCGTCGCAGCGTTTCTGGCCCCCTCATCATCTTCACAACGCAAGCATAGCGCCGCGGCGTCAATCAATAACTCAGCAAGTAAACGCATGGCGGCATGACGCCGTTGAGTGGCTTGCTGCTGCAAGTCCAGCTTGACGGTTTTCAGTAGCCCCGCATGCGTCTCCAAGAGCACTGCCAACTTGTCATATAACACTGCCTCACCATCTAGAGCAGGAGCCACCGTGTCAAACTCTGCCAACGCATGTAGCCCTAAGCGTGCTAGTGCCTGACGCCACTCTTGAGTACGTGCCTGCTCACTGTGCATGAAGTTTAATACCGGCAGAAGGGGGCGACCACACAGTGATAATAAAAACAGTTCATCTTTGTGCTTACTCAGGACGGGATCACGAACGTCGATCACATACAAGCCCGCATCGCTGGCTAATAGCTTTTGCAGAACCCGAGCCTCTTGCTCGAACCTTGTCTGGGCAACGGGGGAGGCCAAAAATCGAGCGATTCGTTCGGGCCCATCTAGGCGCTCGCCACTCGCACTATGCTGCTCGAGATAATCAAGCAACGCCATGCTATCTTCCAACCCAGGGGTGTCATATAAAGCCAGCAATGGCTGTCCGTCAACCCGTAAACGGGCACCCTCTACATGGCGGGTAGTACCAGGACTATCGCGCACCTCACCAAACGTAGGGTCTCGTGTTAGCGTGCGTAACAACGATGTTTTACCGGTATTCGTGTGTCCCACGACCGCTAAATTTAACATCTGTTCGCTCATGCCTACTCCCTATCTAGTCCGTGAAACTCAGTCTGAATTTGCTCGGTACTAAAACCTGCCTGCAATAGGCGACTACGCCAACTACTCAAGCGTTCGGGCGCCGTGGCGACGCGGTCCGCCAATAAAACCAGTTTGCTCTGTTGGGCCAATTGCGCCCACTCCAATAACGTAGCTATCGTTCCTCGATCGGGGGTCAAGCTGGCATTACAAACCATAATCAATAAAGCAGGAGACTGGGCCTGCAAAGCGGCCACCACCTGCAGGCGCTCAGCCCGAGAGTCTACTCGTCCTAAATCGTAGACATCTAGGGGAGCGGATGGCGGCGGCCATGTTTGATCAACGGGCCACTCTAGGCCAACCATAGCACGTGAGCCGGACATCAGCATCCTCGGGACGTCTGGCTGCCAGTGAACCCTGTAATCTGCCCCTGCAGCCCCATCTACCCCTGCAGGCTCTACTGCTGGGAAAAGCCGGCTTCGCAACGTCGCCAAGCCTGGAAGGCTTTCGTCCACCGTTAACTGCACCGCTAAGCGACGCACCCGCCAGATGCTCAGCACTAAGGCCAGAAGACGCGGCAAGATGCCATACACCAACAGCACACCCAGCAGCCAACTAGACCATAGCGTCTGTACTGAGGCATCCAGCGCATGAGTGCCATCGCTCAAACGAATAGCCGAGGCATCAGGCATAGCAAAACCCAGTAGACGGGGCAGGGCGCCAAGGGTTTCAGCCCACCACACGAAACTCGTGGGGTCAAGCAGTGTGGTTTCCCAATTAAATTGATAGCTGCGCGCCATTAGCAACGCCAACGTGGTTCCAAAAGCTGCTATCAAAGCCACTAACCATAAGAAATGGCTCATTACCCCAAAACACCAGACACGAGCCTGAGCACGTGCCAATACCGAACCTAAAGCTTGGGGTATCAAGGCAGCGTCAGGGCCGCGTACCAATCGTTGGCTAAGATAAAAACATAAGTCTGTGACCCAACTTGCCGCCGCCACCTTAGCTCGCGGCCAGCAGACGCTCAACAACCAAAATAAAAAGGTAAGACTGTGCAAACCCAATAAGGCGAGCAATACCAACACCACATTCACTGGCCGAGTACCATTACCCAACGCGCCTAAAGCTGCCGCACTACCGGTGAATGCCGCGACAAGGGCAAAGAGCAAGCTAAGCCCTGCCATCACTCGAAGCCAACGATCCCAAAGCTGACACCAAGATTCACGCTGCGCTACGTACTGGGCACGATGCAATAGCCGCTGAGCAAAAGTGCCTCCCGCGGCCTGAGCGCGTCGGGACTCGCTAAGATCATCCAGCGGCCCCCATAGGGTTTCACGTAAGCGCAAAGCCTCTAGCAGGGTAAATAAACGCCAACGCTCTACGCCCAACAAGTTTGCCACAGACATTCCCAATGTCCCCTAGAGCAAAACAGGAGCGTTAGACAAATGGTCCTGCTCGGTATCAGACGCCTGACTGGCGCTTGGTGCGCCCTGCCGCAATAACTCTTGAATTTGCTGTACAGCATCGACTAAGCCAGACAAATACTGCTGCTGCCCCAAGGCCTGCCGTAAACGATTACACACTTGCTGCCACTCGGCGTCCTCCACGCGTATCCCGCGATCAGCGATAATTTCGATACGACGTTGATCAAGCGCTAAATACAACAATACGCCGCTGTTCAAGGGGGTATCCCATACCCGCAACCGTCCAAATACCTCTAGAGCGCGCTGATAACTATCGTGTTCATGCGCAGGCATAACAGCCTCTACCGCCAGCATTAGCTCTCCGGTATGGCCTGCTTCCGATTGCCCGATTTGCTCAGCAAGATGTGCTAACACCTCGGTGTTGAAATACCGCCGTTTTAACCACTGTCCCTCAATGGTGGACCATCCCGTTACTACCTTCCAATGCTTGCTCATTTGTGTCCTCCGGTTTACCAACTGCCAGAAGCGCCACCGCCGCCGCTACTACCACCTCCACCGCCGCCAAATCCACCTCCACCGCCGCCAAATCCACCGCCACCACCACGGAAGCCACCGATCCCCCCGCCTAACCCACCCATAGCGCTGCCATGTCGTGAGGCCCGGCCCGAGCTAGCACGGCCCCCAGCACCGAACATTCGTCCTATTTTGCTAATTAGAAAAGCCAATATGCCTACACCCAGCGCAATGGGTATACTGGCTGTCACCGCCAGTGCAAAAACAGCGCCCGCAAAGGCGGCAAAGCCCGCTGGCATCATAAACGCCATAAATAGTATGGCTAGCAAAGGCTCCCAGGTCAGCTCATCAGCTTCATACTGAGTGCTGCCGGAAGACGCGACTGCTGGCAGCTCTTCCCCTTCTGTTAATAGGACCAAATTATCGATAGCCGCTTCGACCCCCGCAAAGTAATCACCCTGCGCAAACGCTGGGGCCATTTGTTCACGAATAATACGTCCGGCCTGCAAGTCAGTAATGGCTCCTTCTAGGCCATAACCTGTTTGGATACGCATGCGGCGATCGTCTTTCGCCACCAAAACCAACACCCCATCATCGATGTTCTTACGTCCAACACGCCATGCGTCAAAAACACGCTGAGCATAGCTCTCAATGGTGTCTTCTCCTGTGCTGGGCACCATAAGGACAAAAATCTGTGCCCCTTTTTCCTTCTCTAGGGCCGCCAGACGCTGATTCAATGACTCCCTCTGAGCCGCACTTAACGTGCCCGTTGTGTCGGTGACCCATGCTGTGGCGGCTGGTACCGCTGGCGCCGCCTGCACGGGTGCTGCCAGCCCTATGGCTATAGAGACAGCCAGCCCTATAAGCCCATAATAAATAATCCATACCCACTTGGATTGCCGTCGATGCAAAGTTGCTGGTACAAAGCGTTGCTCAGCGTACATAACACACCCCTAATTCTTTATTACCCAGGCGCGCCCGTTTCATCAAGTCATCCGCGAATATCGGCCGCCTAGGACCTACAGGCCCTTTAAGAGTACTTATTGGGCACTAGCAGGCACATCAAAGCGCACCTCGGGATCACGCATAATTTCGCCTTGGCGTGCAACGCCATAATTTTGCTTAGGCTGATAACCAAAAATTTTCGCGGTAATTAAGTTAGGAAACTGGCGAATGTATAAGTTGTAGTGCTGCACGGCCTCTACATAACGCCCGCGTTCAGTAGCAATACGATTTTCTGTGCCCTCTAGCTGAGTCATCAAGTCGCGAAACAAGCCATCACTTTTCAACTGCGGATAATTTTCTGACACGGCCAATAAACGAGACAGCGACGAAGACAATTGATCTTGTGCATCTTGGAAGCGTGCCATGAGTTCTGGATTATCTAAATCTGCCGCGTTCAACTGAATGCTGCCTACCTTCGCCCGCGCCTCGGTAACCTGTGTCAGTACCGTCCGTTCATTGACCATATAAGCATTGACCGAGTTGACTAATTTTGGCACTAGTTCAGCACGTCGTTCGTACTGGTTCAAGGTCTGCGACCACGCCGCATTCACCTGCTCGTCTAGGCGTTGAATTTCGTTATAGCCGCAAGCGCTCAACATAGAGGCTATTAGCATTGCCAGACATATACGTAACCACCGAGTCATAAGGTATCTCTCTTCATACAATGCCACACACAACACTGCACATTAGCGAACGCCAATGGCCGATTGTACGCACCGTTTCCCATCAAATATGGGCAGGTAAGTAAGCTTAGTTATTTTCGCACAACAAAACGATCATGCTTATTTTGTATTTTAGTTGCGTCAATTAGGGATAAGCCTCTATTTCACGTTATAATGTTTCTTTTGTCACGCAAAACTCCAATCATTTGCGTCAGGTGCAGCAGGCTATATCTTACTAGTCCTGCCTCAGGCATTGTTGCCATCAACCTCCTTTACGTTAGCCTGGATTGGAATTGCTCAAAAGCAATTGGCTAGACACTGGAATTCTTCTTGGACTCTCATCTTACTTTTGCCTCTCTTGGACTGGCAGAGCCCTTGCTGCGTGCTATCACTGACGCAGGTTACCAACACCCCACCCCTATTCAAGCGCAAGCCATCCCCAAAGTCATGCAAGGGGGCGATCTTCTTGCTGCGGCTCAGACAGGCACTGGAAAAACAGCCGGTTTCACCCTGCCAATTTTGCACAGGTTGCTTAACGAGGCACCTCAAAATCGCAAACCAGGTCGCCCTCGCGCCTTAATACTCGCCCCAACACGCGAACTGGCTGCGCAGGTCGAAGAATCTGTGCGCCTTTATGCCAAACACACGCGCTTACGCTCGATAGTGATGTACGGCGGGGTAAATATTAACCCCCAATTTAATGCACTGCGTAAACCAGTAGACATACTGGTCGCCACGCCTGGACGCTTGCTCGACCACGTGCGCCAGCGCACTGTCGACCTTAGCGGCGTAGAAATTCTCGTTCTCGACGAAGCCGACCGTATGCTAGACATGGGCTTTATCCGCGATATTCGCAAAATTCTGAGCTTAATGCCCGTTGAACGTCAAACATTGCTGTTCTCGGCCACCTTCTCGGATGAGATTCGCGACTTGGCTCGTGGTTCACTACGTGCACCCGAAGAAATTGCCGTCGCCGCCCGCAACACCACCAACGAGCTCATCACTCAACAAGTGGTGCTTACCGAGCAAAGCCATAAGCGCGACCTCCTTAGCTACATCATTCGCGAAAGCGGCTGGAACCAGGTTTTGGTTTTCTGCCGCACGAAACATGGTGCAAACCGCTTAGCGGACAAATTGGCACGCGATGGTTTAACGGCCGAAGCATTACATGGCAATAAAAGCCAAGCTGCTCGTACTCGTGCACTGGCTGGCTTTAAAAGCGGCAAGGTTGTCGTACTGGTAGCAACAGATATTGCCGCTCGCGGCTTAGATATCGACCAGCTCCCATATGTGGTTAACTTTGAACTGCCTAACGTACCTGAAGACTACGTGCATCGTATTGGTCGCACTGGTCGTGCAGGTAGCGAAGGTGTTGCCCTATCGCTGGTTGATCGCAGCGAAATGCGCTTACTCAAGCAAATTGAGCGTTTAACACGCAACAATGTTGAACGCATCGCGATCGATGGCTGGACTCCTCCTAGCGCCGAAGCCCTCAGTGCTCAAGCAGCCGCTGACCGCGAGGCACATAGGCTGGCTGAAGCCGCAGCCCCTAAACAGCGTAGCGCTAGACCTATGCGTGGCCACAAGGATAACCGCGGCGGTCAAGCAGACACGCGGCCCCGTCGCCCTGCAGCTACTACTGCTGCCGCCGCTGACACCCGTCCACGTCGTCCCGCCAAAGCTCGCCCACAGGCAGGCAGTGCTAAAGGGCCTCAAGCCAACAACGGTGGTGGCGCGCGCCGCTCCGGTGGTAATGACGGTCGCAAAAGCCGCCCTAATAGTGCTATAGGCAACTAAAAACGCTTATAGTGCTTGTCTGACTCCGCCTCAGGTCAAATTCTTGTCTTGAGGCGGTGCTGTTTCAGAACCATTAACCGTTTAAAAACGATAGGCAGCTACATGAAGGCTGCACAGATGAGGACACTTTATGTCAGCGCCTGACATACGCTCAGAAGTTAAAAAACGCAGAACCTTTGCGATAATTTCCCACCCAGATGCCGGTAAAACAACGCTTACCGAAAAACTCTTGCTCTTTGCAGGGGCGATTCAAATTGCCGGTAGCGTGAAAGCGCGCAAAGCCAGCCGTCATGCCTCATCTGACTGGATGGAAATCGAAAAACAACGCGGTATTTCTGTCGCCTCTTCAGTGATGCAAATGGAATATCGGGATTGCGTTATCAATCTTTTGGATACCCCCGGTCACCAAGACTTCTCAGAAGACACCTACCGCGTATTAACCGCTGTAGATGCGGCATTGATGGTGATTGACGCTGCCAATGGTGTAGAGCCACAAACGATACGCCTGCTCCAAGTTTGCCGGGCCCGCAATACCCCCATTATTACTTTCGTTAATAAATTAGACCGGGAAGTGCAGGAGCCGCTAGACCTCTTAGCCGAGATCGAATCGCACCTAGGCATGGAAGCAATTCCTTTTTCATGGCCTATAGGTATGGCACGACGTTTTGCTGGCGTATTCGATTTACGCCACGACCATATGCGGGTATTCCGTGCTGGTGAGGAACGCCACAGCCAAGATCAAGACGAAATCATTCCTGGTCTGGACAATCCCGTGATTGCTGAACGTTTTGGCGAGACCTTTGCCAAAGCGCATGAAGAAATCGAACTCATCTCGGCGGCTGTACCTGAATTCGACCAGGAGGCCTTCTTACAAGGTAAACAAACTCCGGTGTTTTTTGGTTCTGCTATCAACAACTTTGGTGTCCAAGAAGTCTTGGATGCTCTGGTTGAGTTGGCCCCAGCACCTGGCCCCCGCGAAGCCCTGCAACGTGAAGTGCTGCCAGAAGAAAGCAAATTCAGTGGCGTAGTGTTTAAGGTGCAAGCCAATATGGACCCGGCCCACCGAGATCGTGTTGCCTTTGTCCGCATTGCGTCCGGTTATTTCAAACGCGGCATGCGCTTAAAAGTATCGCGCTCCAACAAAGAAATCCGCCCTAATAACGTGGTTTCTTTCTTGTCGCAGCGACGAGAACTGCTGGATGATGCCTACGCCGGCGATATTATTGGTATTCCGAACCATGGCGTCCTGCAACTAGGTGATGTACTTACCGAGGGCGAGAACCTACAGTTCACCGGCTTGCCCTTTTTTGCGCCTGAATTGTTTCAAACCGTTGAGGTAAAAGACCCCCTGCGCACTAAACAACTGCGCGTCGGGCTGACCCAATTAGGTGAAGAGGGTGCTATCCAAGTGTTCCGCCCCCATATGGCTGGTGGCGTCATGCTGTTGGGTGCCGTAGGCCAACTACAGTTCGAAGTGGTCGCTCATAGGCTAAAAACAGAGTATGGGGTAGACGCCCGGCTATCCTCATCGCGCTTTAACATGGCCCGTTGGGTAACCGCTAAAGACCCCAAAGACTTAAAAAAATTCATCGAAACTAATGCGGGCAATATTGCTTACGATGTCGTCGAGGCTGTCGCTTTTTTAGCCAGTTCACCTGCGCAGTTACGCGTTGCTCAAGACCTCAATCCAGGTATAGAGTTTCACGCGATGCGCGAACATAGTGGACATGTATTTGGAGAAGCAGTCTAATTCTGTCACAAGCTCCAAGCCCGTAATTCGCTACAATAAGGGCTTGGACGCGTATTTTTAGAACGATGGGGCGCTTCTCATTGGCAGCGTCATTTTTTCTAGAGACCAGAAATCTATGTCTTGGCGTTTGATTATTGCCATTCTTTTACTCGCTGCAGGTGCCTCGGTTTGGGGCGGCATGGAGCTGGGCAATTGGCTGATTGCACACGGACCACAAAAATCTCTGGTCGTGCTACCACCCGACCCAGACGATATACCGCTGTTAAATGCCGATGGCCGGCCTTATACCGCACAACCTCCTCAGCCTCTGGCTGACGGGCGTTTAGGTGTGCCACAAGCCGTAGAAAGTATGGATTGGCAGATTAGCACTTCGGCTCTCGAGCAAGAAAATCCCCCTATCTCGTTAGCGACTACCTCTATCTCTTTAGAGGAAGCCATTAGCATCGCCATGAAAGAGCAAAGCGCATCACTACAAGGCATTGCTCAAGTGGATTTAACCAATAACAATGTCGACTCTGTCATCGATATTCCACAGCCTCCGCCCCCCTCGCAAGAGGTACAAGTGCCTTATAACAACAACGGCAATTGGCAAGCGCAATTGCAGCAAGAACTACGTGCTTGCAGCAATAAGGGCTTCTTTGATCGCCCCAGTTGCTCATGGGAGGCCAGAAATAAATATTGTGCGCCTAATAATGCTTGGGGCCGCGTAGAGGGCTGTCCTAGCAAAGCATTTTAAACGCTTTCCAGCACATACAAAAAACCTCCGTACTTTAATTAGTTACGGAGGTTTTTTAATCGATAAATGAAGCTGAAAATATGACGGATTAGTCGTGGTCGCCCATTTGGGACTGTAAGTAGTTTGGTAAACCGACCTTTTCAATCAACTCAAGTTGGGTTTCTACCCAGTCGATATGCTCTTCGGTATCGTCCAAAATCTTCAAAAACAAGTCACGCGATACGTAATCACGTACCGATTCACAGTAGGCGATCGCCTCCACCACGGTTTTGTGAGCGGCTTGTTCCAACTTCAAGTCGCAGCCCAATAGCTCAGGCACATTTTCACCTATCATGATTTTGTGCATATCCTGAAGGTTGGGTAAACCATCCAGCATAAAAATGCGCTCAATCAGTAAATCGGCGTGCTTCATCTCGCCAATAGACTCTTCATATTCGTGCTTACCCAGCTTCTCAAACCCCCAATGGTTCAGCATACGGGCGTGAAGGAAATACTGGTTTATCGCGGTCAGCTCATTTTTTAGCTGAGCGTTCAGGTGTTGTATAACGATTTTATCGCGGACCATAATCCTCTCCTGTGGTACGACTGTTCATGTCGGACGCAAGCTTACGCTGCGTTCCCTACTACGCTAAAACAGAAAGACTACCATGAAGGATTAGAAAAAGACCCTAAGCCCCTGAATACACGCGCTCTTACGTTGCTTATTTGGGTTAGTGACACACCAAATAATAAGCATTCGCAAAACGCCCTTTGAGTAGGGCTAAATGATTAAGCGCGACACACAACGCGTTCAAAAGGTATAGCAGGAATGACTGTATCGTTGGCCGCTGGCTCTACGATAGGAGTCAGTGGCGCTGCTATCATGGGTTGATCCTGGTACGCACCGCCCGGCAAATACTCTTTAGCGGTATCAGCACAACATCCACAACACGACGCAACACCTAACTGCCCCTGCAAATCGCAAAGACTCTTGGCACCGTTGCTAACAGCTTCCTGAACCTGACGCTCGGTAATCGCATTACATATGCAAATATACATGAGAACAATTATCAACAAGATTCATAAAAGAAGCAAGTTGTTTTTGATCACAATAAAGAAATATGGATAAACACCACGAAGGAAGCGCCACGAACCGCCAGCCATCAACTTATGAATGCCCTAAGTGGGCACGCATTCTACGTTGTACTGCCGACTCAATACCCTCTAACTCACGATATTTAGCCACCGTACGGCGTGCTACATCAATGCCTTGACGACACAGCATATCGCTCAGACGTTGATCAGAGTAGGGCTTGTGAGCGGGTTCAGATTGAATCAAACGCACAATGTGAGCACGTATGGCCAGCGCTGAGAGGGGTGCTTGGGCACCAAAGCCTGCCACTGCGGTAGAGAAAAAATACTTTAACTCAAACATACCAAGAGGCGTCTGCATATATTTAAGCCGGGTGGCACGTGACACTGTGGACTCATGTAATTCAGTAGCCAATGCAATATCACGCAACTGCAAAGGCTGCATCGCGGTTTGACCCTCAGAAAAAAAAGCTTGCTGCCGCTCAACAATGGCATTGGCCACCCGTAAAACAGTGGCAAAACGTTGACTAACGCCGCGTATAAACCCGCTCGCTTTTTGTCGCGCTTGCTGCAAACTAGGGCTTTGCAACAAGGCATGTTCATCCATCTGCGCTAAGCGTAAACGAGGTACCGCCCAAGGGTTTAAACGCACCTGCCATCGCCCAGACACCTCACGTAAAAGTACGTCCGGCGTAATGAAATCGGCGGTATTTTGAGTCCATGCGCGCCCTGGCTTAGGGTCCAACGCTAACACCCGTTTATGTGCAGCCTGCAAAACGTTAGCCCCGTAGCGTGTACCCAGCGCGTGCTTTAATTTATGCATGGACGACAAACTGTTTAAATGCTCTTGTATCAACACGTAAGCACACGCCAGTATCGGATCCACGTGTTTTGCTTGGACGCGCTGCAATTGCAGCGTCAAGCACTCCGCTAAGTCACGAGCTCCGACCCCTGCGGGATCTAACGACTGGACCAAATAGAGTGCCTCCTCAAGCTCTGATAACTCCACCTCTAGCTCGTCTGGCAGGTACAGCAAGAGCTCCTCCAAGCTGGTTTCTAAATAGGCGTTATCATCCAGCTCAGCAATAATCAGTTGAGCTAGCGCACGCTCTCGCTGATCAATGTGCTTTGCCGCCAACTGGCGCTCGAGGTAAGCGCTAAGCCCCTCACTTTGGGCCATATTTTGCAACCAATCCAGGTCATCCTCGGCACCACTGGAGGCTCCTAAGTTGGTAAAATCCAACACAGACAAAACTTCCGGTTCGCTCTGACTTAATGGCTCCGCCTCTTTAATGCCATACTCTAGCGGATCGTCAACACGCTCCAACATTGGATTATCCAGCAGAGCTTGCAAGATTTCTTGATCCAGTTCGGCACCCGACAACTGTAGCAATTTAATTGATTGCTGTAGCTGTGGCGTAAGAGCCAGCTTTTGCTGCTGGCGTAAATCCAAGATTTGGCGCGCAAGCATAGATAGGTATGAACACCATGAAAAGCGACTATCCCGACCATCAGCTACGCCAGGACACGCAAGTATTAAAGCAAGCTTTACATAAGCTCAATGCAACAGCCATTATCATTTCTGTGGTGACCATTGTAGTAGTTGCCGTCATTTGGTGGGGATTACTTAATCGCTTGATCAGTTTTGGCACTAGCCTTGATTACTCTGGCCTAGAGGGCCTTGGGGTGCAGAATATCGCCCGTCTGAAACAATACAATCCCTTTTTTTGGTGGACGATTGTCGCACTTATTAGCCTACTTATTGTGTACATGCTCTATCAGTTTTGCACTAATGTATTTTTGCGTAATCGGCAAAAAATTGTGGATGAAACCACTATCGCCAACCTTAGCCGAGCACTTAGCCCAGCGGCAAAAAAGGTGATCTTTTGGATCTGGCAAGATCCTATGCATCCTATCACTGTAGGCGTTTTGCAACGTAGCCTAGAAGAAATAAAAACGGGTAGATTCGAAAAAATTCATTTAGCTCAACTACATATCGAGCTTTTAAAGAAAGAGTACAAACGCGTAGACCCAGAAATTTAACTTGCAATGATGCAAATTTTATGTTCGACTAGAATAATGATTAGTCAGCACGCCACCCTCCCTTACAACGTGACCGCCAGCCAGTTCTCGGCTGACAACGTTGTCGCGCGTGCTCACTACCGCACTACCTTAGCACTAGCACTACTACTAAGCATCGGTTGCCGGGCCTAGCGCTCCGTGGTAGTCCGGCAGCCATACTCAGCCACATCCCGTTTTACGCCGTCACTGGCAAACACAAAACGTGTAGCTGAACGCTTAGTGGCGGCAAAAAGTTAATATTCTTTTTGTCCAACAGGTGCCCTCATGATGTTGACCGACCCCTCTCAAAAATACCGTCCTTTTGTGGCGTTCGAACACGACTATTCCGAACGTACTTGGCCCTCTAAGCGCATTAGCAAAGCGCCTATCTGGATGAGTACAGACTTACGTGATGGCAACCAGGCTTTAATTGAGCCCATGAGTGTTGCCCGTAAACTGCGCTTCTTTGAACAGTTGATCAAAATCGGCTTCAAAGAAATCGAAGTCGGTTTCCCTTCTGCCTCTCAAACCGACTTCGATTTTGTTCGAAAGCTGATTGAAGAAAATCGCATCCCTGACGACGTCACCATCATCGTCCTGACCCAATCACGCCAAGACCTGATTGAGCGTACGGTGCAAGCGGCAGCAGGCGCCAAGCAAGCCATTATTCACCTGTATAACGCGTGTGCACCCGCATTTCGTAAGATCGTCTTTAATATGAGTAAAGACCAAATCAAAGAAATAGCCCTGAGCGGTACGCGTTTGGTTAAAGCTGAGGTCGCTAAATACCCCCAAACCTCTTGGCGCTATGAGTACTCCCCAGAAGTATTCAGTACCACTGAACCCGAATTCGCTCTGGATGTCTGTAATGCCGTCGTTCAAGCTTGGGCGCCCACTGTCGAGCAGCCAATCATTTTAAACTTGCCCGCAACAGTAGAAGCCACCACACCCAATATGTATGCTGACCAAATTGAATGGATGCATACCCATTTACAGCAACGTGACAAAATCATCCTCAGCGTCCACCCTCACAATGACCGCGGCACCGCCGTGGCGGCAGCCGAATTAGCGGTAATGGCGGGTGCTGATCGTATCGAGGGTTGTTTATTTGGTAGCGGCGAGCGCACAGGAAACGTTTGCTTGGTCACACTGGCCCTGAACTTGTACACCCAAGGCGTGAATCCTGAGTTGGATTTTTCTGATATTGATGAAATTCGCCGTTGTGCGGAGTACTGCAATCAGCTACCTGTACACCCACGTCATCCTTATGCTGGCGACTTAGTCTTTACGGCGTTTTCAGGCTCGCACCAAGATGCCATTAAAAAGGGGCTGACTCAACAACAGGCTGACGCCCTCTGGGAAGTTCCGTACTTGCCTATCGACCCAGCCGACTTGGGCCGTAGCTATGATGCCGTCATTCGCGTCAACAGCCAGTCAGGTAAAGGCGGTGTATCGTACTTGTTGGAGCAAGAACACGGTTTGAGCTTGCCACGTCGTTTGCAAATTGAGTTTAGCCGCGCCATTCAGCGCGTCACCGACAGCACAGGAAAAGAAGTGACGCCTGAAAACGTATACGACATTTTCAAAGAAGAATACTTAGACGTTCCCACGCACTGGAAACTGATTAATCACCGCATTGTGAGCCAGCCGCATGAGCAAAGCGATCAACAGTTCAATATTGAATTAGAAATAGAGCGTGACGGTGAGCGCGTGAGCTTACAAGGGCAGGGCGAAGGTGCTATTTCGGCCTTTGTCGCTGCGTTGGGCCAGTCTATTACGATTATGGACTACAACGAGCACGCCATAGGCTCCGGAGCTGAAACACGCGCTGCCTCGTATGTGGAGATGCGTATTGGCGACAGCCCCACGGGCTTTGGTGTTGGGGTGCATCGCGATATCGTAACGTCTTCTTTCTTGGCTATCTTGAGTGCCTTGAATCGTCACGAAGCCAGCAAAAAACAAGAGGCCGCAACCGCTTAAGCCATTAACTCTAGCGGCGACGGGCGGTGATCCTGCCAGCTCAGCCGCTCACCCTAGCAGTCTCATGATCTGAGCTGACCACAGCAGCCCCTGTATCACAGGGGCTGATTCTATTGTGGGCCACATCCCTGTATCGCCTGCTGACGTAAGGCAAGATCCTGTACATGCAAAGCAGCGCGTACACAGTCATCCGTGGGTAAAGCCCCTGCTGCGGCCATTGCCGGCTTGGCCAGCATACGCTCCACCGACTGCTCCCAGCGCTGCAAAGCAGTCACTCGTGCTAGGTGACGCTGCGTGTACTCCTCTTGGATTAAGCCTTCTTTGTTAGGAGCCCGGGCCCAAAAATTCAAACGTCCTTCCCCCTCTCCTTTTGCCAGCCCTATAGGGCGCAACTGAGCGTCATAAAAATATGTTTCCACCAAGGCTACCGTCTCTTGCGCGCTGACCTCATACCGGACATTCACCACAGCCAAAAGATCCGGCGCGTCTTGCTGCCATTGCTCCAGCGATTCGTACATCTGCCAATTGGGAAAGTGCTTGTTAAAGCTGCGCCCCATCCAGCCTGGTATGAAGTCTGGGTCCGAATACGCCACCGCTGCAGCACGTAAAGACGGGTCCATCATCGGATTTCCAAACCCTCCCCGCGCCTCGTGCTGATACTGCTGCAAATAGCGTAAATTATTTTTTGTATTTTGACTCAGCACCACACCCAACGACACATCCGGCCCTGTGGGCAAAGCATGCCAGACCGATGCCTGCACAGACTCGGGAGGCAAGTCCACCTCTACACCCACCGTCGCGGGCGGCTCTGCCGTTGCACACCCGGTCAACATGATGGCTATACCCACCAGCACACTACCCAGCCACGTTGTTTTACTCATAAGGCCTCCTTTATTTAGCACATCTTGTCGTTAGGCCCAGGCCCCCCTTCACACCCATACCAGCCGGTATGACAGGGGAAATGAGAGTACCGTCTTTTACCCTCTGGAGAGTAGGAGTACCAACACTGTGACTTGCCCTGCGGTTGTATTTGTGACTGCTCCGCCTGCTGCTGAGCACTCATTTTCCCGAGTTCACTGATCGCGCTGCTCAGCCCTTGGGTCACGCTATTAAAAAACTGATCCGAACCGCGCCCCTGAGCACTGGCGTTTTGAAAAGCCACATCAGTATGCGTGGAGTCAAACGTGGGATCACGCATCGCGTTCTGAAAATGCGCTGTCTCTGGAGACAAGTCTGGCGGGCGTGCCTCACGCTTAGCCTGACCGCTTTTTGCACACACCCGACACGACTCAATCGACACCGTATTTTGCTCAATCGCGCTTGTGCCAAATAAGCTTTCGGTGCTGCTGTTACCGCTCTTTAACACCGTAATATGAGGTGTGTTATCGATGAAGAAAGTAATTTTGGAACACGTGGCATGAGAGCTACGCAGAACTAAGGTCGCCGCACTGTTCTTAGGCTGGTTACGAATATCACGCAATTCATAACTCGCGCTGCAACTGCCTGCTAGCTGCGTGCAATCGCAATCCACAGCCATAGCCTGGCTTGTCTGCCCTAGCAGCAAGGCCACACATCCTATACGCAAGGTGTATAAAATAGTGCGCATACCGCCCCCTGATCATCCCTCTTTCTGACGATTAATTATTCTATGAAGTGACGATCGCTAGCCTACCCTAAATGGGGTATAGACAATACATAAATCCTTAAAGCTTAAAATGATTTGCTGAGTCTGTGCGCACACAGCACTCAGTCCGTGCTTAATAATTCACACTCAAACCGGGTAGATCAACCGTAACCCGATTCGCATGCACAGCACTGACGCACGCTTGCGCAAAGCGCTGTGCAAGATCAGAGTTCGACTGCAACCCGTGGTAACCCAATGCATCGGCCACACCCATAATTTTGTCTAATAACAGCACCTTGCCACTGGCGCGCAATGGCTCACAGCCATGCTCTAGCCATTGCTGATCAAACCACTCGCGCGCCTGAGCTTCGGACATCCCAGGCTCGTCCAACGAAGTGTCAATTTCCAAAGACTGACCTGACGGAAAAATAACAGTAACCACACCACGCATCGCAAACCTCCAAGAATGTAGATAAGACAGAACAGCCTACTCAGTATGCGTATTAAAGTTTGTCAGCATAAAGACATTTACCGCCAACTTACCACGAGGTGTCGGTCTCTTCCCAGAGCACATCATGCTGTTCTTTTTCTGCTTTACGCAGCAACTCTAGCAACGGGTAAGCACGCTGGCGCAAACTGACAGGCCGCGTCATAGGATGCAACTTATCGTCGTTATCATCATCGTCTTCTTCATGGTAGCTATTTTCATGCTGCTCTTTGGCCTCGATCTCTTGCTCTATGCCGTGAATCATCGTCGATAACTGTTCTGCCGTAATCACGCCACGCTTGGGAAAACCCTCTGGAAATACGCGCCCCCCTGCTGTAAAGAGTGGCAGGGCATGTTCTACGAACATCATGACACTGGAAGCCGACTTTGTCTTAAAAGTAATTAGCATGGTGTTTCTCCTCTAGGACAATAAACCGTTTTATCGCCCTTCTCCACATAACGGTATTACAAGATAACAGGGTTTGACAAACTCTGGAGTAAAACAGATGAGGTCTTTGCTTAAAACGGCATCGCTGGGGATAGTTCTTACGCTATGGCCGCTCTGTAGTCACGCCTATACCTGCCGTGCCCCCGCCATCACCGCCCCCTGCGATCAGCATACTGCAGGCAGCCCATATTTGGGATGGGGCAATCCAGTACATCTACAAACGGGTGACAAATGGCAGCACGACATAGACCTTCCCATGCATACGTTATGGCCCGGGCTCAGCCGCCATTACCTTAGCCGTGCCAGCCCAGCCAGCCCCAGCATGCATTCCGAATTTTGGCATTTATCTTACGATGTACAGTTGCAGCCACAAGGCCAAAGCTGGCAAATCAACCATGCGGACGGTAGCACCTCCTGGGTAGCGGCACACGAACTCATCGATCGACCCACCACTGATGTACGCTGGCGGTGGCAATCGCCACAAGGGGCCATCTTAGACTTTGATCAAGACGGCTGGCTGATTTATCTGGGCCAACCCCATCATCCAAAAATTCACGTAAGCCGGCACAAACAGCCCCCTTTGCAACATGCCATTAAGCAAATTCGCTACGTAGGCCACGCAGCCGCTTTAAGCCTGCATTATGACACTCAACACCAGCGTCTTTCAGAAGTAGCAAGCCCATTGGGGCGCTTCTCATATGAGTACGATGCGCAAGGACGCTTACAAACGGTCGAGCGTCCAGACGGCATGCAACGAACCTACACCTATGCCCCTGCACAACAAGCGGGTCATGATTACGCTCTTAGTGCAATCAGTCTGCGCCAAGGCCACTTATTACTACCGCTATACGAATGGACATATGCCAATGGCAAAGTCATTGCGGGCCGAGCCGGTACACAGCAACAATTTTGGCATTTGGATCGTGACGCCAATCAAAGCACTATTACCCAGAACTCAACGCAGCAAACCTGGCGGTTTTCTAGTCCCGGTACGCTACAGCACTACACACTACAACCCTGTCCTAGCTGTCCCCTAAAACAAAGCACACAAACGCACAACTCAGTTGGCCAACTGGTACAAGCGCAAGGCTGGCAACTAGACCGCGCCGCCGACGGCAGCTTGCAACAGGCGAAAGCTGAAGACTCTGGCTGGGGTAAGCTACGTTTACATTTCACCCCCCAAGGACAGCTCAGTCGCTGGCACACCCCACTGGGTCTGCATCGGCGCCACTATGACAGTCAAGGTAGGCTACTCGAGCACCACTACTCCCAGCAAAGCTGGCTGAAAATAAAATATCAGGCACAACGTCCTAGCGTACTTGATTACGCCCACGACGATCAATCCTTGCAGGTCAAGCTACACTGGGCGGGCGCTACGCTCTTAACCATATCGCACCCCGAGGAAACTCAAAAGCTTTGGCTCAGTCCAGATCACCAACATGTACGTGTACGCCAAATAGAACGGGCGCGCCATGCGCTGCACTATCAAGAAAGTTTTCGCTATGACGAGCAGCAGCGCTTAGTAGAGCATTCTTTGCCGGAAGGCGGCAGTTTGCACTACACCTGGGGCACACATCAGCAGTTGCTCGCCATTCACTGGACTGGCACGTCAGGAAAAAAAGAACTTGTTATACAAGGCAGCCGGCACCAAGCCGGTTATCGTTGGGGTAACGGTGTTGCTGCAGTCACGCAGCTATCGGCTCAGGCACAAGCCGCACGACACAGCATTTATAGCCCCCACCACCCTTTATGGGAGCAAGAAAGGCACTATGGCGAACAAGGTCAGGTACTGCGCGAGCGCTATTGGCATGCCGAGTTTCCCAGCCTAGAAAAACGCTATGGCTATAACGATGATCTACGCTTGATTGTAGAAAAAAACACTCAACAAGAGCACTGGTGGCAATGGCAAACTACGGGCGCAAGTAATACCAACCAGGGCACCACCAAACCAGAGCAGGCCGAATTACCCAGCCACGTAGGAGACTGGCAATTGTATTACGGCGCCCAACGTCGCTTGCAAAGCATATGGTCTAACCAGGTAGCAATTGCACAATATCGTCACGATGCTTTCGGCCAGCGTATCTATAAACACACACAGCAAGCACAAGTCGGCTACCTTTATCATGACCATAAACTAGTCGCCGAATACTCATTGCTCACCCCTCAAACCGATCGGCTAGCGCTAGATCGCCGCTATATCTACGCCCATCATGTACCCGTGGCGATGCTAGTCTATGAGGCCGACCACACAGCACGCCTGTATTTTATTCATAGCGATCTTATGGGGGCGCCACGCCTGCTCACTGATACCCATGCACAAACGGTATGGTTAGCCGATTACACTGCGTGGGGCCGAGCTCAGGTGCTGCTGGAAAAGCTAGACTTTCCGTTACGCTTACCCGGCCAATACTTCGATACAGAAAGCACTTGGCACGATAATTTACTGCGCACCTACCTGCCTGATCACGGCCACTACCTTGAGGCGGACCCACTAGGCCCACTACCTTTATCTGGTTCACAAGCATATGGCTATGCCCAACAACAACCTTTACGCTATGTCGATCCGCTCGGGTTAATTCTCTTTGCCTTTGATGGCACCCGCATGAGCTCTAGCTCAAACAGTAATGTATGGAAGCTGGCTCAACTCTATGCCGACGGGCCCTCTCATTACCAACGCGGGCCGGGTAATAGCTATTATCTAGACTGGGATGCCATCGTAGCGTGGAATGCCCGCCAGATTCTAGAAAACCATTGGCAGTCCTTACTCAATGCAGTAGAACGCCGTGGGCAAACCAACTCACCTTTAGCTATCGACATATTAGGCTACTCGCGCGGCGCGGCCTTAGCTCGCGAATTCGCTAATCGTATACTTGAACACTCACATGCTGGGCTCTTTGAATTTCATCATCCCCAGCGCGGTTGGTTGCGCGCTTGTGTAGATCTGCGCTTTATAGGGTTGTTTGACACTGTCGCGCAATTTGGTCTGCACGGTTCGCATAATTACTTATATAGACTAGGTGTGGCCAATGCCTGGCATTGGGTCGCTCATGCAGTCGCCTTACATGAACATCGCCATCTTTTCCCTCTGAGCGCAATCAATGCCGCACACAACACCGTGCAAGCTCCCTTTATCGGAGCCCATGGCGACATCGGAGGGGGAGCGCTAGCCGATGACCTACCCGTGTCAGATCTGGATAAAGTGGCGTTAGCGTGGATGCACTGGCAAGCCAAAGCCGCTGGCCTTTCTTTGCATGACCTGCCCGAGAAAGAGCAAGACCTGAACCAACTTATCTTGCACGACTCTAGGCCCGCTTTTCTACGTTATCTGCAAAATGGTGACCGGCAATTGCTCTACCATGGCCACGGTCAAGACTTGGCTTACCAAGACCTGCATCCGCACCTCGGACGCAAGAGCCGAGAACAGGTGGAGCCGATTATCCAACGCTACCTAGACTGGCGAACCCGCACTGACCCAATGGTCGGTGAGATTGATAAGCAAGCCTATGAGCGATGGCTCGATGAGACCCATGGCTGGACACCATAAACGTTCGAATTCATACTTTGACTTAAAATCAAGCTATCATGTTGTACTAAACCCGCCGCATGACGTGATGGCGCCAATGACATCCATGACAGGCTGCGAAGCCTGTCATCGGCTTTAACCCCACAACGTATACACTATGCTTCCTGAGCAAGAAAATCAGTTAATCGCACATATACAGGCCGCTGTAATCAAAAGCCTGCCCCAAGCCCAAGCCAAGGTTCAACTAGAACGACCCAAGGTCGCTGCCCATGGCGACGTTGCTTGCAATATTGCCATGCAACTGGCCAAACCAGCCAAACGTAACCCGCGCGAACTAGCCCAGGAAATTGTCGATACTCTGCTCAGCAATGAACAGGCGTGCCAACTCATTGCTAGCGCAGAAATCGCCGGCCCCGGGTTTATTAATTTCAGGCTAACTGCGGCCACTCACCAAGCAGTGTTGCATACCATACAAGCCCAAGGCGTAGGCTTTGGTCATGCTCCCCGCAGCGACCATAAATTAATGGTGGAGTTTGTATCCGCCAACCCTACCGGCCCTTTGCATGTAGGACATGCTCGTCAAGCTGCTTTAGGCGATTCCCTATGCCGGGTCTTTGCCTCGCAAGGCTATCAAGTTACACGAGAGTTCTACTATAACGATGCGGGTAATCAAATTGATAACCTAGCCATCAGTGTGCAGGCGCGCGCGCGCGGCATTAATCCTGACGCCCCTGAGTTTCCTAGTGATGGCTACAAGGGCGATTACATTATGGATATCGCTCAAGAGTTTCTCGCCAAAAAATCTGTACAAGCAGCGGATGGCGAAAGTGTGACGGCGAGCGGCGACATTAATGCCTTAAACGATATACGACTGTTTGCCGTCGCTTACCTACGCCGAGAACAAGACTTAGATTTGCAAGCGTTCAATTTGAAATTTGATAATTTCTACCTAGAAAGCTCGTTATATACCTCTGGTCGGGTTGAAAACACCGTACAGGCCCTTATCGCTAGCGGACATACTTACGAAGAAGGGGGGGCGCTTTGGCTGCGCACGACCGAGCTCAATACCGGCGACGATAAAGATCGCGTGATGCGTAAATCGGAAGGGGGCTACACCTATTTTGTGCCTGACGTGGCCTACCACGTGGCCAAGTGGGAACGAGGCTTTCACCATGCCATCAATATTCAAGGCTCAGACCACCACGGCACCATCGCCCGTGTTCGAGCCGGTTTACAAGCGCTTGATATCGGTATACCTGCCGATTACCCCGCATACATTCTGCACAAAATGGTGAAAGTAGTACGCGATGGCCAAGAGGTAAAAATCTCTAAGCGTGCGGGTAGCTACGTTACCATGCGCGACCTGATCGACTGGGTTGGGCAAGATGCAGTACGTTTTTTCCTGATTCAGCGTCGAGCCGACTCAGAGTTCGTTTTTGATATCGATTTAGCGCTTTCAAAAAGCGAAGAAAACCCTGTGTACTACATACAGTACGCACATGCCCGCATCTGCTCCATTCTCAGCCAGCAAGCGGCTTTACTGGAACATATCAATCAAGCTGATATCAGCCGCTTAATAGCTCCTAGTGAAATCACCTTGCTGCAACGCTTAGCCGAGTACCCCACCATTTTGGCGCAAGCGGCTCGTGAACTAGCCCCCCACCACATCGCTTTCTGGCTGCGTGACTGCGCTGCCGATTTTCATGCTTGGTATAACGCGGAACGTATCTCCGTCGATGATGAAGCGCTTAAGTTAGCTCGTTTGCGCTTAGCCCAAGCTAGCGCGCAAGTCATCAAACAAGGCTTGGAGCTGCTGGGCGTTTCCGCACCAGAGCGTATGTAGGTAGGGAACTCACTCATGGCTCGTGCCCGTAAAACAACTAGCGGCTCTAAAGGCAACACCTTTTCTGGGGTATTCATAGGCCTAATCCTTGGCCTAGCTGCCGCCTTATTGGTAGCGCTATTTGTCACCAAAGCGCCTTTGCCTTTCGTGGATCGTTTCAGTCGCGAACCCGAAAAGGTGACTCTACCTCCCGCGCAACAGGCCCCAGACCCTAACCAAAGTCTATATAGTCAAACTCCTCCGGCTATTGTTCCAGGCACGACACTCCCCAGCGTCACACCACCAACCATCACTACGCCAGTCGCGCCCCCCCCATCGGGTGCACCTAGCAAAGCAGACACCGATGAACTCAATAAGCTCATCGCTAACTTACCGCCTCCTATGGCTAGCCCTGCACCGCCTAAACCGGCGCCAGCCGCTAAAGCGCCTACCTTAACGTATTACCTGCAGGCAGGTGCTTTTAGCAAAACTCAGGATGCAGATGCCATGGCAGCCCGCTTACTGATGCTAGGGCTTAATGCCCACATACAAAAAGGCGAGCTAAATGGCGCCAGTATCCACCGAGTACGCTTAGGACCCTTTCAGGGGCTAGATGAAATGAATCGCGTCCGCAGCAAGCTGTCGGACGAAAAAATTGACACCTCGGTTGTGCGCTCTCAATAGGAAAGGAACTTAGTGCCAGACTGTTAGTCTCAAACGCATTAAGGTATTAACAAGGACATACCATGACGCTCAAAAGCCTGCTTACCTCTATTTTTAGTATTGCCGCGTTAAGTGCTGCCACATTGCTGCCCGCCACGTCGGCACAAGCCCAAGACGGCTATACCACTTTATCGCAAGTGCTGCCCTCCGATACCAGCGGTAAAACAGAGGTGCTGGAATTCTTTTCTTATGGCTGCTCACACTGCGCCGTACTTGAGCCTAAGGTAGCCGCTTGGGCCAAAACCCTTCCTGATGATGTCGTCCTACATCCAGTACCTGTAGGTTTTAATGCAGGCATGACCGATATGCAAAAACTGTATTACACCTTGGTTGCCTTAGATCGCACCGACCTACACCCAGAAGTCTTTAAAGCTATACACCAAGAAAAAAAACCCTTATTCGACCTAAAAAACATGAGTGCTTGGGCCGAAAAGCAAGGGCTGGATAAAACCCGTTTTGAACAAACGTTCAATTCGTTTGGGGTTGCCACTCGCGTCAATAAAGCCAATCAGCTCACCCAAGCTTATATGATTCAAGGCACCCCTAGCTTGGCAATAGGCGGACAATATGTAACCTCGCCCTCGATGGCCAAAGGCTATGACCAAACCATCACCCAAGCTCAAGCATTACTCAAAAAGCTAGGTAAGTAATATTGGTGGCACGCTGTTTCCTTAGGATCACATGCCTAGGAAACAGCCTTTTAGGACGCCACGGCAATATTTAAGGCTTGCTCCAAATCAGCGATCAAGTCTGCCGCTGACTCTACCCCTATATGCAAACGTAACAAGCTATTTTGCTGATCTGCCCAGTAGCTATGCCCAGCCAATACGCTAGGGTCTACATACTGCACCAAGCTTTCGAATCCACCCCACGAGTAACCAATACCAAATAACTGTAAGGCATCTACCATGGCACGCGCTTGCTGAGGTGTGACACCTAGCTGCACCGACAACATACCGTTGGAGCCCGTACAGTCTCGCTGCCATAAAGCGTGCCCAGTGTCCTGTGGCCAAGCAGGATGGTACAAACGCACTACCTCAGGACGTTGTGTTAAAAACTCGCATATCTGCAACGCATTGGCGGCACTTTCACGCATCCGTAATGGCAGGGTACGAACCCCTCGCATCGCCAACCATACGTCGTCAGCGCTGACCGAGTGGCCTAGGGCATAATGATTATCAAACAATACCCGATCTATCTGAGGATCGGCTGACATCACAGCCCCCAGCATCAGGTCGGAGTGCCCCCCCACATACTTGGTGCCCGCCACAATGGATACTTGTGCCCCCAACTCCAACGGACGATAAATATACCCTGACCCCCATGTATTATCCGTCACCAATAGTAGTTGATGCTCGCGGGCGAACTCCGCCAGCAAGGGCAGATCGAGCATTTCCATCAATAGCGAGCCGGGAGACTCCACATACAGCATGCGCGTGGACGGGCGTAGATGCTGCCGCAGCGCATCAGGGCTAGCTTGACTATACGTACACGTGATGCCCATGCGCTGTAGTACTGTTTTCTCTAAGTAACGCACTGGCCCATAGACGGAGTCTGCGACCAACACATGGTCGCCCTTACTAAGCAACGCTAGCATGGCATGTGAAATCGCCGCCATGCCTGAGGAGGATAATAAGGCTTGGCTGGCGCCCTCCAACGTACAAAACACCTGTTCCAGCGCAGCATGCGTTTGCATGCCACTACGTCCATAGGTGGTAGAACGTAAGCGTAAGTCTGCCTTAGCGGCCTGGGCTTTATCTAAGGCCGCCAAGTTTTTAAAGCGTACCGTACTAGTACGCACAGAGGGCAGGGCGACGGGCGCAGATCCGGTAATAGGATCAAAGTCAGCCAAGCCTGCGTGCTGCAGAAAGGTATCTAACTTTTTTGTATCAGGAGAGCTCATAGTATGCGGTCCATGCCCACGTATCAGAAAAACATATACGCTAACACAAGCCAAGCGTAAAACGTCGCTTAGGCCTGCACGAAGCGGTAAACACCATCCTCACCCAATAAGCGTTTTAGCTTACCGTCAAAATACAAAGCATGTAAGTGCGCTAACGCCTCGCCCATCGCAAAGGTAAGTTGGTGGGTATCTAGTTGGCGCCGGAACAGTACCGGCAAGATGTCTGCCGCTGTTTGCGGCTGGTGACAGGCGGCGAGCACCTCCTCCAATCGCTCTGCATGATGCTCCCATTGCTGACGTACCCGCTCATGCATACCTTTAAAGGGTTTGCCATGCGAAGGCAACACTAAGGTGTCGGTTTCCAAAGGGTCATACTCACGCAAGGAGTTCAAATACAGAGGCAAAGGATTAGCCTCAGGCTCATGCTCAAACACACTAATATTGGTAGAAATGCGTGGCAGCAACATGTCGCCAGAAATCAGCACTCGCAAACTTTCAGAATATAAAGATAAGTGTTCAGGGGCATGGCCATAACCCACAATAATCTGCCAATCACGGCCACCTATATCAATACGATCGCCGTGCATCAAACGTCGAAATCGCGTTGGTACACTAGGCACTAAAGTAGGGAAATAATTACCCCGAGCGCGAATTTGCTGTCTGGCCGTTTCATCTTGTAAGCCATGTCGAACAAAGTGTGCTTCAGCCGCCAAACCATTGGCCCCCTGGCCGGACTCATCCGTACTAGGTTCCGACCATAAGCGCGCCAACACATAGTCGGTCATGCTCATCCATAAAGGTGCCTGCCAACGTTTGCATATCCAATCGGCCAAGCCCACATGATCAGGGTGCATATGCGTCACTAACACACGCAGCACTGGTAAGCCCTCCAGTTCACGCTCAAAAATCTGATTCCAAAGCTCTTTTACTTCGGGTCGTGCTACGCCCGTGTCTACCACCGTCCACCCTTGGCGACCATCGATCTCGTCTCGTAGTAACCACAAATTGATATGGTCTAAGGCAAAGGGCAGGGGCATGCGCAACCAACGCACACCATCAGCCACAGCTATGGTTTTACCTGCCTCAGGTAGGCTGTCTTGCCAGGGATACTCCAACTTCAACTCGTTCGCATTCATAGTGTCTCCATGCTGCCTGCGCCAAGCAGGCTTTGGTTTAATCTTAGCCTGTGGCATGATAGTTTACGTTAACGTTAACTGTCACCTATCATGAGTACCACCACCTGGACCATTTCAGATTTAGCCCAAGAGTTTGCCATCACACCGCGAACCCTGCGTTTTTACGAGGACCACGGCATCGTTAGCCCTCAGCGGCAGGGCAAACAGCGCATTTATCATCCTCGCGATAGAACGCGTCTGAAGCTCGCTCTACGGGGAAAACGACTAGGGTTAACCTTATCGGAAATCCTAAGCCTGATTAATTTATATGAGTCTCCAGGCGATACCATTCCACAATTAGAGCGTTACTTAGAGGTGTTACAGCAACACAAAACCATGCTTGAACACCAACTCCACGATCTGAACCAAACCTTAAGTGATATAGAACAACAATTTGTCCATTGCTCTACCTTACTGTCCGGTAAGCGGGCAAAATTAGGGTAAATATTAGTGTTTACGTTAACGTAAACGTAATATCCTTACTACTTTACTATTGCTGCTCCATCACCTTGCGGAGGATGCCATGAGCCTACCCGGCCTAAATTTTGAATTAGGTTCTGACCTAGACATGCTACGCGCTAGCGTACACGATTTTGCCCAATCCGAAGTTGCGCCCTTAGCGGCACAAATGGACAAAGATGACCAATTCCCCATGCATTTATGGAAAAAAATGGGGGATCTCGGCTTATTAGGCATCACCGTTAGCGAGGAATACGGCGGCAGTAATATGGGTTATCTAGCACACATGCTGGCCATGGAAGAGCTATCGCGCGCGAGCGCCTCTTTGGCTCTTTCTTACGGTGCGCATTCCAATTTATGCGTGAACCAGATACACCGCAATGGCAGCGAGGCACAAAAACAGAAGTATTTGCCCGGCCTGATTAGCGGGGAGCAAGTAGGCGCTTTAGCCATGAGCGAAACCGGAGCGGGCTCCGATGTGGTAAGCATGAGCCTACGTGCTGAGCGCAAAGGTGATCATTTTGTCCTTAACGGGCACAAAATGTGGATTACGAATGGCCCGGATGCGGACACCTTAGTGGTTTACGCCAAAACTGACCCCCAAGCACACGCACGTGGAATTACGGCGTTTATCATCGAAAAAGACTTTCCTGGCTTCTCGGTTGCGCAGAAGCTGGACAAGCTGGGAATGCGTGGCAGTCACACAGGGGAATTGGTTTTCCAAGACTGTCTCGTACCTGTAGAAAACATTTTGGGTGCCGAGAACGGAGGCGTCAAAGTGCTGATGAGTGGCCTAGATTATGAACGAGCCGTTTTAGCTGGCGGGCCGCTAGGCATTATGCAAGCCGTCATGGATATCGTCGTGCCCTACATCCACGATCGCAAACAGTTTGGGCAAGCCATTGGTGAGTTTCAGCTCATTCAGGGCAAAATGGCTGACCTGTACACCACATTACAAGCTAGCCGTGCTCTGTGCTACACCGTCGGTAAAAACCTCGATCAGCTAGGCAGTGCTCATGCCCGCTCGGTACGCAAAGACTGTGCCGCCGCTATTTTGTACAGTGCTGAAAAAGCAACGTGGATGGCAGGCGAAGGTATACAAATTTTAGGTGGTAATGGGTATATCAATGAATTTGCCACGGGCCGTCTGTGGCGCGATGCCAAACTTTATGAAATTGGAGCCGGCACCAGTGAAATCCGCCGTATGCTGATAGGCCGTGAGCTATTTAACGAAACAGCCTAACTCCTTTCTGTGTAAGGCGCGCCATGAGCTACTTTAGCGACACTCAGCGAATTATTCCAGCCTCCAAAAACAGCATGGCGCCAGATGCCGTAGCGCACGCCATGCTGGACGGTTTTAATCGACATTACGCTTTGTTTCGCTATAGTGCCCAACGCGCTAAGGCATTATACGAATCAGGTAACTGGCACGCGATCCAACAACTGTCGCGCGAACGTATCGAATATTACGATATTCGGGTACGGGAGTGCGCCACCCTTATTTCCAAACAGTTACGCGACGTAGTCCAAGCACCGGACGATGCCCCTACCTGCAATCTTAGTCAAGCTCAAATCAGTTTTTGGCTAGCAGTTAAAGCCTGCTTTGTCAGCTTACTCCCTGGCCATATGCAGCCAGAGTGTGCCGAAACTTTTTTTAACTCCGTCTCCTGCCGGGTGCTGCATAGAAACTATTTTCGCAATGATTTTATTTTTGTGCGTCCCGCTATCGCGACCGAATACCTAGAAGGAGCCCTCCCGGCCTATCGGGTGTATTACCCCGCTAGCGACGGTATCCAGAAAAGCTTAACTCGACTCCTAGCCGATTTCGGCCTCGCCGCCCCCTTTGACAACCTGCCCCGGGATGTCCATAAGATTAGCCGTCGAGCCATTCGGCTACTTAATCGCCATGTCTCCCGCGAAACCAGCCAACGTATCAGTAGTGACTGCCAAATACATGTGCTGAGCTCTTTGTTCTTTCGCAACAAAGGCGCTTATGCAGTAGGGCGGCTCGTCAATCAAGGGGTCATATACCCCTTTGCACTGGCTTTATTACACACGCCCTCTGGACATATTTATATTGATGCGGTGCTAGAAAGCAGTGATGATTTAAGTACTTTATTCAGTTTTACGCGGGCGTATTTTTTGGTGGATATGGAGTCCCCTTCCGCCTATGTGGACTTTTTAAGCAGTTTATTACCCCGCAAACCTAAGGCCGAACTCTACACCGCCATTGGACTGCAAAAGCAAGGCAAAACTCTGTTCTACCGAGACTTCCTGCATCACCTCTCCCATTCTCATGACAAGTTTGATTTGGCGCCTGGAATCGAGGGTCTGGTGATGACCGTGTTTACCTTGCCCTCGTACCCTTATGTATTCAAGCTGATACGTGATCGCATCCGTAAAGCCGATATGGATCACCAAACCGTGCGGAGCAAATATCGTTTGGTCAAAAAGCATGACCGGGTAGGGCGCATGGCCGACACGCTAGAGTACTCCCAGGTCGCTTTACCTAAGGCTCGGTTTTCACCTTCTTTGCTCGCACATTTACGCGCTGAAGTCCCTAGTTTGTTGGAAGAAAATGAGGACAGTTTGATTTTGCGCCATGTTTATATTGAACGCCGCATGACGCCGTTGAATATTTACCTGAGCAAAGCCAGTGACCATGCTTTGAGTGCCGCTATTAAACAATACGGTGATGCCATTCGGGAGCTGGCGGGTGCGAATATCTTCCCTGGCGATATGTTGTATAAAAACTTTGGCGTCACACGTCTGCGGCGTATTGTTTTTTACGACTATGACGAAATTCAACGGATGACTGAGATGCATTTTCGGCGTATTCCTCCTGCCCCTAACGAGGAAGCTGAAATGGCCAGCGAGCCTTGGTATCCTGTTGCCAAAAACGATGTATTCCCCGAAGAGTTTGGCTATTTCCTGCTTGGCGATCTACGCATTAGGAAGGCTTTTATGCACTACCATGCAGACTTATTAGACCCCCAGTGGTGGGCAGCTTGCCGCCACCGTGTAAGCCAAGGTCGAATTGAAAACATTTTCCCGTACGATATGACTAGACGCCTGTATAGCGACAATAATACAGAGTCTACTCACCTTCATTCTTTACCAGGAGTATCGCATGTCTGACCCCGTTGTCATTGTTTCATTAGCCCGCACCCCTATGGGTGGCATGCTGGGCAGCTTGTCAGATCTGGCCGCGCACGAGCTAGGAACCATCGCCATACGCGCTGCTGTCGAGCGCTCAGGCATCCCCCCCGAGGCCGTTGATCAGGTCATTATGGGCAACGTGCTGCAGGCCGGTCAGGGGCAAGCTCCTGCGCGCCAAGCGGCACTTGGTGCGGGCCTACCTCAGGGCGTTTCATGCACCACTATCCATAAGGTATGTGGATCAGGCCTTAAAGCAGCGATGTTCGCCCACGACTTAATTAAAGCCGGCACGGCCGAGGTTGTCGTAGCAGGTGGCCAAGAAAGCATGAGTAATGCCCCTTACCTGCTCCTCAAAGGGCGCCAAGGGTACCGTTATGGTCACAACACCGTCTACGATCACATGGCTCTGGACGGCCTAGAGGATGCCTACCAACGCGGTACCGCGATGGGTGTTTTCGCCGAAGAGTGTGTGAGCAAATATGCGTTCACGCGCCAAGAGCAAGACGACTTTGCCCTAGAGTCACTACGACGCGCGCGTCAGGCCAGTGAAGATGGTAGCTTTGACTACGAAATCACCCCCGTTGTGATTGCTGGGCGTAAAGGTGACATCACTATCGACAAAGACGAAGCGCCTAGCAAAGCTATGCCCGAGAAAATACCTACTCTGCGGCCCGCTTTCAAAAAAGACGGTACCATCACCGCCGCTAACGCTTCCTCCATTTCCGACGGTGCCGCCGCCTTGGTTATCACGAGCGAATCCAAAGCCAAAGAGCTAGGCGTAACGCCCCTAGCACGCATCGTGGCCCACACAGAGCACGCCCAAGAGCCTGCGTGGTTTACTACAGCACCTATAGGCGCAATAGAAAAACTATTGAAGAAAACCGGTTGGAGTGCCGACGACGTTGATCTATATGAAATTAACGAGGCCTTCGCCGTCGTCACGATGGCTGCCATGAAAGACCTGAACATTCCTCACGATAAGGTCAATATACATGGTGGCGCTACCGCCTTGGGCCATCCAATCGGCGCCTCAGGCGCTCGTTTGCTCACTACCTTAGTAGCAGCGTTACGCAAAACCGGCGGTAAGCGCGGTATTGCTACATTGTGCATTGGTGGCGGAGAAGCGGTTGCTCTGGCAGTAGAAATCGTCTAAGCCCTTTTGTGCCAGTTGCTAAGCAACTGGCACTTCTTCTGTCTCACCAAGGAGGTAGTTGGGACAGTCCTTCACTCTTATCCTGTCGGTCTGCTATGTCTATTATTGAATCCAGGATCAATCCCCGTTCCCAAGCGTTTGCGGACAATGCAAGCGTCATGCAAGGCCTAATCCAAGACTTGCGAGAAAAACTATTAAAAGTCGCCCAGGGTGGGTCAGAGTCTGCACGTCAGCGCCATGTAGGGCGAGGCAAACTCTTACCACGTGACCGTGTCGAGTTACTACTCGACCCAGGCACCCCTTTCCTAGAACTCTCACCTTTAGCGGCCTACGACGTCTATAACAATGAGGCGCCCAGCGCAGGGTTGATTACAGGAATAGGCCGCGTCAATGGCATAGAATGCATGATCGTCTGCAACGATGCCACCGTCAAAGGCGGAACGTATTACCCCTTAACCGTCAAAAAGCATTTGCGCGCACAGGAAATTGCAGAGCAAAATAACTTGCCTTGTATTTACCTAGTCGACTCAGGCGGTGCGAACCTACCCAACCAAGACGAGGTGTTTCCTGACCGCGATCACTTTGGTCGAATTTTCTTTAACCAGGCGCAAATGTCGGCCCAAGGTATCTCGCAAATAGCTGTAGTCATGGGTTCGTGTACGGCAGGTGGGGCCTACGTTCCTGCCATGAGCGACGAATCCATTATTGTCCGCAACCAGGGCACGATATTTTTAGGTGGCCCACCTTTGGTCAAAGCGGCAACCGGCGAAGTCGTCAGTGCAGAAGACTTAGGGGGAGGCGACGTACATACCCGCTTATCAGGCGTGGCAGACCATTTAGCTGAAAACGATATCCATGCCCTACAACTAGCGCGCGAAGCGGTGGGGCGACTCAAGCGTCAAAAAACCACTCCATGGCCAATTCGACCATTTGCCGAACCGTTGTATGACACACAAGAACTTAACGGCATTATTCCTGTCGACACCCGTAAGCCGTACGATATCCGCGAAGTCATCGCGCGCATTGTAGACGGCTCCGAGTTTGAAGAGTTTAAAGCTCGTTTTGGTACTACTTTGGTCACTGGCTTTGCCCATATACACGGCATGCCTGTGGGGATCATCGCCAACAACGGTATTTTATTTTCCGAGGCAGCACAAAAAGGCACACACTTTATTGAACTGTGTTGCCAACGAAAAATCCCCCTCGTTTTTCTACAGAACATTACCGGCTTTATGGTCGGGCGCAAATACGAAAATGAAGGGATTGCGCGCCACGGGGCCAAAATGGTTACCGCCGTCTCTACCGCGGCCGTCCCTAAATTCACCATCATTTTAGGGGGCTCGTTTGGTGCCGGTAATTATGGCATGTGTGGTCGCGCCTTTGCGCCCCGTATGCTATTTATGTGGCCCAACGCCCGTATCTCCGTTATGGGAGGCGAGCAAGCCGCTAGTGTGCTGGCGACGGTACGCCGCGACAACATAGAAGCCCAGGGCGAAACATGGAGCACCGAGCAGGAAGAGGCCTTTAAGGCGCCTATTCGAGCCCAATACGAACATGAAGGTCACCCCTATTACGCCACTGCTAGGTTGTGGGACGACGGCATTATTCAGCCCGCTGATACTCGACGCGTACTGGCACTGGCGTTAGCCGCTGCCCTGAATGCACCCATCAAAGAAACTCGTTTCGGCGTGTTCCGCATGTAAGGACAAGGAGAGAAGGTGTTTGATACGATTCTAATCGCCAACCGAGGCGAAATTGCTTGCCGCATCGCGGCCACCGCCCACCGTATGGGTATTAAAACTGTTGCCGTGTATTCCGATGCAGATGCTCAGGCACGTCACTTACAAGCCTGTGACATGGCAGTGCATATCGGAGCATCGGAACCTAAAGCAAGCTATTTACAAGCGCAAAAAATCATCCAAGCCGCTCAAGCTACCGGAGCCCAAGCCATCCACCCTGGCTATGGTTTTCTCGCTGAGAACGAGCATTTTGCTCAAGCCTGCGCAGCTGCCAACATTCAGTTTATTGGCCCACCAGCCAGTGCTATCGCGGCGATGGGCAGTAAGTCTGCCGCTAAAACCCTAATGGAAAAAGCCGGTGTCCCGTTGGTCCCCGGCTACCATGGGGATGAACAGGATGCTGACTTCCTCAAAGCTCAAGCCGATGCCATCGGTTATCCGGTGCTCATTAAAGCGAGTGCAGGGGGGGGCGGTAAAGGGATGCGTATCGTGTCCAGCGGGGCTGAGTTCATGGATGCACTCAGCTCTTGCAAACGCGAAGCCAGTAATAGTTTTGGTGACGACAAAGTGCTGTTAGAGCGTTATATCGTCAAGCCTCGTCACATAGAAATCCAAGTTTTTGCCGATACCCACGGCAATTGTGTCTATCTGTTTGAACGCGACTGCTCCGTCCAACGACGCCACCAAAAAGTCATTGAAGAGGCGCCTGCGCCCGGCATGACGGCTGATCGCCGCCAAGCCATGGGTGAAGCCGCTGTGGCGGCGGCTAAAGCCGTGTCTTATGTAGGCGCCGGCACGGTCGAGTTTATTACCGAGCAAGATGGCACGTTCTACTTCATGGAGATGAATACACGTCTACAAGTAGAGCACCCCGTTACCGAAATGATTACCGGCCATGACCTAGTTGAATGGCAACTGAAAGTAGCAGCAGGACAAGCGCTACCCGTCACGCAAGAACAGTTGCAAATCACTGGCCATTCGATAGAGGTGCGTGTCTACGCCGAAAATCCAGACAATGACTTTTTACCGTCTATTGGTACCTTACGCCATTTAGTATTTCCTACCCATAGCGAGTTTGACCATGCACCTAACGGTGTGCGTGTCGACAGAGGTGTTCAAGCAGGAGATACTATCTCCCCCTTTTACGACCCCATGATTGCTAAGCTTATTGTGCATGGCGCAGACCGAGAGCAAGCTCGCACAAAGCTCATTCAGGCCTTGCGCGGCACCTATAGCGTGGGCGTACACACGAATATTGCCTTCCTAATTCGCCTGCTGGCCGATGAGGCCTTTGCTCAGGCCGACCTCGACACTGGCCTGATAGAACGTCGCCACACACACCTGTTCCCCGCTTCTAATACGGCATCAGAAGCAGAGCTAGCACTTGCAGTGGCAGGCATTTTGCACCACGAGCAACAAAACAGCGGCACAGACACCTGGGCACAAGCTGACATGTGGCGCCTCAGCGGTAGTTATCGGCGCGAGTTCCGCTTTACTGTTGGCGATCACGACTATCAACTTTACCTTTGCCTTGATCATGAGCAACTCCACCTAGAAATCGGCTCAACCCGCTTTCTTTACGCTTGGGAATGCCTACCTAACGGCAATATCAGTGTGCAACTAGATCAGGAGCGCCAACAAGAGCGCGTCATTCTAGATCAACAGCAGGTGTATGTATTCGGCCATCACGGCCTGCGTATATTCCAACGCCAAGATCCCATGTTGCTCACCATTAGCGATGAACAAGAGCAAGGCGGCGGTCTGACTGCACCAATGCCAGGTAAGATTATTGCCTTGCCACATGCTGTCGGAACAGCGGTCAAAGCAGGCGACTTAGTTGTCATCATGGAGGCCATGAAAATGGAGCATAGTATTTATGCGCCACAAGATGGTGTCATCGAAGAAATCTTTTTCGCTCTTGGTGATCAAGTCAGTGATGGAGTCCCCTTGCTCACTATTGGCTCAGCCGACTAAGTTAAGCCCCTTCTTTACTAGCGTATAAACCACACTTATTTAAACGAAAAACTCGCTATGTCACAATAAAGGCATAGAATATGCGCCTTTGCACATAGCGGGTCTATCTCCTAAACATTGGTTTTAGGCCTATACATTCATCTGGGCATTTGCCCCAGCCAGCAAATAAGCGTAAAGTCTTTAACGACGCTTACCCCGTCACCTGCTTTCAATCCTTATGCGGACGGCAAACCTAGACCCATGTTTGACATCCTAGTTTATTTATTTGAAACGTACTACAACCCCCAAGCTTGCCCAAAAGCCGAGGTTCTAGCACATAAACTGGCCGCTGTTGGCTTTGAAGATGACGACATTAACGAAGCCTTGAGCTGGTTGCATGTCTTGTCGGAAACTTCCTCGCAATGTCAGCCACTACAGCTAAAAGAACACACCGATAGTCGGCGTATTTTCGCTGATCACGAACACCACCTATTAGGCGCAGAAGCCATTGGCTTTATTACCTTTTTGCAGAACTCAGGGGTACTCCCTCCGCATTTACGCGAAATCCTCATCGAAAGTGCGATTGCTATCGATGAAAGCCCCGTATCACTGGAAAAAATAAAAATCGTCGCTCTCATGGTACTTTGGAGTCATGAGGCAGAAATCGACCATTTAATTTTTGAAGAATTGCTCAGCAACGATTCAGACAAGCCTGCCCATTAAAATGCAGCACAATCGATCATAAGGCAGCCTAACCGGCTGCCTTATTGCTTTTTATTGCGGCGTGACGTTCTGCAGGCGACCTATAGCCTGTAAGTTGTCATTCAACATCTCTGTCAAGACACTCACACCCCTAGCATTGACTTTAAACAGGCCATAACGCGCTTGATCAAAGTCGTACGCACGCCCTTCAGGGAAAAACCACGCATCGGTACCTAGGCCCCAAGCGCCGCCGGTGCTTTTCACCCGCATCACCACTGCTTCATCAGGCCAGTTATCTTTGTTTTCATAGCGCGCATCGCGTGCAAAATAACGTTCCGCCTGTGCATCAGGGACCTGTATGGCTCGCAAACCAAATACACCGCCCTCGTTGGGGGTCAGCATAATAAGCGTTTGCCCAGCTTTGTGTATCGCCATACTTTGCTCTGTAGGCATGTCCCTGAGGATATCTTGCACTTGTTGCTGAACATGAAACCGTAACGCCATGTAGTCACCCTGCATTAACGAGCGAGGATCCACGGGCATGAGTTCGAGCACCACACTTTTACCACTGCGTAAGACACTTTCTTTTTGATAAATTAACGTATTTGCAGTGGCTAAACTCGCCACTAAACACAGCACGACGCCAATCGTGGTCGCTGTGTGAGCCTTTTTCGGAACACTAGGCTCTGAGCGTTGGCTGACAGCCAAGCGCACATAGCCTCCTAGGGCAGCCATTAACACTAACCCTAAACCGGTACTCAATAACACATAGGCTTTATAGTTCAAGCTAATCGGCATGTAGTAGTACAACCTGCCTAAGCCATACAACAATGAAAATAAGCCTAGCACTACCATGCTCGGCTTACGCCACGCATGCCCCACCAGCAAGCAGGTTAGCGCCGCAGTAACCAACCAGTAATAGCTCCAGAAGAAACATAGAGCCAGCACACCGCCAATAGCGATCCATTGCCCCAGCGAAGCGGATCGATGCAGGGGCCAATAGAACAGAAGCACAGCAGCCGGCAAGAACGGCATGACGTGATATAGAGAAAGCCCCCCGTCTAGGCTCTCACTGAGCCCTGGGAAGCCTGTTGTGTAGATATGTTGCCAATACAAGCCCAGCAATAAAAGCACCCAACATAAGGGGCTCCACAGGGCCAGATGCCAACCTCGGCGATAAATTCCATGGCCCAGCACTAAGGCGGATACCAGACAAAAAGTGCCCATTCCACGCCACGACCAGATTTCTAACCAAGAGGGATCATGTTCCCCTAGCCACACCAAGGACGCTCCAATCCCCCATACAGCCAAAATACAACGCAGTAAAAAAGTTTGTCCGGGTAAGCGATATAGCACGACTGACCATACTAACGCCAAGGCGCATGCGAGCCACAAAGAAAATGGATAGACATCGCCGTATAAACTAACACCACTGTATAACACCAAACCTAAAACTTGCACGACGCTTAGCAAGTCAGCCCCCACACCACTCTGTTTCGATGCTCGGGAGACAAGAAACGGCGAGGCGGCGAGCAGCAATAGCCCCAGCCAACCAAAGGCAGTCTCATCCAACCCTAGGCTGAGCGCTAAATAGGCCACTGCAACCACGACTAACACCAAAATAAAGCCTAATTTAAATAGCCGAACATACCAACTGTCGGTTAAATCTGAGCTTACTTCAGCGCGCTTTTCAGTATCAATGACGGCAGGCTGAGCGGATGAAATAGGGTTGGGTACTTGCTCAGTCTGGGGGATACGATGTGTAGGGGAACGCAAATACGGCAACATCGCACGCCATCGCAAAAGCCAAAACACCATCATGCCTAAGACTAAAAACAAGCTTAGCAATGCGTCTATATGCATAAAAAACAGCACAAAAAGAGCGATATGCGCTCCTGCTAAACTCAAAATGGCAACAAACGGGTCGTAGCGCCAATAGCGCTGTACAAAAAACCACGCTACAAAACCAAGCGTTACTGCCGATGCAGGGTAGTCGACCAGCAGACCTAAACCCACGCCAAAGATGCACAACGCACTGACTCGAGATAACACACGCCAGTTATCTTCACGTGCGCAATACACCGTATTAACCAGCACCCACAGTGATAAGTTCAATACTAAGCAAGCAAATAGGCTCGCTCCCTCTACCCAGTCTCCCGCCTGCATCGAACCGTATAACAACAAAGCAAGATTGAGCACCACAATCTGTAAAAGACCTAAAAACAGACTGCGTACCGTCACGACCAAAGGCATGATTAACAGCGCCCATAAGGCAAACAATTGCCAAGGATCTGCACCCGTTTGATAAATTTGTCCAATTAAGGCCAGCAAGCCCCCCACAGCCACAGCAGCCAGACTACTTAATAGGCTAGAGACGGATAGGTCGGCGTGAAATTTATTCTGCCAAGACTGCAAGCGCCAAGCCAGAACCAAACAGATCAATACGACCGCCTGTACCAAACCTAACCGCAACCAAACTGGCCAATGCCACCAGTTAGCAGCAATCCACGTAATAAGCCCGCTAGACAACAATAATGTTCCTAAACCACCGGCACAACGACAGAGAAATCTAGGCCAAGAATGGGGGGTTAACGGCATATAGGAAGGAATCCATAAAAGTAACAAGCAGAATTTTTCGAATTGATGAGTTTGCTTACCAGCCTGTTAAGTTTACCCAACATCTGCCACGACAACGTAACTGAACTTATACAGACACGGTCAGCAAGAGCATTCAATACAGCGACTGCTGGTCGCTAACAAGACAACTACGCGATCTGCGCTGACAAAAACTGACTCCCGCCAGCGGCCGCATCGAAAAAACAAAAACAGCCCCTTTTATGCGGCAAGATGCCATCGCTTAGCCCGAACGCAGCCATATTTGCTAATATCCGACGGTGTAGCTCCATTTTTTTGGCGCGAGCATCGCATTTTTAATCACAACACTCGCCAGCCAGCGGGGCATCAGGTAGGCTTATGCCAACTGACGACTTGCAACGACTGATACCCTACTCGTATCATCCGCGCTACTGCCGCAGAATTGCTGTCATTGGAACCACATGGAAAAAACACTCATTATTGCCGAGAAACCCTCTGTCGCTTTGGACATATCACGTGCCTTAGGCGGTTTCACGCGCGACGGGGATTACTTTGAAAGCGACCAATATGTACTGGCATCCAGTATTGGCCACTTACTGGGGCTGATCGCGCCCAACGATCCCGTACGCGGCAAGTGGAGTTTCACCCATTTACCCGTGATTCCGCCCCAGTTTGAGCTACAGCCCACAGACAAAAAATCCACTGAGCGGCTTAAGCTACTCATTAAACTGATCAAGCGCAAAGATGTTGGCCAAGTGATCAACGCCTGTGACGCGGGACGCGAAGGCGAACTCATTTTCCGCTACATCATGCAATATGCAGGCTCTAAAAAGCCAGTACAACGCTTGTGGTTGCGCTCGATGACGCAAACCGCGATTCGTGAGGCGTTTGCAAACTTGCGTGACGATGCCGAGCTCAAACCCCTAGAGGCAGCGGCTCGCTCTCGAGCCGAGGCAGACTGGTTGGTAGGTATTAACGGCACACGAGCAATGACCGCCTTTAATAGTAAAGACGGCGGTTTTTTCAAAACTCCGGTGGGCCGTGTACAGACCCCGACCCTTGCTATTGTCAGCGAGCGAGAGGATAAAATCCGTCGCTTTGTCTCACGTGACTACTGGGAAGTCCACGCTACATTTGTTGCCGCAGCCGGCCTTTACAACGGCCGTTGGTTCGATCCGGAGTTCAAAAAAGACGAAAAAGACGCCGAAAAGCGTGACTCTCGTCTCTGGTCCGCGACCGCTGCTCAAACAATAGTCGCCGCCTGCCGCGACAAGCCCGGCATCGTTAGCGAAGAGTCCAAGCCCAGTACTCAAATCTCTCCAGCCCTGTTTGATTTAACTTCGTTACAACGCGAGGCTAACTCGCGCTTTGGGTTTTCTGCCAAAACCACCTTAGCACTAGCCCAAACCTTATACGAGCGTCACAAAGCACTGACTTACCCACGTACCGATTCGCGCTATTTGCCCGAAGATTACGTTGGCACGGTGAAAGACACCATGCAGGCACTTGCCCAGAGCACCACACCCGCCTCCGCATCAGTGCAAAGCTTTGCCCAAACCGTTTGCGAAGAAGGTTGGGTCAAACCAAACCGCCGTGTCTTTGACAATAAAAAAGTCTCTGATCACTTTGCGATTATTCCTACCTTACAAATTCCACGTGAGCTCAGCGAGGCTGAAGGTAAGATTTATGAGCTGGTTACACGCCGCTTTCTTGCCGTCTTTTTCCCTGCAGCGGAATTCCGTGTTACTACCCGCATTACCGAAGTCTCTGGGCATCACTTTAAAACCGAAGGTAAAGTACTGGTCAAACCCGGTTGGTTAGCTATTTATGGCCGTGAAGCTCAAAATGAGGAAGGTTCACTGATTCCCGTGCAAGAAGGGGAGCGTGTGCGTACCGAGGATATAGAGCTGCAGCAACTGGCTACTAAGCCCCCAGCACGCTTTACCGAGGCCACCTTGCTGTCAGCCATGGAAGGCGCTGGCAAACTGGTCGACGACGAAGCGCTGCGAGAAGCGATGTCTGAGCGCGGTTTAGGCACGCCAGCAACCCGAGCGGCGATTATCGAAGGTCTACTTAACGAAGGCTACTTACGTCGTGAAGGCCGCGAACTGGTACCTAGCGCGAAAGCACGCCAACTCATGACCTTGCTTTCTGGCTTGGGAGTCAATGAGCTCACCTCTCCGGAACTGACAGGAGGCTGGGAGCATCAACTCAAACAAATCGAACAAGGCCAATTAGATCGCACCGTATTCATGCGTGAAATTGAACAAATGACTCAAGTCATCGTCAAGCGCGCCAAAGAATACGAACGCGATACGGTACCTGGCGACTACGCCACCTTAAATACGCCGTGCCCCAACTGTGGCGCCGTAGTGAAAGAAAACTACCGCCGCTATGCTTGTACCGCTTGCGATTTTTCTATTGGTAAACACCCCGGTGGTCGCACCTTTGAACTACCCGAAGTCGAAGAGTTGTTGCAAAAACGTGAGCTAGGCCCCTTGCCCGGCTTCATCAGCAAAATGGGCCGCCCTTTTTCCGCTATTTTACGCATTACCGATGAGTTCAAACTTGAATTCGATTTCGGTCAAAATGACGATGACAGTGACGAAGATATAGACTTTAGCAACAGCGTTACGTTAGGGCCATGTCCAAAATGCCAAGCTTCTGTGTTCGAACATGGCATGCGTTATATATGTGAAAAATCAGTGGGGGCGAACAAAAGTTGTGACTTCCGCAGCAACAAGGTCATCTTGCAGCAAGATATTAGCCGCGAACAAATGACTAAACTGCTCAACGAGGGTAAAACTGACTTACTTGATGGCTTTGTCTCGGCTCGTACTAACCGTAAATTCAAGGCTTTCTTGGTTCGTGGCGCTGACGGCAAAGTAGGCTTCGAGTTTGAGCCTAGACCGGAAAAAACAGGGCGCAAAACAGCAGCGAAAAAAAGTAGTACCAAAACGGCTGCTAAAAAAGTGGCTAGTAAGAAAACCGCCGCGAAAAAGGCGGCAAAAAAAGCAGCAAAAAAGGCCGTCGCTAAAACAGCCTCTTGAAAAAAGTAAGCCCACCAGCCCGACAGGCTACTTAATAGCTGTCGGGCTGGTGGGCTTCACTAACGATACACCCAATCGCGCACCAATAAGCTAATGCTAGGCACATAGCTAATTAACAGTAAGCACGCCACCACTACCAATACAAACGGTATCAGCGGCCGTATCAAACGCTCAAGGGAAATGCCCGCAACCGAGCAAGCAGCAAACAAGTTGACCCCAAACGGCGGCGTCACCATTCCCAAGGCCAAATTCACCACCATAATGATGCCAAAGTGCACAGGATCCACGCCAAACTGCATCGCCACAGGCAGTAATAAAGGCGCCAGCACCACAATAGAGGCAGAGGTCTCGATAAACATGCCTACTACGAACAGGGCGGCATTCACCCCCAGCAAGAAGGTTAATTGACTATCAAACAAGCCCCCTAACCAATGACCTAATGCACTAGGAATACCCGCCCGATTGAGTAAAAAGCCAAAAATAGAGGCATTGGCAATAATAAACATAATGACCGCGGTAGAGATCACAGAGCGGTGCAGGGTACGCCTTAAGACCTTGTGATCTAAACGTCGATATACAAAAGTGCCCACTAGCCACGCATACACCACGGCAATCGCAGAGGCTTCTGTGGGCGTAAATACGCCCCCGTATATACCCCCTAGAATAATAACGGGCATCAATAAAGCGAGCCATGCCTGCTTAAATGCTGGCCATAAAGGCATGCGATGTTGAGCGTCTAGCGTACCAAGTTGATGACGCCGCGCATATAACCACACGTAGAGCATCAAGGCACCACCGATTAACAAACCGGGACCAATACCCGCAATAAACAACTCACCTACCGAGGTGTCGGTGGAGACCGCAAATAAAATAAGGGGAATAGAAGGGGGGATAATTACCCCCAGCTCGGCACTGGTTGCCTGTAAAGAGGCGGCAAAAGGGCGCGGATAGCCGTGCTTGACCATAGCGGGAATCAAAATCGCCCCAACGGCAAAGGTGGTCGCAACGCTAGAGCCCGCGACCGCGGCAAAAATCATGCAGGTTAAAACGCAACTGCATGCCAATCCCCCTTGCATACCGCCCACAACGCTTTTGGCAAATTCCACCATGCGTTCAGAAATGCCGCCAGCCTCCATCAGGTTACCGGCCAATATAAAAAATGGCACTGCAACCAGAGGGTATTTATCCATGGACGCATACATTTGCTGCGCTAGCACTAGCATGGTCATACGACCATCCCAGTTAATTCCCACGATATTGGCCAAGCCTACCGACACCGCCACCGGCACGGTAATAACAAAGAACAATAGCATTGCCAGCAACATTAACTGAGACATGAATTAGGCTCCGCCAGAAACTTATAATTGAGTGTCATCAACCACTACAGGCTCAGGATTCTCTAGCCAGCGGGCGATAACTCCTACTATGGCTAAGACAGAGCCAATAGGAATTGCAATATAAATCCAAGAAATAGACCACCCGAGGCTAGGCATAGTCTGAAAGCGCACGCGCCAGCCCATTTGTATGCCCGCCCAAGTAAGGATGCCAAAAAAAAGTACCGTCAATACCAGCACCGTATGATCCAACCAACGTTGCTGGCGGCGCGTTAATACACCGCGCACCGCATCTACGCTTAACATAGCTCCTTGTCTAAAAGCCAAACACAAGCCCAGCATCACCGTCCAAATCAATGCTGCCCTTGACCAAGCTTCGCTCCAATCTGCCGGCGATTGCAGCACAAAACGAGCGATGACTTGGTAGAAAGCCGCCCCAACAGCAGAGACCAATAGCAATTGGGCCAGCCCCGACACGACACGCAACAGCCCCTGATCCAGAAAGCGTAGAAACCACATCCGCTACACTCCTTTATGGTGTATTGCGTATTGACTCAACCAGTTCTTGGCCAAACTGTTTGTAATACTGTGGGTAAACAGGCTCCACGGCTTGCGCAAAAGCGGCATGATCTACCGCATTGACCTGCATACCATCGGCTTTTACGGATTCAACACCACTTTGCTCAATATTATCGACATAGCCACGCATGGCCTGGGCGGCATCATGACCGGCTTTCAAAAAACGGTTTTTTTCTTCCTCGGATAAGCCGTCAAACACCATGGGTGACATTAACACTAGGGCTGGGCCATACACATGTGAGGTGAGCGACAAGTACTTTTGTAACTGCGGTAACTTAGCAGACACGATCACTGACAACGGATTTTCCTGCCCATCAATCGTCCCTTGCTGTAGGGCGGTAGCCACCTCGGGCCACGCCATAGGGGTAGCCAGTACACCCATTTCTCGGAAAGCAGCGATATGAATGGGGTTTTCCGTCGTGCGAATTTTTAGGCCTTTAGCATCCGAAGGAGTCACCACGGGACGGCTATTATTCGTTAAGTGACGGAAACCTTGCTCACCCCACGCCAAGGCCACTAGACCGCGTTTAGGGAACTCTGCCAGCAATTCTTGACCAATCTCGCCATCCAGCACGGCACGTGCGTGCGATAAGTCGCGAAACAAGAAGGGGATATCGAATACCCCCGTTTTAGGTACAAAGTTTAACGTCGCCCCTGTGGATACAATCGCTAAATCGATGGTGCCCAGTTGCAAACCCTCAATCACCTCGCGCTCTCCCCCTAAGGCACTATTAGGAAAAGCTTCGATCTTGTACTGTCCGCCGTCTTCTATACTAGCTGCAAAGGCATCTGCACCAGCACCGTAATGTGAACTGGTAGACAAAGCATAGGCAAGCTTAAGTGGCGTTTGCGCCAAGGCTGTCGTAGTGGTGAATAGGGAAGCTGCCAATAAAGCAAACAAACCATGTCGTAGGCGCATAATGTCTCCTTTGTGACCGTTATAAGACCTAAAACACTGTAAAACAGCCTGCATGGCAGCCATATAGGGGTTTTCGCCTGTCTCGCCTAATTACTCCTCCACGTACCAGGTGTCTTCCGACAACATCACTTGTTGATGACCATAGCCTGCAGGCATCATGGGGAAACAGTTTTCTTGCGCCTGCACTCGTACATCCAGGAAGTAAGGCCCATCGTAAGCCAAGCACTCTTGCAAGGCTGCGCTTAACTGCGCGGGATCAACCACTTGTGCTGCACCCCAGCCGAAGGCGCGCGCCAAGGCGACAAAGTCTGGTAGGGCCTCGTTATAGCTATGACTATAGCGGCCATCATGAATGAGCTCCTGCCACTGTCGCACCATACCCATATGTTCGTTATTACACAGCACCACTTTCACTGGGGTGCGATGCTGCACGGCGGTTGCAAGTTCTTGTATGTTCATCAATACCGAAGCATCGCCGCTCACACACACCACTGTTTTACCGGGATGGGCAATCTGCGCTCCTAGGGCGGCAGGTAAACCATAGCCCATGGTGCCAGCACCGCCTGAGGTTAACCAACGCCGTGGACGATCAAATTTTATATATTGTGCTGCCCACATTTGATGCTGCCCCACATCGGTAGACACAATGGCATCTTTGCCTTGCAACTGTGCATTCAGTTCCCACAGTAAGTGTTGCGGCAAAATATACTCGTTAGAAGGTTGCACTCGCAGACACTGCTGAGCGCGCCACACCTCAATCCGTTGCCACCAATCGCTCAGCGCGCCAGCCACTATGGTATGAGTGCTAAGTTCTTTACGCAGCGCCCGCAATAAAGGGTAGCAATCGCCTACTAAAGCAACATCAGCGCGCACAACCTTATCAATTGAGCCCGGGTCAATATCAATATGTATTTTGCTGGCATGAGGACAAAAATCGGACAAACGCCCGGTAATCCTGTCATCAAAACGAGCCCCTACACAGATGATTAAATCGGCATGGTGCATCGCAAGATTGGCTTCCAGCGTGCCATGCATGCCCAACATTCCTACAAACAAGTCGTCGCTAGCTGGGTAGGCCCCTAATCCCATTAAGGTCAGTGTGCACGGCGCCCCGATATCCTGAACCAGACTGGTAAAAGCATGGCAAGCATCTAGCCCTGAGTTAATTAAGCCGCCCCCCCCGTAAAATACAGGACGCTTCGCTTTGGCAATCAATGCAGCGGCACGTTTGACTGCCGTTTCTAAAACAGGAGCGCTTTGTACATCGCCACCGTTTTCAATACTATCGGCTGGCTCACGGCTCACCGTAGCGGGTACGGCGGCAATTTGTATGTCTTTGGGAAAATCCAATAAAACAGGTCCTGGCCTGCCTTCAGTACACAGCCTATACCCTTTCGCTGCTAGCGCGGCAACGTCTTCTACCCGGCGAATCTGGGCATTCCACTTGGTGACGGGACGCGAAATACCGATCGCGTCACACTCTTGAAAAGCGTCCGTACCGATAGCTGTTGTAGCCACTTGGCCACTAATACACAGTACTGGAATAGAGTCGCACAAGGCATCCAATAGGCCTGAGGTGGTGTTTGCCATGCCTGGGCCAGAGGTCACTAACACGACACCCGGCTTGCCTGTGCTACGCGCATAACCTTCGGCAGCATGCACCGCGGCTTGCTCGTGACGCACTAATATATGGCGTAGGCGAGATTCAGAATAAAGCGCATCATACAAAGGCAGCACAGCCCCTCCGGGATAACCAAAGATCGTGTCTACCCCAAGTTCCAGGAGGGTATCCAAGAACACTTGGGCTCCGTTACGAGCCGTCGAATCGTCTAACATATGTTTGTACACTCAATGTTTGTGGGTAACCATCTACATTCTATCCCTTTTTACAGGCACTCCAATGGTCACACGTCGCCAACCTTGGCATCTAGTAAAAGCCTCGACTCTTCATGGTAAGGGCGTTTTTGCCCTGCGTGATATTCCTGCTGGGACACGCATCCTGCAATATGCAGGCCGTCGCCTAACGTCCGAACAAGCAGATGCATTACATCCCGTGAATCCCGACGATCCATTTCACACCTTCTTTTTTGCCTTAAGCTCGGGGAAAATTATTGATGGCGGCCAGCGTGGAAACGATTCTCGCTGGATTAACCATTGCTGTGAACCCAACTGCGAAGGCCATGAGAACAGCGATGGGACGCGGGTCTATATCGTCGCGATGCGGGACATTGCTGCCGGGGAAGAGTTGCTCTATGACTACGGTCTGGTGATTGATGAAGATATCACCGCAGAGCTCAAGCAAAATTACCGATGCCTATGTGGCGTGCCTAGTTGTCGCGGCACCATGATCGCTGTACCCGAGCCTGATAATAAACGGGAGGCGGCCGCTCAGGAACTTCGAGCCGCCGCTGCCGAGCTACAAGCGGAACTGGATGCTGCCATGGCTCAAGCCAGCCATGCCCCCTTAAACACCACCAAGGATAAGCCAGGCGACAAAGCTAAGACTAAGAAGAAAGAGAAAAAAAACAAAAAAGATAAGGATAAAAAGACAAAAAGGAAGAAGGGTAAACAATAAAGCCCACGCTTAGGAACTACTAAACTCACCTGTTCAAACATCAAAAATTTGGGCTTGCATCAACTTTAATGCTTGGACGTACTCACTCTGATGCAGGCTCAAACGCCCCACTGGGCCGACAATAGCCAACGCTAGTACCTCATCACCTATTGCACCAGCAACCGCTAAAGCAGCCAAGTCTTCCCCCCCCTCGTTTTCAACCCAAGCCCACCCCTGTCGTCGAAACAAGGCTATTTGCTCTTGCAACTGGCCCAAATCCGTCCGAGTACCTGAGGCCACCTTTCGCAACGGCCTGAGTTGTAATTGCCGAAGCGCTTCCTCCGGACTACCGTACGCCAAAATTGCCTTGCCCAGAGCCGAGACATGCAAGCTCAACTTGTCGCTTCCAGCCCCTGTATACCGTAATGGGTGTCGCCCATCGCTAAAAACAATAACTTGCACAACACCATTAAGCACACGACCACACAAGATGCTTTCCCCAGTACGGTCACGCAACAACTCACAGGCCTCTTGCAAAGAACTCAGCACAGGATCTGTTGCACCGATCTGTCTAGCAATCGTTTGCAAACGCTCGGTGGGATAAAGCTTCCGAGACTTCACAGTACGTCTTAAAAAGCCGCATTGCAATAAGGTGTGAACCAAGTCCGAGCAACTGCTTTCGGGCAAACTCAATAAACGTGCCAGCTCCGAATTTGACAAAGGCCGCTTCTCACGGGCAAACACCTCAAATAAAGCCATCGCTCGCGCAGCAGCTGGAACTAAATTAGTAGACATACGCTCTCCGAAATATCGTAGAGATTTTATGCTTTTCTTTGCATGCATTGCTATAAAACACTGAAAACAAGGGAAAACCCCCGCCCAAATAAACGATATACCGAAGTAGACTACAGCATACCGTATATAAAAATCATTACTAGGAACCATGAAACCGAGTAAACCTACCCTTTTCGGCTTATCGAAAACACCTCCCGTTATGAACCTACTGATGAAACGCTGCCCTCAATGCGAGCAACTCAGCTTCCCTGCTAATGCTCCAGGTTGCGCAATGTGCGGCACCTGTCTTGCCAACAGTCCAATTGAGCCGCACTCAGGCGTCGGAATACTTAAAGGATTCATACGTTTGAACCTCCCTCTGACCACTGGGCTCCAGACTCCTGTATTGATTGGTGAACTTGAGCTGGCACCTGGCATAACACGGCAAGCGGTCTTAGACGTGATAGATCCCAACCTTCTGTACCCTGATCAAGCCTTACAAGCGATCGGTGTACCTAGCAACGAGCCGGATCATTACGACTGCGTTTTCAGAACGTCGAATAAGGAAGAATCATGAGCCTAGACTTAACCGCCCAGGGTGGTATTTACGTAGTCGGAATTGGTATGCATGCTTATCAATTTCCAAGCGATACGCCCTACACAGTCTTGGGACTCACCGCCGTACGCCAAGCCTTACAGGATGCCGCACTGAAGTGGAGTGACATACAGGCCGCCTATGTGGGTACCACCTCTTTAGGTATGGCGGCCGGCAAAGTCATGTTGCAACACTTAGGACCTAGCAACCTTGAGGTCGTACAAATAGAAAATGCGTCTGCCTCAGGCTCCTACGCCTTTCGACAAGCCTGTCTCGCCATTATTTCCGGCGCCCATGACACCGTTTTAGTTACGGGGATAGATAAGCATGGAAATGTAAGGCGGGCGGCTGACTATGATGGGCTCGAGCACTTAAGTAGTACAGAAACCATACCGGCTGTACATTTTGCTTTGCTCGCCCAAAAGTATCTGAAACAGCATAACTTACCCGTGGAAGCCATGGCTAAGGTCGCCGTAAAGAACCGCAAAAATGCCGCCCTTAACCCTTATGCACAACATCGACGTGAAAAAACCTTAGCAGAGGTGATGAGCTCAACATCCGTTGCAGGCGCTCTCACGGCACAGCAATGCTGCCCGCGCGGCGAAGGCGCATCGGCCGTCATTCTCATGTCAGGCAAAGCAATAGAACGTATGGGAATTTGCCCGGAACGTGCTATATGCGTACGCGCCTCAGTCGCGGCTAGCGAACAAATCAACCCGAATGTCGAGTGCTCCATCACAGAGCTCGTCAAGCAAACAGCATTCGATGCCTACAAGCAAGCCGGCATTGAACCAAAGGAGCTGGACTTACTTGAGCTACACGATGCTTTTTCAGTGGAAGAGCTCATTTATAGCGAGGCTATGGGTCTATGTGATATCGGCATGGGCTCGCATTACCTAGAACAGGGTCATTCTGCGATTGGCGGCCAATGCGCCATTAACGCATCCGGTGGTTTGATTGGAATGGGGCACCCCCTTGGACCCACAGGTATCGGCCAAATCGCTGAAATAACTCGTCAGCTAAGGGGTGAGGCAGGACCACGACAACACCCTAATCCCCGTATAGGTATGGCTCACATGATTGGATTGGGCTCAGTGGGCATTGCACACATTCTTAGCAAATCAGGAAACACATGAATATCGAAACCATTGGCACACTGACCTGGCAAGTAAAAAACAGCGTAGGAGTAATTCATCTCAATAGACCTGAGCGATTAAACGCTATTGGCTCAACCATGAAAGCCGATCTAGCCGAAGTATTTTTTAACCGAGCCAGAAATAACAGAAATGTAAAAGTTGTTGTTATTACAGGAACCGGAGATCGTGCATTCTGTGCAGGTGCTGACTTAAAAGAAAGAGTGGGAGAAAAAACAACCTCTCATCAATTCTTTTTTTCTCAAAAATCAACTCATGAGTTGATGCAAAAAATAGAGAATTTTGAAAAGCCTGTGATTGCAGCCATTAATGGGGTTGCATTAGGTGGCGGACTCGAAATAGCTCTTTGTTGTGACATTCGTATCGCCGCTGAGCATGCCAAATTCGGTTTACCTGAAGCAAAAATTAATATGGTTCCTGCAGCAGGTGGAACGCAAAGATTACCACGGGTTATTGGGGCATCCAGAGCGAAACAAATGCTTTTTTTAGCAGAGATGATTAGTGCAGAAGAAGCTCTAAAGCTGGGTTTGATTAGCAAAATAAGCAAAAAAGAAAATCTTATGAAGGTATCTATGGAAATGGCTACAAAGATTGCAAGCATGCCATCTATGGCTATTAGCCTAGGTAAAAAATGTGTGAATACAGGACTGCAAGTAGATTTGAATTCTGGTCTAGATTATGAGCGCTATGCAGCAAGTATTCTCATGGTGACGGAAGATAGAAAAGAAGGTATCAATGCTTTTGTCGAAAAGCGCGAACCCAATTTCATTGGAAAATAGAGAAAAAGATGAATCAACGATTACAAAATAAAGTGGCCCTTGTCACTGGGGCTGGGCAAGGGGTAGGACGGGCAATTTCTCTCGAGTTAGCACAAGATGGTGCGGCTGTTATCGTGAACGACTTATTTTCGGAGCGCTGTGATGAAGTTGCACAACTAATCATTGAAAATGGCGGAAGAGCCATTGCTGCACCGGCAGACATTACCAACATGGATCAGGTTGAGACCATGGTTCAAAACGCAGAAAAGACGTTCGGCTATATCAATGTGCTAGTCAATAATGCAGGAATAGTGCCAGAGCGTAGAGAAAAGGGTGGAAAAACTCCACGGTTTTTAGAAATGCCAATCACTGACTGGTCCAAGGTCATTGATCTAAATCTGTACGGTTCGCTGTATTGTAGTAAGTCAGTACTACCCAGAATGGTAGAGCACAAAGACGGAAAAATTATAAATATTATCTCCGAAGCTGGCCGAGTAGGAGAGGCTAACTTGGCTGTGTACTCAGCCGCTAAGGGAGCTATTGCAGCTTTCGGAAAAGCCTTAGCCAAAGAGCACGGTAGAGACTGTATAACAGTGAACTCCGTTGCATTGGGGGCTGTGTCACACGAAGGCATTATCAATGGGCCTTTACATCCAGATGCAACACCAGAAAACAATGAGGTTCTAAAACGAATGCTAAATTTTTACCCCTTAGCAAAAGGACTAGGACGTGTTTCTCGTCCAGAAGACATCTCTGGCCTCATCGCTTTTTTAGCCTCTGACAGATCACTATTTATCACAGGACAAACCATAGGAATTTCAGGTGGGTTCACAATGATTTGAATTACCTTATTCGTTACCAATTAATTTAAATCGGAACTACCTATTATGTATTTTGATATCGCTCAACTAGATTATAAAAAGTGTTACAAACTACTTGCCTCCACAGTAGTTCCTAGACCTATTGCCTGGGTAATCAGCTCAGATAAAAATGGGGTAATTAACGCTGCCCCTTTTTCTTTTTTTAACTTTTTCTCTGGATTTCCACCTGTTATTTGTTTAGGAGTTGGTTATAAAGACGGCAAGCCTAAGGACACTCTGTTTAACATAATGAATTCAGGAGAATTCATAATTAATATGGTTACTGAAAACCTAGCTGAAAAAATGAATGAAACAGCCTATCCATTTTCTTCGGATGTAGATGAGTTAAGAAAAACAGGACTGGACACGAAACAAGGAATAAAAATAAAACTGCCATTTATATCTGAAAGCCCCGTGGCTATAGAGTGTATAAAAAAAGAAATAATTAGTATAGACACAACTGCAAAATTAATAATAGGTCATGTAGTTGGAATACACATCAATGACGAAGCAATTACCGATCCAGAAAAGCTGTATATAAACACTGAAAAACTTAAGTTAATTGGTCGAATGGAAAGTCCAGGATGGTACATCAGGACAGAAGATAGATTCAAAATTAGATGAATTAAATCCGGAGAGACAAGATGAAAAGATGTTTAAGAACTGTCGTGATGGGAATAACCGCCTTAACCATGGCAATAACAGCAAGCGCGAGCACCCTGAATAAAGAAGAATGGCCACAAAAACCTATACGAATCATCGTACCATTCACCACAGGCGGCTCAGTAGACATCATGATGCGCGCCTTGGGCATGAAACTGAGTCAATCTCTTAAGCAATCAGTCATTATTGAAAATCGACCTGGAGCAGGGGGAGCAATAGGGACAACTTTAGTGGCCAACGCTAAGCCCGACGGCTATACACTTGCGGCAGGTACGACTGGAACCCATGTGGTTAACCCCCTAGTATTGAAAGATTTGAGCTATGACTCAGTGAGGGATTTCGAGCCTATTAGTTTGGTACAAACTGTACCGCTGGTACTAGCAATCAATCCCCAACTAAATGTCGTAACCTTTGCTGAGTTTATCGAGTTAGCCAAAAATCGCAGCCCAGACGCACCCATAACCATCGCTGCACCCAGCAATGCACACCATATCACTATCGCCCACTTAGCAGAAGTGACAGGCGCTTCTTTTCAAATAGTGCCATATAGCGGACCTGCACAATCGGTCACTGATGCTATTGGTGGTCATATAGATGCGGTACTCGATACCGGTATGGCTGTTGCTCCACATGATAAAAGTGGAGACCTAAAAATACTAGCTGTTGGCTCTTTAGAGCGCCTTCCCTTTCTTAAGAATACTCAAACCATATCCGAAATGGGTTACCCTGGTTTTGAGGCTATCGGCATCAATTCGTTATACGCGCCTGCTGGCACCGCTCCAGAAGTCATTCAAAGATTAAACAAAGAAATTAAAGAAATAATGGGCAGCCCAGACATTATTGAACTAGTCAACAATAGTGCTGGCCTAGTTGTCAGCAGCTCGCCCGATGAACTAGCTGCTTGGCAACACAAGCAAACCAAGGTTTGGAAAGAGCTTATAGAAAAAACTCAAATTCAGTTCTTCAACTAATTTCCTCTTTTCTCACTATGACACTTATTGATTTCTTTGATCGAGGCCTGAGCATCTCCAAAGGTACAAACTGCCTAAAAGAAGGCCCCTTGGCGTTGACTTATACACAAGTAGCGCAATGGAGTCATCAGATCGCTTGGGCACTCAACGCCTCATGCATCAACCGGCAAAGCACCATAGCCACCTATTCACCGAACAATATCTGGTGTTATGTCGCGATGTTAGGCATACAGCGCGCCGGGTGTATTTGGGTGCCGTTAAATGCACGTGCCTCTGTTGCCGATACCATTGCCCATCTCAATCGAACTGGAAGCTCTTGGCTGTTCTATCATACGGACTATCGTCATGAGATTGACGAGTTTTTTGCGCAAGTTCCTACCCTAAAAGGCGCAATAGCCATAAGCGATGCACACGTTCCCCCAACCCACTTAATAAACTGGGTAGATCAGGAATGTCTAAAGCCTTTTCCTTTGCCTGAACACGACCCCAGTAATGAAATATTCCGTATTACCTCCAGCGGGGGCACCACAGGCACACCTAAAGCCATTATTCACAGTCAAGTAGGCTGCACCACCAACGTCGCCACCTTTCTGTCCCTTTATAAATACACTGGACTGCCAAACTACTTACTTTGCATGCCGATGACACACTCGGCGGGTAGTATGAGCTTTCCTATTCTGGCTTTAGGGGGCACCATCCATATCATGGCCAAGCCTGATCTGGACATCATGCTAGAAATTATTGAACGCGAAACGATTCATTTTTTAGCCCTGACCCCCACTTCCCTTTATACCCTCTTAGCACGACCTGACATTCATGAGCGCGACTTTTCTTCCTTAAACTATTTGTTCATTGGTGCAGCGCCCTTGTCCGCTGATAAGCTCTCCTTCGCTCTGGATACATTTGGTCCTATCATCACGCAAAGCTATGGGCAAACAGAAGCCCCGACCGCATTAACGTGTATGCTGCCGCAAGATTATGTGGAGATCAAAAACACCCCCTCTTTACAACATCGCTTACTCAGTTGTGGACGCGCTACCCCTTTTGCCCGCATTGAAATCATGGACAGCGAGGGCAACCTTTTACCTATAGAAGAACGGGGGGAGATCGTCGTCCGCAGCGGCATGGTGATGCAAGGTTATATGAACGATGATAGCCTAGAGAACCCAAAAAAATTTGGTTGGCATCACACCGGCGATGTAGGCTACAAAGACTCCGAGGGCTTCGTTTATATCGTTGATCGCATACGCGACTTAATTATTACTGGGGGCTTCAACGTATTTCCGGCCGATGTAGAGCAAGTCATTTTGAGCCATCCTGCGGTACAAGACTGCGCCGTTATCGGTGTGCCCGATGACAAATGGGGGGAGTCGGTTAAAGCCATTGTCCAACTCAAGCCAAGGCACTCGGTCAGCGAAGAGCAGATCATTGAACTCTGCCGTGCGCACTTAGGCTCGGTGAAGAGCCCTAAGTCGGTAGACTTTTGGAGTCATCTACCCAAAAGCGCAGTCGGCAAAGTGCTTAAAAAAGAGATCAAAAGCGTCGTCTTGCAAAAGCTTAATAAAACGTAATAAACGCCTACTGAAACGCCGTCTCCAGAAAGCTGCGTAGCTTACGCGAGTGCAGGCGCTCACGTGGCATATCACGTAACAGCTCTAGCGCACGGATACCTATATGCAAGTGTTGCCCCACCTGCTTGCTATAAAAATCACTGGCCATACCTGGTAGCTTCAACTCACCATGTAAAGGCTTATCAGATACGCAGAGCAAGGTGCCGTAGGGAACCCGGAAACGAAACCCATTAGCGGCGATAGTGGCAGACTCCATATCTAAGGCGATCGCCCGCGATTGGGACAATCGCCGCACCGGCTCATGATGATCGCGTAGCTCCCAGTTGCGGTTATCGATGGAGGCCACCGTTCCAGTACGCATAATGCGCTTTAACTCCCAGCCGTTTAAGCCCGCCACTTGGGCAACCGCTTGCTCAAGCGCCACTTGAATCTCGGCTAAAGGAGGAATCGGTACCCACGTAGGTAAGTCGGCATCTAAGACGTGGTCTTCACGCACATAGCCATGCGCCAGAACATAGTCGCCCAAGCGCTGCGTAGTACGTAAGCCAGCACAATGCCCGAGCATTAGCCAAGCCGAGGGACGTAACACAGCAACGTGATCAGTAATGGTTTTGGCATTAGAAGGCCCTACACCGATATTGATCAAGGTAATGCCACTATGGTTATCGCGTCGCAAATGATAAGACGGCATCTGCGGCGCCCGCCTCAGTGGGGTGCCTTGGGTAACGGCGTTCGGGCCAGCAGGAGTAATAATGTTGCCTGGTTCTACTAAATCTATATAGCCTTGCTGATCCTCTGCCAACACGTCGCGGGCCCATTGACAGAACTCATCGACATAAAACTGATAGTTAGTAAATAACACAAAGTTCTGAAAGTGCTCGGGCCGTGTTGCCGAATAATGCTGTAAGCGATACAAAGAGTAATCCACACGCGGGGCGGTGAACGGTGCTAAGGGTAAGGGCTCGTTGCCTTTACGCTCCCAGGTGCCATTCACAATGGCATCATCCATAACCGCTAAATCGGGTACATCGAAGTGGTCCCGTAAGGTATCTCCTGGCGACTCAGGAATAATCCCAGTGGCTATCTGCTGATCACTAATTAACGCAAAATGCAGCGGGATAGGTACCTCTGATTCACCAATTTCGACGGGTACGCCATGATTGCGCAAAAGCAACTCAATTTGATCACGAAAATAATCGTAATACAGCGTAGGGGCGGTCACCGTGGTCATATATAGCCCAGGCTCCACCACATGACCGTACGATAAACGGCTATCTACTTCTTGGTAGGTATCGACGGCAACCCGTATGGCAGGATAACAAGCGCGATAACGTTGCCCTTTTGGGTAACCCTGAGTCAGACATTGCGCAAACGCCTCACGCAAATAAGCAATGTTGCGATCGTAAATCGCCACTAATTGCTCAACCGCTTCGGTGGCATTCAAATAACCTTTAAATGCAATGGCCTCAGGCTGATTGATAGTACGTGTAGAGCTGGGTAATTCAAACATGCACAGATCCTGGATAAACAAAGCTGGCCTTTATTCTACGCACAAGATACGACAATAGTTACTACATCGGTCTAGAAAAGCAGTTCCAATTAACCACAGTAAAAGATCAGCCTGCCCCTTACTCGTGCGTCATTTACACCTATCCAGCATCTCAGGGCTATCGCATAATGTGCAACTCCGCTACTTATCGGTATAGGTTATTCAGTGAGTCACACTCTTAGCGCTGTTTTCCCTGTTTTTGCTCTGATTTTTTTAGGCTTTGGCGTCTCTCGACTGGGCGTACTAGGTCCCCATGCGATTGATTCCCTGAATCGATTCGTGGTGTATCTGGCCTTACCCGCGGTACTGTTTCGTTCCATGGCTGCCATTACACCAGAACAAGCCAGCCAACATGGCTATTTATATGCTTCAGTATTGGCGATTGCCATTGTTTACCTCGTAGCATGGGTATTTGCTCGAAGGCAAAACAAAGATATCAATACTATTGCGCTAGAAGCGCTCAGTGCCTCATATGCCAACTCAGGCTATATGGGCTTGCCCTTGTGTGTCATGCTTTTAGGGCCTGACAGTATCCCGGCGGTGGCTTTAGCAATACTAATGACAGCCTGTTTACTCTTTGCCTGCACCTTGGCGATTATGGAGTTTTCTCGTAATCGGCATGGTTCTATTTGGAGCACAGCACAAAAGGTAGGGCTCTCGCTAGCAAAAAATCCTTTGGTGATTGCGCCGATTGCTGGGGGGCTCTACGCACTACTAGGCCTAAAGTTGCCTACAGCCATTGATCGTACAGCCGAACTGCTCAGCTTAGCCGCTAGCCCCTGCGCCTTAGTGTGCATAGGCTTGTTTCTGGCCCAGCCACAGCAAGCAGGGCAAGTGCCAAATAAAATCTTGGTGCGTATTTTGGCGCTTAAGTTAATACTTCACCCCATGGTGACCGCAATACTCGTGTTCTGGGTTTTTGATATGGATCCATTGTGGGCAAAAGTGGCCGTTTTACTGGCCGCCTTACCTATAGGAACCGGCCCCTTCATGTTAGCGACCTTGTTTGAGCGGGATGCAGCTGTTGTATCTAAGGCAATTTTGTACTCAACCTTAGTCTCTATTTTGAGCGTCTCCGTCATTGCTAAATGGCTGTAAGTCACGTCATATGTCTTATACAAGACATCCCCAAAACACCAGATACAAAAAGTATGTATACTTATTATTTAAAGTATATGATGTTGTTTCTCTGTGTACTTCATAATTATTGGATAAGCAGCTCGGGACTTTTGCGCCCATTGTTTTGTCCTGCTGATAAAACACTTTATCAGTCAGGCCATGTAGCCGGCTCCAGACAAACACAATAGACCGTACCCGAGCTCAAACAGCGAGAGAGTGCCCGCTGCGCTCAGCATATGCACACTGCCGGCTCCCTTACCGCTGTTCAACTTTTTTAACTTTCAGCAAGGGTAACCATGACTAACAGAATCTCCTGCCAGCGATTGCAAGTCGCCGAGGTGCTTCATCAGTTCATCGAACAAGAAGCCCTACCCGGTACAGGTGTTTCATCCGAAACTTTCTGGACAGGCTTCGACCAACTGATACATGACCTAGCCCCCAAGAATCGCGCCCTGCTGGCTGAGCGTGATCGCTTGCAAGCCGAGCTAGATAAATGGCATAGCAGTCACCCAGGTCCTATCACCGATATGGAAGCCTACAAAAGCTTTCTGCGTAGCATCGGCTACCTCGTTGATGCTCCCAGCTCGGCCACAGTTAATACCAGCAATGTAGACACTGAAATTACTGAGCAAGGTGGCCCGCAGCTGGTCGTGCCAGTAATGAATGCGCGTTATGCTTTGAATGCAGTCAACGCCCGTTGGGGTAGCTTGTACGATGCCTTGTATGGCACGAACGCTATCTCCGACGAAGGTGGTGCAGAGCGTGGTGGTGCGTACAACCCCGTACGCGGCGCCAAGGTCATTGCTTTTGCTCGCCAGTTTCTCAATGACACCTTACCGCTAAGCACGGGCTCACACACACAAGCCACGTCCTACACCATTGCCGACGGAGCATTGCGCGTTATCTTAGATAACGGCGAAGTGGCTAGCCTACAAGATCCCAGCACCTTAATCGGTTACCGTGGTCAGCCAGATGCACCTGAAGCCATTGTGTTTGATCACAACGGCCTACGCTTTGAGCTGCAAATTGATCCCACCAGCCCTATCGGCAAAACCGATGCAGCAGGCATTAAAGATGTCCTGCTTGAGTCCGCACTGACAACGATCATGGATTGCGAAGACTCCGTTGCAGCGGTTGATGCCAGTGACAAAGTTCTGGCCTACCGCAACTGGTTAGGTTTGATCACTGGTGATCTCGAAGAAACCATACAAAAAGGCGACAAAACATTTGTCCGTCGCTTGCATGCTGACAGAACCTATACTGGTTTAGATGGTCAAGAGAAAACCCTACCTGGCCGCTCCATGATGTTCATCCGAAACGTTGGCCACTTGATGACCAACCCAGCCATATTGGATGAAAATGGCCAGGAAATCCCTGAAGGTCTACTCGACGCAACCATCACTGCGCTGATCGGAATGCACGACCTAAAGCTGAAAAAGAACTCCCGCACGGGTTCCATTTATGTAGTTAAGCCAAAAATGCACGGCCCCGCCGAGGTTGCATTTGCTAGCGAAACCTTTAGCCGTGTCGAACAGTTCCTTGGTCTGCCTGCCAATACCGTTAAGTTAGGCATCATGGACGAAGAGCGTCGTACCAGTGTCAATCTGAAAGCATGTATTGCTCAGGCTCTGGAGCGAGTGGTGTTCATTAACACGGGCTTCTTAGACCGCACTGGTGACGAAATTCATACTTGCATGCAAGCGGGCCCTGTCGTGCGCAAAGGCGAAATGAAAAACCAACCTTGGCTTTCCGCTTACGAGCGGAATAACGTTCAAGTTGGATTGCAATGTGGTTTGAAAGGCCGTGCCCAGATTGGTAAGGGTATGTGGGCCATGCCCGATTTAATGGCTGAAATGCTAGAGCAAAAAATTGCTCACCTAGAAGCGGGTGGCAATACGGCTTGGGTACCTTCTCCTACGGCGGCCACCTTACACGCTGTGCACTACCACAAAGTGGATGTAAAAGCAGTCCAAGCTAGCCTAGAAGGGCAAAACCTGAACCTGCTCGATGACATTCTCACTATTCCAGTCGTAAGCAAGCCAGAGTGGACAGCAGAAGAAATTCAGCAAGAAATTGATAACAATGCGCAAGGTATCCTTGGCTACGTCGTACGCTGGATCGATCAAGGCGTGGGCTGCTCCAAAGTGCCTGATATTCACGACGTCGGACTCATGGAAGATCGCGCTACCCTGCGTATTTCTAGCCAGCATATCGCTAACTGGTTATTGCATGGTGTAGTCAGCCGTGAGCAAGTGGAAGCTAGCTTACACCGCATGGCCGCTATTGTTGATCAGCAAAATGCTGGAGACCCGTTGTACAAAAACATGGCGGGTAACTGGGAAACCTCTGAGGCCTACAAAGCTGCAGCCGATTTGGTTTTCAAAGGCCTAGAACAGCCCAACGGCTATACTGAGCCACTGTTACACCAATGGCGTTTGCACGTTAAAGCACATTAATAGCTTGACGTAAACTGGCTGTAAAGCTCCTAGTTAGCCTACTAACTAGGAGCTTTTTTTATCTTGATTCTTCACTTTTACCCGCTTCTAGGCCCTATACAATTACCTACCGCTATATACTCAAGCATATACCCATTATTTTTTTAAATAGCCTTCTCTCATGCCTGTATTCTTTGAGCAAAACTTAATTGATAGCTGGATTAACGAGGATGCTCCGTTACTAGACCTAACTAGTCAGGTAATGGGCTTACACCACCAAGCAAGTCAAATGACTTTTATTGCTCGTGGCAATTATATTGTCGCAGGTAGCGAAGAGGTAATGCGTGTGATCACGAACTGCCAAGGGCAGGTCACTGACTATCTACCCAGCGGGACCTCATGCCATGCGGGACAGGCTATTTTGCATTGCACAGGGCCAGCCCATGCTCTACTGCGCGCATGGAAGGTCAGTCAAAACATATTCGAATTCGCTTGCGGTATTGCTACTCAAACACATGCTTTGGTCACAACGGTTAAGCATCACAACTCCAAAGCCGCTGTGCTCACAACACGTAAACACGCTCCAGGCTTACGCAAGCTAGCGCTCAAGGCAACCTTAGCTGGGGGCGCTATGCCCCATCGCCTAGGGCTTAGCGAAACCGTATTAATTTTTCCTCAACATCGTGCCTTATTAGGTGACTGGCAGAACATACAAGCAGCCCTGCAGGCACGCCAAGGCGAGTTAGCCGAAAAAACCGTGGTTATAGAAGTGGAAACATTGGAGCAGGCAAAGCAGGCCATTCAAGCCGGGGCAGATGCCTTACAGTTTGATAAAGTACCCGCAGCGCAGCTAACTGAGTGGGTCAGCCAACTGCGCCCATTACATCCTCACCTACGCTTCCTGGCGGCTGGGGGCATCCGGTTAGACAACGCAGTTGCCTATGCTTGCAGCGGGGTAGATGCTTTGGTCACCAGCAGCTTGTACTATGCGCCACCCGCTGACATCGGTGTACGCATAGAAAAAGGCGACGCCCAATAGGGCATCGCCTTTTTTCCTAAGCAGTACCGGCGAAACCTAACCACGCACTTGTGTTAGTAGCTCATCTAACCAGGCCAAGAGCAAATCAACTTCTTCTGCCGTAACGTTCAGGGCAGGCATAAAGCGCAATAAGTTAGGACGCGGAGCATTCAGCAACAAGCCCTCAGGTGAGCGTTCACGCGCAGCGTTAACAAGCGCTGGGCCGTCATCCTGATCAAGCATCAAAGCGCGTAACAAGCCTGTTCCACGTTCGCCATGCATACCCCACTTAGCGCTAATCGCTTCTAGCCCTTCGGACAATTGCTGTGCCCGCGCATTAACAGCGGTAAGAAAACCCGGGGAAGTAAGCTCATCAAATACCGCTACACCTGCAGCAGCCATGACGGGGTTGCCGTTATACGTGCCACCTTGATCACCATGCTGAAAACACGAGACTTCTTCACGGGCACACAAAGCCGCTAACGGTACCCCAGCACCAATGCCTTTACCCAAGGTCATGATGTCAGGACGTATACCGGAATGCTCATACGCAAACAAAGTACCTGTGCGTCCCATGCCGGTTTGCACTTCATCGACGATAAGCAACAATTTGTGCTGATCGGCTAATTCGCGCAGGCCTTGCATGAACTCATCGGTGGCAGGAATTACCCCTGCTTCACCTTGTACGGGCTCAAGCATAATGGCAACCGTACTATTGTCAATTAAGGCCGCAACAGAATCTAGATCGTTGAGCTCGGCTTTAGGGAACCCTTCAACCTGAGGAGCAAACAGGCGATCCCAACCAGGCTTACCCGATGCGGACATAGTGGCTAACGTACGGCCATGGAAGCTATGGTTGAAGGTGATGATTTTATAAGCACCTTCTTTGTGAATTTGCCCCCATTTACGCGCTAGCTTAATCGCCCCTTCGTTCGCCTCAGCACCACTGTTAGCAAAGAATACGCGATCAAAACACGAGTTCTGAACAATGCGTTTGGCCAGCTCAATGGAGGGCTGATTGTAAAAAGCGGGCGATGGATTCATAAGGGTGGCCGACTGCTCGGCCATGGCCTTCACCACACTTAACGGACTATGACCTAGCGAATTGACGGCCCAACCTTGGATCATATCCAAGTATCGCTTACCGCTATGATCCTCTAACCAAGATCCTTGTCCACGCACAAATACCAGCTCTGGACGCTGAGTAATCTCCATTAAGGCACGCACCCCGGCCCGATCAAATTCCATAATGGCAAACCCTGATGATAAAAAAAGAAAACACCAGCCTAGGCTGGACATAGAGCAATTTTAACGCAGCAACTGGTGCTACATCCTTTTCAGCAGATGATAAGTTCTGACTATCCCTTTTATACTACTTTCAGGGCAAGTTTACCGTTGCACAACTCACAAAAGACTCAATTGTTCTTGTCCAGAACCGGCCATTTGCTCTAATGGCAATAAACCACTGGCTTTCACCCCCAACAAACGTATGCGTCGGTTCAGTGCAACACGCTTCAAGTTTTGACCTGCTGCATGATGTATGTCACTGGCCGATACCACCGGATGCTGCAAACTGCTATCGCGCGTCACCACGTTAAAGTCAGCAAATTTAAGTTTAATGCCTATGCTTTGAGCGCATAACTGCTTCTTATGCAGGTCATCTTCAAGCTGCCTACATAAGCGCCTAAAAGTAGCGGATAACTGTGCTTTATCGTGGCGTACGTGCAAATCGCGCTCGAACGTTGTCTCACGGCTTAATGACTTCGGCTCAGAGTATGTATTAACTGGCCTGTCGTCCTCACCCTGAGCTGCTTGGCTCAACCACAAAGCATAACGTAAGCCAAAGCTATTCTGTAATACATGGGCTGGTGTTGCGGCCAACTGCCCGATAGTATGGATCCCCATGGCGTACAGCTTTTGTTGTGACTTGGGCCCTATACCATTTATTTTACTTACTGCTAAAGGCCAAATACGTGTGGCGACATCGTCTAGCGTGAGCACGCAAACCCCATTTGGCTTATGAAGTTCAGAGGCAATTTTAGACAATAGCTTATTGGGCGTAATGCCCACCGAGCAGGTCATCCCGGTAGCATCCCATACTGCCTGCTGTATACCTTGGCCTAATAAATAACTTTCCTCTGGCAACGACGAGACATCCACATAGATTTCATCTATGCCGCGGTCCTCTATGGCTGCAGAAATACTGGCCACTGCCTGCTTAAATAAGCGTGAATAATGCCTGTAAGCATTGAAATCAGCAGGCAACAGTAGGGCATCGGGAGCCAATTGAGCTGCCTTCATCAAGCCCATCGCGGAAAACACCCCTAATTGCCTAGCTTCATAAGTTGATGTGGTGACCACTCCACGTCCTACGTAATCGGCCAAACGAGCCGCCTCCCAGCGGCCATCAGAGTGGATGACCGGAGCAGGGGTGCTGCGCCCCCCAATAACCACCGCCTGCCCACGCAACTGAGGATACTTAAGCAGCTCCACCGAGGCATAGAACGCATCCATATCGACATGTGCAATTCGACGATTCATACGCTTATAACACTGTTTATTTACACAGCCACCATCATACTTAACATTCTAGTAGCTGGGGTTTTTCTTGCTCGCCTCTGCTTGCTCACACAATAGCCATACACAACAAAAGTAGAGCGGATGTGGAATACAAGCGTATTCCATACGCTATGCCCACTTTCTAATTATCAAATTTGAGAAAAACAATGAAGCTGCTAAATAAATCATGAAATAAACCGTATAAAACGAACGCCTTATCTCAACCACTTATTACTTCTACACTTAAGTTTATTAAGATAAAGAATGAGCGGTGTAATACCTTATGCTTACAACAGGCTTACCCATCACACTGTTTACTGCACGGGCCTAATCGGCATGCCAGCATGAGTAGGAAATCAAGTGCTGTACTCACGTATCGTTATAAAAAAATGGTATTGGCTGGATCTTAACTGACACTGTACAGATACACACATAATTTAAATCTAGGCATTATGATAATCACTGAGATGTACCAACCTACTAAAAGACATAGAATATAGCTCACCACATTTTAAAAATAAAATTCTAATATTGACGCCAATACCTCTATTCAGGCACTATTTTGTGCTCTGAACAATTCCACATCTCCGAGGAGTTTTGTTGCATGAAAAAAACTATGCTCGCTACCGCTTTGGCGGGGCTAATGATGATGCCCTTGGCGCTTCAGGCCAAGACATTTAAATGGGCCAGTCAAGGCGATATCCTGACGCTAGACCCACATGCCCAAAATGAAGGCATGACCATTGCCGCCTCCAGCTATGTCTATGAGCCTCTTGTGGCCTACGATAAAGACTTCAACCTTGAGCCAGCCTTGGCGACTAGTTGGGAACTGATCGAGCCTACTCGCTTACGTTTAAAATTACGTGAGAACGTCAAGTTTCATGATGGTGCTCCCTTTACCGCCGAAGATGTCATCTTCTCTATCGGCCGAGCAATGGCACCCACGTCACACTTTAAAGCCTATGCCAACGGCATAGAAAAAGTAGAAAAGGTCGATGACCTGACCGTGGATATCATCACAGACAAGCCTAACCCCGTGTTACTACGTCAGCTAACCAACTTATTCATTATGAACAAAGCGTGGTCTGAGGCTAATAATGCGACACAACCTCAAGACTTTTCGGCGAATCAAGAAACCTATTCGGCTCGCAACACCAACGGCACCGGACCTTATAAGCTTGTTTCACGTGAAATCGACATCCGCACCGTATTTGATGAAAACGAGAACTGGTGGAACAAGGCCGATAAGGTCGGTAATGTCACGCGCATCGAATACAGCCCCATCAAGCAAAATGCCACGCGTACCGCCGCCTTGTTATCAGGTGAGATTGATTTTGTACTGGATCCTCCGGCACAAGATCTGCAACGCCTAAAACAACAGGCAAAAGTGCTAGAAGGTAACGAGTACCGTACCATTTATTTAGGTCTGGACCAAAAAAGTCCTGAGCTTAAATATAGCTCTGTAAAAGGTAAAAACCCCTTTGCTGACCCCCGTGTGCGCGAAGCCCTATACCTAGGCATTGATACCGAAGCGATAAAAAAAGCGGTTATGCGCGGTTCATCACTGCCCACAGGCACCATGGTCGCCCCTCAGGTACACGGTTGGACGCAAGAGTTAGCGAAGCGTTTGCCGCACGACCCTGAAAAAGCCAAAGCATTGCTACAAGAGGCTGGCTATGGTCCAAATGAGCTCGACTTTACGTTAGATTGTCCTAACAACCGCTACATTAACGATGAGGCCATCTGCCAAGCGATCGTCGGCATGTGGGCACGTATAGGGGTCAAAGCCTCGCTCAATACAATGCCACGCGCGACCTACTTCCCCAAAGTACAGTCCTACGACAGCAGCGCCTATATGTTTGGCTGGGGTGTACCCACCTTCGATGCTCTCTACACCTTACAAAGCTTGCTCCATAGCAAAGGAGAGGGGGCGGATGGATCATTTAACTTTGGTAACTACAGCAACCCCGAGGTCGATGAGCTCATCGAGATTGTCAAAGTCGAGACCGATGAAGCTAAACGCGATGCTGCCATTCATAAAGCACTGGAAATTCATGCACAGGAATTCGGACATATTCCTTTACATGACCAGGTCATCCCATGGGCGATGCGTAAAAATATCGACGTGATTCACCGCGCCGACAACCGCCTGACCGCCGAATGGGTCACCGTCAACTAAACTAACCTCTACTGCCTTACCGCCTATTTATAGCGGTAAGGCTACAGCCCCCCACCTATGCTGGTATTTATCATCCGACGCCTTATTCAGGCCGTTCTTGTCATGTTAACGGTCAGCTTGCTGGCCTTTGTCTTATTTCGTTATATCGGCGACCCCGTCACTATCATGCTAGGGCAAGACGCCACCGAGCAAGACCGTATCCATTTACGCGCCAGCCTCGGTTTGGATCAACCTGCCCCCGTACAATTTGTCCGCTTTGTTGAGCAGGCCGTACAAGGGCAGTTTGGCCTATCTTTGCGCCAAGCCCAACCGGTCTCCCAATTGCTCAAAGAGCGACTTCCCGCCACAGTGGAACTGTCTGTCGCCGCCGCCCTATTGGCTTTACTTATCGGCTTACCCTTGGGGGTTTACACGGCGTTAAAACGTAATGGCTGGTTAGCACAAAGCATCCTCGCCTTTTCCTTATTAGGTATTTCACTGCCTACCTTTTTAATTGGAATTTTATTAATTTTGGTGTTTTCGGTGCAGCTAGGCTGGCTACCCAGCTATGGACGCGGCACGGTCGTACACCTAGGCTGGTGGACCACTGGCCTGCTCACCCTTGATGGTCTCAGGCATTTAATCTTGCCAGCCATAACCCTGAGCCTATTCCAACTGACACTCATACTGCGCTTAGTTCGTTCCGAAATGCTTGAGGTCTTACGAACCGACTATATAAAATTTGCTCGTGCACGCGGGCTTAGCCAACGTGCTATCCATTTTGGTCATGCTCTCAAAAACACAATGGTGCCCGTGATTACCATTACCGGCTTGCAACTAGGTGGGATTATTGCTTTTGCTATTGTGACGGAAACCGTTTTCCAGTGGCCGGGCATGGGCTTGCTATTTATTCAAGCGGTACAGTTTGCGGATGTTCCTGTCATGGCGGCCTATCTTTGTTTGATTGCACTGGTGTTTGTCATCATCAACCTATTAGTTGATTTATTGTATTTTGCGGTTGACCCTCGTCTGCGCACCCAATTATCCAAAGCGAAGGGGCACTGATATGAACGCCACTTTTCATCGAATCTGGAATAGCGATCTGGTGTGGTCCTGGCGCCATTCTCCAGTAGCGATCATCGCTACAGTCATGACCTTACTGCTATTTATTGGCGCTTTAGGTTCAACCTGGCTAGCCCCTTTCGACCCCTTTGACTTAGCCTCCATCAATCTTATGGATGCGCTTAAACCACCGGCATGGTCTGAGGACGGGGAAATGCCGTATTTTCTCGGCACAGATAGCCAAGGACGAGACCTGTTCTCCGCCTTGCTCTATGGTACTCGCACCTCGTTGCTCATCGGCTTGGCCTCTGTTTTACTGGCCATGTTAGTAGGCATAGTACTGGGGCTGATTGCTGGCTATGCTGGCGGCCGCCTAGATGCATTCATCATGCGCGTGGCCGATGTGCAATTGTCCTTCCCAGCCATCCTCATTGCGTTGTTAATAGATGGTGTCGCACGTGCTGTCTTTCCCCTCAGCATGCATGAAACTATTGCTTTCCCCGTGCTAATTGGAGCGATCGCCTTGGCTGGGTGGCCTCAATATGCAAGAACGGTACGTGGCTCTACCCTCGTCGAAAAAAACCGTGAATACGTCCAAGCAGCCAAAGTCATCGGCGTGTCAGCACCACGCATTATGTTCAGTCATGTGTTGCCCAACGTACTAGGCCCGGTCTTAATTCTTGCCACCGTACACTTGGCCACCGCCATCATTACTGAAGCCACCTTATCCTTTCTAGGAGTAGGGGTGCCCCCAACATCTCCTTCTCTAGGCACCTTAATTCGCATCGGAAATGACTTTCTTTTCTCCGGTGAGTGGTGGATCACTATTTTCCCAGGACTCATGCTGGTTCTGCTGGTGTTGTCGGTCAACCTGCTCGGAGACTGGCTACGCGATGCACTTAACCCAAAACTGAACTGAACCCATGACTGAATTACTTTCTGTGCAAAATCTCTGCGTGGAGTTTCCCACTCGTCATGGGGTGCTGCATGCGTTAGACCATGTTTCTTTTGCTATTGCCGCCGGCGAAGTACTAGGCGTAGTAGGGGAGTCCGGTGCAGGTAAATCACTGACTGGCGCCTCTATTATCGGGCTGCTTGATCCCCCGGGCCGTATCCGTAATGGCCAAATTTTACTCGAGGGCCAACGTATAGATCATCTTACCGAGGATCAAATGCGCCCAATACGAGGACGTAAAATTGGCGCTATTTTTCAAGACCCACTGACCTCCCTCAACCCCTTGTATACCGTTGGCCAGCAGCTTATCGAAACTATTGTTACGCACCTGCCACTCACTAACAAACAAGCCCGCGAGCGCGCCATCGAATTACTAGAGGCGACCGGCATTCCTGCTGCACGAGAACGTATTGATCACTACCCCCATCAGTTTTCGGGGGGCATGCGACAGCGGGTCGTCATTGCTCTAGCCTTGGCGGCCGAGCCCAAGCTGATTGTGGCAGACGAACCCACCACCGCCTTGGATGTATCCATACAGGCTCAAATTATCGAGCTCATTAAAGACTTATGTCGCTCGCAAGGTACCGCTGTGATGCTTATCACGCACGATATGGGCGTGATTGCAGAAACAGCCGACCGTGTAGCCGTGATGTATGCAGGTCGCATTATAGAAATAGGGCCAGTCCAAGATGTGATCCAAAACCCGAGTCACCCTTATACCGCTGGACTCATGCGCTCCATCCCCTCTCTTGACGGAAACTTAGCGCGATTAGAGCAGATACCTGGGAGTATGCCGCGCCTGAACGCTATCCCTAAGGGTTGTGCCTTTAACCCGCGCTGCAGTCACGTTATGGAGCGCTGTTTGCAAGAGCGCCCTGAACTGATGCCTGCGCCCCCTCATTCACAAGCAGCTTGTTGGTTGCTACAGACGGAGTCGCTATGACACAAGAGTATCTCGTCGAAGTAAACGACGCCGCCTGCTGGTTTGATGTCTCCCCCTCTTTACTAGAGCGCTTGGTCTATCGCAAACCCAAAGTGAACCTGCGGGCCGTAGACGGCGTCAGTTTCTCCTTACGTAAAGGGGAAACACTGGCCTTAGTAGGCGAATCGGGCTGTGGAAAATCTACTGTCGCCCGCCTATTGACCGGCCTCTATCAGCCTACTCGAGGCGATATTAAATATCAGGGCCGCTCCATCAACAACATGAGCAAGCCAGAGCTACAAGCAATCCGTAAGCGCAGGCAAATGATCTTTCAGGACCCCTACGCCAGCCTAAATCCGCGCTGGCGAGTAGGCCGTATCATTGCCGAGCCCTTAGCCACCCACACCAACCTAAACCCACAGCAACAGCAAGAGCGGGTAGGCGAGCTCTTAAGCCAAGTAGGTCTAGCCCCTAGTGATGCTCAGCGCTATCCCCATCAATTCTCAGGGGGGCAGCGCCAGCGTATTTCTATCGCTCGCGCCTTAGCACTGCAACCCGAGTTCATCGTGTGTGACGAGCCCACTTCGGCTTTAGATGTCTCGGTACAGGCCCAAGTGCTCAACCTCATGAAAGACTTGCAGCGCGACTTAGGCCTGACTTACTTATTCATTTCGCATAATCTGGCCGTTGTGCATCATGTGGCTGACCGAGTAGGAGTCATGTATTTGGGGCGTATCGTTGAAATTGCCGATCGTGACGCCTTGTTCTCCCATGCCCAACACCCTTACACCCGTATGCTCTTGGGCGCTATCCCCGACATCAGCGGTGCCGGGAAAAGCCGCATCCCTGTTGCAGGGGAAGTGCCCAACCCACTGAACCCTCCATCAGGCTGTACCTTTCATCCTCGCTGCCCTTTGGCTAATGATCGCTGTCGCATCGAGGTTCCCACCTTAGTGGCCCGCACCGGACATGAAACCGCCTGCCATGCCGTAGAAGAAGGGCGCGTGGGCTAAGATCCTCTAACCTAGAGCAATCCATGCTCGGGCTAGCCCGAGCATGGATTACTTTTTCTAGGGTAGCGGCAGAGTTTTTATGCCTTGTTTCCGCTTGCTGTCGTTTCTACACTTTGTCATACAAGTCTTGAAAGACATACAACGACAAGGAGACAAGCATGAAGCGATTCGCCCATGCATTTAGCATAGCCGCTGTAAGCCTACTATTCGGATGCCACAGCCTGACTTATGCCGCGAGTGATTATCCTAGCAAAAATATACGTGCCATCATCCCCTTTCCGGCAGGAGGCATTAATGACACCGTTGCACGGCTGTTCTTTACACAAGCAGCAAAAGCATTGGGCAAAGAGGTCATTATTGATAATCGACCCGGTGCTGGCGGAATGATAGGAACACGCGTTGCGGTGGACAGCAAACCAGACGGTTACACCGTGCTCCTGGGCGCAGCCAGTACCATCTCGGTAGCCCCTAACCTGTATAAAGACGTAAAATATAATCCCAGTACAGACCTCATTGCCGTAGGCGGTATTGCCGCCGTCCCTAGCGTCATGCTGGTCAATAAAGACGCTGCATTCCAGAGCCTTCAAGCGCTCATTGAGCAGGCCCGGCAAGAGCCTGGTAGCTTAAATTATGGCTCTGCCGGCTCAGGTACAAGCCACCATGTGCAAACAGAAATGCTGGCCCTAGACGCCGACATAGAAATCATACACGTGCCCTACCAAGGAGGTGCGCCCGCTATGACTGATCTCATTGGTGGACAGTTGCAAATGCTGCTAGAACCCTTACCAACCGCCTTACCCCATATAGAAAGTGGGCGCGTACGTCCTTTAGGTATTACCCAAAAAGACCGGTCTGAGCTATTGCCTGCAGTCCCCACCTTTGACGAAGCGGGCGTCCCCGGATACGAAGCCACAACATGGTTTGGTGTTTTTGTACCCAGTGACACTCCCGCCCCCATTGTGAGCTTTCTGAGTCAGGCCATCGATACCAGCTTAGAGGACCCTGCTTTTATCAAAGATCTGCAACAACGAGGTATTACACCTATGCCCATGTCACAAGATCAATTTCAAGCATTCGTCAATACTCAAAACTCCCTTTGGAAAAATGTAATCACCAAGGCTAAGCTACAGATACCTTAATGCTTTCTCTTGGTTTCATGACTGTACGCCGCCAACTCCCCCCTCTACCCGCTATACGTTGCTTCGAAGCCTCGGCCCGGCATTTATCTTTCACTCTTGCTGCTGATGAGCTTTGCGTCACCCAAGGCGCCATCAGCCAGCAAGTGCGTAAACTGGAAGACTATCTAGGGAAAACCTTATTTCTGCGCAAGACACGTCAATTAGAACTCACCGAAACGGGGCTGGAGTATTACACCGTCTGTCGTTACCTGCTAGAAGATTTGGAAAAAACCACGCAGCGTATTATGCAGAAAAACACTACCAATACGCTCACCATACAGACCATGCCGACCATCAGCGTCCTGTGGCTAATGCCTCGTCTAGCTGATTTTGCAACGCAACACCCCTCGATTGAAGTACGCGTAGTCTCAGACATACGCAGTTTAAATATGAGCACCGACGGCATAGATTTGGCCATACGGGTAGGGAAGCTCCCAGGGCAGCATTATCCCGCCCTTGCCCCGACCATTGACCTTGATTTAGTGAGCCATTGGAACGGCGTGCAGTCTGACTATCTATTCCGCGACAGACTGGTACCGATTATGGCCCGCGAGCTGTACGAGCGGGTGGGCCCCATCCGTTCTATTGCTGAATTACAAAAAGTACCCTTAATACAAAACTCCACACGCGCTAATGCATGGCGCGACTGGTTTCGCGCCCACCAGGCGAATGCCAATCTTGAACACCAACAAATTGAATGCGGCCACTTTTATATTGCTTTACAACTTGCTCAGTCGGGCCAAGGAGTAGCGCTAGTCCCCGATGTGCTTCTGCAGGGCTACCCAGGCCAAAAAGAGCTGATCCAGGCCCTACCTGACCTAGCCTTACAAAACAGTGCAGGAGCTTATTACCTATTAGCGCATGACAACAGTTTGCCACGACCTGCCGTCAGTACCTTTCGCGACTGGCTACTAGGACAAGCCGAAATTACACGCAACGCATTAGTTTAACTATGTCATCGTAGAAATTTTTATAGTTTGTCCGCAGTTCCTGCGCCCCCTACTATAGATTCAGCATTAAAAAATCTATGCTTTATAGGGAGCACAGTATCAATGAAGCATTTACGTATAGGGATAGCCGGTTACGGCGCAATAGGCCGTGACCTGGCTGCAGCATTAGATCAGAATCAAGACGGTTTACAACTAAGCGCCATTGCCGTACGTAACCCTCAACAGCCGCCGGACATCAGCCATTTACGCAGCACCCCCACCATCACCGATATCGCAGGCTTAGAAGCCTTGTGTGACTTGGTCATTGAGTGCGCTCCTGCCAGTCAGTTATCGACCATCGCCAAACCTTTTCTCAAAGCGGGCAAACAGGTACTGACACTTAGCTCCGGCGCCTTACTTAATCACCCCGAACTCATCGAACTGGCCAGAGAGCATGGCGGCACCATACTGATACCCACCGGCGCCTTATTAGGACTCGACGCAGTAAGTGCTGCGGCTCAGGGGCAGGTCAATGAGGTACGCATGATTACCCGCAAGCCACCCGCTGGCTTGCTAGGCGCTCCGTATTTGGAACAACACAACATTGATGTGCTGGGCCTGCAAGAGCCCACCAAAATCTTTGATGGTACTGCCCGTGAAGCAGCTGCTGGTTTTCCAGCCAACTTGAACGTCGCAGTCAGTTTGTCATTGGCTGGCATTGGCCCCGATAAGACACGCTTGGAAATTTGGGCCGATCCTACTGTGACGCGCAACATACACCGAATACAGGTGGACTCCGATGCTGCAGTTTTAAATATGGAGATTCAAAACATCCCCAGCAGCAACCCGCGCACGGGCCGCATCACCGCGCAAAGTGTGATCGCTCTATTACGCAAAATCAATGCACCGTTGCGAGTTGGCACCTAGTCGCTTCAACACTGAACAGGAGAATTCCCGATGGATTTAGGTATTAAAGATAAAGTAGCCTTGGTACAAGGCGCAGGCGGGGGGCTAGGGGGAGCCATTGCCCAAGCATTAGCTGCTGAGGGGGCCCGTGTGATGGTATGCGACTTATCGGAAGAAAGTGCTCAGCTTACAGTTAGCCGAATTCGTGACGCAGGCCATCAAGCCCATGCCTTACAGTGGGATCTGGCCGACCTAGACAGCTATGACGCCAAGCTTGAACACATCCAACAGTTGCTTGGCCCCGTCAGCATACTGGTCAATAACACCGGCGGTCCACCACCCAATCTACTGGGCGAAGTAAGCGTGGAGCAGTGGCAAACACACTTCCAGTCTATGGTGCTATCCGTTATCCAATTGACCGAAAAAGTGCTACCCGGTATGCGGGCAGCAAACTGGGGGCGAATTATCACCAGCACTTCATCAGGTGTGATAGCCCCCATTCCCAACCTAGGTGTATCCAACGCTCTACGTTCCACCTTAGTGGGATGGTCAAAAACTCTGGCGCGCGAAGTAGCCGCTGATCAAATTACCGCCAACATCATTTTGCCCGGCCGTATTGCTACCTCTAGAATCCACGCCCTGGATGTAGCCAAGGCTCAACGCGAAAACCGCAGCGTAGAGAGTGTCAGCCAAGAAAGCACCGCTAGCATCCCTATGCGCCGCTATGGCAAACCCAGTGAGTACGGCAGCACCGTGGCTTATCTAGCCAGCGAGCAGGCCTCTTATATTACAGGCAGCATCCTACGTGTGGATGGTGGCCTCATCAATGCTATTTAAAGGAAGCTAATCATGGATCAAGCAAAAAAACTGGAAATACGTGAGCGTTTTCTGAAACTGGACACCTCAAATGTGGCCGATGTCTTGGACGAGCTGGGGTACCCTAACCAAGGTCTAGCGCAAGACTTTGCTCAGCAAACCGAAGGCGGCGTTCTGGCTGGCTGGGCTTACACCATACAAGGCCAAATGACACCCTATCCATTGGGGGGCGACAAAGAGAAAATGACGGCGTGTGCTGGACTGGGCGAGGGGGATATTTCCGTCTGGGCAGGAAACGGCGAGGGTATCTGCTACTTTGGCGAATTAATAGCTATCGGCATGAAGGAAAAGGGATGCAAAGGGGCCTTGGCAGATGGCGGCATACGCGACACACGTTGGATAGACAAGCAGGCTTTTCCCGTCTTCGCGCGTTATCGCACTCCAGTGCAGTCCATTAGCCGCTGGAAAGTGAATGCGTGGCAAATCCCCGTATTCTTGCGTGGTGCCTGCAGCACATGGGTGGAAGTCAAGCCCGGTGACTTTATATTAGGCGACTCTGATGGGGCCATCGTTGTCCCACAAGCCATCGTTCAAACCGTGCTTGAGAAAACCGAAGCGTTGACGGCCCAGGAAGTGGCTATACGTGAAGATCTCTCCAAGGGCATGACATTGGCTGAGGCCTTGGCGCAATACGGACACGTTTAAGTCTGTTCTCTGGCGACAAGTTGGTAAGTCATGCTTGTCGCCAGGGCAGTGTCAATAAATCAGCTTACTGAAATTGACTTAAGTGGCAAGACAGCAAATCGGCAATCGCACGGTCATCTAGTCCACGTGCACGTAAATCTTGTGCTAAGGCATCGACATCTACGCTGCGTAATGTACGCTCGGCGCCTTGAGCTCGCCCTTCGCGCACGACTTGAAAATCAAAATCACGTGCGGCGCTCTTGCGCACTTCGTAATACATGATTTCATCTATTTCGTTATCGGGCGTAAAGGTTAAAACGGTAGGACGCACGTCGTACAACTGCGCCGTATCAATATACTCAGAGGCGCAAATAATGACCGTATCGCCTTTCTGACAGGTACGCGCGGCAGCGCCATTGAGTACACAGCAACGCGATCCGGGTTCACCATAAATGACATAGGTTGAAATCCGGGCTCCGCTATCTTTGTTCCAAATCTCAACAAACTCCATGGGCAAAATACCCGCTTGTTCACACACCTCAGGATCTAAAGTAATAGACCCATGATAGTTAAGGTCTGCCCCGGTTACCCTGATACCATGTAACTTGGCACTGACTACTTTTTTCATGACGACACTCTATTCCAACCAATGCAGCAATACATCGGTAACATACCAACAAGCGGACTGATGACCTGCAGCGAATCAGCCCCTGAAAGCAGCATCATATACCTAGGCTTAAGAACACTGCGCTTTTTCTACCTAGTGATAGGCTATGTACAACAAATAAACCCTCGTCCAATAAGGCTGTTCACGACTTGGACTGCTTCGAATTGACCTTACCAAAGGGGATATGTACCGAGGGGGATGCGTGCGCCGCCGACTCTAAATGTACTGCTTGATCATCAAAAAAGATATGTGGCTGTAATACCTCTAAGACCCGTCTTTTCTCAACCCCACCCAGAAAAAAAGCCTCATTCACATCTATGCCCCAACTACGCATGGTGTAGATCAGCCGCTCGTGGGCAGGTGCATTCCTAGCCGTCACAATAGCAATCCTAAGGCGTGGTTGATACTTGGGCTCATGCTGCTGCTTTTCTTGCTCTAAGGCCTGTAAACGCGACAGCTTCGTCAAAAAACCTTGCAATAATCCAGGGTTATGGGGCGTGCGTACACGCTCAGTTTCATGCTGCATAAAATGCTGTAAATTGCGCTCGGCCTGATAAATCTGCTCGGCCTCATCATCAATAATGACGCCATCAAAGTCAAAGGCTACCCGCACATGAGGATCACTGTAGTCATCTTGAAAGGCCGTCCGTAATACCTGCCCTGCTGGGTAGCCCGCTTGCACAGCCGCTCGCACATCCCGCTCATTGGCTGATAAAAACAAACTGATAGACAGTGCAGGAATGTAGGGGTAAGGATCGGCTCCCTGCAAAAAAATAGCACGACTAATATCCAACCCATAATGCTGGATAGAGTTCATCACCCGCATACCCGTATTCGGATCATTGCGTGAAAGTAGCATTACCTCCACCACGGGATCATCTGGCGACAAATCATTTAACGCCAACAAGCGTTTAATAAAAGGAAACGCTACCCCTGGCGCAAACGCCTCCGTTTCATGGGCCAACTGATATTTTTTATATTCAGCCTCGCCTTGCGTACGAAAAACATGATCAGACTCTACCAAATCAAATAAGGCGCTTGAGGCCAACCCTATTACTAAACGCTTATCTAAGTCGTAAGACATGCTGAGCTCCAAAACCTTGAGATTTGCCTATACTAATCGTTACGAGGGCAGGGCGCCAACACATACCCCTCGCTTTACAGCCAGAACACTAGACAAGTAAAGTTGAAAGAGTATCCTTTGTATTTTGCTATTGAGCCCAAGGATATTTTTATGAGTGCAACTTACTGTCGCAAGTTCACTTACCAATTGCTACCCAATACGGATTTGCACGCCGACATTCAAAAAATGGCGCGGCGAGCCCAAGCCAATAGCCACTGTTTGCGTTTTGACATACTTCAACAAGACGACCAAGATCAACACTACCAACTCTACGAAGTATGGCAAAGCCGTGCAGCTTATGACGCCTTTCATCAAGCTGAAGCGAATCAAATCATTTTTGAGCAAATTGCACTTTTAGCGCCTAACGCTCAGTCAACCCATACCCAGAGCCTTAACGTCATTGCCTTAAGCCAACCTACACCAAGAAAAAAAACTCAATATTGGGACCCCTATTTATGGATTTGCTTCGCCATGTGCGTAGGGGTAATGGGAACGGCATTAGTCAGCCCACTGTACCCTTTGTATCAACTGCGCTGGGGGTTAAGCCCCGGTGACATCACCGTACTGTATGTGGTGTACATGGGATCAGCGCTGGCAAGCTTACTCTTCCTAGGCCGTCTGAGTGATCGTAAAGGCTATCTACTGGTGCTACGTATAGCCTTATGCTTAGTCACATTGGGCCTATTTTTCTCTGCCATCGCGTGGGACTTAAGTAGCTTTTTATTTAGCCGAATATTGATTGGCCTTGCCTCTAGCATGATTGTTACTTCCGCCTCACTGGGGCTGAGCAAACTTAATCGCACGGGCGACATACAACGAGCGGCCGCCTCCACCACCCTAATGCTAGCCTTGGGATTTGGCTTAGGTCCCGTAGTGGGCGGCATTATTGCGCAATGGCTGCCCAACCCCTTGGTGAGCAGCTATATTCCGTCCCTACTACTCGGGGTGCTCGCTATTTATGCTTTGTATAAAATTAGTCCTCCGCCCGTGCCGCGCACCCAACACAACTACTCATGGCGCGATTACTTGCCCGCTATCGTATTGCCATCGGCAGGCCTGCGTAGACCATTTTTATTAGGCTGTCTGGCAACCTGTTGCGCCTTTAGCATGTTCAGCCTTTATGCGTCATTAGCACCTAGTTTTATGGAAAACATGGTGCCCTGGCATGGCCCCGTAGTCAGCGGATTCTCTATAGGTATTATTTTATTTTTATCCTCGGGCACCCAACTCCTGGCGCGGCGCGTACATAGCAAAAAATGCGTCTTGTTGGGCTTGGCTTCCTTTACCTTAGCTTGCATCAGCCTAGGGCAAAACATTCAGTCCGCCTCCGCATGGCTATTCGTCTTTAGCATACTCATGACCTCCATTGGCCACGGCTTTTGCATGTTAGGTGGAATGAGCATCGTTAATAAGGTGGCCCCCTCCCACTTACGGGCAGGAATGACCTCTACTTACCTGATTATTGGCTATTTAGGTGCCATTGTGCCCACCTTGGCATTAGGCTGGTTAGCCGATTTTATCGGTTTAGATTCCGCCCTAGCTTGGTATTGTGGCATTCTTGCTTTCGTTACCTTAGCGCTAGGTATCATCGGCTGGCGCACTCCACTTGTGCCTACCCACCTGCTGCCCGGGCAGCAAAGTACCAACTAAACTTACCTGGCTGCGTGCGCACATCAAGACAATACTTACTTAGGTCGCCGCAGCACAAACTTAGCCGCCTCCGTAATCGTGAAATAATCACCAGCGCCACCACCACGTAAAACGGGTTGTGCATGGCTGGTGTTATACACGCCCTCTACCAGACAGCTAGGTGCAATATGCACACCAATTACCTCACCAAACACCATCCACGTGTCCAACTCTGTTTCGTTTATGTCTTGTAAGCGCAAATGTTGGGTAAGGCGACACTCGAACGACACTAGGCTTTCCCCTACACGGGGAGCATCAACATTACGTGCATCAAGAGGGGTTAGCCCGGCGAACTCAAACTCGGGGACTGCCTGCTCTATGCTGCTAAGATTCATCTGCTCAGCTAAATCGCGCGATACTAAGTTCCACGTAAAAACGCCTGTTTCCATTACATTACGCAAGCTATCTTTATAGCCCAAGCTGGAAAACGCAATGATAGGTGGCCGATAATTAAACAGATTAAAAAAACTATAAGGCGCTAAATTTAATGTGCCACTGCTACTTTTTGTGCCTATCCAGCCAATTGCCCTAGGACCAACTATCGCATTTATCGGGTCATGCTTTAAGCCATGCCCTAGCTTAGGCTCATAAAAATAATATTCTTCCTGCACTATCCGCCTCTGTTTGTTCTATCAATCACAGGTTCTCACACTACGCAGTTTATTCCCGCACTGCAAGCTTCACCTACACAGCTAGCCTAAGCCCGTAACGCCAAAGTCGTAAGGGTTATGCCCGTTATCACTAATCTCTGGTTTTCCATACAATCTCATTCGTAGCACATCGATACAGCAACCCTTACCCAGGGCAATAATTACCTATAAGGAAGAGACATGAAAATAGCTGTGATGTCCAAGTTATGCCTAGGCCTAGGCATAGCCCTAAGCTCGGCCACATGGGCCAACAACTACCCTAGCGGTCCTATTAACATGGTAGTGCCTTTTGCGGCAGGAGGCCCCACTGACAACGTTGCCCGAGCGCTGGGCGAGGCCATGCGTAATGAGTTAGGCCAGACCGTCATCATCGAAAACCGAGGCGGAGCAGGGGGCACCCTAGGCACCTCGCAAATAGCACGCGCCAAACCCGATGGAAATAACATCTTGCTTATGCACATCGGTTTTTCCACTGCCCCATCTTTATACAAAAATCCAGGCTACGATGCTTTAGAGGGCATGCAACCCATAGGCTTGGTAGTTGATGTACCCATGACCATTATCGCCCGCTCTGACTTTCCGCCCAATACGATTGAAGAATTGGTGGAATACATGAAGGCCAATAAAGACAGCATTTCACTGGCCAATGCTGGCATTGGTGCGGCCAGCCATCTGTGCAGCACCATGCTGCTCAATGCTCTAGGTGTCGATATACTCACCGTCCCGTATAACGGCACGGCTCCTGCCATGGCTGATCTGATGGGTAAACAAGTGGATGTGCTGTGCGATCAAACCACCAATACCACACAGCATATCAATGGAGGCTCGGTGAAAGCTTACGCTGTCACTAGCCCCACTAGAGTCGCTACCTTACCCAATTTACCCACCATGCAAGAAGCTGGTTTCGATAACTTCGAAGTAGGCATCTGGCACGGTATGTGGGCACCTAAAGGGACACCTGAAGACGTCACCAAAACCCTAAATAAAGCACTACAAGCTGGCTTGAAAGATCCTAAATTCCAAGAGCGTATGGCCGCTCTGGGCGCAACCGTGCTTATCGATGACGCCACCCCTGAAGCCCTACAAGCAAAAGTGGCCCAACAAGTTCCCCAATGGGCGGAGCTGTTTAAACAGTCGGGGATAGAAGCCCAATAAAGTAAGGGTGATACCTCAACAATAAGGGGGCGCCATGGCGCCCCCTTATTGTTGTATCGCTACTTATTCACTATTAAATGATGTTTTCTCGAATTACATCAAATATAGCGTAAGCATGACTAAATAAACTCAAGCATGACACACCATTCCAGGGGCTCAAGACCCCAGTGAAACGTTCACTTCGTATAAAAAAGCGGCCACTAAAAAGAGGCCGCTTTTTTACTCCCAAAATCAACACCGCTTAAACGTCAAGGTTTCCAGCTTGTAAGGCATGCGTTTCAATAAATGCACGGCGGGGCTCGACTTGGTCGCCCATTAGGGTGGTAAAGACCTCATCCGCACGTATCGCATCGGCGACATTTACTTGCAAAAGACGACGCACCGTAGGATCCATGGTGGTTTCCCACAGTTGCGAAGGATTCATCTCACCAAGACCTTTATAACGCTGTTTGGTAACACCGCGCTCTGCCTCGCTGTGTAGCCACTGAATGGCGTGGCGGAAATCGTCTACACGAATCTCTTTGCGACGCTCGCCCTCACCACGGCTCACTACAGCACCCTCACCGATTAGACCTTTAAAGATAGCGCCTGCACGTGCCAAGGTTTGATAGTCAGCCCCGCGAACAAAGCTACGATCAAACACGGTAACGCGGATATTGCCATGGTGTAAACGCTGCACCACCACGCTCCAATTCTCGCCACTTTCATCTGCCGTCGCAAACACCTTCACCACATTCGGTGTCGCAGGATCAAATAGGGCCTCTTGCAAGGCTTCTGCACTGGCCTGCGCCTGAGCTTCGCTATCAAGCGTGATACTGACCCCTTCTGCTATCGCCGACAAAGCATCGGTATCCATCAAGCGCGACTGACGCTCGATGACTGCGTTAGCTTGTATGTAACGATGGGCGTAATCAGACAGAGCTTCACCTGTTACTGGCTCACCGCCTTGACGAGGAATCAGCACAGCGTCTTTAAGCGCCAGCTTAAGCATAAACTCCGCTTCTTCGGCAGCGTCTTTCAAGTACATTTCCTCGCGTCCCACTTTGACTCGATACAAAGGCGGCTGGGCTATGTACACATACCCACGCTCAATAAGCTCGGGCATCTGACGGTACAACAAGGTCAACAACAAAGTACGGATGTGAGCACCATCGACGTCCGCGTCAGTCATGATGATGATACGGTGATAACGCAGCTTTTCTATATCGAAATCGGGCCCTATGCTAGTACCCAGTGCCGTAATCAGGGTAGTAATTTGTTCGCTCGAAATCAAACGATCAAAACGCGCCTTTTCTACGTTTAATACCTTACCGCGCAAGGGCAAAATAGCTTGAAACTTTCGGTCTCGGCCTTGCTTGGCGGAACCGCCAGCAGAGTCCCCTTCAACGATATACAACTCGCTTAGCGCAGGATCTTTCTCTTGGCAATCTGCCAGTTTCCCAGGTAAGCCGGCCCCTTCCAACACGCTTTTACGACGTGTCATCTCACGTGCTCGGCGCGCGGCCTCACGTGCTCGTGCCGCTTCAATGATTTTATTGCAGAGGGCTCGAGCGTCGGTGGGGTTTTCTAACAACCAAGTCTCTAGTGTGCGGCTTACGGCCTCTTCAACGGCTGGACGCACTTCACTGGAGACCAGTTTGTCTTTGGTTTGACTACTAAACTTAGGCTCGGGCACTTTGACCGATAAAACACACGCTAAGCCTTCACGCATGTCATCGCCAGCTGTGTCCACTTTGGCGCGTTTGGCCAAGTCGTTATCAGCGATATATTTGTTCAAGACACGGGTCATCGCCGCGCGCAAACCCGTTAAGTGTGTACCACCATCACGCTGTGGGATATTATTAGTGAAACACAGCACGGTTTCCGCGTAGCTGTCATTCCATTGCATCGCCACTTCCACACCTAAACTTACCCCGCCCGCATCAGACTCTGTGCTTACCGCAAACACATTCGGGTGTAAGGCTGTTTTGTTGCGATTGATATATTCAACAAAACCTTTGACACCACCTAAGAAAGCGAAGTCTTCGTCGATACCTTGAATCTCATCAACCAAGCGTATCTTCACGCCATTATTCAAAAACGAGAGCTCGCGCAAACGTTTGGCTAAAATTTCATGATGGTATTCAATGTTGTTGAAAATTTCCGCGTCTGCCAAATACCGCACGCAAGTACCACTACGCTCGGTCGGGCCAACTACACGTAAAGGCTCCAAACGCTCACCACGGCTAAACTCAAGCAGATGTTCGCTACCATTACGCCAAATGGTTAAGCGCAACCATTCAGATAAAGCGTTAACACACGAGACCCCTACGCCATGTAAACCACCAGAAACTTTATAAGAGTTTTGATCGAACTTACCGCCAGCGTGCAGTTCAGTCATCACAATTTCAGCTGCACTACGCTGATGTTCGTCGTCTTTGTGTATGTCGGTAGGAATGCCACGACCGTTATCGCGAACCGATATGCTGTTATCGGCATGGATGGTGACCACTATATCGTCACAATGCCCAGCTAGGGCTTCGTCAATAGCATTATCCACAACCTCGAACACCATATGGTGCAAGCCAGTGCCATCTGAGGTGTCGCCAATGTACATGCCTGGGCGCTTGCGTACCGCTTCCAGCCCTTTAAGCATTTTGATCGAATCGGCACCGTAATCGGCTTCCTGCATATTCGTGGTTTGATCGGTCATGTATAAAAACCTATAAATAGCCTGCTTACATCAAGTAGGCGCAAGGATGCGCCTATTCAAGCAATAAATTAAATGCGCATTGGCATGACAACATACTTGAAGGAATCTTCTTCAGGTAAGGTCATAAGCACAGAAGCGTTCGCATCAGGCTGAACGGACCAACGCACCGTTTCATCTTTAATATTGGCGAGCACGTCCAACAAATAGCTAACGTTAAAGCCTACATCTAACGGCTCATGTTCATAATCTACGTCTAGCTCTTCGACGGCTTCTTCTTGTTCGGCATTAGAAGCTGAAATTTTCAGTGTGTTCTGTGAAAGTTGCAAACGCACGCCACGCAACTTATCAGTGGTGAGGATAGCAGCACGTTGCAAACTACCTTGTAGCGCTTCACGTTTCAAATCGAAGTGACGCGTATAGGTAGAAGGGATAACCCGAGCAAAATCCGGAAACTTGCCTTCTACAAGCTTGGAAATCAACTCGACCCCACCAAAACGGAACCGTATTTGACCTGCCGCCACATCAATTTGCACTGGCTCGTCCGTTTCTGCCAGCAAACGCTGCATTTCCAAGACGGTTTTACGCGGTACGATCACATCGTGACGTGCCTCAATGCCTGACTCAACCTCAGTGGCATTATGTGCCAGACGGTGCCCGTCGGTCGTCACAGTGCGCACTAAACCGGGCTCAAACACAAACAACATACCATTCAAGTAATAGCGAATGTCTTGCTGCGCCATAGCGAAATGAACCGTATTAAACAGGTGCTTAAGCGTTTTTTGCGGCAAGCTAAACGACACATCCCATGTTTCAGGCTGACTTAAAGTGGGGAAGTCGGCTGCCTCAAGGGTTTGCAATTGAAAACGGCTTTTACCACTTTGTATGGTCAGTTTGCCATTATCTAGCGCCCAACGTACGTCACCAAAATCGGGCAAAGCCCGCAAAATATCCAGCAACTTACGCGCTGCTACTGTCGTCGCTGTTTGGCTATCACCCACTCCAAACTGACTACGAGTAGTGATTTGCACCTCTAAATCAGTCGCCAAAAAAGACAAGTCTTGCGCGTTTTTCTGAATCAGAATGTTGGCCAATATCGGTAAAGTATGCCGACGCTCAACAATGCCAACAACAGTGGACAAGGGTTTGAGCAAGTCGTCGCGAGTCGCTTGAACAAGTTGCATGGTCATCCTTTGAGGGTTTGTTCTAGTACGTGTAAAGCATGATTAAGCTCTGCCTGTTTGGTACGAGCATCCGAGATTTTCCGCACTGCATGCAGCACGGTTGTGTGATCACGCCCACCGAATAAATCACCGATTTCGGGTAGGCTTTTTTGGGTCAATTCTTTTGCCAAGTACATTGCCACCTGACGAGGCATAGCAATATTAGCGGGTCTACGCTTGGAATACATATCCGCCACTTTGATTTTATAAAAATCAGCGACTGTTTTTTGAATGTTTTCCACTGTGATCTGTCCATTCGACACAGACAGCAGGTCTTTAAGCGCGTCCTTACACACTTCTACAGTAAGAACTTCACGCCCGTGGAACCTAGCGTAAGCGGAAACTTTGCGCAAAGCCCCTTCCAGCTCACGCACATTGCTACGCAAATGTTTAGCGATAAAAAACGCTACCTCTTCGGGCATGCTGATGCCTTCAGTTTGGGCTTTTCGCAATAGAATCGCCACGCGCATTTCTAACTCGGGCGGCTCAATGGCCACTGTTAGCCCTTGGTCGAAACGAGAAATTAAACGGCTATCAATATTCGCTAATTCTTTGGGATAGGTATCCGACGTAATGATGATTTGCTTGCGCTGGGCCACCATAGCCTCAAATGCATAGAAGAACTCTTCTTGCGTACGATTTTTCCCAGCGAAAAACTGAATATCGTCAATCAACAAAAGATCAAGGGAATGGTAATAACGCTTAAATTCATCAAATGCTTTGCGCTGGTAGGCCTTGACCACATCTGACACATACTGGTCTGCATGTACATAACGTACCCGCACACCGTTGCCGTTGGCCACCAAGGCATTACCTATGGCGTGAATTAAATGGGTTTTCCCCAACCCCACGCCACCATATAAAAACAAGGGGTTGTACGATACACCGGGGTTCTCAGCCACTTGTAGCGCTGCTGCACGGGCTAATTGGTTGGCTTTACCGGTGACAAAATTATCAAAAGTTAGGTCTGAGTTTAAACGTGAGCGATCCTGTACTGCTTCGGCCACCGCCGCTGAGGCGGGGCTAGTTGACGCAGAAGTACCTATGGCTGCCGAGGACTCGCCGGTAGCGGTGACCGGGGCTCGATCAGCCAGAGTACGACGTTGCGGACTAGCAACTTGAGAGGCCAGCTCCAACTGCAACTGAACAGGGCGCTCATAAAAATCACTGGCCAATTGTTCAATGCGACCAGAAAAGTTTTTACGGGCCCAATCCAGTTTGAAGCGATTTGGCGCAGACACGCGCAAAACCCCCGAGTCTTCGTTGAACTCAAGGGGTACTAATGGACGTATCCATGCGCTTATCTGTTGCGGAGGAAGCTCCTGTTCCAAGACCTGGAGACAAGACTGCCAAAATTCATTCATTTTTTTCACTTCAGTAAACCTCAATTCTACCCTCTTCAGCATCAAGTTATCCACAGCCTAGTGTAAATATTCAACCCCTTACCGTCTAAATGATTGACATCATAGAAAATATTTGATGCAATAACGGGCTTAATAAGATTTTCTGTTGCCAGAGTCCTGACGTACTTACCAGGGGTAGATGACTATTTCTGCGTTTTCTGGCGGCTCTTTTACTTGGACAAACCATGAAACGCACCTATCAACCCTCTGTTACCCGTCGCAAGCGCACCCACGGTTTCCGCGTTCGCATGAAAACTCGCGGTGGTCGCGCTGTGCTTAACGCACGTCGCGCCAAAGGTCGCAAGCGTTTGGCTGTATAAGCCACATGCATGGGAAGCTCGATCAGCCTCCCTGTTGCGACTCTGACATGCGTGCCACCTTTCCGGCTACGGCTCGCTTGCACAGCCCCACAGAATATGCCCAGGCGTTAAAAGGCCGACGCATAGCACGTGGGGCTTTGTTTGTTGTTACCAGCCCACGTTCTCCTAACTCTGAACAAGCCCCCCAAGCTCGTTTAGGGCTAATTATTCCTAAACGTTACGCAAATAAGGCGGTAACCCGAAATGCTATCAAACGAGTAATACGCGAATCATTTCGTCATACTCGTGCACAACTGATGCCTACCGACTACGTATTTCGCCTACATAGTAAAATACCGCCATCCTCTTTAACCCAGTTAAAACTATTGGTTCGTCAAGAGGCTGACACTCTATTAAGCAAAGCATGTCGATCTTGAAATGGCTGGCCATTGCGCCTATTCGTTTTTACCAGTTTTTCATTAGTCCTTGGTTGGGCCGAAACTGTCGCTTCACGCCTAGTTGTTCGCACTATGCTATTGAGGCCATAGAAAAACACGGAACAACAAAAGGCATATGGCTAGGCAGCAAACGTATATGTCGTTGCCACCCTTGGAACCCGGGCGGATACGACCCAGTACCCACCCCAAAAGCACAACCTCAAGCACGCTCAGAAAAACACGGCTTGTCATAATGTAAACAGCAACCGCAAGACAACTTATTGCGAAATCACACTGTTTCTCAACTGACTGCGTTAAACTGCTAAGCTTTTGCTTAGCTCTCAATATGGCACAGGCGCTATGGATATCCGACGTACCATCCTCTGGATGATCTTTACCTTTTCTTTATTGCTGCTTTGGAATAACTGGCAGGAATACAATGGTCAGGCTTCTTTGTTTAGCTCAGGCTCTGCTCAGCAAACTCAGGCCGCCCCCAACAATACAACTCAGGCAAACGATCCTAGTGTTCCCGCAGGGCAAGCCCCTCAAGCGGCAGCACCGGCAGCACTTCCAGGCAACTCGCCCGCTAGTCTTGCACAAGGGGAAATGATCGAAGTCACCACTGACGTTTATAAACTAACGTTCAGCACACAAGGTGCGCAATTAGTAAAAGCGGCCTTACTTAAATATGATTCCCCCGATCAGCCAGGCGAACCTCAACTGTTGTTAGATGATTCTGCCTCCTCGATCTATCTGGCCCAATCCGGTGTCATAGGTAGCCGTGGCGAACAATGGCCTAATCACCTTAGCCCGTTTAGCTTGGTATCTTCCGAGCGCACGCTGCAAGGTGACAGCTTGAATGTGGTCTTCGAAGCAGAAAGCAATGGCCTTAAAGTCATTAAGACCTATACCTTAAACAAAGGCCGCTACGATATACACGTTCATCACGATATCCAAAATATCAGCGGTGAACCCATTCAGCCTTCGCTCTATTTGCAATTAACTCGTGACGGTAACGATCCGCCAGACTCCTCACGCCTGTACAACACCTTTACTGGGCCTGCGGTGTACAGCGAAGAAGGTCGTTATCAAAAAATCTCTTTTTCAGACATTGATAAAGACAAAGCGAAGTATGAAAAGACGGCCAACAATGGCTGGATTGGCATGGTGCAACATTACTTTGCCACAGCTTGGGTACCTGTTGAAGGCACACAACGTACTAATCAGGCCCTTAAGCTAGGTGACAATCTTTACGCCATTCGTAGCATAGAAGCCGTGGGTAGCATTGATGCGGGTAGCAGTAAAACAGTCAATGCCCAACTATGGGTAGGCCCCCAAGATCAAAAAGCAATGGCTGCAGTCGCTCCTGGCCTAGACCTCGTTGTTGATTACGGTTGGCTGACGATTATCTCCAAGCCGCTATTCAAAATCCTTACCTGGCTGCACGCCTTGCTCGGTAACTGGGGTTGGTCCATCGTTGCACTGACTGTGCTGATTAAGCTGGTGTTTTTCCCATTGTCCGCCGCAAGCTACCGCTCTATGGCCAAAATGAAGAAATTCACACCACGCATGCAAGCTTTGCGTGAAAAATTTGGTGACGATAAGGCTAAGCTTAACGCCGCCATGATGGAAATGTATCGCACTGAAAAAATCAACCCATTGGGTGGCTGTTTGCCCATGGTTGTTCAAATCCCTGTGTTTATTGCTTTGTACTGGGTGCTGCTAGGTAGCGTAGAGATGCGTGGTGCGCCTTGGATTCTCTGGATCCACAACTTGGCTGCTCCAGACCCATGGTTTATCTTACCCGCCATTATGATGGGTACCATGTTCTTGCAAATCAAGCTGAATCCAACTCCGCCAGATCCTATGCAAGCACGCGTTATGATGCTTATGCCGTTAGTTTTTGGTGGCATGATGTTCTTCTTCCCTGCTGGTTTGGTACTGTACTGGTGCGTGAACAACATCCTCTCGATTGGTCAGCAGCAATACATTACGCGTAAGCTTGAAAGACAAAGCAGTCAGGCTGCAAATAGTTAATACGTGAAAACTACTCCATCCTAAAACGATGGAGTTACGTTAAGCTAAACCCGATGATGTGTGACATCATCGGGTTTTTTACGTTACGACGACAAGGAAATAACACCGTACAGTCACGCAAGATCGATAGGCAGGCACTATTGAATTGGTCGTATTTATCAATTTCTAATCATTGATAGTTTTTAGTAAACTAAAAACAGGCGAATTACCTCATTCCATTCCTAACTTCTCCACAAGGAACCAGGTCATGACAAAGAAAATACTGACGAACGCAGCAGGGCGCCCCATTGAAGAAAACCAAAATTCGATGACGGCAGGATTACGTGGCCCTGTGCTTATGCAAGACTTCTGGTTATTGGAAAAGCTTGCCCACTTTGATCGTGAGCGTATACCAGAGCGTGTCGTTCACGCTAAAGGCTCCGGCGCCTACGGCACCTTAACCATTACACACGACATTAGCCAATACAGCTGCGCCAAAGTATTTACATCTGGCACCAGTACCCCTTTGTTTTTACGTTTTTCCACCGTTGCTGGGGAAGCAGGAGCGGCTGATGCAGAACGAGACGTGCGAGGATTTGCTATAAAATTCTACACGGAAGACGGCAATTGGGACCTTGTGGGCAATAATACGCCTGTCTTTTTTATACGTGATCCTTTAAAGTTTCCCGACTTTATCCATACTCAAAAACGCCATCCCCGCACCCATTTACGCGATGCCTCCGCAGCATGGGACTTCTGGTCTTTATCTCCTGAATCCTTGCACCAAGTCACCATTTTAATGAGTGACCGAGGAATCCCAAAAAACTTACGCCAAATGCACGGTTTCGGTTCACACACCTATAGCCTCATTAACGCTGAAGGCGTACGCCATTGGGTAAAGTTCCATTTTAAATCGCAACAAGGGATTGCCAATTACACCAATGCCCAAGCGGCTCAAGTAGTAGCAGGTGATCGCGAAAGCTCACAACGTGATTTATACGAAAATATCGAACAGGGTAATTTTCCTCGCTGGAATCTACGCATTCAAATCATGAGTGAAGAGCAGGCCCAGAGCTATCACATCAATCCTTTTGATTTAACTAAAGTATGGCCACATGGTGACTTCCCTCTGATCGACGTAGGCGTATTGGAGCTGAACCGTAACCCAGAAAACTATTTTGCCGAAGTCGAACAAGCCGCCTTCAGCCCTGCCAATCTCGTGCCAGGAATAGGGCACTCTCCTGACCGTATGCTACAAGGACGTATCTTCTCTTATGGCGACACGCAACGTTATCGTTTAGGCGTGAATCACGGACAAATTCCCGTCAATGCACCTCGATGTCCATTCCATAATAGCTATCATCGTGATGGCGCAATGCGAGTCGATGGCAACCAAGGTGGCACTATTAACTATGAGCCCAATAGTCATGGACAATGGCAGTCCGCCCCCCGCACCGAACCCGGCTTAGCTCTCGACGGACAGGCTGCTGATCACTGGGATCACCGTGTCGATGAAGACTATTACAGTCAACCTGGTGCTTTATTCCGACTCTTCAACGAGCAAGAGCGCGAGCGGCTATTTACTAATATTGCTGACGCAATGGACGGTATTCCCCAAGAAATCATGGAACGCCAGATCGTCCATTTTGAACGTGCAGACCCCGCCTATGGCGCAGGTGTACGCGCTGAGCTACAACGACGCGGCCAGCTAGCATAAGCGCTCGTACAGTTAGATGATGGTGCCCGTCCTTCACGCAGGGCACTATCGTCTTGACTTCGAGCTGCTGACGTACAATACAGGTCGCGTTTAACCAGTTTGAATCCTGCACTATGCTTAACTCTGAGTCCCAACCTATCGTCGCTATCGCCACCGCCCCCGGCCGAGGAGGGATCGGCGTTATCCGTATCTCGGGGAAAAACCTACGATCCATTATGCTCACCTTATTCCAACGTGAGCTTACCCCTAGGCACGCGCACTTTTTGCCCTTCAGGGATACGGATAACGAGCTGATTGACGAAGGTATTGCACTGTACTTCGAAGGCCCTCACTCCTATACGGGTGAAGATGTAATAGAGCTACAGGGGCATGGTGGGCCAGCCGTATTACGGCGCCTATTAGCGCGCTGCCTAGCGGCCGGAGCGGATGAGCACATACGCCATGCCAACCCTGGTGAATTCACGCTACGTGCCTTTCTTAATGACCGCATGGATCTTGCTCAAGCCGAGGCGGTCGCTGACTTGATCGATGCCTCATCTGAGGCCGCGGCCCGCAGTGCAATTGCTTCATTAAGTGGTGCTTTTTCCGATCTCATCAATAGCTTAGCAGACCGCATTATTCATTTACGCATGCTAGTGGAAGCCACGCTAGACTTCCCAGAAGAGGAAATTGATTTCTTAGAAAAATATCAGGCGGCTGAACAATTAGCCACTTTACGTACAGAGCTGGCCGCTGTCATCCAACAAGCCAAGCAAGGCGCTATTTTACGTGAAGGTTTACATGTAGTACTTGCCGGTCAACCTAACGTTGGCAAATCTAGCTTGTTAAATGCCTTAGCAGGCGATGACATCGCCATCGTGACCGATATTGCCGGCACCACACGCGATCGCGTCACCCAGCTAATACATCTAGATGGGGTACCTTTACACATTGTGGACACCGCAGGTTTACGGGACACCGACGATACCGTAGAAAGCATAGGCATTGCCCGTAGCTGGGATGAAATCGCCAAAGCAAACGTCATCCTGCATTTACACGATGCCCGTAATCCTAACGACGGCTTAGACAGTGCTATCACACAGCGTCTACCATCTGGTACGCCCGTATTACGGGTTTTTAACAAAATAGACCTACTCAACGAACAAGCTATTGCGGCATTGCCACAAAGCTCAGCCCATAGCCAAGCTTTAACCATTTCTGTTCGTCAGCAACAAGGTTTAGATCAGCTACGTAAAGCTTTATTAGATATCGCCGGCTGGAGTCCAGGAGCAGAATCCCCTTGGTTAGCCCGAGAGCGCCACTTACAGGCCTTAACACGTAGTGATGAGCACCTAGCATTGGCTGCCGAACATGCCAGCCACAGTGACCAGGTTTTAGACCTATTTGCCGAAGAGTTGCGCTTAGCTCATCTGGAGCTATGCTCAATCACGGGTACCTTTACCAGCGATGACCTACTTGGCGAAATCTTTTCTAGTTTTTGTATAGGGAAATAATTCCCCTCCGCTCATTAAGACAAGGCAAAAAGAAAAGTCAGCATTTCCGCTCGGCTAAGCAATAATTTTTGCTTATCGGGTTGCAGTATCCCTTGTGTACCGAAACCCAGCCTAATTGGCAAATGCTCGAGCATGGCCTCGAGCACCGTCTCGGGTTCATCTAAAGAAAATTCACCCGAAAACATCAATGCCTCTAAACCGACTCCAGGGCTCAAACTTAAGGTTTGATGACGATAGCGATTGAGCTCTTTTAGAACCTCAGGCAAGGGAGTATTAACAAATAAGAATTTTCCTTGTACCCACGCTAAACGCTCAGCTACGGGGGCAACAACGACTTTTTGCATACCAAGCCAATCGTCCACTTCGACACTTTGCCCCGGCACCAACAGTCGAACACGTTTGCGCCACCAACTACCTGCTGATACCTCTGCATGCCCAGACTCTACGGTAATACGCACTCTAGAGCCTTCTTTTAAGACGTCTAAGCTGGTACCTAGAGCGCGAATCTGACTTTCGCCCGCAAAAATAGTAATCGGATCATTGAGCTCGTCTCGCATATCAAAATAGGCTTGTCCCTGATCCAAATAGACATGCCTCTGCTTGTCGTCATAGCGCATGTGAGTACCACGATTCAATACTGAATACGCTTGCTCGGAAAGCCGATATTGCGTGCGGGTAGTCTCAGACAATACCGTGTGCCCCGCATCCTCATACCAAAAACGATAGTCTGATTGCAAAATGTAGAGCATAACCACCATGCCAATAAGAAAGAGCAATCCACCACTGAGCCAATGCCACAGTTTGCTTTGTTCGCTCTCACGAACCGAACCCTCAATCAATGGGGGTTCAGGTTTAGGCTCAGAGGGTAAATAGTCGGCATCGCAGAAATAGCGGATATAAAGATAAGAATGGGCATTTTCTGGGGTTTCGCTATGCCACTTACGAAATTCTTTAAGCTCTTGCTCGGTTGCCTCGCCAGAGTTGATGCGAGTAAACCAATAGGCTGCTTGTGCTCTGATTTTGTCTACGTTACTTTCTCGCCGAATAGTCATAATACCGCCAGGTCAAACAGAATAGACAACTCATCCTCATGAACACTCAACTATGCTTACATAGAATAAAACTAGCCTCTTTCATACATGTACAAACATATCACAAAATTCGCATTTTGTAATAATCTACGTCTGACTTTACATTTTTTAACTTCGAAAAACATTAAATAGCCCGTAACAAGACGCATCCAGCCTCTCTGAGTAAATATACAATTAGTTATACATACCACTATTTAACGTTACTAATTTCTCCGTTAGACGTGAATCCAAGCATTGAGTACGCATGAACGACTCCTCAGAGGAAAGCCTCGTTATGGCCAAGGCACCCACTTGAAAGATCTTGTAATTCGTCGCTTACCACCGGATTCAAGTGAACTCAGGTACAAATAAAAACTCCGGTTATAAATATAACCGGAGTAAACAGACATCAAAGCCACATCATATTGAGCGAAGAGCAATCAATAAGCCCTATTTTTTTATTGTTTTCGCCCTTTATCGAGCCCATTAGCAAAGCTAGCCAAGGGTGTAGTTCGCTAAAACTTCTATTTGCCTATCCCATTAAGCCTTAACAGCTTCCATAATGCAGGCAGAAAGACGATCAAAGTGCAATAGGGCAGCCTGACTAAGGCCTACTTGCTTACGCCGGCTATCCTCCGTATCACTCAATACAATCCAGCCTTTACCCCGCATAGACTTTAGCCGCGTGTGTATGGTTGCAGGCGAGCCCAAGTGTTCAATTGCCATTACATCTCGCACAGACAAACGCGCTAACTCCTGATTGGATCTAGCAACCTGTTGCAAGATTCTTTCCTCAAGCGGGTCCAAAGGAGGCAATGAAGGTAATTTGTTTAACCCTTCCGCTAACTGCAGAAACTTGAGATATATTTCGGCTGGTCTGATTGTATTTTTCGTATCAATATTCATACTTGCCACCATGCAAATATCTATGTAAATAAGTACATTTTCATGTTTTTACGTTTGCTGAAATGGAAAAATCATAGAGAAAAATAGAATTTTTTTTCTGATCGTTCCATAAACTCATCTCATCATTCAGTTGCTAACCCCCTTCAACTATAGGGGTAGCGGACTAAATCAATCGCTACAAACGATATAAATTAGAATACAAGACGTTCCACTTCCCGCCATTGAGACTATTCTTAATTTTTCTGTCTTGTAATAAAAACCACTACATTTTATTGCTTTACCCTTGAGTTCTTGTTCGTAATCTTACGAAAATTGTTTCACGTGAAACTAATACCCCCGTACTAGTCAATGAAAATGCGGCACTCCTACGCGTATACGCTCCGAAAAACTCGCGTTATCCGCAGCTTGTAAAGCTCGTTCATTGATATAAGCCTGCTTTTTTAGCTCAGCAAGCTCTACACCAGGAACCAACGCGTTCAATTTATACAAGTACTCCGGTAAATAGCCTGATAACAAGAGCTGATAACTACGTGGCAAACCACCTACTATACGGCTCACCATGGTGTATACGATAGTGGTGCAATTGGCAGTCAATGTGTGATAAAACTTGGCCTTACGGTGCAATTCATTGGCTTTTTCTACATATGCCAAAAACAAATCTCGCCTTGCTGACGGACTCATATCTACGGAATAGATAAAAACATCTTCGCCCCTAGCATTTGTGCGTGTACGTATGATGTCTCGCTCATCAGCTGCAATAAGAGTCATTTCAAACTTTTTGAAAAAACCGCCTAAGGCTGAGAATTGTTCATTTTTTTCTTTTCTAATTTCTACTGAAAAAACCACCTGACTACCATCGCTGAAACCGAACGAAACCAAGGTATGCGCTATCGCTGGCCCCATCCAGTAAGACAAAAACATGTCTACTCGACTTAGCTCCCGTAAATCATACGTACGGTTTTCCCAGACAATATCGTAATCATTCTCAGTACGCCAAGTGAAATTACGTACATCGCGTAAAACGACGTAATCGCCTTGCACCACACCTGATGAAATACGGGCGACATCGTCCGCCCATTCTCTGGACAGACGCGGTTCTATTTGCACCCACCAAATACTAAGGCCCAGAGCAGCAACACCACAAACCGTTAAAAAATACTTAACATGATAATTGACCACTAAAGCATAAAGGCTGGTTAAACACACCCCACTCCACAGAAAGAGGAGAGCATACCTTAGGGGCTTGTTTTCTAGCTGATAATATAAAGCTAAGCTTCCCCAAGCCATTACGAGCAGCAAAATAATAGGTAGACCCACTTTAGATATCTTGCTCCAACTGTGCATACTACTGATAACCGACCCCGACTTGAGCTGCCCAGTCATGTCTATCGCCTTTTAAGTGCATGGAATGGCATCCCCCATAGACTGTCCTTGCCGTATGACTTTCTGAGCATCCCAATCCGCATCGAAGTGATAGGCGCCTTCAGGGAACAGTAACACTACCGTGGACCCCAATAAAAACCGTCCCATTTCTTGCCCTTTAAGCAAACGGATATCTTTGCCACTGTATTGCCATTCGATAACTTTTCCAGAACGGGGTGGGTTAACAACCCCATGCCAAACTGTCTGCATGCTCCCTACGATGGTAGCCCCCACAAGTATCAGCGAAAAAGGGCCCTTGTCTGAGTCAAACATACATACTACACGCTCATTACGTGCAAATAGCCCTGGCACAGCCTGTGCGGTCGCAGGGTTAACTGAAAACAAGTCCCCAGGCACATAGGTCATGCTTTTTAAAATACCGTCACAAGGCATATGAACACGATGGTAATCAGCGGGACTAAGGTATAAGGTAGCAAACAACCCATTATGAAATAAGCTTGCCCAATCCTGACGACCTGCTAGCAATTGCGTGCAAGAGTAATCATGACCTTTAGCCTGAAAAATGCGCTCCCCACTAATAGCCCCTAACTGACTCACAGTACCATCTACTGGACTTACTAACGCCGTTGCTGCAAGAGGCCTGACGCCGGGTCGTAGCGCTCGCCCAAAAAAATCATTAAACGTTTTATAGCTTTGGGGGTCAGGGTTAGCTGCCTCATTCATATTAACGCGGTAACGTTTAATAAATGAGTGAATAAAAAAAGTTGTCAGACCACCAAGCGGTCGTGAAGCCAACCTCCCCATACATTGCGTTAACAAACGCTTAGGGAGGGCATACTGCAATAAAACCGCGAAAGGAGTAGACATAAATAACACAATAAACGTAAAAAGGCAGAAGCATAACCTGTTTACCATGCTCCTAAGCGACGCGCCAGCTTACTGCTCAAAAACTATGCAGTTTCGACCTGCTGACTTTGCTTTGTACAGCACGGCATCAACACGGCGCAATATATGCTGATAATCAGGATGTCCGTCAAACATGGTAATTCCAAAACTGGCCGTGACAGAAATATGGAGGTTCTGAGGCAGATGAAAAGACTCTGCGCCTAACGCTTCCTTTAACTTTTTCGCTATCCGCCAAACTCCGTCTTCGTCGACGTCCACCAACACTAATAAAAACTCTTCGCCTCCTAAGCGAAACACATAGTCCCCTGAGCGGGTGTGCGCCATAAGCAACTCAGCAAACTGCTGTAAGACTTTATCGCCAGCTTCGTGTCCGTAGCTGTCGTTAACCTCTTTAAAATAATCAATGTCTATCCCTATTAAAGCAAAGCTTTTAGAGCGTTTCTGAGCATAAGCTATCTCTTTATTGAGCACTACCGGAAGGTATTTTCGACTCAGTAAGCGTGTAAGTACGTCTCTGCCCGACTCCAGCTCGTTGTGCCGCTCGAAAAGGCTATTCAATTCTAAAGCGATAGAACGCGTGAGTTCCCGTAATTGGCAGAGTGCTTGGACTGTAGTTTCGTGGGCAGGTTCAACTTGCTCCAGCAAAGGAATAAGCTCATTGTCAATTTTTGACATGGCATGATAGATACTCTGGGCCTCTGTACTGCCTTCAAAGGCATAAGCCCCTTTATGGCGAAACCACAGCCCGAAATCTGAGCTCGTAATTCTGGGAAGCACTTTAGTTCCTTGCTGTACCGCCACTTGGAAAATAAATACGTTTTCCCAATCTAGTATGGCTGCTCGTTGCTTGCCATGCTCCACAGTGGCATCTTGCACAACAGCAAATAAACGATACGACTCTTCAGCCCTAGCTAAGCGATCTTTAGACTGGCCATAAGCATAGCTCATGATCTCCATTCCCATGTCTATAAAGCTCGCTACATAACGCATAGCAATGATTCTATCGTCAAACGATAACGGACTAGCGTCTAGCAAGTCCGCATAGGCCTGCTTCAAAAACCTAGCACCACGCAAAACCAAATAAACGGGAATATGAATACGCGCATGAATTTCGCCCACTTTGATCTGTTTCATGACTACAGCGAGCATAGAGTCTTGTAAGTGGGCAGAAAACATCTCCACCAACCACTGTTTCAAAGACTGGTGTAACCGAGTCTGGACCTGCTTATGCGTCAAAAATACTTGGGCACTCGCTGTAGACAACATTTGTTCATAAAAAAAGGTCGCCAAGCTATCGTCATGATCGAGAGAAAGTTGCTGAACATACGCACGCACGTCAGGTGGTGTACGCGTAGCCAGCTTTTGCCAACTCACGGCAAGCTCGGCAGTATCAAGTTTTGACATGCTTACAAGAAAAAAAGTTAGTTATAAATGTTTGACAGTTGAAGTTTTTGTCAGTAATCAAATTGTGGCAGGCTTCCTAGAATACGCCTAGCGCAATATAAAACCTGCTTTTAAAGAAAAAAATAAGATCACGAATAAATAAAAAATGAAATTATTATTTCGCAAAAACACAATATGAATTTAACTAATGTAATTGAATTTACACCGAGAAATTATATTTACACCTGTGGATAGCCACTAGAGAGCTGGTTGTGCAAAAGCTGTGGACAAATTATGCATAAGTTATGATTTTACGCTAAGAGCTAAACTTACTCAATATCTGTACATATTTGTGCGCACATTAACCCACAATTTTTTTTCAGCTAAGTACTTGATTTTTATCATTGTTAGTGACTTGATAGAGTTATCCACAGACACCCATTAATCATTACCATATATATACATAAGATTAATAAATAATAACTGTACTACATGAAAAAAAAAGAAAATTTAAACGGAAAGTTTAACTAAAGTCGAGTATTCATGTTTAATATCGCTGTATTTTTATCAAGAAAAATAATTATTTTCAAAAATAATGCTAAAAAATTAGCTATAAAACATTATATTTATTGACAAACTAAATAAATGTAAAAAAACAAAATGTAGTTGATCAGTACACCAACAACAGCAAGATGTAGTTACATACTGTTTCAAAAATAATGCCTGTGGATAAGCTCTAGAGAGCAGCTTGTGTAAACTTTGTGGATAGTTTGGGCATAAGCATCTACTAACTCTTAAGTGCTAAAGTTGTTAGGTTTTCATCCACTTCTAAGCTAGTACATTATCCAACTCAAAACATGCCTATAACTGCTTGATTTTTATAGTTATTTAGGACTTATTCTAGTTATACACAAGGTTCCATTAGTATAATCAACATAAATATTAATAACTTTTAAAATGAATAACTTAGCTACGGTAGCGAAAAATTATCAGACTTCAAATGCCTGCCAAACTGAGCTAAGATTCAACTCATCGAATTTTCAAGGAACAAAGTGGCATGGTTGATGTTCACCAGGTGGGGTTTGTGATTCAGAAAGTACGTGTCAACGTTTCAAGTCGACGTGATTGATTTATCCACAGAGGTGTGGATAAGAAATTAGCTGAGCGAAGAGATTAACTGTGTTTTTTTACAGCCATAAGCGATAGGAATATGCGTAAAAAATATATATTAAATTCAATGAAATCAATGACTTATATTGTCCCATTATTGGGATAATCAGAATTAATCGATTCAAGCATATCGTTGCCACGAATCGGATAATACAACTAGCGAAAGAAAACTAGTTTTTATCCACATCTGCCCTTGGATAACTTCCGTTTTTTACACTGATAGGATTAGATGCTTAGTTAGCCAACTTTACGAATCAGTTCTTCTAGTGCTTAAGTGCTTCCTGACACGTAAGATCTCCCCAAAGTTATTAACAGCAGTTAATCATGCGTGTAGATAAGTATGTTCGACTAAACCTGCTTCACGCGTCACAAAACAGGGTCTGTGTGCAACAAAGGAGTGAGTTTGAATGATGCGAGGCATGCTTTGCTGATTACAGGGAGAGCTAGGATGAGTGGTAGCTTCAATCGTCTTACGACTTATCCACATTTTTCAGACAAAAAAAACTGGTACCAGCTTGCGCCAGCACCAGTGTTAATGAGGAAGAGAAAAGGGTTAAAGTTGTATCAACTTTTCTATTGCTTGGTCTAACGTGTGGTCTTGCTTAGCAAAGCAGAATCGAATTAGTTGCTGATTAGAACTTTCTGCCTGAGGGTCCTGGTAAAAAGCCGAAACTGGGATTACCCCTACGCCGTGTTCTTTTGTTAGCCACACTGAAAAATCAAACTCATTCATTTCAGAAAGGGCGCTGTAGTCCGCGAGTAAAAAGAAGGTGCCTTCACTAGGGAGTACGCGAAACTTGGAAGAAGATAAGCCTGCTATTAAACGATCGCGCTTGCGCTGATAAAAAACAGGTAGTGCAGCATAGTTGTTCGGATTTTGTAGAAATCTGCTCAAACCTTCTTGTAAAGGGGTGGGCACAGTAAAAACGTTGAACTGATGAACTTTTCGTATTTCTAAACTTAGCTCTTTGGGTGCGCAGCAATACCCTACTTTCCAACCAGTAGCGTGAAAAGTCTTTCCAAACGAAGAAACGATAATGGAACATGCCGCCAGGGCAGGGCGAGTAGCCATGCTTAAATGTGACTCACCATCAAACACTAGATGTTCATATACTTCATCAGATAAAATTAAAATATTATGCTTTTTAATAATATTTTCTAGGGCATCTAGATCAGAGGCATCTAGTGTGATCCCGCTGGGATTATGTGGGAAATTGATAATTAGTAAACGGGTTTTAGAGGTGATAGCAGCCTCTACCTTATTCCACTCTACAGAATAGCGGCCCGACGGACCTTGTGGCGGTGTCATCGAGACAGGAACAGCTCTGCCCCCAGCCAGTTCGATAGCGGGTAAATAAAGGTCATAGAAAGGCTCAATAACAATGACCTCATCACCTTGATGTACAAAAGCTAAGATAGAGGACATCAGTGCTTCGCTCGCACCGCTAGTAACGGTTATCTCAGTATCAACATCATAGGTGTGCCCATATAAAGACTGTACTTTATTACTGATGCGTTCACGTAAACTCAGTAAACCGGCCATAGGGGGATATTGATTCATGCCATCCAGCATGGCTTGATGGACGTGATCAATAAGTTCACGCTCAGGGTTAAAATCAGGAAAGCCTTGTCCCAAGTTGATTGCTTTATGCTCGGTGGCGAGTTGGCTCATCAGCGTAAAAATAGTAGTACCTACGCTAGGCAGCTTTGACTGAATTTTCATGTGAATACTTTCTTATCCTAACTGAATAGTTAATGCGGTAAATCATATTATTGCTTGACTGAAGGTGGGGCGCTGCAAAAGTAAAAGTTGAGTTGTTACGGCTATGGCATTTATGCATCAAATAGCGGTAGAACTTCGCTTGAGTAACCGGCGAGTGGCTCTTTTACTGTGGGTACGGGTTTATAATCCTTACTGTAGCCGTTGTCGGTGTTGAAGCATCTCTAAAACCATGCATTTATGCTCGACGTAATCGCAGCGTCGGTTCGGTTATCCACATTTTTTAGCGGTCGTGGTTTCACAAGCTTTCCAGGCCTAGTTCAGCCTCGGGAATTCTAACACAAGCTAGTTAAGCCTTGATAAGTAAGCGCTTCTGTAGATTTTTTATATTTCAGCAATAAAAAGAGATTAACTAAGCTCTTTGAAACGCCGTGTTTTTTTATCAGAAAACGCGTTTTCTCCACAAAGTTATCCACAGTATGTTTTGTTCCACGTGGAACTCCTTACATTGTTGTTTCACGTGGAACTTTACTGAGGTTTAGGTTTCACGTGAAACAAGCGCAAAAGCGTATAATGTTTTTTTTGCCAGTTATATTTCAATGAATTATCCAGATCAGTACGACGTCATCATTATCGGTGGTGGGCATGCGGGAACTGAAGCTGCTTTAGCTGCAGCTCGTATGGGTATGTCTACCTTATTGTTGACGCACAATATAGATACCCTAGGACAAATGTCTTGTAATCCATCTATCGGTGGAATTGGAAAAGGACATCTAGTTAAAGAAGTAGATGCCTTAGGTGGCGCCATGGCTTTAGCTACAGATGAAGCGGGGATTCAATTTAGAACGTTGAATAGCTCTAAAGGGCCCGCCGTGCGAGCAACCCGAGCACAAGCTGACCGTTCCTTATATAGACAAGCAATCCGCAAGCGGCTGCAGAATCAGAAAAATCTGAGTATCTTCCAACAATCAGTTGACGATCTTATTCTAGATGGCGATAGAGTAGTAGGGGCGGTCACACAGTTAGGATTACGCTTTAAAGCTAAAGCAGTGATTCTTACAGCGGGTACATTTTTGAATGGCAGGGTTCATGTAGGGCTGAATAATTACTCTGGCGGCAGAGCCGGTGATCCTCCGGCCATCAGTCTTGCAGCAAGATTAAAAGAGCTTGCGTTACCACAAGGCAGATTAAAAACAGGGACTCCGCCGCGTATTGATGCCACCTCTATAGATTTTAGTAAGTTAGAGATGCAACCTGGGGACCTAGATCCTATTCCTGTGTTTTCTTATATAGGTAAGGTGGAGATGCACCCACCACAGATGCCTTGTTGGATCACGCACACTAATTCTCGCACTCACGACATTATACGTTCTGGCTTAGATCGATCTCCTATGTATAGCGATCAAGGCACTATTGAGGGCATTGGTCCCCGTTATTGTCCGTCAATTGAGGACAAAATACATCGATTTGCAGACAAATCCAGTCATCAGGTTTTTTTAGAACCTGAGGGTTTAAGTAGTACTGAAATTTATCCGAATGGGGTCTCGACAAGCTTACCGTACGATATTCAAATCGCTATGGTCCAAAGCTTACCTGGCTTGGAGCAGGCTCGTATTATGCGGCCAGGTTATGCCATTGAGTATGATTACTTTGACCCACGAGCTTTAAAACCTAGCTTAGAAACAAAACAGATACAGGGTTTGTTTTTCGCCGGACAAATCAACGGAACAACTGGTTATGAAGAGGCTGCGGCTCAAGGCTTATTAGCTGGCCTTAATGCTTGTTTACAAATACAAGGGAAAGAGCCGTGGACGCCTAAAAGAAACGAAGCCTATTTAGGCGTATTGGTGGATGACCTCATTACTAAAGGTGTTACTGAGCCATATCGCATGTTTACCTCTAGGGCAGAATATCGCCTGAGCTTACGTGAGGACAATGCGGATAGTAGATTGACCGAAATCGGTCGACAGTTTGGCTTAGTAGATGATATTCGTTGGGACAGGTTTAACCGTAAACGTGATGCCGTTGCACGTGAAATAGAAAGGCTAAAATCAAGCTGGGTTAACCCTCGCTCTTTTCCTGCTGAAAAAGCCGTGCCATTTTTAGGTAGAGCGATAGAGCGGGAATACTCATTTTATGACTTATTGAAGCGTCCCGAAGTTCGGTATGAGCAGATTATGGCTCTGCGTAATGCGGATGAGCAGTATTACGTTGGACCAGGTTTGGATGATAAAGAGTTTATCGAACAAGTAGAAATACAAGTTAAGTATGCTGGCTATGTGGCACGCCAGCAAGACGAAGTAAATAAACAGTCTGTCCTAGAGGAAATGGTAATCCCGGCTTCAATGGTGTATGACGATATTAAAAGCTTGTCTATCGAGGTGCGTACTAGGCTTAAAGCGGCACAGCCGCAAACTGTTGGGCAGGCGAGTAGAGTTCAAGGGGTAACGCCGGCTGCTATTTCCTTATTATTAGTCCATGTGAAGCGGATGCAGCGAGGAAAAAAAACAGCATGAAAATGGATTTTACAAAACGTCTACACCAGGCATGTGAAGAGCTTGAGTTATTTCTATCAACGGATCAACAGAAAACGTTATTGCGTTATATAGAGCAGCTCGCAAAATGGAACAAGACCTATAATTTGACAGCGCTTAGGGATCCAGAACAAATGTTAATCCAGCATTTGTTTGATAGTTTGTCTATTATCAAGCCTGTTAGTACCTATGCAGCTGAAAAAGACTTAAAATCCCTAAATATTGTAGATGTTGGATCTGGTGCAGGCTTACCGGGAGTAGTGTTAGCCATAGCCTGTTCCACGTGGAACATCACTTGCATTGACGCGGTCGAAAAAAAAATGGCCTTCGTGAAACAAATGGCAGGTGTATTAAGTTTAAGTAATTTACAGGCTAGACATACGCGGGTCGAAGAATTACCTAGCTTGAATGCTGATTTGATTACATCTAGAGCATTCTCCTCGTTACTTGATTTTGTTAAGCTGGCTAGTAAACACGTGAAACCCGGAGGGATGATGTTAGCCATGAAAGGCAAACACCCTCTAGAGGAAATTGTAGAGTTAGAGTCTGGCAGTACATGGAAGGTCTCTACCATTGAACCCCTTATCGTGCCTGAATTAGCGGCACAACGCTGCCTAGTATGGTTGTCTAGCGAAGGATCATTATGAGTAAAAGTGCTGTTAATAAACACAGTGCCTATGTTTTTTGCATTACAAATCAAAAAGGCGGTGTAGGGAAAACAACCACTGCAATTAACTTGGCAGCGGCACTGTCCATGTTAAAAAAGCGTGTTTTGTTAATTGATCTTGACCCGCAAGGTAATGCCACCATGGGTAGCGGCATAGATAAAAATGCGGCAGCGATTAATCTGTATCAAGTGTTAATTGGCACGGAAGGTATCAAAAATGCACGTCAACGATCTGAGTCGGGGGGGTATGATGTGCTGCCTTCCAACCGCGAGCTGTCGGGGGCTGAAATTGATTTGATTCAAATGGAAAAGCGTGAGCAACAGCTTAAACAAGCGCTTGCCGATGTGTCAGATGATTACGATTTTATTTTGATTGACTGTCCGCCTACACTGTCTTTATTGACGTTGAATGGTTTAGCTAGTGCCCATGGGGTCATTATTCCTATGCAGTGCGAATATTTTGCGCTAGAGGGATTGTCTGATCTGGTCAATACAGTTAAGCGGGTTTACCGTAATATCAATCCCGATTTACGTTTGATTGGTCTGTTACGCGTGATGTTTGACACCCGAGTTACTCTTCAGCAGCAAGTTTCTGCACAGATCGAAGCACATTTTGGTGATAAAGTGTTCTCCACTATAGTGCCACGTAATGTACGTTTGGCTGAGGCCCCCAGTCATGGCTTGCCTGGTGTCATTTACGATCCGTCTTCGCGTGGTGCCAAGGCGTATATGGAATTTGGCCGTGAACTCATTAAGCGTCTTAAAAAAGAAGCACAAGCTAAATAAGATGAAAGTAGTCGAATTAGGAAAAATAAATGGCAACGCGTAAACCTAAAGGTCTTGGTCGTGGACTGGATGCACTGCTTGGAGCTGATGTATCCGCCATTACTGCGATGGAGCAAGGAACGGTGGCTAAAACCACGCTTCCTTCCACATTGCCGATCAATAAGTTGAAAGCGGGCATATACCAGCCACGTACACGTATGGATGAGGGGGCCTTAAATGAGCTAGCTGACTCCATTCGTACTCAAGGGGTGATGCAACCTATATTGGTGCGGCCCTTAAGCGGAAAAGAAAAAGGCAAATACGAAATTATCGCTGGTGAGCGCCGTTTTCGTGCTTCCCAAATAGCGGGGCTTACCGAGGTTCCTGTCCTTGTACGAGAAGTAGGGGACGAGAATGCCGCTATTATGGCGCTGATTGAGAACATTCAGCGCGAAGACCTTAACCCTTTAGAAGAAGCGCAAGGGGTGAAACGTTTATTGGACGAGTTTGGCTTAACACACGAACAAGCTGCTCAAGCAATAGGGCGATCTCGTTCGGCCACGAGCAATTTATTACGCCTACTTAATTTAACTGAAGCAGTTCGAATTATGTTGTTGGCCGGCGATATTGATATGGGCCATGCCAGGGCCTTATTGTCAGTCGATGCTGCCAATCAGATACTCCTGGCGAATGAGGTGATTGCCCGGCGTTTATCCGTCCGAGAAACGGAAAGGCTAGTTTCTAAAGCATTGTTAGACGAAGACAGTAGAACGGCCAAAAGCGGTAAAAATAAAGAAAACCCCGTGCAAGCCGATGTACAACGCTTTGAGAAGTTACTGTCAGAACATTTGGGTACTAAAGTAAGTGTCAAAGTAGGTGCTAAAGACCGTGGTCAATTGTTGATTGCTTTTCATGGGTGGGAGCATTTAAACGATTTACTTGAAAAACAGGGTTTAGCGAATGTTATACAGAATGATGAAACCGCTGATTAAAAACACAGCTAAATGTGCTTGAAATTGAAGAAAACGATGGAAGTCATCTTTTTTATTAATTAAAAGGTGTTTTTTCACGAAAGTGCTTGACAGTAGCGGTGAAGATGTCCATAATTTGAAATTCGCTTCCGGTGGGATGTCCGAGTGGTTAAAGGAGGCAGACTGTAAATCTGTTGACCCTGCGTCTACGTTGGTTCGAATCCAACTCCCACCACCAAATACTTGTCAACGTCGATAATCTACTTATCGACGAGGCTGGGTGAAGTAAGAATTGCGGGTGTAGCTCAATGGTAGAGCAGAAGCCTTCCAAGCTTAAGACGAGGGTTCGATCCCCTTCACCCGCTCCAAATATGCTCTTGGCTGACACTGGCTAATAGCAGTTGCCCATGTGGCTCAGTGGTAGAGCACTCCCTTGGTAAGGGAGAGGTCACGCGTTCGATCCGCGTCATGGGCACCACAACATTCCTCTATATATCGCTCTATACCTTCAGGAGTCCG
>NZ_JAPKND010000010.1 GCF_026344035.1 Alcaligenes endophyticus
TGCACCAAGCGGTCGGGATGGGAAAATTGATTCCAATGTCCGTTTTGAGAGATAGCGATAGCCGCTTGCGTCGCTTGCACGAAGACCTGGCTCGATGAGCTGCGGGAACCATGGTGCCCCACCAGCACCAGCTCGTGAGGTAACAGTCCAGCAGCAACCATCTGCTCTTCTTCAGCAATTCCCACATCGCCTAGGATCATAGCCCGATGATATTTTCCCTGTACCGATAAAACGCAACTTTGACTATTCTTCTGCTGCCCTAGCGATGGCGTTAAGGTGTCTGTTTCTGGCCGACTGGGCCACAAGAACTCAAAACGGACGCCGTCTACCTCCCACTGCACTCCTCGTTGGCACAGTTGCATGTTCGCCGGCAAGCGCACAGTGCCTGCCGGACGCTGCAAAAGGCGTTCCTCACGACTCACAAAGGCAGCCACATCGAAACCCGCCCAGCTTTGCGTCACGGCATACTTTTGCAGCACGCTACTGACCCCCCCTACATGGTCTAAATCGGCATGCGACAGCACCAACACGTCAATCTCTGGTATGGCTTGGGAGCGCAAATAGGGCACGATGCTACGTAAGCCCTCATCAGAATTGGGGCTATAGCGCACGCCGGCGTCATACAGCAGTACTTGCGACTGTGTGCGCAATACGATTGCGGCTCCCTGCCCGACATCTAAAGCGGTTAATTGCCACTGACCATAAGCCGGTAATGTAGGCCGATAAAATAGAGCAGGCAGCAGCATGGCCAAACCACTTACGCGAGGCACAACACCGCGGGGCAAACCAATAACCACTACGCCCAATACGGCCCATAACAAGGCCCAAAAGGGTGCGGCCGCTGACACGATAACGGCCCATTTAACACTGATTAAATACTCCGTTAGTAGCATCACATAATCGAGGAGGTAGGCTGCACAACGCGCCACCCCGTCAGCAGCCCAGTCTCCGCTCGGCAACACAGCCAATAAAGCCAACAAAAGGGCCAAAGGAGTGAGCACGCTACCGATAACAGGAATAGCATACGCATTCGTCACCGGGGACACGATAGATATTTCGTGAAACAAGTAAGCCAGTAAAGGGAACAAGGCAACAGTAATCAACAACTGCAAACGCACGGCTTGATATAAACCATGTCCAGCACGCTGCCAACCTTGATAGACCCGTAAGGCTAGGCCCTGCCAATAGTTCCTAAATAGCAAAACTGCGACGGCCGCAAACGACAGATAAAAACCACTACTCAACAAAGCCCAGGGATCCCAGAGCACGATGACAAAAGCCGCTAACAACAACACGCGTGAAGCCCCCAGCACCAAACCCGACAAACGAGCTAGCACCACCACGAGCAACATTAAAAAAGTTCGCTGAGCGGGCACACCCCAGCCAGCCAAAACACAATACAAAAACGCCGTGCACAATGCCGTCCACGACGCGATATGCTGGGCAGGATAACGTTCTGCCCAGGGACGGTTACGCCACCTACACCGCCGCCACACCCACGACACCACAGCCGCTAGCATGACAGCAATTAAGGTCACATGGGATCCACTAATAGAGACCAAATGGGTGAGTCCAGCCCGATTAAATAGCTCCCAATCACCGGGACTAATACTTGCTTGATCGCCCATGGCCAACGCCAGCAATACGCCTCCATAACGATGTTTACTCACATGGGGCAACATGCGAGCACGCACCCTATAACGCCAGCGCTCGGCCCACACTGCCGGACGCCAGCCGACATGCTCATGCAAAAGCTCGGGTTGCCCCCGCACACTACCTAAAACGCGAACTCCTTGAGCAAACAAATGCTGCTCGTAGTCAAAGGCATGCGGATTTCGCGCACCATGCACGGGTTTAACCTTCAGGCTCATGGACCATACCTGCCCCGGCACAATTTCTGGAAAATCATAATATTGAGGCATAGCGTAAGGGCCTTTGCGGCTGGGGCTAGACCAATGCACTAGGATTTCTTGCGGCAGCCCCGATGGCTGCGATTGCAACACCTGCGCTTGAAATTGACGCGAGTCAGGTTGCAAGCGCGGTAAAGAGGTGATGCGCAACTGTACTTTGCTGACTTTGTTAATGTCAGTGATCGGTAATTGTTCGCCTAAACGCCACGCGGCTAACGTATTAACATATGCAGCCCCAAGCAAGCCACAGCCCACCAAAACCAGCCATTTTGTCAGCACGGGCTTGCGCTTACAACAACCCAAAATTAGGCCCGCCACGCCAACATTAACCAGCCAAACCCAAGCTGAAGGGTACACCTCACTCCATGTGTGTACCCATCCGGCTCCTGACAAAAATGCTATTACCTTTAAACGGCCCTGCATCGCTTTGCTCCGAAAAGCCTAGCGTAATCAGCAGCGTGACAAGAGGATAGAGACGGTGAAGAGAAACAGCCTAAGGGATTACTACTGCACAGTAGAACGCTTTACGAGTTCGATGCAGTAAGACTGAATGCATGCCGCAGACCAGGCAAGGCCCTAATAGCCGCCTGAGCGCTCTCCCTGACTACCGTTTCGTAGGGTTGGCCGCGTAAAGAAGCAAGCTCTTGCGCTATTTTCTGCAACTCTGCTGGCTCATTGCGGGTAGCACTACCTTGCGCTTGACCCAGGCCATCACGACCTAACCACGCGGGGGGTATATCCGGTGCATCCGTTTCTAATACGATAGACTCGCTCGGCAGGCTAGCCGCCAACCGGCGTATCTGTTTGGCCCGCGTAAACGTCATGGCTCCGCCAAAACCCAAGGCCATGCCCAACCGGATGAACTGTTCGGCTTGTTGCTCACTGCCATTGAAAGCATGAGCAATCCCTCCTAAACCTGTGTATTGACGCAGAAACTTGAGCACTCTGTCTTGCGAGCGCCGCACATGCACTATGACAGGCAAATTGTGCTTCTGAGCCAGCTTTAGTTGCTGCTCAAAGAGCCATTCTTGATGCGCTCTGGCAGCCTCTGTACATAATTCAGGAACAAAATAGTCCAAACCAATTTCACCCACCCCTACTAAGCGGGGGTCGTGCCGATGTCTGCTGAGCTGCTGGTCTACATGCTCTAGGTCTGTTTGCGTGGCTTGTAAAGCATACAGAGGATGTATACCTAAAGCGTAATACCCGCCCGAGACGCTATGCGCTAAGGTGCGTACCGTTTCAAAATTCACTACAGCCACGGCGGGTATCACTATCGCTTGTACACCCGCCTGCTGAGCCCGCACTATCACCTCAGAGCGATCCGCAGCAAATTCGGCGGCATCTAAATGACAGTGCGTGTCGATCAACATACTTTTAACCCCTTGAGTCTTGCACCAAACGCCCTTTTTCCATCAGCAGTTGTCGATCCGCTAACGCGGCTAAGGCTGGATCGTGCGTTACTAGAACAAAAGCGGTACCCAAGTCTCGATTCACCCGACTAAGCAAAGAGAACATTCCCTCTGCCGTATACCGATCTAGATTGCCTGTGGGTTCATCTGCTAGTACGCAAGCGGGTTTAGTCACCAAAGCCCGCGCTAACGCCACCCGTTGTCGCTCCCCTCCGGATAACTGCCCCGGAAAGTGGTGCATGCGCTCACTCAACCCTACTTGCTCTAGCAATAACTGAGCCTCGACACGAGCTTGGTTGCGATTCATGCGTCGCACGATTAAGGGCATAGCCACGTTATCAGTAGCATCGAACTCGGGTAGCAAATGGTGAAACTGGTACACAAACCCTAGAACCTGGTTACGTAAACGGCTACGCTGCGTTTCATTCAGATGGTCTGTCGCGGTTCCGTTGATACTAATGGAGCCACTGGACGGCACATCAAGCAGACCCAATGAGTGCAACAAGGTGCTTTTTCCAGAGCCGGAAGCACCGACAATGGCCACCATTTCGCCTTGATAGACCTCAAGGCTGACGTCAGTTAGGACCTGCGTATGCACGCCCCCTTCCTCGTAATGCACGCTTAGGCCAGAGGCCGTAATTACCGCTTTTTGAGTGGCTTCAATCATGACGCAAAACCTGTGCAGGTTGCAGTGTGGACGCACGCCAACTGGGATAGAGGGTGGCTAGGAAAGACAACACTAATGACACCACTCCGATTAGCACAATATCGCTAACTTGCGGGTTGGAAGGCATTTCACTGATAAAGTAAATTTGCTCGGGCAAGAATTTTTGTCCCATCAAGTTTTCAATGAACGGTACGATCACATCAATATTGTAGGCAATCAGGGCACCGAACCCCACTCCCAGCAAAGTACCCACTACTCCAATTAACGAGCCTTGCACCAAAAAAATGCGCGCAATTTCCCGTGGCGTGGCTCCGATGGTGCGCAAAATCGCAATATCGGAACGCTTATCCTTTACCGCCATCACTAATGAGGACAGCAGATTAAAGGCGGCTACGGCCACAATTAGGGTAAGTATTAAAAACATCATACGTTTTTCGGTTTGCACAGCAGCAAACCAAGTACGATTGTTCTCCGTCCAATCTGCCACTCGTACACGGGGAGGCATCTGTTGAGCAATTTCGCGCCCCACTAGCGGCGCTTGGTGCATGTCATCGATACGTAGACGCACGCCACTCACCCCCACATCACGAAAGACTTTCGCTGCATCTTCTACGTTTATAAAGGCTAAACTGGCATCATACTCATAGTAGCCCGATGAAAAGACTCCTAGTAACGTAAACTGGCGCATGCGAGGTGAAAAACCCGCAGGTGAAATAGAGCCTTGGGGAGCCATGAGCATTAAGGTATCACCAATATTTAAGCGTAAACTATTCGCTAACTGCTCACCCAACACGATGCCATAGCTACCCGGTTGCAAATTGTCTAAGCGCCCGCGGATCATTTGTCGGCTAAGATCCGACACCTCTGACTCTAGCTGTGGGTCTAAGCCACGCACTTGAGCTCCTTGCAGGCTATTATTACGCACTAACATACCTTGGGCCGCCACATACGGGGCAGCACCTTGTACATGTTTATTTTTTCCCGCTAACTGTGCCATCTCTTTCCATTGGCCCAAGACTTGGGTATGGTCTGTATTAGGCACCAGCACTTCAATGTGCGGCAACACGGAAAGCATGCGATCACGCACCTGCACCTGAAAGCCATTCATGACAGACAACACCACGATAAGAGCTGCCACGCCCAGCGCGATGCCCACCATGGAACTGCCCGCAATAAATGAAACGAAACGATCCGCCCGCCCACTCGAACCGCGTCTAGCTCTGGCCAGACCTGCGTAACGCGCCCCTATCCAAAATTCATATGCCATTCGAGCAGCTACCGCCTCTAAGAAAACATTACAATCAACCTATGCAGATCGTACTATCCGGCGCGCTCCCCGATCCTGCGGAAGCACGCGAACTTATCCGATACATGCAGGACACCGCACCTACATTATGTCAGTGGCTAGGCCTATACCAAGCCCAAGAGCATACTGTAGACCCCAGCCTTTACTTGTGTACGCCCGCCGAACACTATGCGCTACAACAAGCAAAATTTCATGTACACCAGGCTCAGCATCTTAGCGCAGGTCTAGCTCCTTTGTTGTTGCAAAGGAGCAAAATCCCGTTACAGCAACCACTGCAAAGCCCCATCTGGCTAGCTCAATTAGTTCACATTGCCCCATCGCGTGATGGCGCCATGTTAGTGCCGGCTCGTGAACTCATGATTAGCACGACCCATAGCCAAGCCTTATTTGACTCATTTGCGCCTTTTTTGGCAGACACGGGCTTTACTTTTTCAAGCTGCACCTCCGATCACTGGCAAGTACAAGTACCTAGCGAGTTTACTACGGCAGCGGCCAGTCCTGAGCTCGTTGCATCAAGTAATGTAAATAACTGGTGGACGCAAGATCAAGTCACCCGCCCTTGGCGTAAATTAGCGAACGAATTTCAAATGTTTAGCTTCGGCCACCCGGTCAATATTGAGCGACAGCAACAGGGGCTGTTGCCCATCAACAGCCTTTGGCTCTATGGGGGAGGCAGCATAGCGCAACTTGCTCCTTCCACCGAAACAAGCAGTCCGGTCAAACACCTAGATCAACTTCAAGCAAGCTTCCAGTCGCGTGACTGGGGAGACTGGCTTGTGCAGTTAAAACAACTCGAGAACGAGCTATTTGCTAAACAGGGGGCACACCCTCCTGAACGCCTCGTTTTACTGGGACGCGAGCGCTACATAATCTGCACACTCCCCCAAGCAAAGCCTTGGCCCTTACGTTTATTTTCCAAACCTCAACCTTGGAGTCGCTGGTGGTCACCCCTATCCTGAATAACCGCTCGGCAGTACCGGCAAAAAGCGCAGAACTAGAAGCTGACGGCATACACCCCTTAATGGCTAGGCTTTTAGCCGCACGGGGTGTCACTAGCGCGTTAGAAATGCATATCAGTTGGGCGAACTTAATTCCACCCAAACAGCTTTCGCAAGTTGCCGAAGCAGCGCAACACTTGGCCAATGCCATCGCCAACAAACAGCGTATGCTCATTATTGCTGACTACGACTGTGACGGGGCGACGGCTTGTGCAGTGGGTGTACGAGCGTTACGCAGCATGGGAGCCATTGTCGACTTTCTAGTGCCTAATCGCTTTGAGACGGGCTATGGCCTTTCACCCGCAGTGGTCGAACTGGCGCTCCAACATACTGCCGGCAAACCCGATTTACTGATTACCGTGGATAACGGCATCGCCAGTATTGAAGGAGTTGAAGCGGCTAATGCGGTGGGTATGCAAGTACTGATTACCGACCACCACTTACCCGGCGATGAGCTACCCGACGCCTTGGCGATCGTGAACCCCAATCACCCCGATTGCAGCTTTCCCTCGAAGAACTTGGCCGGCGTGGGAGTCATTTTTTACTTAATGCTTGCGCTACGTGCCGAATTACGCCTACGTGGCGTATACCCTAGCAATGGCGGCCCACGCTTAGATGCCTTAGCCGACCTCGTTGCATTGGGAACAGTGGCTGATGTCGTCAGCTTGGATAGCAACAACCGTCTATTGGTCACTCAAGGCTTAGAGCGCATGCGTAGGGGGCAGATCCATTGCGGCATTCGAGCCCTCTTTCAAGTAGCCGGCCGCGATCCGCGCCAAGCCAATGCCTTCGATCTTGGCTTTGCGCTAGGACCACGTATTAATGCGGCCGGACGTTTGGCTGATATGTCGCTTGGCATACGCTGTTTGCTCACCGATGACGAGCAGCAGGCTCTGCAGTTGGCGCAAGAGCTTGATGAGATGAACCAAGATCGCCGTGCCATAGAAAGCACCATGCATGCCGAAGCACAACAAATCGTTGAGCAAGTTTTACCGGATACCAGCGCGACGGTCTGCGTTTACCATCCTGATTGGCATCAAGGAGTCGTAGGTTTAGTCGCTTCGCGCTTGAAAGAAAAGTACTGGCGCCCTAGCCTAGCCTTTGCTCAGGCTGAGTCTGGGGAGATAAAAGGCTCTGGCCGCTCGATTCCTGATGTGCACCTGCGAGACGCCTTAGACCTAGTCTCTAAGCGCTACCCTGGTTTAATTTTGAAGTTTGGCGGTCATGCAATGGCGGCTGGTTTAAGCCTAGAGGAAGACAACTATGATGTCTTCGTGCAAGCTTTTGAAGAGGCTGTACAAGAGCTAACTGGACGCTACCAATTCGACCCTATTATCGACACTGATGGATCGTTAGAGCCTGAATTTGCCACCCTACATGTCGCTGGCTTATTAAAGCAGCAAGTATGGGGCGCGGGGTTTCCAGCTCCGGTTTTTCGCGACAACTTTACTATCCGTCAACAGCGGTTACTCAAAAACAAACATTTAAAACTAAGCTTAGAGCGTCAAGGGATGCATTATGAGGCAATCTGGTTCAACCATAACGTACTGCTACCCGAACAGGTCGAAGTCGCTTATCGTTTAGACCAAAACGAATGGAATGGTCAGGTATCGATACAACTCATTGTTGAGCACGCCCAAGCTTGTGAATAAAAGCCTCAATCTACCGTAGCCCCGTTGTGAAACATCATAGTCATCAAGCATGCCCATGTGGTTCAAAAAAACAGTACGCCCACTGCTGTCTACCTTGGCATCAAGGGAAAATACCACCAAATGCTGAGCTACTCATGCGCTCACGCTACAGCGCGTATGTGTTAGATCTGGTCGATTATATACGGGCCACGTGGCACCCTAGCACCTGCCCGACGGATATCAGTGTCAATCCGCCCCAACTAAAGTGGCTTGGGTTAAGCATACGACAATATCGCGTCATCAGCGCAAACGAAGCAAATGTAGAGTTTGTGGCGCGAAGCCGTTTGCACGGACAGGCTCACCGACTACATGAAATCAGTCGTTTTGTGTTTGAGCAGCAACGTTGGTGGTACGTAGACGGACAATTTCCTGAGCCTGATACGAAGGTTTAGCGACTGAAGCCGCCTCAATTTATACTAGGTCCAACAGCCATTGCTCCAGTTTGTCTCTTACTAGGCCTACATGCTGATCATACAGAAAATTATTATTACCTTACTCATCGTCTTGCCAATACTGGCTGCTTGGCGAGAGTTCCTAGATCGTAAAATTTCCGGCGCAAATGGCCTGCTGCTCGTGACGTGCATGATGCTCTGCTTTGGGCTGTCGGTTATTGGCTTTTTTGTGTCATGGTATAACACCACGTTTTTTTCTGCCGTCCTGTACTTCGTGGCCTACGCGGTTTGGACCTACTTTTTCCCGCAACTTTTGGCCACGTTTATTGTGTATTTAGATAAACGTTTGACGTAACTTTTACCGTGCTGTTCACACCATGAGCTCTAACACATTAAGCTATCTGCATCTTTTTTGTGCCATAGCCTTTGAAATCATAGGCACTACGCTTTTACAACAATCACAACAGTTCACCCGCTTATATCCCTCTGTGGGATCGTTATTTTGCTATGGCGTAGCCTTCTACTTTTTGTCCCTGACATTACGCTCAATGGCGGTTGGAATTGCTTATGCGCTATGGAGCGGCATAGGTATTGTACTGATTAGTCTAATTGGCTGGCTCGTTTTTAAGCAAAAAATTGATCTACCTGCCATCATTGGCATCAGCCTCATTGTGGCAGGTGTACTAGTGATTAATCTGTTCTCGAGTTCGGTGCACTAGTCCCCAAATCAAGTAATCCAGCCCCATCACCACTTTTTTCTATTGTTTATTCAGCGGCCATGAAAGCTCTTATTCAACGCGTGACTCAAGCGCACGTACTCATCGATCAAAAAGAAATTGCGCGTATACAGGCAGGGATGTTGGTGCTGGTATGTGCTGAGCCCACGGACCAACGTGCTACAGCAGATTTACTCATAGAGAAACTGTGCAAACTACGTATATTTGCCGATGCCGAAGGGAAGATGAACCTGAACATAAAGCAGGCTCAGGGCGAGCTACTATTAGTCAGCCAGTTTACGCTGGCTGCAGACACTCGCCGCGGCACTCGTCCAGGGTTTAGCCGGGCAGCCCCGCCCGAGTTGGCTAAACCCCTGTTTGAGTATTTAATTGAGCAGGCTCGTGGGCACATAACTAAGGTCGAACATGGCATATTTGCGGCAGATATGCAGGTTCATCTGGTCAATGACGGCCCCGTTACTATTCCACTAGACATCAATTAATGTTTGCTTGCGCCTCACTCATCTACCATCAAGATACGTTCATTCATAATCCGGCGACAATCCATCTCGTATTCCAGATCGACTACGGGCGGTCGTACATAATTCCAGGTTAAGCCTTTAGCTATTGATCCGCGGCGGCCCAACTCGCTGGCTAAAAATGGGTAAATATTATGCCGGGTATAAACTTGCGTAGCGGTACAATCTGCCCACGAAAAACCTAAAATTTGCATACGGCGTTCCATCTCGCCTAAGACCCACTGTGCTTTTTTTAACAAACCGGCCTCTGAGACATCCTGAAAAGCAACGATATTTTCTTGATAATCTCCAGGGCCCTCGGGCACCTCGCAACTGCCCGCTACCACAAACGTGTCGTACTCCATATCAGACTCAACGGTGTAGCTAAACGCATACAGGCCTGGCTCTTCGGGTGCATCCAATACAGGCGATACATTGCTGCGAGCCACTGGGTTATGACCTGACTTCTCTAGGCCCCAACTCCGTAAGGTTTGGCTGTACAGCTCATTAAACTGATCAAAGGCAGCATTACTGGCCGGCTCTGGGGAACGCAGCTCACACGCGCACAACGCGGTCAGAGGACGCTCCTCAGCTTCCAATACGGCCTGAATTAAATCAAACCCCTCTTTAAGAGGTAGAACCTCAGAAAATACCACTCGACATATTTCATAGCCTGGTTCGGCGGCTACTCCAGCCGAATAACGGCTAACGCCGGTAGGGACGAAACGATAATTTCCCTTCTCAAATACGATGCTTTTGCTCATGGTGTTCTCTGTACTAAAACGTATTAACTAGGGCCCGCGACTTGACCCACCGCATAAGCGTGCCACTATAGCACCCTTGCTGAATAAACCGTAGCGCCAGACTCAAATCCCCTTAAGCCCATCAAGAGAAGCGCCGGCGAATAATGCACCGCTCAAGCAGTCGAGGAAACAAGCCTGCTTGGGTACAATTGAAAACCTAGGCCACTTGCCTAAGAACGATACTTGGTGGTTCTTTTTCCTGTAGTACCCTCAAGCTCAACGGAGTCTCCTACATATGCTCAACCATCACGGCAAGCCCGCATTTCTTAATCAGCTAACCCTCCCGGCCGATCTGGTAGTGGCATTGAATCAGCTAGACAGCAAACAAGCGATTAGCGCCGCCCGCCTAATGGATGATGAGAGCCTAGTTGCTACCCTCGAATTCCCTGAGCTACACCATGCGGTAAATATCTTGTTGGACTTAGCCCACCACCAGCGCTGGGCGCCCCTAGAAACGCTCGCCGAAGACCGGCTTGCCGACTTACTTCAAAGCCTTAACCACAAAGAGCAAGAGCGTATTTTATCGCATCTTAGTCAACCGACTCGCAGCTCAGTACTTAGGTTAATGCATTACCCGGCCGACACAGCCGGGGGCATTATGACCACCGAGTTCTTACAAGTCCCTATAGGTTGGACAGTAGAACGCACGTTGCAACATATACGCGAAGTAGAAAGCACGCGCGAAACTGTTTATGCTATTTATGTAGTCAATGAGCAGAAGCAACTCCAGTTTGTCGTGCCCCTACGTAAATTAGTCTGCGCTGATCCTAATGCTGAGCTAATCGCCCTATGGAAGGGCGAGTCGCCGGTGGTCGTTCGGGCGCTGACCGACAAAGAAGCTGTCGCACAAATTATCCGTAGACACGATTACCTCGCCGTACCCGTAGTAGACGAGGAGCACACTATTATCGGCATTGTGACGGTCGATGACGTGATCGATACACTCATGGAAGAAGCCGCCGAAGACATCAGCCGCTTTGGGGGAGCAGAGCACATCGGTAAGCCCTATTTACACGTTAACTTTTGGCTCATGATACGCAAGCGCGGAGGCTGGTTAGCGGCCCTGTTTCTAGGTGAAATGCTGACTGCCAGCGCCATGCAGTACTACGAATTCCAACTCGAAAAAGCGGTGGTGTTAGCCATGTTTATTCCGCTCATTATGAGCTCAGGAGGGAACTCTGGTTCACAAGCCACCTCTCTGCTAATACGTGGCCTAGCGTTAGGCGAAGTACACCTTAAAGACTGGTGGCGTGTATTATTACGCGAGCTACCCACTGGTCTCATTTTAGGCACTTTATTGGGCGCGGTAGGCTTTTTACGTATCGAGGTTTGGCAGCATGCGGGACTATTTGACTACGGCGAATACTCGCTGCTGATTGCGTTCACTATCTGGGTTGCCTTGGTGGGCATAGTAACCTTTGGGTCGTGCGTAGGCTCTATGCTACCCTTTTTATTGCAACGCGTAGGCTTTGACCCCGCCAGTGCCTCAGCCCCCTTAGTGGCCACGTTAGTGGATGTTATTGGTTTAGTTATTTATTTCTCTGTCGCTGCACTGTTCTTGACAGGCACCCTACTGTAGCGAGCAGTTTTATTACACCTTAGGGTAGCAGCCGTTACTTGCTAAGCTACCACCTTGCGTCCGTTACAGGCAATATCGGCCATGTCGCTATTAAATCAGTTTTTCCTCAGCTCAGAGCACAGCAGCCCATTCGTCAATCACACCTACGATGTGACGCTGGTGGCCCTGTCATTGGTCATGGCTGTTTTTACCTCTGGCATGGCGTTACAAGCAGCCCACCTAGCTCATATAGCAAAGAACCCCGTTCATCGGCAAATCGCCATCTTGTCAGGCACCCTCGCATTAGGTGGCGGCATTTGGAGTATGCATTTCATCGGCATGCTTGCCTTTGAGCTCTGTACCCCTGTAATTTATGATCCCCCTATCACCTTATTATCCATGTTGCCTAGTGTGGGGGCTTCGTGGGTGGCTCTACAATTATTATCGCGCCATAATCTCAGCCGTTTACAGCTTTTCCTAGGTGGTTTTCTTATTGCGTTAGGCATAGCCGTCATGCATTACAGTGGTATGAGCGCCATGCGGATGACAGCCAGCCTGCGCTACGAGCCTTATACGTTTTTTGCCTCTATTCTGCTTGCCATTATTTTTGCCACCTTGTCCTTAAGTGTGCGCCTGAAAACGGCCCCCCACCACCACTCACAAAAAGCCCGCATAATGTTCAGTGCGCTGCTGATGGGAACAGCGATAGCAGGCTTACACTACCTAGGCATGTGGTCGGCTCGCTTCCTGGGCACCGACAGTGAAATGCTTGATGTGGTGATGCTCAATACGTCCTCTGCATCCTTGCTGCTGGCTGTATTCACCATTATCGTTACCGCACTCATGCTGGCTGGCAACCGTTTACTGCGTTATCGCTCCTTATATTACGAAGCAACACGTAAGCAAGCGCAATTACAGGCCATTCTAGATGCTAGTGATAAAGACACAATGTAAGATAAAAAAGATTGTGTATGGTCTGTTTAGATGTCCTGAGGTAAAGGCGCGTTGAGTGTTGCCTCAGGATCAAAATGAGTCACTAGTCGTTGAGCCTGATGCAAGCTAATTCCGTGGCTACGAAAACGCCGTAAAATGCCTAGCAACAAGCTACTACGTATCGCTCTTTGGTGACGCACATTACTAATAAAACAACGTCCCCCAAATAGCAAACCATCTCCTTGCACGCCATCACAAAATAAACGTGCTGCGGGTTCAGCCAATACCTCGGGTTGCTCGGCAACGGCATCATGCAGGATCTGCATGACTAGGTCAGCATCCACATCCAAAGGTAATAAAAGCTTGATATCCACTGCTCCTACTATATCGGGCTGCCAGGTTAAATTACGCACGGGACGCCCCACCATTTCAGCATTGGGCACCACTAATAATGAGTTATCAAAACGCTCTACATACGTGGCACGAAAGCGTACTTCACGCACATTCCCCTCCCCACCCTCGACCTCAACCCAATCTCCGACTTTAAATGGACGCTCGAGCATCAACACTAGACCCGATGCAAGGTTTTGTACTATTCCACGCAAGCCGAAACCCAAGCCTACGCTAAGTGCTGTAAAGACCCAAGTCACCGCATTGACAGGCACCCCTAGCATGGTCAGGCTGACCACTAACAGCGCAAAATAAGAGGTGTAAGTCAGTGTTCCCACTATGCCCCGCTGCAGACCCGGCTCCAAGCGGGTGGTTGGCATAAATCGCTGCATTAACCAATTACGCAGTAGATTCACCACTAACACGCCCAGTATCATCACAGCGAGAGCCAGCAGCCACAAGTCAAGGCGCCACTGCACAGCGCTTAAACGCAAGGCATCACTGGCACTTCCCAAACCCGACTCTAGTAACTCTTTAGGCGCCACGAGCCAATCCGAACTAATCAACCAAAAGCACAAGCCTAAAACCACGACCCGAGCAATCGCGAACAAAGCAATAATCCATTGTCCTAGCACGCGACTTCGCTCTTGGCTTGCAGGATCTGTACTAACAGCACGAGATCGCACATAAGCAAGTAAAGTGTCGCCTAAATCCTCTAACAAGCTAACCAGTAAGTAGGCCAGTACCCCAAGCACTAGCACCCACCCCACAAAGTGAGTCAGAATGTCGTCAGCTAAGCCTATCCACCCCCCTAGATACGCTCCCCAAGCAAGGAAGTAAGCCACTAGCATGGCTCGATAGAGCCAACGCATCCACGAAATAGCCTGTCCTGGCTCAGGGGAATGCCACAGACGCTCAGCACGCAAGCCCCAGAACCCATAGCCATACACTAACAACCATAACAAAACGCAAGCCGATTCCACTGAAATGGTGAAAATAGCCGAGACGTCGACTGCGCTATCAAACAAATCTGACCCTATATCCAGATAGATCAGCAGTAAGAACAGCCAAGGGAAAAACCGCAAACGCTTATACGTACAGTCGGATAAAGGCAGTAAGCGCCAACTACTGCGCGGCTGTAAAAGCACCGCGCGTAACGAGGCAACGACCACCGCCCCAAACGTACCTGCGATAACCGCCAAGCCCACGAGTTCAATTTGCCCAAGAGATAACTCGGGGCGCCCAAGCAGCAATAGCACCCCTTGCCGCGAAACGACTGTTAAGACAGTCCCAAATACCAGCAAATTAGCCAAAGCCAACGCCGAACGACGCAATCGACTGCCTGGAACAAACCTAACCGCCCAAGATGGCATCCGACGTAGCATCCAATAACCTGCAACCACTACCGCCACAAGCAACCATAAAGAACCTTTACTTGTGCGCCAGCTATGCTCTTTTAAGGTAGCCTCCCATTCTTGATAGTAGGCTTTCAAACCAAGTAGATCGCTTGGCCAAGCCTTCCTCAGTTCCGGCCATGACTGCATAAACAGCAATGACGGCTCCCTTCGCCAGCGTTTATCGCCTTCATAGCGCTGACGAGTTTCTTGCAATAACTGCCGCACTTGCGTCGCTTCGACTTGGACCAAACGCGCAAGGCGCAATTCCGCTTGCAAGGTAGCCATAGACTTCTGTAACTGTTTGCGCTCTTGACGTATGGCATTGTGCTCTTCGGGCCCCTGCGGCTCTTCACCGACTTCTTGTAAGCGAGCAGAGAGTATCTGATTTTGCCTATCCAGTTGCCGTATAGACTGCCGTGCCAACTCTAAGCCCTCTTGTAGTTGATCATCAGCCCGCTGCACATCAGCCATGCGCTGCGTCACCTCTTCTTTTTCAATGCGTCTTTGTAACAGTCGCACGTCATCTTGGGCTTTTTGCAATTGTGCTAGTAGATCACGTTCTAAGCCCCAATCATAACTTTGCGCCGCCACTGGGCTAATTAAAATCAGCAACCAGCAAAAACAGATACAGGCGAGGGTGAGCCCGTTCCACTTTCCGCTGAATCGAAGTGAAATACTACTTGACTGACTACTTAGCATATTTTTTCTCGTGAACTTCTGCGGTGACTACGGAAGACTTCAGCGTAGGCTCTGTTGCTTGTAAAGACATGACTTGTGTGGGATGCAAAGCCAGCGCTTGCTGACGAAAGCGGTCTAGGGTTTCAAATAAAATAGCGCTGCGCACATTCGAGACTTGACGTGGGCTTGCCACGTAGCAAGATGCCCCAAACACCAAACCGCTATTGGCATCAAACCCGTCTAAAGACACTGCTGGTGCAGGCTGCTCCAGCACCTCTGCTTGCTCACTCATGGCAGTCAGCATAATTTCGCGTACTTTTTTTGCATCCGTACTAATGGGCAAGGTCAGCTGTATTTTCACTAATCCCAAAGGATTGCTGAGGGTGACATTACGGACCGACTTAGTAATAAATTCAGAGTTGGGAACAATTAAGGTAGATCGATCGAACATCTCGATCTCTGTTGCCCGGGCGTTAATTTTCCGCACATTACCATCGGCTCCATTCACACTCACCCAGTCGCCCACCTTTATGGGTCGCTCGGCCAAGAGGATCAAACCCGACACAAAGTTTTGCACCACCGCTTGCAAGCCAAAACCTATCCCTACTGACAAGGCGGAAATAATCCAGGCCATACGGTCTAAACCTATCCCTAGGGAAGACAAGACTGCGGCAAACACGAAAAAATAAGCGACATAGCTAAATAAATTAGCGGTAGAACCCCGCATACCTGGGTCCAGGCTGGTAACCGGCAAAAAACGCTCCATCAACCATTTCTGTAACAAGCGCACTACCAACACGCCAAGCAGCAACACCGATAAAGCCGATAACAACGCCGAAGGTTTAATGTACAACTGCCCTACATTAAAGCCTTCAAGCAAAAACCCTAAGCGTTTATGCACCCAATCACCGGGGTGCTCGCCAAAGGGTAAAAAAACTAGGGTAGCCGCCATCACTACTACCCAGACACGCACTGCCCCGGTTAGCAATAAAGTGATCTGGCTGCGCGTTCTAAACTGCGACACTGGCCAGTGATACTCCTGCGACCGCTCACGCACCCATAACATCAGGCTATCGCCGATGTCGGTCAGCAGAGCTAAAACCACATAGGCGCTACCAACCACTAACACCAACCAAAGCACTTCTTGCACGATGACGCCACTTAGGGCGTTATAGCCTAAGAAAAAAGCAAGGAAGCTACTCGTCACAGCCATCATTAAGACGATAGGCACCGTCATAAACCAAGGGGGAAGCCACTCCGCCCCTGGGTCCGCGTCGATACGGCGTGAACGCTGAACGCTACGGCCTAGCGTCCAGGCGACAAAGCCAATCAGTGCATTCAAACACAAAATATTGATGCTATTGAGTAATAAAGTCGTGCTCAGGCTGGCATTAATTAAGATTAATACTTGCTGACTTAACCATCCTAAAGCAAGCAAAAACGCCAATATATAAGGCAAAGGGCTTAAACGCTCAGCTAGCTTAGACGGGATAGGAGGCAAACGCCAGCTAGGCCTGTTAGGAGCCAAAAGCACACGCCCTAGGCCTGATACGAAGCCCGCTAAGTAAGCCGCCCATACTAACTGGGCCATCAGTTTACTGAGTTGGTCCGACAGCCCCACATTAGAGCGCAACAATTGATCAATAATCGTAAATAACACGCCTGGAATGAGGGTGTACACCGCGATAAGGCCTACCGCATGAAAAGAGCGCCGCAGGCGTGAGGGTTTGGTATGCGTAATGGCAAAAAAGGGTAAGCGCATGGCGATAAAAACCAGCCCCCCCACCAGCACCACAGCGGCACCAAGGGCGACAAGCCAAGCCCATTTGGAAACCTCTTTAAAACTTGCCTTGATCTCTTGGAACACCGCACTGAGTTTTTGCCAGTCTGTGGGGACATCGCGCTGTACTGTCTCCCAGAACCCGACGCTGACTAGGGGTTGGGTGCGCATGCCTAACTGCTGCTGAAATAAAAAACGGCGCCGCTGTATAACTTGATCCTGTAGTTGAGTCGCCTCTATCGCCAGGAGTTTGGCCTGCTTAAGCTGTCCATCCAGCTGGCTTTGCGTACCTAGCAACTGCTGCCGCTGCACGCGCAAGGCATCAGTCTCAGCTACTTCCTCGTCCTGTTTGCCCAGCTCATTGAGTCGAGCCTGTACGGCATTAAGCTCAGGCTCAAGGCTTAAGGCTAGGATCTGCATACGTTCGTGGGTGGCAATGAGTTCATTGCGCAGACTAGCCAAGTCCACATCGTCAACAGTAAGAGGGGAACTTAACTGCTCTTGGATTTGCTGTATGGACTGCCTAGAAAGGTCCAACTGAGTTTGACTTTCAGCGAAGGATAACTCTAGGGCCTGCACACTCGCACTTATTAACATCAGGCCAAACAAGGCACGAAATAGCCATGTTCGGAAACCTGACAAGCAGTCAGACACTCTCATTTCGGATTATCCCTTAAATCTTATACTCTCTGTGCCAGCATAAACACATGCTAATTAGCATAAGAATAACCAAGAATAAGAATAGTGAGCGATTATTTCTGTACTACTAAAGCTGAAAGGCTGCGATGTGGCCAGCCGGCCAGCATCGCCTCCTGCATTACTACCCTCTGTTTTATTTCAAGGCGTCGCCAGAGAACCAGACCTGTCCGTCAAATAAGCGTCGGGCGGTACGATAGAAGGATCCCGCTACGGCCTGCCATTGCCCTTCATTTTGCTCCACTTGCGCACCCACCGTTAAAACGCCAGAAGGCATACCTAAACGCAGCGGCCCCTCGGCTTCTACCGTTGATGACAAACATTGAGCAGGCAAACTCCCAGTCATACGCGCCGCTACCGCGGTACACAATGAAATAGTCAATGGTAGTGCACGATGCGGCTGCCCATTGGAAATCACCCTCGCCACCAAATCGATCTCCGTGGCGGGCACCACTTCGCCCGATAAAGTGGGATTATCCGCCACCGGTGAAACGATGGCTACAAAGGGCACAATCTTTATTTGCTTGGCGCTTTCCACATCGGGTGCGATCCCCATGGCAACCGACGCCTGTACGCGGATAGCATCTAAGCGTGCCAATATATCAGGGTGGCTTTCTAGGTAGTCTGGCAGCTCTAGTCCGGTCATGCCTACATCTTGAGCACGTACAAACACCGCTGCATTAGCCGCATCAATCATCGAGACTTCAATTTCACCCAATCCGGGCACATTGAGCACGTCTACCAAATTACCCGTAGGCAGAAGTTTGCCCGTACTTGCGCCACCAGGAGAGAGAAAATCAAGACGAATCGGTGAGCCTGTACCGCCCACCCCTGGAATGCTTAAGTCACCGTCGTACCTAGCTTGGCCGTCTTCAACCGCAAAGGTATTGTGGATAATTTTTTGGGTATTAGTATTAAAAATACGTACACAAGCGGTGTCACCAGTCACTTTTACCAAGCCCTGATCCACCGCAAAAGGCCCCACCGCTGAGCTCATATTGCCGCAGTTGCCACGATAGTCGACTTTTTTCTCTTTCACTGACACTTGTGCAAAAGTGTAATCCACATCCGCATCTGGATGGCTGGAGGGGCCAATAATGCACACCTTAGACAAGGAAGACACACCGCCCCCCATGCCATCTAATTGGCGCCCGTAGGGGTCTGGAGACCCCATTGCAGCAGTAAAAATATCTGCCCACGCGTCTTGATCAGCCGGCAAGTCACGCTTATGCACCATTAGAGCTTTACTGGTGCCGCCACGCATAAAGACAGCAGGAATAGATTTTTGCTTCATAAAGAGTTCTCCTGACCCAGGTGTATACCTGTATATAAAAATAAAATCGCGTAGGACAACTGGGTTAGTCGACCAGTCGGCTAAATTGAGCCACTTTTTCAATACTGGCATTACCCAAATGCCGAGCCAATAACTGGGCAGCCTGCTCCCGTTCACCTTGCTCCAGTAAATCCAGAATCGCTATGTGCTCAAGACACTGCCGCCGCACGCGCTCCCTATCCACCGATGCTTGATACTCTAACAAGCGTCGTAATTGATTTTGCCGAATAATGGTTTGCACAATAAAGCGGTTCCCAGAAAGGCTGGCTATCGCCTCATGAAAATTGGCATTGGCGCTGTACATTTCGGCATACCCAGCGTGCTTATAGCCACCACCGGCTAAAGCCTGCTGCTGTTTACGCACACGATTAATCACCTCGCTATCAATGCTAAAGTCTGGCATCAGCATGGCCGCAGGCTCAAGCACTTGGCGTAATGCATAACTTTCCTCGCAAGCACGCGGACCATCTATCATGGGTAAAAAGCTCCACCCTTTACTGGCACGTTGCTCCATCCAACCCTCGTTCGCCGCACGGGCCAGAATACGCCGGGCGCGTTCGCGCGTCAGATCATACCGGCGCATGACCTCATTCTCCGTCAACACGGTAGGCAATAAACCTGCCATTTTTTCCCGCGCTAAGGTTAAATAATTTTGCTCTTCAACGCTAATATTCAAGCGCTCATCAAACTCGCCCAACTCATCTGCACTTTTCAAAAGATACAAGCCACGCCTACCTTCCTGCGGCCCCACAACCTGATGATCGCGCAAATAGGACAACGCACTGCGAATCGGTGAACGCGAAGCGCCCAATACCTCTTCGAGCGACTGCTCGGTCATGTGATGACCAGCCTGCATGTTTTCCGCGCGCACATGCTCCAGCAAACGATGCGCTAAAGTGATGTGTAAAGAGTTGTAGTCATTTTTCATCAGTAAACCTGAAAGCGGAAAATAGCTGGTGTATACCAGTGGTATTTATTGTACTATATACTAACTAAATACAAACTAATTGTTTTGTCTTTGAACATAAACCTGCCTGAGCCTTTTTTTCAGCCTACACCGAAATTTGGCCAACCCTTAACTTGAGTTTGCTATGACCTCTCACGTCGCTTTGCAAGACCTGCAACTGGGCTCACGTACCGTACAGTATGTGCCCATCAGCCAAGTACCAGAAATAGATACGCTGCCCTTTTCTTTGCGCGTACTCCTAGAGAACCTCTATCGCCAACAAGCTTTACGGGACGGTGATGTCAGTTCAGAGATAGAGTCTTTACTCCAACGTCGAGTCGGCGACGGCATCACTTTTTATCCTGCGCGCGTGTTTGGGCAAGATATTTTGGGGCTCGTGATGCTGCTCGACATGGCGGCCATGCGTGAGGGAGTGCAAAATGCGGGCGGCAACGCCTCTTTAGTGCGCCCACATGTGCCTATCGACGTCATTATTGACCACTCTTTACAAGTCGATAGCTGGGCCAATCCGCAAGCGGCCGACATCAACTTAGCACGTGAATATCAGCGCAACGGCGAGCGCTTTGCCTTCCTGCGTTGGTGTGCTAGCGCCTTTGACGGGGTTAAAGTGGTTCCCCCAGGCAAAGGCATCATGCACCAACTGCATATTGAAAACATTGGCCAAGTGGTTTGGAGTAAAGAAGATCAGGACCAAACACTGGTTTACCCAGACAGTTGCGTCGGCACCGACAGCCACACTCCTATGGTCAACGGTTTAGGTATTTTAGGCTGGGGAGTAGGCGGCATTGAAGCCGAAGCTGTAATGGTTGGCCTACCTGTCACCATCGCTTTACCGGCGGTAGTGGGTATAGAGCTCAAAGGAAAACTGCAAGATGGCGTACTCCCTACTGACTTAGTATTAGTCATTACACAAAAACTGCGCGAACTCGGCGTAGTCGGACAGTTTGTCGAATTCTTTGGTGAAAGCGTTGATGAACTGTCACTAGGTGACCGAGGCATGATTGCTAATATGGCTCCAGAGTACGGAGCTACGGCAGTTTTCTTCCCTATTGACCAAGCCGCACTAAACTATATGCGCACTACAGGTCGCAGCGAGGAACAAATTGACCTAGTGGAACAGTATTGCAAAGTGCAAAAACTCTGGCGTGACGAGCATACTCCTGCACCGACTTTCGACACTGTCATTACACTCGATTTATCAACGATCAAGCCTTGCATCGCTGGACCAAGTAACCCAGAGGACTATCTTCCATTAGACCAAGCCTCCCACGATTTCCCCGCTCACGTAGAGAAAATCTCAGGTAAAACATACAATCCAGAACGTGCTGTGCCCGTCAAAGGTACTGACATCATGCTGCGCGATGGCGATGTCGTGATCGCAGCCATCACCTCTTGCACTAATACCGCCAATCCCGCCAATATGATGGCGGCTGGACTAGTAGCAAAAAAGGCCGCTGCATTAGGCTTACGCAGCAAACCATGGGTTAAAACCTCTTTAGTGCCAGGTAGTCAAGTTACCGCTGATGTATTGCAGCGTGCCGGATTACAAGACAGCCTTGATATTTTAGGCTTTAACATCGCCGGCTTTGGTTGCACGACCTGTAACGGAGGTTCTGGCCCATTACCCGCCGAGATTGTGGAAGCGATTGAGTCTGAAAAACTCATCGCCACTGCCGTGTTATCGGGCAACCGTAACTTTGAGGGTCGTATCCACGCCAACGTCCGTGCCGCTTACTTAGCCTCGCCAGCCCTCGTGGTGGCCTATGCCCTAGCAGGTAATTTGCGTGTAGACCTCACTCAAGATGCATTAGGCACCGACCCAGACGGTAATCCGATTTACCTGAAAGATATTTGGCCCACTACCCAAGAGGTTAACCAAGCCATAGAAGGCGCCTATGATCGTCAGTTGTTTATTGACCGCTACAGCGAACTGTATGATGGTGGTGAACCTTGGGATGCCTTAGCACGCGAAAGTGATGGTAACTATCCTTGGGAACCTGACAGCACGTACATACGCAAACCGCCCTACTTTGATGGTTTACGTTTAACGCCTGCGCCAATCACAGATCTGGTCGGTATGCGCCCCTTGGCAATTTTAGGTGACTCCATCACTACTGACCATATCTCCCCTTCTGGCTCAATTAGCCTAGGCACGCCTGCTGCTGACTTTTTGCAGTCTAAAGGAGTGGCACAAAAAGACTTTAATAACTACACCACTCGTCGCGCGAATCATGAAATCGTCAAGCGAGCCACCTTTGCCAACATTCGTTTGCGCAATAAAATTGTCCCTGGCGTGGAAGGCGGCGTCACAAAGCTCATGCCCGACGGCGAAGTGATGCGCATTTTTGAGGCTGCGCAACAATACCAAGAGCGCCATGTGCCTTTGGTCGTCATTGCCGGTAAGAACTATGGTTGCGGCTCCTCGCGCGACTCAGCAGCTAAGGGCCCTGCCTTACTAGGTGTAAAAGCAGTGATTACCGAGGGTTTTGAACGCATTCACCGTACCAACCTGGTGGGCATGGGTGTGTTGCCCCTGCAGTTTAAGGAAGGCACGAATGCGGAAACGCTGGGCTTGGATGGCTCAGAAACTTTGGACATTTTGAATCTAGCTCAAGATGTGGGTGTACGTTCAACCGTTCAATGTCGCATTACACGAGCCGATGGCAGTCAATTAACGGTTCCGCTCACTGTGCGACTGGACACCACAGAGGACGTAGAGTACTGGCGCCATGGCGGTATTTTACCGCGCGTGTGGCGTAACTACATGGAGCAGTCAAACGCCATTTAAGTGTTACCCTATACAACGCCCACCGCTATCATCGCGGTGGGCGTTGTTGTTTAACCAACTTTAATAAAATGTGATGCAGATGAAAATTGTCTTTTTTTACCCCAATCCAGATAAAGCCCATCAATGGGCGGCCCAGCTTAAGGCCGAAGGCGTGGAGTTTGAGGCAATTTTCTGGCAACCCGATCAAACAGTTAGTGCTGATTACGCTATTGTCTGGCTCCCCCCCGAAGAGTTTTTTACTTCAGTGCAAGATCTACAAGCCGTATTCAACATGGGGGCAGGGGTCGACGCACTACTTAACAATAAATATTTACCGGCCGACCTACCCGTTGTACGCCTCGATGATGCCGAAATGGGGTTGAAAATGACTGAGTATGTAGTGCATGCTATTGCCCAGATCACCCGTCGGCTAGACCAATACACAGCCCTACAACAGCAAAAGGTATGGTCTGGAACGGCTGACTATCCGTACTTTGAGAAATGGCCCGTTGGAATCATGGGGTTTGGCCGTGTAGGCCAGCAGATAGCAGACGTCGTCCATGCTTTGGGGTATCCCGTTCATACTTGGTCACGCACTGCCAAAACAGCAGAAGGCATAACATGTCACCATGGCCAAACAGGGTTAAAGGAGTTTTTACGATCGACAAAAATTCTGATCAATGTATTACCATTAACCCCCGACACCACGAATATTTTGAATGCTGAGAACCTGGCACAATTACAGCCCGGCAGCTCTCTCATTAATATTGGTCGAGGCCACCATGTGGTTGATAATGACTTATTACAAGCGTTAGACAGCCAGCATATGGCTGGCGCCATATTGGATGTGTTCCGTACTGAGCCCTTACCAAGCGAACATCCCTTTTGGAGCCATCCAGCAATTCGCATCACTCCCCATATTTCAGGCCCCACCCATGCTGCAAAAGCCATCCAGCAAATAGCGCAACGCATACATGCGCAGCAAGCAGGCCTTCCCCTAGAGGGCGTTATAGACCGGCAAACAGGCTACTGATACGGAGAAAACTGAAAAAATAGCTGGCATACCCCTGCCGCTGCTAGGTAAGGCCCAAAATGTAAATAGCGACCTTGATACCAGCGGCCGATTGCCCAGATCAATGCTGCATATAATAAGGCTCCTAGCGAGCTAAGGAGCAGTAAGGTGGGTAAGGTAGCCAACCCAAACCAAGCGGTTAGTGCGGCTAATAACTTAAAGTCGCCATGCCCCATGCCCTGTTTATTGCGTAACCAGATAAAACCGGCATTGATCAACCAAAGAAAACCATACGCACATGCTGCCCCTAACACGGCCATTTCAAGGGTAGTGTACATCTCTCCCACATTGACCAGTAACCCCAACCATAATAAAGGCTGTGTTAGGGCATCAGGCAAGTAGCCGGTTTCCGAATCGATCCAAGCCAGCACAAGCACTGCCACTAAGAAGGTAGCGGCAGCAAGAGTACGGTAATCAAGCCCATAAACCAACCCTGTTATGGGAAGCAACACAAATAGCAAGGTGACCAGTATGACTCTGCTGGTATAACTATGTGTGACGAACTGCTGAGGCTGGTGTTGCGCCAGTTCACGCAATAAACCCAGCCCCCACCAACATAGAGGCCGAAGCAAAACGCCCCCCCACAACAAGGCTAACACTGCAGCTAAAACATGGTCCCTGTCGAACACGACTCGCATATCGTTTCCTAACGCTACTATAAAGATTCCATGCCGGATACTAGCAGAGAAGCACGCGAAACTCGATGTCTACTGAGCACTATCACTCTGGGAAAAATTTGGCACAAAATTTACTTACACACCAGTGAGCTAAATACGATCCAATACGAGATAATGAGACGTTCCCCTTTTAGGAGTGATGTTATGTCAGCACGTAAGCCGCTACGCTTTTCACCCACTTACTTAAGCCTTGCCCTTAGTCTATGCCTGATTCACCCAACTAGCTGGGCAGACAGCATTCGTAAAGTAACACTTTCTACTGCCGGTTTAGCTGACATCGTCCGCCAACTTGATCTACCTGAAAAAGGCCCTTTAAGCTTCACCGTACCCCTTGATCAGGTCAATGATGTGCTGAAAACATTGATGGTCACTGATGGTAAAAACCAAATTAGCAGCATCACTCTCACCGGTCTGGCCCCCTTAGATAGCAGCTTTTCAGGGATGCCTTTTAACGCTGAAAGCTTGAGCTCCATTGCCACTTTAGCAGAACATCTACGCGGTGTACGCGTGCGCGCGAACTCCAATGGGCGCAGCCTAGAAGGCAAGGTATTAGGCGTTGAAACACAACATAACGGACAAACATCTGAAACGGTGTTGTCATTGCTAGTGAATGAAGGGGAAGTGCACACCTTGCGCTTAGCCGCTGATAGCAGCTTGCAAGTATTAGACCCAAAAGTTCAAGCCCAACTACAACAAGCAAGCGTTATCTTGGCACAGCAAACCAATGATAATCAACGCGCTATAAACGTCAACCTGGAGCAGCCTCAAGGCTCTGTTGTTGAGCTCAATTACCTGATTGCTGCCCCAGTGTGGAAAACCACCTATAGACTGTTAATCGAAAAAGAAAAAACCCGCTTACAAGCTTGGGCTGTACTCGAGAACACCACCGGACAAGACTGGAATCAAATCCAATTAAGCCTGAACTCGGGTGCGCCCGTTTTATTTCAACAAGCGCTACTACAGCAATATTGGCACGATAGGCCCTACTTACCCATTGCCGTAGGAAGCAGCGAAGCACCCGAGGCCGACCGTCAACAAGTTATGTTTGACTCCGCCGTGGCGCCTGCCCCTGCCATGGCAGCGGGCGCCGCGCATCAAGAAAGACAAAAAAATGCCATGGCGGCACGTAGCAAAAGTATCGTTAGAAACTATGAGGCACCCAGCTTAGCAACGGCGCTTAGCCAAGAAAGTCAGACTCAAGTGCAATTTACGATTGCTGATCCGGTAACGGTTCCGCAAGGGCAAACCGTATCCGTGCCAATCATTGATAGCTCCCTACAAGCAGAACGTGTCTCGGTGTATCGACAAGGCCAAAGCAGCAGCCATCCAACCGCGGCTATTTACCTTAATAACACGCTCGATAGCAGTCTACCGCCTGGCATCATGACCGTGTTTGATGCGCAAACAGGCCATGTTGGTGATGCCGAGTTGGCGGGTCTACCGACTGGTGAATCGCGACTTATTTATTTTGCCCAAAATAATAAAATACACATCCGCCAAGAACAGCAGGAACGGCACGAAATCTTACACACTAAGGTCAGTGATGGTGTTGCCAAAACAGCTTGGCAACAAAGCATAGACCTGCGTTTCGATATCAAAGGCGCCCAAGATCAAGCAAGCGTTGTCGTGCTTGAGCTACCTCGCCGCTCGGGTTGGGAATTTAGCAGCGATGCCAAGGTAGAAACTACCCAACAGTCTTATCGATTACGCGTGCCAGTACCAGCGGGTGCAACTAAACAGGTGCTTGCTACCTTTAGCCGTACCGAGGCGCAGTCACTACGCCTAGATGACATCGACGACAACACATTACAAGCCTGGAGCCAAGCCAAACTCAACGACGAGCTGAGTAAAGCCCTACCTGAACTGCTGCGTTTACACGCAAAGGTGCAGGCAGCTCATGCTGTGTATACGCAAGCTCAGACTCAACTTGAAGAGGCGAGCGCTGAACAACTGCGTATCCGTGAAAATCTAACTGCTGTCAGCGAACAAAGTAATTTAGGTCAACGCTTCACCGAGCAACTGGCTAGCCAAGAGGATCTGATCTTAGCTGCCCGCCAAGAGCTACAACAAGCGCGGGAAACGTGGCAAAGTGCACGCGCCCAATTCCAACAAGCGTTGGCCGCTTTATAAGTGCGGATCCTGCACCACACTGTGTTGCACTAGCTCTAAAAAAGCGTGTATAGCATGACCATGTACACGCTCTTTTAAGCAATAGACATATTCGTAAGAGTGCATAGATATATCAGCTAAGGGGATGGTGCGTAATTCGGTATGGGGAGGCACCTCACGTAAAGGTAGCAAGCTCGCCCCCATACCTCGGGCAATCGCCCAGCCTATGGCTTCACGACTGCCCATTTCTAGTACGCGGTGGGGCGCCTGCCCTGCCCGTTTAAATACTTTTAAACACAAGTCGCGTGTCATGGACCCAGACTCGCGTAACAGCAATGGATAGCTGACTAGCTCTGCCGTACTGACCCGCGGCTGATGCGCCAAAGGATGATCCGCACGTACCACCACCACTAAAGGGTCACTGGCCAACAAAATACGTTGCATACGCTCGTCCTCAACTAAAAAGGATGAGGCGATCACATCAAGCTGATAATCCATTAGTGAGGCCAATACGCGCTGTGAGTTGTCCATACTTAAGGTTAATTCAACGCCGGGATAGGTACGCACAAACTGCTGTAAAACCCCCATGATGTAATAAGGTCCGGTAGCACCAATACGAAGCTTACCTTTCTTTAAATCGCGTAAATCGCGCAGTTGGAAGTCCACTTGAGCGGCCTGCCGCAACAGGGCCTCCACTTGCGGCAATAGGTGCTCACCCTCCTCGCTTAAGTACACTCCCTTGCCACGCCTATAAAAAAGCTCAATGCCATACTTGGCTTCGAGTTGACGCAAATGAGAGGTCACTGTTGGCTGGCTAATACCTAATTCCTTAGCCGCTCGCGTGATCGAGTTAGTACAAGCAATAGCATGGAAAGACTTAAGTTCTAAAGCCAGCATAAAGATCCCGCAGAAAGAGTAAAAGACAAATTATCTAATCTGTGTATTACAAGAATTAGAGCATCTGTCATAAACACGCCACCTTGACGCGCCATACTTCCAGCCATCCCCTACTCAGATCAGGTAAACAGGATGGCTTCTAGCCCCACCTTTATTTCCATCGATTCGTTACACAAGCAGTTTGGTCACTTCACTGCGCTGAATCAATTGTCACTCGATATCAAAGCAGGCGAACTGGTTTGTCTGCTGGGCCCCTCGGGCTGCGGCAAGACTACTCTCTTACGTTGCTTGGCGGGTTTAGAGCACAGCGATGCAGGCAAAATCACCATGGCAGGCCGCGACATTACTCGACTGCCCCCCCAACAGCGCGACTACGGTATTTTGTTTCAATCCTATGCGCTGTTTCCCAATTTGACCGTCAGTCAGAATATTGCGTATGGATTAAGCCCCAAAAAAAGACTCAATACCGCTGTACAGCGCCGAGTAGCAGAGATGCTTGATCTAGTGGGCCTAACCGGTAGCGATCAAAAATACCCCGCACAGCTATCTGGTGGACAACAACAACGTGTAGCCCTGGCTCGGGCACTGGCTCCATCACCCTCGTTGCTTTTACTCGATGAACCCATGTCAGCGCTTGATGCTCAGGTACGCGAACGCTTACGACACGAGCTACGACTGCTACAGCGCAAACTGGCCATCACTACACTGATGGTGACGCACGACCAAGAAGAGGCCATGGTGATGGCTGACAGAATTGCAGTGATGCATCAAGGTCAACTGATCCAATACGGCACACCGCAAGAACTCTATCGACAACCCGCCAATGCTTTTGTAGCGGGTTTTATTGGCGAGGCCAATTGGCTGCCTTATACCAAGCAACACGCCCAGCAAGCTCAAGTGGAACAGATATCCCTCGCGGTCAAACAAACGCTTGTTGAGTCACAAGGTCAGCTTTTCATTCGTCCTGAAAACATCCGTGTTTTTGAACGTGCTCCAGACATAGCCACAGAAAATCTATTGTTGGCTCATATCACTGACAGCGTTTTTTTAGGTCGACATTATCGACTCCATCTTCGTCCCGATGGCATGAATGGACTGAACTTAACAGCCCTTATTTCTGCCGAACTGGGCGATAGACTCACTCACGCTCACGCTGCTCCGCGCTGTCATATCCAGCTCCCTGCCGAGGCTCTGTATGCTCACGCTTAAATCAAACGGCGATCAGGGGATAAGCCGTCGCCCATGGGCGCCCAGTCTGGATAAAGCCTTACTTAGTACGCTATTCATCTTGCTGTTGGTGTTACTCACGCTGTTTTTAGTGCTACCCATGCTGGCCGTACTTTGGCGTGCGCTGCAAAACGAACAAGGTCAGCTAAGTGGCGGCAGTGTTTTTTTTACTATCTTAACCAGCGCTGGGTTTATGCCCATGGTCGGCCGCAGCTTGTTAGTGGGCGTAAGCACGGTAGTAATCGTCATTCCTAGTGCCTATGCCTTCGCTTTTGCCCTGCAACGCTGCTGCCTTCGCGGTGCGTCGTTCTATCGCAGCATCGGCTTACTACCATTACTTGCACCATCCCTAATGCCAGGCCTTTCACTCATTTATCTTTTCGGAAATCAAGGTCTACTACGTGGCCTACTAGGAGAGGGCAGTATTTATGGCTTTTGGGGCATCGTACTAGGTGAGTCTTTCTATACTTTCCCCCATGCTCTTATGATTTTAAGTACCGGCTTAGCGTTGGCTGATGCGCGTTTGTATGACGCAGCACGAGCAATGGGGGCAAATGCTCGACGACGCTTCCTCACCGTCACCTTACCGGCCAGTCGCTATGCTATTTTTACAGCTGCCTGCTTGGTCTTCACGCTAACAGTCACCGACTTTGGTGTTCCTAAGGTGGTGGGTGGCTCCTATAACGTGCTTGCTATGGAAGCCTACAAAGCCGTCGTAGGCCAACTACAGTTCTCAAAAGGAGCTGCTATTGGAATGCTTCTGCTGATACCTGCCGTATTTACTTTCCTTCTGGATCAGCACTTACGCCGGCGTAACGCAAATCAAAAGCAGGGGCAACTCAACGCTTATTGCCCCCTTCCTCTTGCCCGCCGTGATCAGTCCTTCACTGTCATTACTGGACTATTGTGCTTAGCCATTTTAATTATTGTAGGCATGGCGGTATGGGCCTCACTCATCACCTTCTGGCCTTACAACCTAGGCTTGAGCCTTAAATCCTATGACTTTGACAATATGGACGGCGGTGGATGGCTTGCATGGCGCAATAGTTTGAGCATGAGTTTTTACACGGCTATGGCTGGCACAGGCCTCATTTTTTTAGGCGCGTGGTTGCTTGAGCGTCTCCCTAGCACCATACGTAGTTTTCAGGCATTACAAGGGTTTCTGCGTATGCTTGCCCTAATACCCATGGCTATCCCCGGCTTGGTGCTAGGCCTAGGCTACATTTTCTTTTTCAATGCTCCCAGCAATCCATTGAACGGACTCTATGGCTCCATGGGCTTGCTAGTACTTTGTACTATTGTTCACCTGTACACCAGCGCTCACCTTACCTTCACCACCGCTCTACGAGCTATCCCGCACGAACTAGACGCAGCCTCAGCCTCATTGCGAGCCTCTCGTTTCGATGCCCTTGCCCGCATCACCTTACCGCTGTGTCTGCCTGCTTTACTGGCTGTAGCAAGGTACTTATTTGTTTCTGCTATGACCACAGTATCCGCTGTCGTGTTTCTTTACAGCCCCAAAACAGTCTTAGCGTCTGTGGCCGTACTGAATATGGATGATGCGGGCTCAATTGGGCCTGCCGCCGCGATGTGCACACTCATTATGCTCAGCTCTGGCACGTTCTGCGTGCTGATACACCTACTTAGCAAAGCCAGCTTACGTCGTACACAAGCTTGGCGTGCCCCTCAACCTCGTTAAACCACCTACCCATACTTATGCCAAGATCACCCTCCCCTCATCGCTACACAAAAAAAGCGCCAACCCCTGCCGTAGTGGAAGCCCTGATTTTTGATTGGGCAGGCACATTAGTAGACTACGGCTCTTTTGCTCCTACTCAAATTCTCGTTGAGGCCTTCGCTCATTTTGGCCTAGAACTTAACCTCAAGCAGGCTCGCAGTGCGATGGGAAAAGGCAAATGGGATCACATCCAACATTTGCTACACCTGCCCCCGATACAAGAACAGTTCTACCAACAACACCAGCGCTCTATTCTGCTTAAAGACATTGACAGCATTTATGCCGCGTTCCTCCCACTGCAAATAGCCCGTGTCGCCCATCACTCACAGGCTATAGCCGGTGCCCGCACGTCGCTACTCTGGGCACGCTCACAAGGTCTGAAATTAGGTTCTTGCACTGGCTACCCACGCTCGGTCATGAATGAACTGCTCCCCCATGCCGAAGCTCAAGGCTTGGAACTGGATTTAGTCGTTTGTTCCGACGAAGTTAGCCGAGCCCGCCCTTGGCCTGCCATGGCATTAGAAAACGTAAGCCAACTGAGCATTAGCCACGTAGCCGCCTGCGTAAAAATTGACGATACGGTTCCTGGCATACAAGAGGGGCACGCAGCCGGCATGTGGACCGTAGGGCTAGTTTTATCAGGAAACGCATGCGGACTGAGCTGGGACGCCATCCAGGATTTACATGAAAACGAGCTTGCACAAGTACGCGCACAGGCAAGCCAAGTACTAGAAGTTGCCCGGCCTCATTATCTGATTGATAGCGTCGCCGACCTACCACCCGTCATACGCGATATACAAACACGTCTGGAACAGGGCGAACGCCCTTAAACCCCTTATTACCCGCAACCTCCAACGGAGTTACTTATGAACAGACTCTTACTCAATACCCTCATCGCCAGCCTTTTCACAACCGTAGGTGCCGCGCATGCGAACACCACGTTAACCGTCTATACAGCTCTAGAAGCCGATCAAATCAAGGCTTACCAAGCAGCTTTTGAAAAAAAGCACCCTGATATCAACATTCAATGGGTACGCGACTCTACAGGCATCATTACCGCGAAACTCTTAGCTGAAAAAGATCAGCCACAAGCTGATGCAATCTGGGGCCTGGCAGGTTCAGCCCTAGGGCTCATGGCTGCCAAAGACATGTTGGCCCCTTATGCTCCCCAGGGCCTAGAGCGCATTGACCCTAAAATGCGTGATACTAACAACCCGCCAGCTTGGGTTGGCATGGACGGTTACGCCGCCGCTCTATGTGTCAACACCATAGAAGCCAAGAAACACAATTTGCCTATCCCGAGCACTTGGGAAGACCTCACGAAACCTGTCTATGCAGGCAAAATTGTGATGCCTAACCCCGCCTCCTCTGGAACGGGTTTTCTTGACGTGAGCGCATGGCTGCAACTTTTTGGTGAAGACAAAGGTTGGGAGTTCATGGACAAACTACACCAAAATATAGGCGCCTATACACATTCAGGCTCCAAGCCTTGTAACTTAGCCGCTTCGGGTGAATACGCCATTGGCGTCTCTTTCGACTATCGCGGTGCACGACTCAAACAAGATGGGGCTCCTCTTGAACTCGTTTTCCCCAGTGAAGGCTTAGGTTGGGAAGTCGAAGCCGCTGCCATTATGAAAGGCACAAAAAATCTTGAGGCAGCACAAAAACTGGCAGATTTCTCGGCTAGCGAAGAAGCTAATCATCTTTACAAAACAAACTTCGCTGTTCTGGCCATTCCTGCCATCGCCACCTCCAATCCGCACTTACCCGCTGACCTAAACACTCGTTTAATTAACAACGACTTTGTCTGGGCAGCAGAAAATCGAGAGCGTATTGTCGACGAATGGACAAAGCGTTTCGACGGTAAATCTGAAGCAAAGAACTAATCCATGAAGCACTACGATGTATTAGTCGTAGGCGGCGGCATACTAGGCGTAGGACACGCCTGGGCTGCCGCCCGCCGAGGTTTACGTGTAGCCTTACTAGAACGCAGCCATCAAGCACAAGGCGCCAGTATTCGCAATTTTGGCCAAGTGCTGATTACAGGTCAGGCACCCGGCGTCATGTTGGAATTGGCACGAGAAAGCCGCGAATTATGGCTACGCTTAGCCCAAGTGGCCAATTTTCAAGTACGCAACCAGGGATCCTTATTTCTGGCGCGTAATCACGCAGAAATGCAAACCCTAGAGAACTACGTAGTAGAACGCGCCCCTTCTTTACAGATGAAATGCGAGTTGCTCACAGCCCAACAAGTCGGACAACTGTTCGCAGGGCGTTTGGCACACCACCACGGAGCATTACAAGGCTTAGAGGATTTACAACTGTATTCTCGCGCTGCCTTACCGGCGATTACCTATCATCTGGAAAGCATAGGTGTGGACGTACTAACTGGCGTGCATGTACACGCTGCCGCACAGGGTGAACTAGAAAGCACAGCGGGCTCATTCAAAGCCGATACTATTTTTATCTGTCCGGGGCACGATTATATTAGCTTACACAAGCAACAACTCGAGCAGTTGTCGTTGTCTGTAAGCCGTTTACAAATGCTCAAAATACGGGCTCAAAATCCTATTTGGCAAACATTAGACAGACCCTTATTGACTGGCTTATCCTGTTTGCATTATGGTGCTTTCAGCGACTTACCCGCCGCTCAAGAGCTACGTCGCCAAGTAGAAAATCAAGCTCCTGAGCTACTTGAGCGGGGCATACACCTGTTGATCAGCCCCAGCCACGACGGCAACTTGATTATTGGCGACTCACATGACTACGGGCCGCAAGCCAGTCCGTTTAACCAAGAGCGTACAGATGAAATGTTGCTTGAACTGGCACAAGCCGTATTAGCAAGCCCAGTTAAAGTGATAGAGCGTTGGCAGGGTATCTACGGAGCTAAAGGCCCAGGCCCTTACTCTGTACTCAAGCCCGATGAAAAAACCTGGATTAGTCTCATGCACACAGGCTTAGGCATGAGTACAGGGCTAGCGATAGCAGAACGCAATATGCTGTCGCGTTACGGGCTTTTACCTGCGTGAGCACAAGGGCGGCCTTTGCTTTCACCGGTCGCCCACCACGCTACTAAACCTAATACCAGGCTCATGATGCCTATCCCTTTAGCCAAGGTAAACGCTAATATCAATCCCATTACTATAAAAATTCCGGGAAATACATAGTGCCTGAACCAAAGCGGTTTACGAGGAATGACGAATAAACCTATGAACAAGGCCCAAGGCATTACCAACGACCAGAAAATCTCATCCTGCAATACTGTGTTCATCTGTTACGCTCTATAAACGGATCTAAGGAATAAGGCTAAACTGTATCACTACTACAGCAAGGTCCGCTGTACGGTCTGTATGTACACTACCTTTTCCCGTTATTTCAGGAGACACTCATGCTCGTTCAATTAAAAAGCAGCGACAATCATCAGTTCAGTGCCTACCGTTGCCATAACCCTGGGGCTAAAAAAGGGCTGGTGTTGCTACAGGAAATTTTTGGTGTGAATCAATACATCAAAGAGCAATGTGAGCTTTTTGCCCAAGAAGGCTATGACGTGATAGCACCCGCCTTGTTTGATCGAGCGCAAGTCCAAGTAGAACTAGGCTACAGTGCCGAGGACATACAAAAAGGGCTAGAACTACGCGCGCAAATTACCCAAGAACAAGCCTTGCTGGACATTCAGTCAGCCATAGAGGCTTTAGGCCATCAGGCCGTTGGAGTGATAGGTTTTTGCTGGGGTGGAACGCTTAGCTGGTTATCGGCTTGCCAACTACAAGGCTTAAGTGCAGCCTCGTGCTGGTATGGTGGTGGCATTGCTGAAAACAAAGACTTGCAAGCGAACGTGCCGGTGCAAATGCACTTTGGAGAGCTAGACCACTCTATCCCGAGCGACGCTATCGCGGCTATACGCTTAAGCCAACCCGCTGTCAGCATTCATGTTTACCCCGAGGCCGACCATGGCTTTGGCTGCTCGCATCGTTTTCAATATCAAGAACTGGCCTATCAAGAAGCCCTGCGCAGTACCTTGGCGTTCTTTCAGGAACACTTACGCACCGTATAAACGTTTGCCCTAGACATGTCCACTAACACTCTTTCTGATCCTAACGCCGACCTAGAAAAACTGCTCACACTGCGCATGCCTTATGGGAAATACAAAGGTCGCGCACTCGCTGATCTTCCGGGTAATTACTTGCAGTGGTTTGCGCGGCAGGGCTTTCCGGCAGGCGAAATAGGACGGCTTCTTGCATTGGCCTACGAGCTGGATCATAACGGTTTACGCGATTTGCTCAATCCTTTACGCTCATCGCGATAAACCGTCGTGCGTAGCTGGCAGTACAACCCATTACAAAAAACGTGCCATTTTTTTAGTCATAAGACCACTGCAAACGTACACGTAAAGGCTGGGGCATATCTGGAGGCGGCGCAAATCTAGCCTGTATGCCCTGTAAAAGCAGATATAAATCAGCATCCGCCTGAGCATTTTGTAAGCTTTCAACACTTAACTCACGCACCGAGCCATCGCGCGTAAACCAAAACTGCGCCTGTACCGGCCCAAGCTGGGCCTCGTTATGATCGATTGCCCACGTTGCTAAGCGTTCAGCCACGTCGCTATCTTGGTTATGCACATACTGCTCAAGCTGAGCACTAAACTGCTGTGCGTAATTAATCCAATGGGGAGCAGCCGTATCCGCCCACACTACAGTGAAGGGTAAACACAGTGCTGCCCCTAAGCCTAGCTGCCTAGTACGTAGCCCCCAACTGCTTAACTGTTGACTCAAACTATGAAAGGCGGATTTCCACATATGCTCTGTCATGACGGATCTCGATAACTATCAAGGCTGGGCGGTAGCGGCCTGGGCAGAACCAGGGAGCTGTGCGGGTTCACCCAACACCTGACGTAACTCAGCACCGTTAATACTTACCGTGCCCGTATCCAGCATGCCATTCAAATAAGATAAGGCGATTTCCTGCTGTCGTTGCTGACGCAATAATCGTTTTAACTCGGGCTGAACCTCCTCGAAACTGGCAGGGCGTGATTCCTGAACCTCGAGTACATGCAAAAGATGCCAACCCGATTGGGAGCGCACAGGATCTGAGACCTGGCCTTTTTTCAAGCGCTCTAGCACCACCCGCACTTCTGGTAAGAGCTGCGTTAACGGTACCAAAGGAGTCTCCGTGCGAGTCACCATACCTTGGCTACGCTGTTCCAGATCTTTGCCTATCGCTGAAAAGCCATTTTTACCTTGCTTAGCTTGTTGGCTGGCCTCATCGAGCATCCGCTTCATCGACACATCTACCTCGGCCTGCCCAGTGAGAGGAAAGAACAGTTGCTCGACACGGTATTGTGCTGGTACTTGCAAAGCAGCTTGATTGCTGTCGTATGCTTGTTTAATTTCTGCATCACTAGGATAAGACTCTGGAGCCTGACTAACCGATGCCAAATAACTTTGCACAACGAGCTGTTGTTTTGCAAGCTCTAGACTTTGGCGAATACGAGCCTGCTCGTCCCAACGCTGGGCGAGGGCCTGCTGGTATAGAGCCTTTTCAGCTAAACGCTCCCGTAACCATTGCTCTAGGCCACTTCGATTTAATTTTAACTGCTCAAGCTGATCAGGTGATAAGGCCGACAAAAGAGCGTTGAGCTCAGATTTGTGCACCTTGGCCTCACCCAGCGCGGCAATCACGGGGTCATCTTGCTTGGCCTGATTTGCAGGCTGTGCAGCGGGCTCAGACGCCTGTGCAACGAGGGTTGGGCTTGCCGCCAACGGCCCACTGGAAGCACTGTTTGAATCTTTACAGGCTACTAGACTGAGCACGCTTAGCGCAACAGCCAAACGTGGCATACCTTGGGTCCAAAATGTACGATGCGTCATCATATGTCCAGATTAAATATATACAGCAAAATGACAGGCTCACCTCAAGCCCCAAGGCGAGCCTGTTTTTCTAATAAGGGCTTACTGCTGATCCTTGCCCTCTTCCTCGTTCGCCTCAGTAGCCAAATCGTCTTCGACTGCCGCTAAGGTATTTTCCACTGGTTGTGAGGCTGTTTGCCCTACAGCAGCTTCGGGATTACCACGCAGAAAAAGAATCATTTCTTGCAATAAACGATCCCAAAGTTCAATTTGTGCGCGTATGTTTAACTCCGTCACGCCACCCGCTACCACGGAATCCATTTCCAAGGTCAAGAACTCACCTTGTAAGGCCAAGCGCGCAAAGCGCTTTTCCACGTTCCAACGATTGATGAGACTACTGGCTAAGTTACCTTCCACCCGTATGACACAAGAAAACGTGAAGTCCAGATAGGATTGCTCTTCCAGCCCCGGATTACCGGGACGAACAGTAAAGCCAATACCCTGAGCGGCACTCAACAGATGTACCGTATCCCCCTGCTTGGCTTCGGTAACCCGATAGCCCATTTCCTGAAGCAAAACGGTCAGCTGTGCGGTATTGACGCTGTTAATAAGGGAAGTCTTGTCCATATATATATAAGTCCTAGTTAAAGAAGACGACTGGTGCTCGTCGCCATCAAGGGGTGACCTGGGGCTGTTGCACAGCCCTAGGATCAAACTTCTGCTCGTAAAGAGCGTCACCCATCTCTTGCGCCTTCATATCAAAGGCAACACGAGCCGAGCTGGAAAAAGGTTGACGCAAGGCCAATAAATCGCCCGTACTAAAATTTTCGTATGCATTTAAAATTTCACGACCTGCGCTATACAGTTGCTCGTTTTTCAAAGAGCAAACACTTAACTCGTGCTCGCGTTGCTTAAGGTCTTTAGCCAAAACTTGGCTTTGTACCTCAAACTGACGTGCCTGAGCGGCAAGGCTGTCGTAAGCGCTACGTGCCTGTGTAAGTTGCTGGTGGCTAGCCGATAAGCGACTATTGGCTTCGTTGCGCAATTGTTCCTGCTGCTCGATTAAGGTATCCGAACGCCCTTGCGCTGTAGCCAGAGCTTTTTTCAATGCAGCCACCTCAGTCTGAAGAGCGTCACGCTGTGCCTCAGCGCCCTGCTTAGCCGCATTGAGTTGAGCCTGCTCGGACTGAATGCGCTGCAATTGTTGCGTAGTGGTGCGCAGCTCGCCACGCAGTCGCTCTTCCATGCTTTGCGCATTTACGGAACCACCGACTAAACATGCAGCTGCCAGCAACAAGGACAAGGACGACTGTTTAGATAAGGGATGTATAAGTCTCATATCAGAACCGCGCGTTAAGTTCGAGTTGCATAATATTGATGGACAATGGACTACCGTAAATTTCACGAGAGCTCATCCAGCGTAACTGTGCCACCACATCTTTTTCTATGGCATAAGCGCCACCTAAGTAATAACCTTTGGCGTTAGTACCACCCATGTGGAAAGTGGAGTCGTTATACGCATCGGGTACTGCATCAGGCTGTATGTACTTATAGCCAGCAAATACCTGCCAGTCGCCACGATCACGCACGCGATAATCTTTTCCTAAAGCGGTGTGTATGGTCCATGCGTTCCCCCCCGAACGGAAGTGGCCATTCTCAATGTTTGTCACCAGCTCAGAGTGACGAACGCGATCTTCAATACTGTTTTTGCTGTAGGCCAAATTGCGTATATAGTTCCCCGACACTTGTAACCCTAAACCGTTACCGACACGCCCTTTCCACCCAAGGTTTAGATCTAAAAGGTTAAAGCGAGAAGCTAAGCCCAACATTTGGTAAGTGGAACCGGCTTGATAAATAGGCGGAATCACATCACGAATAAGGAATAAGCTATTCCCTTTTTGGATAAAGCTAGGGCTAGACCAGTCTGTGCTGCAACTAGTGTCTAAATAATCACAAGGCTCAGAGAGTACGCCTGCAATGTTACGGTACGTGTAGTATGCAAGGTCGGCACTTAAGGTTTGTTCGTGGTTAATTTTCCAGTCAGCTCCCACTTGAGCGCCTAATAACCACTTCGTTTTCGTTTCACCTTCAGAGTCAGCAACGCTGCTCATGCCTGAGTTGTAAGTATTGTCGATCAAGTACGCGCCCAAGGTGCTCCGCAACGTAATGTCTGTATTATTCAGTGGACGTTTAAATGCTGCAGAGAAGCCATCTAAGTTCAAGTCCTTAGAGAACAGAATATCGGTGCTAACAAAGGGATTGTCTGCACGACCGGCCGTAAGTTGTGCCCAGTCGGTAGGGCTCCATCGCAAATAGGCCTGATCTAACCAAAAAGATTTTTTGCTAAAGCCGCCACCAAAATTATCTGAGGTAGAAACTGGGCTTTTATTACTGCCACTAGCTAGGCGTATACCGGCCGACCACTGGTCGCTAATATTGGCCGTAAAGCCGATACGAGCGCGGAAACGGTATTGATTATTACGATCTTTACGGGTATTGAGCAAAGGCACACTGACGTTGCCTGTTTGATTACCATTCGCATCGTAAACACCAAATAGGAACGGACTGGACTGATTCAGCTTAGCCACGTCAACAATGTAGGGGCTATTTTTGCTGCTAAAGCCGCGATTTTCCCAGCGTACTCGCACATCACCATCTACGGTGATACGAGAAACCCAATCAGGGAAGGTGTTCGGAGCCGCCCAGTTCTCTTGTTTGGCGGTAGCCATAACTTCGGCCTTAACCTCCTCACGAATCTGATCACGTACTGTGACAGGAATATAGGGGACGCGCACATCTCCTGGTTGCGCGACGGAACCTTTGGTCGCACTAGAGGCTTCATCCTGGGCTTGTTTTAATAAAGAGGCAGCTTGTTCAGGTTGCAGTACCCCTTGCTCAACGAGCAGGCGAATCAAATTGGCTGTGGCGTTATCGCTGGCTACAGGCTGAGCAGCAACCAAGGCCGATGAGCACATCAGGCAAGCAGCCAAAGCCAGGCTCAATCGATGTGGTTGATATTTCATTGTACGGAACTCCAGGTTTAAGCAGAGTAAAGATATTTATTTAAGAAGGACGACGGCTACTCAGAGCAATACGCACTGGCATATCTAAGGAGGGTGGCGGGCGCTCTTCAAGACGCTTGACGTCACGCAAAGCAGCCACCACCTTTTGGTCTATCTCGGCATCACCACTGGAATTAACCAGTTCAACGCGATCAATGTTGCCGTTATCGCTAAGCCACAGGTTGATACGCATGCGGTACGCCAACATGCGAGTCCGCTCGTCATCGCGCAGTACTTTCTGCAAGGCATAACCCAGGTACTGGCTGTAAGTAGCATTACCAGCACGGCCACCCCCTGAGCCCGCCATGCCTCGTCCTGAGCCTGCCGAAATATTGAAAGCATCCGATCCGGCCTGTGCATCGGAATCCATTTGCATGGCTTCCGTGCTGCTGTCAGTAGGCGTAGGAGGCGTGTCATCCTCAACAGGGGTGGGCTCATCTAAGGGCGTAGGTTCAGGATCTGGTTCGGGCTCTACCAACTCCTCTTCCTTCGGCTCTTCTGGCTCAGGAGGTGTTTCGGGTTCAGGTGGAGGTGGCGGAGGCGGCGGCAAAGGAATAATGGCATTGATGGCGGGCGCCTCACGCTTGATACCCGCCATGCTATTGGCCCATTTCCACACCACATAGCCCAGCACCGCAATGACCACGACTATCACTACAATAGTCGCATTCTTGCCTAGGCCCTTTTTCGGGGCCTTGGTGTCAGAGGAGCTCTTGAAAGGATCAGGAGAGTTTGACGACATGATTCACTGCTTTAAATGATCAAGTTGGTTTGCCGGTAACCAATCCCACTTGGGACAGTTCCAGTCGACGCAATAAATCCAGCACTTCCACTACGCGGTGATACTGCACTTCAGCATCACCGCGAACGATGACGGGAAAATCAGGACTCAAGGCTTTCTCGGTACGCAAGCGTTCTTCTAGCTCGGGTAAAGTTACGGGGTAAGCATCTAAAAACACTTGCCCAGCCTCGTTAACCGAAATAGCCTTCGTTTGCGAAATAGAAAGTGACACGGTGGAACTGGCCTTAGGTAAATTCACTTGTATGCCTGCCACCTGAGCAGTAGCCGTCAAGATAAACATCACCAAGACCACCATTAATACGTCAACTAACGGCGTAATATTGATACCATCCACCACATCATCTTCATCTTCATCAACCATGGATCGGGACATGCTGGGCTCCTTATTGGTGAATACTAGGTGCTTGAGCGTGCAGGTTTGAACCTGGTGCTAAAGATGTTGTGTCTTTTACTTTTTTCGGCTGTTCAGTCACGGCACCGCTACCATAGCTTTCTGCTAAACGGGTGGTGAACTCTTCGATGAACACACGCATCTCGGCACCAAGCGCCTTGTTTCTACCTAAAATTCGGTTGTATCCAAACAATGCAGGTATCGCGACAAACAGCCCTGCTGCAGTCGCCAACAAGGCCGCTGCCATACCGGGAGCAATGGCATTGATGTTGACGTCGCCAGCCATCGCTGTACCCAAGAACACCACCATAATTCCTAGGACAGTACCGAACAAACCTATGTAGGGTCCGCCTGCGATCGCGTTGGATAAAGCACCCATACGTGAGGACAAAGACTGGGCTTCGTAGGTGCGTACACTATCCATGGCTGCACGGATAGAATCCAAAGCAGCTGGGCTGAGTACGGTTGAGCCTGTTTCGGTTTTACGCTTACGCACTTCGTGTATGGCTGTGGTATACAACTTCCACAAAGGAGCTTTATCTAAAGCCTGCTGGGTAGAGGCATCCGGTTTAGCATCAGCCAATGCCTCTAGCTGTGTGCCTAATTGAGCAAAACGCTCACGGAACACTGCATTCCCTTTTTCCAAACGTGTAGCCGTACGGCTTTTTTCAATCATGATGACCCAGGAGTGGACCAACATAATGGCTAACACAGCCAATACAATCCAAGCATCTAGCGGTACAGCACCGAGCAGGTAGCCTAAGGCTCCAAAACCAAAACCTGACTGCTGCTCATCCTCGCCATATACCACTAAGCGCGACTCTGAACCTTGTGATAAAACGTCGACAGCTAGAGCCGGAACGGGACGGGCCACCTTAGACAAACGTAGTTCGTCTATAGCGCCAACAAAATTGGCGTAGCTTTTCGGAGCAGGAGCCTCTTGAGCTGCATCCCCGTTCGCACCGCTTTCTGGCACCACCGCTGCAGCCCGGAGTACATCACCCCCCACAGCAGTAACACCATTAAAGGCGGGCAAACCACCCGCTAAGGATGCCACCACGTTGCCATCGATAAGCAACTGCACCTGAGCACCGTCAGTGCTGGCCGCTACGTGAACCCAACGAGAAGGTGTGATAGCTTGCCCTGCTTGAGCACGTTGCTCATTAACCTCGATAAATGGCACACCTTGATCTAAACCGAGCAAAAAGGAGGCTGCCCCTTCCCGACGAGCAAAAATCAATTGCTCACCGATGAGCTGGTCTGGGCGAACCCACGTGCTGACCGTAAACGGTGCGCCCGCTGGCATAGCTAAAGAAGGACTAGCAGGCAGCATTAAAGCGGCTTCCCCACCAAACTGCGCACTACGGCCCACTACACCATCAATATAGGAGGTGGGTTGGGTTTGAGCGTGGTTAGCATAGGCGGTGCTGTCTCGTGGTGGCGCATCCGCCGCACCGTTAAAGTGGTAAACCAACGTGTAATTAGGATCAAAACTAATCTGCCCATTGGAGGTCTGTGGAGCGGCTGCGTTGCCGTAATACATCCAGATTGTCTGCTGCTCAGCCGCTAGAATCTCGGGAACGTCTACCCAGATCATGGCAATACCCAACAAGGGGTTGAACATCTCAATTTGGTGATTCAATACGGTTTTGTCGTCTTGCAGCACAAAGCGCAGGTCAGAGCCATTTTCATTGACTCCATCGAAAACAAAATTGCCAGTGTGCAGACGTACGAGCACAGGAGTGCGACCCAAAGAACTAGACAGGTTAGCCCCTTCGGACGACGCATCTATAGTGATGGGCTTGCGATAATCCCAGTCGGGCTGCCACCAGGCCTGTGCGGCCGCCGGCAAAAGGCTGGCAAGAAAAACCAGCAAGAGCATGATGTAGCGTTGCATGATTCGAAAGCTCCGAATTCGGTATGAAATCAATTAAGTTAGAAGCTGGCACGGACGCTGAAATGCAACCGTGGCTTGTGACGCTCGGTATAAGCGCCGTCTTTTAGGGGATATGCCCAGTCAAAATTGGCAGATAACCAATTCAACACTTGCATACGTGTGCCCAGCCCTATGCTGGCTAAAGAAAAATCGTGTTCCTGCTCGGGTAAGGGGTCGAGTAAACGCACACGAGCCGCATCAGCGAAGGCATAAAAGCGCCATTCATTTACGTTGCTACCTAACCATTTGGATAGAGATGGGGTGCGTAATTCAATAGAGCTGTTGTAGCCCTCGTCGCCTGAGCGCTCGGCAGCTAGATAACCTCGAACCGTACCTGTTCCGCCTGCAGAAAACTGCTCGTTGGAGACCAAAGGACCAGAAGCCAACTGCCCGCCTAGGCGTGCGTACATCTGCCAATCGCGGGGTAAGCTCTGGGTATGGCTAAGATTTAGCTTGAGTAAGGCAAAGCTTGGGTCGGCGCGATAGCGCTTATAGTCAAACTCTTCATCGTCACTACCTATGCCGAACATACTGCGCGGACTGGCGACGATATCGACCGCAACGGAACTTTGCGAACCCTCAGAGTAGCGATAACCGTTGTAACCTAAGTTAAGAGGGATATAGGTCAACGGAACCTGATCACTATCGCCACCAAAACGTAGCTCTTCGCGGAATCGTTTGTAGTCTAACCCTGCTGAGAAACTATGAAACCACGGCGCTTGGAAATCAGGGCTATAGGTAAATCGTGCTCCGTAGGAGTGACCTTTACCTAACACATTAGTGCCCCCTATGGTGGCTATGTCACTATTGGAGTTATAGCCAGATAACTGCAAATCCCAATGTTTAGAGGTGGGTAAGGTATAGGAGCCTGAAATAACGCTAGCATCGCCCTTGCGTTCGGGGGCGGTAAAGTAAGTTAAGGAGGCGGAGTGGCCTAACTGCCAAAGGTTATCGTGTCCTAAAGAAACAATGGCACGAGTTTTAGTGGTATCAGCACTGTAGTCATTGTTAAATGCCACGGACCCATTCCAAGGCATTTTATCTTCTACCCGTAGGTCTACATCTAGAGTGCCAGGCAAAGCACCCTCGCGCACCAAAGGCATCACTTGGCGCGAACCGCGATTCAAATCAGCCAATTGGCTTTGGGCCTGTTCGAAGTCTGGCACCTGACCTTCCGCCAAAGCCGGCACTGCATCGCGTATTGCCAATGGCGAATTGTATTGCGCCCCTTCTACACGTAAGCGACCGACTTTTGCCTCGGTTACTTGGAGGATTACGATACCGTGCTCTACCTGCTGTTCAGGCAAATCCACATAAACAGACTGATAACCGGCTTCTTGATAGGCTTGCTGCAAGGCATCCCGTGCCTGCTCGATGTTATCTAGGGTGCGCCCCTCGCCTAGATGGGGATAAACAGCTTGTTCTATCAAGCGTTGGTCTAGGACCGTGTTTCCACGCACGATATATTCGTTAATAGTGACCGTTTGCTGTGCCTGAGCTGGAGCAGACCACGCTGATAAGGTAAGCAGCACACTGGCTACCACTGCCCGCGGCTCAAGTATGGAACCTAAACTAGCAGGCGGCAAAAAATAATGCTTAATACAGTTAAATGGCTGCATGAAAGGGCTCGCAGGATAGCTAAAACAGTTTTGGCACCGTTGCCAAGAAAAATGAAAGCAGATCTAACAGATCTAAACAAGATGCTATGGTAGAGAAGAAATACGTCCGCATTATTAAAAAAGCTCATGAGCTTTTTCTTTTTAAAACAACGAACAAACAGCAAAAACATATTCTCAAAAAATGTCACTTAATAGGTGACTATTTTTTTACCTCTTTACTTTCCAATAAGTACGACTTCCATTCATTTATCCTTTCCTGATCCACTGGAAATTTTTCATTTAATACTGGATATTTTTTTATTTCATCCAAACATCTCAATAACAAACCAATCACTAGTGGATCTTTTTTTATATTTCTCAGTCGACTAATAAATCGAGGCCTCGCATCTAAAGGTTCGCGGAACGTTTCTATACCGATGAACCAGCGATACAACAGATTGAAACGTAGCTCTTCGAACACTCTGTCTTCATTGCTCATGGGAAATAAGCTCTGCAACAACAAGCAGCGGAACATGCTCTCGCCGTTCATATAACTATCTATGCTGGCGTCAGGTTCTTCGAAAGCGCGATTATATTGTTGAATGATGTTGTCCGTTATGCGGCGTACCTCAGCCATTGGATGATCTTCAGGTACCACATTTTTTAATTTTTCTATATCAACCCACACGTTATGGGCGACTATCCAAACCCACGGTGCGTTATATCGTGTGACGGCAACGGGGCGCTCCCGCGCCTCGTCTACAATTTTTGATAAGCGCGTATCTAATTCCTGCATCGAAACGCGTTTGACTAGATTACTCATGTATTAATCCCAAAACCAAGGATGCGTTGAGCTCAATTCAGAACATTCGATTCAGTTGTCATACTACTGTCTTTATTTTTCAGTAATTTGCATGCTATGCACACCGACATTAAGAAAACCGTACGTACTGCTTCAAACCAAGCCTACATTTGAAGACTGGTTGCTGCGAAACCAGTAAAATATCCAATCATGCTATTGGAAAAGTTTTTCAATACTGTTAATAAAGCTCCCGAACATTCAAAATATCTCTCACCCTCTTGCAGAAAAAACGCCTTATGAAATCATTGACAGTTCTATTACTTTATCCAGTTTTATTTATGAACGTCGCAACAGCTCTCGCTCAAGCTCCTAAAGCAAGTTCAAGTTGTGTCGATGTGGAGGTAGATGGGCAGCGCACGATGTCTTACGCATGTCTGCAAGAAAAACTACAAGAAAAAGCACAACAAGAGGCGATGCGCCCCCGAGGAGGCAATTCTGAAAGTATTATTGAGCAAGCGCCGAACCGATTAGGCATGCCTACTCCTGCCACCTTAAGTAACCGTATGGGAAACAACCTAGGGCACTCTATCAAACCTCAACGCCCCGTCGAGCCTGTCGCCCCGCCGCCTTTTCTTTCCCGTTAACACGACGTAGCTCGTTCTGGGTGCATCCAAGACAGTGTCGCGCCGCTATGCGAGAATGTTCCTTACACTATTTTTTTATTAAGGAGTGGCGCATGTCCGGACTCGATGCTTTCCCCATTACTCGCAAATGGCCTGCCACTGACACCCAGGCAATACAACTGTATTCCTTGCCTACACCCAACGGCGTTAAGGTATCTATCATGCTGGAGGAAGTCGGTCTACGGTACCAAGCCCATACAGTCAGTTTCAGCACACAAGATCAGCTTAGCCCTGAGTTCATTTCACTCAGCGCTAACAATAAAATTCCTGCCATACTGGATCCTCACGGCCCTGACAACCAGCCCTTGCCGCTCTTTGAGTCCGGAGCGATACTTATTTACTTAGCCGAGAAAACTGGGCGCTTATTACCCCAAAACCCAGCTCGTCGCTACGAAACTTTGCAATGGATCATGTTTCAAATGGGTGGCATTGGGCCTATGTTTGGCCAGCTAGGCTTTTTTCATAAATTTGCCGGCAAAGAAATTGACGACCCGCGGCCCAAAGAGCGTTATGTCAATGAAGCCAAACGATTGCTCGGCGTGCTTGAGCGCCACCTGCAAGGCAAAACATGGATGCTCGGCGATGAATACACCATCGCTGATATTGCCATTTTTCCTTGGGTCAACACCTTGCGTGACTTTTATGCCGCAGGTGAGCTCGTTGGACTAGACGCCTATCCAACAGTGATTGCTACTTTAGAACGTTTTCTAGCCCGCCCTGCGGTACAAAAGGGCCTGAGCATTCCGGCCTAAAAACCGGAACCTTATATATCAGGGGGCGTTTGCTTAAGCCCCCCTAGCTAGCCACGCTGGCTTAGGCTGTTTTTTTGGTTTGTAATTCTGGACGAATAAACCGACGGTTTTGAAGCACGGGAAGTACACGTCGTGCGTGCTCCACCCTCGCCTTATCAAGCTCACAAAATAATAAAGCCGGATTTTCTGCTGCTTGAGCCACCACTACTCCCAAAGGATCAACCACCATGCTCATGCCAATATTGCGCGGGCCACACTCCCCTGCGGACACCACATAAGCCGTGTTTTCTAAGGCTCTAGCAGTATTTAACACGTGCCAGTGATGTTCCTTCAAAGGCCCTTTAAGCCAAGCAGAAGGACATAACAATACCTCTGCGCCATCGCTACATAAACGTCGTGCCAGCTCAGGAAAACGCAAGTCGTAACAGGTCATTAAGCCTACTTTAAAGCCGGCTATAGTTAGCAATGGTGGAACGTCTGAGCCGGGCTCTACATAGTCGGACTCACGTGTGGCAAAAGCGTCATACAAATGCAATTTCTTATACGCTGCAGCCACTTTCCCTCCCGCCAATACCACCTGCACATTCCAAACCTTGTTGTGTTTATCAGGAACGGGAACATGCATACAAAACACAACTGTTAGGGCATTGTGAACCGTTGCCTCGGCCAGGCGGGTAATGAAAGGGCCATCGATGGCTTGAGCAGCTTTCAACACGAGTTCCGGGTCGGCTATATTCCGCGAGCAAATACCCTCTGGTAAAACAAGTAAGTCCGCCCCTGCTTGTTGGCTTTTTTGCATCAAATCCAAGCAAGTTAATAAATTTTTCTCAGACTCTATCTCTACGGCAAACTGTCCTAAAGCTACTTTCATACCACCCCTTTAATAGAAAACGACGGCGCTGGCCAGTTGATGCTCAAAGGCTGCGTAACCCTTGATAAATCAATAAACTACCTGTTAAGAATAAAAACACCTGCAACAGCATATAAAAGGTGTTGATATCTACCCGTCGTTGCAAATAAATGCCACTGTATACACCAATCGGCACGCAAGGTGCTAACACCACACACAGCCACAAATTACTGCTGCTGAACTGCCCCAATAGGAAGTAAGGCCCCAACTTAATCAGATTGACCAACAGAAAAAAAAGATTGGTGGTCGCAATGAACGTCTCTTTGGGTAAGCGTAATGGCAGCATGTAAATCTGCAAAGGGGGGCCCCCAGCATGGGCGACAAAACTGGTGACGCCTGACACCCCTGACCAAAACCAACCCTGCCATTGGCTGCCACGACTTTTTTCTGCTGTTCGTTTACTAAGTCCGAATAACTGATAAAGAGCGTAGCCAGCGGAAATCAAACCGATAAGTACTAACATCAACGCCGCCGGCAAATACTCAAATAATACCCAGCCTATCAAAGTACCCACTACGGCCCCAGGCAAAATAATCCGTAGAATGCGCCAACTCCACTTACCGTAGTAGGCTTTAAACCCCGTTAGATCAGCTAGACACAACAAGGGCAACATAATCGCCGCAGCTTGTAATGGAGGCATAACCAGCAATAATAAGGGTAGGCTAAAACCTCCGAGACCACCCCCAAAACCTCCCTTAGAAAGGCCCATTAACAAAATAGCAGGAACCGCGCAGAAATAGAAAAAAGGGTCATACAACATGTTAAAAACTTCCCGACATGATAAGCCTGTAGCCCTGAGCTTAACAGGCCTCCAAGAGGCTTAGTGCAACAACGTTGCGCCATGATGGCAACCGTCTTGAACTGCTTAGATCCATGGCTTGCTAAAACAATGGCCCCACTAACGGGGCGACAGCCAGGCTAACATCTGCTACGCTTTGCCTTTAGCCCGTACGTAAAACCGGCTTCTTTGTGTTGTTGTCTTCATGCCTAGCCCTGCTACCTCCCGTTCCCCTTCCTTAGTCAGCTCTCCCTGGACCGCGCCACTGGCACTATTCGCCCTAGCCACGGGTGGCTTCTCTATTGGCACCGGCGAATTCGTTATCATGGGGCTATTACCTGATGTTGCCACAGACTTAAAAATAAGTATCCCTTCAGCAGGTCACTTAATCAGTGCTTATGCACTTGGGGTAGTGGTTGGCGCTCCTGTGCTGGCTGTGCTGGGCGCTCGCTGGCCACGCAAACGCATGTTACTCGTTTTAATGTTTGCATATGCATTGGGCAATATCATCAGTACGCTAGTGCCTAGCTATGCGGGCATCATGGGCGCTAGATTTTTCTCAGGTTTGCCCCACGGCACGTATTTCGGCGTTGCTTCACTGGTAGCTGCGGACTTAGTCCCCTACCACAAGCGCACGCAAGCTGTGGCTATGGTAATGCTAGGCCTATCCGTAGCGACCTTGGTAGGCGTTCCATTGGCCGCAGCCCTGGGCCAATGGGCGGGCTGGCGTTGGGCTTTTGTACTAGTAAGTGGGTTTGCGGTGCTCGCCATGATGTTGCTTCAACTAGGCTTAGCCTATACTCCAGGCAACCCGAAAGCCAGCCCTTTGCGTGAACTCTCCGCCCTCAAGCGGAGCCAGGTTTGGCTAACCCTAGGCATAGGCGCTATTGGTTTTGGCGGCATGTTCTCCATCTTCAGCTACATTAAGCCCACGATGATGAACCTGGCGCATGTTCCCGAAGTGCGCATCCCACTTATTTTGGCTATGTTCGGCTTGGGCACTATCCTAGGTAACGTACTGGGTTCCCGTTTGGCTGATAAAAACCTTGAGCTCACCATACGTGGTTTACTCGTGTACGCCATGGTCACCATGCTGTTTTTCCTTTGGAGCGCGCACCATGCTTATTTGGGTTCCTTCACCCTACTGTTAGTAGGCATGATAGTGGCTCTAGGCCCTGCTTTGCAGACTCGCCTTATGGATGTGGCCGGCGATGCTCAAACACTGGCTGCCGCACTCAATCACTCTGCCTTTAACGTTGCGAACGCTTTGGGTGCATGGCTAGGTGGGCTGACCATTAGCGCCGGCTTAGGCTGGACCTCTACCGCTTGGGTAGGTGCTTGCTTGGCTCTGGGTGGTTTGATTATCCATGCCTACTCGTTAAAACGCATGAAGGGTTCAGCTCTTTATTAGCCCGCCACATAAGCACCACAAGTCCTTTATCATTGCGCTAACGCTTGTATTTGTTTCTTATTGCTATCATGCCCCCTTCCCACACCCCTAGCCTTGATCAACCAGTCAATAGTACCCAAAACACGCACTTATCCGCTTACCAACGCAGCGTCAAAGAACGACTTTTTCATGCTGTGTTATTTGAAATATTGGGTATTGCGTTTGCCACTCCTTTAGCCATGTGGCTTACAGGAAAATCAGCCGGCTCCATGGCTGCCCTGTCTGCAGTTATTTCGGGCATGGCAACCTTATGGAATATGATTTTCAACTGGGTTTTTGACCGCTTGCAACAACGTATGGGCTTTGAGCGCACGATGATGGTGCGCCTCATTCATGCTTGCAGTTTTGAACTGGGTCTTATTGTTCTGGTTGTACCCGTGGTTGCCTGGTGGATTAATAGCAGTTTATGGCAAGCTTTGATATTGGATATAGGTTTAGTGTTATTTTTCCTACCCTACACCTTTATCTACAACTTGATATATGACAAAGTACGCACTCTTATCGTGGCGCGTCGCCGTTATACAACCAAGCAACGAGCGCGTGCTGAACACGCTAACGATTAACGCTTTACCGCTACCTTTAGCCAGCTTACGCTAAGGTACATATAACTACTACACGTCACTCCGTCTCTTTCACGCAGTGGCATCTTCGCACAGAGTGAACCACGTCGTGACTATACAGGCCAAAAAGAAATCTCTATTTACACACTTGCAGTTGTCTCATATTTCTGCCGGATTCATTGCTGTTTTAGTCGGCTACACGAGCTCAGTAGCGATTATTTTTCAAGCAGCGGCACTAGCAGGTGCAACTCAGGCACAAATAAGTTCTTGGATGTGGGCCCTAGGCCTAGGCCTAGGCGTGTTATCCATTGGCCTGTCGTGGCGCTATAAGGTTCCTGTTTTAATCGCTTGGTCTACACCAGGTGCCGCCTTACTGGCCGTGAGCCTTGAAGGGCTCAGCATCCCCCAAGCCTATGGTGTTTTTTTATTTTCCTCTGTGCTGACACTACTGTGTGGCCTAACCGGGGGATTTCAAAAAATTATGGCGTATGTGCCTCGTAGCATAGCGGCAGCCATGCTCGCTGGAATACTACTGCGTTTTGGCATGAACCTATTTAGCTCCATTCAAAGCCAGTGGTTACTATGCTTGGGCATGCTGTTTGTGTTTCTGCTGGGTCGGCGCTACTTCCCCCGCTATGCCATTCCTTTAGCACTACTAAGCGGCATCGCTTTATCGGCTGCTCAAGGTCTGCTGCATCCAGAAAGCCTTAGTTGGCAAATTACCACGCCCGTATTTGATGCGCCCGAATTTTCATGGACTGCACTGCTAGGTATAGGTCTGCCGTTATTTCTTGTGACGATGACCTCGCAAAATGTACCGGGCGTAGCCGTATTACAAGCTCATAACTACCATATTCCCACTAGCCCTCTTATTAGCTGGACCGGTTTAGTCGGTGTGCTACTGGCCCCCTTTGGCGGCTTTGCTTACAACCTAGCTGCAATTTCCGCTGCCTTATGCATGAGTGCAGAGGTAGACCCGGACCCACAGCAACGTTATAAGGCAGCAATGTGGGGCGGCGTTTTTTATCTTTTAGCGGGTATCTTTGGCGCTAGCGTGGTCGCTTTGTTTATTGCCTTCCCTCAAGAACTAATTGCCGCCATCGCTGGCTTAGCGCTGTTGGGCACTATCACTACCAGTATTCAAAGCGCCTTGGCAGAAAGCGCCCAACAAGAAGCCGCCATGGTGACCTTTTTATGTACGGCATCGGGCATGAGCTTACTGGGTATAGGTAGTGCCTTCTGGGGCCTAATTCTAGGCTTAGCAATCTATTACCTAGATCGTTGGCGCCAAAGAAAAAATCTCTGAAAACAGACTAGCTACAATAGACAATATCGTGATTGGCAACATTTACATAAACTTCCTCACTGCACTAAATGACATATTCCTTGACACTCAAAGATATACATTCTTAGTGGGAGTTGACTATGCCTGCTCAATCGCAATCACAGCAAAAAGCCGCCGGTGCAGCCCTTGCAGCAAAGCGTCGTCAGGCGCCCGTGAAAAAGCTGTATGGTGCGGCACTGGAGATGTACCGCAGTATGAGCGAAAGGGAGCTAGAAGAGCTCGCTCGCACGCCCCCTGGAAAATCGTTAAAACAACTTCCTAAGCATAGCGCTACGGAGCAGGGGGGGAAATCCTAACTCCTGCATGGGTTAGGCCTTGGTGTAAGAACTGCGCAAACTCTAACGCTCCTGGCTGATCGCCATGCAAACAAATAGTGTCTGCCTGCACGGTCAGCCATGAGCCATCAATCGCCCTTACTCGTTTATCGAGCACCATATTTAACACCTGCTCCAAGGCAGCTTCGCGGGACTCTATCATTGCTTGAGCATGCTGACGCCCAACCAAAGCCCCATCGGGCTGGTAAGCTCGATCGGCAAAAACTTCTTGCACCACTCGAACACCCACCTGTGCGCCCGCCTCCACAAGCGCACTTCCTGCCAAGCCATACAACTGCAAGCTGGGATCGACGTCTTTCACACTTTGGGCGATAGCCCGCGCTAGCTTAAGATCGCGCGCAGCCATGTTGTACAAGGCGCCGTGCGCTTTAACATGATGTATCTGGCTTGCTTGACTACGAGCGACTGCTTGCAAAGCACCAATTTGTACCACCATTAAATCGTATGCCTGTTGCGGAGTAATCTGCATTTCCCTACGTCCAAAGCCCATTAAATCAGGTAAGCCTGGATGCGCACCAATATTGACACCGTGTTTACACGCCAAACTCACCGTCTCCCTCATCGTGCCAGGGTCTCCCGCATGAAAACCGCAGGCAATATTGGCCGAGCTAACCAGCCCCATCACGGCTTCATCTTGACCCATACGCCAAGCCCCGAAGCTCTCGCCCATATCGCAATTAAGGTCTACCTGTTTACTCACTTTTTTACTCCACCAAAAAATTAATCTCTGTGCAGAGCCGATGCGGTGCTGCTGATTAAACGTCGAAACCATATGCAGGCATCGGCAGTATGCGTACGCGGATGCCACAATTGATAAAAGCTCATACTAGGAAACACAAGAGGAGGGGCCAATACACGTAACGGCATCAAGCGAGCATAATGTTCGGCAAACTGCCGCCCCGTTGTAAAGACCAAATCCGTACGCATCAATATATAAGGCACTAAGCCAAAATACGGTACGCTAATTTGCCCTTGCCTATGTATGCCATGTTGAGCCAACGTTTGGTCAATAATGCTTTGCTGGCCTTGGGCATGCAAAAAAGGCACTAAGTGTTGCACTTGAGCATAGTGTTGCAGGCTCATCCCCCGCTCAGCTAAGGGGTGCTGCTTACCCACTAAACAAACAATTTCATCGTCAAATAATCGTCCCCTATGCAATCGCACAGGTGGTGCGGGCCAGTTAGCTATCACCACGTCGAGCTGGCCCGACTCTAAGGCCTGCTCATAGTCATAACCAGGCCCTAAAGGATGCACGATGAGTTTTGCCTCGGGGGCCAGACGCACCATGCGCTCTATAATTTCAGGAATAAAAGTGGCATCTAAATAATCTGGTGCTCCAAGATGAAAAATACGTTGCGTCTGCAAAGCATCGAATTCTTTTGGCACAGACTCAATCTGGCTAATTGCTTGAAGCGCTTGCTCAGCATAAGCCAATAAGCCTTGCCCGCGCTCAGTCGGCACCATGCCATGCTTGGCGCGTAATAAAATCGGATCCTGGGTAATGTCACGTAACCGCCGTAAAGCATTGCTTACTGCCGGTTGCGACATATCCAGACGAATCGCGGTGCGAGACACACTTTGGCATTGCAGCAAAGTGTGTAGGACACGCAATAAATGTATATCGATGTGTTTTCGTGCTGTTTTTGTCATGTTATACATTGCAGTATACAAATTGGCCTATTTACCCTGTTTGGGGCGAATAATGCTCATCACCCACCGTGAATACACTCTGGCCACTGCAATGCTATCTTCATCATAGATCAAAAACATAAGAGTCATGCCATGAAAAAAAGAGCCATACGTTTTATTTTTCGCGGCCAGCCTCAAGAAGTCCAGCACAGCCCAACCACGCGCACTATTTTGCAGTATTTGCGCGAAGATGTCCGTTGCACTGGAACTAAAGAAGGTTGTGCCGAGGGGGACTGCGGTGCATGCACCGTCATGCTGGGGGAATTAGACGAACACGGTCACCTTGCCCTAAGGGCCGTCAACTCCTGTATTCAATTACTCCCTACCTTAGACGGAAAAGCGCTATACACGGTTGAAGACCTGGCTGCGGCTGACGGTACACTGCATCCTGTACAACAGGCCATGATGGACGCGCATGGCGCACAATGTGGATTTTGTACTCCAGGATTCCTCATGTCCTTATGGGGGCTTTACCTGCGTCACCAAGCACAAGCAACTATACCCACACGTCAAGAAATAGATGATGTGCTCAGTGGAAATTTGTGTCGTTGTACCGGCTATCGCCCCCTTATTGATGCTGCTTTACGCATGCATCAATATCCTTGCACTGAATTTGACCAGACCACCGTGACGGAGCAACTAAAGGCATTGCAAGCAGCGGGCCCCTTAGCTTACGAGTATCAAGGACAAACCTTCCACGCCCCCCAAACGCTCACTGAGCTTGCCCAGCTACGTGCTGATTATCCCGCCGCACGTCTGCTTGCGGGCAGCACCGATATAGGACTTTGGGTGACGCGTCAGTTTCGCGAACTGCCCCATTTAATTTATACCGGACGCGTCGCTGAACTGCACCGCATCGAGCAACAAGGATCTGAGCTATACATTGGCGCAGCGGCACTGCTTAATCACGCCTACGATGCATTGCTTGAGTACTTTCCAGAGCTACACGAACTGCGTCATCGTTTTGCGTCCTATCCTATCCGTAACGCCGGCACCTTAGGCGGTAACGTAGCCAATGGCTCCCCGATTGGTGACTCCATGCCTTGGCTCATTGCTCTACGTGCTCAAATCGTATTACGCCAAGGCGCACGACTACGACAAATGCCCCTAGAGGACTATTACCTCGCTTATCAAAAGACAGCGCTAGAAGTTGGCGAGTTTGTACAAGGCCTGCTCATTCCGCTTGACCGCGAGCACTGGCGTTTCCGCACTTATAAGCTGTCTAAACGGCATGACCAAGATATTTCTGCCGTCTGTGCCGCTTATGCCGTCAAGCTCGATGCGCAAGGTAATATCGAACAGGCGCGTGTCGCGTATGGCGGGATGGCTGCCACGCCAAAACGAGCGCACGCCTGCGAAGCCACTCTCCAAGGTCAACATTGGAACGAAGCCACTGCCCAATTTGGAATGCAAGCATTAGAACAAGACTTTCAACCTTTAAGCGATATGCGCGCATCGGCCCCCTATCGCCTGCTGAGCGCACAAAACCTCCTGTATCGCTTTTATTTGGAGACGCGGCCAGACGCACCACTGGCCGCCCACCAGCTAAATGTATTTAGTCTTGCCAAGCAAAACGTATCATTTCACCAAGAGGGGCAAGCATGAGCACGACCCGTCCTCAACCCTCCATGCCTAACTCATTTCGTCAAGTAGGCATAACCGCGCTGCACGAATCTGCACGCCTACATGTCACGGGGCAGGCCCATTACACGGATGACATACCCGAGCGGCAAGGCACCCTACATGCAGCGCTGGGGCTCTCATCGCACGCTCATGCACGTATCTTAGCGATGAATCTTGACGCAGTGCGCCAAGCCGAGGGAGTAGTCGCGGTTCTCACCTGCGCTGACATACCAGCCGACAACAACTGCGGCCCGGTTCTTAAGGACGACCCTATTTTGGCTGACGGCATGGTGCATTATATGGGGCAGCCCATTTTCGCGGTTATTGCACAAAGTCACGAACAGGCGCGTCGAGCAGCCCGCTTGGGAAGCATCGAGTACGAGCCTCTCCCGCCTATCCTTGGCCCACGAGCAGCCAAACAAGCAAACACTGCCGTACTGCCCCCCATGCGTTTAGTTCAAGGTGATGCGGCGGCTGCCCTAGCACAAGCCCCTCATCGTCTACAAGGACAGTTTGAGTGTAACGGCCAAGAGCAGTTTTACTTGGAAGGGCAAATCGCCTACGCCATCCCTAACGAAGGCACCCTACACGTCTGGAGCTCCACTCAACACCCCAGTGAAATGCAGACTTTAGTGGCACGCGCATTAGGCATTGGTGTACATAAAGTACTTGTTGAATGCCGCAGAATGGGCGGTGGCTTCGGTGGTAAAGAATCACAATCTGCTCTGTACGCCTGCCTAAGCAGTATTGCTGCCTCGAAACTGCAACGCCCCGTTAAGTTGCGTCTTGATCGTGAAGACGACTTCATGATCACTGGCAAACGTCATGGCTTTTACTACGAGTACGACATTGCCTTTGATGAGCAAGGTCGATTATTGGGCGCAGACGTAGACATGACCCTGAACTCTGGCTACTCCGCTGACCTTTCCGGCCCTGTCGCCACCCGTGCAATTTGCCATTTCGATAACGCCTATTACCTGGCGCACGCCGATCTACGTGCTCTGTGCGGACGTACTAATCAGCAGTCCAATACCGCCTTCCGCGGTTTCGGGGGCCCTCAGGGCGCACTACTCATGGAAGTCGTGCTCGACCGCATTGCTCGCTATCTCAAGCTGGACCCTTTGGATGTGCGTAAAATCAACTTCTACGGCACCGAAGATAGAAACCTCACGCCCTATGACCAGGTGGTCAGCGATAACGTGATTCATGAGTTGGTAGCCGAACTAGAGGCAAGCAGTCAATACCGCGAGCGCAGAGCGCAGATTGAGGATTTTAATCGGCATAGCCCTATTTTAAAGAAAGGCCTAGCGCTTACACCGGTTAAGTTCGGCATCTCTTTCAACATGCCCTCATTTAATCAAGCCGGCGCCCTCGTTCACACTTACCGCGATGGAACCGTACTGGTCAATCACGGTGGTACGGAAATGGGCCAAGGCTTAAATACTAAGGTGGCACAAGTGGTGGCGCACGAACTCGGCCTGCCCTTAAGCCACATACAAGTAAGCGCTACTGATACCAGTAAAGTGGCTAACACCTCTGCTACGGCAGCCTCAACGGGTACCGACCTCAACGGTAAAGCGGCACAAAACGCTGCTGCACAAATTCGGGCACGCTTACAAGAAATGCTCAGTGAGCGCTTTCACGTCGCGCCAGAACAGCAAGTCTTTGCCAATGCACAAGTTCAGGTGGGTGAGCAAACCTTTAGCTTTGCAGAGGTAGTGGAAATGGCTTACCAAGCTCGGATTCAGTTATGGTCCGACGGTTTTTACGCTACCCCTGGCTTGCATTGGGATGCCCAAAGCATGAAAGGACATCCGTTCTTCTATTTTTCGTATGGTGCGGCGGTAGCCGAAGTCGTGGTGGACACCCTAACAGGCGAGCACAAACTATTGCGCGCCGACCTACTGCATGATGTGGGCCAATCCATTAACCCAGACTTAGATCTAGGCCAAGTAGAAGGAGCTTTTATCCAAGGTATGGGTTGGCTAACCACTGAAGAACTAGTCTGGACCGACCAAGGTCGACTAAGTACAAACGCCCCCTCTACGTATAAGATCCCCGCCGTCAGTGACTGCCCTACTCAGTTCCATGTGGCCTTATATAAAAACCGCAATCGGATGGACTCTATTCATCGGTCCAAAGCGGTAGGTGAACCTCCTTTATTGCTCGCATTTTGCGTGTTCAATGCCATTGTGGACGCTATTGCAAGCCTATCTGTAGAGCGTATCGAACCCGAACTCAATGCGCCCGCAACACCTGAAGCAGTATTAATGGCAATTACGGCTTTGCGCCGCAGGGCAAGCCATGCATAAGTGCTTAACTCCCGCTTTGGCACACTTACATGACGGCGAGCACGTGGTGTTATGCACCGTCATTCGCACATTAGGATCGACACCACGTGAAATCGGTGCGCGAATGCTGGTGAGCAAAACCAAACAATGGCAAACGATAGGCGGGGGCAGACTGGAATGGGAAGTAGCAGAACAAGCGCAAGCCTTACTCATGCAAGCGCCAGAGTACAATTGGTTAGTACGTCGTTATGCACTAGGCCCAAGTCTAGGACAATGTTGCGGCGGAACCGTAGAAATACTATTTGAGTACTTAGACGCTAGCGACATTCCCGTGCTTGAGAATATGTTGACTAGCTACACTCTTCATCAAGCAGTGCAACGTCACGTCGAGCTCTACCCTCAACAACACCGTCATAGCTATTGCATACCGGCTACGCACTCACACTCGTCGTTTATACAAGCTGAACAAAACTTTATTTGGCAAGACGTACTCCAACCGGCCCCGTTACATATTTATCTTTTTGGTGCTGGCCACGTAGGTAACGCCCTGATTCATATTTTAGGCACCCTGCCCTGCCGTGTTTGTTGGATAGACGAACGCGCCGAACAGTTTCCATCCCACACTCCAGAAAATGTCACGCTTGAGGCGACAGACATTCCTGAAGCGATTATTGAGCAAGCGCCAGCCAATAGTTACTTCCTTGTCATGACACACAATCATGACCTCGACCTGCATCTATGCCTGCACATATTGCGCCATACGCAACCCGCCTACCTTGGGCTTATTGGCTCACTAACCAAACGAGCACGTTTTTTAAAGCGTCTACAACAACAAGGTTGTAGCCCGCAACAACTCGATGCTCTCGTTTGCCCTATGGGTATTCCAGGCATAGAGGGAAAGGCCCCCGCCTTGATTGCCGTAGCTGTTGCTGCTGAAATTTTGCAACATGCACAAGCATTACAATTGCTACCCACAGAAAAGCAATCTGCCAAGACACTTTCACAAGGACCTCAACTCACCCATGTCTGATAACAAACAATACGCTTGGCGTACTCAACTTATCTATTTTATTAATGATCCAGTCACCCATCCCCACGACTGCGTACGGCACCACACAGACGGCTTGCTGATCGTTCAAAATGGTCAGATTGTGGCCGCCGGTGATTATCATCAGACCCAACATTTGCTGCATCATGATGCCCTGTTGCAACTGCTGCCTAACAATATCATTATGCCGGGCCTGATAGATACCCATATTCATTACCCGCAAACCGATATTATTGCCTCGCCCGCTGAAGGCCTATTACCTTGGTTAGAAACATACACCTTTCCGGCAGAAAGCCGCTTTAGCGACCCCGAATTGGCCGCTGAAGTAAGCAAGGTTTTTCTTGACGAACTGCTGCGCAATGGCACGACCACTGCTTCGGTTTACGGCAGTGTTCATGTAAGTTCAGTTGATGCTTTATTCAATGAAAGCCATGCTCGCAACTTGCGTATGATCGCTGGCAAGGTCATGATGGACAGAAATTGCCCAGAGTATCTACAAGACACGGCAGAATCAGGCGCCCGTGACTCCGAAGCCTTAATTCAACGCTGGCATGGAAAAGGCCGTCAATCTTATGCCTTAACGCCTCGCTTCGCCCCGACCTCCACCCCTGAGCAATTGGGCGCCTGTGGCGAGTTAGCCAAACATTACCCTGATGTCTATTTGCAAACTCACGTGGCAGAAAACAAAGACGAGATTGCTTGGGTCAGTGAGCTCTTTCCCAATAACCGTAGCTACTTAGACGTCTACGATAGCTATGGTCTATTACGTCCCCGCTCCATATACGGGCATAGCATCTGGTTAGACGAGACCGATCGTTTACGCATGCACGACACCGGCAGCGTTGCAGCGCATTGCCCGACATCCAACCTCTTTCTTGCCAGCGGTCTGTTTGATTTTCAATCTATGCAAGATAATCAAGTCATGCATACCTTGGCCACCGATGTAGGCGGTGGTACCTCCTTTTCTATGCTACGCACCATGAATGAGGCTCACAAAGTGGCACGTTTAAAAGGCTACCACTTAAGCGCTTTATCCATGTTTTACTTGGCCACATTAGGGGCCGCCCGAGCACTAGAACTAGACACGCAAATAGGCAACCTAGAAAGTGGTAAGGAAGCAGACTTTATTATTCTGGACCCTGCCTGCACTCCCCTAATGGAACGTCGTATGCAAGGGGTCAACTCGTTAGAAGAGTTGCTATTTTTATTTGCAATATTAGGTGATGACCGAGCAATTAAGGCTACTTATAGCGCCGGCGTCTGTGTACATCAACGCAACGCTTAATATAAAACAATGCTTTTAAGGCTGTACATCTAATAAAAAACAGGTGCCTACGGGCATGTCGGCATGCTTGCTTAGCACCTGTAGATCCCAGTTTTGACTCACTGCAACCTGACGTGCCAAAGCTAAACCCAAGCCGTGTTGCACCACTGCGGCAGTATCCTCGGTGGAAAATTGATACCCGCAGCTAAATCCTCGTGTGAAAATTAACTCTTGCTCTTCGGATGCAATGCCTGGCCCTGTATCTTGAACCGCCAATACATGACCATATTGCCAAGAGACGCGAACCTCGCTACCACTAGCGTGCTTACATATATTGCGAAACAAAACCCTCACAATCATGAAGAGCGCTTGGGAGTCTAAGGTAAGACTAATCCCCTGCTTAGGCAACTCACACAAACGTACGCCACGTTGCTCCGCCTCTAGCGCTACGCTCCCCCATACTTGCTCCAGAAACTCGGCTAAAACTATCGTTTCCTGAACACTAGGACGTAAACTATGTACCTGCTCGGCAGCCGACAAACTTTGACTAATTGCATCCACTTGCCCTTGCATACGAGCCAAGCGTCTACTAGCCGATTCTTCATGTACATTTAAAGCTAGAAGCTCAGCATCACTGCGTAAACTCGCTAAGGAAGTGCGGATCTCGTGACTCAAATTCGCTGCAAAAGCTCTTTCGTGGCTGAGTAGGCCATCCACCTGATCTTGCATACGATTAAAGGCGTGCACGAGACGCCCCGCCTCATCGTCTTGGGCGATTGGCAAATTAGCCTTGCCAGGACCCCATCTTTCTAGATGGCGAGTTAACACCAATAAGGGCTGCACCGCGCGCCGAGCTAGTAACCCTGCACCCACAAAGACTAACAGCAATATTCCGCCACCATAAAGCAACATATCTCGGGCAAACTGGTGTACCCGCTGCTCGTGAGGACTGGCATCATAATAAAGCGTTAAACGCCCTTGGGGGGTGTCTTGGATAAGCGCATGGACAGTGATTCCATCGCCATGCCATTCGTGCAAACCTGGTGATAAGGACTGCAAAAAAGACGGTGTAACGTTTGACTGGCCTGCAGGCGTCCACCACACCTGTAACTCTGAACCAAGCTGCTCAGCTTGATAATGATAATTTTGCCTGAGCTGATCTACGTCGACCAGGCGCATCTGCGCCTCTGAGAGCAGCATCGCATTGACTAAGTCGTCCTCCATATGCGCAAACGCGATATACGCCAATAGCCCAAACACGCACAGCAGTAACGTGACCAGTAAGGCCATCGCGCGCGCCACTCGATGTTGAATGGAACGACGCGGCGGATAGAGCCATTTGAACAAAATACGCATATTAATTGGGCACTGCCAGCCTCCAGCCCAGACCTGGCAACGTGTCTATTTCTCCTGCTCCCGAATCACTTAAAGCGCGTCGCAGCAAATGTATTTGGCTACGTAAAGCCTCAGCAGAAGGAGGCCCCTCTGGCCATACTATTTTTTCTAAAGCTTTGCGACTAAGCACTGCCCCCGGGCGACGCATCAAAGCCTCCAGAATTTGTCGTGTTTTAAAACTCAGATGCAAAAGCTGTCCATCCACCTTGACCAGCGCCGTATCCAAATCATACTCTAAACAATTCCACCGCAGCACCCCATAGCTGGGCTCCAGACCTTGGCCGCGACGAAGTAAGACTCGTAATCTAGCCTCCACTTCAGCTAGGGCAAAAGGTTTCACCAAATAATCATCCGCACCTAAATCAAACGCAGTTAGCTTACTTTCTAACTGATTTCTTGCCGTTAATACTAATACCGGTAAAGCCAGACGCTCACGCTTACGCATCACCTGTAATACTCCATAACCGTCCAAGCCAGGCAAGCCCAAATCTAAAATCATGGCGTCAATCCCGCCTTGCTCAAGCAAACTAATAGCACCATGGCCATCGTATGCCGCATCAGGCTCGAACCCCTTCATTTCAAGATAGGTATACAGATTTTCTGCGATAGTCATATCATTTTCGACGATCAAGATACGCATTGACATGATGGCTACTACCCTGATTAAGGTAAACGTAACAAGACAGGTAAATAAGCTTGTGTCTGTGCCCAGTGTATGCCAATAAACAACGGCACACTCACTAAATAGGGCAACGCATCCCGTAAAGTACTAGTTAACGCGGGCAAACAAACCATTAATTGAGCAGGGCTGTGCCACTGCTGCCAACGAGGCCAAAACCGCGGCACTGTCGCGCAATAGTGATCAAACTCATCAGCAAATATCTTACGCAACAATAACTCTTCCTCGGCGATAACCTTGCTAAACACACCATATACAATGCCACCCATTAATAAGGCCAAACAAGCACTGCCAGACTGTGCTCCCATACCCACGGCAGCCATCACCGAAAATACATATAAAGGATTACGACTAATCGAGTAAGGTCCAGCCGAAATTAAACTTTGCCCTTTGTATCCGCCTAGATATAAGGTACACCAACAACGTCCTATTATCGCGAGCACTATCAGAGCAAGGCCCACGCTGCGTACTAACTCAATCAAATACCCCTGTTGCCACACAGGGGCTAAGAACGGAACCACTGCTATTAGCAAAAAACCATAGTTACGAAAGGTGCGGCGACGACGCACCTGTATGCCTGACAAGAACGCCCAGGTCTGGTGAATATCTCCCTGCCCTCGTCGACGATAATCCGCACGCTCATAGGCTAACCACAAGGGGTAAAACATAATGCTGCACCACAACCACACCATCATCAAAGCGCTTATACAGTTGGCAAGATCCCCTTCGCCCAACAATAGTACGCGCAAGCTCATCAAGAGTACACTCAGCGTACCCAGCCACAGGCCCAAGCGTTGAATACTCGGTAACGACAATACATGACCAGCAAAATACAAACTAAATAATCCAGCCGCTAGAACCACCCAATTATTAGGCAAAGGTAAGCTGTATTCGCATAATAAGCAGCCTGCTTTACCTTGGTCCGAACCGAACCACTCAAACATAAAAAACCAACCGACCACCAGCACTAGTAAAGAAAACACAATACGCCGCCGCACTTGGCCTACGTGCAGCACTCGCTTCTGGGTAAGGGCGCCCATTTTATACATGGCGTAGCAAAGGCTAGCCAACACTATGGCCATATATAAGTACGTACTGATCTGAATGAATTCGGGAGACAAACTGGTTTGCATACGCTGCTCTATAGCTACCCGCCAACTAGGTCCTATATCTTGCAAATAGATTCGGCTCAAACCCATTAACCACAGTAATAAGATGGAGACGCCCACGATATGGCTAAGAAAATAGGTGGCGGCACTACGACGTAAAAACTGCAAAGAATGACTCATGACGGCTCTAACAAAAATGAGCTCACACTGCGTGAGCCGATAGACGTCATTCTAGGAATACGAGCGTGAAACTTGCGTTGAAGCCTGCCTCTTTAGGCAGCGACACTAAGCTAAAAACCCACTGACGGTAACTGACTTGGATCAAGCTCGCGCCACTGACCTGGAGGCAAGTCTTGCAATTCCCAAGGGCCTATACGTGTTCTTATTAGGCGCAGAGTAGGTAAGCCCACTGCCGCCGTCATCCGTCTTACTTGTCGATTGCGACCTTCGGTAATGGTAATGCTCAGCCAATGAGTGGGTATAGCTGCTCGATACCGCACAGGAGGCTCTCTATGCCACACTGTAGGTGCCTCAAGCTGAGCCACCAATGCAGGCGCCGTTAAGCCGTCGTTGAGCATAACCCCTTGACGCAACTGTTGTAACTGCTCATGCTGAGGTGTCCCCTCTACTTGAACCCAATACGTTTTTGGCAATTTGTAGCGCGGCTCGGCTATACGGGCTTGCAAGGCTCCATCATTGGTAAGTAAAAGCAAGCCTTCGCTGTTTCTGTCCAGTCGACCTGCGGGGTAAACATCGGGTAGCGCAACATAATCTTTCAAGGTAGCGCGACCTTGGTCATCACTAAACTGCGTGAGCACATCATAAGGTTTATTAAGCATAATCAAACGTGACGGTGGCCGGACTACTCGCTGAGAACTCGCTTGCTTAACACGTCTAGCAGATGAAATTGGACTCTTTATCTTATGCATGAAACAGTATGGCAATGAATAAAAAAACCGCTTTTTGCCAAGAAAAGCAAAAAGCGGCTTTTATCGTTAGCGGGACGTACTACTGACTTTCGAGGAAAGACTTCAACTTGTCCGCACGACTAGGATGACGCAACTTACGTAATGCCTTCGCTTCAATCTGACGAATACGCTCACGCGTCACATCAAACTGTTTACCGACCTCTTCCAAGGTTTGATCGGTACTCATTTCAATCCCAAAACGCATGCGCAAAACTTTAGCTTCACGGGGCGTCAAGGAGTCCAAGACATCTTTCACTACATCACGCATGGACCCATGCAAAGCGAAGTCCGAAGGTGAGACAGTGTTGTTGTCCTCGATAAAATCGCCCAAGTGAGAGTCATCATCGTCACCAATAGGCGTTTCCATCGAGATAGGCTCTTTTGCAATTTTTAAAATCTTACGCACTCGGTCTTCAGGCAAGTCCATTTTCAGGGCCAGTGTTGCTGGATCAGGCTCTACCCCTGTTTCCTGCAAAATCTGACGATTAATGCGATTCATTTTATTAATCGTTTCAATCATGTGCACGGGTATGCGAATGGTACGCGCCTGGTCGGCGATAGAACGAGTAATGGCCTGACGTATCCACCACGTTGCATACGTAGAGAACTTATAACCGCGGCGATATTCAAACTTATCCACCGCTTTCATCAAGCCTATATTGCCCTCTTGGATAAGATCCAAGAACTGCAGGCCACGGTTGGTGTATTTCTTCGCAATAGAAATCACCAAGCGCAAGTTGGCCTCGGTCATTTCACGCTTCGCTTTACGAGCCTTCGCTTCACCCGTTGTCATGCGTTTGTTGACCTCTTTCAGGTCTTTCAAAGGCAACACCACACTGGCTTGCAAATCGATTAGTTTTTGCTGGATCTCTTGCACTGCAGGAATATGGCGCTCAAGGATGGCACTGTAGGCATGACCTGCATTCACTTCATCAATCACCCACTGCAAATTCGTCTCATTGCCTGGGAAGACTTTAATGAAATGAGCACGTGGCATTTCAGCACGTTCGACACAGATATTGAGTATCTCGCGCTCGTGTTGTCGTACCACCGTTACTTGCTCGCGCATTGTTTCTGCTAACTTCTCTACCATTTTCGCGGTAAAGCGTATGCCCATGAACTCATTCAAAATAGTTTCTTGGGCCTGCATATAACCTTCGCTGCGATAGCCATCGGCCTCAAAAGCCGCACGCATTTTCCCAAACCACTCGTTGATAATATCGAATTTCTTCAGTGATTTAGAGCGCAAGTACTCGATTTGCGAACTGCTCATACCGCCTGCTGGACCTTCATCTTCTTCTTCTCGGGTGACGCCTGACCCTGCGTACTCTTCACCCTCGTCGTCCACCAAACCATCTACCACCTCGTCGATCTGCATGGTGCCCTCACGGACACGCTCAACATAGGCAAGAATTTCATTTACTGTGGTAGGACATGCGGCGATCGCCATGACCATATGTTTCAAGCCGTCTTCAATACGCTTGGCAATCTCAATCTCACCTTCACGCGTTAGAAGTTCAACTGACCCCATTTCACGCATGTACATGCGCACGGGATCTGTGGTACGACCGAAGTCAGAGTCTACTGTGGTCAGTGCTGCTTCCGCTTCATCTTCCACATCATCATCACTGGAAGCGATGGTGGCATTGTCGCTCATCAATAGCGTATCGGCATCAGGGGCTTGATCATAGACCGAAATCCCCATGTCGCTGAAAGTACCAATGATGCCGTCGATAGCTTCCACGTCCACCAAGTCGTCAGGTAGGTGATCGTTGATTTCACTATAAGTCAAATAACCACGATCTTTTCCTAACTTAATCAGGGCTTTAAGACGATTACGACGGGCCTCTTGCTCTTCAAGAGTCAGTTGACCACGGACTCCAAACACGTCTTTTTCGGCACGTGCACGCTTACCGCCGCGTTTAGGAACCGGTTTGAGATCGGGAATGACCTCGCCGTCATTGAGCTCGTCATCATCGTCAAAGTCTATTCCTTCGCCACCTGCATTTTTAGCAGGACGGCCACGACGCCCTCCGCCGACAACTTTCACTGCAGCCTTTTTCGCCGGCGCTTTTTTTGCTGCCGTTTTGCTGGTCGCCGTTTTTTTAACTGCGGCCTTCTTCGCGGCTTTTTTAGCGGCCTTTTTAGCCGGAGATGCGGCGGTAGCCTCTGATGAGCCATCTAGCTCGACCGAGCTAGTTGCCGAAGAACCCGTTGTCGCAGCCATTGTTTTAGAGCTGGAGCGAGTTTCCGTCGCTGAGGTTTTACCAGTCGTTTGAGTCATAATTTCTTCCATAGACGCACATTACCCAAGTGGTACCAATACGTAGTCACCGAGTATTGCAGGCTAGAACCTGAAATAGTTGTACTTGAAAAACGGCAATCCCTGTAAATAATGCCTTGCTACACGAATCACTGTATTAGAACTATCCCTCGCTCTGTGGCATGAGGGCTAAGATTAGCTTCGTGTTATACAAATCACTACATTACAGACGATCTTCCCCCAGGGAAAGTTTCTAGTTCAACTCAACTAAGGAGCGACTAGAAAAAACCATCCAAATCAAATTACAACATAAACCGTATATTTTACTTCAGTTACCGTGTATGAGCAGCATTTAACAATGCCATTCGTCGAGTCAATTCTTGATAGCGCTGACGTTGCTCTTCCGTTTTCAGACCGGACTCTACCAAGGCAGTTTGTTCTGTCTTGATTGCAGTCAACTCTATCTTGCGCAAAGCGTCTCGCCACTCCCCTTGCGGATCAGGCCACTCTTCGTCATTCAACAGCTCTGTGCTCAATGAAAGCAACACCACTGCCAGATCAGAATCGGGCTCAGCCGCTTCCAGTAAGGCTCCAGCATGCTGAGCTGACGAAACACTGGTTAAGGCGATAAGTTCCTGCACCAATTCTAGATGGGGACTCTGTGCCACTATTTCAAGTTGCTGATCGCCAAGCTCAGAAACTAGCTCTGGATAGGCAAGTAACAAGCGCAGTAGTCGCTTCGCCATGGGCGTAACTGAACGGGCTCCCCCAACTCTCGGGGCACTCTTGCGGAGCTTGTCGCTTTTTCGCGACGCACGGCGTTCTGGTTGAGCCGTCTGCCCATTGTGCTGCTCCCAAGGAGCATCACCGGCATAGTCAAAGCCAGGCTCAAACGAGGCAAACTCATCATCGTAAAAGACCGGTTCCCCGGGAAAATCGGAAGCCGCACCCGCATCAAAGGCTGATGGCATGGGACGGTCAACCAAGCCATCCTGAGCAGGCTCGGAGGGGCGTGTAACGGGCTCGGGGATAACACTGAGCAAACGCTGCGCTAACTCGTCGGGAGTCAACAGCACCATGCGAGCAAACTCATGGTGAATTTGCACTCGCAATGTCGTATCGGCCAACGCTGCTAGCAAAGGTAATGCCTCGTGCACGCAGGCAGCGCGCCCTTCTGCTTCTTGCATACGATGACGCGAGGCTAACTCGTCCAACATAAAGCGGGAAAGTGCCGTTGCCTCGGCGGCCAAATCACGGAACACATCCGCCCCATGTTCGGCCACATACGAGTCTGGATCATGCCCATCAGGCAAAAACAAAAAGCGCATCGAGACATCGTCTCGCACTAAAGGCAAACAGGTTTGCAAAGCACGCCAAGCGGCCTTTAAACCAGCTTTATCACCGTCAAAACAAAATACCAGCTTATCGCTAGCGCGCATAAGCTTACTAATATGAAACGGTGTGGTTGCCGTGCCTAGAGTTGCTACGGCGTTACACAGACCATGCTGCGCCAAAGCAACCACGTCCATGTAACCCTCAACCACCAAAACGAAACCTTCCGCGCGTATACCTTGGCGCCCTTCCCACAAGCCATAAAGCTCATGACCTTTGGAAAACAAAGAGGTCTCAGGTGAGTTTAAGTACTTGGGCTCGCCTTTTTCAATTAGGCGTCCGCCAAAGCCAATAATTTCCCCTTTGGTACTGCGTATCGGGAACATGACTCTGGAACGAAAACGATCATAGCGACGACCATCATCTGCCTCGACCACCAATCCGGCCTCGACCAGCTGATGATCTTCGTAATCATTAAATATCTTGGCTAAACCGCGCCTTTCGGTGCCAGTCCAACCCAGCCCAAAACGGGCTGCTATTTCGCCACTTAGGCCGCGACGCTTTAGATAGTCTTGGGCCATAGGTGACTGGCGCAACTGTTGCAGATAAAACTGTTGCGCCTGATCAAGCACACTTTGCTGACGGGCTCGCTCTTGCTTGCGGCGCTGGTCTACTATACGCTGCTTGGGGCTGCGCTCTGTCTCGGGCACGGTCATGCCCACAGCAGAGGATAGACTGCGCACCGCCTCTGGAAAACTAGCCCCAGTATGCTCGATCAAAAATGTAATGGCCGAGCCGTGTGCACCACATCCAAAGCAATGATAGAACTGCTTAGTGGGACTAACGGTAAACGAAGGTGATTTTTCGTTATGAAAAGGGCACAGGCCAAGCAAGTTGGCCCCGCCTTTACGCAACTGCACATAGCGCCCGACGACATCGGCTATATCTACACGGGCTAGCAGCTCCTGAATATAAGAATCAGGTATCAATACAAGCGCGGAGGCAATTGCTGACTACGAATGCGTTTATAGTGACGCTTTACAGCCGCGGCGTGCTTACGCTTACGCTCTGCTGTAGGTTTTTCGTAGAATTCGCGCGAGCGCAACTCGGTCAACAAACCGGTTTTTTCGATAGTGCGCTTAAAGCGACGCAATGCAACCTCGAAAGGCTCATTTTCTTTCAGGCGAACAATAGGCATGTATTCCCTGGCCTTGTAGTTAAAGTGTTAGTTAGATAAAACGGCTAGCCATAGATCATAGCATAAAAAGCTCGTAGGCTCAAAACACAGGTGATGAACAGCTAGAAGAGGCATTCATTAAGAATTCGTTATGCCCTTACGTACCCAGGCTTCCAACTGATGAGGACGGATACTGTCGTAGTCTTCAAAGGGCTGGTGTATCCAAGGGTTTGTAGGCAATTTGGAGACGTAGTAATCCGGCTCGATTTTAGCGTGGCCTTTCCACCACAATACCGCCGTCTTTAAACCGGTGATTGCGGGAAATTGTTGGATAAGGTGATCGCGTACACGCATGAACGTATTACCTGTGTCCACCATGTCATCGACTAGCAGCACATTTCCATCCAACGTACCACGAGTGATGGTGATGTACTGTGCAATATCAAGTTGACCCTGAGTAGTACCAGCCGCTTCGCGGTAACTGCTTGTAGCCAAAATACCTAAGGGAACATCATAAATGCGCGAGATCACGTCGCCCACACGCATTCCGCCACGAGCAAGACAGACAATTTTATCGAATTTCCAGCCTGAGGCATGAATATTCAACGCCAACTGCTCAATAAGTCGATTGTATTGTTCCCAGCTAACCCATTCGTCTTTATCTGTGTTGGGGGGCAAAGTCATAGATGTTCCTGATACAAAAAACAAAAAAGCGTGCCCACTGGCAACGCTGCACGGCACAGCGCTGCTAAACGACAAAGCGGCCCTTAGGCCGCTTTGCGTTAGTCGCACAAGAGGTGCGCTTAATTATATCCCTAAAACAACGTCTATTTGGTGAAGGGATCACGTAAAACAATAGTTTCGTTGCGATCTGGCCCCGTCGAAACCATATCAATAGGCACTTCACAAAGTTCCGCGATGCGCTCTAGGTAGCGACGCGCATTAACAGGCAACTTATCGTATTCCGTTACACCTACGGTGGATTCTGTCCAACCTGGCATTTCCTCCAAGACTGGCTCGGCTTCGGCCACGGCATGCGCGCCATAGGGCAACACATCCAAGAACTCGCCTTTATACCGGTAACCCACGCCAATCTTGATGTGCTCAACGCCATCCAACACATCAAGTTTAGTCACACATAAACCAGAAATACCGTTGATCATGACAGAGCGCTTCATCGCTGCAGCATCAAACCAGCCGCAACGACGGGGGCGTCCGGTGACAGAACCGAACTCTTTACCAACCGTCGCTAAGCGCACACCCGTGTCGTCGAGCAATTCGGTAGGGAAAGGGCCGGCCCCCACACGCGTAGTATAAGACTTGGCAATACCTAAAACATAGTCAAGCTCTTGGGGGCCTACTCCGGCGCCCGCAGAGGCTGCACCAGCCAAACAATTACTGCTGGTCACAAAGGGGTAGGTGCCATGATCTATGTCGAGTAAGGCGCCTTGTGCCCCTTCGAATAACAATTTTTGACCCGCTTTTTTAGCCACGTACAACGCATGCGACACATCGGCGACCATAGGCTGTAACTGCTCTGCCCACTCCATCGCTTGCTCTCGTACCTGCTCTGCCGAAACAGGCTCGGCATTCAGGTATTGCGTTAAAACAAAGTTGTGATAATCCAGCGCTTCGGCCAATTTTTCATCAAAAATAGCAGGATCATAAAGGTCTTGCACGCGCAGGGCACGTCGAGCCACTTTATCTTCGTAAGCAGGCCCGATACCACGCCCTGTGGTACCAATTTTCCCTTCACCTTTGCGCTTCTCACGCGCCTGATCCACTGCGACGTGATATGGCAGAATCAGGGGACAAGCGGGGGAAATCTGCAAGCGACTGCGTACATCTAAGCCAACAGCTTCCAGCTCAGCTATTTCCGTTAACAATGCGTCCGGTGCCAGCACTACGCCATTACCGATATAGCACGTTACGTGGGCATGCATAATGCCCGAAGGAATCAATCGCAAAATGGTTTTCTGGCCGTTAATCCAAAGAGTATGGCCAGCATTATGCCCGCCTTGGAAACGTACTACACCTTGAGCTGACTCTGCCAGCCAATCAACGATTTTTCCTTTTCCTTCGTCACCCCACTGGGTGCCGATGACCACAATGTTTTTACTCATGTCACGTTTCAAAATAGAGATGGCCGTTACTGTCTGGCCTGAAAAACTATCACCATGCAAATGATGCTGCAAAGCAGAATCAAATTGCCCTAAGCTGCCATTGATCACCCTCGAGCCTTAGCTCGCGATTGATCACAAACTCGTCCAAACTATGCTCGGCCTGACCGGGCAACATTTGAATCACTACCTCACCAGCCTGACGCAACTCATGAATAGCAGCGCGCAAAGCCTCTTGCTGCCCCCACGGGGCACGAATGGCAAATATTGCCTCAGCCGGTGACAAACCCGCTGACAACTTGCGCAAATCTAAACTAAAGCCCGTAGCGGCCCGGGCACGACCATACATGCGTCCAATACCGTCAAAACGACCTCCGCGCACTAGAGCATCATGCCAGCCTTCGGCATAGACCGAAAACACCAAACCAGAATGGTAGCCATAACCGCTACCAATATCGGCTAAGTCTATGGTGATATCTTGACCTGGCAAGGCATCCACCAAGGTGCGTAAGCTATGCAAAGCCTCGCGTATCTCAACGGCATCCGGCAATGCAGTACGCGCTTTGTCTAGCACTTCCACACCGCCGTACAAACTCATCAAATCAAGCAAATACTGCGTGGTTTCGGGTAAACAGCCGATGCGCTTACCGAGTTCGCGAAGGCCAGGTATATCTTTAGCATTTAACAGCTCAAATACCGCAGGACCATATTCCTTGAGAACAGGATCACGTTCAATCAGGAAACGCCCTATGCCTGGATAGTTCAAATCTAACCGAGGGGCTTGTACACCTGCACGGGCAACACTTTCCAAGGCTAAATCAATAACCTCAATATCTGACTCTACGCCAGCATGACCAAATATTTCGGCACCAATTTGAAGCAGCTCGCGATCAGACAACAGGCCGGCGGGACGCGCATGCAGCACAGAGCCACAATAGCACAAGCGGGTCAGCCCCTCACGATTGAGTAAGTGGGCATCAATACGAGCCACTTGAGGCGTCATATCAGCACGCACACCCATGGTACGGCCAGATATCTGATCAATAACCTTAGTCGTACGCAGGTTTAAATCAGTACCAGACACTGCCTGTAAAGACTCTAGGTACTCGACCAAAGGCGGAGCGACCAACTCAAACCCATAAGTACGGTATAAATCCAGCAAGTTACGACGCAACTCTTCTATGCGACGCGCTTCAGCAGGCAAAATATCGGCCAGACTTTCTGGCAACAACCAATTAGACATTCAAACGCCTCGAAATTTTTCTCGCATGCGGTTTAGCCAAACAAAAAGCGACTTGGGGCGGTAAGCCATCCAAGTCGCCTGCGAAGTGGTGTAAAAACTTACACGCTAGTATATACGAACATGATCGTTAGGGGAAAGCCCCCACGATCTTGTGCTCGCTTTTATCGCCCCTGAGCTCCTTTCATACCATTCCAGTACTGGAAGAAGTCAGACTCTGGACTAATCACTAAAGTATCACCTGCGCCGCCTTTAAAGGCCTTACGGTAGGCTTCAAGGCTACGATAGAATCGATAGAACTCGGGATTCTTACCGTAGGCTGCCGCGTAAATAGCCGCTGCCTCCCCATCGCCCTCACCTCGTACCGACTCAGTCTGCGCGTAAGCATCAGCAATCATTTCTTCGCGCTGACGATCTGCTTCGGCACGAATCCGTTCACTTTCCGCAGCTCCGGTTGCACGTAAACGGTTCGCCTCTTGAGTACGCTCAGCTTCCATACGACGGAATACCGACTCCGAAATCTCGGGAGCAAAATCAATGCGACGCAAACGTACATCGACGACTTCCACGCCCAAAGGACGAGCACGGGCCTCTACCGACGCTAACACCTCACGCATGATGGCATCACGCTCGGTAGAAACGACTTCTTTCACAGTGCGCACGTTCACCGCGGCATTCAAAGCATCGCGAATCTGTGCCTGCAAACGTTCTACGGCACCACGGTCGGTGGCTCCAAAAGTAACATAGAACAGACGCGGATCAGCGATACGCCATTTCACGTAAGAGTCAATCAGCAGGTTTTTCTTTTCTGCTGTTTGAATACGTTCTGGATCTTTGGTTTCTATCGTTTGCAAACGCTTGTCTAAAAAGACCACGTTCTCGAACGGAGGGGGTAATTTAAAATACAAGCCCGGGCTGGTGATGGTTCCACGCACCTCACCCAGCGCAAACACGAGGGCAGCATCGCGCTCACGCACGATAAATACTGAGGATAAGAACAAACCTATAATCACCGCCAAGGCAATCAGAGCAGGAATTAAACGTTGCATCATGCTCTCCTAGCGTGAATAAGGTGAATAGGGGTTCTGCAGCGAACCTGGCAAGTTCGGCACAACCGGTGAAGTAGAGGTAGAGACTGCGTTGTTAGCACCAGCCGGACGCTTCATCGGCTCGTTAGCCGCTGCCCCGCTCGCCGTTGCATTGCCCGCACTCGCTGCTGGAGCCGTTGCCTCAGAACCACGCGCTGCCTGAGCAGCAATTTTATCTAGAGGCAAATACAACATATTGTTTGCAGCAGAAGCATCTAACAATACTTTGCTGTTGTTTTCCAACACCTCTTGAACCGTTGCTATGTAGAGACGATCACGTGTAACCCCTGGGGCTTTCGCGTACTCGGTTTCCACACTTGTAAAGCGTGCTGAGTTACCTCGGGCATCACCGATAACCTTGGCCTTATACCCTTCCGCCTCTTGCTGCATACGAGCCACCTGCCCCGCTGCCTCTGGGAGAACCTTATTCGCGTAGGCCGTACCCTCGTTGATCTGACGCTCCCTATCTTGACCCGCTTTCACGGCGTCATCAAAAGCAGCTTGAACTTGCTCGGGAGGCTGCACGTTCTGAATAGCTACGGTACTGATCTGTATACCTGTGCCGTAGCGATCCAAAATGGATTGCGCCAGCTTCTGTACATCTACTGCAATTTGTGTACGACCTGAATACAACACGGAATCCATAGGCGTGCGCCCAACGATTTCCCGCATCGCGGTTTCAGCTGACTGACGCACTGACTCGTCTGGGTTGACGGTATTAAATAGGTAATCAGGCGCACCATTCGGCAATAAGCGGTACTGCACCACGTATTGCATATCGACGATATTTTCGTCGTTCGTCAACATCAGCGATTCTGGCAATACTTTATTGCGTGATGAACCTCGGTAGCCGACTTCAAAAGTACGCAATTGAGAAATATTAACCGTTTGGTCATTCTCAATAGGACTAGGCCAGCGCCACTGCAAACCAGGATTAAGCGTTTTGGTATAGGCCCCAAAGCGAGTAACAACTGCCACTTGCCCTTCTTGGACGATAACAAAGCCGCTGGCCATCCATAAACCAATTGCTACCAAGCCGCCAAATATGAACAGACGAGGTGAGCCTTTTGGCAAACGGGGTCCGCCCGAGCCTCCAGAGGGAGTATTGGTAGGGGGACGTTTAGAGCCACCACGACCAAACATGGAACCTAGGCGGTTATTAAAATCTCGCCAAACCTCGTCCAGATCAGGAGGGCTATCGGGCTTACCCGGACGACGCGGAGGCTCCGAGCCGTTCTTGCCACCGTCTCGTCCCCAACCGGGATCGTTTAAATTGAATATAGTATTTTTAAGACGCATTAGTATCCGCTATGTGACCTGAATCGACGATCGCTGCACGCAATTCGTCTAATCCAATGCGCTCGAAAGCGCTGACAAAGACTCGCGCAATGGTACCATGTTCATCCCGTTCTATACGCGGCTCGTAGCCAAGTAGGTCTATTTTGTTATAAACCAATATGCGGGGTATAGCATCTGCACCAATATCGGCAAGCACCTTATGAACTTCAAATATTTGCTCATCGCGCTGCGGACTGGAAGCATCCACAACATGCAATAGCAAATCAGCGTGTATCGTTTCTTCGAGAGTAGCCCTAAAAGCAGCAATTAAGGTGGGCGGTAGATCCCGGATAAAACCTACCGTATCGGATACCACGACCTGCCCTTTACCCTCTAGCCACACCCTACGAGTGGTGGTATCTAAAGTAGCAAATAACTGATCGGCCGCATAGGCATCTGCACGCGTCAACGCATTAAACAACGTGGATTTGCCAGCGTTGGTGTATCCCACCAACGATACGGACAAAGTATCCCCTCGACTACGTGCACGACGTTGCGTCGTGCGTTGGCGCTGAACACGAGCTAAGCGCTCGCGTAACGTACGCACTTTGTCACCGATCATACGTCTGTCCATCTCGAGCTGAGACTCGCCTGGACCACGCATACCTATTCCACCGCGTTGACGCTCTAAGTGCGTCCACATGCGCGTTAAGCGAGAAGACAAATACTGCAGTTGAGCGAGCTCAACTTGCAATTTACCCTCATGACTTTGCGCTCGCAATGCAAAAATATCTAAAATTAAGGCAACTCGATCAACGACTCGCAACTCAAAGCGCCGCTCTAAATTACGCTGTTGCGCAGGGCTTAAAACCTGATCAAACAATATAACTTCAGCGCCCCCGGACAAGGCTAAGCCTAACGCCTCGTCCAACTTACCTGTACCAATAAAATAAGCGGGATCAGGGCGTTGTCGTCGAACGACAATAGTCTCAACGATCAGTGCGCCAGCCCCTTGGGCGAGCATGAGAAACTCTTCTGAGTGCGCCTGAAAATCCGGCTCACCCATATCTACACTGATAATCAGTGCCTTCATGGGCTGTCCGATAAAGAGATGCCCGTCGTCAAACTATGCACGACGGGTATAACAATACAAACCAACTGCATCCTTGGCTTATTCAGCCGGGGAATCTACAGCCAGATTCACTGGCCGAGCAGGAACGACCGTGGAGATCGCGTGTTTGTACACCATTTGCGTAACAGTATTACGCAGCAGTACAACATACTGATCAAAAGATTCAATCTGCCCCTGTAGCTTAATACCATTAACCAGATAGATGGAAACGGGGATGTGCTCTTTACGTAGCGCATTTAAAAACGGGTCTTGTAGAATTTGCCCTTTGTTGCTCATTGGGTATGCTCCAATTGTGTTGTTATAGCCAAATACTTAGCAGATCAATACTGTACAGGGTTTTCCCTGAACACGCATCTATTCTGCTCTGTTTTCTTTATTTTCTTTGTTTTCCGCCTCAAGCGCGGCCTAAGATGACTTTTAAGGAGTCACAAAGACGCTGGCATTGTGCTGGAGACCCTACTGTGATACGCAGATAGTTATCAATACGTGATTGCTTAAAATGACGCACCAATATACCTTGGACACGCAAAGCCTGTTGTAGTTCACTGGCCGAATGGTTGGCATGACTTACCATCAAAAAGTTAGTTTTCGACGGCAGAACCTCAAAACCCAACTCTATCAAGTCTTTCGCTAGTTGCTCTCGAGCATTGATCACGATCTGACACTGCTGTTCAAAATAATCATGATCTTGCACGGAAGCGACGGCTCCAGCTAATGCTAAGCTGTCCATAGGATAGGAGTTAAAACTATCTTTCACACGCGCCAAGGCCTCAAGAAGCCCCGTTTGTGCCACAGCAAACCCCACCCGCAAGCCTGCCAACGCCCTAGACTTAGAAAAGGTCTGAATCACTAATAAGTTGTCGTATTGGTTCACCAGCTTGACTGCAGACTGCGCCCCAAAATCCACATAGGCTTCATCCACCACCACCACCGTGTCAGGATTCGCTTGCAAAATAGCCTCAATGTCCACTATGGTTAAAGCACGTCCGGTAGGGGCATTGGGGTTAGCAAAAATAATACCTGCCGGAGGCACTTCGCGCTGGGCAGTATAATCAGACACGCGAATACTGAAGTCGGACGCCAAGGGGATACATTCGGTAGGCACCCCATAATAGGTGCTGTACGTAGTGTAAAAACTGTAGGTAATATCGGGCATCAACAAGGGACGCCCGGAGCGCAAGAATAATGCACTGAAGACATGGGCAAGAATTTCATCTGAGCCATTACCCAGAAAAACCTGATCTGCTTCAACCTTTAACCATGTCGCAATAGCCTGCCTCAACGCCAGCGAATTAACGGGCGGATATAAGCGTAAGTCATCGTTTGCTGCTTGACGGATGGCCTCGATCGCACGCGGTGAAGGACCATTAGGATGCTCGTTAGTATTAAGCTTCAGCATATTGTCTAACTTGACCTGCTCGCCAGGAAGGTAGGGCGTTAAGCCAACGACATGATCACTCCACAAACGGCTCATTAAGCCTCCTTCAAATACGGGTTTTTAGATGACTTAAGCTCTATCCGCAAAGGCGTGCCTTGCAAGTCAAAGGCTTCGCGGAAACGAGACTCCAGATAGCGTCGGTACGAATCAGAGATAGCGTCTAAAGCATTGCCATGAATCACCACTATGGGCGGATTCATTCCACCTTGGTGGGCGTAGCGTAGCTTAGGACGGAAAATTCCTTTACGCGGCGGCTGCTGTTGCTCTACCGCATCGTGTAGTACGCGTGTTAGCTTAGGGGTAGACAATTTACGGAAAGCGGCCGCATGGGCAGCGTTAACTGAACTCAATAGCGGATTGATTCCCTGCCCTTTTAATGCTGACAGCGTATGCATACGCGCGAAACTCAAAAATCGTAATTTGCGTTCAAATTCACGCATAATCCATTCGCGCTGGTAGTCGTCTAAACCGTCCCACTTGTTGATCCCGATAACTAAAGCACGCCCCGTTTCAACCACGAAACCGGCAATACTAGCATCCTGATCAGAAATTTCAGTGTGAGCATCTATCATCAGCAACACCACATTACACGCCTCGATAGCTTGTAATGTTTTAATCACTGAAAACTTTTCGACGGCTTCAAATACCTTGCCACGCTTGCGTAAACCAGCGGTATCTATAAGGGTATACTTGACCCCTTTGCGCTCGAACTCAATTTCAATCGCATCACGAGTTGTACCGGGTTGATCAAAGGCAATGACACGTTCCTCGCCCAACAAGGTGTTAATCAGCGTAGACTTGCCCACATTAGGGCGACCAACAATCGCCAGCTTAATGCGATGCTCTACGTCACCTTCGGTGCCATCATCTGCCTCGTCCAACACTACGGGGCGTAGCTCTTGGACTTTAGCTAAAGCTAAGCTAATCAGGTCTTCAACACCATCACCATGCGAAGCTGAAATAGGATAAGGATGCCCCAGGCCTAGCTCATGAAATTCAGCTCCACCTGCTTCATGGCGCATCCCTTCAGCTTTGTTTACCGCCAAAAATACGGTTTGCCCTTGACGTCGCAGTAACTGCGCAATTTCCAAGTCTAAAGCGTTAAGACCCTCGCGCGCATCGACAAGAAAAATAACCACATCAGACTCAGCAATCGCTTGCTGAGTCTGGCGCGCCATCTCTAATAGCATTCCCGACTTTGCCACAGGCTCAAAGCCGCCTGTATCCACCACTAGATAAGGCGACCCACCCAAACGGCCCTCACCATAATGTCGATCTCGCGTTAAGCCGGGAAAGTTTGCCACTAGGGCATCACGCGAACGGGTGAGGCGATTAAACAGTGTGGACTTGCCTACATTAGCACGTCCAACCAACGCCACTACAGGTTTAAAAGTAGTGCTTTTCAATTAATACCCACCAAAACCAAATTACCATTTCCCGTTTGAACCAGTACACCACGATCGGTCCCCAATAGTGGCGACACAATCGGCCCACCACCCACGCTAAGTCGACCTTCTAGCTTACCGTCAATACGAGATAAGAAATGTACGTAACCTTGATAATCGCCTGCCGCTAATACTCGCGGCGTGACCGCCATAGTGGCTAAACGACGATTACGTAAACCATCCTGCTCCCAAACCGTTTGCCCATTGACTAAAGCCAGAGCCTCAATCTTGTCGCGACTGTTCGCGATATACAGCAAATGACTATCGGACACAGGACCCGAGACAGCAGATATCTTGCGATCCCATAGGGGCACGCCCCCTTGCTGCACATCAAAACACACGACTCGTCCTTGATACGTCGCTCCACAGAGTAATGGATCTTGTACCTGTGGCGCGCCGACTACGTCGTTAATTCGCTCTAAATCGGTAGCGCCTTGCGATACCGACACACTACCTTCCCACACTACCCCGCCGGTTTGGGTATTAATAGCCATTAACCTGCCATTGGGCATACCGGTTAACAACATGCCATCCACAATACGCATTTGCATACCGGTTTTTAACGACAGTGCAGGACCCGGGCGTTGAACACTCCAGAGCAGTTCACCATTCCGGGCGTTAAACGCTTGAATACGGTAATCACTGGCACGCACAACCACCACGCCCTCGCCCACAGCCGGAGGAATGGTTACCGCGCTACTGGCACGAGTGCGCCAGATTTCTTGCCCAGCATCATCGTAGGCCACCACATCGCCATCAGCCGTCACCACAGCAGTAACGAGACCATCACTGCCGACACCTGCAGTCAAACGCTTACCTGCATTGGCCGACCACATCACGCGTCCACTACCCAGATCAACTTTATGAACTTGGCCCGAAGGCACCGCGGCGTACACATCACTACCAACCAACGCAGGCGCAAACCCAACATCAGAACCGCTTCCCAAAGACACTGACCACAGCACATTGCTAGTGATCGTGTTGCCGTATTCGCCCAACGGGGCTGGGTCGTAACGTGTATCCGTGCTGGAGCACGCGGCCAAAACAACTAAGCTCAATGCACAAACACTGGTGCGCAAGAAGCGACGGGACAAGACTGCGCGCATATTACACTCCGGATAATGCATCAATTTTCAGTTGAACTACTTGTGACAAAGGATCATTTTCAAGTTCAGCCACCGCTGCCTGCCAAGCTTGACGAGCTTTTTGCTTGTCTCCTTGGGCGAAATACACATCCCCTTTACGGTCAGCATATAGTGCAGCAAACCCAACCGGAGCTGACTCTAGCAATGCCAAAGCTTGGTCATAGTGCTGTTGCTCAGACAACAGGCCCGCCAAACGCAGTTGCGCCACAGCCTGTAAAGCGGGATCAAATTTGCTTGCGACCAACCAGTTCAATTGTTCCTTAGCACCTTCCTGGTCGCCCCGCTGCTGCAAAGCCGCTGCCGCCATCAAAACGGCACGAGAGGTATAGCCAGATTTAGGGAAATCAGTACGCAACGTAGCACTGGCCGCTTTAATACGGGCCTCTGACTCTTCGCCCTCTTGGCGAGTTGCGCTTTCTAGCGCTTCAAAATACCCCATAGCCTGACCAGCCTGATGACCTTGATACCAGATCCAGCCGCGCCATCCTGCCACCGCCGCTAAAGCAACAAACGCTAGGATCACACAAAAAGTGCCATAACGATCCCACCAAGCTTTTATCTGGTCCAGTTTTTCCTGTTCTTCTAGATCGTAGGCCATGCTTATAGAATCCTTGCTGCGATCACAGCGGCTAATTGTTCAAATTCAACCGACTCTTGTTGCTCGGTTTGCTCATCGCTCAGGCGTAGCCATTTAACACTAGCCGCCTGAGACTGAATTTCATTGTCACCTACTATGACGGCAACGGCAGCACCGCTAGCATCAGCGCGTTTAAACTGAGACTTAAAACCACTAGAGCCTGCATGCACAATGACATGTAAACCAGCATCACGTAGCTGTTCGGCCAATAAGGCACAAGTACGCTGAGCAGACTCACCCTGATGCACCATGTACACCTGGCACTCAGGTGCCGCGAGCGGCTCTTGATCCTGCTGCCACAAATCAAGCAAACGCTCCATGCCAATAGCAAAACCGACTGCCGGAGCTGACTTACCCCCCAACAGCTCAATCAAACCATCGTAACGACCGCCACCACACACAGTGCCCTGGGCTCCCAAGCGATCCGTCACCCACTCAAACACGGTCAGGTTGTAATAATCCAACCCACGCACCAAACGGGGATTTAAGGTGTAGGCAATACCTGCATCGTCAAGGCGTTCACACACACCACGAAAGTGCGCTTTTGACTCTTCTTGGAGGAAATCAAATAAACGTGGCGCCGTATTCGCCATGTCTTGCATAGCAGGGTTTTTCGTATCTAGGACCCGTAGCGGATTAACGTACATACGTCGCTGCGCCTCTTCGTCCAGCACATCTTTATGCGCTTCAAGGTGAGCAATCAGGGCCGCCCGATGGGCTGCACGCTCGCTAGCTTGTCCTAAAGAGTTCAGCTCAAGACGGATATCATTAAGCCCCAATAAGCGCCATAAGCGAGCCAGCATGAGAATCAGCTCAGCATCGACATCTGGCCCCGGCAAGCCCAAGGCCTCAACGTCAATTTGATGAAACTGACGATAGCGTCCACGCTGAGGGCGTTCGTGACGAAACACCGGCCCCATTGCGTAGACGCGCTGAGGTCGATCATAAAGCAAATTATGTTCAATACTGGCACGTACCATGCCGGCTGTGAACTCGGGCCGCATGGTTAGCTTGTCACCATTTAAGGAGTCGGTAAAAGAATACATCTCTTTTTCAACGATATCGGTCACTTCGCCAATGCCGCGCGCGAATAACTGGGTGAATTCCAGTACGGGAGTACGCATATTGCGATACCCATAGCTCGCCAACCATTCGCGCACTAACTCTTCTAAATGCTCCCACTGCGCGCTTTCGCCTGGAAGCAAGTCTTTCATGCCTGTTAAGGCGCGTAGCTTTTGAAACTGCTGCGTCATATTGTATTTACTGCCTGCCCGGCCGTTAGGAAAGCCAGGCGAAGTTCAAGAGTGATTAGCGCCACTACCGTAGCGCCGCTGTACGTAATTTTCCACGATTTCTTGGAATTCCTGAGCGATGGTATCACCTTTAAGGGTAACGACACGCTCGCCATCTACATAAACTGGTGCAGAAGGGAGTTCCCCGGTGCCAGGTAAACTAATGCCGATATCGGCATGTCGGCTTTCCCCAGGGCCATTAACCACACAGCCCATAACCGCTACATTCATACTTTCCACACCAGGATAACGCGTTTTCCATACCGGCATTTGATCCCTCAAATAGGTCTGGATATCGCTCGCCAGTTCTTGGAACACCGTACTACTCGTGCGTCCACAACCGGGGCATGCGACCACCATAGGAGTGAAAGCACGCAAGCCCATAGTCTGCAATATTTCTTGCGCTACCACGACTTCACGGCTGCGGTCTCCACCGGGCTCGGGCGTGAGGGAAATACGAATCGTATCTCCTATGCCCTGCTGTAACAATACGGCCAAGGCCGCAGTAGACGCCACAATACCTTTGCTGCCCATACCCGCTTCGGTTAAACCTAAATGCAAGGGATACGTGCAACGGGCGGACAAGTCTTTATAAACCGTGATCAAATCTTGTACGTGACTAACCTTACACGACAGAATAATAGCATCGGCAGCCAAGCCGAGCTCTTCCGCACGCTCAGCATTACTCACCGCCGACACCACCAACGCATCACGCATCACCGCCTGCGGCGTCCAAGGGTGCTGACGCTGCTGGTTCTGGTCCATCATGCGTGCGAGCAACTCATGATCCAAACTCCCCCAGTTCACGCCAATTCTGACGGGTTTTTCGTAACGACAAGCCACTTCTATCATTTGGGCAAAATTATCATCCCGCCGCTTCCCACCACCCATATTCCCGGGGTTGATACGATACTTGGATAACGCTTGCGCGCACTCAGGAAACTGAGTGAGTAATTTATGGCCGTTGTAATGAAAATCGCCCACCAACGGAACATCAATACCCATGCGATCTAATTGTTCTCGAATAGCTGGCACTTCTCGCGCTGCCTCGGGTGTATTGACCGTAATACGCACAAGCTCAGACCCTGCCATGGCCAGCTCTTTGACTTGTATCGCTGTGGCGATGGCGTCAACTGTATCCGTATTAGTCATGGACTGTACAACCACAGATGCAGAACCCCCGATGTGTACTACTTTTTGCCCCCAAGATACAGCCACTTTTCGGGTAGAGCGCTTCGCTTGCGCACCTACAGGTAAAGCCTGTTCCGTACAGTTCAATATTTCCGTGCCCATGATTACAAACCTTTCAGCCAGTCAAACACCAACCACGATTCGGGGATCCAGCCTCGATCTAGGGCATAAAAACCCGCAACTAATAACACCAGCAAAATAATCAACCACCAGCCCCAAGAGCGTGACTGACGCTCTGAATATAAGGCTGTATCACCGCGCGTCGACGCCGAAGAAAGATTTTTCGGAACTGGGCGTGGGGCCTCTACGCCACTGACCTGAGACTCGAGCTGTAGCAATACAGCATCCATATCTGCCTCTAAGTAGCGCGCATAATTTTTTACCATGCCGCGTAGCAACAAACCATCGGGCAAACTGTCCCACTGTTCTGTTTCGAGCGACTCTAGCTGACGAACCGAAAACTTGATACGCGCCGAAGCATCCGACAGACTTACACCTTTTGCTTCACGCAACGCTTTAAGCAGAGCCCCTACTCCTATAGTCTCATGAGCATTGAGCGTAGGGTTAACGGATGGCTGCTTTGGGCTCATGCGGGCTCCTGTTTCAATAAGATGGTGGCACGCGCTGGCATACGCTCTTGGATACGCGTGCGGTCACGTATATCCCCCGCTAACTGCCCACAAGCAGCCGCTATATCATCACCACGTGTTTTACGTACGGTCGTCACTACCCCGCCATCGCTCAAAAGCTGTGCAAACTGACGCACACGATTAGCGCTAGAGCGTTTCAAGCCTGACTGCGGGAAAGGGTTAAAAGGAATAAGGTTAAATTTACAACGCACTTGCTTGGCAATCTCAAGCAACTCATAGGCATGCTGATCGGCGTCATTAATACCATCCAACATAATATATTCGAAGGTAATGAAATCGCGCGGCGCACGTTGCAAATAACGGTTACAGGCGGCAAGCAGCTCAACTAAGGGATATTTTTTATTCAATGGCACCAAGCGATCCCGTAAGGCATCATTAGGGGCATGTAAGGACACGGCCAAGGCCACAGGACAGTCCTGCGCTAATCTATCCATCATGGGCACCACACCTGAAGTAGATACCGTAACGCGACGACGCGATAAACCATAAGCATGGTCATCTAGCATCAACAGCAAAGCGCCCAAGACCTGATCATAATTAAGCAAGGGTTCGCCCATGCCCATCATGACCACATTGCTAATAACTCGCTGATTTTCCGTTTGCCCCTCACCAATACGCGCCGCTTCAGGGGCCTGCAACAAAGCCCGCTTGGCGAACCAGAGCTGACCAATAATTTCAGCAGTGGTTAGATTACGATTAAAGCCTTGATAGCCTGTAGAGCAAAACGGACAGGCCACGGTACAGCCCGCTTGGCTGGAAATACACAAGGTGCCGCGATCATCCTCAGGGATAAATACTGCCTCAACAGCATTACTTTGTCCCACGTCAAACAACCACTTGCGTGTGCCATCAGCGGATATATGTTCGTGCGACATCGATGGCGCGCGCACCTCGCAGTGAGCCGTTAATTGCTCACGGAAGTCGCGCGCCAAGTCTGTCATCAGATCGAACTGATCCGTACAGCGCTGGTGCATCCAGCGTTGCAATTGCCGCGCGCGAAAGGGCTTGCCGCCCCACTGCGCAACAAGTTCGGTTAATTGCTGCGGGCTCATGCCCAACAGATTAGTAGTTTCGATCGAAGACATAAAAATTTACGACGAGTTATACGTATACGAGACGATTAACGGCTGTAAACGTTGGACTCTGAGAAAAAGAAAGCGATTTCAACAGCAGCTGTTTCAGGGGCATCTGAACCGTGTACAGCGTTAGCATCGATGCTGTCGGCAAAGTCAGCACGAATCGTGCCTGGTTCAGCTTTTTTAGGATCGGTAGCGCCCATCAGGTCGCGGTTAGTAGCGATGGCGTTTTCACCTTCCAGAACCTGAACAAATACAGGACCGGAAATCATGAAATCGACCAAGTCTTTGAAGAAAGGGCGCTCGCTATGCACGGCGTAGAAACGCTCAGCTTCGCCACGGGACAGATGCACCAGACGACCGGCAACAACTTTTAGTCCAGCGTTCTCAAAACGAGAAACAATTTGACCGATAACATTTTTTGCCACTGCATCGGGCTTGATAATGGATAGGGTGCGTTCAATAGCCATGAGAAAATCCAAGTAATAACAATATATAGTGTAGTCTTTGCAACGTAGACGAAAACGTATGCAAGCATATGAATTGTGCTTTTTTCAATAAAAACAAGCACTTTCGTCGTATTTACGGCAACCTAGAATTTTAGCATGCCCACGACGCTCGGCTACATCTTAAAATGATCTCTTTTATCTTCACTTTTTTGGCATGAAACAAGCAAAATCGTTCATCAAAAATAAACTTTTTGCTCACTATGCCACAAACTTATTTGCAACAACATGACTAACTCATCCGCTCCCTCTACTGAGGACCAACTGTCGAAAAGCTTTGACCCCCAAGAAATAGAACAGCGTTGGTACGCTCGCTGGGAGCAAAGTGGTTATTTCAAAGCTGGCCAGCATGTACCAACTGATGCTAACCACACTAGCGAAGCTTTTGTTATTCAGTCTCCGCCGCCGAACGTTACCGGCACGCTGCATATGGGACACGCGTTCAACCAAACCATTATGGACGGTCTGACGCGCTACCATCGCATGAAAGGCGATGATACGGTGTATATCCCGGGCACAGACCATGCTGGCATTGCCACCCAAATTGTGGTGGAACGACAACTGGACGCTCAAAAAATCAGCCGCCACGACTTGGGACGGGAGAAATTTCTCGAAAAAGTATGGGAATGGAAAGAGCACTCCGGCAACGCCATTACCCAGCAATTCCGTCGTCTTGGCGCCTCCTGCGACTGGGAGCGCGAATACTTTACCATGGACAGCAACCTGTCCCGCGGTGTGGTAGAGACTTTTGTACGCCTTTATGAGCAAGGTTTAATTTACCGTGGCAAACGCTTGGTGAACTGGGATCCAGTGCTTGGCACAGCCGTCTCCGACCTAGAAGTAGTCAGCGAAGAAGAAGATGGCCATATGTGGGAGCTTCGCTACCCGCTCACCACCCCACAAAATGGTATTAGCCATTTGGTGGTAGCCACCACCCGCCCAGAAACCATGCTGGGGGATACGGCTGTTATGGTGCACCCCGAAGATGAGCGCTATGCAGCACTCATTGGCCAAACCGTTACCCTACCTTTAGTAGGTCGTGAAATCCCTATCATTGCGGACGACTACGTCGATCGGGAGTTCGGCACCGGCGTGGTAAAGGTCACCCCCGCCCACGACTTCAATGACTATGCCGTTGGTCAACGCCATCAATTAGAAATGATTAGCATCCTTACCCTGGATGCTCACATCGCAGACAATGCCCCCGAGGCCTACCGTGGTCTCGAGCGCTTCGAAGCACGCAAGCGTATTGTGGCTGATTTTGATGCCCTGGGCTTGCTACAAGCGGTAAAGCCACACAAGCTTATGGTGCCTCGAGGCGACCGTACGGGCGTAATTATCGAACCCATGTTAACCGACCAGTGGTTTGTCGCCATGAGCCAAGCAGCGCCAGCCGACAGCCTGCATCCTGGAAAAAGCATCACCGAGGTGGCGCTAGAAGTGGTTGCTGACGGCCGCGTACAATTCTATCCAGACAACTGGCGAAACACCTACAACCAGTGGCTGCACAACATCCAAGATTGGTGTATCTCACGTCAACTGTGGTGGGGCCACCAAATACCCGCTTGGTACGCCGACAACGGCGCTATTTTTGTCGCTCGCAACGAAGCCGAAGCATTAGAAAAAGCCAAAGCAGCAGGTGTTACCGGACCTTTGCGTCGTGATGACGACGTCTTGGATACGTGGTTTTCCTCTGCACTGGTACCTTTTACTGATTTAGGCTGGCCAGAACAAACCCCTGACCTCGCGCGTTACTTGCCTTCCAGCGTACTGGTCACAGGCTTCGATATTATTTTCTTCTGGGTGGCTCGCATGGTCATGATGAGCATGCACCTGACCGGCCACGTTCCCTTCCGTACTGTGTATGTACACGGCTTAGTGTGCGACATGGAAGGCAAAAAGATGAGTAAATCCCGCGGTAATACCATCGACCCTGTGGACCTGATTGATGGCATCAGCCTAGAGGGCCTGCTTGAAAAACGCACCTACGGCTTAATGAATCCCAAACAAGCCGAAGCCATTGCTAAGCGTACTCGCAAAGATTACCCCAACGGCATTCCCGCCTACGGTACCGACGCCTTACGTTTCACTATGGCGGCCTACGCCACCCTAGGACGCAACATTAACTTCGACATGAAGCGCTGCGAAGGTTACAGAAATTTCGGTAATAAGCTCTGGAATGCTACCCGCTTTGTGCTCATGAACACCGAAGGTCACGACCTACAACTCAATCAAGAGCAAGTAGAACTAGAATTTTCCTTTGCTGACAAATGGATTGTGAGCCTACTGCAGCGTTTAGAGCAGGACGCAGAGCGCGGCTTTGCCGACTACCGCTTCGACAATATTGCCAATGCCATTTATCACTTTGTATGGGATGAATATTGCGACTGGTACGTAGAACTGGCAAAAATCCAAATTCAAAACGGTACCCCTGCCCAACAATTAGCCACTCGGCGCACCTTAATCCGTGTGCTTGAGGTGGTACTGCGCCTAGCGCATCCAATTATCCCTTTCATTACTGAAGAACTATGGCAGAAGGTGGCCTTAGTCGCCGGAAAACGTGCTCATAATGAAATCACCAGCATTTCAGTACAGCCCTATCCCGTCGCCAACCCTAAGGCAATTGATGCTGACGCCGAGGCTCTAGTAGCAGAGTTAAAAGCCCAAGTAGATGCCATCCGCGCGCTGCGAGGTGAAATGAATTTATCGCCTGCCGAACGCGTACCTCTCATCGCACAAGGCAAACCCGACACCCTGCGACGCAATAGTGCCTATTTGGCTGCTTTGGGTAAATTACAGCAAGTGGATATTGTTGACCAACTGCCCGATGCAGGCGCCCCAGTACAAATTGTAGGGGACTGCCAGCTCATGCTGCACGTAGAAATCGATGTCGAGGCTGAGCGCGCACGCCTAGGCAAAGAAATCGAACGCTTACAGGGCGAAATCAACAAAGCACAAGGAAAACTAGGCAACGCCAGTTTTGTAGAACGCGCCCCAGCAGCCGTTGTAGAGCAAGAGCGTGAACGTGTAGCTCAGTTCACCGAAACGCTCAACAAGGTGCACGAGCAATTAGCTAAAATTGCATAATTAGCAATAAAAAAAGCGGCCTACGTGAACTGCTCGCATAAGCTCCGCTGCGCAGCGGCGGAACTGTTTACGTAAGCCCCAGCCTCCCGCTAACGGTAACGAGGATCGCAATATCTAGAATACAGATGAGTTAATCCTATCGACCTATTTAGGCATAAAAACACCCCAAAGGTTGGTTTCAAGATCAACTTTTGGGGTGCAATTTATACGGCCTGCTTTTTTCCATATTTGGATTTAAAAGAAGCCCAAAGCCTGATCGCTGTAGCTCACCAGTAGACACTTGGTTTGCTGATAATTAGCTAATGCCATTTTATGCGTTTCACGCCCAATACCAGATTGCTTATAGCCGCCGAAAGCCGCATGAGCGGGATAAACGTGATAGCAGTTCGTCCAGACTCTTCCTGCCTGTATACCACGTCCCATGCGATAGGCTCGTGACCCATCGCGGCTCCAAACCCCTGCACCTAAACCATAAATTGTGTCGTTCGCAATCGCTAAAGCCTCCTCTTCATCCTTAAAAGTGGTCACTGCCGCGACTGGGCCAAAAATTTCTTCTTGGAAGACGCGCATGCTGTTTTTCCCCAAGAGCATCGTGGGGCTGACATAAAAACCGTTATCTAAACCCTCCCCCATACGGTGGCGCTCGCCCCCTGTTAAACACGTAGCGCCTTCGTCCCGCCCTAAATCTATATACCCCATAATTCGTTCTAACTGAGCTTGCGATACCTGAGCTCCCACCATGGTCGTTTTATCTAAAGGATGGCCCTTTTTAATCTGCTCCACCCGCGCCACTACTTTCTCTATAAACTGCTCATAAATAGACTCCTGCACCAACAAACGCGAAGGGGCAGTGCAGACCTCACCCTGATTCAGAGCAAACATGGCAGCTCCTTCAAGGGCTTTATTTAAGAATGCATCATCAGCGGCCATCACATCGGCAAAGAAAATGTTCGGGCTTTTCCCTCCTAACTCAACTGTCGCAGGTATTAAGGTGTCGGCAGCATGGCGCAAGATTTGCTTACCAACCGGTGTAGAGCCAGTAAAGGCGATTTTGGCAATACGAGTGCTAGTGGCCAGAGCTTCGCCCGCTTCTTTGCCATAACCATTCACGATATTTACCACGCCAGGCGGTAATAAATCACCGATGGTTTCCATCAAAACCATAATCGAGGCAGGGGTTTGCTCAGCCGGCTTCATCACCACAGGACAACCTGCCGCTAACGCTGGAGCTAATTTCCACGCAGCCATCAGCAAAGGGAAGTTCCACGGGATAATCTGCCCAACGACTCCAACGGGCTCATTAAAATGGTAGGCCACCGTAGTGCCATCTAGGTCGGAGATGGCGCCCTCTTGCGCACGTATGCATGAAGCAAAATAACGGAAATGATCTACCGCTAAGGGCAAATCTGCTGCCATAGTTTCTCGCAATGGTTTCCCATTATCAATAGTCTCTGCTACCGCTAAACGTTCTAGGTTCTGTTCTATACGATCAGCAATTTTCAACAATACGCTAGCGCGCTGTGCAGCGGACGTCGCTCCCCAGGCATGTCTTACCGCATGCGCAGCATCTAAAGCCAAGTTAACATCCTCACTGTCGGAACGTGCTACTTGGCAAAATACCTGCCCAGTAATAGGCGATACATTGTCAAAATAATTACCTGCAACAGGCGCTACCCATTTCCCCCCTATGTAATTGTCATAACGTTTTTTAAAGGGAAACTCTATATCAATGCCAAAGCGTTTCAAGTCTGCCAGATTCATCTAATGCTCCTTTCATTTGGTGTAACAACAAGGAATACGACTACCACCTGGCCACTGACCCTATCATCAGTGGTGTCAACATTTGCTACCCGCATCACGGTCTATACCTTATAGTCACTTACTCGGACCTTCAGATCAACTGAATCACCAGTAGCGGCAGCTACACTAGCCTAGCTTTTTCACACTGAAATGCCCATAGCAAAAACCCTGCTATCAAGCAGGGTCTAGATACAATTAGGTGGAAAAGATAAAGTTAGAGACTGGCTAAGAAACGCTCATCGGCCTTGCTTAACTGACCTGCAGCGCGCGCGCGCTCAATTAACTCGGGGCGCCGCTTTAAGGTCAAACGCAACGATTGCTCACGGCGCCACTGCGCAATCCGCAAATGATGACCAGACATCAAGACATCTGGCACCGCTACACCTAAATAGCTCTCGGGGCGCGTGTAATGCGGGCTATCAAGCAAGCCACTATTACCACTATGAAAAGAATCCTGAATTGCTGACTCCGCTGTATTCAGCACTCCCGGCAACAAGCGCACTACCGCATCCATAATGGCCAAGGCTGGTATTTCACCACCCGACAGCACAAAATCTCCCATAGAGATTTCGTCATCTACACGCTTGTCTATGAAACGCTGATCTATCCCTTCGTAGCGTCCGCATACAAAAATAGCACCCAAACCTTTATTGGCCATGTCTTGTGCTAAAGATTGATCAAAACGTCGCCCCACCGGACTAAGTAAAATAACCGGTGCCTCGTCTTGGCGCTCTGCCTGAACCTGATTTAAGGCTTGCTCTAAGGGTTCTGCCAGCATCACCATCCCTGGCCCACCGCCATAAGGCCTGTCATCGACAGTGCGATGCACGTCATGCGTGAAGTCGCGTGGATTACAGGTATGCATGGACCAAATGCCCTGTTTGTGCGCACGTCCAGCTACTCCGAACTGACTGAGCATAGAAAACATATCAGGGAATAAGGTCAGGGCATCGAAACGCATAAGCAAGCAAAGCCCCTAAGGCAACAAGAAACGCAGGCGTACGCCTAACTTAAGCAGACCAATGACTGAACAACTTACGTGCAGGCAGGTCTACTGTGTGGACTACGGCCTCAACAAAAGGCACTAATTCTTCGAAAGGTCGTTCTTTATCATCTAGCAAGGCAGTAAACTTACCCGAGGAGTCCAGAGTGCCTCGATGCACGACCAACACGGCATGCGCACCATTATCAAAAACCTCGGCGACTCGCCCCATATACTGCTGCTGATCTTCGGCCTGAGCGTAAAAATCACAGTCGATAAGATCAACCCAATAGTACTCATCTTCTTTAATTTGAGCAAAATCATCACGAGCTAGCCAGACAGTATATGCTTTCAATGCATGCGCCTGATCTCGGTCAGCAATTCCTTCGAGTTGCGCTACGACTGTAGCGCCATGCTGACGTGCCGCCACGACGGGATACGCCCGTAACGACGAAAAAGCGCCCGCCTTTTTTAAAGGTAAGGGCGCTTTTAACCACCAGACTTTGGCTTGTTTCAGGCTATCGGATTGACTGGAATGAGGAATAACCTTCACCCAGCCTTTAACACCATAAGCAGAGGCTATGCGCCCCAGTTCGACGAGTTCGTCAGGAGCTTGTTGCATAGACTCTACCCAACCTGAAAGAAACGACACTTAGGCAGCAGAAGCTACTTTAGCGCTGTACTCTTTGATCAAGCGAGCCACAGCTGGGCTAACCTGAGCACCATTATCGGTGAAGTGTTTTACACGGTCCATGTGCAGGCGTAGGTTTTCATGACCTTCGCCACCAACAGGATTGTAAAAGCCCAATCTTTCAATGAAACGACCATCGCGGCGATCGCGTGCCTCGGCAGCTACAACATTGTAAAAAGGACGCTTTTTAGAGCCACCACGGGCCAAGCGAATTACCACCATTGATAATCCCTTTATTGTAAGGTAAACGGTAAACAAAAAATTCTAGCACCTTTAAGGGCAGAGCAGCAAACTAGAACAGCTCAATTCCCTATAAAGTACATAAAACGCAACAATTAACAGTCTATTTTAACGCCACTCTTAGCGACGACGCAAAAAATGCTGTGTTTTTTCATTTTCAGTTCGCTGCAACAGGAGTTCATTACCCGTCTGTTGACAGAAAGCCTGAAAATCCAGTACAGCGTGCTTATCGGTGGTATGGATTAACAGCACCTGCCCCGACTGCAATTGAGCCAAGGATTTTTTAGCACGCAAAATAGGCAAGGGGCACTTCAAACCCGACGCATCCAGCTCTAGATCTACCTGAGTTGAATCAAATGCGGTCTCAGTCATAATGCCTATTATCCTAATTTCTCTACTACCCACGCTTGCACGCTAGCATTTGCTTGCGGCAAGGCATGAACATCAGTACCACCGCCCATAGCCATATCGGGGCGCCCACCGCCCTTACCCCCAAGCTGATGTGCCACAAAGCTTAATAGCTCACCGGCTTTTACCTTATCGGTAAGGTCTTTGGTAACGCCACATACCAAGCTCACTTTGTCATCAACCACCACAGACAGCACCACCACAGCAGAACCTAATTTATCTTTCAATTGGTCGGCCATAGTGCGTAGAGCTTTAGGATCTGTCCCCGTTAAAGTGGCCACGAGTAAGTGACTATTGCCGTTGAGGGCGATGGCTTGGGAAACCAGATCCTGGCCCGCTGCATTCGCTAATTTGCTTTGCAACTGCTCACGCTCACGCTCAAGCTCTTTAAGCTGAGCTTGCAAAGCGGTAATACGCCCTACCACTCCTTCAGGAGCAGTACGCAAACTGTGTGCTACTTGCTGCAACAACTGCTGGTTGTGTTGCACCCAATGCAAGCTATTCTCTCCCGTGATGGCCTCTACGCGTCGAATGCCCGCTGCCACACCACTTTCTGCGACAATCTTAAATAACCCTATATCGCCCGTAGCGGCCACATGAGTACCACCACACAACTCACGCGAAAAGCCTATATCTAAAACTCGGACTTCATCGCCGTACTTTTCGCCAAATAAAGCCATAGCCCCACCGGCCACCGCGTCATCAAAAGACATCAACTGGGCCTGTACTGGTTGATTCGCTAATACCTGCGCATTCACAATTTCTTCGACTTGGGCAATTTGCTCTGCCGTCATTGGTGCATCATGCGTGAAGTCAAAGCGCGTTTTATCTGCATCTACCAAGGAACCACGCTGCTGCACATGCTCGCCCAATACCTGATGCAAGGCTTTGTGCATTAAATGCGTGGCCGAATGATTACGAATAATCCGAGCACGACGGGCTTCGTCCACTTGAGTTTGGACCTCATCCCCTACTCGCAACACTCCCTGCATTACTTTGCCCTGATGACCAAACACCTGAGCAGCAATTTTCTGAGTGTCGCTTACGTAAAATTGAGCCACCGGCGTAAAGAGCTGACCAGCATCACCCACCTGGCCACCCGACTCGGCATAGAAAGGAGTGGTGTCCAAAACGACCACAGCCTCTTGGCCGACGGGCACAGAGTCAACCGCCGTTCCATCCACATACAAGCCAGTTACTTTACTGCTACCCGATAAGCGCTCATACCCATCAAAACGCGTCGCAGCACCACTGTACGTTAAGCCTTCAACAGCTTTAAATTTACCTGCGGCACGTGCGGTCGCACGCTGCTGCTCCATCGCTTTTTCGAAGCCATCCAGATCGACTTCCACACTACGTTCACGGCAGATATCTGCCGTCAAGTCTACTGGAAAACCGTAGGTGTCGTACAAAGTAAATAAAGTTTTGCCATCCAGCGTGCCATTTTTGGGCAGCTCTTCCAGAGCTTGCTCTAAGATACGCATACCGTTTTCTAGCGTTTCACTGAATCGCTCCTCTTCCTGGAGTAGCACCTGCTCAATACGGCTTTGCTGCGTAATCAGCTCGGGATAGGCCTGCCCCATTTGCGCGGCTAAATCTTTCACTAACTGGTGAAAGAAAACACCGGTTTGACCCAGCTTATGGCCATGACGCAAGGCTCGGCGAATAATACGGCGCAACACGTAACCACGCCCTTCATTACTAGGAATCACGCCATCAATAACCAAGAAACTGCATGCTCGTATATGATCAGCAATAACTTTTAACGAGTTATTAGACAGATCTTGAGTGTTTGTCACCCGTGCGGCGGCAGCAATCAGAGCCTCAAATAAATCAATCTCGTAATTGGAATGAACGTGTTGTAATACTGCTGCAATACGCTCTAAACCCATACCTGTGTCCACACAGGGTTTAGGTAAAGGAGTCATCGTCCCGTCAGCCGAACGCTCGAACTGCATAAAGACCAGATTCCACACTTCAATATAGCGATCACCGTCTTCTTCTGGAGAGCCGGGAGGCCCGCCCCAAACATCGGGGCCATGATCATAAAAAATCTCAGAGCAGGGGCCACACGGGCCCGTATCTGCCATTTGCCAGAAATTATCCGAGCTATAGCGACCACCTTTGTTATCGCCGATACGAATAATGCGTTCTTGAGGTACGCCCATTTCGTTAGCCCAGATGTTATAGGCTTCATCATCTTCAGCGTAGACCGTCACCCACAGCTTATCAGCAGGAAGCTTATAAACCTGTGTTAACAGCTCCCATGCATAAGCAATAGCGTCGCGCTTAAAGTAGTCACCAAAGCTAAAGTTGCCCAGCATTTCAAAAAACGTATGGTGCCTAGCCGTGTAGCCTACATTTTCCAGATCGTTATGTTTGCCGCCGGCACGAACACAACGCTGCGAGCTGGTAGCTCGCAGGTATGGGCGCTGCTCTTTACCAGTGAAAACATCTTTAAACTGCACCATACCTGCGTTGGTGAACAGCAAAGTGGGGTCATTTCCTGGAACTAGTGACGAGGAAGCGACGATTTGATGTCCTTTGGACTCAAAGAAGGACAGGAACTTCTGGCGTATTTCAGATGTTTTCATTCGATAAAGCGCACAATTTTAAGGGTAAGACTTATTATAAAGGCCGTTTGCCCTTAAAGTGGGCATCCTGCAAGAGAGCAAAGCAAAACGGCCATAGTACTGTTTCTAACCTGCAGAAACAACAATTCCGGCGCTAACCGGAATTGCATCAAGGCTGAAGTCGGCTATTTAGTCGCCTGGTAAGGGTGATGCTTAACCCAATGATGAGCGATATCAGCTCGACGACATATCCACACACGCTCATGTTGCTGAATATAGTCCAAAAAACGAACCAAAGAAGCAAAGCGACCTGGACGACCAATTAAACGGCAATGTAGGCCTACAGACAGCATCTTGGGCGCCTCGTCACCCTCTGCATACAGCACATCAAAAGCGTCTTTCAAATAGCTAAAAAAATGATCGCCTGTATTAAAGCCTTGAGGTGAAGCAAAGCGCATATCGTTAGTGTCTAGCGTATAAGGCACCATCAACTGAGGCTTAACGCTGCCATCGCTTAGGGTAACTTCGCTCCAGAACGGCAGGTCATCACCGTAGTAATCGGAGTCATAAAGAAAGTTACCGTTTTCTGCTACCAAGCGTAGGGTGTTCGGACTATCACGACCGGTATACCACCCTTCAGGATGGTGACCCGTAAGCTTTTGGATCACCTCCACACACTTGCGCATATGTTCAAGCTCCAGCTCTTCAGAAACGCTTTGGTAATGAATCCAGCGATAGCCGTGACACGCGATTTCGTGCCCCAGCTCCACAAATGCCTGAGCCAATTCAGGGTGGCGTTCTAAGGCCATACCCACACCAAAAATCGTCATTGGTAACCCACGACGCTCAAATTCACGCAAAATACGCCATACTCCAGCGCGAGAACCATACTCGTAGATAGACTCCATCGACATATGCCGATCGGGATAAGCAGCAGCTCCGACGATTTCAGACAAAAACTGCTCCGAACCTGGATCTCCATGCAGGACACAGTTCTCGCCTCCTTCTTCATAGTTCAACACAAACTGGACAGCGATACGTGCCTGACCTGGCCAATTCGCGTGGGGTATATCTTTACCGTAACCAACGAGGTCACGCGGGTAAGCTGTGGACATATAAAATCTCCTATTAGCGTTTGACGCTGAATGCAAGCCAGGGGTTAGAGGGGCGCTCATTCCTGCTTTCGTTCATGCGATGTTCACAATCTGATAAGTGGTGCAGCATGGCTCGGATCGCCTCGCCTAGATTACCCTGACTCAACTGTTGCAAAATTTCTTGATGCTCATAAAAAGAGCATGCTTTTTCACCCGGGCTATCATGAAATGCAATAATCAACGTCGTGCGCGCACACAAGGTATGCATCAGTGCGGTTAACTCGTCGTTCCCTATGCAACGCGCCAACTCGACATGAAAAGCATTCGATAAGCGAATCCAGCTAATACGGTCACCTAGCTCATAAGCCTCCCGCTCGGTGGCTACCATCGCATACAGGGCCTCCAAACGAGCTTCCAAATCTGGCATGGCAGACAGTCGCGTTAAAATCAACGACTCAATGTCGCGTCGCAACTCAAATACATCGCGCGTTTCTTTTTCCGAAGGCTGCCATACAAAAGCGCCTCGATTGGCTTCAAGCAGCACTATTTTGTCATGCGCCAAGGCTGACAGCGCTGCTCGCACCGTAGCACGTGAGCAGCTAAATACGGAGCATAAGGTGGACTCAGTCAACTTAGCACCCGGCAACAAGCGGCGGTCCATGACAGCATCAAAAATTTGACTGTATACACGCCCTACTTCAGTGTCCCTGTTGTCTCCTGCCAGTAAGGATGAGGCGCTAGGCGCCTCTACTGTGGCCGACTCATTACTCTGTGGCCTGATCTGAAGCATATAAAATTCTCATTATTAGCACTTGACAATTATTCGACATGACTCGAAAATCGTCAACATAAATTGTCAACAATCCGGGCTCTCAGCCTCGGACGACAATTCGGGGCCTTAACCCAGCGCACTGATCCTTGCACCGCTGGCCCCCGGCCGGTTCTCAAAACTGGGCTCGCTGGACCTTTTTTGATCACCATAAACCGGAGACAGTTATGGGAAAGCTCTCAACACACGTGCTTGACACCACCTTGGGCCGCCCTGCGCAAGGCGTACATATCGACTTATATTCCATCAACGGCAAAGAACGAACCTTGATAAAACAGGCCATTACCAATAGCGATGGCCGCTGTGACGAGCCCTTATTACAAGATGAAAGCATGGCCGCCGGCGTCTTTGAACTGGTCTTCCATGCTGGCGATTACTTTGCTGCCAATGGTGTGTCGTTGCCCGAACCTCGTTTCGTCGATCAGGTCGGCATACGTTTTGGTATCGCCGACGTAAAAGCCAATTACCACGTACCTTTGGTAGTCACCCCCTGGTCTTGGTCCACGTACCGCGGTAGCTAATTAGAAAAACGAGATCAATACGTTTACAACAATTATTAGCTATAAAACGAGACTATTATGTACGCATATTTCTTAGAATACGCCAACCTACTTTTACGTTGGTTACACGTCATCGCTGCCGTGGCCTGGATCGGCGAATCCATTTACTTTGTCATGTTAGACAATAGCTTACGCCCGCCAAAAAACGAGGACGCTAAAAAGCGCGGAGTATTTGGTGAAATGTGGGCTGTTCACGGCGGCGGTTTCTACCATAATCAAAAATACCTCACTAACCCAGCAGAACTTCCCGATGACCTGCACTGGTCTTTCTGGAAAGCCTATACGACCTGGCTGTCAGGTTTTGCTCTGTTCGCCTTATTGTATTTAGCAAAGCCCGAGTTTTTATTAGTTAACCCCAATAGTCCTTGGGAGTGGGCCGCTAACCTCACAGGTACCCAAGTCAACGTACTGGCCGTCGGTTTCTTGGTAGTAGGTTGGTTCGTCTACGATGCGTTGTGCCGATTAATCAGCCCAAATATGGAAAAAGACGGGCTTTTGAGTATTGCGGTAGCCATCATGATGGTAGGGGTCGCCTACCTAACTAGTCATGTTTTCTCAGGTCGTGCCGCCTTTCTAATTACCGGTGCCGTTATGGCAACCAGCATGTCAGCGAACGTGTTTTTCTGGATTATTCCTGGCCAGCGCCGGATGGTAAAAGCGCTTAAGGCTGGTCAAACGCCTAATCCTCTTGACGGTAAACGTGGCAAGCAACGCTCAGTACACAACACCTACTTTACTTTGCCCGTGTTACTGCTCATGCTGAGCAACCACTACTCTTTCACATACAATCACCCCAATGCCTGGATCATCATGGTCCTGTTCATTTTCGCGGGTGCATTGATTCGTCAGTACTTTGTATTGCGGCACGCTGGTATTAATAACCTGGCTTACCCCGCTGCAGGAGTAGGATTGTTACTTCTAGTGGGCTGGGTAGCGGCTCCCACAAGCGCACCTCCCGCGGTGGCGGCTAATACTACCGCCGTAACTGAAAGCGCGCCAGTCGACCTCATGCGGATCCAAGCCATTATGGAAGCTCGATGTATACAGTGCCATGCCGTAAAACCTGATACAAAGTTTGGCTTTCCAGCAGCTCCTGCTGGCATGTTGCTTGATAGTGAGCGAGACGTACTGATTCATGCTGACGACATCAAGAAGGTAGTGGCGAATAACTACATGCCTTTGGCTAACCTGACACAAATGACCGACCAAGAGCGAGAAGATATTCGTGTTTGGAATGGGAAAGCAGAATAGAACGTCAGAGCCTAACAAACTCGGCCCCGCAAAAACCACATAATCATCCCTAAACCCTCGCGTAACACCGAGGGTTTAGTACTGTTTTATCGGATGCATAAGTAGCTGCGACGCACCCCTTCTTGCACAGTATCTTCCGCCATCAACAAAGCAAAGTAATCTGGAGGGCAGTCGCAGTTTCCGGTCACGGGATTTTTTTGTGTTAAACCATAAGGCCCCGTATGACACTCATAGGAGGTGTGCTGACTATAAGCACCTCCGTTTACTCCGCCCATAACTTGCCAATAACCTTGATGACATACTAACAAACCTGGCCCTGCTGCATCACGCATTACCGCCTGGTCCATTTTACAAGCTGACTTATGATGCGCTTGTCCATCAATGCGTAAGGCGCGCGTAGCGTGTAAATCTTGCATACTAGAGATATCTTCACGCACCGTTAGCCCACCCCTAAAACTGGGATCGCGTACGTCTCCCACGCTCAGAAACTCTTCAGTACGCATATTATTTTTATATACACTCAAGCCTACACTGCCTACGGGAAAGGAAGGGATACCTCCCCCTAAAGGATTATTCCATTGACCTCCAGGCCCATTAAAAGACTTGCCCTCTCCTGCGACGGTTAACCCATAACCTTGGCTTTGCAGTTTCCATAAAGTTTGGTAGTGGGGCTGCGCAACCCATGCAAAAGCAGTCATAGGTTGCATCACTAGCAAGGCATCTAAGCGGCAGGGTTGGGTCTCGCAATGAGCAGACTCTTGCACATATAGCTGCATACCACCTAATACTGAATGCAAAGGGAACGAAGCACTCAGTAAACCCTGAGTTTGCAACTCATCTAAACGAGGCCTGCGCCAATCCTCATAAGGCCATGCGACATGCCAATCAATCTGTCCTGCACGTGCTTGGCTTAAGGCGTGCAAATAATCTTGTGCTGCCTCACGAAGCTGCAATCCCCAATTGATGCTTGAGCTTAGTAACTGTTCACGCATTTGGCGTTGCAAATGCTCTACCGCCCCCACAGCCATTACGGTCGCTAGCATCACCACAACCATATACTCAAGAAGCAAAGAGCCAGACTGCTTATGCATAGGTCACTCCACTGTAAAAACAAAGGTGTTGACCGCCCCCTTAGCACACGCTTGTTTTGCTCGCAGGCCGTTGTAATCTGTTCCTGGTTGCTTAACCTGGACGGATTGCCCGCCCACAGCAGCGATACTGATATGACTTGTTAAGCGTTGCAGCACTGAAGCCAGTCCAGGGCAGGCTGCATGATGAACCTTGTCAAAACTTAAGGTATACGCCTGCCCGCCTTGAGCAGGAGCAATTAAGACTTGCCCTTGACTACCCAAGCCATGTAGAACGCGATTATTTCCTCCTACACTTAATACGCTGCCTGGCTGCATAAATGTCAGTAAACTTTGCAAGTCTAGTGCTGCATAAGGAGCTGCCTCACCCAGTGGTGCGTTAAGCTGATTATGCACAATATAACGCGCAAATTCCTCACCCACTTTTGGTACCTTATTTTCTATTAAGTAACTGCTAATAGCCGGCACAGCAATAATGGCTATCAACATCATAATCGCGGTCACCACGGACACCTCTAAGAGCGAAAAGCCTTGCTCCCTTCCCCCATTCACCCTCTTATTTGATCGACTGCTTGGTTCAACATTTGCGTTGCTCATTGCTTCACTCCAAAAAATAGACTTACGTTCCCGCATAAAAAAGGCTAAGACTTTGACGCAACTCGTCCATCACGACGTAATGCCATAAGCCCATCAACAGAGTTAACATTGCGCACACCCCTAAAATGAGCCAGCGCCAACGAGTTGCCAAACGTTGCCCCTGCCAAGACAACTGGTGACTTAATCGTTGTGCTGTACGTCGTGCAGCCTGATCTAACGCCTGTGCTTGGGCCATATCGCTAAAAAACCAGTAAGTATCCGGATCCAACAACCCGGAATTGAAGCTATGCGCCCCAATATGACCTTCGTTAATTCGTGCCAGAATTTGCCTAAGATGCCACCGCATCCAGGGGCCAGCCCCCTGCTGCATAAGTTCTAAAGCTGTGCGCAAAGACAACTGCTTAGCGCTAGCCGGGCGCAACAACACAGCTAATAAGCTAAGTAGGCGCAAAGCAGCCACTTTGCTCATTAACTGAAAAATAGACCAACGATCGAGAAAGCGACGGGCAACATGGGCTTGAGTATGGAGAGCTTGATAAAGCAACAGTAATAGAACAATGAGCCCTATCCCTAGCCCAAAGCCATAGCCCTGCAAAAATGCTGCGAAAGCAAAGAGTTGTTGCGTATAGTGGCCGTAAAACTCGGTAGGCAAATCCTGAAATATGTCTTGCAGTGCAGGCACGGTATAAAGAGGAACCGCAATCAATACTCCCACAGGCACCCAAACACCAACAAGCGCAGGCCAGACGATACTCAATAACAGACCTTGATGCTGTTTCATCCCAAGCAGATAGTCGGCCAGCAACTGCAAACCTTGCTCTAGCATTCCTGCTTGTTGTGCGCTACGTAGCAATACCAGCTCGTCATTGGATAAATACTCTTGCCAGACTGCGTATAAGTCTCCGCCTGACTGCTGGTAGGTTTGCCACCATACTGCCGCTAACCGACCCCGCCAGTGCTTAGCTTGATATCGCTGTTGATCAGCCCAAAAGACATCACTTAATGTGCGCCGAAACTCTACACCTGCCAATACGGCATAAAGATACTCAAAATACTCGGCTCGTTGTGAGCGAAAGCAGCGTTTATCCCACGCATGTCGCAACAAAACCCACCACCGAGAAATGATGTCCCAACGCTCTAACTCTTGCCCTGCGTAAGGCCACTTCATAGCTTTCTCATCTGCCGGGCGGCGTAGATGCCTACGTATGTCTCTAGAGCACCAAAACGAAGTTCGACATCGTGCGGAGCAAGTATGCCCTGCCCCACGCAATACCATGCTTGGCGTACTATAGGCGGTAGCTCTGCGTCATAATCGAGCAAGGGGCGAGCGTTTCGAATACGCGTATCGGCATCGAGTAACAAAGCAGGCTCAATCAGTTCAGCCAGCAACTGACGCCCCGCGTATCCATAGTAGTCGCGCAAAGCTTGCTGTTGGCAGTGCTCACAGCCCTGTGTATTGCGCAGCCGCAGCCGCGGCAAGGTGAAGCGTAAACATTCTGCGGCCTGATACCAACGATCAGCGGCAATTTGTAGTGCGGAGCTAGAGGCCCCTATATCTATGGCGCAGTACTGACATAACTTAGGCAGTAAGGCTTGATAAACCAAGAGTTTAAGCAGGCCAGGCATAGCCATAAACTCACGCGAGACGCCAATAAAATCAGAGGCTAAACGCTCACTGATGGTTGCGGCTGAAGCCGCATGCAAGGTGGTGTACACATTGACTCCGGCACCCACCAAATCCATAAATGCCCGGCCAGTTTCTCGATCACGTACCTCTCCCAACAGCACATCCTGCATGGCAGAGCGTTTCAGTGCTCGTAGTTTGCTAGCAAAAGCCTCATGCGTAGGCATATCGAGACGCCGGCCTAAACTATTTTGAATAGCGAAAGGCAAACGGAACTCTACTGGATCTTCTAGGGTAATGACTTTTCGATGCGCAGGAATACACTGCATTAGGGCTGCCAAACTAGTGGATTTCCCCGAACCCACGTTACCTGCTAAGACCACCGCCCCACCGTCGGCCAAAATTAAGCGACGTAACTGTTCCAACTGCTCAGCCTGATAACCCAGTTGTTCTAATTGGGGCAATTGCCTGCCCTGTCCTAAGTCTAGTAGGCGTAAACAGACACTAGGCCCCGTATCAGCAGCCATAGATGCCCAACGCAACTGTATCTGCTGCTGAGCCAAACTCACTAAGCAACGTCCCTGTTGCTCTTTAGTAGGATCAAATACCGCTCCGTTGCCACCTTCTATCTCCATCCAAACAACAGCTAGCATATCCATTAATAGCTGAGTTGAAATAGCGCCATAGACTTCTGGAGCAACATAACGCCCCCCAACACTAAAGTGCACACTAGAGGTAGACTGCTGCAAGTGCACATTAATATGAATATCACTAGCTTGGTGCTGCCAAGCCCATTGCACAATTTGCTGAAATGCAGCTTTTAAGTCGGACGGTGAACGTGCAGCCGAGTTCGGCATCGATACGGCCTCGTTGGCTCGGCTTAATGCTAATAAGACATGAGGCGCCAAGATATAACGCTCAGGTTGGTGCAATTTGTAGGCCGCTTGCTCTAAGCGCCGCAACACTTCATCAGCCTGATCGCTGTAGATGTGCTCACGCAAACCAAACAACAAGGCTAGCCCGTTGGACAACACTACTGGGGCCAAGCGACTGGCTAAGGCCTGAGTGCCAAGTTGGTTGCTTAATAGCCCTTGATACTCGGGCAAGAGCAGACGCAACTGCTCATCGCAAGCAATGTACGGGTACTCTGTTTGTACAGCCACCGGCGCGGGCGCAGCACGATGAGCAGCCTCGGGTTCTTCGCATTTAGCATGGCGTCGTTGAAATAAGGGGTACCACAACATCCTAGTGCTCCATACATAACTGAAGAGGTTCTTGCTGATAAACAAACTGGCCGCAATGACTATCGAGACGCTGCAAACGCAACTCCGCATCAGCTTGATGACGTCCTATCGCTGCGGCATGGCCTTGCTTGAACAGTAAGCTTTGTTGCCTATATCGGACCTCGGCAAGTAAATGCGCGCCCTGCCCGTAAATCGCAACTAACTGCGGAGGCTGCTGCTGCGGCAACGACGCTTCAACCACCACACCACCTTGCTGTGCCTTGTCTTGTTTGTAGCGTTTCAAGGCGTGCTCGGTTTCAAGCCTTAGCAACTCATGTACTTGCACAGAAATATCGTTCGCCTTAACTCCTCCCCCACTGCTCAACAATAGGGTCACGCCAAGCCAACGGATAAGAAAAGCTCGCTTGGGTGGGATAAACTGTTTGATCGACAAGTTCATACAAATACCCTTCTACAGTTAAAATAAAAGCACTGTCTTGCAGGCTGGGTTGGGCGTTAGGGTGCCACTGCAAGCGAATCTGCTCCCAACGGAAAGCTCCTACCCAGGGCAGCAACATATAATGCGAACGCATTGGCCCTTGGCTAAACCAACGCCTTTGCAAAAACAAAGAATTATCGGAATCAGGACTGGGCTCCTGCCCCTGGGAAGAAGGGGGTTGCAATACTTGGGCACTAGACAAAGCCAGCCGATTAAAGGCGGTTTGGACAAACTGCAAATGGCTAAAAAGGTTACGCTCGTTGCGCCTGCGGTATTGCAGTAGCGTCCTACTTAAGGGCTGCTGATTCATTTCAAAACGCCAGAACGCTGTAGCCTCGTCGAGGTTGTCAAACTGCAGCGTAACGGTGGAGTCGAGTGCATGTTCCAGAGTTAAATTGTTGCTTGCAGGGCCAGCTCGACGGTATTTCACTGCGCACTGCCAATTGCTTTGTAGAGGCTGACAAAGCGAGTGCTGCAATTGCCAACCACCTGGCTGAAGAGGGAGATTCTCAAGCACATCTAGTGCATTACGTAGACCTGCGACACCATTAAGAGCATGCGCTTGCTCAAAGGCACGCCTTGCTGCTTGAGCCTGCTGTACCTGCTCGGCTGACAGCGTAGGAGTAGTGGGCGACTGCCCCCACCCCAACCATACCCCTACGCTAGCGACCACTGCACTCAATACGCTCCAATGCCAACGCCGCCGTCTGTACGGACGCAAACGAGCGTTAGGCCGTGACAGCCCCCTTAGCCAATCATGAAACTCTGTGGCTCCGGGTACTTGCTTGACACGCTCCGCATGCGGGTATGTTTGCTGCAAAAGTTCAAAGTGTGCCTGTGCTTCTTGAGCACTACCGTATAGTCTGTCGGTACCCGAGATTACGGCGCCCTCGTGTACCCCCACTACCCAGTGCTGTGCGTGCGAAACAGCTAAGTTAAACAACCAACTTTTATGGGGGTGAGCTATTGCTACGCAAAGTGCTGCTGAATACGCCTCTACATGTTTCGGTAAGGCCTCAGAGTACAAGCCCACTGAGTGAAAGGTATGCCCGGAAAAGCATAAGTAATCGGGACGGTTGCGTTGCAACAGCAAATTTAACGCAGGGCTACGCGGTCCTTGTACTAAGGCAAACCATTGTAAGGAAAACACCCACTTTGCCCGCTCACTAGGGATAGGTTGAACTGTTGATTGCATCGTTCAGTCCTCCTCCTCAAGCTGCACCGATACTAACAAAACAGTTCGCCAACGCTGCTCTGTGCGAGCTTGCTGCCCACCCGCCAGCAAGGGGGCCTGAGGCCCTAAACGCTGGCTTCTCCCTTCGTCAACATGACGATCAAACCCAGATATCAACCAGACTTGACCAACGCGCAAGGCAATTTGCTGTACGGTACCGCTGCCATCAATAGCGATTTGCTGCACCTGCAAAGGTGCCGAACGATCACCAAAACTAAGACTTTTTAAGGGTTGAGCAACGGTGCTGTCGTAGGCAACAGATAACAACACCAAGCCATCATCTTGCACGTCAGGCAAGAGTGTGAGCACAGAGCCTACGGTTTGTTCTTTTTGGCTGATACTCAGGCTAGGCTGAGCCCAAGGGTTACCGCTTTGAGTCGCCATAGCCTCCACTTTATCTACATAGGAAAAGGTGGTTCGCAAAGCATGGGTCACCGGCCTACGATTCAAGGTATAAACAGGGGTCGACTGTTTGCGCACGACAGTGCCGACAGCAGATAATGCGCGTAAGGCTGCCATGCTTCCCGCGGTACTTCCTTGCATCTGGCGTCCTGCAATGCTGCCACCAACACCTAGTGGATCCGTTACATGACTAGCCTGCCACGACGTCGCCGCACGTTTAAGCAACACATCCCAGTCGACGGCTAGCTCAGTGGTGTCATCCACTAACAATGTAAGCTCTTCAAAAAGAATACGAACCCTACGCGTGGCCATGCGATTTTCGCGTTTTAAATAATCAGCTACCTGATCCAGTACCTCGGGGGTGTCGTTCACAATGACCAGATTGCCTGCCCCAGCTTCAGCAATGACGGTTCCAGACACCGTCAAAAATGCTTCAATACGTTTTTTAATGATCTCTAGGGTTGGGAGGCTTGCGCTGTGCAACTGCGTGCTCGATTGGCTGGAAAAACCATCGGTTTGAGTTTGACTTAAACCTAGACTAGCTTGTGCTTGGGCCTCTTGGCTTAGCGTTCGCACTGTAAAGCTGCGTGCTTCGGTACGATAAAACTCGATACGTTGATCTTTGTAGCGCCAATACACGCCATAATATGCCGCCACATGATCTAATAAGCGAGATAAGGGAAGTTCTCGCAAGGCTAAGGTTTGTATAGGCTGTACAGGCAACGCAGGCGCCGCCCCTGGGCGGGCATAACGGGGTAAGAAATCAGTAAGGGGCAATAGCGCTTCTGGCTTTACCCAAACAGCTAAGCCGCTTAACTGAGCAATGCGTTGCGCAAGCTCAGTTAAGTTGATCTGTTCGCTTTGCAAGACTAATGTATAAGGCACCATAGAGCGTAAAGCCTGCGGCAAGTTGACATCGCGGGCCAAAGCCACCGCCTTGCCAACCACCCAAGGGCGATTAACCTGCTGCATAGCGCGTCGACGAGATTGATCTTGCACGTTTGAACGGAAAGCTTCGTGCTGCTGCACCAGTTCTTCTTGGCTAGTTTCTACGTGCTGAAGATGTTCGGTTTGCTTTTGTGGAAAACCACACGAGACCAACACCATAGAAACACACATCAGATAAGATAGCTTCATGATGCCTGCCTCATAGACATTACGGTGTGCTCACATACTTGCACCCAACTAATCACACGCAATACTTGATTTTGATAAAAACAAGGCTGCAACGGTTGCTCTGCCATTTCTGTGCTGGCTAATAGAGCTTGCACTGCTTCTTGAAAGCCTAATTCGAAACGTGCCGTCGCACTAATTGGGTAATCTATATCTACCGACCAATGCTCGGCCTCAAATATCCAGCCCGCTTGTGCAGCCCAACGCTCCAGTGCCTGACGCAAGGTACGGTCATCAGGCTGAACCACATAGGCCGAAGGGACGTCGAGCACTGGCAATGCCTGAGTAGACACTAATGCTGAAGGATTGGATGAGCGAGGAAAATCAGTTGGCGCATCAACGGCAAGGGCTTGCGTGCTAGGTTCGTCGGCGTGCGTCAACGAAACTAAAGGCGTGCCAGCGGATAGGGCTTCCAAGTGACCTCGATAGGCTTGCGCTGTAGTGTTTCCAGTTCGAAAAACCAAGCGATCCCACTCGCCACTTACTACATAAAACTGACCACGCTGTTGTAGAGTCAGTGCCTGTTCGCCTGCTGCATTATGGCCAAATACAGCGGGTAAAACTTGATGAGGTGCAAACTGTATCCATAACCACTTACCGTTATCAAAAACTTGCACAGGTCCCACTTGGCGATCACCACGCAAGCGCCAATTGAAATCGAAAGCACCTGCTACCGTCGGTAAACGAGGACTAGCAAGTGGAGTGCATGCCATAAGCAATAGCGTCAGCACACTAACGCCAAACACAAAGCGTGGAGCCATGTCTGATCCAAAAAAATAACACCGGCCCTCAAGTGAGGGACCCGGTGTTATCTTGAATCAGGCTAGCCGTTGGCGCTAGATCGGCTTATACCTGCGTAAGTATTAACGTGCTTTTTGTTGCAATAACTTATTAGCTTCTGCTGCGGCTGTGTTCAAAGCGGTAACCGCGGGCTGCTTACCTTCCAACGCGTTTTCTAGGCTTTGCGTAAATACTGCTCGTACTTGACGGTAATTGCGGAAGCTACCTTTTGCAGTGGAAGAGCTACCCGAGCCATACGCCGCAACGATATTTTGCCACTCACCTAAATTACGGTAGTAATCCGCTGGGGTAGCGGCTAAAGCTTCTTTTGTTAGGGGCAAATAGCCTGTTCCTTGGTACCAACGTGCCGCTTGCTCCGGCTGCGCTAACCAAGAAATAAAGCGGGCACTGGCCTGATCGCTTTCTTTGCTATGACCTTTGGTTGCCCATAACGCCGAACCCGTCACAAAAGGTTTACCTGGCGTGCGAGTCACTTCAGGATAGTAAGGTAAGCTTTGTATTGCAAACTTCAACTTAGGCGCTGCAGCATATCCCCCTAAATGACCGGAGTCGGAGAACATTACTGCACACTCGCCCTCGGCGAAACGTCGGGAAGACTGCGACAAGAATTCAGGTCTGACTAAAAGTTCGGACTTGACCCAACTGACCATCATGGAGACATGACGGATATACATCAGGTCAAACTTAAAGCCCTCGGTGTTTTTACCTTTCGCACCTGCCGTCAAACCGTATAGCTGATTATTAACCGCAGCCAAGTTTTCAAGGTTGACCGAAACGGATTGATCCGATGTTAATGGACATTGACGTGAACCATTATTGGCTAGTTCAACCAATTGCCCCTGTAACTCAGACCAAACACGATTTGGGGCCTGCCCTTGCAAACCCGCCTTAGTAAACGCCTCGGTATTATAAAACACCACTGGTACTTCTGCCATATAAGGCAGTGCTTGAAGTTGGCCACGATTATTACGCATAAACGAGTTGTTCGCCAAATACCAAGACACATTACTCAGATTCTGTTGGCCTAGAAGAGTGTGCATAGGCAAAATGTAAGGTCGGTCAGCGACTTCGTGCTGCCCTGACATCTCGCTTAACTGGACTAGGTTAGGCAGGTCTTTAGTGGCCTGCTGATCCAATACAGCGTCTAGCTCTTCATCCGAAGAAAAAGCTCGAACATTCACTTTGACATCTTTCTGGCTACGGTTAAAGCTAGTGACCAGATCGTCAAATTCTTTCTGATTATGTGGGCTCAATGAAGTCCACACAGAGATATCTGTTGCTGCCATGGCAGCAGAAGAAAACAGCGCAGCTGCCGAACAGCTGGCCACCAAAGCTAAGGCGCGCATCGCACCATTAACAATTAACCCGTTACGTGTAGTCATAAATCCTTTAGGATAAAAAAGGAAATTCTGGTTCGGGCTTACGGCCGGATATGATATCGGCCAGGGCCCGGCCGGAGCCGACCCCCATAGTCCAACCTAAAGTGCCGTGCCCAGTGTTCAGATAAAGATTCCGAATACGAGCTTGGCCTATTAGAGGAACATTCGAAGGCGTGGCGGGACGTAATCCCGCCCAATACTGAACATTATCAAAATCTAGCGCGTTTGGGAATAATTCTGCTGCCTGCTGCCGCATAAATTCAATCCGTTTGTCGCTTAAGGCTCGCGAATAAGAAGCTAGCTCAGCTGTCCCTGCCATGCGTAACCGATTGCCTAAGCGGGAGTAGACCACTTTATGCTGCTTGTCAGTCAAACTCACACTAGGGGCCGCCTCGATGTCAAGAATAGTAAAGCTCAAAGAATACCCCTTTGCTGGATAAACCATACAGGGCACCCCTAAGGGCTTTAGGACACTAGGACTAAAACTACCCATCGCCACTACGTAGGCATCCGCACGCTGATGCACATATGCTCCGTCGGGATCAATCAACTCAACCGATTTGATGTCACCTTGTTCGGCAACCAAGCGACTCACCTGATGCTGAAATAAAAACTGCACACCCTGTGCAACAGCTTGTTTTGCCAGCTCGAGAGTAAAAAGATGCGCATCACCTGACTCATCCTCAAGGGTGTAATCTCCACCGGCAATGGAATGAGCTCCATGCGCCAAAGCAGGTTCCAACTGTAGCAACTCATCCGTAGACATAATACGTCTATCTATGCCTAAATCACGCATCAGATCTGACATGCGCTGTGAGGCCTCAAACTCAGCCTCATCACGGTAAAAGGTAATAATACCCCGCTGCTGCTGGTGATAGCGCAGCCCTAACTGATCCCGTAATTGTTGCAAATTATGGCGACTATACTCAGCCATCGTTACCAACGCCCTGATATTGGGCTCTAGCCGAGACGGCATACATTGGCGCAAAAAGTGCCAACACCACTGCCACTGATGCAGGCTTAAGCGCGGTTTAAATAATAAAGGCGCTTGGCTATCTAGCATCCACTTGACGATTTGCCAAGGAGCTTGAGGATTAGCCCACGGCTCAGCATACGAAACTGAAATCTGACCGCCATTCGCCCGTGAGGTTTCTTGCGCAGGGCCAGAGCGGCGATCAACTACCACCACCTCGTGCCCTGCTTGACGAAGCCACCAGGCGGTGGATACACCGATAATCCCACTGCCCAATACCACTACTTTCATGATTTACCTTTTACTGTGTGTCGCTGGGCAGTATGCATAGTCTTTAGTTTTGATCAGCCAAAGAGGTAAATGCATCGGCATAATACTCTTGCTCATCCAAACCACACTGAGTTACAAAGTCGCGCCGCGCGGCCTCTACCATTATGGGCGCACCACAGGCATAAACTTGCCAACCGGCTAAATTTGGATGATCTTGCATCACCGCGTGATGCACAAAACCGGTGCGCCCCTGCCAATTATCGTCGCTTGTCGCCTCGGATATAACTGGTACAAATGACAAGTTAGGCATGTCTTGCATCCAGTGCTCCACGCTAGCTCGGTCGTAAAGATCGCTGGGCTTACGACCACCCCAATACAACACACAAGGGCGCGTACTGCCCGTTTCGCGCAAGCGCATGATTAACGCTTTAATGGGCGCAAAGCCGGTGCCGCTCGCCAAGAAAACAATAGGTGCTGCACTGTCTTCACGTAAAAAGAACGAACCCAGGGGGGCTTCAACCCGAATAATCTCGCGCTCTTTCATGGCAGTAGCACCTGCACCAAAGACATGATCGGTGAACACACCACCAAGCATGTGGCGTATATGCAATTCAACCTGATTATCTTCGCGTGGAGGTGTTGCCATGGAATAACTGCGACGGCTGCCGTCCTTGAGAATGAACTCCAAGTATTGGCCAGGATAATAACGAAATGGTTCAGAGGTTGGCAGTTGCAAACGCAACACCATGACATCGTCAGTCAATTTTTCCATCGCAATAACACGCGCTGGCATCTTGCGTATTTGGATATCACTGGCCATACGTACTTCGTGCGCCTCGATCAGTAAGTCCGAAGTGGGCTTAGCTTGGCAAAACAAGGTAAAACCTTGCTCTCGCTCCTCAGCGCTAATCAGTTGCTCTGGGGCTCGACCCGCATCCACGTCCCCTTCCAACACTTTACCCTTGCAACTAGAACAAGTGCCATTACGGCAACTATAGGGCAGCACAATTCCTGCATCTAACGCTGCATCCAATACAGACTGCCCCGCCTGCACCTGAAACTGATGGCCGCTAGGCTGTACGGTTACCTTAAAACTCATGTCCACCACTCGATTAGCAAAAAAATAAACAGGCCACATAGCAAATGCGGCCCGCCAAAAAAGTAAGTTTACCCTGCTCTAGCTGGCAAGGTCTGGATACCAGCGCTGCAAGATAGGATCGCTAAGTTTAATACCCAAAGCCTTTCCTTTACGCGCTCGCTTGCCCACATACTCGGCTAAGTCCTCGTAACCCAAAGTAATCACTGTGTCTTTACGACGATAAACGCCACGCACTTGGATTCCTTGAGCGCCACCTGCCACATACTGTGCTAGACGATCGCCGTCGTCTAAGCCCATCAGAATCGTGCCACGCCCACCCGCTGGGAGATTTTTCAACTCGCTAAGATCAACCACTAAAAAACGCCCTTTAGCGCTAAGCAAGGCAACATACTGGTCGTCAGATTGCAGGAGCAATGGTTTTAATATGCTCGCTTGTTCTGGCAACGACAAAAACTGCTTACCTGAACGTTGACGCGTGAGTAAATCTTTGTGGCTAGCGGTGAAGCCATAGCCATCACTACTCGCGAAAAGATACAACTGCTCGGGCGCACTGGCTAACATATGGACAATAGGCGCTGCCTGGCTAGTATCTACCATGGCCGTAATGGGTTGACCGTCCCCTCGGGCTGAAGGCAAGTTTGCTACAGGAACCGTGTATACACGGCCCGCTGCGCCAATAGCAACCAAATCGGTCGTGCTACGACATTCTAAGGCATCATAGAGATCATCGCCCGACTTAAAGCTGAACTGCGCAGGATCATGCCCATGACCTTGGCGACAACGCAGCCAGCCTTTGCGTGATACCACCACTGTCACAGGCTCATCAACCACTCGTGTCTCAAGCACGGCACGCTCAGCCACTTCAATCAATGTGCGGCGCTCATCCCCAAAGGTTTTTGCATCCGCCTCAATCTCTCGAATCATCAAACGCTTAAACGCTTTGGGATTATTCAGCAATTCTTGTAACGCTGCCTGCTCTTGACGTCGCTCCTCGAGCTCTTTTTCAATTTTAAACCCTTCTAGACGCGCCAATTGGCGTAAGCGCATCTCTAGGATATCTTCCGCCTGACGTTCCGATAAGTCGTACCGTGACATCAAGGCCTGCTTCGGCTCATCCGACTCACGTATGGTTTGGATGACCTCATCGACGTTCAGGTAGACCACCATACGGCCTTCCAAGACGTGGATGCGATCACTGACCTTATTTAGCCTAAAGTGCGTGCGCTTGAGCATGGTATCACTGCGAAACTGCAGCCATTGCGTCAGAGCATCGCGCAACGAGCGCTGTCCCGGACGGCCGTGGATATCGATACACACTAAGTTAATCGCTACGTTGCCCTCTAAGCCCGTTTGAGCTAATAAGGTAGTAACGAACTCATCGCGGTCAATACGACTAGATTTAGGTTCAAACACTAACCTTACCGCAGCTTGTTTACCAGACTCATCTCGTACTGCATCAAGCAGACTTAACATCAAGGCTTTAGTTTGCTGCTGCTCGGCAGATAAGGTTTTTTTACCCGCCTTAATCTTGGGATTAGTACGCTCTTCGATTTCTTCGAGAATTTTCTGCGATGAGGTTCCCGGCGGTAATTCATGTACGACCAATTGCCATTGGCCACGCGCCATTTCTTCAAACGACCACCGAGCACGAGCTTTCACCGAGCCCCGGCCTTGGGTGTAGATTTGAGCAATGTCTTGAGGAGCCGAAATGATCTGCCCGCCCCCCGCAAAATCAGGGCCCGGCACCAGTTGATACAGATCGTGGTCGCTCATGTTTGGGTCGCGAATTAACGCCACGCAAGCTTGAGCGATCTCGTGCAAATTATGCGAGGGAATCTCTGTGGCCATCCCTACTGCGATACCCGAAGCCCCGTTCAGTAACATAATCGGCAAACGAGCCGGCAAAGTCACAGGCTCTTTCTGGCTACCATCGTAATTGGGAATAAAGTCAACAGTACCTTCATCCAACTCGTCTAGTAACAGCCTAGAAAAAGGCGTTAAACGTGCTTCGGTGTAACGCATGGCAGCCGCATTATCACCATCACGCGAGCCAAAATTACCCTGCCCATCGACCAAGGGATAACGCAACACAAAGTCTTGAGCCATACGCACCATGGCGTCATAGGCCGCCTGATCACCATGTGGGTGATACTTACCTAAAACATCCCCCACTACCCTGGCTGACTTGACCGGCTTAGCCGTTGGCCCTAAGCCCATTGCATGCATGGCATACAAAATGCGGCGTTGCACAGGCTTTTGGCCATCTGTTAAATCAGGTAAGGCACGCCCTCGCACCACTGAGACGGCGTAATCCAAATAAGCCTGCTCGGCATACGCTGCCAAAGTCAGGGAATCGTCGCCACCGTGGGCATCCAATAAATTGCTATTCAAGCTATCCATAGTTCCGTTACTCGTTCGCTACTTTTAGACGTCCACATCGGCTAGATTGCCTTTTTCTTCCAACCAGCTACGACGCTGAGCCGCCTCGCCCTTACCCATTAGCATGGTAAACATGTCTAAGGTAGGCGCTAACCCTTCTGCCCCCCAAGAAACCGGCAGCAAACGTCGAGTATCGGGGTTCATGGTGGTGTCCCACAACTGTTCGGCACTCATTTCGCCTAGTCCCTTAAAACGACTAATACTGACAGACTCCATACGTATGGACTCGGTGGAGATTTTTTCTAACACCGCATCCAACTCGCCCTGATCGAGACAATAGACTTTACGAGCAACACGCTTACCCGCCGCGGGTATATCTACTCGAAAAAGCGGCGGTCGAGCAACGTAGATATGCCCCGCCTCAATGAGTTTGGGAAAATGGCGAAAAAACAAAGTAAGCAGCAACACTTGGATATGAGAACCATCCACGTCCGCATCCGATAAAATACAAATACGCCCATAGCGCAAGCCGCTTAAATCGGGTGTACTGTCCACACTATGCGGATCCACGCCTATTGCCACCGAGATATCATGAATTTCCTGATTGGCAAACAAACGATCCCGGTCTACTTCCCACGAATTTAAAACCTTGCCGCGCAAAGGTAAAATAGCCTGGAACTCTTTATCACGTCCCATTTTTGCAGAGCCACCTGCCGAATCCCCTTCGACTAAAAAAAGCTCTGTACGCGTAATGTCGTGTGACTCACAATCAGTGAGCTTACCAGGCAAAACGGCCACCCCCGAGCTTTTTCGTTTTTCTACTCGCTGGGCCGAGCGCGCACGCGCCTGAGCTTGGCGAATCGCGCTGTCAGCCAGTTTTTTACCCTGCTCTACATTGGCGTGCAAGTAAAGCTCAAGGGCATTACGCGAGTAGCCGCTAACTAGGCGCACGGCATCCCGACTGTTTAAGCGCTCTTTAATTTGCCCCTGAAATTGGGGGTCCAACACTTTTGCAGAAAGCACAAAGCTCGCTCGGGCGAAAACATCCTCAGGTAAAAGCTTTACCCCTTTGGGTATGAGACTGTGTAATTCTGCGAAGTTGCGTACCGCCGTAAACAAACCGTCGCGCAAGCCTGCTTCATGGGTTCCTCCTGCGCTGGTAGGAATCAAGTTGACATACGACTCACGCACCACCGTACCTTCGGTGGTCCAAGCCACTACCCAGTGAGCTCCCTCGCCTTGAGAAAAAGTGTCGTCATCGGCTTGTGCGTATTGCTGCCCCTCAAAAACAGGGATTAACAGCTCTGCCCCCTCAAGTTCTTGTTCGAGATAGCCACGCAAACCATTCTCATAACACCAGTTTTGCTCCTGACCTGTTTTACGGTTAATCAGCTTAACCGTCACCCCGCTCAGCAGCACAGCTTTGCTACGCAAGACATGGGCTAACTGCCCCATCGGTATCTGAGCAGAGTCAAAATAACGCGCATCGGGCCACACGCGCACGCGAGTCCCTGTTTTACGCTTGCCCACCGCCCCAATTACCTGCAAGGGTTGCACCAAATGCCCCCCCTCAAACGCAATGTCATGTGCTTGAGCATCACGCCATATCGTCACTTCTAGGCGAGTAGATAAAGCATTCGTGACCGATACCCCCACTCCGTGTAGCCCACCGGAGAAGGCGTAAGCTCCCCCATCGGCTTTATCAAACTTGCCGCCTGCATGTAAGCGGCTAAATACCAACTCCACCACCGGCGCATGCTCTTCAGGATGTATACCGACAGGAATACCGCGCCCGTCGTCCTCGACCTCTATGCCACCGTCAGCCAGAACAGTGACAGTCAGCGTGCGAGCAAAGCCCGCCAATGCTTCATCGGCGGCGTTATCAATAACCTCTTGCACTATGTGCAAGGGGTTGTCGGTACGGGTGTACATCCCTGGTCGCTGGCGCACAGGCTCCAGCCCTTTCAGGACTCGTATAGATGATTCGTCGTAGCGTGAAGTAGACAAAGTAATCCCAATTAGACAGCGTTCACAAACGCCTATTTTACGGTTAGCAAAGCAAAGGAGGAAACGCTTTATCACTGCATTCACAGTGATAATCCATTCCACAGGGGCCGGTAACAATGTTATCCTGTCAAAAATTGGCAACAAAACCAATCTTAAAGACCATAGAATACATTGTGCTCGGGCTCCACCCCACGTATAGTTTTTGTATCGATTTCTTAACTTTTAGCCTACTGCCATGAGCAATTCCATTAAGCACGTTACCGACGGCTCTTTCGAGACCGATGTCCTGAATGCTGACCTGCCTGTGCTGGTCGATTATTGGGCCCCTTGGTGTGGCCCTTGTAAAATGATTGCACCTTTGCTTGACGAAGCTGCCGAACAATACCAAGGCCGTGTTATCATAGCTAAAGTCAACGTCGACGATAATCCCGAGGCATCTGCCAAATTCGGTGTACGCGGCATTCCTACACTTATGCTGTTTAAAGACGGCAAAGTCACAGAAACTAAAGTAGGTGCCATGTCTAAGTCACAACTTGCTGCATTCCTCGACAATGCCCTGTAACCCTTTCTGATTAATCGCTAATCGCGCGGGTCATCCCTGACCCGCCATTTGCTGGCTAATACCTTTCCCCTCTCATGCACCTCAACGAATTAAAAGCTCTGCACGTCTCGCAGCTGCTAGAAATGGCTGCCACTCTGGAAATTGACAATGCAAACCGCTTGCGCAAGCAAGAACTTATGTTTGCCATCATGAAAAAGCATGCCAAAAAAGGCGAGCAAATTTTCGGCGACGGTGTGCTGGAGGTTCTACCTGATGGCTTCGGTTTTCTACGTTCACCAGAAACCTCTTACCTAGCCAGCACAGATGATATTTACATCTCCCCCTCTCAGATTCGCCGCTTTAACTTACACACCGGCGACTCGATAGAAGGAGAGGTACGCACGCCCAAAGACGGTGAGCGATACTTCGCCTTGGTGAAGGTAGATAAAGTTAACGGCATGCAACCAGAGGCCATCAAACATCGTATTATGTTTGAGAACCTCACGCCTTTGCACCCAGATCAACCCATGATCCTGGAGCGCGATATTAAAAGTGAAGAAAATATAACTGGGCGTATCCTAGATATCTTCTCTCCTATCGGCAAAGGACAACGCGGCCTGATCGTCGCTAGCCCAAAATCAGGTAAAACGGTGATGATGCAGCACATTGCGCATGCCATCACTGCCAACAACCCCGATGCGACCTTGATTGTGCTGCTCGTAGATGAGCGCCCTGAAGAGGTTACCGAAATGCAACGCACCGTGCGCGGTGAAGTCGTGGCCTCCACCTTCGATGAGCCCGCCACTCGTCACGTGCAAGTTGCAGAAATGGTGATTGAGAAAGCTAAACGTTTAGTTGAACTCAAGAAAGACGTCGTCATTCTATTAGACTCCATCACGCGTTTAGCACGTGCTTATAACACCGTGGTCCCTGCCTCTGGCAAAGTGCTTACTGGTGGGGTCGATGCAAACGCCTTACAACGTCCCAAACGCTTCTTTGGTGCTGCCCGTAATTTAGAAGAAGGCGGCTCGTTAACCATTATTGGTACGGCTCTTATTGAGACCGGCAGCCGTATGGACGAAGTAATTTATGAAGAATTCAAAGGCACAGGCAACTCTGAGATTCACTTAGAGCGTCGCTTGGCCGAAAAACGTATTTACCCTGCCATCAACCTGAACAAATCAGGTACTCGCCGAGAAGAGCTGTTAATTAAGCCCGATCTACTACAAAAGATCTGGGTGCTTCGCAAGTTTGTCCACGGCATGGATGAAATCGAAGCAATGGAATTTATCCTGGACAAAATCCGGGCAACAAAAACCAATTCAGAGTTTTTCGAGATGATGAAAAAGTAAATCGGACATTCGTAGGCCTCCCTTAGGGGAGGCCTACTTATCTTGGATGCCCGTAAAAGCTATTGTATCTATCACTAGATACTGGTTTTAACCTACTGAGATCTGGTTCTCCTCCTCAGTCTTAACGACGGAGCTCGAAAATGAAACTACTTTCATTAGAACAATTCCTCGGTAAAGTCCAAGCCCGTGACCCTCATCAGCCTGAATTCATGCAGGCAGTACAAGAGGTGATGACGAGCCTATGGCCGTTTATCGAGAAAAACCCTCACTATGCCGATTACGCCCTACTAGAGCGTTTAGTCGAACCCGAACGAGCTATACAGTTCCGTATAGCTTGGGTTGACGACAAGGGCAATACGCAGGTCAACCGTGGTTTTCGCATTCAACACAATAATGCGATTGGCCCATTTAAAGGTGGCATGCGCTTTCACCCCTCGGTTAATCTATCTATTCTTAAGTTCTTAGCTTTTGAACAAACCTTCAAAAATGCCTTAACCACTTTGCCGATGGGTGGTGGAAAAGGTGGTTCGGACTTCGATCCTAAAGGCAAGTCCAATGGGGAAGTCATGCGTTTTTGCCAAGCTCTTATGCTTGAGCTGCATCGTCACTTAGGCCCTGACACTGACGTTCCTGCTGGTGATATTGGCGTAGGCGGACGCGAGGTTGGCTTTATGGCGGGCATGATGAAAAAGCTCTCCAACCAGGCGGGCTGCGTTTTCACCGGAAAAGACTTAACGTTCGGTGGCAGCTTAATACGGCCCGAAGCGACTGGCTACGGAACAGTATACTTTGCCGAAGAAATGCTCAAGCGTTGTGGGCAATCGATGGCAGGTTTGACCGTCTCTGTCTCTGGCTCGGGTAACGTTGCTCAATATGCCATAGAGAAATGCCTACAATTAGGTGCGAAGGTTCTTACTATTTCGGACTCTCATGGAACTGTGATTGATCCTCAAGGCTTCACGGCTGAGAAACTTGATATCTTGATGGATATTAAAAACAATCAACGTGGTCGCGTCAAAGACTATGCCAACCAACTTGGCTTACAGTACGACGAAGGCAAACGCCCGTGGCATGTACCCGTAGATGTAGCTCTGCCTTGCGCAACCCAAAATGAGCTTGATGAGCATGATGCTGCTACATTGATCAACAACGGTGTGCGCTGTGTTGCGGAAGGAGCTAATATGCCCAGCACTCTACAGGCCGTCGAAGCATTTACCCAAGCGCGTATTTTATATGCACCCGGTAAGGCCAGTAATGCGGGTGGAGTAGCCGTTTCAGGCCTAGAAATGAGTCAGGGAGCTCAACGCTTGGCGTGGACTCGCGATGAAGTCGATCAAAAGTTACATGCCATTATGTGCGACATACACGACAACTGCGTAATCTATGGTGAAGATAGTGAATACATCAACTATGTACACGGAGCGAATATCGCTGCTTTTGTCAAAGTGGCGTCCGCCATGCAGCATCAAGGTGTTTATTAAATTCTGTGTTTTACTCAGTAGTAAAAAAGACCGCCAACGCGGTCTTTTTTATTAAGTTTTACTCACTTCCTGCACCTACTTACCACCGCCAACGCATCGATTACCCTTGCGTACGCCCACCATACTCTGCAAGCTAATACTACGTGACAATGTTATATCCGCCGTCTACATACAGCGTAGCCCCTGTCATCGCACGCGCCCCATCACTTGCTAAAAACACACACAGGGGGGCGACATCGTTCGCTGTCAATGCTCCCACCATAGGTGAGCGTTCAGCGTAATCTGTCACCAAGGCATCAAAGTGATTAATCCCTGAGGCTGCACGCGTCTCAATGGCTCCCGGTGAGATAGCATTCACACGAATTCCGACAGGCCCTAACTCTGCGGCTAAATACCGCACCGCCGATTCTAATGCTGCTTTGACGGGCCCCATCAAGCCATAATTTGGAACAACCCTCTCACTTCCTAAGTAAGACATCGCTACTAGGCTTCCCCCTTGAGACATCAAGGGCGCAGCAAGACGAGCGGCACGAATAAAAGAATGACAAGAAATATCCATTGCCAAAGCAAAACCTTCGCGCGAGCTATCTAGCACCTTGCCATGTAAATCGTCTTTCGGAGCATAGGCAATAGAATGAATAAGAAAGTCCAGACGCCCCCAACGTTGGGCGACAGCGTCGAATACGGCTTCTAGTTGTGCATCGTCGGAGACGTCTAAAGGCATACGCAGATCCACCCCTAACGCATCCAACAACGGTTCCACATAAGTACGTGACTTTTCTGTTTGCCAGGTGGCACCAAGCAGTGCTCCAGCAGCTTGCATCGCCTGAGCACATGGCCAAGCGATACTTTGCTCGTTTGCTATGCCGAGTATCAATCCTTTCTTCCCTTCTAGCGTACACATCTTCTCGCTCCGTTCAATCATGCTCAGGAAAACTCTTCGACCGTTGCCAAGCTCCAGCAACACATTCTTCACCACGTGGCTACCTGCTGTTATGCAACACCTGCTCCACGCTCGTCTAACTTAGGCAGTGAAAAGTAGTCAAGTAAAAGCTATTAACTAGGAAGTAATGCCATGCTCAAAACTTAGTATACACAGGCTAGATTGCAATCAAACGCAGGGCTGATAGCGGCCCTTACAGCATTCAAAACTCAATCGAGAGTCAAGCCGACTCAGTATGCCCAATCATTGCCGTGGGACAGCCATTTCTTGCACCTCTGGTTTATCTAAGGTGCCAGTTAGGTGATAGCGCATTGCCATCCCTTGTGCCAAGGGTTCTTGTAGCAACCATTGAGCAAGAAAAGTACCCAAACCAATAAACGGATTGACTAGTACACCGGCTGCCACCGCGGCTCCGCTCACATCTAATTTCGGATAAACGCTAGCGGTAAAGTCCAGAGCTTCGGTCTCTAATTGCATGTGCCCTTCCAGCTCTATCAACCCTACTGGACCAGCGACGCGATAATCTCGCGCCTGTAGTACACCATCACGAATATCGATACTCCCGCTCCAGTCGTCAAATGGAAAACCTTCTTTGAATAAGCCTGCTGGATTCGAATTGAAGCTGACAAGGCGCGACAAGGACTGTAAGCTGATAAGCTCTAAAATACGTGCTGAACGTGAGCCTACCTGACTAAAACGTCCATTTTGCAAATGCATGGTGAGCTGCCCTTCAAGGTGACGACGTTCTAGACTCCAAGGAAAACCCCGCCAGAATAGTGCCAAGTCTGCATGCCCATGCCCTGCGCTCAACACCCCTGGCAAGCTCAATTGACTCAAGTAGTTTCCTAAGCTTTCTATCTTAGCTTGCGTGCTTAAATGCAAACCTCGTTGCGGCCCACGCAACTGCCAATAACCCTCGCCCTGCAATTGCACTCCCTCGCCATTCAATTCTAATTGTTCTAGCTGCCACTGATGCCCCTCATTTAACGCTCGGCCAACTAAACTTAAGCTGCCCACATTACGCTCATAAAGTGTCAGTTTATCGATGCTCACCTCGATATCGGGAAGGGTCATTTCCTCACTGACCTCTGCCTCTTGCTCAACCTCTGGATTAGCTTGCTCAGTAGACTGAATCTCCTTACGCCCTAGGCTAAGCCGGTTAAAGTGCATTTTCCAACGCCCCACAGGAACCCGACTCTTCATCTGACCCTGCAACATGCCCGCAGTCTGAGCAGAGCTAATATCCAATCTAAAGTGACCGTTGGCCGACTCTTGATTGGTTAACGTCAGCTTATCTAATACAGCCCCCAAAAGGCGGCCCTGCTCGACTTGCACCCGACTGCGTAGCATAGGCGGCAGTAAAGGACGTCCTGCCGCTCCTACTACCGCAGAAGTTGAACGCACCCAAGGTAAGGAAAACTCGTCAACAGCGGTATTCCAGGCATCTAAATCCAAATAGTTATAAATACCATCCACTGTCGTGCCAGACATTGGAAATGGGCCGCTCTTGCCAGCCAAGACTGACATGGCACGAAAAAAAGAGCCGCTGTCATCACCATTAATTCGCTGTAAACGCAAAGTGGTCACTGGATCGCTTTGCAAGCGTATGTCCAACCAGGAGTTCATACCCTCAGCATCAGAGTACCATTTTGCGTTAAGTGGCATCGCTGCCTCCGCTGCTTTACGCAAAGGCGATGGAAAAGCCGACTGCAACCCCACTAAAGTAGATGCAAACTCCATGCCAAAGTGGGCTTGTTCGTCCAGCAGTAACACGGTTTCATAATTCAGCTCACCTTGCAAACGGCGTAAGGCTTGACTGTCAATATAGGCCCCCACGCTTTCCGCCAGTAAACTTCCTTTTAACACTAAGCCTTTGTGACCTGGCTCCATACGCCCCTGTATTGAAACTGGGCCCCCAAGCAGCTTTGCTCGCAAGCCTTTAGCACTGACACCGCGCTCATTGAACAGCAACTCTCCCTGTAGGTCACGCAACCACGGTGCCTCCGGCATCAACTTAACGGCCCCGCCCTTAAACTGCATAGCCCCGGTCACCTGGGTGTCCTCACTGTGAGTAAGGGGTACCGTCAGGTGTAGTGGCACAGACCAAGTGCCTTCACCTTGTGCCTCGTCAAATACATTACCCAGTAATCCGCCTAAAGGCGTTCGCCTCAATAGCGCTAGATAGTTCGCAGCCTTTGCTTGACTATGACCTTGCACTTGCAAGACGGCACCCACTTCAAGATTAGGAATGTCTGCCTGCAACAGCGATAACTGGAGCCCGGCATGCCCCTCTAAGGGCATGTTTGCCTGCTCAGCCTCCAGATGAAGATGGGCGTTCTGCAAACTCACTTTACCAGCCGCCAATTCGACTCGTGGCCATCCCTTTTGCCCAGGCTCAGGAGGCAAATAATCAATTACCACATCTTTAAAAGCCCCCGTTAAGCTGAACTCCCCTCCTAGGCGACGCCCATAAGGAAAGTCATCAATAGCCCCATCTAGCGTCAAATAAGCATCTGACACTCGACCACTAAGTAAGCTTGTCCGCATCCACTCGAGGGCATCAGGCTCTACGGTTAACGGCAAATAATTAACTAAACGCTCTACTCCTAAGTCAGCCACCACCCCTTTAAGCTGCAAATGCCCCGATGAGTCAGGCTCTAACTCACGCCAAGATCCCTGCAAGTCTGCCTGAATATCTTGATTCCGAAGTGCTAACTGCTGCGCCTGCACTTGCCAGCCCTCCGTGCTATCGTAGCCCAGTGCTCCGTGCCAACGTATATCTTGAAGTCCAAGCTCCTCGCTAAACAGCTCCTGCCAACGAAAATATACCTGTTGCCCGTGTAACTGCATCGGGATTGTAACCGCGGGTCCGTTCTGTTTAATTAAGGCAAGGTAATCAGCGAACGGCGCCGCTGTATAAAAACGCAGCAGGGAAGCACTCACGCCATCGCGCTCTTCATCACGCCAACGACCATCCTGCAACACCACCTCTGTACTCAGCCTGCCCCACTGCGCGTCAGAAAAATCCATGCTAGCTTGAAGATCTACTCGCCCTGAGCGCAACGCCTTTGGCATACTTAACCACGGTGCTAACGCCAGCAAATCCAGATTACTTAACTCAAGATGGATGCGCCCCCGATAATCCAATAAGGAGGCAGCCTCCTGCGGAAGGGATGTGTCTGGCAAGGCATTGACACGCACAGTCAACTGCTGCGCCATATCAGCAGGAGGAACAGCGCTCAACATGAACTTATGTTCTTTGCCTCGCCTTAGCCACTCAAGATGCACTTGCTGCAGGCTTAATGTCGGCGCCCTCGAATACTCATCTGTCCAGCGCACACTGCTATTGCTAATACTGATGTGTCGTTGACGGGCCAGCCACAGCAAAGCAGGCTCTAACGATGCATTGTTAGTGTTAGTAGTGCTATTGAGTGCATGATTCAACAGCCACCAGTTCCCCTGCTCATCTCGTCGCACATCCAGTTGCAGGCCCTCAGTATAAAAATACTGGAATACTGGATGGCCTTCAAAAAAACTACGCCAACTCAGGCCCGCGCTAAGCTCGGGCAAACGTAAAAATTCTTCATCACTATCTGGATCACGTATGACTAAATTTGTAAATTCAATCTTTGGATTCAGGCCACGCCAATCGGCACTTAATCGCCCCAGCTCTATATTTAAGCTCAACTGCTGACCAATATAAGCAACAATTTGCGGTCGATAATGATCAATATGGGGTAACAAGTAATAACGTAAGCCCAATACACCCATCGCTAATACCAAAAACAGCACCAGCAGGATGTAGCGCGCTACCCGCCATACGTTTATACGCATAGAGTTATGCTCAGGCTAAAGGCTAAAGACTTGACCTGCACGAAAGTTCTTTTTTCGTGTAAGGTAATTTGCTCGCTACAGGAAATCATTACGCCTACTATCTTAATATCACGTCTATTACTCATGTCCTCAGCCATTATATTGAAACCTGCCCTTGAATGGTCAGGTCCCTTGCAACGTAAAGTACAAGGCCACCCGCAGTTTGCACACTGGCTAAGTCAAGCCGTTGAGCAGCCTGTTACGGCTGAGCGTATTAAGCAATGGCTGCAAGAGCTGCACGCAGAATTACCCGCCGAGACCGCCTCACCGTTAAATCAGCTTCTACGTCAGTTGCGGGCCAGGGTGTTCTTCTGTCTTATGTGTAGAGACATTGCAGGCATCGCCCCGCTAGAAGAAGTTATGCTAGCCATGTCAGATTTAGCTGATCTTGCGCTCCAACAAGCCTATCACTATACGGCAGAACAACTGGGGCAAGTGCACGGCCATCCGATACAATCCGATACAGGATTACCCCAAGAAATGCTCATTCTAGGCATGGGTAAGCTGGGAGGACGAGAGCTCAACGTATCCTCTGATATTGACCTTATTATGCTGTATGAGCAAGACGGGGAGACATCTGGACGGCGCCCCATTAGCTATCACGAGTTTTACGGTCGCCTCACACAACGCATGATGCCCTTGCTGTCGGACATCAACGCCTACGGCCAAGTGTTTCGTACCGACTTACGGCTGCGCCCCGATGGTGATGCAGGGCCACTGGCCTGGAGCATGGCAGCATTGGAGAAGTACCTGCTTAATCAAGGTCGGGAATGGGAACGCTATGCTTGGATTAAGGCGCGCCCCATTGCCACCCAAGCCTATGAAAATAGCGACAATAGCAGCGTGCTGCACTACTTCGAATCGCTGCGCACCCCTTTTGTTTATCGCAAATACTTTGACTTTGATGCGCTCGCAGCCTTACGTCATTTACGTGAGCGCATACGCCAAGACTGGCACCGCAAAGCACTTGCCCGTAACGGTGCCCAAGCGCGTGAAAACATTAAATTAGGCGATGGCGGCATACGCGAGATTGAATTTGTCGTGCAGCTCAACCAGCTTATACGAGGCGGGCGCCAACCCTCCTTACAAAAGGAAAACCTGTTGCTTGCTTTACAACGTCAAGAAAACGCAAACCTCCTGGATAGCTCCGTTTGCCTGCAACTGCGACAAGCCTATCGTTTTTTGCGCCAAGTAGAACACCGGCTGCAATACCGTGAGGATGAGCAAACTCATATGCTCCCCCAAAACCCAGGATTACGAGTCAAGCTGGCTGAAAGCATGCTCATGGAACCAGAGGAGTTTGAAACGCGCTTGCGTCAACATCGCGAGTTCGTAGCAGATACCTTCAAAGATGCTTTTCGTTTGGCCGGTATGGGGGAAGAACAGCCGGCTAAGGCCTGTGGCACGGAGCCGATCCCGGAAACTTCCCATGGCATACAGCAAGAAGTAGAAGGACTTATTGAGGGACTTCTGCAAACCCATAAAATTCGAAGCCTCCCGCATGCCAGCCGGGAACGCCTAGAACGTTTACTCCCCTTATTACATACACAAGCGCTACAAAGCCCCGATCCTGTTAGTACCGCAAGACGTTTACTTAACCTGGTCGATAGTGTCGCTCAACGTAGTGCCTACCTAGCATTAATGGCTGAATTCCCCGAAACCTTAGCGCGTGTTACACGTATTGTTTCGGCCAGTTCTTGGGCATCACAGTACTTATGCCAATATCCGATTTTGCTTGATGGCTTAATTGAGTGGCATAGTTTGATGCAAGGCCCAAATTTTGAAGAGCTTGCACAACAAATGCGGCACGAGCTGGATGCCTGCCAACTACCCGACGGCAAACCAGATATAGAACTGCAAATGAACTGGATGCGTGACGTACAACACCAGGTCACTTTTCAATTATTAGCACAAGACCTGGAAGGCAAACTAAGTGTGGAAGTTCTCGCCGATCAACTCTCGGCTCTTGCCGATATGTTGCTCACGGAAACGTTATATCGTACTTGGCCGCTTACCCTAGCTCGAGGTCAAAATGAAACCCTTGCCACCCCTAATTTTGCAGTGCTGGCGTATGGTAAATTAGGCGGTAAAGAAATCGGTTACGCCTCCGACTTAGATCTCGTCTTTTTGTATGACGATCCCGAACAAGAAAACGTAGAGCGCTACATTAAACTGGCCCGCCGCATGACCAGTTGGCTCTCCACCTTAACGTCGTCTGGACGGCTATACGAGATTGATCTGCGTCTGCGCCCCGATGGCGATGCCGGTTTACTCGCCGTGAGCGTTGATGCTTTCGAGCAATATCAACTCAGCAAAGCATGGTCCTGGGAACATCAAGCGATTAGCCGAGCTCGCTTGGTCTGCGGGCCAGAACACCTACGAACCCGGTTCGAGAGCCTGCGCACTCGCTTACTCTTGATGCCTCGTAATAGCGAGCAGTTACGGGCTGATATACGCGACATGCGAGCCAAAATTACTCTAGGGCACCCGAATCGTAGTGAACTATTCGACCTGAAACATGATCGAGGCGGTATGGTGGACGTAGAGTTCATCACTCAGTATTTAGTGCTCAACTATAGCCGTAGCTACCCGGCTTTACTCGGCAATTTAGGGAATATTGCTTTGCTGGGCATCGCCGCCCAAGCACAACTTATCCCCACTTCACTCGCCGAAAAAGTAGCGCAAGCCTATCGTCTTTTCCGCCGTGAGCAACATGCCTTGCGCTTAGAGGGTGCAGAAAAGGCACGTATAGACCCTAAACGCCTCACACAAGAGCGCCAAGCAGTACAACAGCTTTGGGATAAAGTAATTGGCGTTTAGAATAGAGCTTATCTTTCTATTAATCTTCAGCTCAACCTTGCCTTGGGCAGTTTGAGTTTACGCTTATTATTGCTTGCTTATGTCCCAGACCTCTGTACAACGGCCGGTTCTTAGCCTCCCTGAAAAGCGCAAAAAAATGCTTTTGCACTCCTGTTGCGCACCTTGCTCCGGCGAAGTCATGGAAGCCTTGGCAGCTTCGGGGATTGAATACACTATCTTCTTTTACAACCCTAACATCCATCCTGTAAAAGAATATGAGATCCGTAAACAAGAAAACATTCGTTTTGCTGAAAAAAACAATATTGAGTTTATCGACGCTGATTACGACGTTGATAATTGGTTTGAACGCGTCAAAGGTTTAGAAAATGAGCCCGAGCGTGGCGAGCGTTGTACTGTGTGCTTTGACATGCGTTTTGAGCGCACTGCCCTCTATGCCCACGAACACGGTTATGACACTATTTCTAGCGTACTAGGCATATCGCGCTGGAAAGATATGGAACAGATTAATGGCTGTGGTGAGCGCGCCGCAGCACGTTATCCAGAACTCATGTACTGGACCTATAACTGGCGCAAAGACGGTGGCTCGCAACGTATGCTGGAAATCAGCAAGCGAGAACATTTCTACCAACAAGAATATTGTGGCTGTGTCTACTCTTTACGCGACACTAACCGTTGGCGCCGTTCACGTGGGCGTGAGCGAATTAAAATCGGGGTGAAATTTTATGGTCGAGGTGAAGTGCCACCTAGCCCCATACCCGGTGAAAAAGCATAACTTTAAATAAAAAAGGCTGTTAAACAACAGCCTTTTTTATTTTCCATTACAGAAAGCCTCGTAAAAATAGGCCTTACAAATCTGTATCGGGGTTAATTCCCCACCAGCGGTATATCTGTCTGTAGTGATATTCTAAAGCGTCCACCGCGCGCTGGGCCTGCCCTTCTGAGATAGCGGTCAATATCTCAATATGCTCTTTAAAGGCGGGTACCAAGCGATCCGGATGAATTGGACGGGTGTTATACATAATCGTCAGTTTGTCGCGATTCAGCGTATAAATGGCCTGAGCTTCGGGATTTTTCATCCCTGATACTAATAACTCATGCATTTGCCAATCTAAACCAGTGGCACGCCACTGCAAATCGCTATTCACGTCAACAATCAATGACTCATCAATAATTGCTTGATGCTGCTGTATCAAACCATGCAATAAACCCTGGTTAGGGCGAGCGGCTAGGCGCCGCGCTCCTTCTTGGTCAAACAGGCAACGTATCCCTAGGCACTCCTTGGCGTGCGTGGGGTTAGCTTCCAGCACTAACACACCACGCTTAGGCACAATAGATACTAAGCCTAACGCCGCCGCTTTTTGCACCGCTTCACGCATGGGCGCAAGCGGAAAACCGGTTTGCTCCACCAACGCTGATATAGAAACAAACTGCCCTGAACGCAAACCATCTGTACGCAATAAATGACGTATGCATTCGAAGGCTTGATCAGCAAGCAACACTGAGGCAGTTTGTTTATTCATCATATTGTTATATCTCTTACTCTAAGAAAGGCACAAAGCCACCGCTTCTCCAACCTGCGTAGTGCTTGCCGTGCCACCTAAATCTGGTGTTCTTGGACCGTGCTCCAGCACCTGCTCAATGGCCTTGATAATATCATCGTGGGCCGCATCATAGGCGGTGTCACCGTCCCCCAAGAACTGTAACATCATTGCACCAGACCAAATCATACCTATTGGGTTAGCAATATTTTTGCCATAGATGTCGGGGGCTGAACCATGCACTGGCTCAAACAACGAGGGGAAGGTCCGCTCAGGGTTCAAGTTAGCAGAAGGAGCAATACCAACCGTACCCGCGCAAGCAGGGCCTAAGTCAGACAAGATATCCCCGAACAAGTTAGATGCCACCACCACATCGAACTGCTCAGGACGCAGCACAAAACGAGCCGCCATGATGTCAATATGATGCTTATCCCAGCGTACATCAGGATACTGCTCAGCCATATATTCCAAACGCTCATCCCAATACGGCATGCTTACTGCCAAGCCGTTAGATTTTGTCGCCGAACTCAGATGTTTTTTAGGACGATTTTTTGCGACCTCAAACGCATACTTCAATACCCTGTCTACCCCAATACGGGTGAAGACAGACTCCTGCAACACCACTTCGCGCTCAGTACCGCTAAATAAGCGCCCCCCTACATCCGTATATTCGCCTTCGGTATTCTCACGCACCACCACAAAATCAATATCACCGATCTGCTTGCCTGCCAAAGGGCAAGGCACACCTGGCATCAAACGCACAGGACGCAAGTTAATATATTGATCAAAACCGCGACGGAACTGTAACAACGACCCCCACAAAGATACGTGATCAGGAATCACATCAGGCCAACCCACAGCACCAAAGTAAATCGCATCAAAACCCCGTAAACGCTCAAACCAATCACTGGGCAACATAGTGCCATGCTCAGCATAGTACTCTGCGCTTGACCAATCTAAGTGTTCAAACTCCAAGCCTATTCCATGACGACGTGCAGCGGCTTCAATGACTCGCAGACCCTCAGGCATTACCTCTTTACCGATGCCATCCCCTGCCATTACTGCAATTTTATGTACTTTCATTGTATTCAATCCTTGTTTACTCACTCGCTAAACTTAGTCGTTGCAAAGCCTGCTCGCTCTGAGCGCCTGACAATGCCAACATCAAACGTAAACGTGCTTTACGCGCCGATAAGTCAGAGGCTAAATACACCCCTGCGTCGCGCAATTCTTGCATACAGCCCGGGAAATCATAAGCAGGCGCCAAAGGGCCCTGCGCGCAACCTGTGCTCAACGCTAGCACTGCGCCCTGCTCCACCAGCTCTCGAATCACTGGCATCCACGAAGGCGGAACATGGCCTCGACCCACTGCTTCCAGTACTACCCCTACAGCCCCCGACGCGACACTTGCTGCCAACTGCTCAGGTCCAGCTCCAAGACTGACCGAAACAATATCGACTCGCGGCAATACCGTGCCAGGAACTAAAGTAGCAGGCAAATGAGGGCGTTGAAATAAGGTGACTTTGGCACCATCTATGTACCCCAAATGACCAAAGCCTGGTGCATCGAAACCATGCAACTGAAAGCTATTCACTTTACGCACATGATTGGCACTAAAAATAGACTCGTTAAATACCACTAATACGCCTGCGCCATGCACCTGATCACTGGCCGCTACTTTAATCGCTGCCGCCAAGTTTGCATAGGCATCCGTACCCAACGCATGGGGAGGACGCTGCGAGCCTGTCACAACAACTGGGCATAAGTCATGCGGCAAACTAGACTGTAAAAAGAAAGCCGTATCCTCTAAAGTGTCGGTACCATGCGTCAACACTATCCCTGCCACTTCGGGCTTCGCGGCAAAGGCTAAACATTGTTCACGCAAAAGCAGCAAGTCCTCTAATGACAATGCATTACTGGGCTTTTGCAATACCGAATGCACCTGAACTTGCATTGTGCTTGGTAGAGACAACTGACTGACTAACTCCTCACCCGTCAACTGCCCTGCTTGACTACGCCCGTCCTCACCACGACGACTTGCAATTGTCCCACCTGTAGACAATACAACTATACTTTTACTCATTACTTTCCCCCCCTGAACATCTACCACTGGGACACGACCAGCAGGCTAGGCACAAAAATAAACACAAGCAACATTAGTAGGTAGACAAACAAATAAGGCAAGACTGCTAACGCAACAGGCTCTACTTTTTGTTTGGCTATATTGGCCCCAATAAAGAGGTTCAAACCCACTGGAGGCGTAAACTGCCCTACTGCTAAGGCAATAATCGTGAACACCCCGAAATACAACGGATCAATATTGACCGCTGAAATAATGCTCATTAAAGTAGGCACCAGTAATACCAACGCAGACACGTTATCTAAAAAAGTACCTACGATCAGCAGTAGCACCAACATTAACAACATGATCATAATAGGATCATTAGTAATGCTTACCAGCCACAAAGCGAACTGTTGAGGCACGCGCTCAGCCGTAATCACATAGGCAAATGCATTAGCGCAAGCCATTAAAAACATAATGATGGCCGTGTTGGTAGCCGTGCTTTTAAATGCATTAACTAAACCTTTCCAAGACAAGGTCCGATATACCACCACGCCTAAAAAAAGTCCGTAGAAACATGCAATAGCCGCTGACTCGGTGGCAGTAAATGCCCCTGAGTAAATACCTACAATAATAATGAAAGGCATTAGTAACGCTAGTAAGCTATTACGAATAACCTGACCGGCCTGTGCTTTTTCAATGTCAATTTGCTCTTGGTTTTTTCCTTTACGCATTTTTCGCTTGGCGATCGCATAATTCAATGCCATCAGCGCAAAAGTCAGCATCAGGCCTGGTAAAACACCATTAACAAATAAATCACCAATTGAGACGCCGGAAATCACGCCATAAATCACCATCGTCAAGCTAGGCGGAATAATTAAACCTAAGGCACCGGAAGCTGCTACAACGGCCGCAGCATCTTGCGGCCGATAACCGCGCTTTACCATTGATGGGATCATCACTGAACCTACTGCCGCTGTTGTCGCGGGAGCAGAACCAGAAATAGAGCCAAAAAAAGCGGATGAAGCCGTCGCAACGTTGGCCAGACCACCTGGGTAACGCCCTAGCATTAAGTTAGCCAAGGCTACCAAGCGCTCTGATATCCGGGCCTCGGCCATTAGGCTACCGGCTAACAAAAACAAGGGGATGGCGAGGAAAGAAAAGTTATTCATTCCCTGAAAAATCTTTTGTGCCACGACTAACAAAGGCACATGACTTGCCAGCGCAACCGCTAGCGCAGAAGAGGCCCCCAACGCTACCGCAACCGGCACACCAATCAGCAAAAAGCCGACAAAACTCAAACCTAAAATCATTAGCATAGTTATCTCCTAGTGGCGGCCTATTGGTTCTGGTTCAGCTCAGCCAGAGCTTCCTCTTCTGTGCTGCGAACTGACGGATGCAGCAAGCGAGGAATCAAATACAACACCGACAAGGCGCAACCAATGGTGACAAATAACACCACTACGCCTACTGGAATACCTGTAGTGGGAGACACTTGCATCATGGCTCGTTTTGAGAGCAGCCAACTTTGGTAGGACAACATGCCCAAAAATCCCATGGTGACCAAATTGGCCAACACCGTAAGCAGAAGTTGAATAGGACGGGGAAATAAATCGACGAAAAATGTGACAGCGATATGCTCGTTACGTCGAAACGCAATTGCCGCTCCTAGCATCACCACCAACATGGTTGCAAATACCGACATTTCTTGCGTCCAGCCGATGGGGTCGTTCATCACATAGCGGTAAAAGATCTGGACTAATACCAAGACCATCACCACAGCGACGGCAACTGTCGCCACCCATTCCAAAAACTTATTCACTAGTTGTAAAGCCCGCATACGGCCTCCTTCGAAGAGTAAACTGACCGCCTCATTCAGGCGGTCAGTTCGCAAGCATTAAGACGCCAATTGTTCTTCAATTTGGCGAATCAAATCAGCATTCATTTTCTTAGCTGCCTTCTCATACACAGGCTGTACTTTTTCGCGGAATGGCGCTTTCTCAATATCATTGATCTTCATACCACGACGCTCTAACTCGGCCCACTGTTCGGCCTCTAAGGCCTCAACCATTTGAACGTGACGAGGTCCAAACTCACGCGCCGTTTCAACTAAAACGGTACGCTGATCCTCGGGCAGACGCTCTAACAAATCTTTGTTGATCAACAGCACGGAGCCCATGTGAATATGGCCAGTACGCGATGCAAAAGGCTGAACCTCATTGAAATTTTGCGTCACAATGTGCGCGGGAGGATTCTCTTGACCATCAACAGTGCGCAACTGTAGCGCTGAGTACAACTCACCAAAGGACAATACCGTAGGACCAGCACCCAATGCCTTGAATGTATCAACGAACACCTCACCCTCAGGGACTCGAATCGTCAATCCATTCAAGTCTTCTGGCTTGGTAATAGGATGCTTAGAATTGGTTACGTGACGTAAACCGTTTTCCCACCAACCAATCACCACGGCGCCTTGGGACTCAACCTGTTTTGCCAACTGATCCCCTACTGGCCCCTCTACTACTTTGCTGTACTCTTCACCCGAGTTAATCAAAAATGGCAAATTCAAAATTCCCATATCAGGGAACCAGTTCGACAACACGGTGTCGGATGACAACACCATGTCGTGTGTACCAATCATTACCCCTTCAGTAGATTCCAACTGATTGCCCAATTGATCTGAAGGAAATACAGCAATCGTAATCTCACCGTTGGTACGCTTGGCCACTTCTTTTGCAAAATCTTCGCTAATTTGCTGATAGTGATGATTGGGAGCACCTGTGTGCCCCATACGCAATTCCAACGCATGAGCCGACAAAGCACATGTCAACGCAGACAATGTGAACGCTGCTTTTTTAATCAAATTAAATTGTTTCATGCTGTCTCCAAAACAGTCGCATCAAAAACCCCCGCCTGACAGGCGAGCATACATACTAACTGACATGTTAGATGCCATGCAAGCAATGAGGCAAGTTAGGGTAAACACCAAATCAAGTTAAATAAAACGCAAAAAACCATAACAAACAAGCACTTAGAAAAAAACCAAAGAATCAATTCGATCAACTTTCCACAAGCAACAGGGCAAAAAAAAACCACAAGCACTTTCATGCTTGTGGTTTTCTGTAGTCATTGAGCTTTACTGTACAGTACGCTCAAACGTGAAGTTACCATCTTTCCAATCCACCGGGACCACATCCTTAGGACCGAAACGACCTTCTAGGATCAGTTTTGCCACAGGGTTTTCTATTTCCTGTTGTATCGCTCGTTTTAAAGGACGAGCACCAAATACCGGATCAAAACCTGCTTTAGCTAATTGCATCAAGGCAGTTTCACTCACCTCTAAGTGCATTTCGCGCTGTGCTAGACGCTGATTGAGACGTTCTAACTGAATACGTGCTATCGAGGCAATGTGCTCAGCTTGTAAACCGTGAAAGACGACAACCTCATCAATACGGTTTAAAAACTCGGGCCTAAAGTGTTGCTTCACCTCTTCCCAAACTACTTCTTTCACCACCTCGTAGGGCTCACCAGTAAGATTCTGTATGTGTTGAGAACCTAGATTGGACGTCATAATAATGACAGTATTACGGAAATCTACCGTTCTACCCTGCCCATCCGTCAAACGACCATCATCAAGCACCTGCAACAACACGTTAAACACATCAGGATGCGCTTTTTCCACCTCATCAAGCAATATCACGCTATACGGCTTACGTCGTACGGCTTCGGTCAGGTAGCCCCCCTCTTCATACCCTACGTATCCCGGAGGGGCACCAATCAAGCGAGCTACAGAGTGTTTCTCCATGAACTCACTCATGTCGATGCGCACCAGATGCTCATCAGAGTCAAACAAGAAGTTCGCCAACGCCTTGGTGAGCTCTGTTTTACCTACACCCGTAGGCCCCAAGAACAAAAACGAACCGTAAGGGCGTGCCGGATCGGATAGCCCCGCTCTAGAGCGACGAATAGCATCGGCTACTAAGCTGACCGCTTCGCTTTGCCCGACTACTCGCTGATGCAGAAAGTCCTCCATACGAAGTAATTTCTCGCGTTCGCCTTGCATCATTTTAGACACCGGAATACCCGTTGCGCGAGAAACCACTTCAGCTATTTCTTCCGCACCTACCTCTGTGCGCAATAACCGCGGTTGATCGTGATCCGCTTCTTGCAACGCTTTCTCTGCTGTCGCTAAACGCTCTTCTAGTTCAGGTAATTTACCGTATTGCAGCTCCGCCAACTTATCAAACTGACCTTTGCGCTGCAACTCTGCCATCTCAGCACGCACTTGATCAATCTCTTCCTTGATCGTTTGAGATCCATGTACCGCGGCTTTCTCAGCTTTCCACACTTCCTCATAATCATTGTATTCGCGCTGTAAACTCTCCAACTCGTCTTCAATGCTTTTAAGTCTGCGTTGCGATGCCTCGTCCGTATCCTTATTAACGGCCTCCCGCTCAATTTTCAATTGTATGATGCGACGATCCAGCTTATCCATGACCTCGGGCTTGGAGTCGATTTCCATACGTATGCGGGCTGCTGCCTCATCAATCAGGTCAATAGCTTTGTCCGGTAAAAACCTATCCGTGATATAGCGCTGCGATAACTCTGCCGCCGCCACAATTGCCGGGTCTGTAATGGCCACCCCATGATGCAACTCATAACGCTCTTGCAAGCCACGCAATATCGCAATCGTCGACTCTATATCAGGCTCATTGACCAACACTTTCTGAAATCTACGCTCAAGTGCCGCATCCTTTTCTATGTACTGACGGTACTCATTTAAAGTGGTAGCGCCAATACAGTGCAGCTCACCACGCGACAAAGCGGGCTTAAGCATATTGCCTGCATCCATAGCCCCTTCCGCCTTACCTGCGCCGACCATAGTATGCAATTCATCAATGAAAACGATTGTTTTACCGTCGTCCTGAGACAGCTCTTTCAGCACGGCCTTCAGACGCTCTTCAAACTCCCCCCTATACTTAGCCCCAGCCAACAACGCGGCCAAGTCCAACACCAAAACACGCTTACCTTTCAGGGTTTCGGGCACTTCATTATTCACAATACGTTGCGCCAAGCCTTCCACAATAGCTGTCTTACCAACGCCTGGCTCACCGATCAACACGGGATTGTTTTTGGTACGGCGCTGCAATATTTGAATCGTGCGCCGTATTTCATCGTCGCGTCCGATCACTGGATCAAGCTTACCTTGACGCGCACGCTCTGTAAGGTCTGTTGTATATTTACTAAGAGCCTCGCGATTAGACTCGCCCTCAGCGTCTTGGACACTGGCTCCCCCGCGCACTGCATCGATCGCAGCCTCTAAAGCTTTACGCTCTAAACCAGCCGAACGCAACGCTCGCCCTAGCTCACCTTTGTCATCGGCCAGCGCCAATAAAAATAATTCGCTGGCAATGTAAGTGTCGCCGCGGGCGGCTGCCTCTTTGTCTGTTTGTGCTAATGCCCGCTGTAAGTCTCGGCCAATTTGCTGCTGCCCGGTGGACTCTTGTACTTTGGGCAAACTCTGCACCAGTCGGGTCAACTCTGTATCTAGACGAGGAATTGCCACTCCTGCACGAGCCAGTAAACTACTAGTGCCCGAGTTGCTATCCGCTAAAAGCGCGATCAGCACATGGACAGGCTCAATATAAGGGTTATCTTCTCGTACCGCTAAGCTCTGCGCATCAGCTAGAGCCTGCTGGAATTTGGTCGTTAATTTATCAATACGCATAGATTGTTCACTAATCAGTAGCGCAACCCCTGCCCTTAAAAACCACATTGATTTGGAGCTAAGGTCGCAAAATTTTGGGATAAGCTAAATATGAGGACAAATGCTTATATATCAAGTGAATGTTGATAAAAACTTATACTCAAACCACGACACAGGTGTTTCGTTACAGCTAATCTAACTTACGTGCAAGGCCAAACCTAGTATTCCTACCCTTTATTCCACTTTGAGGCTAACAGTTTCACAATAAAAAGCTACAATTGAGCTTGATTTACCGCAAATCTAATTCTCTTTGGCCCAAAAAGCTCTATGCAAAAGCGTATTTCTGTTACCTCCGATTCCATTCGATGCTCAAGTTGCATGCTAAACGAAGTGTGTCTACCTTTAGGCATGCCGCGTTACGAGATGGAGCGACTGGACGAGCTCGTCAAAGAACGCATCCGCATTCCAAAGGGTTCGGTCCTGTACAAGCCCGAAGACTCAGTAGAAGGCATTTATGGTCTGCGTTCAGGCTCGCTAAAAACCCAGCTCGAAGATGCCAAGGGGCATATCCACATCACTGGCTTTTTGCTCCCTGGTGAAATTTTAGGTATGGATAGCCTGCACGATGACGTTCATCGATCCCACGCCATTGCCCTTGAGGACAGTGAGGTTTGTGTAATTAGTCTGGATGACATGGACCGCCTGTCTAAACACTTGCCCATACTGCAACAGCAGTTTCGACGTTTGATGAGCAAAGAAATCAACCGCGCTCATCATCTGATGCTAACTTTGGCTGGCTTACGCTCCGAGCAGCGCTTGGCCGCTTTCTTGCTTAACTTATCACAACGTCTCTCTCTACTGGGCTACTCGCCCTACGAGTTCATCCTACGTATGAGCCGAGAAGAAATAGGTAATTTTTTAGGCTTAACCTTAGAAACTATCAGCCGCTTGTTTTCACGCTTTGCACGTGAAGGGCTATTAAAAATATCCCAACGAGAAGTGCATTTGCTTGATCTGAATGGGCTACATATTCTGGCTGGAACAGACTGCAATGCTTAAACGGCTTCACTAAGGGTTAGTGGATCACGTGCTTTGTAATTAAGGCCATCCGTTTGCGCTTAGTCTAGGCTGTCCGCGGGCTCTTTTAGAGCCTGTTGCCCGGGATACATAAATAAGCTCAAAGCGCTAGAAACAGCGGCCATCAACCACAATAGCAAAAACACAAGCGTATACACGGTATTACGGTCGGCACGTAGATGCCCCAAGATAACTATATCTAGGGGGTCTACTAGGGCAAAGACGACACCACTACAAGCCGCGGCGGCCAAAAATGAGGGCCACAATATCCACATCAAGATCCGTGACTTCATACGCGCTCCATGAGTCGTTACACGATAAACATTAACGCTGCTCGGTGTAGGGCTGCGCAGGCTTAGAAACCACTAAACCCTGCTTAACGCCACCATCGTTTATCGCTTGGTCACTAAAGTGAGCAAAAGCTAAGTAAATGGTAATTGCACAACCAATGATAGCCACTGCTGGCCCAACCATCAGGAGCCAAGGCCATGGCTCGCGCCACCAGGGTTGAGTATCTGTTGCAGGTGCACTCATACTACTTCCTTTATGCTGTTATTGTGGAACATAAAAACTAGTTGATTCAGTCACCACCGTTTCACGACCATTCTCATGGTGACTAACCGCTTCTATGGCGATGTTATAGAGACCTGGCTTTGCTTCCTGTATAGGCAAACGGGCCACAACGGCCACCAGTCGATTGGCGGCAGGCTCTACGTATACTTGATCACTACGCCCCTCGGCTGTTTGTAATGTCAACCCAGACAGCCCTGCCGCTGATAAGCTTACATTCATACCAGTTTCAGAAGTATTAATAAGCTGTAATTGATAGACATTTTCATAAAAACCTCCCGGGACTTCACGGCCTAGGGCACCACGATCACGCATAATATCCATACGCATAGGTACACGAGTACCTAAAGAATATACAAACGCGCCAAATATCACCGTTAATATCAAAATATAAGATAACACTCTAGGCCGCAACATTCGTTTGCGCACCTGAGCTTGGGTCAAACGCTCCGTAATGGCTCGCCCAGACGTGTAGCGAATGAGGCCTGGCTCATAGGACATTTTATCCATCACCTGATTACAGGCGTCCACACAAGCGCCACACCCTATGCACATATACTGCAACCCGTCTCGTATATCGATGCCGGTAGGGCATACCTGGACACAGAGGCTACAGTCAACGCAATCGCCCATACCCGCACTTTTGTGATCTATTTTGCGTGAGCGTCCACCGCGAGGATCTCCTCGCACATGATCATACGTAACGACAAAGGTATCGTTATCCACCATAACGCTTTGAAAGCGAGCATAAGGACACATGTATTTACATACGGCCTCGCGCATGAAACCGGCGTTCCCCCAGGTAGCGAACGCATAGAACAGCAACCAGAACCATTGCCACGGACCTAGACTAAGTGACAATAGATCGCCCCCTAACTCACGGATGGGAGCAAAGTAGCCAATAAAGGTGTAGCCAGTCCAGAAGGCAATTACCACCCACGCTAAATGTTTTAATGCTTTTATTCTTATTTTTCTAATAGTCCAGGGTTGCTCGTCAAGACGGATACGAGCTAAGCGATCGCCCTCGATCTTGCGCTCGACCCACATAAAAATTTCAGTGTAAACGGTCTGCGGACAGGCATATCCGCAAAATAAACGCCCTGCCATTGCGGTAAATAAAAACAAGGAAAAGGCAGACAACAATAACAAGACAGTTAAGTAAATGACGTCTTGCGGCCACAATATCATGCCAAACAAATAAAATTTACGGGCTGCCAAGTCAAAGAGTACAGCCTGCCGGCCATGCCATTCTATCCACGGTAGCCCGTAAAAAATAATCTGAGTAGCCAAAACCAACCATACACGCCAGCGTGCAAATACCCCTGTCACCGACCTAGGATAAATTTTTTGACGCACATCAACCAAAGCTTTTTCAACCTGAGGTGATGTCCCTCCCTGAGCATTTTTCCTGCGTGGCGGCTGCCACGTAGGGACTTGCTCGGCAGCAGATGGCTCTGTATTGGAGGGGTTTGGGCTACTCATATATTTCCTATCAAAAACATACTAACAAACTACATTTACTGAGGCTTATTAGATAAGCCCCATACCCAGCCCGCCAGCAAACGAATCTGCTCTGGTGTGAGAACTTTCTCTTGCGCAGGCATATGACCTTGTCGTCCTTGCGTAACGGCATGAACAATGGCTGCATTGGAACTGCCATAGAGCCAGTAGTCATCTGTTAAGTCAGGGGCGCCTAACAACACATTACCCTTGCCTTCTGCACCATGACAGGCAAAGCAAGCACTATCGAAAACACGTTTACCCGGCACAACCCGTAATGGGTCATGAGCCAAGCCCGCTATAGAGCGTACATACTCTGCTACATCAGCCGCCTCTGCCGCGGTGAACTGACTTTGCGGCGGCATCATACCGTCACGCCCTTTGGTAATCGTGGTCAAAATTTGCTCGGGGTCGCCACCCCAAGACCAAGCCTTATTAGCCAAGTTAGGAAAACCTACAGCTCCTTGAGCATCGGAACCATGACACTGTGCACAGTTATTCAAAAACAAACGTTGACCAATATCACGGGCTTGTTCGTCCGCGGCTATCTCTTCGATTGGCATATTGCCATAACGAGCATAAACAGGCGCCAGACGTTCATTGATGAGCTCTTGCTGCTCTTGTACTTGTTTAGCAGCGGTAAAACCCAAGGTGCCCTTCCAGTTACCCAAGCCCGGGTACAGCACCAAGTAGCCTACCGCCACCACACATAGCAGCAAATACATAACTGTCCACCAACGAGGCACCGGATTGTTTAATTCGGTCAGATCACCATCCCAAACATGACCCGTATCCTCTGTTATTGCTACATCTTTTTTTAGCCATGCCCGCTGCGTATACAACAGCCACAAGCAAAAAACGATACCTAAAATGGCGATAGAGGCTACCCATACACCCCAACCGCTGTTAAAAAAATCATTCATTGGAACCCCCTAGGTGTTTCTCTGAATCACCTTCATCAGGCAAATCAAAAGGCAGGCGTGATGCTTCTTCATTGGCTTGTTTACGACCGCGCGAAAATGCCCACCAACAAATGCCGAAAAAAGTGATCATTGCCAACGTAGTCACGATGGCATTTAGAATGCCTATCATGATTAGTAGCCTCCTCGCTGCACAGCCTCAGCGGCAGCATCGCGACCGGGAACACCTAAGCCCTGTAAATAAGCAATCAGTGCATCCTCTTCAGTTTTACCTACCAACGCCTCAGGAGCTTTCGCAATTTGCTCGTCGGTATAGGGTACCCCTATATAACGCAAGGCCTTCATACGTTCTTGCACGTTATCCCCTTCTACCGAGTTATGTTGCAACCAAGGATAAGACGGCATATTAGAGTCTTTCACGAGATCGCGAGGATTGCGCAGATGCAAGCGATGCCACTCATCCGAGTAACGCCCGCCTACACGAGCCAAGTCTGGGCCGGTACGCTTAGAGCCCCATAAGAACGGGTGGTCGTATACCGACTCGCCCGCCAAGGAGTAAGGGCCATAGCGCTGAACCTCGGACTGCAACATACGTACCTGCTGAGAGTGGCAACCTACACAGCCCTCGCGGATATAGATATCGCGACCAATTAGATTGAGCGACTCGTAAGGCTTAATACCCGGTGCAGGCGTAGTCGTGGAGTGCTGAAAAAAGAGTGGCACAATTTGAACCAATCCGGCAAAAGCGACTACCAAAATGCTGCAGACAATCAGCAAACCAATGTTTTTTTCCAATGTAGCGTGAGAAAAACGCTTGTTTTCATTAGCCATGTCAATAGTCCTTAAGCGATGACTTCGGTAGGGCCAACCAAAGCTGGGTCCCGCGCGTCAGGGTTTTTCAATGGCACAACGGGATTTACTTTGGGCTGCCCTTTCACCGTCAGCCAAGTATTCCAAGCCATCACCAACACACCTACTAGGAACATGAATCCGCCCAAAGCACGAATCATATAGAACGGATAGGTGGCTTTAACGCTCTCTACAAAGCTATATGTGAGCACGCCATCTGCACCAGTAGCACGCCACATTAAACCTTGCATAACGCCGGCAATCCACATCGCTGCGATATACAGCACCACACCCAACGTGGCTAACCAGAAGTGCAGCTCGATGAGACCTGGCTTAGCCATAGATACACGTCCATATAAACGCGGAATCATGTAGTACAAGGAGCCAAATGTGATCATGGCTACCCAGCCCAAGGCACCTGAGTGAACATGACCAATTGTCCAGTCAGTGTAATGAGACAGGGCATTCACAGTGCGGATAGACATCATAGAGCCTTCGAAGGTAGACATACCATAGAAGGACAGCGAGACCACAAGGAACTTGAGAATGGAATCCGTACGCAGCTTATGCCAAGCACCGGACAAGGTCATGATGCCGTTGATCATGCCACCCCAAGAAGGTGCTAATAAAATCAAGGAGAAAGCCATACCCAAAGACTGAGTCCAGTCAGGTAAGGAGGTATACAACAAGTGATGGGGGCCTGCCCACATATACGTAAAAGCCAACGCCCAAAAGTGTACGATTGACAGGCGGTACGAATAAATAGGGCGATTAGCCTGCTTAGGCACAAAATAATACATCATGCCCAAAAAGCTGGTGGTCAGAAAGAAACCCACAGCATTGTGACCATACCACCACTGCACCATGGCATCTTGAACTCCAGAGTAAATGGAGTAAGATTTCCACATGCTGACAGGTATTTCCAGATTATTGAAAATATGCAGCATGGCGATGGTTAGAATATACGAACCAAAAAACCAGTTCGCCACATAGATATGACGTACACGCCGCTTAACAATAGTGCCAAAAAACACCACTGCATAAGCCACCCATACTAAGGTAATAAGGATGTCTATAGGCCACTCAAGCTCGGCGTATTCTTTGGTACTGGTATACCCCAGCGGCAAAGTGATCACTGCACCTACCAAAACAGCCTGCCACCCCCAAAAGGTGAAAGCTGCGAGCTTGTCGCAGAACAAACGTGCCTGACAGGTCCGTTGAACCACATAATAAGACGTAGCGAACAATGCGCTACCACCAAACGCAAAAATGACCCCGTTGGTGTGCAAAGGACGTAAACGTCCGTATGTTAACCAAGGAATATCAAAATTGAGCGCTGGCCAGATCAATTGCAAGGCGATCAGTACGCCGACTGCCATGCCTACTACGCCCCACACCACGGTCATGATGGCAAATTGCCGAACCACGCCATAGTTGAAGACTTCAGCCTGATTTCCGACGGTCTCGGAAGTGACCATGAGCTTCCCCTATACTTACATTATTAATACAAGCGACTACGAACCACATCATCTCGTAACTGCAGGGCTAGGCCCTTGATTTGAATCAATCTTTATTACAGTTGAAAGATGCGCACTCTTGTCTACATTTGCGCTGTCGCCTTACACAAATTAAAGAATGCAAAAAAAACTTACTTATTCGCTAAATTTTTACTTGCTGCTTCATTCTCGGTGTCGTTGTCTGCCAAAATGGATTCTGCGGCAGCTTGGCTGTCGTCAAACTGACCCGCAAAAATTGCCCACCAAAACGCTACTCCGATGACGATCACAAACAACACAGAGATCGGTATTAGTACAAATAGAGACTCAAGCATCAAGACACCTGTTGACTGGCCGCTTTGCCCCATAAGCGAGCTCGACGCTTTCCTACCCGCTCACGATAAACGCGTAAGGAGTTGTACGCCACTGCCAATGAGGACACTAGCATGCTGACTGCAGCCAACCATGGTGCAACGATTCCTACCGCTGCCAAGGGTGTCATCAGCAAATGCCAAGCTATAGAACCAAATAAGTTTTGACGTGCAATCGTACCAGTGCGTTGAGTAAGCTTAAGCACTTCGTAATCGTTTTGAGCAGGCTTGGCAGCTAAACCTGCATTGGCGGAGGCAACAGCACTGGGCACAGACATAGACATGGCACAGGGGCAGCTCATGACCAGCATTGCCACGACCACCGGCACCACTTGCGCTGTATCGATGAAATACCATACCAACCCGAACACAACAGCAAGCAACAACTGGATAACCACAAACCAAAAGGCCAGTTTATTTGCTTTATAGCTGACGTTTACCCGGAACTGTTCTATCAATGCATGTGATTGCCCATGCTCTACCGATTGGCGAGCGGCCAGCTCAAGGTAGCGGGCGGTCAGCAAGAAAGCGACAAACATAGTGACCGAATCAAAATACACTTCGCCTTGACCTGTCCAGGTATTAATAGCACTAGGGATAAAAGCACCCACGATTCCTAAAGCCACAGGCACATTCATACCTATATGCCTATTTGTTAGGTCGTGGTAAGCCGCATGCAGCATAGGCCATGCGCAGTAAGTAATAACTGGAACAGTTAATATTAGCCCCGCCCAATTCATAAGAAAAATGGCGTCAAGCAATGACTGTAGGTTTTCGGGAGAGGAGCTAAGGGAACGCATATACCCTGGGAAGGCAAACATCATGACCTGCATAGCAGCCAGCCACGCTAACCCAAGCCGAGCAAGTGTGTGTCTGCGATGACGTCGCTCAGTTTCGGTGAGTGCCTTAGGAGTAGAGAAAATCGAGTATGCGCGCATAGTGAGACTATAGTT
>NZ_JAPKND010000011.1 GCF_026344035.1 Alcaligenes endophyticus
CGTCGGGGAGCATCGCCCTCACGACGTTCAAAACGGGGTTTATCCCGCTGTCCAAAGCCAGTCTCGGTTTTTGGTTTGTAGCTAATTCGTTCTGTGGTGCTACCTTGCCCTTTATTCTGTTGTTTTTCATTCTGAATTACAACACGAGCACGGGCTCCGGATCGTTGAGTGCGATCTGCCGGGCGTGGTCGTTGGGTAGCGGCCTTCTTGCTGAGGCTAAGCGTTTTACGTTCTTTTTGGTCTGACATGAACTGATATTAAAAAGGTTTGACCACTACTAGAATGAGGACCAGCAACAGCACCAGCACCGGAAATTCATTGAACCAGCGGAAAAAGAGGTGGGTACGAGTATTCGTATTTTGGGTGAAGTGGCGCAGGTAGCGGCCACAAACACCATGATAAGCAAATAAAGCTAGGACGAGCAGTAATTTTGCATGCATCCATAGTTGTCCGCGCCCTATGCCGTAATAAAGCCACAAGCCTAGTCCTGTGGCTAGGGTGAGGATGGCAAGAGGCGCCATGAATCGGTAGAGGCGAGCTGCCATACCTAGCAAGGTGCTGTAGCTGCCAGAGTCTTGGGTTTGGGCTAGGTTGACATAAATACGTGGCAAGTAAAAAAGGCCAGCAAACCAAGAGGTTACCATTAAAATATGTATGGTTTTTAGCCACAGCATCAGGCTTCTCCGCGTAGCTGTCCGTCGCCTTGCAGCACCCACTTGTAGGTGGTTAGCCCCTCTAGGCCAACCGGGCCGCGAGCATGCAAGCGATTGGTGGAAATGCCAATTTCAGCACCTAGTCCATACTCAAAGCCATCGGCAAAGCAGGTGGGTAAGTTAACCATGACAGAACTGGAGTCGACCTCAATTTGAAATTGACGCGCAGCGCTTAGGTTTTCGGTGACAATCGCTTCGGTATGTTGCGAGCTATAGAGACCTATATGTTCTATGGCTTGATGGATATCGTCGACGATACGTATGGCTAGAATCGGTGCTAGATACTCGGTTTCCCAATCTTCTTGGCTAGCAGGCTGTATATACTCAACCAAGGCTTGGCTACGCTCACAACCACGCAATTCGACGCCTTTTGCTTGCAAGGCTTGCGCCACAGCAGGTAAGAATGCTGGAGCAATTTGATGATGCACCAGTAAAGTTTCCATGGTTCCACAGATGCCGTAGCGATAGGTTTTGGCGTTGAGGGTGATGGCATGGGCTTTGTCTAGTTCGGCATGCTGATCCACATATACGTGGCAGTTTCCATCTAGGTGTTTTATCAGGGGTACAGTGGCCTCTTGACTGAGACGTTCAATGAGGCTTTTCCCCCCACGAGGCACGATAACATCGACGTAGTCTGTCATGGTGACTAGCAAACCAACTGCCGCACGATCGGTGCTTGGTACGACTTGCACAGCGTGTTCGGGTAGGCCTGCTTTAGCTAAGCATTGGCTGATGATGGCGGCTAAGGCGAGGTTGGAGTGTATCGCTTCACTGCCTCCTCGCAATATGGTGGCATTACCTGATTTCAAGCAAAGCGCCGCGGCATCAATAGTGACATTGGGGCGGGATTCGTAAATAATCCCAATCACCCCTAATGGAACACGCATTTGAGCGACCTGCATTCCGTTGGGACGACTACGTGTTTGACTGACTTGCCCGACGGGGTCATCCATATCAGCAATTTGACGCAAACCGGCAGCCATTGTGGCAATAGCTTTATCAGATAAGGCCAGACGCTCTAACATGGCAGGCTCTAGGTTTTTTGCGCGGGCGGCTTGCAGGTCTAGCTCGTTGGCCGTTTGTAATATGGTTTTTTGTTCTGTTAGGGCATCGGCCATGAGACGCAAGGCAAGTGCTTTTGCTTTCCCTGAGGCGCTGCGCAATTGCCTAGCAGCTGCTGTGGCTTGTTGACCTAATTGCTGCATCAATTGCGTTAGGTCTTGAGTTTCGGTTGAGGCAGTAGCAGTAGTAGTCGTAGATATAGGCTTCATGTCGGGCACTCTGTTAAGACAGAATTGATTATCGCAACAAAACCTTCTTTAGGGGAGTAGTTGCTAATAGAGTAGTTAAGCGGCCTTGGCACGGCCTTGGGTGAGGACAGCAATGCGCAAGCTTAACCTACGCAACTCCTCCCATGGATCAGCGAGTTTTCCATCAGGCTTTAAGCCTTTGATCAGTTTATCCAAGTCGTGCAAGTGTTGTATGGCGGGGTACCAAGCGGAGACAGGTATGTTCTGCAAGGCGCGCCGTAACAATTGTTCGCGAGGGCCAAAAACGCGAAATTGGCGTAGCAAGCCGCTGATGTCTTGGCGTTTTGCTTGTGCTTGGGCCAGCCTAGCTAACAGACGAACTTCCTCACCTATGGCCCAGAGCACTAAAATCGGGGTTTCCCCTTCAGCTTGTAAGCCATCTAATATGTTTAGGGTTCTGGCGGCTTGACCGCTCATCATGGCATCGCGTAAGTCAAAAATACTATAGCGCGCTACATTTAGTACAGCATGTTCGAGTTGCTCTTGGCTGATAGGGCCTGGCGGGTAGATAAGTGCTAGTTTTTGTATTTCCTGGAAGGCTGCTAATAAGTTGCCTTCTACTTTATCGCTCATCCATTCTAAACTAGGTGATTCTAAGCTTTGTGCTTGGCGTGTGAGGCGCTGAGCAATCCAATGGGCGAGGGCAGGGCGCCCTACCGTGGCCACTTCTGTCCAGCAAGCAGCCTGCTCTAGGGCTTGACACCATTTGGTGTTTTTTGTCGCACGGTCTATGCGCGGTAGTTGAAGAATGACGGTGGTATCGATAAGTTGATTCTGCGCCGCCATATTGGCCAGTTGTATTAGCGTATCGGCGCCTATCTTACCCGGTTTTCCTCCGGGTAAAGACAGGTCAACAAGACGTTTGTCGCCAAATAATGATACGTTTTGCGTGCTGCCTAGTACGGCTGACCAGTCAGATCGCGCGTCCAGAGTGAAGCGCTGTCGTTCAAGATATGAGAGTCTTGTTGCCGCTGCACGCAGAGCATCGCAGGCCTCTACAAGCAGCAAAGGCTCATCGCCACTAATGACATAGAGGGGCGCTAAGCTTGCGAGCTGAGGATTTTGTAGCTCTTGTATCAGGTGTTCATGATCTAGCTTGCGTTTCATAAGCAAACTCAAGGCAAATCGCGCGCAGGTAAATACTCTTGTAATTCATTGTCAGAGTCTTGATGGTCTAGCGCGTAATGATAGGCGGAGATAACATCTGGTGAGCTCAGTTGACGTACGATGCGGTTGACTAATGACATTTCCATATCTTGGAAGATGAGTGTTATTTCACTTTCTTTAGCCTGTATCGCATAGGGATCATAAGGAACTTCGCGAATAGTAGTGAGCATGGTAGGAGGGAGAATTTCGTTCCCATCCCGATCGCTAAGGCTGAACTGATAATTTAAGGTAAGCTCGTACTCTTCGACTAAACCCTTAGCATCAATAGAGATTTCACGTTGCTGTCTGTCGTACAGAAGCTGGTTGAGTTGCACTTGAGCTTGGCGTGGTTCTGAGACGAAACGTAAATTAGGTGAGCTAGCCCGCAGCGAACGACGTAATTGGGCTCCAAAGGCGGTGTTATCGCTAATGTTGGTATAAATGGTGTGAAAAGGCAGTGGTGACACACCTTTTAAGTGAAAGCCACATGCACTAAGCAGGCTGATCACAGCCAGCAGCGCAGCCACAAGAGCCCACCGTAAATGGTTACGATGAAGGCTGATTGAACAAGATAAACTGCGCTGGGCTGGGTGCATACTAACCTACAACGTTAACAAGTTTGCCGGGAACGACAATGATGCGCTTGGGGGCGCGCCCTTCTAAGAACTTCTGTACAGACTTATGTTCAGCGGCCAGTTGCTCTATGCTTTCTTTACTCGCTCCGTGTGCCACACATAAGGAGCCGCGCAATTTGCCGTTAACCTGTAGCATAAGCTCGACCTCGTCTGCGATGAGCGCTTGCTCATCCACTAAGGGCCAGCTAGCGTCAAGCATATCGCCATGTTGGTCAGCCCAGCCTAGTTCGCGCCATAAGTGCCAACTAATGTGGGGGACGACCGGATAGAGTACCCGCAGTAAAATGGATGTGGTTTCTGCCAGAGCCGCGTGAGAGGCAGGGGTATCAGCCCATTTGGCGGACTCCAACGTATTCAACATTTTCATGCACGAAGATACCACGGTATTGTAGTGAATCCGTTGATAGTCGTAATCGGCCTGTTTGAGTAAGCCGTGAACTTCCAGACGTACGCGTTTAGCCTCGGCATCAAGCTCTGACCAGTTCTGAGCTTGTTGCATGCCTACTTTTAAGTCGTCTGCCTTTTGATGGCAGAAAGCCCAGAGACGGCGTAAGAAGCGGTTGGCACCCTCTACCCCTGAGTCAGACCACTCTAGAGTTTGCTCGGGCGGACTAGCAAACATGATAAATAAACGAGCTGTGTCGGCCCCCATGGTGTCGATCAAGGTTTGCGGATCGAGCCCATTATTTTTGGACTTTGACATAGTGCCTATGCCACCGTATTGAATCTGTGATCCATCGGATTTTAGGCGCGCGCCGATAATGGCCCCTTTTTCATCGTACTCATTATCTACGTCTTCAGGCCAGAAATACTCTATGCCTCCTTGTGGAGTGCGACGAGAGTAAATATGGTTCAATACCATGCCTTGACAAAGAAGCTTGGTGAATGGCTCGTCTACTTTTATCAAGCCCATATCACGCATGACCTTGGTCCAGAAGCGTGCATACAGTAAATGCAGTACGGCGTGTTCGATACCGCCTATGTATTGATCCATAGGCATCCAGTAGTCGGTGCGGGCATCGACCATGGCTGTGTCGTTATTAGGAGCGGCATAGCGCAAGAAATACCATGAGGAGTCCACAAAGGTGTCCATGGTATCGGTTTCGCGTTGGGCCGCTTTACCGCAGCTTGGGCAATCTACGTTGAGAAACTCAGCGTGTTTATTTAAAGGGTTACCGCTGCCATCAGGGATGAGCTCTTCAGGCAAGATAACAGGCAGATCTTTTTCTGGCACGGGCACCGGTCCACAGTCTGGGCAGTGGATGATGGGAATAGGTGTGCCCCAGTAACGTTGACGCGAAATACCCCAATCGCGCAGACGGTAGGTAGTTTGCTTTTCGCCTAGATTGGCAGCTTGCAAGTCAGCAGCAATGGCGTCAACCGCTTCGGTATGTGTCAGACCATCGTACTTGCCCGAATTAATTGTTTTGCCCTGTTGTTTATCGCCATACCAATCTTGCCAAACCGTAGTGTCGTAGTTTTTATCTTCTACGGCGATGACTTGTTGTATTGGTAGGTCATATTTAAGCGCGAAAGCGAAGTCGCGCTCATCATGGGCCGGCACTCCCATGACGGCACCGTCACCGTAGCTCATGAGCACATAGTTGCCTACCCATACCTCTACATCAGCACCGGTTAGCGGGTGACGTACAGTCAGCCCAGTAGGCATGCCTTCTTTTTCGCGTGCGGCCAGGTCGGCTTCGGTAGTGCCTCCCTTTTTACATTCTTCAATGAAGTCGCTTAACGCAGGGTTTTGTTGGGCGGCATGTTGAGCTAGGGGGTGCTCGGGAGCCACCGCACAAAAAGTGACGCCCATAATTGTATCGATGCGGGTGGTAAAGACAAACAATTGTCCGTCTTGTATGAGTTCACCTTGGGCATTGTGGATGTCGTGGGGGAAGGCAAAGCGTACACCTTGGCTTTTTCCTATCCAATTTTCCTGCATGAGACGCACACGCTCAGGCCACCCAGGTAAGCCGTTTTTCACCGTATCGAGTAGCTCTTCGGCGTAATCAGTAATGCGCAGGTAGTAGCCAGGGATTTCGCGTTTTTCTACTAAAGCACCTGAGCGCCAGCCGCGCCCATCAATCACTTGCTCGTTCGCCAGTACGGTTTGGTCAACCGGGTCCCAGTTTACAGTTTGCGTTTTGCGGTAGGCAATGCCTTTGTCCAGCATCTTTAAAAATAGCCATTGATTCCATTTGTAGTACTTAGGATCGCAGGCACACATTTCGCGTGACCAGTCTATTGCTAAACCCATGGCTTGCATCTGCCGCTTCATGTAGGCGATGTTATCGTAGGTCCATTTGGCAGGCGGCACTTGTGATTTGATTGCCGCGTTTTCAGCGGGCATGCCAAAGGCATCCCAGCCCATAGGCATAAGAACGTTGTAGCCGCGCATACGTAATTGTCGCGCCATCATGTCATTGATGGTGTAGTTGCGGACGTGTCCCATATGTAGCTTGCCGCTTGGATAGGGCAGCATGGAACATGCATAATATTTAGGCTTGAGGCTGCCGTCGGCAGCGGTCAGGTTTTCTTGTGCGCGGTACACATCACGTGCTGCCCAATCTTGTTGAGCAAGCTGTTCGACTTCGCTGTGGCTATAACGTTCCTGCATGGGATGGCTTGAGTGATAGAAGTTATTAAATAGAAGATCATCTGATTATACGGGGCAATGACATTATGGTCAGGGCCTTGTATCAGATAGAGGATGCTGGTGTGCTAGAAAGCAAAAAAAAACCCTGCATAAAGAGCAGGGCTTTTTAGATCGGCCTGTTGGCCGTCAGGCTATTCGTGCCTGCACAGCAATACAAATCAACGTAATTTGGTTTCTTTGTATTCAACGTGCTTGCGAACAACGGGATCAAACTTTTTGATCACCATTTTTTCTGGAGTGTTGCGCTTGTTTTTGGTCGTTGTGTAGAAGTGACCTGTACCAGCACTGGATTCCAGTTTGATTTTTTCGCGGATACCTTTTGCCATGATGAGCTCCTGCTTAAATGTTTAAAAGGAACGCGATTTAGACGCGTTCGCCGCGAGCACGCATTTCTGCTAAAACGGTGTCAATTCCGTTTTTATCGATTGTGCGGATAGCGTTGGCGGATACACGCAGGCGAACCCAGCGGCTTTCGCTTTCAACCCAGAAGCGACGCGATTGCAGATTAGGCAGGAAGCGGCGCTTGGTTTTATTGTTGGCGTGCGAAACATTATTGCCCGTTATTGGGCCTTTTCCGGTAACTTGGCATACGCGTGCCATGGTCATACCCCTTAGAAATCTGAAATCGGCCTCCCAGCTAGGGGAATTTGTACTTGGCAATCGGAAGTAGTAAGGCCGAATGCGGTGTGGCCAATAGTAAAAAGTTGGTAAATTATTTTCTGCTGCAGATTCACTGATTTGAACCGCAAAGAAAGCTATTCTAATACGGCAGAACCCATTAGGGCAAGTTTTCTACTTGAATTTTAAGCGCTTTGCGGCCAAAGAACCACGATAGGCTGACACATACGGCCAGTACAGTGGTTAAAGGGAGGGCACTATTGCTGTGCCAACTGCTTACTGCTAGCCCGGCTAAGGCACCAGCTAGCATCTGTAAAGTGCCCATTAAGGCAGATGCAGTGCCAAGGCGTTTGCCTTGCGCCGAGAGGGCGAGGGCAGCGGCATTAGGGTTAATGAAGCCTTGGCAGGCCATGAAGCCCAGCAAGACTATCATGAGAGTAGTCAAAGTGAGGGCGCCGCTAAGCGTGAGCATGACGCCAGCGAGCACGAAAATAATTTGTACATTTTGCGCCACGCGGAGCAGCTTTTCGGGGGCGTAGTACTTTAATAAATAGGCGCTAACTTGTGACGTGAAAATCAAGGCGGCGGCGTTGGCACCGAAGTAAAAACCAAAGTGTTGGGGGTTTATTTCAAATAAGTGGATAAAGACGCGTGGCGATCCGGCTATATAAGCGAACATGCCTGCCGAGGCGATGCCTCCAGCTAGAGAAAAACACATAAAACTACGGTGTTGCAGCAAGCTTAGGTAGTTATTGGCGATATGGCTGGGTTTCAGAGGGAGCGCCTTTTCTTTTGGCATAGACTCTTGTAGAGAAAGCACTGTGGCCAGTAATAGCGCCCCGCCAGTAAACACCATGACACTAAAAATACCGCGCCAGTCGCTAAACAGCAAGACCTGTGCTCCGATCAGCGGCGCTAAGATAGGCATCACTCCCATGATCAGCATGAGCAAGGACATGGCTCGTGCCGATTCACGAGTGTTTAGTCGATCACGTATTACGGCGCGGGGGATCGCCATGCCAGCCGCGCCACCAAATGCTTGAACAATACGCCAGAAACTGAGGTGCTCAATGCTATTGGATTGGGCACACATGAACGAAGCAAGAGTGAAAATAACCAGCCCTAGGATAAGCGGTGGTTTGCGCCCAAAACGGTCTGCCACGGGGCCATAAAATAGCTGAGCAAGCGCTAAGCCCAATAAATAGCTCGCAAGAGTACGCTCTACCAGCCCCGGTTCGGTTTGTAAGCCCATGGCTATGGCCGAAAAGGCGGGTAGATACATATCTATGGCGAGAGGGCCGATAGCCGTGAGTAATCCTAAAAGTATGAGCCAGCGTGGAAAAGGGGTGTTTTGCAGCATGTTGCGTTTTTGCAGTATTGTTGTTGTGGAGGTAGGGCTGAGACGGGGTGGCATAGAACTACGCCACTTTCAGTGATAAATTGATATTCAGCTTATACCAACGATTTTAGCATGTGGATGTTCAGGGCCTGGCCGCTCTGATATCAGGTCAAGAGCGCAGTGTTTGAGCATCTTTGTTTTGCGTACAAAGGAGGCCAAGTTGAGTTCTATATCTTCAGCACTACAAGCCAAGTTGGAGCAGCTTTCCGTTCCAACTCAAGTAACTTTGCCAAGTGGCGAAACGGTGGGTAGCAGTGATGCCCGCGTGCATTTAATAATTAAAGATAATGCAACCCTTGCACAGTTGGCGGCAGGGCAGTCGGGATTACTGGGGCAAGCGTACGTCGAAGGGGGGCTAGATTTCGAGGGTTCAATGCGCGATCTCATGCAGCTAGCGAGTGATGTCTTGCCTGGATCACCCGTTGAGGCTGCGCGGGCGGGATGGTTAACCTCGCTCATTGCGCACTTAACGTCTGTGTGGCGTCATACGCAGCAAAAAGATGCTGAGCAAATTCGTTTTCACTATGATTTGTCGGATGATTTCTATGCTTTATGGCTAGATCCTAAACGGGTGTATTCATGTGCGTACTACCGTGAACCAGAAATGAACCTGGCTCAAGCCCAAGAAGCCAAGTTAGACCTCCTATGTCGTAAGCTACGTTTGCAAAGCGGCGACCGTTTTCTAGATGTAGGTGCTGGCTGGGGCGGGTTACTAATCTGGGCAGCCGAGCATTACGATGTGCACGTTACCGGCATTACGTTGTCTGAAAATCAACATGCGTATGTGAACCGTTTAATTATCGATAAAGGTTTGCAAGGGCGCGCACGTATGGAACTGATGGATTACCGTGATTTGGATGAGCATCAGGCCTATGACAAGCTAGCATCAGTAGGAATGTTTGAGCACGTGGGCAGAGCGCAACTAAGCGCTTATTTTGCGAAGCTTGGTCGCTTAGTGAGGCCGGGCGGTTTGATTCTAAATCACGGCATTACTTCTGGTGGTGTGGATAATCCTCAGTTGGGCGCAGGAATGGGAGACTTTATTGAAAAATATATTTTTCCAGGGGGGGAGCTTACGCATATCAGTCATGTGTTGCGGCATCTGGCGGAAGGGGGGCTAGAAGAGCTAGATGTTGAAAATCTGCGTCCTCATTATGCCCGTACGCTTTGGGCTTGGAGTGATGCATTGGAGGAAAAGCTGGCTGAAGCAGCCGCAACATTAAACTCTGAGCAAGGTATGAAGTCGTTGCGTGCGTATCGAGTGTATTTAGCCGGGTGCGCCATGGGCTTTGAGCACGGGTGGATAGCGCTGCATCAGGTATTGGCTCAGCCTCAAGTGGCTGGGCGTAAAGACGAGTTGGATTATCCGTCTGATCTGTCTTATCCGTGGCGGCGAGATTACATATACCGAGGTTCAGCTTAAGGGAGCATCCGGATCAGGTAGGTTTATACGCCGCTTTGATTTAGGATAGGTTCGCAAAACATGTGTATACCAAAGCAGCAATAGCACCGCGGATAGGCCTAACCCTGAGCTGGACATCAACCACATGCTGCCTGCACCAGAAGGCATATTGGGGGATAGACGTAAAAGGAAGTTATCGAGCTGGCCTTTGCCCGGCCCAAAGCCCAGCCACCAGCCGCCCCCCAAACCCACCCCGCTTAAGGCAATAATTTGCATAAGCATCGGGATAAAAGCAATTTTATATGCGCGCAATATGTAGGTGACGACGCACTGCAGGGCATCACAGAAATGAAATAAAGGCAGCAGCTGTAGCAGGGCAAGAGCCATCACCACTACCTCTATGTCATTGCTGTACAGTTGCGCTAAAGTGCCTCGAGTGGCCAGCAATAAACCAGCGGTGAGGCAGGCGAATAAAAATACAATTACCACTCCATAATTACCCGTGATACGAGCACGGTGTAATTGACCCGCTCCGATAGCCTGAGCAGTGATGGAGGCAGTGGCGACTCCTATTGCCATTGGAATCATAAAGGAAACTGCCGCCAGATTAGCCATAATTTGGTGGCCACCGGATACAAACTTACCTTCACGGGCTACCAGTAGTGCCATGAAGGTAAAAGCAAAGATTTCGATAAGATAAGAGCCGCCCATGGGGATGCCTAAGCGTAAGAGCTCTTTTTGGTCACGCCACAGCGGGCGGCCTAGTTGCAGTTTGAAGCGTTGAAAAAAGGAGTCGCGCTTTAATAAAATAATGCCTGCGATCAGCATGAGCCAGGAAACAATGGTGGTGGCTAAGCCTGAGCCTACCGCTCCCATGGCGGGTAAGCCCCACTTGCCGAAAATCAGTAGCCAATTGAGCAAAGCCTTAAACAATACGCTGGCTAAGTTGATGAGCATGACCATTTTTGGCCTTGACACGGCGGTGCCTAAAGCGTAGATAGTGCGGAAAATTAGCGCGGCAGGCAGGGCTAAGATAAGGCTACGAAGGTACATCACGATTTTGTCATGTACTTCAGGCTCTAATTGTCCCGATGCGCTTAACCAGAGGTCCGGGAAGAGCAAAGCAATACTGCCGAGCGCGGTTAAAAACAAGGATAGCCAGACTCCTTGCCCCCACATGCGCCCAACCTCAAGGTTGTGATGTGCGCCGTAACTTTGGGCAAGAATGGGAATTAAGGCGTGTAAAACCCCCATAAGACCAATAAATACGGTGATGTAAATTGATACTCCCAAGCCCATCGCTTGCAAGTCTGCCGCACTGGCGTGGCCAGTCATTGCGGTATCCAGCACACCAAAAATAATGCTGGCCCAAGAGCCTAATAATACTGGCCAGGCTTGGTGTAGGATTTTGCTAGCCTGACGCCATGCTATCGGCGACAACAGCGCGGAAGAAAACATAAAACTAGTGAGGCTTAGGTAGGCGTATCAATAAAAAGGCTTCGTGACGGTCCGCTTCACGTTTGCCCTGCCATAGGATGTCAGCGTTGGCAGCGAGAGGGGCTACTTGTTGGCGTTGTAGGTCGCGCAGGGAGACTTGCTGTAAAACTAAAGAGCAACGTCGGTCAAAACTTAAGTTGATTTGCTCAAAGACGAGAAAGGAGGCTCGTTGACCAGACCCTACCCCTTCAGCACGTAAGCATTCACCGGCTTGCTGATGGGTGCGTAGCGCTTGGGCTAAGTCAGCCGACACGCTGCGATAGCTGCGTACATAATCTAAAGAAGGCATCCATAAAGTGACTAACAAGAGCCAGGTGGTAATAAGACCACCAGCAGATAATACTGTACCCCGTAGTAAGCCTGCCGGTCGAACCGACAAGCGCCAGCGTACGAGTAGAATCCAGGCGGCGGTTCCTACGAGTGCGATGAGAATGGCAGGAATAGAGATAAAGGTATCGTAACCTTGAGTTTGACGGGCAATGTTATGAGCAATTTTGCTAGGCCAACCAGTTTGTTGCGCTATCCAGCCTAACCAGACGGTAGCGGCAGTGAGCGAAAAACACATGATTGCAAACCAGTCTAGGGCATTGACAATGCCCCGGCGCAAAGTGGGTAAAGCAAATGCACCTAATAAAGCACAAGGCAAGACCAGTAAGGAGTACTCGGGCTCAAAAGAGCCTTGTATAAAAAGAAGACTGCTAAAGCTGGAGCCTAAAAATATTAATGGTAAGAGCAGGTGGGGGGCGCGTACCCAGGCTCTCCATTGCCATATGGCTAGTAAGGTTAGTGGCCAAGTGGGCCATAGAAACCAGGCTAAGTCGCGTAAAGAGTTCAGCAAAGCGGCAAAGCCGACCCAAGCAACGGATTGAAGATTCCATAACAGCCATTGCTGTGTCCAGTAAGGGCCTATTCGTTGGGCAGGAATCCACCATGCCATGACGATAGCAGTGGCGATAGCCAAGCTTAGCGCTAGCCATTTAGCGTGTTTTTGTAATGGTTGTACGAAGGCTATAGATAGCACGCTAGCCAATAATATGGGGCTAGCGCCCACTATGCCACGCGTTAAAAAGCACACCCCTAACGTGAGGCCCAGTAAAGCGGCCCCCGAGCCAGGGCGTTGAAACATACGTACTAGGCTATAGATAACGATTGCTTGGAAGCCAATCAGCGCCGGGACCTCGGAGGTCTCATGCATGCGCCAAATGATGCCTACGGTTGCCAGTGTAAGTAACAGCGTGGCATCAGCGATCATGCGCCCATAATCGGTAATAGAGGGCTCGCCTCCAAAGGGTAGGCGTACGGGCTGGGCTTCGGGACGTCTTCCGAGCCAATAGGAAGCCCGCCATAACCCTACACATAACAAGCCAAACCACAGTAGATTGGGCATGCGCGAGGCAATAATGGCAGCGTTTAGCTCACTGGTGAACAGAGTAAATACGGGAGCGAGCAGGCTGATGCTGAGGGCTCCAATCCACGTGGTGAAAGGTCCAGCCTCGGCATAGGCAAGATGACCTACCTGCGGGAGCAGCCATGCCTTTAATGAGCCATCATTGATGGCAGTAAGCATGGTTGCCAAACTGACGACATCATCCGTTTTCCATGGATCGCGGAAAAATAGGCCTGCCAGGATATAAATTAGCCCGGTTAGCACAAGGATTTGTCTTGGTAGCTTGACGGCTGCAGGCGCAGTGAGTCTTGCTGGAGTAGAAAATAGGGTGTTTGGAGGCACGTCTGGTTTATTAAGACTAAAAACAGCTATATCTTAAAGCAAATCAGCCTTATTGCTTGTTAAACCAGCAGTATGCCTGATTGTGGTCAACAGCAAGTGGCAGAGGGAAAATAAAGAACTGAAATAGATGCATTGATACCGTTACAGGTATAAAAAAAGGCAGCTTAATAGCCGCCTTTTTTTGCTCAATACCGACGTATTATTCGCCGCGGCGAACGGTACCTGCAGTGCGAGCAAAGCGGGCGCGGAACTTCTCAACGCGGCCGGTTTCTACGATGCGTGTTTGTGCACCAGTGTAGAAAGGGTGGGACTCGGAAGTGACATCACACTTGAAAAGCGGGTAGGTAACGCCGTCTTTCTCGATGGTTTCACGAGTCTGTAAAGTGGAGCGACTGATAAAGCTGTTGCCAGTTTGTTGATCCAAAAATACCACTTCACGGTATTCTGGGTGTATGCCTGCTTTCATGATGTGTTCCTGTAACTTGAAATAAGGATCGCCAGCAGAAAAATAAAAAGGCAGCTCTGCCACGTATCCGGTTAATCGCAAAAGTTTAGCATTGACTTCCGTGTTTACCAAGAAAAATAGCGTGCTGACGTCTTTAGGGGCATTTATTGCGGCATTTTTGCGCCATTGTTAAGTGGGTGGGGAAAGTGCATTGGTTTATATTTGCTTATGCTCAGCCATAGAATAGGCCTGTTGCCGGGTAATGATAAGGTGATCGACAAGTTGTACGTCGATGAGAGCAAGCGCCTGTTTAAGATGCTGGGTAAGGCGTAGGTCTGATTGGCTAGGAATGCACAGGCCAGAAGGGTGATTGTGGGCAAGGATAATCGCCGCAGCGTGATGTCGTATCGCCGCTTTGGCGATTTCGCGCGGGTAGACTGAGGCTTGGTTTAAGGTGCCTTTGGCGACCTCTTCGGTACTCAGTAGTTGGAACTGGGTGTCGAGATAAAGCGCCAGACAGTGTTCGATGGCTAAGGGGCCCAGATAGGCGATACAGTAGTTTTTGACAAGTTCGGGCCGGTTCAATAGCACCTTATCTTTCATGGCCTCAAGATTGACTCGTCGATGCAGTTCAGCGATGGCTAGAATTTCGCAACATTTTGCTGCGCCCACTCCGGGAATGCTACGCAGTGTGTGGGCGTCAGCGGTCAGTAGGCCTTGAATGCCTTGGCAATGATCAAGCAGACGTTGTCCTAGTTGAACAGCATCGCAACCTGGTAGACCAGTACGCAAAATAATGCCGAGTAATTCAGCAGTGGTAAGGACGGAGGCCGAGTGACTGAGTAAACGCTCACGCGGACGCGCATCATGGGGGGAACGGGCAGACATAGAGTAATCTGGCGTAAAATAGAGTTTAACGTTTACTTATGGTGATAGATTTTGAACGCGCCTACTAGCCCCGAGAAGGTAATTGTCCGTCCGGACTCCTACCTGACATTACATTACCGCATCGAGATCCTGACTGGCCCAGCAGCAGGCTCTGTTTTTACTGATACGTTTACGGAACGTCCTGCCACCTTGCAATTAGGCGTGGGGCAGTGGTCGCCCGGGATGGAGCAGCCATTATTAGGACGCGCCGAGCAGGAACAGTTTGAGTTTGTTTTACCCTGCGAGCAAGCCTATGGCGCCCGTAATCCAGACCTCTTGCAACGGGTTACGCGCAAGGCTTTGGCGACACATGCTCCTGAAGGTGAGCAGTTTGAGGCGGGTGAAATGATTGAATTCCATACGCCTGACGGTGGGCGTTACTCTGGGGTCTTGAAAGAACTCGATGAGCAGTCTGCGTTATTGGATTTTAATCATCCTCTGGCAGGCGCTGATTTGAAAGTTGAAGTTTATATTTTAGGGATTTTGTAATGTCTCACCTTGAAACGGCAGACCTTACTGAGGTCGTCTTGGCGCAGCCACGTGGTTTCTGTGCTGGGGTAGATAGGGCCATCGATATCGTGGAGCGTGCTTTAGAATTGCACGGCGCGCCTATTTACGTGCGCCATGAAATTGTGCATAACCGTTATGTGGTCGAGGATTTGCGTAATAAAGGGGCCATTTTTATTGCCCAGCTCGATGAGGCTCCAACCGGCGCGATCGTCGTGTTTTCGGCGCATGGCGTTTCGCGTGAGGTTCGAGCCGACGCAGAACAGCGTGGCCTGCGAGTCTTTGACGCGACGTGCCCTTTGGTAACAAAGGTGCATATAGAAGTGACACGTATGCGGGCGGATGGGCGTGAGATCATCATGATTGGCCATCAAGGCCACCCCGAGGTGGAAGGCACTTTAGGGCAGGCCGACGGGGGCATGTACTTGGTGGAAACACCTGAAGACGTGGCAAACTTGACCGTGACAAATCCCGATAAGCTGGCTTTTGTGACGCAAACGACATTATCGGTTGATGATGCACAACTGGTGGCTGAGGCTTTGCGCGCGCGTTTTCCTGCCATCGTTGAGCCGAAAAAAAGTGATATTTGCTATGCCACACAGAATCGTCAGGATGCAGTGAAGTTTATGGCTCCTCAGTGCGACTTGGTGTTAGTAGTGGGTAGTCCCAATAGTTCGAACTCCAACCGTTTACGAGAAGTGGCAGAACGTAAAGGTGCAGCGGCGTATCTGCTTGATAGCCCAGAACAAATAGATCCGTCTTGGCTAGAGGGGAAAAAACGTATTGGTGTGACGGCGGGCGCATCGGCTCCTGAGGTGTTGGTTGAGCAAGTTATACAGCGTCTGAAAGAGCTAGGTGTGCAGCGTGTGCGGCCACTCGAAGGGGTAGAAGAGACAATTTCGTTTCCGTTACCACGTGAACTCTCACGTAAAATCGAGAGTAATAATAAAGGATAAAATAATAGGGTGATGCTCATCGATTACTTGTCTATGAGCATCCCATAAGGGGACAGTGCATGAGGGTAGGCTTCTGTGGTTTGGGTCTGATGGGGCAACCTATGGTGGCACGCTTATTAGCTGCCGGCCATGAGGTCTATGTATGGAACCGTACGGCGGATAAAGCGCAGGCTTTATTGACCTTAGGTGCAAAGTGGGTCAGTACCCCGGCAGAACTTGCGCAACATTGTGAGCACGTGTTGTTGTGCGTTTATGATACGCAAGCAGTGCACGATGTCGTGTTTGGGGAAAGCGGCTTAGCTACTGTAAAGGGGGCTTTGCGTATCGTGGTAGACCACTCTTCCATCATTCCTGAGGCAACCCGCGATATGGCTGAGCGTCTGTGGGAGCAACGACAGGTGTATTGGCTAGACGCACCCGTATCAGGGGGTACTATAGGGGCTGAAAATGGTACCTTAGCGATTATGGTCGGGGGCGACGAGTTAGCCTTAGAAATTATAAAGCCAACGTTACATGCCTACGCGAGTCAAATTACGCATATGGGCGCAAATGGCGCTGGGCAAGTTACTAAGCTATGTAACCAAACTATCGTCGCTACGACGCTAAATGCCATTGCTGAGGCCATTAGTTTGGCCCAAGACAATGGGGTTGCGGCAGAGCGCTTGAACCAAGCCCTGAAAGGCGGGTGGGCAGACTCGGTATTACTCCAGTTGTTTGTGCCTCGTATGACCCAAGGCACGCAAGATACTAAAGCTAGCTTAGACACCATGCTTAAAGATTTAAATACCGTCGCTAGCCTAGCGCAGCAAAGCCACACTGCTATGCCAGTTAGTCATGCCGCGCAACAACAATATTGTCGGGCGCACCGAATGGGAATAGGCGGAAGCGATGTGGCCGAACTGATGAAGGTATTAGACGCTAGAAAATAGCGCCTATGTATCTTTATGGACTAGGTTCCTACTATTTAGAAACTGTAGCCTAGCCCCAGTCCACCAAATACACTACTTTTTTTCTCAACAATTGGGCTGTTTTTAGCATCACTAGTAAGATTATTGACTCCTACTAGGCCGTGTACATGCCAACTGTCGCTGAGCTGATGAGTGGCCAGACCATAAACAGAGTACGAGCGCATGCCAGCACTGGCTTGATAAGTGTGTAGGTTGCCGTTACTGGCGGCTGCTTCGTTGGGTTCAACCCCGAAGTATGTTTGCATGGCTTTTTTATTGGACCATTTTAATTCGGTTCCTACACGCAACTGGCTGGCACCCTCTTGCCACAGTTTATAGCTGATATCTGCGGTGAAGTTACTCCCGTAACCACTTTTTAGCGCTTGGTAATAACTGGCGTCGAGCACTACATCGCCTAGCTGTAGCGCTGTAAATACCCCTAGGTTGCCGTGACGGCTGATGTCATGCATACCATGTAGGCGTGCTGAGTCACCGGACTTACGAGCCTGTGATAAAGAGACGAAACTGCCTATAGTCCAGTTTTCTGTCAGTTCGGTTTGCACACCAGCGGCTGGCATGCCCGAGCGCGGACTTAAAAAGAAATGCCCATTGCGATGTTTTAATAGAGGACTAAAGCGTGTGCCATATTGGTTGGAACCTTCGTATTTGGGAAGAAAGCCAAGACCTACTCCAATGGTGGTGTTTTGAGCTAGGGCTGCGCAGGGCATGACACTGAGTATTAGCAGGGCGGTAAGAGACTTAGAGCGAGCGAAAAACATAAAGCTACCTTTCTTTTGTATAGCTAGGTGGATTGAGGGTAATGGTAACAATAATTTGCGATGCATAGAAACACCGCCGCACAAACTTTGTGTTTTCTTAAGAGTTTTTCTTTTTTGTGCTGAAGAAGCTATTTGAACTTCACTACTTTACAAATTTTATCAAAAAACCAGTGTGATGCCTGTGAGATAATGTTGGGTAGTAATGTATATGTGGTTGATGAGCAAGAGAGTAAATTTTTGATTTGCTTTTAGGTTTCATGTCGCCTACTACACAGGCAAACCGCTTTTGAGGTTTATTTCTAGGGGTAATGTAATGAAGAAAAGCACAGGCGTACTGACTCTAGTCGTCGCTCTGGCTGCTGCCTATACCGGTGCAAGTTGGTATGTGGGCACAAAGACAGAAAATGCAATTCGGGCGCAGATTAACACTGCCAACGAATACTTGCGCGCTCAAACTCAGTTTGAACAATTGAAAATTGAACTAGCTAGCTACAACCGTTCGATTTTTTCCGCCACAGCTTCTTATGTTTTGTCATTACGTGCGCAGGGTGAGCAAGAAACGTATGAGTTTATCTTAAACGATACGATCGCTCATGGCCCCATCCCTTTTGCTGCTGGGTCTTATGTGCCGGCTATGGCCGTCTCCCACCTTGAGTTGCAAAAAAATGCGACGGTGGAAGACTGGTTTGAGTTTACCGATGGTAAAACGCCTGTCTATGCTGACACAACAATTTCTTGGTCTGGTAAGGCGGACAGCACAGTGGAATTTTTGGGATTCAAAAAAGCCCAAGAAGAGTTCACCATGGATTTTAGTGGCGGACAGTTTATTACTGAGCTAGATAGCAGTGCTAAAAGCTATACAGGTAAATTTAACTTTGATCATTTTATATTGGACTCGATTGAAGATGAGCCATTTCAAATGACCTTAAATAAGTTATATGGCGACTTCTCTTATACGGGGCAGTTATACGTTGACGACAAGCAGCTAGGTAAGGTCGTTTTGGAAAAAGCGGAAATTAACGCTGAAAAGGCAAACCTATCTTTGCATGGCTTGGAAGTCACAGGCAATTCGGCTACGATCAATGAAATGCTGAGTGGTCAGGCCCGCTACGCCGTCAAGAGCATCAAGGTTAGCGATCAAGATATAGGTAATCTAGAGATAGGCGTCGCGCTGAGTAATTGGTATGCCCCTGCTGTAAAAAATATCACCGATGTACTCAACCAACTCTCAGCAGATCCTGATCTGGATAATCTGTCCGAGGCCGAGAGGCAGCAATTACTAAACGACTTACATGCTCTTTTAGAGCGTAAGCCTAGTATCACTATTGCTCCTGTACTTTGGGCTAACTCAGCAGGCAAGACTGATTTTGGCTTGGAAGTAAAACTACAGGCTCCATCGACTAAACAGGCAGATCTTGTTGATGTAATGGCTTGGAATGAGGCGCTGGAAGAGGCGCAGCTCACAGTACAAATTTCTCGCCCCATGTTAGAGCAAGTCATCAATGCAATGGCTCAGACAGACGAGGAGTTTGATTTGCCCGCCGTTATGGAGGCTCTTGATCAAGTCTTCGAAGCGGCTTCTGGCTTGGAAGCTATGGGCTTAGTGAAAATGACCGACGACGGTATGGAGAGTCGCATTATTTATCGTGGCGCCGAAGGCGGTACACTTAATATTAACGGTGTTCCAGTGCCTATGTCTGATTTGCTTATGATGGGCATGGGCTTGCTGATGTAAGAATAGTCCCACCTAGAAAAGAGAGGCTTTATCGCTTCTCTTTTTTTATGGCTATAGCTTTGATCACTCCTTGCTCGCCATAAACTAGGGTGAAGGCAGGGCAGTGGTACTGAAAAAATTGTTAAGAGATGAAAGATGAAAAAGTCCCGTTCGTTAGCGGATCAGCTATCAGGCTTGGTTTATAGCACTGAGCTTGGCAGTACGTGTCCTAATTGTCGTCAGGCATTGGAGGCTTGTACGTGTCAAGCGGTTGCAGCCAAACCGCCTCCAAGTGATGGCCGTGCTTGGGTGAGGTACGAAACCAAGGGAAGAAAAGGCAAGGGCGTGACCACTGTACAGGGTTTGCAAGTAACGGCAGAGCAGTTGGCAGAGCTCGCAAAGACGTTAAAAAACTACTGTGGAAGTGGAGGGACGGTAAAAGGCTGGATAATTGAAATCCAAGGTGAGCACGGCGATAAAATACTAGCTAAACTACGGCAATTAGGTTTTAAAACTCGCTGATTATAGGCTTGCATTAAGCAAGCCTGGGCGCTACCGAAGGTATATACCATGAGCAAAAAAAGTACGTATGATCCCGATGAAGAAGCACTAATTCAGTGGTGCATCGAGGTGGAGGGACTACTTGTGGCTGGCGGCGCAACACGCCAGCAAGCGCAAGAGTACATCGAAGAAGAGGCCGAGTGGTTTACTGATATGTATTACGAAGGCTTATCGGCGGAAGAAGCGGCACAACAAGCCTTTGAATAAAGGCTTAGCCCTGTCAGGCGTGAATATATATCCAGCCTGCATGCTGTAGCTGGACAAGTTCCGTGATGGCGCCCTGCTCCAATACCTGGAATGGGGTTGGGGCTTGCAGCGCTAGGCCACGCAGAGTATTAGGGCATAAAAAGGTGTAAGGGTCACACTCAGGTTTAGCTTGTTCAATAGCTTGGGCTACGGCCTTGGCATTGGCAATAATGCGTATTTCTGCCTCGGGCAAATCTTGGCGAAGATTCAGCGCATTGTTACGCGCGCGCTCTAAGGCATCAGCTTGGCTAGCGTGTATAACAACTCGTATTTTCACGATACAACTCTCACTAAAAAATGTATTGATGCTCTACTTGGAGCCGTTTTCTGATTTTTATCAACGTAGCAAGTGTGCTTGCTGTAACAGTTGATACGTTTCATGCATAGGTAAGCCCACCACAGCACTGTGGCTGCCTCGTAATTGCCTCACAAATATACCCGCTTGACCTTGAATAGCGTAAGCACCTGCTTTACCCATTGGTTCGCCAGTGTGGCAATAGGCGTGAATTTGCTCATGTGTTAACGCAGCAAAATCAATTTCACTGATGCTTAGCGCGTGATGGACGCGCCCTTGATAAGCGAGGCACACAGCGGTAAAGACTTGATGAGTTTGCCCAGATAACTGTTGTAGAAATTGTACTGCTTGTTCCGTGTCAAGGGGTTTTCCCAGAATAGTCTCGTTCAGTGCCACAGTCGTATCGGCGCTTAGTATGGCCGCATGCTGGTCAAGCTGGGCTTGCTGGTCACGCCAATGTAGGGCATGGCTTAACTTATCGGCGGCAGTTCGTTTCACGTAGTCCAGCGGGCTTTCCCCATCTAACCGGGGCTCATCCTCACCTTCAGGGCTAGGAACCTTAAGTACCGTATGCGGTACCTGCATTTGATTCAGAATGTCATGGCGCCTGGGGCTAGCGGAGGCGAGATACAGGGGAGCAAGTAAGCGAATCATGGTGGCTTTTAGCTGCGGTGGTAAGGATGCCCAGTAAGAATTGTCCAGGCTCGATAAAGTTGTTCCGCCAGCAGAATTCTTACCATAGGATGCGGCAAGGTGAGCGAGGATAGTCTCAGCATTTCTGGACAGGTGCGTTTTAATTCTGGATCTAAGCCGTCGGGGCCGCCTATCAATATGGCAACGTCTTTAAATTGGTCGCGCCAGTTTTGTAAACGCTGGGATAATTTGACAGTAGTCAGGTCTACACCACGCTCATCGAGGGCAATGCAATGTGCTTGAGCAGGAATGGCAGCGCTGATTCGTTTGGCTTCAGCGAGCATCATTTGTGCAGCTGTTTTTCCGCTGGTGCGCGGTTCGGCCTTGATTTCGTGTATTTCCAGACTGCACTCGGCCGGCATTCGGCGAGCGTACTCTTGCCATCCTTGCAGCACCCAATCGGGCATGCGTTGGCCTACGGCAATAATATGAATTTTCATGTGCAGAAAGTAGAAAGGCACTTGACCTGCAGGAGTGCAGGTCAAGTGGGGGTGATATAGGCTTAGTCTTGAAAATCGCTTTCGAAACTGCTGCCTAGGACTGTGCCTCGGGACTGGGGTAGCAAAGGTATGTCGACAGGGCGTTCGCCCCAAATTTCTTCCAGGTTGTAATAGTGGCGGATAGTGGGCTGCATGCAGTGCACCACAATGTCACCTAAATCAACCAGTACCCACTCGCCGGTTTCTTCACCCTCGTGGGCGAGTATGCCGAGTTTATGCTCTTTGGCTTTATCGATGACGCTATTGGCCAAGGAGCGAGTTTGGCGATTCGAGGTGCCACTAGCAATAATGACACGGTCAAATAGACCAGTTAAGTGCGAGGTGCTAAACACCTTGATGTCTTGAGCTTTGACATCTTCGAGAGCATCAATCACGATGCTTTGCATTTTTTCTATATTCATAAAAGAACTATACAGTGCTGTGCTTAATCTGTGTTGAGGTACAGATTATGTTGTTGGATATAACGCAGTACGGAGTCGGGAACGTAGTCGTTGATCTCCAGACCTTGTTGTATGTTTTGACGGATTTGTGTAGAGGAGATGGCCATCGCGTCCATTTGTATTATTTGCAGTTTCTTATTGGCTTGCAATAAATATGTCTGCAGTGCTTTAGGCGCAGCTAGTTCACTGCCTGGCCGTTGAGCAACCGCTAAGTTGACGTAGCGCAAAATGGCTTGCCAGTTTTTCCAAGTACAGAAATTATTAAGCTGATCACTGCCTAAAAGCCAAAAGTATTCGTGTCCGGCAGGAAGGTTTTGAACCGTATCTAAGGTATAGGTGGGGCCACCACGTTGAATTTCAATATCATTGATTACTAAGCCGGAGTGCGTTGCTAAGGCCAGCCGTAGCATAGCGAGGCGTTGATCAGGTGTAGCGCCCAGCGCTTGGCGTTGCCAAGGCTGAGCGGCCGGAATTAGTTGCACTTGATCGGCTTGTAATTGAGATTTTGCCTGTAAGGCCAATGCTAAGTGTGCATTGTGTACTGGGTCAAAGCTGCCGCCTAGCAAAGCTATCCGCATTATTTTAACCAGTCTCTAGGACGTAAGTACTGTGTCAATTCGGCCTCAGGTGAGCCGCTTGGAGCCTGCCAGTTGTAGCGCCAGTGAGCTTGGGGAGGCATGGACAGAAGAATGGACTCCGTTCGCCCACCCGATTGCAAGCCAAACAAGGTGCCGCGATCAAACACGAGGTTGAATTCCACATAACGTCCGCGCCGATAGGCTTGAAAGTCACGCTGGGCCTGTGTAAAGGGCAAGTTCATACGCCGCTCAACAATAGGGGCATAGGCTTTGATAAAACTACTCCCTACGTCTTGGGTGAGAGCAAAGCAGTGATCAAAGTCTGGGGTATTTAAGTCATCAAAGAAGATACCCCCTATGCCTCGCGTTTCATCGCGGTGCTTAAGGTAAAAGTACTCGTCACACCATTTTTTATATTCAGGGTAGTATTGCTTGCCGTGAGGATCGAGCGCTTGCTTGCATGTGTCATGGAAGTGGATGGCGTCCTCTTCAAACACATAGTAAGGCGTGAGGTCTAGCCCACCCCCAAACCAAAATACATCATTTTGTTCAGCATGTTGAGCTTGGGCACTGAACAAGCGCACATTCATGTGGGTGGTGGGGATATGCGGATTACGGGGATGTATCACCAATGAAACGCCCATTGCTTCCCAAGGGCGGCCAGCCAATTCTGGGCGGTGGGCGCTGGCCGAAGGTGGTAAGCGCATACCTTTGACATGGCTGAACAAGACGGCAGCTCGCTCAAAAAGCTCGCCGCCTTCTTGATAACGTGACAGGCCTCCTCCTCCTTCGGCCCGTTCCCAGGCGTCAGAGTGAAAGCGGCTGCCATCCAGGCTTTCCAGCTTAGAAATAATATCGGCTTGTAAACCAGTGAAAAACTGATGGGCGGTATCAATAGGTAAAGACATGTAGGGTTCAGTGTGAGCGGGGTTTAGCTTTCGGCGTTGGGGATCGCACGCCAGCCGATATCAGTGCGAAATTGCTTGCCATCGAAGTGGGTCTGAGCAATGGCTCGATAGGCTGCTTCTTGGGCACGGCGGATAGAGTCAGACATGGCTGTGACGCAAAGCACGCGTCCGCCCGTGGTTTGTAGATTACCATCCAGAATGTTTGTGCCCGCGTGAAAAGTAATGCATTCGGTAGTGTCTTGGGCTAATTGTGTGATGGTGTCCCCAGTGCGTGGGTTTTCGGGGTAACCATGGGCAGCAAGTACCACGCCGATTGCCGTGCGGCGGTCCCATTCTATGGTGGCTTGATCTAAGCGGCCTGCTAGAGCGGCCTCAAACACATCGACCAAATCGCTTTTTACTCGCATCATGATCGGCTGAGTTTCTGGATCTCCCATGCGACAGTTGTATTCCAGAACCTTGATGGGGCGGGTGGCGTCAGGGCCATCGCCGATCATCACGCCAGCATATAAAAAGCCGGAGTATGGAAGGCCTTCTTTGGCCATTCCATTCATGGTGGGCTGAATGACCTCGCGCATGATCCGATTATGCAAAGTGGGGCTAACAATAGGAGCGGGCGAGTAGGCACCCATACCACCCGTATTGGGTCCAAGATCATGATCTTTCAGGCGTTTGTGGTCTTGGCTAGTTGCCATAGGGAGCACGTTCTTGCCATCGCACATGACGATAAAGCTAGCCTCCTCACCAACCAAGCATTCTTCCACTACTACGCGCGCTCCGGCTTGACCAAACATGCCATCGTCAAGAATGTCGTCGATGGCCTGCAGGGCTTCTTCAAGGGTTGTGGCGACAATGACACCTTTACCTGCTGCTAGGCCGTCTGCTTTGACCACAATGGGCGCGCCTTGTTGACGGATATAGTCTTTAGCGGCTTGCGCGTCGGTGAAGGTTTGGTAAGCAGCAGTAGGTATATTGTGTCGCACCATGAAAGCTTTAGCGTAATCCTTCGAGCTTTCGAGTTGGGCCGCCGCTTGGGTAGGACCAAATATTTTTAGTCCGGCTAGGCGAAAAGCATCTACCACTCCAGCCGCTAAAGGTGCTTCAGGGCCTACGACAGTAAAGCCGATTTTTTCGCGAGTGGCGAATTCGACCAAGGCAGGGATGTCGGTAATATCTAGATTTTGAACCCGTTCTGCGTTGGCAGTGCCGCCATTTCCGGGTGCAACATAGACGGTTTGCACGCGGTTGGACTGGGCCAAACGCCAGGCTAAGGCGTGTTCACGGCCGCCGCTGCCGATGACAAGTAGCTTCATAGTGATAACAGTAAAGGGCGTAATGCCACAGGGGTTAAGTAATAATTAATTGAATTCATCCATGACGGCAGTGGTGTAAACCTCTTGTACGTCATCTAGGCTTTCAAGTGCATCGAGTAGTTTTTGCATTTTGATGGCGTCGTCGCCAGCAAGCTCGATTTCATTCATTGCTTTCATCACCACACCCTGCACCTCAGGCTCAAGGTTGGCGGCTTCAAAGGCCATTTTGAGTGCGGTATAGGCCGCAGGCGGGCAAGTGACTTCGATTAAGCCTTCTTCGTCGGTCAAGATATCTTCTGCCCCTGCATCCAATGCAATCTCCATGACTTGATCTTCAGAGGTGCCGGGGGCAAATAGGAATTGGCCGCAGTGATTAAATTGGAAAACGACTGATCCATCCAGGCCTAGGTTGCCTCCGTTTTTGGTAAACGCGTGCCGTACGTCAGAGACCGTGCGTTGGCGGTTGTCAGTCATACAGTCGACGATGACAGCGGCACCGTTGATTCCGTAGCCTTCATAGCGAATTTCTTCGTAATTGCTGTCGTCACCGCCACCAGCACCTCGCTGTATTGCCCGCAAGATATTATCTTTTGGCATATTTGCTGCTGTGGCCTTATCCCAGGCCATGCGCAAGCGCGGATTGCTTTCAGGGTCAGCACCTGCCTCACGTGCAGCAACAGTGACTTCACGTATGATTTTTGTCCACAGCTTGCCGCGCTTAGCGTCTTGGCGTCCCTTGCGGTGCTGAATATTTGCCCATTTACTATGACCAGCCATAATGTTTTTTACCGTTTCAATTGCTTGTATTCATGAAAAGTACTGTCTATTTTAACCTGTCTGTGACATAAGTCCCGAGTAGCGGCTAAAGTGGCTAGAATTCAATCTATTCTTAGCATTCATTTTAAAGTGATACTGGCATGGTGAACCCTATTTCTATAGCTCGCAGCGCACAACACGATGTTTACCTCTTACCGGCGATGGCCAATCGGCACGGCTGTATCACTGGGGCAACAGGAACGGGTAAAACGGTTAGCCTGCAAGTGTTGGCAGAGCAGTTTTCGCGTATGGGAACGGCAGTGTTTATGGCCGATGCCAAAGGTGACTTAAGCGGAGTCTCTCAATCGGGTGATCCAAGTCCTAAGTTGTTGGAGCGACTTGAAAAGCTCCATCTCCCAGAGCCTGTATGGGGGGCAAACCCAGTGACGTTTTGGGACGTATTTGCGCAGCAAGGGCATCCTGTTCGTGTGACGGTGTCAGATATGGGGCCATTATTGTTGGCCCGTATGTTGGAGCTTAACGACACGCAGCAAGGTGTATTGAGCATCGTGTTCAAAGTAGCTGACGATGAAGGGCAATTAGTGCTTGATCTGAAAGACTTGCGGGCGATGCTGCAGCACGTGGCCGATCGGGCGACCGAATTACGGCCACGCTATGGCAATATTGCCGCGGCCTCGGTGGGAGCGATACAGCGGGCCTTGCTGCGTTTAGAAAGTGAAGGGGCGGAACAGTTTTTTGGTGAGCCTGCGTTGGATATCATGGACTGGTTGCGTACGGACGCACAAGGTCGAGGGATGATTAATATTCTGGCGGCTGAACGCTTGATGCAAGCCCCTAGGCTTTATGCCGCCTTTTCTTTATGGATGTTGGCAGAGCTTTATGAGCGTCTTCCCGAGGTAGGCGACGTAGACCAACCGCGCTTAGTCTTCTTCTTTGATGAGGCGCATTTGCTTTTTACCGGAGCCCCCAAGGCTTTAGTGGAAAAAGTCGAGCAAGTGGTGCGTTTGATCCGCTCTAAGGGCGTTGGTATTTATTTTATTACTCAGAATCCCTTGGATATTCCTGAGACTATCTTGGGGCAGTTGGGGAATCGAATTCAACATGCATTGCGTGCTTTTACCCCCCGAGATCAGCGGGCCGTGCGCAGTGCAGCGCAGACGATGCGTCCTAACCCCGGCCTTGATGTCGAGGCCGCCATTACAGAGTTGGGAGTGGGTGAGGCATTAGTATCGATGCTAGATGCTAAAGGTAGCCCAATGCCTACTGAACGTGTATGGATGCAAGCGCCAGGTAGTCGTATTGGACCTGCAAGTGAACTGGAACGGCAGTCAATACGCAACCTGTCCACCCTGACAGGAAAGTATGATCAAGCGATAGACCGGGAGTCTGCCTATGAGGTGTTGTTGCAGCGCACTCAGGAGCAAGCGCAGCAGGTCGCCAAAGATCAAAACAAGCAAGAGGGTGTGCTAGGCATAGTCAATGACTTTTTATTAGGCTCAACGGGCCCCCGAGGCGGACGGCGTGATGGCTTAGTGCAGGCGACGTTAAAAACTGAGGCTCGGCGAATGGCAAGTAAGTTGGTGCGTGGGGTATTAGGCTCGTTGTTGCGCAGTAAATAAACGCTGCGTATAAAGGTATGCCAGAGTCTGTTCTGGTGACGGCAGTTGTAGGCTTAGCTGGGTTTGGCTTGACGTGTTCGTATGCCCGCCCAGCAAATAGCGCTCACCATAATGACGCCCCCTATAATCATACGCAAGCTAGGGTATTGTGCAAATAAAATAGCGGCAAAAGTAATAGCGTAAACCGGCTCTAGGGCGATGACAATTCCGGCACTGCGTGCGTTGAGCACACTTAAACTAGCCACCAACAAAAAGTGCGATAACGCCGTGCAGAATACACCTAGTAAAGCGATCCAAAACCAGTCTAGCCCACTGGCTTGACCAATGAATTCCCATGCAAAGGGCCAGCATAGTAACGCGACGAAGAGATTTTCCCACCACGCTACCTGCTGTGCAGGTAACTGTTTGGCAGCCTTACGGTTAATGAGTGTAAACATAGCAAAGGTAAAGCCTGACAGCACCGCCCATGCCAACCCGATAGTCGATTGATCGGCAAAGTTAAAGCTAGGCGTCACTAGCACTAAACCTAAGGTGACCAAACCCAAAACCAGCCATTCAAAACGGCTGACTCGGTCTTTAAGAGCCCACTCGCCCAGAGTGATAAAGGCAGGAAAGCTGGCGAACCCTAGGGTGGCAATGGCCACACCGGCGACTTTTACGGCATAAAAAAAGGTGCCCCAGTGAATGGCCAGCATGAGAGCAGCCAGTAGCAGCGAAGGGTAATCTCGTAGGTGTAGACCCTTACATATCCCCGTTCTTTGATAGCGCAGGGACAGGCTAAGCGCCACTACGGCAAAGGTCGCGCGGCCCGCGGTAATAAGCAGAGCGCTGGTCTGTATGAGCTCGCCAAAGATACCTGTTAAACCGAACAGTACAGCGGTAATATGAATAGCAATAAAAGCTTGGCGTTGTGTCATGGATGCGGACGTCCCTTAGCTCATAGCAGAGAGAATAATGCTCTGGAGTAAGTGGATCATCAATTTTATTAAGGTAAAGGGTTAAAGTATGAGTCTAACAGTCAAAGCAGTGCGCATTGAGCATCATGGTGGTCCCGAAGTGTTGCAATTCCAGCAAATCGAGTTGGCTGCACCCCATGCCCATGAGGTCACCGTTAGGCATAAAGCAATCGGCCTGAACTTTATTGATATTTATTTTCGTAGTGGTTTATATAGTAACGCGCTACCGCATGGCTTAGGCTTTGAGGCTGCAGGAGTTGTCGAAGCAGTAGGAAGCGAGGTGCGGCATGTGAAAGTTGGCGATAGGGTGGCGTATGGCCAAGCGCCGCTGGGGGCTTATGCGCAAGCTCATAATGTGCCCGCCGATCGCGTGGTGCCCCTACCCGATCAGATCAGTTATGAGCAAGCTGCTGCGTTAATGTTAAAGGGGCTGACATGCTGGTATTTGCTACGTAAGGTGCATGAGGTTCAGGCAGGGGAAACGATCTTATTTCATGCCGCGGCTGGTGGAGTGGGCTTGTATGCTTGTCAATGGGCACGCACCTTAGGTGCTCGTCTTATTGGTACCGCCTCTAGTGGAGAAAAAATAGCCTTGGCCAAGCGGCTGGGGGCTTGGGAGGTGATCGACTACAGCCGTGAGGATGTAGTAGAACGCGTCAAAGAGCTCACTCAAGGGGAAAAAGTGTCGGTAGTGTATGACGGTGTGGGTAAAGATACTTGGGAGCAGTCGTTGGATTGTTTGCAGGCTCGCGGTTTATTGGTCAGTTTTGGCAACGCCTCGGGCCCCGTGACGGGCGTAAATCTGGGTATATTGGCTCAAAAGGGATCTTTGTATGTGACCCGACCCATGTTAGCCGCTTATGTTCCTACTTTAGCGGACATGTTGGCAGCCAGTAAGGAGTTATTTGGATTGGTGCTGAACGGTGATATTGAAGTGCAAATTGGTCAACGTTTTGCTTGGGAAGACGTTGCACAGGCTCATGCTGAGTTGGCGGCACGACGCACAACAGGTTCTACAGTGCTTACTTTGGATTGATGCCCCGGGTGTATAGCAGCCCCCATCAAACTAAGAAATTGATGGGGGGAACAACTTAGTTTGTGTCAGCAGTGTGATACTTGAGTACCCGCGCCACTTCGTTCTTTGAACCTAAAATAACACCTACGCGTTGATGTAAGCCTGTGGGCTGTATATCAAGTATACGTTGCACACCGTCAATGGACATGCCGCCTGCTTGTTCCACTAGCATGCTCATGGGGTTGGCTTCGTACATCAAACGTAGTTTGCCTTCGCGTACCGAGGCGCGTTTATCCCGTGGGTACATGAATACACCTCCACGCGTCAGAATGCGGTGCACATCCGCTACCATTGAGGCAATCCAGCGCATATTGTAGTTTTTGCCTAAAGGCCCTTCTACGCCTTGTAGGCAGTCATCGATATAGCGTTTTACGGGTGGCTCCCAATGACGCATATTGGACATGTTGATGGCAAACTCAGCAGTGTCTTCGGGAATACACAGACGTTCGCTGGTCAGCACCCAAGAACCCATTTCTTTATCTAAGGTAAAGGAAGCCACCCCGTCGCCTACGGTCAAGATCAGCATAGTTTGGGGGCCATACACTGCATAGCCCGCTGCCACTTGTTTGTAACCGGCTTGCAAGAAATCAATTTCTTGAATGTCGCGTTGACGGGCCTCTTCGGGAACTTGCAGCACTGAGAAAATCGTTCCGATGGAAACGTTGACATCAATGTTGGATGAGCCGTCTAAAGGATCGAACAGTAAAAGGTTGTCGCCCTTGGGATAGTACTCAGGAATGCGATGTAGGGTATCCATTTCCTCGGAAGCCATGGCGGCCAGATTGCCCCCCCACTCATTGGCTTCTAAGAGAATTTCATTTGACAGTACATCGAGTTTCTTTTGCACTTCGCCTTGGACGTTTTCGCTTTCCAAGCTACCTAGTACGCCACCTAATGCCCCTTTGCTGACGGCGTGTCCAATGGCTTTGCATGCTCTGGCAACTGTTTCGAGTAGCAAGCGTACATCGGCGGTAACCGTGCCTTTCGTACGTTGTTGCTCAACGAGGTATTGAGTAAGATTCTTCTTCAAGTAAGACTCCGGTTTTTTAAAGAGTTAATGCTTTCAGTATGATTTCGCGCACATTGGCAGAGAGCTGTGTTTGCGCAGCTATATGTTCTAGCGCAGCTTTTAATTCGCTTTGTATAGGAAGCTCAAAGCGCGCCCAGTTATCAAATACACGGGCCAGTCGCGCGGCAATTTCAGGGTTTAGCTTATCCAGCGCGAGCACTTGCTCAGCCCAGAAAGAGTAACCAGCCTGGGTATGCACAGCACCTAGATTATTGATGCAGAATTGAAAAATGAGGCTACGTGCTCGATTGGGGTTACGCAGGGTAAAGGCAGGGTGTAGCATCAATCCACGTACTTTCTCAGTGTCCGTGTCCGGTGCGCAAGCTTGTAAGCTAAACCAGCGATCTATCACTAACGGTTTATGTTGCCATTGAGTGTAAAACTGTTCTAGGGCTGCTTGTTTGTGCTCTGGCGGGGCGTAGTGTACTAGCACACTCAGGGCTGCTAGTTGGTCTGTCATATTGTTGGCATCGTTAAATTGACGTAGCGCCAGTTGCAATGCCGTGCTTACTCCTGCTGCGGCGAGATAGTTTAATGCCAAGTTTTTTAAGGCTCGTTTTCCTGCAGATAAAGCATCTGATTGGTAGGCCCCCGATTGCTGATGGTATTGATACAGCTCTTGCCAGTAAGGGGCTAAACCTAGGCCCAAATCCTGCTGTAGTGTTCGTTTGGCTTGCACCACACGTTGTGGATTCATGGGGCGAGTTTGTTCTAATAGCTCACGTTCGCTAGGTAAACTAAGTATCCGCGCCAGATAAGCAGGGCTAAGTGTTTTATCTTGGATAAGTGCCAAAAAGGTTTGCAGGAGCACAGGCCTGTTTTGGCGCGCTGAGTGTTCAGCGGCCAGTAAGTGGCGGGTGAGCAGCAGTTGCATGGCTTCCCAGCGGGCGAAGGGCTCTGGGTCGTGCTGGGCTAAGAGTGATAGTTCAGCATCGCTACGGTAATACTCGACTTTTATCGGTGCTGAAAACTGGCGTAGTAAAGAAAGCACAGGTCGCTCACGTAGGTCGCTTAGGTGCCAGCTTTGGGATGACTGCTGCAGATTCAAAATCACGTCGGTGTGCGTTTGCCCATCCAGGCTGAAAGCTTGTGTTTGGCCTTGAGCGTTGAGCATTCCTAAACGGAATGGAATATGAAGAGGCGGTTTTTCATGCGCATGGCGAGTCTCTATACCCACAGCAGGATTGCGCTGTGTCAGGGTTACCGTGGCTGAGCGTTGAGTCTCATCGTAGTCCAACTGCACCGCCACGGTAGGGGTGCCCGCTTGTTCGTACCAGCGGCGGAAAGTTTCCAGAGTATATTCTGGTCCGCGTTGACGATAAATGGTGTCTAGGGCATCAAGAAAGTCATCGCAGCTAACGGCTTGGCCATCATGGCGAGCAAAATATTCGCGCATACCCGCCTGGAAATCTTGCTCTCCTAGCAGGGTATGCAGCATGCGTATAACTTCAGCCCCCTTTTCATAAATGGTGGCGGTGTAAAAGTTACTAATTTCTTCGTAACTTTCTGGCCGGATGGGGTGGGCCATAGGGCCGGCATCTTCAGGAAATTGGGCACTGCGTAAAATACTGACATCGTCGATGCGTTTGACGGCTCGTGCGCTAAGCGCTTCGACACCGTCTAATCCTTGTGCCTGCATATCGGCTGAGAACTCTTGATCGCGAAATACGGTGAGGCCTTCCTTGAGTGATAACTGGAACCAATCTTTGCATGTGACCCTATTACCTGTCCAATTATGAAAGTACTCATGGCCAATAACGGCTTCTATGGCTTGATAGCTACTATCTGTGGTGGTGCTAGGATGGGCCAGGACATAAGCGGCGTTAAATATATTGAGCCCTTTATTTTCCATGGCACCCATATTGAAGTCATGCGCAGCAACAATCATAAAACGATCTAAATCGAGTTCTAAGCCAAAACGCTGCTCATCCCAACGCACCGAGTTTTCTAGGCATTGCATGGCCCATTCAGTGTTGGCGTAGTCGCCTTTGTCACTGTAAACCTGTAATAGGGCTTTGGCACCGCTTGCTTTTTGAATTTCTTTGCTACGTACATCAAAATCACCCGCTACTAAGGCAAATAGGTAGCTAGGCTTAGGGAAGGGGTCTTCCCAAATAGCTTGGTGATAACCGGCCTCAAGATCTTCGCTTGCGAGTAAATTACCATTCGAAAGTAGAATGGGATAGTGTGCCTTCTTAGCGCGTAGCACCACTTTATACGTCGCCATAACGTCAGGGCGATCCGGAAAGTAGGCGATGCGTCTAAATCCCTGAGCTTCACACTGAGTAAATAAATGTGCCCCTGAAACATAAAGCCCCATGAGCGTAGTATTTAAAGCGGGTTTGCAAACGCTGACGATTTCTACAATATTTTTTGTTTGCTTAGGGTATAAAGTTAAGCTGTTTTCTTCTGCTTTAAAGTCGGTGGTAGGTAGCAGTACCCCATTTAAAGAGACGCTCAGTAGCTTAAGCTCCTCACCATCTAGTATTAATGGCGTGGGCGTTGGCCCTTTGCTGTGAGCCTCAAAGCGAATGAGTACTTGGCTAGATTCGGAGTCTAAATCAAACTGTAGCTCGACCGCTTGGATGTCGTAGGGGTAAGGTTGATAGTCGTAACGAGAAATAGTGACTGGAGAGTCGGTGCGCATAGGGATACTCATGACTAAAGGGCTAAACAGGTTTATTGTACTGGTTAGTATGGAGTCTACGTTATTGGGTGGAACTTCGATTCGTTTTTTGGGTCTTAATCAACATCACGTTTTAGGCCCTATAGGGCATAAAGGTTGACACATGAATACATGTAATCAGCGGCAAGATCATGCTTTTGTACGGGCGTTTCGCTTCGGAGTGTTGGTAAGTTTGGCCTTTTTAACGGCCTGTGCAGCGCCTAGCTGGTCGGCCAAGCTGACACGGTTTCAACAATGGCCGGCCGATACGATGGGGGCCACTTACTCTATCCAGGCAAACCCAACTCAGGCTAATAATCTTGAGTATTTGGCTTTTGCAGATATGATACGCGCTTCTATCGGATCAACTGGTTTGGTCGAGGCACAAAATTTAAGCGCCGCACGTTTTGCGGTTAATTTTGATTATGGCGCCACAGTAGAGCAACGTTGGGTCGAGCGCTACCGAGATTCCGTGTATGGACCATGGGGCTGGGGAGGCGGTTATTACGGAATGAATGATGGATGGGCAGGCGGTTTATTTTACTCGCCTCCGCCGGTGGTCAATGTTCCGGTGCAGGCATATAAAAATAGTTTAACCGTTATAATTAAAGATCAGACACAGGAAGATAAGGAAGTTTATCGTGCGCAGGCAGTTAGCTATAGCGAAAGTGATAATTTAACACTGCAAATGCCTTATTTGACCCGCGCAGTGTTCGATGACTTTCCAGGTAATAACGGACAGGTGATTGATATCACCTACCAAAAAAGCCGTCAATAAATGACGGCTTTTATCCTTGCTTAGATCTGACTTATTTAATTAGGAAAGAGTCACGCTCTTTGCCAGCAGCATCAGCATCGAGAATCCAACGTGGTGGACGACCACGCCCAGTCCAGGTGTCACCTGTAGCAGGATTACGGTATTTTGGAGGAAGTACGGACTTGGACTGACTCACACCTTTAGCACCTCGTTTTTTGGTGCTTTCTAGGGCCTGCGTAAGCTCTTCGATGGTAATTTCGTTGTCCTGCATGGAGCGTACGATCGAAGTAATGATAGGGCGACGCTGTTTAACTTTCAAAGTTTTCATTTGGCGTTGTAGGCGCAAAATTTCTTTCTCGATTTTCTGTTTTGCCGTAGAGTAAGTTTCCATTGTTCGTTTTTCCTGTTTGGTTTGTGATTTTATTGAGTCAATCGTAATAAACTTTATTGCGATTTATCTTGTATTTATGATTTTACTTCTGTTTTTAAAAAATAATAAGTGCTGAAACGAATTATTTTGTTTCCATTACCAACATAGCCTTGTGCGCTTGGTGTTTTCGTCGAGATTAGGATGTTAATACTCGGTGGTTTGCACTGGATGTTTATTCTAATGAAAGTTTAGCTTGGGGGATAGTTGTAATGTCAGGTGGCTTAGAGTAACAGGGTTAGTGTTGTTCTTGTGTAACCTAGTTTTAATAATCCCGAGATTGGCGTAATCCTTCCACAGAAGGTCTCTTTCTCATTTTGATATTGCTGGTTTGCTTTTATGAGCGAGCTCAAAGAGGCCTGAAGCAGCCTGATTTTTGTTTTAATCTATTTTGATTTTTGATTTTATAATACCTTTCTGCCTTCGGTGCCCTCTAGGGCCTGAAGTACCTTTAGCAGCGTTTAGGAAAACATATGAATGTGCTTGACCCCACGATAGATGCTTTAGCAACGGCTCGTGGCTTGTTATTAGAGCCTTGGGGCTTGGATGAGTCACACCTAGGCATGGCTTTAGACGAAATTTTTGTCCACAAGGCCGATTATGCAGACCTTTACTTTCAATACACTCGCTCGGAAGGCTGGAGCCTCGATGAGGGTATGGTTAAAACGGGTAGTTTTTCTATCGAGCAGGGTGTGGGCGTGCGTGCCTTAAGTGGGGAAAAAACAGCCTTTGCTTATTCAGATAGCTTACAACTGGATGCTTTGCTTTCCTCAGCTCGAGTCGTGCGCTCTATTGCTAGTCAAGGTGGTCAAGCAAAACAAAAAATTTTGACGCCTTGGCAAAGTAATAAGCCCTCTTTATATACAGGTTTGGACCCCATCGCTAGTTTAGATGCGAATGAGAAGGTCGCTTTGCTGACCCGTCTAGATACCATGGCCCGTGCCGCTGACTCACGTGTTATTCAAGTGATGGCAAGTTTAGGGGCTGAGTACGATGTCGTGTTAATCGCCGGCAGCGACGGACGACTAGTAGCTGATGTGCGGCCGTTGGTGCAGTTGTCTTTGTCGCTGATTATGGAAAAGGATGGGCGCCGAGAGCGGGGCTATGCCTCGGGCGGTGGACGTGTAAACTTGTCTTATTTTGATGATGAATTGCTGCGCAGTTACGTTGACAAAGCGATTCACGCAGCATCCGTTAACCTAGAGGCACGTCCTGCTCCAGCGGGCGAAATGACGGTGGTTTTAGGATCTGGCTGGCCCGGCATCATGCTCCATGAGGCGGTGGGACACGGGTTGGAAGGCGATTTCAATCGCCGCGGCAGTAGTATATTTAGTGGCCGCATTGGCGAGCGAGTCGCTTCGCCAGGGGTAACGGTCATTGACGACGGCACCTTGGCTCAGCGCCGTGGTTCACTGAATGTGGATGATGAAGGTACGCCCACTCAAAGTACGGTCTTGATTGAAGATGGAATATTGCGTGCTTATTTGCAAGATAAGCATAATGCTCGCCTAATGAAGACGCGCTCGACAGGTAACGGTAGACGGGAATCCTATGCCTGCCTACCTATGCCTCGCATGACGAATACTTTTATGCTAGGTGGGGATACAGATCCACAAGAGATCATCGCATCGGTGAAAAAAGGTTTGTATGCGGTGGACTTTGGCGGCGGCCAAGTAGATATCACCAGTGGTAAGTTCGTTTTCTCGGCCTCCGAGGCCTGGATGATTGAAAATGGTAAGCTCATGTATCCGGTGAAGGGTGCTACCTTAATTGGAAATGGTCCAGAGGCCATGAATCAAGTAACGATGATAGGTAACGACATGCGTCTGGATTCAGGGGTAGGTACCTGTGGCAAGGAGGGGCAAAGTGTCCCTGTAGGGGTAGGCATGCCAACAGTGCGCATGGAAGGTTTGACGGTGGGCGGAACAGCCTAAGGGATCACCTTTAGCACGCCGAGCCAGCCCTGCTTTGAGCAGGGCTTTTTTGTAAACTTTTTTACTTTTTGAAGTTTGACTAAAATCATTCGCGAGCATATCATTTGAGTAGCAATGAATTTGGCTGAACTAATTTGGTTGGCTAATTAATGATGAATCAAAATATGGATTATGACTTACGCATTTTGCGTGCTTTACGGCAGATAACTCGTTCGATTGCCCTGCACTCGAGGCAGTTGTCCTCGTATAGCAATATTACGGCGCCTCAGCTCATTTGCTTACGCACCGTTATCGAGAAGGGGCCGCTGACGGCCACTGCCATTAGTCGTGAAATGCACGTCAGTCCCAGTACCGTAGTAGGTATTTTGGATCGCCTTGAAGACAAGCAATTAATTTTGCGCGAACGAGGGCGTGAGGATAGGCGCATCGTATTTATTACTGCCACTGAGGCGGGTGTCGTGTTAGCGCAAGAAACGCCTTCACCATTGCAAAAAAAGCTGGCAGATTCGTTAAAAAATCTACCTGAGTTAGAACAAGCCACTATGACGATGGCTTTGGAGCGCATCGTGAGTTTTCTGGACTCCGATGCGGAAACTTTGCAAGAAACCACTGATTTGGTTTCACCTATATTGGAGGTCCCGGAAGGCTCCGTCCCGCCGGAGTCTGGGTTAGTTGTGTGAGATATCTATTTATTCCCAGTAAAGCTGAGAAAAATAATGCCACAGCCGGGGAGGTTGCTGAGCCTGACCCATGGGTATTACGCACCCCCGGTCTACAGGATGGCTATGCCATCCATCAACTGATAGCGGCGTGTCCGCCGCTTGATCTTAATTCTGTCTATGTTTACTTATTGCTCTGCGAGCATTTCTCTGGCACCTGCGTGGTTGCCGCCAGAGAGCACGATGTAGACGGATTTATCTCAGCCTATCGTCTTCCCGAAAAACCAAACACCTTGTTTGTTTGGCAAGTTGCCGTGCATGAACGTGCTCGTGGCAGTGGTTTGGGTCAACGCATGTTGCAGTACTTGCTAGAACATGTCGCTGATGTGCAGTTCATTGAGACCACTGTCAGTCCAGATAATCAGGCATCACGTCGCATGTTTGAGTCCTTGGCTCAGGATCACGCGGTGTCGTTGCAAGAGTCAGAGTTTTTTGAGCAAAGTGCGTTTGGAGAGCAGGATCATCCAAGCGAGCCTTTATTAAGAATGGGTCCCTTCGTTCGCATAACAGCGTAACTGGGGCGCCATAACTCGAGAAAGCATATGGCTGCCTGCTCCTAGCGTAATAGCTTGGATGCTGTATGTTTTGCAACCAGGAGAGGAAAGATGACAGATTTAAAAATATTTGACCGGATGGAGTCGGAAGTTAGAGGCTATATCCGGTCGTTCCCTGTGGTGTTTAAAAAAGCCAGAGGCTCAGTATTAGAAGATGAGCATGGCAGGGAATACGTAGACTTTTTTAGTGGTGCTGGCACCCTTAATTATGGTCATAACAACCCCGTTTTAAAAAGTCGCTTAATCGAGTACTTGAACACGGACGGCTTAGTACATGGCCTAGATATGGCCACGAGTGCAAAAAAGCAGTTTTTAGAAACCGTAGATCGTTTATTGCTCAAGCCTCGCAACTGGAACTACAAGTTGCAATTTACAGGCCCTACTGGCACCAATGCGGTAGAGGCAGCGCTTAAGCTGGCCCGTAAGGTAAAAGGGCGCCAAAACATTATTTCTTTTACTCACGGCTTTCATGGCGTAAGCATGGGGTCACTAGCGACCACAGCCAACGCGAAGTTTCGTAACGCGGCAGGCTTAGCGCTAAATAGCACGAGCTTTATCCCCTACGACGGATATTTTGGTCCTGATGTCAATACCATGGCTTATCTCGAACGCATGCTCGAGGATCCTAGCAGTGGGCTAGATCATCCTGCTGCGGTAATTGTTGAGACCGTGCAAGGTGAAGGTGGCGTGAATGTAGCCACCCAGCGTTGGTTGCGCGAATTACAGCGTTTGTGCCGCGAGCACGATATGTTACTGATCGTGGACGATATTCAAGTCGGCTGCGGTCGCACAGGTACTTTCTTCAGTTTTGAGCAGGCGGGGATTCAACCCGACATCATTACCCTTTCCAAATCTTTATCAGGTTTTGGTTTGCCGATGTCCTTGGTGCTGTTCAAACCTGAGTTGGATACTTGGAAACCCGGTGAGCACAGCGGAACATTCCGCGGCAATAATTTAGCTTTTGTCACTGCGAGTCAAGCCTTGGAAAGTTACTGGAGCGACGCCCAGTTCACACAACAAATTCAGAAAAAAGAGCAGCTAGTACGAGACTGGCTGGAAAACATAGTGCAAAGCTTTCCGCAAGCGGGCCTGAGTGTACGAGGCCGGGGTTTGATTCAGGGTTTGGTGACTACCCCAGGTGAAGGGTTGGCCAATCGCATCGCGGCGAAAGCTTTTGAGCAAGGTTTGGTGATTGAAACCTCGGGCTCTCACGATGAAGTGTTAAAAGTTTTGCCTGCGCTCACCATTGAGCCCGAGCAGTTAACTCGCGGCTTGCATGTTATCGAGGCCAGCTTGGCGCAATGCTTAGCAGAGCGTGGTCACAAAGCGCGAGTAGTAAAAATAGGAGGAGCACGTTAATGATAGTTAAAAATCTGAAAGACGTAATTGGTACTAAAGATGAAATCCGGACAGATAACTGGGTGAGCCGTCGAGTTTTGTTAAAAAAAGATGGCATGGGTTTTTCATTTCATGAGACCACCATTTTTCCTGGCACCGAAACACATATTCATTATCAGAATCATCTTGAGGCGGTATGGTGCATAGAAGGAGATGGTGAGATTGAGACCATCGCCGACGGTAAAAAGTATGCGTTAGGCCCTGGGGTGGTATATGCCTTGAACGAGCACGATGAGCATTGGCTACGTGGGGGCAAAGAGCCTTTGCGGGTAATTTGCGTCTTCAATCCGCCCTTAACAGGAAATGAAGTTCATAACGAAGAGGGTGTTTATCCTCTAGTCCATGATGAACTGAGCTCTACGATCTAGTCGTAAAAGAAGTAAAGGAGTAAGCAATGTCTATTACTTTGATGCATGACCCCTATGCTTCGCGTGGGGAGGTTCAGGAGGCGGCGATTATTACTCGTCGTGAGCCTGTAGTGTATGGTGAGGGACACTATGCGGATGCCTTAAGCGCCCAGCAATTAAGCGATTACGAGCGCAATGGTTTTGTGGTGTTGCCTGAGCTTTTTAACGCGCGTGAGGTACAGGCTTTGTTGGACGAGTTAACGACCATGTCTGCCGACAGGGGCTTGCTCGGTCGTGATGAGGCGATTACTGAACCAGATAGCCTTGCTTTGCGTTCGATTTTTAAAGTCCATAAGCTGAACCCTTTGCTGGGCAAGCTGGCTCGTGACCCGCGGGTCATCCACGTGGCACGGCAAGTGTTAGGGTCTGAGGTTTACTTGCATCAGTCACGTATCAATATGAAGCCAGGCTTTAATGGTAAAGAGTTTTATTGGCATTCAGACTTTGAAACTTGGCATGTGGAAGACGGTATGCCCAGTATGCGCGCGGTAAGCTGCTCTATTTTGTTAACGGATAACAATGCGTGTAATGGCCCTTTAATGTTGGTGCCTGGTTCACACAGACAGTTTATTGCGTGTGCGGGTGAGACCCCTGAACATAACTATAAGCACTCCTTAAAACAGCAGGAAACTGGGGTGCCGGACGAGTTAAGCTTAAAACTGCTAGTCGAACAGGGTGGGATTGAAGCGGTGACTGCTAAAGCGGGTTCGGTGATTTTCTTTGAGTGCAACACCATGCATGGTTCAAGCGGAAATATATCGCCTTGGCCAAGGGCGAATGCGTTTTTCGTGTATAACAGTATGGAAAATACCTTGGGGGAACCGCGTGATGGATTGGCTCCACGACCCGAATACATCGCGACGCGTGAATCCTTTGAGCCTTTACAGCCTTTAGGTAGTAGCTTCTTGGTAGAGTAAATCTAGCTACTAGGTAAAACAGAAACAGCGCTATTTCTAAAAAATAGCGCTGTTTTTATTTTATGAAACGAGTTAGTTGCCGTTCTTAATGAAGCTGCTTAAAAACTCTTGGGTTCGTATTTCTTGTGGCTGGGTCAGTAATTGTTCAGGTGGCCCCGATTCCACCACAACGCCTTTGTCAAAGAAGCACACGCGATCAGAGATCTCTTTGGCAAATTGCATTTCGTGTGTCACCAATAACATGGTTAAGTCGTGCTCTTCGGAAAGGCGCTGAATGACGCTGAGCACTTCACCGACTAGCTCGGGATCCAAAGCCGAGGTAGGCTCATCAAATAGCATGATGTTGGGGCGCATGGCTAAGGCGCGCGCAATGCCTACACGCTGCTGTTGACCGCCCGACAGTTGACTGGGGAATTTGTCCGCTTGATCAGTCATCCCGACTAAGTCTAAGTAGTACGCTGCCCGCTCTTTTGCCTCGGCTTTACTTAAGCCCAGCACTTGCACAGGGGCTTCGGTCACGTTTCTCGTGACGGACATGTGCGGGAATAAGTTGAATTGCTGAAACACCATGCCCATTTCTTTACGCATAGCCCGTAAGTGAGCTTCACTAGCAGGTATCAGCGTGCCATTTCTTTCTTCATGCCATAAAGGTTTACCGGCAACACTGATAAATCCTTCGTCAATGTCTTCTAAGGTCATGAGTATGCGTAGCACCGTAGACTTGCCTGAGCCGGAGGGGCCGATAATAGTAACTTTTTCGCCTTTACGGACATCGAAGTTAAGTTTATCGAGGACGGTTACCGCGCCAAAGCGTTTGGTGACGTCTTTGAATTCAATAATAGGGGGAGAAGTACTGGCCTGATTCATCGTAAGGGGATTCCTTCTTTTGGAAGTTTCATATCCAAGCGGCGTATGGCCGCTGACGCCACTAAGGTCAAGATGAGGTAAAGCGCACCGACCATAGATAGCGGGATAAGGTAATTAAAAGTCCGGTCGCCAATAATACGGGCGACATTCAACATTTCTAATACAGCTACGACGGATAAGACGGGAACGTCTTTCATAATGGATACCAGGTAATTACCCATCGCAGGAATAATACGAGGAATCGCTTGTGGCAACACGATAGTGGTGAAAATACGTAAAGGTGACAAATCTAAGGAGCGCGCTGCTTCCGTTTGACCGGGCGTGACTGACTCAAGGCCGGCTCTATATACCTCGGATAAATACGCACTGTATTGGATACCTAATGCTAGGGCTCCGGTTAAAAAGGCAGGTAACACAATGCCATAATCTGGAAGTACGTAATAAAGAAAGAAAAGTTGTACTAATAAGGGAGTGTCTCGGATGAATTCCGTTATGAAGCGAGCCGGCCAAGCCACTATTTTGAGCCTTACGCTTTTCAACCCTGCTAATAGCAAGCCCAATACCGCGGCTACAAAAAAACCCACAACCGTTGCTTGTAAGGTGACTCCCATGCCTATTAGCAAGATGGGTAATATGGACCATGCAAAAGCAAGATTGCTGCTCGTGTCCCATGCGATGCCAAATAACATTCTTATGCCCTCCCAGCGCGCCAACGGCTTGTGTAGCGCTCCAGTATTTTCATGATGGCGGTCAAGACTAGCGCCATGCCGAAGTACATGCAGAGCAATAAGGTGTACACCGTGGTGCTGTCTTGGGTGTAGTTACGAATCTGTTCAGCCCGAAAGGCGAGATCGGTCAGGCTGATCAAAGAGACTAGGGCCGTGTCTTTTAAGTTTTGTACGGCTAAGTTACCGAAACTAGGCATCATTTCTGGGATCGCTTGAGGAATAGAAATGCGCCAGAGTGTTTGCGATTCAGTAAAGTCTAGGGCTTTAGCAGCCTCTAGTTGCGACGGAGGAACGGCTTGAAGCGCCCCCCGCACCACCTCGGCTCCGTAGGCCCCAATATTGAGTGATAAGGCTAGTGTGCCCGCTAATACAGGGGGTAGGCGCCAATCAAAACCTAACATTTCGCCCAGCAGGGGGAGGGCAAAATAAAGCCAAAACAGTTGGACTAATAAGGAGGTGCCGCGAAACACTTCAATAAACGTAATAGCTAATGCTCTAATCGGCAAAATACGAGATAACTTACCGATACCAAAAGCAAATGCAAAGAAGGCCCCCAATATGGTTGAGTAAATGGTGAGTTTGACCGTTACCCATGCGCCTTCTAGCAGTAAGGGGCTATAGCTTAACCAGTCCATAAAGTCACTTTATAGAGTTGTAAAAAAAAGGGCGTAAGGCCACAGAGCCTTCGCCCCACCGATGTGTCAAACTGAAGGCCGTGTGGGCCGAGTTCATGGCATTAGGATGCGCACAGTGTCGCAGTGTCTTTATTAAAAGACTGCTCCTGATCTTCAGCCGTAAAGCCGTAGTCATCTAATATTGCTCGCCATTCAGCTGTTTTTTTGAATGCAGCGAGCTCTTTGTTAACCGCATCACGAAAGTCTTCGGAGTCTTGTGCAAAGGTAAATCCTCCCCAACTACGTACAGGTTCGCCATTAATGACAGGATCGGTAAATTCCTTTGCCAACTCTACGTTTTTTCCCTTTTTAGCTAATTCATTCACTGTTAGGCCAGTGGCGGCATAAGCATCGGCACGTCCAGTAGAGACCGTGGAAATGGCATCGGCATTGTTGGAGATGGTCACGAGTTGGTTCTCCTTAACGCCTAAGGCTTGCAGCATTTCCAATTGATCTGCGCCAGCCATAATCGCTATTTTGTGCTCGCCCCCAGCAAAGTCTTCATAGGAATGTAGCTCTTTCGGGTTACCTTTTTGTACCAACAGGCCCTCACCGTAGGAGCTATTAGGCTCGGAGAACAAAATTTGTCTGCAGCGCTCTGGCAGTATGGCCATTTCGGCGGCCACCATATCAAACCGCTTGGCTTGCAAGCCCGGTATCAGGGAGCTGAAATTAGCAGTTTCCCATTCAATGTTTTCTATGCCCAAGCGTTTCATGATTGCTTGGGCGACATCAGGTCCGGCTCCTTTGGCTTGACCTTTCAGATCCATAAAACCAAATGGGATTTCGTTTGCGACGGCAATACGCACAGTGCCGCGCTGTTTCACTTCATCCAGGCTAATGGCATGCGCGCTGGACAGTCCCAGCCCCGTTAACATGAGGGCAGCGGTTAGAGTCGTGCGATAAGTCAGCTTCATGCTAATTCCTTATTTTGTTTCAGTATTGGTGGCTAATAGTTAGCTCAGTAAATCATGCTTATGGTAATCATACATCGGTAAATCATTTCAACTCAAATCAATTTGATAATAACTATTGCTAGGTTTGGTTCGTTAGACCCAAGCTACTGGGATAGACAGAAAGCAAGCTATGGTATTTTTGCCGCGTATGTTTTAAATTTAATTGTTGCTTGTACGGCATTGTGGTAGGATTAAGCTCATGTATAGCGTAAATTCTTTTTACTTTTATTTTTTTACTTTTCCTCAGCCGCTGGCGCAGGGAAGGATACGCTGTACACTGAAAAAATAGTGAACTGATTTCCAAACTAAAGCCGCCAGCAAAACTAGGCGGCTTTTTTTATGCCGTCAAAGTTACTGGCAATACAGGAGTAAGGTCGTGTCGCACAATACAGATGATTTACGCATTCGTGAAATTAAAGAGTTGTCTCCTCCAGCACACGTTATGCGTGAGTTTCCTTGCAGTGTTCACGTAGCAAACGTGGTGCACAATGCTCGACGTCAGATTCACCATGTGTTGCACGGTGAGGACGATAGATTAGTGGTGGTGGTAGGGCCATGCTCCATTCACGATACGAAAGCTGCTTTAGAATACGCCGAGCGCCTGAAAGAGCAGCGTGAGATTTTCAAAGATGAACTCGAAATTGTGATGCGGGTTTACTTTGAAAAACCGCGCACTACTGTGGGTTGGAAAGGGCTCATTAACGACCCCCATTTAGACGGCAGTTTTAATATCAATCAGGGCTTACGTATTGCCCGTGAATTGTTGATTCAGGTCAACGAGCTTGGCTTACCAGCGGGTTGCGAGTTTCTGGATATGATTACCCCCCAGTACATTGCCGACTTGGTTTCATGGGGTGCTATTGGCGCGCGGACGACGGAAAGCCAAGTTCACCGTGAACTGTCCTCAGGACTGTCCTGCCCAGTAGGTTTTAAAAATGGCACGGATGGCAACATTAAAATTGCTATCGATGCGATTAAAGCGGCTTCGCAACCTCACCACTTCTTGTCGGTTACTAAAGGGGGGCATTCTGCTATTGTGTCCACGGTAGGAAACGACGACTGCCACGTTATTTTGCGCGGTGGTAAGGCGCCTAACTATGATGCTGAGCATGTCGAGGCTACAGGGCAGGCGATGACCAAAGCAGGATTGCCGGCACGTATCATGGTTGATGCGAGCCATGCTAATAGTAATAAAGATTACCGTCGTCAACCCGAGGTGCTGGCCGATGTGGGAGCGCAAATTTCTGCGGGCGATGAGCGTATATTTGGCGTTATGATTGAAAGTCATTTGGTGGGCGGACGTCAAGACTTGTCAGATCAGGCCAACATGACTTATGGGCAAAGTATCACCGACGGTTGTATCGACTGGGATGATACCGTGCAGTGTTTACAGGACTTGGCGCAGGCAGTCCGCCAGCGCCGCTTGGTACGAGCTCAGTCGCAGGAGGCTGAGTTAAGCCATAATTAAATCGTATTTTTAGGATATAACAATGAATGCTCCTTCTGATTTTCAACGCAAACGTCCCATACCTAGCGGATTCATGGAGGCTTTGCAGCAAAAGTTCCAGGAGCGATTTTCATCTGCAATGGCGGTGCGTGAGCATCATGGGCGTGACGAGTCTCCGTTCCCGCCCATGCTGCCTGACGCAGTGGTGTTTGTGCAAAGTACCGAAGAGGTGGCTTGGGTGGCCAAGCATTGCAACGACCATCACGTGCCACTGATACCGTACGGGGTAGGATCGTCCTTAGAGGGGCACGTTCTGGCGTTGGAGGGAGGGATAAGCGTCGACTTATCCGGAATGAACCAAATACTGGCGATTAACTCTGAAGACTTTACCGCCACAGTACAAGCAGGCGTGACGCGCTTGAGCCTCAATGAAGCCTTACGTGATACAGGCTTATTCTTTCCTATTGATCCTGGCGCAGATGCTAGTTTAGGAGGGATGGTTGCTACGCGGGCATCAGGCACCAATGCCGTACGCTATGGCACCATGCGCGAGAATGTGCTGACACTTAAAGTGGTGACGGCAGACGGGCGGATTATAGAAACAGCCAATCGGGCCAAAAAATCATCAGCAGGGTACGACTTAACGCGTATCTTTATTGGTAGCGAGGGCACCTTAGGCATAGTCACCGAGGTCACCGTACGCTTGTATCCGCAACCTGAAGCCATTTCGGCAGCAATTTGTAATTTTCCTGACTTACAGGCTGCCGTGCGTAGTGTGATTGAGATAATACAAGTGGGGGTACCCATTGCTCGCGTTGAGTTCATGGATGCCGCTGCTGTACGGGCTACTAATGCCTACAGCAACCTGCAACTTAAAGAAAGTCCGCTGTTATTGTTTGAGTTCCATGGCAGTACCTCGGGCGTACAAGAACAGGCAGAGCTCGTACAGGACATTACCCGCGATAACGGTGGAATGGACTTTGAGTGGGCGGAGCGCCCCGAAGACCGTAGTCGTCTGTGGACAGCAAGACATAATGCCTATTTTGCTGGCTTACAACTGCGTCCAGGCTGCCGCGCAAGTACGACAGATGTTTGTGTACCTATTTCGCGTCTCGCGGAGTGTGTTGAAGAAACTGCTAAAGATATGGATCAGGCTAGTTTCCCCTACACTATTGTTGGTCATGTGGGGGATGGAAACTTCCATGTGTTAATGCTTTTGGATGCAGAAAGCCAGCAAGAGTGGGCAGAGTCCGAACGTTTAAATCGCCGTTTAGTACAACGTGCAATTGATATGGACGGCACTTGTAGTGGTGAGCACGGCATCGGTTTGCATAAAATGGAGTTTATGTTGGCCGAGCATGGTGCGGATGCTATAGCCTTAATGCACAGCTTAAAGCAGGCTTTTGATCCAAATAATATTCTTAATCCAGGCAAAATGTTGCCTCAGTTGGCTTAAGCTAACCTCTAAGGGCACATTTTTGTGCCTGTTTGCTTTTCTGTGGTATTTGATTACCCATATAAATAAACCATGACTACTGCACCACATAAAGGGCGTGTCGTTATTGGCATGTCAGGAGGGGTAGACTCCTCCGTATCAGCTTGGCTGCTTAAGCAGCAAGGCTATGAAGTGCTCGGTCTTTTCATGAAAAACTGGGAAGACGACGATGACAGTGAGTACTGTTCCTCGCGCCAAGACTGGCTTGACGCGGTGAGCGTAGCGGACTTGCTGGGCATTGATATTGAAGCGGTGAATTTCGCTACTGAGTATAAAGACCGCGTTTTTGCTGAGTTCTTACGTGAGTACTCGGCTGGCCGCACGCCGAATCCAGATGTTCTGTGTAATGCGGAAATTAAATTTAAAGCCTTTTTAGATCATGCTATGGATTTAGGCGCCGAGTTGATTGCTACCGGCCATTATGCACGGGTGAGGGCGGTAGATGCTGCAGGGGGGCGGCAGTTTCAATTGCTAAAAGGTCTAGATGCTAGTAAGGATCAAAGCTATTTTTTACATCGTTTGAATCAACAGCAGTTATCGCGCACTTTATTTCCGTTAGGTGAAATCTCCAAAGCTCAGGTGCGGCAAATTGCACAGGAACTTAGCTTGCCCAACGCGGCGAAAAAAGACTCTACTGGCATATGCTTTATTGGTGAACGCCCTTTTCGAGAGTTTTTAAATCGCTACTTACCTACACAACCAGGCCTAATTAAAACGCCAGAGGGGCAAGTGGTGGGAGAGCATGTGGGTTTAGCTTTTTATACCTACGGTCAACGTAAAGGTTTGGGGATTGGTGGAGTTAAAGGGCGTCAAGCAACAGATGGTACCGCTGATGCTTGGTATACCGCTGCTAAAGATTTAGAAAACAATGTGCTCTACGTGGTGCAGGGGCATGATCATCCCTGGCTTTTGAAGTCCGAGTTACACGCAGCTGAGGTGAATTGGATTGCTGGTGCCCCCCCTGCTTTATCAAGTGTGGCGGCCAAAACACGTTATCGACAACCAGATGCCGCCTGCAGTATTGTGCAAGCAGCGTCTAGTGAGATGACTCTGGTTTTTAATGAGCCCCAATGGGCGGTAACTCCTGGGCAATCCGCAGTGCTGTACGACGGCGAGGTATGTTTAGGTGGTGGGATTATTCAATAGCCCTTATGGATACCTTACATATCATTTATTTGCTCGTTTTAGGCACAGGGATAGGACTGGCAGCGGGCTTGCTAGGGGTAGGGGGCGGTATGATTCTTGTCCCGTTTTTAACCCTGTTGCTGCCGGGCTTCGGTGTGCCTACGCATTTGGTGGTGCATGCTGCTATTGCCACGTCTATGGGCACGATTTTATTTACTTCTTTATCCAGTATGCGCGCCCACCAAAAGCGCGGTGCTATTCGCTGGGATATTGTGCGTGTCATTGTGCCAGGGATACTCGTAGGGGGGCTATTTTCCGGTGGAGCTGTATTTGCCGCCATATCCTCGCTCATGTTGGCGACGGTGTTTTCGGTCTTCGTGTTGTACACCGCTTACTCTATGTTTTGGGGTAAGCCGCCTCAGGTCGGACGCACTATGCCTGGACCAGTCGGTACTGCTGGGATGGGGGTGGTAATAGGCTTTGTCTCGGGCTTGCTGGGGGCTGGAGGCGGGTTTTTATCTATACCTTTTATGGTGCGTGGCAATATAGATATGCGAAAGGCGGTCGCTACGTCGGCGGCTTTGGGTTTCTTTATCGCTATTGCAAACAGTGTGGGCTATGTATATTCGGGGTTTGAACAAGTACAACAAGAGCCAGGCATGTTGGGATATATTTATTGGCCAGCTTTGGTGTTTGTATCAGTTACTAGTATTTTAACTGCGCCCTTGGGTGCAAGCTTAGCGCATCGTCTGCCTCAGAAAGTGTTAAAGCGTATTTTTGGAATGCTGTTGCTATGCATCGCCGTATACATGCAGTATACGGCTTACACATTAGGATAATACTGTTTGGTTTTACACTTACTTATAATTATCAAAATAGAAAAGGCCGGCCTGTAACTACACACAGGCCGGCCTTTTTTGTCGCTATAACACCCTATATTTAAGGGGTAATGACAGCTAAAGTACTGGCAAAAGAGGGGCGAGCTTGGAGTTTTTCGTCTAAGCGTTGGAGGTTGCCATACTGAGCGCGCCAATTGATATCCCCGAAGCGCAAGTCTAGGTAGCCTAATGCACAACCTACGGCAATATCAGCTAAGCTGAGCGTGTTGCCCATGCAGAAAGCTTGCTCGCCTAAGGAGTTATTCATAGCCGCTAAGGCAGCATGAATTTTATCGTACTGACGATCAATCCAAGCTTGGTAGCGAAGCTCTTCAGGCCTGCGGTTGAGCTCGATGTTAATTGCTACGGCTGCGTCAAGTATGCCATCGGCAATAGCTTCCCAGCATTTGACGGCGGCACGGTCACGGCCGGATTGCGGAATAAGACGCCCTACAGGAGAAAGGGTGTCTAGGTATTCAACAATAACGCGTGAATCAAATAGACTACCTTGGTCATCCATAAGTAGACAGGGCACCTTACCCAAGGGGTTGTGCTGAAGTATGGTGCTATCGGCTGTCCACACGTCCTCCAGACTAAACTCATAGTCGAGCTTTTTTTCTGCCATGACGACACGTACTTTGCGCACGTATGGACTGGTGAGGGAACCTAAAAGTTTCATTTGGAAAATCGGAAAGTTACAGGCTCAAAAAGTATAGCAGGATACGCAGGCCCCACAGACTCAAGGGGCGGCAATCCTGTCTGCGAAAGGCTTATCCTTAAAAAGTGTGGTTTTAAAGCTTAATTTTCATTAAAAACCGTGCCTTAGCCAGACGTTTCGGTTATAGGGGGCAAGTGCAGCTTGCTGAGCTCCTGTTACAGTAGCTGCGGCGCGGTAGTACAAATGGAAGTGATAGAATGCAGGTTGTTATTTATTCACTTTATTAAGTTTAAAAACAATGCAGATAGCTGAAACACTAAGCACGTTGAATGCCTTATCGCCTTTGGACGGTCGTTACGGTAACCGTGTGGGCGCCTTACGGGGCTTGTTATCCGAGGCGGCTTTCATGTGGCATCGAGTCCAGGTGGAGTTAGCATGGCTAGAGGGGCTCTCGGATGCTGGTCTGCCCGAGCTACCTAGTTTTTCGGCGGCTGCACGCGAGAAGCTTAAAGCAATGGTCGCCAACTTTAGCGAGGCAGACGCGGCTCGCATAAAAGAAATTGAGCGTATCACTAACCATGATGTCAAAGCGGTGGAGTATTGGCTCAAAGAGCAGGTTGCTGATGACGCAGAGTTAAATGCTGCGGCTGAATTTATTCATTTTGCTTGTACCTCTGAAGATATTAATAATGTCTCTCATGCCTTGATGCTAAGTCGTGCGCGTGATCAGGTGTTAGTTCCTCAGTTGCAAGCGGTATGTGATCGCATCCGTACTCTCGCTCATGATTACGCCAAACAGCCCATGCTATCGCGTACTCATGGTCAGCCAGCAAGTCCCAGTACCGTAGGTAAAGAATTTGCAAACGTAGCAGCACGTTTGCAGGCGGCGATAGATGCAATTGTCGCGGTGCAGCCTTTGGCCAAGATGAACGGTGCAACGGGTAACTACAACGCCCACTATTCTGCTTATCCCGAGATTGATTGGCCTGCTTTTAGTCAGGGTGTACTAAGTAGGCTGGGCTTAACTCAGAATCCTTACACCATTCAAATTGAGCCCCACGATTGGATGGCGGTGTATTTTGACGCAGTAGCTCGTGCGAATACAATATTGTTAGATTTTAATCGGGATATCTGGGGTTATATCGCCTTGTCCTATTTCAAGCAGCGCTTGAAAGAGGGCGAAATTGGTTCATCCACCATGCCACATAAAGTGAATCCCATTGATTTTGAAAACTCGGAAGGTAATCTTGGTTTGGCCAATGCTTTGCTGCGCCATCTATCTGAGAAATTACCCGTATCGCGTTGGCAGCGAGATCTCACGGACTCAACAGTCCTGCGTAATCTAGGGGTAGCGTTGGGCTACAGTATTGTTTCTTATGATTCATGCTTACGCGGATTAAATAAACTGGAGCTAAATGCTGCGGCAGTAGATGCTGATATTGACGCCTGCTGGGAAATTTTGGCAGAGCCCGTACAGACAGTTATGCGTCGTTTTGGTTTGCCGCAGCCCTATGAGCAGCTTAAGGCACTGACACGCGGGAAAGGAATTACTCAAGAGGCATTGCAAACCTTTATTCAAGATTTGGATTTGCCAGAAGGGCCTAAGGCTTACTTGTTGGCGTTGACGCCTAGAACCTATTTAGGACAGGCGGTAAGTTTAGCCCAAGCCATTTAATATTTTGTTTAACTGTAAAACAGGTCTTATTTCAAAGGCTTGTTTTATTCTCTTTAGAATTGTTTTAATGACAATTGCTAAGCCATGGTGTAAAACATGGCACGCCAGCCTAATTTTTATGGCAGGGGTCTACTTTGGAGTCATGATGAAAAAACGTATACTTATTACAGCAATTAGTGCTGTTATGGTGGCCGTAGCCACTCCAGCGAGTGCACAATTTGCCAAGCCAGAACAAGCAATTAGTTATCGTCAGGCAAGTATGGCTTTAATTGGTTCTCACTTTGGTCGTATGGCTCCTGTAGCGAAAAAGGAAGTGCCCTTTGACGCGGCAGCCATCGCTGCAAACGTAGAGGTCTTATCTGTTTTAGCTCAATTGCCTTGGGCCGCCTTTGGTGCCGGCACAGAGGGTGGTGACACCAAGCCTGAGGCATGGAGTGATGCAGCAGGCTTCAAAAAAGATCAAGATGATTTTTTGGGTGCTATAGAGAAATTGCAAGTTGCTTCGAAGTCAGGGGATTTTGATGCGTTCCGTGTAGCGTTTGGCAATGTAGGTAAGTCCTGTAAAACGTGCCATGACGCGTACCGCAAAGAAAAGTAAGGTTTTTATTGCCTAGTCTGGATACGATATCTAGTGGGCTTTGTTTTGACAGCAGTAACGGTAAGGGTGCCGAGCATGAATGCGACGGCGCCCTTTTTTTGCTGAAAAGTAGGTGATAGCTTAGGCTTTTGTATTAGTTACTGTTTGTCCTTGCTCTGTTGGTCGAATAGTAGTCAAAGTAGTGCAAGTTCTTGTATATCAGTCGCTTAGCGATATGAGTTGCCAGGGTTTTCCCGAGTTATGCACAGAAATTGTGGGTAAGTTGAAGTGCTCTTTCGCTTATTTTTATACATCTGATCGGATCTTGCATAGGGTTTCATTCTGGTAACTGGTGCTAAGCACCTGCTTGTGCTTAACTTGGGGCTATTAACGAACAGCTTTTAGGAAGCGTAGATGCTAGCGAATACCTTATTGGCTTTGCGTGATCACGCCCGCTTGCGGGCCATTGGATTGGTAGTGGTCCGCTTTGGTGTTGAGGATATTATCGAACGCTTAGGATTAGGAGATGTTTTACCGACTAAGCGTAGCGCCTCAACACTGGATTCTTCCCATGCGCCAGAACGGCTTCGACATGCTTTAGAGGCGTTAGGGCCTTGTTTTGTAAAACTAGGCCAAATTCTAGCGACGCGTGCCGACTTGCTTGGTCCTGCTTGGACCCAAGAGCTAAGCAAACTACAGGATGCTGTGAGCACTTTACCTTGGGAGCCTATGCAAGAGGTATTGCATGAGGCGTTAGGGCCACGGTGGCGCGACAATTTTCGCTCCTTCACAGAGGAACCAATAGCAGCGGCCTCGATGGCACAGGTCTACCGTGCTGTGCTTGTTTCTGGTGAGGAGGTCATAGTAAAGGTTCAAAGGCCCGGGCTAAGGCTTACCATTAGCGCTGATTTGCGTTTATTGCATTTGCTTGCGCAGTTAATAGATGAGCGAGGTCTGTTTCCTTCATATCGTTTGCCTGCCATGGTAGCGGCATTAAGCGATGCTATGCTGGATGAGTTGGACTTTCGCTGTGAAGCCCATAATTGCTCCGCGGTGCGTGAGCATATGCAAGACTTTGAGTACGTGCACATTCCCCGCGTCTATATGGATTTATGCTCAGCGCAGGTGATGGTGCAAGAGTTTATTCCAGGTGTGCCGGTTTCCGATATACAGCGATTGCAAGCGGCAGAGGCAAATGGTGTTGTGCTAGCAGAGCGAGGTGCACACGCTTTCTTGCATATGGTTTTGCAAAATGGGATCTACCATGCTGACCCGCACCCCGGAAACCTGATGGTATTGCCTGGTGATGAACTTGCCTTCATTGATTTTGGTTTAGTGGGGCTATTGGGCAAGCGTCGTCAGCAGCAATTATTAGTATTGCTGCGAGCGATTATTGAGGGTAGGGCTGAGGAGTTAAGTCTTTGCCTGATGGAGTGGTCGGGGGCTGAGCAAATTGATTGGCGTCAGTTAGATGAAGGGGCCCAGCGATATGTAGCCAAGCAGGCTAGGGGTCGATTACTCATATCCAAAGCGTTAACTGACTTAATGGCCTTAGCCCGCGATCAGCAGATTATGCTGCCTGCTGATTTGGCTTTATTGTTTAAGGCATTGATGACGGCAGAAGGAGTTTTATTGCGCTTAAACCCTCAGTTTGATATTGCGCAGACAGTCGGCCCGCAGATTAAGCAGTCCCTACTACGCCAATATACGCCCGAGGTACTCGCTCAGGATGCTCTGTCGTTTGCGATGGAGTCTAAACAGATTGCCTTAGATGCACCGCACTTATTGCGCATCATCATGCATCGTTTACGACAAGGAAAACTGGATGCTCGGATTGAAGTGATTGGCATAAAAAACTTGGGACGCTCACTAGAACTGGCAGCCACACGATTGGCTATCGCCATTGTGACGGCAGCATCGGTATTGGTGTTGGGCCCCGTCCTTATACGTACCGGGCCTGCTTGGTTAGGCTTATCTATTTTTGTCTGGCTAGGATTATTAGCAGCAATAGCAGGGCTGGTCACTGTATTACGAGGGTTCTGGCGTAGGCGCAAATAAGCGTCTTACAATGTTTACTAATAATATTGAAGTTTGAATGACAGGAAAAGGCAGTATGACTGGAGTATGGCGTTGCTTGGTGATAGAGGATGATGTAGAAACCAGGCGGTATATCGTTGCCGGGCTACTGGAGCAGGCCCACGATGTAGCGAGCTGTGAAGACGGGGTCACTGGTCTGCAGCGTTCGTCTCAGGAGTCATGGGACGTCATAATCTTGGATCGCATGTTGCCTAATCAAATGGATGGATTGTCTATTCTGTCCACTTTAAGGGCGCAGAGTAATACGACGCCTGTATTAGTGCTGAGTGCTCTAAGTGACCTAGATGAGCGCGTGAAAGGGTTAAAGGCCGGAGGGGATGATTATCTCACTAAGCCCTTTGCTTTCTCTGAGCTCTATGCTCGTTTAGAAGCGCTAGTGCGGCGCAGCAAGAGCCTTGAGCAGACCTGCTTGCAGGTGGCGGATTTGCGTTTAGATCTTGGGTCTGGGAAAGTGCAAAGGGTGCAAAAAGATATCGTGTTGAAACCACGCGAGTTTCGATTATTGGCTTACTTGATGCGCAATGCGGACCAAATAGTTACACGTAGCATGTTGCTAGAGGCGGTGTGGGATTATCACTTCGACCCCCAAACTAATGTGATTGATGTGCAGATTAGCCGCTTACGCAGCAAAGTTGATCACGGCTTTACAACGCCATTGATACATACCATACGCGGGGCTGGCTATATGTTGTCGGCCAACCCCGAGGCCGCGCAAGCGTCAACGGCCGAGTAGGAGCGCGCGTGAAAGAATTGTGGCGCTCCATTTCATTTCGTCTGACACTTAACTACGGATTATTAGCCGTTTGCACAACCTTAGTTTTACTAAGTTTTGTTTTTTTACAGGTCATTCATGTTTTACACACACAGGCTTCACGGCATGTAGGCGCGACGGCACAGCGCTTGGTGCTGGAGTTTGAGCGTCGAGGGCGTGAAGGCCTGATAGAAAGCATAGAAATCGCCTTGTCTGATCATATCGATGCAGATAGAGAGATTTATCTGCTGGTCGACAGCAGCGGCACCAAGCTCGTGGGTAACCTAGAGCATGTCAGTCCGGTTTGGCCGCTTTGGGGAGAGCTTTCGGAAGTGCAGGTTGTGCGCGAAGGGGTTACCACGGTAGGGCGCTTGCGTATGCATACACTGCCCGATGGGGCGACCTTGGTAGTGGGTTATGACATGCAGGAAATGAATGAGCTGAAACTGCTCATTGGTCAGGTCGGCTTGGCTGCTATTGTAGTGGCCGTTTTGTTGATTGCCTTTGGTACTTACGTATTCAGAACCGAATTGCAACTGCGTCTGTCCAATATTCGCGATACTGCCGTGCAGATTCGCTCAGGCCACTTAAAACAACGTATCCCGGTGGATAACTCCAACGACGAGTTCTCTCAATTAGCACGGGATATCAACTCCATGATGGATCGTATTCAAGATCTCATGTTAGGGGTGCGCCATATCTCTGACACTATTGCTCATAACTTACGCACCCCCTTAACGCGAGTGTTGGGGTATCTACGTGATGCGCAGCGGGTAGGGCTCAGTCAAGAGGAAGTGTTGGCAACTCAGCAAAAAGCAATACGTGAAATAGAAAGTCTGAATCAGTTGTTTGCTAAGCTTTTGCAGATCTCTGAGGTAGAGGTGGGAGTACGCCGCCAAAGCTTTGATGAGGTTGATATGAGTCGTATTTGTAGCGATGTCATCGAGTTATATGACGCTGTCGTCGAGGAAAAAAACCTCACGTTAGATATAGACTTAGGTAAGAGTTCGTGGGTGTCTGGCGATGCAGACTTATTAGCCAGTGCAGTGGCTAATTTACTAGATAATGCCATTAAGCACGCGCGCCATCATGTGACAGTGAGTGTGCAACAAACAAAGGCTATGACGGTTCGTGTAAGCATAGCGGATGACGGTGCTGGGGTACCCGAGGCTATGTATGGGCAGTTAGGCCAGCACTTTATGCGTCTAGATGAAAAAATGCCTGGGCATGGTTTAGGTTTAACCAGTGTATTAGCAATAGTGAAGTTGCATGGAGGAACGGTATCGTGGGAGGACAACTCCCCTGGATTACGCGTTTTACTCGACTTGCCGCTTCTTTAGTAAAGAGGGGTTATTCGTAGCCAGTTTAGAAAGGTAGTAGTATCTATGCGGTATAGACAGAATAGTCCCCTGATTATCCCCAGAGTTGTGCACAGAATCTGGGGATAACTCGACACTTACATGAAGTCATCGAAGCTAGCCGTTGGCGCGAGTAGCGTTAAGCTATAGATAGCAGCCGCAATGAGCAAGGCAATAACAAGTGCGAGTAGACGGGACTTCCAGCCATCTTGACTGTCACGAGCAGATGATTGTGTGGGCCAGTCCATATTCCCTGTTACCATGCTTTTGGCTAATTTTTGACCAGCAAAGAGGCGGTAAGCAAGGATCGCAATAATATGTAAAGCCACAATGGCCAATAGTAGCCATTCATTACTTTTATGCAATCCTGTCAGTACTTTAGACCAATGTGGACTTAAGTAGGCTAAGGGGCCAGCAGTAAAAATATCGTCGTTAGCAAACAAGCCTGAAAATGCCTGGAAGCCAATGAGCAACAGCATGACGTATACCGACCAAGCGCCTAGGGGATTGTGCCCAAGTGTGCGGGAATGATGTTGGCGTAGATATTCCCAACTTTTACGTAGACTAGGTGGAAATTGACTAAAACGGCTGTAATAACCACCCACCACGCCCCATATTAAGCGAAATATAATTAGGCCTGTAGCGAGCAATCCAAACCTTACATGCCAGTCCATCCATAGCCCGCCTAGTTTGATGGTCACAAAACTGCCTACAAAGCTCAAGATTAACAAGGCATGAAATAGTCGTGTGGGTAAGTCCCAGACACGAACTGGGCGCATAGCAGAAGTGCTCATACATTTAACCTAATAAAAGTTCACTTGGGAGACATTATATAGGCTGTGTCTACGCAGATTAATACAGCTCAATCAGGCTTAGTCGCGTTGAGGGTTGCGGCGTGTGCGCAGCGAAATTTTTCCTTCCTTATAGCGGTATTCATCGATAGAATCTTGCGCTTTGGTGCTAGGGGTTTGCACAATGAGTGTAGAGCCTCGGTGGCTGACACGAATTTTAGAATTACAAGAGCCAAAGGCGGGCGATAAATGATGCCCTTGCTGGCTAATGGTGAGCCAATGAAAGCTAATAGGGCAGTGCTCTACGCCGTTGTCGACAGAAATAAGTACCGATTGGCTATCGCCTACTTGAAAGGCGTAGGGCATATTAATTAAGCCTTTGATCGTGGGCTCAATAATACGTGTGCCAAGGGACAACTGAGCGTCGTAAATGTAATCGCTGGGAGTGACTTGCAAGTCCCCGAAAGGGGTTTGTAGGCTAAGCTGTGAAGGTATGCTAGGCCATGCTTGTGCTGCTGCCTTAGACGTAAAAGACAAGCAAAGCAATAACAAAGCAGAGGCTACAAGAGAGCAGCATTTTACAAAGGACATGATGAGTCAACTGATAAGCTAAAGCCTTGAAGCGACGGTAATAGTTCTTTTGGATTTACCACGTAACACAAATTCTATTACATTTGAAGCACTTTGTCAGTTTTCTCAGGCCGCTAGTTAGGTTACTCAGCCTGCTCTTATTGTTATATTATTGATTGTCCGGCGCCTTGTGCGTGTAACTTTTCGGACAGTTTATGCCTTGCTGCCGAGAGTATTATGCTACCCCATACTGATTTGCCCTTGCCTAGTTTTTCCTCTACAACAACAGCCTTAGAGCATATTAGCTCTAGCCAATTACCTACTCCGTGGGCAGTATTTAAAATACATGTATTTATTGAGCCTGCTACTCAAAAAGAGCATGTGATGTTGACCCTAGGGGATGTGGCCGGTGAGGAGCCCATCTTGGCTCGTATCCACTCAGAGTGTCTAACGGGTGATGCTTTGTTTAGCCTGCGCTGTGATTGTGGTCCTCAGCTACAGCTCGCCCTAGAACGTATTGCCCAAGAAGGCAAAGGTGCGTTGCTCTATTTGCGGCAAGAAGGCCGCGGTATAGGCTTAGCCAATAAAATACGTGCCTATAAGTTGCAAGATGAAGGAGCTGATACAGTAGAGGCTAATGAGCGTTTGGGTTTTCCTGCCGACATGCGTCGCTTTGATATGTGTAAGGACATGCTGGATTTTATGGGCATCAAGCGAGTTAGGCTCATGACGAATAATCCGCGTAAAGTCAAAACCTTAGAAGACATAGGTATTGAGGTCAGTGAGCGAATAGCGCATCAAATAGAAGATAATCCTTACAATAAAAACTATCTGAATACTAAACGTCTACGCTTAGGTCATATGTTAGTGTCCGATTAGACATGCAGATGTTGGCGCTGGCGCAGTCTGGCGTACCATTCAAAAGTGAGTGAACAAAAACGCCTGATGGCTGCATCAGGCGTCTTATTTTTGGTTACCGCGATCAAGCTGCTCTAGGGCATATAATTGATGCGCCTCAAGCGAGCTCTACCGTTTGGAGCAATTGTATTATTTGTTGTTCAGCCGTGCTCAATGCTTCAGCGCGTGCCTCAGCGCCCATGCCTATGCCTTCGGCATAAATAAAGTGTATGTTGGTGACGCCAATAAAACCAAAGACAACGCGCAAATAGCTTTCTTGATGTTCTAAAGCTTGGCCTTGCTCCGAGGTCGAGTAAATACCACCACGGCTTAGAATCACGTACACGGTTTTGTCGCCGGATAAGCCTTCAGGGCCGTTAGCGCCATATTGGAAGGTCTTACGAGGTTGAATTACTCGATCCAACCAGGATTTGAGTTGGCTAGGAATAGTGAAGTTGTAAAATGGAGCACCGATCACCACCGTGTCAGCTTTTAGGTATTGGTCAAGAAGCGTCTGTGTTAATTGATTTTCTGTGCGTTGTGCAGATGTCAGCGCCGCATCCTCTAATCCCAAGCGTAGTCCCAAGGAGTCGCTGGTGTAATAGGGGGGAGGATTACTGATTAAGTCCAGGTGCTCAGCATGAGCTCCAGGGTGTTGTTTAATAAGTTGCTCTACAGCAAAACGGCTAAGCTCACGTGAGACGGAGTTCGTACCATTAATGCTTGAGTCTATATGTAATATATTCATGAGTGTCTGCGGCTAAAAAGAGTGATGCCTTAATTATCGGGTACGGCACTGTTTTTAATAAGTAGGTCAGATGAAAAAGATTATTCTATATTTATGCCTAATACGGTTCTGAACTCTCTATGCATGATTTAAACGATATGTTGTTGTTTACAGAAGTATTAGCTCAGGGAAGCTTTAGCGCGGCAGCACGCCATTTAGGCATGCCACCCTCCCGTTTATCCCGGCGCATTAGCCGTCTAGAGGCAGAGCTAGGCGTGCGTTTATTACAGCGTACTACCCGAAATCTTTCTTTAACCTCTGCGGGTGAAGTGTTTTTACAGCATTGTCAGGCAATGCGCCTTGAGGCCGAGGCTGCTTATGCTGCGGTAGCACATGTACAGCAAGAGCCTCGAGGCCTATTACGAGTAAGTTGTCCCGTCACTTTATCGCACACCGTTTTAGATAAGGTTTTTGCGGAATACCTTATGTTATACCCCTTGGTTGATTTAGATTTGGAAGTGAATAATCGGGTGGTGGACCCTGTCGCAGAAGGCGTGGATGTTGCCTTACGTGTGCGCAGCTCGTTAAGTGACAGTGGCAGCAATGTTGTCAAACGCCTAGCGGAAACTAAGTCCATCTTAGTGGCGAGCCCCTTACTGTTGCAAAACTATGCAACCGTGCTCAAGCCTGATGATTTAGCTTCGCTGCCTACGGTAGCGATGGGGGCGACGCGAGGTGTGAGTGTTTTTGAGTTATACGGCCCTGGGCAAGAGCTGATGGAGGTTCGCCATAAGCCTCGTTATTTAGCGACAGACTTACTAACCTTACAGCAAGGTATAGAGGCTGGTGTTGGAGTGGGGCTATTGCCAGATTACATGTGCCGCCAAGCCTTGGAGGCTAAGCGTTTGGTAAAGGTGCTGCCAGATTGGGCACCTTTACCGGGCATTATCCATGCTGTATTTCCTTCGCGCCAAGGCATGGCTCCTGCTGTACGTTATTTCTTAGACTTGCTTGGCGAGCGATTGCCTGTTTTACACCCCTAGCGAGCGGCTTCGCATGAGGGCGAGGGCGGGATAATCCCCCAGTTCAGATCTAAGATGGGGCTATTAGCGGAAGACCAATGTAGCTGCTCTAGCCCTTTCCAATGTGTTTGCTCATAAAGCTGTAGAAGGCTGGCGGCGGGTTCTCCACGCGTTTGGCGGCTAAAGACAACGAGTATTCCACACTGAAGGTCGGCATCGCGTAGCCAGGGTGATTGAGCCAATTGAGCATCGATATAAACTTGTGCGTCAGGGCTAGTATTTATCGCAATGTTTCCCCCTAGCCATGTATCAGAGGCCACAATACGCAGTGGCGTAGCGGGAACATGCTGTCTCCATACTGCTTGCATTTGGCTTGCTATTTCTGGACCTGGAAAGGTGGAGCGTGATTTTCTACCTGTTTCCCACGCCAAGGGACCGCGGGCTAGAGCATAGCCTGTTGCCATTAGTATTTGTATTATTAGCACGATGACGAGCAGACGTTTGGTTTGTAAAGGCTCTGCGCCTTTAATAGCAAATAAAAAATAGAAGCTATACAGTACGAAGAAAGTGGTGGCCCAAGAGGCGTCTAGGTGCGAACCCAACAAAGCGGCTATTAAAACCGTGCTAAGAAATGGGCTTAAACCAACCCAAAGTAAAAATTGCTTCTCGCGAGAATGTATCTGAGCGCCGTAATTGACATTATTATCAGAAACGTGGTGGCCTTTCTGGCGTAGATCTCGACGATAGCAGTAATACAGCGCCCCCACGGCAATAATCATAGGGCTCAGTCGTGCTAATTGGTCCAAAGTAAAGCTTAGTAAAGCGCTATAGGCTTGCCAGCGAGTGGGCGCCGCTAGGGATTTGTCCATGTAGAGGAACGGAGCGTAGTCATTGCTGTGTAGCCAATATAAGTGGGGGCTAAAAGTGATGCCAAGAGTGATGGTGGCGACAAGCATTCCCTGCCACGTTCTGCCATGGCGCCATAAGCCACTTGCCAGCAAGTACAAGAAAAAAGCGGCAAACTGGATGACAGCACTATATTTAGTCATGAGTGCAAAGCCTGCTACGACGCCTAACCACGCCCAATCACTTAGGCGTTGATCACGGCAAGCACGATAGAAAAACCATATGCTTGCCATGATGGACCATAGTTGCGCCGTGTTGTGATTGAAAATGGTGCCACGCAGTGAGAAATAAATATTCACCGAGGCTAGCAGCACAACCAAAAAAGATAAGCGTGGGCTAAGGAACTCTCGCGCTAATAGCCAGAGAAACACTAAACCAGCCGCAGACGCAAGCATGCCAGCAAAGAAACTGAGCCATACGGGCCTCCCAAGTAGTTGCGTCAAGCCGTACATAATCCACGATGGAAAGGGCGGATGCTTTATATAACCGAGTTCAAAGCTACTAGCCCAAACGAGCTCCTCCATACCGTCCAGATCAGGTGCTTTATGGCTGATAGAGGTCAGTACCGTCCATAACAAGACAAAGAACAGCAAGTAGAGGATGAGTGCTTTGGCGTAATGTGGTGATGTCTGGCGAGTAAGCGAAGTGCTGGGGCGCATGGGGCTATTCAGGGTAGCGAGAAAGCGCTCATTTTAGCTGTTTTTTTGGTCTGTGCTGGACTAGACAGATTGTCGGCTAACGGTTATGATCTGCCTCGTCATTGGGGAGTAGCCGCTCGAGAAGCTTCGAGGTGCACGTCAACATACTTGATCCACACTGGGTCATGGCGTGTACAGCAATTGCCTGGCAAGACCTTTGACCATACGCCTCCCAGACTGGCCGGAGAGGTGCGATGGTCAAATGTGTCTAGTCTATCCGGCCAGGGAGTTACAATAAAATGGAAGCGCTACTAGTATCCACTGGGATCGTTGCACTTGCCGAGATTGGCGATAAAACACAATTATTAGCTTTTATGTTGGCGGCTCGTTATAGGCGGCCAGGCATCATCATTTTAGCTATATTGCTTGCTACGACACTCAATCACGGCTTGGCTGGTGCCATTGGCACATGGTTACCGGCTTTAATGGATCCCGCCATAATGCGCTGGGTTTTAGGTATCGGCTTTTTGGTTATGGCTATCTGGATCATGATACCCGACAAGCTCGACGATACCGAAGCAACTCATACACGCTTTGGTGTGTTCGGAACGACTTTTGTCACTTTTTTTATTGCAGAAATGGGTGATAAAACGCAGATCGCTACGGTCGCCTTGGCGGCCCAATATCATGCCTTTTTTAGCGTAGTAATTGGCACCACATTAGGGATGATGATTGCTAACGTTCCTGCTGTAATCTTTGGCGAAAAAATAGCCGATAGAGTTCCGACACGTTTGGTTCACACCGTTGCTGCTTGTGTGTTCGCGGTATTGGGTATTTATACTTTATTGGAAGGGACGGCCTTACTGGGCCTTTAAGTGTAATCAGGCGGCATTGCTCGGGGAGGTGATGTCGCCTGACAGCTAGCAGGCTTTATTGAGGCAGTAAAGCCGTTTTAGTCCGAGCTGTTACTTGATCAAGCGGAGCCATAATTGCTTTTTTATCACCGTAATTAAACACGGCAATAGCATCACGCAATTGAGCTTGGTTATGATTCATGCTTTCTACGGAGTGGTGTAGGTTGCGGGCTAAATCGGCATTGTCAGTAGTAATTTTGTCGACTTGCTGCAAAGCCAGATTTAACTGCTCTAGGCCAGTTGACTGCTCGCCTGTTGCCGCTGATATTTCGGCCATCAGCAAGGCAACCTCAGAAGAGGACTTTAAAATATCGTGCATGGCGAGCTCTACTTCTTTAGTGTGCTCGGCGCCATTGCGACTCTGAGAACAGGTATCTTCAATCAGCCCTTTGATTTGCTCAGCGGCTTCAGAGGCTTGTCTGGCTAAGGTGCGAACCTCGGATGCTACAACCGCAAAACCTCGACCTGCAGTGCCTGCTCGTGCCGACTCAATAGATGCATTGATCGATAATATATTGGTCTGGAAGGCAATATGCTCGATCATTCTGACAATGCCACGAATTTTTTCTGAGCTGGCTAAAATAGCGTTCATCGCCAGGCTTAGTTCAGCGACAGTGTGGTTGCCTTTTTGTACATACTCCGAACTACGCTGACTCAGCTCGTGACTCGCTTGAGCGTTAGCAGCAGTTTGGTGTACGGTGCTGCTAAAGTTGGCAAGGCTTGCTGTGGTTTGCTGTAGGGAGGCGGCTTGCTCTACCGTACGGACGTCTAGTTGTCGGCTGTTTTGGCTCAAGAGTTGAGCCATGTCCAAGTTTTCGAGCACGCTTTGATCCACATCAGTGCTAATGCTAAGCAGGCTTTTTCGCATTAACTCAAGGTTGGTGCCTAGTTTGCCTAGTTCAGTTAATTGCTGCTCTTGCATATCAAGGCCAAGATTACCGGCGGCAATTTGTTGCGCTATTTGAGCAGCGTTATTAAATGACTTGAGTGTTCGGTGGCGTAAACGTAATTGGGCTGCCAACAAGACAATCAGGCCTGCCGTAAGGGCAGCAGAAAGAAGATGCTTAGACGAATTTGGAGCCTCAATATAATGCAGGCTTAATGCTAAGCTCAATGCTACGATTAGAGTCAACAAAATAGATCGGGCGAAGGCTGCACCTAGGTCAGAGCTCCAAAGGCGCGCTAGCAAATAGAAAGGTTGAGTCCAGCCTCCTCGTACGATGCGACCTTTTTGCACTCGCCATGGACCTGTGGAGCCCTGATTAAGTTGTTGATAAAATTGCTCGGCTTGGTTTATTTCTTCTTTTTGAGCGCGTGTGCGTACAGAAGCATAACCGGTGACCACTCCCTGTTCTATGATAGGGCCCGCATTCGCTTTGACCCAATAGAACCCACCGTCTTTACGACGGTTTTTAACGATTCCTTCCCATGCCTCGCCATTCTTTAATGTAGTCCACAAGTCGGCGAAGACTTCCTGAGGCATGTCTGGGTGACGCACAATATTGTGAGCTTGCCCCGTTAGTTCTTCTTGGCTGAAGCCACTGATTTCAATAAAGGCGGGATTTGCGTAAACAATCCTACCTTTGGTGTCCGTCTTGGAGATCAAATATTGATCATCCTGAATAACGGTTTCCGTATTGTTGATAGGAAAGTTTTTACGCATAGGTCTCCGATTCAACATTAAGAAAGTGTTAGTAAGCTGGCAATGCTCCATGAGTTCATCGCACTAGCATGCTTTTTTTACATGAATCGTATCACTTGTATGTGTTTATTTTGTGTTTTTATACGAAAAAATGCGAAATTTATGCAAATGTTTCGTTTAAGTGACAGTTTGGATGGTGTTTTCTGTGATAGGAGGGCCTTGTCTTTCAACTACCCTCTTTACAATAGGCAGCTACAGTAATAGCGCAGCGGAAAAAGCTAGGTGCAGGTTGGCGCCTAGTTCGGCTGGCATTGAACCGTGTAGATGGAGGTAAGCACATCGGCGTGAAATAGAGTTTATAAATGAGCTCGCTGTGCTTTTTTAGTCGTCCTTAGCAGGTGGAAAGGACGACACTCCTGGAATGAGCTAAGCGCTTTGTTCGGCACTCATTGATACGGTTGCGGTAAACAGCACGTCGGTTGAGGAGTTCAGAGCGGTTTCAAACGAGTCTTGTAGCACACCAATAATGAAGCCGGCTCCCACGACTTGTACAGCAATTTCGTTGGGGATGCCAAATAAACTGCACGCCAATGGAATCAGTAGCAGAGACCCTCCCGCTACGCCGGACGCTCCGCAAGCACATACGGCGGCGACTATGCTCAGTAACAGGGCAGTTGGAATATCTACGTCTATCCCTAGCGTATTAACGGCGGCCAAGGTCAGAATCGTGATGGTAATGGCCGCACCCCCCATGTTGATGGTGGCACCAAGGGGGATAGATACGGCATAGGTATCTTTATTTAACTTTAGTCTTTCGCATAAGGCCATATTGACAGGAATATTAGCGGCCGAGCTGCGTGTAAAAAAAGCGGTAATTGCGCTATCGCGCAGCACAGTAAAAACAAGCGGGTAGGGGTTGCGACGTAATTTAAACCATACGATAAGCGGATTGAGTACCAAAGCGACCACGACCATACAACTGACCAATACGGCTAATATGTGCACATATTGTTTGAGACTATCAAGCCCTGATTCGCCGATGCTGGCACCTACTAAGCCAAATATCCCTAACGGGGCAAAGCGGATGACGATACGCACTATCATGGAAACGCCGGCGGATATGTCTGTAACCATGGCTTTACTGCTTTGGTTGCCATTACGCAAGGCTAAGCCTAACACGATAGCCCACGCCAAAATTCCCATGTAGTTCGCATTTAATAGAGCGCTAACTGGATTATCCACCACGCTGGATAAGAGCGTGAGGAGTACTTCAGCAATGCCGCTGGGAGGATTGACTACAATTTCCTCCGTCACCAAAGTAAGTTGGGAGGGGAACACAAAGCTCACTAGCACAGCCAGCAAGCCAGCTAAGAACGTTCCTAACAGATACAAGCCGATAACGGCCCCCATATGACTTTGACGCCCTTGCTGATGGTTTGCAATCGCCGACATTACCAAAAAGAAAACCAGTATGGGAGCAATAGATTTCAGCGCTGTAATAAAGAGATTGCCTAATATGGCTGTACTTGGTGTGCTTTCAGGCACTAGCAGAGCTAAGGCAATGCCAGCCACTAAGGCGATAAGAATTTGCACCACTAAACTGCCATGCAAAAGAAAATGTAATAAACGATTGCTTTGTTTTGTAGGGCTGCTCATGCAGACACTCCCCCGTTAATGAGAATCACACCACCGTTACGCCTTGTGAGCGTCAGCAGCACTTTTTGGTAAACCGATTATTTTATCATCGCTAGCCCCTATTAAAGCGTTGAGAAATGCCTTATAATTGGTGCTCTAGTCTCACTGGGGTCGACATGGCTTCGACGTGGGTCAAGAAGCAGAGCAGGGCGTGTCGAGCACCAGTTCGCTCGTAAAACCACTGGAAAACTTACAAACGCCAACGACGAGCGTTTCGCTCTAGCCGCTTAAGGCCGAGCCACTACACTGATTTGTCTTTGGGTCAGGTAAGGTAAAACTTACAGTAGTGTTATTTACAAAGAATCGGATTTGCCTGGGTCACTCAGGTAAGTCCTAAATCTTAGTGACTCGCTCAGGAAAGGCCGGTCGACAGGCATAATCCTGGGTTAAAGCCCAAAATAAGTCGACTACACATGTAGAACTGCCTGTGGACGATTCGCGGACGGGGGTTCAATTCCCCCCGACTCCACCATAATTTCCTTAAAAATCAATGGCTTAATGGTCGTTGATTTTTTTTGCCGATTTTATTCGGTAAAAAGTAGGTCAATCTTTGCCTGCTACGTTGAACGACGAGCAGAATGAATCGCTCGCCGTTCCGATTTTTAGTTTATTGTGCGGCAGCGTGCAGCAGTGCTTGGGTTCCGTCGGCCAAGCTTTCATTCAACTGACTTAATGGCATCACGATTTTTTGCGAGTGTTCCAGTAACTCAGTCAGGTTGATTCGGATGTAGTTCAGTTGGGTATAGCTTCGTAAGTACAGTAGCCCTTGGCGCAAGTCCGTCAATGAGGTCCAACTGGTGTATTCGGAGCAATAGCCGGGCATGCCGATCACTTCAGGCGCGCCGGCGTCCATACTGCTGTTATAAGCTGTCGAGTCTACGGTAATACCACGCGGCCGATCAAAGTTATTCATGATATGCGCCAGCGTGACGATAGCGCTGGCGGGGGTGGCTGCTTTTTCAGCGAAGTTGGCGTAATAGGCCGCGCGCACAAAACGTCCTACCGACGTATTGGAGGAAGGGAGGGTGGCGGTGGCGATGCCCGAGTCGGGTTGAAAAAGTCGCTTGCCACGTAGGGTGGTTTCAAGCTGATCAATATTGCTTAAGTGCGTGTAGTTGCTCAGGTTAGTTAGGTGCCAAGGAAACTCTGGGCCGTTCGTCATGACGCCGATGGGGTTAGCGTAGATGTTTTGCTGGCCGTTGGTGTATTCAATAACAATTGAATCTCCGCTAGCATCATGCAGCACATAATGGAAAGGTGGCTCCATGCCACCTAATAAATCTAGGCCTTCTGCCAGGATAGCTTGTTTTTCCAAGGCGGCTTTGGCTTGGGCAACCGACGAAAACTGGGATAACACCCAGTTACCTAAATCTACAGTGGATAGAACAGCGGTATTGGAGTCGAAGGTGTCTTGAGGCCCTTTAGAGACCGCGAATGCCAACAGACTAAAGGTAAGCCCCGCACTGTTAACGCCTTCAACCACTTTTACGTCTGCTCTGGGGTCTATCTCAACGGCCACTGAGATGAACCCATATTGAGCAGTGTAATGCAGTGCTGGATGGTTCTTAACCTGTGAGGAAAATGTACTATCTTTAGGTTGGTAGACCAGCAAATAAGGCTGTTCTACGGGAAGCTCTAGGGTACGCCCCGTGTAGGGTGCTTCCTGTTGGTCAAAATAAAGTAAGGATGTGCACATGATTAGGTTCACTCAGGAGGTAGAAACGATGTGGCGATCGTACCATTATTTCGAACCCATCTAGCGCAGCGCTGTCTTGTGTAACAATAAATGACCTTTGTTGATTTGTAGATAAGCAAAAATGGTGAGCATTTGTATATGATGGTAGCCAAAAAAAGATTTTCGTTTATATTTATAGTAACCAGTTTAAGCGAAATGTGAATTGCTTATACCGTCCATAGTGTTGTACGTATAGCTCGCTCGTGTCCTAAGGCGTATTTTTGGGGCGGGGGCCGAGGAAGTTTGTCGTTAGATGTCTCTTAACCTTACAGAAGGACTGATATCATGATTCGTAAACTTGTATTTTCCGCTTTGGTACTTACACCTTTTATAGCAAGCGCTCAGACAACGCTTCCTACGACTCATTATTTGCCCTTGGAGTTAGCGACTAAAGCTAGTCAAGCGGCTGTTCAAGCTTGTGCAAAGGACGGTTATGCGGTTTCCGTCGCAGTAGTTGCCCGAGAGGGTGCTGTAAAAGTGCTGCTAACCCAAGATGGTGCAGGAGCACACACCGGCAATAGCGCGCAAGGCAAAGCCTTTACTGCTGCGGCAATGGGTCGAGATACGGCTGGATTGGCCGAGTTTATCGCTACCAATCCTGCTAATAATGGTTTACGTGATATGGATTCACGTATGGTTATTCAAGGTGGTGGCGTACCTATAAAATTTAATAACGTAGTGGTCGCAGGGATCGGAGTCGGTGGAGCACCAACCGGAGCCATCGACGCTAATTGTGCTCTAGAGGGCTTAAAAGCAATAGGAGCCGATCTTTAATAAGAGGCCGGACTGCCCTTGCTCTTGGTCATAGGCGCAAGCAGTTCGAAGAGGACAGGTAAAAGGGTTGGGTTTGGCGTTAGGCCAGACTCAACCCTTTTTCGTTATTGCCGAAACCGTCTTACTATTTAGCCGAGGAACCTTGTTACACTAAAGGTATATACATACTAGAAAAGGAGACAAAAGTGAATCAGGTAGCTCACAATAAGACAGACGTAGAAAAAATAGAAAATGCGTTCCAGGCCTTGGATAAGAAACGCTTATGGCAACGGCTCGAAACCTTGTCCACTTATACAGAACCAGCACGACCATGGACACGCAGGGCTTTTAGTCCACTTTTTAGTGAAGCTAGACAGTGGCTGGCGCAACAAATGCGAGCCGCGGGTTTAGTAGTGCGTATCGATAGTGCGGGAAATTTGATAGGTCGAAGAGAAGGTAAGCGGTTAGGTGCAAAACCCATTATGACGGGCTCGCACTCAGACACAGTGTTCGATGGCGGGCGCTATGACGGGATTTTAGGTGTAGTAGCCGGTATTGAGTTGGCGCATGCGCTGGCGGACAGTGCTTACGAGCTTGAGCACCCTCTGGAAGTGGTTGATTTTTTATCAGAAGAGCCCTGTGATAGAGGCATTTCATGTGTCGGTAGTCGTGCAATGGTTGGAGCATTGACGCCAGCAATGTTAGCTTTGATGGATAGTGATGGAGTGAGCCTAGCTCAAGCAATTGATCAGGTAGGAGGATTAAGTCATGAATTGTCCTCTGCTCTATACCAGAAGGGCGATATACACGCCTTTATTGAGCTACATATAGAGCAGGGGCCGGTACTAGAGAATAAAGGAATGGCTATTGGTGCGGTAACGGACTTAGTGGGGGTTCGTAGCTATACCTTAACAGTGCTAGGGAGGCCTGACCACGCAGGTACCACCCCTATGGATATTCGCCAAGATGCGCTGGTAGGAGCAGCTCTTTTGATTCAGCAAAACTTTCAGCAGGCAGCAAGACTTAACACCTCACAGTGCTACGTAGTCGCCACAGTTGGTTGTGCCTCGGTTTTGCCTAATTCGTCTAATGCTGTACCAGGTCGTGTGGAGATGACATTAGAAGTCCGGAGTAATCAGCTTGCTATTTTAGAAGGCTATGGCGATGAGCTCTTCGACACGGTAAGAGAGGAGTTACAGGCCTTGGGGTTGCGCCTTCACACTGAGTCTATTAGCTATGGGTTACCCCGTCATTTTTCCGATGCTATCGTTGAGATTATTGAGCAATCCTCGTACTGCTTAGGGTATGAATCCATGCGCTTACCCAGTGGCGCAGGTCATGATGCTGCTTATTTGTCGGATATCGCACCCACTGCCATGATATTTGTCCCTTGTTTGCAGGGTCGTAGTCATTGTCCCGAAGAGGCTACTACGGCTGATCAAGCTTTTGCAGGACTTAAAGTATTAATGCGCAGCATCATGGCTGTGGATAAACACGTTTTTTAAGCGCGTTGTTGTGCAGTGGAATAGGTCACAGCGCGCTGGCTGGAACATTTTTTCTAACGATTGAGGTATTCAGCTTTGCGCTGGAGCAAAATACACCAAAATAAGTCTCTTCGTTTAATAGGTAGTGAAAGATAAATAGGTAAACTAGGCGCCAATGCACACGCTTAAGGAGTGGTTGTTGTATGGTTGGTTTGATAATTGCGAGTCTAGTCGGTTTATACGCTATTTACGTGCTGATACGATCCGGGGGGCAATTGTTTGGCGTGGCCGAGCAAACTGCTACGCAGAAAAAGCGGGCTTGGTTGAAAGTAGTGGTAGCGTCCTTGGCCTTGCTCGCCTGCTCTTTTTGGTACCATTTATCCTACGATAGCCCTGCGGCGCAGCAGGCTCGATTTGAGGTCGTTCAAAACACACGCTGTACCGATGTGCTCGAAGCTTATAAAGCAGCACAAATTTTGGTGCAGCAAGCCAGCAAAAATGACTATACCTTAGCGTTTGCTTTTGTACCCACACACCAGTCAACCATGCTAAGCCCTTGCCAGTTTAGTATTCAAGCGCCTGTTGATCGTGTCGTGTTGGAAACAGGTGTCAGTGACAAGGCCATGTTCACTGCCGTTGTGACCTATCGCAAGGACGACGATGCGTGGGCTTTGTCTGATCTGCAATGGCAAGCTTACATCACTAGCAATTAACTTGCCTTGGTCAGTTATGAAATTTTTTGGGTTTTAATTAATAAGGAATGTTGATGTCTGCCGCCGCCAACCATGTGCGCTTGCGTCCCTTAGAGCGCGAAGATTTATACTTTGTCCATCAGTTGGATAACAATGCCAGTGTGATGCGTTATTGGTTTGAAGAGCCTTTTGAGGCCTTTGCTGAATTGACTGCTTTGTATGATGCGCACGTTCATGATCAAGGCGAGCGGCGGTTTTTAATTGAGTGCAATGAAGAAAAAGCGGGCATTGTAGAGTTAGTCGAGATTGACTATGTGCATCGACGGGCTGAGTTTCAAATCGTTGTAGCTCCCGAGCATCAGGGCAAAGGCTTAGCGTCGGCAGCGACTAAACTTGCTTTAGATTATGGCTTTAGCGTGTTGAACTTATATAAACTTTATCTACTGGTGGATAAGGAAAATCATAAAGCCATTCATATATATAGCAAGCTTGGTTTCACCATTGAAGGTGAACTAAAGCACGAGTTTTTCGTTCAAGGGCAATATCGTGACGTGGTGCGCATGTGTTTATTCCAGCAAGACTACTTGCAGTTGAATGCAGGCCAGCCTAGTAAGCATTTGTTTGATGACTAATGCTCAAGTGGGTGGAGTGTGGCAGCGGGGAACTCGTCAGTCCTAAGTTTATTTATACTTGAACCTAATAGCTGGTAGTGTAGACCTGTCTCAATCATAAAAAAGCGGTTCACGTATAGGAGAGCATCAGTTTGGCGGATGTGGAGCAGGCGAGCGGTAGAGGTAAATCGTTAGCAGTGTCGGTGCTAATGGGGGCGGGGATAGCCCTAGTGGGCGCCATAGTAGCCAGTTGGCTGGGGATGCCGTTGCCGTGGATGCTAGGCCCTTTACTGTTGACTGCGGCGACGCGTGTGTTCGGGGTGCAAAGTAGGACTCTTGGCCCTATACGCAATATGGGGCAATGCTTAATCGGTGTATCGTTAGGCTTATATTTTACTGCCGAGGTAGCTGATAGCTTGTTGGCTTATTGGCCTCTAATTGTTACAGCAATATTGTTTGCCATCTTGCTAGGGTTCTTGGGAACCTGGGTGATGATGCGTTTTGCGTGCTTGGACTTTTCAACAGCTTGGTTTTCCTCTGCTATCGGGGGAGCCAGTGAAATGGCTTATCTAGCTGAACGTGCGGGCTTAAGGGCTGATCTTGTTGCTTCGGTGCACAGCATACGTGTTTTGATCGTTGTGGTACTCATTCCTTTCGCCTTTCAATGGCTGCATCAGATGCCGGTTCCGCCCGCGGCCATTTACGTAGTGCAATGGCCCGGATTGGGGTATTTGTTTCTTTGCGCATTGCTGGCGGGTTATGTATTCCATCGTTTAGCTTGGCCGAATGCGTGGATGCTAGGCCCCTTGTTTGCTGTGTTGTTATTAACGGTACAGGGCATACATTGGTCTGATTTTCCACCTGCCTTATCGAATTTGGGCCAGTTGTGTATAGGGTGGAGTTTAGGCGATAGGTTTAGATCCGATTTTTTCCGTCGAGCCCCTTACTTATTATTGGTGGCAACTTTTTTCACCCTTTTTATGCTTTTGCTTAGTCTGGGTTTAGCGTGGTGTTTTGCGGTAGGAATGGGGCTGGATCTAGAGATGTTAATCTTGGCTTTGTCCCCTGGGGGTATTGCTGAAATGGCTATTACCGCTAAAGTGTTAGGGTTAGGAGTGCCGTTAGTGACTGCTGTGCATGTAAGCCGTTTGGTGTTGGTCGTGTTAAGTGCTGGCCCTATGCAACGTAAGTTACTGGGCCAAATGAAGCAGCGCACTTAATACGACACAACTTGGTTTTTCAGGTACGGCTAGCCCAGCGCTCGACAACAGGCCAAATCTCTTCTGCCGTATGGCTGACGGCAAAAGCGTTCCAAGTGCTGATATTGGGATCGTTTTGGCAATAGCCGTAAGCGGCTACGATGGCGGGCATACCTGCTGCATGCGCAGCCAGGATATCGCGTTCATCATCGCCTACATATATGCAATCAGTGGGATTAAAGCCGGCTTGTTTGGCTGCATAGAGTAAAGGGGCAGGATGGGGTTTAGAAAAACCCGTGGTATCTCCGCCTACTGTGACGCTACAGTAGGTCGCTAAACCTAGGTGTTCAATCAGCGGCTTAGCTAGGTATTCGAGTTTGTTGGTAACGATGCCCCAACTATAACCATGATCGCTGATACGAGTGAGCAGCTCGTCTACGCCTTCAAATAAGGTAGTGAGTTGCGTCATATTAGCAGCATAATCTGCTAAAAAAAGTTCGCGATAGCGGTTGTATTCAGGATGGCTGGTGTCCATATCGAGGGCTACTTTTAATAAGCCTCGTGCGCCATGTGAAGCATAGGGGCGTAAAGCATCATAAGTTAGGGGTGCTAGCCCCTGTGCTGCTCGGAAGCGATTGGCGGTTGCGGCCAAATCAGGAGCCGAATCAGCAAGCGTACCGTCGAAATCGAATAACACCAGTTTAGTCATTTTTATCCCTGCCGGCGGGTGGCCAATAAATAGTTAACCGAAGCATCATTATTTAGCGCGTAGTGATCGCTAAGAGGATTGTAAGTTAAACCACGTAGTTCAGTCGCCTGTAAGCCAGCCGCGCGGGTACTTCCCATGAGTTCGCTAGGTTTAATGAAGCTTTCGTAACTATGGGTGCCTTTAGGAATTAAGTTCAGTACATATTCCGCCCCTACGATAGCCATCAAGAAAGATTTTGGATTGCGATTTAGGGTGGAGAAAAACACCCAACCACCAGGTTTGACCAATTGTGCGCAGGCCCGCACGATAGAGCCTGGATCAGGTACATGCTCGAGCATTTCCATGCATGTGACGACATCAAACTGTTCGGCATGTTCTGCTGCCATGTGCTCTGCGCTAATTAACTGATAGTTAACTTGGACGCCGCTCTCTAAACTATGTAGGCGGGCTATCTTTAATGATCGTTCCGCTAAGTCTATGCCAGTGACGTCGGCACCTGCGTGGGCCATGCTCTCGGATAAAATGCCTCCGCCGCATCCTATGTCGAGAACTTTCTTGCCTTGTAGGCCGCCAGTGTGTTCTTGAATCCAGCCTAAGCGTAAAGGATTAATAGCGTGTAATGGTTTAAATTCGCTGTTAGGGTCCCACCAGCGTGAAGCTAGCGCACTGAATTTATCGATTTCAGCTTGATCGACATTGTTGGCAGTGTGTGTAGTAGTCATGGTGTACGCTCAAAAAAATTAAGGCCCCGCAATGCGGAGCCTTAATTGTAGCCTTAGCTACAGAAATACGTGTGCTTTAGCAATTACTTGCGGTTGCCAACGATTTCGATTTCAACGCGACGGTTTTGTGCACGACCTTCACGTGTTTTGTTGCTGGCGATAGGGTCAGCTTTACCTTTACCTTCTGTATAAATACGGTCAGCAGGTACGCCTTGCTCGATCAGGTATTGCTTAACAGTGTTAGCACGACGATCGGACAATTTCAGGTTGTATGCATCAGTACCGATAGAGTCGGTGTAGCCAGTTGCAATAACTGTTTCCAAATCAATGGAGCGCACTTGTGCGGCAACTTGATCTAGAACCTGACGGCCTTCTGGCTTCAGATTGTATTTATCAAAATCGAAGAAGGTGTCAGCGTTCAGTGTGACTTTTGTAACGGTTGGGGCCACAACTGGTGCAACTGGAGCTGGAGCTTCTGCTACAGGCACACCGTCACAACCAGGAACGCCGGTTGCTGGTGTCCAGAAGTTGTCGCGCCAGCACAGTTCTTGTGTGCCGTTTTTCCAAACATCACCAAACGGATTACGCCAGTTGTTAACTTCACCACTTTGTGCGGAAACTGCACTGGATGCAGATACTGCGGCGATGGCAAGTACAAGTGCGATTTTGGAGGGTTTGTTCATGTTTCTCCTCGTTGAGCTAATGCTGTTAAGTGACCGCAGCGAACCCCTGCCGCAGAATTACGGAACCAGTATAGCAACGCTATGAACGGATCAAAGAATTGCGCTGGGTTTCATGCGTGTTAGCTGGAATCTTAAGACATTTCTGTCCACTGCGTTAGGTTCGAAGGACGGGATACGCCAAGATATTCCGTTTTATTTACGAACTGCGGATATATTGTTGGTTTTGAGCAACAAGCTGATGCAAAGACGGGGGATGAGCAAAATGTGCCCCAATCACCGAATGCAGTGAGAAAGGGGTTTTTCTTCCCGTAGAATGAATGCTTTGCTCGTGGTTCTGCGTCTACCCGAGTGAAAGTGCTAGAATTTCTTATTTGCCTGTCTTTGGCCGGCTTCTTGCTTAACTTATATCTATAAAGAACCAATCTATGGATTCCTTTGCCAAGGAAACGCTTCCTGTCTCTCTAGAAGATGAGATGCGCCGCAGTTACCTCGACTATGCCATGAGCGTAATTGTGGGGCGCGCTTTGCCAGATGTACGCGACGGCCTGAAACCAGTGCACCGGCGAGTGCTCTTTGCCATGCATGAGCTGAACAATGACTGGAATCGAGCCTATAAGAAATCGGCTCGTATCGTGGGTGACGTGATCGGTAAGTACCACCCCCATGGTGACCAGGCTGTTTACGATACTATTGTTCGCCTCGCTCAAGATTTCTCCATGCGCTATATGCTGGTAGATGGTCAGGGTAACTTTGGGTCGGTGGATGGTGATGGTGCGGCAGCGATGCGTTACACCGAAATTCGTCTAGCCAAGATTGCCCATGAAATGCTCGCTGATATTGATCAGGAGACCGTGGATTTTGTCCCTAACTACGACGGTAGTGAGAAAGAGCCTGCGCTGTTGCCCGCCCGCTTACCTAATTTACTGGTTAATGGTAGCTCTGGTATTGCCGTGGGTATGGCCACCAATATTCCGCCACATAATCTGACTGAGGTCGTAAATGGTTGTTTATATTGTCTGCGCAATCCTGAGTGCTCAGTCGATGAGCTGATTGAGTACATACCGGCTCCAGATTTTCCTACGGGCGGGATTATTTACGGCATGTCTGGGGTGCGCGAGGGATATCGTACAGGGCGTGGGCGTGTAATTATGCGCGCAAAAACGCACTTTGAAGATATGGAGCGTGGCAGCCGCCAGGCGATTGTGGTGGATGCGATCCCTTACCAGGTTAATAAAAAGTCCCTGCAAGAGCGCATTGCAGAGCTGGTGAATGAGAAAAAAATAGAGGGTATTTCTGATATCCGCGACGAGTCTGATAAAGACGGTATGCGCTTGGTGATCGAGCTCAAGCGGGGTGAAGTACCCGAGGTGGTGCTCAATAACCTCTATAAAAATACGCAATTACAAGAAACGTTTGGTATGAATATCGTGGCTCTGGTCGATGGCCAGCCGCGTTTGCTGAACCTCAAGCAATTGGTGGAGTATTTCCTTAGCCATCGCCGCGAAGTGGTCACTCGTCGTACAGTGTTTCAACTACGCAAAGCGCGCGAACGTGGTCATGTGCTCGAGGGCTTGGCTGTTGCATTGGCCAATATTGACGACTTCATTGAAATTATCAAGGCCGCGCCTACTCCGCCTGTAGCCCGTCAAAACTTAATGGAACGCACCTGGGATTCAGGTTTGGTGCGCGAAATGTTGGCTCGGGCTGACACGAGTGCTATTCCCGGAGGGAGCACAGCGTATCGCCCAGATGGTCTAGAGCTTGAGTTTGGCATGCAAACCGACGGTTTGTACCGTTTAAGCGAAGTGCAGGCTCAAGAAATATTGAATATGCGGTTGCAGCGCTTAACGGGCTTAGAGCAAGATAAAATCGTGCAAGAGTATCGTGAGGTCATGGACCGCATCGCTGATCTGCTCGATATTTTGGCCCGCCCCGAGCGTGTAACCACGATTATCAGCGATGAGCTGATCGCAGTACGCGATGAGTTCTCCCCTGAAGGTAAGGATTTGCGTCGCTCCGAGATCGAGCATAATGCGACGGAGCTGGATACCGAAGATTTAATTACCCCCATGGATATGGTGGTGACCTTGTCTCATGCTGGTTATATCAAGAGCCAGCCTTTGTCGGAGTATCGTTCGCAGCGTCGTGGTGGACGTGGCAAGCAAGCGACCACCATGAAAGAAGACGATTGGATCGATCAGCTTTTTATCGCCAATACACATGACTACTTGCTGTGTTTCTCAAACCGAGGCCGAGTGTATTGGCTGAAAGTATGGGAAGTGCCTCAAGGCTCGCGTAACTCGCGCGGCCGCCCCATCGTGAATATGTTCCCGTTGGAAGAGGGCGAGAAAATTAACGTAGTGCTGTCTGTGAAAGAATTCTCCGATGATCAGTTTGTGTTCATGGCTACTTCTCGCGGTACTGTGAAAAAAACACCGTTGTCGGATTTCTCCAATCCACGTAAGGCAGGCATTATTGCTGTTGGTTTGGACGATGGGGACTACCTAGTTGGGGCTCAGCTAACCGATGGGCTGCACGATGTCATGTTGTTCTCCGATGCAGGTAAAGCGGTGCGATTTGACGAGGGCGATGTACGTCCTATGGGTAGAGCAGCGCGTGGCGTGCGGGGTATGAATCTTGACGAAGGACAAGCGGTGATTGCACTGCTTGTGGCGGAAGACGAATCTCAAACGGTCCTCACTGCGACCCAAAATGGCTTTGGTAAGCGTACACCGATTGCTGAATACACCCGTCATGGCCGTGGTACCAAGGGTATGATCGCTATTCAAACTTCTACGCGAAACGGTAAAGTAGTGGGTGCGGTGCTCGTGCGCGAGAGCGATGAAATCATGTTGATCACCAATGCCGGAGTATTAGTAAGGACTCGCGTAGATGAAATCCGTGAAATGGGTCGTGCTACGCAAGGTGTCACACTTATTAGCGTGGATGAAAATAGTGAGTTGTCTGGCGTTTACCGTGTAGTGGAGACAGATGATGCATTGGAGGAGGAAGAGGACTTTACCGACTCAGTGCAAGACGCTGGACAGCCCGGTGCTGTAGACGCTGGCGAATCACCCGCCGAGCCAAGCGATCAAGAGGAATAAGCATCATGCGAGTGTGGAATTTTTCGGCAGGCCCTTCGGCCTTGCCGCTAGAAGTGTTAGAGCAAGCTGCAGCCGAAATGTTGGATTACCAAGGTTCAGGCATGTCTGTCATGGAAATGAGTCATCGTGGCAAGGTGTATGAGCCTATTCGGGATGCAGCTGAAGCAGATTTGCGCGAGCTTTTAGGGGTTTCGGACGAGTATGCCGTGCTGTTTACCCAAGGAGGCGCTCAAGCGCAAAATTCTTTACTGCCATTAAATTTAATGTTGGCAGGGGGTAAGGCACAAGCCGATTATGTGCTTTCAGGTAGTTGGTCGGCTAAGTCCCAGCACGAGGCGGCGCGCTACGGGGATGCGGCCATTGCGGCAAGCAGTGGTGCTACTGCGCATATCGATGGTCGAGATCAGGCCGCTTGGAGCTGGTTTCCAGCTGTAGATACGTGGAAATTGCGCGCTGATTCCTCCTATGTGCATGTGTGCTCTAACGAAACCATCGGTGGAGTAGAGTTTACAGACCTGCCAGCACTGAACGTGCCCTTGGTAGTCGATGCGTCGTCTAATATCTTGTCGCGTCCCTTGGATTTCTCGCGCATTGATATGTTGTACGCGGGTGCTCAAAAAAACGCAGGTATTGCAGGGCTAACGTTGGTGGTGGTGAAACGTGAATTGTTAGGGAAAGCCATGGCCGCTTGTCCTGCTGTATTCAATTACCAAAATCTAGACGAACAACAGTCTATGTACAACACGCCAGCGACGTACTCTATCTATCTTTCTGGTTTAGTGTTTCAGTGGTTAAAGCGCCAAGGGGGAGTGCAAGCCGTCGAGCAACGCAATATTGCTAAAGCCCAGTTGTTGTATAACTATCTTGATAACAGTGGGTTTTATGTGAATCGGGTGCAGCGCTCGGCTCGTTCACGCATGAATATTCCTTTCCAGTTGCATGATGCTAAGCTAGACAGCACTTTCCTAACTCAGGCTGAAGAAGCTGGTTTGAGTTCACTGAAAGGGCACAAAAGTGTCGGAGGCATGCGCGCTTCTATTTACAATGCCATGCCGCTTGAGGGGGTACAGGCTTTGATTGATTTCATGACAGACTTTGAAAAACGGAATGGCTAAATCTTTAAGTGAACAATTGATTCCTTTGCGGGATCGCATTGATGCCCTTGATAAACAAGTGCTTGGGTTGCTCAATGAACGTGCTCGAGCGGCATTGGAAGTGGGCAAAATAAAACAAGACTATAACGAGGACGAGGCCATCTTGAAGCCGGAGCGAGAGGCGCGCATCATTCGCCGCTTGCAAGCGGAAAATCCGGGCCCTTTAACGCCAGCCGCTGTTGAGGCGGTATGGGGGCAAATTATTTCTGCCTGCCGTGGCTTGGAGAGCGTCCCTCGGGTAGCCTACTTAGGACCACAGGGCTCTTTTTCCGAGCAGGCTGCCTATGAGCATTTTGGCCACGCCTTAGAGCGCTTGCTGTGCGACTCCTTCGACGAGGTCTTTCGCAGTGTTGAAGTTGGGCAGGCTGATGTAGGCATGGTGCCGGTAGAAAACTCCAGTGAAGGGGCGGTCAATCGCACTCTGGATCTGCTGCTGAATTCTCCTTTAAAAGTATTGGGAGAACGCTCCATCCGTGTTCATCATAATTTGCTTAGCAAAACAGGCTCATTGGAAGGGGTGACGCGGGTGATGGCTCATCCTCAGGCGTTGGCACAATGCCAGCGCTGGTTACAAAAGCATCACCCTGCGCTCATGCGTGAAGCGGCTTCCAGCAATGCAGAAGCCGCCCGCGTCGCGGCTGCAGACCCAACTGTTGCTGCTATTGCAGGGGATACAGCGGTAACGGCGTGGAATTTAGGCATAGTTGAATCGGGCATCCAAGATGATCCACATAACCGCACACGCTTCTTAGCGATAGGCAATATACCGACCTTGCCCAGTGGGAATGATAAAACCAGTATCATTTTGGCAGTCCCGAATCGATCCGGTGCGGTCTATGACATGCTGGCTCCCTTGGCAACGCATGGGGTATCTATGACCCGCCTAGAGTCTAGGCCTGCGCGTACAGGTCAATGGGAATATTACTTTTATGTTGACTTGCTCGGTCATGTGGATCAACCACATGTGGCGGCGGCCTTGGCTGAGCTGAAAAAACAAGTGGCGTTCTTTAAGATATTAGGTTCTTACCCTGTCAATGATTGGTAAGCGCGGTGCGCCTTTCGTATGCGTTGGGTTTACAGGGTGAGTCATGGTGAAAAAAGAACAGCCGCTACAGGGCCGGCCCCTGATTGATGTGCTGGCTGTCGTCGGCGTAGGGTTAATAGGGGGCTCGTTTGCCCTAGCCTTACGGCGTGCGGGCGTGGTGGGCCGTGTTATCGGGGTAGGGCGGAGCCAAGAAACATTGCGTCGTGCCGTCGATCTTGGCTTGGTAGATGAGACTGCCAGCGCTCAAGATGCGGCCCAGCAAGCGGACATCATTTTTTTGTCAACCCCAATAGGGGCGATGCAAGGCGTTTTGCAAAGCATGCAGCCTTATTTGCGTTCTAATGCCTTAATCACTGACGGTGGCAGCACAAAACATGATGTAGTGAAAGCCGCTCGATTGGCATTGGGAGAGAAAATTGCTCATTTCATTCCTGGGCACCCCATAGCGGGGGCTGAAACAACTGGCCCTGAAGCGGCTTATGCCGAGCTCTACGATGACCGCAATGTCATTCTTACACCGCTGGAAGAAAACAGTCAGGCAGACCGTGATAGGCTCAGTCGGATTTGGCAAAGTTGTGGTGCCAGGGTGATGTTCATGGATCCGTATGTGCACGATCAAGTATTGGCTTCAGTAAGCCATGTGCCACACTTCTTAGCCTCCGTATTTATGGGGCAGGTGGCCAGCGCGGCAAATTCTGATCAACGTTTTGCCTTGGCGGGAACGGGGTTTCGTGATTTCACCCGAATTGCGGCAGGTTCAGCCGAGGTGTGGCGTGACATTTTCTTAAGTAATCGTGAGGCTGTGTTGGCCGAGCTAGATGAGGTCCGTTTAGCTTTGGATGCGGCACAGCAGGCTCTGCAAGCAGAAGACGGGCAGGCCTTATATGATTTTCTAGAGCGCGCTGCCGTAGCGCGCCGGTTTTGGGCCAGTAGGAGTGGTTTGAAATGAATGCACAGGAGCAGATCATCCTGCAGCCCGTTATCAAGGCGACAGGAACCGTGGTTTTGCCCGGCTCAAAGAGTATCTCTAATCGCGTTTTATTATTGGCGGCTCTAACGGCAGATAGCACACGACTAGAGGGATTGTTAGATTCCGATGACACGCGTGTCATGCTGGCTGCATTGCGGCAAATGGGTGTCAGCGTGACTGATGTAGGTGTGAATTCGGTACATGTTCAAGGTGGTTTTCCTTTTCCCAATCCTAAGGGTGAGCTGTTTTTAGGTAACGCAGGCACAGCTTTCCGCTCGTTGACCGCAGCGTTAGCTTTGATGGGCGGCGACTTTACCTTAAGTGGGGTGGCGCGCATGCACGAGCGCCCTATTGGCGATCTAGTGGATGCGCTGTGCCGTTTGGGGGCCGATATTCGTTATTTAGGGCAAGAGGGGTACCCGCCCTTGGCCATTGGCCAAGGCAGCCCTGCACAGCATGGGGTAGTCAAGGTAAAAGGATCAGTTTCCAGCCAGTTTTTAACCGCATTACTGATCTCTGCACCCATTTATACCGCAGCAAGTGGCACGGACTTACGTATTGAAGTAGAGGGAGAATTGATTTCTAAGCCCTACATTGATATTACCTTAAGCCTGATGGAACGGTTTGGAGTTCATGTTCAACGCGAGTCCTGGCACGCTTTTACTGTGCCTGCTCAAGCGCGTTATCGTTCCCCGGGGTACTACCGTATTGAAGGCGATGCATCGTCCGCATCGTATTTTATTGCCTTGGGAGCAATAGGCGGTGGGCCGCTGCGCATAGAAGGGGTGGGTACAGAAAGTTTGCAGGGCGATATTGGATTTGCCAAGCTAGCCCAAGACATGGGGGCTCAGGTGGAGTACGAACCCCATGCATTGGTAGTGAGCGGAGTAAAGGTCGCGCAAGGCGAACGTTTGCGCGCCTTTGAACAGGACTGTAATCTTATTCCTGATGCCGCCATGACAGCAGCTGCCATGGCGATGTTTGCGGACGGACCTTGTACCTTGCGCAATATCGCCAGTTGGAGAGTCAAAGAAACTGACCGTATTCATGCCATGCATACTGAGCTAGAACGGCTAGGAGCGAAGGTCGAGTCAGGGCCGGATTGGTTGAAAGTGTGGCCCATTGATGCGCAAGCGTGGCGCAGCGCACGCATAGAGACTTACGATGACCATCGGATTGCGATGTGTTTTTCTTTAGCAGCATTTGGTCCTCTGGCACAAACCATACTAGACCCCTCATGTGTGAGCAAAACGTACCCTGAGTACTTCACCGACTTTGCGCAGGTGGTGCAGGCATGAATTCAATACCGTTCGTTCCCGTTATTACCATTGATGGACCAACCGCCTCGGGTAAGGGCACCGTTTCGACACGGGTGGCGCAGGCATTGGGATGGCACGTGCTTGATAGCGGTGCTATCTATAGGCTGACCGCTTTAGCTTGTGTTCAGCAAGATGTAGAGACTGGCGATGTGGATGCTGTGGCGAAGGTGGCCCAACACTTAGATGCTTCTTTTGACGCCGGGAACGTGTACTTGTCTGGAAAAAATGTCACTGAGGCGATTCGAGACGAACAAATTGGTTTGCTTGCGTCCAAGGTAGCGGCATATGAGTCGGTGCGTGCGGCATTATTGCAACGCCAACGTGATTTTCGCCAACTACCTGGCTTGGTGGGCGATGGTCGCGACATGGGAACAGTCATCTTTCCTGACGCCTCCTTAAAGGTGTTTTTGCAGGCTAGTGCAGAAGTCAGGGCCCAGAGGCGGTGTAAGCAGTTGAACGAGAAAGGAATTTCTGCTAATCTAGCGAGTCTGACCGCAGATTTGCAAGCAAGGGATGAGCACGATAAAAATCGTGCTCATGCGCCGCTTGTGGCTGCTGTTGATGCTCATGTCATTGATTCTTCAAACTTAAGCATCGAAGAAACAGTTGCTGTTGTGCTAGATCTTTGGTCTAGACAAAATAATTAAGGCCCTGCAAGGCAACTTGTCAGGTTTTTTCACTCCACCGGATGATGGTGTCCGGTGTGTTTTAGATATAGCCAATTCTGGCGTACGGATTTTATTTTAATGTCCACAAACCCCAACACCGATTTGCTCGGCGGCGAAAGTTTTGCCGACCTATTTGCTGAAAGCATCAAAAACCAAGACATGAAAAGCGGCGAGGTTATCTCCGCCGAAGTTCTACGCATTGACCACAACTTTGTGTTGGTGAATGCAGGTCTGAAATCTGAAGCCTTGATTCCCCTGGAAGAGTTCCTGAACGATCAGGGTGAAATCGAAGTCCAGGCGGGTGATTTCGTATCGGTTGCGATCGATGCTTTTGAGAACGGTTACGGCGATACAATTTTGTCGCGCGATCGTGCTAAGCGTCTGTCCGCATGGCTGTCTCTAGAACAGGCTCTTGAGTCTGGTGAGTTGGTCAACGGTACTATCACTGGTAAAGTTAAGGGCGGTCTGACCGTTATGACTAACGGTATCCGTGCTTTCTTGCCGGGTTCTTTGGTCGATTTGCGTCCCGTCAAAGACACTACTCCTTACGAAGGCAAAACCTTGGAGTTCAAGGTTATCAAGCTGGATCGCAAGCGTAACAACGTTGTGTTGTCACGTCGTGCTGTTCTGGAAGCCTCTATGGGTGAAGAGCGTCAGAAATTGCTTGAGACCCTCACCGAAGGTGCGGTTATCAAGGGTATCGTTAAAAATATCACCGACTACGGCGCTTTCGTGGACTTGGGTGGTATCGACGGCCTGTTGCATATTACCGATATGGCATGGCGTCGTGTGCGTCACCCCTCCGAGGTATTGCAAGTTGGTCAAGAAATCGAAGCCAAAGTGCTTAAGTTTGACCAAGAGAAAAGCCGTGTGTCCTTGGGCGTTAAACAGCTGGGCGAAGATCCGTGGATCGGCTTGGCACGTCGCTACCCACAACACACACGCTTGTTCGGTAAAGTTACCAACTTGACCGACTACGGTGCGTTTGTTGAAGTTGAAGACGGTATTGAAGGTTTGGTACACGTATCCGAAATGGATTGGACCAACAAAAACGTTGACCCACGCAAAGTTGTTACTTTGGGTGAAGAAGTTGAAGTTATGGTTCTGGAAATCGACGAAGATCGTCGTCGTATCTCCTTGGGCATGAAGCAGTGCCGTGCCAACCCATGGGAAGACTTTGCCATCAACTTCAAACGTGGTGACAAAGTTCGCGGTGCGATCAAGTCCATCACTGACTTTGGTGTCTTCGTCGGCTTGCCTGGCGGTATTGATGGTCTAGTTCACCTGTCCGACTTGTCTTGGTCTGAAGTGGGTGAAGAGGCAGTTCGTAACTTTAAGAAAGGCGACGAGGTTGATGCCGTAGTATTGGGTATCGACACCGACAAAGAGCGCATTTCTTTGGGTATCAAGCAGCTAGAAGGCGACCCGTTCAATAACTACGTTGCTACCAATGATAAAGGCGCAGTTGTTGCCGGTATCATTAAAACTGTTGAGCCTAAAGGCGCTGTAGTAACCTTGTCGCACGATGTAGAAGCTTATCTGCGTTCTTCCGAGATCTCCTCGGGTCGCGTAGAAGACGCTACTACAGTACTGAAAGAAGGCCAAGAGGTGGAAGCGTTGATTCTCAGCGTTGACCGCAAAGCTCGTTCTATTCAGTTGTCCATTAAAGCGCGTGACACTGCTGAAACAGCCCAGTCTATGGCTCGTTTGTCCGAGGCAAGTGCTTCTTCGGGCACGACTAACCTAGGTGCCTTGCTGCGTGCCAAGCTGGATCAGCAACAGCGCGACGACGGTTAAGCAGCGTGACGAAGTCTGAACTGATCGCGTTGTTAGCCAGCCGCTATCCGCAACTGGCTCTGCGCGACATGGATTTTGCAGTCAAGACGATTCTTGAGTCAATGACCGAAGCATTAGAAAATGGTCAACGTATCGAGATTCGTGGGTTTGGTAGTTTTTCGCTGTCCACACGCTCTCCGCGTGTGGGACGCAACCCCAAGTCCGGTGAGAAAGTATTGGTGCCTGGCAAACAGGTGCCTCACTTTAAAGCCGGTAAAGAGCTCCGTGAGCGTGTGGACGCAGGTTTTGTTCAGCTTGAAAGCACACACTCTGACGAACAGCAAAATGGGGTTTTTGAACAACTGAACGCTGGCTCACGCCATGGCTAAAGACGACGTTTATTCGTGCTAAATCTGAACAGGCCCTAACATAGGGCCTGTTTTGCGTGTGCTATTGGGCAGATTCCCTTTACAATCAAGAAAATCTAAAGAAAATACTTGGAGCTGGAATAATGCGCTATCTCGTCTGGGTGCTTCGTTTATTGGTGTTTGTGGTGGTTCTATTGTTTGCCCTCAAGAACACTGAGCCGGTTCAGGTTAATCTGTTTGCCGATTACGTACTGCATGACATCCCTCTTATTGTAGTGATGCTAGGTACCTTTATTTTGGGCTTACTGCTGGGTCTATTGATTATGGTGCTCAGCGCCATGCGCAGGCGTCGTGAAATGGGCCGCTTACGTCGTGAACTAGACCGTTTGCAGGAAAAAGCGCAGCAATATGAAAAGTCTGTTGCAGCGCCTGTAGCACCTGAAACTATCGCGCCTTTGGCTCCCCTATAAGTCTTTCTGGAGTCGGTGTGGATTTCGAAACCTGGTGGTTGATCTTTGTGCCCATTGTGTTTGCATTGGGCTGGGTAGCGGCGCGCGTGGATTTTCGGCAAATGATGTCCGAGACACGCAACTTACCGGACTCTTATTTTAAGGGTCTAAATTTTTTACTTAATGAGCAGCCCGATAGAGCGATTGACGCTTTTGTGGAAGTGGCTAAGTTAGACCCAGAAACAACCGAGCTGCATTTTGCCCTGGGTAGTTTGTTTCGTCGCCGCGGCGAAATGGAGCGTGCTATTCGCGTTCATCAAAGCTTGTTGTCGCGCGCTGATCTACCGCAAGCAGATCGTGAAAATGCGCAATATCAAATTGCTCAAGACTATTTAAAAGCCGGACTACTGGATCGCGCAGAACTAGCTTTTGAGCATGTGCAGGAAACGCGTTTTGCTATTCCGGCGATGCGCGCGTTGATACGTATTTATGAGTCTGAGCACGACTGGCCTAAAGCGATTGAAGCTGTTCGCCGTTTGCAGGCAATGGCCGATGAGCCGGTACCGCAAATTGTCCATTATCAATGTGAACAAATTGAGTTGGCTTTAAACCCGCGTGCACCCGACTTCGCTGCAGCGGATAAAGCTTTAGACGCTGCAGAGAATGCGTTGAGGCAATTAGGTGCTGGGCATGCCAGTGCAGCAGCGCAGGCGCGAGTGGCGTCACTGCGTGCGCGCAAAGCCCATTTGCAAGGCCAAGAGGAACAAGAGCGGGCTGCATTAGTTTCCATAATGGATACAGCCCCAGAATATATAGGCCTATTTGCTCAAGATTTGCTTAAAGCCTACGACCAATTAGGCCGTTTGGCTGCTGGGGTGGATTTACTGCGCACCCATTATCAGCATTACCCAACCTTAGATGTTTTCTCTATATTGTTTAAACAAATTCGAGAGCTAGAAGGCTATGAGCAGGCTTGGCGCTTTGCGCGTCATGCTTTACGTGCTCAGCCGTCTTTATTGGGTTTGGATAAAATGTTGGAAGTAGAATTGCAAGACGACAGCCATAAACAGGTCCCTGGTGTGGTGAATGATGGCTCGCCGGCCGCAGCCATTGTGGCGGGAGCAGACTTAAGCTTATTACGTTCACTGATTCATAAGCACACACAGCGTTTAGATCGATACTCGTGCCAAACTTGTGGATTTGAAGCAAAACACTATTACTGGCAATGTCCCGGATGCAATTCTTGGGAAACCTACAAGCCTTTGCGTCTTGAGGAGCTCAAGTGATGACCATGATTTATCCCTTGCAGCAAGTGGAAAAAGCTCGTGTATTAGTCGTGGGCGATGTGATGCTGGACCGCTATTGGTTTGGTGACGTAGACCGCATTTCGCCCGAAGCCCCCGTACCTGTTGTACGCATGGGTCGAGTCGAGGATAGGCTAGGTGGGGCAGCCAATGTTGCCCGAAATATTACCGCCCTGGGCGGACACGCCACTTTATTGGGCATAGTGGGGCAAGATGATACGGCCACAGAGCTGCAGCAGTTAGCGCAAAAAAATGATGTGCAGTGTGAGCTGCAAACTGACCCTAGCATGTCTACCACATTAAAATTACGGGTCTTAGGCCGCCAACAACAGTTATTACGAGTTGATTTCGAACATCAGCCCTCTGACAGTAGCTTACAAGCGATGCAACAGGCCATGCTGGACCTACTACCGAAGCACGATGTACTGGTTCTGTCAGATTATGCTAAAGGCACCTTGCGGCAGGTTGAGAACTTGATCCAGTCCGCTCGACACCTGGGTAAGCCTATCTTGGTTGATCCCAAGGGGGAAAACTATTTGCGTTATAAAGGCGCAACGATCATCACACCCAATCGAGCTGAAATGCAAGACGCGGTTGGTGTGTGGGCTGATGAACAAGATCTAGCTCAACGCGCCCAACGTCTGCGTGCGGCGTTAGAACTTGAGGCCTTGTTGATTACACGCTCTGAACAGGGTATGACGCTGTTTAGCCAAGAAGGGCGCAGTCACGTCGGTGCCCAAGCACAAGAGGTCTTTGATGTGTCGGGGGCAGGGGATACGGTATTGGCTACCTTGGCTTTAATGAAAGCGGCCGGGCAGAGCTGGGACCAGGCTATGCAATGGGCGAACCGCGCGGGCGGGATCGTAGTCGGTAAACTGGGTACGTCAGTGGTGACGGTAAAGGAATTGCAATGATAGTAGTGACGGGTGGTGCCGGATTCATTGGTAGTAACTTAGTGCGGGGCTTAAATCAGCAGGGGCACACAGATATCTTAGTGGTGGATGACCTGACTGATGGCGATAAGTTTCTCAATCTTATTGGGGCACAGATATCCGACTATATGCACAAAGATCAATTTCGCCAATTGATCCTCGACGATAAGCTAGCAGGGATTGAAGCGGTGTTGCATCAAGGGGCATGTTCCGACACGACAGAGCGTGATGGACACTACATGATGGATAACAATTATCGGGTGACGCTTGAATTATTCCATTATTGCCAAGCTAAGCGTATTCCGTTCTTGTATGCTTCATCGGCGGCCGTGTACGGCGCTGGCCCCGTCTATGCTGAACATATTAGCAATGAAGCGCCGCTGAACGTATACGGTTATTCCAAGTACCTATTTGATCAGGTGTTACGCAAGGCTTTGCCTGAACTGACCGCTCCGGTCGTGGGGTTACGTTATTTTAATGTCTATGGTCCCCAAGAGCAGCATAAGGGACGTATGGCATCCGTGGCATTGCATAATATGCGTCAGTATTTAGCTGAAGGTTATGTGCGTTTATTTGCCGGCTGGGATGGATACGCAGACGGCGGCCAAATGCGTGATTTTATTTTCGTTGACGACGTGGTGAAGGTAAATCTGTATTTTCTAGGTCAGACTAGCCAGTCCGGCGTATTTAATTGCGGAACCGGTCGGGCACAGCCTTTTAATGATATTGCTCAAACAGTGGTCAACACCATACGTGAACATCAAGGCGAAGAAGTTTTACCCCTCTCGCAGCTGGTGCAGCGTGAATACTTGCAGTACATCGAGTTTCCTGAAGACTTAAAAGGGCGCTATCAAAGTCATACCCAAGCGGACTTAACCCAATTGCGTCAGGCAGGGTATACGGCAGATATGATGGACGTGCAAACGGGTGTGGCAGAGTATGTGCGCCGCATGCTACGTACTAAATCTATTGGCGGTTAGGGCAGTGTGTGAGTGCGCTAAGCACGTCTAATAAGTAGTTACCGTGATGGCTAAACAAGGCCATTGCACTATGAAGGGCAAAGGCAATAAAGCATGATGATATTTTTCCATCGGAGCTTTTATCATGCAAGCACAGCCCTTTATTTCGCGTTTTTTTATTCGTTTTTTTAGCCTATTCGTTGGGCTGATATTAAGTTTAGTCACCTTAAGTGCCCAGGCTTTTGATGTCAATCAGGCAACGTTAGAGCAATTGCAACAAGTTAAAGGTATCGGACCTAAAACAGCACAACTCATCTTACAAGAACGAGAGCGTGCTGGGCCGTATGTGTCGTATGATGATTTAGCGCTACGGGTAAAGGGAATAGGTCCTAAAAAATTACTGCAAATTCAAGAGTCAGGTTTGAAAGTAGGCGTTTCTACCTCCTCTAACAGTGTGAATTCTGCAGTAAGCGCGGCGCGCAAAAAACCATAGCCTCAGCCTGTAATCCGTTTTAATCTTATGAAGCGGGTCTTAGCGTTCGCTAGGGCTCGTTTTTTGCTTGTATAGATCCCCTACCCAAGGTGTATCATTTCCTGATGAAAAACTATCCTACTATTGAACAGACTATTGGGCAGACGCCTTTAGTTCGTCTGCAACGTATTCCCGGCGCCTTTGGACAAAGCCGCGGTAATGTCATATTGGCTAAGTTAGAAGGCAATAATCCCGCTGGTTCGGTCAAGGATCGTGCCGCTAGCTCAATGATACGGCAGGCGGAGCTACGTGGCTTAATCAAGCCTGGCGACACATTGATCGAAGCGACCAGCGGTAATACCGGTATTGCTTTAGCCATGATTGCAGCAGTACGTGGCTATAAAATGATCTTAATCATGCCTGACAACCTTTCCCTTGAGCGGCGAGCCTCCATGACTGCATATGGTGCTGAGCTGATTCTGACGCCCGCCAAAGAGGGGGGCATGGAATATGCCCGCGACTTGGCGATGCGACTGCAGGCGGAGGGGCGAGGCCTTGTACTAGATCAGTTTTCTAACGGTGATAACCCCCTGGCGCATATTGCTGGTACCGGTCCTGAAATATGGCAGCAAACCGAAGGCCAAGTTACCCATTTTGTGAGCGCAATGGGTACCACAGGCACTATCATGGGAGTAGGTTCTTATTTGCATGCTCAAAACCCTCTCATTACGGTAGTAGGTGCCCAGCCAGCGGAAGGCTCGCAAATAGCCGGTATCCGTAAATGGCCCGAGGCCTATTTGCCCAAAATTTATGACGCCTCTAAAGTGAATGAGTTCGAGCTGATTGAACAAACCGAAGCCGAGCAAATGACGCGCCGCTTAGCCGCTGAGGAAGGAATTAGCGCTGGTGTGTCATCGGGTGGCGCCTTGGTTGCTGCGATGCGGGTTGCGCAACGTGCTGAAAACGCCACAATCGTGTTTATTGTGTGTGATCGTGGCGATCGTTATTTGTCGACAGGTATTTTTAATTAGGTCCGCCATATCCCATCTGCCTAGCCAGAGCACTGGCTAGATCAGCGACCGCCGCCGCATAAAAGTAGCTGCGGTTGTAGTGCGTGATAGCAAAAAAGTTGGGTGTGCCTAAGCGCCATTCTACCGTGCCGCGGGGCTCATCCACCAAGTTTACTAGCCCAACTTTGTATTGTGTCCAGTCCCCTGAGTTGTCAGCCTGACCTGCGATTTTTGCACCGACTTGTTGGAATTCGGTCCAACTACGTTTCGGGTCTATCCCCCCATCTAGCAGCACGTGGCTACCCTGATTGATGTCTACTGGGGCAAACACAGGTAAAGAGGGTTGCCAGCCGTGGGCACGTAAGAAATTGGCAACAGAGGCGATCACGTCAACGGGGTTGCCGCGTAGGTCTATGGTGCCATCCCTGTCTCCATCGACGGCATAGCGCATTAAACTTCCTGGCATAAATTGTGGCATCCCCATTGCCCCAGCAAATGAACCTTCTACGCTGAGAGCATTAAGCTCTCCCTGATGGTGCAACTCGATCAAGTCAGCAAGTTGATCACGAAACAGTTGTCCGCGCTCGGGTCTAGAGTCATCAGGATAGGCAAAACCTAAGGTAAACAGTGCATCAAGCACTTTAAAGTCACCCATATAGTTTCCATAGACAGTCTCTATTCCTAATATGGAAACAATAACGGAGGGGGGCACACCATATTGCTGGCTAATATTATCGAGTTGACGCTGATGAGTACGCCAAAACTTCACGCCTCGTTCTAGTCGTACAGGATCCACATTGCGTTGCTTGTAGGTTACCCAGCTTTTTTTTATACGTCCCTTAGAGGGGCGCATCAGCTTTGCTGCGGTCACGTTATAGTTGGCTTGAAGTAAAATTTGTTCGACTAAAGCAAGGGGTACCTGACGTACGCGGGCGACGTCTTGAGCGTATAGTTGTATATCAGCTTGTAACTGTCCGTCTGGCGTAAAAAAAGTTTGTCGGTTCGCTAGCGAAGATCCGGCTGGAATTGATGCAGGCTCAGGTAAATTTTTAATCACCACGGTGGCCGCCGAGGGGGCAGGTGGAGCACCAGTCACAAGTTGATTAGGGAAAACACTAGGAATCACCTCTAGGCTTGATGTTTGGTGGGGTGTGGGCCTTGCGGCACAGCCTGCTGCTGCTATAGTTATAAGAGTTGCTTGTAAAATACGTGGGGGTTTGAACATAATCCATCCTTATGGAGACACTATATATTACTCATCCTGCGTGTCATTTGCATGAGATGGGCACCTGGCATCCCGAGAGCCCCCACAGACTAGACGCGATTAACGATCAACTCCTTGCTAGTGGTTTGGAAAGCTATTTGCATCCTCAGCAGGCACGTAGTGCCACGAGAGATGATGTTTTACGGGTGCATACGCCTGAGCATCTTAACTACTTGCATGCTAACTTACCGCAGCAGGGGCATTTCTCTGTAGATCCTGACACACTAATGAACCCCTACACCCTGGATGCGGCCTACCACGCCGCGGGAGCTGGTCTGGATGCGGTTGATGCCTTGCTACAAGAAGGAGAGCGACGGCAAGCATTTTGTGCGGTACGTCCGCCAGGACACCATGCCACCCGGGATCGGGCTATGGGCTTTTGCTTTTTTAATAATATCGCGATAGCAGCCGCTTATGCTCTAGAAAAATATGCCTTAAAGCGGGTGTTAATTATTGACTTTGATGTGCATCATGGCAACGGCACAGAAGATATTTTTGCGGATGATGAGCGCGTACTGATGTGCAGTTTTTTTCAGCATCCGTTTTTTCCTGGCTCATATCAACAACCTCAGCCTAAAAACATGGTTAATATACCTGTAGAGGCATATTGCAAAGCAGACCATGTGCTGGAACGCTTTGAAACGCTTTGTATTCCTAGGATTGCGGCATTTCAACCTGAATTGGTGTTTTTTTCAGCAGGGTTTGATGCGCATAGCGAGGACGATATGGGACAGTTGAGCTTGCTAGAGGCTGACTATGCGGCATTGACGCGTATGGTTATGCAGACTTGTGCAAGCAGCGCGCATGGGCGAGTCATTAGCATGTTAGAAGGTGGCTATGATTTGTCGTCCTTAGGGCGCAGTGTAGTGGCTCATATTCGAGCCATGAGCGGTGTGTGAATACAAATTGAATTGAATACCTGTATATGAAACTTTGGAGAATATAGGATGAAGGTGTTAGTACCTGTAAAGCGCGTCGTTGATTACAACGTGAAAGTGCGCGTAAAGTCTGACCACACCGGAGTGGATATTGCGAATGTAAAAATGTCCATGAACCCTTTCGATGAAATAGCCGTCGAAGAAGCAACGCGGCTTAAAGAAAGTGGTGCGGTAACTGAGGTCGTAGCCGTTTCATGCGGTACAGCACAAAGTCAAGAGACTTTGCGCACTGCCTTAGCTATTGGGGCCGATCGCGCGGCACTGGTGCAGACAGATGTTGAGCTACAGCCTTTAGCCGTAGCTAAGCTACTGAAGGCTCTGGTCGACAAAGAGCAACCTCAGCTTGTTATTTTAGGTAAACAGGCTATCGACGATGACGCCAATCAAACCGGGCAAATGCTGGCTGCCTTGTTAGAGTGGCCGCAAGCAACTTTCGCTAGCAAGGTTGAGTTAGCAGCCGATAGTGTTACCGTAACACGTGAAGTCGACGGAGGTTTGGAAACCATTAAGCTAAGCTTGCCCGCTGTCATCACGACAGATTTGCGCTTGAATGAGCCGCGTTATGTGACGCTGCCCAATATTATGAAAGCGAAAAAGAAAACGCTCGATACCTACACACCCGAGGATTTGGGCGTAGACGTGAAGCCGCGCTTGACGGTGCTCAAAGTTACTGAGCCAGCAGCACGTTCGGCCGGAGTAATGGTGCCAGATGTGGCCACGTTGGTAGAAAAACTAAAGAATGAAGCGAAGGTGATTTAAATGTCGATACTAGTAATTGCTGAACACGATAACGCTCAACTTAACCCTGCTACCTTAAATGCAGTGGCTGCGGCTGCTTTACTAGGGTCAGATATACATGTATTGGTTGCGGGCTCTGGCGCCCGTGCAGTCGCTGAAGCGGCGGCGGCAGTTGCAGGTGTGCAAAAGGTTATTTTGGCCGATGGCGCTAGCTTAGCAGATGGATTAGCGGAAAACGTAGCAGCACAAGTGATCAGTGTTGCACCCGCTTACACTCATATCTTGTTCCCAGCGACGTCAGCGGGTAAAAACGTAGCTCCCCGCGTAGCAGCCAAGCTAGACGTAGCGCAGGTATCTGATATTTTGTCAGTAGAGTCTGCCGATACCTTTACGCGTCCTATCTATGCGGGTAACGCTATCGCAACGGTACAATCGGCCGATTCGATTAAAGTGATTACCGTGCGCACAACCGCTTTTGATCCAGCTGCGAGCCAAGGTGGTAGTGCGGCGATTGAAGAGCAAGCTGCAGTGGCGGATTCTGGCCGCTCTAGCTTTGTGGGGCGTGAGCTGGCTAAAAGTGATCGTCCTGATTTGGCTAGTGCCTCGGCGGTGGTGTCAGGCGGGCGTGGACTAGGTAGTGCAGAGAACTTTAAGCTTTTGGATGGTTTGGCTGATAAGTTGGGTGCCGCCTTAGGAGCTTCGCGCGCTGCGGTAGATGCTGGTTATGCACCTAACGATTGGCAGGTGGGGCAAACTGGAAAAATAGTCGCGCCTCAGCTATATGTGGCCGTGGGTATTTCGGGTGCCATTCAGCATTTGGCTGGCATGAAAGACTCTAAAGTGATTGTAGCTATTAATAAAGACCCTGAGGCGCCTATCTTCAGTGTGGCAGATTATGGTCTAGTAGCTGATTTATTCCAGGTGTTACCTGAGCTTGAAAAAGCTCTGTAAATTGTCAGCCTGCTTTATGGCAGGCGATCAGGGCAAGGGTGGGTAGGCGATGTATTCAAGACTCGCCCTTGTCTGCTATGCAGTACAGGAGAGACAATGAGTTACCGTGTTCCCGTAGAAGATATACGTTTTGCCCTAAAGCAGTTAGCAGATTTGGATGGGGTCTTAGCTTTACCAGGTTTTGAGGAGTTCTCACCTGACCTCATTGATGCCGTTTTAGAGGAAAATGCGCGTTTCGTTGAGCAGGAAATTGCTCCGCTAAATCAATCTGGTGATACACAGCCGCCCCAGTGGAAAGACGGGCACGTTACCGCTAGTCCCGGATTTAAGGCTGCTTTTGAGGCGTTTGCGGCAGGTGGGTGGCAGGGTTTGCAGCATGATCCCGAGCTAGGCGGGCAAGGCCTACCTAAACTGATAGGGGCGGTGACCAGTGAAAACATTAACGCGGCAAGCCTTGCTTTCTCTTTATGCCCTTTGCTCACCGATGGCGTGATCGAGGCCTTAACTCTGGTTGGTAGCGATGAGCAAAAAGAGCGTTATTTGCCAGCCTTAATGGAAGGCCGCTGGACAGGCACCATGAACTTAACTGAGCCCCAAGCGGGTTCGGATCTAGCCCAAGTTAAAGCTCGTGCAGTTCCTCAAGATGATGGTAGCTATCGAGTATATGGGCAAAAAATATTCATCACCTACGGCGAACACGATATGGCAGAGAATATCGTGCATTTGGTCTTAGCACGCACACCAGATGCCCCCGCCGGAGTCAAAGGCATCTCCTTATTTATTGTTCCCAAGTTCTTGGCAAAGCAAGATGGCAGTCTAGGAGAGCGAAATGATGTGTGGTGTGCGTCGTTAGAGCATAAGCTGGGTATTCATGCTAGCCCTACCGCGGTGTTACTTTTCGGAGCCGATAAGGGCGAGGTAGGTGAAGGGGCAATCGGCTATCTAGTGGGCCAAGAAAATCGTGGTCTAGAGTATATGTTCATCATGATGAACGCCGCCCGCTATGCCGTAGGCATACAAGGTATTGCTGTGGCAGAGCGTGCTTTGCAGCAGGCGACCGCTTACGCGCACGATCGGGTACAAGGAGCTGCTCTTGATAGCGACTCCCGTGCGGCGGTGAGCATTGCTCATCATCCTGATGTGCAGCGCATGCTATTGCAAATGCGAGGTTTAACGGAAGGCGCGCGTGCTTTGGCTTATTATGCTGCCTCGGCAGCCGACAAAGCCCGTCATCATCCTGATGAGCAGCAACGCAAGCACTATAAAACTTTGTATGAGTTTCTCGTTCCCGTCATAAAAGGTTTCGGTACTGAAATGTCCCAAGAGGTGACCTATCTTGGCATGCAGGTGCATGGCGGTATGGGCTTTATTGAGGAGACCGGTGCGGCGCAGCACTATAGAGACGCACGTATTCTGACTATTTATGAAGGCACCACGGCTATTCAAGCGAATGACTTTATTGGTCGCAAGATTCTGCGTGACGGGGGGCAGCAGGCCCAAGCATTAGGTGCTTTGGTGCAAGAAACGGTAGAGCAGCTCATTACTCAGGCTAAGGCTGGTGGCAAGCACGCGCGAGCGCTTGAGCTTATTGCTCAGCGTTTAGAAGCCGGTATTGAGGCAGTGAAATTGTCCGCCACTTTTACACTCACTCAGGCGCAGCATGCGTTCAGTCCTGTGTTTTTAGGTAGCGTGCCGTTCTTGTTGTTGACTGGAAACGTACTGTCGGGGTGGCAACTGGCGCGCGCAGCATTGGTCGCAGCCGTAGCCTTAGAGCAGGGGGACGATGAATTCTTGCAAAGAAAACTGGCAACGGCAGTTTTTTATGCCAGCCATATTTTACCTCGCGCTGACGCCCTAGCACTTGCTGTGGCTGATGGAGAACTTTTGGCGCCTTACACCACTGCTGAAAATGTGAAATAAACATATAGCAAATAGTTATTTGATGTACGTTTCTTAGACTGACAAAATATATAGTATGTGTACGCAAGCCCGACTCTCCGGGCTTGTCTCAATTTTGATATCTCAGCAAGGGAATATGCATGGCTACTTTACGTTTAGGCGATACCGCACCCGACTTTGAGCAAAAGTCCTCTACAGGCCTCATTAAGTTTCACGAGTATCTTGGTGATAGCTGGGGTATTCTGTTTTCTCACCCCGCCGACTTCACTCCCGTTTGCACGACCGAGTTGGGCTACACCGCAAAGCTGGCTGATCAGTTTGCACAGCGCAACACAAAAGTCATAGCCGTTTCAGTGGACGATGCTGATTCGCATCAGAAATGGATTGACGATATTAACGAGACGCAGAACACACAGGTTAACTTCCCAATTCTAGCGGACGATGATCGTAAGGTTTCGGACCTGTACGATATGATTCACCCGAATGCCAGCACAACCGTAACAGTACGTTCAGTCTTTATTATTGATCCGGCAAAAAAAGTGCGTTTGATCATTACTTACCCTGCTAGTACAGGTCGTAATTTCAATGAGATTTTGCGCGTATTAGATTCGTTACAGCTAACTGATGGCTACAGTGTGGCGACTCCTGTTAACTGGGAGGACGGACAAGATGTCATTATTGTTCCCAGTTTGAAAGACCCTGAAGTGCTTAAACAAAAATTTCCCAAAGGCTACACTGAGATTCGTCCTTACTTACGCGTGACACCACAGCCTAATAAGTAGATCTTGTATCCATGCCCAACCCAGTACAACGTCATGTTGTGCTGGGTTTTTTTTCGTATGTACTGCGGTGTAAATCCGACATTCCTGAATTCACACTTGATATTCGTGCTGATTATCTATACAGTGCTGTATAAGTAAACAGTATCGGAGAAGCTAATGCCTGAAGTGTCATTTCTCAAGCGTCGCCCCCAACAGTTTGTTTCTACTCAGCAGAAGGGGCCGATGAAACGCCGTGTACGACCCATGGCCGAGCCCAAACGTCGTCAAGCTGGTTTGCCTTGGCAAAATAAAGCATTGGATGTGTGTTTAGTGGCCGTTTGGGGTCTAAGCATCCCTGGCTTAATGTGGTTGGCCGCAGCAGGCGGGTTTTAATTCCTGCTGTCAGCCTCTGAAGGTAAAGAAAGAATCACTACGAGTGGTATAAGCCTTAAGGCACAATATGCAGCCAGTCGTGAGTTGAAAATTTAGTGTTGACTAGGTTTTCTGCTTCTTCTAAGGTCGCGGAATCTAGTTCTATCGCTTTTAATGAAGCCCGCTGGGAAAACTCGGAGATCATGCCTTGTATCACCTGCGCTCGTGATAATCCTGTTTGGCTACGTATAGGGTCTATGCGTTTTTTGGCGCTAGTGGTTCCTTTATCAGACAGTTTCTCTTTACCTATGCGTAATACCTCTAGCATTTTACCGGCATCAATGTCGTAAGCCATGGTCACGTGGTGCAATACGGCATGCCCTTTGCGTGCTTGGGCCGCGCCGCCAATTTTTCCACTTGCGCTAGTAATGTCATTCAGTGGTTGATACCAAGCGTTAACGCCTAAGGACTTCAAGGCTTGTATTAACCAGGTGTCCAAAAACTCATAAGACTGCTGAAAACTCATGCCGGCTACAAATTGTTGTGGAACGCTAATTGAATAGGTAATGGTATTTCCTGGTTCAATAAACATGGCCCCGCCGCCACTAATTCGACGAACAACCTGTATGCCGTGGCGTTGCGCCCCTTCTGGATCTATTTCGTTTCGATAGGATTGAAATCTGCCTATGACAACCGCAGGGCTTTGCCACTCCCAGATGCGTAACGTAGGCGCACGTGTGCCAGCGCTCACTTGAGCGGTGATTACTTCATCTAAAGCCATATGCAAGGCAGGAGCCTGCGGCTCAGTGTGGATCAGCTCCCACTGTAAATCAGCCCATTTCATACTAACGCCCTTCGCACGACAGCCGCAATAGCAGCGGGGCTGATGCCATACATCTCTACCTTGCCCTCTAGGGATTGTGTCAGATGATGGCAGATGTATTCTTCAGAGCAATCCGCTGGAAGCCCTTCTAATAATTGATTAATGCTTGCTAATGCTTCAGCCGGCTCAAGGAAAAAATCTCCACTGAGCTGCACATCCTGTAAGCGTCCCGCTTGTACCTGTAGATTAATCACCAACAGTTTTCCGCCGGGCATTTTGTATTCAGCATGCATAGATGGCTCCTTTTTTGTGTAAGCCTAAAAATAAAGCTAGTGGTGACTATCATAAGTGAGTTTGTTCTTTGAGCGAAAATATCTGCTCCATAAGTGTTAGTCTTGCCTTGTTTTGTCACAGAGCAGTATCGAGCAAACAGAAAAAAAGCACTAGGGCCGGAATTTGAGTTTTTTATGCATAAGCTAACGTGTTTTTTTGGGCTACTTCTTGCTCATTAAAATTGAGTGGTGCTATACTACTAGGCTTTACTGTTCATCCTCTGCCTGGCACACAAGCGTTACCCTAATTTATGCGCAGGTAAGATGTTTTTGGAGTCCATAATGGATTTAATCGCTATTCTTGAACAAGAAGAAATCGCACGTGTTAGCGAAGGCAAAGAAATACCTGCTTTTGCTCCTGGCGACACCGTTGTTGTTAACGTGAACGTAGTTGAAGGTACACGTAAACGTGTACAGGCCTACGAAGGTGTTGTTATTGCTCGCCGCAATCGTGGATTAAACTCAGCTTTTATTGTACGTAAAATCTCTTCCGGCGAAGCCGTTGAGCGTACATTCCAATTGTATTCTCCACAAATTGCTAGCATCGAAGTTAAGCGCCGTGGCGCCGTACGTCGTGCTAAACTATACTATCTGCGTGAACGCTCGGGTAAAGCCGCTCGCATCAAAGAAAAGCTCGTCCGTCGCTCTGGTAACTAATTGGAAGCGTAGGACGAAGACAAAGGCACCCAAGCGGGTGCCTTTTTTTTGTGGAATCCATGCTCGATTCAACTATATCTAATGCGTTCAGAGAAGTAGCAGCGCTGGGGTTTGATCCCAGTCAAGCGCCATTGCTTCCTGTTCCTTATTTGCCTGCTTTGCCTTCGCAAGCCTTAGAGCCCGATTTTGTTGTGCAGGCTTTTCGCCAGCCGATTTCTTGGCAAGTAGATTCTTTATTTAAAGATAGTTTTTATCCGCATTTTTTACCAAAATCAAAAAATGTGCGTGCTGCGGTTTGTATTGCTATTACCCCCTCCGCTCAGAATCCTGGCGTACTCTTTACTCGGCGTGCTCTACATTTGCACAATCACGCGGGGCAAATTAGTTTTCCAGGTGGGCGTATTGAACAAAGCGATCTATCCATAGCGGCCGCTGCGATGCGTGAAGCTCAGGAAGAGGTGGGTATAGCGCCCGAGTTTATGCATTATTTAGGACAGCACCCCATTTTTGTAACCACCACGCAGTTTGCTATGTGCCCAGTCATTATGCAGTTACAGAATGGCTTTCAGCTCCAAGCTGACCCAGGTGAAGTGGAGGAAATATTTGAAGTTCCTTTGCACGTGCTGATGGATCCGCAAAAGCATCAACTGCATCAGTTTAGGGCCAGTGATGGTAGCCGACGTGTGTATTTTTCTATCCCTTGGGGGCCTTATTTTATCTGGGGAGCCACCGCGGTGTTAGTGCGTAATATGTATCACTATTTAGCGGCGGCATGGCGTCAGTTAGTGCAGCCTGATTTCGTCACACAAGCCGAGTGCGCTGAATTCACCCATTTTAATGCCGACCTTTTTGCTCATGCTCGCTGAGCAAGCGTTGATATAAAGCATAACGCTCGTCATGGATCTGTCCCGCCTGTAGGGCCTGTTGCACGCCGCAGCCAGGCTCATGTCGGTGCGTACAATTGTAAAAACGGCAGTTTTGCATGGCGGCGTGAAATTCAGGGAAACCACGGGTAATGTCATCAAGCTCTAGATGGCTTAGGCCAAAAGCTTGGAAGCCCGGAGAGTCGATAATTGATCCAGTTATCCCTGGTACATGATAGAGGCGTGTGCTGGTGGTAGTATGCCTACCTGTGCCTAAAGCCTGCGAGTGTTCTTGGGTGTGTGCCTGTGCAGCCGGTACTAAAGCATTCAGTAGCGTAGATTTTCCCATACCACTTTGTCCTAAAAGTAGAGTGGTTTTTTCCTTGAGCATGGGCTGTAGTAATGCCACGCTATGGCTAATGTCTAAAGCGCTCAGCTCAAGAATAGGAACGCCTAAGGCGGCTAAAGGTGCCAGCTTAGTGCGTGCTCGCTCTAGGTGGGTCGATAAATCTATTTTGTTCAATACAATGAAAGGTTGAATGGAAGCCGCCCATGCAGCAGTTAAGGCTCGCCCTAATAGGTCTTCGGAGAATTCGGGCTCAGGAGCGACAACAATCAGCAGTTGATCTATATTGGCAGCAAATTGTTTGCTGCGAAACTCGTCCGAGCGAAAAAATAAGTTGCGGCGCTCATCGATGCGTTCTATAGATCCTTCATCTTGCCCTTGTGCTTGTACCTGGACGTAATCACCCACAGTGACATCACTGCGTTTGCCGCGTTGAAAACATTTTATATTACGACCATCTTCCAGCTCCACAAAGCAGTGGCGGCCGTGGGTGGCAATGACGCGGCCCTTAATGAAAGTTGTCATGCTATAGCTCGTATGAATTGTAGACGTTTGATGGCACTGGGGTGGCTGTCGTAATAGGCGGAGTGGATTGGATCTGGTGTGAGGGTGGCGGCATTATCGTTATAGAGTTTCACTAAGGCGGAGCATAGCTCATCACCCGAGCTGTGTTGTGCGGCAAAAGAGTCCGCTTGATATTCGGCGCGGCGCAACAAGTAACTGTTCAGTGGCGTAGTCCAAAAGGTAAAAGTAGGGACAACTAAGAAAAACAGGATGAGTGCCAAGGCGTCATTGCTGGAGCCTATTCTTGGCGTGACGCCCAGTTGGGTGAAGAAACTGACTTGCGTGACGGCCCAGCCTAGAACCTGAAAAAGCACAAAAGAAAATAGTAAGCTAAAAACAAGACGAGTCAGTATGTGCTTATGTTTGAAGTGCCCCAGTTCGTGAGCCAATACAGCTTCGATTTCACTGGCTCGCAATTTGGCCAATAGAGTATCAAAGAAAACGATACGTTTCGTGCGGCCAAAACCGGTGAAATAAGCATTGCCATGAGCTGATCGACGCGATCCGTCCATTACGTACAAGCCACTGGTGTGAAACCCGCAACGCTCGGATAAGTCGTTGATACGCTGACGTAACTCTTGGTCCTCTAAGGGCGCAAACTTATTAAATAAGGGTGCGATAACGCTGGGGAAGAGCCACAGCATAAGAAGGTTGAACGTCGCCCAACACAGCCAGGCATAGATGGGCCAAGACGTGCCTAAACTACCCATAGCCCATAGTATGAATGCGCAGATAGGTGTACCGAGCAGCATGCTGATAATGATAACTTTTAGTAAATCCGTAAAATAGAGCTTTAAGGTCATCCGGTTAAAGCCAAAGCGTGCCTCAAGGACAAATTTTCGGTACAGACTAAATGGGAGGCCAGCCAAACCCATGATTGCCAAAACGGCTCCGATCAGGCTAAGCTGGCGCCACATTTCATTATCAACCATAAGTCCTATCAACCAGTCTAAGACTTCTAACCCACCACAGAGCGTGAGCAACAGTAGTAGTATGGTTTCGGCAAGCCGTTCGCAGGCCCCTAAACGGGTGCGCGCGATGGTGTAGCGTGCCGCACGTTGATGGCTACTTAATGAGATGCGATGCGCAAACTCTTGGGGTACTTGATCTTTATGCTGATGTACATAACGCGTTTGACGCCAAGCTAGCCAAAAACGCAAGCTAATATCGGTCAGTAGAAAGATCAGAAACAATAGTGTCAGCATGTCATCCAAGGCATGTGCGAAAATAAATGTTTTAAGGAATGATTATATGGCGGTTCACACACAACGTCTGGTATGGCTCGATATGGAAATGACGGGGCTAGATCCAGATAAAGAGCGCATCATAGAAGTGGCCGTTGTGGTTACCGAAGCTGACCTGAGCTTAGTTGCGGAAGGCCCTGTACTCGTTATCCATCAAAGTGATAAATTGCTAGATGGCATGGATGCGTGGAATAAGGGCACCCATGGGCGTAGCGGTTTGATTGATAAAGTGAAGGCGTCCACGCTAACCGAGGCGCAGGCAGAGGACATCTTACTGGATTTTTTAAAAGAGCACCTGCCTGCGGGTAAGTCCCCCTTGTGTGGTAACACAATTAGCCAAGACAGGCGGTTTATGTATCGCTATATGCCACGCCTAGAATCTTTTTTTCATTATCGTAATCTGGACGTCAGCACGCTCAAAGAGCTGGCCGCACGCTGGAAACCTGAGGTGGTGAAAAGTTTTGTGAAGCATAGCAAGCATGAAGCGTTGGCCGATATATATGAGTCCATCGAGGAACTTAAACATTATCGCGAACACTTTATTCAGCTTTAAATGAATGTTGCTCTCCTTTTTGCTCAGGGTGCAAAGTATCCGAGCAAAAGGGAAGCGCTCAGTGCTGTAACGATGTGAAGGTTTGCTGCGGTGCTAAAGAGGTGCTGAGGGCAAAATAACAAGAAACCAATTACTGGCAGGAAGGGGAGCATGGAACAATGTATACAATTTAGTGTAGAGCATGGGGTGGCTCGCATCACTTTGAATCGCCCCGACAAGTTAAATAGCTTCACCGTACCGATGCACCAGCAATTGGCACAGTCTTTAACGGAGCTAGAGCAGCAGGGCGCTAGGGTGTTGCTCCTAACGGGTAACGGCCGAGCCTTTTGTGCTGGCCAAGACTTGTCTGAGCGCAAGGTGGCGCCGGATGCGCCGCCTGTAGATTTGGGACTAAGCGTAGAAAAATACTATGGTCCTTTAGTGCGTCGTTTGCGCGCTTTGCCTATGCCCGTGGTCGTAGGGGTAAATGGAGTGGCGGCTGGGGCCGGCGCTAGCTTAGCGTTGGCGGGCGATATTGTGGTAGCAAAGCAGTCTGCTAGTTTTGTTTTGCCGTTTTGTCGCCTAGGGCTGCTACCCGATACCGGTGGCACATATATCTTGCCACGCTTAATAGGGCCCGCTCGAGCACGGGGTTTAGCCATGCTGGGCAATAAGCTCAGTGCAGATCAAGCCGCACAATGGGGCTTGATTTGGGAGTCAGTGCCTGACGAGCTGTATGCTGCTCACCTCGAGGAATTAGTGCAAGGCTTAGCCGTGGCACCCACTAAAGGCTTGGCATATACCAAACTGGCCATGGAGCAAAGTTGGCATCACACCTTGGCGCAGCAGTTGGACCTTGAGCGTGATCTGATGCGCGAGCTAGGAGCCAGTGAAGATTACCGAGAAGGCGTGAATGCATTTATGGAGAAACGCCCGCCCTTTTTTAAAGGGCGTTAGGATTTCATAAAAATGTGGCAATAGTCGCGGCACTACGCTTTAGGAATATGAGTGAGCACGAGTGAGAGTATGTTTGACCAAGCACCGACAGGCATTGCAGGTATAGGTACTGACCTCATACGCATAGCACGTATTGAGCAGGCGTTAGCACGTCATGGACAGCGCTTTGTACAGCGTATATTGGGAGAGCAAGAACAGGTGATTTATGCTCGTCGTAGTCAACGTGACCCCCAGCGTGGGGTACGTTATGTGGCCATGCGGTTTGCTGCCAAAGAAGCCTTTTCCAAGGCAATTGGGCTGGGGATGCGTATGCCTATGGCGTGGTCTCGTATGCAAACCTTAAATGCACCCAGTGGGCGCCCCATGGTGGTGCTGTCTGGCGATTTAAAAACATGGTATGAAGCTCGCTACGGTGAGGCACTAATTTCTTTGACCGATGAAACTGATATGGCAATGGCCTTTGTGATAGTACAAGCTCGCTCAGCCACTTAATACTGCCTTTTATATTGAGACTCACATGACAGAACATACTTCATCTGCCTCAGTGGCCCCAGGGCCTGTGATGGTAGACATTCAAGGTTATACGCTGACCGAGGCCGAACGTGCGCGTTTGCAGCATCCCTTAACTGGCGGCTTAATTTTATTCGCTCGTAACTTTGAAAGTCGCCAGCAGCTTAGCCAATTGTGCGCGCAGGTACGTGCTCTGCGCAGCGATATTATTATTGCCGTTGATCACGAAGGAGGTCGTGTTCAGCGTTTTCGCGATGATGGCTTTACGACTTTACCCGCCATGCGAAAACTGGGTGAGTTGTGGATGAAGGATGCCACTAAAGCGGTACAGGTTGCGGTTGAAACCGGCTATGTGTTAGCGGCCGAGTTACGCGCTTGTGGGGTCGATCTTAGTTTTACTCCTGTATTAGATCTAGACTACGGGGTAAGTCACGTCATTGGTGATCGTTCGTTTCATCGTTCCCCGCGTGCAGTGGCGATGTTAGCTGAGGGTCTAATACGTGGATTACAGAAAGCGGGCATGGCCGCTTGTGGTAAGCACTTCCCTGGTCATGGCGCTGTAGAGGCAGACTCGCATCACGAAATTCCCGTAGATGAACGTAGCTTGCAAGAGATTATCGATGAAGATGCCGCTCCCTATGGTTGGTTGGGGCCTTTATTGTTGCCAGCGGTCATGCCCGCTCATGTTATTTATCCTAAAGTAGATGACAAGCCGGCAGGCTTTTCGGAGTTCTGGTTGCAGCGAGTATTACGCAAAGCCTTGGCGTACAATGGTTTGATCTTTTCAGATGACCTGACTATGGAAGGGGCCTCGGTGGCTGGCAATATCATTCAGCGCGCTCAAGCCGCTTTGAGTGCAGGGTGTGATATGGTTTTGGTGTGTAATCGCCCAGACTTGGCCGATGAACTCCTTGCCGTGCTGGACTACCAACAGCCGCCGGAGTTCGCCGAGCGTTTTTATCGTTTGATGCCTAGCCAAGTTGCGTTGGACTGGGATACTTTGCAAGCCGATGAGCACTACCAGTATGCCCGAGGACTTCAATCTCAAATCGTTTCTAGCTGAACTGCCAGCATTGCCGGGGGTTTATCGTCACCTTGATGCTCAAGGTGACGTGCTGTACGTGGGTAAAGCACGCGACTTAAAACGTCGTGTGAGCTCTTATTTTCAAAAAAATCTTAGCAGCCCTCGTATTGCGCACATGGTGGCACGCGTTGCCAAGATAGAGGTGACGATTACCCGTAGCGAAGCCGAGGCTTTGCTGTTGGAAAACAACCTTATTAAACGACTTAAGCCGCGATACAATATTTTGTTCCGCGATGATAAGTCCTATCCTTATCTTCAAATCAGCGCACATGAGGCGGCTCGTATTGCCTATTACCGAGGCAGTACGAATGGCCCCGGCCATTTTTTTGGGCCTTATCCTAACGCGTGGGCCGTGCGCGAAACCATACAGATTTTGCAGCGCATTTTTTTATTGCGTACCTGTGAAGACAGCGTTTACGCCAACCGCACTCGTCCATGCTTGTTGCATCAAATAGGGCGCTGTTCTGCGCCCTGTGTGGGCACCATCACCCTAGATAGTTACCAAGCGGATGTAAGCCGAGCGATACGTTTTCTTGAGGGGCACACCAGCGAAATATTGAATGAGTTAGAAGCGCGCATGATGCAGGCCTCTGAGGAGCTGGCTTTCGAAAAAGCCGCCACCTTACGTGATCAAATGAAAGCGCTCTCGGCAGTATTGCAGCAACAAAGCATGGAGCAAACAGGCAATGATGATGTTGATATTATTGCTCTGAGTCATGCGGGGGGGCGTTACTGTGTGAATTTGGCTATGGTGCGAGGTGGCCGCCACCTAGGCGACCGTGCTTTTTTCCCCACCCAAGTCCAGGGTGACGAGGCAGCGGATGTGCTCGCTGCTTTTGTTACGCAGCACTACCTCGAGCGTATGCTGCCTCCCTTGCTGGTGTGTTCACATGCTTTACCTGACGCTGATTTGCTGAAACTCTTAGCGCAGCAGCACAATACCAAAAGCCGAGTTTTAATACGTCCTCAAGGGATCCATAAAACGTGGTTAGAGCAAGCCCAGCGGAATGCAGACTTAGCCTTGAGCCGCGTCTTAAGTGAGTCCACTGCACGTGCTGATCGCACTCAAGCTTTGGCGGAGGTGTTGCAGTTAGAGCTGGATGAGCAAGCTTTAGATGCCCTCCATATAGAGTGTTTCGACATTAGTCACACAGCAGGGGAGGCCACGCAGGCTGCCTGTGTAGTGTATAAAAACCATGCAATGCAAAATGCACTGTATCGTCGTTACAACATTGCTGGTATTACTCCCGGGGATGATTATGCTGCAATGAGACAGGTGCTTACTCGCCGTTATTCCCGTGTGGCAGAAGGTTTGGGCGCCATGCCCGACTTAGTGTTGGTTGATGGGGGGAAAGGGCAGGTCGAGGTCGCTAGACAGGTGTTTGCAGAGCTGGGCTTAGACGTGGGTTGTTTGGTCGGGGTAGCGAAAGGAGATAAACGCAAGGTGGGGTTGGAAACCATACTCTTTGCCGATGGCAGGCCTGCTAAGGCCTTAGGTATAGAGTCTGCGGCCCTAATGTTAATTGCACAGATACGTGATGAAGCACACCGCTTTGCTATTACAGGTATGCGGGCTCAGCGTGCGAAAACAAGGAATGTTTCTCGCCTTGAGGGTATCGTAGGGGTGGGGGCCAAACGCAGGCAAAAGTTGTTGGCTAGGTTTGGTGGATTCAGTGGTGTGGCGGACGCCAGCATTGACGATTTAAGCACGGTTGAAGGAATATCTCAGGACTTGGCTGAGCGTATTTATTTTGCTTTACGTTAGGCTGGCCGTTTGATCGTCTGCTTTTAGGTTAGTATCGAAATTATGCCTTTTAATATACCTATCGCTTTAACGTGGCTACGCATAGTCATGATTCCCTTAATCGTGGCATTGTATTACGTGCCTGACAGTTGGCTAACGCCCCTAGAGCGCGACACTTGGGCAGCGATAGTGTTCGTCATTGCCGCTCTCACTGATTGGTTCGATGGTTGGCTAGCGCGTCGTTGGAATCAAACGTCCTCATTTGGTGCATTTTTGGATCCGGTAGCCGACAAGTTAATGGTCGGTGCAGCTTTATTGGTGCTGCTGGACTTAAATCGGGTGGACGCTTTTATTGCGCTGGTGATCATTGGACGTGAAATCACTATTTCAGCTTTGCGTGAATGGATGGCAAAAATTGGTGCTAGCGCCAGTGTTGCGGTGCATCGCTTAGGTAAGTTTAAAACGGCCGCTCAAATGGTCGCTATACCTTGCTTATTGTATTGGCACTCTTGGAACGGCTTACCGATACGTTTGATTGGTCAAGTGCTCATCGTCGTAGCAGCTGTGCTAACCGTTTGGTCTATGTGTTATTACCTGCAGAAAGCTTGGCCTGAAATTAAGAAAAAACAATGATGAGCAAGTATGTCTGACACATCTATACCGTATGCCTTAGCAGGGACTCAGCGACAACAAGACTGGCGTGTTATTACCGTGGTGGGCATTGCACATGCAAGTTCGCACTTTTTTCAGTTGCTGCTGCCTACCCTGTATATCGCTTTGAATCGTCAGTTTGGGTACGACTTTGTTAGCTTGGCTACTTTGGTCACCCTGTTTTATCTCGTCTCGTGTATCGGGCAGGCTTCCTCCGGTTTCCTAGTCGACCGTATCGGGGCTGTGCCGGTTTTAAAATTTGGCTTAGCTTGCTTTGTACTGGCAGCCTTACTGATAGCCTCAGCCAATTCATACTGGATATTAGTCCTAGCGGCGCTGATTGGTGGTATAGGTAATGCCATTTTTCATCCCGTTGATTACTATATATTGAATCATCGCGTTAGCCCCCAACGCTTGGGACATGCGTTTAGTGCACATGGCTTTACCGGCAATTTAGGCTGGGCGTTAACTCCCGTGTTTGTTACAGGCTTGAGCAGTCTGTTTGGGTGGCGAGTTGCGGTGTATGCAGTCGCTGGTTTGATCGCCTTAGTGTTAGCGTTAGTTTGGGGCAATGCTGCCTATTTGCGGGGTACTACAGCTTCTGAAACAAACTCTAATGCGGAGCAAAGCTTGGCTTCCGCCACCATACTCGATACTCTAAAAACATTATTGAGTCAGTCCACGCTGTGGGGCGCCTTTCTATTTTTTGCTTTTGCCACTGCCGCTGTTGCTGTCGTACAAAATTACACCATTCCGTTATTAAGCCAAACCTACGGAGTAGATGAGTTAAGGGCTGGTACAGCCTTGTCTTCTTATATGTTAGCGGCGGCAGGTGGCATGATCCTAGGGGGCTTCATCGCCTCCCATAATCCTCGGGCAGAGCTAGTGGTCTTTATTTCCTTAGTCATTGCAGGCATTATTCTTGCGGTCTTGGGAACAGGATGGTTAAGTGCTCGTTGGGCATTGGTGCTGGTAGCTTTAGCAGGCCTTTGCTCGGGTGTCTCTTCGCCTTCTCGCGACTTATTAATTCGTAAAGCAACTCCCAAGGGGGCAACGGGAACTGTATACGGCCTGGTGTACTCAGGAATGGATGTAGGCTCATCCATGTCGCCTTTGTTCTTTGGTTTGTTTATCGATGCTGGATGGCGCCAAGTGCCTTGGTTCGGGGCCGGCCTAGCTTATTGGGTAGCTGCAGGTCTTGCCTTATATGTTGCTATTGTTTTGCGTCAGCGAGCGCTTAAATAAGCTTGATCGTTAAACTAACTAATTGTTTTGCTTGGTATATTGCTGCCAACGCTTAGGGCTAGTGTTGGACTATGCGCTAGGACACGGTAAGATAGGGGTAGCTTGGGTCTGTGCTTGTGTAGGTTCATCATGAGTGCTCCATGTCACAGCCGGCAGTATGATGTGTTTGTTGTCAGATATATCTGTTGTAAAAGCGATTCCCCTTTATGCCAAATAAGTCGTCTTGCCTTTTGTGCGAGGTGATCTGGCGCGTCATCCATTTCAAGGAGAACGACATGAGCGGCTTGGATATACTCAAGCGAGCAGGGTTGAAAGCGACCTTGCCACGTTTGCGGGTGTTAACCCTTTTTCAAGAAAGCGAACAACGGCACATGAGTGCTGAAGAGGTCTATCGTGAGTTGCTAGCCAAAGAGGTAGATATTGGTTTGGCTACGGTGTATCGCGTATTGACTCAACTGGAAGATGCAGGCCTATTAAAACAAGCGCATCTACAATCAGGACGTGCATTTTATGAGCTTGACGATGGGCGTCATCATGATCATTTAGTGTGCCTAGACTGTGGTCACATACGTGAGTTCTTCAATAATGATGTAGAGCAACGCAAAGAGAAAATAGCTCAGTCTTTAGGTTTTGAGTTGTCTGATCACACCATGGTGTTGTACGGTTCCTGTAGCCAACCCGATTGTGAAGCGCGCGCTTAACATCTTTTGTTAATAGTAGCGCTACGGCATCTTTAGAATTGCAGTTTTCCGTAGTTGGCCTGAACTCTTTGGTTTTCAAAAGAGTTCAGGCTTTTTTAATGAATAATAACAATTTTTCTATCCCGTTTAGTCTGGTATGGCCTACGTACACGGGAGGGATCGAGCGCAGCAATAAAGAGACTTATTGACGCGCTAGGCGTGGCTCCATAGGGGTAGCCGCATAGTTAGCCCGCCACGGATTAATGTCTAATCCACCACGGCGGGTATAGCGTGCATAAACAAATAGCTTTTCTGGTTGGCAACTTTGCCAGATGTCATTATATAAGCGCTCTACACAGTGCTCATGGAACTCATTGTGGTGGCGTAGTGACACGATATAGGCCAATAAGGAAGAGTGATCAATTTGTGGGCCGATGTATTGTATTTGTACGCTGCCCCAATCTGGCTGATTAGTAACCAGACAATTAGATTTGAGCAGATCTGATCGTAGTGTTTCACTGACTAGGCTGGCATCCGGTACTACCTTTAGCAAATTTTCTTGCGGAGTGTAATGCTCAATTTCTACATCTAGCTCATCAATCAGTGTGCCGGAGAGCGAGTCAATGGGGTGTGCTCTGAAGCTTTGCAAGGCTTGTATGGTCACTTGTACAGATGCACCTGCAACAGTTGACAGGTCCTGCTGTATACGTTGGGTGAGCTCTTCTGGGCTGTCGATCTTTTCCTCATTGAAAGAGTTGAGGTAAAGCTTAAGTGACTTGGACTCTATCAGGCGTGGACTGTGCCAAGGTACTTCGAAGCGGCCGATAGCTACTACAGGCTTTCCTTTGCTATTTAGCCACGACATTTCATAAGCATTCCATATGTCTGCGCCAAACCAGTTAGTTGGTATCGTTAGGTGCCCCCGATTATCAGCTCTGGGAATTCCAAACAGTAGTTCGGGTTGGTAACGGCTGGGGTAATTGGTAGCTTGCCCTAACGGTGAGTGTTGCAAAGAGTTGGTTGGAACGTTTGTCATAAGTAAGGCTGATAATAATTAAAGGATTTTTTCGTATTATCCCACATTGTGGAAGTGCGGTTTTAGTATGTAAAAAGTCACTGCTGCGTTGCGTGAGAATATTTTTCATAAAGAAGTATAGCTTTTCATATCTCGAAAAACTATTTTTAGTTGCTTGATTTTAAACGGAAAGATATTTTGTCTTATATAAGACATAAGTGATCTTTGCGATGCAGCATTTGTATAAACTGTAGTCATCTTATTCGCAGTTCTAACCATAGCTAAACATAACTTGGAGTGAATGATGAGCACACGAGAAAATGAAATCCGTTCTTTACAGAAGCGTTGGGCAGAAGATCCTCGCTGGCAAGGGATCAAACGCGGTTATACCGCTGAAGAGGTTGTCAATCTGCGTGGCTCGGTGGTCGAGGAGCATACCTTGGCGCGGCGTGGAGCAGAGCGTCTATGGAAACTGCTCCATGAAGAGCCATTCGTCAACTCGCTGGGCGCCTTAACAGGCAACCAAGCCATGCAACAGGTAAAAGCTGGTCTAAAAGCTATTTACTTATCCGGTTGGCAAGTGGCTGGCGACGCAAACTTGGCAGGGGAAATGTACCCTGATCAAAGCTTGTACCCAATCAATTCCGTGCCTCAGGTAGTACGCCGCATCAATAACGCCTTATCGCGTTGCGATCAAATTCAATGGATGGAGGGGGTGAATCCGGGCGATAAGGACCACATTGAGTATTTCGCTCCTATTGTGGCCGATGCTGAAGCGGGTTTTGGCGGTGTGTTAAACGCATTTGAGCTAATGAAGGCTATGATCGTCGCAGGTGCTTCCGGTGTGCATTTCGAAGATCAACTTGCTTCAGTTAAAAAGTGTGGCCATCTAGGTGGCAAGGTATTGGTACCCACCCGTGATGCTATTTCCAAATTGGTGGCGGCCCGTTTAGCTTCTGATGTCTTGGATGTGCCCACCATTTTACTGGCTCGTACCGATGCCGATGCGGCAGACTTGATTACCAGTGATGTTGATGAAAATGATCGCCCCTTCATTACCGGTGAGCGTACAGTCGAAGGTTTCTTCCGCACACGAGCAGGTATTGACCAAGCGATTTCGCGTGGCTTGGCCTATGCACCGTATGCTGATTTAATCTGGTGTGAAACGGCTACACCTGATCTAGAGTACGCACGTAAATTTGCAGAGGCGATCCATCGTCAGTTTCCAGGCAAAATGTTGTCTTATAACTGTTCGCCTTCCTTTAACTGGAAACGTAATCTAGATGATGCCACTATTGCGAAATTCCAACGTGAGTTAGGGGCAATGGGGTATAAATATCAGTTCATTACATTAGCCGGTTTCCACGCTTTGAACTATGGTATGTTCGACTTAGCACACGGCTACGCTCGTAACCAAATGAGTGCTTTTGTAGAATTGCAAGAGCGCGAGTTTGCTGCAGCAGATCGTGGCTTTACCGCGGTGAAACACCAGCGTGAAGTGGGTACAGGTTACTTTGATGCCGTCACACAGGCAATCGAAGGTGGGCAGTCTTCAACGACGGCTTTGGCAGGATCTACCGAAGCTGAACAGTTTGGGGTGAGCGCGACCTAAAACCTGAAGAATCTAGTAGTGGTGCGCCAGCGATAAAAAAAGGGGCTGCTTAGGCAGCCCCTCAAGGCATTTGTCAGTGATTGCCGTACTTGGGGGGATTACGGCCTGAGCAAGATGCATAAACAATACAATATAGTAATCATA
>NZ_JAPKND010000012.1 GCF_026344035.1 Alcaligenes endophyticus
CCACCTCCTGCGCCTCTTGTATGGGCTCCTGAGCATCGGCTTGCTGTATAGAGCCAGCAATAGCAACAGCGATACTACGCACCATGCCGGCGGCGAGTTCAGGCGTTATACGATTGCCCATATTGGTCGCAAAAACTTGCTCGATAATCTGTTTGATATCCATGTCTAACGTCCATAAAAAAGCCGCTTATTTAGCGGCTGGATACTTCTGTTTAACTGCTGCGCATTCGTCTACCCACTTCCCCACATCGGGCGGTAGCTTTTGACCGGTCTCGCGCATGTGCTGAGCTAGCTTGAACACGGCATCAAGCTGATCACCGATGTCGGGATACTCCTGCCGGCGGCGCTCAGCGTAGTTATTCGGGTTGTGATATATTTTCAATTTCGTAAACTCCGTCTAAATAGGGCCACCGCTCTACCCGAACTTGGTAAGTTCCAGGGTACTGAAACGACAGCTCAACATCGCCGCCCTCAGCGCACTCGTACGGCTGCCCCTCTATATGTATAGTGGAGCCTAGGCGTACGCCGCGGAGCCACAGTCCGTCAACTTTTGCAGGGCACGGCTGGCGCTTACGAGGCGTGCCTTCGTCTAACCACCAAGTCCTGTCGTACTCACCAATTACACTCTCGCCATCCCATAGTGCAAGAGTGGGCACTATTACATGCTTGAAGTCGCCAAATACCGTCTGGCACATTCGCCCGTCTTTAAATAATGTATATATTGTGTCAGTCATAATTACCTCATCGCGGACTCTATACGCACAAAAACCTCACTAAACGAATCAGCCACCCTAGGCTGAACTAATCTAACGCCGACGTTGCCAGCAGGCATATCAATTACTACAGAAAACTGCCCTCCTAGGACAATATAGTTATTGGCGGCTTGGGAGAAAAAAACTCCGGATGTAGTGAATTTCAGTATCTCTGCTCCGGTCACTGTGTTAATCACACTGTGATAGTTTAGAGACTGACTATTACCGAAGACGTCCGACACGTTTACCGTGACTACCGCTTTCGCTGCGGCTGGTAAATACATTCCTACTGACGTGCTTCGCGACGACGCTGTGGTGATTTGCGCTGGGGCACTAGCAACAGCGGTGACCGTAATAGAGTTACCCGCTATTCTTAGCGTATCAATCTCTGCTACGCCAACATGCAAGCGCTTAATTGACCCCTCTTTCATATGTGCTGAGTCAATATAAGCAGTGACAATATTCGCTAACACAGTGGCCAAGTTTTGAGACTCAATCTTTAGTGCATCTAACGATTCAATTTGTGCTGACTTAATTGCCGCTTGGGCAATCAAAGCAGCGTTAAATATTGCCGCCCCGCCTTGCACCGAAAACACTGCTTTCGGTTGCCCGTTTACGTCATGCATGACATTGAACATGTCGGCTAACACGTTAAACGCTGAGCGAGTCACACCGCCTTCGTTAACGATACCCAAACTAGTACCGGCTATGTACGGCACTCCCCCAACATTAAGCTGAACGTTAACACCCCACTGCGCGATCATTTTTCCTTCCAGCTCGACTAGTGCCTGCAAGGTTTCCTGAACTGCTGCGCTATTACCTCCAAGGCTTGTTTTCACGATATCCACAATCTCAGCCATCGAAGAGACTTCAGTCGCTACTATTTGCCGTGTTTCTGCGATCGCAGCATAGCTATCCCACAGGGCCAGCGCTTTATCGAGCTCAGCATCTTCTTCTGCGTACAACTGTCGCAAGCCAGCCTGCAAAATGCTTTGCTGATTGATGACCGCTTTTTCAGTACCGTCTAGCTTTGTGTTTGTCTGATTCAGCGCGTCAGCAGTGGCCTGCAAACCTGTTTGCGGATGATTAATCGTGTTGCTCAGCGATGTTAGCGAAGTACCCTGGCTTGTTACTTTGCCGTCTAATTGCTCGACTTTCGTACTTGCTGCCTGAATCGCAGTTGCATTTGCAGCGATAGCTTCTACGGTTTCAACGTCACTGGGCTGCCACTCCAGCGGTGGGACTACATCACCGTCATACAAGCAGGCCCAATGAATAGTAGCGGTACCGGTTTTTACGGTATTCGGATAGTAATAAAACTCTATAGTCGGCGCCGTCGGGCTCAGACTATTGCGCACAAACTTGTGCGCAACTACTTTCTTAACAGCGTTCTTTACGAGATTCGTTGCAATAGACTGCGACCCGCTACCTGTCCATGCTCCAACAGAGGATGTTGTATCGCCCGCCGCAGGCTCATGCGTTATGCAAGCGACGAGCGTGTACGTTTTGCCAACTTCGAGCGCCTTATCTGCGCGATATTCTCCTATTTTGTAATTTGACGTGGGACGTACAATTTCACGATTACTGTTTTTAAGTAAGTTTCCGGCAGCACCAGCAAGACTAGCAATGCTGTTGTCTAAACGGGTAATGCTTTCACCTGCCGACGTCAGCTTTCCTTCTGCTGTTGTTACGCGAGCATTGGTTGCGCTTAGCGCAGAAGCATCCGCTTTTTGATTCGCTGTTTGCTGAGCCGCATCCGCAGCAGCTTTAGCGGTATCTGCTGCGGTCTTAGCCTGAGCAGCTGCAGCAACCGCGTCAGTGGCTACTTTGTCAGTCACTGCGACCCACGCCGTGCCATTCCAGCGTTTAGGCGTATTCGCATTGCCGGTCGTGTCAATCCACAGGTTTTGGGTCAAACGCTTAGCCGCCGCCGGCACAGTACTGCCGTAGATCACCTCGCCTTTTCCGTCAGCTTTATCGCTTACTGCCTGCGCCGCCGTCTGAGCGGCGGCAGCAGTAGACTGAGCTGCGTTAGCTGCAGTTTGAGCACTATTAGCAGTATTCTGAGCCGTTGTTACGCTAGTTTTTAGCTGAGTAACATCGCTAGCCGTGCTTGTTTGCTTGCTTTCAGTTTGCTCTACACGTGTATCGAGTGCAGAAACGGCATCAGCAGTAGCAAGCTTCCCATTACCTGTAGGCATACGGCTTTCTAACGCCGTCGCTCGGTTTGCAAGAGCAGCATCCGCCGTTGCCCGTGCTTGTGCTTCAGTCGTAACGCTGGCTTCCGTCGCTACTTTACCGGTACCGGCCGGCATCCTAGCCTTAAGGCCAGTAATTTCCGTCATCGCTGCTTCGTCGCCCGAAACACGCGCTTGCCGCTCATCAAAGATCAGCCCTGAGGTAACGTTAGGCAGCGTGACGCTGGTGGGATCTGCTTTGCCGGTGAGTTTGACGCTCAATGTCTCACGACTTGTAGCCTCTGCAATATCAGCCGTAGCACGTAGCTTAGCCTCATTATTTAACGCCGCAGTCGAAGCGCCAGGCGCAGGACGGCCAATAGCAAACCAGTCAAAAGCGTAATAATTATCGGCGTTTAACGTGCCGGGTGTCGCGCCACGCAGAATAATGCCGTCGATAACACCTTGGTGTGTGTGAGTAAACACGATGACACCAATGCCATTCTCATCCCAATCTGGCTGAGCCGGAACGTGCATGGTGTAGTTGGATCCTGTAGCGTCCGACGCGTAAAGCCCGACAATCGGGGCCCACGCAGGGCTCCCCACTTTCTTAAGACGCAAGCGCACCTGCGAGTACTCAGCGCCGTTCACGTTTAAACCACGAGGTGAGACCACATAACCTATACTGTCCGCCGGCCTGAGCCAGCTACCATCAACAATCGTGCCACTGCTCCACCCCTCTCGAACACCCTCCCAGTACCACATCTTCGCGTAGTCGAACTGCTCGCCGATGCCTGCCTGTAACTGCGACATTTGCTGCACAACAGACTCGTGATTGCCAGCAACCACGCGCTTTAAACCGCCAATCAAACCAGTGCTAACTTGATTAACATCGGAACCCGAGTAGTCGCCGCGCACTTGCACAGCAAGCGTTTGGCGTGCGTTCGCCTCAGCACTATCACCCGAGGCCCGAGCCAGCTCTTCTGCACGAATAGCCGCGGCATTATCCCCCACTGCTGCCGTAACAGTATTGATTTGGCCCGCTAAAGATGCGTCCGCTGCCTGACGTTCCGTTTTCTCCGTAGTAATAGCCGCACCGCGGGCTTGAGCCTCGGCAGTCAATCCATCGGCTAACGCCTGCGCAGCAACAACCTGCCCGTCAATGCGAGCCTGAGCCTCAGCAGCGACCGCCGTGCCTCGATCGATTACCTCTTTAGCAATAGCCTGCGCATTGTCCGCGATCTTTTGGGCTTGCAAGCCAGTTTCAGCCAAAGCGGAGTCAACAGTATCACGGATATTCGGTATATCTCGAATATTGCCCATCAGTTGCTGACCGAGCGCACTACCAACGATTTCTTGCGTTAACCCGTCAAGAATCAGCCCCACATCAGCACTTGCTTGCCCGCGAATACCTGGCTTGTTTTCAGCAGGATGCCATGGACTTGGCGTGCCGTTTTCATCTACAAGACGGCCCCAAAACCACAACTCAGCGCCTGCCGCCAAATTAAGCAGCGACGCACTATCTGTTGGCCAAGCGTAGTCTCCTAACTTTATTGAACTATCAAACTCGCTGCCTATGCCGTACCGAATCTGCGTATGGCGAAGTGCATTCTTTGTGCCGGGAAATGTCCACGAAATATTGATGCCAGCAAGAATGCTCTCGGTTGATAAACCTGTGAGCGCTGGCGGCGCTTCGACCATCCCATCGTACTCATTCCAGCCATCAGTCCAGTTAGATGTGGCACCAGTGCCGCTAACCGCCCGAGCCTGATACTGATAAGTAACGCCGTCAATCAGGGTGGCAGTGAATGATGTACCCGTTGCATCGCCAGGCACCGGAGGGTTCCAAATCCATTCATCACCAGGGGCTCGATAGCGTGTTTCGATTCGCCCGCCTTGTAAAACATAGGGCTGCTGATGAGGCCCCCAGCTTAAGTCAACACGAACAACCGCCACGCCATCGGCTAGCGCCTGGGGTTTTTGGGGTGATACAGTAAACCCAACAATCGGCGCAATATTCCATAAATAGCTGTTATCTGGAGTGGGTGTCGGGTCAGAAGGCAAGAATGTATCGGGATCTAATGCCCATACATTTGCGCGCGTCTCCTGCAGTGTCAGCTCGAACGTCCCGTCCCAGTTATCAATGCGATTAATAACTTGAAACGTACGCCCAGCATATTGGGGACGATTTGATAAATTAAGCTGCACAGTATCTAGTACAGCAATATCCTCACCGATACCCAAAACGCTTATTCTCCCGGCAAACGCTGGGCGCGCCGATTCCAGTGCAACACCCATCAAATAAGCAGCTTGACGCTCATCTGTCGTGGCTGGCAGCGGCAGATCAAGTGGAGACTCTGCGCCATCTAGCGTTAAATACGCATCATTTTTAATAGGCCGAGGGCTTGACTCTAGCCAGTTTCGCGAAGCATTGATAAATGTTGATGTGACAATATTTGCCGGAGCATCATCTTGCCCAGACTTGTCCATCGCAATATCTTTATCGCCGACAACATCATCATCAGTAATCGTTACGGTGGCTGTGCGAAAGGCTCCCGCGAATATACGATACATACCAGCGGTGAATACGTACTCGCCCGCCATCGATGACAGAATGATATTTAGATTTTCTACCGGTGGATTGCCTGTATCTATAAGCGTGTGGCACTCATAGCGCTTAATACTCTCATACCCCTGCCCGTCCAGTGTGCGCACACGTATCTGCTCATCACAAATATTCGCAGCAATAGATACGCATGGCCAGTCAATCCACGAATCAGGGATACCCATGCCTCCAAGTGCTCGAGGCATGGTCATCCACCACGCCGACAGCAAAGCAGGGTTAGTTGTGTGCACTGGATAGGTATTGGTGCGCGGGTCAAAAAAACGATGGCGGCCCACCCACCCACCGCGCAATACAGCGCTCATCTGGGGTGCGCCAGCGTGATATAAATCCTCATCCCAAAGATTAAGCACGCGCAAATGCGCCACACCTCGTAGGCGATGACCTGCGGTCCATAGCGGCGTCGCCACATCACCCCAGTCAGACCCCTCTTGATCAGGATCGCCATCTTTAAAGATAGCGCGAATTTTCTCGGCCTCGTATGTCTTATAAGTTATCGTGATGCGTCCATGCCCGCTTGCATCATAATCAAACTCGACGACCGAGCCAGTAACCCTGGGCTCACTAAGGTGCACCCAAGAGTCCGGATCGTACCAGCCCACAAGTCTGACACTTCCTGGAACGATCTGCGCACCCAGGTCAACAGTGGCGGAATGGGCGCCCGGCTGCACATTAAACCTTTCGGTCTTGTCTGTCTGCTTCCGCTTTCCCCATTTGTCACCGGGAAACTGGACGGCAGGAACATAGTCATCGCCAATGTAGTAGCCAGTTAATTCACATTTATTGGAGGCAAGCGCAAGCACAGAATCCAAGGCAGTATTGTGATGCCCGTTTGACTCAATATGCATCAGCGTCCCGCCCACTCGGATAGTACCTAACACGTACTTACGCGTTGAAACGCCCGACCGCACTGTAATATGACGATCTTTTAAGCTGGCGTTATAAGCATCACGCTGCGCACGCTCCGCCTCACGCGCCTTCTTGCGTGAGCGACTTTGCTGATACGCTCCAAGGGCTAACGAGATGGCCACCGTCGCCACAAACTTTATTATTGCCGCCTTAGTAAGGGCTGCTGCAATAACCGGAACTGCTGCAGGCATATCTACACCTCAAAAACCGTATCTACTTCTGACATGGGCCTAAATACCAGCCCTCGCATACCGGGCGCACACCAACTCCCATTCCCCACCACAACGCCGAACGTTTCTCGTCCATCGAGATCCACAAGAGCAATATCACCGCGCTGAGCAAGTCCGGGATGCTTTTCCTTCAACCCCTTCGCTAAGCAACGCATACCGCCCGCTTTCGCCACTCGATTGGCAGCGCCACGCGCGGAGCGGTAGCCCCGAAGCGTTCGCGCTAGATCCACGCCCGTCATTTCAAGTACTGCATCCGCAGCAAATAAAGCACAGTCATTCGAGCCCCAAGAAAAAACCCGCTCACGGCGGGTTTCAATAAAGGCGGCCAATCTTTCAGGCCAATCGTTATATCTAATTATCATTTCATTAACGCCTCGCGCGCCGGCCATACAACCGCCTTATCTTCGAGTTGATCCGCATACTCAGCACCTTTATCTCCCGGGTAAAAACGCTGCTGATCAGCGTTATTTAGACGCAGTGGTGCGGCACGCTGAAGCTCTGCTTCGTAATGCTCAGCAAGGACAGATACCGTGCAGGTTTCATTTGTTTCTTGAATTGGCATGCTTCGGATTCGTCCAACGAACTGAACTACTGGAGTCCCGATCAACTCACCGCTATCTGGATCTACAAATGCCTTAAGAATACGAATAAGACGCCCGCGGTAAGGTTCATCAGCCGCCAGAGTCATGATCGTTGTGTCAAGCCCGCTCATCGTCATTCGTATGCCTTCAAATGATTTTGATGATTCATGAGCAGCCTCAATCTTTAACAGTTGGCCGGTTCGCTGGTAAGTTAGCCCTGCATGTACTACATCCCACGGAGATAAAGCAAGCGAAAGCAGGCCTGCTTTGAAATGCATCTCTACCAGCGCGATTGCCATCCTGTGCGGCGCTATAGCTGCTGCACGCTGTGCAGTACTCAATCCTCGACTCATACCCAGTCCTCAACTAACTCAATCGCAAAGCTAGGGCGCATGCGCCCCGGTCGATACGGAAACTTAACGCCTTCCTTATCGCGCAGAATCCATAAAATATGAGGTCGATCCCAAATGACTGGCGAATTTATTGCACTTGTAACCCGCACCGCAGGATTCACACTAACGGTCATTTTCCCTGCGGTTGGGGCGGCATCTTCTTCAATCATAAGCAGTTGCCCTCCAAGCCCAATGAAGTCCCCCGCGCGCAACGCCCCATTGCAATCCTTTAAGCGCAGTTGCCCTGCCCCTGGCTGAACGGCTGCATCAAGCCTTGGGGCTCCTCGCAGCGTGCCGTTGGGGATTGGCCGCCCAAAATGGGGGGCAGACAAACGATTGGCCCCCCCTCTAAGGCTGGTAATCAGTGCCTCCACCTTTGGCCTACTCAGCCACTCCGCCGAATTTGGAAATGTTAATGTCATCACCCATGAGGCCCCAGGCATTTCAAATGATGAGTGCTTTCCTGAGCGTGAGCGCGTCACCTGCACGTCTTGCTGCAGGCCAATATCAACCGAAGCGGGAGCAATGCCAGTTGGCCAGGCTTTAACTTTCATAAAAAACCAAAGAAAAAAGCCGCATAAACGGCGTTAACGTTAAACTTCTACCCTACCCCTGCGTAAATCCTCAAGAATCTCATACCTTAGCTGTGCGTCACGATCATCCAGTGTCGCGCTCAGAGCGGCCACGTCTGTTCCTGGCGATGCGTTAACTGTCGAATTAATGATCACGCTAGGCTGCTGACGCTGGCCAGCGGACAAAACCGAAGGGGCCGATCGAGGTAACCCACCCATTCCTCCCAAAGAGTTTCCAGGTCTCCGGATAGATCGTCTTAAAGCATTAAATCCGGCCTCACCGCCTATAGCGCGAATCTCATCCTGATTCAGAACGCCCTCACCTTTATGAACTACACCTGCAGGCTCATAACGCCCCCCGTTGCCAGTAAATCCCCCGCTGGAAAAATTGAGCGTCCCTATCCCAGCAAGCTCCTGAGAGGCGGAGCCTTGTAGCGCATAAGACGCCCCCCAGCTAGCACCAGCTAAGTTTGTCCCAGACAAATTCCCTGAGCCGCCACCAATGCCCCCTATCAAAGCGCCAATCCCTGCACTTAAGGCGCCTGCCAGCGGGCCTGTAACCGACTGCTGAATCATCATCCGCATCATGTCGGAAATGATGCTGTCGGCTAAGTCCTTAAAGCTTAGCTTCCCACTCTTCACGAAACCAACTAGCGCATCCTCCATGCCCTTAAACATATTGGTTGCTAATGAGCCCAAGGACTCATATACATTCGCAGCGTCGTCCCTATAGTTAATCAAGGCATCCTTGGCTCCGAGCTGCCAATTGCTCTGCTCAGACTTCAACTCAGCGTAGTGCTTTCGCACCACCCCAAGCTCTTTTTGCAGAGAGCGCTCGATTGCAGACAACTGTGCGTCGCTCAAGCCCATTGGGGAGTTGCGCCTATTCTGGATAAGCTGCTGATACTTATCTTCTGTGCGAGCTAGCGCACTGTTAAGGCTTCTCTCCCAATCGCCCTGCCCGAGCGCCTCCAGCTCACGCATAAACTGCCGCTGAGTGACAGATTGCTGCTCTCGCAGTTCTTTTAGGGTCTTCTCTTGCTCAATCTCCGCTGCCCGAAGGTCTAACGTTTTCGCTAGGTCTAGCGCAATTTCCCGCTGCCCGTCCTTTTTAAACTTAATAGATCCTACGCCGATCCTTGCTAACAGCTGCTCGTACTCTGTCTCTTTCCCGAGCAAAGCTATACGCTCTTTCATTTGATTGATGAGCCGCTGCCCCTCGTCAATAGCAGCCTTGCCGCCAGGTGCCTTTGGATTGGGTAGAGCCTCTGGCGGAAGAACTGAGGACGGTGCCGCACTTAACCCCTTTATTCCCTCCCACAGGCCGCCCACGTAATCCTTACTCATCGCGGCATTATTGGCTTTCTTGAGCTCCTCATACGCAAGAGAAAGCTTGTTTGAATAAGGATTATCTAGCTCCCCTATGCCTACGCTATCGCCCAACAACCCTATGTCCACACCAGGTATATTATTTACGAGGGAAATCATCCCATCGATGCCGCTCATAGCGCCTTGAATTAGGCCGTTTATGGCGCGTATGGCAATATTCACACCACCAATTACAGCAGACCCCATCATGCTGCCAAAGCCATCCCAGACAAACTTCAGCTCATTGAATGCCGTAACGAACGCGCCGATGGTGAAGTTAGCGGTCTGCTTTAACACTCCCACCACATCCACGCCGATATACTCTTGAATGCTGTCTCGAAACTTATATGCCGCGTAAACGCCAGCAGATAACGCACCAATAAAAAGCCCTACTGGGTTCGCCATCATGGCTACTGTTATTGCCTTAATAGCCCCAGCTACTCCTGTGGCTAAAGCCGCAGACAGCGCCCAAACTCCTGCTGCAAGCGCAGGCGCCGCAAAGCCACCTATCGCAGCCAATGCAATATCGGAGTACGCAGCAAGTGATGATATAGCCTCGCCTGCCGCACTAAATGCTGGGGCGACCAGCTGCCCAAAGGCTAGCACGTACCCACCCGCTACTCGAATTCCATCAGCAAAAGCAATTAAGCCACTAGCTATCTCCCCAGAAGCGCCAGACGCCTGATCCAGCAAGCCAATTTGCTCTGTCACGTTGGTCTGAATACGAGTCAACGCATCGCTAATGGTGGCGGGCATCTTGCCGGCCCTAACGCGCACATCATCCAAGGATTTCAGTAGCGCGTTCGCCATGACACTAGAGGTAATTTTCCCCTGCGCTCCCAATGCCCGTAGGTTGTTAACGTTAGTTTTTAGCTCTTTAGCCAAAGCGGCGGCTACTTCGCCTCCGCTCGCTAGAACGGTCTCCAAGCCTTGGCCTGACAGCTTTCCAAGCGCCATCGCTTTAGAAAGGGCACCCTGCACTGCTTCAGCCTGCTGTCCTTTTGTAGATGTCAGCACAAGCATGTGATTAAGAGACTCGGTGTAATCGGCAGCCTGATTCGCTGAGTAACCAAGCTCTTTTAAAACGCCTACATTGCGAGTGTAAATGTCCACAGTTTGCTGTAGCGGCGAGTATGACGCATTAGCAATATCAACGACCCGACGCAGTAAATCAGGGGCTGCTTTCATGTCATTTACTGCGGCTCCGACAGATGACTGCATATCAGACCAAGCGTCAGCATAATTAACTACAGACTTAACGCTGAACGCCAGCCCAAGAGCAGCTCCCGCCTTAACCGCCAACGAAGACAGCGAGCGTATATCAGCTCCGGTCTCTTTTACTTTCTTGCGGGCGCGGTCCATGTCAGTCACGAAAGACCCTGTGCGAGCCAACAAATCAACAACAATTGACCCAGCCGTAGCCATACCGTCACCTCAATAAAAAATACCCAATCTTTTAGCCACCTGTCAGCGCCCTAAGCGTTGCTTTATCAGCCTCAGAAAACTCGCCTTCGGCGCTAGCTTCCTCACGAACTCCACCAACTAAAATTCGGAGCGTCTCCTCAAGGTGATCTCCGCCGCCAAATGAATGCGCTATCAATGCCGCAGGCCTATGAAACCTATGCAAATCATCGAATGGCCGCACTCGATAAAAACGCCGCCATGACTCAAGCTCTCGCACTGTCATGACGGCCTGCAGTTCGCTTACCGTTTTGCCTAAGGCTAATGCCAAAACATGCCAAAACCAGAGGTCGCCCCCTGGCTTCATTAGTTTCCCAAGTCACCATCCTGCAAATCATCGAGCTCGTCGGACCCCGCACCTTCAGCATGGTTGTTTGTGACGGAGAATCCGTTGACCTGTAGAATTCCCAAGAAAATTGCGCCGGACACCGCTGGCTTTAGGCGTGCAGCCTGGGCAATAGTGAGTGCCCGAGATCCGTCTCGCTCAACAAGACTTCTTGCTATCAGCCTAGCGGACGCACCTTCGCGCACCTTTTTATCTTTAGAGTTTTCAGCCTCCATGTGACGCTTCCACTCGATCGCCTCAAGCTCTTTAAAGTAGAGTGTGCGGACAGATCCGTCGCCCAACTTTACTGGATGCTCAATCACCTCTCCAGAAGCAAACATATCGTCAGTGATGACACTGGATGGAATTGGCTCGACTGTTACCTTTCCTTGTGTACTCATTGCTTTATTCCTATTAAAAAATACCGGTTAGACTTTCCAGTTCCACTTAACCTTGCCCGACCGCTGCAAGGTCAACGTGCCACGTACGATTTCGCTAGTGGATACACTGAGGTCAACATCAGCCACATAAGCGACAAAAGCCGCGCTTGTGCGCCCTACGGGAGGCTTAATCTCATCATTAACCTCGAGAGTGGGAGCAGCCACCCCATCCGATAAGCACACAAGCCAATTCAGATTAGCCCCAGAGTCCTTTAGCTCACTAATAAGCGCTTGGTGAGATGGGGCGGTAGGAACAAAGTTAAATGGGACACTTATCGTTGATGGGTCACCCAGCCCGCTTACATACTGCTTATCCTCAAGCTCGTCGAGATCGGTAGTCTCGATGCGCTCCTTTGCGCCTGCGGTCATGCCAGTTAATCCCGTAGGGCACGCAAGCTTAATAAGCTCAGCGGTAGACCCCGATGAATCAACAAAATATAAATGCGTACCTTGACCCTTAATCACGCCGTTTGCCATGGACGTCTCCAATAAAAAAGCCACCCGAAGGTGGCGAAAAATCAAAATTACCTGTTGTGTATAAATTCGACCCTAAAGCCGATTCTGAAGAGTTTTGTATCGGCCTCCCTCGTATTGAGTATCACCGAGCTGGATTGGCCTGCTGAGTCCAGTGCATCGCGAACAGCGCGAGCAACCGACATGCATACAAGCTCTTGATCGTCGCCGGGGCCTGCCCAACAATCAATTTGAATCGTGTCTTTATCTGCCGCCGGGGCATCACTCAACTGATCATAAGGCTGACCCACAACCAAAAACCAAGTTATATAAGGTGAAACGACGCCCTGAGGCGCTGATCCACTGCCGTAAATACGCTCACCAACAAGATGACGCACCGCCGGCAGTAACGTCCGATAAACTGGCGCAAACATATCTACCTCTTATTTATCTGGGCCTGCTTTTTTACAATGACATCAATGCGGCGACTAAGATCAGCAGTAATGACATTAATCGCTGTTTGCGCCTTCATTTGCACCGCTGGGCGAAGCCACGGCGTTGCAGGCTGGTGGCTTGATCCGTACTCAAGTAAAGATGCGGTCTTGTGTGTACTGACACGCTTGCCCGCATTCTCTTTTCGTTTGAGCTTTTCGCCGTCATAGGCTTTGCGACGAACTCGGACCAAGTAGCGCTCTCCATTGCCGCCCAAAATTGGCTTTCCTCGGCTTGCAATTACGTTGCTCTCAAGTAACCCCGTCGCCACGTCACTACCATGCGTAATAGCGCGTAGATTTTCTCTAGCCTGATCCCTAATAACCCGAGCCCCTTTAGCTAAAGCCAGCTTAACTGGGCCACCGCGCTTAGTGACTATCTCGGCCGGCAGTGACTGGAGCGTTTTTAGCACTCCCTCCATACCTCTAAGGCCGATTTCGATTTTCATATCCTATCAATCCAATGTCTGGTATGGATCGTGCTCGCTCACGCTGATCTCATTACCATCCAGATCAACGCTTACGCTCGGCTCCACATCAACATCCTCAGCCAAAGCATTAAGCAGAACATCAAGCTTGGCCTCTATGCGATTTAATTGCTCACGCATGCTTACCCCTCAGTTGGCCCGTATACAACCCTTAGCCGCCACTCACGTCGAGCGGTTGCGTCGGTCTCTACAGAAATAATGTTATAGGTACGCCCATCCCAAATGATCCGCCAAGCAGCCATTTCGCGCTCATCGGCTGGAAACCAGCGAATATTAATCCGCGCTGAGGTCTCCGCTTGTAGTGTGGCGCCTCCTTGAAATTCGCGCCCTGGGCCAGTCAAGACCTCCGCTGGAACGCTTCCAAGCTCCGCGCCATTAGGGAACTTAACTGTCTGCCAGCCCCCCGCCCCTGGTAGCGGATAGCCATTTTCATCACGACTCGGCCCGATATTCTCTTGGAATGTAATGCGATGACGTAATCGATGTGCCAGCACTTAACTATCCTCCCATTTTTTCCTATAGGGCTTAAGTTTGATCTCTGCCGCTGCTCGAAGCTTCGGGGCGTCATCAGGAGATGCTTGATAGTCAGCCTGCAAAAACAGCATCACCCCAACAACCATATTGGCAGGAAGCTGCTGATTGCCTTCAGCGGCAGCAGCTTCCTCCAATTTACGACCAATGAAACGCTCGGCACCATCGATCGCACCATCAAGCAGCATCTGCAGCTTGGTGTCATCCGCATCGTGTATGACATCAAGAAACGCCTTTGCGCTTTCAAGTGCTATAACAGCCATTATGCTGTCTTGCCTTGAAGGGCTTTAACTGCGGCAACATCCTGTAGCACACAACCAAATCGTGAGAATGCTAAGAATGCTGTTTGGTCGTACTCAGCATAACGCTCCACCAAGCGCTTAAGCGCCATGTAACGAACTTGGCGATAAATAAACTGATTAAAGTCTCCAGCAAACATGAACTTCTTACCTGCACCCAGATCATCAATGTAGGTATCCAGCACGAACTGTTTACCCAAAACCGTTGCAGGGTGGGACGCATCAATGCCCGGAAGCCATAAAGGACGCTTATTCCCGTCCTCCATGTCTTCAATCATTTGCAGGGTTTTATCATTAAACGCGAGACGAAATTTTGGCGCGTTTCGATAGCCGGGGTCGATGGAGTGAATAAGCGCGTTCACTTCCTGCCATGTGAACTTCGTTGCTACAGCAGTGTTGGCTCCCACCGATGCGGAGGCCTCTAAGCCCTTGGGCTGCGCTGGATTTCCTGCACCGGTTCCTTTCACAATTAAGCGAGACTGTGTCCGCCCAATTCGAGAGCCTATACGGCCAGCCAAAAAACTCTCCATGTTAATTGCACTATCAGCTAAAAGCTCATTACTTATGCGGATAATCTTCGAGGACACCTTGTGCGCCCCCAAGGATGCCATCCCAAACTCCACATCCTGCTCTGAAGCTGCGGTGTTTTCGCCGATGAGCTCGCCTTCTTCCTCGCTACCATCAGAAACAGGCCATTCAATTGTGTTGCCAGTCTCCGTAACTAGCACCTGCATAACCGACGCAAGGCCACCATACGTGGATAGAGACTCATGTACTTTAGCGATAAAGGTTTTAGGAACCGTATAGCCACCTTTATCCCCTACACCTGCGGCTTGAGCCCGAGCCTCATCCATGGCGCGCTTTTCGTCTGGGGTAAGGTCACTTAGGCCGTGTCGAACAAACTTATCAAAGGCTTTAGCGCGAATCTCATCCTCAGAATCGCCCCCCGCCCTCTGACGAGCCTCTTTATTAAGGTTGTCATAATTTTCCTCTACGTGACGCTGCTCATCATCACGAAGCTCTTGCTCACGTGCGATGCGCCCATCAAGCGCCTTAATGTCGTTGCGCATAGCGTCCCACTTGGAGCGCTGCTCATCGCCCCACTCAGCCTCCCCTTGGGAGTCATGGTACTGACGCATCTCCGATGCAAGACGCGCACGTTGTTGTTGTAGCTCAACCAAAGTCATAATGGTCCTTCCTTAGATTAAATTAATAAGATCAAGAAAGCGTTCGCGTGCGCGACGCTCAGAAATAGCCTTGCCCGCCAACTCTCGGGCATCGGCGTGCTGCCACGCCTCCAGCGACCGCTGCGCGGCGTAGCTATCGCCATAAGCAGGGTATGTAACTGGAGATACGTCCAATAACCCTCCAAATCGGTGAATAGTTCTAACAACCATGTCACCTTCTCGGCGCCACTCATCACCATCAGCAGCGACTCTAAAACGAAACGAGCTTCCGCTAACATCGCCACGCTGTAGTGGCGCGAGAACCATGTCGCGAACTGTCTGTGTATCTGGAGGAGTGATTGTGTAAGCTAGGCCACGGCTATCCAGAGATAAACTTAATGTCCCACTGACAGTACGGCCTAGGACAAAATTCGGGTCATGATTAAATAGAGCGCGAACATCGTCGTTCATCACATCATCAAATGCCCCCGGCGCCACTTCCTCGTAAAACGAACCAAACAGAAGCGAGCTTCGAGCATTAAAAGTTGCCCCGTAACCAACTATCGTGGCGGGCCCATTCTCATGGGCAGCACGAAGTTCACACGGTAGATTTACTAACGTGCGTTTTTCAATGTCTTTCATAATGGTTTCCTACTGCAGTAAGTGAGGCTCTTGCTTTAACTCGATCATTGATTTCGCGTTAACGCTAATCAGCATTTCATCGAGACCATCAACAGGATTGAGATCCTCAAATAGTCGAACTTCGTTTCGACTCATCCAGCCATCTGTAATGGCGTAGTGGTAGAACTCGGCTCGTTCTTTTGGTGTTCCTCGCAGAAGCCCGCCTAGGTTAAGCTTCACGTAATAACCAGCAGCACGCTCTGCTCGTGTAAAGATGCGGCGATTGAGCTCTTGCTCCCAGTTCTGCACCCAAGGCATCACTGTATGCCGCACAAACTGAATGGCTTGCTCACTGATATTTGAGAATGTGGCTCGATCTAAATCGTTGATCATATGAGCCGGCATATTAAAAATTGCCGCCACCTCAGACCGGCTTAATTTGCGAGTTTCAATAAACTGCGCAGCCTCCGGCTCTATCGTTAGCGCCTTAAATTCCAAGTCAGCCGGAATTAACAGAGTCTTGTTTTCTGAGTTCTTTAGCTGAACTGCTGCTTTTGACCAAAATGACTTTAGGCGATCCCATGCGTTGTCACTTATATCGCTTTTAGTGGTTAGTATCCCCGTAGGCCGACCACCAGCATCAAAGAACTGCTTTCCATATCTTTGCGCCGAAAGCCCTAATCCAATGGCGTCCGCGTGCTGCATAATCGGGCTAACACCTAGTCGACCATCCTTTCCGAGCGCCCTAATATGCAACATATCCTCGGGAGAAACAGCCATCGGATGGCCGTCATCATCACGGGTTGAGTAAACCCACCTGCCTCCTATCTTTGTAAGCAACGTTTCACTGGGAAGATGGCGCTCTATAGAAAGCAGCTCGCCACGTCTGGATCTAACAAGGCGCGAATACCCATTACCCCAGCCTAGAATATGCCCCATACAAGTCTCACGCCACTTATATGATGTCTGCCAATCATTAGGCGCGTCATGCAAAAGGTAGTGAGCAGGGTGATCTGAGCCAGTTGTTATTTTCCCGTCAACTTTGCGAAGCACTGCTGCCGGCAATTGTGCTAAAGAGCTCGCTAGCACATAAATACATGAATACACGGCCACCAAACCCCAGCCTGAATCAGGCGTCACATGGTGGCCACCTCCCTCCCCAAAAAGATACTCATTAAGGTTTTGACCCGTTAACTCAGTGTTTGGATTTTCTAGACTCCTGCTCTCAAACAGTAGATCAAGTAGCATCAGCACCCCCTAGTTACTGCGACAGCTGCGGGCAACAACAAGAGCAAGCCCAGGGCGATCAAAGCAGCGCCCTCCCCAAAACTGATATACATCCCCGCCACTAAGCTGCTAAGACCGCCGATAGTCACCGCATCACGAAAAATAGTTTTCATCACATCACCAAAATGTCATCATCCGATAGGGACTCTAGGGCGGAGCGCTGAGGCATCGGGGCTAGAGATCTGCCAATCGCCATAATCAGCGCAACAGCACCGTCGATCTTGTTGTCATTACCCTGCTTGATCGGCCTCATAACGTCATCACTGCCTGGCATGTATTTGGCAATTAAGTTGCCGATACACCAAGTCATAATTGGGTGCCCGTCATGATGAAACCTGCCAGAAAGTATCGCCGCCTCAAGCTCTTTCATGGCATCAGCCATATTTGTGTAGTTTTGAATAATCGTGATGGGATTTAACCCTTCATCGTCCAGCTGATGAGAAAGGTTTGCTGCCCCATGAGGATCTATCGGGCTTGCCACCACTGGCGCCAGTTCATTTACCTCAAGAGCCTCAGCCAATATGTCGCGATAATCAATCTCTGCGCCATCCGTTTGAATCAAATGCCCTGACGCCACCCAGCTTTGATACCTGTCAGCCAGCCTGCGATTCTCTGTCCCTTGTACCGTATCCTCAGGAACCCAGAACGTTGGCGCTACGCAGTAATAATGCCTGCGCCCTGCGATCTCTTTTTGAAACAGCTTAACCATGCAGGTAAGATCAACTTTTGCAGCCAAGTCCAATCCTAGCGTGCAATCCCAACCCTTAAACTGATCCAAAGACAGGCTAGTGTCCTGACATGGTGCAGCCATAAATTTCGCCATATTGATAAACCCAGACTTTGCGGCAGTCCACACATTCAAATGCTTTGTTTTGAACGTGCTAGCAAATCTAGCCCTGCGAATTGCCTGTTGCTGCTGAGCTTCCAGATAGTCCTGGTAAACGGATATCCCGATATTCGGATTAGCTTTCGCCAGAACCTTGGGGTCTGTCCAGTCATCACCCTCATCGATAGTCCATATCCAGCCAAATAGCGTGTCATTGGGCACCAGCCCCTCAAGCATTTCTATAACTTCTTGGCGCTTGTCGTAGCAGGGGCCCGCAATATTTACTCCTGCTGTAGTAATGATGAACATCATCGGCTGCTTACGAGACCCCATGCCCGTCTGCATCGTGGTGTACTGATCATCTGAGTCATGTTCATGGTACTCATCAACCAACGCGCATGACGGCGACGACCCGTCGCCTGGATTGCCGATAATCGGCTCAAACCGGCTGCCGTCCTCAGGGCGATTCATGTTTCCTGCATTAACCTCAATGCCCATGAGCTCCTTAAGCTCTGGGGTCCTGTTCACCATCAAACGCGCTGGCCTAAACACCTCCCATGCTTGCCGTTCAGTAGTCGCGCCGCTATAAACCTCTGCGCCAAACTCACCATCAGCCGCAAACATCCCCAAGCCCACGCCCGCCGCAATTACCGACTTACCATTCTTCCTAGGAACCTCCCAGTAAGATTCGCGAAAGCGACGCATCCCATCTTTCTTGCGCACCCAACCGAAGGTACAAGCGATGCCAAAAGCCTGCCACGGCTCCAGCACAACCTTTTGCCGTAACCTTGCCCACTCGCCCTTTGTGTGCGGTAAAAACTCAATGAAACGTAGCTTCTTTTCAGCTTTTGCAGGATCAAATCGATACTTAAAATCACGTGTCTTTGATTTTTTTAAATCATCCAAATGCCGCTGGCACGCAAGTACCACATATCTGCAGCAAGGAATCTTGCCACGCACCACATCACGCGCGAACTGATTGGCAGCAGCCACCCTAGAATAAGAAGCTCTAGCCATGTCACATACTTAAAATTGCCGCGAGATCAGCACCCGCATCACGTTTTTTGGGGCCCAGAAGTCGCTGTCTACTTGATGGGTCTAGGCCGAGAAGAGATCCAAACGTCGCCATTTGCCTAGTGGCTTCGTTAATAATGGTTGCTGCCGGGTTTTTAACTAGCCCACCTTGAGCGCCATCCACCACAATGCCATGCTCGGCGATGTGCGCCTCAGCCTCTCTGAACCGCCCATAAGCAGAGCAGTAAAATTCCAAGTTTTGAATATCCGTAGCCTGTAGTACCTGCTGGGCACAAAGCAACGGCGCCAAATGCAACCAAAGCTCCTTGGCAATTTCGCCCAACCACTCAGGCGGATCTATCCCCACCACCGCCTCGAAACTAGGGGCCGCACGATTCAAAGAGCGCTTGCCTGGATTGCCTGCCGCAACCTTCCTTTCTACCGGTTTCGGCCTGCGCCCAGAACGTCCTGCAACGCCTGCCATGAGCCCAACTCCTAAATTTCATTTTTCGCGGGTGTAAAAATATGACTGAGCGGCAGGTGTCCGCTGAGCGATCAAAAATGTTTTGACCCACCCCCCCCTGCTCCGCCTACCTTGCCCGCTGTCTAGCCGCGAGCGCTTGCGCCTGCGTAATGCGCTTGTGGCAGTCCCTATTAACCGCCCGCAAGTTGCTTGGTCGATCATCAAGCTTGCCATCGGCGCTGCGCTTATTGTTGATGTGGTCAACCTCGTGAGCCACTAGCGGCAGCGAGCGAGGCTTGCACTCATCGCACTGGCATAGATAGCCATCACGCTCTAGCACTTGATCTCGAAGCCTGCGCCACGGCCTGCCGCCACGCCCTGATTCGTTGGGCTTCTTGCGCCACTCTTTCACTAAATGCTGGTGAGCATCGCAATAGCCGTTTGCATTCCGATGTAGCTGCCTGCAATCAATCTCGCGGCATGGGCGCTGTGGACGTCTAGCCACTATCAACTCCAACAAAAAAGCCCCACCGTTTCGGGTGAGGCTAAGTCAGTGGGCTGAGCAATATCCAGCCTACAGTAAATAGTCTATATCTGTGCGCACACCAAATCAACGTGTGCGCACAATTTAGATTCAAAACCAATCTGGTATCGACTTCCCATCGCCTGAGCAAGATTTTTGTGTGCATGCTCTAGGTTTGTGTAATAAATGCGAACTGATATTTTCATCCTATCAGCCTTAACCTTGGTCACGCCTGGTGCTATGTACTCCACGCGAAGGATTGCCTGGTAGTCAGGATATAGGCTGCCTATAGCGTCATCTAACTGCCGCAGCTCATCATCTACCAATGGAGCCGACGCCTCATAATACCTACTACCATCAACCCTTTCTTGATGAAAAGCACTCCGAGAAGGGTAGCCTAGCCCCGTACGATTCTCGGTCCTTTTCCATCGTCCCCACTCCCCTAATAGAATCTTAAGTCTATTCTTCATGCTTCCCCCAACTCAATCTTTAAATAACCACGACGCTCAGGATCAACTCCCTCGTCTAACACCATCGGACGGAAATACTTGTCGTCTACGTTGATGGCTTTTGCTATACCGTCTAACTGTGGCTTGATGCATGCCAGCAGATTGTCTATGTCTCGCGCCCTGTTATCTGGTGACATAAACGTAATACGAATAGGCACTCGACCCGAGTGATGAAGCTTTGCCCTACCCATCTCGGCGAGCGCCACAACACTACCATCACGTCGCGCTTTGACCTTGGCTCCATGCGAACTGAGCCAGTGCCTCCCGTTTTTGCGATTAGGCATTAGGCTCATATCGGGCCATGGCAACATCAAAACCAACTTTGTACGATCCGTCATGCTTCAATCCCTAACGCTGCCTGAGCCATCCTAATTACTGTGGGGCTAGGCTTATCTTTTCTGTCGAGTATCTTTTCTGCCCACTTCCTACTTGGAATGACTGCCTTCAAAATACCGGCTGCGCCCATTTGCTTTAACGCTGCAGACGCCGCTCGGTTGCCCTCCTCTGTGCGCTTTGGTGCTGGCAGTTGCACGACAGGAGCTGGTATTGGCTCCCATTGCCCCTTGGCTAATGATTGAGCGAGAACATCGGCCCAGCGCTCAGCCATCGGAGGATATGAACCAGCCAGCATGTCACGCTGCCCAATGTGGACTGCTGCGTAGTAAATCGCTGGGTGAGACCACGCAAAGTCATCGCCTTTGCTGCGAGCCGTTAATCCACGCAATGCTTCGTAAAATGCAGTCTCGGGCTTTAGATGCGGCCTACATGCTTGCAAGAACTCGGAAAGGCTTGGCGGCCATGTGTACATCCTGCGGCAGTTCTTGAGCCCCATCGCCACATCGCTTGGCGTTAGACCTTCCTCATCAAACGCCTCAGACCACGCGTACTCCCAATTCTCAATCGCAGCATGGTCGCTAAACGCTTGCTTCCACCTACCCGGATACAAGCCATCAAGCCGCCCGTGCAAATGCTCCATCAAAGACTTGCCTTGCAGTTTCGGCTGGCCTGCTAGCCAGCGACTTTGCGCTTCATACGTCGATAACATCACCACCTCCACCAAAACCACGTTGCTGCTGTCGTTGTCGCAAATACTCGTTTGCATTGAATTTGCCGCCCTGCTGCTGAACGCCCCCTTGTGGGAGGTCACGGGCTAACCATTCCGGCTTAAACGAGTTCCAGCCTCTCGCCATACACTCCCCTAGGCATTGATCGACGCTAATGCCAAGCTTTCCTGCTTTGCATGCATCCCGACCCATCCGGTCAACAGCGGTTTGTGTCAATGGCGCCTTCTTGGCTTTTCGATGTTTTTCAAAATCAGCCCACACCGACTCGGTTGGAGTGGTTGGCCATTCATGAAAACTAAAGCCCGAACTTTCTTTTTTGGTATTTTTTTCTTTTGTAGTCTCTGTAGTAATCTCTGTATCTATTAACGGAATCCCTTTTGGGTCGATGTCGGGTTGCTGATTGGGCATTTCCCCAAATCCCCTTTGGGGAGTTCGGGAGGTGCCTGTTTGGGCATTGGCGAATTGACCGTTATCAGTTGGCTCATCATCGCTATCTGGGGTGCTCACATCACCATCAAACAATGCGTTAAACGCCTCTCGATTCAGCTTGTAATAAACCCTGTGTATCAGCCTTCTGTGTGTTTCGATAAGTAGGCCTCGATCACGCAAATGCTTACGCGCTGTAGCCTGCTCCTTGCGAGATAGCCCTGTTTCCAGCTCCCACTGCTCAACGGTCTTATGAGTGCCTAGCTCCGTGTCCTCAGCACGCTCATCCCAATAAATCATTTGAGACAGAAACAGCGCTGCGTTAACGCCCCCCACAAGCTTTGCAAGAGCAGGGTGAAACGCAATAGGCCTGCCTATAGTGCGTAGTAACTCAATAGCGCTCACAGCATGCTCCTCCTCAAATAAACCCCTACTATCCTAGCCATGTCATCCTCAGCCTCTTGGGGCCATTGCCTCTTACGCTTGAGCTCGTCACGCGTCTTATGCAACCAGTCGATCTGGTGGGCTACTGCTGTGGCCTTGTCGATTACGCCCCCTTGGTCCAGCAGACTATGACAACCGCGCCTAAGGAAGCTGTCAGCACATAGAGGGATTAGCAGAGCGTCTGAGACTTTTATGCCCATGCCCTTACCGAACTCAACACCATTCAAATGCGCGGCTTGTGAGCGTCTCTCTATGCTGCAATTGACACACGCTAGCGCAGCCACATTCCGGCGGTGCTGCTCTGACCGGAAAACGCTCGGCCCCTTTGGTTTATGCTTCAAATGGGTACCAACAAGACGGGCAACCGCCTGCCCTAGCCCAATCTTTTTGTTTTCTCGCTTACCTGGCAGAAAAGATTTACGAGCCAACGTGGTGCGCGCTACTAGGCCGGTACGGCGCTTTAATTCAGTTCTTTTCATCTGCCGCCCCCAGTGCGATCCACAACAACACGCCAAGGCACCCAATAGCAACAATGACGCTAGCTAATGGGGTGACTGGCATACCTGAAAAAATATCCATAACAATCTCGGCTAGGGTCATGACGCTATCCCCTGCAATGACGATGGCAGTGTGCGCTCTAGGCCTTTATGCGTGCAGTAGCGAGCAAACAAGAC
>NZ_JAPKND010000013.1 GCF_026344035.1 Alcaligenes endophyticus
CTAAAATAGTAGTAGCCAAAATAGGCAAAAAAGGTTATTATCCTTTTTTGCCTAAAGGTTTAATATGGTTGCCAAGTAAATAGCCATATTATTCGAGGTATAGGGGTATAGCTCAATTGGCAGAGCGTCGGTCTCCAAAACCGAAGGTTGAGGGTTCAATTCCTTCTGCCCCTGCCACATCAGCCATTTGCCACTGCGTAAGCATGGTGTCACTCGCCAGAATATGTCAAATACCAACGTAGAAACTGTTAACCGTGGCTCTGAACGAATTAAGTTGGGCCTGGCTGGCATAGTTGTCCTTGCCGGTATTGTTGGTTACTCCTTATTGGACGGTCAAGCGACTGCCCTGCGTGTCGGCGTCTTCATACTTAGTCTGATCATTGCTGTACTGATCGTCTGGTTCAGTGATACTGGCCGGCGTACGGTTGCTTTTGGTCGTGATGCTTACGGAGAAGTGCGACGCGTACACTGGCCATCTCGCAAAGAAGCGACGCAAATGACAGGTATTGTTTTTGCGTTTGTAGCGGTCATGGCAATACTATTGTGGATCATCGACAAAGGCCTGGGCTGGATTATATATGGCCTATTATTGGGCTGGAGATAAAGGGCACACATGAGCAAACGCTGGTATGTGGTTCACGTTTATTCTGGAATGGAAAAAAGCGTGCACAAAGCTTTGGTGGAGCGAATTGAGCGTGCCGAGCTAGAGGATGCGTTTGGACGCATCTTGGTTCCATCAGAAGAAGTAGTAGAAGTAAAAAACGGCAAGAAATCTATCACCGAACGTCGTATCTATCCCGGTTACGTGCTGGTTGAAATGGCACTAACTGACGAAACATGGCACTTGGTAAAAAGCACGCCGCGCGTGACAGGCTTTTTGGGTGGTTCTGGTAATCGTCCTGCACCTATTTCTGAAATCGAAGTTCAGAAAATTCTTTCGCAAATGGAAGAGGGTGTGGAGAAACCACGTCCCAAAGTATTGTTTGAAGTGGGTGAATTGGTGCGCGTCAAAGATGGCCCATTTGCAGACTTCAACGGTAACGTAGAAGAAGTCAACTACGAGAAAAGTAAGGTGCGAGTCACTGTTACCATTTTTGGGCGTGCTACACCTGTTGAACTCGATTTCGATCAAGTTGAAAAAACTTGATATTTTTAACCCCCGGGAAGCCTAGCAGTAGCGTTGGCGTTATACCCGCAAGGAGTCATTAACATGGCGAAGAAAATCGTCGGTTTTATCAAGCTGCAAGTACCAGCTGGTAAAGCTAACCCCTCCCCACCGATTGGTCCAGCACTGGGTCAACGCGGTCTGAACATTATGGAATTTTGTAAGGCGTTTAACGCCCAGACTCAAGGCGTTGAGCCCGGTCTGCCAATTCCAGTTGTAATTACTGCTTACGCCGACAAGAGCTTCACTTTTGTCATGAAGACGCCTCCGGCGACTATCTTGATCAAGAAAGCGGTTGGCATCAAGAGTGGTTCCGCTCGTCCAAACTTGGACAAAGTCGGTACTCTGACTCGTGCTCAAGCCGAAGAAATCGCTAAGACCAAACAGCCCGATCTAACAGCCTCTGACCTAGACGCTGCTGTGCGCACAGTTGCTGGTACAGCTCGTAGCATGGGCATCAACGTAGAAGGGGTGGTGTAAGTCATGGCTAAACTGAGCAAACGTGCAGCCGCTATTGCTGCAAAAATCGATCGCAATACTTTTTACCCTATTGCTGACGCGCTAAACCTGATCAAAGAAACTGCTAACGCTAAGTTCGATGAATCCATCGACGTAGCTGTACAGTTAGGTATTGATCCACGTAAATCTGACCAACTGGTTCGTGGTTCCGTGGTGCTGCCAGCAGGTACAGGTAAATCGGTACGTGTGGCTGTATTTGCACAAGGCGATAAAGTTGAAGCCGCTCGCGAAGCTGGTGCCGATATCGTAGGTATGGACGATTTGGCAGAACAAATCAAAGCAGGCCAATTGGATTTTGACGTCGTTATTGCTTCTCCTGACACTATGCGTGTTGTGGGTACGCTAGGTCAAATTCTAGGTCCTCGCGGTTTGATGCCTAACCCCAAAGTAGGCACAGTGACTCCTGACGTCGCTACTGCAGTAAGAAATGCTAAGGCTGGTCAAGTACAGTACCGTACAGACAAAGCCGGTATTATTCATTCAACAATTGGTCGTGCTTCCTTTGACGTTGCTAAGCTGCAAGAAAACTTGGTGGCTTTGGTTGACGCATTGAACAAAGCACGTCCAGCATCCGCTAAAGGCGTGTATCTGCGTAAAGTAGCTGTATCCTCCACCATGGGTGGCGGTGCACGCGTAGATATCGCATCGCTGAGTCTATAAGTCTCAGATACAAAGAACTTTGGGCATAACCGGTTAAACCGGTTATTGCTGTCAAAGACCGCTGGAGCAGCTTGCTGTCTTAATTTTGGTTCACACCAAATCCAGCGTAGACGGCGCCCATGGAAGAATTCTATTTAGAACTCGTCCAGGTGCGCCGCATTCGGTTGATGTAGGGAAACCTTCCCCGCATCGTTTGAAGGAGTGTTCACACCGTGAGTCTCAATCGTGAAGAGAAAGCGGCAGTCATAGAAGAGATTTCCGCTCAAGTAGCGCAAGCTCAATCTATTGTTTTTGCCGAATACCGTGGTTTGGACGTCGCTTCTGCTACCGTATTGCGCAAACAAGCGCGTGAGTCTGGCGTATACCTGCGTGTATTGAAAAACACGTTGGTTCGTCGTGCGTTGGCCGATTCGTCTTTTGACGGTCTGACCAGCCAGCTAACAGGTCCTCTGATGTACGCCATCAGCGCTGATCCTGTTGCAGCGGCGAAAGTACTGGCTGATTTCGCAAAAACTAACGACAAGTTAGTGATTAAGGGCGGCGGGCTGCCCAACAGCATACTCGATGTAGAAGGCGTTAAGGCTTTGGCCACTATGCCTTCTCGCGACGAGTTGCTGGCGAAATTGCTGGGTACCATGCAAGCACCTATCGCTACATTTGTGCGTACGCTTAACGAAGTTCCCACTAAGTTTGTGCGTGGCCTTGCGGCTGTGCGCGATCAAAAAGAAGCTGCTTAAGCTTTGTGGAATTCGTGGTATCGAACGACACCTAAACCTGGCATATTATTTAAATCTGGAGTTCTATAAATGACTACTAAAGCTGAAATCTTAGACGCAATCAGCGCAATGTCCGTGCTCGAGTTGTCCGAGCTGATCAAAGAAATGGAAGAGAAGTTCGGCGTATCCGCAGCTGCGGCCGCTGTTGCTGTTGCTGCTCCTGCTGCTGGTGGTGCTGCCGCTGCTGCTGAAGAGCAAACAGAGTTCACCGTAGTTCTGGCTGAAATTGGCGCCAACAAAGTTAGCGTCATTAAAGTTGTTCGCGAAATCACCGGTCTGGGCCTGAAAGAAGCCAAAGACTTGGTTGATGGCGCACCAAAACCAGTTAAAGAAGGTCTGTCCAAAGCTGATGCTGAAGACGCACAGAAAAAACTGGAAGAAGCTGGCGCTAAGGTCGAACTCAAGTAAGAGTGTCGATATTTGCCCGGGAAAGCGACTCTTAAGCCTTCCCGGGCTTTTGCGTTTCCAGAAAACCTCGTATTTTAGTGTGCTATTAAAGTCAGGTTTTCTAGAAACGTTCTAAAGTTGTAAACCGGGGTCGTGGTTGACGGCCCGTGTAACCTTGAGTCGGAGTGCTCATGCCTTATTCGTACACCGAAAAAAAGCGCATACGCAAGAGCTTCGCCAAACGTGAAGACGTACAGCAGGTTCCTTATCTGTTGGCGACACAACTGCATTCTTTTAAAACTTTTTTGCAGAAGGACACGCCACCTTCACAACGCAAAGCCGAAGGATTGCAGGAAGCTTTTAATTCTATTTTTCCAATAGTAAGCCATAACCAGATGGCGAGGCTAGAGTTTGTCAGCTACGTGCTCGGCGAACCGGTGTTCGACGTCAAGGAGTGTCAGCTCCGTGGCTTGACTTACGCCTCGCCGTTGCGTGCCAAAGTACGTTTAGTACTAATGGACCGTGAGGTCAGCAAACCTACCGTTAAAGAAGTAAAAGAGCAAGAAGTCTACATGGGCGAGATGCCTTTGATGACCGAAAACGGCTCCTTTGTTATTAACGGTACAGAACGCGTTATTGTTTCTCAGTTGCACCGCTCTCCTGGTGTGTTCTTTGAACATGATCGTGGTAAAACACATAGCTCAGGTAAGTTGCTGTTCTCAGCACGTGTCATTCCTTACCGTGGCTCTTGGCTCGATTTCGAATTCGATCCTAAAGATATTCTTTTCTTCCGTATTGACCGCAGACGTAAGATGCCGGTCTCGATCTTGCTTAAGGCTATAGGTATGACGCCCGAGCAGATCTTGGCTAACTTTTTTGAGTTCGATCATATCGATCTTCAAAAAGAGGGTGGCAAGCTGCAGTTCGTGCCTGAACACTGGCGAGGTGAAGTCGCTAGTTTCGATATCACAGACCGTGATGGCAAAGTACTGGTTGAAAAAGACAAGCGTATTAACGCTAAGCACATTCGTGACTTAAGCGCCGCTAAAATCGATTACATCTCCATTCCCGAAGACTTCTTGTTGGGACGGGTGTTGGCTAAAAACATCATCAATCCGGATACCGGTGAGGTGATCGCGCACGCTAACGATGAAATCACAGAAACTATCCTAGCCGAATTACGTGCCGCTAACGTACATGATCTGGAAACTTTGTACATCAACGAGTTAGATCGTGGTGCTTACATTTCCTTGACTTTGCGTATGGACGAAACGGTTGACTCTAACGCTGCGCGTATTGCGATTTATCGCATGATGCGCCCGGGTGAGCCACCCACCGAAGAAGCCGTAGAGGCACTCTTCCAACGCTTGTTCTACAGCGAAGAAACGTACGATCTGTCACGCGTTGGCCGCATGAAGGTAAATAGCCGTCTGGGTCGTGGTGATAGCATCGAAGGTCCCATGACGCTGACCGACGAAGATATCTTGGATACCATCAAGGTATTGGTTAACCTGCGTAACGGTATTGGTCAAATTGACGATATCGATCACTTGGGTAATCGTCGTGTTCGTTGCGTAGGTGAGCTGGCAGAGAACCAATTCCGTGCGGGCTTGGTACGTGTTGAGCGTGCAGTCAAAGAGCGCTTGGGTCAGGCAGAAACAGAGAACCTGATGCCACATGACTTGATTAACTCCAAGCCGATCTCGGCTGCAGTGAAAGAGTTCTTTGGTTCCAGTCAGTTGTCGCAGTTTATGGACCAAACCAACCCGTTGTCCGAGATTACTCACAAGCGCCGTGTTTCGGCCTTGGGACCTGGTGGTTTGACTCGTGAGCGTGCTGGCTTTGAAGTGCGCGACGTGCACCCAACCCATTACGGTCGTGTTTGCCCGATTGAAACTCCTGAGGGTCCGAACATCGGTCTGATCAACTCGATGGCTTTGTATGCTCGTCTGAACGAGTACGGCTTCCTGGAAACACCGTACCTGAAGATTGTCGACGGCAAGGTCAGTGAGCAGATTGAGTACTTGTCCGCTATCGAAGAGAGTAACTACGTTATTGCTCAGGCTAACGCCGAGTTGAACGAAGATGGCTCTTTCGCGGATGATCTGGTGGCGTGTCGTGAGGCAGGCGAGACCCTGATGACCTCGTCGGCGAATGTGCATTACATGGACGTGGCGCCTTCGCAGATTGTGTCCGTCGCAGCTTCTTTGATCCCGTTCCTAGAGCATGACGATGCTAACCGTGCCTTGATGGGTGCGAACATGCAACGTCAGGCCGTACCGTGCCTGCGCCCAGAGAAACCTTTGGTGGGTACCGGTATTGAACGTACAGTGGCGGTTGACTCCGGTACTACCGTACAGGCTCGTCGTGGTGGCGTGATTGTGGACGTGGATGCCCAGCGTGTGGTGATTCGTGTTAACGATGATGAGAACATTGCTGGTGAAGTAGGTGTGGATATTTACAACCTCACCAAGTACACACGTTCTAACCAGAACACCAACATTAACCAGCGTCCTATTGTGAAGCGTGGTGATATCGTCGCTAAAGGCGATGTGTTGGCCGACGGCGCTTCTACCGACTTAGGTGAGTTGGCGTTGGGGCAGAACATGCTCATCGCCTTTATGCCTTGGAACGGCTACAACTTCGAAGATTCGATTTTGATCTCCGAAAAAGTGGTATCTGATGACCGCTATACGTCGATTCATATCGAAGAGTTAACGGTAGTTGCCCGTGATACCAAGCTGGGACCTGAGGATATCACACGCGATATCAGCAATCTGTCCGAAGTTCAGTTGAACCGTTTGGACGATTCCGGCATTGTATATATCGGTGCTGAAGTTCGTGCTGATGACGTACTGGTAGGTAAGGTAACCCCTAAGGGCGAAACTCAGCTCACTCCTGAAGAGAAGCTGTTGCGCGCCATTTTTGGTGAGAAAGCATCTGATGTGAAAGACACTTCCTTGCGCGTGCCGTCTGGCATGGTAGGAACGGTCATTGATGTACAGGTGTTTACTCGTGAGGGGATTGATCGTGACAAGCGTGCGCAAGCTATTATCGATGATGAGTTGCGCCGTTACCGTCAAGATTTGAATGATCAGTTGCGCATCGTAGAAGACGACGCCTTTGATCGTACCTTGAAGTTTTTGGTTGGCAAAGTGGTCAATGGCGGCCCGCGCAAACTGCCTAAAGGTGCTGAGCTCACAGCTGAGTACCTGATGGATCTGGATCGCTGGCAGTGGTTTGACATTCGCTTGGCCGATGAAGAGCATGCGGTTGTTCTCGAGCACACGAAAGAGTCCCTAGAGCAAAAACGTCACCAGTTTGATCTCGCCTTTGAAGAAAAGCGCAAGAAGCTGACACAGGGCGACGAGTTGCCTCCAGGCGTGTTGAAAATGGTTAAGGTTTACTTAGCTGTTAAGCGTCGTTTACAGCCAGGTGACAAAATGGCTGGTCGTCACGGTAACAAAGGTGTGGTTTCACGCATTGTGCCGATTGAAGACATGCCGCACATGGCGGATGGTACTCCGGTAGATATCGTCTTGAACCCGTTAGGCGTTCCTTCTCGAATGAACGTAGGGCAGGTACTGGAAGTGCACTTGGGCTGGGCGGCTAAAGGTATAGGCCAGCGTATCGCGGAAATGATGCAAGATGAGCAAAGCGTACAAATTGCTGAGCTGCGCGCATTCCTAGAAAAAGCCTATAACTCAAGTGGTAAACCTACACGTCTAACAGAGCTGAGCGACGAAGAAATCGTTTCGATGGCCAAAAATCTGGAAAAAGGTCTGCCTATGGCTACCCCAGTATTTGATGGTGCTACCGAGGCTGAAATTGATCGTATGCTTTGCTTGGCCTATCCTGATGATGTCGCTGAGCGTTTGCAGTTGGCCCCTTATCGCACACAAGTACGTTTGTTTGACGGACGTACAGGTGAAGCCTTTGAGCGTGTGGTAACAGTTGGCTATATGCACTATCTGAAATTACATCACTTGGTGGACGACAAAATGCACGCCCGCTCTACTGGTCCTTACTCGCTGGTTACCCAGCAGCCTCTGGGCGGTAAGGCGCAGTTTGGTGGTCAGCGTTTTGGAGAGATGGAGGTCTGGGCACTGGAAGCTTACGGTGCCTCCTACACGCTTCAAGAAATGCTTACCGTCAAATCTGACGATATTGCAGGTCGCACCAAGGTGTACGAGAACATTGTCAAGGGTGATCACGTTATTGATGCCGGCATGCCGGAGTCCTTTAACGTGCTGGTCAAGGAAATTCGTTCCTTGTCTCTGGACATGGATTTGGAGCGTAAATAATGAAAGCGCTACTCGACTTATTTAAACAGGTCAATCAGGAAGAGCAGTTTGATGCCATTAAAATTGGTATTGCTTCTCCTGAGAAGATCCGTTCCTGGTCTTACGGAGAAGTCCGTAAGCCAGAAACCATTAACTATCGCACGTTCAAACCTGAGCGCGATGGTCTGTTCTGCGCCAAAATATTTGGCCCAGTAAAAGACTATGAGTGCTTGTGCGGTAAATATAAGCGTCTGAAGCATCGCGGCGTTATTTGTGAGAAGTGTGGCGTTGAAGTCACTGTCTCCAAAGTGCGTCGTGAGCGCATGGCCCACATTGAGTTGGCTTGCCCAGTAGCGCATATTTGGTTCCTCAAGAGCCTGCCATCCCGTCTGGGTATGGTCCTAGACATGACGTTGCGCGACATTGAACGCGTGCTGTACTTTGAAGCTTGGTGCGTTATTGAGCCTGGTATGACCCCGCTGAAGCGTGGTCAGATCATGTCTGATGACGACTTCCTGGCTAAAACAGAAGAGTACGGTGACGACTTCCACGCCCTGATGGGTGCGGAGGCGGTACGTGAGCTGTTGCGTAATATCGATCTAGACCGTGAAGTTGAGCGCTTGCGCGGTGAGCTGAAAGCTACTGGATCGGATGCCAAGATCAAAAAGCTGTCCAAGCGTTTGAAAGTCTTGGAAGGTTTCCAGAAATCGGGTATTAAGCCTGACTGGATGATCATGGAAGTGTTGCCTGTTCTACCACCAGATCTGCGTCCGTTGGTGCCGCTGGACGGTGGTCGCTTTGCAACCTCTGATTTGAACGACCTATACCGTCGAGTTATTAACCGTAACAATCGTTTGAAGCGCTTGTTAGAGCTTAAAGCTCCCGACATTATTTTGCGCAACGAAAAACGTATGTTGCAAGAGTCGGTAGACTCGCTGTTAGATAATGGTCGTCGTGGTAAAGCCATGACTGGCGCAAATAAGCGTCAGTTGAAGTCCTTGGCTGACATGATCAAAGGTAAGAGCGGGCGCTTCCGTCAGAACTTGCTTGGTAAGCGCGTCGACTACTCCGGTCGTTCTGTTATTGTGGTGGGTCCTCAGCTCAAACTGCACGAGTGCGGTTTACCTAAACTGATGGCTCTAGAGCTTTTCAAGCCCTTTATTTTCAACCGTTTGGAGTTGATGGGTTTAGCTACCACGATTAAGGCAGCAAAAAAACTGGTAGAGAGTCAAGAGCCAGTGGTGTGGGATATTCTTGAAGAGGTTATCCGTGAACACCCCATTTTGCTCAACCGTGCGCCAACGTTGCACCGTTTAGGTATTCAGGCGTTTGAGCCTGTACTAATTGAAGGTAAAGCAATTCAGTTGCACCCCTTAGTGTGTGCCGCGTTTAATGCTGACTTTGACGGTGACCAAATGGCGGTACACGTACCGTTGTCGCTAGAAGCACAGTTGGAAGCGCGGACCTTGATGCTTGCTTCCAATAACGTGCTGTTCCCGGCTAACGGTGAACCTTCCATCGTACCTTCTCAAGATATCGTCTTGGGTCTGTACTATGCAACACGTGAAGCAGTGAACGACAAAGGCGAGGGGATGTTCTTTGCTGACGTCTCCGAGGTTCGTCGCGCCTACGATAGTAATGAAATCTCTTTGCAAACTCGTCTGACCGTACGTATTACTGAGTACGAAAAAGGCGAGGACAATGAGTGGAAGACTTTCATCAAGCGTTACGAAACGACCGCTGGTCGTGCGATTTTGTCCGAGATTTTGCCTAAAGGCTTACCTTTCTCGGCATTGAATCGTACGCTGAAGAAAAAAGAAATTTCGCGTCTGATTAACCAGTCGTTCCGTCGTTGTGGTCTGCGTGCTACGGTAATTTTTGCCGATAAGTTAATGCAGTCCGGCTTTACACTGGCCACACGCGGTGGTATTTCCATCGCCATGAACGACATGCTGGTACCTGCCGTCAAACAAGACATCCTGAGCCAAGCCAGTAACGAGGTGAAGGAAATTGACAAGCAGTACTCGTCCGGTCTGGTTACTGCCCAAGAACGTTATAACAACGTCGTGGATATTTGGGGTAAGGCAGGTGACCGCGTTGGTAAGGCCATGATGGAGCAGTTGGCTACTGAGCCTGTCACTAACCGCTTTGGCGAGGAAGTGCGTCAGGAGTCGTTCAACTCTATTTACATGATGGCTGACTCCGGGGCTCGTGGTTCAGCAGCCCAGATTCGTCAGTTGGCGGGTATGCGTGGCTTGATGGCTAAGCCTGATGGCTCCATTATTGAAACGCCTATTACGGCTAACTTCCGTGAAGGCTTGAACGTACTGCAGTACTTTATTTCCACTCACGGTGCACGTAAAGGCTTGGCTGATACGGCATTGAAGACCGCTAACTCAGGTTACCTGACGCGCCGTCTTGTAGACGTTACTCAAGATCTGGTGATTATTGAGAAAGATTGCGGTACGTCGCAGGGCTACACCATGAAAGCCATCTTGGATGGTGGTGAGGTGATTGAGCCGTTGCGCGATCTGATACTGGGGCGTGTAGCCGCGGTTGATATCGTCAATCCTGATAATCAGGAAACCGTCGTCAGTGCCGGCACGCTGTTGGATGAAGACATTGTTGAACTGATCGACTCGATTGGAATTGATGAAGTCAAAATCCGTACTCCCCTGACATGTGAGACCCGTCATGGATTATGTGCGCACTGTTATGGTCGTGACTTAGGTCGCGGTACATTGGTAAGCCGTGGTGAGGCAGTAGGGGTTATCGCTGCTCAGTCCATTGGTGAGCCCGGTACTCAGTTGACCATGCGTACTTTCCACATTGGGGGTGCGGCCTCACGTGCAGCCATGGCGAGCTCGGTCGAAACTAAGTCGGCTGGTACTGTTGGGTTCGAAATTGGCCTGCGCTATGTGACCAACGCGAAGGGTGAGCGTATTGCGATCTCTCGTTCAGGTGAAATCGTTATTTTTGACGATAACCGTCGTGAGCGCGAGCGTCATAAAGTACCTTATGGTGCCACCATTTCCGTAGGCGATGGCGAGACGATTAAAGCAGGCCAACGTTTGGCCACTTGGGATCCTCTGACTCGTCCTATCGTGTCTGAGTACACCGGTACCGTTCGCTTCGAAAATATCGAAGAGGGTGTTACTGTAGCGCGTCAAGTTGACGAAGTTACAGGTTTGTCCACTTTGGTCGTGATTACGCCCAAGACACGTAGCACCGGCAAGACCATCAATCGTCCACAGATCAAACTGTTGAACGAAGCAGGTCAGGAAATTAAAATCGCCGGTACAGACCATATGGTAAACATCTCGTTCCCAGTGGGCGCGCTGATTACCGTACGTGATGGCCAACATGTGTCTGTGGGTGAGATTCTGGCTCGTATTCCTCAAGAGTCGCAGAAAACCCGTGACATTACTGGGGGTCTGCCGCGTGTGGCCGAGCTTTTCGAGGCTCGCTCACCCAAGGATGCAGGTCTACTTGCCGAGGTAACCGGTACGGTATCTTTTGGTAAAGACACTAAGGGTAAGCAGCGTCTGGTCATTACCGATCTAGACGGAGTCAGCCACGAGTTCTTGATTCCCAAAGAGAAACAAGTATTGGCTCACGATGGTCAAGTCGTGAACAAGGGTGAGATGATCGTTGACGGTCCTTCCGATCCCCACGATATTTTGCGTCTCAAAGGTATCGAAAAGCTTGCTAATTACATCGTTAACGAGGTTCAGGACGTATACCGTCTGCAGGGCGTGAAGATCAACGACAAGCACATTGAAGTGATTGTTCGTCAGATGCTGCGTCGTGTGAATATTGTTGACTCAGGTGACACCGGCTTTATTACGGGTGAACAGGTTGAGCGTTCCGAACTGTTGAACGAGAACGATCGAGTACTGGCTGAAAACGGTATTCCTGCAACGTATGAAAACGTCTTGCTGGGTATTACTAAAGCCTCCTTGTCTACCGACTCCTTCATCTCTGCGGCTTCCTTCCAGGAAACCACCAGAGTGTTGACCGAAGCGGCGATCATGGGTAAAACCGATGATCTACGTGGTCTGAAAGAGAACGTTATCGTGGGTCGTTTGATTCCTGCCGGTACTGGGATGGCTTACCATATTGCTCGTAAGCAGAAAGAGGTTTTTGAAGCAGCCGAGCGTAAAGCAGCCCGTGAGCTAGAGAATCCATTTGGTGACTCGGCAGAAGGGGTTGAAACCCCCGAGGCCGCGAGCAAGCCAGAAGCTTCTACCGTAGCGCCTAGCGAAGATAGCGTCGAGTAAGTTTACTTTCTATCTATACGCTGGAGAACGCCATAGCCTGTAAAAAGGCTGTGGCGTTTTTTTATGCAAGGACCACCCGTGTGGTGGTATGGATGAGCTGGATACTACTGACAAGGAGTGCTGGAGGGTTCTTTAGTGCTCAGATGGCGCTGTAGCCGTTAAGCTAATAGAGAAAATACTGCCGTGGCCCAGTTCGCTTTGTACGCTTATATCGCCGTCATGTCGGTTGATCACTGTTTTGACAAAGGCTAAACCTAAGCCACTTCCAGAAGGTGTGTCGTTCCCATCCGCATGGGCACGATGATAGGGTTCAAATAGATGTGGCAAGTGTTCAGCGGAGATGCCCCAGCCGTGATCGCTAATCTGTAATAAGACCGTTTTTTCGCTTAACGTGAAACTAGCGGTGATGTCATTGTTTTCGGGGCCATATTTAATCGCATTTTCAATTAAGTTAGTCAGTACACGCCGGAGCATAGGAGCGTTGCCCATTACCCAAGCTTCCGTTGTGGTGGCATAGTTGAGTTGAACTTTTTTACGCTGCGCTGCTGCCCATGCAAGGTCCATGCTATCGGCAAGCAAGTCGGCCAGATTCACGGGTTTGAGCACCATGTCCATGGCTTCTGCACGGGCAAGGTTGATGAAGTTATCGACCAGCTCTAAGGTTTGGGACGCATAAATATCGACATGCTCTAGCAGTTGCTCTGAACTCATTTTATCCGTCGCTTCCTTTTGTAGTGCGCTAAGCGCTAATAAAGAGTTCTGTGGAGCGCGCATGTCGTGAGAGATAAACCGTAGTGTTTCTTCGCGCCTAGTTTGCGCCCGTCGCAGTAAATCGATGGACTTATGTAGCAAGGACAGACGTTGTGGCAGGCTACGTGCTTGCTGTTCAGAACGAGAGCTACTCATGGCAGCTCTAATTTCCGGGTAATCACGTTGTAGCTTTTCTAGGTCTTGTGAGACCTGCCTTAAGGCAGCCTCTTGACTACGCCAGTGCCATAAAGGATAGGCGAGCGTAGTAACTAGTAGGCTAGCGGTAGGGGGAATCCAAAGTCCGAATACATGCATAGCCACCCAATCTAACAAGAAGATGCCTATGAGCGCAAAGGTAAGGGTTAAAAATGCTAAGCGCGGTGATTGCTTTAGTAATAGCAAACACACAAGTAATACAGGTATAAAAGACAGCAGTGCATTGAGCCAATCAGGCGGAACATCTATCCATTTACCTTGCTCACTGGCTTGCAAAATATTGGCTAGTATCTCCATGCCCGACATGGTAGATTGTTCGGCCTTAGACATGGGCGTCGAAAAGGAATCACCTAAGCCACTGCTCCAAGCTCCGATTAATACATACTTATTCTTGAAGTAGTCGGGAGGGTAGTTGCCTTGCAATACACTGTAATAAGGATAAGTATTGAAGTGTCCTGGACGGCCTGCGTAGGGAATGTAGCGAGTCGAATTGCTCTCTTTATCTAGAATAGGCGCGAGTGCTTGTCCTTCCTGCCCCACTTGTAACATAGTCGGTGCAAAATGCAGTAATTCTTCACCGTTTGGTAGTGTGTGGCGCAGCTTCACCTTGCGTACTACACCGTCGGCATCTGGATAAATATTGATATAGCCTAATGCGGCAGCTTGTTTGCGCAGTTCGGCTAAAGGTTGAGCAATACGGTTAGTTTGAGGGTGGTATATCTGGGGTAGAACAACTGCCCCATTTTCAGCTATGGCAGCCGCTAGGGTTTGGTCGTCAGTAGGATAAGCCGGATTCGCTTCTTGAAAAACCATATCCAGCCCAATTGCACGCGCGCCCTCAAGCCGTTCCAGTAGTTGAGCATGGATATCGCGACGCCATGGCCAATAACCAATTTTGGCTATACTGCCATCATCAATAGCAATTAAGGCGATATCGGTAGGTGGCGTTTGAGGGGGGCCTAAGGCTAGCGTGAAATCATAAAAGGTATTGTCCAAGCGGGACAAACCTATGTCAGAGCGGTAGACACTAAGCACTAGAGTCAGCACAAACAGGAATAGGGTGACTAAACGCCATTCCTGCTGTAGCTGAGAATTCAGTGATTTGCTGGCAGTCTGATCAGTGCTAGCTGGCATGCCAAAGTATAAACCGCTTAAAAGTCACGCAAGAGCACTGGTTCGCCATACGAGGTAGTGATGGGGGTGCCATCACTGCTCGTTAAGGCAAAGGCCCCTGTAAAACTGGCGATAGTATCGGGGCCACTAAGCCCCAATAGGTCTACGGCTCGAATTAGCACAAAGTGCGGACCTGGTCGGCGTGCGCTAAAGGTGAGGGTAGGGCCGCGTTGAACATGGCGCGAAACAAGTTTGCTCCCTTGGGGATCAAGGGCTACTTGCACCAGGTAACTCTCGATCTCGGGAACGCTCTGCACCTGAGTGCTCCATTGCCCACCTTGTCTGATGGGTTCACTGATAACGGGTGCTTTAGGTAACAGGGTGACGTTGCTCACCTGGCCATCAGCGGATACGGCAGCACCGTAGCGAGAAGGGATGTTAGTGAGTTGTTCGCTCGCCGTAGTGCTGAGCTCAGCGCGACCTTCTAGCACCTCACTAAAGCTTGCCTGTCCTTGTTGACGGACCCGTAACGAGGTACCACGCACACCAGTAATGCTAACGGGTGTATGGACTTCAAAGCGTCCGACGCCTGTAGAGTCGGGCGCGACAATAGACTCTACGTCTCCGTCTTGGAGAGCGATGATGGTGTCGGTGAGTTTGGCGCGATCAAAGCTACGCGCCCGCTGCAGGGTGATCGATGAGTTTTCGGGAACCAGTAAGGTGCTGTTGTCTTGCATACTTAACGTTAGGTAAGACTGATTACCGGTTTGTATATGATCACCCTCGTTTAAGGTGTGTGCATCCGCACGTAGCGCTTGACCATTGACTTGAATCTGACCAGATCGGTGTGTGATGCTGAGTGCTGCAGGGCTGGTAGGGATAAGCCGAAAGGGTATTGCTAACTCTTTACCGATTGGAACCGCCAGCGTGTTAGATATATGATTAAGAGACTGCAGCAGGCTCCAGTTTTGTGATTGGCCTGTATAGGTGTCCGCAATATTGGATAGCGTATCGCCCGCTATCACGCGATAAATAAAGTTATCACCTCGTGCGCCCGACGGTTGTGCCCAGCTCGTGTTATAGACAAGAAAACAGCCCAATAAAAGGGCGATGCAGCGTTGTGTCATGATGATTCAAGAGGATCGGAAAGAGGTTCTAGCCGGTAACCCAAGGCATAAGAGGCACTGAGACGGACACCGTTTTCAGGCCTTAATTGTAGCTTGCGTCGTATATTAGATAAATGCGTATCCAAAGTACGCGAGGTAGCGGGAATTTCACGATTCCACACAGCAGAACTGAGCACGTCGCGAGAAAATAAACGCCCTGGATTACGAAATAGTAGTAACGCTAGCTCGAACTCTTTAGGGGCTAACGTAATAGGCTCGTTGTTAAGGTCTATGCGTCCTTGCTCGGGATAAATATGATAACAGGCAAACTGAAAACTTTCGTTTTGGGCGGTATCAGGAGTGGTGCGACGCAATAACGCATGGATGCGGGCAATCAGTTCACCTTTGCGTAGCGGCTTAGTCATGTAGTCATCAGCGCCGGCCTGTAAACCTACCACTAAGTCTTCTTCGGCAGTACGGCTGGTTAAAAACAATACGGGGATGCGGTGCCCTAAATTAGCACGCACCCAGCGTAAAACATCTAGGCCGCTGACATCAGGAACCTCCCAGTCTAGTAAAAGCAGATCATAAGAATGTGGCTTAGCTAGCTTAGCGAGTAAAGCTTTGCCAGTCGTGAAGCTATCACATTGAAAATTTGCATCAGCTAGGGTTTGGGTAATGAGTTTGGCTTGCGCCAGATCATCTTCCAAGGAGGCGATGTACATAGATTCAAGATCCTGAATTTATTATAGATACTAGGGAGGAGTATAACGATAGGCGGACGCTTGATGAGTAAGTGTGCCTACCGCGGCGCTCACACAACGTATTATGCCTGATAGTAGCGGTAATGCATTGACTTATAAGGCGTTACGGTGTTAAATTTTAAGGCTTACTTAAAGGATCCTTTGCCGGTTCACTTTGTAGTAATTCTTGGTTATGGTGAGTTGATGCTTCTAGTTTGATAAAGTTTTTGCTTTAAAATCTAGGAATAGATACCCATAGCCTTTAGCCATTTGTGCAGGACCGCTCTTTGTTTTGTTTAAGGGGCGGTGCTGTGCAAGCTGCCCTGATGTTGACATACAGTCTATTCTGGGCAGCATTGTTTAAGCGAACAAACGTACTTTATATAGGATACGTATAGGTCATGCCAACCATTGCTCAACTCGTGCGCAAGCCGCGCGAAGTCAGTCGTGCGAGCAGTAAGAGCCCAGCGCTCGAGAACTGCCCACAGCGTCGCGGTGTCTGCACACGTGTCTACACCACGACCCCAAAGAAACCTAACTCTGCGTTGCGTAAAGTCGCCAAAGTGCGTCTAACGAACGGTTTCGAAGTTATCTCCTACATCGGTGGTGAAGGCCACAACTTGCAAGAACACTCGGTCGTGCTAGTGCGCGGCGGTCGTGTAAAAGACTTGCCGGGTGTGCGTTACCACATCGTCCGCGGCGCTCTGGATCTTCAGGGTGTTAAAGATCGTAAACAGGCCCGTTCCAAGTACGGCGCCAAGCGTCCAAAATAATTGCATCTGCCTATCAGCTTAGGCTGATGTGTTCGTGCAACTATGGCTAGTCGCCATAGCATGTAAGTGATCAATTTGATAATTGGTCGAGATCGCGCAAGCGATTCAACTGAATAGTCACAAGGAAAATACCATGCCTCGCCGTCGCGAAGTTCCCAAACGTGAAATCCTACCTGACCCAAAATTTGGCAGCGTTGAGCTGGCCAAATTTATGAACGTGGTCATGCTGTCCGGCAAGAAAGCTGTTGCCGAACGTATTGTTTATGGTGCGCTTGACCAAGTGGCGCAAAAGACCGGCAAAGATCCGCTCGAAGTGTTTAACGCTGCCATCAACAACATCAAACCAGTTGTCGAAGTAAAAGGCCGTCGTGTCGGTGGTGCAAACTACCAAGTACCTGTTGAAGTTCGTCCTGTTCGTCGTTTGGCTTTGGCCATGCGCTGGTTGCGTGAAGCCGCCAAGAAACGTGGTGAGAAATCAATGGTATTGCGTTTGGCTGGTGAATTGGCTGACGCGGCAGAAGGCCGTGGCGGCGCAATGAAGAAGCGTGAAGACACGCACAAGATGGCAGAAGCCAACCGCGCATTCAGCCATTTCCGTTGGTAATCTGAGGACATACAATCATGGCCCGCAAAACCCCTATCCAGCGCTACCGTAACATCGGTATTTCTGCCCACATTGACGCCGGTAAAACTACCACTTCCGAGCGTATCCTGTTTTATACAGGCGTAAACCACAAGTTGGGTGAAACCCACGAAGGTTCCGCCACTATGGACTGGATGGAGCAAGAGCAAGAGCGCGGGATCACTATTACCTCGGCCGCTACGACCGCTTTCTGGCGCGGGATGGCGGGCAACTACCCTGAACACCGTATTAACGTCATTGATACCCCCGGACACGTGGATTTTACCATCGAGGTAGAGCGTTCCATGCGTGTGCTGGACGGTGCCTGCATGGTGTATTGTGCGGTGGGTGGTGTGCAGCCTCAGTCCGAGACTGTATGGCGTCAAGCTAACAAGTACAACGTACCTCGTCTAGCTTTCATCAACAAAATGGACCGTACTGGCGCAAACTTTTTTAAAGTTTACGATCAGTTAAAACTGCGTCTAAAAGCTAATCCAGTACCTATTGTGATTCCAATCGGTGCCGAAGATCAGTTCGAAGGCGTGGTCGACTTGGTAAAAATGAAGGCCATCATCTGGGATGAGGCTAGCCAAGGCGTTAAGTTCGAGTACAAAGACATTCCTGCTGAGTTGCAAGACCAAGCTGAAGAATGGCGTGAAAAAATGGTCGAGTCGGCTGCTGAAGCTAACGAAGACTTAATGAACAAGTACCTGGAAACTGGCGATCTTTCCGAAGACGACATTAACTTGGGTCTGCGTTTGCGCACCATTGCTTGTGAAATTCAGCCTATGCTGTGTGGTACTGCCTTTAAAAATAAAGGTGTACAACGCATGCTGGACGCAGTGATCGACTACCTGCCATCCCCAGTAGACATTCCTCCCGTAGACGGCACCGACGACGATGGTAATCCCATTGTGCGTAAGGCCGACGATGAAGAACCTATGTCTGCTTTGGCGTTCAAATTGATGACTGACCCATTTGTAGGTCAGCTGACATTCGTGCGCGTATATTCTGGTGTGTTGCGTTCAGGTGACTCCGTTTATAACCCCATCAAAGGCAAGAAAGAGCGCGTTGGTCGTATCTTGCAGATGCACGCTAACAACCGTACTGAGCTCAAAGAGCTGGTAGCGGGTGACATTGCTGCGGTGGTTGGTTTGAAAGACGTCACAACAGGTGAAACCCTGTGTGATCCTGCTAAGCACATCATCCTAGAGCGTATGGTGTTCCCAGAGCCTGTTATTTCACAGGCTGTAGAACCCAAAACCAAATCTGACCAAGAGAAAATGGGTGTGGCCCTGTCTCGCTTGGCTCAGGAAGATCCTTCCTTCCGCGTAAGTAGCGACGAAGAATCCGGCCAGACAATTATTTCTGGTATGGGCGAGTTGCACTTGGAAGTGTTGGTTGACCGTATGCGTCGTGAGTTCGGTGTCGAAGCCAACGTGGGTAAACCCCAAGTGGCCTATCGCGAAACTATCCGTAAAACTTGCGAAGAAGTGGAAGGTAAGTTTGTTAAGCAGTCTGGTGGTCGCGGTCAGTACGGTCACGTGGTCCTCAAGCTGGAGCCTCTCGAGGCTGGCGGTGGCTACGAGTTCGTTGATGCGATTAAAGGTGGTGTTGTACCGCGTGAGTACATCCCCGCTGTTGATAAGGGTATCCAAGAAACCTTGCCAGCTGGTGTGGTTGCAGGTTACCCAGTCGTTGACGTTAAAGTTACTCTGTTCTTTGGTTCTTACCATGACGTTGACTCAAACGAAAACGCCTTCCGTATGGCTGCATCAATGGCTTTCAAAGACGGTATGCGTAAAGCATCTCCTGTCTTGCTGGAGCCAACCATGGCGGTTGAAGTGGAAACACCTGAAGAGTACGCTGGTAACGTGATGGGTGACTTGTCTTCACGTCGCGGTATGGTTCAGGGTATGGATGATATTCCTGGTGGTGGCAAAATTATCAAAGCTGAAGTACCTTTAGCAGAGATGTTCGGCTACTCTACCAGTTTGCGCTCTCAGACACAGGGTCGTGCTACTTACTCAATGGAATTTAAGCAGTATGCTGAAGCTCCAAAGAACGTAGCCGATGAAGTGATCAGCGCTCGCGGTAAATAAGCTAAGCATTCAGGCCTGCTTCGGCAGGCCGGAAATTAACATACTATTTTTGTTTTCTTGAAAACATAGATTGGGATAAA
>NZ_JAPKND010000014.1 GCF_026344035.1 Alcaligenes endophyticus
AGCGGGCCAAGCGGCGTTAAGGTGGACTTGTCAGGCTCGTCAGTTCGCTCTCGTTTCTCTTTGATAATATTATTATTGCTGTGGATGTTTTGTCTTATCTGAGCGTTTCAAGACGATAGGCTAGTGTTTTGTGGGCTTATAGTCCATACTCATTGAATGTCTGTTTTCAAAAGAAAAAATCAATGAACGCTGTTCGCACGCAGGTACGTCAAATTAGTATCGCGGAGACAGAACCGCTGTCTATTCAGTTTTTATACGACCAGCAACAGTTTCATGACCCGAAAGGGCATGCTGCGGCGTTAGGTATATGTTCGGCCTCCTGGCCGTTATTTGGCATGTTGTGGCCCTCAAGCATACAACTGGCCACCCAGATAGCTTTACGTCCTGTATCGAGCACTGAGCGTATATTAGAATTAGGTTGTGGATTAGGATTGGCGAGTTTAGTAGCACATCGGCGTGGTGCACAGATAACGGCCAGCGATAGGCATCCTATGGCAGCACGTTTTCTGGATGCTAATCAGGCTCGAAATGGATTGACCGGACTGCGCTATCGTCATGCTCAATGGGGAGCAGAGGTATGTTCCGTGCTATTAGGTCAGATGGGGGTAGAGGAGGTCAGTCATACTTATGATCTCGTCATTGCGAGTGACTTACTGTATGAGCGGGATACCCCCCCTTTACTAGCGCAGTTAATGGATCAAGTTGCTAAGCCTAGCGCAGAAATATGGGTAGTCGATCCTAACCGTGGACACCATAATGCATTTAGTCGAGCGGTTTCGGCTTACGGTTTTAAACTGATCAAAAATAAGTGTCTACGTCATCGCACGCTTTACGATGAACAGGGTGAAGTTATGCCGTATAAGGGGCGTTTGTTAGTTTACCAACGTCACGCGGACTCGTTACTTGCCGATCTACAGCAGCCCTCATGATTTCTCGGTGGAAGTTTGCTTCGTGCGCAGATATTCGATAATGGAATTGCGGGCCGACTAAAAGTGCTCTTGTAAGGGGGGCTACCGCCATCCTTCTAGTCGTTGCTGGGCGTGTTCTAAGCGCTCTTGTTCTTCCTTAAGTTCTTGTAAGTTGTGACGTATGCTTTGTATATGTTCCCGTGCAGCCTTGCGAGCTTGTTCGGGCATTTTTCCAGTCACCGCTGCGTATAGCCGAGCGTGCTGACGATCAATTTGACGCCGACTTTTCTCTCGCGGATAAAGATGGTTAATAGAGGTTCGTACGGAGCTGAGCGTAAGTTCATTTAAAGAGCTGAGAACGTGCACGAGTAATGCATTATGAGAGGCTTGGCTAATCGCTAAATGAAAAGCGTGGTCTCGCTCAGCATGAGCGTTAAGGTTTTCGTGTGCCTCTTCCGAGGCACACAGCTCTTCATAACGCCGGCGTATCAGGGCGTAGTCTGCACTAGTCCCTCTTTCTGCAGCCAGCCGTGCCGCTTCGCTTTCTAGGAGTTCTCGTAGTTCGAGCAAGTCATAAACTGCCCGCTCTTGAGTTAGCATTAAGTGCTCAACCGGATTTTGTAAGGCAGGCGAGATTAAGTTGCTCACAAAAGAACCCCGGCCTTGTTCAGTATAGATAAGCCCACGCGCACGTAACAAGTGTAGGCCTTCACGTAAGGCACTTCGTGATACACCCAGCTTATCAGTTAGGCGACGCTCGGAAGGTAAGAGTTGACCGGGTTTAAGTACATTATCGCTAATCAGTTTTTCTATTTGTAGCGCAACGACATCCGCAATGTGCTGACTTTTCATATGTATAAACTAACTGGTCTGGCCAGTGGTTTTCAGTGATGTTTGTTTGGCTTAGTCTACATTAACCTTACTGATTTTAAAGAGATAAAAATAATAATTATTTATTCTCATTAAATAAACTGGTATGACCAGTGCTTAACTGGTTGGATAAATGTGCACCCTTGTTTATGATGTTAGTTAGCATTATGGCCACAGAAAGGGAGACAAGGATGAGTTTGTTGTATGACGAGCGTCTAGATGGGGCTTTACCCTCGGTAGATAAGCAGCAATTGTTAACGGCTATTCGGGATGAGATTCCCAGCCTACAGATTTTGCACCGGCCGGCAGAATTGCGTCCTTATGAGTGTGATGGCTTGGCCGCCTATAGAACTACTCCTTTATTAGTGGCTTTACCTGAAAACACGCAACAAGTACAAGCGTTGATGCGTTTAGCCAGTCGCTTGCAAGTACCTGTCGTGGCGCGTGGCGCGGGCACTGGCTTATCGGGTGGTGCCTTGCCTCTAGAAAAAGGGATATTGTTAGTTTTAGCGCGACTAAATAAAATTTTAGAAGTAAACCCCGAAGCCGGTATTGCCCGTGTGCAACCTGGAGTGCGCAACGCCGCTATATCTGAAGCAGCGGCGCCTCACAATATGTACTACGCGCCGGATCCGTCCTCGCAGATAGCCTGTTCTATCGGTGGTAACGTGGCAGAAAATGCGGGAGGAGTGCATTGTTTGAAATATGGCTTAACCGTACACAATATTATGCAGTTGCAAATAGTGACGGTGGACGGTGAGTTACTGACTTTAGGCTCGCATGCACTTGACTCAGCGGGCTTTGATTTGATGGCCTTATTTACTGGGTCTGAAGGCATGTTGGGAATCGTGACTGAGATCACGGTGAAACTTCTCACGCGCCCGCAGTGTATTAAGGTGTTGTTAGGTAGTTATTCTAGCGTGGAGGCAGCGGCTACCGCCGTCGCGGATATTATTGCTGCTGGCATTGTGCCAGCGGGGCTAGAAATGATGGATAACATGTCCATTCGAGCGGCCGAAGACTTTATACAAGCTGGCTATCCCGTTGATGCCGCAGCCATTTTGCTTTGTGAAATAGATGGTGTCGTCAGTGATGTGGAAGACGATTGCCAATTGGTAGAAGGGGTGATGCGCGCTGCCGGTGCTGATGATGTACGAGTGGCCCACGATCCCCAGGAGCGTCAACGCTTCTGGGCCGGGCGCAAGAACGCATTTCCCGCAGTGGGACGTATTTCCCCTGACTATTACTGTATGGACGGCACCATTCCTAGACGCCAGCTATCTCTGGTCCTGACTCGGATCGCTGAGTTGTCTGAGGAGTATGGCTTGCGTGTGGCGAACGTCTTTCACGCGGGCGATGGCAATATGCATCCTTTAATTTTGTTTGATGCGAATGAAGAAGGGCAACTGGAACAAGCGGAAGCTTTAGGTGGCAAGATTTTGGAGCTATGTGTGCAGGTGGGTGGCACGATCACTGGCGAGCACGGCGTTGGGCGCGAAAAAATCAACCAAATGTGTGTGCAGTTTAGTAGCGATGAATTAACTTATTTCCACGCAGTGAAGGCGGCATTTGATGCCGATGGTTTGCTTAATCCCGGTAAAAACATTCCTACTTTGAATCGTTGTGCCGAGTTTGGTGCCATGCATATACATCGTGGGCAGATGCCTTTTCCTGAGTTGGAGCGTTTCTAAATGAGTGTGACCCTAAAAAATCAAGATCAAACAGATTTGCTGCTGGAACAAGTACAAACCGCTTTAGCGCAAAAATACCCTTTGGCTATTTGTGGTGGAGGGAGTAAGTCCTTCTTAGGGCATTCAGTACAAGCGCAAACCTTGCATGTAGGACAGCACCAAGGAATTGTTGATTATGATCCATCAGAGCTGGTGGTAACGGTGCGTAGTGGAACCACTATTACCGAGCTAAGCCAAGCGTTACATGAGCACGGTCAGTACCTTCCTTTTGAGCCGGCTCATTTCTCGGGTAAAGCGACTGTAGGGGGGGTGGTGGCTAGCGGGCTATCAGGACCTCGTCGTCCCTGGGTAGGCTCGGTGCGTGATTATGTTTTAGGTTGTCGTGTGATAACCGGGGATGCTAAGCACTTGCGCTTTGGTGGGCAAGTAATGAAAAATGTGGCTGGCTATGATGTATCTCGTTTAATGGCGGGTTCTATGGGAACCTTAGGAGTGATTACCGAGGTATCTTTTAAGTTGTTGCCCGTCCCACGTCGTGTCGCCGCGCGTCGTTTGTCCTGTACGCCGGAGCAAAGTCGTCTCTTACTACAGAAGTGGCAAGCGTTATCCTACCCTTTAAGCGGGGCTCTCTATACTGAAGAGGCGTTACATGTTCGCCTAGAGGGAGGTCACAGCTCAGTGACCCAAGCACTGGAGGCCATCGGGGGGGAGGTCGAGCAAGATGGGTTTTGGGAACAATTGCGTGAGCTCAGTCTGCCTTTCTTTAAGGACGCCAGACCTTTGTGGCGTGTTGCTCAAGCAGTGGATGCAGGGCAGGTTAGTTGGCCTGGTGATGCCTTGAATGACTGGGGTGGCAGTTTGGTTTGGCTCAAGTCAGATGCCCCTAAACAAGAGATCCATGCTTTGGCCGAACAGCAAGGAGGGCATGCGACCTTGTATGGTAATGCTACGGAGTCTGGGCATTATGCTCAGCTTGCTGCTCCGTTGATGAAGTTTCACCAACAACTAAAAGACCGCTTGGACCCAGCAAGAATTTTCAATCCCGGCCGTATGTACCCAGGCTTATAAGAAAGGACACATAATGCAGACTAATTTGAGTCCATGGGCGAAAACCTTGCCACGTGCCCAAGAAGCAGAAACTATTTTACGCACTTGTGTGCATTGTGGATTTTGTAACGCGACCTGTCCTACGTACTTGGATCAGGGCAACGAGTTAGATGGTCCACGTGGACGCATTTATTTAATTAAGAATCTGCTTGAGGGTGAGCCAGCTAGCGCTACGGTGCAACAACACTTAGACCGTTGCTTAAGCTGTCGAAACTGCGAAACCACCTGTCCCTCGGGAGTTAATTACCACGCTTTATTAGATATTGGCCGTGCCGCAGTGGAAGGGCAGATCAAACGACCTTTGAAAGATCGGTTAAAGCGTGAGGTGTTAAAGCGAGTCGTTCCAGAGGCGAGTCGTTTTCAGCGTTTATTGAAAGTGGGGCAGTTAGCCAAGCCTTTTTTACCTACCGCATTTGCGGAGCAAATCCCTAGTAATATCGCCCCTGCTAAACAATACCCTATGCCACGCCATGAGCGTAAAGTCATGCTCTTAGAGGGCTGTGTGCAAGGAAGTTTGTCACCCAACACCAATGCTGCCACAGCCCGCGTTCTGGATAAGTTAGGGGTCAGTGTGCATACCGTCACAAACGCTACCTGCTGTGGTGCGACAGACTATCACTTAAATGAGCAAGAGAAAGGCTTGCAACGAGCGCGACGAAATATAGATGCCTGGTGGCCAGCCTTAGAGAAAGGCTGCGAGGCCATCGTGCAGACGGCCAGTGGTTGTGGCGCATTTGTGAAAGAGTATGGCAAGTTATTGAGTCATGACGCTGCCTATGCAGAAAAAGCGGCTTTAGTGAGCGCTAAGGCCTTGGACTTGGTGGAGTACATGGACATCTTGCCGCTTGACGAGTTAAACGTGGAGACACAAGGACAACGCATAGCATTTCACTGCCCTTGTAGCTTGCAGCATGCACAAAAACTCTCTGGTAAAGTGGAAAGTGTCTTGCAGCGTTTAGGTTTTGACTTGACCTCAGTGCCTGACGGTCATTTGTGCTGTGGCTCCGCGGGTACTTATTCCATTACTGAGCCCGATATTGCCCGTCGCTTGCGTGATCGAAAAATGGATGCCTTAGAAAGCGGTAAGCCCGACATGATTGCGACAGCTAATATTGGCTGCCAAATGCACTTACAAGGGGCTGCTCGTACTCCCGTGCTGCATTGGGTTGAACTACTGGAGCAGGCACTGAGCTAGATAAGGTGAAGGTGTTTCTGGGTTTGTGCCAAGCGCGGTATGATGCAGATTGCTCATCATAAGGGTTTGGCATGGACCGTCTACGTTTAGATAAGTGGTTATGGGCTGCACGTTTTTATAAAACGCGCAGCTTGGCAGCACAAGAAATTAATAAAGCCAGAGTAGAGGTAAATGGCCTAGCGGCTAAACCGGCTCGTGAGCTGAGCGTGGGTGATTTAGTACGCTTAAAAAAAGAGCAGCCAGCCATGTTGGTTAAAGTGATTGCACTAAGTGCAGTACGTGGTCCAGCCACGGTAGCGCGTTTGTTGTATGAAGAGACCCCTGATAGTGTTGCCGCGCGCGCTCATGCCGCGGAGCAACGTCGGTTAGCTCCTGAGCCTGCTTTAGCGCATACCGAAGGTCGGCCAACCAAGCGTGATAGGCGCGAGCTAGAAAGAGCGCGTGGCCGTTAGGCCACTGCGCTAGGGGGCGACTTAACTCACTAATAAGTTGGCCATCATACCCAAGTCTTCATGTTCTAATATATGGCAATGGAACATGCGTATGCCAGGCTGATCCTGTTTCACTAGAAAATAGACGGTTTCATAGGGTTGAAGGTTAATCGTGTCTCGCCAAGCCGGATAGGGTTCAGTCAAGCGTTGACCTGCTTGTTCGCGCTCGGTCACAATAAACTGTGTGCCATGTAAGTGGAATGGGTGGTCCATATGGGAGTCATTAAAAACTTGCCATAATTCCACTTCGCCCAACTTGCTTTGTAAGTCTATGCGATCCATATTGTAGACCTTGCCATTAATCATGAACATGGATTGCAGCATGGACATACTCATGTCGTGATCATCATGAGACATATCCATTTCACTAAAAGTCACTTTCTTTTTAGCCGTAGGTTGTCCTAAGTGGATAGTGTCGCGGAGACGAGCAGGTACGAAGTTGTTGCCTTGTTTTGGCACTTGCACGTGCGCTAGCACGTAATCTTGTGGTCTCTCTTCTACCATCATTTTGTGTCTGTCGTAATAAAGCGCCCGCAAGGTAGTGGCTCGGTCTTGTTCTGAAATAAGTAGCGCTTCCACTCGTTGCCCGGGTACTAGCAGAAGCTCGTCACTGGGTGGGCGAGCGGATTCTAGCAGGCCACCATCGGTGCCTAGGAGCACCCACTGGCATCCGTCTACTTGCAAGCGTAAGTAACGTGCAGAGCAACTGTTCCAGATACGTAAACGCGTATTGGGAGCTAGGCTTGTCGAAGGTTGGTATTGCCCATTAATGAGTATGAATTGGCCTTCGCGCCCGTTCATCCAATCTAGCATGGTATTGGGAGGGATTTGTGCTTGTTCGTCTAAGCGTAGATCGCTAATCATCCAGTGTTGCTCGGGCATTTCCGCCAATGGGTCTGTGCGTGAATGCACAATGAGGGTGCCCGCTAGACCACGAGCGACTTGCATAGCTGTTTGACCGTGGGGATGAGGATGGTACCAGTAGGTTCCTGCAGACCCCTCTGGCAAGGTAAAACGATAGTGTCGCTGTTCGCCTGGAGCAACAGGATCTTGTGGATTACCGTCTTGATCAGGGGGAACCGGTAGGCCGTGCCAGTGCACCGTAGTGGCTTCCGGAAGCTGGTTGTAAAAAAGTATGTCCACTGTGTCGCCTTCGTAGACCTCAATCAAGGGCCCAGGTGCATTGCCGTTGTAGGTATACATCTGACTAACGTATGGTTTGGCTAGCTTAATGCCCTGCGTTTGTGCGCTTAACCTAGCCGTAAACCGCCCCGCTTGTGTACTTTCGTTTTGTAGTTTCTCTAAGGGGCGTAGCCTTTCACCATGAGGAAGAGCACCCAGAGCTAGAAGGCCTGAGTTTGATCCGCTGTGGTGGCCTGACATATCCATATTGCGATGTTGCATTCCATGGTGCGCCTGAGCAAATAGACTGCGGTACGGGAGTGCTAAAGCTAGCGCGCTAAGAGTTAAAATTTGTCTGCGTTTCATGCTCATTCCTCTAGAAGCGTCCATACTCGCCAATGACATTCCCGTTTTTATCAATTGCATAAACAGGCAAAGTGCCGGGTACTTCTGGCCCCATGCCTGGTGAGTTCAAGGGCATATCGGGAACGGCAATCCCGTAAGGCGCTTTGGGGTCTCGCATAAGTTGACGGATAGCACTCATCGGAACATGGCCTTCGATAACATGATCCCCCCACTCAATGGTGTGGCAACTGCTCACTTGCTGAGTGTTCAGTTTTTGTTTAATGCTATTTAGCTCTTGGTGGTCACGGCGAGCGACTTGTATGCCCTCGGCTTCTAAGTATTGTGCATAGGCTTCACAACACCCGCACCATGGGTTTTTGTGTAGTGTGACTTGTTGGGCAGCAACGCCCATTGCACTGCTAAGCAAGATTAAGCCTGCTATAGCACGCGTAGAGTAAAACATATGAACTCCTGAGTTAAGTAGTAAGAAAAAAGTAGCCTTAGTACTTGGGAGGCGGAGTTTCTGTAGGGTAAATAGCAAAGGGCTTGGCATGCGACCGGCTGCTAAGCGTTTGATGAATTAAAGAGTTAGCTGGTTTTGCTAAAGAGGGCGCTAATAAATAGCAGGCGGAGCAACAGTTAATCTGGCAGTGTTGCTGCAAAGGCTCTTGTTCGGGTGAGTCGCAATGTGTGCACTGAGTAGCAGACAGCGTCTTATTGAGAGGAGTAGCGGCACTATGTGTTGTTGCGGACAAAGTTGAGCCCCAGCCTAAGACTAGTACGATTAAAAGGCTCACTAGCAGACGCAGGTAAAGCCCCGAGACAGGTAGAAGCGAGTTAATCCGTAAGCAGGCCCAACGCGACATAGAAATGGTCTTGTAATGACAGTTAGCCGAGGTTTTAACTCTACACCTTCCCCTAGGGGGAAGGTCAAGGGTTTGCCTCGTCGCGGCGACGTTATCAAAGCATTCCCCCTCCGTTTTAGCAGAGGGGTAATAAACACCAAAGGTAAGGTGAATATCTCAGATCCCTTGGCGCGACTCTCTCATAATCTCAGTGGCGGTTTTGTTGAATGGCTTAAGAGTGTTATTTAATCCGTAGAAAACAACAACGCCAACCCATAAGGATTGGCGTAAGTGTTTGATATATATGGTGCCGCTTGCCGGAAACGTAAAGTATTAAAAAACAATGCTTTATAAAAGAAATGGGGACAAAATGCGCCTTTGCGGCGCACAAACTAAGTGTTGTTTGATAGCCCCATGTATCTTCTTAGTTCGGCCCCACTAATGCTGCCGTCTATGGTTTTTATCTTACCCTCAAGGATACGCTTTCTTAGGGTGTTCTGGCTAATTTTTAGTTTACGGCACACTTCTTTTTGCTGATAGAAGGCCATATCATCAATAGCTCTTTGGACGCCAATCTGAGCTGCCTCAATCAACATTTCCCGCAGCCGAGACTCGGGCAAAGTAATCATAAAAACCTCCCTAAATAGCTTGATTAAATTCTTGCAAAAACGCTGCTCTGAACTGCTCAAGAGTGCGTCTATCTGCATTGCGTGGATCTTTGACGAAAGCCATCATGCGTGAGTGCAGAATGTTGAAACGCTGTAGCTGTTGCTGTGCCTCTTCGTATTCACACGCAAGACACCCCTCTACACGCGGGGGCGATTCACGGTGATGCTTGCAAATCTCTATTCGCATGAGTACTCCCTATTTGCACGCTCAATATCATGCGCAATGCTGTCGGCTGACTCCTGCGCCTCAATAGAGGCGCCATCAAACGTTTTCACGTAAGCACCTATGCGGCTTGAATTAGGGCCTGCATGAGATATGCGGGCAATGGTACTTGGGTGGAGGTAGTGCTTTGTGCCGTTAGGGCTGGTTAGAACAATCATTTTTGCTCCTTGCGTGCCGCGTCGATGAGGCGGCTGGCTCGGTTGTAGCCAATGCTTAGCCGTCTTGATAGCTCGGATATGTACCGCACTCCACAGTCTCGAACTAGCCAATTTGCAGCACCTTGGAGTGGATCTGTATCTACCTTGTCGCCACTTTCGCGTCCAATTTTCCAAAATGGCGCAAGCCAGTGGTTACTGTCAGGGGGTGGGCTTATGTTTTGGTAACCAGATACGAGCGCTCCTGTAATTGCGTCTGCGGTCAGGGCGCGTATTCCAGCTGGATCGTCCCTTAGGGAGTAGGGCTGTGCCGGGCTTTCTTTGGGTACTTCAATAGCAAAGGTCTCGTTCACCGGTTCCGCACTCTCAGCTCCGGCTATGAGGGCGCCACTGAGCATAGATCTTAATATCTCGATGCAACTTCTAGCGCTTTCAGAATCTGCCCCATCTCCGCCATCATCAAACACGCTGGCTCGTTGAATAGCTGTGTCGATATCAGCGAGTCTCACAAGCCTGTATCCGTAAGGTGGGATTATTTGCTTAACATCAGCATCACTTAATAGTCGTCGAGTGTCAGTCATTTCAATTTCCTTGATTAGCAGCCTGTGGCGCCGCAATTGCTTGTTTCAGCTCCCGAGCTAATTGCATAACGCGTGTCAGATAGTCAAAGTCATAATGCTGTCGGGCGAGATCCAGTGCTCGCAGGATTTCATCTATTGCGGCTGCGGGTGTAGGCGGGTGGGCAGGGCACGGCCAACGTAGCGACCCGTCGCCGGATGGGCATGTGCAATTAGTCATTACGGCTCCTGATTTTTACGGTATTCCTGATAGCTAAAACGATTGCTATTGAGCGTGTGAAGGGGGCGGTCGCCATATACTTCGGCAGTGCGGTCAAGATTGAATCGCTCTGCTGGCGTAGATGTAGTACCGGTAAATTTCTTAGGCTTCGGTTTTCTTTTCTGCATAGTCGCTCCGCTCATAAATAACCAAGAAACACCCCCAAAGGGGGCGCAAGTATTCCAATGGCACGCATAACCTGTTCAATGCCAAACTCAGAAAAGGCTGGTGATAGAAAAGTGAGTTTGTAGATATTGGCTAAGTAGCCATAAAAGACTGCTGCAATGGTGCCCAATATGAGTAGCGCAACAGCGATGATTCCAATGAGTTCTTTATCGACGGGGGCGCTCATTCTGGTTCCTTAGTCTTGTATTCGCTGGCGTAACCAAGCAGGGTTATCAGACCGTGAGTGCCATAAATAGCTAGAGTGAACGAAAACAGCAGCCACTCTTTGCTTAGCTTCTCTACGCCCAGCAGGGCAAAATAAAAGCAGCCGGCTAAGATGACTGCTTCTTTGATGCCGCTGCACAAGATGACAGTGAGTGATCTCATGGCTTGCTCTCCTGGTAGGCATCAAATGCCTTTAGGTACGGATGGTTACGGCCCTTTTTCCAAGCATCTTCAATGATGAGCGACAGACTGATTTCACCATCCTGAGCGCCCAGCCTCTCGCGGCAAAATCTGATAAATGGCTCAATGGCACCCCCGATCTCGTCGCGAGCCGCATAGGGGGGGGATTTCGGATTTCTAGCTACATTTCCGAACAGATTTAGTTGCGAGGATTGTGCATCCATGGCTTGCTTCCTCCTGGCGAAGAGTAAAAAATTGCCCCGGCTGAATATGCTTCAAGTGGGGGCTGTGAATAAATAAATTTGGGGCCTAGTCGATAGCAGTGTTTTTTGCTCATCGATTGGGCGCCAGAAGGTATACTGCGTCAGCTAGAGAGAAGGTATATATTTTGAGGGCTGTCTAGTTATAGCGGATTAATTCTGTCCTGTAGGCTTTTTTATTGGTTATATTTGTTTCTGGGTTGGTTGTTGATGAATTAATACAATATAAGTGGCTTGGTAAGCTATTATGTTTTTAAATTGATTTTTATCCGTTCTATATTTGTTTTTTGATAAAGAGAGAAAATGGAAGATTTTGATAAAAATAAAAAAACAAATAAAAATACTGTTTTTGTTGCAGTTTGTATTTTTATTATGGTTTTTTCTACCGGCTTAGCGGTTAGGTTTTATATTAATGTTTTAAACTCAGAGAAAGACAAAACAGCTTCGATTTTTTTAAATAATTTCGAGGAAAATATGCTAAATCTCTCTCTGGCTAAGAGAGTAAAGAAGATTGAGGAATCTAGCGATAGTCTTCAGCGAAATTTTATAGAATTGATCAACACGACCAGAAATATTTCTGCCAATGAGATTGGGTCGGACAAAGCTCTAACTTTTAAAATTTTTGAGCTTGAGGCTAGATTGGTGGAGATTGCTCATGATGTAAGTAAGCTCAAAGAGTTTTCAGTTAGCCCTAAAGTGGAAGCCTTAGAAAAGGCTATTGGAGGTGATGTGGAGCGAGTTTTTTCTGTTCCAAAGTTGCGTGTGGATATGGATGAGCATAAACGGCAATATGAAATAAATATCATTAAATTAGAAGAAAGAATAAGGACGGTTTCTGATAGAATGGACTCTTTTTATACTTTAATTGTTGGCGTTGCTGTTAGTTTGATATGTGCATTGCTTGGTTTTTTAGGTGTTAATTTATTTGAAAAAAGAGTAAAAAATAGATTTTAAATATCTTGTTTCTTTGCTAATTATTGTTACTGAAAGGATGGTGTCAGCCTTAAGCTAGTTCTCATTGCGGCTGGTCCTACCGTCTAGCATTTGCATTTGCTCGGCAATGACTTCAGTGGTGTAGTTGTCTTTACCGTCTTGGCCTTGCCATTTACGGGTACGCAAGCGACCCTCCACATAAACGGGGCGACCTTTGCGTAGAAACTCGCCTGCAATTTCTGCCAAGCGGTTATAAAACACGACTTTATGCCATTCGGTTTCTTCTACCCGCTCACCTGTTTTGCGGTCTTTCCATTGCGAGGTCGTGGCAATGGAGATATTGCACATCGCTGCACCCTGCTGGTTGTAGCGAATCTCTGGGTCTTTCCCTAGGTTGCCAACCAAAATAACTTTATTAACTGATGCCATGCCTAATATCCAGCCGCTGGGGCCACAAATTTAAGAAAAAAACCAAGCCCAACGGTGAAAATAAGGGCGCCTACCCACGCAGCATTCGGGATATGCCAATCATCTTGGGCGGGAGCCAGCCTTAAGCGGCTAGCTAAACGGGGGCGCAGTATACGCATCCAGACTTTATCGACTGTTGCGCCTAGGGCGATAACGAACGCCCACAGCCATAGCTGGGTCAATGCTTCCATAGCTGGCTCCTAAAAGGGTAAATACAAAGAAAGGGGAAGAGGGTGGCTTGCGTAGCAGCATCGCTGTGCCGGCGCGCCAGCCAGTAGATAGCTGTTTCCGGAGCTCCACCCTCAGATAGCAGCCCTCCCGCGGATAAAGCACCGCTTTTCCTACACAAACCAAAGGAGCGTAACCGCCGTCGCTAACACGGTCAGTGGAGGACTGCTATCTGATGGTCCTAGGCTCTTACGCGGCCTAAGTTACGGATAAATGCTTTTGATGCCAAAATGCTTTCTGGCTTCCGGTTGCCATACGCGGCGATTGTCAGCAATGGCAGTGCATTCCACATTCATCACATAGGCGGGCTGGGCTTGATTCCAGCTAGAGGCGCTCTAGTGCGGTCTTGCCGCCGGATGCCCCGGTATGGTGGCCTGCCATTCGAGTATTTACCGTTGACCGTGCGTGTCCTTCCACGCCGCCGCCTATGTGATGCCCCTCTTACGAAGGGCGAGTGTTATTTACTTCGCAGCAAGAGCATGATTAACATCGCTCTGAATAGATGCTGCTGCCATTTGTAAAGAATTGATGTAATCCTCAAGCGCTGCAATGCGGTCACGCAGCAGATCTAGATCCTCTTTGTGGGCAGGCTCTTTAATGTTGACCTCAACCCCTGCGATGTTTATTTTTGGCGCTGCAGACGCCTCATTACCGCTTGCACTAAGCTCATCCGCGTGCGCTGCCAGAGCGCTACTAGAGGGCACATTAGAGATGGTTGCTGCCTTAATGGGGCCGGAGGCGATAGTGATATCACGAGCAATTGCCTCAGCGGCCAGCCGCGCCGCAAATGAAGAGACTGCTGCGTTATATGGAGCGCCTGACTCGTTAACTGCAACAGAAAAGTCTTTAGCTCGGACAGCAAAGCAACCTAGATTTTTGGGCTCTGGTATATCGATGGCCTTACGCTCCTCTAGTAGGGCGTATAGTTTTTCGTAGGATTCTCGGGCGATTTTTACGGCACTCATGCTTGACTCCAGTTTGATTAGTGGGCTTCCTGCTCTGGTACAGGAGACGATCAATATCGTTACCGTTACGGCTGATCCCAGCACCCCGCCGTAGGGCTGAGGAGATCCAGCTAAGCTGGCCGCCTGGGTGCGGTGTAATTTCTTTAGTTGCTGGCCTCGGTTGAAGCCATCCACCAAAGCGGCCTGACTTAGCAGGCCGTTTGTTTGGTTCCGTAAATATTGCGGTACGGTTTCCTTACCGTCCCCTACCTACTACATCAGGGGAGCGCCGGACCCCACGCCTATTAAAGGCCTCACGCCAATCGCGGGAATGTATCTATCCGGTTTTTTCTGCCGTCTTTTTGCCAGGGCGTACGCAGCGTGTATCCCTCGGTTATTCCGGCGCACCTACACCTCACGGCAGTGCGCAGCGTCTTTCGTGTGCCGTTATTCGCCAGCCTGAAACTAAAAGGCTGGTGTGGTCCACACTCTCAATTTTTAAAGATCATTTAACGCTTCACTTACCTTTACTGGGCTGCCCTGAGGGCTAGGCTTTTCTGTGGTGTGTTGTGTAGCGTTAGATGAATCTTACACATTGGCCTAGTGGGATGTCAAGTATATCTTACGTTTATGGTAAGACGTATCGTGCAGAGTTAAAAAAAGCCACCCAGAGGTGGCGTGGTAAGCCGTGTAAGTAGGCTATTCGGGCGATTCGTCTTTTATTGTTATTCCGTCGCATATCTGCAAAAGATTGCCGGTAGTTTCACCTGCGGCAAGCTTCGTCTTAGCTTGATCGCACGTCATCCAGTCACTGCGAGTCCCAAGCATATAATCCATTCTTGCCCAAAAGAGGTCATATAGAGCGGTTCCGCTTACTTGTCCTGGTGTCGCCCCAGAGTCGGATGATGAGACCCCCGCCCCGCCAGTGGGGGCGGCTATTGCTGATGCTGTGCTAGTTGCGACGGAGACTGTTGCGTTGGTACCGGTAGGAGTATCCACAGCCTTAATTGTCCAGGTATCAACACCATCAACCACAATTAACAAAGCAAATACAAGCCATGAGCGCATACCAGTAACTGAGTCAGCGCTGTGATGAAAGGTGAAGTCATCACCATCCATCAGCGTAAGCACCTTTTCTGCCGCAGCAAATACATCTTCGCTGCTTTTCCCCTCATAGCTTCTTTGAACGGCGTCAAGGTACTCGGCCCGAGACATTTTAGGGGGAGGCGCTGCACATCCGGAAAGCGCAAGAAGCAAGACTGCTACAAAGATGTTACGCACAAACAATCCTTTTTAAGTTGCTAAGCTGGGACTAGAGATCCTTATGCTTGCTCGGAGAAACCACAGCGGCGACAGCATGTATTTCGGCAACTCGTTCAATAGGTAAAGTGAGCCTTGATCCGCCATTGACAGACATAAGACTAACCTCCTCGCTATTTCTATTGAGAAGCTCTTTAACCATTTTCTTTCCGTCTATTTGCCTGATTGCTACATATTCCCCTAGCACGATAGGTGCGTTTGGCTCAACAACGACATACCAGTTGTTTCTGATAGCGGGGAACATGCTGTCACCCTTAACCCTGAGCACATAAGCGTCAACGTCATTTGAAAAGTGCTCAATGTAGCCTTCGGAGCCGATGCATTGCACTTCTTCGTACCAGCCATTCTCACCCAATTGAGCAACCCCCAATACAGGTATTAACGTTCTTTTTGGAGCCTTCCCTACGTAAGTGGCCTCCGAGTCGACGTGCTTATCTTTTTTTGATGGCCCGCTGCCAGTAGCGAGCCAAGCAGCCGAAAATTCTGAGTTATCACTTAATTGCTGAGCGGTTTCAGCCGATAAAACCCGCACCTTTCCATTAAGCCAGTCAGTAGGGGCTGCGCGAGAGGTCCCCGAGCGTCTAGCCAACTCGGCATTAGACCAACCGGTTTCGTCTTTAACTTGCTGTATGCGTTCGGAGAGATTTTTCATTGTGTTAGGTTAATCGAACACATGTAAGATGTGTTTGACCTTTAAGTAAGATGCATCTAACATTGAGCTTATGAACACGAACCACACTTTTTTAAATGACCTGCGGCCTCTTTTGTTGCGAGCAGTTGAGCTTGGATTCACGCAAGCGCAAGTTGCCCGTGAGATCGGCCTATCAAGGGCAACTATTAACTCGGTCATCCAGAAAGGCGGGACGTGGATGCCGGGCTATAGAGCGGGCGCACTTCTAGTAAATCTTTTGAAATGCAGAGAGAACCAAATGCACGACCCTAAAGACACAGACAAAATTCCTGTTGGCCCTACTGACGTCATCACTAAAGGGGGCGCACATGAGTAGCCTTTTGCACAGCATGGTGTTACTCGCGGATTCTTGGATGAGACGAAGCGGCTCTTCGCTTAAAGACCGACATAGAGTAAGCGCCTTGGATTCAGCCGTAGGCACCCAGGGTACTACGACTGAAATTCGGGTTTTGCGCGCTGCGGCATGCGATCTTTACGACGTTTTATGCACCGCCCCTGATGGAAGGCAGGCCTTGAGTGATCTCGGCTTTGAGCCACTCCCTCAAAACGGAAAAGGAGAATGACATGCTTGGTTTCAGCACATTTTCTTTGGCTTTTTTCCACAAAGTGTCACTTCGAATTTCGTCAGCGAAGTTGCAACCATCCCAAGTGAGTCGTTTTATTGCAGTGCTAGTGGAGCCATCTAGGTATTCCTCGATACTTGCCTCTACTAGCCTAGCTTCCTTCATCCATCTAGCATGCCCAGCAAAAATAGCATCCTCAATGCCTTCAATGCCTTCCAGCCACTCATTGGGTGGGAGTTGCTCTGTGGCGAGTGTGATTTTACGAATTAAATCCATGTCTCGTTTCACGGTCAATTCCTTTTAGAAAAGTTTAGTTACTGGAATCTCTAAGCATACCTGATTGGGATTGACCATCCATTAATGCAGCGTAGTAGCACCGCTTTCACCTAGTCCGTGAAAGTAGTTCCACTCCAAGCGCTGAGCCACCCATTCGATGTGATCGTCGGTGGGGGCATCGAATGTTTCATACGCGAGCTCGGTAGCTCTATTGATGATGTCGTAGTGAGTGATGAGTTTCATGTTCATGCCGTTAGTTTGCGGCGTACCAGATTTATTTTCCATTCGTAATTCCCGAGCCCTGATTTTTGACAGTTACATGTTATCCAGAACACGGCTAGGGCGAAACGCTGAAATACACAGGAGTTCAGCCCAATGACAAAACAAGCTTCATCTCTGTATTGGCGTGACGAGTTATACAGCGCCATATGTGATGCCAAGGGCGGTATTAAAGACGCAGCAGCTTACCTAACGGAGCAGCGCGGCACATCGATTCATATGGAGTC
>NZ_JAPKND010000015.1 GCF_026344035.1 Alcaligenes endophyticus
CCACCCTTACCGATAGTAATGCTTTCGCCAATGTTTAACTGCTGAGCTAACTGAAACGCCATGCCGGTATCACTCAGGGCGACATCTATATTTTTATCTTCACTGCTAAAGTCCATCGACTTGCCGGGTTTGACGGCCATGTTGTTATTGCCATCGGTGCTGATGCTCCAGCCCTGAGCCGCATATTGAATCGCATCATGTATGGTGTTTTCTCCAGTGCCACCGATATCATCCATGCTGAGCTTCCCCTCATCATTTTGGTTGGCATTGCCACCGAAAATGTTCAGAGTTGAGTTGGCTACATTCTTTATATTCTGGTTAGTGGTATATAGTTGGCTGCCATTGATTGCATCTGTGCTGAGCGAACTAACCTCGCCATCTGCTACACCGGTGATCACGCGAGTAACTGTTGTAGTAGCCTCGCCGTTAGTAATTCTTGTGATCACGGGCTCTGGGCTTGCCAACACACCGGCAACGGCTAGATTATTTGACCTTGCCACGCCATCATTTTCGACGAATTTAGGAATGCTACTAGAAAAAGTAAAATGCTTATGCTGATCCGAACCGTTGTTTGGTGTTTCGGTGCCCCCCCAGGCGCTACTGGTTGCCAACGTGCTAGCGGTCAAGGCGATTATTCCCATTGGGTAGAGCAATGAGGTTAATACTCCTTTCTGGTTACAAGAGGCACTGCGTTTTCCCTTGGCTTTTTGGTTCTCTGAAGCAGCAATAAATGTGCCCGTTTTTTCGTTCCAAATTGCTTCATATATATGATTCATATATTTTCCTTTTGAGAAATTCTTTCAAGAGAGACGTTGATATTGGTGGGTGTGAAACTGTCTTGGATATAAACAAGCACTCCCATTACTTCGCTTTCTATAGTTGATTCGAAAGCAAGTATGTGTAATTTCTTTTTTGTATGCAGACAACTTGCTGTTGGCTTGCACAAATACCAATTCCCTAAAGAAAGGAAATAGGGTAGGGAGTCCAATGCAAGTAAATTGATATTTTTGTTGGTATCGATGCGACGCCGTCTGATCCCATAAGGGGGGGCTTGCAAGGGTAGAGGCTCGGTTGAGGACAAAAGGTGATGGCATCTGTCACTCATACTGTTTCACGTTTTTGTGAAGCGTAAGTGACTTTAGCCCACGGCTTTACTGACGAAGCCTGACTTTTCAGTAGGTGCCATACCTTATGTATAGGCCTTTTACTTCTGAGAATCCATGAATAGAAAATGCTTCTGGTGACAAAAAAGTGTTTGGTGTTTTGTTTAACACTAAGTGAGTCGCTGAGCATATATGAAGCCTAAAGAATTGATGCTTAACGAATTCTAGCAGTTCGTTTCAAACTTATTTTGGTTTGTTTTTAAATGAAAATTGTCATAATTTTGTTTTATTCATTTGTTATGAGTGTGCTCAAAACCATAAAGTCTTTTTGACGCCATCTAGGCTTATTCTTGTGTGTTTAAGCGTATGATTTACTTGCTGTTCTGCACATTGTTATGAGTGCTTTTAATAAGCTAGTCAACATCAATAAGTAAGCCGTCAGTTAGATGCGGGAAGCCTATCTAAGGCACCCACTCTTTCTTCATGTTGTGGCTTTTTATCCAACCTTAGCAAAGAGTTTTTTGCTCGTGTCAAGCACTAGACAGACCGGAGTGCTGTGCGGCTTTGAGTGAAGTGGCTGGGTGTGATGGATGTAGAAAAATTGGCTTACTAAATTGGGTAGTGCCCTTTAGTAGGCCATGTACAAGAGCTAGGCGGTACTAGTACCGGTGAGTCGCTCTTGTGAGGCAATCAGTTATCAAGTCGCTGTAAAGGGCAGAGTAGATTGCCTGTGCTGCCCCATAAAGACATTTAATAACAGTCTGTATTGATGGTGTTTTGCAAGGCTTAGTTAGTAGGTTTACCATCAATAGAGTAGCTACTTACACGATTGTTTTCGAAGTGAACGTGTAAATCTCGGTCGTTTCTCATGTTGTCAGTAGCCATTGATGCCCCCCCGATTGGCAGTAATGTTAAGGCCGAGTCTATAAGATTGTTTGTGTTCCGATCTATATAGTACTTCCAATATTCCGGGCCTGACGGGCCGTCGGAAGCGTAATCTGGCTTGCCATAGATCGCTCTCACTTCTTGTGGAGTCGTCACACCTACTTTAAGGTTTTGCGCCAGCGCTGCGGTGCTGTATTTATCGTCCCCTCCGCTCGATAGAGTTTGGCATGCCGTGAGTGACATAAAAATACCCACTGTTAAGAACATTTTACGTAGCATGATTGACCTGTATTAGAGTTTGTTATTTAAAACGTAATCATAAGCCATGATGTCGCTCTTCCTATGGCTTGAGCGCGGATTTTAGCACTAAAACTAGTAGAAAAATGATAATAAATTACTAATCAAAATCTCCTCATGGTGAATCGAATTTTTTTTTGGAACAGTAGGAAAAACAAGAAGATACAGGTTCTCAAGAGCTATATTTCGATATTGCTTTCAACCTAATATCCAAGATTATTTGTAAGCTAAGTCGCTTTTTAAGACAAATTAAAATATTTTTCGCAGATTAGTAAAATTTAAATCAGATTAGAAATATCCGGTTACTTTCTTGGGCAGAGTAGGCCAAAAATCCATTTAAAAAATAGCTCACTCTGGAGCCTTTAACGGTGCGTTCGCGTCACGTTGTTATGCGGTGCCTAAGATTTTCTCCGTTAAACACCTCCAGGGTGTGGATAGGTACTTACCCCATTTACTGATTGAAGAGCTTCGACATACACTATTTGCGTAATACGAAAATATATTCGCATAGCGCAAAAAAGGAGAGTCTTATGTCGGAAATAAGTGCGGAAGCTGGTACGACGGCGATTTCGAGTGTGGAACCGGATCGTGTCACAGTACGGGGCAAAGATCTGGCGAATGAGTTAATTGGCAAGTTTTCATATACGGCGTACTTCATATTTCTACTTACAGGCGAAGAGCCCTCAGATAATTTGGTCAAATTGACCGATGCTTCCATGGTGTCGATCGCTGAGCATGGATTTGTACCCTCAATTCAAGCCGCTCGTATGACTTATGCGGCGGCACCCGATGCCATGCAAGGCGCTGTTGCAGCAGGATTATTAGGATGCGGGCCAGTTATTCTTGGGGCGTCTTCTGAGGCGGGAGCTTTTCTTATTGAGATACTTGAACATGCTCGCGAACATACTATTTCTGTTCGAGAGGCAGCGGCTGCTCTGCTTCAAGGTCGTAAAGCAAGGCGTCAAACAGTGCCGGGGTTTGGACACCCTGTTCATCGTGAAGAAGATCCCCGCGCTACCCGTTTGCTGGCATATGCACGAGAGTTGGGTACGGTAGGACATTATGTTGAGGCTTTAGAGGCGGTAGAGGCACAGTTGGAGCAGTCTTATGGCCGATGGTTGCCCATGAATATTTCCGCCGCTATTCCAGCAGTGTTATTAGATGCCGGTTTTCCTGTCCATGCATTGCTAGGGGTCCCCATGATTGCCAGAACAGGAGCGCTGATTGCTCATCTTTACGAAGAGAAAGAGAACCGACTCGGATTTAGGCTGGCTGCGTTGGCAGAAAAAGGCGTTCGTTACGAGCCTACTCATCAAACTGACGTTAAAGCACCAACGTTATGACTGAAAAAGTATTTTCTCCACAAGAAGTTACCGCCTTATATCCTGAGCACGATTATTCGCTAAGCACGTTGTTAGCCAGTCGTGTGGCAATTTCACCGGATAAAACCTTCCTTGAGTTTGAGGGGCAGCAGTGGAGCTATGCGCAGTTTGGGAAGGCGGTCGATGAGACGGCGGTTTGGTTGAGTAAGCGTGGCGTTCGCGTGGGTGATCGATTAGGTGTGTTCTCACAGAATGATCCTACGACGATTATTCTACTTTTCGCTGTAGCAAAAATCGGCGCAATTATGGTGCCGCTCAATCCTAGTTTTGGTGTTGCCGAGGCTACTTATGCGCTACAAAACGCCGAAGTCTCGGGCGTTGTTTGTTCGCCCGAAACCCTAAGGTGTGCACAAGCAGCCTGCAAAAGTTTGACCACTACACCTTGGATTGTGTTGAACCGAGCTGCCAAGGATTGCACTGTACCTGTTCTGGGGAGTCAGTTGTTTCCCTGTGATCAGGCGGTGGAAGTAACAGGGAGTGCACAAGACACCTGCTTGTTTATCTACACCTCTGGAACGACAGGCTCACCTAAAGCAGCGATGCATAGTCAGCGTGGTTATGTGTTAACGGCAGAGGCATTCATTGTAAGGATGCACTTGCAACCGAGTGAACGCGTGCTGTGCGTTTTGCCGCTGTTTCATATTAACGCATTATTTTACTCGGTCGGTGGAGCGCTGGCCGCTGGTGCGACGTTAGTGTTAGTAAGTCGCTTTTCGGCCTCTACATTTTGGGAAACGGTATATAAAACTCAAGCTACCACTAGTAATTTGATTGGCGCGGCTGCTTCTATTTTAGTCAAACGTGATCGCAGTGAGTTTAGGCCTGGACACTGTATGTCAAAAATGTTCATTGCTCCGTTAAATGAACAGTTGGTTCAGGCTTTTAATGCAGAGTTTGGCGTGGCCGATTTAATTGAGTGTTACGGCATGACGGAGATTCCAGGGGTTATTTCAAATCCTTTTACGGGACCACGAAAATTAGGCAGTATGGGGCGCATTTCACCTCATTTAGCGCCCCATTTACCGCAGCCAGAGCTTAGAGTTGTTGATGAGCATATGGTAGATGTGGCGATTGGTGAGCCGGGCATTCTTTTGGTTCGTACTCCCACAGTCATGCAGGGTTACTTCCGAGATCCCATTCGTACGCAAGCCACTTTTCATGACGATTGGTTTATCACGGGCGACTTAGTGTGGCGTGATAACGATGATTTTTATTGGTTTATCGCGCGCCAGCGCGATGTGATTCGTTGTAAAGGTGAAAACATTGCGGGGGCAGAACTAGATCGTGTGATCAGTGCCCATCCAGAGGTATTAGAGGCGGCTACTATTGGCGTTCCAGCCGAACTGGGAGATGAGGATATTTTTGCTGTCGTGGTACTACGCTCTGGCAGCATGTTGACGCCTAACGAGATTGGTGAATGGGTTGCTAGTCATCTTACCGCGATCAAAATTCCCAAGTATGTGGCATTTGTGGATTCTTTACCCAAAACGCCCACCGAGCGAGTCGAAAAATTTAGGCTTAAAGCGGACACTCAGCTTTTTAGTCAAGCAACCAAGATTCAGATTCATCACACACATGATGTATTCCGTTAACACAGTGTAGTTAGCCTTGCCTTGATTCTCTATTAAATTCCTATTTCGGAGGAAGACATGAAAAAAACTTACTTAATGGCCAAAACATTAGCTGGCTTGGTATTTTCAGCGGGCGTTCTTTCAAACACGGCAGTCTACGCACAAGATTATCCAAATAGGCCGATTCGGATGATTGTCCCTTATGCTCCAGGCGGGGCAACAGATATCATTGGACGTTTGGTTGGCAAAGCACTGACCGAGAAACTGGGCCAAACGGTCATTGTTGAAAATCGTGCAGGTGGAAATACGGGTATAGGTGCTGCTGCCGTTGCGCGTGCTGAGCCCGATGGCTATACCGTATTATTTACCAATGACGCTACTTTTGTGCTGAACGAAGCCGTTTTTAAAAGCATGCCGTATAAGCTTGAGCAGCTTACCCCTGTGGGTACGGTGTGTTATTTGAACTTAGGTCTGGCTGTGAATGCTGAAGCGCCAATTAATAATATGAAGGAGCTTCACGAATACACGAAAAATAACCCAGATAAATTTGCATACGGGTCGTTTGGAGTGGGGAGTCATCCGCACTTCATGGGTGAAATCTATAAAAATATCACGGACTCTAAAGTGACCCATGTACCTTACAAGGGTTCATCGCCGGCGGTGGTTGACGTGGTCGGTAATCAAATTTTATTTACTTTCCCGGCTTTAGCCACTATTCAAGGGCATGTCAGAGACAATAGAGTCAAAGTGCTAGCGTTATCAGGTGAAGAGCGCTCAGCATTAATGCCAGACGTGCCTACCTTTACCGAAGCAGGTTATCCCGACCTTAACATCGGCAGTTGGTACGCTTTTTTTGCGCCAGCAGGTACGCCAGAGCCAGTTGTAGAGAAACTTAATCAGGCCCTAGCCGAGATTCTTGACGATCCTGAAGTGTCGAAGAGTTTGATCGCGCAAGGGACAGCGCCACTGAAAATGACTCCCTCCGAGATGCAGCAAAGAATGATGGAAGAGACTAAGCGTATGAAAACCATTGCTGAGGCCTCGGATATTTCTATGGACTAAGCTCATTTCCCCCATTTGGCCCGAGGAGCGTCTAGCCTCGGGTTTTTCTATTTGAGCGAGGAAGTGCTCAAGGCAGGGTAATGGATCAACTGTTTGTTGATGTGATTAGCTGCTCTTCTTAGGGGCTCCAGGCGAGTTGCAATCAGTTTTTCTTTGGATATCTTCGTTGAATCCGCAGAGCAGTTAATCGCAGCTACAACTCGGCCTTGTGCGTCCCGTACGGGTACGGCAAGAGCGATGGTCCCTAGGCCTATAGCATCTTGGGCAACGGCGTAGTCATTTTCGCGGGCCGCGAGGCATAGTGTTTTAACTTCTTCTCGGGTGACTGGTGTTTTCGGCGTGAAGGCAGGAAATGGTGCACCGTTAAGATAAGCGTCCAACTCGCCATCAGGCAAGTGGCCTAGCAAGACATAGCCGGTCGATGCACTATGAGCCGGCATACGGGCGCCCACATATTGTCTAAGGCGGGCAGGGCGATTGCTGGGAATATGGACGACATATACGACGTCATTTCCATCGAGTACGGTCAATGAGGAGGCATCATGAAAGACATCGACCAGCTCTTGGAGATAAATCTGCGCAACGGTGTTCAGATTCATTGACTCAACAAATGCGGCTCCTAGCTGCAACACGCGTGCCGTCAAAACAAAACGGCGTCCGTTTTGTTTCACATACCCTAATGCTGTGAATGTTAGGAGGGAGCGGCGCACCGTCGCCGCAGTCAGGCCGGTTTTGGCCGCCACTTCACTGAGCGTCATTTCAGGAGTGCTACTGTTAAATGCCAAAAGCACACGTAAACCACGCGCAAGTGCTGTCACAAAATCTGGGTGAGAGTCATCAAGATGCATCAGGAGATTATACGAGGCTCGGGCTGTTATGAGGCATGACGAGAGATGAATTGTGTTAATTTTTTAGCGCGAATCAAAATAGTGTTTCACATCGCCACCGTTCATCGCTTTATTTTTGGCAACTAGCCTGAGGACTAAGGTGGTGACGCCTTCACGCGAATCAAGAGTTCTGGGTATAAGTCGAAAAGACTTCGAAGTAAGGCTGCCCTGAAGTTTTGAGAATTTAAGACAGAAATCAGCCCTACTGACATGCCTACGTCGCGAGTAGCAATTTCAAGCACTTCAGTTTCTGAGTCGATGGAAGGATTTTTTAAAATAACTTCAGGAACAATGCTGAGGCCGATGCCGGCTGAAACAAGGTTGAGTCCTGTTACTGCGCTAGTCCACTCCATGAGTGGTTCGGGCGTTATAAGCTGAGCTCGCTTAAAAAAATTTTCGATTGCCCCCCGTATGACTGTATGACGAGTGGGGAAAACCCATCGTTCGTGTATGAGTTGATGCGCGTCCGCGCTCAATAGGTCTTCACGACCTTTGGGCGCGATGATGCATAAACGAACGTCGAATAAATGATCATAGCGGAGGGTAGAGTTTGATGTCGTAGTGTCGTCGCTATCGTAGCTGCACACTAAGGCATCCAGCTCTCCTTCTAGAAGTGCTTGCATGAGCGGTATGGCGCGATCTTCATGTAGCTTTAAACGTACGGCTGGTTGATATTCTAGTAAACCAGCCATAATTCCCGGCAGATAACGCTGTGCTATGAAAGGCGGTGCTCCAACACGGATGATGGTCTCTGCATGAGAAGCAGCTTTAATTTCATCCTGTAAATGATGTAGTTCTTTCAAGAGGAAGGCGGCCCCCTTAGCGGCGATTTTGCCTGAGAGTGTCGGTTGAACACCCGATGTGAATCGCTCAAAAAGGGTAGCGTCCAAGATTCGTTCAATTTCTAACAACGATTTGCTAATAGCTGGTGCTGATAGGTGAAGCGCCGCTGCGGTTTGTCTCATGCTTCCGGTGCGTTCCAGCTCTACCAGCATGGCTAGTTGTTGGAATCTAAGTTGATGTAATCTCTGGGTATTCATCTGGGCGTGTAAACCTACATTTAACAAGCGCTGAAAATATATCCCTTTCAGTTATAGCCGAAAAAGGATGCAATGGTGTCAACATAAAAAATCGAGGAGACACCATGAATCGCCGTAATTTTTGTTTAGCCACAATGGGTTTAATGCTCGCGCCAACGATCCGTGCTCAGCACCTAGCGTACCCGAATAGAGCCATTCGTATGATCTCTCCCTACGCAGCAGGCGGGGGACCTGATGTGCAACTTCGACAAATATCACAATCATTAGGTGCTCTTATGGGTGAGCCTGTCATTGTTGAGAATAAGGTGGGAGCAGCTGGTGTAACCGGAGCGGTGCACGTGAAGTCTGCTCGGGCAGATGGCTACACTTTGTTGATGGGATCGAACACTCATCTTATACAAAAAACTTTGCGCCCAAACTTAAATTTCGATCCTATAGCTGATTTCTCTGGCGTGAGTAATTTATTTGCGCAGCCTACTGTTTTAGTCGTTTCAAAGGACTCTCGATTTAACAGTATTGAGCAGATTATTGAAGAGGCGCGTAAGAACCCAGGTGTATTGAATTACGCCTCGGGGGGAGTAGGGACTTCCGCGCATTTGGCTGGTGCTACGTTCTTTACACTTGCTGAGGCTGAAGCAACTCATATCCCTCTCAAAGGGTCGGTAGAGATCGGGCTTTCACTGCTCAGGGGGGATGTTGATCTGGCCTTTCCTGTTTCATCGACTGCGCTACCACAGGTAAATGATGGTTCTTTAAAGGCGTTGGCTGCTTCGTCTAGTAAGCGTTTAAAGATGCTACCCGATGTACCGACGATGAACGAGATTTTTGATAACCCGTTAACTGTGCAGGAATCTTGGTTTGGAGTCTGGGCGCCCCGTGGTGTCGAGTCTTCAATTTTGGAAGCAATGAATGCCGCTATTGTAAAAGTGCTAAGTGAGGAAGAAATACTGGACAGCCTAGATATTTCTGGTGCTTTGGCTATGCCCAGTAAGACTCCGGCAGAGTTTGATCAGTTTATTCACGATGAAAATGACAAGTGGGCGGCAATTATTGAACTGACCGGTACTCAAATTTAAGGAGAAAGTAATGACAGAACCATTAAAAGGGATCCGTGTTATTGATTTGTCGCACGTTATAGCGGGTCCGTTAGCCTCATTTTACCTTGCACAGTTTGGTGCTGATGTGATGAAAATTGAGGCCCCGGCGGGCGGTGACATTTGGCGACGTAGTCGGAAAGTAGGGGAAAGTGAGATTCCACCGGGGTTTGTTAGTGTTAATGCTGGAAAGCGTTCAGTTGCCATTGATATCAGAACCGAGGAAGGTGCTGATGCGATCAGAAAGCTTGCTCAAGAAGCCGACGTGTTTGTGGAGAACTTCCGGCCGGGCGTAGTGAAAAAGTACGGTCTGGATTATGACACGATCAAAGAGTTAAACCCGAATATCGTTTATTGCTCTATTTCAGGCTATGGGCAAACCGGAGAATGGGCACGCCGGCCCGCCTACGATCATGTGATACAGGCATTGACGGGGATGATGATGATGGGAGGGGAGAAAAATAGTCCGCCGACCAAAGTCGGTTTTCCGGTGGTTGATGTGGCTGTAGGTATGTTGGGCGCTATGAGCATTATGGCCGCTATATGTGAGCAGCAACGTACCGGTCGTGGTCAGTACATTAGCGCTTCTATGGTCCAAGCCTCCATGATGCTGATGTATCCGTGTGCTGTGGATGTCATCGCAAGTGGACAAGACTATGAAAGGGTAGGCAATCGTGGTTATAGCGGCAGTCCTACGGCGGATACCTACCAGTGCGTCGATGGCTGGTTGGCTATTTCCGCGAATACAGTCCCACAATTTAAAAGCTTAATGACGGTTTTAGGGTTAGAAGATGTGTGCCAGGATGAGCGAGCACTAGATATGAAGTCCTTTAATGCTCCGGTAGGTGGCATCGTGGTAGCGAATGACCTAGAGTATTTACGTCAACGCCTACATAACGCATTTGCCCACCGCAGCGCCTCTGAGCTAGAGAAGCAGCTTAATGAGCTTAGTGTACCGGCTTCAAGAGTGCGCTCGTTGGGAGAGTTCTTGCAGACAGCCAATACCTCACCGGAGTTGATCGATATCGTATCGCGAAATTATGACGGCGGCGCCGAGTTAATCGAAACCCCTGGGTTTGGCTTTAAGTTTGGAGAAACGACATCAGGGCAAGTTTTCCCCGGAGCCCCTATGCATGGAGCAGATACTGAAGATGTTTTAGTGTCCTTAGGCTGGAGCGCCCAAAAGATTGCTGAGCTCAATGCCCAAAACAAGATTCACTGTTACGAAAAACTTTAATTAGTGGGGCCTATTTAATAATACGTAGAGTAGATAGAGATGCCGGCCAGATGTGTACCTAAATAATGCTATATCGCGTTATTCAGTAAATTCGAGAACGGCATCTTATCCTATGATGAGTTCAATTACACTCGAAAAAGAACAAGAATATGAAGCTGCTCCACATTTGGTGTTGTGCGAAGGTGAAAAAGATTTAGCGTCAGGATGGAGAGCGTTTGAGGTTATTCCAGTTGGAGCGGAGGCGTGACTGAACTCAGAACCGTCTTGAGGAGTCAACCCATACAGGACAGATGACCACGACCTTAACAGGCTTTCACTGGGGCACTATGGCGTTTGTATGAGTTATCAAACCTGATAGGTTAGTATGTTTTTTAGCTCTTGTAGGGGAAATAGGAATGAGGTCTCTAGGCTAAAAAGCATGCTTTCCGAGCACGATTGGCTGGTTTAATCGGCAGGAAAAACATACCCAACTCCCCATACAGAATGTATAGGAATGTTTTCTCCGTATTGAGAAATTTTTCTTTTTAAGCGACTAATCACCACATCTATGTAGCGTTTGGGTGGAGGGGTACCAGTCTGGTCGTTATATAACTGCTCTCTCGAAACAGGATCGGGGCTATGTTTAAATAGGGTCATCAGTGCATGCCTTTCGGCCCCTGTTAACGCTATTAATTGACGTTTCGGTGTCAGTAGGCGCCAGCCTCCCTCGCTTAGCTCCCATGTTGGCGATTTATTTTCCTCTGTAGTTGCTTCGTATGATTCTGTGCTTGCCTTATCAGTTGTTTTTATATTTTGGCTGCTTAGAGGCGCAAGATATTTAGCTTGCAAGGCTATACCACGACGGCGTAATGCTTGAATACTCGCAAGTACGGTAAAACCCCGTGCTCTTTCATCAAAACAGATGTCGGCACCCGCTAGAAACAATAGGCTATTTTGTTCTGTGGTAACAATGCCATCTACGTATTGAACCACAATGCCGGCTGTTGGGTACTCAACCCGTAATCGACTGATATCTGTTATTAAGGTATCAGTTTTTAATCGGATCATGATTATCTCGTCGCTTACCTCATGAGTATTCGTTTTTAGTGAGAAGACCGCCTCCATTTTCATGGTGTGTATTGGCAATCCCCACAAGGAAAAATCATCGACGAGACTTTTCATCATTTCATCATCGTCTGATAGAAAAAAAAATCTCTCGGTAGTGAATGGTTCCAAACCTTGTTCCCCTAAAGCCAGAGCAAATATCTCGAGCCAATCCATTGACTTTTCTTAATTAAGCAAGTTTTTAAAATAAATTTCATCAAGTTGCTAAGGTTCATGCCAAGAAAAAACCTGTTGATGGTTATATGGCATGAGCATAAGTGAGAGCAGGTTTTTATTACCTGCCTTGCATCAGCTTGAGGATGGCTTGTGAATGCTGAGCATTTTGCGTCCCTATAAGCAAGCGACCATCGGAGATGGTTTCACCGATTTGGGTCACCGTTGCTAACTGTCCTTGGACGCTTAATAGGAGGTAATGGCCTTGCGCTTGCTGGGTAATGCTGCGTAGCTTTGCGACTCCATTTTGATTCATTTCTAATAGAATGAATGTATGTTGATCTGGTGCTGTTACCGGTGTGACACGCAGCATATCTGCTTGGGTTAGAACGGGTTGGGGGAGGGCATAAAGAGCTGTTCCGCCAGTATCTACAGCGATTAACGATGGCTCCGCATTTTCCTGTGCCAAGTGCAGAGTGATAATTGTTTCTGCTTGGGGCTTAGGAGCCATTGCAACAGGCGCGTTAGAGTGCCGAGGTGTGGGCTGTTGGTTGGCTAGTTCTGAATCAAAGAGAGGCGTGGCTTGTTGACAAGCGGCTAAGCCCATTACTAGTGTTAATGCAAGTGGCTTAAATAAAGCTTTCATTTTTTAACCTTGAACACCACCCAGATGCTCTGGGTGGTTAATTAGTTACTATATACAGTTTAGTGTTGGCCTTGAACGTCGATATCTACACGGCGATTCGGAGCTAAACATGTAATTAGCTCGTTTCGGTTTTGCTGATCACATTGAACGATAGGCTGTTGTGAACCAAAACCCTGCGACTGAATGAGGGAGAAAGGGACTCCCTCATTCGCTAACGCACGCTGTACAGCCTCTGCTCGTTGTTCAGATAAACGCTGATTGGCAGAGGTATTGCCGATTCGGTCTGTATGACCTGAAACGGTAATTTTTTGAACCGACGGCGTCTGTTTTATATTCATAGCCACCTCTCGTATGGTATTCAAACCAGCCGCCGTTAAGGTGGCGCTGCCAAATGCAAAGGCCACATCTCCTGAAAGAGAAAATGGTTGTATTGAGGCTTTTTCCTGTATGGGATTTAGAATGGAAGCGCACTCACTGGGGCTCCAATAGAAACTGCGGCCAAGCTTATCATCGTCAAACAATACTTTGAATTGACATGTTTTAAGGCCCTGTTCCGTGTTGAAATGGAATAGGTAGTCCCACTCACGTACCTTAAAGCCCTCAGAAAAGTGTGGCCGGCCTATCAGTTCATAGAGTTGGTCACGAGTGACCCCCTCTCGAATCTGACGAAGATTTTCAATATTAGGGTATGAGCCAGTGTGAAACGTTACCTTGTCCACCTCAGGAAATACCGGATCATTAGTCTGACCGTTAGAATCCACTTGGCTTAACGTTCCGCAGCCGACCATGGCAAGACTACTTAGCAAGGCAGTCACAAGCCAACTTTTTTTCATAATTTGGTTTCCTTCAAAAATAGATGCAGCGCACCGGTGGGGCTCCACCGATGCATTTTTTGATTAGCTTAGACTTACCACTGATAACCTACGCCTACTGCTCCGCCATAGTCTCCGCGAGATGTGGCATTTCCAGACAGCTTATAAATCCATTTCCCGTTGTCTGTAATCCCTGAAAAGCCGATGGCCATACCTGACTCACCACGCCAAGTACCACCTGCCATAGACATCATATGTTTGCCTGGTAGGTAGGCCTGTGGCAGTGCTGCAGTGGCCATCGCAGCAGCTACACCAGCACTGAGTCTATTGTCCAAGCGATTCATATCATTACGAATATGGTTAACTTGGCCTTGTAGGTTGCCAGCAACCTCTTGGAGTTGCCCCACGTTCACAGCATCTGTTTCGTTGATGCCAGCAGCGACATTAGTGATATGTTTACCTGACATATCAATGCCGTTCTCGTTAATAATAGGCCCACCATTGTTAATTTGAATCTCATCGGCTTGGATGTTTACCGCCGTAATGGAGGTAACTTTCAAGTCTTGAGATACTGCCACCTTGATGTCGGCACCAACAACTTGTCCAGCGTCATTGACTTTGTCTGTCTTGGAAATAACAATGTTGTCACCCTCAACAAAGCCGACGGTATTACCATTATGAATAGGGGTGCTTGGGCCAGAGCTATTATTACCGCCACCAGAGGAGCCTGAGCCATTGGAACCACCTGTATTACCTGGCTGTTTATCGGGTGCAGGCGCCTCAACGTTCCAATGTAGGCTGTCGAGCACATCTTTTAACGATGTGTGCTGATCACCGTTATAGGCAAAAGAACCTTTTCCATCTAGGTCTATGAAGGACTCAATGGGTTGGAGCTGACCGTAATTAACAGCATCTGTAGGATTGACGCCTGCTGCAACATGAGTGATGCGCATTCCACCGGCATTGATACCGCCCAGAGTAATACTGGGCCCATTGTTAATGATGAGTCCGGTATTACCTAGGTGCACATCGTTTCCTACGTTAACCCCAGAGTTGTCGATTAAGGTTTCCCCTGTTCGCAAGCTGCCATCCACTCCAAGGTCAATATCCTTATTGAGTTTGACTGCAACTTTGCCGTCATCGTCAGTTCCAGTCTGTTCAACTGTTAGGTTGTCATCGCCTAGGAATGTGACAACTCCATTTGGACCTATATTGGCTGTATTTCCTGAAGCATCAGTGGCATGCCAACCAGCGCTAGCCACATCGCTGACTAGTTTGAGCTGATCTTCAGTTGCTGCTTGACCGCTGGTGTAATCGCTTGGATCCCAGGTAAGGTTGGTTAGGCCGTTAATTCGTCCTGTATCACCATTAATGGTGATAGGGCTGCCTCCGCCTACTACAATCTGAGTGCTGCTGATCTTAGTGTCATTGCCTGATGCATCAGTCACAGTGATTGAGCCTGCACCTACGGAGGTTTGGTCGCCGGCGGCATTACTAACCGTGGTACCAGCTGCTGTTGTGATGGTCTGGTTGCCTGAGCCATCGTGGACTTTCAGACCATCATTATTGACCAATGTGTTACCAGTCATCAGGCTACCATCAGAACCCAGATCAATGTCTTTGTTCAGATTAAAGGCCAAATTGGTGCCATCTTGAGTGATGGTAATGTTGCCATCGTCATTACTGAAGTCTACTGAACCACCCGGCTTTACGTTCTCGGCAGAGCTACCATT
>NZ_JAPKND010000016.1 GCF_026344035.1 Alcaligenes endophyticus
GAAAAACAGCTAGCCCAACGGGGTTAACTGCGGTGGAAACACCAATGCTCTTTAACAATATAACAGCCAATGAGTGTGGGCACTTGGAATGCGTGAGTCGAATCCCTTTATGGGATCGCCACAAAGTTAGAATCAAGTGCTCATACTGAAAAATGAAGATGAATTTACCTTGTGTAAATCTCGGAATTTTTCTTTGAGAACACAATCGGTCTCGTCGCAAGACGGGACAACCACAGAGATTAAACTGAAGAGTTTGATCCTGGCTCAGATTGAACGCTAGCGGGATGCTTTACACATGCAAGTCGAACGGCAGCACGAAAGAGCTTGCTCTTTTGGTGGCGAGTGGCGGACGGGTGAGTAATGTATCGGAACGTGCCCAGTAGCGGGGGATAACTACTCGAAAGAGTAGCTAATACCGCATACGCCCTACGGGGGAAAGGGGGGGATTCTTCGGAACCTCTCACTATTGGAGCGGCCGATATCGGATTAGCTAGTTGGTGGGGTAAAGGCTCACCAAGGCAACGATCCGTAGCTGGTTTGAGAGGACGACCAGCCACACTGGGACTGAGACACGGCCCAGACTCCTACGGGAGGCAGCAGTGGGGAATTTTGGACAATGGGGGAAACCCTGATCCAGCCATCCCGCGTGTATGATGAAGGCCTTCGGGTTGTAAAGTACTTTTGGCAGAGAAGAAAAGGCGCTTCCTAATACGAGGCGCTGCTGACGGTATCTGCAGAATAAGCACCGGCTAACTACGTGCCAGCAGCCGCGGTAATACGTAGGGTGCAAGCGTTAATCGGAATTACTGGGCGTAAAGCGTGTGTAGGCGGTTCGGAAAGAAAGATGTGAAATCCCAGGGCTCAACCTTGGAACTGCATTTTTAACTGCCGAGCTAGAGTATGTCAGAGGGGGGTAGAATTCCACGTGTAGCAGTGAAATGCGTAGAGATGTGGAGGAATACCGATGGCGAAGGCAGCCCCCTGGGATAATACTGACGCTCAGACACGAAAGCGTGGGGAGCAAACAGGATTAGATACCCTGGTAGTCCACGCCCTAAACGATGTCAACTAGCTGTTGGGGCCAATAGGCCTTAGTAGCGCAGCTAACGCGTGAAGTTGACCGCCTGGGGAGTACGGTCGCAAGATTAAAACTCAAAGGAATTGACGGGGACCCGCACAAGCGGTGGATGATGTGGATTAATTCGATGCAACGCGAAAAACCTTACCTACCCTTGACATGTCTGGAAAGTCTAAGAGATTAGACCGTGCTCGCAAGAGAACCAGAACACAGGTGCTGCATGGCTGTCGTCAGCTCGTGTCGTGAGATGTTGGGTTAAGTCCCGCAACGAGCGCAACCCTTGTCATTAGTTGCTACGCAAGAGCACTCTAATGAGACTGCCGGTGACAAACCGGAGGAAGGTGGGGATGACGTCAAGTCCTCATGGCCCTTATGGGTAGGGCTTCACACGTCATACAATGGTCAGGACAGAGGGTCGCCAACCCGCGAGGGGGAGCCAATCCCAGAAACCTGATCGTAGTCCGGATCGCAGTCTGCAACTCGACTGCGTGAAGTCGGAATCGCTAGTAATCGCGGATCAGAATGTCGCGGTGAATACGTTCCCGGGTCTTGTACACACCGCCCGTCACACCATGGGAGTGGGTTCCACCAGAAGTAGGTAGCCTAACCGTAAGGAGGGCGCTTACCACGGTGGGATTCATGACTGGGGTGAAGTCGTAACAAGGTAGCCGTATCGGAAGGTGCGGCTGGATCACCTCCTTTCAGAGCGAAGACTCGCAAAGCGAAAGTGTCCACACTGATTGGCTGTTAACAACGTCATGACCAAAATGGGTAGTACCCACTGGTAACAGAAGGGGTCAGTAGCTCAGTCGGTTAGAGCACCGTCTTGATAAGGCGGGGGTCGCTGGTTCGATTCCAGCTTGACCCACCAACGAATACCTGTCGGGGGATTAGCTCAGCTGGGAGAGCACCTGCTTTGCAAGCAGGGGGTCGTCGGTTCGATCCCGTCATCCTCCACCACCGCTTTATATGGGTGGTTCGT
>NZ_JAPKND010000017.1 GCF_026344035.1 Alcaligenes endophyticus
TTTAAATGAGCGCACATATGGTAGGAGAGCGTTCCGTAAGCCTGTGAAGGTGTCCTGTAAGGGATGCTGGAGGTATCGGAAGTGAGAATGCTGACATGAGTAGCGATAAAGGGGGTGAAAAGCCCCCTCGCCGTAAGTCCAAGGTTTCCTGCGCAACGTTCATCGGCGCAGGGTGAGTCGGCCCCTAAGGCGAGGCAGAGATGCGTAGCTGATGGGAAGCGGGTTAATATTCCCGCACCGTCGTACAGTGCGATGGGGGGACGGATTGCGGAAGGTTTACGGGGTGTTGGATGTCCCCGGTGGCGCGTCGTAGAAGGCACTTAGGCAAATCCGGGTGCGTAATTCAAGGGCGTGACTGAATAGAACTACGGTTCTAAACTAACTGAAAGCAGTTCCAAGAAAAGCCTCTAAGCTTCAGCTGTACGAGACCGTACCGCAAACCGACACAGGTGGACGGGATGAATATTCCAAGGCGCTTGAGAGAACTCAGGAGAAGGAACTCGGCAAATTAATACCGTAACTTCGGGAGAAGGTATGCCCCGGTAGTGTGAAGAGCCTGCGCTCGGAGCACGAAAGGGCCGCAGTGAATCGGTGGCTGCGACTGTTTATTAAAAACATAGCACTCTGCAAACACGAAAGTGGACGTATAGGGTGTGACGCCTGCCCGGTGCCGGAAGGTTAAGTGATGGGGTGCAAGCTCTTGATCGAAGCCCCGGTAAACGGCGGCCGTAACTATAACGGTCCTAAGGTAGCGAAATTCCTTGTCGGGTAAGTTCCGACCTGCACGAATGGCGTAACGATGGCCACACTGTCTCCTCCTGAGACTCAGCGAAGTTGACATGGTTGTGATGATGCAATCTCCCCGCGGCTAGACGGAAAGACCCCATGAACCTTTACTGTAGCTTTGCATTGGATTGTGAACCGGCCTGTGTAGGATAGGTGGGAGACGTTGAAGCGTGGTCGCCAGATCGCGTGGAGTCATCCTTGAAATACCACCCTGGTCTGTTTGCGATTCTAACCTAGGTCCATTATCTGGATCGGGGACCGTGCATGGTGGGCAGTTTGACTGGGGCGGTCTCCTCCTAAAGTGTAACGGAGGAGTTCGAAGGTACGCTAGGAACGGTCGGAAATCGTTCTGATAGTGCAATGGCAAAAGCGTGCTTAACTGTGAGACTGACAAGTCGAACAGATACGAAAGTAGGACATAGTGATCCGGTGGTTCTGTATGGAAGGGCCATCGCTCAACGGATAAAAGGTACTCTGGGGATAACAGGCTGATACCGCCCAAGAGTTCATATCGACGGCGGTGTTTGGCACCTCGATGTCGACTCATCTCATCCTGGGGCTGTAGCCGGTCCCAAGGGTATGGCTGTTCGCCATTTAAAGAGGTACGTGAGTTGGGTTTAAAACGTCGTGAGACAGTTTGGTCCCTATCTGCCGTGGGCGTTGGATATTTGACGGAGCCTGCTCCTAGTACGAGAGGACCGGAGTGGACGTACCGCTGGTGTATCGGTTGTCATGCCAATGGCATTGCCGAGTAGCTACGTACGGAAGAGATAACCGCTGAAGGCATCTAAGCGGGAAACTCGTCTGAAGATTAGATATCCCGGGGGCTTGACCCCCCTGTAGGGTCGTCCGAGACCAGGACGTTGATAGGCTGGGTGTGGAAGTGCAGTAATGCACGTAGCTAACCAGTACTAATTGCCCGTGAGGCTTGATCCTATAACTCTTGTGGTTATAGATATGACAAGCGATGTTGTTATAGACACGAAATTGATTTGACATGCGCCGCCCGTGCGCTTGTACCTAGCAAGAGTGATCTTGGCTAGGGTGCTTCTTCCCAAATTGGTCTTGTAGCGCGTACTCGCTGCAGGACACACCAGTTACGCTTGACGACCATGGCAAAGTGGCCCCACTCCTTCCCATCCCGAACAGGACCGTGAAACGCTTTAGCGCCGATGATAGTGGACGGACGTCTGTGAAAGTAGGTCATCGTCAGGCACTTATACCAAAAACCCCGCAAGAATTGCT
>NZ_JAPKND010000018.1 GCF_026344035.1 Alcaligenes endophyticus
ACGAAGCATATTTATCGGCAACGGTAACTATCCTTCGTTGGGTTAATCCCCACGAACTGTTCTTTAACAATTTGGAAGAAGCACAACAAAGTTGTATTCATGTATATCGTTAAGTTTATGCTTATCGATGTGAATGCACGGGTTGTGATTGCAAAACAAACAATTTTGTTCAATAAGTTCTCAAAAATATAGACGATGTACTCGTAAGAGTAGATCAGCTAAGGATTGTGAACGGCAACAAGCGTAAAACTCATATCAAATCTTATAGCCTTAAGTGTTATAGGATCAAGTGAATAAGTGCATATGATGGATGCCTTGGCGATTACAGGCGATGAAAGACGTGGTAGCCTGCGAAAAGCGGCGGGGAGCTGGCAAACAAGCTTTGATCCGCTGATGTCTGAATGGGGAAACCCACCGTAGCAATACGGTATCTCACACTGAATACATAGGTGTGTAGAGGCAAACCGAGTGAACTGAACCATCTCAGTAACTCGAGGAAAAGAAATCAACCGAGATTCCGGAAGTAGTGGCGAGCGAAACCGGAGCAGCCTGGACGTTTTAGCAATATAGATAGTCGAAGGAGATGGAAAGCTCCGCCGCAGCAGGTGATAGCCCTGTAGGCGAAATCTTTATTGTGGAACTAAGCGTCGAACAAGTAGGGCGGGACACGTGAAATCCTGTCTGAATATGGGGGGACCATCCTCCAAGGCTAAATACTCGTAATCGACCGATAGTGAACCAGTACCGTGAGGGAAAGGCGAAAAGAACCCCGGAAGGGGAGTGAAATAGATCCTGAAATCATATGCATACAAACAGTAGGAGCACCTTCGTGGTGTGACTGCGTACCTTTTGTATAATGGGTCAGCGACTTACATTCAGTGGCAAGCTTAACCGAATAGGGGAGGCGTAGCGAAAGCGAGTCCGAATAGGGCGATTCAGTCGCTGGGTGTAGACCCGAAACCAGGCGATCTATCCATGGCCAGGTTGAAGGCACGGTAACACGTGCTGGAGGACCGAACCCACTAATGTTGAAAAATTAGGGGATGAGCTGTGGATTGGAGTGAAAGGCTAAACAAGCCTGGAGATAGCTGGTTCTCTCCGAAAACTATTTAGGTAGTGCCTCACGTATTACTGTCGGGGGTAGAGCACTGTTATGGCTAGGGGGTCACAGCGACTTACCAAACCATGGCAAACTCCGAATACCGACAAGTACAGCGTGGGAGACAGAGCACCGGGTGCTAACGTCCGGACTCAAGAGGGAAACAACCCAGACCGCCAGCTAAGGTCCCTAACTATGGCTAAGTGGGAAACGAAGTGGGAAGGCATAGACAGTCAGGAGGTTGGCTTAGAAGCAGCCACCCTTTAAAGAAAGCGTAATAGCTCACTGATCGAGTCGTCCTGCGCGGAAGATGTAACGGGGCTAAGCCATAGACCGAAGCTGCGGATATGTGCGCTCTTTTAAGCGTACTAATATCACCACGC
>NZ_JAPKND010000019.1 GCF_026344035.1 Alcaligenes endophyticus
CCACGTGAACGTGGGCACGATTGGTCACGTTGACCACGGTAAAACAACATTGACTGCCGCTATTTGCACAGTATTGGCAAAAGCATACGGTGGCGAAGCCCGCGATTACTCGCAGATTGACGCTGCTCCTGAAGAGAAAGCTCGTGGTATTACCATTAGCACTTCACACGTTGAGTACGAGACCCCTAACCGTCACTATGCTCACGTTGACTGCCCCGGTCACGCTGACTACGTTAAAAACATGATTACTGGTGCTGCCCAAATGGATGGCGCTATTTTGGTATGTTCCGCTGCTGATGGTCCTATGCCTCAGACACGTGAGCACATCTTGTTGAGCCGTCAGGTTGGTGTTCCTTACATCATCGTGTTCCTGAACAAGGCAGACATGGTTGATGACGAAGAGCTGGTGGAATTGGTTGAGATGGAAGTTCGTGAGTTGTTGTCCAACTACGATTTCCCAGGTGATGACACACCGATCATCAAAGGTTCTGCTAAGTTGGCGCTGGAAGGCGACGAAGGCCCCTTGGGTAGCCAAGCTGTTTTGGCACTGGCCGAGGCACTGGACAGCTACATTCCTACTCCTGAGCGTGCGATTGACGGTGCATTCTTGATGCCTGTTGAAGACGTTTTCTCGATTTCCGGTCGCGGTACAGTAGTTACTGGCCGTATCGAGCGCGGTATCGTTAAAGTGGGCGAAGAGATTGAAATCGTTGGTATCAAAGATACCGTTAAAACGATTTGTACCGGTGTTGAAATGTTCCGCAAGCTGCTCGATCAGGGTGAGGCTGGCGATAACGTAGGTCTGTTGTTGCGTGGTACTAAGCGTGAAGACGTTGAGCGTGGTCAAGTATTGGCCAAGCCAGGTTCGATCAAGCCGCACACAGATTTTGACGCTGAGGTGTACATTCTGTCCAAAGAAGAGGGTGGTCGTCACACACCATTCTTTAAAGGCTACCGTCCTCAGTTTTACTTCCGTACTACTGACGTAACTGGCACGATTGAGTTACCAGAAGACAAAGAAATGGTTCTTCCTGGTGATAACGTATCGATGAAAGTTTCTTTGATCGCTCCTATTGCGATGGAAGAAGGTCTGCGCTTCGCTATCCGTGAAGGTGGTCGTACAGTTGG
>NZ_JAPKND010000002.1 GCF_026344035.1 Alcaligenes endophyticus
GTAAGACAATGGCGGTTTTGACGCTATGGGCCGCATACAATGAGGGGGCTGGGAGCGATCAGTCTGTGATGGCTATTGGCAGGTGGGGATAGCTACGATTTTTAATAACTTAGCGTTAGACAAAGCGTTGATGAAATCATTTGGGAATACCCAGCCGCCTAGAGCGGTTTTTTTACGTCTACAGCCCCTTACGGGGCTTTTTTATTGGGGGTAGCAAATGCCTCGTAAAGGAAGTTTTATGCGTGACGACATAGCGTTTCCAGTGACAACGGGCTCAGCAGTAGCGCTGTACGGCTGGACGCTTCAAGAGGTAGTGCTAATTCTATGGGCGCTGTATGTGCTGGTACTGATTGTGATCAAGCTGCCAGAGCTGACTATCGCCATGGTGCGTATCCGTGGGTGCGTGCAGCGTCGGTGGATAGAGCTAAAAGGGGTATTTAATCGTGCGAAATAAAATAGCTGGGGGTGTGCTGGCAGCAGCGATAACGCTAGTAGCAGCATGGGAGGGAAGGTCGTTGATAGCGTATGCGGATCCGGTAGGAATACCGACTATCTGTGAGGGCTACACGCATGGCGTCAAACTAGGGGATGTGGCCACCCCTGAAAAGTGCGATCAGTTGACACAGCAAGAGGTGCAAAAGGCGCTAGTCGTTGTGGATCGCTCGGTACCACGACAATTACCTGACGGTATGCGCATCGCGTTTGCAAGCTTTGTCTATAACGTGGGGGCAGGTGCATACCAGCAATCTACTTTATTAAGAAAGGTGCGTGCAGGTGACTACGCGGGCGCGTGTAATGAGCTGCCGCGATGGGTGTATGCAGGAGGTCGAAAGCTACGCGGATTAGAGCGTAGACGTTACGCAGAGAGGGAAGTATGTCTATCAAGTCTGGGGTAATTGGAGTCGCTATCGCAGCGGCTCTTTTTTTTGGTCTGCATATGTACGGAGCCAAGCAGTACAGCAAGGGTTACAAGCTGGCGCAGACGGAACACATGGCCGCTGTGGTGCAGGCAGAAAAGCAGGCGCGCAAGATTGAGCGTGAACTAACTGAAAAAATGGAGGTGTTAGATCGTGAGACTCAACAAAAGCTTGAGCAAGTCGCTATTGCTGAGCGTAGTGCTGCTGATGAGCGCGTGCGCAGCGCAGCCGAAGAATATGCAGCCCGCTATCGTAGAGCCACCGCGCTTGCCACAGCTACAGCAGAGCGCGAGGCAGCCGACACCGCCATCCGAATGTTTGCCGAGCTGCTTGGCGGGCTTGATGAGGCTGCGGAAGTCTACGCAGCAGAGGCTGACAGGCGAAGAATAGCAGGGCTGGCGTGTGAGGCGGCTTATGCTAACGCGCAGACGCAGTAAATATTGCGCAGCAGTACAAAAGCCGTTTCAGTAGCAATAGTATGCATAGATAGATGCAACGCCGATGCGGGTATTACTGCACGTAGAGGCTAAAGCCGATATCTGTGGGAGCCTATGCGTAGCAACTGGCATGCGAAGGATCGGCGGTTTAGCGCGCGAGGCAGCATACAATGAGGTTAAGGGGCGTTGCCGGATGCAGATACATAAAAAATCAAAATACAATCAAAAAATAAAGCTAATGAATTTGAAAGGTAATTACGAAATTTTGCCGCGCGGTCAAAACATAATCAAAAAATAGAATTCTAAAATAATGTTGAAAATCAATAAGATAGTTTTTTTTGAGGGGGGCGTGGAGTGGCTGCTCAAAGTTCGATCAAAAGATTATGAGAGCGGATGAGGGGTGATGCGCAAGAAAAAAGCCGCGCTCAATCAAAACATGATCAAAAAGTGCGCGGCGAGTTGTTTTCTGCTACTGGGGTTACGCCCAGGATGGAATGTAGCCTGCTCGCGGGCGTTCTGGATCAGCGGGTTTGATGAGGCCAGCTGAAACGGCTTTGTTGATCACTTTGCTTGCTTGGGCCGCATTTTGAGGCTGGATGCCGAGTCTTGCGCAGAGAGTATTGTTTTTCATCTTTTCACCGCTGAGGACTTTGAGAACAGCATGGAAGTAGCAGGAGCGAATCCTCTCTTCATCGGTCATTTCGGCAAAACTTCTTGGGCCATAAAGAATTACTCTCGTGGAGTCTTCAGCAGCCAAGAACAGAGGAGCAGGGAGTTGGAAAATCTCAGCTTGTGTTAGAACCTTATCTAATCCGCTGCCCTGTTCTTCGCAGAACTTCATCCTTCGCATCAAAGCAGCCAAGGCCTCATTGCGCGATCTTGGAGGAAGATCCACCATTCTGTCTGCCTGCATAAGAGGAACGCCAGGGTTGCTAATTTCTAGCCTGTCTTCAAAGAGTTCAATCAGTGGGCCTGCCCCCCTAATGGACATGTCTTGGTGAATCAGCGCATTTGCAACCAGTTCACGTATTGCGAGCTCAGGAAATAGTGGATGAGATTCACGTAGGGCTTCGCCAATATGTTCATTAGTGGGAAGGAGGCCGTTTATAAAGCTGACGAGACCTTCAAATCCAACGGCATATCCCTTTTGGCCATCTAGTCTATGACTAACTGTGGCCGCCCTGTTTTTCCCTTTGTATGCAACAAACCGCACTCCCTTTCTTTCTATAGCAGAGCCGAACTTGCTCAGTTGGTAGGCGAATAAAACAGCACCTAGGTTGGTTATATCCCAAGAGTTTTTATTCCCCTTTTTTATCAGGCGGTCTGCATTGAGATGCTCCAATATTGCAGTTCTTCCTTCGGGGAGTCTCTGACCGGTATAGCGGAAGTAGCTGGCATAATCCAAGAAGTCTAAAACGTCATCATCGGAAACTCTAGATATAGCCGGTTCGTTTTCCCATTGGTAAGTGCGTAATTTGTTTAACAGTAGTTGGTAACGCTCACTATAGTCCGTAAGCTTCGGCGTGGCGCTACCTATTCTAATATAAGGGGTTTCTTCAAATAAAACAGGAGATCCAGATGCTGCGGGAATTTCAAGAATTACCACTCGCTTATCTTCATAGGTGACAGTTTTAAACTCAAAAGCGATACTAGGCTTTAGCCTCTGAGCAAGCCACATAGGCAGCACCATTCCGCCAACTTTCTTGGTTTCGGGCTGAAAGGTGGTCCCAACAATTTTCTTGGTTTCGTCTTCGATCCCCCATACCAAGTAGCTGTAATCGGTATCTCTGGAGCGGGCAGCATTCGATAAGGCCGAGCAACGCTTTCCGATCATCGCCGGATCGGTGTTGTTTTGCTTGAACTCCAGCCAAAATGTTTCATCGTGCTGCAGAAGCAGCTCGTTGAGAAGGGTGGTGTCGCGTGCGTTTGTCATATTAAGAAAAGAAAAGCCTATGAAGTCTCATTGTAAGTCATACGCAGAAAGCAGTTAGGCAGATGAGTTTTGAATATGTAAGTAGCCGCTAGCTAAATGTGGTAGTAATGTTGCTTGCTGGGCGGTTGTGAGGTGCATTGAAAATAGATGGAATGGGCAAAAAAGCCCGCTCAATGGCGGGCTATGGTTATCCGAGAAGATCGGCTAATGTAGACGCATGCGGGTTGTAGTAGACCATAGCCATTTTTGGATCTGCCCAGCCGAAAATCTTACACAAATCCAAGACACTTACTTTTTTAGACAGTATCGTTGCCGCTGTGTGTCGCGTGTCGTGCCACGTAAACCCCTCCAGCCCAGCTCGTTGTCTGTACTTCCTGAATAACGCATCTAGGCTAGCGGCTTTGACCCCGAACACTAGTTCTTCATCCCATCCTCGCATCCTGTTTAGTAGTTTTATGGCTTTATTAGAAAGAGGGACGTCACGGGGGCGGTTTGATTTTGTTGTGGGCAAATGCACGTGCCTGTCATGCACTTGGTCCCAGCGCATTGATGTTAATTCACCGGCGCGCATTCCAGTTCGCAATGCAAGCATCATGCACACAGAGACGGCTTGGCCAAATGAGTTTGGTCGCCCTTTAGGCGTGTAGTGCATTTGGCGTAGCATGCGCTTAATTTCCCACCAGAGAAGAACCCGTTCGCGGTGCTTGGGCTCTGAGGGTTTGCGAATGTCGCTGCAGGGATTGTTGTCTGTCCAGCCCCATTCTATTCGAGCGTGAACAAAGACTGCTGATAGTAAGCCTAGCTCGCGCAATACAGTACCAGGGGATACAGTACTAAGGCGGGAATCACGGAAGTCGGCAATATGCTTGTTTGTGACGCTAAGTAGCGGCAGATCAAGCGGTAATTTATAGCCCTCAAAAGCTGATAGACGTAACTTTTCCCAGCGCTCACCTTTTCGCGTGGGCGAGACCTCGGCTGCATAGCGTCTGAGTGCGCAACGTAGAGAGTGCTTAAGCCTTGGGTCTGCCTGTAGCTCGGCCCTGATTTGCTCTTCTCGTTGAACCCCCCATATTTGAGCATCACGCTTTGTTGAAAACGTTTTGCTTTCTCTGATGGTTTGGCCGTTGACGGTGATTTTTATCTGGGCTCGATAGCCAGACTGATGTTTTGTGATGCTTGCCATATCCGTACTTGTGGGGCTTTGTGTGGGGCCTTTATGGGGCTTACACTGTTGATTAAGTGCGGATAGACTACCAAATAGGCGCAAGGCTTAAAAGCTAACCTATTGATATTGCTGATTATTGAGCCTCAACGCTCAATAAGAATAACTAAGGTGGTGCCGCTTGCCGGAATCGAACTGGCGACCTTTTCATTACGAATGAACTGCTCTACCAACTGAGCTAAAGCGGCTTGTAGATGGGGACGCAGTGCTGAGTTTTTGCATCAACTGCAGGTGGACCCAGCGTTACGCTTCCCAAAGAAAAAATTATACTAATGCTAAGCTGGGTGTGTAAATTATTTTTTGGCGCAAGGAGTAGTTATGTTGTTAGTGAAAGTGTGTTTGCTATTGGCGGCCTTTGTGCCTTTATTGTCGGCTGTCGCGGCGAAAGCGGGGGCTAAGGGTTTTACAAATAAAGAGCCTCGTCCCTGGTTAGCCAGTTTAGGCGGATGGCGGGCTAGAGCTCACGCGGCGCAAGCGAATGCTTTTGAGGCCTTACCTTTTTTTTATGGGGCGGTATTGTTAGCGTTATGGAGTGGGGCGCAGGCCGCTACTCTGGCAGGCTTAATGGTGGCGTGGCTGATATTGCGAGTGTTGTATTTGTTGGCGTATATCGCTGATAAAGATCGGATACGTTCGTTGATTTGGTTCTTGTCCTTAGTGGTCACGATCAGAATTTTATTTTTGGGCGCTTGACGGTAAGCGGATGACGCACCAGCAGCGAGTGTGTCATCCGGCTTTGCTTAACGCTCGTGCTCAGAGTGATTGAGTTCGGCTCGAGCTCGGATGGCTGAGGGAAAAAGATCCCAGCAAGCCATAAAAATGGCAGCAATCAGTGGGCCTATGACAAAACCATTAAGACCAAAAATAGATAGACCACCTAAGGTTGAAATTAAAATAATGTAGTCAGGAATTTTGGTGTCTTTGCCGACAAGCAAAGGGCGCAATACGTTATCGACCAGACCGATAACAAAGATGCCAAACGAGGTCAGCACGATACCTTCAAACAATTGTCCGGCTACAAAAAAGTAAATAGCGACGGGTGCCCAGATAAGAGAGGCGCCCACGGCGGGTAGTAGCGAGAGTATGGCCATGAGTACCCCCCAGAATAATGCTCCTTGGATATCTAAGAACCAAAAAATTATTCCCCCTAGAGCCCCTTGCGTGGCTGCAACGGCGATATTTCCTTTAATGGTAGCGCGTACTACTGTGGTGAGTTTACGAAATAGATGTGTTTTGTGATCTTCTCCCAAGGGGATGAGCTCACGGCAGTGACGCCCAAGCTCCACGCCGTCACGCAAAAGAAAGAACAGCATGTACAGCATGATGCCTAAGCTAACAATAAATTGAAACGTATTTTGCCCAAGATTCAACGCTTGTTTGGTCAGTGCTTGACCGCTTTCTAAGACAAAACGAGAGAATTTTTGTTGGAGATCGCTGAGGCTTTCTACCCCAATATGTTGCAACAAAGTATGCGCGCTTTGCGGTAAGGCATTGAGAATTTGTTGCAGATAAGCGCCAGGGTTAAGTTGCCCGCTGTCTATTTCTTGATAGAGCTCGGCAATTTGTTGGATAACCGAGCCTGTAATCAAAATAACGGGAATGATGACGATTAAGATAATGATGAGTAAGGTGATGAGTGCTGACAGAGAGCGTCTGCCTTGGGTTTTCGCCAGCAGGTGGCGCTGTACAGGGGCAAATAAAATCGCCAATACGACTCCCCAAAATACTGCGCCATAGAAAGGCAGCAGTATCCAGGCAAAGGCCAGTGACACTAAGGTAAGAAGAATGAGAAAGCTACGAAATTGCAAAATGGCTTTAGTGTTCATGACCATTCCTACATAAACAGGTGTGGGCAGATTGTAAGGTGATTCTGGGCTGGCGGAACGTTACTTACAACTTGTTTTGCTTCTCGGAGTAGGTGGCAGTGGACGGATGTACATGCTGTCACGGGAAGTCGATTTGGTAGGGTGTAGGTCTTTTCTTTGAAAAACAGTGGACTCAGATGAGGATTTCCATCAAAAATCAGTGAGCAGACTGTAACGAAGAGAGTTGTGACGCTGTAAGGCTTAGAGCTTTGCAGCACCTGTACATTGTGGGAAGACGATTCATAACAGTATTCAAATGATCACGTTTACAGAATAAGCCATGAAAGCAGATTACCCACACCAAAGTATAAGGCAACAATTATGACAAGGGAGAGGGCGACCACCATAATGTAATACATGGCTTTAAAGAGCAGTTTTTTTAGAAAGATCATCATGCAATCAAAATCAAATAGTACTAATGTAGACGTGATGTGACTGTTACGCAGCTTGAAGGAGGGGCGTTGTCAGATTGGATATGGTGTGTAACTATACACATGTTAATGCCAGTCCTCGTGTGAAGTAGATCAATCATGGCACGCTGCTTAGCACTTAAAAAAAAAGCCCAGCTAACTAATTAGCTGGGCTTTAGAATTTTGGCTCCCCGAACAGGGCTCGAACCTGTGACCTGCGGATTAACAGTCCGTCGCTCTACCGACTGAGCTATCGGGGAAAGAAGACCGTAACTATAGCAAGTACTTTTTTTCGTGTCAAGAGTAAGTTGCGCTGTAATTCCCCCTGCGCGGGGAAGCCGTATAGAGAACAAGCCTCAGGCTCGGTATATTTGACACGACACTATACTAATGGAGCCGTTTGTAGCGATCGTGGCACTGGTTTTGGGTACTGTTGTTTTGTTTAAGATGAAAAGAGGCCGTTATGCATGGGTAACCGCGGTGCTCACTATCTGGTTACTGCTTTGTTGCTCTGAGCATGGTGGTGTTTGTCGTGTGAGCTATTTTGAAAACCCGTCAAAATAAGATGGATACAACAGCAGAGACTCTTTTTGAGCTTATGCCTGAGCAAGCTTTAGTAGGATCGAAATAAACATGCTTTCGTTATGTGCTGCTAAGTCTTCGTCATGGCACACAGAGTCAGTCTTGAAAAATTCTGTGTTCTTGTAGTGCTTCCACGCGCGAGAGAAAAAACAGTCAGCTATATAGCAAAATAGGCTCTTGGTGCTACGGCGCTAAGGGTCTTTTCTCTTATTAGTTAATGGATTTATTGGACGTTCTTTGAGGATGAATCGTAAACCGACACCCGGTTCGGTAGCGATATAACGCGGATTAGACGCATCGTCTCCTAGCTTGTTTCGCAACTTGCTGACAAGAATACGTAAGTAATGAGCATCTTCTTGATGCGTTGGTCCCCACATCTCTTTGAGGATTGTCGTTTGAGTCACCAATCGCCCAGGTTGCTGGACCAGCAGGGAGAGCAAGGAAAACTCCTTGCGGGCCAGTGAAACGCTGTGTCCATGTAGGCTAACTTCGCGTAATGCGAGGTCGATTTTCAGTTCACCATCATCATAGATGGGGCCATCCGCTTCGGTGCGGGCTGCGCTACGCAAGAAAGCGCGTATGCGAGCCATAAGTTCATCGATACCGAAGGGTTTGGTGACATAGTCGTTAGCTCCCGCGTCAAGTAAAGCTACTTTCTCGTCTTCGCAAGATCTAACGGTCAATACAATGACAGGCACTCGCGACCACTGGCGAAGCTCTTTGAGCACTTCTTTGCCATCCTTATCCGGCAGACCTAAGTCAAGAACGATGATATCTGCTCCTTTACTGGCCAGTAGTGTCAGCCCTTCGGTACCTGTGGCGGCTAAAAGAGTCGTGTAGCCTTGAGACCGTAAGCTGATATCGATAAACTTGCGGATCTGGGGCTCGTCATCGATGACCAGCACGCGTGCGCTTGATGCAGCGACGTGGGTGTCGTTAGTGAGTTCCATTTATGCTCGCCTCGTTGTTGCTGTGCTCGCGCCAGGGTAAGGTGATACGAATAGTAGAGCCGCGCCCCTCTGGGCCAGGTAATGCGGCGACGCTGCCCATGTGGGCTCCTACAATGCCTTGTACAATTGTTAGCCCTAAGCCAGTGCCCTGTTTCCCCCGATCGCCGCGCTCCACACTGTAGAACATGTCGAAGATACGCTGTCGTTCCGCCGCGGGGATACCCGGCCCGCTATCGGTAACGTCAATCTGTACGTGACGCTCTTCTGTTTGACTGACTTTTATCTGTACACATTCTCCGTTGGGGGTGAACTTCGCGGCATTTTCCATCACATTGAATAGCGCCTGCTCAAGCAGTGCTGGATGAACGTGGATGGGCGGCAGATCAGGGGCAATTTTATGTTTAATACGTACATTGGGTTCATAACGCTGTAAGCGCCTAGATGCCGAGCCCACTAGCTCGTCGACACCAATCCAATCGCGCTTCAGGGGCAATCCTTGGTGGCCCAGTCGGGTCATATCCAAGAGGTTCTGAATGTAGCGGTCGAGTCGTTCGCCTTCCATGCGGATGGTTTCCAGTAAATGTTGCTGATCCTCGGGCCCCATGTCTTTGCTGTACCGCGCTAGGCTGTCTGCCGCACCTATCATTGATGAGAGCGGAGAACGCAGATCGTGCGAAACGGAAGACAGCAGTGCGGATCGAAGGCGTTCCGTTTCTCCAGTGACGCGCGCCACTTCAAGCTCGGATACCAAGTGTGTGCGTAGTGCCGTTTGGCCAATATCCTCTACCATGCTTTCCGCCAAGCGCCGCTGTTCGAAGGTGAGTCGCTCCGTATCAGAGGGAAACTTCAAGCCCACTACGCCTAATATATTTTTGTCTGAACAGATTGGTAGAAACCACCATGCAGAGCTGGTCAAGGTGTCGGTATAACGCCCGCTGGCCTGGCCATGTTGCTGCGTCCAGTTGGCAGCCATGACGTCCTTCTCGGTGAGTTCGTCCGCGGTATTGTAGGGGCCAGCCTGAGCTTTAAAGCGTATCCATGCTTGAGCATGTAGTGTGGATTGTAGGACGGTTGACCCCGCTGAGATGACCTGCCCAAGGTCAGCCGCTTGAGCAAGCCGTTGCCCCAGCTTTTGCATTGCTCTGGCATGAGAGTTTGCCGAGCGTAAGGCAACTACCTGCATTCGAAGCCGTGAGGCTAATCGTCCAGCAATCAAGGCTGCGGCCAGAAATAGCAATACGGTAGCTACGCCTCGATGGGCGCTAATCATAAAGGTAAGTCGTGGATCAATAAAGAAAAAGTCATAAGCTAAAAAGCAAAGAGCTGCCGTGATCACAGCTGACATCATCCGTGTGCGGGAGGCGACAAGCATGACTGCAATGAGAAAAATTAGGGATAGATCCTGCAAACCAAGCATTTTTTCCGCCAGGGCAGCTACCCCGACAGCACTTCCGCTGGCTAACATAATCAGCATGATTTCCCGTTTTGGTACATGGTTGCCAGCCATCTGCGTCAGCTTGATAGTTTGTTGTCTAGTTTTAGGCGTGCTGACAATAGTGAGTTCGTATTGTTCACCGCGTTGCAGTAGTTGTTGCGTTAAGGTGCGATTGAAAAATCGGGCAATAGGGCGCTTGCGGGTACGCCCGATGATGATAGAACGTGCGTCGCGCGCGGCAGCCGCATCAAGTAGGGCCTGAGTGACATCAGCGTTGTGGAGCACTTCCGTTTCACCGCCAAGGCGGCGCGCCAGGGCGAACGCTTTGTCGATTTCCAGCACTCGTTGCTGTACATCGCATAGCCTTTTTTTGCATGTGGAGAACGTGCGGACTCGATTTTTTTCGGTCGTGGTTTTTGCGGTTGGGCGACCGGTCTCGACGGTGACCACTGACCAGGGGGCACCGCGTCGCTCCGCTGCCCTAGCACCGGCTCTGACCAGATAGTCGGAGTGACCTTGGCCGTCGATCGCGATGAGCACATGTCGCTGAATGGAAATGCCCCCAAGCCCACGGGCCGTGCGCTTTTCGCGTAGGTCGCTGTCAACATGCTCAGCGACGGTCTGCATCGCTAGTTCGCGCAGTGCCGTCAGGTTAGAGGGGGAAAAAAACGCTTGTAATGCTTGAGTTGCTTGTTCCGGCTGGTACACTTTGCCTTGATTTAGCCGCTCGATGAGTTCCCCAGCGGGCAGATCCACCAAGCGAATGTCACGCAGGCGTTCAAACACGGAATCGGGTACCGTTTCATTGACCCTGACCCCAGTGATTTGGTACACCACATCGTTCAGACTTTCTAGGTGTTGAATATTGATCGTGGTATAGACGTCTATACCGGCGTCTAGTAGCTCCTCGACATCTTGCCAACGTCGTTCGTGGCGAGATCCCCGCAGATTTCGGTGCGCAAGCTCATCAACCAGAGCAATGGTTGGCTTGCGCGCCAGCAAACCGTCCAGATCCATTTCACCGCATTGACGTCCTCGGTAGTCCATCATTTTTCGGGCGAGGATGGGGATTCCTTCGGCCATAGCTTGAGTTTCGCTACGTCCATGGGTTTCGACAATGCCGATCACCACGTCTACCCCTTGCTGGCGGAGTTCGCGTGCGCGTGCGAGCATAGCGTAGGTTTTGCCTACGCCCGGGGCCGCACCTAAAAACACCGTTAGTCGTCCTGCTGTCTGACGCTTCAGTTCGCCAAGCAAGGCGTCAGCTTTAATGGGCTGACTTATTGCCATAGGCTCTCCTTTTGATCGAAGTCATTTCAACGAGTGTAAGGCTAGGTAGTGTGTTGTGGCGCATCGGTCTAAGATTAAGCATGCTCAGAAGAACGGCGTCAGGAGCATGTCGATAAGTTTAATGCCAATAAAAGGGGTAATGAGACCACCGAGGCCGTAGATCAACAAGTTGCGCCGGAGTAAATACGAGGCAGGTTCGGCCCGATATTTCACGCCACGAAGGGCGAGTGGGACTAAGGCGACGATGATCAAGGCATTGAAGATCACAGCAGAGAGAATGGCTGAGCTTGGACTGTGTAGATCCATCACGTTCAGAGCCCCCAATACAGGATAGGTGGCAACGAACGCGGCAGGAATGATAGCAAAGTATTTCGCTAGATCGTTGGCGACACTGAAGGTGGTGAGTGCACCGCGAGTCATGATCATCTGCTTACCCACCTCGACAACACGTAAAAGCTTGGTGGGGTTGCTGTCCAAATCCACCATGTTAGCAGCCTCTTTGGCAGCTTGCGTCCCACTATTCATGGCTACCGCGACGTCAGCTTGAGCAAGTGCTGGGGCATCGTTGGTGCCGTCCCCAGTCATCGCAACCAGGTGGCCCTCGGCCTGATATTTACGGATCAGACGCAACTTGTCTTCAGGTGTGGCCTCAGCCAAGAAGTCGTCCACGCCTGCGTCAGCGGCAATCGCCGCAGCAGTCAAGCTGTTGTCGCCTGTAATCATGACTGTCTTGATCCCCATGGAGCGTAGTTCGCCAAAGCGCTCTTTGATTCCATGCTTGATGATGTCTTTGAGCTCGACAACGCCGATAACTCGCGGTCCCTCAGCCACAACCAATGGCGTGCTACCGAGACGAGAAATATTCATGACAGTCCTGCTCACTGCTTCGGGGAAAGTGCCGCCTGCCTCTTCAACATACGAGCGAATTGCCGAGGCTGCTCCTTTGCGTAATTGCCTATCCTTCATATCGATGCCGCTCATGCGTGTCGTAGCGCTAAAGGCAATGGCGTGCACTCCATCTAGGGTCGGCGGCTCGATAGTGAACCCCCTTTGGGCGAGCAGGACAATGGAGCGTCCTTCTGGAGTCTGGTCAGCCAAGGAAGCTAAGTAGGCTGACTGGGCGACTGCAGACTCTGATAAGCCAGGAGCGGGAATAAACCTTACAGCTTCGCGATTGCCAAGAGTGATGGTGCCAGTCTTGTCGAGCAGCAGTACATCTACGTCACCAGCAGCTTCAATCGCGCGACCGGAGGTTGCCAGCACATTCGCTTTCATCATCCGACTCATTCCTGCAATGCCTACGGTTGAAAGCAATGCACCAATGGTGGTGGGAATTAGACATACCAACAGGGCTATGAGCACTGGGATGCTGATGGGTTGTCCCGCGCCATTGACTTGAACGCTAAAAATAGAGAATGGCAACAGGGTCATGCATACCAGCAGGAATATCAGTGTTAGTGCTACCAGTAAAATGCTTAACGCCAGTTCGTTTGGTGTTTTGCCTCGTTTGGCGCCTTCGACCATCGCGATCATACGGTCAAGAAATGCCTCGCCTGGCTTAGCCGTAACGCGCATGATGATCCAGTCCGAGAGTACGCGTGTGCCCCCAGTCACCGAGCTGAGGTCACCACCTGCTTCACGGATCACGGGCGCTGACTCGCCCGTGATGGCCGACTCATCCACCGACGCACCTCCTACCAAGATCTCTCCGTCCGCGGGTATGCTCTCTCCGGCATTCACCTGAACATAGGCGCCGAGCGGGAGTTCGTCGCTAGGAACAGTCCAGATTGGGCTACCCAATTTAGGCTCTTGCAACACTCGGGCCAGTACAGACTGACGGCAGGCGCGTAGCGAATGGGCGTGAGCTTTACCCCGGCCTTCGGCTAAGGCTTCCGCTGCATTGGCAAAGAGTACGGTGAACCACAGCCAGGCGGCCACTGCAAAGATGAAACCCGCTTGGTCACTGCTATGGTCTTGCCACGCCTGAACGCCCAGGACAGTTGCTAGGATGCTGCCAACGTACACGACGAACATGACAGGATTCTTCATTTGTACTCGTGGAGACAGCTTACGGAACGCTTCGGTCATTATGGTGAACCATGGCAGAGCAGTGGACCGCGGCTTAGACGGTTTTCCGGCGGGCGCAACGTGGTTGGGAGTAGCGATACCTTCTGTTTGGGACATAATCATCTCCTGTCTTATTCAGTTACTGGTTGATCCCTAAGGGCTTTATCCAGAGCGAGATTGAGTTCCAGCACATGAATGCGTGGTTCGCCTAAAACGCCAAACTGACGCTGCACTGTATTTTTTTCTAACAGGGCTAGGACTTCTTGCTCTGTTGCATGACGCTGCTTTGCAACGCGAGGCACTTGCAGGCGGGCATTGGCTACAGATATATGTGGATCAAGGCCGGAGGCAGAAGCTGTGACGGCGTCAACGGGCACCTTTGCATCGGCCGCTAATTCGTTTTCCTCGCGATATAGCTTTACTCGTTGAGCCACTGCCTGCAGCAAGCTCTTGCTGAGGACGCCCTGGTTACTGGCGCCACTGCTTGCTGCGTTGTAGGGCAGTTCAACAGATTGAGATGGCTCATTGGGGTCGGTGCCGAAAGTGGCGCTAGGACGACCATGGAAATACTGCGGTTGTCGGAACCACTGGCCGATGAGGGTAGAGCCGACGGTCTGCCCATCGCGAGTAATCAGACTGCCTTGTGCTTGGTCGTGGAACAGAAGTTGGGCCGCACCGGTGGTTAACAGGGGATACAGCAGACCGGTCACCAGCATGAAAAATACCGCAGAGGCAATTACGGGGCGCGTAATACGATGGAATGCCGATGTCATTGCTGGGTTGACCTGGGTTTTCATTGTCGTCATAGCGACTCCTTAAAAGGTCTGGCCCGTGAGGGTTAGCAGGTGCTTCACGATGGGCCCCAAAGCAAGGGCGGGCAAGAATGTGAGTCCACCCACGATGAGAATGATAAAAACCAGCAGCCCTGTAAACAGTGGCGTAGCGGTGGAGAGCGTTCCAGCGCTGGTTGGCACGCGTTTTTTGGCAGCCATCACGCCAGCGACAGCCAGCATGGGGAGCAAGGTGAAGTAGCGCCCCACGAGCATGGCTAAGCCGATGGTCGTGTTAAAGAAAAGCGTGTTTGCATTGAGCCCCGCGAATGCAGAGCCGTTATTAGCCGTGCCAGAGGTATAGGCGTAAAGCACTTCACTGAAGCTATGAGGTCCAAGGTTGGCCAGGCTTTCCATGGTGGCGGGGGCTAGGCATGCGATGGCTGTGAAGCCAAGGATACTTAAAGGATGGGCAAGCACAGCGAGCATCACGTACTTCATCTCTCGTACTTCCACTTTTTTGCCTAAAAACTCCGGAGTGCGGCCGATCATCATGCCTACTAGAAACACCGTTAAAATGGCGTATGTCATTAGGTTGATCAAGCCCACGCCACCCCCTCCGAATACATTATTGAGCATCATCTGTGCCAAGGGTACGAAACCGCCCATCGGGGTGTAAGAGGAGTGCATCGAGTCTACCGAGCCGGTGGTGGCGGCCGTGGTCACTGCGGCGAACATACTGCTTTGCGCCACGCCAAAGCGCATTTCCTTGCCCTCCATGTTACCGCCTCCTTGGAGCGCGGTCTGCGTCTGGTCTACCCCCAAAGACGTGAGCATCGGGTTGCCCTGATGCTCAGCACTGTAAATCAGCACTAGGAAGCCCATAAACATGACAAGAAAGGCGCTAAAGAACGCCCAGCCTTGAGCACGGCGCGCGATCATGGATCCGAACGTGTAAGTGAGTGCTGATGGAATGAGCAGCATGCTAAGCATGTGTAAGGTGTTGCTGAGCGGGGTAGGGTTTTCGAATGGATGAGCGGCATTCATGGCAAAGAAGCCACCCCCGTTGGTGCCAATGTGTTTGATGGTTTCAAAGCTTGCGATGGGGCCCATGATGATTTGCTGCATGCCACCTTCGAGCGTGGTGGCCATCGCATCGGCGTCTAGCGTTTGAGGTATGCCTTGCCAGACGTAGACTAGCGCCATGACAAAACACAAGGGCAACAAGAGTCGATAGAGTACGCGGGTGAAATCCACCCAATAGTTTCCGATGTCGCCCGTAGATTCACGGCTTAGACCCCGAATAAATCCTCCGGCTGCCGCCACGCCGGTTGTTGCACTGACCGACATTAGGAAGGTGATGACGGCCATCTGCGAGAAGTTGGAGAGGCTGCTTTCGCCTGAGTAAGCCTGCCAGTTAGTGTTCGTGATGAACGATGCGGCAGTGTTGAATGCGAGGTCCGGCGTTTGAGATGCTCGTTGAAGGGAGTCACCGGGCAAGTACTGCTGAACTCTTAGCAGCACGTAGCCCAGCAGCATCATGGCAGCATTACTCAGTACGAGTACTATCCCATACCTTTTCCATGACATTTTCTCGGCAGGGTCGACACCAAGTATGCGGTAGGTCCCAAGCTCAAGGAATGTATGCGTAGAACTGGTGAAAAGACGAGCCATCCATTTTCCAAGCACGACAACCAGAGCTGTCATGATGGAGATGATGAGGATAAATTGAAGAGTGTCGCTAGTCATCGTGGACTCCGATCAGATTTTTTCGAGGCCCACGATGAGCCACGCTACGACGGCAAAGAATCCGCACGTTAATGCTAAAAATAAAACATCACCCATAACTATCTCTCGATTTATTACTACGAGTTGCGTGATCAAAAGCTCTCAGGTTTGATGAGGGCATAAAACAAATACCCCAGTAGCCCGAATGCTATCCATCCGACAATAATGGTCATCATCCACCTTTGTTAAAAATGCTTTGCTACAGGCAAGTTACTAATCCTTGAGCATTCACGTCAGGCATGTTTTTAGCCGTGTGAACAAAGCTCGAAATAGCTTGAGCTTATTATTCTCTTGGAGCCCGTAAATTCTCTATTCCATAACGTCCTTTACGCATAAATTCTGCATAAATTCTTCTCAGACTATGGCTATGGTTGTCGTGAAAATGCAGGTAACAGAGCGGGTGTTGCGATGGATAGCAACCATGAAAGATGGGAGTAGATGGGCTTAACACGGAGGGGGCGCGTAAGGGGTGTTGATGCTTCAGTCGCCGCGGGTACATGATTTTTTTATTATCTTGCGGGAAATTCCGGGCACAAGCATATCACTTGTTAAAACAAAAAGGCCCTTAACGCAATTGCGCTAAGGGCCTTATGTATTCTGGCTCCCCGAACAGGGCTCGAACCTGTGACCTGCGGATTAACAGTCCGTCGCTCTACCGACTGAGCTATCAGGGAATAAGCAAAGACTATAGCATGTATTTTCTATTGATGGCAAGGTTTTACCAAAAATAGTTTAAGCATTGACGTCCACCACGACTTGGCCACGTTTTCTGCGCATGATTTGCAGGCTAGTCTACGCCAAGCGCGCTTACCGATTGTGAGTGCTTAAGGTAGGGGGGCGTAGCCTGAAATAAACTTTTTTATTTCTCCGCTTTCAGGAATGTAAACATGGCGTGATACTTTACCTATGTCAGCGCCGTAAATATGGATGCTGATAGAACTACGGTCAGCGTAAGCATTAGTCACTTTGTGTATGTCTCCAATCGTTGGGGAAACACATTCTGTCATGCCTGCTTCTAAGCGGTTTTCACTAACGGGGGCATATTGGCCATTTGCCAGACGTTCGTATCGTGTACCGATTTCAGCCCCGCGTAGCATGCCAATCACTCCCCAGACGGTGTGGTCATGTACCGGTGTATGTTGCCCAGGGCCCCATACGAAGCTGACAACTGAAAAATGGTTTTCTGGGCAAATATACAGACAATATTGTTGGTAGTAGTCGGGGTGTGTTTGGGTATATTTTTCTTCTAACCAGTCGTCATGTTTTACTAAGTCGGCCACTAAAGGCTCGATTCGAGCCAAGATGGCTGCCTCATCGTTTTGCGCCTCGCGTAAAGCATGGTGGATATGTTCAATAAAACGAGAAAAGCGTAGTTTGTTCATGATGTGTGGTTGGATTGTTCGTTGTAATGGAGGCCTGACTAGCCGCATTGTCAGATTGGGTATAAGATCAATCGCTTATAGAATCTGCTGTCTGTTAACGGTTTTTCATGTCTAGTTCTCATCGTACCCCTGCCGCGGCTACCGACTCTAAAAGCTCACGCTCTTTTTATGTGGGCTTTTGCTTAGCAGGTTTAGGGTCTGTTTTGTTCTCAGCGAAAGCGGTGGTGGCTAAGCTGACGTATCAGTATGGTGTAGACGCCTTGACGGTAATTGGCTTTCGCATGTTGCTGTCATTGCCTTTCTTTTTGTTGATATCCTTATGGCAAATGCATAAGGTGCGCAAAAAAGAAATTCCTGCCTTAACACGACGCCAAGTCGCAGAACTTGTTTTACTAGGTTTTATAGGCTACTACCTAGCTAGTTTATTAGATTTTATCGGGCTCCAGTACATCACTGCTGGATTAGAGCGCTTAATTCTGTTCTTATCGCCCACCTTTGTGTTGTTATTGTCTACGGTATATTTAAAGAAAGAGATTTTTCCACGTCAGTGGGTAGCGCTTGCGCTGTCGTATTTAGGGGTGGCCTTAGTTTTCTTTCAAGACCTCTCTTTTTCGGGCAGTAATGTTTTGCTGGGCTCTGTATGTGTACTAGGGTCGGCCATATCTTATGCGATATATTTAATCCGCTCTGGGGAGTTGATTCAAAAAATAGGTTCTACGCGTTTGGTGGCCTATGCAATGAGTATTTCGGCTGTTTATACCTTGGCACATTTTCTCTTCATACAAGGTTGGGATGGCTTGGTGCAACCTATGCCGGTATATACGTTATCGGTTATTCACGCTATTTTGAATACAGTTTTGCCCACTTTTATGATTATGTGGGCGGTTGAGCGTGTGGGCGCCTCCATGAGTGCTCAGTTGGGCCTGTTAGGACCGGTATCGGTTCTGTTTCTAGCGAGCTGGTTTTTACATGAGCCTATTACCGCAGTGCAGCTTGTAGGAACGGCATTTGTGCTGGCGGGCGCCATGGTGTTGAGTCGACGCCGCTAAGTGCGTAAAAACACACGTAGATTTAACGTTGGTTTTTTTGCTCTAGTTCATCTCTATGAACATCATAGGTAGAAAAGCCTGTCAGATTGTCTGGCATGGCTAGGCGATCACTGTGTTTGAGCGTGTTACGTATATCTTCTAGACCAGACTCCCAGTGCTCCTTCATGGTTAAGGGGCCAAATTGATGATCTTTATAGTGTTGCTCGTAAGGGCGGTTGCGATAGATAAGGTGAATAACGTTATAGCGCTTACTGCTGGCCATTTCTTCGGCCAGCCTGCAGGCTAACTGGCTACTACGCTCTGACTCGGGAATGCGTTCTAGCAAGCTGGAAATAATGTGGCGCATATACTGCAAACGGCGCATTTGTTCGGTGACGTTACGGGTGCGACTAGAATAGCGTACCTCGTTAATTCGGTCGCTGACCTCACCCATATTAGTGGGCACGTTGCCGCGGGCACTCCATAAGTCTACCTGAAAGGCTAAGGTATCTTTGCGTGGTGTTTGCTCCAAAACATATGCCAAAGGTGTATTTGAAACCAAACCGCCATCCCAGTAGAACTGGCCGTCAATTTCTACGGGCGCGAAAGCAGGTGGTAGCGCGCCTGAGGCCATAAAGTGTTCCGCCCTTAGGGTCGTTTTAGTGTTGTCAAAGTAAACAAAATTGCCTGAGGTCAGATTAACGGCCCCCACCGCGATGCGCATAGCGCCATCATTGATGCGGTCAAAATCGCATAGCTCATGCAAGGTGTCGCGTAAGGCAGAGGTATCGTAGTAACTGGCTGCTTCGGGTAAGCCCGGTGAAAACTGCGGCGGAGGAGGAAAACGGGGGCGAAAAAAGCCTGCTTGGCCTTGCAAAACAGCATTGCTCGCGTTAAAGGCACTGATTGCTTCGCGGGTCATGTCGTTAACCTGAAATAAAGCCGCCTGCAGCATATAAGGCATCGTAATGCCGAAGTAAGGCTGGCATATAGTGTCCCAGAACTGGCGTAATTTAGGTACTCGATCAGCTGGTTTGTTGCCAGCGATAATGGCAGTGTTAAGGGCACCAATAGAAATACCCGCAAGGCAGTCTGGTTCTATGCCCGCCTCTTGCAAGCCTTCGTATACGCCAGCTTGGTAGGCTCCTAGAGCTCCACCACCCTGTAGCACTAGAGCGATAGTTTCGTACGGAGGGAGCTCTGTTTTTACTCCGTTTTTGGGCTGAAAGGTTGGCGCTTGAGTCATAGCTAGTCCGAAGTGGGGGCGTCGTATTGATAAAAAGGCGAACCTATTTGCCGCGATGCAGCATTTATAACAGGCCTATCAAGCATATCATTAAGAAATGTCCGCTGTGTGGTGGGAGGGGTGGGCTGCATTGCTTTGCAAATTTTTAATAAAAGCATCCAAAATGGCACCACGGTAACGGTTTTTGTGTATCACCACCGAGAGGCGTCGTTTAAGCTGTAGAAAAGGCGTCTCAAGTACGGTTAAACGTCCATTGGCAACGGCGTCTATAGTGGCTGCCTGCGGTAAGCAGGCGATACCTAAACCTGCAATAACGGCCTGTTTGATGGCTTCGATTTGCCCCATTTCCATCAGGACATGGCCGCTCGGTAAGCTGTTTAGGGCTTGCTCGGTTAAGGCGCGTGATGCAGAGCCACGTTCGCGCATGATCCATGCTGCGCCTGCAAAGTCTTGTTTAGCTAAAGGTCTCACTTGTGCCAGAGGGTGAGTAGGCGCGGCGCAAACGACTAGGGCATCATCGCGCCAGTGCCAGACCTCTAATTGAGCATGATTAACTGGGCCCTCAACGCACGCAATATCACAACGATGTTCCAGTAAGTCTGACACGATATCGTGTGTATTGGCCACACTAACTCGTATCGAAACGGCAGGGTAGTGGGCAATGAAGTCTTTGAGCAGGTCGCCGGCCAAATAATTGCCTACTGTATTGCTCGCTCCTATTCGCAACTCTCCGGCTAGCTCCTTTGTCGCGCCCCGGTCAGGACGAGCTTGAATTTCTCTCAGACGCTCCAGTATTTCCCGTGCATTGGCTAGCAGTTCTTTACCTCGGCCAGTCAACACCATGCGTCCAGGTAAACGATCGAATAACTGCGCTCCCAGCTGTTTTTCCAGCTCGCCTAGGGCCATGCTAGCAGCGGGTTGAGTCATATGTAAGTGGTCTGCGCAGGCGCGTACTGTGCCATGCTCAGCAATACCCACAAAGACTTCGAGCTGCCTTATGCTGATGTGGTTCATGATCAATAATATTTATACTTACGATAAGTAATAATGAATTTTCTTCTTATGACTGAAACTTTACAATAACTTCAAATCATAAGCTCAAGAGAAAAAGTAATGAAAGCCCCGATATCTGCTAGTTTGCCTGCCAGTTTGCATAGCTTTTTTTCCAGCAAGACGCAGACCCACGCGGGCGAGCCGCGTACGCCTTCACGTTTATGGGGCTTGCTGCTTGCTGCAATCGTGGCAGTATGCGCACTGTACTTAGGTGAGCGGTGGCCCATTATAGGCGGCCCGGTCTTTGGTATTGTGGTGGGAATGTTAGTGCGCAATACAGTAGGTTTGGGGCCGTTGTTTAAACCTGGCACACAATATGCCTCTAAGGCTATGTTGCAATGGTCCATTATTGCTCTGGGTTTTGGTTTGAGCTTGCCGCAAATCCTGCATACTGGGGCAGACTCTTTGGTGGTGACCCTGATTACCATCACGGTGGCTTTTGTCTCTGCTTATCTATTAGGCAGGTTATTGCGTATTCCTGAAAAGCTTGGGACGTTGATTGGTGTGGGGACAGCCATTTGCGGAGGGTCGGCGATCGCGGCAGTTACTCCTATCCTGGAGCCAGAAGAGCATGAAATCGCTTTAGCTATCTCGACCATTTTTATTTTTAATATTGTAGCTGTACTGACGTTTCCTTTTTTGGGTCACCTGATGCATATGTCTGACGCCGGTTTTGGTGTTTGGGCGGGCACGGCAATTAATGATACATCCTCTGTTGTGGCGGCAGGTTTTAGCTACAGCAATCAGGCTGGCGATCACGCCACTATTGTTAAGCTAACGCGCGCCACCTTAATTATTCCTATTTGCTTGGTGTTAGCGGGCTTACAGGTTTGGCGACACAAAAAGTCGGGGCGAAAAGTGCAGCTAATGCGCCTTATCCCTTGGTTTATTCTTTGGTTTGTTTTAGCCTCGGCAGTGCGCTCGGCGGGTTTAGTACCTGTGCAATGGTTAGAGCCTTTGCGTTTCGTTGCGCAAAGTTTAATGGTATTGGCCTTGTCGGCTATAGGCTTGTCATCAGACTTACAGGTGATACGGCGTGCTGGACTGCGTCCTGCGCTGCTTGGCTTAGGGGTGTGGTTGGCAGTGGCGCTCAGCAGTTTGGCAGTCCAGCAATGGATAGGCGTTTGGTAAGCAGTTTAGGCAAACCATCCAGCGGGGCTACGGGTAAACGCAACGCCCAAAATATAGACAAACACCAGCACAGCTAATATTGCCGCTATTGCGCGGCTTCGTGCTGTTTTGCCGCGTTTTATCGCATACAGCCCCAAAATAATGTACACCACCAGCAAAACAATTTTGGTCGCCAACCAAGGTTGACCGGCTGCAGCCCCTAACTGCGCTGCCAATGCTAACCCACAGACTAAAAATATAGTATCAATGATATGTGGGGTGATCCGTACAAATTTGAGTTGTAAAGTAGGTGAACCTATAACAGACCAATACGCACGCACAATAAAAAATAGCAAACTTAAACAGGCGGCGGTGACGTGCAGGTGTTTAAGGGCAATATAGCTCATGGAAGACTCCGAGGTAGTTGATCTGCAGTAGGCATCCTGCCGCTTTCAACTCACTCGGTCAAGCCTATAGATGATTACCGGTTTAAATCATAAGGTATTAAGAGGTAATTTTAGATAGCGTCTGCCGAGCGCGTCGGGATCAGGCTCATGGCCAGCACGGATATTAATTTGTATAGCCGGCAAAATAAGGCGTGGCATGCTAAGCCCCTGGTCGCGTGTTTCGCGCATAGTCACAAACTCTTCTTTGCTGACGCCTTGGTGGACGTGGATATTGTGCGCTTTCTGATCTGCGACGGTGCAGTGGTACGTAGCCTCGCGTGATTCTGGCGGGTAGTCGTGGCACATATAAAGCACGGTGTGGTCTGGTAGGCTTAATAGTTGCTGTATGGAATCATATAAGGTGCTCGCGTCACCACCAGGGAAGTCGCATCGAGCAGTTCCTACATCGGGTTGAAAGAGTGTGTCCCCGACAAAGACACCAAGCGATTCTACAAAATAGGCCATATCCGCAGGAGTGTGCCCTGGTACGTGTAAGGCTTGTACTGGAATGCGCCCAATGTAGAAAACTTCTTTGTCTGCGAATAAGTAATCGAAGGGAGTGCCGTCTGTCCGCAACTCGTGCTCTAGCCCAAAAATACGGCTAAAACAGGCTTGAACTTGGGTTATATGTTGGCCTATGGCTATTTTTCCCCCTAGTTGACGTTGTAACCATACAGCGGCTGAGAGGTGATCAGCATGCGCATGGGTCTCCAGTATCCATTCTGTTTTTAGCCCTTGTGCTTGTATAAACGCGACTATCTTAGAGGCTGAGCGCGTATCGGTGCGTGCTGCGGCCGCATCGTAATCCAAAACGGAATCGATAATGGCACATTCTTCTTGCTCAGGGCTATATACCACGTAGCTAAACGTAGAGCTGTCAGGATCGAAAAATGGCTGTACTAGTACTTCAGGCATAGATGACCTCTATCAAGTGCGGTTTTTATAATATATAATATCATATATTGTATTTTGTTTAATTGTTTGAGTGATGGGAGCAATGAATCCAGAAGCACTACAACTGGCCAGCAGCGAGGCAAGTTCCTTGTTGCGTAAATTGGCTAACCCCGATCGACTGCTTATTTTGTGTGCGTTGGCCAAGCAAGAACTAAATGTGGGTCAGCTATTTGAACTATGTCAAATTGCTCAGCCTACTTTATCCCAACAATTGGCGGTCTTGCGCAACGAAGGCTTAGTTCAAGTTCGGCGTGAAGGTAAGTATATGTTTTACAGCCTGCATCATCCCGACGTTTTATTTTTGATGCAAACTTTGTATCAAATTTATTGTGCGCCGAAGGAGGCACAGGATGAGTATTAATTGGTTGGCTTTTACCCCCTGGACTGCGTTGCTAGGTGGCGTACTTATTGGTGTGGCTGCCAGTATGTTGCTCTGGCTAAATGGCCGTATTTTAGGCGTGAGCGGCATTGTGGGAAACCTCATGGCCTCTCAGCAAAAAGATGGTGCCTGGCGTTGGGCATGGTTGGTGGGGGTGCTACTCAGCCCGTATGTGTTTCAGGCGCTAGGAGGCCAAGTGCCGGTACCTGAAATACCTAACTGGATTTGGGTGGTGGTAGCAGGGCTGATCGTAGGGGTAGGGACGAGCATGGGCTCGGGGTGTACTAGCGGCCACGGGGTCTGTGGTTTGGCGCGTTTGTCACGGCGCTCTTTAGTAGCCGTGCTCTGCTTCATGACGAGCGGCTTTGTAACGGTTTATGTGCTTAGGCACGTGTTGTAGCGAGAAAGCATTATGCAAACTATTTTTTTTGCGTCGTTAAGTGGACTGATTTTTGGTTTGGGCCTTCTATTATCGGGCTTAGCCAATCCAGTGAAAGTACAAAACTTTTTGGATCTAGCGGGGCAGTGGGATCCCTCATTGGCGTTGGTTATGGGGGGTGCTATTGCTGTAGCCCTAGTGCCGTTTACGCTGGCGCGTCGGCAGCCCCTAACTTTGGGCACGCATAAGCAAATTATTCAGTTACCCACCTCACAGAAAATTGATCGCCCTTTGTTGCTGGGCGCAGCCTTGTTTGGCGTGGGCTGGGGACTATTAGGAATATGTCCCGGGCCTGCTTTGGTGCTAATGGGCTCGGGGTCGCTCAGTGCGTTATTGTTTGTGGTAGCGATGCTGGCAGGAATACGTCTACAGCAAATGCTGCGACATAAAGTTGCCTAAGTAATATGTGTATAGGGGTGGGTGGTGCTGGACTCTGTGTCCATTAACCTTAGGCTTTGGACAATCCCGCACTGCTCAAGCCCGCCAGGCCGGTGGCAGCTTTGACGCAGCTCACTTAACTGATGGCGTAATAACTGGAGTTCCTGTAAGCGCGTATCGACATGTCGCATGTGTTCTTCAATGAGTGCATTGACAGGGGCGCAATCGCTAGGAGGGTGATCGATATATTCGAGCAAACCGCGAATTTCCTCATGGGTCATATCTAAACTGCGGCAGTTACGAATAAAGCGTAAGCGCTCAAGGTGAGCGGCTGTATAGACACGATAATTGGCTTGCGTGCGTTGGGGCGAAAACATTAACCCTGATTTTTCGTAGTAGCGTATCGTTTCGGGCGTGCAATGAGCTGCTTGCGCTAATTCACCAATTTTCATTCCGGGTTCCTGTTTTAATAGGCTTGACCTTATAGTGGCTTCAGGCTTTCTACTGTCTAACAGTTAAGTAAACCAACGTAGAGACTGACAGTATGAAAACAACTAGTCAAGTGACATCCTCACCTCAGACGCCTGAGCCAAATGTTGCCCAGAGCTCGCACGAGCACGATCATAGCCACGATCATGGTCACAGTTGTCAGCCTACGAATGTTTGTGGCGCGGCGGCATGTGGTGCGGGCGTGGCTGATGGCAGTACGGTACCGCCTAGTACGGATAAGCGACTTTATGTTTATGTCCCCGAGATGGACTGTCCTGCTGAAGAGCAAATGATACGTAATAAGCTCAGTAAACTCAGTGAGGTTCGTGATATAGAGTTTGACTTAATGCAGCGTCAGTTGCTGGTGCATCATGACGAGGGGGCTCGTGACAACATACTAAGCAATCTGCGTGCATTGGGTTTCAACCCAGTGCAGCATAATGAGTCGGTAACGGCTAAACCGCCTGCAGGTGTGTCTGTGTGGCGGATTGCCGCTTCAGTAGGGTTAGCGCTTACAGCGGAGGGGCTAGGTTGGCTAGGCTTGAGTGAGCTGGGTGTTATTGCTGTATCTTTGGTTGCTATTTTATTGAGCGGATTGTCTGTTTATCGCAAAGGATTTGTTGCGCTCAAGAATGGCCAACTGAATATTAATGCCTTAATGAGTATTGCCGTGACGGGAGCGGTATTGTTGCGCCAATGGCCCGAGGCGGCAATGGTCATGTCTCTGTTTACCTTGGCCGAATGGTTAGAGGCTCGAGCACTGGATAAAGCCCGTGTGGCCGTGGATAGTCTGATGCAGCTTAGCCCTGATACCGTGATGGCAAGCCAAGATGGTCAACAATGGCAAAGCATGCCCGCTCAAACGGTGCAAGTGGGTACTTGGCTACGCGTGGCGCCGGGTGAGCGTTTAGCCCTTGATGGCTATTTGCTTGAAGGCTTAGCTATCGTGAATCAGGCGCATATTACCGGAGAGAGTGCGCCAGTTGAAAAAACGCCTGGCCAACAGTTGTATGCGGGTTCGATTAACGGTATGTCTGAATTACGTTATCAGGCCAGCGCAGCTTTTGATCAAACTCTTTTGGCGCGTATCGCTCGCTCGGTTCAACAGGCGCAAGCGAACAAGGCTCCTGTGCAGCGCATGGTGGACCAATTTGCGCGTTACTACACCCCCATTGTTGTACTGCTCGCTGTAGGGGTGGCGCTTTTGCTCCCATTACTTGCCAGTTGGAGCTGGTACGATGCTATTTATAAGGCCTTGGTCTTATTAGTGATTGCTTGTCCTTGCGCTTTGGTTATTTCAACGCCTATTGCTGTGGTGAGCGCACTAGCTCAAGCGGCTCGTATGGGAATCCTCGTCAAAGGAGGAGCGTATTTAGAAAAGGCGCGTCATATACGTTACTTGGCTCTTGATAAGACCGGCACGATAACCAAAGGACAGCCCAGCTTGCAGCATCGTTATGTATTGGCGGAGCCGCTTAGGCAAGCGGTATACCAGCAATGGGCCAAAATGCTGGCGGAACGTTCCGATCATCCTGCCTCTCAAGCAGTTGCTCAAGGGTTAGATGATGCAACACCAAACGCGCAAGATATCGGTGAATTTGAGGCGATACCTGGAGCAGGGGTGCAGGCTAGGTATCAGGGTCAAACCTTGCGTCTGGGCAAGCGCAGTTGGGTGGCCGAGCTTGCTACGACGCCGCAGCCTTTGCTAGCAGCCGATCACGAGGCGGCAAAAATGGGGGCGAGCTTGGTCTATTTGGGGAGTAGTGATGGCTTGTTGATGCTATTTGCCGTGATGGATCAATTGAAAGAGGATGCTCCAGCGGTGATCAAGCAGTTGCACCGCTTAGGCATAGAAACTGCCGTATTATCCGGAGACCATCCTGCCGCTGTGCAATACATGGCGGAGCGTGCGGGGGTTAAGGAGTACCAAGCAAGCTTGTTGCCGCAAGATAAATTAGATTGGGTGACGGAGAAAAGTACTCAAGGTGCGGTGGCGATGGTGGGGGATGGGATTAATGATGCCCCTGCCTTAGCGCGTGCCGACATCGGTATCGCGATGGGGGCCCTAGGTTCAGATATGGCCATAGAGACGGCAGACATTGCGTTAATGGATGATGAACTGCACAAGTTGCCTGCCCTGATTCTATTGTCTCACCGCTTACATCGCGTGCTAGTAGAAAACATTAGTGTGGCATTAGGTATCAAGCTGCTGTTTTTGGTGTTGGCGTTAATGGGCATGGCGAGCATGTGGATGGCGGTATTTGCTGATGTGGGTGCCAGTCTTCTCGTTGTGGTAAATAGTTTGCGTTTGTTAGGCAAAGGCGGCTTGCGACAGGCCTAAACTTAGACAGCTTTGGCGGTAGGGCGTGGACGCCGAGCGCGTGCTATGTCATGATCAAGTATAAATTATTAACGTTCTGACATTATTGCTAAACATGATCGCTCTGTTGCAAGCACAGAAAGCGGGCCTGTTGGCCCCCAAGCACTGGCTCCCCAATATTATTGCTGGCCTGATTGTAGGCATTGTCGCCTTACCATTGGCGATGGCGTTTGCTATTGCCTCGGGGGTGAAACCAGAGCAAGGTATTTATACCGCCATTATTGCTGGACTCGCTGTTTCGGTTTTGGGCGGCAGTAAAGTACAAATAGCTGGGCCCACGGGGGCTTTTATTGTCATTTTGGCCGGGATAGTGGCGCAGTATGGCATTGAGGGTCTGCAAATTGCTACCTTAATGGCAGGTGTGATTTTATTGCTACTGGGCTTATTGCGCCTAGGGGCTGTGATTCGCTATATTCCAGATCCCGTCATCATCGGTTTTACCGCTGGAATAGGCGTCATTATCTGGGTGGGCCAATGGCGTGATTTTTTTGGCCTGCCACAAGTTCAAGGGACGCATTTTCATCAGAAGTTATGGTTTCTGTTGAGTCACATAGGGCAGCTTAATATTGCGACGACGGTTTTAGGAGTATTAGCCCTAGCAATTCTAATTATGGCGCCGCGTGTACGGTGGCTTGCTCGTATCCCCGGGCCTCTGATTGCGCTTATTGTTGTGACCTTGCTACAAGCTTTGTTTCAGTTTAAAGGCGTTAGCACCATAGGCAGCGCCTTTGGTGAAATACCACGCGGCTTGCCTGCCTTTCAGTTGCCTGATATACGTTTAAGTAAGGTGATTGAGCTGATTGGACCGGCTTTTGCGATTGCCATGTTAGGGGCGATAGAGTCTTTACTTTCTGCTGTGGTGGCGGACAACATGACGGGCGATCGTCATGACTCTAACCAAGAGTTGGTCGGGCAGGGGGTCGCTAATATCCTAGCGCCGATGTTTGGTGGTATTGCCGCCACCGGAGCTATCGCACGCACTGCTACGAATATACGCAATGGGGGCACTAGCCCTATCGCTGGGATAGTGCATTGTCTGGTGCTAGTGCTGATTTTAATGGTCTTGGCGCCGCTGGCTTCGTACATACCTTTAACTAGCTTGGCTGCTATCTTGTTTATGGTGGCTTGGAATATGAGTCAGGTGCGTATACTGATTCAGATGCAAAAACGTGCGCCGTGGATAGACCTGCTAATTTTGTGGGTAACATTTGCTTTGACGGTGCTTGCGGACCTAGTCGTAGCTGTCAACATAGGTGTGGTGTTGGCAATGCTGTATGTATTGAAACGCACGGCAGATAGTGTGCAAGTGCGTTTGCAGTCCGAGCGTGAGGTGCGACGTGCGGCTGACTGGCCTAGCACTACTCCTTTACCTGCCCATACTGCCGTGTATAGCATCGAGGGGCCTATGTTTTTTGCCGCAGTGGAGGCTTTTCAGCAAGCAATGGAGAATTTGCCCCAGGATGCACGCTACATCGTATTAAGGCTGAATTACGTGCCGTTTTTAGACGTTACAGCGCTACAGGTTATTGAAGGGGCATTGCAACAGTTGCATGCCCAAAAGCGCCAACTGCTACTTTCCGAGGCGAATGACAAGGTGCGCAATAAGCTTAAGAGAATGGGGGTCATGGGCTTGGTATTTGAGCGTAATGTATATCCCAATCTAGAAGACGCTTTGTGTGCTGTCCAGCGAGCGCAAGTGCAGGCGATGGACGAGTAGGCGTGATGACTTATCACGCGCTATGAGTCTAGTGCTTGATTTTGAACGCTTGCTCACTCATAAAAGCATAACGGACAGCATCAATTAATGAGATAAACACGACGAGTGGTGCGTACACCATAAATAGAATTAAATACAGGATACCTAAGCCTACTTGGCCCAGATAGAAGCGGTGAGCGCCCAGCCATCCCAGTAGCACGGCCAGTATGATAGCGATTTTTTTATGATTGCTTTCTTGACTTAAGCTGTCTTGGCGATTCTTGCTGACCCACATCAAGGCAAGGCCAGCAATGATGGCGGCCACGATGACCTTTAACCAATTATGGCTTAAATAGGCGTGCACCAACTGTATTAGATGAGAAAAGTCTTGTACAAAGTAACCTGTTAACCAGCTAAACCAAGAGGCGAATTGAAGGAAAATGACTTCGCCGAAGGTTAGAGCAAGTAAGGCCGCAATAAAAAAAGCGATGGCTAATACGGTTTTTTGCAACATGGTTTATATCCTGATTATTGAGTTCGTGCTTGGCGTACGGCACGTTCCCATTGATTCATTAGGTGATCCGCTTGATCGCGCGACAGCTTGGGTTCAAAAATACGCTCGGCTTGCCAAGTTTTCTCGATATCAGCACGATCACGATAAATACCTGCTCCTAGTCCCGCTAAATAGGCAGCTCCCATCACTGTCGTCTCAGTGATCTTTGGGCGAACTACGGGAATCCCAAGCAAGTCTGCTTGAAACTGCATCAATAGGTTGTTTTGGCTGGCCCCCCCGTCGACGCGTAGTTGTTGTATGGGGCTATGCTGGCTGTGAGCATTATCATTTTGCATAGCTTGAAGTAACACAGCGCTTTGATAGGCGATGCTCTCCAGAGCGGCGCGAGCAATATGCGCCATAGTGGTTCCCCGACTTAAGCCAGTTAAGGTGCCACGGGCCTGGGCATCCCAGTAAGGAGCACCGAGTCCTGTAAAGGCGGGTACAAATAACACACCGTCACTATGAGGCACACTTGCTGCCAGTGCTTCTACTTGGGGGCTATGCTCGAAAGCGCCCAAGCCGTCACGCAGCCACTGCACAACGGCCCCTCCGATGAATATGCTACCCTCAAGCGCATACTCAGGCTGCTCAAGGGTTTGTGCCGCACTGGTGCTGAGCAAGCCGTGATGAGAAGTTTGGCAGTGGTGGCCAGTTTGCATCAGCATAAAACAGCCGGTGCCGTAGGTATTCTTAACCATGCCAGGGTGAAAACATGCTTGCCCAAATAGTGCGCTTTGCTGATCGCCTGCGACACCACGTATGGGAATAGCGTGTCCAAGATGCTCGGCTGAGCACTGGCCAAAGTCGGCGCTCGATGCTAGTACCTGGGGAAGTAAATTAGCAGGGATAGAGAACAACTCTAACAGTTCTTGATCCCATTGGTTAGTATGAATATTGAAGAGCAAAGTACGAGAGGCGTTACTACGATCGCTTAAATGCGAGGCCCCGTTGGTCAGCTTCCAAAGTAGCCAGCTATCTATGGTGCCACAAGCCAGTTGACCTTGCTTGGCACGGTGTCGAGCACCGGGAATCGTCTCTAAAAGCCAACGCAGCTTAGAGGCGGAGAAGTAAGCGTCCAGAACCAAACCCGTGCGCTGTTTGATAAGGTCTGCTTTACCTTGCGAGCGTAAGGTTTCGCAGAATGCTTCCGCTCGTCTATCTTGCCAGACTATAGCGTTATGCAAGGGCTGGCCTGTTGATTTATCCCATAGCACCGTGGTTTCGCGCTGATTCGTAATGCCAATAGCGGCGATGTCTTGTGGCCGCAGCCCTGCTTGCTGTAATGCTTGTTTGGCCGTTTCGAGCTGGCTATGCCAGATCTCTAGGGGGCAGTGTTCAACCCACCCTGATTGGGGAAAGTGTTGTGTTAGCTCTTGCTGAGCCAAACTAATGATTTCTCCTTGTGGATTGACGACAACGCTGCGAGAGCTAGAGGTGCCTTGATCGAGTGCGAGGATGAAAGTCATAAATAAGAGACAGCTCAGAGAGAGTGGTGGGTAGAGGTGCCATGGTTCAATAAAAGCTAGCGATGTGCACGATCATAAAATTTACCCGCCATAAGGCAGTTATTGTTGACTTAAGGCGGTAAAATGTAGGTAATTACACTTAGGTTGCTACGATTATAAGCCCCCTCTCGGGACTTATACTCTCGCTGTGCGCTATACATCATGACAACACGTAACTCCCCCTTAGTCACTGAACGCTCGCGTTTGTTCTCTGCTCTAGAGCGCAAACAGCAGGTTGATTTGATCATCATCGGTGGCGGAGCCACAGGTCTAGGCCTTGCCTTAGATGCCGTTTTGCGTGGGCTAACGGTAGTTTTACTTGAGGCCTATGATTTAGCTAAAGGCACTTCCTCTCGTGCTACTAAATTAGTTCACGGAGGTGTCCGTTATCTGGCTCAAGGGGATATTTGCTTAGTTCGTGAAGCCTTGCGCGAGCGTAAACAGTTGCTCCGTAACGCGTCTCACCTAGCACAGCCTTTAGCTTTTGTGATGCCCAGTTATAGCCGCCTTGAGATCCCTTTTTACGCGGTGGGGCTCAATGCCTATGATTTACTCGCTGGCCCTAATGGCCTGGGGCACACTCAGGTACTTGCTAGCCGCCGAGTCCAAGAGCTTTTACCTGGCGTGCGTACTGCTGGACTAAAAGGTGGCATTAAGTATTGGGACGGGCAGTTTGATGATGCGCGACTGGCGCTGGCGCTGGCACGTAGTGCGGCCGCGCAGGGGGCGCTCATCCTGAATTATGCACCGGTTATGGACATCCTTCATGATAATGGGCGAGTCACTGGGGTGCGCTGCAAAGATAGTGAAACCGAGCGTGAATACGATATTTATAGTCCCTGTGTAATTAACGCCACCGGAGTATGGGTAGACGACATTCGACAAATGGATGGAAAGTCTGCAGGACGTGAATCACAAGCCATGGTTTCTCCAAGCCAAGGCGTGCATCTAGTGGTGGAGCAACATTTTTTAAATAGTGAACATGCTTTATTAGTACCCAAAACCCGCGATGGTCGAGTCCTGTTCGCGGTGCCTTGGTTAGGAAAGCTGATTTTGGGCACCACAGATACCGCCGTACAACAGCTAGATATAGAGCCTCGCCCCTTGCGTGCCGAAGTTGATTTCATTTTGAGCGAGGCCGGCAAATACTTGCAACGTGCTCCTCAGCGTTCGGATGTGCTAAGTGTTTGGGCTGGCTTGCGACCTTTGGTGAAGCCGCCTAGCAACGAAGGCGGAGATACGAAAAAGCTCAGCCGAGAGCACACGGTTCTTGTCAGCCCCAGTGGATTGGTGTCTGTCACAGGAGGCAAATGGACAACGTATCGCTCTATGGCTGAGAATGTGTTGGAGAAGTGCGTGCATGCAGGGTTGCTGCCGTCTTTACCTGCCAGTCGTACCGCTGACTTTCGTTTAATTGGGTCTCCCCTAGAGAATCGCCACCACTCTATGGCGCATGCTCCCAATCTGGAGGTCTATGGTAGCGAAGCCGATTGGGTGCAAAGTCTGCCCGGCGCAGATATTGAGCTATATCCAGGATTAAGTGTAGCGATGATAAGGTTTGCCTGTCGTTACGAATATGCTCGTAATCTTGAAGATATGCTGGCCCGCCGGTTTCGTTTATTGTTTTTAGACGCGCGTCAAGCTGCTCGCATTGCGCCAGAGGTAGCTAATGTGATGCAAGAAGAACTAGCCTGTGATCCTCAACTGGAGGCTTTTTTACAGCTCTGTGAACAGTACTCGACTGTTCCTTAAGCCATTGTTTACTAACGTTATAGCTCAAAAAAACGTCGCGCTGCAGTAAAGCGTTGCTTAAAATACGGGTTATGTAAAGAGTCTATACGCACGTGCCCTCCACTTGAAGGCGCATTAATGAAGTTGCCGTCTCCTATATATATGCCGACATGCGAGTTCGCCTTCCCTAGCGTATTAAAAAAAATCAAATCGCCTGCTTCTAGCTGATTAAGCGCAATGGCTCTCCCTAGCCGTGCCTGTTCGCCGCTTTGTCGCGGTATCGGCGTAGCGGTTTGGGGTTGAAACACATAGAAGACTAAACCACTGCAATCGAACCCTGTACTCGGGTGTGCACCGCCATAGCGGTAGGGGCTATCGAGCAAGGCGAGCGCATTAAGTGCCACGTCAGCACCTCGGTGGCTAGCAGGCATTGATGAGCGCATCTCGGTAGTACCGCGAGGCCCACCACAGCCAGCGATAAGCATAGTGCTGACCAAGATAATTACGTAATTTACATACAGCAATATATAGCGCCTGTGGGTGAGTACATTAAGTTGCGATATTGAAACTTAATGTGTAAGTCGATGAGTAGGCCAGTGCACCGGTATTTTTGTTCAATCGCGCGCTAGCTAACGCTTATTGGATGATAATAGGTTTGCTGAGGTAGTGGCTTGTCGTTTACCTTTTGTAGGGTTTAGGGTACGTTTTTCGTTTCTTTTGCACCGACTTTGATGCACATCATGTAACAAATGGGTGTTTAAGGCTACATTTCACTCTGTTTCTGTTAACATTTCTGCCTATGTTGATACTATTGATACATAAAAATCGTTGCTTGTATGTTGATTTTGCATGTTTTAAGCGACAAAAAGAATTTTTATGTTAATTAACGTATCTATTGCGGTTTTTTGTGTGGTGCTGGCATAGGGATGTAACAAAACAGCTGTTAAATGTGTTTGTGTTACGCGTTCTATATTAAGAAACAGCTTTTACAAGGAGGGCATCATGCCCGTAACGGATAACTCATTGCTCAATGACATTCGAGAAGTCAACTTGTCGTATTTAATGCTGGCCCAGCGTCTGTTGCAAGAAAATTTTGCAGCAGGAATGTTCAGATTAGGATTTGATGTGGATGTTGCTGAAACCATCGTGCGCTTGTCGCCAGCACAGCTAGTGAAGTTGGCGGGGTCGAACTCTTTAATTTGTGCTTTTCGTTTCAACGACTATCAATTACTGAGTGCGTTGACTCAAGATGTGTTGGGCGGGGTGTTGCAGCAAGCGCACTCTACCATTTTATTATCGCAAAAGTCGTTTGCTGAGTCAGCTGTCTAAAGGCATTACATCGTTGCTATGAGTACAAAAAGCGTCGCTAAAGAGGCACAAGAGATACAGCTTGCCAGCGATATGATCGTTTTGGGAGCCCGCCTGCAGGTATTACAGGCCGAAACTTCCTTAAGTTACGACCGCCTGGCGCGTTTGTATCGCGAGATCCGTGGCTGTTCACCGCCTAAAGGAATGTTGCCGTTTTCTGTCGATTGGTTTATGACATGGCTACCCAATATTCACTCCAGTTTGTTTTACAGTGTTTTTCGTTATTTGGAAAAGCATGCGCAGTGTGAACGGCCGCAAGCACTGATCCAAGCATATCGCTTGTATCTAGAGCAATCAGAAGCTGGGCGTATAGATAGTTCTGAAGAGCCGGTTTTGAGCTTTACACGGGCTTGGATGCTATTGCGTTTTTTTGATAGTGGCATGGTGCAGTTGTCATGTTGTGAGCGCTGTAGTGGCGCGTTTGTCTCTCATGCTCATGATCCTCACGTGGGTTTTATTTGTGCTATATGTCGTCCTCCTCCAAGGGCAGGTAAAACTCGTAGAACCAGCCGAGCTAAGCCTAGTCCACGTAATGAGTTGCCCCCGAAAGAAGCTAAGCAGCTTAAAAAAAGTGGGTCTGGAGCGATGCCAATGGAGTCTGTGCCGGTGTTAGCAGCCCTCCCAAGTAGTAAGGCTGAGGTCTAGGCTTGGCGTAGCGCCGCTGGTTGCTATAGAGCAAGCTGTTTTATTTATAAGCCTTAATCTAACGGTGAAAAGGCCGCTTAAAGGGCTTTTCTAGTGGTTGCGAAACCGGTCATTATTAGTGTGTGTACGTACAACTAGGGCATAGCAGTGCTATTACTGATTGGTTACCTTATTGTTTTTGTGTCTGTGTTCGGCAGTTTTGTCGGATTAGGCGGACATTTAGGGGCTTTATTTCAGCCTCTGGAGTTCACGTTAATTGCTGGTGCAGCGCTAGGTGCTTACTTCGCTTCTAATAGTGGCAAGTCGGTTAAAGCACTGGCAACGGCGATTCCTAAAGCTCTAAAAAGCTCACCCTATAACAAAGCGCTTTATATGCAACTGATGGGCTTGTTATACGTGCTGCTTAATAAGGCACGGCGCGATGGCATGATGTCTATCGAAAGTGATATTGAAGACCCCGCCAATAGCCCCATCTTCGCCGAGCACACCAATGTGCTGAAAGACCCTGTGCTAATGAACTTTATCCGGGATTATCTGCGGCTTATGATTAGCGGCAACATGAGTTCTTTAGAAATAGAGACACTCATGGATCAGGATATAGAAACCTATCAGCACGAATGTAACGTACCTGCTCGCGCTTTACGAGAGGTTGCCGATGCCTTACCTGCGTTTGGTATTGTGGCGGCGGTGTTGGGGGTAGTGAAAGCATTGGCCTCAGTTGATCAGCCACCTGCTATTTTGGCAGACTTAATTTCCAAGGCGATGGTGGGTACTTTCTTGGGTATTTTGTTGGCCTATGGCTTTGTGGCACCTTTGGCAGCGACGGTAGAGCGTCGTAGTGCCGATGCCACTAAGGTACTCGAATGCATAAAAGTGACCTTGCTCGCCAATATGAATGGTTACCCGCCTCAGCTCGCTATTGAATTTGGACGGAAAGTGTTGTTCTCGACTGAGCGCCCCTCCTTCGAGGAGCTGGAAGGACATGTCCGTCAGGCTCGTGCTTTGGGTAAGCGAGAATAAGGCTGCTTTATGAGTCGCTATCCAGATAGGGTCGTTATCCGGCGTAAAAAGAAAGTTGAGGCGCCTCATCACGGAGGAAGCTGGAAAATTGCTTACGCCGACTTCATGACAGCCATGATGGCTTTTTTCTTGGTGATGTGGATACTGACACTTGTACCCAAACAAGAACTCAAAGAAATTGCCGATTATTTTCGTATGCCTCTCGTTGATGCCGTGACCGGGGGCACACGGGCAGAGCATTCACGCAGTGTGATTCCCGGCGGCAACCCTAGTGTAGTACCACAAAAACATCCGGGCCAAAATTTCGGTGATGTCTATGGTGACCGCCAAGATGCTGAACGTCTGGAAGATTTAAAACATGCTCTAGAAGAGCTGATTGAATCTGATCCAATACTACGCGAATTTCGACCGCAATTGGTATTGGATATGACCGAAGATGGTTTGCGTATACAAATTGTTGATCATCAAAAGCGGCCTATGTTCGCCACAGGTAGCGCCATGGTGCAACCTTACATGCGGGTTATTTTACGGTCACTAAGTAAACCTGTGAACGATTTGCCCAATCCCATACAAATTAGCGGGCATACCGATTCCTCTCAGTATGCAAGCGGCGAGCGTTTATACAGCAACTGGGAGCTCTCAGCCGACAGGGCTAATGCGGCACGGCAAGAAATGGTGGCGGGTGGTCTGAATGAAGAGAAGGTAAAACGAATTTTAGGCCTAGCTGATACGGTCAGTTTAATTAAAGATAATCCTGCAGCAGCCGTAAATCGGCGTATTAGCATTTTAGTGCTCAATCAACGAGCTCAGCGCAGAATTGATGCTGAGGCCAGTCACGAGGTTGGTGATACAGACTGGCGTGATACAAGTCATGACGGGGCTATAAATGTAAATATACCAGGCTTGCCGCAGTTGCCTGAGCTACCACCTCTTATACCGGTGCAATAGTAATCGCTGATGGACTGGGTGCTAGAGCCTCGACTCGTTTGCGAGCTTGTTTATCAATAAGGATATGTGCATGAGCACTGGCGTAGACCTAAGTCAGTTTTATGAGACTTTTTTCGATGAAGCTGATGAACTATTGGCCGACATGGAAAGCCTGCTTTTAGAGCTTGATCTTGAAGCGCCTGATAGTGATCAGCTGAACGCGATTTTTCGTGCCGCCCACTCGATCAAAGGAGGGGCCAGCACTTTTGGGTGTTTTGGAAAGCTGGCAGAAACCACGCATCTATTGGAAAACCTGCTTGACCTGGTGCGCAATGGCGAAATGAGCCTGCGTAAAGACATGATTGATCTCTTCTTGGAAACCAAAGATGTGTTGACGGAGCAAGTAAGCTCTTATCGCGAGGGTGGAGACCCCGACGAAGATGCCTACCAGCGTATTTGTGAGCAGCTACGTCAGTTGGCGCTCGAGCAAAAAGGCATATTGAGTACCGCAGACGGTTCCGTTGACCTGGCTGTTGTCCAGCAGCAAACGGCGCAGCAAGCCCCGCTTGTTGCAGAGCCAAACACGCCTACAGGTACGTCTACACTTCATATTGCCTTGCGTGCAATCAGTAAAGCTGATCAAAAAGTCTTACTGGAAGAAATGGAACTTATGGGGGATGTGTTAAAAAGCAACCAGAGCGACGATAGCTTAGACATTTGGCTTAGCTCCACCGTAAGCTCCGAAGATATTCAAGCGGTATGTTGCTTTGTGGTCAACGCAGATCAGTTAACGGTCCAGCCTGTGCAGAATTTACCAGCTGGCGCAGCGTTGTTAACCCCGCCCCCTCAAGTGGCGTCAGAAGTGTCACCCGAGTCGATGGCTCCGGCCGTAGTCGCTGAAAAAGCAAGTGGTGCTCCAGTCAAAGCTAAAGCTAATGACAAGGCTCCCGCAGCGAAAGAGTCGAGCACGATACGAGTGGGTGTAGAAAAGGTTGATCAAATTATCAACCTAGTTGGGGAACTGGTGATCACGCAAGCGATGCTGGTGCAAACCGCCTCGACGCTAGACCCTGTAGTACATGACCGTTTACTGAATGGTATTGAGCAATTCGAACGAAATGCACGTGACCTCCAAGAGGCTGTCATGTCGATTCGCATGATGCCTATGGACTACGTGTTTAGTCGCTTTCCGCGCGTAGTGCGTGAAAGTGCAGCCCGCTTAGATAAGCAGATCAAGTTGGTGACCAAAGGGCAAGCAACCGAACTAGATAAAAGTCTCATTGAGCGCATTATTGATCCCTTAACCCACTTAGTGCGCAATAGTATTGATCACGGCATTGAAACGCCAGAGCAGCGCGTTGCAAAAGGAAAAGACCCAGAAGGTGTGCTCACCCTTTCTGCGCAGCATCAAGGCGGGCATATTATTATCGAGGTCATTGATGACGGGGCAGGTCTAAATCGCGACAAAATTTTGTCTAAAGCCCTCGCGAATGGTTTAGTTGCTAATGAAAATATTAGCGATGATGAAGTGTGGCAGTTGATTTTTGCCCCAGGCTTTTCCACTGCAGACAAAGTCACCGAGATATCAGGTCGAGGTGTAGGGATGGATGTGGTGCGGCGAAACATCCAAAGCATGGGTGGGCATGTGCAGTTGTACTCACGCCCTGCGGCAGGGACGACGACGCGTATTGTATTGCCGCTGACTTTAGCTATTTTAGATGGCATGTCGGTGCAGGTGGGCCAAGAAGTCTTTATCCTGCCTTTAGCCCATGTTACGGAGTCTATGCAGCCCACCCCCGCGCAGTTAAAGCGTGTGTCTGAAACCGATAGGGTCATGTTGGTACGGGGGGAGTATCTGCCCCTGATCTCCTTGCGGGAAGTGTTTTCCGTTGAAAACGGTGAAGTAGACGAGACCAAGGCTATCGCCGTCATTTTGCAAGCGGAGGACATGCGCTTTGCTCTGCTGGTGGACCATTTAATTGGTCAGCATCAAGTGGTGGTGAAAAACTTAGAAGCGAATTATCGCAAAATTCCAGGTGTTTCTGCCGCCACTATTTTAGGCGATGGCAGTGTGGCGCTTATTGTTGATGTGTTTGCATTACAGCGTTTGGCACGTGATCGTGCTGTAGCGTCGAACTGAATATTCGGAGAACTTCATGTCCTATGATAATTATCAAAATCCAGATCTAGCTGAGGGTTCGGGTAAAGAGTACCTGGTTTTTACCTTAGCCGAACAAGAATATGGCATCGATATTCTGAAAGTTCAGGAAATTCGCGGCTACGACACCCAAACTGTGACACGGATTGCAAATGTGCCCAGCTTTATAAAAGGGGTAACAAATCTACGTGGGGTAATCGTACCTATCGTTGATCTGCGTGTACGTTTCAATATGCAAAACGTGGAATACAACCACCAAACCGTCGTAGTGATCTTGAACTTACACGAACGAGTAGTGGGGATTGTCGTTGATGGTGTCTCTGATGTGTTGGTGCTTCAAAACTCACAAATTAGCGCCGCACCAAGTTTTGGGGCCGCATTTTCTACAGAGTACTTAACGGGAATTGGTACCTTAGGAGAGCGGATGTTGATCTTGGTCGATATAGAAAAGCTCATGACTAGTGAAGAAATGGCCTTGGTTGATGGTGCCATTGCGTAGTGTGAAAACAGGTGTAGCCAATAGCCACGCCTGAGCCTCGGGTTTCTATCAATAACAAGGTGTGTCTTATGTTTGGTGGATTACGTTTGGTGAATCTTAAAGTCAGAACCAGCCTGATTCTTGTATTAGTGTTTTTTCTGTGCATGCTTTTGGCAGGGGCGGCTCTAGGCATATTGTCGCTGCGTGCTAATAATTTAGCGTTAGAAAACTTAGTGAGTAATCAACGCATAGCGAATCAACTCACTAAAGCTGTGGAAAGCTATAAAGATACGCAAATTCAATTGGGCAGGGCAGCAGTCAGTTTTGTGGTTAATAGTGATCAGCAAAACCAAGATGTTATGCAAGAGTGGGGGGCAACGTTGGCCCGTGAGGAGCTGCTTAGTACAGATACGCAAGAACTCTTAACCTTAGTGCGAGAGTCATTAGCGACAGCCCGCTCAGATTTTTCGATTTACCAGCGTGAGGCAAACAGCCTAAGTAAACGGCATGAGGCCATAGATAGAGTAGACAGCGCTTATGTCTCATTACTTAATAGCGGTATTGCTCCCTTAATTGACTATTTAGAGCAGGGGCAAATTTCGGACTTTCGCACCTATTTGACTGGCACGACGAAATTGCTTGAAGACGATATGTACAGCGCCCTAGGGAGCTTATCGCGCCTGCAGCAAAGTCTCATTGAGCAAGAGTACCAAAAAGAAGCTAAACAGTATCAGCTTGTCATTAGCCTAGTGGGCTTTGCGATGGCTCTATGTTTACTTATCGCCTTCTTAGTGTATGTGTTTCTTAACCGTATGGTTCTGCGCCCTTTGCGGGTAGCGGGTGAACATTTTGATCGTATTGCCAGCGGAGACCTGACCAAACGTATTGATGTGTTTTCCAGCAATGAAATTGGTGTGTTGTACGAAGCAGTGCGGCGTATGCAATTGAGTTTGCAACGTATGGTGCAAACAGTACGTGAGGGCGTAGAGGAGATTAGTCTTGGCTCCCAAGAGATTTTTGCCGGAAACACCGATTTAAGCAGTCGCACTGAAGATCAAGCCGCCTCTTTGCAAGAAACGGCAGCGAGCATGGAAGAGTTGTCTAGCACAGTGCGACAAAATACCGACAATGCGCACGAGGCTGATCGAGTCGCCAAAGGCGCGGCAGCGGTGGCGCAGCGTGGTGGTGAAGCCGTTACCAAGGTGATAGATACCATGGAAGAACTCTCCGCTAGCTCTGGGCAAATCTCGCAGATTGTGAGTGTGATTGACGGCATCGCTTTTCAGACCAATATTCTGGCTTTAAATGCGGCCGTAGAGGCCGCCCGCGCAGGTGAGCAAGGCAAAGGGTTTGCTGTGGTGGCAGGAGAGGTACGGTCTTTGGCACAGCGCAGCGCCCAGGCAGCGCGGGAAATAAAAGGGCTCATCGAAGAGTCTCTTTCTAAAGTTCAGGCAGGGACGCGTCAGGTCGACGAGGCAGGTGAAATTATGCAAGATGTCGTGTCTGCCGTTCAGGGCGTAACGACCATCATGGCCGAAATCTCTAGTGCCTCCAGTGAGCAGTCAGAAGGTATTGATCAAGTTAACCGCGCAGTCATACAAATGGATGGAGGGGTGCAACAAAATGCTGCATTAGTACAGCAGGCGGCTGCGGCGGCGGGCTCCTTACAAGAGCAGGCCAGTCGGCTAGCCTCAGCGGTAGCGGTTTTTCGTATCAATGGTAACGAAGTCATAGATGTACCGTTCGATGATGAGCAATTGGATCATGGTTCAGGTTCACACACTGTGCCCTTGACGTCTTATAGCGGAGCTTTAGCCAGCTCTTGATTTATGAATAATTCTGTAAGTTCTTATGCTTACGCTTTGCCGGTACTGCCTCTAGCGTCTAAGGCTGATTCTGATCGAGCGGCACGCCTACTAAAACAAAATACGGGTATTGTTTTAGGCGCTCACAAAGAGGACATGATGGCGCGCACTTTGGGAACGCGTACCTTAGCCTGTGGTTTAGATCGAGTTGATCATTACTTGGATTATTTGGAAAACTCAGGTGAAGAGCCTGAGTGGACCAATTTTGTTAATGCTTTCACGATTAACCATACTGCTTTTTTTCGCGAGCAACATCATTTTGATATTTTGGCCGATTTCATTAGTGCTAGGCCTAAGCCTATAGATATTTGGTGTAGTGCGGCGTCCACTGGTGAGGAGGCCTACTCTATAGCAATGACAGTACGTGAGTCGTGCGTTGCGCCCGATAGTAACGTTAGTATTCTGGCTACAGATATCGATACTGAGGCTATTCAGAAGGCCAAACTGGGCATTTATACGCACGAGCGTATTGAGCCCGTTGAGCAGGCATTTAAGCAAAAATATTTTCTGCGAGGCAAGGGTAAACAAGAGGGCTTTGTGCGAGTAAAACCCGTGTTGCGTAATATGTTGCAGTTTGGAGTAGTGAACTTAAATGGATCGAACTGGCCTAGCAACAATAGTTTTGACGTGATTTTTTGCCGAAATACCATGATTTATTTCGATAAAAATGCTCAGGTTCGTCTGTTAGAGCGTTTTGCTGCCGCCATGAAACCTGGCGGTCTATTGTTCGTAGGGCACTCTGAAAATTTCTCCCATTTAACTAAGGCATTCCGCCTGCGCGGGCAGACGGTTTACGTGCGTAACTGAAGCAGCGATATTTTAAAAGGTTGTTTTTGTGGCGATGAAGAAGATTGGTGTGTTATGCGTTGATGATTCTGCTTTAGTGCGCAGTCTAATGCTGGAAATTATTAATAATCAGCCTGATATGGAAGTGCTAGCGGTTGCTCCCGATCCATTGGTTGCTAGGGAGCTAATAAAACAGCACAATCCTGATGTCTTGACTCTGGATGTGGAAATGCCTCGCATGGATGGCCTTGATTTCTTAGAGCGTCTGATGCGTTTGCGGCCTATGCCCGTGGTCATGGTGTCCTCCTTAACAGAGCGCAATTCTGAAGTGACGCTCAAAGCCTTGGAATTAGGGGCGGTGGATTTTGTCACCAAGCCCAGGCTAGGATTACGGGATGGCTTGCTAGAGTATTCGGAGCTGATAGCGGATAAAATTCGTGCCGCGGCCATGTCAAAGCCTAAGCGTATTGAACGCCATGCTGCCCCTGTTGCTCGTGCGAAAAGCTTGTCTGGTCATTTTTCCACTACTGAAAAGCTGATTATGATTGGAGCCTCCACAGGGGGCACCGAGGCGATACGCCAAGTGTTAGAGCCTATGCCTGCGAATTGTCCAGCCATCATGATTACGCAACATATGCCAGCAGGTTTCACACGCTCTTTCGTCAATCGATTAGATGGCTTATGCGCCATGCAGGTGCATGAGGCTGAGGACGGACAACGTGTGCTACCAGGCCACGTTTACTTGGCTCCTGGTGGTGTGGCACATATGAAACTAGCTCGTTCGGGTGCGAATTACGTAGTTAAATTAGTCGATTCCGAACCGGTGAATCGCCATCGACCTTCCGTAGACGTATTGTTTAAATCCGCAGCAGAAGTGGCCGGGCGTAACGCGGTAGGGGTAATCTTGACAGGCATGGGCAAAGACGGTGCGCAAGGTTTGTTAGCCATGAAAAATGCAGGTGCAGCCACCTTTGCGCAAGACGAAGCAAGTAGTGTCGTATTTGGTATGCCCAGAGAAGCCTTGCTAGTGGGGGCTACCGATATTGCTTTGCCGTTAACGCAAATTAGCGAACGTTTATTAGCGAGTGTTGGGGGCTATGGACACCGCGTGTAAGGCTAGACAGGCTTAGCTATTAATTCTATGGAGCGTAATAAATGGTACAAAAAAATATAAAAATTCTGGTAGTGGACGATTTCCCCACCATGCGTCGCATTATCAAGAATTTGCTCAAAGACTTGGGCTACGAGAATGTAGACGAAGCAGAAGACGGGCAAATAGGGCTTGAGAAGTTGCGTAACGGCAACTTTGATTTCGTGGTGTCTGACTGGAATATGCCAAATCTCGATGGCCTCGAGATGCTAAAGCAAATTCGTGCTGATGCGGCTTTGAGTAAATTGCCCGTGCTGATGGTGACAGCGGAAGCTAAAAAGGAAAATATCATTGCCGCTGCCCAGGCAGGGGCGAGTGGTTATGTGGTGAAGCCTTTCACCGCCGCCACGCTAGAGGAAAAGCTAAATAAAATATTTGAGAAGATGGGCAATTAAAGGAGAGTAGACATGACGGATGATAAGGCTGTGGAGCCGCAATCTACTTCCCCTGATCTGGTTTACCGTATCGCTAATTTAACGCGCCTGCTGCGTGATAGCATGCGGGAACTGGGACTAGATCAAGCCATTAAAGATGCAGCTCATGCTATACCCGACGCACGCGACCGCTTGCATTATGTGGCCTGCATGACTGAGCAGGCGGCCAATCGAGTACTCAACGCAGCAGAGCAAACGCAACCCTTACAGGACGGCTTGCAAGAGCAAGCCAAGTATTTAGATCAGCAATGGCAAGCATGGTTTGATGAGCCCAAAGACATTAACGAGGCTCGTGACTTAGTGCAGCAAACACGCAGTTATCTGCAAGAGGTACCGGTGGTTACCCAACAAACTCAGGAAAATTTGTTGGAAATTATCATGGCGCAAGATTTCCAAGACCTAACCGGACAAGTCATTACTGGCATGTTAGGGGTCGTCAGAACCATAGAGACCGAACTCTTACAAGTATTGATGGAAAGTGTGCCCGCTGAACGTCGCGAAGAAGCTAATAGTTTATTAAATGGTCCGGTTGTATCCAGTAAAGCGGTAGAAGTGGTGACCAGTCAGGATCAAGTCGATGACTTATTGGCCAATCTAGGGTTTTAAAGTTTGCCACCAGGGGCATGCGCATCTGTTCCCCGTGTAGTTAGGGCTGTTTGCCTTTAGCAGCCCTTGAATAGCCCTGCTTTCATCCCTTTACTCACGGGATAGCTAGGGTTGCTTGTTCAGTAGAATAACTGGCATGACAAGCTGCGTCTGTAGGGTTTATTCGGCCTAGGCGTTGCGGCCTGTAACTTCGATTCCTGCTCAAGCGCAATGGCTGAAGATAGCGATTTAGAAAAAACAGAACCGGCCTCTCCTCGACGCATTGAGAAAGCGCGTGAAGAGGGGCAGATCGCTCGTTCCAGAGAGCTTAATACCTTTCTGTTACTGGCTGTTGGAGTGGCCATACTCTGGTTGGGGGGCGGCTATTTCTATCATAATTTGCGTCTGCTGATGCGCAATAGCATGTGGTTTGATCCTAGGGTGGGCACTGATACTGACGCAATGGTAATTGTCGCGGTAGAGGGAGCTTTTCACGCCTTATTAAGCATGAGTCCTTTATTTGCAGCCTTAGTGGTGGTGGCCGTATTGGCCTCTGTCGCCTTAGGTGGCATGATGTTTTCATTGAAGTCCCTAGAGCCCAAATTTGAGCGCTTGAGTCCTCTCAAAGGTATAACGCGCATGTTCTCGGCGCAAACCGTGATCGAGCTGGTCAAAACTTTGGCCAAGGCGGGCCTGATAGGCAGTGTCTCGGTGTATGTGATTTGGGCTCAACGAGAACAAATGACCAGCTTGATGTTTGTCGAGCCGCGTGAGGCCTTAGCTGTTGGTATAGGGTTGGTAGCTCGGTGTTGCGCACTGATTGTGGCGAGCTTACTTATTATTGTGTTAATCGACGTGCCCTGGCAGTTGTGGTCCTATTACAAAAAGCTGCGCATGTCGCGGCAAGATGTAAAAGAAGAACATAAAGAAAGCGAAGGGGATCCACACGTTAAAGGACGTATTCGGCAACAGCAGCGAGCCATGGCGCGTTCGCGCATGATGGCGCAAGTGCCAACGGCGGACGTGGTGATTACAAACCCTACTCACTACGCCGTAGCCTTGAAGTATGAACAACAAAGCGGTGGGGCCCCTAAAGTTGTCGCTAAAGGTTCGGGCTTTATCGCTTTACGTATACGTGAATTAGCCGCTGAGCATCGCATTCCACAACTTGAGGCCGCACCACTTGCTAGAGCACTCTACTTTAACGTGGAGCTCAAGCAGGAAATTCCGGATCAGTTGTATTCAGCCGTGGCAGAAGTTCTTGCCTGGGTGTATCAGCTCAACAATTGGCAGCGTCAGGGTGGCGCTAGGCCTGCGCAACCCGATCATTTAACTGTGCCGCCTGGAATGGATCAGCGCGTCACGGCTAACCGTACTACTAGTAACCATGAATAATTTTCTGGCTTTATTGAAAAACCACAGCGGTCACCATGCTCGTCTTCTAGCAGGGCCGGTACTTATTCTCATGGTCATGGCCATGATGATATTGCCTTTGCCACCCATGCTATTGGACTTATTGTTCACGTTTAATATTTCCTTGGCCGTGATGATATTGCTAGTGGCTATGTTTACAAAAAAGCCATTGGATTTCTCCGCTTTTCCTTCTGTATTGCTGTTTGCCACCTTGTTACGTTTAGCGTTAAACGTGGCCTCGACACGGGTTGTATTGCTGCATGGGCACGAGGGTCCAGACGCTGCAGGCCGTGTGATCGAGGCGTTTGGCCATTTTTTGGTGGGCGGAAACTTTACGGTGGGTTTAATTGTTTTCATTATTTTGGTGATTATTAATTTCATTGTGATTACCAAAGGGGCAGGGCGCATTGCCGAGGTGGGAGCCAGATTCACCCTTGATGCCTTGCCGGGTAAACAAATGGCAATTGATGCAGACTTAAACGCAGGCCTTATAGGTGAAGAGGAGGCTCGCAGCCGCCGTAAAGAGGTGTCCCAAGAGGCTGAGTTCTACGGTTCCATGGATGGTGCCAGTAAGTTTGTGCGCGGTGATGCGGTAGCAGGCCTGCTGGTTATGGTGATTAATATTATCGGTGGCCTTGTTATCGGTGTGGCACAGCATGATATGTCGTTTGCAGCAGCCGGTAAGACCTACACCTTGCTCACTATTGGTGATGGCTTAGTAGCTCAAATTCCTGCATTGATTATTTCTACGGCGGCGGGTGTCGTGGTGTCGCGTGTTGCGACTGACGAAGACGTTGGGCAGCAAATGGTTAGCCAGTTGTTTCGCAACCCTACTGTCTTGTTTATTACTGCCGGCATCTTGGCGTTAATGGGCATGATACCCGGCATGCCTAATTTTGCTTTTTTAAGCTTAGCATTGTTGCTCGCCGGTTTGGGCTGGATGCTACATAAGCAACAGCTAGAGCGTGTACAGGCGCAACAAGAACCCGATGAGCTACAGCAAAATACGGCGGATGCCGCTGCTTCTGAGGCGAGTTGGGATGATGTGTCCATGATGGATCCACTAGGCTTACAGGTGGGCTACCGTTTAATCCCTTTGGTGGATCATACTCAAGGGGGCGAGCTATTGCACCGCATTCGCAGTTTGCGTAAAAAATTCGCTCAAGATATCGGATTTCTGCCGCCGGTAGTGCATATCCGTGACAACCTAGAGTTAAAGCCTAATGATTACCGCATCTTGTTGTATGGCGTAGAGGTAGGGCAGGGGACGGCGAGTCCGGGGCAATGGCTGGCTATTAATCCAGGTGGGGTCACTCTAGAATTACCCGGTACGGTCACTACTGACCCTGCTTTTGGCTTGCCTGCAGTGTGGGTGGATGTTGAACTGCGCGAGCAAGCACAGATCTCCGGCTATACAGTGGTTGATGCTAGCACTGTAGTGGCGACGCATTTGAATCATTTATTGCATCGTCATGCAGGCGAACTGCTAGGCCGCCAAGAGGTTCAGCAGTTGTTGGAGCATCTAGGCCGCGAGGCGCCGAAGATGATCGAAGATCTGGTGCCGCAGGTCATTGGTTTGGGGCAGTTGCTGAAAGTGTTACGTGGTTTACTCGAGGAAGAAGTACCCATTCGCGATATGCGTACGATTTTGGAAACCTTGGCTGAGCACGTGCCACGTTTGCAATCCCAAACGGCAGCGGGAGTTATGTTAAACGAGAGCGCTGAGCTTTTAGCTGCCGTGCGGGTGGCCCTAGGTCGTGCGATTAGTCAACAATGGTTCCCCGGCGAGGGGGAGATGCGCGTGATTGGATTGGATGCACGTCTAGAGCGTGTATTGACGCAAGCGATTAGTAGCAGCGGGGCGTTGGAGCCCGGTCTGGCCGATACGGTACTCAATGAGGCAGCACAGGCGTGTACCTACCAAGAGCAACATGGAGACCCCGCTGTGTTGGTGGTGCCACCCATGCTGAGAGCCTCTTTATCGCGCTTTTTGCGCCATCATTTGCCTCAGTTAGGCGTCTTATCGAATACCGAAATCCCTGATGATCGTATGGTCAGAGTAACAACAATAATTGGTCAATCTGCATGAATATAAGCCGTTTTTTTGGTATTACCAGCCGTGAAGCGATGCGTCAGGTGCGCATGGCCCTGGGTCCCGATGCGTTAATTGTCTCCAATCGTAGAGTGGGGGGAGGGGTAGAGATCCTTGCCGCTGATGCGAGCGGCGTACCGCCAAATGCTTCAGCTCCTGTTACCCCTACAGTTGCCATAGAACCTTCGCATGGTTCGTTAAAAAGCACCCCTGGGAGACAACCGGACTATGGTAACGCTTCTGAAGCAGGTGTTTTACACGCCATAGGTACGTTGCAGGGGGCCTTGGAAGGTAGGCTGGATGAGCTGCTGTGGAGCCATCAAATGCGCCACACGCCTGTTGCCTTAAGCTTGTTTCAGCAATTGCTGGCTAGTGGTTTTAGTATTACTTTATTACGTGCGCTCTTGCGTCGTTTGCCCGAAACCCTCGGCGAACGAGCGGCTATGCAATGGGTGCGCGCTGAGCTAGAGCAGCGTTTGCCTATGCTGCGGAGCGAAGAGCAGTTGTGGCAACCGGGGCTGGCGCTAGCCTTAGTTGGGCCGACAGGGGTTGGCAAAACCACTACCTTGGCTAAGCTTGCCGCTCGCGCTGTCCGTCGCTTTGGTCCAGAACAAGTAGTGCTGATCACGACAGATACTTATCGCATTGGTGCACATGAACAGCTCAAAATTTATGGTGACCTACTGCGCATACCGGTTCACGTTGTGCAAGATGCACAGCAGTTACGCCAGGTCTTACTGGCACAGCGTCCGGATCAACTGATTTTGATTGATAACGTGGGGATCAGCCAGCGTGACCAGTATGTACTAGAACAAGCCAGCTTACTGGCTAATACAGGTCGACGAATTCAGCGTTTACTGGTGTTAAACGCGGGCAGTCAGGGTGATACCTTAGATGAGGTCGCACGTAGCTACAGCAAAGACGGAGGCACGCCCTTAATAGGTTGCATTATTTCTAAGCTCGATGAGGCGATACGTCTAGGAGCCACCTTGGATACTGCAATACGTTTTAAGTTACCAGTGCATTATGTGTCGGATGGGCAAAAGGTGCCCGAGAATTTACGTTATCCCAGTGCTGCCGACTTAGTAGGCCTAAGCTTACAAAGCAGGCATCACAATGCCGCCTTGTTCACGCCCAGCCAAGCCGACTTAGCAGCTATGCTTAATCATGACAGCCGGGTTGATGTGCAGTATTTACAACGCGAACACGAGCGTCGAGTGGCGCTATTGCCTAAGTTGTTGGCGGCAGCAACGCCCACTGATTTTGGGATGCTATCGGTTGAGCAAACGAGCGCGGCCTTAGGCATGTTAGATGATAGTGCGCTTTTTACCGAGGCTTTTGATCTTTGGCGTGCGGCTTCAGACCTATCGGCGCAAGGTGCTACTGAGCACAATGCTTCAGTTTCGCAGCGCTTGCTACAGACGGCCTTACAAGAGCTCAGTGAGCCGCTGCAGCAGCCTGCATTGGTCTCACATGTTCTGCGTGCTTCAGCACCAGGGCAGGCCGAGCAACAGCTATTTAGTACCGTATTCACTCCTACAGGCCAAGTTTTATGCACACCTTATTATCAAACATTGGGTGCTGCGAGTTGGTCAAATTCGTTGGGTGAGCAAGCATTAGAGCAGCGTTTGCCTATGCAGGCTATCTGTGCTGCCATGAATGACATTCAAGCGCTGAGTGCAGCACATACGATTTGGCATTTGTGTAGTGCAGGTACGCCAACCCAAGTGCGTTTACTATTGGCGCAGCCTTGCAATTGGATTGCCCATATATCACCCACGCAAAAAATCTGGCATAAGGGCATAGCGACCTTGCCTTCTGCAATCGCCAAAGAGGTAGTGTTTGATGCCGTGCCGGACTTGGCCTCCAGTATACGGCTACAGGGCTGGGAAGATATGTTCTTGGGTGAGCTAAGTTTGTGGTACGCCAGTACTCCTGTGCAATATAAAGCGCGGGGCCAAGAAGATGTAGCGCTACATATGTTAACGCTCAGAGTAGTCCGACGCTCTGACGGGCAACTGCTTAAAAGTTTTTACGCTTTGTACCATCATCAGTACGGGCCTATTTTAAGTTTTCCGCAGATGGCAGCAGGTGTCTTAGCGTCAATTACCTATCAGGAAAGTTTGCGTTGGCACAACGCCATGCAGACTCATTTACAGGGGCTAGGAGTTCAAGAGCCTCACCCTCTATTAGTGGCGCAGTTGAGCTTGGCTGCTGCTAATGTGGTGTATGGTGCAGATAATCAGCTTGTGTGTCGTGTGGCGGCTGCTTTATTAGGCACAAAACAATTAAAAAAATCGCAAGCAGTGCCTGCCTTGCTAAAATTGTTGATATTAAAAGAGGCAATAAGCTAGCCCAGTGAGTAAAAAGGCTCACAGAGTGTGTCTTTTTGCAGTAGCGCTAGTGGATTACGCTTTGAATGATGTGTTGCCTAAAGCGGCGCTAGTGGGGCGGCCATGAGCAGTATAAAAACTGTTTTTCCCCGTGATGGCTGCTAGCGTGTCTAACGCTTGTTGGTTGTTATTGAGAAAAATATGAATTAACGCCCCGTTATTTTCATTTTGTTGGCGGGCGGTTGCACTTAGGCTAATCAAGGTTTGGACGGCGTCAGCGAGTTCGGGCACTTGTAGGGCTAAGGCCTGCAAGCCTTCCGCATCAGGACCTAGTTCAAAAGACTGCAAATATTGGTGACGTTCGTGATCTAACTTAATAATGTCGGCAAGCAGTAGGTTTTTTTGTTGAGTAATGCTGGCCAACGCTTCGGGCTCAAAAGAACGTAGTAATAGCTCGTGTTCAGTTTGGGCGACATGCAAAAATTCGTGCAATGTTGCAATGTGACGTTCTAGGCAGTGAGCGAGATCAGAGTGCGGGGGCATAGTGGATAGGTAGGCGCGGGCCTGTTATTTCATGAGGTCTCGTGCAGTGGCTAGTAAGCTATCTGCAATGTTACTGGTATCAATTTTTAGTTCGCCTTTCGCAATGGCAAGCTTAATAGCGGATACTTTTTCCATATCGATGTCGTGACTGGGCGACTGCAATTGTGCCAGCTGACGACCCGCTGCGCTGAGATCAACAGCGTGGCTACTTTGCTGGGGCGTTGTGTACTTGGCCGCCTGCTTGGCGCTGTTTGTAGTGCTGCCAACGCTGGTGCGTTCGACGACTGTTTTGCTGGGCGTTGGGCTGATTTTCAAGGTGTTCTCCAATAGGGGCAGTGGCTTGCTCTCATTGTAACGGCATCTAAATAAATTACTTTAGCGTTCGGGATGGGCGTTGTAATCATTCTAATTACATCAGTACCTGAACGGTGCTTGAATCTAGCACGGTGGCCGAAATAACCTGCCCAGAGCTTACTCGCACTTGAATTTGGCTCCCTGGTGATCCAGTTTGTAGGGCTTGACCTTCACCGCTGATCACAAAACCGATTCCGCGTGCAATGGTACGCACGGCTTGACCGCGCACAATCGCTTGCGGGTCACGTAGTGTATTTTGACGAATTAGACTGCCTGAGTTGATGCGTTGGCTAGCCACAAAGCCGATGATTTGGCTGGGGTCTGACAGCGCGCCATTAGGAAGGCGTAAAAGATCTCCTTCGCGTGCCACTAAATCGTCTAGGCTAATTGTCTCGCCTAGGGCGATAGTGCGATTACTGACATAATAAAAGCCTTGAATGCTTAACGTGGCGGGCACGGAGGTAGTCCAAGGGCTAGTAGGATTTAAGCAACGCAAGCCTATGCTCATGCGTGTGCGCAAACGCGTACCACTGGTAAAAAAAGCTTGAATATCGGAGCAAGCTGCCTGTTCGCGTAAACGACTGCTGTCTATGTGCACTTGTGCTTGGCCCGGGATGGTTTGGGCTTGCTCAAGCAGAAAGTCGTGAGCCACTTTGCTTAGGGTGGTGATATCTGTTGTCGCACCGACCATGCTGCTAACAAGTAGGCAAGTGATTGAAGCAAAGAGAGTACAAAGGCGCTTGATGGTCAGCATGGGGGTTATTGTAAACAGTGGATTCAGGCTTCAAGGCTTGAACTGGCGCTAAAATCACTCGCTGTTTTCCACTTTGTTAAGTACTAAGGCTGACTAAGATATTGCTACGGTGGGCAAAGGATTGTGCGTGCGCATATTTCTTGCCCAGTTTTGATACATCAGCCCAGAGTACAGCATGATTGATCGCATCAGCGCCGATTTGCAATTTTATCAAACTGCCTTGTCTGTTCGGCAGGAGCGCCAAGAAATATTGGCCTCTAATATTGCTAATGCCGACACCCCTCATTACAAGGCTCGTGATCTCGATTTTTCCACGGCTATGAAGCACGCCCTGAATGAGCGTAAGCGTTTAGCTGACACCTCCTTAACACTAACTTCCGCTCAGCATATTCCGGCCCAGGCGCATAGCCCAGCTCCTACTCAGTTGCTGTATCGCGTGCCTGTGCAGGCCAGCATGGACGGAAATACGGTCGAAATGGATGTAGAGCGTATGCAGTTCGCCGATAACACCATGCATTATCAAAGCTCTATCAATATTTTGTCGCAACGCATTAAAGGCCTTATGGCTGCTTTGCAACAATAACCAGGATAGCTCATGAGTTCACTTTCTATTTTCCAAATAGCAGGCTCGGCCCTAAATGCGCAGTCACAGCGTATGAACGTGGCCGCAAGCAATATTGCTAATGCTGATAGCGTGGTGGGTCCTGATGGACAGCCCTATCGTGCACGTCAGGTGGTATTCCAGGTCGCACCATTGGGCCAAAGTGATCAAGTGGGTGGTGTCCGCGTAGCGGCAGTGACACAAAGCGATGCGCCTATGCGCCTACAGTACGACCCTAAAAGCCCTTATGCGGATGAGCATGGTTATGTACACATGCCTAATGTCGATGTGGTAGCCGAAACGGTCAATATGTTGTCCGCCTCTCGCTCTTATCAAGCCAATGTGGAAGTAGTGAACACCGCTAAAAGTTTAATGATGCGCACCTTAACGATAGGGCAATAAAGGAACGGCATATGTCTATGGTGAATGGCACGACCAATCAGGCCACCACGTCAATGGGTGCCAATAGCTTGCGCTCGCAAGATTTGATGGCAGACACGCAGGATCGTTTTTTAACTTTATTAGTCACTCAACTGCAAAATCAAGACCCGCTAAACCCGCTGGATAATGCACAAGTCACGTCGCAAATTGCGCAAATGTCTACGGTCAGTGGGATTAAGCAATTGAATAATACTCTGCTCGCTATTACAGGCCAAATGGATGTCACACAGTCCATGCAGGCAGCAGGCTTAATAGGCAAAGAGGTACTAGTGCCGGGTAACAAGATATCACTCGGCGGGGGCGAGGGCAATAAAGTGGCGACACCGTTTGGTATTGATTTGTATAAGCCGTCCACCAGTACCGATGTACAAATTTTGGATAGCAGCGGAAAAGTGGTACGTACTCTTGAGCAAGGGCCTATGGCAGCTGGTGTGTACTCCATCAGTTGGGATGGCTTAGACGATAACGGTCAGCCCTTAGCAGATGGCTCTTATCGGGCACAGGTGGTGGCGACTAATGACGGCGAGTCTGTCATGGCCGAACCGCTAACGTATGGCAAGGTGGGTAGCGTGGCCTATACCTCGTCTGGGTTGCAGCTAGATCTAGGTTTGGCAGGTAGCCATTCCTTATTAGATATACGAAAAATTATGTAGCGTGAGCCTAAAAGCTTTAGGCACCGTCAGTATAAAGATAAAGGATGAACAGCAATGAGTTTTGGGCAAGGCTTAAGCGGCTTAAATGCTGCCTCACAGAATCTGGATGTTATTGGTAATAATATTGCAAACGCTGGAACGATAGGGTTCAAGTCGTCTACGGTATCGTTTGCCGACGTCTATGCCAACTCTCGTGTTGGTTTAGGGGTTCAAGTATCCGGCGTTAATCAACGCTTTTCTATTGGTAATGTGTCGACCACCGGGAATCAGTTCGACATGGCCATAGATGGCGCTAAGGGCTTGTTTCGCCTAGAGCAGCCTAATGGAGCGGTGGTGTATTCACGCAATGGTGAGTTTGGCCCTAATAAAGAGGGTTACTTAGTCAACGCCCAAGGTTTCTACTTGACCGGCTACGGGCCAGGCACCAACACCGTGCAGCGGATACGCGTGCCTGAAGGTAATATTGCCCCGAAAGCTACTGAGAATATGCGTCTGCAGATGAATATGCCAGCCAATGCGGTGGCAATTGATGCAACGACGCGCCCTTTTGATCGTAACGACGAAGCCAGTTACACCCAAGCGTTTAACTACAACGTGTATGATTCATTAGGGAATTCGCACATCGTTACTCAGTATTATATAAAGCGCGAGGCTAACGCGGCGGGTAATAGTGAGTGGGACATTCATTATTACATGGGTGATAATGCGATTTCTGTGTCTAATCCCGCCGATCCCAACACGCCACTCACAAGTCATAAAATGGAGTTTGATACCGCAGGTCGTATCTTACCCGCCTCAGAACTTGCGAAGTTCGTTATCGCTCAGCCTGGCGGCGCGAACTCCCCAGCAGCATCGTTAGAGTTTGAGATTAACTACCAAGGCAGCACCCAGTTTGGTGGAGGCTTTAATAGTGGTAGCCCCTTTCAGGACGGCTATGGCACGGGGGAGTACGCGGGGATGTCCGTGACTAGCGAGGGCACCATCGTCGCTGCGTATACGAATGGCGAAAATATGAACATGGGTGCCATTGTTCTGGCGAATTTTACCAATTTGCAAGGCTTGCAAAATATAGGCGGCAATGCGTGGGTAGAAACGGGCAGCTCTGGCCAGCCTGTTTTAGGGCGCCCCGGCGAAAGTGGTTTGGCCACCATCAAAGGTCAGGCGGTGGAAGAGTCCAACGTTGATATGGGGCAAGAGCTAGTCAATATGATTGTTGCTCAACGCACTTATCAGGCTAACGCGCAAACCATTAAAACCCAAGATCAGATGCTCCAGACTCTGGTCACCCTGCGCTAGGTTTACTAACCATGGATAGGTTAATTTACACCGCCATGAATGGCGCCCAGCGCATTCTAGAGCAGCAGTCGGCCATTACGAATAATTTGGCGAATGTGAACACAAGCGGATTCCGCGAGCAACTGGCGATTTATCGCTCGGTGCCGGTGGAAAGCCCCGATACTAGGACGACCCGGGTGGCAACGGTAGCTGCTACACCAGGCAGTAGTTTTGAAGCTGGGGCGATGGCCGAAACAGGTCATGCCTTGGACGTCGCGATACGGGGTGAGGGGTGGTTCGCCGTGCGCACTTCCCAGGGAGAGGCTTATACCCGCGCTGGAGACCTGGCGGTGAATGCGGACAATCTGCTCGTGACCCAGGCAGGCTTACCCGTGCTATCGCTGGATGGTGCTGAAATTCAAATACCTAACCAAGGAACGGTGACTTTTTCTAGCGATGGTCAAATAACGGCTCTAGGTGCGGGCGATAACCCGCGTGATATCCAGGTGGTAGCGCAGTTGAAACTGGTGAATCCTCCTACGGGAGATTTACGACGCGGGGATGACGGTTTGTTTCGATTGGCTCAAGGGGGCGCAGCGCAAGCTGATCCCAGCGTGAGCATGGTGTCTGGTTTTATAGAAAAAAGTAACGTCAACCCAGCAGAGGCGATGGTGGGCATGATAGCTAATGCACGCCGCTTCGAGATGCAAATGAAAGTCATACAAGACGCTAATACCAATGAAGAGCGTGCCAACTCCATTCTTTCGTTTAATAGTTAATGTTGCTCCGACCCAATAGTAAGGAAGTTAAATGATACGTTCATTATGGATTGCCAAAACAGGTCTGGAATCGCAGCAGACTAATATGGATGTTATTGCCAATAACTTGGCAAACGTCAATACAGTGGGTTTTAAGCGTACCCGCGCTGTGTTTGAAGATTTAATGTATCAAACACTGCGTCAACCTGGCGCTCAAGTGGGGGCTGCAAATCAATTGCCCTCGGGTCTGCAATTAGGGACTGGAGTGCGCACCGTGGCGACTGAGCGTATCCATACTCAGGGCGATTTAAAAAACACTGGCCATAGCCTGGACATAGCGATTCAGGGTAGGGGGTTTTTGCAAGTTGAAATGCCTGATGGCACGTTCGCCTATACCCGTGACGGTAGTTTGCAAATTGACCAAAACGGACAACTGGTGACAGCCGGAGGCTACCCGATACAACCGCCTATTAATATCCCTGATAATGCACTGGAAATTACCATTGCCCGTGATGGAACTGTTTCGGTGACTCAGCCTGGCGACATAGGCGCAAGCGTAGAGGTAGGGCAGTTGCAGTTGACCACATTTATTAATCCTACTGGTTTGCAAAGCATGGGCGAGAACCTATATGCCGAATCAGATGCTTCGGGCGCGGCCAATTTTTTACAGCCTGGCATGGATGGTGCAGGTTTGGTTCTGCAGGAATATAACGAGACCTCAAACGTGAATGTGGCTGAAGAACTGGTGAATATGATCACCACTCAGCGTGCTTACGAAATCAATAGCAAGGCGGTACAAACTTCTGATCAGATGTTAGCGCGTCTGGCACAGTTGTAAAAGGTATATGGGTTGGTGATGAGCAGCTTTTCACACATTCAGCGGGGCGTTGTGATACTAGGGTTATGTAGCCTTACTGCATGCGCGTTAGTACCCCCCGAGCCTATAGTCACAGGCCCCTTAACGGCTCCTCCACCGGTACCCCCGCCTGCTACGGCCTTAGCTAACGGTTCGATTTACCAGCCCACCGTGTACGGGAATTATCCATTGTTTGAAGATAGGCGCCCCCGCAATGTAGGCGATATTGTCACTATTCTTATCCAAGAGCGTACCAACGCCGCGAAAAATGTCTCCACGGCAACCGATCGCAACGGCAGTGCAGGCCTAGGGTGGGATCCCGCCCCTGATTTCTTACCGTCTGCGTTAGGCAGTAAGCAAAACTTCGGTGTAAAGGGCAGTAATGCAGCCCAAGGCAAAGGATCCAGTCGTGCCGATAACACTTTTGCGGGGACACTCACGACGACGGTGGTTGGCGTACTACCTAATGGGAACCTGCAAGTAGCTGGAGAAAAGCAAATTGCTATTAATCGAGGCAGTGAATATATACGCTTCTCGGGCGTGGTCGACCCTCGCTCTGTAACGGGTAGTAATACGGTCTCATCGACTCAGGTGGCGGATGCACGCATCGAATTCCGTAGTAAAGGGGTCATGGATGAAGTGCAAACTATGGGTTGGTTACAACGTTTCTTTCTTAATATTTCCCCCTTCTGATGCGTAGCTATCCATTCTCTCTCTCTCTAGACGCGGCGAGTTTTAGGCAGGTCATCACTCAAGTGTGTGTGGCATGCGGCCTGTTGTTTGCTCTGCCTACCGCTTCGTATGCGGCGGAACGCATCAAAGATTTGGCCAGTATACAAGGCGTGCGTGATAACCCCTTGATTGGGTACGGTTTAGTGGTCGGCTTAGATGGCAGTGGAGACCAGGTTAGGCAAACCCCTTTTACTCAGCAAAGCCTGACCAATATGCTGTCGCAGTTAGGGGTTACCATTCCCCAAGGCAGCAATATGCAGTTGCGTAACGTAGCCGCCGTAATGGTCACTGCTCGTCTTCCTGCTTTTGCTCGTCCAGGGCAATCTGTCGATGTGGTGGTTTCTTCTATGGGTAATGCCAAGAGCTTGCGTGGCGGCACCCTGCTCATGACGCCTTTGAAGGGGGCAAACGGTCAGGTTTATGCCATTGCTCAGGGTAACTTGTTAGTGGGTGGGGCGGGGGCCGAGGCCGGAGGGTCTAGCGTTCAAGTCAATCAGTTGAACGGGGGCACGATTCCTAGCGGGGCGACAGTAGAACAAAGCGTACCCACGACTTTTGTTAGCAATGGCATGCTGCACCTTGAAATGAATAGCTCCGACTTTGGTACGGCTCAGAATGTGGTCGAGGCGATCAATCGTCGTTTTGGCTCCGATACCGCACGGGCGCTTGATGGCCGGCTTATACAAATCCAAGGTCCTCACGATCCACAGGCGCAGGCCGCATTTTTATCTGATATCGAGAATATGCAGGTTACCTTACCGCCAGCTCGTGCACGCGTGGTTGTGAATGCGCGTACAGGCTCGGTGGTCATGAACCGTAGCGTCACTATCGATGAAGCGGCAGTCGCTTATGGCAATTTGTCTGTGGTGATCAGCCGTCAGCCTCAGGTCAGTCAGCCTGACACCCCTTTCGGTGGCGGGCAAACAGTAGTGGCCGACAGTACCCAAATAGAAATGCGTAGTGAAGGTGGCGCGTTGCAGCGTGTCAGTACCAGTGCCAATTTGGCCGATGTCGTGCGAGCGTTGAATGCTTTAGGTGCTAGCCCCCAAGACTTGCTGTCTATTTTGCAAAACCTAAAAAGCGCCGGTGCGTTGCGCGCGGACTTGGAGATTATTTAAGCCGTGAGCGTCAGTTACTTCCCTCGTCCAGGCACCACATCGAGTGTCTCTATTTTTGATTCCGAACAGTTGGCAAATTTACGTCGCGATGCCAGTTCAGGAGCCGACGTCGAGCAGACGCAACGAAAGGTGGCGCAACAGTTTGAGGCTTTGTTTATTCAAAATATATTGAAACAGGCACGTCAGGCCAAAATAGGGGATGGTGGCTTATTTGATAGCCAGCAAGTACGTATGGCGCAAAGCTTAGGCGATGAGCAAATGGCTCTGAATCTATCCCAAACTGGAATAGGTCTGGCGCAAGCGCTATTGGCTCAAATGCGAGGTGACTACGGAACGGCTCCCACGGCATCGGCCCCCGAGCGCAATATGAGTCGGAAGGTGGGGTTACAGTCGCGTATGCCCAACGAACGGGCAGTGGATGCGGATTCTATCTCGGCGCTTATCAATAAGCTTACCGCTAATAAAAGTCTGGAACGTGTGTATACCAGTATTAAAGGCGCGCCCGAGCATATACGTCAGTTTGTTGACCGAATGAGAAGTGCCGCACAGCTGGCAGCTAAGGACACGGGCCTACCGGAAAAATTGATATTAAGTCAGGCGGCTCTAGAGTCGGGATGGGGGCAGCGCGAGATTAAGCACGCCGATGGCAGCACCAGCCATAATTTGTTTGGCATTAAGGCTAGCCCTAATTGGAAAGGGAAAGTAGTCGATATTATGACGACGGAATACGAAAATGGCGTTCCGCGCCAGCTTACTCAGCGTTTCAGGGCTTACGACTCTTATGCTGAGTCTTTCGCTGATTATGCCCGTTTGATTAGTAATAGCCCACGCTATAGCGAAGTGCTATCAGCACCCGATGCGGCAAGTGCGGCACAGCGTATACAGGACGCTGGCTACGCAACCGATCCCTCTTACGCGCAAAAACTCATTTCTATCATGGCTTATTTTGACAGTGGTCGTCGTTAACACAATAAGACACTAAATTTTGGCCAAGAGCGGACGTTAAGTCTGTTAGGGAATTTGAATGCTAATGGTACGTCACCATTGCACTAATAGGATTGCATCATGAACCTTGCTAACTTGGGCCTTACAGGATTACTTGCCGCTAAGCAACGCTTGCAAGTAACGGGTCACAACCTAAATAACGTTGACACCGAAGGCTACAATCGCCAATCAGTGCTCACCCAAACGTCTAGGCCAAGTGCTACTTCCGCAGGCTTTGTAGGGCGCGGCGTCGAGGTGGTGACGGTGCAACGTGCTTACGATGGTTTTTTGCACAAACAGCTCAGTAATGCCCAAAGTCAAGGTGCGGCTCTGATTGCATACGGGAACGAAATTAACAAACTAGATAGTTTGTTTTCCGACCCCAGTACCGGCATTAGTCCTGCCATGTTGCGCTTCTTTGAGGGTATGCAGGCAGTGGCCTCAGCGCCGGCTGACGCCGCTTCACGCCAAGAGTTACTCGGGCGTGCAGCAAGCTTAGTGACGCAAATGAATGACACCAGTGCTTACTTACGGCAGGTGAGTGAAAACATCAATACGCAAATTGGCACGGCTGTCAGCCAGGTGAATAGCTACTTGGAGCGTATCCAAAGCGTCAATAATCAAATTATGGTGGCGCAGGGTAGTAACCCAGGCCATGCTCCTAACGATTTGCTCGATTTGCGTGATCAGTTAGTGACTGAGCTTGGGCAGTTGGTGGATATTCAAGCGGTAGAGCAGAATGGTCGAGTCAGCATCAGTACTAGTCGCGGTCAACTGTTACTAGGTGCCGACACGGTATATCCTCTGCATGCGATGCGTTCCGCGGCTGACCCTAGTAAAGTGGTACTGGGCTATACCAGCTCGTTTGATGCACAAGGCCAGCCCATTAAGGCTGAGTTTAAAGATACTGCAGTTACCGGCGGCAGCTTAGGCGGTCTGCTTAAGTTTCGTCACGAAACCTTAGAACCTACGAGCAATAACTTAGGTCGTATGGCATTAGGTTTGGCGTCGGCCTTTAATGAGCTTCATCAGGCTGGGGAAGATTTACATGGCAAAGCCGGAGAAAAGTTTTTCGGTTTTAATGATGCCTTAAAATCAACTCAAGTGAAAAGCAATGCGCATAACTCTGCTGGCTCTGGTACGCCAGGCTTTACCATCAGTGATGCCACTAGGCTCAGTAATCGTGATTATGAGCTAAGTTTTAATGACGGGGTCTACCGTCTGCGCACTTTACCTGATGGTACGCTAAATCCGTTAACTGATGAGCTTATGAAGGAGCTCGGATTTCAGATCGATGTGAGTGGCTTAAATCCAACTGCAAACGATAGCTGGTTAATTCAGCCCACTCGTAACGCGGCAGAAAACCTGCAGTTGGCGATTACTGACCCCGATCGTATTGCAGCAGCGGGTGTTGGCACCGGAACAGCCAATGGGGATAACGCATTAAAAATGGCAGAGCTGCAAAACTCAAAGGTGTTAGCTGGTGGAACCCTAAGTCTAAACGAGGGCTTTAGCCAAATCGTTAACCAGGTGGCAGTCAATACACAGCAAAATGCTACAGCAGCCAAAGCCCAAGCCAAGCTAATTCAACAAAACTATGCGGCGCAACAAGCTGTATCGGGAGTTAACGAAGACGAGGAGTATTTAAAGCTAGACCGTTATCAAGAGCAATATCGCGCGGCGGCTAGGTTGATCGATATCAGTTCCCAACTATTTGACACCTTGCTGGGATTGCGTACTTAAAACGCTTGTTCTGGGGTTTTCAGCTCTTTTCTCATCGGATTACATTATGCGCATCAGTACCTCTCTCTTTTTTCAGACTGGATTGAACTCCATCAATCAGCAACAAGCCGATTTAGTCAGAATTTTTCAGCAAATAGGCAGTGGTCAGCGTATGGTCAACCCCTCGGATGATCCGTTGGCCGCGGCGCAAAGTATCAGCCTAGAGCAGTCGCGCAGCATGAATGCTCGTTTCGGCGAGAACCGTGCTGTAGCGATGCGTAATTTAGGGGAAGAGGAAAACATTCTGAATGCAGTAACTGTACAGTTGCAGTCGGTAAAAACCCGCTTGGTGGAAGTGGGGAATGGTGCTTTGTCTGATTCTGATCGTCATACACTAGCCACAGTGTTGCAAAGTTCCTTAGACACTTTGGTAGGTTTGGGAAATAGTAAAGATGGGTCAGGGCAGTATTTGTTCTCTGGCGCCAAAGGGGATACTGCTCCGTTTGATACCAGCAGCTATGTTTATAACGGCGACACGACTCAACGCTTTATCCAAGTGGAGCAAACACGTCAGTTAGACTCTGCCGATCACGGTAATGATATTTTCATGCGCGCCAATCCTGGTGCTAGCGTGTATGTAAGTAGTGCCTCTGGTACTAACGCCGGTACTGGTGTTGTAGGCGCCCCTTCTTTGGACACGCCTAGTGTAAATAACGGTGCTACGTACGAGCTGACCTTCAACGCTGATGGAACATACAACGTTAAATGGGGTGCTGATGAGCTTCAGAATCAAGCGTTACCAGAGGCGGATAAGAATGGGGTGCGCCGTTTAAGCTTACCCGATGGAGCTTCAGTGCAACTGAGCGGTGTGCCTCAGGCTGGCGATAGCTTTACTGTTGAACTAGCATCCAAAAGCGGCATGAATTTGTTTAAAACATTGTCGTTCATGATAGAAGCACTGGCACTTCCACAAACCGGTAGTGAAACGAATCAAGCGCAATTCAGAAACATACTGAATACAACCATGCAACATATGGACCAGCATTACGACAACGTGCTTACCGTACGTTCCTCGGTTGGTACACGCATGAACGAGCTCGATGCCTTAAGTGCTAATGGCAATTTGCGTAACCTCAGCTATCGTCAAGAGCTTTCGCGCTTGCAGGATGTAAATTACTACGAAGCCAGTACGCAGCTTGAACTGCGTAAGTCTGCCTTAGAGGCAGCGGCGATGGCATTTAGAAAAATTCAAAGTACTAATTTGTTCACCATGAACAGTCGTGGTTAATAGCTAGTCTGGCACAGGCGTATTTATTTCGTACTCAGGAAACTTACATGTTTTTGAAGAATTCCAGTCTAAAAACATCCATGGTGATGCTGGCGCTGTTCTCTACAGCTCTCACGTTGATTGCGTCGGCTTATGGCTTGTATTTATTCTCTGTTGAGCCAGCGTTACAGGCTCAGCAAACCATGGTGTACAGCGTATTTGGTGTTGTTGCCGTGTTAGCCCTAGTATTTTTTGTAGTAACCATTGTGTTTTTTTTGCAGGCTGTTATTCGCCCACTAAACGACTTCTCAGTCCATTTTGAGGCCATTAGTAAGGGCGATTTAACACATCGTATACAGGTGCTAAACGACAACGAGGTGGGGCAGTTGTTTGCAGCACTTCGTCGGATGCAAGATAGTCTTGGCAAAACCATGGCCATAGTGCGGCACGGTCTGGCTGAAATTCAAGCGGGCGCGCAAGAAATTGCACAAAGCAATACTCATATTAGTAGCCGGACGGAAGACCAAGCTGTCTCCTTACAGCAGACGGCAGCTAGCATGGAGCAACTGGCGGGCACTGTACGCCAAAACGCTGATAATGCACATCAAGCCAACCAGTTAGCCACGACGGCTTCCGATGTGGCGCATCGTGGCGGGCAGGCAGTCCACGAAGTAGTGACTACCATGCAGGGCATTTCTGGCAGCTCTAGTAAAATCTCAGACATCGTGGGGGTGATTGACAGCATCGCGTTTCAAACGAATATTTTAGCGTTGAATGCGGCCGTCGAAGCTGCTCGTGCGGGTGAGCAAGGGAAAGGTTTTGCGGTGGTGGCAGCCGAGGTAAGGGCCCTAGCTCAGCGTAGCGCCCAGGCAGCTCGTGAGATCACCGGCTTAATTGAAGATTCAGTGCGCAAAGTTCAAGAGGGGTCCAGTCAAGTGGAACGGGCTGGAGCCACGATGCAAGAAATTGTAGACTCCGTGCGCCGTGTAACCGATATCATGGGCGAGATCACTGCGGCGACGATTGAGCAGTCATCAGGCATTGATTTAGTCAATCGGGCGGTGGCTCAAATGGATGAGACCACACAGTACAACGCACGGCTGGTTGATCAAGCGGCACTTGCCTCAGGTGCCTTAAGTGAACAGGTCGCGCACGTTAATGAAACCTTGGCTAGCTATCGTGTGCCTGGGGCTGAAGTTATCGACGTCAAGGCGAAACAAATACGTAACAAGCGCAGCCATCCAGAGAGTGCAAACTCAGGACAACGTGCGGCGACCGCTTCTTTAGGAGCAAAAACACCCGGAGTGGAGAATGCAAAAGCAGCCACTAATGGAACTCGCGTTGCCGCTACGCGTGGTGCCTTAGCTCATCAAGGTGCTGGTGGTCAAAGTAGGTCCACGGATGATCACGTATTGCGTCGCCCAGACTTAAGTGCTGGTAATCAAAAAAATGTTAGCGACGATGATTGGGAGGAGTTTTAATGGGGCGTGGCCGAAAAGCCTTCATACGGCGCCTGATAAGGCTAAATGCTGCATCAGTGCTGTGCGGTTTGCTTATGGCGTGTTCTACCTATGGGTCTAGTTTTGAACCTAAAGGCTTAACTTTGTTGATACCGGGTGTGAGCACTCAAGCCCATGCCGAGGACTATTTGCGTGGTCCTGCATTTAATACTTATCGGCAACTCGATGGCTCTCAAACGGCCGTCTGGTTGCAGCGCAATACTTTAGCCACAGACGCAATTTATTTTAATCAAGAGCTTTGGTTGCAGTTCGATGCCCAAGGGCGTTTTGTGCGTGTTGTTAAACGCGAAAATATTCCACTTATATATAAAGAGCAGGAGGCCCCTAGGCCTACCGGTTCCATCACCGTAGAGTCTCCAGACTCAGATATGATCACGATTCATCCGGTGACACGATAAGTTTTTTCGACTCATCTAGGTCATTATTATGTTTGGCTTGAATAAAAAAAAGGGCCTGCGGCACGCTGGAAAGCAGCGTTTGTCTACTAAGCAGGGCTCAGTGGCTTCTAAAGAGGCTCGAGGATTACGTATTAGCACTTTGCTCTTGTGGGGGATGAGCATTTTCATGGTGCTAATTATGGCGGTAGGAGGAGCGGCTATTTATTTTCTGTACGGTAGCGAGAGCACCATGCGTCAACTATCGGCGCAAAGTGAGCGCAGCCAAGGCTTGCAGGAATTAAGCATTACGATGTTAGATGCTCGGGTGTCCTTATTGATGGCAGCACGCTTCTTTCAAGAGGCGGCGGTTGATCAGAGTACTGAGCTTGCACAACGCGGGGAACAAACCCTAGCGGCAGCAAAAGACAAGATTAAACAAGCGCAGCAGATATTTTCACAGCTGCGTGCCAAGATGCCAACCGAGTCGGCGGGGCGACGTTTGATGACACGTATGGTGGGATATTATCAACCCTATATGGACGATGGTATTGAGCCAATGGTGCAGGCTTTGGAGTCCCAAGACTACTCGACGTTCTACTTTGTGAATGCTGAGTTTGGCCTGATCCGTTATCAGGCTTTTCAAGGCGGTATCCAAGCGTTAGGTGAGCATTACGCTCAAGTGGCGGCAGAACACCAACAAGCGGCTGAGCAACAATCGCGTATGGCGATGGTAATGATAGGGCTTAGCCTGTTGATTGGTTTAGTGTTGATGATTGCCTTACGTGTTATATTGTCGCGCCAATTGCTACGCCCCTTGCGTGAGGCGGGTATACAGTTGGATAAGATCGCCGGTGGCGATTTAACCCATCGTATCCACTACCGTTCAAAAAACGAAATTGGTGTGCTATTTGATTCCATGCGTAGTATGCAGACAAGCTTACAAAATATGGTTTTAACCGTGCGCCAAGGAGTAGATGAAATTACCTCCGGTTCCACGCAGATTTATGCTGGCAACACCGACTTAAGTGCTCGCACTGAGCAGCAGGCGGCCTCTTTGCAAGAGACGGCAGCAAGTATGGAGCAGTTAGCCAGTACGGTAAGACAGAACTCAGACACTGCCGCTCAAGCCGATAAGCTGTCGCAAAGTACCGCTCAAGTGGCTGAGCGTAGCGGTGAGGCAGTAGCGCAGTTGATCACCACCATGAATCAGATTTCGCATAGTTCGGGGCAAATCGCTGACATTGTTAACGTTATTGACGGTATCGCTTTTCAAACGAATATTCTGGCGTTAAATGCGGCAGTGGAGGCAGCCCGTGCGGGAGAGCAAGGTAAAGGCTTTGCCGTGGTGGCAGGAGAAGTGCGTTCACTTGCCCAGCGCAGCGCACAAGCCGCTCGCGAGATTAAGGTGCTGATTGAGGGGTCGGTGCAAGATGTGCGAGTGGGGACTGAACAGGTTGACAGTGCTGCGAGCGTTATTCGTGACGTCGTGCAGCAGGTGAGTCGAGTCACCACCCTGATGGGCGAGATTGCCTCAGCGTCACAAGAGCAGACCTCGGGGATTGAGCAGGTGAACGTGGCGGTCAGTCAAATGGATTCTGTTGTGCAGCAGAATGCGGCCTTAGTCGAAGAGGCCGCGGCGGCTGCTCGTTCCTTGCAGGATCAAGCCGAACGTCTATCGGATGTAGTCGCTACCTTTAAGCTTAATGGAGCCGATATTATTGATGTGTCGGAGTCTTATGCCGAGGTCGGTTTTGAGTCATATCAAAGTCGTTTGAGTTAACTGCTGCCTATAGTCGAAATCCCTAAGTACTGAATTCCAGTTTTCTTTATGCTGCATGGCACAATAATGTTCTAGCAGTACAAAGAACTGGAGTTCACTATGCAAGTCGCAGGCAGCTCAACTCGTTCAGTAGAGCAAACCTCAGTGCGTCAAAAAGCACCTGGAATCGTGCAATGGTTGGTTCATTACCCACCTTTTGATCAAATGGAACGCTCGCACTGCGAGTATTTGGTCGATCACTGTGTAATGCGTTACTACGATCAGCACGAGGTAGTGCTGCAAGCAGATGCACAGTTTGCCTCATATGGCTTATTCATTGTGCGCAAGGGACGTATTCAAAGTACGGCCGAAGAGCCTGCCGAGTTCCAGGCCGGTGAGCTCTTTCCCATCGCTAGTCTGTTGCAAGCAGAACCTACTGCACAAACCTATATTGCTGCGGAAGAAAGTTTTTGTCTCTTGTTACCGCATCAGGCATGCGCCCATTTGTTGTCTGTGTCGACGGCTTTTCGTGACTTCTGTTTGCAAGGGGCAAGTAGTCTATTGAACACCGTGTTTCATGCGGCGCAGAAGAATGCTAAAGCTTATTTGGGTGGCAGCTATACTTTAGATGTTTTGTTGTCTGATCTTTGCCCTAGAAGTTTGTTGTCGTGTACACCTGATACAGCAGTACAACTGGTAGTGCGGCGCATGCATGACTATCAAGTCAGTAGTATGGTGGTGGTAAACGATCAACAGCATTTATTAGGCATCTTCACATTACGTGATTTACGTAAGCTTATTGCGAGTGGCTCATATCACGCCCATCAGGCGGTTGGTGAGCTGATGACTCCGGAGCCATTAGTGTTATCCGGCAGCCATAATGCCTTTGACGCAGCCTTGCTCATGGCGGAGCATCATATTGGACATATATGTTTAGTAGATGGGCCTACTGCGATAGGGGTGGTGTCAGAGCGCGATATATTTTCCTTGCAGCGGGTAGACCTTGTACATCTGTCTAGAGCAATACGCCACGCAGGCGATTTAGCTACCATTAAGCAATTGCAGGGTGATTTGAACCGTTTGGTGGATGCCATGCTGGCTCATGGTGCCAGAGCCGAGCAACTCACACGTTTGATCACTCAGTTTAATGATCACACGGTGTGTCGCTTGATTGAGTTAGAGCTCCCGCGTCATGCTCTAGCTCGTCAGCTAACGTTTTCTTGGCTGGTGTTTGGTAGTGAGGCCCGTGCAGAGCAAACACGCCACACCGACCAAGATAATGGGATAGTTTTTCAAACAAGTGATGAGCATGATATAGAAACATGCCGGCAGGCCTTAACGGCTTTTGCGCTGAATATTAATAAGGCATTGGATGAGTGTGGCCTGCGTTGGTGCACAGGTAATATTATGGCCAGTAATCCCGAGCTTTGTTTATCAGAGCACGAGTGGTTACGGCGTTTTCAGCATATTGTCGAACGGCCCGCACCGGAGCAGTTGTTGCAGTCCACCATCTATTTTGACTGTCGCACGGTGTGGGGCGACCCCAAGCCTTTAGTTCGTTTATGGCGTCGTTTACTGGCTTTAGTGCAAGATCAACCAGTTTTTCAGCGTTTACTAGCACAGGCTGCGATAGACAGTCGAGTTCCTTCGGGCCGCGTACCCAGTCGTTTAGAAGCGTTTGTGGGGCCAGGTAGTAATACGGTGGACATCAAGAAGCAGGCCATGACCCCGATGGTGGACTGTATTCGCGTGCTGGCATTAGCGCATGCCTGTAGTGAGCCAGGGACTTTAGCTAGGTTGGAGTTTTTACGCCAGAAACAACAATATAGTGCAGAGCAGGCAAAAACGTATGAGGAAAGTTATCGCTATTTACAACTGCTGCGTTTGCAGACTCATCAGTGTCAACTGAAGCAAGGGGTACCGCTGAGCAATCTGATTCAGCTTGACAGCCTTAGTCAATTGGATGCGCGAGTGTTGCGTGAAAGCCTGCGTCACGTAAGGCAACTGCAGCGTGATCTGGCGTATAGGTATCGTCTATGAGTGTGTGGCATCGGTATACAGCGCTTGTAAAAGCTCGTCTATCCAGCCCATCTAGCGCGCGCTACGCCGCGCCTGTGTATAGCGCGCCCCCTAATCATTCAGCGTTAAATGAACTCAATTTTACGGTGTTTGATACCGAAACAAGTGGTTTGCTGGCCGATAAACATCATATTGTGCAAATTGCTAGTATGCGCATTCAGGCCCAGGCATTAGACCTAGGTAGTGCGTGGTCTGCCTTGATTGACACGCAGGGGGCGGTGCAGCCTGACAGTCGTTTGATTCATGAAATACGACCAGAAGAGCAGCGCTATGGGCATCCCGAGGCGCATGTGTTGCGTGAGTTCTTGCATGGAGCCTCTAATAGCGTGTTGTTGGCTTATGACGCTGATTTTGACTTGGCTTTTTTGCGGCGGGCTTGGAAACGTCATGCATGGGGTAAGTTCGATGTGTTATGTTTGGATTTAACCCGTTTGGCAGCGTTAGTGTTACCCGATTGGCAAGGGCAAGCACAAGGGTTGGATGATTGTTTAGGGTATTGCGGAATTAACCCCGCAGATCAGGATAGGCATGATGCCTTAGGGGATACCTTTTTGGCGGCAAGCTTAGCGTTAGTGTTACTTCGTAAGGCACAGCAACAAGGTTGGCATACGCTAGCCGAGCTGCAATTAGCGTTGCGCCACCGCGATCTTTTACACCGTAATGCTAGGCTAGGGTGCTAGCGACCCGCCAAGCCGGTGGCAATTTTTAACATAGCCTCGTAAGTGTTATTAAACATCATAATAAAAAAGTTGGTGGTTTGCGGCAGCACAACGGTGAGCAATAAAAGTCCTATTGTCAGACTGATAGGAAAGCCTACAGCGAAAATTGTTAATTGTTGGGCTGTACGGTTCAAAATTCCGAAAGCTAAGTTGATCGTGAGCAAGACGATAATAAGTGGCAGTGCCATCAGCATGCCCGACACCATAAGTTGGGCACTCCAATCGAGTAAGGCTCCCCAGCCATTGATGTCGAGCGCGCCTTGGGCAATGGGGACAATCTCGAAAGTACGCACTAACACTCCTAAGACTAACAAGTGGGCATTTAATGCTAAGAAAATTAATACAGCAATGATATTAAGTAGCCGAGACAAGACTGCTGTGTTTGATCCAGTAGCGGGATCAAAGAACGAGGCAAACGATAAACCCATCTGTAAACCGATAAACTCTCCTGCAATTTGAAACGCCGCAAACACAATACGTATGCTTAGACCCAGCGCCAAGCCAATAAGTACTTGCTGAATCATTAGCCATAAAGCGTCATAGGAGCCCGGAGGAATGTCAGGTAGTGGGTAGAGTGACGGTGCGACAACGATGCTAATCAGTGCCGCTAAACCTATTTTTAATCGTTTTGGTATAGAGGACTCACCAAACAACGGACTGATGGCTAGCATGGCCAGAATACGGCAGAAAGGCCATAAAAAGGCGTTGATCCATGCGTAGAGTTGTTCTAAGGTGAAAGAAACCACGGGCAGTCGTGACCTTAGTTGACTAAGCCGGGGATACCACGCAATAAGCCCTGCATATAATCGACCATGGTACTGATAAGCCAGGGGCCCATTAATACTACGGCAAGACCGGCTGCTAACAGCTTGGGAATAAAGGCTAGGGTCATTTCGTTGACTTGGGTAGCCGCTTGGAAAATACTGATGACTAAACCTACAGTCAAGGTGACTAATAGCAATGGGCCAGCCATGAACAAAGCCAGCTTGAGCGCTGTATAGGTCATGGACATTACGGTTTCAGGAGTCATAGTGTTTATTGATAAAAGCTGCGTGCGAGAGACCCAAGGAGCAAATGCCAACCATCTGCCAAGACGAACAGCATAAGTTTGAAAGGCAGTGAAATAGTGACTGGTGGCACCATCATCATACCTAAAGACATCAAGACACTGGCGATAACCAAGTCTATGATTAAGAAAGGAATAAATATGGTGAAGCCGATTTGAAAGGCTGTTTTTAGTTCACTGGTAACAAAGGCGGGTACTAAAACACGCAATGGGGTGTCAGCGGGAGACTGTAGCTCGCCTACTTGTGCCATATCGCTGAATAAGCGTAGATCCGCTTCGCGAGTTTGGTGCAGCATGAATGTTTTGAGAGGCTCAACTCCACGCTCTAGTGCCGTTTCAAAGCTAATGCTATCTTCGGCTAAAGGCTTGTATGCTTGCAGATATACCTCATCAAAGACAGGGGACATCACGAAAAAGGTTAAAAACAAGGCCAAACCCACTAACACTGTATTAGGGGGAGAGGCACCCGTACCCATGGCATTACGGAGTAAACCTAAGACAATAATAACGCGTGTGAATCCCGTCATCATGAGCAACATGGCGGGAAGAAAAGACATCATGGTCAAGAGCAGCAAGGTTTGCACGCTGAGTGACCATGTTTGTTGTCCGGCCGCATTGACCGAGCTGCTTAAGGCTGGCAGGGTTTGGCTCCAGGCCGCATGGGGAATGAGTGTCAGCCCTGCAAGCCCCAGCGCGCAAAGTGCTAGCAGCAAATAGCGCGAAAAAGGGTAAGTGGAGTGGCGCATCATGATGGATCGTTAGCTTCGTTCAAGTGCTGTTGGAAGCTTTTTTTATCGTCGAGGGTATGCAGTAGGTTGATTTGTTGTGGCGTTACCCCCAGCACGATCTCAGTGTTATCTATGCTGACGATGAGCAAGGATGCCCGGGCGCCTAAGCGCTGGCTAGCAATAATTTTAATCCGCCGATTTTCATGGGTTTTGAGCCAGCCTTGACGCTTACTGAGCCAGGCAGCAAAAAGTATCAGCAGTACGACGCAGAAAAGACTGACGACAACGCGCAGTAAGCTGCTTTCATCCATGGTTTATCGACGGCTATTAAGGCGTTGTATGCGGTCTGAGGGAGTAATAATGTCAGTCACTCGAACCCCGTACTTTTCATCGACCACGACGACTTCGCCTTGAGCGATTAAATAACCATTTACATAGATATCTAGCGGTTCCCCGGCCAGACCGTCAAGCTCTACGACCGAACCTTGTCCCAACTGCAATATGTTTTTGATGGTCAGGCGGGTACGGCCTAGCTCTACCGATAGCTGTACTGGGATATCCATAATCATGTCTATATCGCTGCCACTCACCGTGGGGGCGCTGCGTATAGGTTGAAACAGATTGCTGGCTGGCTCAACGGAGCTACCGCTTGCTGCAGCCTGCTCGGCAAGCGCAGATGCCCAATCGTCATCAGCATTTTGACCTAAACCTTGGGCTTGGTTGCTGTGGGGTGTCTGTTGTTCGCCAGCCGCTTGTTCAGCTAAGGCGGCTGCCCAGTCGTCTTCAGCCGGAGTGTGCTGATCGTCGTTAGGAATCTGGGGATCAGTCATGTTCAGGTACCTTGTGGAATGTCAGATTCATTGGTGGTGAGGATATCTTGTACGCGTAAAGCATAGCGACCATTGGAGGTGCCATAAAGACACTCTAGTACGGGTACACCATCTACGTGTGCTTGGACGGTTTCTGGAATTTCTATGGGTAGAATATCGTTCACACGTAAGCGTAATAGCTGTGCAATAGTCATGTCTAGGTGTTGGAAGTCTGCAATGAGTTCGACTTCAGCACTTCGTACTTGGCGTGACAGTTGATGTATCCAACGCTGGTCAATGGCACCGGCGCTTTTATCTTGTAGAGGGCGCGTTAGTATGTCGCGTACCGGTTCTATCATGGAGTACGGGAGGCAAATGTTTAAATTGCCGCCTTGAGAGCCGAACTCGATATTAAACGAGCTGACCACAACGATATCGTTACCGCTGCTAATACTGGCAAACTTGGTATGCATTTCTGAGCGTATATACTCAGCTTCTAGGGGGTAGGCGGTTTCCCAAGCTTGGCAGTAGCTGTCGAGGGTAAGGGTTAGCAAACGCTGAATAATACGTTGCTCGGTGGTAGTGAAGTCACGCCCCTCAATGCGCGTGTTATAACGACCATGCCCCCCAAATAGGCTATCAATAATGAGAAAAACCAGATTTGGGTCAAAGGTAAAGAGGGAAACGCCACGTAGGGGTTTCAGCCCTACCATATTTAGGTTGCTGGGGACGGGCAGGTTGCGCTCAAAATCCGAGTATTTCTGAATTTTAATCGCCCCGACAGTGATATCCGCATTACGACGCATGAAGCTGAGCATGGTGCTGCGCAATCGTCTAGCAAAGCGCTCGTTGATGAGCTCCAGCGTTTGCATACGATGGCGTACTACGCGATCAGGCGAGGTGAGATCGTAGGCGCGTACCCCGCTATTGTTTTCTATGCGTGGTTTGGCATCTACACCTTCACCGGTAACCCCAGCGAGTAGAGCATCAACTTCGTCCTGAGATAGGAAGCTTTGATACGACATTATTGGATCACAAAAGCCGTGAACAACACATTGTTAATACGTGGTGCTACGTTTGTAGGTTCGTAGGGAGTTTGTAGCCCTTTGCTAAGGCTGTGTACTAAGTCTTCCCGTCCTTCAGGAGTTTGAATGCGACTGGGAATTTGCTCAGCCAAAATTTGTAAAACACGATCTCGGACTACCGGCATGAACTCTTGGATTATTTTGCGTGAGTTGTCGTCGGGCACTTGCAGGCTGATACCTACGTAAAGAATCCGCGCTCTACCGTGTTCATTCAGCGTTACCGTAAAAGGTTCAAGCCCGGCGAAAATGGGCTTTTCTGTGTTTGGCGGTGGGGCCGCGGGCAGAGGATTTGCTACAGAGGCTTGTGCTGACGATTGTCCCCATGTAGCCCAACTGGGGCGACTATCTTGTTTCCAAGAGTAGTATAGGGTAACGCCCACACTGATCAAAATGATCAGTAACACCACCAAGAGGTTAATAGCAAAGCGCGCAAATCTGGATTTAGCAGCCATGAGACTTTTAGGCAATCAAATGTGAACAGTTAACATTAACTGAAAGTAATGGGTTGAATAGCCACAACGGCTTAATTATGCCTGAAGGACTCGCAATCGGACGCGCAGAATAGGGCGGACTTTTCTTGGTAGATCTGTCCATTGTGTCTGAGTGCATGTGTTTGCAGGGTTAAGTGATAGAGCGTTGACTTAGGCATAGGTGTCAACCAAGGCATCTACGGCGAGGGTTCGTTGTGGCGTTAGCGCTACTTGCTCTGCTAGCTGTGTAGAGGCCGCGCCCACTGACATGCTGTTGCGTTGACCTGTTTGCTGGGCAAACTCGGCGAGGGACTGTTGAAACTGCTCGGTATTGCTTTGGTCACTGACGTTGGCTTGGCCCAAACTGAGGCCATTGTCGGCCAACTGCTGTTGCAGTTGGCTTAATGACTGTTCTATGGTTTGACGCACCAAAGCATGGGGCGAGCTAATTAACGCGTGTGCAATGCCGTCTTGTACATGCAAGCTGATGCGTAGCGGACCTAGTTCGGGCGGATCAAGGCGAATTTCAGCCGATTGCCATGAGTGGTTGTCTTGGGTGACGAGCTTAATAAAATGTTGGCCTAACTGCTGTGTCCACCCTGGTTTTTGAAGGTTTATAGCATCTTGGATAGGGGCGGCAGAGGGGGGCGTTACGGGACTAGTACTGATTGCGTTGTTCGTCTGTACGTTCAGAGCAGGGTGGGAGGCGATTGGCTCAGGGGCGGCAGACGTTTGGAGCACGACTTGTTCAGCGCTTACGTTTGTAGACTGCTGGCTGTTTGTAGCAGGCAGGTTGGAGTGAGCGCTTACGTTGATCAGAGAGGTCGCGAGTGGTTTTGTACTTGGCTCTTTCGAGGCGCTGGGCACGGTTTTTTTGTTGTTGCTTGGCGTGTTTGCTAGGTCGGGTTCGAAGTCTGGGCGGATAGTAGTGCTGTTTACGGGCTGGGCAGCCGCATGTTTGTCGATTGCCCTAGCCAAGGGTAGGTCTGGGGCCGCAAGCGCTTTTGTATGATCTGTTTTTGGGAGGGAGCTTGGCTGTAGTGCTTTAGCCTCGTGCAAAATCTGTAAAGCTAATAGGGGCAGTGCGCCTTCTTTTTCATTGTCAGAGTTATCATCGATGACTGCTTGTGGGGTGTCCTCGGGCTTATTGGTCTGAGTGACATGGGGGGATTCTATGGCGTCATCGGGGGTAAGTTTTTTTCCTGCCACTAAAGCCTTAACCGCTTTAGTTAGTTCTTGTGCAGGCAATTCGGTATTTTGCTGTAAATGACTATAAACCTGCAATAAGCCCGCAAAGGGGGAGTTGGGGCTTATGTCAGTATTGTGTGGGGTACTGTCAGACGGGGCCGTGCGTGTGTTAGCACCAGAGGCTAAGGTAGCGGTAAGAACTAATGGGCTGCTCACGACTGACTCCTTTAGTATGTGCCTTGCGCTTTGGCGTACAGGCGGGCAGAAATTTCATCGGTTTGAATTTGTTCTTGACGTGCTTGTTCTTTCAGAGCACGGTACTGGCGGCGTTCGACTAAGGTTTCGTAGGCGTTCACGCGCACACGTTTTTCGTTCCAATTGTCGCGACTGGCCGATACTTTATCGTCCAGTTTCTGGAGTATCTTATTTTGCTGCTGAATGGCCTCATCCAATGTGGCGATAAAGCGTACAAAATTATGGTAATTCGACATAGTCAAACCAGTTCGGCCGGCTTCCAGTAAACGCTGGGCGTAATCTTGGCGGTAGCCCTGCAACATTTCCAATTGTTCTGCTGCTGCCCGCTGTTGACTGCTGATGCTATGAAGTTGCTGACCGGCTTGTTCTAAATGGTTTTGGCCTAAATCTACCAGTAAATCTAACGAGTTGCTGGGTTTCATATTAGACTCCTTTACCTAGAATGGCCTGTAACTCTTGTTGCGCTCGAGGGACATCGACGCGTGCGTGCATATCTTGTTGCAAATAGGCTTCTAACCAAGGATAGCGTTCGATTGCTTCATCAATACGAGCGTCGTTGCCTTTGCTGTAGGCACCCACGGCAATAAGATCTCGGTTCCGTTGATAGCTAGAGAGCAAGCCTTTAAAACGGTGCACTAAACGCAGTTGGTCCTGCTCTACGATGCTAGACATGACACGTGAAATAGAGGCTTCGATATCGATGGCTGGATAATGTCCGGTTTCTGCCAAACTGCGGCTAAGTACAACGTGGCCATCTAAGATGGCTCGTGCGGAGTCGGCAATAGGGTCTTGTTGGTCGTCGCCTTCGGTTAGCACCGTATAGAAAGCGGTAATCGAGCCTGCTTCGCCGTTATCGTTGACGGCACCGTTGCCTGCTCGTTCGACCAAGGCGGGAAGCTTAGCAAAAACGGATGGGGGGTATCCTTTGGTTGCCGGTGGTTCACCTATGGCTAGGGCGATTTCTCGCTGTGCCATGGCATACCGAGTCAGTGAGTCCATGATAAGCAAGACATGTTTGCCTTGATCACGGAAATACTCCGCTAACCGAGTAGCGTATACGGCCCCTTGAAGGCGTAAGGACGGTGACACGTCAGCGGGTGCGGCAACGACCACCGAGCGCTGTAGCCCCTCTTGCCCAAGATTGTGCTCGATAAACTCTTTGACTTCTCGGCCTCGCTCACCAATCAGGCCTACCACGATCACATCGGCTTGGGTGTACCGGGCCATCATGCCAAGCAGTACGCTTTTTCCTACCCCCGAGCCAGCAAACAGCCCCATGCGCTGCCCCCTGCCTACGGTGAGTAGGCCGTTGATCGCTCGGACTCCGACATCGAGTACGGTATCAATGGGGGCCCGTTGTAATGGGTTAATGCTAGGGCCCATCAGTGATTGCGTCTCAGTGTTTTGTAGTGGGCCTAGGTCATCCAGAGGGCGGCCGGCTCCGTCTAGAACCCGCCCGAGTAGCCCCATACCCACAGGTAATTGACGCGCACGCGCTTGTTGTAACGGCGTATCTCGTAAGGCTGAGCAAGGTAATGGTACCGGTGGAAGTACTTCATTTTCTAAAGGTAATACCCTTGCTCCGGGAGTAAGACCCGAGATTTCGCTTTGGGGCATAAGGTACAAAGAGTTCCCTTCAAAGCCCACGACTTCGGCCTCTGCCCAAAGCTCTTGTGCAGCAGAAATTTCGATTTTGCATGCGGCGCCCACGGGCAGGCGTAAACCAGTCGCTTGAAGCACTAGGCCCGTAGCACGCACAATGCGTCCACCTTGCAGGATGGGGGAGACAGCATGCAAGCGCTGTGCCGCAGCGAGCAATTGGCTTTGCCAGCGTTGCTCTATGGGCATAGAGGGGCAGTAGCCGTGTTTATCCATGCGACAGAGAACTGGAGCCGCTAGAGCAAGTGCTGTTTTGTATCGGGGGAGTCTGCGCTAACGCCCCGATACTACGCCGCCAACGGGTGCGTAAGGTGGCATCAATGTCGCCATAGGCAGAGCGAGCAATACAATCGCCTCGCTGCAATTGTGCATCTGCTTGCAAGCGCCAGGGACGTGTATCAACTTGCTCCTGCAGGTATTGTTTAACAATATCTAGGTCATCAGGATGCAGCACTAGGGTCAGTAGACTTTGGTCAGTGGGATCTTGGTGAAGAACTTGATGGACGATTCCCAATATGGATTCGGGGCGTAGGGTGATCGTGTCCGCTAAAACATGTTCCGCGATATCAATCGCTAAGCGTATAAGAGCCTGACCCATGCTTTCGTTCAGCTCGCCAATTGACTCACTGCACCGCAGCGTCAATTGTTCGAAAAGCGCTTTGTGGCTCGCTAATTGCGCTTGAGCATCGTCCATTCCTGCTTGATAGCCTGCTGTTTGGCCAGCAGCATAGCCCTCAGCTTGCCCTTTGTCGTAACCACTTTGATAGCCTTGCTGCTGTCCGAGCTGGTAGCCCTCGTGGTGGCCATCGGCTTGTGCTTGTTCGAGCTGAGCCTTAGCTTGCGCAGCCAGTTCCTCAGGTGTAGGAATTGGCTCAATAGTAGCCTCGGGTGTGAGCGCTTTGGACTCGTCTAAGTCTTGCATCTCCCAGCGATGCCAGTCTGATTGCATCGCCTTGTAAGCACTGAGGCGATTAGACATATTCGTCCCCGCTCATGGCTCCTAGGGTGATTTGACCTGCTTCGGCAAGACGGCGTGCCACTTGGACGATTTCTTTTTGTTCTTGTTCTACTTTAGACATGCGTATCGGGCCTTGTGCCTCGATGTCTTCGCGTAACATCTCAGCAGCCCGGTTCGACATGTTGCGGAAGAATTTCTCGCGTAATTCTTCCGGTGCGCCCTTGAGTGCCACGGTAAGCGCGGTGGTTTCAACCTCTTTGAGCAATAATTGGATGGCTGTGTCTTCGACATCGGCCAAGTTCTCGAATACGAACATTTCCTCGACGATGCGCTGAGTCAAATCGGCATCCATATTGCGTAAACTTCCCAAAATGGACTCTTCTTGGCTGGCATTCATGTAGTTCAGCATTTCTGCTGCCGTACGTGGCCCCCCCATTTTGCTGCGTTTAGCGCCTTGACCAGATAGCATGGAGTTAAGCACTTCGGTGAGTTCAGTGAGTGCAGCCGGTTGTACGCCACCAAAGGTGGCGATGCGCAGAATCACATCGTCGCGTAAGCGCTCAGGAATAAAGGTTAGGATGTCGGCCGCGCGATCACGCTCAAGGTGGACCAAAATAGTAGCAATGATTTGCGGGTGTTCATCGGCGATAAGCTCAGCCACACTGGAGGCATCGAGCCAATTTAAAGCATCAATACCGCTGCTGGTACCTTGGGTTGCGTCAAGGATGTCTTCGATCAGCCCGGCTGCACGGTCTGTACCCAGCGCTTTATTAAGCACTGAGCGTATGTAGGCATTTGTGTCGACGTTAACCGCCATAAACTGCTCGGCTTCTTCGCGAAAGCTTTCGAGTGCGGCTTCCATATCGGCACGGGTTAGTTGTTTTAACCCTGCCATAGCGGTACTCAACTGCTGGACTTCTCGTGGGCTAAGGTAGCGGAAAACTTCGGCTGCGGCATCTTCTCCTAGCGCCATCATTAAGACAGCACTGCGCTCAAGCAGATTTTCTGGTTTATCCGTTGACATTTTTTTCATCTTTATTGTTGATCCAGGAGCGCAGCACCATGGCTACAGCGCGTGGGTCTTTGTCAGCCATACCTCGCGCCGTGGTGAGATTATCTTCATAGCGACTGATCATTTGGTGCTTAAGCTCTTCGGCTTGCGCGCGTTCTTTTATTTCATTTTTAGCTTCTTGGCGTGCGTCGGCCTCGGCTTTGGCCTGAATTAACCCTTGAATGATAGGGTTGATCATAATGCGCCAGGCTAAGAACAAAATAAACGCGAACACTAGGTATTTAATGATATCCATCGCCAGCTCGATGTATTCAGGATTTTTCCAGAAAGGCAGGCTACGCTCGCGCTGCTCATTGAATATGCCGTTGACCACGCTGATGGTGTCACCACGCTCGACATTAAAGCCTACCGCTTGTTTAACCAATTCGCGGATGTTGTCCAGCTCATCGGTAGAGAGCGCTTCGGGTTCGGTTTCTTGCTCTTTGTAGTTAATGACAACGGCGACAGCTAGACGTTTGAGTTCCCCCGCAGGCCCCTTGACATGACTGATCGTGCGATCCACCTCGTAGTTCACTGTGTTGTCATTGCGAGCGTTCCCACTACCCTGTAGCAGGCGGCTTTGCTCCTCTAGGGCTTGTAGGCCGGGGTCAGTAACCGGAGTGGTGGATGGGTTCGCATTATTGACAGGAACTGTATTGGGGGGGGGCGGTGGATTAACAATATTGGCCGTTGCTGGAGCGGGGGGCTGATTGCTCAGTGCACCGGGAACCCCTTCGGCAGGTTGCACATTATGCTGTAGGGATGAGCTAGTTTGCTGGCTGCGTATGGCTGCCTGCCCGGGAAGCTGGTTGGGCTTGTAGACTTCCGACGTTTGTTCGCGGCGTGAGAAGTCCACCTCTGCGCTGACCTGCGCGCGGACATTGCCTGCGCCGACTAGTGGGTTGAGCAAAGTCAGAATACGCTGTACTGAACGATGTTCTATGTCGTTCACAAAGTTTCGTTGTTGATTGTCTACTCCGGCTTCGCCCAAAGGAGCGGTGAGTAAACGGCCTTGTTGGTCAATGACAGAGACTTTGTCGGCGGTAAGGTTTGGAACGCTGGATGAGATTAACCAAGTGATGGCATCGACTTGCCCCTCGGCCAGCGTTCTGCCAGGAAATAAAGTGAGTACTACGGATGCAGTAGGGGCTTGTCGGTCGCGCACAAACAAGGTTTCGCGTGGTACGGCTAAATGTACGCGTGCTTCTTGTACTGCGTGTACGGCTTTGATGGAGTTAGCCAACTCGCCCTCAAGTGCCCGCTGGTAAGTAACTTGTTCGGTGAACTGACTGGCACCGAAGCGACTTTGGTCAAGTAGCTCAAAGCCTGCATTGCCTGCCCGTGGCAAACCTTGGCCGGCAAGGCTCATACGTGCTTCGTGGACACGGTCTTGGGGAACGAGAATAGAAGAGCCGTTAGCGCCAAACTGGTAGGGCACGTTCATTTGCCCTAAGGCCGTGACAATAGCGCCGCCGTCCCGGTCATCGATATTAGAAAAAAGCACCTGATACGTAGGGCCGCGGCTCCAGAGCAGTAGGGCAAAAATAGCTGCAAGTACGGTAGCGGCCAAGCCCAATAGGGCTGTTTTTGGCAGCGCGCGAAAGTACTCGTAGCCGGGTACTTTGGTCAGCAATTCTGCTGTCTGACTCATGGGTGACCTCGGTAAAGCATGACTAGGGTATGCATGCAAACGATAGAAGTAGCCTGGCCGTTGTTAAATGCCAAAGCGTAAGCTGGATGAAATAAACTCGAACAAGACACGGTAAGAGTACAGAGGCTAAACAGCCATGTTGGCAATTTCCTGGTAGGCGGCCACAAGACGATTACGGACTTGAACGCTAGTTTGAAAAGCAATGCTGGCTTTTTGTAGGTCAATCATGACATCGTTAAGAGCCACACCTGGTGTTCCCATTTCAAATGCTTGCGCTTGCGTATTAGCCATGTTTTGGGCTTGTGAAACACGTTTGAGCGAGCGCGCTAATTCTGTGGCAAAGCCGCCCCCATCTGGTGCGTGCGTTGCGTTTACTTCAATTTTTTGCAGGCCCGCCGTGTGCGCCACCTGACGCATTTGAGCCAAAACGGTTTCTATACTTGAAAGCGAATGAATAGACATAGTTAGCCTGCCAATTAGACGGAAGGGAGCAAGCAGCGCGCTTAGCTCCTATGCTGATGCCTAATGTAACGGTTTATGCTGGTTGGCAAGACACCTATCTATGGTGGAAAAAGGGGGCTTTTCGTCGATTATGTTCAAACAGACGGTGAACTTAAGCTGAAGGTTTCTTGGCCAAGCTGTCTAAACTGAGTTGCGTGTTGGGATGGAGGGTTTCTAATGCATAGAGCCACGCTAGCAGTTCCGCGATGACTTGATAAAGTTGGGGCGGAATTTGCTGATCTAAGTCTACTTGCATCAGTAAAGACAATAGTTCTGGGGACTCATGGACATAAAGGCCGTGTTCTTTGGCTGTGCGAATAATGTTTTCTGCTAAGGTGCCGTAGGCTTTGGCAATGACTATCGGAGCAGCATCTTGGTTGTCATAGCGCAGCGCGACAGCCTGTTGTCGTACAGGAGTGTGTTCGGATTTAGGTTTCGACATCGGGGTTTTCGTGCGAGTTAGTCGCTGAGTCTTGAATATGGAGTTGGCTAAGATGCATGCCTATATGGTGTAGGCGCTGTTTGACTAATTCGCTGTGAGCACGCAAGAAGTCAGCTTGCTCGGCACTTTGTATATCAACTTGTAGTTGTTGTTGATTGAGTTGAATTTTGAGTTGAACCGTTCCTAGTGTGGGTAAGTGCAAGGTAAGGTTGCTATGCCAGTGCTCTGCTGCCGCGCTGGGGTCGTGATCGGGGTACTTTTGTACTGTCCATTCTAGCTCGCAGTCTTGCCACGCTTGTCCAGACCAGGTGAAGCTTTGTGTTCCAAGGGTTTCCAACTGCTGTCGTATCAGTAGATGATGCGACTCTGGTGCGTGGGTAGCCTTTAGCGGCTCATGGGCATGTTGAGAGGGGGATGGCTGATTTTGGGGCTCTTGTTTTAGCAGGGTAAGGTCATGCTGGCCTGAAGTCCACTGCGCTAGATGAGACTCATAAAACAAACCGCTTTGTTGGGTGCTATGTTGCAACGCTAAGGAGAGGTATTGGGCTAGCGCCGAGGGTGCATTCGGTTGAGTTTGTGCGGTTTGCAGTAACGCTTGGCTTTTTTTGGGTAAGCTTTGCACGGCGGCTTGTAGCAGGTCAGGTAGAGCAGGGCGCGACGTATTGAGGTGACGGTGAGCACTGGGCTCGGGGGAGGCAGTCTCAGGAGTAGAGGAGCCTTGCGGCGAGGCGGCCGTTTGTGGTGGGGGCGCTGGAGGTAACGAAGGCAATAAAACCTGCCTTCCTTGTATCGCAGGGGCTGGCCCCGGATATTGATCCAGCAGGGTTAAAATGAGCTGGGCGGTACGCCCTAAGGTGGTAGAGGTGGACGATGGCCCGCGGCCTTGGGCGGCAGAAGCGGCTGGATTGGCAGCGGTACTTGGCGCTGTGCCGATTCGACCTTTGGCTGGTTGTTGTTGTGCCTGAACGTTATCGACTGATTGCCGAGTACTGCGTGTTGCCGTGTTTTCTGCCCTTTCAGGACGGCCCGCTTGCCGTGCCTGGCTGACGGCATCGGCGCGTGCGCCGTTCGCTAAGTTCGTTTGCTGCGAGGTATGTAGGCCCAATACGGCATCTAGGCGTTGTATTAATAAAGTGCCTAAGGACGAGGGGCCGCCGATGCTCATACGGGCACTTTATGCGAAGTGTAATAGGTTTCTAGTACATTTTGTTGGCGCTTCATATTGCCCATTAAATGCGCGAGTCGTCCCATTTCGGGGGTGGCCAGATTACGGATGGCGGCGTCATCGGCCAATATTCTAGTCAGCAGTTCACGCCGAGCTTGCCGGTCTTGAAGGCTTAAGGTATCCATTTGCTTTAAACCATGCACTGCCTGAATATATGACTCACATTGAGTCATGACCTCTGGCCATTGATTGTTTTGGGCTAATTGCAACATATTGCGGGTGATGTGGGCAATTAGTTGGTATTGCTCAAGTACAGGATTAGATGGATGGCTCATTGTGGTACCCACTGTGACACTGAAAATAGAATATCAATAGTTTGAAATAAAAATTGTGTAATTGAGTATTAAGTGCTGCTTGGGCGCTTGATATCTACACTGGTTTTCCAGGCGTCGCTAATATCGTGGAGCAGTCGCTCAGCCAAATTTAGCTTTTCGCCATCATTGTGTAAGTTGGCAAGCATTAAATTTTGAATAATGATGTCGTAGACGGTAATGAGGTTATTGGCCAGCTCGCCCCCTTTTTCTTTGTCTACTGCCATTTTCAGGCCGGTGTCAACGATGTCTATGGCTTTGGATATAGCCTGACCACGTGCCGCAATATTATTTTGCTGCATATGAAGTTTGGCTTGCAATATAGCCGCCCTTGCGCCGTTAAATAGGAGCGTAATGAGGTGCTCTGGGCTGGCACTCAGAACTTCAGTTTCTACGCCTACTTGGGCGTAGCTGCCAACAGAGCGTTGGGCGTAACGGCGAGAAGGAGCGGCATAAGACATGATGTTACTTATTACTATTGTTGAGATTGGACAGCATGCTAAGTTGCTGTGTGAGGTAGGAGCTAATACCTTGCATTTGGGTCATCATGGTATCGAGCTGGCTAAATTGCTTGCGATAAGCTTCCAAACGCGTATTGATGTGTAGCTCGGTGGACTCGTATTGATCTTGCAGCAGTTTGTCGGTGCGTGTAGCACCCTCTATGGCGTTATCAATAAAGCCGCCTTTTTTGGTATAGAGCTTACCCGCCTCGTCTAGGCGTGCGCCTAATGCGTTTTCGCCAGCAAATAGGCGCTTGACGTCTTCAAGATGGTCACGTATCCCGGCGCTGAGCTTTTCGTCATCGATGCTCATTTCGCCCGTGTTGGGGTCTGTCTTGATACCTAATTGACTAAGGGTGCGTATGTCGCCTTCATTGGTGGCAAAGCCTAGTGCTTGATGCATACTGCTTTGCACCCGACGAACCATTGAGTCGCCGGTGAGTGCTGCCCCTTTTTGCGCATCTACGTCATAGCGCGTCAGTTCTCGGGTGGTGGCATTTAATGTATTGTAAGCAGTGACAAAGTCTTTGATCGCTTTGCTAGCAGCGCTGTCATCGCGGCTAACTGTAAGCGTGGTTTGTTCGCCTATTTTACCCTTGCTAATGTCTATGCTGAGCCCTTCTATGGTGTCTTTCAGAACATTGCCTTGCTGGGTGATAGGGATGTCGTTAATAGTAATAACGGCATTTTTTGCTGCAGTGGCGCTTATGGCCACATTTGGCTCGGAGTCAGAAAAATCCAAGAACTGCGCCAGCGCTTCATTGCCCTGAACTTGTATGCTGGCAACACTGGCTTGCGACCCTGTGTCGTTAGCGGTGAGCAATAGACGATGTGGCTGGCTGCCGCCGTCGTTAATGAGTGTGGCGCTAACACCGGCTTTGTTGTCGGCGTTAATGGCGCGCATAATGCCTTCAAGCGAGGTGTCTTTGCCCTCGAGATCAATGGTATGTGCTTTGCCGTCAGCCAGAGTGATGGTAATACTACCGTTGGATCCGATGGCCTCGGTGCGGCTTTCTTGGCCCTTGGCCAATAAAGTTTGTGAGGTGGCAATAGACTCAATGTTCAGGGTGTATTTTCCCGGACTGGCTTTCGCTGTGCCAGTGGCTGACACGAGCTCGTTGCTACTGCTTACTTTTACAGCACCGTAAGTGTCTGGGTTATTAAGCGCTTTACCCGCTTTTTGCAGGTTTTCTATGGTGCTTTTTAGCTTGCTGTAAGCGGAAATGCGTTGCGTATTCTCGATTTGCCGGTTTTGAACCAATTGTAAGGACTGGTTTTCCACCTTGCGTAATTCCGACAAAATGTCGTCGACTTTAAGTCCCGAGCCTATGCCAATGGAGGAAATAGCCATGTAATACTCCTGAGTTTCAGTTATTGTGCCGCGAGCTGGAATGAAGTAAAGCGTTTGTCTAAGCCGCTAATGTAGGTCTGTTTTGCTTTATGCCTGAACGTTAACGGTTTGCCCTTGTAGTTGAACAATCATTTTGGCGATTTGAATGACGGCATCAGAGGGGACGGTGCGTAGTACCTCGCCAGTGGTGTTGTCGATGATGGATACCACCAGCCGTTGTGCGTCTTCGTCCATATCGAAACGCATGCCTGTAGCCCATGCATCCATAGAACTATTAAGGTTTTTTAGCACCTGATCAATGGAGTTGATTTCCCAAGAGCTTGCTGGATTTTTTTCTGGCCAGCGTTTGTCGAGCTGGTTTTGGGTATCGCTGGCGCTGGTGGGAGTAACCTTTGTGGCGGCGTTGATAGGGAGGTGCTGCCCAGGGGCGTCAGTGTGGGCCTGTATTGGCTCAAGCGAGGCTTGAGGGCCATTAACGGGTGTAATCATGAAAGGGCTCCATGCGTACGTTACGCGTTGTATATGGCCCGTGTAGACAGTGCAGCACTGCGAGTCAGGCCTTCTCTGAGTTTTAGTAACGGCGTAATTGACGTTTACTTTAATTTTTTCCGTGGCTAAGCGTGTTTTTTTCTTTAATAGCGAAAACAGGGTGTTTTATCCGGTTCATCTCCACGCTATGGCTGCAGCGTGGTTCAAGCACAATAGTCGAGAAAATAACTATCTTCCGGAACTCCATGACCTATGTCCCGTACTGAAGACTCTCTGGTCGAGCAATATGCTCCACTAGTGCGTCGCCAGGCGTTGCAACTGGTGTCGCGTCTGCCTGCAAGTGTCGAACTGGACGATTTGATTCAGGCCGGCATGATGGGTTTGCTTGACGCTGTTCGGCGCTATCAAGTCTTAGTGCAGGCGCAATTTGAAACCTACGCCATTACTCGTATTCGGGGGGCGATGTTAGACGAGTTACGCAGCCAAGATTGGCTCCCGCGTAGCGTGCGCAGTAAAAGTCGCCAAATTGACAAGGCGATTCAAACGCTCCGGCAACGCTTGTTGCGTGAGCCTGCTGAATCAGAAATTGCTGCTGAGCTTGATCTGCCTTTAGATCAATACCACTTATTGCTCGAAGAGGCTGTAGGTGTGCAAGTGGTCCACTACGAGGACCTGACCGGGCCAGTTGATGCCGACCGTCAAGATGTGCTCGCTTATCTAGATCAAGAAACTAGCCACAGCACGCCTTTGTTAAATCCATTGGATCAATTGCTTTCGCATGGCTTGCGTGCTGCTTTAGTGGCGGCTATTGAAGCCTTACCCGAACGAGAAAAGCTTTTATTGTCTTTGCAGTTTGAGAAGGATTTAAATCAAAAGGAAATTGCCTTAGTGCTAGGGGTAACGGAAGGGCGTGTCTCGCAACTGCGAAGTCAGGCCGTGGCGCGTATTAGGGCAAGTTTAGATAAAGACAGTTGGGGTAATGCCCTTACGCCATCTGAATATCAATTGTTGCTTTAAATAGTGCCTAAGTCGTCAGTAACGGCTTATTACGTCGAGGCAAGGTATTTCTAATAGTTGTCTGATTGGTTCTTGATACTCATCGGGTCTCACATCTGAGTTAATATGTAACTTTTTTGCACGCATGGATCTTATATGAAACGGGGTGTGTTATTGCGCAGTGGTCAGGTAGATTCGCTGCTAAGCCTGGGGGAGGGTGGGCGTTCCGTATATCGTTTAGCTGATCAGTTGCGTGACACCTTACGAAGGCAGGTAAACCCTGCCAGCGCGGAGCATCTAGCGGTGCCCGAGACCAACGAGCAAGGTACGAACTTAGATTGGTATAGCCCCATACCAGGGCATGTGGTTGCCTGGACCGCAGCCACAGAAGAGGAAAGGGCGCAGGCAACGGCCCAATTGGAACGTTTACAAGAAGAAGTGCGTAGCGTCTCCCTAGAGGGGCAAAGTCGTGGAGCAGACAGCGAACGTGTCGTGTTCTACAAGCTTTTCCACCATGTATTACAGTTTCCCGATGAAAACTATGTTTACTTAGTTGGGGGCAAGCCGGTTGTTACCTTTTGGGGCTTTGTGCACCATAACGCTAAACCCGCTCCCGATCCTTTGCTTTGTCTACGACCGCGTATCGCCGCCCCTCCCGCAGCGCCGGCGTCCGGGGCTGCGGTTGTACCTCCACCAGTCCCACCTGTTGTGACGCAGGTGTCCTCTACAAGTTGGTGGGGCAGAAACTGGTGGCGTTTGTTATTAGCTGCCTTGGCTTTAGCGTTATTGTTATTTGGTTTGCGTTGGTGCAGTCAGCCCAATTTGCCAGCAGGTTTGCCCAGTATCAGTCTGCCTAGTTGGACACTCTCTTGGTTCTCTAAGCCTTGGGGTAATGTTTCGCTACCATCGGTGAACACGCCTCAGGTATCCCTGCCGTCTCTTCCAGAGGTCAACCTCACTGGCGGGGGGCTTCCCAGTGTAGGCTTGCCTAATTTGGGGGTGGATCCTCAAATGCCAGCGTTGAACGACTTAACGGCTCCAGAGCTACCGGTTGCCCCAGACTTGGCAGTTGAGCCTCCGGTGCTAGAAGGGCAGGGGGAAAATATGCCCCCTATGCCCCCTATGGCCGCTCAGCCAGAGTTGAGCGGCGAGTCACCAGGCCAAACCGGTCTTGAGCCGCCACTTATTTCTGCTGCGCCCAGCGCCCCCACGCCGCCTAGCATTTCAACAGGGCCTGCCTTACAAATACCTCCAGCGGCAATGAATACCGGTGCCGTTGACTTCTTAAATGGCAACTGGACCGCGAATATGGGCGTGCAAGATAGCCGCACGGGTAAGCCTGTCCAGTTAAGCTATGGTTTTGAGAAAGGCCAAGGCTCTGTTACGTTAAAGCGGGGCGATGGGGTGGAATGCACAGCCCCTGTGCAGGCAGCGCTCAATAGCGGCCAGCTCATGATCGATAACCAGGCTGCAGCAAAGTGTTCGGATGCGGGCACTTACGACATGCCGCAAATACGTTGTGAGCCCACCGGTCAGGCGGGTGCAGCCCGTTGTGCTGGTGTATATGGCGATAAAGAATTTCCTCTGGCCTTGCATCAGACGGATTAACTGGACGGATAAATGTTATGTTGCCTGAGTTAAGCAATTACGATGAAGTGGTGTCTTTAATCGCAGACACCGGAGTGCAATTTCTCGATTTTGGCGTGAATGTACACGCTATCCCAGAGGGCCAGAAAAGGCCGCTGAAAGATTTGCGCGTTGAGTTTGCTACGCCCAATGGCATGCAATGGCATGCGTTGTGTGAAGGACTGAAAAAAGGCTTAGAAGGGCAAACTGCTCAAGACGACGAAGAGGGTTTGTTTTATCAGGGGCCTAAAGGGCAAGCGGTTGAGTATTACCAAGATGCCAACGGTTGGTTTGAGCTGGATGTGGGTCTGGCTACCAGTCTAGATCTGTTTGATGGGCAGTGGCTGCCTGTGCCTTTTTTATGGCTCAATCCCCCCAGCACGTACGGAGAGGGGCCTTCCAGTTGGTGCTTGTTGCGTATTGTGCGTCTGGAAAAAACCGATACAGATGGTAATACTCATCGCATTACATTTGCTTTCGACACACGTAGCTTACCCGAACGCCAAAATATGGCCTACTTGGCACCCGGGCCGCAAGATTCCTCGTTAGGGCGTTTGTTTCATTTGGCGTGTGACTCAGCCCAAATGCAGTGGTTCCTAGATAAAGACTGGGTGCAAAGTTGGCTGAAAGATCTGTACGAGGAAAATCCTAATAAAGTGCGTCGCCTAGAGTTAGGTTACGAGGTGGACGCGGTACAGTCAGCCCGTTTGTACTACCTAGCGCTGTTGCGCCTGTTTGCGCCAGTGCATGACATTGATACGAAGCGCAGCAAGCCTTATGTGCAGTTGCCCATGGTTCAGGTACGTAAGGTTGATTGGCAAGATGATCAGCTTATTCCTGTGGACTTAGTGCTTGATGTAGGCAACTCACGTACTTGCGGTATTGTGGTCGAGGATCACAAGCAAGACAACACGGCGTTAAGGCAAAACTATGTCCTGCAGTTGCGTGATCTGTCTCAGCCCGAGCAGGTTTATAACCAAGCCTTTGTCAGCCGGGTAGAGTTCGCTCAAGCCAGTTTTGGCAAGCGTAATTGGTTGGCGCAAAGCGGTCATGTTAATGCTTTTATTTGGCCATCGTGGGTACGCGTAGGCCAAGAGGCTGAACGCCTAGCAAGTTTGCGCCGGGGTACTGAGGGGACAACAGGCTTGTCTAGCCCTAAACGCTATTTGTGGGATCAAAACGAGTACCAGCACGGTTGGCGTTTTAGCCATCTGTTCGATCGCTCCGATGTAGAGCGCCCTGTTGATACCAGGCCGTTAAACGTGTTGGTGAATGATCAAGGCGAGGCTCTGTATACCTTAGACGAAGAAGACCGCGACACGGTGTTTTCACCTTGCTATTCGCGTAGTTCTTTGATGACCTTTATGTTGGTGGAAACACTGGCTCAGGCATTATTGCAAATTAATAGTCCTGCGCAACGTATGCGCCAAGGACATGCCAATAAAGCCAGAATTTTACGCAATATTGTCTTAACGGTGCCACCGGGCATGCCGTTGGCCGAGCGCAGCATTTTGCAAGAGCGCCTGGGCCAGGCGGTGGGTTTGTTGTGGAAAAGTATGGAGTGGTACGAAGGGGATGAAAACCCCTTTAAGTTTGACCCTAGCTCTGGCGACGTGTTGCATGTGCCCTTGCCTAATTTCCGGGTCGAGTGGGACGAGGCGACATGTTCCCAACTGGTGTATTTGTACACGGAAATTGTCGAGAATTTCTCAGGCCATGCCGATGAGTTTTTTGACCTGATGGCCAGCCCAGATAAAGTCGAACGTAAAAAGTTGACCGTTGGTACCATCGATATTGGTGGCGGGACGACGGACATTGTTATTAATGACTATAGTTTGACAGCTCCTAATCAAGACCCTGCGACCGCGCTGGGGAGTGGAGCAGGTACGGATACGATTTATCCTTTGCAGCGCTTTCGCGATAGCTTCAAAGTGGCCGGCGATGACATATTGCTCGATGTGATCCAGCAATATGTATTACGTGCGTTAACCTTAGCGTTGCGTGAAGCAGATGTGCAGGATGTAGAGGCCTTCTTATCGCGTATCTGCAGTATGGAAAACAACGATGCACGCAAGCAGGTGTTACGACAACAACTGACTTTGCAGGTGTTTGTACCGCTAGGGCTGACCTTGTTAAAGCACTATGAAGAGTATGAGCCTGAACAAGGGCGTACTCAGGCACGCAGTGTGCGTTGGGGTGATTTACTTGAGTTCGAGGGTTTGGCCGTGGCGAGCGCGCCGGACGCAGATAGCGTTCAGGCACCAGAGGATACGGCAGACGACGTAGACGATGCCGATAGCGCCGAACACGCTCTAGCACCGGCTAAAACCAAAGTAGCACAGCAAGTTATTGATTATGTTATGCAAGAGTTGCGCCTGCATACGGGGCGTGATTGTAAATTTGACATAAGTCAGGTGGCAATGAAAATTGACCCAGCCAGCTTGCATGCGGCTTTTATGGCCGGCAAGTTAAATATCAATACCCCTTTGCGGGCTATATGTGAAGTGCTCAGCCATTACCAATGTGATGTGATTTTATTGGCAGGTCGTCCGTCCCGTTTGCCTGGCGTACAAGCGTATGTACGCTCGTACTTGCCAGCTTCGCCCAGCCGTATCGTGCCGATGCAAAATTACCGTACGGGTGGCTGGTATCCATTCAATCACAATGGTCGCATCAGCGATCCAAAAAGTACGGCTTCTGTTGGTGCCATGCTGTGCTTGTTGAGTGCCGACTTGAAAGTGCCCAGCTTTAATTTTCGTGTCAAGCAGCTCAAGCCTATGTCGGTGCTACGTCATATTGGCGCTATCGATTTGGCCAATCAGATCAAAAGCTCAGATGTTATTTATAGCGATGTTCTTGGCTTTGATGAAGAAACGGGTGAGCATGTGCTGAAGCTCAAAAGCGCTAAGTCGGATCAAGACAGTGGAGGCTTCCATTTTGTCATGCGTAGCAATATGCGTTTAGGGTATCGCCAATTAAATGTCGAGCGTTGGCCTGCGTCGCCGCTTTATTTGTTATTACTTAACGATGGGGTTGGACGCAGTATGGCCAATAGCGATCATCCTAGCCCGGGTATTGAAATGACATTGGCGGTGGGAGGGAAGCGCTCCTCACAGCCCAAAGTGGTCAGCGATGAGTTACGTATCGCTAAAAGCAAAGCAGTCAATTTTTCGGGGCCACTGGGGCCATTAGTAAAAATTCAGTTAAACACCATGTTGGACGCCAGCCTGGGCGATAGCCCGTACTGGTTAGACAGCGGGAGCGTGGTAGCAAAATGAGTCACTTAACGCCTAAAGCAAGCAATTTGCAGTCAGATTGGAATAATCTGCACACTGGTGCCGGGCAAGCTATCGCGTGGCTAGAGTCCACCCGTGCTAGCTCCGAGCGCCTCAATCGTGATGCAGATGAGTTGATATTGCGCATGCGTAGGGCACGCAATATTGCCGATGGTTTAGCCCAAGCCTCAGTCACACCTATGACCATCGGTGTTTTTGGTGCTTCGCAGGTGGGTAAGTCTTACTTGATTTCCAGCTTGGCGGCCGGAGAAAACGGCTTGCTGGAGACCACCTACGACGGGCAACGTATTGATTTCATGAAGCATATCAACCCGGTGGGGGGCAGTGAATCCACAGGTTTGGTCACCCGTTTCAGCCCCTTAGCCAAGGCTGGGCCTACTGGTTTTCCAGTTGAACTGCAGGTATTTGCTGAAGTCGATATTATTAAAATTTTGGCGAACTCCTACTTTATGGACTTCGACCAAAATAAAGTCGCCTACCAACTTAGCGATAAACGCCTACGACAAGTTATCGCTCAAGCGCAGCCACGAGTCCAAGCCCAGCCTTATCCGGGCATGAGTGCAGACGATTGTGTGTCGTTATGGGATTACATCAATACCAACTATCCCAAAGTTAAAGACATACTTGAGCAAGATTACTGGCCAGCCGTCCTACGTTTGGCACCTTATTTGACCCAAGCAGATCGGGCCCAGTTGTTTTCACCGTTGTGGGGCGAGATCGCCGAGTTAAGCGACGCTTACGCTTCTCTTGCCAGTATGCTGGATCAACTGGGGCATCCCACTAAAGTGTATGCGCCACTGGCAGCCTTAGTAAGCCCTAATGCGCAAGGTGTGCTGACACAAGATAATAATATTATGGCCGTGTCTACCCTGCGTCATTTAGGCAGCCCACACGAGAAACGTATTTCAGTATGTCCTTGGGTGGGCGCGGCAGAGTCGGGTAGTTTACAGGCTGCCGTTCCGATTACAGTGGGTTACTTAGCGGCTATTACTCGTGAGCTGACCTTTCCTCTGGAAGCAGGGGCGTGGTCTGACGCCGAACAAACGGTTGATCTTTTGGATTTTCCCGGCTATCGGGCGCGAATGAGTATCAGCAGTATGGATGAGCTCGCTAAGGCGGACTCATCGGGAGAGCAACAAGGCAATCCGGTATCGCGTTTAATACTACGCGGTAAGGTCGCGTTTTTATTTCAGCGCTATACCGACCGGCAAGAGATGAACGGCTTGATTTTATGTTTGCGTGCCGATGCAAATAATGAAGCCAACTTTGGTGAAGAGTTAAATCGTTGGATTGAGCAGACTCAAGGCGCTACACCCGAAGAACGTAGCCGGCGTCAGTCTGGCTTACTGTGGATGACTACGCGCTTTGATGAACTGCTTGAGTCAAATCTGAAGAAAGATGAATCCCTTTTTGGCACTACCTGGAGTGATTATCTTTATAAGTGTTTTGCCGAGCATTTTGAGAAATATGAGTGGCTCGAAAATTGGTCTACTCATCAGCCTTTAAATAATGTGTTCTTGGTGCGTAAACCGGGCATGGCCCATTTATTGTTTGACGTCGATCAGAACAACCATGACAAAGAGCTAGGGCTGCGCTCTGAGTATCAGCATAAGCTAACGATTCTGCATCAAAATTTCGTGAATAGTGCTGACATTAATAAACGGATAGCAAATGCTAGCCAAGCATGGGATGCCATGATGGCTCTGAACGATGGAGGCATGAGCCGCATTCGAGATTACGTAGCCGGGATTTCTGATGTGAGTTTCAAATTAGGGCGTATTCAAGATCAGTTTACGAACACCTACCATCATATTGTTGATCAAGCTCTACAGCCTTGGTATAAGTCGGGGGCAGACGACGACGCCAAGCAAAAGCAACAACTCATGGCGCAGTTTCAGCAACAGTTACCTTCGTTTAGGCCTATATTCGCCGAGCTGCTGCGCTATCTGAGTTTGCCGGCAGAGTTTTTATGCGACCTTTACCAGCGTGTCGGTGAAAGCAATGATGACTCTTATGAGCAAAACGGGGCTTTTCCCATTAGCACAGTAGAAGAGCAGTACGTGCATCGACTCTACCAAGAGTGGTTAAAGCATTTACGTCAGTTACCCGGCAGTGCAGCGAATAAAAATGTTTTAAAAATGCCCGAGGATCTGCTTAATGCTTTAGTGGAAGAAATCATTAGCACCGCTGATCGCCTGCAGTTACAACAACGCTTGTTGGATGCCTTAACACGACGTCGCCAACATGGTGCACGCAGGGCGGTGATGGCAGAGCGTCAGGGACGTTATGCGGCGATGACTCTCAGTAATTTTGTCAGCTATTTAGATCAAAAATCGCCAGCGGATGAGTCTTTATTTACAGTGCAAAGTAGCTTCGCCCCGGATGGCACCCCCTATTTGCCCGAGGCGCCGCAAGACCACGGTACAAAGTACTTACAGGATTGGATTCAGGCATTATGCCAGCAGACCCTAGATAATGCAGGGCATGAAGGAGGGCGTGAGTTGAGTCTAGAGCAAAATAGTCGTTTGGGAGAAATCCTAGCGTGTTTTAGTGCAGCGAGTTTGACATGAAGTTAAGATTTTCATTAATACCTTTAGAGCCTAGTGTGCCAGGCAAGGCCAGGTTGTGTGTGTCGGCCTACGATGGTGAGCATCTTGGGGTACAGAACTATCAGATTCAACTCGAACGTAAAGATGTTGATGCTTATTTACAAGCAGATGGTCGCTGGGGGGCCCAAAGTTGCTGGTTACAGTTGCAGGGCTGGACAGAGTTTGAAGGTGGCGTGGCCGTCTTGATTGATGCCAGCGTGCTGGATCCTATCTTATTGCAAGAAACAGGTTTGCGAATTGCCTTGCGCAATGAGCAGGGCAGTGTAGTAGGAGTGCGGGGCTTAAGCTTTAATCCCTTGGGCTTAGCCTTGTCGAGTGCGGCAGGCACAGGTGCCCAGCAAGCTGAGGCAGTCCATGTTCTGGCGCCCGTCAGCCAGCATCAACCAGAACCCCAACCAGAACCACAGCTCCAGCCAGTGCCAGCCCCTGAACCCGAGCCTGTGGTAGAGCCTATCGTCGCACCTGTCGAAGAGCCTGAGATTCCGGCCATTGTAGAGCCGCCAGCATCTCCTCCAGTGCAACAAGCCCCTACTAAAACCAGGTCGCGATGGGGGTTGTGGGTGGGCTTAGCCATCCTTGCTGCCGCCGCGGCTGGGGGCGTTGCCTATTGGTTATCCCAAGACAAGCCGGTGGCCCCCCTTGCTGATGTTCCTAAAGAGCCGGCAGGCGTGTGCTCCCTTGAGCGTATGCAAACGATGGCGGAATTGACGTTTGTGCAAGAGTGTGTGAATGAAAATTACGATTCGGCTCAATGGCTGGAGGTGATCGGGCGTGCTAAGCAAGCGGGCAAGTGCGAGATCGCTCAACGCTTATACGTCAATAAGGCACAGGCTGGCGATGCCGCGATTGCGCTGGCATACGCGCGTGAGTATGACCCTGCTCAAGCGCGTTCTACGCAGTGTTTTACTCAGGCCAATCCAGCTACCGCTGCGTATTGGTATGAAACGGTATTGATGGCTCAGCCTGAGAATGCCGACGCTAAGGCTCGTTTGCAGGAGTTAATTCAATGATCTACCGCTTAGGTAAAGTGACCCTAGCAGTGTGCCTAGCAGGGTTAGCGTTACAAGCTCATGCTGCCGCCCCTTTGCTGCAAGAAGGCAAGCAAACCTTGTACCAACGTGTGCTAACCACGCCAAGCTGCCAATTAGGTGCTGACTCAACCGCTACCAGTGGTAAACAGATTCCCGCTTTTAGCCGCTTGTATGTGTATGAGCGCCAAGAGGCCGAAGGGCGAAATATGCTGAAGGTGGGGCCAGACAGCTTAGGAAAAACCATAGGTTGGTTAGATCAAGCATGCACCGTAGATTGGAAAATGCAGCTAACCCTGGCATTTACTAATCCGGCTAATCGTGATCGTTTATTGTTTTTCAAAAGTCGTGAAACCTTAGAAGATATTCTAGATGCCCCTGACCCAGCAGAATATGCAGCACCATTGCGACAAGAGTTAAAAAAAAATGGCCAGGCAGAAGGGGTGCTAGCGCAAGAACCTGAGTTATTCGTCGATATGCAGCAGCAGTTTTATCTGTTGCCTGTATTGCAGGGCGAAGAAATTATGACGGATGCGGGCTTTCGAGCGCGTGTGTTAAATATTGCCTCGGTGAGTGAAGCTACCAGCCAAGAGCCTGTGCAGCCAGAGCAAACTGAAGAAGAAAAAAAGGCAGCACAAATTAGTGCTTTCAGTGCTGCAGTGGTGTTTGTCATCGATACCACGATCTCTATGGATCCTTACATTGACAGCACCCGTAAGGCGATACGCGAGGTGTATGAGAAAATTGAGCAAGAGGGTCTGGGCAATCAGGTGAAATTTGGCCTAGTGGCGTTCCGCTCTAGTGTCGAGGCCGCTCCTGGGGTTGAGTATGTAAGCCGTATGTATGCAGACCCTAACACAGTGGTAGACGGTGCTGACTTCTTAAGTAAAGTGGCCGAGGTCAAGCAGGCAAGCGTGTCCACCGTAGCCTACGATGAAGACGCCTATGCAGGGGTCTTACATGCAATTGATAAAGTAGATTGGTCTGGCTTTGGCGCGCGTTATATTGTGCTCATTACGGACGCTGGTGCGCTAGAGGGCTCTAGTCCGCACTCCTCCACGGGCTTGGACGCCGCGCAGTTACGTATTGAGGCGGCCAATCCTGGAGTGGCGATATACACTCTGCATCTGAAAACACCTTCTGGCACCACTAATCACGCTAAAGCCGAAGCCCAGTATCGTGATCTTTCTACCTATGCCGGCACTAATGCCTCCTTGTATTACCCCGTAAATGCGGGTGATGTGAAGCAGTATCAACACATGATAGGTAGCTTGGCCGATGCTATTGCTGGGCAGGTACGCTCCGCGTATTTAGGCGAAGATGCAGTAGGGAGCGCGGTGCATGCTAAAGCGCAGCCCGAGCAAGACGAGGTCAGCCAACAGATGTTGGAAGACGCTGCGCAAATCGGTCATGCCATGCGTTTGGCCTACTTAGGAAAAATCAGTGGTGCTCAGGCTCCTGCCGTGTTTGAAGCATGGATTAGCGATCGAGATTTAGTGCGTCAAAGCGTGCCCACCACTGATGTGCGTGTGTTGCTCACTAAGGCGCAGCTCAGTGACTTAAGTGATGTGGTAAAACGCATACTTGAGGCGGCCAATGAAGGCTTGATTTCACCCACGGATATGTTCAGTCGCTTACGCTCAGTTGCGGCCACGATGGGAACCGATCCTAGTAAAATTAAATCTGATGACAGCACTAAATTGGCTGAGCTGGGGATACTGGGTGAGTACCTAGAAGATTTACCGTATCAAAGCGCTGTCTTATCACTGGATGAGCAAACCTGGGCCAGTTGGGATGCATTAAGCCAAGAGCGTTTTATGCGTGATTTAGGTGTTAAGCTGCGCCATTATCAGCGTTATAACGCCGATAGTGATCGTTGGGTTTCCCTGGCTGAAAATGCCGATGCTAGCGAAGATGTCTATCCTGTGCCACTGGAAATGATGCCGTAGTATGTTGCAAATACGACAGCTCGAGCTTTTGCGTGGTCAGGGCGAGCAAGCTTACCGCATCAGTCTGCCCGAGCTAGACTTACAGGCGGGGCAAATTATTGCTTTGACCGGGGCGAGCGGGTGCGGGAAAAGCAGTTTGTTAGAGTGCTTTGGTTTGCTCTTGCCACCGCATTCAGTGCGCAGGTTTCTCATGGGGGCCCGTGAGCCCATGGATATGGGCCAGGCCCAGCAGCAAAAGCAGTACACCAAGCTTTCAGCGTGGCGAGCGCAATACATAGGTTTTGTTTTACAGAACGGGGGCTTGCTGCCCTATTTATCAGTGCGTGACAATATTTTGTTGCCGCGCCGTTTACAGGGGCGCAGTGATTGCCCTGAGTTTTTACGCGCAGCTATCAAGCTATTGGAAATGGACGCCTTGCTAGACGCCAAGCCTACTGCTTTGTCTATTGGGCAACGGCAGCGCGTCTCTATTTTGCGTGCCCTAGCGCACGAGCCTGATCTATTGTTGGCCGACGAACCAACCGCCGCCCTAGACCCAGATACTGCGGTCCGCATGATGGAGTTATTCTTGCATTTGGTGCAGGAACGCCGTTTGGCCGTGGTATTGGTATCCCACGACTGGGATCTCTTACGCCAATTTCAGTTGCCGCGTATTCAGGCCCATACTCAGCGTGGCCACAGCGTGTTTCTACCCGAGGGGGCCACGTATGTGGGCTAGTGTCTGCCGTCTTGCTTGGGCTGATTTATGGTTTGATCGTCGCATCTCGTTCTGTATTGTTGCTTCGTTGGTGGCTGTGATCGCGCCTTTATTGCTGCTTTTTGGGCTAAAGCACGGCGTGGTGAGCCAAATGCAGCAGCAACTACTGCAAGACCCACAAAATCTTGAGGTCAAGATGATTTCAAGTGGTAGCTACGACCCATTTTGGCTGGAACAACTGCAGCAACGTCCTGAGGTGGGCTATGCAGTGGGCATGACCCGTTCGTTGAATACCCAAGCCGATATACGGCTAGACAGAAGGCATTTTGTTGACAACATAGAGATTATTGCTACGAGCCAAGGCGACCCCTTATTAGGGGAACTGGCCAGAGACTTACAGCCAGGTCAGGTTTTACTCAGCGCTAGTGCAGCGCAACGCTTGAATTGGCAAGAGGGGCAGACGCCAGAGTTACGAGTGCGGCGACGTTTGCATGAGCAAGCCGAAACGGCCTCCTATCCAGTACAGGTTGTGGGGGTAGTGCCAGCGCATCGTTATGCTCGGGCAGCTTTATTTGTGCATCCGCAGGTGCTTTTGCAGGTAGAGTATGTGCGAGACGGTTTTCAGATGCCGGATTGGGGGTTAAGCACGGGTGCGCCTCTGCCTGACAATAAAACTGTGCAGTATGCTCGGGCGCGAGTTTATGCAAATTCTATCGACACGGTGGGGCCTTTGGCGCAATGGCTAGCGTCCCAACACATCGAGACCAGTAGCCGTCTAGCAGAGATAGAAAACGTAAAAACCATCAATCAGGTGCTAAGCCTGATTTTTGGAGTGATAGCCTTAACGGCATCAGTGGGGTGTTTGGCTTCATTAGTGGGGGCTTTTATGGCGAACGTAGACCGCAAACGCAAAGATATTGCGGTGCTCCGTTTATTAGGCATACCCGCTAAGGGCATAGGCTTGTACGTCTTGGTGCAAGCGTTTTTATTAACGGCGCTCGCTTATCTGCTTGGCGTGGCCGTATATGGCTTAGGTAGTTATCTGTTTAACCAAGTCCTGGCTACGCAAAACCTGCCTGGGGACTTTTCTTGCTCAATCACGCTCTTGCATGCTTTTTATGCATGGCTATTGGTGCTTGGGTTAGCGGGTGGCGTAGCCTTAGTCAGCGTGTGGCGAGCAGTGCAGATTGAAGCAGCGGAGAGTTTGCGTGAATTATAAGTTGATTGTACAAAGCCTATTGTTAGGGACTAGCGTTATCGTTGGGCCTGTAGGGGCGCAAGCGTGGGAGCCGCGTTTTTATAATCCTCAGCCACTAGAAAATGACGTTGTTTTGCCCATGCCCTGTGACGGAAGCATGGTATTTCGCAAGGTCTATGTGCCGGCTAGTAAGCCCCTAGACGATTTGCCTATCCATGTGGGGCAAGACAGCGAAGAGTGGGGTTACGTCGAACAGACCAGACCTGACTTCATCGCGGGTAGTTTTACTGAAAAACAGGGTAAAGGCAGTACTCGCTATTACCTGATGGCGAAATACGAGCTATCGCAATTGCAGTATCAGGCAGTCATGAACGCTGAATGTCCTAAAGCCAAAAACTCGGGTCGTTTGCCCCAAACAGAATTGAACTGGATGGACGCTATGCAGTTTGCGCATCGCTATAACCAGTGGTTACGTGAAAATGCCTTGAATCGCTTGCCTGCAGAAGACGGTACGGCAGGTTTTGTGCGTTTACCCACTGAAATCGAGTGGGAGTTTGCGGCTCGTGGGGGCGTAGAACTAGGTCAGTCGGATTTTCGGGGGCTGACTTACCCTATGCCAGAAGGCTTGAATCAGTATGAGTGGTATGGTGGCGCGCAGTCCTCAAATGGGAAAGTGCAATTGACGGGTTTGTTAAAACCTAACCCTTTAGGTTTGCACGATATGTTAGGCAACGTGGATGAATTAATTTTCGAGTCGTTCCGTTTGAATAAGTTGGACAGGCAGCATGGGCAAGCAGGCGGCTTTATTGTGCGTGGTGCTAATTACTTAAGTCCAGCGGCTGACTTACGCTCAGCCTTGCGTAAAGAGCAAGCTTATTACGGGCAAAGCGGGCCTACACAAAGTAAAACGACCGGTGCTCGTTTTGCCTTGGTCTCTACTGCGTTGACGTCGCGAGATCGGGTGGCAGCCATAGAAAAAAACTGGCAGGAATTGGGTACTGGAGCGGGGGAAAGCCAACAAGATCATAACGGCGCAGTGCAGCAGTTGGGTAAATTGGCGACCGAGGTCGAGGACGAAGGCCTGAAAGTTCAGTTGAAAGACTTGGAGTTGCAGCTACGTGCAGCCAAGCAGCGCCAAGAAGAAGCGCGCGATAGTGCTATTCAAAGTGATCTTGAACTTGGTGCTTTTTTATGTACCAAGTTAAAAGACGATGGCTTGTACTTAGAAAATCTAGAGCGAAACTTTGAACTGAACTGCAAAGGAGACTTGGCAGATGCTACCTGCGAGCGGCGCGAGGCAGGCTTGAAAGAGCAGCAAGACCGCGTGCACAAGCTTGGACGTTATTACGCTGATAGTTTGATTCGTAGCGGAAACTTGTATGGCCAAACCTTAATAAGCCAGCAAGTGCCTCTGCTACAAGAATTAATGGAACGCAATCCGTCCCAGCGCCAGTTATTGCCTTACTTGCAAGCACATTGGATTACTCAACAAGCCTATTTAAAAAATGGGCAAATAGATGTCAAAAAATGGAGTCAGGCCTGTAAGCAGGTCAAGCTACCGTAGTCATTTATATAGGGAAGGAAGAGGATATTATGCGTCAAGCCTTTACAGGGAGTGGCCGCGCCGTTTTGGGTGGCTTAATGCTCAGCGTAGCGTTGCTGAGCGGGTGTGCAAGCACAGGGAGCGGTTTGCTTTCTGGTTCATCGGCAGATCCCCGTTTGACTCAAGGTGAAAACTCAGACTTTTTTAGTCGCTCAGGTTTTCAGGCTTGCGTGGGGGGGGCATTGATAGGTATTACCGCGTGTATGCTATCTAATAGTGGTAATAAATTCGTGTGCTCAGCGATTGCTGGGGTGGCCGCTTGCGGTATTGCTATGGGTGGGGATTACTATCTGAGTGAACGTCGTAGACAGTATGCCAATACGACGGATCGTCTGGCGGCCATGAGGGCTGACGTCGAAAAAGACAGTACTGAGGTACAAGCGCGTACTCAAGCCGCTCAGGGGGTAATTGCGGATAACAAGAAAGAGCTGGAGCAGATTACTACTGACTTAAAAAACAAAACTCTGGAGCAAGAGCAAGCTGAGAAACGTTTAAAAACCATCGATGCTAATATTGCGCGCTTAAATAAAGAGTTAGGTAATATGAATGAACGCGTGCAAAAGTACCGTGAGGTAGCCGATGCAGAGCGCAGCGAGGGTAATCCAGCCAGTGTCAAAGCGCTGGATCGAGAAATTGATGCGATGAATTTGAAAGTGGCCGTGCTGCAAAAAGAGGTGGATGATTTGTACACCATGCGATCGGCAGTGACCTTAGGATAGAGAGCCCATGACATCAAGCAAACTTTTGTGGCCGGCTTTGCTGGCGGTACTGCTCAGCGGCTGTGCCACCACCATGAGTGAGTGTAATCCCCACGACAGCAGGGCCAGCATATTGACAAAAATGTCTTGCGACTCATCAGGAGCCTACCGAGCGCACATTGATCAGCAAGAAGAGCAGTTGTTAAGTGCTCAAGAGGCAAATGCTTTATTTCATCAGATTTATAAAGACATTGCCGCACAGCGTGACGCGAGCAGTGCCACGGTAGCTCAGCAGCGTGACAAACAAAATGCGCTAAATCGCTCGGTCGCCCAGTTGTTACGTAGTTTAAGTGTGAAGCAGACCAAAGAAAAAGGGGTGCAAAAGCAAATCAACGATGTAGAGCGCGAGCTGAAACAGTTGAATCAAACCACTGCGACAGCCACTCCAGACGCTCACAAGCAAAAACAGCAACAGTTGCAGCAGTTGCAGCAGCAAGTAAGTCGTCTTCAGACAAGTTTGGGTTACGATTAGGCACTGACTTAATATAGGTTAACGGCGAATGCAACGAGTCTTGCTTGATGCGATAGGACCGAATGAGAGCTATAAGAAGCATCAAGAGGCGATAGAAATACTGCGTACGCGGGGCAGCGGCCCGCTGACGCAGTTGTTTGCGCAGTATCGTTCTGCTGGCTCGTCCAGTGAGCCAGCGGCTTGGTGGACTGAGCGGCAGGGGCACTTAGTGCCTTTGCAGTCATTAAGTGCTACTGATCAAGCCGCTTTGTTGGCATCTTGGCAGCAAAGTTTAGCTAAAATCCCGGCGCTAATACGTGAGCTAAAGCAAAGTGGGCACACCGAGTCAGCTCAGCTTCTACAGCAGTTTTTAAGCGATGAGCAATTACAAGGGAGCTTGTATAGTCTTAATGGAGCCCCTTTATTGGCGCTAGGCGGCACCGATGCACAGCCTATTCCAGCGTATCAAGTAGCCAAGTCGGAGCCCATAGCACCTATTGCAGCGGCCGCCGCGCCGCTGACCACCACTGTGGCAAGTCGGCCGCGTCGTTGGCCCTATGTGTTAGCAGCATTATTGTTACTGTTGTTATTACTCGCTTGCTTAAGTTGGTTTTTTCGTTGGCCTACAGCATGGTGGGACACGATTGCGCCGCCTGTACTGCCGGTGATTGAACAGTCACAGCAAGAGCTTGAACCTGCTCCAGTGGTTGAGCCGATTCCTGAAGCTCCCGTGGAACCTGAACCAGTGATTGAGCTTGTTCCTGACTCTAGTCCAGAGGCGCCAGCTATGGAAGTAGTTGAAAAGCCTGCGGCCAAGCCCACTCTGCCAGCCAATACCCATTTGCCGGTGTGTGCGCGGGATTCTCAGGGTAAGCGCTTAAATCCCGAGTTCTTCATTGTGTTTGATACCTCGGGCTCCATGAATTTGAATATCAATGCTAAGAAAGCAGATGAAGATTGGTATTTCAGCTTAAGTGAGCTTGAGCGCGTCTTGCTCACAGGTGAAAATGAGCAACGAGCACGTGAGATTTTTGGTGGTACGGCGCGCATTACTGTAGCTCGTAGCGCCTTTAGACAAATGTTAGATAAGTTGCCTAAGGAGCAGGATGTGCACTTGCTTACCTTTACGCAAGAGTGCGGTCCACCTAAAAGCTGGGGCAATTTTTCAGGGGCACGACGCGGTGAGCTCAAGCGTATCATTGATGATGTGCCAATCGATAACAGTACTAATCTGGCGTCGTCTTTGGCATGGGCGGCAGCGCGTGTTGATGGCGTCAGCAGAGACGCTTTAATTGTGCTGTTTGTAGATGGCGCCGACGGGTGCGAACAAAATATTTGTGCTATAGCACAGAGCATTGCAAAAGAAAAACCGCGCTTGAAGGTTAACGTGGTGGATATTACTGGCCAGGGTTTAGCCAGTTGCGTTGCCTCGGCAACCGGCGGGCGAATTGTGTCGCCAAGGCAGGCTGCTCAAGTTAGCTCTGCCCTACATCAGGCTACGGTGCAGTCCATACAAGAGCAGGCGCAATGTCGTTAGGTGGTGGGGGACTCTGTGATGGCTATGTGCCAGCACAGAGTAGGTGGAAATCAAGCGAGGTTTAACAGCGCATTGGCAATATTAAAGTAAATTAATACCCCTACCGCATCACAAATCGAGGTAATAAGGGGGGCGCTGGCTGAGGCGGGATCAAGCTTTAAACGGGTAAGGATAAAAGGTAAAGACATGCCTATCAGGCTACCTACCATCACAATGGTTACCATGGTTAGCGCTACAATAATGGCCAACTCCATTCCGCCACGTACCACACCAATGCTTGCGACAGCGACGGCCATACTAATGCCAAGCAGCAGGGACACCATCAGCTCTTTGCCTAACAGTTTGGTCCAGTCTTTTGCTCGAACATCGCCAGTTGCTAAGGCGCGAACCATCAGTGTTGCGCTTTGAGAACCCGCATTGCCACCACTATCTACCAGCAACGGAAGAAAAAACACCAATGCCACCATGTTGGCGATGAGATCTTCAAAATGAGCGATGCCGGCACCCGAAAAAATATTACCAAAAACAAGGATGACTAACCATCCTACCCGCATGCGGTACAGCGTGCTGATGCTGGCGTGACGCAGTGAGGCGCCTTTGCTGCTGATCGCGCCTAGCTTGAGCTGATCCTCGGTGCCGCCTTCAGCCACCGCATCCAAAGCCTCATCGTGGGTGATGATGCCCACGATTTGCAGTTCTTTATTCAGCACCGGTAAAGCCAGTAAGTCATAGTGGGCTACTAAACGAGCAGCCTCGTCCTGACTGTCCATTGCCTGACAGCTAATGGGCTCTTTGGTCATCAACTGAGCAATGAGCGTGTTCGCAGGCGCTAGAATGAGCTCCCGTAGAGAAACGGTGCCGATCAGTCTACGCTCTGCATTAAGTACGTAGCATTGGTAGATGGTTTCTTTGTCTGGGGCTTCTAAACGTAAGCTGTCTAAGGCTTGTTGAGTGGTGAGTTCGGGGGTGAGGCTGGCGTAGGCGGAAGTCATAATGGCCCCAGCGGTACCTTCTGGATAACTAGCAAGCTGGCGTATATCTTCGCGCTCGGCATGGGCTAAGCCTGGCAGTAACGCCAGCCTGTCAGAGGCGCTGAGTCGCTTGTACAAGTCAGCCCTTTTATGGTGATCCATATGTTCAAATAGCTGGGTCACCGCCTGGCGCCCCATTGCTGGAGCTAATAAGGTTTGTAGTTCGAGGTCCAGTAAGGTAAAGACGGCAGCTTGCTTTTGGGGAGTCTGAGTACCTAGCAAGATGAGGGTTTCTTCGCTGGCTAAGCCGGTGAGCAACTCCGCCACATCCGCCGCAGGCAAGTTAGAGATTAGTCCTTGAGCGGTATTGATATCGTGCTGTGCTAACGATTGACGTACTTTTTCTAAGCGCTGAGTGTGGGCGTGATTCATGATAGCAAGCCCCCCTTATATGAGGGGGCAGTAAAAAAGGACAGAGAATAGATAGGCGCAGGATGGGCGCCGACCAAAAGGAGGGCTTAGCCTTGGCGCAGACTGTCGGTATACGATTTGGGCAGTAGACTACCCATAAAAAGATGGGGCGCGTTCGAGGTGTTCGCCTGTGCGGGCTGTGTGCGGGCTTGTGCAGTCAGTTTGGCTGACGTTAATTTGTCCTGCCTAGTGGCTAGCAAGCAGGTTTGCAAGCCTACAGTGCGTATATCTAGCTGCTTGCTGTGAGTCAAAATACGTTGCATCAACAAGTTTGCTCGTGCGCTAGGAGTGGTGAAACTGCATTGCAGTAAGTAACGTGATTGCTCGTCTGCACTGCCGTTGAGAGGTTGGCACTGCCAGTTTTGTAAATATATGCCGGTATCATGGGCGGCCGCCAATAAGGCTTGGCGTACATCGGCTAAAGCAAGTGAGCTGCAGTCAGCGCTAACAGTATGGCGTAGTGCAGGGGTAGGGAATACAGAAATACGGATCATGAGCGTGCTCCTTGGGCAGAGTCCCTATAGCGATAGACGCACGGACTCCGAAGCGATTTGTTTTTAGAACAAAACGCCGATATAGAGAAAAGGAGATACAGAGACGCTGAGTACGTCTCTGTGCTCAAAGCAAGCTTAAGACGTGTAGCGGACCTGTATCAATGTAGGGCAAGGTTCAGGGTCATCAGGCATAAGAAACTCCAGCGTCATTAGCGAATCCAAAAATTGTAGTGCAAGGCTTGTGCTATGCCTAGATAGACCTAGGCATAGCGGTGTATACCTAAGTATAAAAAGCAGAGCAAAGTGGCATGAAAGCGGCGTGGTGCGTATAGCTTGCCATCATTTATACACACAATAGCGGTAGAATGAGCCCGCTGCGCAAATCAGCCGCCACGGCAGCGTTAAGTTATGGGAAGTCATCATGCAAGCAATAGAAAATATCCAATTAGCCGAAATTGCGGATACCTTGGTAAGCCTTTGTACGGCGTTTATTATGGGTTCGATTATCGGCATTGAGCGACAGTATAGGCAACGCACAGCAGGTTTACGTACTAATGTCTTGGTGTGTGTGGGCGCAGCTATTTTCGTCGACATGGCCTTTCGTGTAGCGGGCAGTGATGGGGCGTCGCGGGTGATCGCTTATGTGGTTTCAGGCGTCGGCTTTCTTGGTGCCGGTGTGATTATGCGGGAAGAAGGCAGCGTGCGTGGTCTGAATACCGCCGCTACATTGTGGGGTTCGGCAGCGATTGGAGCCTGTGCAGGGGCTGATCTTATCGTAGAAGCCATACTTGCGACTCTATTTGTGCTCTCGGCCAATACCTTATTGCGCCCTATGGTTAATTACGTGAATCGCTTGCCTTTAGATACCGAGGCCAGTGAAATTACTCAGTTGATTCATGTTATTGCTGCCGATGAGCAGCGCCAAGAGGCGATGAGTGCATTGCAAAGTGCAGTAGAACAGGGCAATTACCCTTTAGCTGAGATAGAGGTTAGCCCTTTTGGGCCCGATGAGGTGCAAATAGAAGCCACCCTAATGGCAACCGCGGTAAATAGTAAAGAAATGGACAAATTAGTACAGCGTCTGAGTAAAAATGCAGCGATAAGGCATGTTTATTGGCAGGCAACCACAGCTGAGTAGAGTAGGTAGTGGATTGGTATCATGTTCTGGTCATGCTTATCTGCTATGCTCACTGGGTCTTTGTGTAGCCAAAAAACCTGCTATACGCTGCCGCTTGGGCCGCTATCGGCTAGGGTTAACACAGACGCAATAAGCTTGGGCTAGGTCCAGTTGACACGCTAACGCCCTAGAAGTGCGTGGGTCAATCTGGTGCAACCACATTGCGCAATAGCAGCAGGGCGTACGCTTTGCGCAGTATAGGCATAGGTCTTATTCAAATGATAATTGAACGTATACAGGCAGGTTCTACCAGCGCTCGTCGCTCCGAGACACCAGATGCTCGCCTACAAAGCATGTTGGTGGGTTTTGCTCGTTTGTCAGCCGCCGCTAGGGAACAAGGGATAAGTTTAAGTCCTGATGTTGCCCGTAATAGTTTGGCCACTATGACCAGCATGTACGTTGCCACCCCAACGGGTGAGTTAACGGTGCAGGACACGGTTTTGTCTGAGACAAATCCTATTCCTTTGCGTATTTACGATCCTGCGCCGGGGCGCGCCTCACGTGTATGTTTATATTTGCACGGGGGCGGGCATATGGCGGGCAGCATACAGGTATACGATCCTATCTGCCGCCAAGTGGCGTTAACCGCACAATGCGTAACGGTTGCAGTGGATTATCGTTTAGCACCCGAGCATCCTTATCCACAGGGTTTGGACGATGCTCAGCAGGTCACCATGCATTTGCTGGCGCGTCTACGTGAATTGGGCTACGAGGTCCAAGATGACTTAACGGTAGCGGGCGACTCCGCCGGAGGAGCCTTAACAGCCACTCTGTCTGCTTTGTCTATGACGCAGCCCGAATTGCATATTAAGCGTCAAATTTTGATTTATCCTAGTTTGGATTACACCTTGTCGCAGCCTTCTGTGAAAGAAAACGCGTTAGGTTATGTGCTCGAGAGCGATAAGATTGCATGGTATTTTGATAATTACTTGCCTAGCGATGTAGACCGTCACGATGCTTCGCCCTTGTTTATGGGGGCCGGCGGCCTACCCCCAACTTTGGTGTTCAGTGCTGGGTTTTGCCCCTTACGCGATGAGTCCTATGCGTACGTGGCCCAGCTTCAACAGGCAGAGGTAGAGGTAGAGCACTGGAATTTCCCAGAACAAATTCATGCTTTTTTGAATTTGCAGCAATTTGTCCCGGACGCCTGCGAGGCCGTTTATCAAAACATGGCCAAATTTATAAATAGTTAGGGCTTGTTTTTGTTGAAATATTAATCTTATAGGTTAATAGCGTAACAAACTGCAGGCTAAGCTATATGCATTCAAGTAATCAGTATTTCTAGGCTGCAAAGGCTCTTGCTAGACTCATTCCTATATTGTCCACTAATGATATGGGGTATAGGAATGAGCACCGGATTGATCCGAAAAAAAGTGACCATCGTCGCTACAGCCCTAATGCTAGCAGGCGGCTTGGCTGCCATTGTGCAGGCGGCCGAGTTAACGCTATTAAATGTCTCCTACTACCCCACTCGCGAGCTGTACGTAGAGTTCAATAAAGCGTTCCAAGCGCACTATCAGCAGCAAACCGGTGACATCGTTACTATCCGTACCGCTCATGGCGGCTCCAGTCGACAAGCTCGTACCGTCATAGACGGTGCCCCTGCCGATGTGGTGACGTTAGGGATTTCCTCGGATATAGATCACATTGCAAAGTCCGGTTTAATCGATGAAAGTTGGCAGACGCGTCTAGCCAATAACAGTACGCCTTATACTTCGACGATTGTGCTGTTGGTACGCAAAGGTAATCCAAAAAACATCCAAGATTGGGACGACTTGGTAAGGCCCACTATTAATGTGGTCACGCCCAATCCTAAAACATCTGCCGGGGCGCGTTGGAACTATTTGGCCGCGTGGCTGTATGCCTTAAAACAACCTGGCGGCAATGAAGAGCGTGCCAAAGAGTTTGTTAAATCTCTGTATAAAAACGTGGGCGTGTTGGATACCGGTGCGCGGGGGGCGACCACAACTTTTGTTGAACGCGGTATCGGCGACGTGCTGATAGCATGGGAGAACGAAGCGTTGTTGTCCGTAAAGGATTTGGGTCCGGATAAGTTTGACATTGTGGTGCCCTCCAGCAGTATTTTGGCCGAGCCTCCGGTGGCGGTAGTGGATAAAAATGTGGCCCGTCATGGTACCTCTAAGGTGGCTCAGGCCTATGTCGAGTATCTGTACAGCGAACAAGGCCAAGAGATTGCAGCACGTCATTTTTATCGCCCGCGTTTGGCCTCTGTCGCTGAGAAATATAAAGATCAGTACCCAAACCTGACGCTGTATACCGTAGATGAGGAGTTAGGGGGCTGGACGCTAACCCAAGAAAAACATTTTGCCGAGGGTGGCGTGTTTGACAGCATTTATTTAACTAAGTAAAACCCACGCCTCGGAGTGCTTTGATGACAGTAGTTCGCTTTGTAGGAAAAGGTTTTTTTAGTTCTAGCCGGTCTGCCAGTGCTGTACCCGGTTTTGGCTTGACGCTCGGGTTTAGTGTTACTTATCTTAGCTTGCTGGTGCTGATTCCCTTGTCCTTTGTTTTTGTTAAGGCCAGTGATGTAAGTTATGCACAGTGGTGGGAGATTATTCTTGCGCCGCGTACGATGTTGGCCTTTCGCTTAACTTTTGGCATGGCCTTCCTGGCAGCGTGTATCAATGCCATTTTTGGTTCTATCTTGGCGTGGGTATTGGTGCGCTATCACTTCCCAGGTAGACGTGTGGTGGATGCGTTAATAGATCTGCCTTTTGCCTTACCCACGGCGGTTGCAGGAATTTCCCTAGCGGCGATTTATGCTCCCAATGGTTGGTTAGGGAAATGGTTGAGCCCTTGGGTGGGGCCCATAGCCTTTACGCCCACAGGGGTGTTGATTGCCCTTACTTTTATAGGTTTGCCCTTCGTAGTGCGCACCATACAGCCTGTTTTACAAGAGTTCGAGCCTGAACAAGAACAAGCTGCGGCATGCATGGGGGCGAATCGTTGGCAGACGATTAGTAAAGTGGTGTTTCCTGCTTTATTACCCGCGCTGTTAACGGGGGTCGCGTTGTCGTGTGCGCGTGCCGTAGGTGAATACGGGTCAGTGATTTTTATTGCGGGTAATAAACCCTTAGAGTCCGAAATTGTGGCGTTGTTAATAGCCATTAAGTTGGAGGGCTTTGATTATGCAGGTGCTTCTGCCTTGGCGGTGGTGATGCTGTTGTTATCCTTTGCTATCTTGCTCGTGATTAACTCTTTACAGTGGTGGTTACAGTACCGGCATTCCGCCAGACGCCACGTATCCACATCTGGCGCCTCCAAAACAGTGACGGTAGGTGCACTGCCATGAGCAATACCCTAGTACTTAATCCTTACTTAGGTCAGGTAGCCTTGGCTGAAGCTGTACGTCGTAGCGATGATGAGTCTACGGTCGTAAAAGTGATATTGATAACTATAGCCTTGCTGTTTTTTGGGATATTTTTGCTCTTACCATTAAGCGTGGTTTTTGTGGCTGCCTTTAGCAAAGGTGTAATTCCTTACCTGCATGCCGTTATGGCTGCCGACACACGTCATGCTATTTGGTTGACTGTAGTGGTAGCGGCTATTGCTGTACCGCTGAATCTCCTGTTCGGGGTGGCGGCGGCGTGGGCTATTGCGCGGTTTGAATTCAAGGGTAAGAGTGTATTCACTACCCTCATCGATCTCCCATTTTCAGTCTCTCCCGTGATTGCTGGCTTGGCGTTTTTATTGATTTTTGGGCGTCAAGGCCCGTTATGGAATTGGTTGGATCAATACGAGTTTCGCGTTGTTTTTGCCTTGCCTGGTTTAGTGTTGGCCACCTTATTTGTGACCTTGCCTTTTGTCGCGCGGGAACTGATTCCTTTAATGCAAGCGCAGGGCAGCGACGAGGAAGAGGCTTCTCGCGTGTTGGGCGCGTCGGGATGGCAAATGTTTTGGCGTGTAACGTTGCCTAAAATTAAGTGGGGCCTGTTATACGGCGTTATTTTATGTAATGCTCGGGCTATGGGCGAGTTTGGTGCCGTATCGGTATTGTCCGGTAATATTCGTGGCCAAACCAACACCTTGCCTTTACACGTAGAAATTGAATATAACGATTACCACACTGTAGGCGCGTTTGCCTCAGCCTCCATCTTGGCGTGCTTGGCTTTGATAACGCTCGCGCTGAAACTATGGGCGGAACGTAAAATGGTTCAGAATTGCGATCGCTAAGGGCGACGTTCGGGAGTATATTTCATGAGCATAGAAGTACGTAACTTAGTAAAACGTTTTGGTGGTTTTACTGCCTTGAATGATGTGTCATTGAGGTTTCCTGCGGGAGAACTAGTGGCCCTATTAGGCCCTTCTGGGTGCGGTAAAACAACGTTGCTGCGCATCGTAGCGGGGTTGGAACAGGCTGATTCCGGGCAGGTGCTGATGCATGACAAAGATGTCGCAAGGGTCGATACGCGTGATCGCCAAGTGGGCTTTGTGTTTCAGCATTACGCCTTGTTTCGCCACATGACGGTATTTGATAATGTCGCCTTTGGTTTACGCATTAAGCCTAGGCGTCAGCGTCTGCCCGACGCTGAGATTAAGCGTCGTGTGCACGAGTTACTGCAATTGGTACAGCTAGATTGGCTGGCTGATCGTTACCCCGCCGCTTTATCGGGCGGACAGCGTCAACGTATCGCCTTAGCACGCGCCTTGGCCGTTGAGCCAGGGGTGTTGCTGTTAGATGAGCCTTTTGGCGCGCTGGACGCTAAAGTGCGCAAAGAGCTGCGCTCTTGGTTACGGAGATTGCACGACGATTTACATATCAGCACGCTGTTTGTGACGCATGACCAAGAAGAGGCCATTGAGGTGGCTGATCGGATTGTGGTGCTGAATAAAGGTCGGGTCGAGCAGCAAGGCGCTCCTCAAGAAGTTTACGACCATCCAGCAAGTCCTTTTGTTTATGAGTTCTTAGGTGCTGCCAATCGTTTGCCAGGACAGTTTTCTACTCAGGGGTTTGTGGCTGCTCAGCACCTAGGCAACTTCGCTTCGGATCAAGCGATTAACGCCTCGCAAGCATTGTCCAGCGGACAAGCTATAGGATATGTGCGGCCTCACGATCTGAGCTTAGTACGTGAGCGTAATGGGCAGGGGATTGCGGTTGCCGTGCAGCGCGTGATACCACTTGGAGCAACCATACGGGTAGAGTTAGCATTAAACGACGGTGGCTCGCCTTGGGAAGCAGAGTTTGATCGCCTCAGTTGGGCAGAACTCAATTTACAGACAGGCGAACAAGCCTGGGCGATCCCTAGAAAGTTCAGCGCTTTCCCGTTGGAAGCTCAGCCTGAGGCGGTAGCTGTCTAGAGGGGGTGAGTAAACCAAGCCTACGACGACTATAGGCTTTATCCCGCGAGCCTCTTAGAGCCCGTATACTTTATGGCATGACTTATTCTGCTTATCGCATCATTTCCGCACTGAGAATGCGTCAGTTCGAGTTGCTTTGTGTGTTGGCCGAGACAGCCAATATGCGGCTGGCCGCGGAACGTTTGCATTTGAGCACAGCGGCGGTAAGTAAAAGTTTGGGCGACATAGAACATCAATTGGGGGTAACGCTGTTCCAGCGTCAAGCACGGGGTCTGGTGCCAACCGCGGCCGGCAATACCGTCTTGAAACGAGCGCGAGTGCTGTTATCCGAAGTCGCTCTGCTAGCCGATGATCTGCAAGATGAGCGCGAGGGCAGGCTAGAGGTGTTGCGTATCGGAGCCCCGCCTTTTGTCGCTTGGACACTACTGCCAGAGGTGTTGTCAGAGTTACGAGCAGCGGGGGCGTCGCATGCTTGGCAGATTGTTGAAGGGCGGTTGGCGGATATGCAGCATAAATTGCTGCATCATGAAATTGATGCCTTGCTGACTATGAACACTCCCTCAGAATTGGGGCAGTTGAATCAGGAGCAGATCGTGATTCAGCCCATATGCGATGAACACTGGATTGTCGTGTGTTCGCCGCAGTATAGGGCAGGCTTGTGCATTGCTACGGAGCAGGCCATTTGGCCACAGTTGCGTCACGCTGATTGGATATTACCGCCCCGGCCTACGCAGGCGCGGATGATGTTTGAACAGTGTCTACTTGATCACGGTCTGGCACCCATAGCCCCTGTTATAGAATCCATGAGTGCCATTACCAATTTGAACCTGGCGCGTGCCGGACACGGCCTGACATTGATGGCTCGGCGTACGGTGCAGGCCAGTCTTGACGATGCTACCTTAGTGAGTCTGCCTACTGAGGGTTTAGCCAGCATACCTATTGTGTTGGCTCATAAAGACAATCCGTTGCGACATGAAGCCATACAGCAGTTTTATGCCGCAGCGCTGAGACGATTGACTAAATAGTTTAAGGCTTGCGTATCCTCCAGCAATTGATCCAGTAAAAAATTACTGCTGCGCAAGTCTTGGTCGTAGACCACCTCCAACAAAGTCAGGGCGCTGCTATGTATGGGGCAGGGAATGCCCGCGAGTATCGCCAATCTTTCCTGAAAAGCCAGGCCAAAAGGCATGTCTTCCAGCACATAACGGTGGTTCAGCCCTTTGGGGCCCAAAGGGCCTTTGCCTGCCGCCTCAATGGCTGCGGCCATCTCATGTAAAGGGCCTTTGGGAACGTGATAGGAACGATGGTAATGCTCTACCAATGAGCGCAGTTCAAACCCAAAGTGTTTGCCAATAGCCAATCGTTCTTCATCTAGTTTTTGAGCAATTCTGCCAACTTCTATGCCAAAGCAAGCGAATAAAGACCAGTCCTCCTGCCTTGTTATACGACTTAGGTTAGGAATGACCTCGGCAGCATGGGCGATAGGATTGATATTGGCCAACGTGCTGGCAAGAGGGTTGTCATCGGCAATGAATCGGTCGCCCAGCAGGGTTTGGCTCAGGGACAAGATGCTTTGACTGTCTTGAGCGCAAGCGCTGGACACCCCTATCGTGCTGCGCAACTCATTGATGTGTACTTGGCCGTCCGCTAGAAAGTGAGCGGTCGTGGCAGTCGTGCTCCAGGCACCCACCTGTAGTTCAAGCCCTAGTTGTCGTGCTTGATCACTCAGCCAAATTGAAGCCAAAGATAAAGCACCGCTAATCAGTACAGTCTGTCCATTTTTAAGCTGTGGCAGCAGCGTGGAGAACAAGTCCTGATAGAGGTGCCCGGGTAGACAAATAAGCACTACCGGATAGTCGCTTAGGGCCTGCTGAGTCGGTAGCCAGTCTACACATACTTGGGCGCTAACCGCTCCGTGGGTTTGGAAGCATGCTTGCTGAGTAGGGAGGTCAATATGCAGACGGCGGCCAGTGGGTGACCACAGAGCCACATGATGCCCGTGATTTTTTAAGTAACACGCACTGGCGCAAGCTATTGGGCCAGCACCGATAATAGCGACATGTTGAGGCGCAAGTTGCATATTAGTCCAGGCTGATGTGGCGAGTGGCGATGATTTCTTTCCAGCGTTGTTGTTCCAGTTGCAAATAGTTCTTCAAACCCTCTGGGTTCTCCAACCGTGGAACGACGCCCTGATTGTCTAGTTTGCTCAGTAGTTCTGGCTGATGCATAGCCTTATCCAAAATACTGTAAAGCGCCTGAATAGTGTTATCTGGCGTGTCTATAGGCACGAATAATGCAAATGTGGTGGTGGCCTCAAAGTCTGTAATGCCTGCCTCATCCAGCGTAGGAACATCTGCCAGTAATGGGGATCGTTGCTTGCTGCTGACACCCAAGGCTTTCGCTCGGCCTTCTCTTAGTATGGGTAAGGCTACTCCTAAGTCCAGAAAGGCAAGATCAACCTCCGAAGCAGAGACCGCAACCGTAGCGGGAGAGCCCCCTTTGTACGGAATGTGAGTGAATTCGGTATTGGTTAATGCCATCAGCATTTCTGCCGCCATGTGACTGGTCGAACCATTTCCGCCAGAAGCAATATTGAGTTGCCCGGCTGTTTTACCTGCCTGATCTAATAATGCAGGCAAGGACTCTATGCCAGATTTTGGACTGGCAACCAGTACCAATGGGCTTTCTGCCAGTAAAGCGACTGGTGCCAGGTCTTTTTCCTGATCAAAAGGTAGGGTGGGGTAGAGCTGCGGAGCGATGGCAAACGTGCTGTTGGTAGCTAGTAGCGTCGTATACCCGTCGGCGCGTGCTCGGGCTGCTTGACTATGACCTATGGTGCCATTGGCGCCCGGCTTGTTTTCTACAATAATGCTTTGGCCACCGATTTTATGCATGGCCTCGCCCACTTGGCGTGCTAACAGGTCAGTGGCTCCACCCGCTGACCAGCCTACTAAAATACTGATGGCACGGGATGGAAAAGGCTTATCAGTTGCGTGAGCGACACTTTGAGAGGCCATGAGTAAGCAGCAAAGCGTAAGTCCTGCATAACGCTTGAGTAAATGCATGATGTGCTCCGATATAAGAGATGTTGTAGAGCAGCAGTGTAGGCGCAGAGTCTCGGTCTTCCCATTGAAAGATAATCAACAGGTATTAAGGAAAGGTGAATGACATCAGGCATACAGCCAGATCAATATGGGGCGACTGCTATGCATACCGACTTATGCGGGAAAAGGCCGTGATAAAAGCAGGGATAAGCCTAAGGTTTGTCTACGTCATTTACCGAATAAATAATTGTATTGAGAATCGTTCCTATTTTTGTTAATATGCTTTGTTGCTCGATTGTTTCAAAATATCCTGTCCTTGAGGCGGGCTTGTAGAGTAGAAAGAACGGAATATGACCCGTAATCACCCCGAACGCCGCTATGGTTCCCATCTGGCCTTGAAATTGACCGCCTTAGCGTTGGCTTTAGGTCTGCACGCAGGGGTACTGGCTACGTTACTACTGAGTGATAAGCCAAAAATAGTGGGGGAGCCTACAGCGGATGAAATTATAGGGGTCACCCTTGTTGAACTCACCGAGCAAGAAGCTGTACAACCCGAGGCCCCGCCGCAAGCAGCTCCAGAAGAGCCTGAAGTGGTTACGGAGCCAGAACCAGAACCCGAGATTGAGCCAGAACCGGAACCGGAACCGGAACCTGAACCAGAGCCAGAGCCGCCTGTGCAAGAGCCTGTGATTCCCGAGCCACCACCCAAACCTAAGCCTAAACCTAAGCCTAAACCTAAACCTAAGCCTACACCTACGCCTACACCTACGCCGGCTCAACCCGTTGAGCAGGTCGTACCAGCGCCAGCGCTGGCGTCTGGGCCCACTATTGCAGATGCCACGCCCGCAGCCCAAGCCGCCGCGCCTAAGCCAGCTCAGGCACAAGGGGATCAAGCTAAAGTGGTGGGCCATATTGACTACTTAGGCCGCCGACCGGTGCCGGTGTATCCCCGTATGTCCGAGCGCAGGGGGGAGCAGGGTAAGGTGATAGTACGTGTATTGATTTCCACAGAAGGGCGAGTGCTCGAAGCGAACGTGCAGCGTTCCTCGGGCTACGAGCGTTTGGATGAATCGGCGCTCAAGGCGGTGAGATCAGCGCGGTTTAAGCCCTACACCGAAAACGGCGTGGCCTTTCGCGCAATGGCAGACATTCCCTTTGAATTTGTTAGATAGGATAGCTTGTGATGCATGACATACTAGATAGCGTTTTGACGATCTTGGCTCAGGCTGCCCCCTTGGCGGCGGACGCTGCTGATACTGCACAGACGAGTGCGGCGCCGGCTTTGCAGCAAGCGGCGGCGAACAGTACTCCGCTTGCGACCGAAGCGGGTGGTACCAATATGCTGCACTTTATTGAGCAAAGTGATTGGGTAGGCAAAGGGCTGTTTATTGTGTTGGCGTTAATGTCTTTAGCCAGCTGGTACTTAATTATTGTGAAAGGAGTCCTGTCGTTCCGTCTTAAACGACGCTCCAGCGCCTTTGTGCATCAGTTTTGGTCAGCTAGTTCGCTAGAGCAAGTAGAGAATGAAATCGCTACGCATGGTGCACGCGAACCTTTCGCGCATTTGGCGAGCCACGCCATTCACGCGCAGCAACATCATGCTAAGTACGGAGCGATGCGCTTAGAAGAAAAAGGTTCTACGGGTGACTTTGTGGCGCGTATCATGCGAAAAGTTATTGATGAAGAAACGGCACGCTTAGAAAATGGTTTAACCCTGCTGGCTTCGGTGGGCTCCACAGCGCCATTTGTGGGTTTGTTTGGCACCGTCTGGGGTGTCTATCATGCCTTGATAAATATTGGTTTAGCTGATGGTGTCACCATCAATCATATAGCGGGTCCAGTGGGCGAAGCCCTAGTCATGACGGGCTTGGGCTTGGCCGTGGCAATTCCTGCAGTGTTAGGCTATAACGCCTTTGTGCGTACCAATCGGGTGTATCTGGCCAAGCTGGACGCGTTTGCACACGATTTATTCACTTTTTTATCTACGGGCCAGCAAGTCCAAGAAAATCAGGGACATTTGCGCCGTGTGCCTAGCAGCGGTGCGAATGCGGCCCAGACAGCGGCAGCTAAAAAGGAGCATTAACCATGTCATTTGGCAGCTTTGATAAGCGGGGTTCAGCACCCGCGATGTCGGAAATTAATATGGTGCCCCTGATCGACGTGATGCTGGTGCTATTAGTGATTTTTTTGATTACGGCTCCCTTGTTGTCGCATTCCATTAAAGTACAGTTGCCCCAAGCTAGCGCAGAGCCGGTAGAGCAAGAGCAAAAGTCCATCGATTTAGCGATCGATGCTTTCGGGGTGGTGTATGTGAATGACCAAGAAGTAGCGATCGACAACTTAACGGCTCACTTAGCGCCATTTAGCCAAGAAAAACCACAACCGGAACTGCGGATTCGTGCTGACTCTGACACTTTATATGAGGTTTTAGCTCAAGTAATGAGTAAATCTAAAGCAGCGGGGATGACTCGTCTGGGGTTTGTAACACGCCCAGATAGCCGTGTTGCCGCTCCGTCAGCAGTAACTCAAACAGAGTCGGGTACGGCAACGTCGGCCAGCACGGTAGGCAGCCCTACTAGCCAGTAATGTAGTGTTTTACAGCTAGGTATCAATGCCCCTTCGATCAGCGCCGAAGGGGCATTTTTTCGTCTGGGAACAGCGAAATTAATGTCTATGGGCGCCTGGAGAGTCACTCATAGAATAAGCATGCAGCGTGCCGAATCTTGCGGTACCATAAACACCTCGTTGCACTGTATAAGCAGTTGAACGGGCCAATTCATTATAAAATCGCCATCATGCGTGTATTACTTATCGAAGACGACGCCACCTTGGGCGCCGCATTGCAGGAATACCTTAACGACCAAGACTATGCCGTCGATTGGCTGCAACAAGGCGAACAAGCCTTAAAAGAGCTAGAGAATCAAGTCTATGATTTGCTTGTGCTCGATTGGAATTTACCGGGTGTAAGCGGCTTAGAGGTGCTTCAGCAGCTACGCAAAGCAGATAACCCCATACCCGTACTCATGCTTACGGCACGTGATGATTTAAATGATCGTGTTGCCGGTTTAGATGCGGGGGCTGACGACTATGTGGTCAAGCCTTTTGATTTAGCCGAGCTCGCCGCGCGCATTCGCGCTTTTCGTCGCCGTCGAACAGGGTTAGGTAAGCCTGAAATTGAGGCTGGGCCCTTAGTCTTCGATACCGTGGGGCGTGAAGTGCGCTGCCATGGCGAGCGCATCGCTTTATCCGTACGCGAGCTGTCCGTTCTAGAGATGCTAATGATGCGTAGTGGACGCGTGGTAACTAAGCAGCAAATCGTGAACTCGTTGTCTGCCTGGGATGCCGATTTTAGTGAAAATGCCGTAGAGGTATATGTGTACCGGCTACGCAAACGCCTAGAGAAAACCGGCGTAGCGATACAAACTATTCGGGGCTTTGGGTATTTATTAGATGTGGAAAATAGAGTCTAAGGTCGCTCGGTAGTACAGCAGGCTTTGCTCCATTAGGGATGGCTATGCCCAAAACCAATCAAGCTTCACCACATCGTGTTCATTCACGGTTGACCCGTTTATTGCCAGAAGGCTCATTAGCCAGACGGTTGATGTTGCGTCTGTTTCCCCCCATTGCTTTCTTAGTTATCTTAGACCTTAGCGTGACGTGGGTCTTGACGCAAAGAATGTCCCTAGAAGACTGGTTGTTACGGGACATATTTTGGACCATGGTGCTCAGTCAATTGTTTCTGATGGCGCTTATTGCTTGGATTTTGCTCTCGGGCATACGGTCAGGCCTGGCTTCCATTAAAGACTTGTCGCAGCAAATTAGTATGCGCAGCGAGGTCGACTTACAAAAACTTGACCCAACAGGTTTGCCAGCAGAGGTCGTGCCGCTGGTGGATCATGTCAATGAGTTGCTGTCGCGTTTGGATGACACGATACAGGCACAGAAACGATTTATCGGTCATGCGGCACACCAATTACATACCCCGCTAAGCGGTTTGCGCCTAGAGTCTGAGCTAATGTTGGCTCGCCCTTTGCCAGATGATGTGCGGGTGCGGGCGACACGCATTAAAACAGTGTCAGATCGCATGATACATTTGGGCCAGCAATTGATGGTGCTGGCGCGGGCAGACTCTACGGCCACACTGAAAGACAGTTTTCGGCGCTTGGATTTATGTGAGTGGGTGCGCTCGGTGGGGGGCGATTGGTTTTTACGCGCTAGACAAGCCAATATTGAGCTGGTATTACACGCCCCCGAGAAACAGGTTTGGATTGATGCTGATCCAATTTTACTCAGTGAGCTACTTGGTAATCTGATTGACAACGCCATACGCTATGCTAGTGAAACGCCCTCTATAGTGTTGCGTGTGACGGATAATCCACCTACCTTGGCGGTCGAGGATCAAGGGCCAGGCATTAATGCCCAAGACACTTTGCGTATTTTTGACGCTTTTTACCGCTCGCCCGGTACTGCTAGCGAAGGGTCTGGTTTAGGTTTAGCGATAGTGCGTGAAATTACGCGCGGTCATGGGGCGTGGTGGAGCGTCGCCAGCCGTCCAGCTTTCGATGGCACGCGCATCAGTATTGTCTTTCCCGGTCCGCGTATTGGTACGCGCTTTTCGCGTACCGAATCTTTGCTTGGAGCAAAATAAGGTGAGCATGCAAACGGAAACCCCAGGCACACAAGTCAAAAAAGTGATGTTCATTGGTGCGCTGGGCGTGGTGTACGGTGATATCGGCACTAGCCCCCTGTACACCATGAAAGTTGCGCTTGGCTACTATGTGCAGCCCGGGGCTGAGCAAGTCTACGGTGTCTTGTCGCTCCTGTTTTGGTTGATCACCTTGTTAGTGTCACTGAAATATGTCACGGTGGTATTGCGCTTAGATAACAAGGGCGAGGGCGGTACCTTAGCATTGATGGAGTTAGCCGCTCGCGGTTTACGAGGCAAACATCGGCGCATATTAACGGTGCTGGGGCTTATTGGGGCTAGCTTGTTTTATGGCGATAGCATGATTACCCCTGCTATCTCCGTGCTTTCGGCCATCGAGGGGGTGGGCATGGTATCCCCATTGCTTGATCCTTGGGTCGTGCCTTTGGCGGTAGTCGTGTTAATTGTCTTGTTCTCCTTGCAATCGCATGGCACGGGCACAATGGGCAAATTATTTGGCCCAGTGATGCTCTGTTGGTTTCTATTGCTTGGGCTACTGGGCTTGTGGCGTATTATTGAACAGCCTCAAGTGCTGCAAGCCATCGATCCGCGTTGGGCTTGGCATTTTATTGTGCATGCGCCTTGGCAAACCTTTTTGGTGTTAGGTGCGTTAGTGCTGGCCCTTACCGGCGCCGAGGCACTGTATGCTGACATGGGCCATTTTGGTCGGCCAGCCATTCGTAGAGCCTGGTTCTCCTTGGTCATGCCCTGTTTGTTGCTCTGTTATTTTGGGCAAGGGGCATTGCTGATTACCGATAGCTCGGCCATTCGTAATCCTTTCTTTCATTTGGCGCCTGCTTGGGGCTTGATTCCCTTGGTGATCATCGCCACTTTTGCCACTGTCATAGCTTCGCAGTCGGTTATCTCCGGTGCCTATTCGGTCACCCGCCAAGCGGTGCAGTTGGGTTTTTGGCCCCGTATGGTTATACAGCACACCTCTTCCCAAGAGGAAGGCCAGATCTACTTGCCTAAAGTGAATCAACTGCTGTTTGTGGCGGTGCTGATATTAGTGCTTAGCTTTGGTTCATCCGATCGCTTGGCGCATGCCTATGGTTTTGCAGTAACCGGTACCATGCTCATGACTAGCTTGCTGGCCGTCTCCCTGTTGCCGCGCGGCTCTACAGGGTGGAAACGGGCAGGTTGGGCAGTATTGTTATCGGTGTTTTTAGTGCTAGATGTAGTGTTATTTTCCGCTAATGCTCTGAAACTACTGGATGGGGGTTGGTTACCCTTGTTGGTGGGGGCAAGTATCTTCACCATGATGTGGACCTGGAAACAAGGTCGGCAACAACTGCATCAGACACTTAACACGGCCCCTCAGGGTTTGCGGGACTTCATGCACGATTTGCAACAGTATCCGCCGTTACGGGTGCCGGGCACGGCAGTATTTATGAGTGTAGTACCCGATGTGGTGCCATCTGCCTTGTTACACAATCTGAAACACAATAAGATCTTGCATCAACAATGCTTATTTCTAACGGTGCAAAGCGAAGGTGTGCCGTTTGTGGCTCAAAACGAGCGCTATCAGTTGGAGCTATTAGCACCTGATTGTTGGCAAGCCGTAGCGCACTGGGGATTCAAACAAGAGCCTAATGTGCCTGCTCTGTTAGAGCAGATTAGTCGTGAGCACCCCGAACTTAATTTAGATCCTATGCAAACCTCGTATTATTTATCGCGTCAAACAGTAGTGATTACCGGGCGAGGCAAATGGCGCTCTAGACTGTTTATGTTTATGGCCCGCAACGCAGCCCGTAGCACACGCTTTTTTAAAATTCCGCCGAATCGGGTGGTGGAAATGGGGATGCAGGTAGAGTTGTAAGGATGAAAATCACCCAGCGAGCGCTGGGTGATTATTGATATTTTATCTTGCCGTAGCAGGCACGGTAATGGTGGTTTCGCGCAAGATGCCGCCACCTTGGACACTACCTGAAACGGTAGTTTCCTGTCCTTCCTGCATCGTTAGTCGGCATTCTTGCTGACGTTCAAGGGGTAAACGGTCGCAGCGTGCGGTACGGTTGCTAGGCATGGCTGGATTAGGCTGTTCAAGCTTGTTTTGACGCTCTGCTTGTAGGGCAGCGCCTGCTTCACGCCGACACGCCGCGCGTGATTCGCCTTGCAGGGCTTCACAGTGCTGTAAGTCTTGCTGATAATTTTTTTGGGTAGGTTGAGCCTGTGACGGGAGGGCGAACGCAAGGGCGCTTACGGCGCAACTCGCAGCCAAATATCGAATGGATAGAAACGCAGTTTTATGCATACAGATACTCCTTGTGAAATGATACAGGGATACACATAGTATAAAAGCCTATCCCATGCCTACATGCAAGCGACTATTTCAAGCTGTCCCGATTGGTATCACTCGTCTGGGTGTAAGGGGGCACCTTGCACAGGGTGCTTAGAGGGTACGCTCATATAGCCAGGCTCATCGGGGGCATATTCCGCTAAACGCTGGCGTAACTCACGTTTGATGGCGGCCCGCATGAGGAATATGGCCGTGACGGGTGAGGTGATAATCAAGAGTATCGAGATGATCAGCGGGTGAAGAATGGGCCGGCTAAACAGAAAACTGCTCAGTATGATGATACTCATTAACATGCAAAATACGCCCAAGGTATTGCCTAACGTGGGCGCATGAATGCGTGAATAAAAATGCCGCAGACGAAGGAGTCCTAGGGAGCCTACCAAGCTGATAATGCCGCTTAGCACTAATAAAACAGCAACGGGTAGGGCGATCCACCAAGGCAGGTTGCTCATGGTTCTATTACCTCGGCACGCAGTAAAAATTTCGCCATCGCGGCAGATCCCACAAAACCAAACAGGGCGATCAGCAGGGCGATGTCAAAGTACAAAGCTGAATCAAAGCGTATACCCAAAGCCAGCAAGGCCAGCATGCCGTTGTTGTACATGGTGTCGAGCGCTAGCACGCGGTCTGGCGCTGTGGGGCCTTTTAGCAAGCGTATTACAGCACAAAGCATGCCCAGTACAAAACAGCCCAAGGCAAATTGGCAGGCCCAGTAGACAAGGTCTGTCATGTGAAAATCTCCAGCAAAGGGGCCTCGTAACGCTTTTGTATGGTGTCTAGCCATTGTTGCTCGTCGTATAAGTCGAGTACGTGCAGCGTTAAGACATTGCTTTTGGTGTCGTGCCCCGACCAGACTGTGCCTGGCGTATAGGTAATAATACACGCTAAGGCAGCAAGGCCATGAGGATCAGTCATTTTAAGTGGAATTTGTAAAAAGCCGGGTTGGGCTTGATAGCGTTTACCCAGTATGACAATGCGGCCTACCTCGTAGTTAGACTTCACAATATCAATGGCAACTTTCCAAATGAGGCATAAGGCCAAGCCTGGACGCTTAAAACTGGCCCTGACAGGGCGAAACGGGCGCGCCGCTAAGCTAAGCCATACAGCAAAGATCAGGCCTAACAAAATGTGCCCGGCCGATAGGCTGTCGTTCAGGAGCAGCCATAACGCTAGTAGAAGCGCCGGTAAGAAAAAGTAAGAGCGACGTATCTTCATTGTGAGCCTCCGGAGACATCACGTAGAGAGTGGCGTTGCAGGACGGCGTTGATGTAAGTGTTCGGCTCGTCAAGCTGGTCAGCGGTTTCTTCCAAATAAGTGCTAATTGGCCCTGCGTACCAGCTCATGAGTGCACACAACAAAATAATGCTGCCAATAGGGATGGCTTCAATCAATTTCAAGCGGGGAATGGTGATGTCGGTTACTGCCCAGAATAAGCGTATACCGGTACGCACCATGGCAATAAGGCCTGCGATACCAGCAAGTAGCACGGCTGCCGTGAGTATCCAGGCATTCAGAGGTTCCGGCGTGTTACCCGAGGCTTTGAGTGCCGCGGTGAGTAAGGAAAGCTTAGCGACGAAACCTGAAAGAGGCGGCAAACCAATTATGAGCAAGGCACAAGCAATGAACGACATGCCTAAAAATACCATGACGCCAGGAATCGCTATCCCCACTACGTCATCACTATCGTCGTCAGAGTGAGGGTCATCTAGGTCAAATATTTCTTGACTGACCGCTAACAGGTCAGCGCCAAAGGGTTTGGCACGGCTGATGAGCTCAAGCACAAGAAAGAACGCCGCTAATGCTAGCACACTGCTAATCATGTAATACAAAGCAGGGCCAGTTAAAATGACGCCCGGCATGCCTAGCGCGGCTAGCAGCGTGCCTGACGAGACGATAATGCTGTAGCCCGCCAAGCGTTCGGGCTGCTGCGCCGCCAGCATACCAACAGCACCAAAAGCTAGGGTAGCAATACCTGCGGGAAACATCCACGCGCCACCAAAGGCGGCGGGTGCGCCGGTAGGAAGTAGTAAAGAGCCAATGCGTAGGAGTGAATAAATTCCTACTTTGGTCATGATGGCAAACATAGCGGCCACCGGCGCGCAGGCGGTACCGTAGGCAGATGGCAGCCAGTAGTTAAGTGGCCAAGCGGCTGCTTTAATTAAAAAGGCAATGCCTAGCACGGCGATAGCCGCTTCAAAAATAAGCCTGTCTGAATTGGCTAAGTCGCCTGCCCGTACCGCTAAGTCAGCCATGTTTAGAGTGCCAGTGGTACCGTAAATTAAGGCGATGGCGATAAGAAGTAAAAACGAGGCGACTAGATTAACAGCAATGTAATGCAAGCCTGCCCGCACACGAGCCTGTCCGGAACCATGTAGCATTAAGCCGTATGAGGCCGCTAATAACACCTCAAAAAACACAAAAAGGTTGAACAAATCGCCTGTCATGAAAGCGCCGTTTAACCCCATCAGCAGCAGTTGGAACAGCGAATGAAAGTGCACTCCAACCTTGTCCCAGCGGGCGGTTGCATAGACCCAGCAAGCCCAAGCGAGGATATTGGTGAGCAACAGCATTAAGGCTGAAAGGCGATCGATAGCCAGTACGATGCCAAATGGCGCCGGCCAATCACCTAAAAGATAAACGCTGACGCCTCCGGCTGGCGTATTACTTAATGTGCCATCGGCAATCATTAATAAAGTTAACGCGCTGGCAAACTGTAAAACCAGAGAAATAACGCTAATAATGAGCTTGTAGCGGCGACGGTGCTCACGTAGCATCAGCATCAGGCCTGCAGCCATCAGTGGTATGGCAACAGGAAAGATGGGTAAATGTTGAAGCATGGGGCTCACAGCTCGTCTTCCTCGCCTTCTTCACGGCCGTCAACGTGGTCTGTGCCTGATAAACCGCGATTAGCGAGCAAGACAACTAAAAATAGAGCGGTTGTGGCGAAACCAATCACAATCGCCGTTAAAACCAATGCCTGAGGTAAAGGGTCGGCATAGTTTGCCGCTATGTCACCCAGTTCAGAGGTAATGACGGGGGCAGCGCCAAGCTTAATACGCCCCATGCTGAAAATAAATAGATTGACGGCATAGGACAGTAATGACAGCCCCATGATGACTTGAAAGGTACGTGGGCGCAGTAAAAGCCAGACTCCTGAGCCGGCTAAAGTGCCAATGGCCAATGCCAAGATCAGTTCCATTACAGTTGCTCCTGTTTGGCGGTAAGGGCAGCATGTGCGGCCGGCAGTTTGCGGTAAAAACGTAGCGATTGGTGCGCAAGAGCAATCAGCATGAGAACCGTAGAGCCAATGACCAGTAGATAGACGCCAATATCAAAAAATAGGGCACTAGAAGTGTGTATGGTACCAATAACGGGTAAGGTTAGATCCCAGCTTTGGGCGGCTAAGAAGGGTTTATCAAACCACCAAACCATCATGGCGGCAGCGCCGGCAGTGAGCATGCCCGTCGCAATCCAAGTTTGTGGCTGAATTAAGGGGCGAGACTCCATCCACACGACACCGCCAACGATATACTGCAAAATAATAGCTGTGGCCATGATAAGACCGCCCACGAAGCCGCCACCCGGCAGGTTGTGACCACGTAGCAAGAAATACAATGAAATTAGCGTGGCAATGGGTAATAGCAGGCGTACTAATACAGCCGGAATACGCATAATGCCATCAGGCAGCAAGGCATCAGGGTCTGGCTCTACGAATACTGCTTCGCGGCTGTCGCGGATGTTTTGACGTCGTGCCAGCGGTAAAGCAATGGCTTCCACGGGCGGGCGGAAGCGGCGCAATAGCGCAAATACCGTTAACGCCACTATGCCTAAAACAGTGATTTCACCAAAGGTGTCAAAGCCGCGGAAATCAACCAAAATGACGTTAACCACGTTCGCTCCACCCCCTAAGGGTAAGGACTGTTCGACAAAGAACGAGGCCACATTGCTGCTGGGGGGGCGCGTCATGATGCTGTAGGCCAGTAACGCTACCCCTAAGCCAGCCGTAATAGCGATGAGGAAGTCGCGGCTGCGGCGCAAGGCAGCGCGATTACTGTCGTCTTCAGGGTGACGAATGCTACTGACACGCGGAGGCAACCAACGCAGCCCCAGCAATATAAGAACTAAGGTGACTACTTCGACAGTCAGTTGGGTCAGCGCTAAGTCAGGTGCGGAAAGCCATGCAAAAGTAAGGCAGGTTACTAAGCCAGCGCCGCCCGACAGCAATAATGAGGCTGGGCGGTGGAACTTGGCTTGGTAGGCGGCACCAATGGCGCAGGCCCCGCCGATGATCCAAATCAATAAGAAGTACGGGTCGATGGGGGTGAAAATAGGACCACGCAGCCAAGTACCTCGTGTGAGAGGTAAGACTGTGACCAACATGGTGACAAAGAAGATGAGTAGGATTTGTCGTTGTAAGCGCGGTGAATACAGGCGATCTAAGAGGGCATTGGCTTTGACCTCAATCCACTCCATAAACACTTCAAATAAATGGCGCCCATCAAAACGATACAAAAAGGGCGTACGACCTTGACGGTTGGGATAGTAATGGGCTAGAAACCAAACAATAATAATCCCTGCAACGGTAGCGATTAGGCTCATTAGCAGCGGTAAATTAAACCCATGCCAAATATGCAAATTGTACGTTGGCATATCTGCACCCATAATCGAGCGTGCTGCACTCGCCAAGAAGGGGCCAAAAGTTAAGGCAGGGGCAATCCCTACTAAGAGACAGGTCAGTACTAAAATGCCGCTGGGTATCAGCATGCGTAGGGGTGGCTCGTGGGGCGGTCGTGGCAAGTCGGTAGCTACAGGGCCAAAGAATACTTCGCGTATAAAGCGTAACGAGTAAGCCACACTAAATGAGCCTGCAATCACCGCTATTAGGGGCAATAGGTAGTCTAGGGTGTTGTCATTGCCCGCTGTGATGGCCTCAGAAAAAAACATCTCTTTGGAGATAAACCCATTGAGCAAAGGCACGCCAGCCATTGCGGCTGCCGCGACGGTGGCCAGTGTGGCGGTGATGGGCATGGCATGTCGCAGACCCGATAAACGGTTCAGATTGCGAGTACCTGTTTCGTGGTCAACGATACCTGCGGCCATAAATAGGGAGGCTTTAAAGGTCGCATGATTCATAATATGAAACAGCGCCGCCACCAATGCTAGGGAACTATTCAAGCCTAACAACAGGGTAATAAGCCCTAAGTGACTGATGGTGGAATAAGCCAGCACACCTTTCATGTCGCGCTGGAACATGGCAGTGTAAGCCCCCATGGTTAAGGATATTAAGCCCGCACCGCCAATAATAATGGCCCATTCAGTGGTGCCCGCCAGCACTGGCCACAGGCGTGCCAGTAAAAACACCCCGGCTTTAACCATGGTGGCCGAGTGCAGATACGCCGATACAGGTGTAGGCGCAGCCATGGCTTGCGGCAACCAAATGTGAAAAGGGAATTGAGCACTTTTGCTAAGTGCGCCAATGGATATGAGAAGCAGCATGAGGGGATACCACGCATGCGCACGTATTTGGTCACCCGATTTCAATACCGTGCCTAGGTCGTAGGAGCCCGCCATTTGACCGAGCATGAGCATGCCCGCTAAGAGGAATATTCCCCCAGTGCCGGTAATGATTAAGGACATGCGTGCCCCACGTCGAGCATCACGGCGGTGATACCAGTAGGCGATAAGCATGAAGGACGATAGGCTGGTCAGTTCCCAGAACACGACCATTTGAATAAGGTTGCCTGATAGTACTACGCCCAGCATAGAGCCCATAAAGGCTTGCAGGAATGAAAAAAAGCGGCGTACAGGGTCTTGGGCAGATAAATAATAATGGGCGTATAAAGCAATTAAGGCGCCCATGCTAGTGATGATAAAGCTAAACAGCCAAGCTAAGCCGTCCATGCGCAAGGTAAAACTTAGACCGTGAGCAGGTACCCAAGGAGTAGAAGATTGGATAATATGACCGGCGGAAATTTCTGGGTAAACCCAAGCCACCATGACTGCGCAGATAGTGGCAACCGTACCGGCCAGAGTGGCTTGGAGCTTGCGCGCGCGCGCAGGAAGTAAGGAAGCTATGAGGCTACTGACAAAAGGCAGGGCCAAAATCACGAGCAGGTACATCAGGCTCCAATAAAAAGCGAGTGTGTTTAACCTAATATAATACGATAAAAGTCGTGTATTTCAGCATATTGTCAGCTAAATAATGACAAAATTTACTTGCATTGTGCTTGATGCAAGTCAAGTCGCTATTTCCCAGTTTGTTTGAAAATGTATGCTTGATCATTATTACAGTAGTCGTGACACGCTCGGCTACTCGAGACTTACATGCATACCACCTTGGAAGCTTATCAGGCCCCCGAGCCGCTAAATACCGATCTGGTTATTTCAGAAGAGCTCATACGTCGTTTTGATCGCTCTGGTCCGCGTTACACCTCGTACCCCACCGCCGATCGCTTTTTCCAAGACTTTCCCGCACAACCTTATGTGCATCAGTTATCGCATCGCGCCAGTAGTAATAATAATCCTCCATTATCAGTATATTTACATATCCCTTTTTGCCAATCGCTGTGTTATTTTTGCGCTTGCAACAAAGTGATCACCCAAGACCGCAGTAAAAGCACCCAGTATTTACGCTATTTAAAGCGCGAAATAGAAATGGCAAGCCAGTACTTGGGCAGCGACAGACTAACCGAGCAATTGCATTTGGGTGGTGGCTCGCCCACCTTCTTAAACCACACCGAGCTGGCCGAGCTCATGGCGTTCCTGCGGCAACATTTTCACTTTACGCCGGGGGCCGAGCTAGGCATAGAAATAGATCCGCGCACCTTGTCAGACCATACTTTTAGCGATCTCGCTAGCTTGGGTTTTAACCGCACAAGCTTTGGTGTGCAGGATTTCAACCCTGATGTGCAGCAGGCAGTGAATCGGATGCAGCCTTTGTCTTTAGTGCAAGCGGCCATGAGCCAGGCGCGCGCTGCCGGCTTTAGCTCTATTAATACGGATTTAATTTATGGCTTGCCCAAACAAAGTAGCGAATCTTTTGCCGCCACCGTGGAAGCTCTAATCCAGTTACGCCCCGATCGTATTGCACTGTACAACTATGCGCATTTACCGCATCGTTTCAAAGCGCAGCGGCTCATCAATGCCGAGCATCTTCCTGATGCGGAACAACGTTTGGCACTGTTTACCCAATCAACGCAGCGTTTACTTGATGCAGGGTACGTTTATATTGGTCTAGATCACTTCGCTTTGCCCGAAGACGAATTAAATTTGGCTCGTCTGGATAAAAGCTTGCACCGTAATTTTCAAGGCTATACCACTCGTGCCGAGTGCGATTTATTGGCATTTGGGGTCTCTGCCATAGGCAAGGTCGGGGCCATGCATGTGCAAAATCTGCGCAGTCTGCGGGATTACTATGCAGACCTAGATCGTGGCCGGCTACCTATAGACCGAGGCATTGTGATGCAAAGCGATGATGTTTTGCGTGCTGATCTGATTATGCGCTTGATGTGCAGCATGCCCGTCGACTTCAATACCTTCGAGCAAAAGTATGCCATTCGTTTCGAGGCCTACTTCGAGCGCGAACTGCAAGAACTCGCTAGCTACGTGGACGAGGGACTCGTCACCGTACAGCAGCGCTGCCTGCAAGTGACGCCTAAAGGGCGCCTATTTGTGCGTGCCATTAGTATGGTTTTTGATGCTTACTTAGCCAAAGCCACCGCAGCACAGTACTCGCGTCTTATCTAATGTTGCCGGTCGCTGACTACGCCGGCTGTGGCTAGGCCTAGCGCCTGGCTTTTTATAAAAGGTTTTTCATGCAAATAAAAACAGATTTACCGCTATTGCAACTAATGGGCAAAAAACTATTGCCATTGGTGCAAGGGGGTATGGGGGTGGGAATCTCTGCTTCACGCTTAGCAGGCACTGTAGCCAGCTTAGGTGGCATGGGTACTATTTCTAGTGTGGATTTACGACGTCACCACCCCGACCTCATGGACAACACCCGTGGCAAAGTCTCCAAAGACGCTATTGATGTGGCTAACCTTGAGGCCTTACATCGCGAAGTCAGCGAAGCCAAGCAAAAAGCAGGCGGGCAGGGGGCGGTTGCGGTCAATATCATGAAGGCAGTCTCACAGTACGGCTCGTACGTAAGGCAAGCGTGTGAAAGTGGTGCGGACGCGGTGGTGGTGGGGGCTGGTTTGCCCATGGACTTACCCGAAATAACTCGGGATCATCCCAATGTTGCCCTTATCCCTATTTTGTCCGACGTGAGGGGCGTGTCTTTAGTATTGCGCAAATGGTTGCGCAAGCAACGCGTGCCTGATGCCATCGTGATAGAAAATCCGCGTTATGCAGCAGGCCACTTGGGCGCCCCTGATCAAGCAAGCTTGAGTAAACCCGAGTATGTGTTTAATCGTGTCCTAGAAGGGTGCAGGCAGCTTTTTAAAGACCTCGGCCTAGAGTCTATGCGTATTCCATTAATCGCGGCTGGTGGGGTGAATAGCCCACGTCAATTGCGCAGCTTATTGGCTAGCGGGGCTGACGCCGTGCAGCTAGGCACGGCTTTTGCAGTCACTCACGAAGGCGACGCTCACGACAATTTCAAACATGTACTGCTGAATGCCGAGCCCCAAGATATCGTTACCTTTATGAGTGTAGCGGGTTTACCTGCCCGGGCCGTACGCACGCCTTGGCTAGATGCCTACTTACACAAAGAGGAAAAACTGCAATCGGTCGCCACGGAACGCGCGTGCCGTGAAGGCTTTGATTGTTTGGCGCATTGTGGCTTGCGCGATGGTGTGGCCAGACACGGGCAGTTTTGTATCGACCAACGCTTGGCCTATGCGCTGGAAGGCGATGTCGAACGTGGCTTGTTTTTCCGTAGTGCTGAGTCCTTACCCTTGGGCAAAGCCATGCGTAGCGTACGGGAACTGATGGAATACATGTTAAGCAATGCACCGGCGGTACGGCCCATTGCTTAAGTTTATCCAGCTATTTTTTTGATGGCGAAATCAATTCGATATCTTCCACCTCGTTAGTGGAGACATGGTGGCTGGCATCAGGCTTACGTAAAGCCATGCTTAAACGGCGTGCCAGCTCATAGCATTCTTCAATATGAGCGTGCCCCACCTTGCGCAACACCACATAACTAATGGTGGAAGAAATTGCGCTACCTATAACGGGTATGTATTTGGCACCGTACTTACCCGCCAATTTTTTGGCCCCTAATTTTAACAACACGTTCACCACTCTATCGGTCGTCAAGACTCGTCCCACTAAGCCTAATCCCATGGTGGCGCCGCCCACAATGACCAGCTTTTGTAATTCTGGGCTCATGCTGTCGACTTCTGTGGGGCCTAAACCAAAACGCGCATTTATTTGCGGGATAATTTTCATCAAAATAGCAACATCTGTGCCAAAATCGACTCCAGGTATGGGGACTACGGCCGCAGCCGCAGAAAGTAAAGCACGTTGGTTTACCATCTTGCGGCACTCGTTACGAATCTCATCTAGGCGCTTGATAGAGGTAGCTTGCATGCGTGCTGCTCCAAAATATAGGGTGCTCAGTCAATGTTAGTGCAGTAATAGTTGTTTTATACTGCTTGCGCAGTCTGTTTGTCATGCCGTCGTGCCACCATAAGGCGTTGGCGATATGGCTATCTAATCATTAAATTAAGTGAAGAGTTGGGCGGCATCAACCACTCGCATAGTTTTAATACTATGCTGAGCTTACGGGGATTCGCTTCGCTACGGGAGTGCACAGAAAAATGAAGTCTCGCTTATTGAGTGCAGTACTAAGTATAGCGTGCGGGTCGGTGGCCCAGGCCAGTTCTATCGGGCAGTTCTTGCCACAAGGCAATGCGACTGACCTGAAAGAGGTTCGAGTCACTTTTGCGCAACCGGTAGTGCAGTGGGGAGATGCTTTTTTACCTGCTCCCGTGCTCTTGCAGTGCGACGATCCCGACATACAAGGTCAGGGGCGTTGGTTAGATAGCCGGCGTTGGATTTACGAGTTTACGCAAGCTCCGGGGCCAGGTTTACATTGCATTGCCCGTGTAGCGCCCGATTTTCGCGATCTGCAAAATAAACCCTTAACGGGGCAACAAGAGTTCTCGTTTACTTCTGGCGGCCCAGCTCTAGCTAATTATTTACCATCCTACAGTGATGTCAGCGAAGATCAAATTTTCTTGCTGCAGTTTAATACGGCCGTAGCAGGCGAGTCGTTAAAAGCCAATAGCTATTGCTTGATTGAAGGCTTGGGCGAGAAAGTGCCCACTCGCCTGGTCGACCGTGAGCAGCTCAACGTGTTGGCGCAGCAAACCTATCTGGGCGAGGACGACCTTAACCAGTTGCAAGGCTTGCAATGTCAGCGCAGCTTGCCGCCCGGCGCCAAGGTGTCGTTGCTGATAGAGCCTGGCGTAGAAACTGAACATGCACACCGAAAGCCGGTAGCTAGTTCAGAGCGTGAGCGTTTGGATTTCACCGTACGGCAACCTTTCTCGGCCTATGTTTCCTGCACGCGCGAGCGCCAGGATGCCCCGTGTACCCCCGTCGCGGATGTCAGCTTACAGTTCTCTGCCCCCGTGCCTTTAGCTTTGCTGCAACAAGTACGTTTGGTACAAGATGGCACCGAGTGGTCGCCCTTGGATCCTCACGAGCAGGGGCAGGACAATGCGCTAGTGTTTTCGGGCCCTTTTGCGGAAAACAGTCAATTGCGCTGGAAAATTCCGGCTGATTTTAGCGATGACATGGGCCGTCCGCTGAGTAATTTAGGCGCTTTGCAAGACAAAGGCGTGCAAACCGCCGCTTTCCCTCCTTTATTGAAGTTTGCCGCCGCTCCGTTTGCCATTGTGGAACGCTTTGCTCATGCCGAACAATACGGCTCCGAAGAGAGTGCGCCACCCGCCTTGGCGCTGAACGTACGCCGAGTAGAGCCCAATTTGGTCAGTCGTGAGCTACTGGTGTCGGCAGGGCAGATACAAAACTTAGTCAGTCAAGACGATTTGCAAGTTCTACAGTGGTACTCGCGATTACAGCGTGCAGACACTGACACCATTCAGCAATCGCAGCTTAAGGACTTGATGGCGGTACGAGAATATGACTACGACAGCGAAAGTCCTTATATTGACTTGCGTAGTGTGTCCTTATTAGACGCTTACGGCCAGCCCACTAAACAATTATTGTTGCCTGGTTTGGATACCACCACGGCCCAAGAGTTTGAAGTTATTGGGGTGCCGTTAAAGGAGCCTGGCTTTCATGTGTTAGAAATCGCCTCCGAGCGTTTGGGTAGTGCCTTACTTGAGGAGCCCGCGCCAATGTACGTGCGCAGCTCGGCTTTGGTGACAAATCTTGGTGTACATATTAAGCAAGGTCTGGACGACGTCTTGGTATGGGTAACCAGCTTAGATGACGCTCAACCTATTGCTGACGCACAGGTAAGGGTGATGACTTGCAATGGTAGCGAATTGGCACAGGGCAACACCGATGCGCAAGGCGTGCTACATCTTATGTTGAGTCAGGCGCCTGATTCTTATTGCTCGGATACGGGTTTATCTGGTTTATACGTGACCGCGCGCATCGGTGCCGAGCATCCTCAGGCCAGAGGAAAAAAAGATTTTAGTTTTGCACTCAGTACGTGGGATCGGGGTATAGAGCCATGGCGCTTTCAGGTGCCCTACCGCTGGGGTAGTAGGGCGGTTGAGCAGGCGCATACTATTTTTGATCGCAGCCTTTTTTTAGCCGGCGAAACGGTGCACATGAAGCACTATTACCAGCTGCAAAACAGAGAAGGCTTCAGCCAACCTAAAAAATGGCCAACTAGCTTAGAGATACGCCATCAAGGCTCGGATAAAACCTATACCTTGCCCTTGAAGTGGCTACATCAAACCACCGGTAGCGTGTTTGCCTTAAGCGAGTTCAAGCTGCCAGCTGAAGCTCCTTTAGGGGTGTACGAGCTGACGGGGCAGGGCAATGACCTGTATCTGCCGTTAGGACAATTTCGCGTAGAAGAGTTCAAGCTGCCTTGGTTAAAGGGCAGTATTAAGGTGTCCGATGCACAGCAACAAGCTGTATTAGTGGCGCCTAGCGTGTTAAATGCAGATCTCCAGCTAGAGTATGTCGCGGGTGGTGCGGCCAGCTATTTGCCCGCCACCCTTTCTGCAGTGGTGCAGCCTTATACCCCAAGCTTCAAGGCCTACTCTGAATATAGCTTTGACGCCCCGACGGTTGCGGGCCAAGAGCAGTCTGCCGCGCCCCATGTGTTTTTGAACAAAAAGCCTGTACAGCTAGATGAAAACGGCGGCGTTCGGGTAGAGCTAGATACTTTGCCGCCTACTAAAGGCGCTGCACAGTACCTTTTTGAACTCAGTTTTGCAGACCCCAACGGGCAAATTCAAACAATTAGCCAAACCGTCCCCGTATGGCCGGCACTGGTTCAGGTAGGTTTGCGCACCGGCAATTGGTTGCCTAGTGGCAAAGCTGCCACGTTTACCGCGATTACCCTAGGGGCAGATGGGCAAGTAAGCGCCGACGTTCCCGTGCGTATGGAAGCCTATCGACGTGTATTGAACACCACGCGTAAGCGCTTGGTGGGCGGCTTTTATGGCTATGACAGCGTAGAGACAGTCGAACCTTTAGGTGTGTTGTGTGAAGGTCGTAGCGATAAGTTGGGCTTGTTCCAGTGTAGCTATAGCTTTGAGCAAGGCGGCGATATTGAAATTAAAGCCGTGGCGCGTGACGCGCAAGGCAAGGAGTCGGTGGCGGTTAGCTCGGTATGGGTGAGCCAATCCGAACAAAGCTGGTTCGGCGGCGAGGATGACGATCGTATCGATCTGATTCCCGAAAGAAAAATCTATGCGCCTGGTGATGTGGCTCGCTTTCAGGTACGCATGCCGTTTCGTGAGGCGACCGCCTTGGTCAGCGTAGAGCGTGAAGGGGTGTTGCATACGCAGGTCATGACCATCAAGGGGGATAATCCTGTTATTGAACTGCCCATCCAAGAGAGCTGGGGGCCGAATGTCTATGTGTCGGCCTTAGTGCTGCGCGGACGCTTACGCGAAGTGCCGTGGTATTCGTTCTTTAGCTGGGGCTGGAAGCGTCCTAGTACTTGGTATCAGGTGTATCAGTCCGGCAGCGAATATATACCGCCCACTCAATTGATTGACTTGTCCAAGCCCGCCTATCGTTTTGGTTTAGGAGCGATTCAAGTCAGCGCGCAACAAGATGCTCTACAAGTAAAACTGAGCACGGATCGCACGCAATATGGCGTGCGCGAGAAAGCACAAGTGCGTATACAAGTTAACGACGCACAGGGCAAACCAGCAGCGCGTACTAACATTGCTTTTGCGGCCGTCGATGCGGCATTGTTAGAGCTTAGCCCCAACTTTTCTTGGGACTTGCTACAGGCCATGCGAACCATACGCCCTTATGGTGTGCAAACGGCGACGGCACAGTCTGAAATTGTGGGTCGACGCCACTATGGGCGTAAGGCGCTGCCAGCTGGGGGCGGAGGGGGTAAAAGCCCAACACGCGAGCTGCTCGATACCTTGTTGTTATGGGAAGGCAATATACAAACAGATGCACAAGGTGTTGCTACGCTAAGCGTACCGTTAAACGACGTTTTAAGCCGTTTTGTGTTAGTCGCCGTCGCTGAGCAGCAGGGGCAGCGCTTCGGTACCGGTCAGGCCGAGATCGTTACTACCCAAGAGGTACAGTTGATTTCTGGCTTGCCCGTCGTAGTGCGCGATCAGGATCACTACCAAGCGCAAGTTACCGTACGCAATAGCAGTGAACGCAGCATGCATATCGCCTTAAGTGCTACCTACCAAGGTAACGGTATACAAGCAGGCAGTTTGCCGCCTAAGCAAGTGCAGCTAGCGCCGGGCAAGGCGGCCACGGTGATGTGGCCTGTGCAGGCGCCTACTATAGAGGGCACCCAAGAAAGTGTGACGATGGAGTGGCGCTGGGATGCCAAAGAGCTTGACGTAGCGCAGCCTGCACAAGATAGTTTGTTGCAAACGCAGCGCTTATACCCCACCACGCCTATTACCGTGCAACAGGCTGCATTGTTGCCCATCAGTGCCGACAAGCCTTTATCCGAAATGGTACAGGCTCCTAATAAAGCCTTGCTCACTGCGCAAGGTGGTTTGCGCGGCGGTATACAGGTCAACTTATTATCCAGTTTGGCGGGGCCTCAGCCCGGTGTGCAGCAGTGGTTCGAGCAGTATCCCTATACCTGCTTTGAGCAACAGGCCTCGCGTTTTATGGGCTTGGGTGATGCGGAACAATGGGCAAGCCTGATGTTACGTTTGCCCGCTTACATGGACCAAGCCGGCTTATTGCGTTATTTCCCCAGCCCCAGGTTGGAGGGTAGCGTCCCGTTAACGGCTTATGTACTGGATATGAGCGATGAGGCGCAGCGGCTGGGAGAACGGTTTACGATCCCCGAGGCTTATCAGCGTCAGATGCTATCAGGCTTGCAGGCCTATGCCTTAGGGCGGGGCACCCACTCGCCTTGGCTAACTCCAGCCCAATTGCAGCAACAGCGCCTGGCTGCCATTGCCACGTTAGCGCGTTATGGGCAGGCGCAGGCCAGCATGTTAGATAGCTTGACCTTGAACTTGCCCCAGTGGCCCACAGCCAGTTTGCTAGACCTTTTATTGGTTCATGAGCGGGTACCTGGTTTAGAACATTTAAATGCTCAGATCGAGCAAGCCTCTACTATTTTGCAAGGGCGCTTGCACAGCCGTGCCACCCGTTTGTATTTTGATGATAACCCCTTGAATCAAGACCCATGGTCTATGGTGAGCAGGGTGAGCAATCAGGCTAAACTTATTTTGCTTAAGGCTCAGGATCCCCGTTGGAGTGAGGATATGCCCCGTTTGTTCCAGGGGCTATTGGCCGAGCAGCGTCACGGCGCCTGGCGTATGACTACCGAGAACTTGTTGGGTAGCTTAGCGGTCAAAAAATTCGCTCTTTTGCACGAAAACCCTCCTAGTGGCCAGAGTCAGATAAGTTTGGCTGGGTTGCCTGTAGAAACCATGGATTGGGATACCGTGGCTCAGCAAGATGGGGTGAGACAGGCACAGTTCATGTTGAATTGGCCCGCTAAAGCAGCTGACTTGCAAGTGTCTTTGCAAGGACAGGGGCGGGCTTGGGCGCAGTTACGCTCGCTGGCAGCCGTTCCCGTCAGTCAAGCGAGCATGGCGGGCATCGAGGTGCAGCGTACAGTTAGCGCCACTCAGCAAGCAAAGCCCGGGCAGTGGTCGGTAGGCGATACGTATAAAGTACAGGTACGTATACGCGCTCAGGGGCGCGTGAACTGGGCCGTGCTGTCCGATCCTATCCCAGCTGGCGCCACTATCATGGGCAGCGGTTTAGGGCGCGATTCAGCCCTAGCAGCGGCTGATGCGCAGGAAGGAAAAGGGGTGGAGCCTAGCTTTGTTGAACGCAAAGCAGAGATGTATCGCGCCTACTTTAATGTGTTACCTGAAGGGGAAACCGAGCTGGAGTATGTGGTGCGCTTGAATACTGCCGGGCTTTTTGCATTGCCGCCTACACGTATTGAAGCGCTATATGAACCCGACGTGTTTGGAGTCTGGCCTAATTCTGAGCCTTGGAAAGTAGGGGAAGCGCTTGCTCCGTAGGTGGTGCCGGCAGGGCTGGTGGAGCATCGTCTTGTTTGGGCTGCTAGGTTTGCTAGGGCCTGCGCAGGCGATGCCGCATTACGGGCAAGTCAAGCAAGCCTATCGCAGTTCTGACTGGGTATTGCTTGATCGTCACGGTGAACAACTACAGGTACTGAGGCAAGATTTTAGTCGTCGTGCGGGGGCTTGGGTTCCCCTGGAGCAGATATCGCCCGCCTTGTTACAGGCCGTCTTAGCCTCGGAAGATAAGCGTTATTATGACCACGGCGGGGTAGATTGGTTAGCACTAGCGGGTGCAGGCTGGGACAGTGCGGTAGGAAGTCAGTTACGCGGAGCCTCAACGATCAGCATGCAGTTAGCGGGCATGCTACAAGAGGGTTTGCAGCGGGCGGCAGGTGGCCGCACAGTGATGCAAAAATGGCAGCAAATTCAAGCTGCTAGGCAGTTAGAAGGCAGCTGGAGTAAACAGCAAATCCTAGAAGCTTATCTGAACTTAGTCAGTTTTAGGGGCGAAATACAAGGGGTTGATGCGCTCTCGCGAGTGTTGTTTCAAAAGCAGGCAGTCGCGTTAACAGTACGAGAGTCGGCCTTAGCCGCCGCTTTGCTACGGGGGCCTAATGCTCCTCAGGCGGTACTGCGTAGGCGTACTTGTGCTTTATTACTAGAGGTAGCGCGCGGTGAGCAATGTCAAGGCTTAGCAGACTTTTTAAGTGTTACCCTAGCGCGTCATGCTCAGCCTGCCTATGGTCATGCCCAGTTAGCCCCGCACTTTGCACGGTTGGTCCAACAGCAATTACCGGCCAGCGTCAGAACTGAAGATACGGAGCAAGTCAGCTCGCTTGATGCGGCGCTGCAAAACCATGTAAAACAAAGCATTCGCCAGCAACTACTAGCCCTGAATCAAGCGTACGTACAAGATGCCGCGGCGGTTGTGCTGGCCGTAGAAACGGGTGAAATTCTGGCTTACGTGGGCTCAAGCAGTGATTTGTCTCAGGCAAGTCAGGTGGACCACGCCGTAGCCTTGCGCCAAGCCGGCTCTACCCTAAAGCCTTTTTTGTACGCCCAGGCATTAGACCAGCGGCGTATCAGCGCAGCCAGCTTATTGCATGACGCCCCTTTGAATTTACCCACGGGCAATGGTTTATATGTGCCGCAGAACTACGATAAAAGTTTTACGGGCTGGGTGAGCGCTAGAACCGCCTTGGCTTCATCTTTAAACATTCCCGCGGTCCGCGTGCTGACTCTGCTGGGGGCGCAGTCTATGGTGGACAACCTGCTGGCCTTGGGCCTGCCCTTAAAGCAAAGTGGTCAGTTCTACGGTTACAGCTTGGCGCTGGGTAGTGCAGACGTGGATTTGTTAAGTCTCACCAATGCCTATCGCGCGTTGGCTCAAGGCGGGCAAGCCAGTGACTGGCATTGGCAAAGGGGGGGGGTAACGCTCTCGCCGTCTACATCGCGTTCGGTTTATAGTCCTCAAGCAGCGTGGCTTATCGGCGATATATTGTCTGATAGACAGGCGCGAGTGCACACCTTTGGCTTAGATAGCGTGTTGAGCACTCCTTTTTGGAGTGCAGTGAAAACAGGCACTAGTAAAGATATGCGTGATAACTGGGCCATAGGCTGGTCAGAGCATTACGTAGTAGGAGTTTGGGTGGGTAACAGCTCCGGCGCCAGCATGCAGGACGTGTCAGGAGTCAGCGGGGCAGCGCCGATTTGGCACGACATTATGCGTTATTTACATGCACAACTACCCAGTCGAGCCACGGCTCCTCCCGAGGGGCTACACAGTGTGGATATTCATTATCAGCCTGCCTTAGAAGCTGCTAGGACGGAGTATTTTTTGACTGGAACGGAACAGGCTGAGTTCGTGCTACCCGATAGCGCAACGGATGCTGGGGCACGCCCATCTATCACGCGTCCGGTGGCGGGCACTATTTTGGCCTTAGACCCCGATATCCCGCCGGCTAATCAACGTCTTCTGTTGCAGGCCAAGGGTGATCCGCAACAACTGCAAGGCTTGCGCTGGGTCATCAACGGGCAATTATGGGCCAGCGGTGCGCAGGCGTGGTGGCCTCCTCAGCCTGGCAGACAAACTATTGAAATCTACTCTGCCCAGCAGCAAAGATTGGATACCTTGACCATCGAGGTTCGTGGGGCGCAGCGTAAAGAAGTGCGCAAACACTAGCGTCGTAGATCGGCATGCTGATACACTGCTTTAATATTATATATTTCCCAGAGGAAACGAATGATTAGCTCCCGACGTCTCACTCATGCGCTGGCACCTCTAGCCCTGGTCTTGCTGGCGGCTTGCCAGACTACCCAAACTAAACCTGATGCTACGCCCGACACGACGGCGGCTACCCCTGCCCAAACAACGCCAGCCGTTCCTGCTACACCCTCCACTTCAGCCCCCCAAGAGCAACAACAAGGGGCGCCTGTGGGTATATTTTTAGCCGACACCAAGCCTCATGCAGACTGGGCAACCGTTGAAGTGCAGCCTAATGGCACTTTGTATGTCAACCCAGAGGCCATACTCACTAATGAAGATTTAGTGGGTGTGCAGGCTGGCACAGGCGAAAACCCCGAGATCGGCTTGTTAGCGTTAGATTTAAACCCAGAAGCGGCACGCCGCCTGGCGAAGTTAACCACTGATCAGCCCAATATGCGCCTTGCCCTGGTGGTGGGTAACACGATGTTAGCGGCTCCTGGGTATAGTCAACCTGTCACAGAAGGTCGCTTGATTTTTATGGTTGGCTCTGAGGCGAATGCGTTGGCAGCAGCCCAAGCCATTGCCGGCGAGGGCGCTACGCCTAACCAAACGCCGGCTCGTTAATCAAGCCAGCGGCTTAGGAAAGCATGATCGCTTTTTACCTGAGTGCAGTGCGTTATACGGCCACGCTCAATAGCGTGGCCATTCTGTACTTATTGTTTTTAGCCAGCGGGGTCGTAGAATCTCTCTTGGCTCCTGCCTGGTTGCGCTTGCCCTTAGTGGTATTTTCTGTAGGGCTGGGGTCCGCATTCTTAGCCATGTTTTGGGCTCAATTCTTACAGCAAAGTTTGCACCTAGGAATCAAGTCTGGTTTTCGTCTGTGGTTCCCTAGCTTTTGCGCCATGCTTTTTGTGTTTGTAAGCTTAGGCGCTTTTTTACTGGGCGTATGGGGAACAGTAGGGTTGGCTAGCTTTTCTTGGTTTAACGACAATGCGTGGCAATCCTTACCCAATGGGCATCCTTTGCCCGACTTCCGACCCATGCACCCCCGGTAAGGCTTACAAGGTTACTTATGCGCTTATCGCTGCGTATAGTCTTGTTGTTTTTTGTCTTGCAAACAAGGGAAAACACTTGGTTTTATATTGATGTGCCATAAAATGTACGCATTGCGTATATTTATATAGGGTGCTCTCCATGGCCGTCTCTCAGCAAGTGTTTTTGCGCGATGCAATGCGCAGGCTTAATCTGACTCGTGATGTTTTCGCTGCACGCATAGGTGTTAAACGCCGTGCTTTAGATACGTGGTTATTGCCCGAGGGCTCCCTTGAGGCGCGCAGCATGCCTGAAGTAGTGCAGCGTTTTGTGACTGAAATCGTCGAGAACGATGCCTTGCTCAGCAAATACTCACAAAGCGCTCAGTCGGGTCCTTTACGCGACCGCATTGCTGTAGGGGGTAAGCATCAGCTTTTATCGGTCGATCAATTTACCCGTGAGAGTGTCGAAGAGCTGTTTAGCGTGGCAGATATTATGCAACCTATTGCGCGCCGTCAGAAAGTCTCGCGCGTGCTAGAGGGAGCCGTGCTGGGTAATCTTTTTTTTGAAGCCAGTACACGTACGCGTGTCAGTTTTGGAGCTGCTTTTTGCCGCCTAGGCGGTTCGGTCTGCGACACCACGGGCTTTACTTTTTCCTCTATGGCCAAAGGCGAGTCCATTTATGACACCAGCCGTGTCATGAGCGGTTATGTGGATGCCATGGTGATTCGCCATCCCGATCAAGGTTCGGTAGCCGAGTTTGCGCATGCCACCAATATTCCCGTCGTTAACGGCGGCGATGGCGCCGGTGAGCACCCCAGTCAGGCATTACTTGACCTCTATACCATCCTCACGGAATTCTCCCGTTTGGGTAAATTGATGGATGGTGCCCATATTGCTTTAGTGGGTGATTTAAAATATGGCCGTACGGTGCACTCACTCATTAAATTACTGGCCTTGTACCGAGGGCTAAAATTTACGCTGATTTCACCCCACGGCTTAGAAATGCCGGAAGATATTCTGGAAAAGGTGGCCGCCAGTGGGTTGCACACCATCGAGCAAACACATAGCCTAGAGGAAGGCTTGGTGGGGGCCGATGTGATTTATGCCACACGCGTACAAAAAGAGCGTTTTTCTGAGGGACAAGACGACGGTTACACGGCAGAGTTTCAAGTCAACCGTGCCATTGTCGAGCAAGTTTGTGGGCCTGACGTCATCGTTATGCACCCCTTGCCACGCGACAGCCGCCCCGGAGCGCATGACTTAAGCGTAGATTTGAACATGGACCCGCGCTTGGCTATTTTCCGCCAAGCTGATAACGGCATTCCTGTGCGCATGGCCATTTTTGCGGTGCTATTAGGGGTGGAAAACTTGGTCCAGCATTCTATGCGTGATGTCACCTGGAGCCCACCATCTCATATTGGTTCGGATGACGCCGCTTTTCATGGTATGTATTAAAACACAGAAATAATAGGCCTATTTTTTAATCAAATCCATTATCAGTGCAGAAATCGTGGCGAGTAAGATTTTTAGAATAAACCAGTAATTTATTTTAATTATTTCAAGGTTTTTGTATTTGCTGATTGTTTTTTTTAATTTCTCTGTAATAGTTTTTATTTTTTCTTAATTTTTATTTTGTTTTTTTTGTTCTTGGTTTTTTAACTGGCCTGGGAAGAGTAGAAAAAGTCTTATTTTAAAAATATTCGCTTTTTTGCCTCTTTGTCATACTGCTGTCATATGGCTGGTTTACTATGTGTTTGTACCTTAATTGGTACTTCTGGTTGATCTCCAGAAACTGGGCCCGGCAAGTAATTGTCGGGCCCTTCTTTTTGATCTTTTGGTTTTGTTGCTGCGTGTTTTTTAACTATACATGCTCCATGCCAAATTCATGAATCTAAAATATTGTTGTTCATTATTGAATTGTTGTCGGATTCATTTGTAATACTATTGTCATCTTGTTTGTTTATTATTTAATTACACCTGACATGGTGCTGCCTCTGAATAAATTTCAGAGGTGGGCTCAGCAAGAAATTGCTGAGCCCTTTTTTATTTATTACTCTAGCACAGACACAGCAGTACTATTGAACGTGCAAGCAAAGGTGGCATAAGTATGCCTCAGTAAATAGCGTATATACTTTAATTTTAAAAGGATAACGCGGTGAAACTACCTAAGCTTGCCATCATAGGGTATGGGGCTATCGCTCAACAGTTAGTGCAACAGTTGCAGCAAACCAAGCAATCTTATCAGTGTGCTGTGCTCTTGCGCGCCAACTCACCTCGGCGCGCTCAAGTGCCCGATTCCGTGCAGTTGCTGACCAGTATCGACGACTTACTCGCATGGCAGCCCGAGCTCGTGGTTGAGGCAGCAGGGCAGCAAGCCGTTGCCGCTTATCTTCCGTCATGTCTTCAGGCGGGGCATACCGTATTAATTACCTCTATCGGGGCCTTAGCCGACTCAGCCTTACATCAGCAATTGTTAGACGACGCACGTCAGGGTGGTGGACGTATTCGTTTATTAAGTGGGGCTATCGGTGCGTTGGATTATCTGCGTGCTGCTAGTCGACTACCTGGTACGCAAGTGCACTACGAATCGCGTAAACCGCTTAGTGCTTGGCAGGCAGAGCTTGCTCAGCTTGGATACGATAGCAATACACTAAAAAAACCCCTTGTTTTGTTTAGCGGCAGCGCTGATCAAGCCGCCCAACGCTACCCCCAAAACCTAAACGTTGCCGCCGCGTTAGCCTTGGCCGGAGTCGGTATGCAACACACTCAAGTGCAAGTCATTGCCGATCCAAGCGCCCAGCAAAATCAGCATATTTTGCACATTAGCGGCCCCGCTGGCGAACTGCATGCCCACATCAGCAATACCCCCTCACCCGATAACCCTAAAACCTCGCTACTCGTTGCGTATAGCTTGCTTGATGCAGTCGAGCGTCATTTTGAAGTAATAGGGTTTGCGTAAGGGAACGCATATAGGCTTACGACAGTCGTTGGATATTCCTATTAAGACAGTCTTGAATCTTAAGCAATGACTTTGGACGGATGAGGCCAGGGTATAGTTGGGTAGTTGTACTGGAAAAGTTGGCAGCAAGCTGGCATAGTTGATCAATAATTGCAGTGGCCTCCGAGGTGCTTAGACACGTTTCAGTAGCCAGCTTGCATAGCATCGAGCGGTCTATAGCCAGTGCTTCGCCCATTACATCCATTTGATGATACCCACCCGGGCCTTCGCAGAAAGTAACGTCGTAAGCAGGGGCCAGTATCCAATCACCAGCGGATGTCATTGAATAAGAAAAGTTTTTTGGATGATCATCGCGGTTATTGAAAACCACATTGAATACTGCGTAAGTGAAGGCTTTGACCTGCTCACGGCTGTCATTGGTGCAAAGCTGCGTAGCGCGTAAAAAATTTACATAATCTAATGATCCTGGTGTTCGGTAGTTGGCCCCTGTAAAAGAGGCTAGGGTTTGCATGGGTATGCGTAACTCACCAGTACGATCGAAACGTTTACTACCAAATGCCGCTAAACCGTTAGGTAGAGCAAAGTAATGTGTATCGGGTGTGCTGATGCCAGCCAACCGTAAGTGCGCAGAGTACGCCATTTCGATGGCGCAAACTTCGGCATGTTCACCTTGAGCTGGAAATTTTATTAGCCATGCCTCAAAGCCTGCCGTTGGGGCGGTGGTAAATTCTTCTGTGTTAGGGCGACGATATAATAGGGCTTTAGGTCGTGCTCCCTGCGGGGATCCTCCTACTAGCAATAATTTCTGTAGAAATTCGCTTCCTTCACCTTGCATAACCTCTTGAATTTCTAGGGCAAGTTGCGCAATAGGCGTGTGAGCTTGAGCAGACAAATTCTCTGACTGTGCAGGTTCGAATGTTAGTGCTCCCATAGCGTTAGAGCCGATATAAGCTAACCGCAGGAGTGGATTGATATCTGAAGATGTTAAGCCACGTTTTTTAAAGACCCGGTCCATCAGCAGCATCCCCCAACCATCAGGTAAAGCATCATATATTGGGCCAGGAAGATGGAGTTGATGAGTAGGGAAAGCGCTACGTAAATGAGGCCCTGCTAAAGAGAGTGTGTAGACAGAAAGCTCTAAGCCTTTTTGTCGTGCTTCAGCACTGTATTCGAATAAAATTTGTGGCCTGCCAATGAGTGCAGTGGTGGTTTTAAGCTTACCCCACAGCCATCGTTCGCCCCAGCCCTCGTAATAGACATTGATTTGCTCAAGCATCTTTTTTCTTCCTTCTGCTACGTTGACGTTGACTGCTGTGTTCGTAGTGTAGAAGCTCGTCGATGCTATTTAGTTTAGGTAAGAAAAGGGTTTCGAACTCTTGGGCGCGCCCCAGTATGCTAGCAATACGTACTAAGTTTTCTACACTAATATTACGGCCTGCCTCTAGGTTAGAGACGGTATTGGTGCTAACCCCGGCGCGTGCGGCAACATCTGCCTGCGTCATTTGTAGGTGTAGGCGTTCTTTGCGCAGGCGCTCGCAAAGGCGTTGTACGATCTCCTCAGGGGTGCTAAATGGTCGTATTAACATAGGTAGGCCAAAGGGGTAGGGTAAACGGATGCATAATAGTCTTCGCTATTATTGTAAATGCATTTTATTGTGAGTTAACTTGGTTTTTGATATTTAATTGCTAAAATAAAGGAATTAAATTATCTTGTTTACGCTACTAGCTTACCACCCTGTATGTATTAACAAGCAGTGAATCCCATCACATGCTTGGGGCTTAGCGATAAGCTAAGGCATCCTGCCGTAGCCCACTCCGGCCTTTGTGAAAATTAGTGTTACTGATACAAAGCCTCGCGTATATCAGCCGTAGCGCCCAGTTTGCTGGCCAGTTCGTCTGCCGCCTGCAGCAGGGTGCGCTCGAAAAAAGTGACATCTACACGGTTCAAGCGTACTGTTGGGCCGGCAATCGTTAAGGCGCCTACAAATAAGTTTTCATAACCTATTACCGGTACCGACCAAGACGATGTGTGCGGATCACGCTGGCCGCATGAATAATAAGGCAGGGTTTGCTCTTGGGTGGGCTCGAGTTGCGCCCACGTTTTGAATACCCTAGCTGTGGAGGAGTTGTCTGGCGGCATAACACTGCCAGCAATTACCTGACTATGCAGGCCCTCGTGGGGTTGGCAGCGAAACAAACACAAGCGGCTCCCCAGTTCTTCCCCTTCCACATAGTATGCCGCGCTTTCTCCTGTTTTTTTGGATAGCGCTTCGAGTACAGGCATGACTAGCTCAGACAAGTGAAAACTCCGTTCGTACACGCGCCCTAAATACAGTAAGCGCGGGCCGGGTGTATAAGTGCCGTCCTTATGACGAATGGCATAGCCGCAGCGAACCAGTGAATTGAGCATACGAAAAATAGTCGTTTTGTGCAGCGGTAGCCGCGCACTCAAATCCGCCAGGCTGAGCCTTTCTGCGCCCGGTTGAAAGCAATCCAGAATGGACAAAGCACGTTCCACGGCAACCACGCCATCATTACTCATCTTCTACCTCTTTATTATATTGTTGTACTAGATACAACGACGTTTCATAAATATACAATAAATTCATTCGAAATAGGAGAGTGGTAATGAATTCGTCAATCTTGGTGGTGACGGCTCACGTGGGCGATTTTGTTTGGCGAGCAGGCGGAGCAATTGCACTACATGCAAGCCAAGGTACCCCCGTTCATTTGGTGTGCTTAAGTTACGGTGAAAATGGGGAGTCTAATCTGGCCTGGCAGACTCCAGACATCAGCAAAAATACAGTCAAGCAAACGCGACATGCGGAGGCGCAGGAAGCGGCTCGTCTACTAGGTATAAAAACGGTGGACTTTTACGACCTAGGTGACTACCCCATGAATATCACTCCAGAGGTCGTGAGTCGCCTAGCAGATAATTATCGAACGCTAAGACCCGATATCGTGATTACGCATCCCGAGCGTGATCCATCTAATTTAGATCACAGCAAAACCTATGAAACCGTGCTGCTGGCACGTATGCAGGCCATTGCTCCCGGCCACGGCAGCAATCACATTAAGCCGCCTCAGGTGCTGTGCTTTGAGCCGCATCAGTCCGAATTGTGTGATTTCAAACCCAATATGTTGCTAGACATCACCCCCGTGTGGGAGCAGAAGTATGCCGCCATGCGAGCCATGCCTACCCAACGCAATCTTTGGGATTACTACGAACGAGTAGCCTTGCAACGAGGTGCTCAAGCCGGTAGGCGCGGACAGGCGAACACGCGTTACGCCGAAGCCTATCAAAGCATATTCCCTTCGGTGCACACCACTTTTCTATAAGGAGGCGCCATGCAAGTAGCACAAGCAGACTGGTTGAGCAGCACATTACTGGCAGATCGCGGTGCCCGAGTCTTAGCAAGTCGAATTAAACCGTTGAAAACAGGTTGGGTCGTGCATGGTCGAGCTTTGCCGGTTGCCGTTCCTGCGGGCGATAACCTAGCCATTCATGCAGCGCTGTCAGTGGCTCAGGCGGGTGAAGTTCTGGTGGTGGATGGGGGCAACTATACCGAGCGCGCTTTGATGGGCGGCATCATGTGCCATCAAGCACAGGCGGTAGGCCTAGCAGGAGTAGTGATAGACGGTGCGGTGCGCGACGCAATTGAATTACGGCAAGCGGCCTTGCCCGTATTTGCCTCAGCCCTAAGTCCTGCGGGCCCGTATAAGCACGGCCCAGGCTCAGTGTTTAAGCCCGTATCGTGTGGTGGCGTGTCAATCCAGGCCGGTGATTGGATCTATGGCGATGACGACGGTGTAGTCGTTTTTACCGAGCAGGAGCGTGAGCCTTTGCTGCAAGCTGCCTACGAAAAATGGCAGCAAGAGCAGGCACGCATGCAAGCGATCGATAAGGGGGTGTTGGAGCCAGCCTGGTTGCGTCAAGAATTGGCGCAGGCCCATATAGATATAGCCCCACGCCCAATGAATGATTAAGTAAGGAGACGATGATGAAAAAACAATGGTTAATAGGTTTGGGTGTCGTGGCAATGAGTCTGGCGTCGTTCGGCAGTCAGGCCAGTACTTATCCAGACAGACCAATACGCCTGATTATTCCTTTTGCTGCAGGCGGCCCGGCAGACTTAGTAGGGCGTGAATACGCCAAGTTGTTGGGCGATGAACTGGGGCAAACGATAGTAGTGGTCAACTCGGGCGGCGGCAACGGCGTTCCCGCCTTGAACCAATTGATAAGTGCTCCCGCAGACGGGTATACCTTGTTATTACCCGCCTCGGGTAATATCACGATTCCCTCTAAGGCCATGGAAGGAAAGGATGTATTGGGTTTGCTCGCGCCTGTTGCACAAATTACTCAAAGCCCTCACGTACTGGTAGTGAGCAATACCTTGCCGGTACGCAGCGTGCCAGAGTTGATCGAATACGCTCGTCAGCATCCCGGCGAAGTGAACTTCGGGTCGGCAGGGGTAGGGGGCATTGCGCACTTGGGCATGGAAATGTTCAAACACGAGGCGCAAGTCGATGTGGTGCATGTGCCTTATCGCGGTACCTCTCAAGTGATTGTAGATCTTGCGGCGGGGCAGATACATGCCTTATTTAGTAGCATGCCTTCCTTGCAGCCTGTTATTCAAGATAACAAAGTCACGGCAGTAGGAATGACTGGCCCCAGCAAAGGGTCGTACACCTCTAGCTTGCCGCTTATCTCCGAACAGGGCTTGCCCAATCTGGAATACACCACTTGGTATGGCTTATTTGCCAAAGCAGGCACACCCGATGAGATTATTGAACGGCTTAATCAGGCCACGCGTAAAGTCATCCAGAACCCAGAATTAGACGCTAAATTTGAGCCGCAGGGGGTAGAATTCGTTTCGGGTACACCGGATGATCTGAAAGCCTTGGTGATTAAAGATAGCCAAAAGTGGGCAGAGCTGATTGACGAGGCCAAGATTGAGATTATGTAGGGCAAACAAGTAGTATCAGACGGGTGCTTTTTGGGTGCAGGCCTAAGTCTTAAAGGGACCTACGTTTAAAGGTGGGCTGGATGGGCAGATGCTAAAGCGTCACCTAGCACCCGTCAGCGTTGATAGGTATTGATGGGCTTTGCTGCTTGATCGCCCACCAACGCAATAGCAACGCGAACTAAAAAACACAACAGGAAAATTTGACCAAGTACTTGCGAAAGTACTTGGTTTTTTTGTGCTTGTGTTAGGGGCGGAGAAGGTAGAAGCCGATCTAGTGTGCAATTAAAAATATGAATAAGATTTGAGCAGCGTTTGTTTGGCCCCGCAGATACGTGTTTTATCCGACAACAACACAAATTGACTCTACAATATGCTATGAGGATAGTCGTTGATCCGATTAAAGATCTTATTACTAGACGAACACGCGGGTTTTCCTTGTTTTTGGCTCGTGATTTCAATTTTGACACGGCCCTAATAAAAGAAGACCTGCGCGTTGATTACGGTGAGACACGTTATCAGGCCTTGGGCTTCATCCACCATCGCTTGTATTTCATGTGTTTTACTTTCCGTGATAATGCTTTACGAGTGATTAGCTTGCGTAAAGCCAACCAACGAGAGACACAACGCTATGAGCGAGAAATTCAATGCCGAACAGCCCAAGATGGATCATGATGAATGGACAGATGCCGACTTTAGCAAGGCGAAACGTTTAACCCAGATGCCTGAAAGCTTTCAGCAGCGCATACAGAAAGTGCGTGGTCCACAAAAAGCCCCACGCAAAATACAAACTACCATACGCTTTGATCCCGACGTACTCGCCGCCCTTAAAGCCACAGGCCGTGGTTGGCAAACCCGTGTAAATGACGCCCTGCGTGAGTGGTTAAAACAGCAGACGTAGTCTGATAAGTGATGAGCTAAAACGTTGCTTGGTTTTTTTGTGCTTGTTTTAGGGAAGAAGAAGGTAGAAGCCGATCTAGCTCTCTGCACCTTCTGAATATATATTGCTTTGCATATTGCTGTGTCATGGTACATACAGTAACAACTTGTTTTTGCCCAAGAGCTTTATTTTTGTACGTTAATTGCGTATAGAATGAGGTGGAAATGAAAGCAGTATTCGTGAAACTTCCTGCTTTTCAGCGATATCGTGAACGTTATTTGGATGATGTCGCCTACGCTAATTTTCAACGCCTATTACTTCATCAGCCTTATGCGGGTGATGTAATGGCTGCCACCGGCGGCTTACGCAAGGTCCGATTTCTTCATTCACGTAAGGGTGCTGGTAAACGTGGTGGACTAAGGCTTATTTATTATTATTGGAGTCAAGGCGATCAGTTTTGGCTGTTTACTTTATATGACAAAAATGAAGTAGAGGACTTGTTAATCAGCGAGCGTATGGCTTTAGCACGTTTTTTACGACATGAAATCGAGGCAAGAACGTAATGAAAAAACGCCATCTTTTTGAAGAAATTAGTGAGGGGTTCGGCGCCTTGGAAGCGGAGCGCGAAGGTAAAATTACCTTGCGCACCCATCATCTTGAAAGTATTCCTGTTCCCCAGATCACTCCAGAACAATTGTTGGCATTAAGGCAGCGCCTGAATTTGTCGCGTGGGGTTTTCGCCCAGTATTTACGCACCAACCCCCGTACCCTAGAAAATTGGGAGCAAGGGCGGGCAAAGCCGAATGATCAGGCCGCACTGCTACTTTATTTAGTGGAACGCTACCCCGACACGATTGAACGCTTAGCCAGTATTTAAAGCGCATAGTAAAAATGGGTGTAGCGTGCCTAGCGTCACAATAAGTACGTGCTTCTGTGCCACGTGACTCCTAACCCGCGCATACCGCCGCTTGATAAGCCGCTATGTAGTATCCGAGCTATTTTCTTTATGTGCGTAGGCCTAGACTGCTGATTGCGTTGTTTGATTACGAGCTACGCCATTTTTCTTTCTAACCTTAATCAGTATCTTGCTTTTATACAGCGAGGTGCTGGCTTTTGTTGATACTGTTTTATGGTACTATTAAATGAAAGCAAAACATAGAAAAACGTTGGAACTACTTTATTCTCGTCCTACGCCCGCGAGCTTGCAATGGAGTGATGTATTGGCCCTGTTGCGAGAGCTAGGTGCAGAGATTACCGAGCGTGAAGGTTCACGAGTGGCAGTTTATTTGTTCCAGCAGGTCCGTGTGATGCATAGACCGCATCCTTCTACTGATATGGATAAAGCAGCAGTCACTTCGTTAAAGCAGTGGTTAGAAAGAAATGGAATATCATCATGAAAAACATCATGCACATTGGGGCTTATAAAGCCTTGATTTCTTATGATCCCGCTATACAGTTATTTCGCGGTGAGTTTTTAGAATTGAACGGCGGTGCCGATTTTTACGCTCATGACATAGAAGGTTTGCAACGTGAAGGGCAGCTTTCTTTGGCAATTTTTTTAGACGAATGCGCTAAACGTGGCATCTCCCCCACAAAAACATTTTCGGGAAAGTTCGTTTTACGTCTCACCCCAGAAATACACCAAGCCGCCACCATAGCCGCTGCGTCCAGCGGGCTGAGCTTAAATCAATGGGCTGTGGCGGCGATTGATAAAGCAGCGCGGGTAGGCGCGTAAGGGAACCATGCTGCGCATTGTTCGTTTCTGAGTAAAGAGCTGCTGCCGTCAAACCTCTACACCAACACCCCTTGCCGCTTCAGCAGATCCAGCAACTTCACAACGATCTTGTCAGCAACGGTATCTAAATTACGCTGTCCCTTCAACAACTTCCCATCTGTGTTGGGTACCGTTCCGCGCGTTAAGGCGTCGCGCAGTAAGGAGGCTAATTGTTTGCGGCTGTGTGTGCCATCTATATAGGGCAGTAACCAGGCTTCGGCCTGAGCCAAACGTATATTGACGCTGTCGTGCCATAGGTTAAACATGCCTACCCCAAAAGCAGGGTCTTGCTTTTGTTTGTACAGCCATTGCACCCCAGGGATTAGGCGTGGGTGTTCACCCTTAGCGTAGTCAGCTTTGTCGTAAGGGCTGGGTGCTAGGGTATAACGTAGGCTGTTGAGCTTAAACAACGTGTGCAACGCGGCCAATACTTGTTGGCGTACGCCCTCTGCATCAAGTTCTGGTAGAGTAGGGGAGCAGGCAATAACAAGCTCGTCTACCGTCAGGCTGCGTGGCCATACTTGGCTTAAGCAGCGAATCACGGCTAGTACATGTATTTCGCTGGTGTGCAGTGGGTTATTTTTATGGTTAGTAAAAGATACGCGTTCTTTGGGTGAGCCTTCTGGGCTATCTGCTTGTGTAAAATGCCCGGCCCAACGTAGATCGGCTAACTTCTCTAGTTCAGGGCTAGTAGCAATATCGTCACTGCGCTCTGCATGTACCAATAAGCTTTTACGGAAATTACGCCCCACCGCAAAGTCTAAATACTGCTGTCGCATAATACGCGGCTGGCTCAAGGCAATTAGGCTATGGTTAAGCTGCACATTTTGCCCAAACGTAGCTCCTAACTCTACATGCGGTTCGCTATCGCCCACATGCACCACCCCGAATTCCTGCGCCATGGCGGCAAACTCCAGCAAATAGCAGGGGTTGTTAAATAGCTCTAGGTATTCGTGGGCAATATAATAATCAGAGTGCGTTCGTAGCTGCGCCACCGCCGCCCGCAACGAGGGCGCTAAGGGATTACTCGCAGAAATGCCGTCCGATAATAAATTCAGCATGGCTTTAGCAGCGGCTAACTTGTCTTCGCCACTATGTGCTGAATGGCTATGTAATAACATAGCATCCCGCACAGTATCCCCGGCTTTCCAGCCTGGGTAAGTGTTGTAACTAATATAAGCCACACCTTTAGGGCTTAAGCGTGCGCGCAGTAACTGCAACATCGCCTGACGCACTTCCGGCGGCACCCAGCTAAACACCCCATGCGCAATAATATAGTCAAACTGCCCAAAGCTTTCGTCTATATCGGTCAGACTCATGGCGTGTAGCTTTACATTCGCCAAACCTAGAGCGGCGATGGCCGCCTTTCCTTGCTCCACTTGCACGGCCGACAAATCCACCCCTACCACGTCGGTCTGTACGTAAGCGACCGCAAACGGCAAAATATTCCCCCCGCCCGCACAACCTAACTCTAATACTCGTGCCTTTTCCAATGACACCGAGTCCAAACCGTATAAATACGCTGCAGCTTGCAAATGTGCTGGGTTAGAAAAGGGGAAAGCGTTAGAGGTATAGGTTCGCTGATCGTAGGTAGCGGTGATATCTTGGTTAATAGCGTCTACGGTGTCGGTTGAGTTTAAATCGTTATTACTATTTTAGTAATTACTAACAAAAATGGGCCTCCGAAGAGACCCATTTTATACTGTCCAAAAACTAAGATTAACGCAGCAAGGACAACACGCTTTGTGGAACTTGGTTAGCTTGAGCTAATACGGAAGTACCAGCCTGTTGCAGAATCTGAGCGCGAGTCATGTTCGAGACTTCGACAGCGTAGTCGGCGTCTTCGATACGTGAGCGAGCTGCGGACAGGTTCGTGACGGTGTTGCTCAGGTTAGCGATGGTGGATTGGAAGCGGTTTTGAACTGCACCGAGCTCACTACGTAAAGAGTCAACAGACGCCAACGCTTTATCGAGAGCTTTCAGCGGATCTGCAGTCGACGCTTCCAAAGCTGCCGCATCTTCATTGATCAACTTCACATTGCCGCTATCCGTGCGAGACAGATACATGACTTTGCCACCGCTCTTGATTTCATCGCCCACTGCGTTAGCAGTATACGTGGCACCGTTGATGTCAAATGTGCTAGAAGCTTTAGTCGCTCCCGCGAGATCCAGATCGGTTGTTGTAGCGGCGCGGTTAGATTCGGCTGTTTTCGTCGTCAGTTGACCTGTAGCAACGGAGGTGTGAATGGCAGTGCTCGTCGCAACCGTTACATCCGTTGCGTCCGCGCCCCCCAATGTGAAAGTCACGGAAGTACCGTCAACCTTTGCAGTGTAGGTGCCGATACCTGCAGCATTGATCGTGCCCACTGTAAATTCGATACCGGATGCCACGACCTTATCGCCCGCCGATTTACCAGCGCCTTGGCCCAATAGAGCCACACCAAGAGCGTCAGCTGCACTAGACGGTGTACTGGTATATGTAGCGGATCCATTGGTAACTGTGCTTGTGTTTATGAATGTGCCGTCTGCTGCGCTTATATATAGAGCTTCCCCAGCAACGTTCTTGACCGTACCACTGTCGATATCCACTCTGAACGAGTCCGTACCGCCAGCGTTGTTATAGTTGTGAGTGCCGCTTACGGTGAAGTTAGCTTGTAGGTCGCCCGCTGTAGCTTTCTGTGCACCATTGACATTGAAACCACTCAGCTCCAAGCTTTTAGCAGTGATCTGTTTGAGGCCGATTTCAATTGTTTGGTTATCGTTCGCTCCAACCTGAATCTTGAGCTTATTGTCAGAAGCGAGGACTTTCACGCCGTTGAATTGGGTTTGTTCAGAGACGCGATTAATCTCACTTAGGCGCTGCCCTATTTCATCTTGAATAGACTTAAGATCTGAGTCTGAGTTAGAACCAGTGGAAGCCTGGACTGTCAAGGTACGGATACGTTGCAGGTTTTCGTTGATTTCGTTCAATGCGCCTTCAGTAGTTTGGGCAATAGAAATACCGTCGTTCGCGTTACGAGCCGCTTGTGTTAGGCCATTGATGTTGGCGGTGAAACGGTTGGCAATCGCTTGACCAGCAGCGTCGTCCTTGGCGCTGTTGATGCGTAGACCAGAGGACAAGCGCTCAATAGCTTGACCCAATGCGCCTTGGGATTTGTTCAGGTTGTTCTGGGAGACCAGAGCCAAATAGTTGGTATTAATAACGGACATGGATTGCTCCTGTAGGGGAAAAAGGCAGCGGCGTGTTACTGCCGGTTAAGCAGGAAAGCCCTTCATGGGTGGAATCCTGGCCCTACATTTTCATGTTAGGCAGGCCCTGTATTTCCTGTACAAGCAGATTTACGGCAGGGGTGGGAGCAAGTTTAGGGGCAAGAGAAAGTTATTTTGTTTACGTACCGAGCGTGGGGTATGTCTTGGCTTTTTTATGATCGTGCTACGTGCTCAGTCGTTGCGGCAAAAAGAAAATACTTAAACAATCGATTTCAGACGTGATTGCTTGGAGTATACCGAAGACGGCGCTGTCGGTTGAGTGCTTTGTTGATGCGATCACGTCGGCTTACTACGAACTTAAGGCTTGTTACGTTTTAATCAAGCCAAGCAGGTGTTTGGAGGTGAAAGTCACTACGCTGTTGATACTGATGCGCCACCCGAAGTAAGAGAGCCTCTTGCCACCACGGCGCTTCTAGCAACATGCCTATAGGTAGCTGGCCTGCGCCAAATCCGCAGGGTACTGATAGGCTAGGAATACTGGCTAATGAGCTTGGGTAGGTGTTGCGGGCAAGCTCTCGCGTAATAGCATAAAGGGTTTGACCGTCATCAATCAGTGGGGCGGTTTGTGTGGTGGTAGGCACGAGCATGATATCGACCTTTTGATAGATATCACGTAGTGTTTGACGCCAGCGTTGACGGAAAGCGACGGCGCGAGCATAGTCACGACCGTTGTATACAAAACCGTGTTCCATACGACTGCGTATATCAAAAGATATGCTTTCTGGCTCTTGTTGTAGACGTTCTTCGTACAAGGCACACACCTCCGAGAACATAATACAAGCAGCCATTGCTTGGGCTTGCTCCACCAAGGGGATGGAGATGGCCTTAAGGATGGCCCCTTGGCTTTCTAGTTGTGTAGCGGCTTGCATGACGGCAGCGCCTACTTCATCTTGGCAATAATCGAAATAATAGTTTTTCGGTATACCTATGGTAATGCCTTGAAGGGGGTGTTCTAGCTGCGTTGTCACAGCATTCATAGCTTGTGCTTGGCTGTAGGGGTCTTGATGGTCATAGCCAGCGATCGCATTGAATAGCCGTGCCACTTCGGCGGCGCTACGAGCCATAGGGCCAATAGTGTCATGTGACTCGCTTAATGGAATGACACCATGGTTAGAGATGCGGCCATGTGTGGGGCGCAGCCCTGTGACGCCACAAAAAGAGGCGGGTAGACGTACTGAGCCACCTGTATCCGTGCCTAAGGAAGCATGACATAAGCCAGCGGCAATAGAGGCCGCGGAACCGCCGCTGGAACCCCCTGCAATGCGTTGCTCATCCCAAGGGTTACGGCATTGGCCCCCAGTAGCCGAGTAACTGCGTACTCCCCAAGCAAGTTCTGTCATATTGGCCTTGCCAAAGGGCGTGGCGCCGGCAGCGAGTAAACGTTCTACCACATAGGCATTGTGGCGGGGAACACGATGTTTCCAAAAAGCAGCCCCAGCAGTGGTTGGGATGCCTGCTGTATCGATATTGTCTTTCAGCGAAACCGTAACACCGCCTAAGGGGCCGCTCTGTGGATTCAGGCTTGCGCTGCTTGGAGGGGTAATTAATGCCGCCAAGCGAGGGTTGTGAGCTTGAATGTTTTGCCATTGTTGTGCGATGGCTGGCGTGTCAGAGTTTTGCGTAGTGCTATGTGGCATGGAATCAAGAGCTTAACGGGAATAAAACAATCTGGGGGAACAGGATAAAGAGGGCGATGAGGAGAAACTCCATGGCAATAAAAGGGACTGCTCCTTTAAAGACTTCGCTGATTTGTATTTCTGGGGCAGCGCCTTTTAATACAAATACATTCAAGCCTACAGGGGGGGTAATATTGCCAATTTCAGCCATTTTAGTGACTAAGATCCCAAATAAGATGGGATTAATGTTGTTTTCGACCACTATCGGGAACATCAGTGGCATGGTTAGCAATATCATGGAAATGGCGTCTAAGAACATTCCCAAAAATAAGAAAGGGATGAGTAATAGAATCAGCAACACCACTGGCGACAGTTCTAGGCCAGAGATCATAGAGGCCATTTGCTGGGGAATTTGGGTGGTGGCGAAACCCAGGCTAAATAGGCCTGAACCCACAATCAACATAAAGACAGCAGCGCTAGATGAGCCACTGGCGATAAGACCTTGGCGAAAAGACTGAAACCGCGCTCCGCGCAGCAGAGCAATGAGTCCAGCTGTGACAGCGCCGACTGCTGCTGCCTCCGTAGGGGTGGCAACCCCGGTAAGCATAGAGCCCATTACAACAGTGAACAGCAGTAGGATTTCCCAACCCGATTTTAAGGAGCGTGTTTTTTCACGCCATGTCGCGGCTTGGTGGGTGGTGCGTGCGGCTTTTTCTCGTGGGCTAACTTGTACCCATATGTAGATGCCTATGGCATAGACCAGGGCTGTAAGTATGCCCGGTACGATTGCGGTAGCAAATAGGTCCAGTACCGGAACTTGGGTAGCGATGGAGTACACCACTAAAATACCACTTGGAGGGATGAGAGCGCCTAAGGCTCCGGCAGTGGCTACAGCCCCTCCGGCTAAGCGTTGTGACACGCCTGCTTTCAACATTTCGGGTATAGATATACGGCCTATAGTGGCAGCCGTAACGATACTGGAGCCGCAAACGGCGGAAAAACCAGCGCAAGCGGCGACTGAGGCAATTGGTAATCCACCAGGTAAGTGCCCTATCCAAGTGCGTGCAACCTTAAAGGCACGCTCGGAAAGTCCCGAGCGGTAGGCCATCTCTCCCATGAAGAGAAAAAGAGGGATGATAACAAATGCAAATTCGGCCGTGGATGAGTAGGGGAAGTTGCCGACTAAGTAATCGGCGGAGGCCCAACCTTGCGTCCATACTAAGCTTGCTAGGCCAATGGCAATCATGGCATAAGCGATGGGTACCCCTATGCCTAATAAAAAAAACAAGCCGGCAATCATGGCCAGCCCGGTGATATGTAGCGAGCTCATATTATGTTTCTGTACTGGATAGGTCGGTACTTAGGGGCTGTTCAGAGAAAGGGTCTTGGCCGCGAAGTAAAAAGAGCACTCCATCAGCCAGATATTGCACCAGTAACAGCACTAGACCTAAGCAAATCAGTGCTCGACTTGGCCACAAAGGAAAGTCGATGAGGCCGTAGCCGATTTCGTCGCGCTCGAACGAGTATAGGGCGGCCCCTGTGCAAAACCATAGCAAGATGCTTAGGGTAAGCAACATGAGTAGATAGCCCAGGGTAATGAGCACCTTGTTTAACCAAGCAGGGAGGCGATCGGAGAGTAGGGTCACTCTAAAATTAGCGCCTTTAGACTGTGCACCAGCCAGCCCAAGGTACACCATAGCCACTAATAATAAAGAGTTAAATTCCACTATGCCTGCCACGGCCTGATTAAACAGGCCGCGCAACACCGCATCGATAAATATCGTAAGCATCATCGGCACGATCAGCCAGCCTGAAAGCTCGGCAAAAGCTTGCGAGAGACGGTTGATTCGTCTGGTCCACATGACTAGGGGGCTTTCTTGTTTAAGAACTTATCAATGCCTGTGACATAGGGGTGCTCGGTATTGTATTTGTCAATGCGTGCCTGATAGTCGTCGAGCAAGGCCCGTCCGTCGGCTTTTACACGTGCCGCACGATCAATGTAGTTTTGTTGCAAAGTGGGTTGAGTCTGTTCCTGCCAGCGCTTGGCTTCAGCGGAATCAATTTCTTGCACTTTGATATTGCTGTTTTCTAGCTGTTGTACCGCTTTATTCGCGGCGTCATCCAAAGCATTAAAATAGCGCGTAGTGGCTTTACCCGCTTCTTCATTAAAAATCGTTTGAATTTCAGGCGAGAACGAGTCCCATAATTTTTCGCGTATGGAGGTCAACATAATTGCAAACACCCCCATGCGTCCGCCCGAGGACATATAGTCTGCTACATTTCCTAAGCCATCCCGCACGCCCTGATCAAAAAAGGTCGTGCTGATTCCATCCACGCCGCCACGTTGTAATAGATCGATCGCTTCGGTGTAGGGGGTAGCCACGGCGGTGGCACCTAGTAGGCTGAGAGCCTCACCAGGGCCTAACAACATGCGGATACGCATACCTTTTAAGTCGTCTGCGGTATTAATTGGTTTTTTGGTCCAGATGACGTTTTCTGCTAGTGACCAGCCCAGCAGTAGATGGGCGCCATTACGTTTGAACTCGGCTTGGACAGCGGGGTTATTACTGAACCAGTCTTGATAGGCATAGGTGGCAGCGTGCACGTTATCAGTCATAAATGGCAGGGTAACGCCAGATAATGGAAAGTCACGCGGGTTAAAAGCCTGTGGAGCGGAGGTCACCATGTCCACGGCACCACGTGCTAACCCCGGATATAGGTCTTGTGCTTTGAGTAAGCTGCCACCGTAGTAAGGTTCGAATACGATTTCACCTTTAGTACGCTCAGTAATGGCGTTCATCATGTCATTGATGGCGGTAATAAAGGTCTCGTTAGCGGAGTGGTAGGCGCCGTATTTGACGGTGACCGGAGCAGCTTGTGCCAAGCCGGTGCCAAGACATAGGGTTGCCGTAGCCAGCCAGCGGCTAAGCTTTCCAGATAAGTGAAGCATAGTTTTCCTGTCGTTTATTTTTGTTTGAAATTTAAAATTTCGCTGATGTTAGCGAGATTTGACAGGGTGAGTAATCAGATAAAACCCTGAATGAGTATGTGTTGACGTTTTTTTAAATAGCATTAGCGATCAGCTGGCTTGCCGCAACTCCAACTGTGCAACGGTAATAATGGCTTTTAAGATTCAACCCCCTAGGGCAGTTCTTTACATACTTAATTTAGCTCCTTATCCCCTTCGGGAATGGTGACGTGTTTCCACGTTTTGGTTTCCACCAGTGTTTGTAAAATTTCTATGGCTATTTGCATGACGCGTTTGACGGCGGGGGTGGGGGGATTGTAGGTGCTCCAGCATAAGGAAATTTCGCGGTAGAGGGCGGTGGCGAAGGGGTAGGCGCTGATCTTTCCGGCATCGATTTCGCTGGAGGCGGCCGAGTAGGGCAATATAGTGATGGCCATGGCGGCTTCTAGAGCGGGAATTAAGGTGGCGGCGGTGCTGGCTTCGGCCAGTAGGCTGTACGACAGACGGGCGCTGAGAAAGGCGTGATCAATGCGTGCGCGAAGTTGGTTGGGCTGGCTGGGTAAGATGATGGGCAGGTCTTTAATGGCTTCTATGGTGACGGGGTTAGCGTGGATGGGCGTATCGGGGTGGGCGAGCAAAAATAATTCCTCAATCAGCAAGGGCCGCACTTCTATGCCACGGGTGGCTTGTTGGTCGGGCGACAGGGAAAAATCCAGGCGCCCTTGTATAACCGATTTGGTCAGATCAGCGCTGGGCACGTCTACAATTTCTAGCACCACGGCGGGCAATTTTCGATGCACTTCTTGTATTAAGGGTAAGGCCAGCATGCGTGCTGTGCTAGATGCCATACCCAGTGAAACCCGACCACTAATGAACTCATCTGAGTCGCGCCCCAGCAAGCTGCGGGTGGCATCTAGCTGACGCAGTATGGTTTGGCTGTGTTGATACAGCAGCGCCGCTTCTGGCGTGGGAGTAACTCCTTGCGCTTTACGCAAAAATAATTGCACCCCTAGGGTCTTTTCCAGCGTTTGCATCTGCTGGCTTAAGGCCGATTGCGCGATGTAAAGCGCTTCGGCGGCATGCGTCATGTTTTTAAGTTCGTAGATACGGCAAAAGTAACGCAGTTGTTTGATATTCATAGCTTGGCCACGCCTTAGAGAAGTTGCTTCAACTATAGCCATAAGTAAAACAGATTTCACTATCTATATTAGATATTTCATAAAAATCAAGGCTGTAGATAGAATGAAAATTATAAAAAGGAGATGTAGATGGCTAGCCCACTTAGAAATATAAAAGTTGTAGATTTGACGCGGGCCTTGTCTGGGCCGTTCAGCACCATGATTTTGGCGGACCTGGGCGCCGAGGTGTGCAAGGTAGAGCCTTGCCCGGGAGGTGATATGGTGCGCCAATGGGGACCGTTCCAAACCGATACTAGCGTGTACTACCTAAGCGCTAACCGCAATAAGCGCAGCGTGGGGGTGAATTTTCGCTCCCCAGAGGGGTTGGAGTTGATTCGCCAGCTTATTTTGGATGCCGACGTGGTGGTCGAGAATTTTAAAGTTGGCACCATGGAAAAAATGGGCTTGGGGTATGAGACCCTGTCAGCGTTGAAGCCCGGCCTCATTATGGCTTCTATTTCTGGATTTGGCAGTCAGGGGCCCGCACGCGAGTGGCCGGGGTTCGATCAGATTGCCCAAGGGTACTCAGGTTTTATGAGCTTAACCGGCACCGTGGAGTCGGGACCAACACGAGTAGGCACGGCGATCGGTGACTTGACGGCAGGCATGTGGTTGGTAATTGGGATTTTATCGGCCATCACTGAACGCGAGCGCACGGGTAAGGGGCAGCATGTAGAAACTTCGTTACTGGCCAGTTTAATGGGCCTGCTTAGCGTGCAGGGCCAACGCTACTTAAGTGTTGGCGAAGTTCCCGAGCCTTGCGGAAACGTGCACCCGGTGATTGCACCCTACGGCACCTTTGAAACCGCGGATGGCCCCCTAAATCTAGCGCCTGCCACCCAAGAAATGTGGGTGCGTTTGTGTGATTTGCTGGGTTGCCCAGAGTTAACGCAAGACGCGCGCTTCTTAACCAATGCCGAACGTATGCAGTACAGGCATGAACTAAAGCTAGAACTGGAGCAGCGCCTACGTACACGCTCACGCATGGAGTGGACGTCTTTAATGATTGCCAAGGGTATCCCGGCTGGGCCCATTAACACCTTGGCGGATGTGTTCACCGACCCGCAAGTGGTGGCGAACCACTTGGTGCAAACCGCGCAGCACGCTCGTTTAGGTGAGATTGCTCAGGTGGCATTACCAATTAGCTTTAATCAGGATAACCAGTCGGTGCGTATGCCGCCGCCGGACTTTGCTCAACATACCCAAGCTGTTTTACAAGAGCACGGGTTTGGCCAAGAGCAAATTGATGAATGGCTACGTCAGGGCGTGATCGCTCAGGCGCAGGGACAGGAGTAAAGCATGAGTGTTTCGACAGCACCTCAATTAGAGATTTTCGCCAAGCATGCCGTGATCAGCTTGAAGGCACCGGCCCAGGCAAATCGGCTGAGCCCCGCTGATCTACAGATATTGCGTGAGCATATTGCCACGGTTAATGAACTGGATGCGGTGATGGTGGTTTTAATCCAGGCCGAGGGGCGCTATTTTTGTAGCGGTTACGATTTGCAGAAATTGGGTAGCGCAACGGAGCCCAGCTCTTTGTTCTTTGGTGAAACCATGGACATTATCGAGCAGGCCAGGCCCGTGACTATCGCTGTGGTCCAAGGTGGCGCTTATGGTGGCGGGACGGATTTGTGCTTGGCCTGCGATTTTAGGGTTGGCAGCACGGACGCCAATATGTTCATGCCTGCTACGCGCTTAGGGCTGCATTTTTATCCGGGTGGTTTGAAGCGTTACATCAGCCGTATCGGGCTCAATAACACCAAAGATTTGTTTTTCACCGGCAGGAAAATTGACGCGGAGCAAATGCGCGCGATGGGCGTGTTGACGCACTTGCATGAGCCGCAAGATTTGCAGGCAGAGGTACAGAACTTGGTGGAGCAAATCTGCACCATGGCTCCTATTCCGCTTTATGGGGTGAAGCGTCATTTAAATCTGATGGCTAACGGGATTTTTGATGAGGCGGACATACGTGAACAAGTGCTGCGTTCCGAGCGCTCGGATGATTTGAAAGAAGGTGGTGCGGCTTGGAAGGAGAAGCGTCCAGCACAGTTTAGCGGTAAGTAATTCATAATAAATTGAAGGAGACAAGATGAAAAAAAGTACTATTTTGGCCGTTTGTGTAGCCAGTGTGATGACGCACGGTGTTGCGCTAGCCAGCACGGATTTCCCCACTAAACCCATTACTCTGGTGGTTGGCTTTCCACCGGGCGGTGGTGCAGATCATGTGGGGCGGGTGTATGCGAATGCCTTAGCTAAAGAATTAGGGCAGCCTATTATTGTGGAGAACCGTCCCGGTGCAGGGGCGACGATTGGCGCCAGTTATGTCGCGCGTGCTAAACCCGATGGTTACACTTTGTTTTTAGGTAACTCTAGTGTGATGGGCAGTGACACCATTTTATATAAGGTTAACTACACGCCCGATGACTTTGATCCCATCATTCAACTCACCACGGCGCCCATGATACTTATCGCCAGTGAAAAGTCGGGTATTAAGTCTGTACAGGACTTGATTCAGCGCGCTAAAGCTAAGCCCAATGATGTTACCTTTTCCTCGTCCGGTAATGGGGTGATTACGCACTTGGCCGCTGTTGAATTCATGTTGAACCAGGGTGTGGAAATGCTGCATATCCCCCATAGTGGCGGAGCGGCAGCTACCCAGTCAGTAGCTTCGGGAGAGGTGGATGTTTCCTTTGCCACAGCCCCTTCCGCGCGGCCTGTTATTGATATAGGCAAGGCAAAAGGGCTAGGAATTACAAGCAGCACTCCCTCGCCCGTATTAGCTGCTTATCCACCTATCGCTCAACAAGGTGCCGAAGGTTACGATATTAGTAACTGGTGGGGAATATTTACCCCAGCCGGCACACCGGACGAGATAAAAAATCGGATTTTTGAGGCTTCCAGCACAGTGCTGAGTGACCCCAAAGTTATCGAGACGATGCGTTCGGGATACGAGGACGTGACCCCCTCGGCCTCGTTAGCGGAATTCGAAGCTTTTGCTCGCAGAGAAGGCGCTTTGGGCCTGAAACTGGCTGAGTTAAGCCGAGCAAGTCAAAACTAAGCGCTTTTAATCTAAGGGTTTTTTATCGTTTTCAGCTCGCGCCACTCCTATGGTTAATAGGGTGGCGTTTTTGGTCTAAGGGTTCGACGTAAGCGTTGGGGCCTCTTTTTTGAGTAATAGCTTAAAGCCAGCCTAATCACGTCGCGCAAGTAGCGGGTAAAACATAGGGGCAGTAAGGGCTTACTCGGTAAAACCCTACTGGTGTATGGGTTTGGCTGTACTTAGAATGCCTTATGCGCTCTTGCTTAGATAAGTTAGAACAGCGAAAAAATGCCAAGAGCCGACCTCGTACAGGAGCGAAACATGCAGCAGCGTAGTAGGAGACGTCATGAGTGATATTATTTTAGAGACCCGTGAGTTAGTAAAAGAATTTAGAGGGTTTGTAGCAGTAAATAATGTCAATCTACGCGTTCAACGAGGCCATATCCATGCCTTAATTGGCCCTAACGGAGCAGGAAAAACAACCTGCTTTAATTTATTAACGCGTTTTTTGCCTGCCACTTCAGGCAGTATCTGGTTTAACAGCCAGAATATTTCTGGGGACAGCCCAGCAGTGATTGCGCGTAAAGGCATTGTGCGCTCGTTTCAGATTTCTGCGGTATTTCCTAATCTAACCGTAATGGAAAATGTTCGCATCGCTCTGCAGCGTGGAACAGGTTTGTCTTTTCACTTTTGGCGTAGCTTACGTCCTTTATCTAAGTTAGATGCTAGGGCGATGGAACTGCTTGATGAAGTGGATTTGGGCAGTTTTGCGCACGAGCTTGCGGCTAATTTGTCCTATGGTCGTAAGCGCGCCCTAGAGGTCGCCACTACGTTAGCGATGGAGCCAGAGCTGATGCTGCTGGATGAACCCACGCAGGGTATGGGCCATGAAGATGTGGAAAAAGTGACCGCCTTGATTAAGCGTGTCTCAGAAGGCAGAACCATTTTGATGGTGGAGCACAATATGAAGGTGGTGTCCTCGATTGCCGACAAAATTACAGTATTGGCACGTGGAGCAGTGCTGGCTGAAGGCGACTACGCGCATGTTTCTAAAGATCCTGCTGTGATGCAAGCCTATATGGGCACGGTTAATGAAGAATTAGAGGGTGTGTAGTCATGGCAGAAAATAATGCATTAGACATTGCTGGACTGCATTCGTGGTATGGCGAATCCCATATCTTGCACGGTATTGATATGTATGTGGCTCCTGGCGAGGTCGTCACTTTACTAGGGCGCAATGGAGCCGGGCGCACGACCTTGCTGCGTTCTATATTAGGTCTAACCAGCTCACGTAAAGGTTCAGTCAAAATTCATGGCAAGGAAAGCATCCATTTGCCTACGCATCGTATTGCCCATTTGGGCTTGGGTTTTTGCCCTGAAGAGCGGGGCATTTTCTCCAGCTTAAGTTGCGAGGAAAACCTACTGCTGCCGCCGGTAATTAGTGCCAAGCGCGAAGGCATGTCGCTGGATGAAATTTATGAAATGTTCCCTAACTTACACGAACGTAGGCATTCGCCTGGTACGCGTTTGTCAGGGGGCGAACAACAAATGCTGGCGGTAGCGCGCATTTTGCGTACAGGAGCTGACATTTTATTGCTGGATGAAATTTCTGAAGGCTTGGCCCCGGTGATTGTGCAAACCCTGGCACGCATGATTACTACCTTGAAAGCGCGGGGCTACACCATTGTGATGGTAGAGCAGAACTTTCACTTTGCAGCACCGTTGGCGGATCGTTTTTACGTGATCGAGCATGGCACCGTGGTGGCGCATGTACAAGCGGCTGAGCTGAAAGCAAGGCGTGCAGAACTAGACGTGTTGTTAGGCGTGTAGGGCGTTCAGAAGGATGATCCCTTTTGAGCGATGGCTGAGATATCCAGCATAAATCATGACTGCTGGATAGTTCCTTTTTATCGATGGCAGTCAGGAGACAAACATGAAGCAAAAAGTGCTGGTGTCAGTGTTGGCGTCCGTGGGTTTGGCGATGATAAGCCTAACAGTGGGAGCCAAAGGCATGTCAAACGATGTGGTCCGGATTGGCTTTATTACGGACATGTCTAGCGTGTATTCCGACTTGGACGGTCAGGCGGGTGCGGAAGCCATACAGATGGCGATTGATGATGCAGGCGGTCAGGTTAACGGTAAAAAAATTGAATTGTTGTCGGCAGATCATCAGATGAAAGCCGATATTGCTTCAGCCCGGGCACGCGAGTGGTTTGATCGCGAAAACATGGATATGTTGATCGGGGGGACAAATTCGGCCACCGCATTGGCGATGGCTGCCGTCGCACAAGAAAAAAAGAAACCCTTTATAGTCATTGGGGCGGGTGCCTCGGATCTAACCAATAAGCAGTGCTCGCCGTATACCGTACATTACGCTTACGACACCATTGCGCTGGCCCGTGGCACGGGTGGGGCAGTGGTTAAAGATGGCGGCAAATCGTGGTTTTTTCTGACGGCTGACTATGCCTTTGGGCATGCCCTGGAGCGTGATACGGCAGCGGTAGTTAAAGCGGCTGGGGGCGAGGTGAAAGGGCAAGTGCGGGTACCGCTGGGTGCCTCTGATTTCTCCTCGTTCTTGTTGCAAGCACAAAGCTCACAAGCGCAAATTCTGGGCTTGGCCAACGCGGGTGGCGACATGACTAACGCGATTAAGGCTGCGAATGAGTTTGGTGTGACGCAGACCATGAAATTTGCGGGTTTACTTGTTTTTATCAACGATATTCACTCATTGGGCTTGGAAGCGACCCAAGGTATGTACTTGACCGACGGTTGGTATTGGAATCAGTCGGATGCGGCGCGTGAATGGGCTGCGCGCTTTGAAGCAAAGGTAGGACGTAAGCCTTCTATGGTGCAGGCTGCTGATTATTCGGCGACTGCTTTTTACTTGCAAGCCGTGAAAGAAACGGGCACGGATGATGCAGACACCGTCATGGAATGGATGAAGTCGAACAAGGTAGACGATATGTTTACCAAGGGCGGCTACATCAGACCTGATGGGCGTATGGTGTATGACATGTTCTTGATGCAGGTGAAAACACCGGCCGAATCTAAAGGGCCTTGGGACTACTACAACGTTTTGCAAACATTACCCGGAGATCAAATCTACACCACTAAGGATGAGTCCACTTGTGCTTTGTGGAAGTAAGTCTGTTTGCTCTGCTGCCTAACAAGCAGCAGAGAATTTGAAACAGGCAACCTGTTGCAACTTTTATGATGATGTTCAAGCGATGATACAAATATTTGGAGTGCCTTTGCAGGCTTTATTAGGTCAGCTTTTACTGGGGCTGGTTAATGGCTCGTTTTATGCCATGTTATCCCTTGGGCTAGCCGTTATTTTTGGCTTGTTGAACGTCATCAACTTTGCCCATGGCGCTTTATATATGTTGGGCGCTTTCTTTGCCTGGATGGGGATGCAGTATCTAGGCCTGAATTACTGGGTAATGCTGATTTTAGCGCCGTTAGCTGTCGGAATAGTGGGCATAGTGATTGAGCGCTTATTGCTGCGTCATTTGTATAAGCTGGATCATTTGTACGGCTTATTGTTGACCTTTGGTTTGACGCTACTTATTGAAGGATTGCTGCGCAGCGTGTATGGCGTTTCGGGACAATCTTATTCCACTCCCGAGATTTTGCGTGGCGCCACCAATCTAGGTTTTATGATTCTGCCAAACTATCGGGCGTGGGTGGTGGTGGCCTCGTTAGTGGTGTGTTTCGCAACGTGGTTTGTGATTGAGCGCACCCGCTTGGGGTCGCTATTGCGCGCCGCAACGGAAAATCCTAAGTTGGTGGAGGCCTTTGGTATTAACGTGCCCTTGATGGTGACGTTGACCTATGGTTTCGGTGTGGCGTTGGCTGGATTTGCAGGGGTGCTGGCAGCACCCGTATTGCAGGTTTCCCCTTTAATGGGCTCCAATTTAATTATCGTGGTGTTTGCGGTAGTGGTGATTGGCGGCATGGGATCCATTATGGGTTCCATACTGACGGGCTTGGGCTTGGGTATTGTCGAGGGCTTAACTAAGGTTTTTTGGCCTGAAGCTTCCAGTACCGTGGTGTTCATTATTATGGCGATTGTTTTACTGCTGCGTCCGGCAGGTTTGTTTGGGAAAGAGAAATGAATCGAGATCTGCTTGCATACGCCGTATTGGCGTTGGTATTGGCGGCAGCGCCCATGTTGGGGGCCTATCCCATCTTTGTCATGAAGGTGATGTGTTATGCCTTATTTGCCTGCGCGTTTAACTTATTGCTGGGCTATACGGGCATCTTGTCGTTTGGGCATGCAGCGTTTTTCGGCTTGGCGGGTTATGCGACCGGGCAGGCGCTTAAAGTCTGGGGTTTGCCTACAGAGCTAGGAGTGTTATTTGCGGTAGGGGTGTCGGCCTTTGCTGGCTTAATTATGGGCGGCCTAGCCATACGCCGTAGCGGCATTTATGCCACCATGATTACCTTGGCCTTGGCGCAAATGTTGTACTTTTTCTTTTTACAAGCGCCGTTCACCGGGGGCGAAGATGGCTTGCAAAGTATTCCACGCGGCAGTTTATTAGGGGGCCTGATTAGCTTACGCACTGACATTAACCTGTATTATTTTGTGCTCGGCTTGTTCATGGTGGGCGTGCTGATTATCTGGCGTACGGTGCATTCCCCTTTTGGTCAGGTATTACAAGCCATACGTGAAAATGAGCCGCGTGCCACTTCTTTGGGTTACGACGTCAATCGCTTCAAATTGTTGGCCTTTGTGCTCTCGGCTGCCTTATCGGGCTTGGCAGGCTCGGCTAAAAGTTTGGTGTTTGTGTCGGCAACCTTATCCGATGCCATGTGGCAGATGTCGGGTACGGTGGTACTGATGACCTTAATTGGCGGAGTAGGCACATTAAGCGGCCCGATTTTAGGCGCGTTTATAGTGGTGTTGCTAGAAAATAAAGTGGGTGAACTGGGTACTTATTTATCCCTGGTAACTGGGGTAGAGTGGTTTAACCGTATGGGGCAATCGGTGACGATTGTGATCGGCTTTATTTTTGTGGTGTGTGTCATGGCCTTTAGGCGTGGCATAGTGGGGGAGTTCTTCCACTTTTTCAACAAGAAAAAAGCCAGCGCCTAGTTACTGCTGTTACTCCGTTTTTTAAGCCTGCAAAGCATTGCCTTTTGCAGGCTTTTTTTATTGTGTGTTGACGGCATCAAGGTTGATAGTTGGCCAGCTCGGCTTTCAAATAATCAATAAAAATTAACGCGGCGGGGTTGGCGATCCAATCTTTGCGGCGATACAGCAGAACTTGGCGTTCTACGACAGGCTGTTTTAAAGGGATCGCGCACAATTGGTATACCGGCAGGAATGGCGAGATATACGCAGTGGTGACGGCGACATGCTTGCCGATAGCAATGGTAGCGAGCAAGGTGGTGAAGTGGGCCACTTCCATGGCGTGAGCTAAAGAAATGATATTGCCTATATTTTGTGCAATTTCTTCGCTGCCGCCTCCTTTGACTAACAGCAGGGGTTGGGCTTGCAAGTCTTTCCAAGTAAGAAAAGGTTTGTTAGCAAAAGGGTGGTTACGGGCACACAGGACGCATAAACTACTGCTAAATACCAATTCGGACTCTAGAGAGTCGGGTGCGCGTCGCGCCGGGCCTACTCCTATATCTACCCGTTCGGCTTGGACGTCGTCGACTATGCCGCTGGGTAAGGCTTCCTGCATCTGTATTTCTATGCCTGGAGTGCGTTCTTGGAAGCCTGCCACCAGCGACATGATGTGGGTAGAGGCCAATACAGCGGTGGTCGATAGCCGCACCAGACCACGTTTTCCCTGACGCAAAGATTGGGCACAGCTTTGTGCGCCTTGCACATTGCTCAGTATTCGTTGGGCGTAGGGTAGGAAAATAGCGCCTTCGGTGCTGAGTTGCACCGAGCGGGTAGTGCGATGAAACAGTTTTACGCCTAGCTGTGTTTCCAGTTCTCGTAGCAAATGACTGAGGGCCGCCTGTGTTAGGTGCATCTGTTCGGCAGCCTGCACAAAACTGCGGTATTGCTCGATCAGGATAAAAGCATGTAACTGTCTGAGTGTCATATTAACAAGTAAAACTAATTAGTTAATAACTATTAGTCAATATTATAAATCAATAAAGTGGTTAGTATGAATCTACAACATAAATTAGATGACCGGAGACATATATGATGAAGTGGGCCAAACCTTCTAGTGCGCTGTTCTCGTCCATGGTAGTAACAGGGGCCTTAGCTGCTGCGTTGCCGTTGACTGTTCAGGCTGCTTACCCAGACCGCGCAGTGACCATTATGGTGGGGTATGGGGCAGGTGGTGGAGCTGATTTATTAGCGAGGCTGTATGCAGAAAAATTAGCGGCCAAGTTGAATCAGACGTTTATTGTGGAGAACAAACCAGGAGCAGGGGCGACCTTGGCTGCCTCCGCCGTAGCTCATTCCAAGCCCGATGGTTATACCTTGATGGTGGCACCGACGGCTGTATTTACCATTACGCCCAATGTGCGCCGTACCAATTACGCGCCACTGAAAGACTTCACACCTATTGCAACGTTGGCAACAGGTCTGGACATCATTACCAGTTCACAGACCATACCGGCCAAGAACCTGGGCGAGTTTATTGTTCTGGCCAAAGCCAATCCTGGGAAATATTCGTTTGCCAGTTCCGGCTTGGCGACCTCGACGCACTTTACCGGGGAGATGTTCAAAGAAGCGGCTGGAATTGATATTTTGCATGTCCCTTACAAGTCCAGTAATGACTATTTGCCCGACCTGATTCAAGGCCGTGTATCCATCGCTTTCGATCCAGTGCTGCTTAATCAAGTGAATGCAGGCAAGCTCAATTTGCTTGGTATTGCACAGGATGAACCATTGGAAGGTTATCCAGAAGTTCAAACAAGCAAGCAGGCCGGTATAGACATGAGCCCCGCTTATGAGCGTATCTGGTATGGGATTGTTGGCCCTGCTGACATGCCCGCTGACGTGGTGGCTACCTTAAGTGAGGCGATCAAAGAAGTATCCGCGGATCCTGCTATTGCGCAGCGTCTGGAAGCGACAGGGATACGTCCTGATGTTGTCACCGGTGAGGACTTTGCACGCAAAATGCGCGATGACTCGGACTATTACAAAAACTTGATTCAGCGTCTGAATATTCAGCTTGAAAATTAATGCAGGAAAAACACGACATGAAACATGCGTCTGTGATGCACGACTTACTGCACCCGCGTAGTGTGGCCATTGTGGGGGCTTCGGAGGACGAGAGCAAATGGGGGGGGCGTTTGTTGCGTTATATGACGCGCCACCGGATACAGGGGGAGTTGTATCCGATCAACCCTAAAGGTGGGACGTTAATGGGTGTCAAAACCTATGCCTCTCTGTCTGAATGTCCGGGCCCTATCGACATGGCTATTTTGTTGGTGCCCAGTTCCCGAGCCTTAGCAGCAGTACGTGATTGTGTGGCCAATAAGGTGAAAGTGGCTATTGCTATTACGTCGGGGTTTGCCGAGGCGGGGCCCGAAGGGGAGGCCTTGCAACAGTCGGTATTGGATGAGGCAAAAGCAGGTGGCTTGCGCTTATTTGGCCCGAACTGCATGGGTTTGATGAATACCCATCATAATCTGGCTGCGACCACGGCTGTTTCTATGGGATACCTAGAGACCCTGCCGGTAGGTTGCATAGGCATGGCCTCACAAAGCGGCGCGTTGATGGGGGCCTTGCTTGCCCGGGGTATTGATGTGGGTGCGGGCTTTAGCACCATGGTGTCACTGGGTAATCAAGCGGATATTGATCAAAACGATATTTTTGATTATCTGATTCAGGACCCGCACACCAAGATCATTGCTTTGTACATGGAAGCCGTTAAAGAGCCCGAGCGCTTTGTGCAGTTGCTTAAACAAGCTCAGGCGGCCACCAAGCCAGTACTGATTGTTAAGTCTGGGCGTACCGAGGCAGGAGAGCGGGCAGTTCAATCGCATACCGCCAGCTTAGCAGGCGCATGGCCGTCTTTCGAGGCGATATGCCGTGCCCATGGCGTATACCTGTTTGATAATGTATTTGATTTGCTCAACGGGGCCATGGTCTTGCAACGTGGTGCCAGCATGAATAAGCCGGGCTTGGCCGTGTTCTCCGGCTCGGGCGGAGGAGGGGCCTTGTTCGTGGATGCACTGGATGAGGCGGGCTTGTCTTTGCCGGCCCTGTCTGAACAAACTAAATCGCATCTGCAAGATATTTTCCTACCTGTACATCGTGAATTGCCGGTGGATTTTGGTGTGGTGCAACCCAAAGCGCCCGTTGATCCGGTGTATGGAGACCCCGTCACTACCGCCATAGGGCGGGTGATGGAAGATGAGTCCATCGGGGCAGGTATTGTATTTTTGACTACTCAGCCAGGTATGCAACATATTGCTCGGGCTACGGCGCACGTTGGGATGCAATGTGGCAAGCCCTTGCTTTTTGTGCATGGTGCCAGCACGGTAGGGGAAGAGGCCAGAGCGTATTTGCGCGAGCAAGGGTATGGCTATGTGGAAAGCCCTAACGATGCGATGAAATTATGCACAGAGTTATGGCGCAGGCAGTGTGCCGCGTTACAGACTCCGGTGCCTGCCTCTTTACAGGCAGCAGATCTTGCCGTTCCTGCCCAAGCGGGTTTTCTATCCGAGCCTCAAGCACGACGATTGTTAGAGTCTGCAAAGATTCCTTTGGTGCCGTCGCGTTTAGCCAAGGACGAGGAGCAGGCGGTACAAGCGGCGCGTGAATGGGGGGGCAGCGTAGTCATTAAGGCGGTTAGCCCGACGTTGATTCATAAAAGCGATATCGGTGCGGTGAAATTGAATCTGGATAGCGAGGCCAAAGTGCGTGCTGCTTGCCAACAGATTCAAGACGCCTTGGGCAAGGCAGGGCATACGCTGGAGTCCTTTATTGTGTCACCTATGCTGCAGGCCGATGCCGAGCTGATCGTAGGAATACAGCGTGATCCGGACTTTGGACCCATGGTGATGTTGGGGGCAGGTGGGGTGTTGGTCGAATTGCTCAATGATGTGCAGTTGTGTCCGGCGCCGCTTAGTGCTGATCAGGCGTTGGCGATGCTCAATAACCTGCGTTGCCGACCTTTGCTGGAAGGGTGGCGCGGTCGCCAGCCCGTAGACAAGGAAAAGTTGGTGCATATATTGGTGCAGTTAGGGCAATTGGCGCTTGCTTTGCCACGTCTGACTGAACTGGATATCAATCCTTTGCTGATTGTTGATGGTCAACCTATGGCTGTGGACGCACGAGCCACCGTAGCGTAACGCAAAGAAATAAGGAGAGAAAAATGTCTGTACTGTATGAGTCTATTGATGGCATTGCATTAATTACGATCAATCGGCCTGAGAAACGCAATGCTATGAATGCTGCGGTGGTGAATGGCCTGATAGAAGCGTGGGAACGCTTTGATCAATCTGACGATCAGGTCGCTGTGTTAACGGGTGCCGGAGATCAGGCTTTTTGTGTGGGGGCAGACTTAAGTGATTTGCCCGGCGAGGTGTGGCGTGCACTGCCTAATTTTTCCGTTCCGTGTGATAAACCGATTATTGCTGCGGTGACAGGGTATGTGATTGGCGTTGGCTCCAGTTTGACTTTGTATTCAGACATGATTGTGGCCAGTGATACCACACAGTTTATTTATCCCGAGGCTAAAGTGGGCGTATTCCAAGGCATTATGGGCGGGTTCCCCAAGAAAATGCCTTATGCTGTAGGCCTTGAGTGGACGACAACTGGCGAGCCTATGAGCGCTGAGCGTGCGCACCAGATTGGCTTTGTGAATACGGTGTGCCCAGCAGGGCAGCAAGTCGAGCAGGCCATGGCTTTGGCGCGTAAAATTGCTAACAATGCGCCTTTAGTGGTCAGAACCATGAAGCATCTGGCCTTGCAGACCTTGCCTGTTAGCCCTATGGATATGTACTACCCGCATAAACGGCGTTTGGATCAGATCGCGCAGAGTCAGGATGCCGTCGAAGGAGTAACGGCTTTTTCAGAGAAACGTAAACCGCGTTTTCAAGGTCTTTAATCGGGTGTAAGCGGACAATCAGGCGTACTTTAACAGTACGCCTGATTGCGTCTTAAGGAAGAAAAAATATGAGTACAAGCATTTCCCCTTTGCTACGAATCCAAGATCTGCAAGAGGCTTTTAAGCACGGTGCAGAGCAGATTGTTTTGCTAGACTGCAGCTACGATTTGGCGCAAGCCGAACGTGGTCAGCAGCTTTACCAACAGGGCCATCTAGCGGGCGCTTTGTATGTAGATTTGCACCACGATTTAGCAGCCGCGCGGACTGCGAAAAGCGGCCGTCACCCTTTGCCAAGCAAGGAGCAGTTCATACAGCGTTTACGCCAATTGGGGGTGAATCAAGATAGCTGGGTGATTGCTTACGACAATGCCAATGGTATGTATGCAGCCCGTTTGTGGTGGATGCTGGGGTGGGTAGGGCATAGCAAACGGTCGGTTCTTGATGGGCATATGCAGGCTTGGCAGCACGCAGGGCTGGAGGTTAATGCTGAACCAGTCTCTATGCCTTTGGCCGGAGATATCCAATTGCGTCCGAGCTTACATAAAACGGTGGATTATCAGACTGTTCTTGACGATGTGGGTGTTGGTCAGTGGCAGTTGATTGATGCTCGAAATGCCGAGCGCTTTCGTGGGCAGAACGAAACCATGGACCCTAAAGCAGGCCATATCCCTGGCGCTAAAAATCGATTCTTTATGCAAAATTTAGACGAACAGGGTTGCTTTAAAACTGCCGAACAGTTGCATGCTGAATGGTCTGCGCTATTGGCTGGTCGGCCGGTAGAGCAAATAGTGAATCAGTGTGGTTCTGGGGTGACGGCTTGTCATAATTTATTGGCGCTGGAAGTTGCCGGTTTGTCGGGCTCTTTGTTGTATCCCGGCTCGTGGAGCGAGTGGAGCCAGCACGATGAGGCTCCTGTCGCGGTGTAAACGGCTTGCGGACTCATCTTTTTGCTTTGTTGAACCACCCTTTTTAGGGTGGTTTTTTTGTGCTCAATAGCGGCTACATGTATTGGCTTTGAAAAGAGGCTAGGCCCCTTAGCGCTCCAGAGCATGCAGCAGCTTCTCGATTTCGTGGGCTGCGGTGCGCAAAGCAGGTAGCAAGGCTTGGACTAAGTCGTCGCGACTGCGGCTGGCAATGACCATGCTTACTCCTATGCCAGCAATAATTTCCCCATTTTTATTATGCAAAGGCACGGCCACCCCCCCAAAACCATCTACCAGTTCTCCGAGCACCACGGAATAAGCCTCTTTGCGGCTTTGTTGGATGGCTTTTTTTAAGGCTGCTTTAGATAGTGTAAATGCTGTCAGTTTGCGTATGTCTGCCGTTTGGAAGTAGTGGTCCAGTTCTTCGTCATTTAAACCGGATAACAGTACTCGGCCTAATGAATGGGCATAGGCGGGCAGTCGGCGGCCTACGGATAAGTCTAGTCGAAAAATGGTTTTTGGTTCTTCACGAGCCAGAAAGACGACCGAGTCGCTTTCTAGTATCCCCAAGGAGCAGGTTTGCCCGAGCTTGTCCGACAGCGTCCGCATCGCTGGTTGTGCCAAGGTAGGCAGGCTCATGGAGGCGAAATAGGCATAGCCCAGCTCCAGGACTTTGACGCTGAGGGAGAAATTGCGACCTTCGGAATGAATATATCCGAGTTCTTCCAGGGTAAGCAGTAGGCGTCTTGCTGCGGCCCGCGTAATGTTGAGTGCTTGGGCGGCATCCTGAATCGTTAGTGTGGGGACGCCAGAGGCAAACAGTTGAATGATGTGTAATCCATTAGCCAGAGAGTCGAGAAATTCTTTATTTTTTGGAGTGCCAGTGGGGATCATGGATGCCTTTTTGTCGGGAGTGCGAACCACTACAGCTGGATATTCTATTCATTTTTACGGCTTGTACCAACTTTCTTCCTGTTTGCCAGTGTGAAGTTTTTTTCTAAATAGCTTTCTTTAGGCTCCTCAAACTATTGACAAGGCTTAGCGTCAGATACTATTCTTTCATTTACCGAACAAATGTTCGCCAATTTGAACTTGGAGGGACAATGTCTACATTAAAAATAAAGCAGTTGATCATGGCCTGTAGTCTGGGGGTAATGGCTGCAAGTTCGCAGAGCTATGCGCAGGGGCAGGCTTTTCCAACTAAGCCAATACGTTTTATTGTGCCGGCTGCGGCGGGTGGGCCAACCGATATCGTTGCCCGCATGTTGGCCGAGCGCATGGGTCAGAGCCTTGGGGTACCTGTTGTGGTTGAAGCCAAGCCAGGAGCCGGTGGCAATATCGGAGCTGATTTTGTGGCTCGTTCTGAGCCGGATGGCTACACCATTTTGATGGGTACCATCGGTACGCATGCGGTCAATCAGACTCTATACAAAAACATGTCCTATGACCCGATAGAGGACTTCGAACCCGTTTCCATGGTGATTTCTTACCCCTTGGTGGTGGTTAGTAATCCAAAGTTGCCGGTGAAATCGATAGCAGAGTTGATTGAGTACGCGAAGCAGAATCCGGGTAAGTTGAATCGCGCCTCCGGTGGTAGCGGCACTTCCATGCATTTATCCGGGGAACTGTTCAACAACATGGCGGGGATTCAGATTCAACACATTCCTTATAAAGGCAGTGCACCTGCTTTAACGGATGTGATGGGTGGCCAAGCCGATTTGGCCTTTGACAGCATTGTTATCGCCAAACCATTGATCGAAGCGGGTAAATTGCGGGCGTTGGGTGTCACTGGCGAAGAGCGCTCGGATGCTTTGCCGGAAGTGCCTGCTATTGCAGAAACTTTGCCTGACTACGCGATGACATCGTGGATCGGGGTATTGGCGCCAGCTGGCACGCCTGAGGACAGAGTGTTGGCCTTGCAGCAGGAAATTGCCAAGGCCTTGGCAGATGAAAAAGTTGCCAATCATTTGAAGTCGTTAGCGGCCGAGCCAGTCGGTAGCACACCGGCAGAGTTCAAGGCTTGGATACGTTCCGAAACCGACAAGTGGCGTCCTGTTATTTTGGAGACAGGTGCCAGTGTCGGGTAAGTAGGACGAGTGCGTCCTGGAGGACGTTTCAGAAGGTAGGGCCGTGCGCCCTATCTCAACATTGAATTCAGAGAATAGAAGTCTTATGCAAGCAATTAATTTTGATCAGCGTCGTCAGCGTGTGGCTCAGTCAGCCGCCAAGCATGGATTTGATGCCTATTTGGGTACACGTCAGGCAGGGCTACATTATTTGAATGGTGCCTTTATGCCTTGGCGTGGTGCTGTCTTGGTGACAGCATCAGGCGAATGTGAGTTTATTTATTGGGCCATGGATGCTTCCCGGATACGCGAGGAGGGGGATTCGAAGGCTATTTTTGAGTTCACTTTCGCTAACTTTCCGCAAGTCATCAAAGAGCGTTTGGAAGCTCATGGCTTGAGCGAAGGACGTATTGGCGTCGATCTAGTGCACCCGGGCGCTGCCCAGATTGCTCCCGGCATGTTAACCGCCGGTGAGTATTTGGAGCTGAAGGCGACTTTGCCTCAGGCTCAGATAGAAAATGGGGTGGATATTCTTGATGAGGTCATGCTGATCAAAGACCAGGCCGAGATTGAGCGTCTGCGCTGGGCTGCCGAGGTTTCTGACTATGGGTTTGAACAAGGGCTGGCCGCCATTCGTGAGGGAGTGACTGAAAACGAAGTGGCTGGAGTCATCGAGGCGGCGATTCGACGCAAGGGCAGCACGTGGTCCTGGGCCATTACTGGTGGAACAGAAGTTGGGTCAGGTTTGCGTACCGGTTTTCTGCGTGGAGTTAGCCAGCAGGCAACAGACAAAAAAATTCAAGCACAAGAGTTTGTGATCTTGGATTTACACCCCATGCTGGACTTGTATCTGGCGGATATGGCTGTACCGGCTTTTCTAGGCACACCGGACAAACAACAGCAGCACTTGATCGATTGCTGGGAAGAAGTGGTCGCTACGATGTTGGCTTCTTTGCAGCCAGGACGCCCCATCGCCGAGTGTGTTCAGCAGGGCATACAGGTTTTTGAAAAATACGGTTTGAGCGATTACGGCCTGCCTTTGTTTGGCCATGGTTTGGGAACCTGCGCGCGTACTCGACCCTTCATAAACTTGAATAGTAAGGATGTAGTGACCCCGGGCATGGTGATTGCTTTGGGCACGCATTTGTATCAACCCGGTGTAGGGGGGATGCGTCTGGAGTATCCGGTTTTGTTGACTGAGCAAGGGGCAGAGCCCTTGGTGCGTACACCCGCCAAAGTGCACGTGATTAACGCTTAGAACACCCAGGAGACGGTTATGCAGATACAGCGATTGAGCCCAAACTTTGGGGCGGAAGTACATGCAATAGATTTGAATCAGATCAGTGATGAGCAATTTGCTCAGATTGAGAAGGCGTTCTTAGACCATCAATTACTGGTCTTTAAAAAGCAGGCCTTAAGTCCGGCAGCACAAATTGACTTTAGTCGGCGTTTTGGGGAACTGGACGTTCATGTGCTGACTCAGTACAACCATCCGCAACATGAGGAAATCTTTGTCTTATCCAATGTGGTGGAAAATGGTAAGCCTATAGGCATTTCAGATGGTGGTTCGTACTGGCATTCTGACTTTGCTTTTCAGGAAAGGCCAGCATCGGCGACCATTTTGAATGCACAGCAAATTCCTGAACAGGGCGGTCAGACCCTATTTATCGATATGTATCAGGCTTACGAGGATTTGAGCCAAGAGTACAAACAACGCTTGCAGGGCCTTCAGGCGATACATCGTTATCGTTCGCGTCGTAGCAATCAAGAGGCAGGTACTCAGGTTAAGCTAAACCAAGACCAAGAAAAAGCCACACCGGATATGGTGCATCCCGTTGTACGTACACACGTGCAAACCGGGCGTAAGGCGTTGTTTGTGCACCCGGGTATGGCGGCAGAGATCGTTGGCTTAAGCGAACAAGAAAGCAATGAAATTCTGAGTTTCTTGTTTGATCATTCTACTCAGGAAAAATACCAGTATGCTTTTAGCTGGACGCCGGGTGATGTGGTGATGTGGGATAACCGCTGTACCATGCATAAGGCCACCACGCGAGATTTGCCTGCCCATATGCACAGGACTATTTTTCGTACAACGGTTCGCGGTGAGCGACCCGTATAAGGGCAGGGAGGCAGCGTGATACAGGAAAAGCAGATAGCTCTGGAGACTTTCGAGTTTCAGCAAGGTGACGTGTTGCAGCAGGTTCCCGTGACCTGGCAGCAAGTAGGCTGCGCGCCTAGGTCAGACAACGTCGTGCTTTTCCTGCATGGAATCAGTGCCAGCCACCAGGCTTTAGTACCTTCGACTGGAGTAGTCTATAACGATGCCGGTTGGGGGCAAGGCCTGATCGGCCCAGGTTGTTCCGTAGATACTGATCATTTTTGTGTTCTGATTCCCAATACATTGGGGTCGTGTTTCGGTACTTTGGGGCCACGCAGTGCGGCCAATGGTGAAGGAGCGCTTTATGATGCTCATTTTCCTGCTTTTGGTATTCACGATGCAGTTCGCTTACAGCAAGCTTGGCTACGGGCGATTGGCATAGAGCAACTACATGCTGTGATTGGTTACTCTTACGGAGGCTATCAGGCGTTCCAGTGGGCAGTCAATCAGCAGTGGCCTAGCCCGCGTACGGCAGTATTGGCGTCGGCTCCAAAGGGGCGCGGTCGCCCTCAAGAACTACAGGATCTTAAGCGCTACGCGTCTTTGCGTTATAAGGCATTGCCGGGGCAGACTTGGACTCATCACGCGCAAACGCTAGCAGCCTGGCGTGAGCAACGAGTGCGGACTTTACAGGCGTATGGCGTGCAAGTGGACTGTCCGCACGAGCAACAGGCTATCGAGGCTTGGGCTCGGGAGTTTGATCCGTTGACGTTGGCAGGCTTACGGGCCGCGGCATTAGGGTTTGAGTGTAGTCATGCCTTGGCGCAGGTGTCGACGGATTTACTTATTTTGTTATGCCAGACAGATACGTTATTTCCACCTGAGGTCGTAGACGGTATGCGTATGGGTAACCGTACTACCGTGCAGCAGATAAATGGTTCTATGGGGCATGTCTCGCCCTTGTACGAGCCAGATCTTTGGGCTGAGCACCTAGCCCCCTTTTTGCAGTGCTACCGTGTGTGATAACCATCGACGGAATACCTGAACCGCAGGCAGAACGCTTTTTTGTTCGGGATAGCAGAAGTAATATCCGTATTGCGCTTGCAAAGGTAGAGGCAAGGGCATAATCAGTTTTCCGCTGGCCAGTTCTTCTTCGATTAAACAGCGCGGAATCAGTGCTGTCCCAAAACCAGCCATAGCCGCTTGAATTAACAACATGTACTGATCAAAGCGTGGGCCTGTCCAGGCGCGTATGGTGTCTTGCCCTGCGGCGGCAAACCAGTCGGTCCAAGAGCGTTGTACGGTGGTGTGATGCAGTAAATCGTATTGCAGTAAGTCGCTAGGACGATGGGCGGGTTGGGTGAAAAGCCCCGGACTGCATACGGGGACAAGCTCATGACCGGCGACATAGTCGGCTTGGCTATCGGGCCAGACGCCGGTGCCGTAGCGTATCGAGGCATCCACGTCAGGAGACGTGAATTCATAGCCCATGCGATGCGGCAGGAACTCAATATTTAACTCTGGATGCTGCTGTCGCAGTGTGGGCAGGCGCGGTATAAGCCATTTGCTGCCAAACGAGGGCAGGCTGGTTAGTCGCAGCACGCCGCTGTGTTCCACTCTTGTCATGACCGACATAGAAATGGCTTCGATACGATTCAAGCCTGCACGTACTTCGTGTAAGTAGCGGGTGCCGACGTTGGTTAATAATAAGCCCCGTGAAGTGCGCACAAATAGCTCGACCCCAAGGAAAGTTTCCAGACTTTTTATTTGTTTGCTGACGGCACCTTGTGTAATGCAGAGCTCTTGCGCTGCACGGGTAAAACTGCCTTGACGGGCGGTGGCCTCGAAGGCTTGTAATTCCGAAAGATTAGGGCAGAAGCGTCGCATGACTAAAGAGAATATTCGTTTTAAGGGAAAAGTCGTTGAAATATAAGCATTAGTAGAGTGTGATTAGTGTAGCGTTTTTATCACTCTATTCCCTATTGGAATGACGATACGAGAAATTATCGTTTGCCCTGTTTTGCTGGACCAATGCAGAATGAGTGAGCGATGCGGCTAAGCTTAGTAGGCAAAGCGGCACAATACCAACATAAGGAGACACCCTGTGAAACAAACAACTATTACTCATCGTTTAGGTTTACTGGCCGCTACACTTTGTGTGACGTTTGCCAGCACGGCGCATGCAGAGCAGTATCCCAGTCGCGCTATTAACTTGGTAGTACCTTTTGCCGCAGGGGGTACCACGGATATTGTCGGTCGCATTGTGGCCGATGAGCTAGGCCGTGAACTGGGCAAACCCGTAGTGGTTGAGAATCGCGCCGGCGCCGGCGGCTCGATAGGTGCGGCTTATGTGGCCAGTGCCAAGCCAGACGGTTATACCTTAGGGATTGCTACGGTTAGCACGCATGGCATTAACCCAGCGGTGTATGTCAATTTACCCTTTGACGCACAAAAAGATTTTCAACCTATTACTAATTTGGCCGCTGTGCCTAACGTGATGGTCGTCAATCCTAATGTGCCGGCAAAAGACATGCAGGCATTTTTGGCTTTGGCAAAAAGTGAGCCGGGTAAGTACACCTACGCGTCAGCAGGTAATGGTTCAGTCTCACACATGATGGGCGAACTCTTTAAAGCGACTGCGGAGGTCGACATGCTACATGTTCCCTACCGTGGCGTGGGCCCTGCTTTGACCGATACGCTGGCTGGTCAAGTGAATGTTTTGTACGACAATTTGCCTTCTTCTTTACCGCAGATTAAAAGTGGTGGCTTAGTGGCATTAGCCGTGGCTTCGCCAGAGCGCTCGGCGGCTGCGCCGGATGTGCCTACCTTCGCAGAAGTGGGATTAGAGGCACTGAATACCCCCTCTTGGTTTGGTTTGGTGGCTCCGGCCGGCATTCCTGACGAGGTGTTGGCGACGTTGAATGCGAGCACAGTTAAAATTTTAAATAGTGATCGCGTTAAACAAAAATTGGCCGACTTAGGTGCTCAGCCTATTGCTGACACGCCTGAGCACTTTGCGCAGACGATCGCCGAAACGATTGCTTTGAATGCGGAAATCGCTAAACAAGCCAAGATCGAAATTAAGTAAAGCGTCTAACACGTCATGTCTTGGGGCATGACGTTATGTGGTCATTCTAAGAAAACGTCATGTCATTATTGTCTTATCGTTATTTGGCTCCCGCCGCAGGTTCGGTTGAGCCCGCTTGTGTTCCGCTTGTGCTCGACTCTCCGCATAGCGGCACCGAATACCCCCCTGATTTTGCGGCGGCGATTGACCCAGGAGCCTTGCGCACTGCTGAAGACACGTGGGTGGCCGACTTGTGGGATGCCGCTCCTCAGTTAGGGATAGCATTATTAGCTGCCCGTTTTCCGCGTAGCTACATTGATGCCAATCGTGGCTTGGACGAGATTGACTCGCTATTATTAGACCAGCCTTGGCCCCATCCGCTGCCAGAATCAGCTAAGGTGCGCTTGGGCAAGGGTTTGATTTGGCGCATGATGGACGACGGCACGCCTTTGTATCAGCGCCGCTTAAGTCACGACGAAGTACATTGGCGTATAGCGCAATGCTGGCAGCCCTATCATGACAAATTGCAGGCCGTTATAGATCAGACCCACGCGCAGTTCGGTAAAGTTTGGCATATTAACTGCCACTCTATGCCTAGTGTGGCTGGTGCCTATGCTACCGAACAGCCGGGCTTGCAGCATCCTGATTTTGTCTTGGGTGATCGCGATGGCAGCACCGCAGGACCCGAGTTTCATACGTTCATTGCCGACTTCTTACGCGCTTTGGGTTATAGCGTCAGCATCAATGATCCCTATAAAGGGGTGGAAATTGTACGCCGCTATGGTGATCCCGCTCATGGACGGCACAGCTTGCAAATCGAGATTAACCGTCGTTTGTATATGGATGAGCGCAGCCTTCGTCCCACGGCGGGCTTTGCCCCGTTACGTCAGCATCTGAAGGAATTGATGCGGGCATTGAGCGATTGGACGCCTACTCAGCTGTAAAGGGCAAGATGGGATATTCATTCAAACCGGCTATGTGTTCGGTAGTAAAGACAGTTGTCCAAGCTTTAAATGCGCAGCGCTTGTGGCAACGTATTGAGGATTTATCGTGTTTCACAGAGCCCGCACGTCCGTGGACCCGCAGGGCCTTCACACCGCTTCATGGACAATCCAGAGTTTGGCTGCAAGAGCAAATGCAAGCCGCTGGTATGGAAGTGCGACAAGATGAGGCTGGCAATTTGATTGGCTCGCTTCGGGGCCGTGATCCAGATGCACCACCGGTAGTCACGGGTTCGCATAGCGATACGGTGGTGGATGGGGGGCGTTTTGATGGCATTGTAGGAGTGTTAGCCGGCATTGAGTTGGCCCACGCCTTGCAGGATGCGGGAGTTCAACCCTTGCGCACCTTCGAGGTGATCGATTTCTTATCCGAAGAGCCTAGCGATTACGGTATCTCCTGCGTTGGCAGCCGCGCCTTAGCCGGTGTGCTAGAGGCTGATATGCTAGCCAGCACGAATGACACAGGAGAAACGTTGGCACAGGGTATAGCCCGCATTGGTGGGCAGCACCATAAGCTGGATAAGGTTCGGCGTTTGCCCGGTAGCGTGGCAGCCTTTTTAGAGCTACACATTGAGCAAGGCCCTGTCTTGGAGGCCCGTGCAATCCCTGTAGGGGTAGTGAGCCATTTAGTGGGTATACGACGGGTACAGATTACTGTGCAGGGGCGCCCCGATCATGCGGGCACGACGCCTATGGATTTACGTTGCGATGCATTAGTGGCTGCCGCGCGCCTTATTGACGCGTGTTATCAGCAGGCTAAGGCATTGAATCAGCCCGATGTATACGTGGTGGCAACCGTGGGGCGGGTAGATGTTCAGCCCAATGTGCCGAATGCCGTACCCGGGCGAGTAGAAATGGTGCTTGAACTGCGTAGCGACCAAGAGTCTGTATTAGCTAGTTTTCCAGAACTCTTATTGCAGGCGCAGGAAGAAAAACTGCGTGAGCTTGGCGTCAGCCTGAGTACACGAGAGTTGAGTCGTGCCCCGGTGACACATTGTGATCCTGCGATCATGCAGCTTATTCGTGATAGTGCCCGGCAGTGTGGCTATGATAGTTTGACCTTGCCCAGTGGTGCCGGACACGATGCGGTATATATGGCGCGTATAGCGCCCATGGGGATGGTATTTGTGCCGTGCTTGAATGGTCGTAGTCATTGTCCGGAAGAATGGTTAGACATTGATCAGCTCATGGCGGGTACCCAAGTGTTAGCGGCCAGTATGATGCATTTATTGATGCAGTAGTAGTCTCTGGGCGCACCTTCAACGGCAGTCCCTGGCGTTGTTGCGAGTCAGCGATAAGTGCGGCTCTAAGCAGCGGGGAGGTGACTCAATGTTATAGTTATCTTTCCCTTCTTCTGTCTTTTTTTCGTTTCTGCCATGCCTGTTGTTTCTAATGCTGTTGAGCGCATTCCAGTGAATGCTGTAGGCCGTGATTTTGCTGTAGGCGATATCCACGGGTGCTTCACTAAACTTGCCATAGCGATGGGTAAGGTGCACTTTGATCCCCAAAAAGATCGCCTTTTTTCAGTCGGTGATTTGGTAGATCGTGGCCCCGAGTCGCACCAGGTACTGACGTGGTTAGACCAGCCTTGGTTTTATGCTATTTCTGGCAATCATGAGCTTTTAACGTGGCGGCGTGCTTTAGGTAACCCCATTAAAGAAGTGGACCATCGCCAGCACGGCGGGCTGTGGTTAGATGCATGTAGCCCAGAGCAGCAACAACGCATTGGCGAGCGCTTGCAAGCCTTGCCTTGGGCCTTTGAAATCGCTACGCCCGAAGGACCGGTGGGCATAGTACACGCCGACTTCCCTTATGACGATTGGCGCAAAATACATGAGCAAGAGTTTAGCCCTGAAGATATTGATGTATGCCATTGGTCGGTGCAACGCTATCAGCAGCAGTACCCTCATGCCATTAAAAATGTGCGGGCGGTAGTGCATGGCCATAAAACCATTAACCGCATGGCTCAGTTGGGCAATGTTTATTTTATTGACACGGGCGGCTGGCGTTCGGGCGGGCACTTTACCTTATTAAATTTGCATACCCTCAGACCGATGTAAGTCAGGAGTCTTTACTTGCGCACGCAGACCAGTTTATAGACTAAGAGGTTATGATGAAACTCTGTCGGGGTTTCTTGGGCACTGTGGTCGGCTTTATTACTTAGCGGTCAATTCTGCTCACCGGTTAGGTGCGTAGGGACAGAAATTGGTGTGTGAAATTGAGATTCGCTTGTTGTTGCGTGGCTGCCCTGTTCGGCCAGCCAGTTCGCCTGTGTGTAGTGGCAACCAGGAAACAACTCGTACAAGGTAGTCTCTTGCTTGAGTAGTGCTCGTACTACATTAATCAGTTGATGCGCTTCGGTTTGGCTACGTACCTCTAGGGGCGCTACCAGCTCTACAGCTTTACACCAAGGTAGTTGACGTATACGAATGCTAGGGCAAATAGTGTATTGCGCGCTAAAACGCAATTCTTCTTTAGCCGCTGCCAGCGCTTGTAGCCAAGCTTCTTGCGCTTCAGTGAACAGCATTTCGGTTGCGTAGCGTTTTTTGCGCCCTAAACCTACTTTTTTATAAAGCGTTTTACCCGGCTGCGAGAACCAGTCAGTAGGCTCTAGATTGAGGTGAGCGCAAGCCGTGTAGGCAGCTGTATCAATGTATGCTTGATATAGATTGCGAGGATGTTGCCAAGCGACTTTAACGCGCATGCGGCTATGGATAAATCCCACGTCGTCCCACCAGGAGAGTTCGTTGCGCTGCTCATCATCGTAAACGTGATAAATACATACCCCATTAGGCCAAGAACCCCCCGCTTGGGTGCTGTGGTAGTGGCGTGCCTGCTGGCGACTACGTTCTAGAAAGCGATTTTTCATAACAGATGGTTTAGTGTTATATGGCTAGATCTTAGGCGTAGATTCAATGCTGGCTGTTGTACGCCAGATATATTCTAATCGTGGATCGGAATGGCGGTACTTACCTTGTTATAGTATGTGTAAAAAAATCGTGAAAGTACATAAACACCAACGACATAAACCTTCGTCTATTGAGGGCCGACTTATATGGCTGTTAGGTGCCATAGATGTAGTAGCGATTGTTTCAATGTTACGCATAAGAGGATACGCACTACAAGCAGGAAGCCAGGCTTTATTTATAGAGTGCTTTGCTTCAGAAAGGGCAAAGGAGCGCCTAAATACGGCAGGGCTTCATAGAGTTATTTTTCTTTCGCTAGTTTTAAGTTATGCGAGAAAGGGAAGCCATGTCTTTGAAATTGGAACCTGTTAAGCCCATCCCAGCTTTAGTAGCTCTAGCCTTGGGCATAGTCATTTGGTTTATGGTGCCGGTGCCAGACGGAGTCAGTCCTAATGCTTGGCACTTACTGGCTTTGTTCGTAGCGACTATTGCAGCCATTATTGGCAAAGCCTTACCCATAGGGGCGGTGTCGATTATTGCGATTTCGCTGGTGGCGCTCACCCAAGTTACGAATCCCGGTAATCCTAAAGCCGCCTTGGCCGATGCCTTGAGCGGCTTTTCTAATGAGCTCATTTGGCTGATTGGTATCTCTATTATGGTGTCCCAAAGCTTAAATAAAACGGGCTTGGGCGCGCGCATAGGGTATTTTATGATTTCCCTGTTCGGCAAACGCACCTTAGGGGTGGCCTATGCCCTGGCGTTTTCCGAAACCGTGCTGGCACCGGTGACGCCAAGTAATACCGCACGTGGCGGCGGGATTATTCACCCCATTATGCAGTCCATCGCAGACAGCTTTGGCTCTAAACCTGAACGCGGCTCTACCGAGAAAATTGGGCGTTATTTGGCCTTGGTCAATTACAACACCAACCCGATCACCTCGGCCATGTTCATTACTGCCACAGCGCCTAACCCTTTAATTGTTAGCCTGATCTACGAGGGGTCGGGTACACAGTTAAGTTGGGGGATGTGGGCCATTGCAGCTTTTGTACCGGCATTGGTGTCGTTGTTGCTTATGCCTTTGGTCATTTACTTTCTTTATCCACCCCAAATTAAGCGCACGCCTGATGCGCCTCAGTTTGCGCGTGCGCAAATGCAAGCCTTAGGGCCTTTAGCCTTAGCCGAAAAGATCACCCTAGGTGTATTTGCCTTATTGTTATTTTTATGGGCTGGTGTGCCAGCCATGATTTTTGGCGATGCATTCAGCGTTAGTCCTACAACTGCTGCGTTTGTTGGCCTGTCTATCTTGCTGTTAACCGGTGTTTTGCAGTGGGATGAAGTATTAAAGAACAAAGGGGCGTGGGATACCGTAGTATGGTTTTCTGCCTTGGTAATGATGGCCGGCTTTTTGGGCAAGCTAGGTTTGGTGTCTTGGCTAGCACTTACCGTTGGCAACGGTATTGATAGTTTAGGGCTAAGCTGGGTAGTGGGCATGTTAATACTCGTGCTGGTGTACGTGTATTCGCACTACTTTTTTGCCAGTACTACTGCTCACATTACAGCGATGTTCGCCGCATTTTTCGCGGCAGGTATGGCGTTAGGTGCGCCGCCTATGTTGCTGGCCTTAACTTTGGGGTTTTCTTCATCGTTGATGATGTCGCTAACCCATTATGGAACCGGTACAGCGCCTATTATTTTTGGTTCGGGCTACACCACCTTGGGCGAATGGTGGAAAACCGGTTTCGTAGTCAGCGTAGTGAATTTGGCTGTTTGGTTTTACCTGGGTGGATTGTGGTGGAAGGTATTGGGGTATTGGTAAGTAATACCAAAAGCCTAAAAGCAAAAATCGCGCTAATGGCGCGATTTTGTTTTATCGTGTAGCGAGTGGGCGCAGCAAGCGCCTAATTATTTGTACACCTTAACAGCTTGCATGCGGCCATTGGCCAATGCGGAAAGATATACAGACATCCGGCGATCGATACGTCCTAACTTCGCCAGGGAGTGTTTAACCAGTTTTGCCATGATTTTCTACCCGTACAAAGAAGTTGTTTATGAATCAATATATGTATTATAGGGAAAACCCTAGGAGTAGTCTAGGGTTTTCCCTTATTTCCAGGTAGGGCGTTGTTTTAATGTGCTGAACCGCGACAAGTAAGGGCTTTACGGCCATTACAAGCTGAGTTTAGCGGTGTTAAACCAGAGCTTGTCGCTGTTTCCAATAGTTATACAAGGGGGCTGAGTCACTAGGATTCAACCAAACTGAGTCCACAGGAGCATAGTTTCTAGCCGGTGCGACTTCCCGCCATTGAGTGCCAGAGTACGCATAGAAAGCGGATTTGATACCGTACAGAGCCATAGTTCCTAAACAAAAAGGGCAAGGCTGGCCACTTGCGTAGACAACGCAGTCACTAAGGTCGTGACTGCCTAGGGCTTGGCTTGCCTGTTTGATCGCCAAAAACTCGGCATGAGCGGTGAGGTCGCCACAGAGGTGAATTTCGTTGACAGCTTGCGCGATAATTTTTTGCTTCCTGACGATGACAGACCCAAACGGGCTACCGCCTTCATCGACATTCTTATAAGCGAGATCTATCGCTGCTTGCAGATACTGCTGGGTTGAGTGCGGCATGGTGGAGACTCAGTTAAAAGGATTGTGGAAAAGCTAGTAAACATCATAAAATCTCGACCTTTAACTGTCAACACTTTGTGGGCGGATATATTTGAGTTAGCTTTCTTGATTAATCATATAAGTGGCGTTGATAAAGACTTTACCCCCTTTAAGTCCTGAACGCGAAAATTTAAAAAGTGTTTTTACTATAGAATGCCTTACTCTATCTATAATAGTTTCCTAATTTAGGATTGAGAGTAAAAGCATGACAGAGGACAACTCTAGTTTGATCGATAAGAGTGCTCTTGAGGCTCCCCTCAGCGATGTGGTGTATCAGCGTTTGCTAGAGGCTATTTATTCAGGTGGCATGGCGCCGGGAACCGTTGTTAATGAGGTAGCTATCGCGCGTGAATATGGTGTGAGCAGGGGACCAGTGCGGGAGGCTGTACGGCGCTTGCAAGGGATTCAAATTGTTAGCCGAGAACCGTATTTGAAAGCACGTGTGGTCGAGTTGTCGGCTGAGTCGGCATTAGAGTTGTTTCAAATGCGAATGGGTCTAGAGGGGGTAGCTTGTTACCTCGCCGCAGAGCGCATGAGTGACGCAGATATTGATCGGTTAATGCGTGATGTCGAGCTGGACTATCAGCGACGCTTAAAAGGTAGCAGTGAGGCCGAAAGCGTGCATTTTGATTTGCACGAGCGCATTGTGCGGGCCAGTGGAAATAAGCGGATTATTGCAGCGCTGTGTGAAGATCTCTATCACCTGTTGCGAATTTACCGTCGGCACTCCGGCTCGGTTTTAGTCCGTAAAGAAGACGCATTTGAAGAGCACAGGCAGATTGTGATGGCCTTGCGTAGTCGTGACCCGCATTTGGCGGAATCCTTGATGCGATCACATATCAGCCGTGCGGCCAATCATATCGCTCAGCAATTACGTCCCTAAGGCTCAGGTTACCAGCCCTATCTTTTTGATCGATCGGGCCGGTAAGGGGAAACGTTCTACTGCCGTTCTATACCTGCGGTTTTAACTGCATGTTCCCAAGCTTGCTGTTCTTTTTTCAGATCCGCCTCAAATTCTTCCAACGTAATAGATACTGGCGTGACACCCAAGCTAGCCAGTTTGCTGATTACTTCGGGTGTTGCTAGGACTGCCTGGATATCAGTGGCAATTTTTTCTATTACAGGACGAGGTGTTCCTTTCGGTGCAAATACACCAGACCAAGGGGCTGCACTAAAGTCGGGAAATCCTTGCTCTGCAATTGTGGCATAGCCTTTTTTACTGTAATCCTGATCGGTGGTGATAGCGATCAGCTTTAGTTTTCCCGCCTCTACATGGGGTTCAACGGAAGGCATGCCAGTAATCCCAAAGGGGGCAAAATTTCCGATTACATCCGTAATTAGGGGAGTAGACCCCTTATAGTGAACAGGCTCTAAGGGGGCACCAGCCTGTTCTCCTAGTAAGGCCATGGTCAGGTGTGAGGCAGTTCCTAGACCGTCAGTCCCATATATCTGATACTTTTTATCTTCTTTAGCCAGTTGTATCAGCTCTTGTAGGTTGTTTGCTGGTACCGAAGGGTTAGCAAAGATGGCATTCGGAAAAAGTACTACTTTGGCAACTGCTTCGAAATCCTCGCTCGGATTGTAGGGGAGATTTTCATATAATGCACCGGCAATGCCGTGTGAGCCAGTAACGCCCAGTACCAAAGTGTAGCCATCTTTGGCTGCTCTAGCGGTGACACCCGAACCGATTGTGCCACCCGCTCCAGGGCGGTTTTCAACTACTACACTTTTTCCCCATATTTTTGATAGTCCTTCACCAATAATGCGTCCAGTGACATCAGTAGGTCCTCCCGCAGCAAAGGGAACGATGAGTGTTACTGGCCTTTCCGGCCACGTGCTTACCTCGTTCGCGTGTACGGGCAGGGCAGCGAAGATACTAAGCGCCGAGGCTGAAAGGCTAAATCCTAGTACAGTGCGGCGCGTTATTTTTGTGTTACTTGTCTTGAACATGATGTTCCTCCGTTAGAGTATATATACGGTTTATGTGTGATTGTTTTAGTTGGGGTTGTTAGGGGCATGGCGTAATTGTTCTACCGCTTGCTGTATGCAGTCGTGCTCCAAGTCGCGAACAATAAAAACAAGTTTTCCAATCAGATGCTTGGGTATCGCGGTAGCGGGCTCAGGGGCAGAAAATAAATGATGTACGGCGTGTACCGTACGGATGTCTTCAGCTTTTTCAAATTGAATCACTCCTTTTAAGCGCAGCAGTTGTTCGCCAAAATGTGTTTGGATATGGCGGACGAAATCGGCCCAGGCTGGCCACGAAACTGGCTTGGGCAGGTCGACGACCAGACTGCTAATACCGTAGGTAAAGAGGTGCTTCAACGGTGAGTTGGCGCGTAAGTTGTGGCCTTCGATCACGGGTGCAAGTGCATGATCAGCGGTTTGTAGTAGCGCTTGAGCCAGTTCACCATCGGGCAAGCGGTTGTTCAACACGCGTGCGGCGGGCACTTTGTGTTTCAACCATTCTTCCAAGGCGGGTGTCGATTGGCTGGAAGGCAAGTCAAGTTTAGTAAGCACGATGGTGTCAGCCATCATCAATTGCAGTTCGGCGGTGTCGTAAGTGTTAGTGTCTTGTTCGCCAAAACTAGCGTCGAACGTAGTAATGACACCGCCCACCCGATATTGACGGTTAAGGCTGCTATCGCCGAGAATCGAATTAATAATAGGACCGGGCTCTGCCAGCCCAGAGGTCTCTATCAGTACCCGATCAAACCAAGGGATTTCTTTTCGTAGGCGTTTGTAATAAAGTCCGCTTAACACGTCTTGAATAGCGCTACTTGATTGGCAACACAAACAGCCAGAGTCGAGTAGCTGAATATCCTGATCATCAGCGCTATCGCTCACCAGAGCTTGATCCAGACCCACATCGCCGAATTCATTAATGATGACGGCGCAGCGTGCAAACTGTGGCTGATGTATCATTCTTTTGAGTAGGCTAGTCTTGCCGCTGCCAAGAAAGCCGGTCAGTAACGTGATGGGGGTCAGGGTAGTGCTCATAGTGCTGCTTATCTCGACGTGCTTATTCTTGTTCAGGCTCAGGTAATTGCAACAAGTAATCCTGCACCTCTTGGCAGGGAATCACATCTGCATATTTACAGTTCAAGTCAAACAGGCTCATTGCATGGCTGGACTGGAAACGATCAAAGGTAGCCTCTTCAGGAATAATCACTTTGAAGTTATAGGAGTAGGCATCGACGGTCGTTGCACGTAAGCAGCCCGATGTGCTGCATCCAACAAGAATTAAGGTATCTATATCTAAAAAATTCAGGTGGCTCATAAAAATGGTGCCAAAAAAGCAAGAGGGTTTCTGCTTTACTATCCTGATGTCCTCGGGTCTAGGAGCTAGCTCTTGTACCGTTTGGGTAGCATGAGTGTTGGCTAATACTGTTTTTTCTGTACCTCGGTGGTTTTTGTTGACTTGAACTCCGCTGTCTAGAAGGTCTGCACGACGCCCGCTTTCAGTATAAAAAATGGGAATGTTTCGTTCGCGGGCTATTTCTAATAGCGGAACTATGTGGGCTACCGCTTTCCAAGCCTCCTCACCGCAATGAGTGCGATATTTTTTTATTCCTTCTAGGATGTCTTCCGGAGTGTCTCCGCAGAAGTTGTACTGAACATCGACAATAAACAGGGCGGGACGTTTGCCAAATCCGCCCCGCTTACCATAGCCTGCCGCTTGATAAACGAGTTTGTCGCGTTCTGTAAGAAAGGAATCCCAGACGCGTGGTGTGGGATATTGATTGGATGTGTCAGACATTCAGGTGCTCCTGCGTATTAATAGGCCTGTGGTAGGCGATGATGCGTAATAAAGGTTTTACAAGCGGCTGATGTAGCGGCCTGAAGGCTGCTGCTTTGCTGACTCAGTAATTTGTCCATCTATGGCAATAGTGCGACCACGTATCAAAGTGCGAACTGGCCAACCGGTTAGCTCCATACCCTCATAGGGAGAATAGTCAGCATTGGATTCTTGCAGGGTAGGGTCAACTACTTTTTTTAGATCAGGGTCAACGATGACCAAGTCGGCGTCATTACCCACACTAATAGAACCTTTGCCTTTTAAACCATACACTTGTGCTGGCATTTGGCTAGATGCTCGTAGTAAAGTGCTGAGCGGAATTTGGCGTTTGTGCAGGCCTTCGTGCAAAAGAATGGGCAAAATCATGCCAGTGCCCGGGAACCCGTTACTGGCTGACCATATATCTTTATCTTTGGTCTCGCGCTTACGAGGCACGTGATCCGAGCCGATCGTCGTAATTACCCCGTCGCACAAGCCTTCCCACATGGCGTTAATATCGCGCTGACTCCGGACTGGAGGATTGACCTTGGCATAAGTACCAGCGGCGGAATACTTATCTAAGAATAAGTAGTGCGGACATGTTTCCACATAAATAGGTGATTTTCGGCCGTCTTGTTTATGCCGTCGCACTTCATTAAGAGCTTCTAAACTACTTAAATGTACGATATTGATAGGCGTATCTGTTTTACCTGCGAAATAACACACGCGGTGTACGTTTTCAGCTTCTAAAAAATCTGGGCTTTGCTCGTCCCAAGCAGCTAGATCGTCACGTCCCTCGGCACGTAGTGGGTCACGCAACCAAGGAATAACCTCTACGTTTTCACAGTGTACGCCCAAGGTGGCTCCAGGGATCTTTTTACAAGCTAATAAGGCTCCCCATAGCAGCCCGTCATCAATTTCAGTGAAACCTTTCGATAGGCCTGCAGCGCCTTTATACATCATGTAAAGTTTGTAGGAGTTAACGCCAAAACGACGGGAGACCTCCTCAAGTGTGTCTACGTGTAGGCGACTGGTTAAGCCGAAATGAAAAGCAAAATCGACGCAGCTTTGGTTGGCAGCTATGGCTTTAATGGATTCAAAGCTAGTGCGTAGATCAGTAGAGCGATGGAAAGAAATAACTGTAGTGGTTCCACCTAGAGCGGCATTGCGTGACTCTGTCTGAAAGTCAGTGTCAGGATTGCCAAATCCAAAGTGCACGTGGGGATCAATTATCCCTGGTAGAGTCCATAGTCCTTGACAGTCTATGACTTCTGATGCGGCCGGCATGTCTTGGTTATGATCACCTAATAAGGCTATTTTTCCCTTCAGAATACCTATTTTTCCAGGTACTAATCCTTTTCCTTCTAAGTAAATTAAGGTGTTGGTAAGTAGGGTATCAAGTGGTTTAGTCATGGTTATCCTTCTCTCTGTGTCAGGCTCTTGTTCTTAAGTTATTGCTGTGCTTGGGTAGGGGGTAAGTAGTCGTTCAGTACGCTTAGCATGATGCCTCCTTGAAGTAGTAGGTCACGCTCGGCTTTGGTATATGCTTGTGGAGTGACCCAAAATTGCACAACTCGCCCGTTTTTATGGGTGGCCTGAACCAATACTTTTTGAGTCAGTTGAATATTTTTAGCGGCATCAAAAAAAGTATAGGTTTCGGTACCATCTAGACTCAGCTCCTGCCAGCCCTCGCCAGCAGAGAAACTAAAGGGACATACCCCCATGCCAATTAAATTACTGCGGTGTATACGTTCGAATGACTTCGCAATCACTGCTTTGATGCCTAGTAGTGCCGTCCCTTTGGCGGCCCAGTCTCGGCTGCTACCGGTGCCGTATTCTTTCCCTGCAAGAATGATCGTACCTACGCCGGCGTCTATATATCGACGACTTGCTGCGTATATGCTCATGGTCTCGTCATCGGGGAAGTAGCGAGTCCATCCACCTTCTCGTTCGGGCGTTAGCAGGTTTCGAATGCGAATATTGTCAAAAGTCGCACGTGTCATTACCTCAAAGTTACAGCGTCTTCCGACATAGGTATTGAAGTCGCGTTCGGCGATCCCTAACTCTGTTAGGTATTGGCCTGCGCTAGAGTGGATAGGTATTTCTCCACTAGGGGAAATGTGATCGGTGGTTAGCGAGTCGCCAAATAAGCCGATAACTCTGGTTTTGTCTAAAGTCTTATCGATGGTTTCGGCTGTAGGAGTAGATGAGTCAAAAAATGGGGGGGGCACAAGATAGCTGGACTCGGGCTCCCACGACCAGAAGGTTCCTTGATTGGCTTGTAGTTCACTCCATTGTTGTGCCCCTTCCGCTGGACTATTCCATGCTTGATGATAGTGCTGGGTGGTCACTGTATTGTGAATCAAGGTGGCCACTTCTGTGGAGCATGGCCATAGTTCGTGTAGCCAAACGGCTTGACCATCAGGGGCATGTCCAATTGGCTCTTGGGAGAAGTCAATATCTATGCGTCCCGCTAGCGCATAGGCCATCACCATGGCTGGAGAGCCAATATAGTTGGCTTTGGCCAGCTTGTGTATACGGCCTTCAAAATTACGGTTGCCAGATAGCACTGTACATAAAACCCAGTCGCTACTTTCAGCGTCAGCCAATATTTCTGGGTTCAATGGGCCGGATTTCCCCCCGCAACTGGTGCATCCATAGCCAATCACATAAAAACCTAGCGCTTCCATTTCGGCCAGTAAACCAGCGCTTTGCAAATAGCTTGTGACAGCCCTAGAGCCAGGCGCTAAAGAGGGTTTGACCCATTTGGGTAGTTTTAAACCTTTTTCACGTGCTCGCTTGGCTATTAATCCCGCGGTCATCATGACGGATGGGTTTGAGGTGTTCGTGCAGGAGGTAATCGCTGCTAGTATGATGCGACCATGGGTTAAACCGTTGCTAGAAAGTCGATCAGATGACTGGACTTTAATATTAAAGCCTCCCTCGTTAGTGGGGGCGTGGAGTCGATCGATAAAGTCTTGCTTGATGGCAGCTAGAGGTAGTCTATCTTGTGGCCGACGTGGACCACTCATGCAGGGTTGAGCCTGACTGAGATCTATGGTGATCACTCGACTATAGCCAGGTGTGGGACTGTTAGCATCAGCCCAAAGGTGATTAGCCTGACAGTAGGCTTGAATAAGCGTTATATGCTCGGAACTTCTGCCGGTTAAACGTAAGTATTCTAGGGTATGAGTATCAACGGGAAAGAACCCGCAAGTAGCTCCATACTCAGGAGCCATATTCGCAATGGTGGCACGCTCAGGTACCGACAATTGTTGTGCACCAGGCCCAAAAAACTCAACGGCACATCCCGATACTCCTTCATGACGAAGGGTTTGGGTAATCAATAGCGCTGCGTCAGTAGTAGTGGCTAGTGCTGGTATAGCACCTTCAAGACGCACGCCAATGACATCAGGGATCGGAAAGGAGTAGGCTCGCCCTAGTAGGGCCGACTCGGCATCAATCCCACCTACTCCCCAACCTAGTACACCTAGCCCATTAATCATGGGGGTGTGGGAGTCACCGCCGATGACAAAGTCAGGAAATACCCACTGCTCCTCACCGATTTGCTGAGTGAGCACGACAGCGGCTAAGTGTTCTAGATTGACTTGGTGAATAATGCCGCTTCCAGGTGGAAATACGCGTAATCCTTGAAAGGCTTGCTGAGCCCACTTAAGGAAACGATACCTTTCTTCGTTTCTGGCAAACTCAAAATCTAAGTTGCGTTGTACTGCGTCTGCCTGCCCCCAAACATCAACTTGTAAAGAGTGGTCCACGATCACGTCAACGGGAACCTTGGTATCTACCTTTTCAGGATCGCCACCGCGCTCGCGCACAGCATCTCGCAATGCGGCGAGATCTTGTAATACAGGTAGTCCACTAGAATCGGGCAAGATTACGCGTTCTACATGCAGAGATAATTGAGTGGAAATGTGCTCGCGCCAACTAATTAGAGCCCTTATTTCGATTTCATCAATGGCACGTCCAAGTAGTTGATGGCGCAGTACGTTTTCTAGCAATAAGCGAATGACGTAAGGCAACTGGGTAATGGGCGTACCGTGTTTTACCGTCGTGCTTGCTAAGTCAATGTAGCGTAGTGCTACGTCGTTGCAATGTAGTATTTTTTTCATGATTAACCCATTTCGTTGACCATGGTTAGAATAGTTTTGATTTTTTACACTGTCAACAGTCTAGAGTTGGAAAGGGTGATTATTTAGTTTGATGGTGAATATGTCTGTCTGATTTGTGTGATTTTCCACAAAGAGTTGACACTTTGCGGGCTGCAGCGCATAATTTTTGTACTTTCTTTCCTTCGCAGAACCATTCTGCTGTTTTGCGGGGGTTGCACAACTGGATTGAGGTTGACTACTGCAGCCCCGCTATTTTGGAGTGCCTGACTACTATGAGTACCGCTGCGTATAAATTCCGCCACCTTCTTAATAATAGTGATTTCATTGTTTCCCCTGGCGTGTACGACGGATATAGCTTGCGCCTAGTTCAGGCGGCTGGGTTTAAAACGGCTTGTACGAGTGGAGCGGCCATGTCCAACTCGCTGCTGAGTGTCCCAGATATCGGTGTTATGGGACTAATGGAGAACGTCAATCACTGCCGTATGTTGGCGCGTTCCGTAGATATACCTTTAACAGCAGATGCTGACACGGGGTATGGCAATCCTATGAATGTCTTTCACACCATTCAGATGTTTGAGGAAGCAGGTATTGCTGGTGTAAATATTGAAGATCAGATCAGTCCCAAGCGTTGTGGGCACATGCCAGGTAAGAGTGTGGTGCCACTAGCGGAAATGGTTAAAAAGGTTGAGGCTGCGTGTGCAGCACGCAAAGATGATAATTTTGTTATTGTGGCGCGTACGGATGCTTTGGCGGTTGAGGGTATAGAAAAGACCCTAGAGCGTATTAAGGCTTATGTAGCAGCGGGTGCAGATGTAATATTTCCTGATGCTGTGCAGGGCGCCGATGACATCGCCCGGATCGTTGAGGCGGCAGGGGTACCGGTTTCGATTAACATGGGTTTTGGTATTCGTAGTCGTCCCACAACACCATTGATTCCAATTGCTGAATTGAAGGCGTTAGGGGTAAAAAGAATTAGTCTCCCACGTATGTTGCCAGCCGCCGCGATATTAGGTATGCGTAATGCGTTAGAAACTATGAAGGAAGTGGTTGCTACAGGGCAACCTGTGGATCGTCAGGACCAGGCAGTTGGAATTGAGGATATTATGGACTTAATGGGGTACAGTGAAATGCGTGCGCTAGAAAAGCAGTTGTTAACGTACTAAGCACCAGACAGGGATGTATAGGGCCAGGTTAATACCTGGCCTTTCTTTGCTTTATTAACGTACGATTTTGCCAAAATTGCCCTGGTTAAAATCATCAAAAGCTTGCACGATTTCGTCGTGGCTATTCATCACAAAAGGGCCGTGCCCCACGATAGGTTCGTTAATGGGTTCACCGCTCAGTACCAAGAGTTTGCAGGCATTGTTGGCCTCTAGTTGGACAGTGCTACCTTCCGTACCAAATTGTGCCCATTGAGCTTGGCGTAATACTTCGGCGTTATTTAGTAGGACTGTGCCTTGCAGCACCACAATTGCTAAGGTGTAGCCGGGTGTGGCTTCAAACGTGAAGGTGCCTTCTGCATTGAGCGCAACATCCCACACATTGATGGGGGTGAAGGTTCGTGCAGGGCCCTGATGACCTTGAAATTCTCCCGCAATCACTCGCAACTGCCCCGCGTTTTTATCTAACGAGACACGAGGGATTTGCCCGTTCAAAATGGTTTGATAAGCAGGCGGAGACATTTTGTCTTTGGCCGGTAGGTTGACCCACAACTGAACCATTTCTAACTCTCCGCCTTGGCGTGCAAAGGTCTTGGAGTGAAACTCTTCATGTACGATGCCGGCTGCGGCCGTCATCCATTGCACATCACCCGGGCCGATGGTGCCACCTGCGCCGGTAGAGTCTTGGTGAGCGACTTCGCCTTCATAAACAATGGTGACCGTTTCAAACCCTCGGTGCGGGTGGCTGCCGACACCGCGTGAGTGAGTAGTGGGACTGAATGTGTAGGGGCCAGCGTAGTCCAACAGCAAAAATGGGCTTAGCTCTTGCGCATGCTGATGGTAACTAAACAGCGAGCGCACCGGAAAGCCATCGCCTACCCAGTGTGGAGCGGGAGCAGAGTGAATGTGTTTAATTTGTTTGAGCATACAGATTCCTTGGCTTTGCCTACCCCTTTGTGGGGTTTGATCGTAGATCACAGTATAAAGTTTAGGTAGTAGCGCTGGTAGAGGGGCTGCGTCGAACTTGCTGTCCTGTTTTTCGTACTGCCAATAGGGTGATTAGCCGTTTTAGGCTGAGCTTTTCGCCGATGGGTTGATTGAGCTTAACCGTTATCGATAGGGGGCGCACTGACGCTGAGCCAGTCCTGCTCAGCGAAATTTTCGGCCAAAAAATCGATCCAGGCTCGTACCGCTGGGAGTATGCCACGTCGAGAAGGAAACACTGCTTGCACCACGCCGCAAGGAAGTGTCCAGTGAGGGAGTACGTGAACTAAGCGTCCCGTTTGAATTTCTTCGTGCACGATCAAGTGTGGCAGTTGGGCAAGACCTATACCTGCTAAGGCTGCTTTTTTAACGGTAATTAGGTCATCAGTGACGAGCCTAGGGTGATGAATAATGGCTGCACTATCACCGTCGGCGCTGCGCAAATGCCATATATGTTGGGCATCAGGGCGGACCCAGTCCAGCGAAGGAATGCCTTGTAGGTGTGCGGGCTCTAGCAGGAGGCCGTGCTGGGATAAAAGCAGTGGGGATGCCACCAAACGTTGCGGGCTGTGTGACAGGTGTCTGACCACAAGGTCACTGTCAGGGATGGGAGGAAAGCGCACTCGGATAGCCAAGTCTAAGCCTTCGCGTACGATATCTACCCGTCTGCCTGTCGCATCCAGCTCTATGTTTACATAAGGGTGCGTGCGCATAAAGCTTGCGATGTAGTCGGCCAGCACAAAGCTTAATAAACCTGGCGGGGCTGACATACGAATAATGCCGCGGGGCTCAGCCACTGAGCGCTCAATGACTTCTTGGGCAGCACTAGCTTCGACGAGCATGGCGGCGCAATGGGTGTAATAGGCTTGACCTAGCTCGGTGACACTAACGTTGTGTGTGCTGCGATGAATTAAGCGCACACCAAGCCGTTCTTCTAACACGGCTATACGACGGCTTAAGCGTGATTTAGGAATGCCTAACGCACGAGCCGCCGAGGAAAATCCCTTGTGATCAACGACTTGGACAAAATAAAAAAGATCATTTAAGTCTTGCATAGACGTGTTCTAAAAACGAGACAGCATGTAGCACTGAGCCGGCTAGCGTCAGCCATGGTGAGCACCTATGATAATTGCGGGCGCCAAACTAGGGTGTTGGTTACGCAGGCGTCAGAGTATTTTTTCAACGTTGACAGGAGTACGTATGTCTTACCAATATAAACGTCTGGATAAAGATGACGTAGCATTATTGTTAGTAGACCATCAATCGGGTCTGTTGTCTTTGGTGCGCGACTATCAGCCTGACGAGTTCAAAAATAATGTCTTAGCGTTGGCGGATATCGCTAAGTTTTTCAACTTGCCTACTATTCTAACGACTAGTTTTGAACAAGGGCCGAATGGGCCGTTAGTGCCCGAGTTAAAGCAGGCTTTTCCTGATGCTCCTTACTTTGCTCGCCCTGGGCAAATTAATGCTTGGGACAACGAGGAATTTGTCGCAGCAGTGAAAGCAACCGGCAAAAAACAGCTATTGATTGCAGGGGTGGTGACTGAGGTTTGCGTCGCTTTTCCTACTTTATCGGCCCTTGAAGCAGGCTATGATGTGTTTGTTGTGACGGACGCTTCGGGTACCTTTAACCATGCTGTACGTGATGCAGCATGGAACCGCATGTCGCAAGCCGGCGCACAACTCGTCAATTGGTTTGCGGTAGGCTGCGAGTTGCATCGTGATTGGCGCAACGATATTGCAGGTTTTGGTGGCATATTAGCGGGACATTTACCCGCGTATGCTAACTTAATCCAAAGTCGCGATGCAGCCTTACAGGGTAAGTAAGTCGTTTTACTGCTAAGGCTTGCGGCATAGGCAGTCTTACGGGGCTAAGCATGGCTTGGCCTCATGCTGCAGCAGATTAACTTTTATCTATGAAGACACTATCATGAGTTCCTCTATTCGAATGACTCCTGCGGAATACGCAGACTGTACGCATCACACTCAAGAACTCACCTCTGTGCGATTGCCTGCACGTGAAGCTGTTTTGGGTGAGGGGATGAAAATTCGTCGTTTGTTGCCGCATCGAGCGCAACGCATGATAGGGGCGTGGTGTTTTTTTGACCACGCCGGGCCAGCCGACGTGAGTCAAGGGCAAGGGGTACGCGTAGGGCCGCATCCCCATACAGGTTTGCAAACGTTTAGTTGGATGGTGGATGGCGAAATTTTGCACCGTGATAGCTTAGGTTATAAACAGTTGCTCACCAAAGGCCAAGTTAATCTTATGACGGCAGGTAAAGGGATTTCTCATTCTGAAGAATCCCCTGCACAGCGGTCTCCTACTTTGCAATTAGCGCAGTTTTGGATTGCTTTGCCTGATGCTAAGCGTTTTATGGAGCCTGCTTTTGAGCATTATCCGGATTTGCCTAGAGTGACGGTTGAGCAAGCGGTAGTTACGGTTTTAGTGGGTGAGCTTTTTGGTCAAACCTCGCCAGTCGCCGTGCATAGCCCGTTAGTAGGGGCTGATATCACTACTCAAGCAGCAACGCAGCTAGAGGTGCCGTTAAATCCAGATTACGAATATGGTATTGCCGTGTTAACCGGTGACGCACAAGTGGGTGAGGAGCAGCTTGAGCCTGGCACGTTATTGTATTTGGGCAAAGGTCGTCGCCAGATTTCCGTCTCCACCAGCCAAGCTAGTCAAATAATACTGATTGGTGGTGAGCCTTTTGCTGAGGAAGTGGTGTTGTACTGGAACTTTGTAGCACGTAGTTTGGATGAGGTGCGTGAGAGTATCCAGCAGTGGCACCATAGTGATCACTTTGGTACGGTACAAGGGTACGACGGCCCATCTTTGCCAGCGCCCGATTTAAAATAAATAAGGCTGATAGCCTGCCCTTGATAGAGCAGGGCAGGCTACGCCCTTACGCACGAACGAGGGTAAACACCTTGTCAAACAATAAGGTAAAGAAAAAGGTGTAAAGCAAAAAGAAAATCATCAGGGCTGCGACCATGGTGAAGGCCATCCATAGGCCAACGTTATACCAATACATATATAGGGGTAAGGTGAATGCCAATAACCCCGCTTCAAACCCCACGGCGTGCACCATTCGCACTTTAACGGTTCTGGTCAACACGTGTAAGCGTCGTTCTAGATATTCGAATAGGGTGTTGTAGAGGAAATTCCAGATGACCGCGATGAGCGACACAATGGTTGCAACGGGTAGGGATTGCTGAGCATCTCCGCCGCTGATCAACATTAAAATTAGGGTTGACAGCAAGATAGCGAAAAATTCAAACAGAGCAACATAAACAAGGCGTCTTTTTAACGGGCTTAAGGTAAACAATGTGAACTCCATTGAGCCTTACTAACGGCTCTATAGTGTTAGAGCCGGCACGTCCCGGGAAAAGAAGAAAGTACTGCATTGCAGAGCCACGGTTTACGCCTGCAAAAAAAGTGTAATAGTTAGCGCTGCCGCTGTCAAAAATACAGTGTTGATGGTTGGTTTCAGCCTACAAGGCTCACGCTTAAGGTCCCGTTGATCCTGACTGTTGAGTGAAGGTATGAGCTTGTTTCTTTATACTTTTTTCTTGTTTGCTTACAGCTAAAAGCTCGTTAGTAACTGGCTTTCCCCCTGAAAAACGCTAGTATACTTAACAGCATACTTAGTGGTATACCGTAAATGAATGCTAAATACAGCATCGGTAACCCGACTGGAAGTAAGCGATAAATGCAATGAGTATCACCAGCCAGACCCGTATAGGACTTGACCATATCGGGATGTTCGCCGTCGATTTACACCGTATTTCGTCTTTATATGAGCGTCTTGGTTTTTCGTTGACACCTGTTTCCCAGCATGCAAGTCCCCCCGCACTAGGGGAGCCTGGCGTATTACGAGGAACGGCTAATCGTTGTGCCATGCTGAAGCATGGGTATATAGAGCTGCTGGCCGTAATTGATCCCTCCCTAGATACTTTGGGGGTGCCAGCAGCCTTAGAAAAATATCAGGGTATGCACATTTTGGCGTTTCAAACAGATGCGCCCGAAGTGTTGCAGTCGCAGTTGCAAGAGCAGGGCTTCAGCGCTAGTTTGGTTTATTTGCAGCGGCAGGTGGACGGCTCGGCGTTGTCGGGCTTAGCGCAGTTCACGCAAGTGCGTACTCCGCCCGAACAAATGCCCGAGGGGCGAGTGTTTGCCCTACATCACCGCACACCTGAATTAGTGTGGCAGGCGGGCTATTTAACACACCCTAATACCGCCCAAGCATTGCTCGAAGTTGTGGTGGTAGTGGACGATCTTGCGCAAGCTCAGCAGCGTTATACACGCTATTTTTCTTGTAAGGCTGATACATCCACCTGCGGGCAGGCCTCTTTTCACCTGAGAACTGGAACTTACACCCTGATGCAGACAGCCTGCTATGAGCGTAGTTATCCCCACGCTCCGTTGCCGCTACTCCCTTTTCCGGCCGTGCTGGTGATTGGGGTAGCGAGCTTGCTTACTGCAGCACAATACTTAATCGCTCAGAAAGTATCTTTTTCGTATCAAGTTAACCAGTTACGCATCGAGGCGGAACAGGCTGGCGGCGCAACCTTGATTTTGCGCCAGATATAAATCTTTTGGTTCTGATGAATAAAAATTTCGCCGTACTGGAATGGGAGGACGGCACCCTGGAGATGATATATGAACGTAAAAAACAAGTTTAAAAGTAGCTTTTTAAAAACTTCGTTGATGATAGCAATGACGACGCTGAGTGCTTTAACCGGCGTTGCGCAGGCTAAAGAAAAAGTAAACTTTGCTTATCCTACCAATATCAACTTGTCCAATGCTCCAACTTTGATGGCCATAGGCATGGGGTATTTTGCCGAAGAAGATCTGGATGTTGAGGTCTTGTTCTTCCAAGGGTCTGCAGTGATGTTGCCGCAAATCACGCAAAAGCACCTGACATTTGGATGGATGAGTCCTGAAGTATTGATCACTGCTAATCAACCGGGTCGCACAGCTTTACCCACAAAAATGTTCTACAACGGTATTTATTTGTCTCCTTATGAGTTGGTGGTGAAAGAAGATAGTCCTGTGCAAACGCTAGCCGATTTGAAAGGTAAAAAGATTGGTGTGGGGGCGATGTCTTGGGCGAATCTGGCTATTACCAAGACCATGTTGAAACAGGAAGGTTTGGAATTACAAAAAGATTATGAGTTTTTGCCTGTAGGGGTGGGAGCCACAGCATTTAGAGCATTAGAAGACAATAGTATTGCTGCGCTGAATCTGTTCGATACGTTCCACACACAAATGGAAAATAGTGGTACGGCCTTACGCCGTATTGCACTAGAGGATAAATACCGCTTACTGTTTTCTAATGGCTGGATCGCTCACGAGGAAACTTTGCGTGATCGCCCTGAGTTAGTGGAAAAGTTTGGTCGAGCGGCAGCCAAAGGTGTGGTGGCATGTAATGCCAACCCAGAAGCTTGTGTGAAGAATTTCTGGCAGTTGTACCCAGATACGAAGCCCTCTAAGGGGACAGAGGAACAGAAACTGGCTGATGCAGTTCGGATTGTCAAAGTTCGTTTGGCCACTATGATCCCCGAAGGAGGGCCAGAACGCATGGGCTATTACACCGAACAGTCTCTACGTGACTACGTTGAGACCTTGTACGAGGGCGGTCAGATCCCATCCGACAACATTGACGTGACATCTTTATATACCAACCAGTTTGTCGCCAACATCAATGATTATGATGTGCAAGCGGTCATTGAAGCGGCTACAGCGAAGTAAAAAGGAGCAGCTATGGGTGTAAAGACGTCCTCAAGTTCTGAAATGGCCTCTACGCTTCCTTTATTAGTGGCTGAAAATCTCAGTGTCACGTATCAAGGAAGTCGTGGCGCTGTGACGGCGATTAGCGATTTGTCGTTAGAAATTCAAGAGGGCGAGTTTGTCTCGGTTATCGGCCCATCAGGATGTGGCAAATCGACGCTCATTAAGATTTTCAGTGGTTTGCTTCAGCCTTCGAAAGGCCAAGTTAGACTTAAGGGCACACCCATTGATAAGCCAAGGGGAGACGTAGGTATTGTGTTCCAGCAGGCCACCTTGCTGCCATGGAAAAGTGTGCTGGAAAATGTGTTGGTTCCGGCACGGGCGTTAAACCAGGACATCAGCGTAGCGGAAAAAAAAGCCTCAGAGCTCCTACGGTTGATAGGTTTAGAAAAGTTTTCTCAGCATTACCCTAGCGAGCTTTCTGGTGGAATGCAGCAGCGCGTCGGCATAGCGCGTGGCCTTATTCATGATCCCGACTTGTTGCTGATGGATGAGCCGTTTTCAGCTCTAGATACCATGACCCGTGACCACATGAGCATAGAACTCCAGCGCATCTGGATGGCGGCACGCAAATCGGCGTTATTTATCACCCATAGTATTCCCGAGGCTGTGTTTTTGTCCGACCGTATTGTGGTGATGTCGGCCAGGCCAGGCAGTATTGTGACGGAAATTACCATCGATTTACCTCGTCCAAGAACATTGGAGACTTTAGGTGATCCTCAGTTCATTCTTTACTGCAGCGAGTTGAGAACTCTTTTTGAAAAACTGGTGAGCTTTGACTAAGGACGGACTTGCCCATGCATAATAAATTTAAAGCATTTTTATACCCGTCCATTACGGCTGTTTGTTTACTGATCATATGGATTGTCAGTATTAAGGTGTTCGAAATACCTGATTATCTTATCCCTACGCCTTGGGCCGTGCTAGAGAACTTAGATAAAGGCTATATACAGGGTTTATATTGGCCGCACTTTTTCTATACCTTTAAAAATACGGTGGTGGGGTATGTTATCGGTTCAGCCGTGGCTTTGGTGCTAGGGGCGATGGTGGCCGAGTCAAAGACATTTGAGCGTTTTTTCTTTCCGTATATTGTTGCTTTGCAAGCCACTCCGAAAGTGGCGATAGCACCGCTTATTTTAGTGTGGTTTGGTTTTGGGATGGCTTCTAAAGTTGTACTGATCGCCCTGATGACTTTTTTTCCTGTCTTTATCAATACCATTAGCGGGGTGCGGCAAACGAATCCAGCGATGTTGGATTTAATGCGGGTTTGCTCCGCTTCCCGAGTACACGTATTTTGGCATGTGAAGTTGCCTTCGGCGGCGGGGCATATTTTTGCTGGCTTGCAGATTTCCGTGGTGCTCAGTCTTATTGGTGCAGTAGTGGCTGAGTTTGTGTCGTCCAGTATGGGCTTAGGCTATTTGATTCAGGCAGCCTCGGTCAATATGGATGTAGCAACGATGTTTGCTTGTTTGTTTAGTTTGATTGCTATCGGCCTGAGCGGTACACGATTGATGAGCTTTTTACATCATAAATTTGTGTTCTGGGATCGTAGTTCGCAAACTATAGGCTCGGAATAAGGTCATAGAAAAGGCGCAGGAAATGGAATTTTATAATTGCTATGCACTGGATTACGATAGTGCCAGAGATGCTTTCTTACGCATCGCGGCTAATACTGGTGCAAGCTTAACGCATTATTTGCATCCCACGCATCAAGGTCCTCAGGGGCAGGATTTATATGTGGATGTTGCCTACTATGGGTCTGTGAGTGCATCGCGTAAGTTAATTGTTTTAAGTGCAACGCATGGCTTAGAGGGGTTGAGCGGTTCGGCCGCACAATTAGCGTGGATGCAGGGCGAGGGGCCAAAAACTTTGCCAGAAGATGTGGCCGTAGTAATGGTACATGCGATTAATCCTTGGGGGTTTGCCCACTTAAGCCGTACCACCGAAAATAATGTAGATTTAAACCGTAATTTTATCGATCATGGGCAGGCGCCGGCTAATCCCGCTTACGAGCAACTGCACCCGCTTGTTTTGTTTGATAGTTGGACTAAGCAGAATATCGTCGCCGCGCAGCAGGCTATGGATGACTTTGCGCAAAAGCATGGTTCAGATGCTTTATTCGATGCTTTAGCTCGTGGTCAGTATAGCCGCGCTGATGGGCTAAATTACGGTGGTAGTCAGCGCGAATGGTCGAACTTGGTGCTAGAGGAAATCGTACAAAATCATTTGTTAGGCGCCGAAAAAGTTGCCTTTATTGATTGGCATACAGGCGTGGGCGAGTACGGTGAGCCTTTTTTCTTATGCTTTAACGAAGAAGGCGGTGCATTATTTGAGCAGGCCGCAGGTTGGTGGGGGGACGCCCGCATTAAAGGTCAGCGCCCCCATGGAAAAGCACGGCCTAATTATCAGGGTTTGTTATTTCACGGGGTACAACAGTTTTTAGGGGATACACCCATGTGCGGAGCGGTCATAGAGTTTGGCACTCGAGGCTGGCACATGCGTCGCATGCTCAGGTTGGATTTATGGCTAAAGTTTAAGGCTGATCCTGGCTCACCTGCTTATGCCATGCTGCAAACGGATCTATTAGATTCCTTTTGTCCGTTTGATCAAATTTGGCGCGACAGTACGATACAGCATGCCCAGGAAATTACTGCACAGGCTGTGCAAGGCTTGGCGGCCTGGTAGAACCGTTAACGTTGTGTGATGGGGCTGTAGGAAACCAGTCTGGGTGTGCTTGGGGAATCATAGCAACCGAAAATGCGGCTAGCTCAAGTGCCTTGGGGAAAATAATAGTGGGCTGCAGCGACTGGGTTTTGAATGCCGTGTCGCTGAGCCCACTGTAAAGTAGTGTTACTACAGCATTGATTGTGATCAATGTGCTTTTTATAGTGTTAACCCGGGGGGAGGGTAGCTAAAGTTTGCCATAGATGTGTTGAGCTAGTAGCTTGATAAGCCTAGTGTTTTAGGCATACTTTGACGAATTGGCACCCTAGCACTCACTCTTCTCCGTGGTGAAGAAGAGTGAGTAAGCAAGCGATTAAAACGCCCAGCTAGCCCTAGCCTGGATACCTTGATCGCGTGTGCCGCCGGCAAACTGGCCGGTGTAGACCAAGCTAAAACGACGGTCTTGGTTGTTGATCAGTTCAACACCCAGCTCGCTGATGAAGGCATCACGAGCTAGCGGTGCGCCGTGAATAGTAAAGCTAGGCCCCGTGCTAAATCGCATTTCGCTGCGCGGCGTTTTATTGCCAAACAGATGGCGCCAGCCCACGTTGACCGTGGCAGCCAAGTCCCCGTGCTGAGTTTGCGCCAAGTTAAATTGACTGCGTGCCCCTAAGGTAGAGAAGGTATTGCTGTGCTGTTGCGAGCTACCTTGTAAGGCGCCCAAGCCGCCCGTTTCGCTGAAGCTACCACGACGCATCCATACCTGAGCCACATTCACATAGGGCTCTAGCGCAAACTGATTCCATTGTTGTTGATAGGCCGCCTCGGCAAAAATCTGGGCACTGCCTACGTTATAGCTGGCCTTTTGCTGCTCGGCGCCGGGCACCGCAATATGACGCTTGCTATGTAAACGATACCACGAGTACGAAGCGCCACCGCGTAAGGCTACGGCACCTAAGGACTGGCTGGCATAGGCCATGAGGTGATAGCCATCGGCTTTGGCGGAGCCTACTGTGTCCGTACCGTAGGAAGAGCGGCTTAGGGCAGCCCCGATTCCAGCCCGCGTTTGTTCGCCTAAGCGTGTATCGGCCCCAAACATCACACCACTTAGAGAACGGGTCATACGTGCCGTATCGTGAGTGGCTGCCAAGCTGCCCCAACTGCCTAGTACGCGTGCCCATACGCCGTTGTTAGCATCGTGCTCATTGCCTGCATCAGCCAAGGACCCTGCTGTGGCTAAGCGCCCTAAAGAGGCCTGGCGGAGCACACCGCTGGTATCCATCAACGCCGATAAGCTGGAGGCGTGAACCTCACCACCAAGCTGACGGTAATAGTGTTGAGCGGTTTCGGTAGTGTCCGCCATCACCACGGCACGGTATTCCGGACTGGAATTATTTTGTGCATCGACTGCCCGCGCCACTGACGCTTGATTGCCATTGGCCGCCAAGGAGGCAAAGGTGACATCATTACGACGTACCGCTAAAGACAAACCAGAGCCCGTAGCGCTCGTGACAGGGTGAAGCGCTAGGTCAATAAAGCGAGTCCCTAATATATCGGCGTTATCGAACTGACTGCCTGGGCTGATTTGTCCTGCTTGCAAGAAGGTAAAATCACGGCCTAAGGCATCGGGGTTCAGGCCCAGCACACGTAACTCTCCCCCTTGAATGTCAGCCGTACCCTGCACCTCTAGGCGGTCTGACTGACCTTGGGCGTCGATTTCGATATCTAAGCGCGAACCGCCTAACTGCGTGTAGTCGCCCGTAACGCTTAAGGTACCAATAGAATTACCGGGCTGTATGGTGCCGGCCGCAATCAAATGCGCCACGCTACCCGTACCGCCTAGGGCGGCATCGGCATCAATGGTCACGGTGGAGTTGACCAAGGCCCCGTTGACCGTCAGCTTGCCCGCTTGAATATGCGTGGCGCCCGCATAGCTGTTGTGGCCAGTCATGACCAAATGCCCCGGGCCTGATTTTTTTAAACCTCCGGTGCCGCTGATATCGTTACTCCAGATCGAGTTAAAGCCCTGGGTGTTGATATCAAAGGTTTGTGCAAAGCTTTCCGCACCAAATTGTACTGGTCCATCAATGGCTCGACCAAGATCCAGCATGCCCCAGCCGTAGATGTCCTTGTTGCCCCAATCCAAATCGGTACTGTTGGCCGAGGTGAGCAGCACTTCAATAATTTGCCGAGCTGTCATGTAGGGGAAAGCCTCGCGCAGCACCGCTGCCGCACCGCTGACTACGGGCGCCGCCATAGAGGTGCCTACTTCGTAGTCATAGGTGCTGTCTGGCACCGTGGAGTAAATCTGGCCCTCGTCTGCAGTGTAGCCCGGTGTAGGATAGTCGCCACCAGGCGCAGCAATACACCACAGTTGGGCAAGGCCGCAGCGATTGCTGTAGCTGCTTATCTTGCCATTTCTATCTACCGCCGCGACAGCTATTAATGCACCCTGAAGGTCGGAAAAATCTAAATCAAGATAATCAGGGTCGGTGAGATCGTTTAACACCCAGGTTGTTGGATTGTTCTCGTCTGTGGCGTCATCGTCAGTGTTCACAATAAAGCGATATTTCCCGTCGCTGGTGTTCTTGGGAGTGATCGCGGGAAGCAGGCCATTTCCCATCGGCGACTCGCTACCTATAGGTTGCTCTTCGAACTCATTGCCTGCTGAGAAAATCATCACAATATCGGCTGCTTCGCCACGTTTCATGATGTTATAAGCAGTCTTAATGTCTTCTTCGTCTAAAGGAGTAAAGTTAATGACTTCGTAATGCTTGTTTGGTGTTTTTTGCCCCGTTTCTTCATCAGTTAAATCTTTAGCGGGAAAGCTATCGAGGCCGTAACTGCCATTTAATACTTTGGCTCCGTGAGCAATCGCGTGCTCAAACGCTTTAGACTCGGCATTTTCTACAGGGTTGGGTCCTAAGATGCGTAAAGCTAGGATGTCGGCGTTGTATGCTACGCCATGCATGCCGTGGTTGTTGCGTGCTGCAGCGGCGATACCGCTGACGTGTGTACCATGCATGAAATCCGTTTGACCAGGTAAGCGGCCAACGTAAGTAGGGCCACCCGCGGTCACAAAGTTGGCCATAAACGGAGACACTCTGCCTGCAAATTCAGGGTGCTCAATATCTAAACCGTCGTCTAGCACGGCAATTAATATGCCTTTACCGGTATATCCTTTGGCATAGGCGAATTGCGCCCGAATATCCAATAAAGTGTGCGATGCTAAGAACTCTGGTGTGATAAATGACTCTGGAGGAGCAATTTGCTGAGCCGACACAGGCCCTACACATAAGCTTGCTATTGCAGCACTTAAGGCTGTAGTACGAAAGAAATGAATCGTTCTTTGGAGTGGAAATCGATGATGGGTCGTCGGTTTTATTTTGATTGTTGACATAGTCTCTCTGTGCACTGGTTATGGCATGGCGTAAAAGTAAAAAAGGTTATCATTCTTTACTTCCCGTTGATGCATAAAATAAGATGTTTTTTTCTGAACCACAAATTAAAAAATTAAACGGTTTAATGCTTTTTTCTTATTATTTGTATGGTATATGTTTTTGCAGAGGTAGGGCTTCACGTTATTGCGTACTTTCCTTGGCCATGTCGATAAAAGCCCTTAGGCTGCCAGGCACATGGCGATTATTGGGGAAGTACAGCGTCAAACCCGATATGTGGGGGCACCAGCTCTCTAATACAGTTACTAAATTTCCCTTATCAATATAAGGGCGAGCATACTCTTCCATTACATAAGCGATGCCTACGCCTGCCGCTGCCGCTTCCACCATTAATTGATGATGATCCAGCGTGAGCGCTCCGGGCACATCTAAAACGAATTCTTGCCCTTGTTTCCGGAACTCCCAGCGATAACGTTTGCCACTAGGAAAGCGTTGTCGTATGCACTGATGATGAACAAGATCATCGGGGGTGTCAGGTGCAGGATGAGCTTGTAAATACGCGGGGGAGGCCACGGCTAAGAAGCGAATGTCTGGGCCCAGACGAACTGCCACCATATCTTTGGGTACCGCGTCGCCCAGTCTGATTCCTGCATCAAAGCCCTTCTTAACGATGTCCACTAACTCCCCCTGTACAGTGAGATCCAGTTGCACATCGGGGTAGCGTAGGAGGAATTTTGGCACCAAGGTGGCCACTAGCAAGCGAATAGCGGGCTCGCTTCCGTTAATCCTCAGTGTTCCCAACGTTCGCCCCTGAGCACCTGCAACGTCTTCTAGTAATTGACTCAAGTCGCCCAGCAATGGGTCTAGGCGTGCAAGAAACTGCTCGCCTGCTTGGGTTAACGACACACTACGTGTTGTTCGATGTAATAGGCGTGTACTTAGCTTTTCTTCTAGCCCACGCAAGGTATGGCTAAGCGAAGAACGGGTCACGCCCAGCAGTTCAGCGGCACGTCGAAAACTGCGGTGCTCGGCAACGGCCATGAAAGCGCGTAAGTCTTTTAAGGTAGGGGAGTCTATTGGTGAATTCATTTCACTTCTTCATGCGGTTTATTGGTCATTCTCATTACAATCATAAGCCCATACCATGTTCTTAGTCGTTCACTTTTTCTTTTCTAAGGCACTATTATGACTAAGACGTGGTTTATTACGGGAACCTCAACGGGCCTAGGCCGCCTTCTGGTTGAACGTTTGTTAGCACGTGGAGATCGCGTGGTAGCAACGGTGCGTCAACCTGACGTGATGAGGACGTTAACCGAGAAATATGCTAATCAGCTGCACGTGTGGACGCTTGATGTCACCGACACACAGGCGATAAATACAGTGGTTACAGAGGCTTTTCAACGAGTTGGCCACATTGATATTGTGGTCAGCAACGCTGGATATGCGCTATTTGGCGCGGCAGAGGAAGCCAGTGATGCCCAAGTAGAGCGTCAGATTGCGACGAATTTGATAGGTTCTATCCAGCTTATTCGAGCTGTTTTACCGTACTTGCGTGCGCAAGGGGGCGGCCGCATCGTGCAGTTGTCTTCAGAGGGCGGGCAAATCGCTTACCCGAATTTCAGCCTTTATCATGCGAGTAAGTGGGGAATTGAAGGTTTTGTTGAATCGCTTGCTCAGGAAGTGGCCCCCTTTGGTATTGACTTTTTGATCGTCGAACCCGGTCCAACAGGCACTAATTTCGTTCAAGGTCTAGATCGCGCACAAATTATGCCCTGTTATGAGGACACCCCCGCCGGAGAGGTACGTCGCGGGGTGGCATCGGGTGACTTTGCGATTAAGGGCGATGCGGCCAAAACTGTTGATGCGATGATTACAGCGGCAGATAGGTTGCATCCGCCTTTGCGTCTTGCTTTGGGAAGTACCGCGTATACGTCTATTAGTAACGCGCTGACGCAGCGCTTAAGGTTACTAGAGGCTCAAAAAGAGGTGGCGTTCTCGGCGGATAGCCTTAACTGAATATTGAGCCCTGTCAGCATGAATCAACACTGGATATTTACTAGGACGGCGTGGTGTCGGAGTTTTTTGCTCTTGACGCCGCTGCTGTTGGCCTTATCTCTGTCTGCTTGCCAAAGCCAAGCCAGCGATGAGTCTGCGCAAGATAGCCCCATCGTGAGCATTGCGTTTGCCGTAGAACGACAGGTCATCGCCTGGGATGATTTTAATGGACGAATCGAAGCAGTTCAGACAGTTGCCCTGCGGCCGCGTGTTCGCGGTCACATTGAAACGGTTCACTACCAAGAAGGGCAAACGGTTAAGCAAGGCGATGTCTTGTTTTCTATTGATGCGCGTAGTTATCGAGCTGCGCTTTCGCGTGCTCAGGCAGAGTTGGCCAGCGCATTGGCACACGCTTCTGTGGCTCGCAGCGAAGCTGCTCGTGCTCATCGACTCGCATCGCGCCACGCGATCTCCACCGAAGAGTTGGATCAGCGCCGGTCGGTAAGCGCACAGGCTGATGCCGCGGTTCAATTTGCTCAGGCCGCGGTGCAAACTGCGAAGCTTGAGTTGGATTTTACTCAAGTTCGGGCACCGATTTCCGGGCGTACTGGTAGGGCGCTGGTCACGGTCGGCAACTTGGTGTGGCCCGAAGGGCAGGAGAACATACTCACCACATTGATGTCGCTGGACACAGTGCACGTGCATTTCGATAGTGATGAGCGGACTTACTTGCGCTATTCGCAAAGGGTGCGTGCAGGGGAGCGAGCAGATGAGCGCAAGGCAGGCGTGCCGGTTAAGGTCGGACTGGTTGGCGAGCAAGGGCATCCGCATCTAGGTTACGTCGATTTTATCGATAACCGTGTTGATTCGAACACGGGCACGATACGGGCGCGCGCTACCTTATCTGACGCTGATGGTTTGCTGACCCCAGGCCTCTATGCCCGAGTGCGATTGCAGGGCAGCACCCCATTTCAAGCTGTACTCGTTGATGAGAAGGCTGTGATGACAGATCAAGATCGCAAGTATGTGTATGTGGTTGACGAACATAACACGGCAAGGCGGCGCGATATCAGCTTGGGCGGCGTCGCTGACGGTTTGCGTATTGTTGAAAAAGGCTTGCTGAAGGGGGATCGTGTGGTCGTCAATGGTATTCAGAAAGTAAATTACTCAGGTATGCCGGTGCAGGTGCAGGAGGTTCCCATGGGGCCGCTTCACCTGGACCCGCAGCCAGTCGATGGTGTGTGAGAGTAAGACTATGAATTTTGCTCGTTTTTTTGTCGACCGGCCGATCTTTGCAGCGGTACTGTCCATTATCATTTTTGTTGTCGGCCTTATTTCGATACCGCTACTTCCTATCAGCGAGTACCCGGAAGTCGTACCCCCTACGGTGCAGGTACGCGCGAGCTACCCGGGAGCGAATCCGCGTGAGATTGCTCAGACGGTAGCTGCCCCGCTAGAGGAGGCTATTACCGGCGTCGAAAATATGCTTTATATGAAGTCGGTTGCAGGCAGTAATGGTGTCCTGCTGTTAACGGTTACCTTTCGCTTGGGTACGGATCCTGACGAGGCTCAGGCCAAGATACAGAACCGCGTAGCCCAGGCCGAAGTTCGCCTGCCGGAAGCCGTACGTCGCCAGGGAGTAGTCACTACCAAGCAGTCTCCTAATATTACTTTGCTCGTACAGTTAAGTTCGGCAGACGGCCACTATGATGAGCTTTACCTGCGTAACTATGCTCTATTGCATGTGCGCGATGAGCTGGCGCGCTTGCAGGGCGTGGGGGATGTGCAGCTATGGGGTTCAGGTGATTACTCCATGCGCCTCTGGCTAAATCCGGAAAAAATTGCAGCGTTGGGTATGACTGCCGATGAAGTGCTGGCTGCCGTGCGTGAGCAAAATGTTCAAGTTTCCGCTGGGCAACTGGGAGCCCCGCCCAACCCGTCGGGTAGCGATTTTTTGTTGTCTATCAACGCCCAGGGGCGTTTGACGACAGAGGCAGAGTTTGGCGACATCATTATTAAGTCGGGTAATAACGGGCAGGTAACGCGCTTGCAGGACGTGGCGCGAATTGAGCTGGGTGCTTCAGACTATTCGCTTAAGTCTTTACTTAATAATGAACCCACCGTTGGTATTCCGGTTTTTGCAGCGCCTGGCGCCAACTCGATCGATGTGTCCAATCAAGTGCGCGACAAGATGGCTGATCTAGCCAGATCCTTTCCTGAAGGTTTGACATGGTCTGTTGAGTACGATCCCACCGTATTCGTTCGTGATTCGATAAAGTCGGTGGTTAGTATGCTGTTTGAGGCCGTGCTGCTTGTTGTCCTTGTAGTGATCTTGTTTATGCAGACCTGGCGCGCTTCTATCATCCCTTTGCTGGCTGTCCCTGTGTCGGTGGTGGGTACGTTTGCCGTATTATTGTTGCTGGGATTTTCCATTAATACGCTAACTTTGTTCGGCTTGGCATTGTCCATTGGCATTGTGGTCGACGACGCCATCGTAGTGGTAGAGAATGTTGAACGTAATATTGCTGCAGGTCTAGCCCCTCGAGCCGCCACGCACCAAGCTATGCGCGAAGTAAGTGGGCCCATTATTGCGATCACGTTGGTGCTATGCTCAGTGTTCGTGCCTATGGCTTTTTTGTCAGGCGTTACAGGTCAATTCTACAAGCAGTTTGCGGTAACGATTGCCATTTCTACGGTTATTTCTGCGCTCAATTCCTTGACCTTGTCACCCGCACTAGCCGCTCTGTTGTTGCGTGCCAAGGGCACACCCCCTGATTTGCCTACACGCGTGCTCAATCGCTGGTTTGGGTGGGTTTTTGGTCCGTTCAATAGTTTATTTCAGCGTAGCGCCCAAGGCTATGGCGGTGTGGTGGCGCGCTTGCTCGGGCGTCGAACGGCGGTGTTTCTGGCGTATGTGGTACTGCTTGCAGCAACAGGATTTATCTTTAAAGCGGTCCCGGGCGGATTTGTGCCGACACAGGACAAGCTTTATTTGGTTGGAGCGGTGAAGCTGCCCGAAGGCGCTTCGTTAGCACGCACCGAGGCCTTAGTGCGCCGCGTGACCGATGTTGCTCTACAAATAGAGGGTATTCAGACTGCCGTTGCCTTACCGGGCTTGAACGTGTTGCAATCCACTAATACCTCTAATACTGGCGTGGTGTTTTTTGGTTTGACCCCCGCCAGTGAACGGTCGCTATCAGCCACCGAGATTGTCGCCGAGCTGAATAGGCGTTTTGCACAAGAGCAAGAAGGACTGGCTTTTGCTATTATGCCACCGCCTATCGCCGGTTTTGGTACGGGCTCAGGATACTCGTTGTATGTTCAGGATCGCAGCGAGGGCGGCTACGGTGCTTTGCAAACAGCGATGGATGCACTAGCTAATGCGGTCTCGCAGCAAGCTGGGTTTCCCTATCCGATTAGTTCGTACCAAGCGAATGTGCCGCAACTTGATGTGCTTGTTGATCGCACTAAAGTTAAGGCTCAAGGGGTGGCGATGACGGATCTGTTCGAGACCATGCAGACTTATTTAGGTTCTAGTTATGTGAATGACTTCACGCGCTTTGGGCGAACCTTCCAAGTTATGGCGCAAGCCGATGCGCCGTTCCGCACTACGATTGAGGACATCGCTAATTTACGCACTCGCAACGCACAGGGCGACATGGTGCCTATTGGTAGCATGGTGGATGTACGCACTACATATGGCCCAGATCCTGTCATTCGTTTCAATGGTTACCCTGCAGCCGACCTTATCGGCGAGGCTGATCCCCGTGTGCTCTCGTCGTCACAAGCTTTACGTGTCCTGACCGAGACTGCAGCCCACGTGTTGCCACAGGGAATGGAAGTAGCGTGGACAGACTTGAGCTACCAACAGCTCACTCAAGGCAATGCTGCGTTAATCGTATTCCCGTTGGCTGTACTACTGGTTTTTCTGGTGCTGGCAGCCTTGTATGAAAGCTGGACACTGCCGTTGGCGGTCATCCTGATTGTGCCGATGTGCTTGCTATCCGCTATGAGCGCTGTGTGGCTTACCGGAGGGGATAACAATATTTTCGTGCAGATAGGGCTGGTCGTCTTGATGGGGCTTGCATGCAAGAACGCGATTTTGATTGTGGAGTTCGCGCGCGAGCTTGAACTCCAAGGGCATAGCATTATTGACGCAGCGTTGCATGCTAGTCGACTGCGATTACGCCCCATCATCATGACTTCGACAGCTTTTATTGCGGGCGTATTGCCTTTGCTGATCGGAATGGGAGCCGGCGCTGAAGTCCGTCAAGTAATGGGCGTCACGGTTTTCGCAGGCATGCTGGGTGTCACACTGTTTGGTTTGTTTCTAACCCCTGTTTTTTATGTGGCTTTGCGCCGTTTGGCCACTCGTAAATTGCGTCGTGTTACTACGTCTGAGAGTTTGGAGACTCCCCATGTTTGAGTCATTGCTTAAGCGTTTGGTGTGCCTGCGTAGCAGCCCTGTTGTACTTTCTGCACTATTGTTGTCAGCTTGCGCAGTCGGCCCCAATTATCAGGCACCTGCTATCTCCCTTGAGTCAGCCTATGCACGCCAGGGGGAGACAGGGCTCACAGCGAGGGTGCCCGAAGCGGATGTACAGTTCTGGCGCAATTGGGGGGATCCGTTTCTGGAGGGGCTAGTGGCGGACACGCTACGGGCTAATCATGATATACGCATTGCCCTGTCGCGCTATGAGCAAGCACGCGCTTTGACTTATCAAGCCGAGTTAGACCGTTATCCTACGCCGAGTGCGTCTGGCGAGCTTAGCCATCAGCGTGTTAGCGCCTCGCAGGCGTCCGGTCTGTCGCGCACTCAACGTGACGGTGATTCGCATCAGCTGAGCTTGGCGGCTGTTTGGGAACTGGATTTCTTTGGTCGCGTACGCCGCAGCATCGAGTCCAAGAAGGCTGACACCGAAGCCTATGCCGCCGATTTAGCGGGCGTTCAGGTCGCTGTGGTGGCTGAAGTGATCGATGCCTACTTTCGTTTGCGCGGCCTGCAGGAGCGCCTGCGGGTAGCGCGTGACAACGAGAGTAATCAGGCCGATACCTTGCGCTTGATTCATGTTTTGTTTCAAGAAGGGCGGGGCACCTCTTTGGATGTCGATCGTGCAGGCGCACAATTAGCATTAACGCGCTCACGCGTCCCGGCATTGCAGGCGCAGGCAGAGGTGACAGCCAACCGTATCGCTGTGCTGACTGGACGCCAGCCTGCGGTGATGGCTAACGAACTTGATCGTCCTGTTGTCTTGCCTATCATTTCGGTGCAAGTGAATGCAGGTGTGCCGGGTCAACTGTTGCGTCGTCGCCCAGATATCGCGGCAGCTGAGCGCCGTTTGGCTGGAGCAACGGCACGTATAGGTGTTGCGACAGCCGATTTGTTTCCACGTTTTACTTTAGGGGGACTGATCGGTACGCAAGCGTTGGGCGTTAACGCTTTGTTTCAACGCGATAGTGAAACACGCTTGATCTCTTTGGGTGTAGGGGGATCGTTCCTAGATGTGGCTCGCGTGCGCTCACGTATCGCTGCCGCTAATTTGGAGGCAGCTCAGAGCTTGGAAATGTATCAACAGACGGTGCTCGCTGCCATGGAAGAGGCCGAAAATGCATTGCTCCGTTTGACGCATACCCAAACCGAGCAGTCCTTTCTGGAGCAAGCCGTGCAGGCCAGCCGCCGTGCCGCTAGCACCGCACGCTTACGTTTTGAAGACGGGATGGTCAGTGTGCTAGAGGTACTAGAGGCCGAACGGGTACGCTTAGATGCGGAGGAGCGACTCGCGCAGAGCACAACTGAGCAGGCGAGGGCTTTAGTTGGTATCTATAAAACACTGGCAGGTGGGTGGCCGCAGCTATTACCTGATCTGCAACAGGGGGCTATTGCTCAGCGCTAAGGGAGCCGTCGCGTATGACGAGGTGTTCTGAATAATGAACTTAGCCGCTTATAGGTCTTAACAGTAGGCAGTGTTGACTCATACGCGAGTGTGGCAAGTTTTTCCCTTATTTAAGATTACGCAAAGCGCGCTGACAAATACGGTATGTGGCAGGGGGCGGTTCACCTTGTAACCATTGCGCGCACAGTTTACGTACCCAAGCGGGTTGATCCTTAGCAGCATCGTTAAGCCAGTTGGCGACAGAGTCTTGGACATACTTGGATGGATCGGCTCTTAGGGGCGATAGGATGGGCAGTGCTAGTTCCGGGTCTTGTTTGAGCGTGCGGATGTGAGCGCACCACACGCCACGAGGGCGTAGGGCTTCGCTAGCAAAGCGTCGCAAACGCTCGGAAGGCGAAGTCGTCCAGGCGGCTAAAAGGCTGATGGCTGTATCTAGCTCTTTTATCAGGTACGGGCGTACTCCTAACCAGGCCCATTCGCGCACGCCGAAATGCGCGTCGTCGGCTAAGGGTTGAATCGCGGCCAGCCGCGCAGAAAGATCTAATCCTGATTGTGATCCGATCATGAAACAGGCCCAGCCGCGCACCGTGTCCGAGTGATGGGCGCTGCAAGTGTCGATGCCCGCTGCGCCTAGCTCATCTAGCAATATGGCTCCTATTCCCGTCATTCTTTTGAGAATGCCGAATTGTGAGGCGGTTTCGGCCGCCGTTTGTGCCGCTGATGACAACGAGGGAAATACGGTGCGTAACAGTTGAGTTTGATCCAGTGCCAGTATTTCAGTGAGAGTAGCGCTTTGTAGTTCGCCATTGGATAGAGCTTGCAACACATCGGCTGGAATATCGGCGGCCCGGCTGGCGCCTTTACGGGGTTCGTTTTTATTCATTGGACTGCCTTTTGGCGAGAAGTGCTTAGGTTACCGGATACCTTGTTGGACAAGGTGCTTAGTTGTTGGCTTGTTAGCACCTTATAATATGGTGGCCAATTATATGCGTATTGTCTGCGAGAACATCGAGTTTCATTCAGTGGTTAGCATCGCCACTACATGGCGTAAGCAATAAGTGAGTACACTGCTACTACCTAATGAATACACCCGTTATCTTTATGATCTTTTTTCCATTAGAAGCTGTAGCAACATGACGGCTCTATTTCATCCACGCAACCGTCATCAAGGTCGTTACGATTTTGACGCGCTCATCGACGCTACACCCGACCTAGCCGCTTTTGTTTTTTTGAACCCTTACGGCAATCAAAGCATCAACTTTGCTGATGCCAAGGCTGTCAAAACGCTAAACCGCGCCTTGTTGAAGTCCTTCTACGGCATCGAACAATGGGATATTCCTGCGAACTATCTCTGTCCGCCTATTCCAGGTAGAGCCGATTACGTGCATTATCTGGCCGATCTGTTGGCCAGTAGCAATGCGCAAATCATTCCCCGAGGTGCTGCTGTACGTGTCCTTGATATTGGTGTGGGTGCCAATGCTATTTACCCATTAATTGGTCATGCGGAATATGGGTGGCAATTTCTGGGGTCGGATATCGACGCGATGGCACTGAACTCTGCACGCACTATTATTCACGCTAATTCTGGTTTGGCTACTGCTATCAAACTGCGTCAGCAGAAATCGCCGCAGCGCATTTTTCAAGGCTTACTTAGCGCTAACGATTATTTTGATCTGACACTGTGTAATCCTCCCTTTCATGCGTCGCAGGACGAGGCCTTACGTGGCACCCAACGTAAATGGCGTGGTTTAGGCAAGGCGGCACCCAAACAGGCCGTTTCTGCACTTAATTTTGGTGGGCAAAACACTGAGCTGTGGTGCGAGGGGGGCGAAGCGCTTTTTATACGCCGCATGATAGAAGAAAGTACAACGGTAAGCCATCAAGTGCTTTGGTTCAGCACCTTGGTATCCAAAGCCTCTACCTTGCCCAGCGTGTTGTCTGCCTTAAAAAAGGCCAACGCCTTTAAGGTGAAAACCGTGGAAATGACGCAAGGGCAAAAGCAAAGTCGCTTCGTCGCTTGGACATATCTTGACGTCGCGGAACAAAAAGCTTGGCGCAACGAGCGTTGGAGATAGTTGGGGCAGATTACGCCCGAGTAAGCGCGAGTCTTGTATCAAAGAGTTGGGCTGAGCGTACGAAAATCATTCTCTTTCAGTAAAACCACTTTGCCGTCAAAGCATATACGATGCAACCCGTCTAACCCAGGGATGTCAGAGGCACCTAGATAGCGTCCAATCTGTTCATAGAGAGAGTGGTCGCGATTCACCACGCTCACTTCAGCGCCCAAACGCAAAATAGACTCAGTCATAGCAAAATCATTAAGAGGAATTGACTTGATATTATGGCAATGATTGATTCTCTGTGCCAGTGTCATGAGTTGGCTTTGAGTGCCAAAGAGCAGGTGGTTCTGGCTGCTTACTAGAGTATTTTGCGTATAAAAGAAGGCAATTGCTAATTGATTTCCCTAGTATTGCGCACAAACTAAAGATTTTGTGCGCTGTAGAGGAAGCGTTTTGTTGTAAGGAGCTGTAGGGCTGACTAGAATGAACTCACTATAAATAAGAAAGAAACATAAAAGTAGTGAGCCAAGGCCTTTTGTATACCTTGCTTGGCCATCTTATCTGAGGAGGTAATCATGAGCTTGCATTATACAACGGTTAATGAGCAGCCAGAAAATCGTAAACTTTATTGGAATCAAGCTGTTACGAATACGTACTTTCCTTTAAGTTTACGTTTCAATACGGACAGTCAATTTTCAGGCGCGCTTGATGCGTGGGACTTAGGCCAAGTCTCATTGTCTCGTCTTGACTCCAGTGCTGTGTTGTATCAGAGAAAGGACGAGCATTTACGCCAGGAAAGTAATGAAAGCTATTTGATCACTATTCCTGATATTCAGACCATTTGTTTTAGTCAAAATAATAAGGAGGTAAGCTGTAAACCTGGTTCATTTATTTTACAGCGTAGCCATGTTCCTTATAAGTTAAGTTATTCAGATGCTAATCGTCTATGGGTATTAAAAATACCAGCCTCTTTACTTGGTACGCGTATTAGTTTTCCTGAAAATTTAGTTACTTTAGCGTTTGATGCTGAAGCGGGCGCGGGTGAGTTGATGGCACAGATGGTACGTATGGTATCAGACCGTCTCACGAGTTTATCTTTTGATGCCCGTCAAACTATAGGTTTACATTTGGTTGATTTACTCGCTTTAGCTGTAGCAGGATCGTCACCAGGGCCATCACAACTAACTTCTGTTCAAGCAGCTCATTTATGTCGCGCAGATAAATATATTAGAGATCACGTTAAACAAGTGATACGACCTCAGGATATTGCAGACGCTTGTGGGATTTCTTTGCGTTATTTACATATGCTTTTTAGATCAAGAGGTGGGTCAGTAAGCAGCACAATTCAAGAGCAAAGACTGGTATTGGCTGATGCCGTAATACAGCACGATAAAACCAATAGAAGTATTGCGGAAATTGCATATGAATGGGGATTCACTAGTCCTGCTACGTTTAGCCAGAAGTACAGACAGCGTTTTGGCTGTGCCCCAAGTGAGGCTAAGGCGAAATATCGTGATCGGGTATTACGCAGTAATCAAATTTAGGGTTCTTTAGTTATTGATGGTATTACGTGAGTTTTTAGAGATTCACTTGCTAAGTTAATAATATAAACAACTGTTGGTAAATTTATTTCCTTTTTTAATAATTAGGAGATAGGGGCGTGTTTGTCATTTTCACGGAGGAGTAGTTAGTTATGAGACATATAAGAGTTGCAGTGGATGTAGGTGGTACATTCACAGATATTTGTATTCTGGATGAAATAACAGGACATATTTCCATTGATAAAACCTCAACTACTGTCAGTCCTATCGATGGGATTTTGAATGCTGTGGACAAAATTGGGGTAAATCTTCACGAGGTATCTTTATTTACTCATGGCACAACCGTAGCTACAAATGCGTTAATTACACGTCGTTTACCCCGTACAGCCATGGTTTGTACCGAAGGGTTTAGAGATGTCATTGAGATTCGTCGTGCTAATAAAGAAGACCTCTGGGATATGTATAAAGATGTGGCGCCGCCGCATGTTAAACGTCGAGACCGTCTCGCTGTTGAGGAGCGTATTGATGCCGAAGGCAATGTGGTAATACCACTCAATAAGGAGAAGGCACGCGAAGTAGCTCGGATATTGAAACGACGAGAAGTCAAAGCAATTGCTGTTTGTTTTATGAACTCTTACATCAATCAAAAAAATGAGTGTGAGATGCGTGACATCTTGCTAGAGGAGATGCCCGATGTAGCGGTCTCATTATCTTCCGAGGTCATGCCCGAAATTTTTGAACATGAACGTTTTTCCACCACCGTCATTAATGCGGCGTTAAGTCCTGTAGTAGTCAGTTATACCAAGCATTTAGGGCGCGAGTTAAAGTCGCGTGGCTATAACAGTGATTTGCTTTTGTTGCACAGTGGTGGTGGGGTGATGACTACAGATGCAGTCGAGCATTTCTCCGCGCGCTTAGCAGGCTCGGGTATTGCCGCGGGGGCCATAGCAAGCCGTCATATTGCGATGCTGTGTGGTTTTAAAAATGCCATCGGTCTTGATATGGGAGGCACTTCTACTGACATTTCTTTGGCCTATGAGGGGCAATCTCGGATAACGAATGATTGGTATATTGAGTTTGGATATCCTATTCGGTTTCCCAGTATCGAAGTGCTTACCATCGGTGCTGGTGGTGGTTCTTTAGCTTGGCAGGATGAGGCGGGCTCATTGCGTAATGGCCCTCAGTCTGCTGGTGCAGTTCCTGGCCCGGCTTGTTATGGCAACGGTAGCTTAGAGCCTACAAATACTGATGCAAATGTGGTGCTTGGGCGTTTGGGCACTTGTTTGGCAGGTGGGCAAGTGACTTTGCAGCCAGAGCTTTCATGGCAAGCAATTAAAAATACGGTGGCTGATCCCTTTGGTTTAGAGGTGCATGAGGCCGCACAGGCAATTATTGATGTGGCAAATGCCAATATGGCGGACGCGGTTCGTTTGCTCTCAATTAGCCGCGGCTATGATCCACGTGATTTCGCTCTGGTTTCTTTCGGGGGCGCGGGTGCTTTACATGGGGTTGAAGTCGCCCGTGAACTCGCTATTCCAGCCGTAATTGTGCCGGCTAACCCTGGTGTAGCGTCTGCTTTAGGGTGTTTGTTGGTAAATATTCAGCACGATTTTTCGGAAAGTTACATTAAGGAGGCTGAAAACGTCGATGTGAAGGAATTGGAAAGAGAGTTTTCACGCCTAGAAAAAATGGCTATTGAGCATTTAGAGCATGAGGGTGTCGCGGCAGATAAGATCGTGTTGGAGCGCACTATTGACATGATGTATCAAGGACAGTGGCGCGCATTAGCAATTCCTGCACCTCGTCCCGTTGGTGATCTCACGCAATTGATCGAGATCTTTCATAAAGAGCACTTACGTGAATATAACTACAATCGTGATGACGCGCCGGTCAGTGTATTTCGACTTAATTTAAAGGCGATAGGTTTAGTTAATAAAGTAGAGCTCCCTACATATGAGCCAACAGATGTTATTCCTGAGCCTATTTGCAGGCGATCCGTGTGGTTCTCTGGCGTAGGCGAGGTGGATGCTCCGGTGTATAAGCGAACCGATTTGCCTGTTGGTTTCGTATTGCAGGGCCCCGCTGTAATCGAGCAATTAGACTCAACAGTAGTGGTGCCTCCTACGAGTGAGGCTGAAATTGACCTTTATCTCAATATTATTATTCGTTTATAAAAGGGCGCATCATGAATACAGAAACAGCTCATTTACCAAGCCAATTAGATCCTGTTACCTTCGAGGTCTTAAAAAACTCGTTCATTACGAGTGTTGATCAAATGGCTGAACAAATATTAAGAACTTGCTATTCGTTTGTGATTTACAACCGTGACTTTTCTAGTGGTCTGCACGATGCGCAAGGTAACTCTGTGGCACAAGGCAATCAAGATATTGCTGTTCACGTAGGAACGTTGCATTTCACTTGTAAAGCAGTGATAGCAGCCTTTGAAAACGATATTCATCCAGGTGATGTGTATGCCATTAATGATCCTTACGCGGGCGGAACACATTTTAATGATGTAAGGCTTATTCGCCCCATTTTTATGGGAGATCAACTGATCGGCTTTAGTCAGTCCAATGGGCATTGGTCTGATGTGGGCGGTAGTGTGCCAGGCTCCTTCGATGTCACCGCGCGCGAGATGTTTAAAGAGGGTTTGCGTATCACTCCTGTGCGGCTTTTTTCTAAAGGTGTTTTTTGTAAAGATATTGCTCATTTAATTGCGTCAAATACCCGTGACCCCGCTTCGATTATTGGTGATATTCATTCACAGTCTCAAGCAACTCAAGTGTGTGAACGAGAAATAATACGTCTTTGTGAAAAATACGGAGTGGATACGGTGTTAGAGGGTATGAGTGCGGTACAAGATTACGTAGAGCGCGCCGCCCGTCAGCGCATTCAAGCACTACCGGATGGGGTGTGGGAAACTCAAGATTTCATAGATAGGGACCCCATGTCGGGCGAAGGCTTAATCCCCATTCGTGTGAAACTTACCATTGAAGGTGACAAGGTCAGCTATGACTTTAGCGGTAGTCATCCCACCATAGGGTCTATCTATAACTCAGCGTTTGGTTCAACCTTCTCAGCAGTTGCTGCGGGCATGAAAACATTTTTTCCCGATTTACCTTTAAATAGCGGGTTTTATCGTGTATTTGATGTGATAGCGCCCGAAAATAGCATTGTTAATGCAAGCTGGCCCGTAGCGGTTACTGGATTTTTAATGCCGTTCGAAAAAATCATGAATGCTATTTATGAAATTTGGTCGCAAGTCATGCCAGAACGTGCCACAGCATGTGCTTTTAATCTTGAATATTTATTAGCAGGTGGCAAAGATAAACGTCATAGCAGTAAACCGACTTTTATGTTCTATGACTGGTTGCCTGGCGGATGGGGCGGGCGCAATGGTAAAGACGGTAGTAACGTCACTACTGCCTCGTTTGGTGTAGGTTTAATGTCGCAGCCGGTTGAAGGCCAAGAGCGGGCGAACCCCGTGTTAACCACCGAGTTCCAAATACTTACTGATTCCGCTGGCCCAGGTAAGTGGCGAGGAGGCGTAGGAGTAGTAAAAACATCTATTATTGGTCAAGCTGAAGATCCGGTGATTTCTTATATTTGTGATCGTGAGAGAGCTATTGTGTGGGGGGTTAACGGGGGCCTTCCTTCTATGCCACATGGTTTAACACTAACTAGAAAAGAGACAGGCAAACGAGAGTGGCTTGGGTCTGTATTTTCAGACGTAGCGTTAGATCAGGGTGATATGTTTAGTCGGCCTACTGCGGGCGGTGGTGGTTTTGGTGATCCATTAGAACGCGACCCTGAAATGGTGCTCGAAGACGTTATCGATGAATATGTATCTATTGCTCGTGCTGCCAAAGATTATGGTGTGGTTGTGGTGGCGTTGGATCCTGAGATTTGCAAGTATCACATAGATTTGGAAGCTACCGAGGCTTTACGTCAAGAGATTCGCAGCAAGCGTAAAAGCTGGATCCGTCGAGATCCTAGCGAGGTATCTGAACAATACAAGCAAGGAGAAATTGATCAATTAGATGTCGTGCGTCGTTACGGGGTAATCTTGGATTGGGGTAGTGGTGATCTCTTACCTAAAACTACACGCCAATTTCGTGAAATGCTTGAGCTACGTACTGTCAGTAATTGGTAGCGCTTTTATTGGTGGCATCTAGATCGTAGGGTAGATCCAGTCAGCGCGGAAAATATTTCTCCAAAAGCTTGAGGCCGCTTAACCGTGTTAACGGCCGACCAGCCAGGGAGTTACTGGTCTAGAACGGCAGCAGGAGGCTGCGCCCGTTTGCAGGCTATCACCACGGGGCTGGTGTTTGGGTGGATCTTTTACTTTGCGAAGTTTGCGCACGCTACACTATTAGCATGAACGAACATTCCACACCAAATTTGACGGTCAACGAGGACGAAGTGGTTTTTACTGCTATCCGTTCGCAAGGCGCTGGAGGGCAAAATGTAAACAAAGTATCTAGCGCAGTGCACTTACGATTTGATATTACGGCATCCTCGTTACCAGAACTGGTTAAAGCACGATTGCTTACTTTGAGTGATCATCGGGTCACGAGTGCAGGTGAAATCGTGATTAAGGCTCAGAATAGTCGACGACAAGAACAGAATAAAATAGACGCATTAGCTCGACTTCAAGCCTTGATTGATAGTGTTGCCACTGTTCCTAAAACGCGTAAACCGACGCGGCCGACACTGGGCTCCAAACGACGCAGATTAGAACAAAAAACCGCACGCGCACAAATCAAGCAGTTTCGATCACGTATCAAACATCCCTGACTTTTTGATTACAGTCGTTATTTTGGAGGATTGGCAGCACGCCTATGCCCGGAGACGGTTTGGGGTAACGGGTCTTTCTTATAAGTATTGTCGGTAGAAGTATCAAATAGCGTGGCCATTTGGCCTTGGATTAACCATACAGTATCCCGATTCAGTGCTACTTCAAGCTGAGCTTTGCCATCTTGGCTAATAAATAGTTGGATTGGTTGATCAATCATCTGGGTTGTCCCTAGGTGTATCTAGTTCAAGCCGTCATTATGTATTCGAAATAGCCTTCGTTGGCAGAATGGGCTACCAATTATCGTCTTATCTTATATTTATAGGATAAAAACCTCTATCAGATTGTGGTGCGTAGCTTTATCTCAGTTTATGCGGCAGCCTTTATTGGGCGTAAAGGCTTATATAAAGTCCGGTGCTAGTTGATGTTTCGTCACAATAGTTAAAGTGTGCAAGGCGCTACAGTTAGGCTCTGTCGTTTACGTAATATATTCTGCGTAAACGTGTTCATATACAAATAATTACTGCTATGAACTGAGCACTTTTTAGCACACGAATTAGCTCATGGCGGAGAGCATTTTATATCTCTGATGAGGTAGAGTGCATTCACCTATTTGTATGTATGAAGCAAGAGTTTAGGCCTTCTTGTGGTGTGTTCTTTGTTTGACTAGGGGCCAGAGGATTATGATGCCACCAACACTGTGTTTTTTGAGATTGTACAAAACTTGGTGTGACAATAAACACTCTTTAATATTAACTAGTTATTGATTTATCTTGATGTAAGTGTTTTCATTGACTTTCAATTAAGCGTAGTGTTTTGGGATATTAGCGGGAAGCGCGTGGCATTGAAGCTGGCCCAGACAATCAGAGTGATTAATATCTTTTCCAACCCAGGCCGGATGGCTGGTGGTGGAAGATTTCATCGAGGCAGCCGCCCGAAAAGCAAGTTCCCCCGATGTGGCCAACCGCCAGCGGGCGATCTGATGGAGGGTACTGGCGGCGTACGTGGCATCTACTATTTTCATGATGATGCCATGCCCCTTTACCTTCTGACGCTGTTCGCCAAGGGTGATAAGGTCAATCTCAGTCAGGCTGAGCGCAACGAATTGGCAGGTTTGGTAGATCTGTTGGTACAGATTTGGAAAGGATAATGATTATGAGCAAAGCATTCGACAACATCAAACAAGGCCTGCAGGAAGCAATTGATCACGCGCGTGGAAAAGAGATCGGTGTCAAGGTGCATCGGCCTCGGTCCGTGGATGTAAAGGTCGTGCGGGCCAAGGTCGGCATGACGCAAGAGCAGTTTGCGGCGCGGTTTGGTTTTTCCACGGCCACGCTACGACACTGGGAACGAGGCGACAGGACGCCACGCGGTCCGGCGCTAGTCCTTTTGAACGTGATTGAGCGTAATCCAGATGCGGTGATCGAAGCGCTTGAGTGAATGCCAGGAGCATTAAATGAATATCAACACTGAAATTCGCCATACAACAAAGGCAGGAAGTAATATATTCCTCGAACTGGGCTTTCCGCCTGAAGAGGCAAAACGGCTGCAGGCCGAATCCAAGCAACAAATAAATGATACACAGTTGTTCAAAGAGCAGTTGATGGCTGAGCTGGCTTTGTGGATGGAAGAGAACCACCTGAAGCAGGCCGAGGCAGCCGAGATTCTGATAGTGCCGCGTCCCCGAGTTTCAGATGTTGTGAACAAAAAAACGAGTAAGTTCACGATTGATGCTCTGGTGGGTATGCTGAGCCGCATTGGTAGGCCTGTGACGCTTTCAGTGAGCTAGACCGAACAAACGGGGGGTGTGTGTATTGCGCCCAGAGCACTGAAGGGGTCAAGAGCATGAGCGAATGTCGGCTCAAGCATACGCGGCAAGGCAATCAGTTGATGTGGCTGTATTTGAGCGTGCCCAAGTGCCAGTGTCGCGCAAGTGAGCGTTATTTTCGGCTCCCTTTAGCGGTATTGGCCCACGTTATCGCAGCACGGAAGCCTTTTAGTTAGAGGTATTTGAGGCGCATGATGGCGGCGTAATTTTCCCAGTACACTCTTGGTTAGAGCCTATTGTGCGCATTTGGCTAACTATTCATCTAATGGCATGTTTAGGTCAAAGCCAGACTTAGAAAGCAAAAGAGCCGACATGAAGTCGGCTCTAAGTACTTGATACTACTAAGTAATTCTGGTGGCGCATCCCTGATTCGAACAGGGGACCTGCGGATTATGATTCCGTCGCTCTAACCTGCTGAGCTAATGCGCCGTAAAGAATATGATTATAGCAAGGTTTTTTGTCTTGGCAAGTGGTTTTTGTGATTTATTTGAAGTTTATTCGTATTTGGACGTGTTTTTTGGCGCTGGAGTGGGGTTAGAGGGAGTCTTGGAGGTCTTTGGCGGTTTTTATGCTGGAGTGTAGGGGGAGGTTGACGGCGTTTTTGGTGGCGATGACTTCGGCCATGATGCTGACGGCGATTTCGGCTGGGGTTTTGCTGTTGATGTAGATGCCAATAGGGCTTCTTAGGGCAGCAAGGGTTTCCTCAGTTTGCTCTAGGAAGTCGATCATTCGTTGACGGCGTGCTGCGCTGTTGCGTCTGGAGCCTATGGCGCCAACGTAAAAAGCGGGGGAGTGTAGGGCTTCGAGTAGGGCCATGTCGTCAAGTTTTGGGTCGTGCGTCAGAGCAATGATGCAGGAGCGGGGGTCGGGGTTGAAGGCGAGTACTTCGTCGTCGGGCATGCCTTTGACCAGTTTTGCTTTGTCTACTGACCATGTTTGGTTGTATTGATGTCTGGGGTCGCAAACGGTGACGTCGAAACCATTAAACAGTGCCATGGTGGCTAAGTATTCGCTTAACTGTCCGGCGCCGATTAGCAGCATACGGTATTTGGGGCCAAACCCGATATGCAGCCATTCGCCATCAAAGTAAAGGGGTTCAGGCTTTACGGTTCTTTGTAGCTGTACGAGGCCGTTGTGTATGTTTAGGGACCGTAGCATGAGCTTGCCACTATCGAGTTCGTGGGTAAGCTGAGCGAGTAGGGTGGGGTCGGGGTTATATTCTAATAACAGTTCAATCGTGCCGCCACAGGGCAAACCAAAGCGGTGGGCTTCCTCTGTGGTGACGCCATACGTGCGTATTTCCGGTGTCGCGTCTGCTTTAGCAGCCACTGCACCGGTTTGGCTATATTGCCTGATCAGGTCATCTTCTATACAGCCGCCCGAGACTGAGCCAATCACGCGGCCATCGTCTCGAATAGCCATCATGGCACCCACCGGGCGTGGCGAGGAGCCCCAAGTGCGCAGCACGGTGACTAATATAGCGTTGTGCTGTGCGCGCCAATTCAGTAATTCCCTTAGTACTAATAAATCAATATTTTCCATTATGGTGGGACTTGTTACGCTTGGGATGATGAAGAGATAGTTTGGAGTAGCAGGCTAAGCATAGCACTCGTCTCACTCTACTACACCTCGTTTTTATCATTATGAGTGTAGTCATACGAAACGACCAAGATCCATGGCCTGGCATAAGGTTGCACTTGGGCGCTTTGGGTTTAATGCCTTTCTGGAGGGTGCGCGCCTGTATTTGAGGTTACGTAAAAAGAGTTAAACCTTATGGAATCCACCACACTGCGGTTGGATGAGCAGTGTGGTGGGTGTGCGGGTGGGAGTTATGGGTTCAGTATGGCGTTGCGCTCGTCCTCGCTAAGTTTATGGCTAGCCGCCGTAAGAGACTGACCTAAGCCCACGATTTGTACGGGTTTATCGTAGTCATAGTGGGTGGGGGCCAACTTTGCGCTATGGGCGGGTTGGGAGGGAGCAGAGCTTTGTGCCGAGCCAAAACCCAGTACCTGCACCTGAATTTGCGACGGCTGATTGCTGCGGGCGGCGTCGCGGGTGCGGGCTAGGGTTTCTTGGGCGGCGGTGGCGGCGCTGGTGGCGGCACTGCTGGCGCTGGTGAGGGCGCCGACGTTGACGGTGACGGCTATGGGGATGCCTTTGGATTCGCCTTGGACTTGGATGTTTTCGGCGTTGACGACGTGTAGGGCGGCGAGGTTGACGTTGCCGGAGACGCGGCGGGGTGGGGTGAAGATTTGAGTGGTTTTGGCGCCGCGGCCGGCGTTGATGTCACCTTGGGCGGACCAGGCCAAAATATCCCCACCGAAGGTGGTCATGATGCGGCTTTGGCCGAGCAAAATGCTACCTAGGGAGTACATTTGTATATTGCCCTGGCCGCGGGTGATGAGGCCGGCGGTGGCGGGGGGGATGGCTGAGCCTTCTATGCCGTAAATTTGTGCACCACCGGGGGTGAGGATTTGTATATCGCCGCCTACATCGGTGTGTACACCGGAAGCGCCGTACATGAGTACGTCGCCTTGGTAGTAAATGGGCTGACCTTGTGCGTCGGTAGTGGGGAACAGAGCAGCGATGGCTTGGCGGCCACGTAAGTAGCTGCCGGCGCGGGGGCCATTGGCATCGTTATATTCACGGCCACCGGCACGCAGCTCGGCAAAGTACAGGTCGCGGGCAAAAATGCGCTGTTGTTCGCGGCCTAGGGCGGCAAAGTAAGTGCGGGCTTGCTCCACGGCATCGCTATCACCATCCGCTTCAAAGCCGTAGCGCTGTTCTAACCACGTAATCAGTTCATCGTGGTAGGTTTTTACCACTTTACCGGCTTGGTCAGCTAAGGGGGTACCTACTATGGCGGCATTGGCGGGGTCTAGGTAGTGCTGTAGGAAGGCGTCCCACTGTGCGCCTGGGCCCATGCCGGCTTGTACAGCGATGCCGGCACCGGGGCGGTGGTCGCCGGGCATGATGGGGCCTAGGCTGTGGAAGCGGGTGTTGATGATGGTGACTTCACGGGTCCACGGGTTGATGCTTTGGTCGGCCATGCTGATGTTGCGGCCGGCGTTAATTTCTAGGGTGCCGGGGCCAGCTACCTGGAAGTTGCTAAATAAAATATCGCGGCCAGCTTCTACGATGGAGACATCGTTGGCATGATGGTGTACGAATAGGTTGCCGGTGCGGAATGAGGAACCATAGGTGTCTTTACCGACTACCGAACCTAGTGCATTGGGCATAGAAGTTCGATTGTCTGTGCCGATTATATTACCCGAGCGCACAATATCGCGGCCGGCGCGCATCCAGACGGGGGCATGGCCTTCGTACCAGATTTGCTTGGCACGGGATCCAAATAACCCGATAAAGTCAATGACGCCGCCACTTTCTAAGCCGATAATGTCCCCATGATGGGCATAGAAGCGGCTGGGGCGGCTGTCTAGGTGGTTACTTAGGGCAGCATTGGGTACGCCAAAGGTAAATAAGCTATTGCTGAGATACATGGCGTTTTCGGCCAAGTTGTGCGCTTGCAGGTCGTAGTACTCTCCCGTACGGGACATAAAAGCCGGTTTAAAGGGGCTGTTAATGGCGTTTAGGTTGCCAGAGCGACTGATGCTTAAGCCGGCGGTGTAGATGGATTGTTTGGCGAGCAAGGATAATTGCCCCAAGGCTGATGGAGCGAGTAGCAAGGGGGCGAAGTGTACGGTGTGTTGTGAGTGTTGAACAAAAATGCTGCCCGAGGCTGCGATGACCTGTAGCTGGGAAGGGTACACCTGCCAACCGTCGCTGGCCGCATGATGGTACTTGCCGCTGACTGGGGTGATATAGCTTTGTGCCAGGGGCGCGGCGTGGCCGCCGGCGCTAAAGAGCTGTATGGCGGTGTTGGGCGTCCACAGAGAAAACCAGGCCTCGCCGCCCGACCCATAAGTTTGACCTAGGTAGGAGTAGGGTAGGGTATAGGGTGTGGCCAGGCGGGTAGGGTCGGCCGTGCCGGTTAGGACTAGATCGCCTCGCGTATGTAAGCGGGCCGGGCTATCGCCCAGTACCAAGGTAATGCCGCCATTGGCAAAACCGCGTTGCTGGGCATAGGGGTCAAAGGCCCGCGTGTCCCGCACGTCGGTGCCTTCCGGTGAACGCGTATAAAACTGTTTGATGCCGCCTAGGGTGCTGCTTAAGGTGTAGGTGTCGCCGCGTAGGTTGGTGACGGTGCCCAGTAGGTTGGGGTTTTGGCCTTGCTGGTTACCGTAGCTGGGGCTCATGCGGGCTCTTGCCGCCATGTTGGGGTTCCAGCCTTGGGCGATGCGTAGTTGTAAATCGCCGCCACCGGTTTGTAATAATGACCCATCGGCCAAGACGCGGCCGGTGCTGGCTACGGCTAGGTTTAGGGCTTGGCTGCGGGGTCTATTGTCTTCGTGTTGGCCTAGCCGCTGTAGTGTACCGGCCCCTCCCCGTATGTCTATCTGTAAGTTGCCCCCGCCTAAGGTGCCTAAGCCGGTGAAACCGATGAGCTCTGGCGTAGCAATTAAGCCGTTTTTATTGGTGATGTCCAGAGTGGGCTGTAGATAATTGTTTATACGGGTTGCTGTGCCCGGTATATAGGTACCAAAGTTTAGCCACCAAGCCGTGGCAATAGAGTCTATACCATAGGTATTGCCGGAGGCTTGGCGCCAGAGCCAATTGCTGACCCAGCCGCTGGATTTTAGCTCTCTTAGATCGGTATCCTGGCCCATTTCTAGATAAGCGGACCAGTTATCCAAGCTTAGGTTAGACCCTGTGCGTAGTACTAGGTTGCCACCCTGCTCGGGGTACCAAGCGGCATAGGTAGATGAGGTGCCGCCGTTCACTAAGGATTCGTAGCCGGGACCAGAGGCTGGACTGGAGCCATCGCTAGGCGCCATGGATTTGCTGGTGTTTAAGTAGGTGCCATCGGCGGCTTTTGCTCTGCCCCGATTAAAATCGGCTTCTTGGCTTGCTGCTGCCGAAGCGGTATGGGTGCCCGCGGTATAAATGCCGTAAGGGGACTGTACCTGAATACTGCCTTGGCTAATCAGGTCTAGGTGGCCTGTACCAGTGCGTAAAACGCTGAAAACGTGGGAAACTGGAATTTTCTTGATGGTAGCACCGATATCGGTTTGGTCAGGGGTGCCAGGGATAATGATGGACTCGCCCAAGGAGTCGCAATACCCGCGATTGCAGTGGCGTTCAAATTCAGGTCCAGCAGGCGTTCCTGCTTTATAGCCAAAGCGTTGTTCACCTAGCTCGTTCCAAACATAAAAAAAACGGTCACAATAACCACGGCTGCAATGACGTTCAAACTCAGGGCCAGCAGGTGTCCCTGCTTTATGGCCAAAGCGCTGTTCTCCCAGCGCATTCCAAAACCATGCGCCGCCAGGAATAACTTGATCGGGAACACCTGGTATAAATAGCGATTCACGCTGATTAAATATCGTGTAGTGACTATCACTTAATTGGATTTCTCCGTTCGCAGTTTGCTGTAAGGAGCGGCTGTCCACTGCCTGAGTATCGGCACCCGCCACTACGCGTAGGTTCCACGACAGGGAGTTCTCGGGTAGCATGGCGGCGATAGCCCAGTTTTGCCCCATCTGGCCGTTAGCGCTAGGGCGTAAGGGAATAGAGAGGGCGTTATGGGGCAGTTTAACGTCGGTAAGGCTAGGGATGAGGGCGCCCAAGGGTAAGTTCACATCCTGAGCCAATGCTAAGGATTGGGGCAAGGGTACGCCGGCTGGCCAGATAAAAGCATGGAAGCTGGCGCGGGCAGGCAGTTTAAAGCCAGCGCCTAATTGGGTGTTGGCGGCTAAGGTAGTGGCTTCTTGCAGTATGCTGCCGGCAGTATGTAGGAGTTGACCGTTTGCATCGTAAACCGGGCCGTTAAAGACATAGCCCGCGGCCAAGTCTAGGCTAGTGCTTAAGGTGACGGTAACGGGTAGTTCTACGCCGGCGGCCAAGCTAGGCTGGATGGGAATGGCGTAGTTCAGCGTTTTGCCGGAGGCAAACTGCGTGCCCTTACCCAGTACTACACCGCTGCCGGGCACAATAATTTCGCCGCCGAAGGCAATTGTGCCGGGAGTTAGCACCCAGCCGTTATCGTCGGGGGTTTCGGGTGGGGGCGCAAAGCCATCGTTAATACTGCCGTATATGGATAGGTTGCCGCCAGCGCGTATGGCCAAGGTCCCCGGCTCGCCAGAGCCATACAGGGCGGTTTGTTGGCGGTGGGGGTTCAGGCTAGCGTAACGGTGGCCGGATAAGTCTAGATCGCCGCTCACTATTAAATCACCATCGGTGGTGGCGCTGACCAGATCAATAGCGGGGCGTAGGTGCAGAATATCGCCGTAGCTTTGTGTTAAACCGGCCAGTTTGTGCTGACGTAGGTGGATATTGGCTAAGGCGGCTTTAATGAACTGGGCAGACTGCTGGTGCTTGGCGTTTAGGTAGTCTTGGGTGATGACTTGGTAGGCTTTACCGCTGGCCGCGGGGTCGGTGCCGTAGGGGGCATCGTCATAGATGGTGCGGCCATACACGGCCACGGCCTGGGCGCCTTGTAGCTGTAGGCCGGGCTCTATGTGTATGGCTAGGTCCCCATGCTGGATGGCGGCTGCGGTGTGGCTATGGCCTTGGGCGTCGAGGCGGGGGGCGTACAGGTGCACTTCTCCTAAGCGGGGGGCAGCAACGATAGCCGCTAGGCGGGCATCGTCGGTGCCATAGCGTAGGTCCAGTTGGGCGCCGGTTTCTGTATGCAGTTGGCCTAGGCCCGAGTTCAGTTCGATGATGGCGCGGTTGGGGGCATAGATTAGCTGGCCGTAGCTGTCGATACGGGCCAGGCTGCCGTGGGCATCCAGTAGGGCTTGGCTGCCTAGGTGTAGGCCGTTCTGGGCGGCTAGGCGTATGCTGCCCACTTGGGCGCCGCTGGCATCGACTTTGCCCAGTACGCTTAGGTGACCAGCGTCTAGGGACAGGTCAATTTCGTGGGCGCGTAGTTCATCGCCCACGCGTAAGTCGCCTTGTAGTAGCTGGAAGCGGCGCAGGCCAAACACCTCGCCGGTATTCAAACGCTGGTTAAGGGCTGCAAAGTCGCTGTTAAGGTTCCCATGGCCCAAGGTTTGGGCTTGAATAATCAGCACACCACTCAGGTAGGGCACGACAGTGCCGCCCGCATTGTAGTGGCCGCTGGCGTGGCCCAGGATTTGGCCTTGTAATAAGACCCGGCCGTGGTCTGGGTGGCTGGCCAGGGCGCTTAAACGCCCGGCTTGGTTGTTGATGGCCGATAGATTGATGGTGGAAGCTGATGCCTGAGTGATGTTGCCGCCCAAGCTTTCTAGGTAGACATCGCCACCCCAACTGTATTGGGTGGCGGCGGCATCGTCAAAGTAGGTGACGGTACGGCCCGCCATGTCGATATGTGCCTGGGCGCCTACGTCTAGATGGTGCTGGGCTTTCAAGCTTAATTTGCCACTGGGCAGGAGCACGGCGGTGTCTAGGTGCAGGCTGCCGCCGGCTTGCAGGCTGAGCTCTGCCCCCAAGGCGTTGAGGGCATCGTATCCTAGTGATGCGCCGTAGGGGTTGTGTACGTTGATATCGCCACCCGTTACTATGCTGCTGCTAGAGCCGGCGCTGCCGGTGAGCAAGGGGGTGTGAATGTGTAGGTGGCCGCCGCTGTACTGGTAGCCGTTGACGGTGTCGTAATCAAGCCCACGGCGGTGGTAGAAAGATAGCTTGCCTTCATTATTAGCGCTAAAGGCGGTGCTGGCGGTTAACTGTGCGTGCTTGAAGCCCAGTAGTAAGCGTGCCGCTAGGGTGTCGCCATCGGGTTGGCTCCACGGGCCAAAGCCTAAGGTTATACGCTGGGCATCAATATGAAAGCTGCCGTCGCCGGTTCCAGCACCGCCTTGAACCACATCGCCTGCGGCTTGGCTGCTGCCGTTCCAGATTAAATGGCCGGTATGGATGGCGGCGGTGTCGGTCTCTGTACCATAGCCATAGATAGCGGGGGTGGTCAGCAGCAGGTTGTCCATAGTGGATTGACCCTGACTATTAAGGGTAGACAGGGTGACGTTACCTAGCAAGTTCATGCTGCTGCCAGCGATGAGCTCTAGGGTTTCCATGGCGGGTGCGCCCCAATCTGTATCGCCTTGGAGTAGGCGATGGAAGTCAGGTTCGGTTAAGCGCAGGCCGGGGGGCAGTACACCAGCAGAGGCGGCCTGCTGTAAGGCAGCTTGTGAGCCGATATGGAAGGTATCTGAACCTAGGCTTAAATGGCGCGTGCCGTAGCGCACGTGGTCTGTTAAGGTGAAGTTATTATTGGTTAAGAAGGCTAGAGAGCCTTCTGAGTACAGGCGTGTGGACGCTTCACACGGTAGTGTAGGGCACGCCCCTAGTGAAATAGGGGGAGTGTATTGAGGGGTAGGCCCTGAGGTAAGGACTGCTGGGGCTAACCAACGCATGCGCCCGTTTGATAATGCCACGACGGATGCAGTGCCTGCTTGAAACACATAGCCATGGCTGGAGTCAAGGGCAGGTAAGCCTTGGCCTAGGGTGCTAAGGGTGGCACCTTGTTCAATAATAATTTCTTTGGTGCCTAAAACACTTCCTGCAATGACCAAGATTTCAGCGGCACTTAAGTGAGCGCCCGCCCGTATGGTGACGCCGCGGGAGCCATTATCTGTCATGCCCGTCAGTTGTACCAGGTTGGGATTTTGGCTGTAATCAATGATCGGTATGCCTCCAAGGCTGAGACGGTTGACGTCTAAACGGCTTAGGTCGGAGGCTAATATAGCGACGGTATGATCGCTGGAGGGTGAGCTGCCATCGGCTAATACCTCTAGGGTATTGTCTAAGGTCAATGCCACACTGCTGCCATACCCATCAGCCGCGCTTTTACCCAGAACGTGCCCTTTGAACGATAAGCTTAGCTGGTCGGAATTCTTATTTCTATCCCTGGTTTTTATCCAGAGGAGCTTGCCATCGGCCTCGGTTTGCGCGCGCGGCACGCCACGGCGGGCGGCGTCCATGTGGACAAAATCCGCGTAGCTGGTTTCGTTGTAGGTGGCATACCGGCGTAAGGTATCGGCAGGGGTGAGGGTGATGCGATGGGCCAGGCTGTGCTCAATTCCCGTATGGGCTTGCGATAAGGTGCCGCTGGCGGCCCAGGAGCCATTCGGCATGGCGGTGGGGGCGGCGCTAGGTAGGGGATTGTTTAGGTGTAGTTCTACCCGGAATGCGCCGGGTAATAGGGCGTAGCTGGCGGGTAGTAAGGTGTAGGTGCCGGCAGGCAGGCCGGGTAGGTGATGGCCTAGCGTGATTTGTTGTCCGACGGCGGGGCTAGAACCTTGTTCGGCGAGTGGGGCAGTGGTGTTTGGGTTGCTTGGTACTATGGCGTAAATGGCCCGGTCTTGCTGGCTGGGCAGGGTGAAGCTATTGCCCTGGTATTGCATTAAGGGGTGGTAGCGGGCGTCGGTAGAGCCGCCCCGGCCGGACACAAAACCTGCGCCTGTTAAGGTGCCCCCCCCGGATAGGTCGATAATGGCGTTGTCAGCCACGTCAATATATTGGCCCCCTAAGGCAATGTGGCCTGCCAAGGGGTGGCCCGCACCGTGCAACAACACGACTTCATTCAAGTAGCGCCAGCTTAGCTCGTCGATGGTGCCGCCATAGGGGATGGTTAAGCCTTTAGCGCTGACGGAGGTCACACTGCCCGGAGCTACGAGCAGGTGCTGCGTATAGTCTGAGGAGCCGGATGAGGCAGAGCCCAGCATAATTTGACCCAGTGGGGCGCGTAACACACCTTGATGCACAATGACGGGGGCTTCAACAATAAGACGCCCAAACACGGAGTAGGGCAGGCTAGCCGGTGTTTGCGGTGTAGAGCGTTCGATGGTGAGGGTGTAGCGTTTATCGGGGTCAGCCTGCCAGCCCGCTTTCAGCATGGTGTTGGCATGGGTGCCCGGATACAGTTGGATCGCCATCAGGCTGAGATTGGCGGGGGTGCGAACACGGGTGTACTGGACAGTGGGTTGAGAGCGTAATAGCCGTATCTCTCCTTCGCTTTGTAGAATGAGCTTGTTGAATCCAGCGCGTTGCACCTCTTCAGGCAAACCATTACCGGTATTGGTGGGGCTGATGTATTTCTGCGCTACCCCTCCTATGCCCATATCGCCTTGTAGGTCTAATAGGGCGCTGGCATGTACGTGTAAGGTGCCTAGCGAATGCAGTTGAGACGGTAATGAATTACTGAATGTGGGGTGGAAAGTGTTCACTTCCCCCCCCGTCACGGAGCCCGGGCTGGCCAGCTTGATGTAGGGTGCGGTGATGAATGAAGTGCCGGTAAAGGCGGTGTTTTCGGCCTGGGCGTATACCCAAGCGTATAAGTTAATGGCTTGGGGTAGGTGCAAGACGACTTGATCTTGCACGCTTAGGGCACCATCGCTATGCAGGCTAAGGGTAGTGATGCCGCTATTGAGTAGCTGCTGGGCGGCAAAGCGGGCGTGCCCATAGGTTAAATCTAGATGCGTGGTGGCTTGGTAGTCTTGCGCTAGGATAAACTCACGTGCTTGGCGCACGGGGGAATCCAGCGGGCCTATACCACTAGTTTCGGTATGGTAGATGGGCGTATCCAAGGCTAAAACGAGATGGCCCCCGGCAGCGCCTTGCCCGCCTGCATGTGCGATGAATTGGCCGTCTAAATACAGACCTGCACTGGAAGCCAAGCTAATGATACCGCCCTGACTGGCTAGGGTGATTGGGCCTGTGGTAGGGAAATCTAGCTGTACATGGGTACCGGACGCATTGAGTACCGCGCCTTGGTGTACTTTAATGAAGTGCGAGTCGGCCCCTACAGGTTGATTGGTGACGATATCGATACGGCCTATGGTGCCGGTGCTGTGGTCGAACTTGCCGCCTATTTGTATGGTGCCCCCAGCCGGGGCTAGGCCATAGGCTTTACCGTAAGGGTCAGCGGCGCTAATAGCACGCCCGGCTACATCAAGGTACGCGCTAGGGGCTAGGGTGACGGTACGGAATAGGTTGCCGGTGCCTTGGCCTTGCCACAGGTTGCCGATTTCTATTTTACCGCCCCAAGCGTTCAGGCGGCCTGCGATATGAATATCCCCCACGCTGTAAAGCTGAATCGTTTGGCCAGGGTCTACAGTAAGCGTTGAGTATTCACTTATAGCAATATCACTGGAATTGCTAGGAGCGATAAAGGGTAGGCCTGCTTGCAAGATTAGGCTGGCGCCGGCGCGTTGGGAGATGCTGCGTTTGGTATGGTCGGCTAGGTGGAGTGGGGGTAAGTAGGGCTGTAAGGCCTGTGAACTGTGATGGCCGGAGCCCATATCTGCTGCCGTGGCAGTAGGCTGTAGTACGGGGCGCAGGATGTGTAGTTCTTGTTCTAGGCTAATGCCCTGTAGGCTGGCGATATGGTAGTGGGCAAAGCCGGCGGCAAAAAAGCCTGCATCAAACAGGCCGGTACCGAGTTCGATAGCGCTGTTTTGGTGCCAGTGTAGGGTGCCGGCTTGTTGGAAGCCGTGTCCCTGTAGCTGGCCTTGCAGGTGTATATCAGCCCCGGCTTTGTTGCCAAAGCCGGCTTCTAGCCGTAGGTTGCCGCCACGGCCCCCTTGTACACGGCTTAGTTGATTGAGTGTGGCACCCGCCGAGACGTTAATCAGGCTGTTTTCGTCTAGGACGATATCACCCGTGCTGCGTAGGGAGACGCTGCCGCCATGAATGTAGGGTGTTGGGGTAGGGGTGCCTTGCGTGAGGTTATTCCATAGGCCTTGGGTAGTAAGGGTGACGCCTGGCGCTACTAGCACTTGGGCGGTGCGGCCAGTTACAGGATTCAGCCAGAAGTCGCGGTAGCCGTTGCCATCAATCTGATGTAATACGTTGCCCACTTCCACCTTGCCGCTGGGTACTGTTATGTTGGCGCCAAGATGAATATCGGGGCTGTAGAATTGTAGGTGGGCGCCGTCGGCTAGCTTCAGGTCGCTGTGCAGCGCAATGCTGTCGTGCGTGGCGATGCGCAGGGCGCTGAGTTGGTCGCTATTTAAGGTATCGGTATTTAAGTAAATGGTATTCTGAGGTTCCAGTGGGAAGGCAGTATTGAGTTCCCAGTCACTGGCTATGGCTTCCCCTAGGCTGTCTAGTATGACGGACTGGGCACGGGGGTTGAACTGATGGTCTAGGCGCTGTTCTTCGCTGATATAAAAAGGGATATATTGGCCAATAATTACTTGGGCGCTACGGGCTAGGGAGTGGTGCGGTAGCCCATAGCCATCGGCGCCTGTGGGAGCAGCGGTGTGCTGGCGGGGGCTGTTGTAGACTGTGCTGATCAGTTCGCCCTCTAGCACGGCATTAGGCGTATCAATAATTAAGCGGCCTGCATCGCGGCCCACCAAGTAGCCGTGTTCAAAGCTCTGTTGGGGGGCCAACAAGGGGCTGGCAAAACTGCGTTTACCGCCCCAGCGGGTGCTTTCTTGTACGTAGCCGGTAAACACGCCGGGTTGGTATAGGCGATCACCCGGGGCGGTATCGGCGCGGTACAGCCTACCATCGTCGCCGTGTAGCCAGCTTTGTTTTAGGTGGCCGCTTTGTACGGCTAGAGTGCCGCCGGATAGGTTAATTTGTGAGCCTTGCTGGGTGACGACATCGCCGCCGCTAAACTGGACGGTGCCGCCTTGGGCTAACCATTCAGCGGTGCTGTGTGTGGTGTTGCTGAGGTAGCCGCCCACTTCCAACAAACCCCCTTGGCTGTACCAGCGATCCCCCTCGTAGCCGTTGGTGCCATCGGGCACATGGACTAAAAAACGCCGGTCGAGCCAAATGGTTTGGTTGTTCAGGTTTTTACTGTCGCGGTTATTGGGCGAGTCGCGCTGTTCGTTGCCTTGTACGTTAATTTCTAGGTTATTCACCGCCATGGCTAGCGGTACATTGAGGGCGCCGGATACATCTAGCCGCGCGCCTTGGCGCACGAGGCTACGCTGGGCGGCGTTGATGGCAATTTGCCCGCCTGTAGCTAGGGTGAGGGATTCCGTGGCAAGGTCTAGGGTGCCTGCGCTGGTGATACGAATGAGGGATAAGTCGCCACGAAAGCGGTCGCTTAGGCCTAACCAATTGGCGGCGATGGCGCTGTCGCGCTGGCTGTCTAGGGCTTGGCCACCGGGTTCTACTTCAATGGCGGTGACGCTGTGGCTAGCGAGCAGGATATTGGCCTCTGCGCCCGCGGCCGTAAGATGCACGGTGCCGCGCTGGTTTTGCGTGGTGGTGCTGGATAATACGCCGGCTTGGCTAATGCTGTTGGCGCTAAGGCTAATATCGCCGGCCCGTGCCTGTATTAAACCTGTGTTTTCTATATGGCCTAGGCCGCTAGGTAGGACTTCGTTGCCGCGTACGGTGGATTGCTGGTTGGCATCGGTGGCTTGGCCTTTACGGATGATGAAGCTGTCGCCAGCGGCTAAGGCGACTTGGCCTTGTTGGGCAGTAAGTGTGCCGTGTTGTTGTATGTCTTTCGCCAGCACTAATACATAGCCACCACCGGTCGTGGAATTTTCTGGTTTGTGGGTGTGAATTTGGGCGCCGGCTTGTATTTCAATTTTACCTATAGCTTGCTTGAAAGCGGGGGTTTTACTGTCGGGGCTGTAGAGGCCGTGATTCAGGAATTGGTCGTCGGTGATGGTGGCGGCGGCCGCTACTAAGTTACGCACGTTAACCTGACTGGTGCCACTAAACACGATGCCGTTTTGGTTGACCACCATGACGGTGCCGTCGCCTTTGATTCTTCCTTGAATTTGGCTGGGCGCGGTTTGATCACCGACGACGCGGTTCAGCACCGCATCGGTATTTTTTTGTTGAAATTCTACCGTGGTGTTGCGGCCTACATCAAAGCGGTTCCAGTTTAGGATAGCTTTAGATTCGGTTTGTTTAATGCCCACATGGTGCTGGCCGTTTTGCTGGGTGTGTACCGGTGCTTGGGCGCCTAGCCACTGGGCTTTATCACCCACGGCTACTTCTAAGCCACCCTGTGCTAAGCCTTCGGCTATGTTGCTGGCTTGTTGTTGTGCGGCTAAGCGGGCAGCGTTTTGGGCCGCTTGTTGGGCGGCGATAGCACTGGCGGTACGGTTTAGGTTGTCCAGCGAGTGCGATAACTGCGCGCGGGCGGCAGCTTGTTGTTGCTGCATGTTAGCCGCCTGCTGGGCGGCGCGTATGGCATGGTTATTGTTGGCGTTTTGGTGTTGTTGGGCGGTATTGCTTTGGGTGAACCAGGCGCCGCGTAGTTGGGCGTGGGCGTCTTGGTATGGATTAGCCAAGGCCATTAGTACGGCACTGGCTAGCGGGGCGATACGCCATGCTTTTTTAGTTGAAATAGTGATGCCGGAGACAGGATAGTAAGCACGAGAGGTCATGTGTTTCTGCCGAAAAAAGGTGCGCAAGGTCGTAAAGTGAGGAGGGCTGATAAAGCCGGTTCACTGGTAAGACGAATGAGCGCGCCAGAAACTGCAAACTATTTTTACAAAGCCTAGCTAAGAATAATTAACCCCGCTGGCATGTGGCGGCTGTTTAACATAAAAGTATGTTGAATTTGGATAATGGCTTGCTCTAGGGCGTGAAGTTGAAAACGACCACTTAAGGGCTCTTGCGCCACTTGGGTGTTAAGTAATACAACACGGCCTTGGCGATAGCGGTTGATTTCTGTGATGACCTGCTCTAGGGGGGTGTGTTCAAAACTTAGTTCGCCTTGGCGCCAGGCCGCGGGCGCGCGATGATCGTGTTGCTGTACAGGGCTAATATGGGTGCTGGCATAGTGCAACTGTTGTTGGGTGCGTAGCACGCGCTCGCCATAAGGGTGATACACCGTCAGTTCACCACTTAAGCAGCGTAGGGTGGTGTGGTTATCTAGGTGCTTGCATTCAAAATGGCCTTGCCGTGTTCGGCTGCGAGCGACTCCAGCATGGATTTCAAAGTCGTGTTTGGTGTTGATTTGTATGGCAGCTTCGCCTTGCAAAAGGCGGAATCCGGCTTGTTGTTTAAGCTCTTGAATGCTGGTGCGAGTGTTCAGGTTAAGCGTGGCGTTTTGCCATGTAAGCTGTTGTTGCTCACCTGTGCGGGTACGTGCATCGGCACCCCATTGCTGTGGATCAGGCCAAAGTTCAGCAGGAGGGTAGAGTACAGTGATGCCGGCCGTAAGGCCAAGCCCTAAGGTACCGGCTTGCAGTAGGCGTCGCCGATGGCGCATATGGCGAGTGGTGGCGTGGATTTGCTCAGCACTGACTTGCTGGGCCCGCTGTTGAGCGGCCTGATTAAGGAGATCCCATTCGGCTTTGGCTTGTTGAAAGGCTTCGCGGTGCACCGCATTTTGTAGCCACTGCTGAAACCCTTCACCGTCCCAGGTGGTCGCCTGGCCGCTATTTAACAGGCGCAGCCACGTACGAGCTTCGTGTAAGGCTTGCTGGTGATCAGAAGGGGGTGGCAGAGGTGTATTCATGGCATGGAGAAAAGGGCTTAATTCTAAGACGGCTGAGCGGGGGCAAAGCTGCAAGCTTTTTTATGGCTGGTTGTTATCTCGTTGCAGTGCGGCCTGCAAAATGTCTTGTATACGTTTTAATTCGTATGCCACTGTGCGGACTGAAATTCCTAATTGGTTGGCTATTTCTTTGTGCGGCATGGACTCCCAGTGCGCGAGCAGGAAGATTTGTTGTTGCCGTGCCGGTAAGCGTTCAAGACGCTCCAAAATATAATCGATTTGTCGGCGTTGAGACAGTTTCTCTTCGGCATCCGGAGAAGGGCAACTGATGTTTTGTAAGGCTTGCACGTCCTCCCAAGAGAGCAGCTTAGCTTGACGCCGCTGCATATCGATGGCGATATTAACGGCAGTGCGCAAGAGATAAGCCTGTGGGTTATCGGCTTGGTCATTGCGGCTGTGTAGGCGTAGCCAGGTGTCTTGTAAGGCATCCGATGCTAAGTCGCTATTGCCCAGCATGCCCGTGAGCTTGCGCTTGAGTTGCCCGTAATGGCTGTGGAGGTATTCCATTAAGGAGTTTCGTGCCCGTTGATTCATGGTGAGGCAATGCAGGCTGGATGTTGTAGGGACAAGGGGTGTTCCAGCAAGAGGGTGATGGGCTGTGGTAGGCGTGGTGGTGGCGAGGCCGTAAACTGCAGATGTAGCAGTTTTTGTTGTAAGGCTTGCTCGTCGGCAGGGGGAGCGTTGCTGCGCAAGGTATGCACGTGTGTGATGCGCCCCTGTGGACTGAGACTAATTTGTATTAGGCTGCGTTACTTATTAGGCGGACTAGCGGAGCTTTGGCACAGGTGCTGAATGATTTGTTGCTGTATCAGCCCGGGGTAGCCTTGTAATGTGGGGGCTAAAGGGGCTGTTTGGTTAGGCTGCGCTTGGATGACGTAAATACTTTGCGATGTCTCGTGGATCACAGTGGCGTGTAAAGAGGTATTGCGTAGCAGGGCTTGCAAAGCCTCAAGGGCGGTATAGCGTCCTTTAACGGCGCTAGATTGCACCCCCTCACTGAGCTGAGAGCGTATCAGTATCGGTTGTTGACTAAGGCTTGAGTATTGCTTTAAGGCAGCAGAAAGCTGCTGAGCGGGAATGTCAAAGTCAAATAGCTGGGCTTGGGCGTACGCCTGTTGCGTTAGGACTAGAAAAAATAATCCGGCAAAGCAGTAGGGGGCAGAGCCAGCGTAGAAAAAAGCGAGCACAGATACCTAAGCCTAGAGGAAGCCCTGAGTATGTGTCAGGGACGGCTAAAAACATCCCGTACAAGGAATGGCTGTGCTTATCCTATTTTGTGAATGTGACACGAGTGTGAAGGTGAGGTCTGCGGCGGTGCTGAGGAGTGTGAGGGCGTACCGGTAGATAGAAAAGGAAGGCTTTAGCGACTCTCTATGTAGCAAAACAGCGCTTTTCGCCAAATTGTAAAATAAAGGGGGTATTGTTAAAGGGGAACTATTTATTTTTTACGCAAGGAGACGATAGTGAGCAAGAAAATTTTAATGATTTGTGGTGATTTTTGTGAAGATTACGAAACCATGGTGCCGTTTCAAACTTTATTGGCGGTAGGCCATCAGGTGGACGCGGTGTGCCCAGGCAAAACGGCGGGTGAAACGATAAAAACAGCCATTCATGATTTTGAAGGGGATCAAACCTACACGGAAAAACCTGGTCATAATTTCAGCCTGAATGCTACTTTTGATCAGGTGCGTGCGGAAGATTATGACGCTCTGGTCATTCCAGGCGGGCGTGGCCCCGAGTACTTGCGTCTGGATGCCAAGGTCATTGCCATGGTGCGCCACTTTTTTGAGGCCAACAAACCTGTTGCGGCGGTGTGCCATGGCGCACAGTTATTAGCCGCTGCTGGCGTGCTAGAGGGGCGTGAGTGTTCGGCGTACCCAGCATGCCGTCCCGATGTGGAACTGGCAGGGGGACGTTATGCTGATATTCAGGTTGACCAAGCTATTACTGACGGCAATTTGGTTACCGCGCCAGCATGGCCTGCCCACCCAGCCTGGCTGGCGCAGTTTTTGCAGGTGTTAGGTACAAAAATTACCCACTAAGCCGATAGGCTTGTAGCAAGCTGCCCAGCAATTGAGCAGCTTGCTTGGTGGGTTCAATCAAAAAAGCGATTTACGCCTTTTTCAAATACATGGCTTTTAATAAGTAGCTGATGCCGTCGATTTTGCAGTCTACTTCGTGGTCGCCACGCACCAAACGAATGTTTTTTGCTTTAGCCCCTTTTTTAAGGGTAGCCGACCCTTTAACTTTTAGGTCGCGAATCAAAATAACGTCGTCACCGGCCTTTAGCAGGTTGCCGTTACTGTCTTTAACAATAATTTCATCGCTGTCAGTTTCGGTGTTATCGTTAGTTTCTGATTGCCATTCGTAACCACAGTCTGCGCAGACCAGTTGCTCACCATCATGATAGGTATTTTCTAGGGTGCATTGGGGGCAAGGTGGAAAGTTACTCATGATTTTTTCCTGTTAGTTTATAAGCTTAGCGTGGCGTAGTGCTTACGCCGTGAAGTGCGGCTAGTGTAGCCGTTTGCAACAGGAAGGCCAAAAATACGAAGACCCCATCGTTGCGATGGGGTCTGTAGACCGCTTTAGCGGTATTGAGTTGTCATGATAACAACTAGGGAAACAGTTGGTTTAGATCAACTGAACTGGCTCTGTGCCAGTTGGTTTTACTTTACAGCGGCTTGGTATGCTTGTGCAATATCAGGAAAACCCTACACTGTTTTATATATTAACCAGTGCTGCGCATGCGCGTAAGCTGTTTTACTGAGTGTAGGGTATTACTGGAGTTCAAGATGAAAAAAAGCTGCTTGGCAATATTGTTATGCGTAGGCCTGTTAGCGGCCTGCGCCCATCAAGGTGGAGACCCAAGCTTAAGCCGTTCAGGTGTAGAGGTGTATGGGGTTATTGATGCAGGGGTAGGAAGTAGCAGGCAGTCAAACTAAGGGTGACCGCCTGCTGAGCCCATTATGCGGCGGTTTCTTTGTTAGGCTCGCTAAGGTTTGATAAGGCCTTGCTTAAACTGTAAGCAGGCTCGAATGAGTCAGCGCTTGCCATAGGCCAGCCCACGCGGAAAATAGTTTGGCGATAATGCTCTTGCAGCAATTCGCCTTTTTCTAGGTCAGGGAATAGGGCTGATAGTACACGTACCTCGCCATTACTAATGCGGCGAGCTATATGGTGTGGGCGTAGCTGGTTGGGATGGGGGAGGCCTGCGGCAGCTAATAGTTCGGCCAATGCTTTAAGCGTATTACGGTGAAAGCTACTGACGCGCACGGCTTTATCATCCACGACCAGGGCTTTTTGACGTTGCGGGTCTTGGGTAGCTACGCCTGTGGGGCACTTGTCGGTATGGCAGGCTTGGGCTTGTATACAACCTACCGCAAACATAAAGCCGCGCCCGCTGTTACACCAGTCGGCGCCTAAAGCCATGATTCTGGCCATGTCAAAGGCGGTAATTACCTTGCCTGATGCACCCAGTTTGACTTGTTCACGTAGACCAATGCCCACTAAGGTATTGTGCACCAGACGCAAAGCTTCGCGTAAGGGAGTGCCAACGTGGTCTACAAACTCTACCGGTGCAGCACCGGTACCGCCCTCGGCTCCATCGACAACGATAAAGTCTGGTGTGATGCCGGTTTTAAGCATAGCCTTGGCAATAGCAAACCATTCCCAGGGGTGGCCAATACATAATTTAAAGCCTACTGGCTTGCCACCTGATAGTTCGCGCAGTTGTGCGACAAAGTGCAGCAGTTCGATAGGGGTGGAGAACGCGCTATGGCTAGCGGGTGATAAGCAGTCTACCCCTACAGGCACGCCACGGGCCAAGGCGATTTCAGGGGTTACTTTGGGGCCTGGTAAAATACCCCCTTGCCCTGGTTTGGCCCCTTGAGACAGCTTGATTTCTATCATTTTGATGTAATCTTTGGTGGCTGTTTCGGCAAAGCGTTCAGGCGAAAAGTTTCCTTGGTCGTCGCGGCACCCAAAGTAGCCCGAGCCAATGTTCCAGATTAGATCACCTTGATGACGGGTGTGGTAGTGGCTGACGCCGCCTTCTCCGGTGTCATGGGCAAACTCGCCCATTTTTGCCCCTTTGTTCAGCGCTAAAATAGCATTGGCTGATAAAGCGCCAAAGCTCATGGCCGAAATATTGAAAACGGACATGGAGTAAGGCTGGGTGCAGTGTGGACCACCAATAATGGTCCTAAAGTTGCTGTCGGTAATTTTGATCGGGGCCATGGAGTGGTTCATCCACTCGTAGCCATTACTATAAATTTCTTGCAACGTACCAAAAGGGCGCTTGTCTATTTCTTGCTTGGCACGCTGATACACCAACGAGCGGTCGGCGCGAGAAAAAGGCAGCTCCTGACCTTCGCTTTCGAGGAAATATTGGCGAATCTCGGGCCGTATGGCCTCAAAGAAATAGCGTAAATTACCGATGACTGGGTAGTTACGTCGTATGGCATGCCGAGTTTGCGTAATATCTACTAGGCCCAGCAAGCTTAGTGCAGCACAGGGTAGCGCTAGAAATAGCCAAGCGGGGCTGCGGCTGATACTTAGCAACAACGAAACAAAGCACAAAAAGACGATAAGATAGAAAGCGGTGTAGCGAGTTAACCAACGCTGCATGGGAACTCCTGGCGGTAAGCTTTTGAAGACGAGCACAATAGGGGTACATGATATCGCTTAGCGATGAATTTAGTAATGGCATAACCATGTTAAACAAGGAAAATGACGTTAGTGTGCGATGCGGGGGACAGCAAGCCTTGCTAAATGATGCAATGCAGGTACGCGTGCAAGTGTTTGTGCAAGAGCAAGGGGTGCCCCCCGAGGTGGAAGCCGATGACTATGATGCGGTGAGTGTGCATGTAGTGGTTTATAGTCAGCAGGGTAAGCCAGTGGCAACGGGGCGTTTGCTGCCCGATGGGCATATAGGGCGTATGGCTGTGCTAGCAGGGTATCGGGGGCAGGGTTTAGGGGCCTTGGTATTAAGCCATTTACTACAGCACGCGCAGCAGCGCGGACAACAGCATTTGCAATTATCTGCCCAGCGTCATGCTAAGGGGTTTTACGAACGCTTTGGGTTTGTCGTACAGGGGCACGAATATCTGGATGTGGGTATCCCACATGTGGATATGGTATTGAGCCTACAGGAGCTCATGTAAACAATACGGAAAATATTGACGGCGGTGGGGTTAGATGTAGCGATATGATGTACAGCGAAAGTTTGCTCAGGGGCCCTACTGCTACGAACTGAGGTGTTTTTTTGCAGCGAGGGCCCCTAAGAGGTTAAGCACCTACGTAGCGGTTAAGTAAGCCTTGGGCGCGAGCTTGAGCAATTTCTGCTTGAACTTCTGCACGCGTTTTGGTTTGATCGTTCTGCGTCACGGAATAGTTATTTGGGTATAACTGATTGAGGCGTTCTGCATTTTCGCCATTCGTGATATTGCCCGCTTGTTGTGCAGCAGCAATTTCTGCTTGAACGTCAGCACGTGTTAACGTGGAACGGCTACTAGTTTCATAATTATGCGGAAAGAACTCATTTTTTCTGCTGCCATTTTCATCCACCAGTATGTTACCGGTGCGCACCGCTTCGGCTAGTTCTGCTTGAACCTGTGCTCGGGTCAGGGTCGTGCTAGCAGCATTGGCGATGGCTGGGCCTACTAATAAGGTAGCGACAGTCAAAATAACAGCTGAAGATTGTATGCGTTTCATCGTAAAGATCCTTGTATTTCGTCTAAGAGATTAATGACGACATTCCTTTTAAAAAGATGCGGATGACGTCGATGGAGTAACTTTAATGTATCCTTATAATTGAATAAATAGCGTGAATTGATATTCACTATTTTAAAAAATGGAATAATAGTGTTTCCTCTGGGGATGTAATGAGCCGAATATTGTCGATGCAAGTGTTTGAGCGGGTAGCGAGTGAAGGAGGGTTTGCGGCGGCTGCGAGAGCGTTGAATATGTCGCCGCCTGCGGTCACGCGCCTTATTGCGCAGTTAGAGTCTCATTTGGGTACGCGTTTATTTCAGCGCACCACACGACGGGTTTCACTGACGGAAGCGGGTGAGGCTTATTTAGCGCGGATTCGCCAAATTTTGCAGGATTTAGATGAGGCTGATGCCTTAGCCAGTGCTTACACTAATGAGCTGGTGGGGCGTTTACGCGTGCACACCCAGCCTGTGATGGCTAGCTATATGGTGGCTCCCATTTTGTCTGTGTTTCGCCAGCGCTATCCCGGCATTACGATTGAGTTAGTGGTAGAAACACGTAAAGATCCACCTATTGAGGATTTCGATATCACGCTCATCGGCGTCGATCAAATCACTAATCCAGGTATTGTGGCGCGTAAAGTCGTCGAATCAGATGTGATATTGGTGGCTGCACCAGCCTATATTGAGCGTTGCGGTTTACCTGATAAGCCGGAAGAGCTGGCTGACCACGCTTGTTTGCGCTTAAGCAGGCCTGATGCGCCGTTGGGGGCATGGAGCTTATGGAATGTAAAGTCTGCTGATGAAATATTTAAGGTAGACCTAGATCCTGTCGTTATTGCTAACCATACGGACACTTTATTGCGAGCGGTGTTAGATGGAGCTGGTATTACATCTATGTCTTTAGATATTGTCGCTCCATACTTAATGCGTGGTGAATTGGTACACGTGCTTCCATTATGGGTAAGTGGGCATTTGACGATGTACGCTGCGTTGCCCAGCCGCAAGTTTATTCCGCAACGTACACATGTGTTTTTGGATTTTTTAATTGCGCATATCCGGCAACAAAATAAGCAGGTGTTGCAAGACCCAGGCCTAGCGAGGATATAGGTTTTCAACTTTACGGCTAGGTAAGGAGTGCTGCCTTATCAATATAAGGCAGCCGGATAATGGTGATATTTACTCGGCGGTAATGCCTGCCTTTTGAATGATCTCCCCCCATTTTTTCGATTCGGCTTGTTGGAAGCTGGCTAGCTCTTCGGGGCTGGAAGTGACTTGCTCTGTACCGGTTTGTTGGTAGAACTGTTGTGCGGCTTTGCCTTCGGTAGCTTTGATCAGCATGGCGCTCAGTTTGTCCGCCACGTCGTCGGGGGTACCCGCAGGAACATAGGCCGCAAACCAATAGCCCATTTCGTAACCGGGTACTCCAGCCTCATCAATAGTAGGAATGTCAGTGGCTAATGGCGAGCGGCTTTTACCGGTTACCCCTAAAGCACGTAGACGATCACCCTGAATTTGTGGCAAACCGGTGGCAGCATCTGTGATCATCATGTCGATTTGACCACCCAGCAAATCAGTGATGGCATTGGGGTTACTGCTGTAAGGGACATGCAATAACTGGATATCGGCCATTTGTTGTAAGAGTTCGCCTGCTATACGACTGCTAGAGCTACCGCTACCAAATGAGAGACTACCGGGCTTGGCTTTAGCCAATGTGATGAAGTCGACCACATTTTTAGCCTCGGATTTAGGATTAACGACCATAATTTGCCCGCCTTTGCCTAATAAAGTAAGCGGGCGGAAGTCTTTTACGGGATCGTAATTAAGCTGTTTGTATAAGTGCTCGTTAGCGGCATGGGTGGTGTTAGTGGTAATCAGTATGGTGTGTCCGTCTGGTGCCGCCCGTGCCACCGTTTGTGCTCCTATCATGGCGCTGGCGCCCGGCCGGTTTTCGATGATGACGGGAAATTGACTTTGTTCTCCCATGCCTTGCCCAATCGCTCGGCCTAGCTGATCGGTGGCGCTACCTGGACCAAAGGGGATAACCAGGGTGATAGGGCGTTGTGGGAATTCGGGTGTTTGAGCGTGGCTTACTGAACCTATTAATAGGGCAGATAGCAAGATGCTGAAGTTAATAGTTTTTTTCATGATGATGTCTCCTGATTGGGTTGCTAAGCAAAGTGCACAGCAGGGTCTGCCTTGATATCAGGCAGGATGCTAAGCCAGTCCTGTGGGACTAAGACCGGCAGATTTAATAGGTGAAACGATAGACTTTTGCCATGTGCATCAAGGTTAAGAGCGGCATTTACGCCTCCATCCAGTGCTTGGTGTAAAACAAAGTTCATGGCGTGTAACTGAGGCAACACATACCTGTCTACATGCTCAGGTGAGCGATAGCTAAACCAGCTGTGTATGCACTCTGCACTGAGTTGCTCGAGCAATACGGGGTAAATGAATGGTTGCCAAGCAATAACGCTAATATTAGAAACATTGCCCTTATCACCGGTGCGGCTGTGCGCCAGTCGATAAAGAGGGACATGGACGGAGTTCATGGTGTCTCCTTGGGCTCGTAAAAGTACCAGCCCGTTTGAATATCAATACGGGGTATGGTGCAGGACAGTGTGCTGATGCGTCGTCGTAGATGTGTGCGGACTCCGCCTCCGCCCGCCGGACCACAGGTATATAGGGCGCCTACCTCGTGTAAAAGCCTGCTGGCGAGTTGATGGTCGTGATGACTACACGCCAGGCGCAAGCGTATATCTTGGGAGGGGGCGGTTTCAGGATAGGAAAGGGTGCCTGCGTCGTTGTTCAAGATGCTTAATGCACCGATCAAATCAACCCGTATGAACAGTTCCGAGGGCAAGCGTTTACATACTATGTCGGCGGCCATTAGGGCTCGTTCTTTCGCTTGTATGCCAGCGTAGGAAATCTCCGCCTCAGCGAGCCAACCATTGTGAAAGCATACATTCACCTTCAGCTCATCGGGCCTAGGATGGCCCTGCACACCAGTGAGTAAAACAACATCCGGAGCGGTTTGTTCTAGTTGTGCGCAACTAATGTCGGCAATGACATCCGGAGTTAGATATTGAGCAGGGTCATGCACTTCATAGAGCAATTGTTCGGTGACGGTGCGGGTAGAAATCAGGCCGCCTGTATAGGGTGCTTTGCTGATCCAGCAGTTGCCGTCGTGATCTAAGGTTGCGATGGGAAAGCCAGTACGGTCTAGCCCCGATACTTCTTTTAGACCCGGTATAGCAAAGTATCCACCAGTGACTTGCGTGCCGCATTCTAATAGATGGCCAGCCATGGTGGCTCTTGCTAAGCGTTGCCAGTCCTGCCAAGACCATTGAAAATGTGCCATGGCTGGGCCCACGGTGAGCGAGGGGTCAGCAACTCGTCCAGCCACGACGATGTCAGCCCCAGCCTGCAGAGCGGCGGCGATTTCGGTGGCCCCTATGTAGGCGTTAGCACTGAGTATTTCTAATTGCTCAATATCGGTGTCTAGGCGCTGACGCAATAACTGACGTTGTTCTACGCTATGAAGTTTGTCGCCATAAACAATAGCAATGCGCGGGCAGCGCAACCCCAATTGTAGGCAAAGCTGCTCTATGGCTGCCGCTGCACCAGCGGGATTGGCCGCACCAAAATTACTCACAATACGTATGCCGTGCTGTAAGCATAGACTGAGCACGGGTTCTAGCATGTTGTTGAGCAAGGGTTCATAGCCTTGCGAGGGGTCTTGGTCATAGGCAAGTTGGGCCAAGGCTAAGGTACGTTCGGCCAAGGTCTCGAAAATTAAGTAGCCACCACCACGCTGTATGAGCTCTTGAACAAGGTCTAAGGCGCCGTCATAGCGGTCGCCCGAGAATCCGCTCGCACAAGCTATATGTAGTAAAGGGGGGCTAGTCATGACACATTGACTCCTGATGTAAGGGGTTATTTATCATCTGCTCTCTTGGTTGATATGTAAAATAGAAAAATAAGATCAATTCATGGCTATTTCATATGAATCTCACCACACGACAATTACGCGGCTTTGTGGCTCTGGCGCACGAACGTCATTTCACGCGGGCAGCGGAGCGCTGTCACATGACACAGCCTGCGTTTAGCGCATTGATAAGGCAGATTGAGCAGGAGTTGGGTCTGCGCTTATTTGAGCGCAGTACGCGGCATGTGGATCTGACGCCAGAGGGTCAACAGTTTTTAGTGGGAGCAGAACGGCTTTTGGCAGATTTTGAGCAGTTGCGAGAGCACATGGAGGACTATGCTCATCTTAGGCAGGGCAGGGTGGCGGTGGCCGCTTTACCGTCGCTGGCAGCAGGCTGGCTGCCGCAATGCTTAGCGCATTACCACCGCCTTTATCCAGGCGTGCGCCTAGAGTTGCGTGATGCCTTGCTGGAACCGTGCCTAGATATGGTGAGACATGGCCAAGTTGATTTCGGGGTGGCAGCGCTGGGTGCTGACATGAGTGGCCTAGATAAGGATTTCCTCTATGCAGAGCGTTTTTTTGTTGTGTGCAGCGAGGATCATGTATTGGCCGCTCAGAAGGCTTTGCGTTTAGAGCAATTGGTTGGCTATCCGCATATACAATTGGCTCGTAGCAGCAGTGTTAGGCAAGCGTTGGAGCGCGTATCCGAACCGGTTCCGCCTTTGTTAGAGGTGGAACATCTGGCAACTGTAACGGGTTTAGTGGCGGCAGGCTTGGGAATTAGTGTGGTGCCGGAAATGACCTTGTTTCATTTTCAACGCAACAAGGTCGTAGTGATCCCTTTGAAAGATCGTCATTTGCGCAGGAGGCTGTATCTAGTTCGTCGGCAAGGCGTTGCGCTGTCGACAGCGGCACAAGAGTTTTACGAAACTTTGCTGAACGAACCGTTATCGCTTTCCACAGAGTTTTTGCAGGAGCCATAAACTGATTGTGTCAGGCAGAAAACAAAAAAGCTGCCGTTTTTTTAAACGTCAGCTTTTGTTATTTGGTGCCCAGAAGAGGACTCGAACCTCCACACCTTGCGGCACATGGACCTGAACCATGCGCGTCTACCAATTCCGCCACCTGGGCTTATGCTTCACGCCTATTTAAAGCAAAGAAGGTAAATTCTAAACGAGCTGATATACCTAGGCAAGCTTTATTTTTCAAAAAAAACCTTAAAACTTGCGTAAATGCGAGCTAAGCGATAAGCTTATTGCTTAAATATCAAGAAATGGGTATCCATGCCAACCTGTGCACCCGCATAAGGTGGTTTTAACGATATGGCCTCTCGGCAAACAACGGGATATGCGTAAAATTACTTTATATTTTGCTGCTTTCTAGCTTGTTTCACGGGTCTTTTATTCCAACTTGCTCACCCGGACTTGTTCCAAGAGCTAAACAGGAGCCTACTATGTCTGCCCACAGCAGCTTCCAACTGACGTTACAAAATCATACCTACTACATTCACGCACGCGCCAACAGCTCGGTGCTGGAAATAGCACAAGACTCTCAAGTAGTCGGCTCATACGAACCGCGTTGGCTAGGCCGTAATGCGAACGGCGGTTACTGGCTGCACTTTAAAGAACAAATTAACAGTGCTCTACTACTCAATATGGGCTTAATTGCGCGTCTCATCGATCAGCATCGTGAGCAAGCACTAGATACCTGTTTGCAGGATATGCGTTTAGAGGGCCACTTACGCAGCCTGACTCATTAAGCTTCAAATTAGTCGTCGTGTTGCTCATGTACAGCCGTATCACCTTGGCGCCAGTAGCTACTGGCGCGGATGAGACTTTTATCATGCTGACGCTCTTGGACCCAGTAATGACGTAACGTTTTGGCCATGGCAGACTCAGCAGCAATCCATACAAAGCCGCGTCCAGGTAATATTGGCGCAGCTTGAATGCTTGTTAATAAGCCGTCTACGCCGGCAAAGCTTGGAGCCCAATGTACGGGGACATGGTCTGGGGCATTAAGCGCTCCTGCTGTTAATAAGTTACGCGCGTAAATAAATACCTGTACGGCGCTTTGCCCTTGCAGCTCTTCGAGTCTGCGCGCCATAGCAGGCACAGCCGCCTCGTCACCAATCAGCACATGCCAATCAAAATGGGTAGACACTAGCAACGAACCACGCGGACCGGCTACGCCTAATTTATCACCTATCTGAGCTTTTTGTGCCCACTCGCATGCAGGCCCACTGCCATGCAATACAAAATCTATATCCAGTTCCTGAGTAACAGGGCGATAAGCCCTAGGCGTGTAGTCACGCAATATGGGCTTGTTCTGCCCTGCGGGAAACACCATTCCACGCTCGCCCAACTGTGGTAAAACCGGTACTTTTTTTCCTCTTTCAGGAAACACTAATTTGACATGATCATCAAAACCAGGCGAATAAAATCCGTCTAGGTCGGTGCCGCCTAGCGTAATGCGTAAGAGATCCGGCCCTAGGGCTTGAGTAGCTTTAACCGTTAACAAACGCATTTGTAATGTATGCGCCACTTTTTGGGTATCCCATTTTTCTTGCATTGCTGCTCCTGGTGTAAAGCGTTATTTCTTGCCCTGCTTTCTCGTACCGTAGACGCTCTGCGCTACCTTGACGACATGTCGTAAGACATATCACCTTAAAGCACAGAGGTAATAACGATAATAATTCTCAATACTAACCCCTTTATCCCATCAAGACAATGTAATACAGACCGATTATCATGTCGCATCGACTTTTTCTCTTAGTGCTATGTCTAGCTATAGTTCCCCTTGGGTGGTGTTCCTGGCTTTTTTGAAATTAGGCGTCAGCGCGTTCGGTGGGCCTATTGCGCATTTAGCTTATTTCCGTGACGAGTTTGTTACGCGTCGCCAATGGCTATCTGAGCAAGCCTATGCCGACCTTGTTGCTTTATGCCAATTTTTACCCGGGCCTGCCAGCAGCCAAGTAGGGATGGGTTTAGGCATGATGCGCTGCGGCTACCGCGGTGCCCTGGCGGCTTGGCTAGGTTTTACCCTGCCTTCAGCCTTATTACTGATCCTATTTGCATTGAGCTTGCAGCATTTTTCCGCATGGTTGGACTCAGGCGCATTACAAGGCTTAAAAATTGCAGCAGTGGCCGTGGTAGCCCAGGCTGTGTGGGGAATGGGCAAGCAGTTGTGCACCGACAAGCAACGCATTGCAGTGATGGTAGCCAGTGCTACAGCCTCTTTACTCGTCGTCGCTATCTGGGCGCAAATAGCTATCATCTTGCTCGCCGCCTTATACGGTACGTTCTGTATTACTACCACGGCACGCCCACCCACTCTTAGTGTTCGCCCACAGGCGGGCATACGCCTGTGCTCTGCCTTGTGCCTATTCGTTTTTTTGATGTTGCTTTTTGGTTTGCCTCTTTTTAGGTATTTCTATCCTGAGTTTTGGCTGCAAATATTCGATTCTTTTTACCGGGTGGGCTCTTTGGTGTTCGGCGGAGGTCATGTGGTATTACCTTTGTTAGAAAACGAACTGATCCCTCAAGGTCTTATTAGTCATGAGCACTTTTTAGCAGGTTATGGGGCAACTCAAGCGGTACCGGGCCCGTTGTTCACTTTTGCAGCCTACTTGGGGGCATCCCTACCTGGCGGCTCGCCCTGGCTCAATGCTTTATTGTGCCTGATAGCCATCTTTCTACCTTCTTTCTTACTCTTGGCTGGCGTGTTTCCGTATTGGGAAAGTTTACGCTCTTATCATGCCGTGCAAAACGCCTTAGCTGCGGTTAATGCTGCTGTGGTCGGAATCTTGTTGGCTGCCCTATACCAACCCGTATGGACTGCTGGTATACAAAATACCCATCACTTCGCCTTATTGCTCATTGCGTTTTTTCTGCTCCATTTCTGGAAACTTCCTCCGTGGCTGCTGGTTGTGTTGTGTGGCGTAGCGGGGCTTTTGTTTTAATCGCACCCGGCAAATAACTTGCATATCAATCTGGCTTGGTTTACTATCCTTTTCTTTGTTACGGCGCGCTATGCGTTTGTAATAAGCCCAGGTGGCGGAATTGGTAGACGCGCATGGTTCAGGTCCATGTGCCGCAAGGTGTGGAGGTTCGAGTCCTCTTCTGGGCACCAAATTTTTAAAAACCGATCTATGTTTACATAGGTCGGTTTTTTTTCGTCTAAGGTTTATTGTGTTTGTATCGTTGGGCTGTATAGATAGGTCCACTTATAAGGTGGGCACTAGGCCAGAAAAATAGCTGAACTAGCGATTCTTAACATAGCAATTGCTTGCATTAATGTGAGCAAAGTCGGTTGTAGCGGGTATGATGTCTGCAGGCTAGGTTGTAAATAACGCTAGTCTGTTACGTAAAAAGTCAAACCGTACGGATGCGATCAGTAGTGAGAGTAAACACCCCCTTAGTGAAATTATTGTCTGTCATCGTTGTGACCTTAAGCATTGCTGCTTGTGGTTCTAGCGGTAAAAAACTGTCCGAAGGGCAGTACCGGGTTGCAAAAGGTGACACGCTAACGCAGATTGCTCGCAAGCATGGGCAGTCGGTGCGTTCACTCATGAGCATGAATAATATTAGTAACCCAAATCGTATTCATGTAGGGCAGGTTTTGAAAGTGCAGGGCGGTACGGCTGGCTCAGCAGGCACGGTGGCGAGCAGCGGCCCTTTGCCCAACGCTGGCTCGTCTACGGTGCAACAGCCAGCACCTGCGAAGGCTAGCTCTGTCGCCGCGCCGCGCAACATTAATTTGGTTTGGCCTGCTAACGGTACATCAAGGCGAGGCACCACAACCTCCACGACCCAGGGTGTCTACGTTGCTGCAGCCCGCGGTACGCCGGTTCGCGCAGCAGCGGCTGGAGAGGTGGCTTATGCGGGTGATGGCTTGCGTGGCTATGGCAATATGCTGTTGATTCGACATGATGCTAATTTTTTGACTGTTTACGCGCATAACGAACGCTTGCTGGTCAAGCAGGGGACGCGCGTTAAGCAAGGGCAAGAGATTGCCACTATGGGGAGCACAGGTACAAATGCAGTACAGTTGTATTTTGAATTGCGCTATAACGGCAAACCAGTTGATGCTCTTCGTTATCTACCCAAAAAATAAGTCATCACGCTTATTTTGTAGTGGGTGCTCTTAGTGTCATCGGTTTACGCGTATTGCTGTGGTAAAACTTGCAAGCGTTGTTTTACTGTTTCGTCCATAGAGCAGTCATTGTATGCTTATGATGTCAGGCATTATCCAAGCTGCCGTGTACTTTCCGGTTCCAGATGCTTCTGGCCGGTGTCGAAATTCACTTTGGAAGTCTTATTTTGAGTAAAAAACTCATCAACAATCCTGAAGCTCAAAACGAAGCTTTTACACAATCTGAGCTGCCTCCCGATTTTGATCCGGACATTCCCAGTCGTGAACGCATTCTGGCGGCCGTGCGCGGAGATGAACATGCCCTTACCGAGCAAGAGTTGGCTAAGGTCTTGGGGGTTGCTATGCCTTTGTCTGTGGGGCTGGGAAGGCGCTTGCGGGCGATGGAGCGTGATGGACAGATTTATGCTACGCCCGATGGCAAGTGGAAGGGCAATTCGCACGCGGACTTTATCGCTGGGCGCGTTGTCGGGCACCGTGATGGTTTTGGCTTTTTGGTTCGTAAAGATGGCCAGCCTGATTTGTTTTTATCACCGCGTGAGATGGCTAAAGTGCTGCATGGTGATCAAGTTTTAGTAAAAGTGGCGGGCGAATACCGCGGTAAACCTGATGTGATGATTGTTGAGGTCACAGAAAGGCATACCAGCAAACTTGTAGGACGCTTTTTACGTGAGCGTGGGGCTTTTATCGTGGTGCCGGAAGATCAGCGGATCAAGCACGATATCTTAATTCCCGCTGGCGAGCATGGTGATGCTGAGTCTGGGCAGGTGGTGACGGTGCAAATTACGCAGCAACCTGATCGACATAGACAACCCATAGGGCGCGTGATTGAGGTGTTAGGCGAAATCGATGATCCAGGTATGGAAATTGAAATTGCTGTCCGTAAGTTCGAGGTACCTGTCGATTTTTCCGAAGCTACCCAGGCCCAAGCGGCCAAGCTGCCTAGCCATGTTTTGCCCGATGAGTACAAAAATCGGGTCGATTTGCGCGATGTGCCTTTTATTACTATCGATGGTGAGGACGCACGCGATTTTGATGATGCCGTGTATTGCGAGCCTGTAGATATAGGCAAAGGGGCACGGCCACGTATGGCATGGCGTTTGTTGGTGGCTATTGCTGATGTCAGTCACTATGTTCGTCCTGGCTCCGCCATTGATGATGATGCGATTGAGCGTGGTACCAGTGTGTACTTCCCGCGCCGCGTGATCCCCATGCTGCCGGAAACGCTATCCAATGGTATTTGTTCGTTGAACCCAGCGGTCGATAGACTGGTGATGGTCTGCGATATGGTGGTTTTGGCTGATGGTCCGAAGTCCGGCACGGTGTCCGCGTATCAGTTTTATGAGGCGGTAATTCACTCCCATTCTCGTACCACTTATACCGAGATCTGGGGGGCGTTGCAGCAGCCAGCAGGGCCCGCAGGGCAGCAGGTCAAGCATGTGTTGCCGCAAATCGAACATTTGTATAGTTTGTACCGAGTGCTGGCAGAACGACGTACGGCACGCGGTGCGATTGACTTCGATACCGTTGAAACCAAGATTATTTGTAATCCATTGGGGCGCATCGAGCGCATTGAGCCTTTAGTACGGAATGACGCGCATAAACTGATTGAGGAGTGCATGCTAGCCGCCAATACTTGTGCGGCTGACTATATTGTACGTAACCGTAAGCAAGGCTTATTCAGGGTGCATGAAGGGCCTACACCGCCCAAGTTAGAGGCGTTGCGTGAGTATTTGCGCAGCTTAGGTTTACAGTTAGAGGGTGGCGATGAGCCGACCTCAGAGGATTACGCGAAGTTAGTACAAGCGGCGCGTGGACGTCCTGATTTTGCTGTTATACAAACGATGTGTTTGCGTTCGATGCAACAGGCTATTTATAGCCCTGAACGTACCGGTCACTTTGGCTTGGCGTATCCGCTTTATACGCATTTTACGTCGCCTATCCGTCGTTACCCTGACTTGTTAGTGCATCGAGTGATCAAGTCTATTTTGCATAAGCAAAACTATGTTCCGAATTTGGCCATAGAGCCACTGGAGGAAAGTTTGCCTGCAACGAAAAAGGCAGCGTTGATCTGGGAGCGCTTAGGAGCCTTGCTGTCGGCCCGTGAGCGGCGCGCCGATGACGCTTCGCGTGATGTCGAGGCCTGGCTCAAATGCTGGTTTGTCAAGGAACATATCGGTGAGGAGTACTCGGGACACATTACAGGTGTGGCCAGCTTTGGCCTATTTGTAACCCTAGATACTTTGTATGTAGAGGGCATGGTGCATGTGTCAGAGCTAGGAGCCGACTATTTTCAATACAACGAAGCGTTTAATGAGTTGCGTGGTGAGCGCACAGGCATACGTTATCGGCTAACTGATGCGGTACAGGTTCAAGTGGCTAGGGTGGATCTGGAGGCGCGCAGAATCGAATTCAGATTAGTCAAAGGTACTAGTTTTAAGGCGTTAAAAGCGGCAGCGCAAACCCCTGAAAAGGCCGAGCGTCATATCAAAAAGGCCGCTTCTACTAAACCACCGGCCTTAAAAGGTACTACGGCCTCTGAGCGCAGAGCCGCACTGAAACAAAGTGAGCGCGACGCAAAGCGGACCACGCGCAGTGCCTCAAAAAGCTCCAGCGCTGGAGCGCGCAAGACACCACGTCGCTAGGCGTACAATAGAGTAATTGATCACATTTTAAGCAGGCACTTAGGTGCCTGTTTTTTACTTAAGGAAGTTTATGGCTCAGCAGGTACTAGCGGGTTTTCATGCCGTCGTGGCGCGCATGCGTTATGCACCAGAAAGTTTACGAGAGGTGTATATAGACAGCAGTCGGCGCGATAAGCGCATGCAGACCTTTATTGATCAAGCTAAACAGGCTAATTTGCGCTTGATTCCCGTTAGTGCAGACCGGCTGGATGGTTTGAGTAAAGGTACGCGACATCAAGGGGTGGTGGCTTTAGCGAATGAGCAAGAGCTGGCAGTTGATGTGGACGAGTTGCTGGATGATCTGGAAGCGGCTGGGCAAGTGCCATTATTGTTACTGCTCGATGGCGTCACGGACCCGCATAATTTAGGGGCGTGCTTGCGTACCGCTAATGCAGCTGGGGCGCATGCTGTCATTGCACCGCGTGATCGGGCGGTGGGTCTGAATGCTACCGTCGCACGCGTGGCCTGTGGTGCGGCTGAATCGACTCCCTATATTACGGTTACGAATTTAGCGCGCACGATGCGTGCCCTGCGTGAGCGTGATGTTTGGTTGGTTGGCACAGATGATGAAGCGACACATAGTTTGCATCAGGTGGATGCTAAGCGCCCCATGGCTTGGGTAATGGGTGCCGAAGGCGAGGGGATGCGCAGGCTGACGCGTGAAACTTGCGATGAGCTGGTCTCTATTCCTATGCAAGGTGCCGTAGAAAGTCTGAATGTCAGCGTAGCAAGCGCCGTGTGCTTGTATGAGTCTTTGCGTCAGCGCTTGGCTTAATGGCTATAGCCGCTTACAGCGGCATTATTACATTGCTAAATAATCTATAGCCAGGGTCCCGTGAGTCCGCTGTCACAGCGGATAATAACGGGGGGGGGCTCGTTTGTTCTGTTAGCGGGGCTTGATTCACGGTGTGGGCGATGAGCCCATTACTTTTAGGTAAGTAGAAGATGAAGAAGAAAAATGGATTTCTGACCAATACAGTGCATTCAGATCGACGTATGGGCACCGAGTACGGTGCGATACATCAGCCTATGCATCCTTCCACTGAGTATGGATTTAGCGATGCCCGTGAGTTAGCGGCGGTTTTCCAAGGTAAGGCTGGTTTTTCTTATGCTCGTCAAGGTACGCCCACTACGGCGGCCCTAGAGCGTCAAGTAACCCAAATGGAGCAAGGCTCAGGCAGTGTTAGTTTTGCCTCAGGAATGGCTGCGTTAAGTGCCACGTTCCTGACTTTGCTTAAGCAGGGTGATCATCTTATTAGCAGCCAGTATATTTTTGGTAATACGAATAGTTTATTTGGCACGCTGCGTGATCTCGGGGTTGAGATTACCCTGGTAGACGCGACCGATGTGGCGCAAGTGCAAGCGGCTAAACAGGCGAATACTCGCATGGTATTTGTGGAAACCATTGCTAATCCAGGAACACAAATTGCCGATTTACAAGGCATAGGGAATTGGTGCGCCGAGCAAGGTTTGGTGTATCTCATTGACGCTACCTTGTCGACTCCTTACTTATGCCCCGGTAAGCGGTTTCAGGCGAGCCTAGTTGTTAATTCACTCTCTAAGCATATTGGTGGGCATGGGAATGCTTTAGGGGGAATGGTCACTGACACGGGGCTGTTCAATTGGGAGCATTACCCCAATATATCCGAGGCGTATCGCACCGGTAATCCAGCAGGCTGGGGCTTAGCCCAAATCAAGAAAAAAGGCCTGCGCGATATGGGCGGAACGCTGTCTTCGGATGCGGCCCACCGTTTGGCGGTAGGGGCAGAAACATTGCCATTACGCATGGAGCGTATTTGCTCAAATGCGCTTGCCTTGGCACGTTACCTACAGCAACATCCCAAAGTCAGGAAAGTCATGTACCCAGGTTTGGCCGAACATCCGCAGCATGAACGGGCGACGCGTTATTTTGGCGGGCGTTACGGTGGCCTGTTAAGTGTGGTGTTGGCTGAGGATATTGATGTCTTTGATTTTTTAAATCGTTTGCAAGTGTTGATATTAGCCACACACTTGGGTGACAACCGCAGCTTGGTGTTACCAGTGGCGCACACTATTTACTACGAAATGGGGGCCGAGCATCGTGCCTTGATGGGGATTGCTGATACTCAGTTGCGTATTTCTGTGGGAATCGAAGAAGAAGGGGACCTGATCGCCGATTTTGAGCAGGCTTTAGCGAGTTTTTAACGCAGGCCCTATATTTTACTATTAAAGTAGATGGGGCTTTTTATGGCTTACTTGAGCCACGGATGCAGCAGTAATATGCTGCTTTTTTGGCTAGCATAAAAATAGCGGCTTGTTAAGTAAACAAGTTGGTAAAAATGAAAAGCTAGGTCAAACCCGATAAAAGTGAGAGCTGATGCGGGTTACAAGCGATTTTTGCTTGACAGGCGATTGAATCCTAGGCTTAATACGGCATAGCCATCCAGACAGGACTTTTTGTTTATCTGGTTGCAGCAGGGTGATTATGGCGGTGTCCAAGCTCATCCTGTTTTGTTTTAGTGGCAGTTGATAGCCCTACGTGCAGTGCAGGGTAGTTAAAATAATCTTCAGGGGTATATTCTCAATGAACAAAACCGAGCTTATCGAATTCATTTCCTCCAAAGCTGATCTGTCCAAAGCTGACGCAGGCCGTGCATTGGATGCATTCATCGATGCAGTCACCACCACACTGAAAGAAAACGACACTGTTACTTTGGTGGGTTTTGGTACTTTCGCTGTCAGCAAGCGTGCTGCTCGCTCTGGTCGTAACCCACGTACAGGTGAAACCATTGAAATCGAAAGCGCCAACGTGCCAAAATTCCGTCCTGGTAAGGCACTGAAGGATGCAGTGAACTAAGCTGTGAAAATGGCTACCTTAGCTTAGTTATGCTTGGTGGGTGAATGACACCTTTTAGGTCATAACAGTAAGCAAAAAGCCAAGCAGCATAAGCATGCTGCGGATTAAAAGGGTTTAGCCATAGTTTTGGCTAAACCCTTTTGCTTTAGCGAAAGTGTTTATTAAACTACTTGCATTTTATTTTTAAAGCATGTTATAGTTTACTTCTTCGTTGTACACGAAGCCACTTTGCCAAAAACACGTTGTGTTAGGTAAACGTGGGTGCTTAGCTCAGCTGGTAGAGCGGCGCCCTTACAAGGCGTAGGTCAGCGGTTCGAACCCGTTAGCACCCACCAAAAGTTATTAAAAAGTCTAGCTATTTTCTAGGCTTTTTTTATGTTTATGCTTTGGTTATAAACGATTTTTTTATAAAAAAAGCTTGCGCAAACATAAGTTTTTAGGTTATTATCTTTTCTTTGCTGAAACACACATGTTTTTGCAAACCACGTCAAATAAATAATATTTGATCGTGGGTGCTTAGCTCAGCTGGTAGAGCGGCGCCCTTACAAGGCGTAGGTCAGCGGTTCGAACCCGTTAGCACCCACCACACAGATTTTAAAAGCCTGCTACTAAACATAGCAGGCTTTTTTCATTTCTAGTACGTGCTGCTTGTGCGGCCTAGTCTTAAGTGGGCCTGTAGTGCTGTGGTATTTAAGGGGTGGTTGACCATAAGTGTTGTAGTTGCTGCCCTAATAAGGTCAAGGCATATAGCAAGCCACCCAGTAAACCACCCACCACCGTACCACTGACGCGTATGCTTTGTAGGTCTTTACCTATATTGTGTTCTATTTGCAGACTGGTTTCTTGGGCGTCCCAGCCGTGTACGGTATTAATAATATGGCGGCTTAGGAAGGCTGAAAACTCGGGAGCGAGGTTAGCGGCGATATTTTCCAAATGTTTTTGCAATGAGGCCTTGAGCGCTTCTTGTTGAAGAATTTGTTCCGCTACCCACAAGCAAGCTTGCTGCAGCTTAATACCTAGATTTGAATCCGTGTGACGCAGTTGCTCTAGCAAGTGCAGACGCGTAGTGCGCCATAAGTCGCTGATGTATTGATTGAGGGCGGAGTCTTGCTTGAGCTGGACGCGGAACTCGTCTAGGCGAGACTGCCAGTTTTCATCATGTTGAAGGCGAGAGATTAGGATAGCAATTTGCCGGTTGATGTATTGACGTAAGTCGTGGGTATCGCTGGTGCTGATTTCTTTTAATACGGTCGCAAGCATTTCAGCCAGTTTGCTGGCTAGTTTTGCGCTGAGTAAATGGGTTAAATGCAAGGTCTCGAGTAGGCTGTATTCTTGTTTTAACCACTGGGCTAGCTTTTCCGCTACCGCTTGGCGCGTGTCTTCATTTTGTAGTTGTACCTGAACATGCACGATACAGGCATCTAAAAGCTCTTGGTGGCGCCCATCTTTAACCAGTTGTTCCAGCATATGAGCACTTAACTCGGCAAGATTTAGCTGATCAATAAGCGTATGAGCGCTTTGTCGGATAAATTTTTGAATTTCTTGATCGTCGCTGATTTCTAAAGCACCAATGAGGGCACGCCTTAGTAAATCGCTAATGTGGCGTGCGTTGCTTTCTTGCGCTAACCAATGGGCCACTTTCTGTACAGGATCATGTTGACGCATGAGCAACAACAAGGTGTCTTTGCTTAAAAACTTATCCTCTACAAATAGGGCTAGGTTAGTTCCAATGCGATCTTTGTTGCGCGGAATCACTGCGGTGTGACGGCTAAGCCAAGGGATAGGAATGCGCCGAAATAGCGCCGTTACCGCAAACAAATCTGCCAAAGCACCTACTAAAGCAGCCTCTGATACTGCTTTGCAAAAAGCCGTCCAAGGGTTAATAGGTAAGAGTGAAGTCAGCAGAAAGCCGGCTAAGGCAGCCAGCAATAAAGCATTGGCACGGCGTTTGGCTTGGCTTAAGGATGATGAGGGGCGCATAAGGCTAGGTAGCGGCAGGGACACGTTAAAAGTGTATCGTATTTGCTGACTAGACTTATGCTTTGCTTAGTGCTTGATGAGGCTTAAAGAGGTACGTACAGCCTTACGCATCAATGGGGGCATGGGGTAGGTTGGCCCTAATTAAACGCCCAGCAATGGAATCATTACCTGGAATTTCGGGTAGTGCATCGTTGGGGCCGTACCATTGGGCATCGCTGATTTCGTCGGCTTGTAAACAGAGATCTCCCGCTTCATAGTCAGCCGTAAAGGCGACCATCAATGAATGGGGGAAAGGCCAAGATTGGCTGCCAAAATAACGTATGTTATTGACCTTAAGGCCCACCTCTTCCATGACTTCGCGATGGATGGTTTGCTCTAGGCTTTCGCCCGCCTCGACAAAGCCAGCTAAGGCTGAATAGCGTTGGGTGGCGTAGTGTGAATGGCGAGCCAGCAATACTTTGTTGTCCCGTTTAATCAAAATCATCATGGCGGGTGAAATGCGAGGATAGGCGCTAAACCCGCAGCCCGGGCAATGGAAACAAAGCTCTGTGCTAGATTGCTGCATACCGGTGCCACATACGCCGCAGTATCGGTGGCTACGTGCCCACTCGGCAACTTGTGCTGCTCGGCTGAGCACTCCCCCCTGCGTGCCAGCGTGGTGAATCACGGTGCGCAGCTTATGGAATTCATAGCCGTCAGGGGCGGGATGGTCAGCGGCAAGCTTGGTACATAGTTGGGCAGTTTGCCCTGGCCATACTATTTGCCATTGGCTGGTGTCTAGCCCTAGCTTGGCCTGTAAGTCTGGGCCAGGTAGTATAGGTTGATGCTCAGCATGATAAGCAGGGCTCTGTAATAGAACCTCATCGCGGCGGAAGACAAAAATCAAGATGAAGACTCCTGCGCGTTGCTTATAGGGCAGCGCTAAGGCGTGGTGAGGGAAAGGGTGTATGTAGTGGGAGAGTTTTCAGGGCCGGTGGCCCTGAAAAACAATAAGCACTTAGGCTTGGCGTTCGCCTCCTAAGGCATCAACCAGTTCGCTAATTAGCTTTGCTAGCTCGGCGCTCATTAGAGTGAAGTCTGCATCGAATAATTCTTGGTCATTCGCTGACATTACATCCTGTTTCTCGGTCAGGATGTCTAAGGGGGCGACACGTTTGATTTCGAAGGCGTCGGTTAGCACAAAGGAGATACGATCCGCCCAGGTCATGGCTAGGCGCGTACATTGTTTACCCGCTGCAACGTGTTTGCGCACTTCATCTAGGTCAGCGCTTTGTTTTACGTAGCGGATTGCCGCTCCGCTATCACCTGTGGAGCGCAGTTCGGTGTCTTGGTCGATAGTGAAATTACCAGGAGCTTCATCGTCCACGAGCCATTGCGTCATTGCCGCGCCGGGAGACTGTTCCGTGTACAACGCTAAGACGGGGAAGGGTTCGACAGATTTTGCTAATAAGCCAAGTATTTCGTCGCTTTTTGCGGTGGCAGCCGCATCAATGGCTAGCCATTTGTTTTTCATGTCTAGCCAGACACGGGTGTCGCGCGCGACAGCAAAGGCGCGCGGAAGCAGCTCGGTAAGGATCTGCTCTTTGATTTCCTTCATTTGTTTGCGGCCAGGCTTGTAGCCCTGTTGTTCTTCTATGTCACGGGCTTTTTCGCGGGCAAACTGATTAATAACACTGGCGGGGAGCAGCTTTTTTTCAGCGCGTAGAGCGATCAGGTATTGACCGTTAATTTCGTGGACTAAACCGCCTTGCTCAAGGGGGCTAACCCAACCTAAGCTTAGAGGGTCCTGACTAGAGCCAGGCGTAAAAGCGTGTTTTTCAAGAGCTTGCTCTAGCTCTTGGGCACTGCATTGCCAAGTCGGAGATAAACGGTAGATACGTAGATTTTTGAACCACATAGTAGGTATAGCGTATAGCCCTAGAGGAGCGTTGACGAAAAAGGACAGGGGTAAACTGTGCCGCGAGTCGGCCTATGATTGTACGCTTAAAAATAGATTTGACAGTAAGCCTTACAAGCTGTCGCAATGGCAATACTTAAGCATTGATGTCGTTGTGGCGGGTCTCTTGGACAAAAAACGTGCCTATAACGACGGTAAGCAGGCAGACACCGATAGGATACCAAAGCCCCACATAAATATTGCCGCTGGCTGCAATAATAGCAAAGGAAAGGGGAGGTAAAAAACCACCAAACCAACCGTTGCCAATATGGTAGGGAAGGCTCATCGAGGTATAGCGAATACGGATAGGGAACATTTCTACCAGCATAGCAGCGATGGGGCCGTAGACCATCGTGACTAAACTGATTAGAAAAGTGAGCAAGGCTACTATGCCTACGTAATTGATTCTGCTTGGGTCGGCACGGTCTGGGTAATGTTGAGCGTGTAGTGCGGCGGTTAAGTCTTGGTGTAGTTGTTCGGAGCGGCGTGCCAAGGCCGAGCGACTTAAGTCTTTGCCTTCAAAGGACACAATGTGTTGATCGCCGATGGTCACCGAGGCCAAGCTGCCCGCAGGGGAGGCCTGATTACGATAGTGGATAGAGCGGCTGGCAAGATAGGCCTTGATGAGATCGCATGAGCTGGTAAAAGCGTGGGTGCCGACAGGATTAAATTGAAAGGAGCAGTCTTGAGGGTGGGCATAAACCACTACGGGTGACGTCTTTTGGGCGGTTACCAATGCTGGGTTAGCAAAGTAAGCTAAGCCTTGAAAAACAGGGTAGTAACTGAGTGCGGCCAATAGACATCCGGTAAGGATAATGGGCTTGCGCCCAACCTTGTCCGAGAGCCAGCCAAACACGACAAATAAAGGGGCCGCCAATAGTAAAGCCAGTGCCAGCATAATATTGGCTTGATTCGGATTGACGCCTAAGGCTTGAGTCAAAAAGAAGAGGGCGTAGAACTGCCCTGTGTACCACACGACTGCTTGTCCTGCCGTCAGCCCAAATAAGGCCAACAGCACTATCTTCAGGTTTTTCCAGCGCCCAAAGGACTCGGTTATGGGGGCATGAGACAAGGTACCGCTTTCTTTTATACGTTGAAACGCGGGCGACTCATTCAAGTGCATGCGTATCCAGATGGATATAAGCAGTAAGACGACAGAGAGGAGAAAAGGTATGCGCCAACCCCAGGCTAAAAAGTCTGCTTCGCCGAGCAAGGAGCGCACAGCCATGATGACTAATAGCGATAAGAGCAAGCCTACCGAGGCCGTGGTTTGTATCCAGCTAGTATAAAATCCGCGTTTTTTTTGTGGTGCGTGTTCGGCGACATAGGTGGCAGCACCACCGTACTCGCCTCCCATGGCTAGGCCTTGCAGCAATCTTAAAACAATGAGTAACACAGGGGCCGCTACGCCAATAGAGGCATACGAGGGGAGTACTCCTACCAGAAATGTGGAGAGCCCCATGAGCAAAATAGTGACTAAAAATGTGTATTTGCGCCCTACCATATCGCCAATACGGCCAAAAACCAGAGCGCCGAGTGGACGTACTGCAAAGCCAGCGGCGAACGCCAATAAGGCAAAGATAAATGCCGCGGTTTGGTTTACCCCCGAGAAGAAATGCTCGGCAATAATGGCGGCCATGGAGCCGTAAAGGTAGAAGTCGTACCACTCAAACATGGTGCCTAATGATGAAGCGAACAGCACTTTGCGATCTTCACGCCGCATGTGCTGGACCTGATCAGGGGCAGTAGGGATTGAACGGTTGAGGGCAGTCATGTGTGCAGTGGCTGGGCAGAGGGGAACACAATGCGTAAGCAGTTTCCCTGGGTAAGCGAGGCCGGCTTATCGATAAATACCACCTGGGCTTGATGAAGCTCGGCAATTTCTTGCACGATAGATAGCCCTAAGCCGCTACCGTCGGTGTGGGTGCCCAAAATACGATAGAAGCGGTCAAAAACTTTGCTGCGCAGCTCTGGCGGGATGCCTGGGCCAGAGTCTTGAACTTCGAGCCAACAGTGGTGTTGCTCAGTACCAACCGTGACGGTAATACTTCCTTCGGGTGGCGTGTAGAGCAGTGCATTTTCGATTAGGTTGTTGAGCATCTCACCCACCATAAAGCTATCGCCCCGCACCCAGGCGGGGCTGGGCGAGGGCTCAAGCCCTAAATCCATGTGTTTATCAAGGGCCTGAGGCCACCAATGTTCTAAGTGTTGAGCAGCGAGTACATTTAAATCAATTAGGTTTAACTCATGCCATTGAGCCAATTCACCCGCCTCGGCTCGCGCTAGCATGAGCATTTGGTTGACCAAACGAGTGGCTCTTTCGGAACCCTGCAATAGTTGTTCAAGAGTGTGTGCACTGGTGGTGGGGGCTTGTTTTTTCTGTGCTAGTTCTACTTGAGTACGAATGCCAGCTAAAGGCGTTTTTAACTGGTGCGCGGCATTCGCCACAAAGCGCCGCTGGGCGGCGTTCAGTGCCGATTGACGTTGCAGCAAATCATTCATGGCCTCAAGTAAGGGCACTATTTCTGCAGGGGCTTGCTCATGGTTAATGGGAGAGAGGTCTTGGCTAGAGCGTGCTCGCAGGCGGGCTTGCAAAGCATTCAGTGGTTCAAGTCCATGTGTTAGGCCCAGTCCGGCAAGCAGGGCTGCCAACGGCACTAAAATAAACTGAGGGGTGAGCATCCCAATAAGAATTTCATGGTGCAGCATAGCGCGATGCTGATTATTTTCCGCGACTTGTGCCAGGTAAGTTTTGCCCTGATTGTCTTGCCCGCCCCATACATACGCCATGCGTATGCTTTGCCCGTTATAAAGTGTATCTTGAAAGCGTACGACATTGGCTTCGTACTCCCAGTGACTAGGAACGGGTAAGGCAGCGTTACCATCAATAGGGAGGCCGTCGTCATCACAAATTTGCCAGTAAATAGGCTCATCGCTGCCCAAGCGCAAGACGGTGCGCGCTGCGGCCGATAAATGAATGGGCTGGTCTACGCGTTGCTGGGCAATCTCGGTGCGTATCAGTTCAAGTTGCTGTAATAAAGGCCTGTCGTACGGTGAATTGGCGATATGCTGAGCAATGAAGTAGGTAACGACGATGCCAATAGTCCAAAGCAAAAACAGAGGGCCAAAGATCCATAGCAAAATTTTGCTTAATAAGGTTCGGCGCGCGGGCTTGCTTTTTGTGGCGCAGGCTAAGGGTTTAGACGTTTTCAAGGTCAGACTTATCCGGTTCCAGACAGTAGCCTAAGCCACGCACGGTCATGATACGCACGCCACTGGGTTCGAGTTTTTTACGTAAGCGGTGGATATAGACCTCGATGGCATTGATGGTGACCTCTTCCCCCCATTCGCAGAGCAAGTCGACAAATTGGTTCTTGCTAATCAAGCGCCCACTGCGCGAGAGAAAAATTTCCAGCAAATTAGTTTCCCGGGCCGACAGTTCAAGCGGTACGTTATCAATGTAGGCTATTCTGCCTGTCAGATCGAAGCTTAGTTTTTTATGTTTAAGTAAGGTGTTGCTTTGCCCTTGACTGCGCCGAGTTAAGGCGCGTACACGGGCTTCTAGTTCGGACAGAGCAAAAGGCTTGCTCATGTAGTCATCGGCGCCCAAGTCTAGGCCTTGGACGCGTAGCTCTATGGTGTCACTGGCCGTTAAAATTAGAATAGGGATACCATCTTGGCGGTGGCGTATGGCACGCAGCACATCTAAGCCTTTTTTGCGGGGCAGGTCTAAATCTAGGATAAGCAGATCAAAGTTTTGGAGTTGTAAAGCCGAGTCCGCGCTTACTCCATCGTGGACGACGTCCACCGCGTAGCCTTCGTAGCGCAGGGAACGAGAAAGTCCATCGGCTAAAATACTATCGTCCTCGGCGATAAGAATACGCATGTTTAGGATATAAACCTTTGTTAAGAAACAAGTTTTCTATTTTCGCACAGGCTGCTAGGAAGGTCATTAGGGAATTACGATGGTTGATAACAGTCAATACTAGATATCTGTTTATTTATACAGTACAATTTAATGCGATAATACGAAACTACTCCCCTACATAAGTACGGTATGTGTATAGGGCAACCCACAGTCAAGGATTCTTCATGAACGATAAAAACAGCAAAGCTTTAGCCTCGGAACGCTCCAAAGCCTTGGCCGCCGCGTTGTCGCAAATCGAAAAGCAGTTTGGTAAGGGCTCAGTCATGCGCTACGGCGATGATAACGTCGAACACGACATTCAGGTTGTGTCTACGGGCTCGTTAGGGCTTGATATTGCTTTAGGGGTAGGGGGGCTGCCACGGGGGCGTGTTATTGAAATTTACGGGCCGGAGTCTTCGGGTAAAACGACGCTTACCTTGCAAGTTATTGCCGAAATGCAAAAAATAAATGGTACATGTGCCTTTATTGATGCTGAACATGCTCTTGATGTGCAGTATGCCCAAAAACTGGGGGTAAACCTACAAGATTTGCTGATCTCTCAGCCTGATACGGGCGAGCAGGCCCTAGAAATTACCGAAGCTTTAGTGCGTTCGGGCTCGGTCGATCTGATCGTCATCGACTCAGTGGCCGCCTTAACGCCCAAGGCTGAAATTGAAGGTGATATGGGTGATAGCTTGCCAGGCTTGCAAGCACGTCTCATGAGCCAAGCTTTGCGTAAGCTTACTGCCACCATTAAACGCGCCAACTGTATGGTTATTTTCATTAACCAAATCCGCATGAAAATCGGTGTAATGTTTGGCAACCCCGAAACTACCACGGGTGGTAATGCACTGAAATTTTACTCCTCGGTGCGTTTGGATATTCGTCGTATTGGCTCTATCAAAAAGGGCGATGAAGTCATCGGTAACGAAACTCGCGTTAAAGTAGTAAAAAACAAAGTGGCTCCGCCCTTTAAACAGACCGAATTCGACATTATGTACGGCTCAGGAATTTCGCGTTTGGGTGAAATCATTGATTTGGGGGTTCAAGCAGGCATTGTCGACAAGGCCGGCGCTTGGTATAGCTACTCAGGTACGCGCATAGGGCAAGGCAAAGATAATGCGCGTGAGTTTTTGCGCGAGAATCCTGCTATGGCCCGTGAAATCGAAAATCTAGTGCGTGATAAGTTCGGTGTGGCACAAATGGCATCTGTTGCCGCAGCGGCACCCGCAACTCCCTCTGCCAAAGAGGCTCCCACAGACGAGGCTGATCTCGCTTAACGACCATGATAGATGACGAGCCCTTTGAAACTGATCCAGAAGAAATACTGGAACGCTTAGCTGCTCGAAAAAAGCAGCCCAGTACCCAGGGCTCGTCTCACGAATTTATTCGTTCTCGTTCATCAGGCCCCTCTGTCGGGGGCGATAATAACAACGATGCTCTAGCAGGCCGGCCTGGGAAAACTCGCTCAGGGCCCAGTTTGAAGGCTAGGGCAATACAGTTTTTGTCTCGTCGCGAGCACTCTCGGCAAGAGCTTGCACGTAAATTAGCGCCACATGCACAGTCCGAGACCGAGCTCGATGCCTTATTAAATTGGTTAGAACAAGAAAAATGGCTTTCTACCGAGCGCTTTGCTCGTAGTTTGCTGAATCGCCGTGCCTCCAAGTTAGGCACACAACGCATCCTGCAAGAACTGCGCCAGCATGGTGTGTCTGAAGAGCAGGCCTTAGATTTACGCGCCGAGCTCGAGGACACTGAATTTGAACGCGCCAAGCAGGTGTGGGAAAAGAAGTTCAATCAAGCCCCTGCAGATGCTAAAGAGCATGCTCGGCAATACAGGTTTATGGCGAGCCGAGGCTTCTCCGGGCGGGTGTTACAACAAATTATTGCTAGTAGTCAGCAGGACGACGATTAAGGTTTTGCTCAGGTAACGAAGCGTGTATTGAGCGTTAACAGACACGCCGCCAAGAGATCAGCGCTTCCTTTACTAAGGCGTATACGGTAGTTGCTCGATGTTTTTTAAGGTTTGAAAACTGGTTTTACGCGCCTGCTGCAAGAAAGCCTGTAAATAATCTGCATCCAGGTCTTCTGTGCGTACGGTGGCATATAAATTGCGCCATATTCCTTGTTCGCCTAGTTGTGCGGTGCGTAGCCAGCCGTGGCTCATGTACTCGGTGACAGCCCAGTTAGGTAGGGCGGCTACGCCTCGCTGGCTGGCCACTAGCTGCATAATCATAGGAGTGAGCTCAGCTTGACGTACTGCAGCAGGCTCGGTAGCGGCTGGGTCTAGGAATTCGGTAAAAATGTCTAGGCGATTACGGTCTACGGGATAGGTAATAAGAGTTTGGTCTTGCAATTGTACAGGTTCGATGTAGCGATACTGTGCCAGAGGATTGGTGCTGGCAATGGCTAACACAAGCTCATAACGAAATAGCGGCACGTACTCTATCCCGTCTAGAGGTTGGGGGTCAGAGGTGATGACGACATCAAGGTCGCCTCGGATGAGGGCGGGCAGAGGCGCAAAGGAAAAGGCCGCGGACAAGTCCAAGGTCACGTCGGGCCATTTTTCTCGGAATGCGTCTAAAGCAGGCATTAACCATTGAAAACACGAGTGACAATCAATGGCTACGTGCAAGCGGCCCGTATGTCCAGCCGCTAAACGTTTGAGTTCGCGCTCGGTGGTACGTATACGCGGCAATACTTCGTCGGCTAGGGCTAAGATGCGAAAAGCCGCTGTAGTGAGGCGGGCGGGGCGAGTGCGGCGATTTAACAGTTGTACTTGCAGACGCTCTTCTAGGTCGCGTAATTGATGAGATAAGGCCGATTGCGTAACGTGCAGACGTTCGGCGGCCTCTTGTAGGCTCCCCGTGTCGCGGATGGCAGTGAGGGTTTCCAGATGGCGGATTTCAAGCATGGCGGATAGTATGAGTAGGTCTCATGTTTGGAGTGGGTGGTTTGATTTTTTTTCACTCTATTGTACTAACTGAACCGTGAAATAGGCTGTTTTGTGGACCCTATCTATATGGCTTTTGGCTATATGTTGATGACTCCTTATTATTTGAGTGGCTCGCTCATGGATAAACAGTCAGAGCCGACGTGAGGTTTAGGTTAACGTTAGCGAAAAGCCCTGTTTTATCATCCGATGTAGCGGGGGTTTTTCTATCCGACAAGAAAAGAGTATGCTACGTGTTTTGGGGGCGTGTTAGCCCATGTGTAGGTAATAACGTACTGTGTCTTATCTGCGCTCTATTAGCTAAACAGTGATACTGATAATACGAGCTGCGCTATACTTGGTACCTTGTGAATTCGTATTAACGTAAAAAATTCAATGCCTTTGCCACTTCCAGACGTATCCCGTGAAGCGATACATACCCGTAATATCCGTGTGCAGGCCTATAGCCGCAGCGATGGCTTGTGGGATTTGGATGCGGAGCTGCAAGACGTGAAAGCCTATGACTTTCCCTTGCATGATGGCATGACCCGTTATGCTGGCGAGCCTGTGCATGACATAACGTTACGAGTCACGATAGATGATGAATTCAATATTGTTGCTGCGGTCGCGGCTTATGAAGCCGCGCCATATGGTTCCCAATGCAGCGCTATTGCCCCCGATTACCAGAAGCTGGTTGGCCTTAATTTACTGAAGCAGTTTAGGCACAGGGTAAAAGAGCGTTTTCACCGTGCAGCCGGGTGTAGCCATTTGACAGAATTGTCCTATGTATTACCTACTGTAGCCATACAGACCATGGCAGGCAAACGTAGAAAACAGCGAGAAGCAGAGAGTAACCACACTGATAAACAGCCATTCCAGCTTGACGGTTGTCATGCTCTGCGCCTTAGCGGACCGGTGGTAAAAGAACACTATCCCGTTTGGTATCGGAAAGCCGACACCAAAGGAGTAAGTTGATTTTTAGTTCTGCAGTATCAGGCCTAGGTCTGGGACTGCACATTTTTTTCTTTAGACTGACAGGTAACAAATGAAAATTCACGAATATCAGGGCAAGGCGCTGCTAAAGCAGTACGGCGTTGCTGTGCCACGCGGAATTCCTGCCTTCTCCGTCGACGAGGCTGTCGCGGCAGCTCAGGAATTAGGCGGCAAGGTGTGGGTAGTTAAGGCACAAATTCACGCAGGTGGTCGCGGTAAAGGCGGTGGTGTGAAGTTGGCACGTTCAATTGAAGAAGTGCGCGAAATAGCTGACGAAATTTTGGGTATGCAACTGATCACGCATCAGACTAGCCCAGAAGGTCAGAAAGTGCGTCGCTTGCTCGTTGAAGAAGGTGCGGACATTCAGAAAGAATATTATTTGGGTATTGTTACCGATCGCAGCACACAGCGCGTTTGTGTAATGGCTTCCAAAGAAGGCGGAATGGAAATTGAAGAAGTGGCTGAGGAAAACCCAGACGCCATTCTGAAAGAATTCGTAGACCCCGCAGCAGGCTTGACGACAGCGCAAGCAGAAAACCTGGCCCGTGGTATTGGTGTACCTGAAGCCTCCGTGGCTAAAGCCGCTGATCAGTTGCAAAAATTGTATCAAGTGTATGTGGAAACCGATGCAGAGTTGGCTGAAATCAACCCATTGATCTTGACTGGCTCCGGCGACATTATTGCTTTGGACGCAAAGTTCAACTTTGATAGCAACTCGTTGTTCCGTCACCCAGAGATTTTGGCTTTGCGTGACTTAGACGAAGAAGATCCCGCTGAGGTAGAAGCCAGTAAGTTTGATCTTGCTTACATTCAGCTTGACGGTAATATCGGCTGCTTGGTAAACGGCGCTGGGTTGGCGATGGCCACGATGGATACGATTAAGCTGTTTGGTGGTGAGCCTGCTAACTTCCTGGACGTAGGGGGTGGTGCCACCGCAGAGAAAGTGACAGAAGCTTTCAAAATCATGTTGGCTAACGAAGGCGTAAAAGCCATTTTGGTCAATATTTTTGGTGGCATTATGCGTTGTGACGTGATTGCAGAAGGCGTTATTGCTGCGTGTAAAGCCGTCAACCTGAACGTACCTTTGGTGGTGCGCATGAAAGGTACCAACGAAGAGTTGGGCAAACAGATGCTGGCTGACTCCGGTCTGCCCATCATTAGCGCGGACACTATGGCTGAAGCAGCAACCGCTGTTGTCGCCGCTGCCAAATAAGTAAAGGTTGAGGAAGAACAAATGTCAATTTTGATCAATAAAGATACGAAAGTGATCACTCAGGGTATTACTGGTAAAACTGGCCAGTTTCATACCCGTATGTGCCGCGAGTACGGTAATGGCGAAGCTGCTTTCGTAGCAGGTGTTAACCCTAAACGTGCCGGCGAAGATTTCGAAGGCATTCCTATTTACGCCTCTGTTGCTGATGCTAAAGCGGCCACAGGTGCGACGGTTTCTGTTATTTACGTACCACCAGCAGGTGCGGCAGCAGCTATCTGGGAAGCGGTAGAAGCCGACCTGGATTTGGCTATCTGCATTACCGAAGGTATTCCAGTGCGCGATATGCTGGAGCTGCGTAATCGCATGCGTGCGGAAAATCGTAAAACCTTGCTGTTGGGGCCTAACTGCCCAGGCTTGATTACTCCAGAAGAAATCAAGATTGGTATTATGCCAGGCCACATTCACCGTAAAGGTCGTATTGGTGTGGTCAGCCGCTCCGGTACTCTGACCTACGAAGCCGTTGCTCAGCTTACTGAGCTAGGTTTGGGACAATCCAGTGCCGTTGGTATTGGTGGCGACCCCATTAACGGTCTGAAGCATATCGACGTATTGAAAATGTTTAACGACGATCCAGACACTGACGCGGTCATTATGATTGGTGAAATCGGTGGTCCAGACGAAGTGAACGCTGCGTTGTGGGCGAAAGATAATATGACTAAGCCTGTAGTGGGCTTTATCGCTGGTGTGACAGCGCCTCCCGGAAAGCGTATGGGTCACGCAGGTGCCTTGATCTCTGGCGGCGCCGATACGGCTGATGCAAAACTAGCAGTGATGGAAGAGTGTGGTATTCGTACTACTCGCAACCCATCCGAAATGGGCAAGTTGCTAAAGTCGGTACTGTAATAGCACCATAAGCGCTAAAAAACCACGCTTGTAGTGGATAACCGAAGCTTGGCTTGTTGCTAAGCTTCGGTTTTTTTACGCCTAGTCTACAACTGCTTGGCTACGGTTAATAGCGCTCCAGCCAATGAGCATAAGGGGCAGGTAGCGTCCACGAAGCGCGGTCTACTCCCAGCGTTTTGGCTGCGAAGTAAGCCCAGTGTGGATTGGCTAAGTGCGCTTTACCTACCATTACGACATCTAGCTGCTCAGCGCTAACTGCATTTTCCGCAATGTCGGGCACGCCGAACCCCCAAGCTGAAGATACAGGGATCCCCGCTTCTTGGCGCACGCGCTGGGCAATAGGGCCTAAAAAAGCGGGTGCCCACGGGATGGTTGCCTTGGGTGTACTGAAGCCGATGCTGACGCTGAGCATATCTAGCCCATCTTCTTTTAGACGCCGAGTTAAGTCGATAGATTCTGATAAGGTTTGTTCATCGTTACCGTCGAACTCTAGCACGCCAAAGCGTATGGTTAATGGCAAGTGCTCGGGCCAAACCTGACGGACGGCAGCAAAGGTTTCACGTAGAAAGCGGCTACGATTTTCGTAACTACCGCCGTAACTGTCTTGGCGTTGATTGGAGTGTATGGAGAAAAAACTTTGTGCTAGGTAACCATGCGCAAAATGCAACTCTAACCATTCAAAGCCTACTTCGAGTGCCCGCCGTGCCGCCGCGACGAAATCCTGTTGTACTCGTAGAATATCGGCTTGGCTCATTTCTTTGGGGACTTTACTTAGTTTGCCGCCAAAGGCCAAGGCAGAAGGGGCAATGGTTTGCCAAGCTAAGGGATCATCATCCGCGATATGGTCGTCGCCTTCCCAGGGTTTATGAGCATTGGCTTTACGGCCTGCGTGAGCGATTTGTAGGCCTGGCACGGCTCCTTGCTGCTTAATGGCTTCTACGGTTGGGATGAATGCTTGGGCAAGCTCATCACTCCAGATACCGGCGCAATAAGGGGTGATGCGGCCTTCAGGGGCTACCGCTGTTGCTTCGACGATAACCAGACCAGCACCGCCACGCGCCATACCGGCATAGTTGTTGTAATGCCACTCATTAATTTTGCCGTCCAGTGCAGAGTATTGGCACATAGGGGGCACAGCGATGCGATTGCGTAATGTGATGGCTTTGAGTGTAAAGGGTTGAAAGAGAGCGGACATGGGTACTTCCTGTGTTGTGCTGGTAGGATGGACGAATGATTGATTAGTTCTATATTTCGATAATAATCGAACTATAGAAGGGCGACAAGTAGCAAGGTAGAATTAAGTTATGAGACCATTCAAACATCCCGACCCTGCTGATTTCGTATTAGAGCGTGTGCTGTATGCGCTTAGTGACCCTGTACGGCTAGAAATTGTGCATCGTTTGGCTCATGTGCCAGAAGCTAGTTGTGGAGATTTGGACGGGGGGCGACCGAAGTCTAGTGTCTCCCATCATTTTAGGGTTTTACGTGACTCTGGCTTAGTATGCACGTATCGCGTGGGTACTACACACATGAATTCGCTCCGAGTGGCGGATATGGAGGGTCGTTTCCCCGGTTTGTTGCAGGCGATATTGGGTCATATCTCGGTGGCTGCTTAGTGTAAGCCTGAATAAATGTGTTATTGAAGGTGAGCGATTCTTTGAATCGTATTGCCCTTGCTCTGGTAGGCTTGATGTACCGCAAGTTTGTATGGCGTACATGGGCAGCGAGAGTGGAGCCTGTTAAAATAGATGAATTACCAGAGATAAAGCTGTTTTATAGTGTGCTGCTTGCGTGGTGCGCTGATGTAGTATTTACATAAAGGAATATTAGCCATGGCGATTTTCAAATCCTCCGAGGCCAAGAATCAGGAAAAAGGCCTGTCTTTATTACAGGGCTTAGGCATTTTGGCTATCCTAGGCATAGTAGCCTCTTTGATTGCGCGCTACTTCGCCGGATAATGCATGTCAGCCACACCTTCAGAACTTATTATTGCTACCCGCGCTAGCCGATTAGCCCTATGGCAAGCAGAACACATACGTGCGCGCCTGCTTGAGCTTTATCCTGATTGTCAGGTTAAGTTATTAGAAATGACCACTCGGGGCGACATTATTCTTGATCGCACTTTGTCTAAGGTGGGTGGCAAAGGCTTGTTTGTTAAAGAGCTGGAAACAGCATTGCTGGACGGTCGTGCTCATATAGCCGTGCATTCCCTTAAAGATGTACCGGTGCAGCTACAAGCACCGTTTGCCATGCCTGTCATTACCGAGCGTGATGATCCGCGCGATGCTTTTGTATCGCCTCACTACCAAAGTTTGGCCGATCTCCCCGCTGGGGCGATAGTGGGTACTTCAAGTTTGCGGCGTGAATCTCAGGTGCGCGAACGATATCCTCATCTTCAGGTTAAACCACTGCGTGGTAACTTGGACACGCGCTTGGGCAAACTAGACCGAGGCGAATATGACGCCATTATTCTGGCGTCTGCAGGCTTGCGCCGCTTGGGCTTGCAGTCTCGCATACGTTCTCATCTGTCTGTAGAAGATAGTTTACCCTCCGCAGGGCAGGGCGCATTGGGCATAGAGATACTCGCCAGTCGCACTGATGTGGCTCAATGGCTGACACCATTAGCCTGCGCTAGCAGCACTGCCTGCACATTGGCCGAGCGTGCGGTATCACGTGCCTTGGGTGGATCTTGCCAAGTGCCACTTGCTGCCTACGCTACGTTGCAAGACGGTCAGTTGCATATACAAGGCTTGGTTGCCGAACCCGACGGTAGCCGCGTGTATCGTGCCCAACGTACAGGGCCAGCCGCTCAAGCTGAAGAGCTAGGCTTGGCTTTGGCTCAAGATCTCAAAGATCAAGGCGCACAAGCTATTCTTACCCGTATTTTGTCTGAGCAAGCCGATACTTCTGCATGAGTATCCCTGCCACGGTATTATTAACTCGTCCTGCCGGCCGCAATGAATCGTTGGCGGATCGATTGGCGCAGTTAAGGATTGCTAGCGTGGTGGTGCCTGGCTTGCAGCTACGGGGGCGTTGGGGGCAAGTAGATGCTTACCGGCCCCCTCAAGACTATGATGCGTTGGTATTTGTAAGCGGTAATGCGGCGCGCTATTATTTTGAGGCTATGCGCCGCGCCGGGGATATATTGGCCTCGAGCACTTATCTTGCCTGTGTCGGGCAAGCTACCGCTCAAGCGTTAATGAGCTTGCCTGGGGTGCAGGCGCAACAATTGGTGTACCCAGCGGCAAGGGATAGCTTGCAAGATTCCGAGGCGTTATGGGCCTGTTTAAACCCCTATCTTTCACGCTGGCGACGAGTCTTACTTGTACGAGGGGACACAGGCAGAGAGTGGTTGGGGCAGCAGTTTGAGCAAGCCGGGCTAGAAGTAGACAGAATTGCTGTTTATACTCGCGGGCCTGCTGTGTGGTCGAACGAGCAACGTTTGGCTTTACGAGGGGTGCCTGCGGAAAGCCGATACATATGTTTATTAAGCAGTTCCGAAAGTGTGCGGGCGATTGCTTATAATGTGAAACAACTGGGTTTGTTTGAGCAATGGGCAAAGAGTTGTTTTATTGTTATACATCCACGTATAGAATCGGTGCTGCGAGAAGTGCTGTGGGAGGCGGGCTTGAACCATGCCATAGTGGTAAAAAGGTGTAGGCCTACCGATGACTCCATTATCGAGGCTATCCTAGCGTCTTTATCGCCTGAATAGCCACACACGGATACAATCTTGTCATGACAGAAAAAGCAGATAACACTACAGATAAGAAGCCAGACTCCGTTACCTCCGGTGACCAAGCTCGGTCAGGCCCTGCGGCTGAAAAACCGTTCGAGGCGGCGACTGCTAAAAAAGCAGCAACGCCACCGCCGCTGTCCGGCAATCCTACTAGTTTAGGTGGTAGCCAGAATGTGCCCCCTATGCGCACTCGTAGCGCAGTTCCAGCCTATGGCCTTTTAGTGCTGGTGATTGCCTTAGCAGGTGCAGGGTTGTGGTATCAGAACGAAACCATTACTACGTTGAAGTCCGAGGTGCAGTCTCAACTCTCGGGTAATGCTAATGCGATACGGCAAGCGCAACAGCAGGCTGAGCAAGCGGCGGTTATTGCACGTGAGCAAGGAGCAAAGCTAGCCTTGCTAAGTAGTTCTTACGAGCAATCAAAAGAGCAATATCAAGATTTAAGTCAAGCCTTTCAAGCGCTGACAGATAAAGGCTCGGACCTAATACTGATCAACGATATTGATCACTTGGCAACGATCGCGCAGCAGCAGTTGATGTTAGGCGGAAATGTAGGCAACGCTATTATCGCCCTCGAATCGGCCCAAGCTCAGCTAGCCCGTGCAAACCGGGCGCGCTTGTCCTCGTTACAGCAGACGATTAACGGCGACCTAGAGCGCTTACGGGCTGTGACCGCGGTTGATGTGGATGGTTTGTCGCGCCAGTTGGATACCTTAGGCAGTTTATTGGCTCAAGCGCCTTTATTAGTGCCCGATGATGTCGCTGTAGGGGCCCAAGGTGAGCCAATTACTGAAGGCTCTACGATGGCGGTTCCTGAGCAAGTAGGCGCGGAAGCCAATTGGTGGGAGCGAAGCCTAAATACGACTAAGCGTTGGGGTGTCCAAGCCTGGCGTTCGCTGAGCCACGACTTAGGGCAATTTGTATCGATACGTCGCGTCGATGATACCGCCGCGTTAATGATGTCGCCCGAGCAGGCCGCTAATTTTCGCGAGAATATGAGTCTGCGCGTGATGACTGCACAACTTGCCATGATGATGAATCAAGCAGGCTTGTGGCAAAAAGAGCTAGACGCCTTAGATGAGCGTGTTAGTCGTCGTTACGATCAAAGCTCTCCTCAAGTACAGCAAGCGATGCGCTTGATACGCCAGCTACAGGAAACGCGCATTGGAACGCGTTTGCCTACGGTCGATAACACTTTGGCGGCGATTGAGTCGCTGCGACAACAGGCGGCTGAGTCATCCCCTGATATTTTTGACGGACTAGAGGGCAACACCCCGCCCAATACACAGGCAGACCAGCCTACTGCTAACGATGAGCAAGATAATCCAGCCACAGAGCCCGAGGCTGGTTCACAGAGCGCTTTGTTGCGTCTGATTGCCGGATAAGGAAAAGCTATGCGTACCTGGTTCTGGACTCTTATTTTATTTGTGGCCGCCGTCGCGTTGGCTCTGGTGTTGCGCGAACATGCGGGAAACGTGTATTTAGTCACACCGCACCATATTGTGCGCTCTTCTTTAGTGTTTTTTGTATTAAGTGTGTTGGCGATATTCATCGGACTACACTTTTTGCTGCGTTTGCTAGGTTGGTTAACTGACGCGCCAGGCCGCTTCGGATTATGGCGTAGTCGTCGAGCCCAGAACCGTGATCGTGAAATGCTAGAGAACGGTTGGATTCATATCCTAGAGGGGCGCTATGACGAGGCTGAGCGTCAGTTATCACGCTTAGTAGGCAAAACAAAGAATATTCGCAGTAAGGTAGTCGCTGCCTTAGCGGTGGCTCGTGCGGCCCATTTTCAAGGTGAATTTCAACGTCGTGATGACGCGTTAAAGTTAGCCCGAACGGCCAGCTCCGAAGATGTCCTATTGAGTGATGCGACGGCGGTGGCGGCGGCTGAAATGTATTTAGATCAAAACCAGCCGCAGAAAGCGGTCGATTTATTGCAGCCAGTACAAGATGCGAGCTCGCGTCATTTTCATGCCACCCGTTTATTGCAACGCGCTTATCGTCAACTAGGGCAATATGATCGCGTGTACGAGTTAACACGGGTGTTGGTGCGCCGTAGTGCGATTGACGCACAAGAAGCCCAAGAGGCCATTTCCTGGGCAGCCGCAGAGCGAATCCGCATCGGGGGTATTGAGCATTTCAAGGCCCTGTGGTCAGACTTGAAAAGCGATGAAAAGCTGTTGCCCGCCGTGGCGATGCAGGCCGCGCAAGTTTTAGATGCCGCTGGACAGTACGAGGAAGCAGCACGGGTGCTAGAGCCCGCGATTAAGCATAGTTTTGATGCAGACTTATTGGGCGCTTACGCTCAGTGTTCCCCAGAACATGTTAGTCGCCGTTTGGCCAAAGCGGAAGAGTGGTTACGTACCGAGCCCAATAATCCTATTTTATTGACGGCTTTGGGGCAGTTGTGCCTCACAAGTAGTCTGTGGGGGCAAGCTGAGCATTATTTGCTGCGTAGTTTAAAGCTGCGGCAAGATTTACGTAGCTATGCTTTATTAGGTAATTTGTACGATGCGTTAGGCCGACAGCCTGAAGCTATCGCCTATTGGCGTAAGGCCTCGACCGTGGCAGGCACTTTACCGGTATTGTTTGCTAAAGGGGCATTACCTGCAGCGCAAACGCATTTGGACCCCGAGGTCTACGATGCTTTAGCTGAAGACGGCTCGGTGAGTCAGTACAGCGTTACCCAGCCCGATGCAGCCAGTGCGGTGGCCAGTGGTATTCCTGATAATCACCCCGTGCCGGTTAAGGCTCCCCTTGTGGCGCCATCTGCAGACGAAATAAGCAGCCCTGAGCCTGATCAGGCACACGAGTATTTTGATACGGCTCCCATTCCGGGGGTGGACCTCAGCCAAACCTCTGACCGTCCTCAACGCGCTAACGATTAACCCCTTAGTCTATTTTTGAAGGTTCCTACGATGAGCTTAAGCAAAGTAACAGCAGGTGATAAATTACCTGACGAGTTCAATGTTGTGATTGAGATTCCACAAAACTCGGACCCCGTGAAATACGAAGTCGAAGACGGTGTCATTTTTGTTGATCGCTTTATGCTGACTGCCATGCACTACCCATGTAACTATGGGTACATTCCGCAAACGGTCTCTGACGATGGAGACCCAGTCGATGTGCTGGTGATGGCTCCCTTCCCAATCCAAACGGGCGCTGTAGTGAAATGCCGTCCTATCGGTATTTTGCACATGGAAGACGAAGGTGGTGGTGATGCAAAGCTGTTAGCAGTGCCTACCGATAAACTGTACCCCTTATACCGTCATATCAAAAGCCCTGATGACGTAGCGCCCGAAGAGCTGGCCCGTATACAGCACTTTTTTGAGCGTTACAAAGACCTAGAAAAAGGTAAGTGGGCAAAAGTTACGGGCTGGTCGGGCCTAGAAGAAGCACGCCAAGAGGTTGAGGCGGGCGTTAAGCGTTTTCAGGAAGCGCAATGAGCTCCCTGTTTGCGCCCATCGAGGCGAGCACACTAGCCATCCACGGCAGTGATCAGCGTTTTCCTGTACGTCGCGTCTATTGCGTTGGACGTAACTATGCGGAGCACGCGCAGGAAATGGGTTTTACTGGCCGAGAAGATCCTTTCTTTTTTTGTAAGCCCGCTGACGCCTTAGTCAATGTGGCTGAAAATCAGGTTGGAACCATGGCCTATCCACCTCGTACACAGAATCTGCACTACGAGGTAGAGCTGGTGGTGGTGCTGTCTGCCGGTGGGCGTGACTTAAGCCCTGAGCAGGCAGCTAAGTGTGTTTGGGGTTATGCGCTGGGCTTAGATATGACACGACGCGACTTGCAAGGCGAAGCGAAGAAAGCAGGTCGCCCATGGGAAGTTGGTAAAGCGTTTGATCAATCTGCTCCTATAGGCCCCGTGTATCCACGCAGCGAAGTGGGCGAGCTAACTAAAGGTGAAATTTACCTTGATGTAAACGGTGAGCGTCGCCAGACGGGGGACCTAAATCAATTGATTTGGTCTATTCCAGAGTCCTTAGCGTACTTGTCTAGCCTGTTTGAGCTGAAAGCGGGTGATATCGTGTTTACGGGTACACCTGCCGGGGTTGGTCCGGTTGTGCCTGGTGATCTGATGCAAGCCGGCTTTGCTGGCTTAGCGCCTTTGCAGGTGAAAGTGGTTTAAGGTTTACTTTGCCACTTCAAAATAACCCGCCTCAGTGAGCGTCCATGCTGAGGCGGGTTTTTTATTTCTAGGGTATTGGCGGGTACAATGCCGCGCTTAACCGCCGGGTAGCAAGAGCTCGTTGGCATGTCCTTTACTAGCAGGGCGTTTACCCAGCCAGGTGTTCCGGCCTAAGACATGCTGTTGACTTACCCGCATGGGTGGCACCTGGCTTTTATCGAGTACTAATTGCACTTCCCAAGCTTGCTCTATGCCGCTATACAGACGCACCCACGCTTGCAACTGAGAAAAATAAGGCGCGCTAGGTAAAAAATCGAGAAACTGCTGGTAGCTAAGTGGCCCTAGAATCAAACGGAATTTGTACTGCGCATCGCGAACTTTTTTACCCAATATATGCTTGTTCAAGGCGGTGGGCTGCCCTAATCGCCATTGCTGTGTTTCGGCTAGCGGTATCCAATGCGGGATGTGTTCTTGTAGACCCACCGGCACCTGAAAATACTCTTGCAATAGTTGTGTTAGGCCTTCCGCATGACGACGATTATCGGCTAAGAGGCCGCTGTAATAATGAACTGCGTGGCTGGGTATTTCTGGGGGAATGACATTGGTATGCGCCAAGCTGCTTAGCTGCATACTAAAAGAGTCGATTTTTTGTTCTAGGCTGATAGCTGCTTGATGGTCTGCCCATGCCCGATAAAACAAGCTAATTAAACGGTGATGGAAAATATTACAAAAAGCATGTAGGGCTTGATCTTTGTGATGATGTAAGCGTTCGTGGGCATACTCTGTTAGATGCAAGGGCAAAGGCCCGTTGGGGCCAAAGAGCCCGAAACTACTTATCTCTATGGTGGGGTAGGGAGACTGTTGCTGGGCATGACGCACCGTAGAGGGGGCAAATTGTAAGGAGGGTAGTTGCCCAAACCTGATGGCCTCGTGCTCGGGTAAGGCATTGCGCCCCCAAGGGCGGACAGGCTGGTAAAGCGCTTCTAGCCTACGCACCAGACCGTATAGGTCATATTCGTAAGGCTGTTCGGCTAGCTGTTGCCATAAACGATCTAGTGCTTGTTGCGAACTCATAGGCTAATTAGTGTACGAGTCGATTATGAAACTAATTTGACTAAATAATGGATGAGCAGCAGGGGGAGCTTTTATCCAACCATTTTCTCGTACCTAAGATGAAACCTAGCTGTATCAAGATGTTGGCTAAGCAACCCCAGTGCTGGCTTAACTTTACGCTTGGCAGGGTGAGTTAGTGGCGTGTTTCTTACCTGTTCGTAGACAATTGTTACGTCCTAATTAACCCAGTTGTCATAGTGAATTCCTAGAATTTTTATGACTAAAGTGGAGACTCCTATGAGCCGTATAGTTAGCGTACACACAAACTCTGATCAAGAACTGCTATTTAAACACCTGCACGGTAGTGAAGGCTTGTCTACGCTATTTAATTTTGAGCTAGATTTGCTGAGCAGCAACAGTAATCTTCAGCCCGCCGAAATACTAGGACAGAGCATGACCTTGGCTATCCAGGTAGACGCGTGGCAAGTGCGTTACTTGAACGGTGAGGTTGTGGGTTTCTCTTATGTAGGGCAGGAAACAGGGGGGCGTCGCTTAACGCTGTATCGTGCGTACCTGCGACCTTGGTTATGGTATTTGGGCCGTAATCAAGATTGCCGTATTTATCAGAACATGAATGTGGTGGATATTCTAGACGAGGTGCTTGGCTCGTATCCAGGCTATCACTACGAGAAACGCCTGAGCGCCGAGTACACGGCTTACGACTATTGCGTGCAGTATGAAGAAAGTGATTTGAATTTTATTCATCGCTTGATGGAGCAAGAAGGTATTTATTATTACTTCGAGCATAGTGAGCAAGGGCACACCTTAATTTTGTGCGATGACCCTAGCAGTCATTTTGTTTTACCTTGGCAAGCCAGTATTCCTTACTTTCCCAGTGATGATAATGTGTTAAGTGATGTACCCAGCATTACCCAGTGGCGCCATGATACGCAGTTGTCAGATGTTGAATATGTATTGGATGATTATGATTTTAAAAAGTCCGCCGCCAGTTTGCGTCATCAGCGGCGGGTTCCCACGACTATCCAGCAAGCCAACCGAGAAGTGTTTGACTGGCAAGCAGGGTATATCCAAGCGGACCACGGTGAGCATTATGCTCGCGTTCGTATGGAAGGGGCACAATCCGTTGCTCAGCGTATTGAAGGAGTCGCCAATACCCGAGCTCTTGCTCCTGGTTACACCTTCACCTTAAGTGATAGTCCGCGTACGGCAGATTTACAGGATTATCTACTGCTGGAGGTGCGTTATTTTCTGAACGAGTCTGGCTATTTCTCAGGTGACGGCGTCGGAAGCTACCGCCTTGAGTTTGTTGCTCAGCCTGCTGCTCTGCCATTTCGCCCGCCTATGTTAACGCCACGCCCTAAAACTAAAGGGCCTCAAACAGCGGTTGTCACGGGCCCGTCTGGACAAGAGGTCTATACCGATGAGTATCAGCGTATCAAGCTGCTGTTCCGGTGGGATCGTTATGGGCGCGCTGATGAAAACTCTTCTTGTTGGATACGGGTCTCAAATGATTCTGCGGGGGCCGGATTTGGTTCGGTGATGGCGCCTCGTATTGGTCAGGAGGTCATTGTTGATTTTATCGGGGGCAACCCAGACAGGCCGATAGTAACAGGTAGAGTTTATAACGATAGGCAAGCTCCCGCCTTTCAGCCTTCGCCCACGCAATCCGGTTTTATTAGTCGCTCGTTTGGCGGTGGTAGTGCTGCAAACGCTAATTTTTTGCTTTTTGATGATGCTCAGGGAGCGGAAAGCGTGCATTTGCATGCGGAGCGAAATTTACTCCAAAGTGTGGAAGTGGATGCGCATGTTGAGATCGATGGTAATCACTACCTGACAGTGGGCGAGGAGCAGAAGATTCAGGTGGGTCAAGACAGAGGGCTAGAGGTAGGCGGCAATAGCACCATAGATATTCAAGGAAATGAGCAAATTACCGTAGAAGGCAATCTTGAGCTTAAGGTGAACGGTACCTTAGACGAAACCATTAAGCAGAAAGTGACGCAAACCTATTTAGATCAACACAAACTTGATGTGCATGCTGACGCTGAACATACCTATTTAACTACGTTGCAGGAGCGTTTTAAAGGGGAGTACACCAGTACGAAAGAGGATTTAGCGAATTACGAGTATCAAAATAATTTGAAGATTACCGTCGATGGGGTAACCACAGTTCATTATAAAGATGACTACAACGTCACGTATGGTGGCAATGAAATAGTGAATTACGTAGGCAAGCGCACCGAGAATTACCAAAGCCTATGGGAAGAGTTTAGCAAATATACGATTAAAAAGAGCATAGGAAGAAGTAATTTTTTTGGATTAGTGACCAACGTGGTTGGGGCACAGGTTAATACCATGGGTTTTGTCGGCCAAATGATCGGTGCAGAAGGAAAGTACGTTCGACATAAATTGGATTATGCAAAATCTAACTACGAATTAAACTGGAGTAAGAAAAAGATAGTATTGAAAGAAGATAAGGTGAAGGCCTTGGGAAAGGATTTGAGCGCATTGCAGTCTGAGGTATCGGGCATAAAAAACGAGAAAGAAGGATTGAAGAAAGAAATGAGCGGGATTAATAAAAAAGTGGGTGCTTTGGAAAGCAGGACGAATGTGTTGATAATTTTTTCTTGAGTCTACAGGTGTTGATAAGCTTACAGGTAGAAGAATTGATTATTTAAATGGATATTAAATGGTTGCCATTGAGAAAAGAAAGGTGAGTAAATTGGATGGTTGGTTTTGTTTTCTACCAGCTATACTCTGGTATACCATTTTGCTGGCCTCCAGCTCACCTTATTTAATTTTGGGAATACCAGAAAATCACCAATTATCTTTTTTTGTGATTTTATTCATTATGATGGCAATTGGTTATCCAATGGTGAAAAGCGGTATAAAAGATAGGCCTTTTTGTATGCAGAATAAAATGATAAGAAAGATACAAGAAGTCGGAGGAGTGCCGCAAAAAGTGATAGTTTTGGCGGCAAAGGAAACCGGTATACGCGCACTTGATGATGACGTTGTTGAGGTCGATTTTGAGTATAAGCAGAACGATAAAATAATAAAAGCCAGCGCTTTAGGTTTATATGAGTGGGCAGATAAGTTGTTGCCGAATAAGTGTGTTGTGGTTTGGAAAGACCCCCGTAAAGATAATGTTTTTTTAATCGATACACTGCCTTGCGGTGAGGTGGGGGTTGACTAAAGGTGATGTTTTTTAAAAGAAAAAGAGAGGCCAAGCATGCTAGAGAACTACGCTGTTTACCCATGGGGAGTCGGGGAAATGTTGCTGTTGCTGCGTTATGACTATTAAGGTTATTAAGCCTTTAAGGCAGTCTTTGCTTTACCGACCTTATCGTTGGCATGGCGAACATTATCTTTGTGTGGCGGTGATTGTCCTAGCAGATTTATCGGGTGATACCGCCCGCGCGATGCCGGATATGAATTTATGGCGCGAGTGTTTACCAGAAATGGATTGTGATGGTGTGCTGGATCTCGTGTTGCCTAAACAAGTGCCCGAGTTCTTAGTCGCGGGGCGTGCTTATACCCATCATAGTGCAGATAAAACACAACTGGCTGTTCGCGCTCAGGTGGGCGAGCTCAGCAAAGAACTCCTTGTGTTTGGCGACCGCTATTGGCTTGATGAACATCATGCTAGTCAAGCCCAACCGTTCGACATCATGGACTTAAACTGGGCGCGAAGTTTTGGTGGGCCGGAGTACGCTTTTAATCCCCACGGTAAAGGGCACGGACCACTTGATAAGGGCCAAAGTATATGGCCACTGCCCAATGTTGAGGGGCTACAGCAACGTATGCAGCGTCGTACTCAGGCGCCACAGTTAACGGGTTTTGGGCCCATGAATATTCAGTGGCCACAACGGCATCAGTACTTGGGTACTTATTCTGAAAAATGGAAAAAATACGATTTCCCAGGTTTTTTTCCAGATATGAATCCCTTGTTATTTAATGTCGCGCAGCCCGATCAACATTGGTGTGGACGCGAGCAGGTGCCGCTAGGGGCAGAATTTGCGTTTTGGAATATGCATCCTGAGCATGCCTGCTGGCGGGGGCGTTTGCCGAATTGGCGCGCACGGTGTTTTCTGCGCCGTGATCATTCCACGGCACCCTTAGACGAGGAGCTTGCCTTACGGGCGAGTACGGCGTGGTTCTTGCCCCATCAAGAGCGTGTTGTGTTGATATTTCATGGCAATACGGCGGTTCGAGAACACGATGCCGCTGATATACGGGTACTGATGCCGGCGCTTGAATGTGGCCAGGAGAGTGCTAAACCTGCCGATTATTATTTTTCGGTGATGGAACAAAGGTTAGACCCCGAACAAGGCGGATTGTTGATGGATGCGGATCAACAGTTGATGGCTGCGCATTTGCTGGGGGCATTGAGTTTGGATGTTCCTGATTTGTACTCCACGCCTAGCTGGCGAAAAATGTTGGCTAGCCGAGCCCATGCGTTGCAGCAGCTTGAAGAACAGCTGGGGGCCGCCAATTTCAACGCTAATGACTATCCTTTCGAGCTGGTTGGCCCGCCTACTCACCAAGAGTGGGAGGAGCAAGAGTCCGGTTGGATGCAAGGTGATGTGCAGCATCAGCAAGGTGTTGTATTGCAAGAGATGGACGCTGTTCATACCGAATTTGGACAGTTTGAGGGGGGCGAGGAGTTTAGCGCCTTACCTAGCGAGGTTTTCGCCCAAGCGGAACATGCAAGCGCCATGCTTGATGAACAAGGTCCGCCTAAGCCGGTGCGGACACAGTTTGACCTGTTTATGCCTATCACCGGAGTGTTAGAGCAGGATAAGCCGGGCTTGCTTGCTGCAATGGCTAAGGGGCAGCTTCCCGAGGCCAAGCAGTTAGAGATTCTTGCTGCTCTGGCGCAGGCAGATAGTGTGCCGGAGCCCCTAGAGGGGTGGCAGCAAGCATTGCAGCAAGAGTTCTTGCAGGACGATCAACAAGGCCAGCCCATGCAACGTCTGGATGCCTTACAAGCCCAAATGTATCTGCATTCGGCTCAGCAACAAAGGCCGGTTGATCGTTTGAACGCGGCGCAAAGCCAAGCACGTAAACAGCGCTTAGTAGCGCAACTGACACAAGGGAAAAGTTGCCAGTATTTAGACATGAGTGGTGCTGACCTATCTGGTTTGCAGGTGTGCGATGCAGATCTGAGCGATATCTGGATGGAAAACGTGGTGTTGCACGGTGCGATTTTTGAACGTTGTCGTTTTGATAGAGCCGTACTGGCGCGAGCTGATTTGGCGGATGCACAGTTTGTCGATTGTCATTTTGAGCATACTAATCTTGCGTTAACTCAGTTGAACAACAGTTCGTTTACGCGCTGCGTTTTTAAGCAAACAGACTGGGAAAAGCTGTCTATGCAAGGCGCGTATTGGGCGGATTGTGATTTTCATGAGCTCATGCTTGAGACGCAAACGTGGTCAGATTCACGTTGGTGTGGCGGCTCGATGTCTATGTGTTCGTTCGATCACGTCATGCTGAACGATTGTCGCTTCGAGGGCATGACGATGAATAAGTTGACCTGGCAGTCGTGTCGCTGGCAGCACACGGAGTTTCATCAATGCCACCTCGAGGGTAGCGGTTTTTTACTAGGTTCTTGGAGCGATGTGCTGTGGGAGCAAAGTAGATGGGAAAACTGCGCATTGAATTATCAGAATACGGTAGAAGACAGTCGGTTTCGTAGGAGCCATTTGTATCAGTGTTTTTTCCGCGAAATGAACTTGCGTGAGTTGGCTTTTATCGATAGCGATGTGAGCATGTGCGATTTTAGTCGGTGTGAGCTAAGCGGAGCTCAGCTATCTAGGGTGCAGGCACGAGGAGCTAACTTTACGTCAGCGGTGTTGACGCATACCGATTTGTCGCAAGGACAGTTTATCGATGCTATTTTTACCGCCGCTGACTTACGGCATACCAACTTGAAGCAGGCTAATTTATTTCGTAGCCACTTGGGCTTGGCTCACCTAGATGACAGCACCGCCTTACATGACGCGTATCTAAAACAAGCCAATATTTATCCTCAGCGCAAAACAGGCCGCTAATCATGCAATTAACAGAAGTAGTGGATTTGGCGCAATATGGCGAAGGGATTAACGATCAAACGCTGTTCGGTTTGCATTTTACTGGGCATGACTTAGCCGCTATGAGTTTTGATCAGGTGGTGTTTGAGCGCTGTCATTTTGAAGCTGTGAACTTGGACGAAACACGCTTTTTCGCGTGCCGTTTTATTGATGTGTTATGGCAGGAGTGCCAGCTAAAGGAAACCACGTGGAGTGATTGCCATCTTGAAAGGGCTTGTTTTATTGCTTGCGATCTGACTCATAGTAGCTGGTTAAACGGGAGTGCGCCTGGATTACAGCTTACTGATTGCAACTTAACTCATACGGTGGTTCACGGTACGGATTTGACGGCAGCATGTTTTAAACGCAGTGTTGTGGAGCAGGTGGTGTTGTATCAAACCTGCTTAAATCAGGCTCAATTTATAGATATCTTTTTGTCTGAGTTCACTTTTTTTCGTGTTGACCTGCGTCAAGTCATATGGACGACGGTGAGCGCTGAAAAGACGGTGTTTCTTGAGTGTGATTTAAGCAAACTGAACTGGCAGGGTATGTCTTTACCGCATAGCCAGTTTATTGATTGCGCCATGAGCGGCATACGTTTAGCCCATGCACACCTACAGCAGTCCAGTTTTAAGGGCTGCCAGTTGGCAGAAGCCTCTTTTGATGGGGCTGAAGCAGATTTATGTTTATTTCCCCAAGCCATGCTTGAAAAGGCGAGTTTTATCGGTGCTCGGCTCGCGCATACCCTTTGGTTACGTTGTCAGGCCAATGGGGTGAAGTGGGATCAGGCACAACTGTATCAGGCTGTGTTCCATTATGCGGTAGCGCCTACCGCTACCTTCATCCAAGCGCGTCTACAGGAAGCAGATTTTTCCTACGCTGTCCTGCTGGGTGCCGATTTTGACCAAGCGCACTTTTCACGCACTAAGTTTCATGCCGCGGTCATGGATGCGTCAGCGGTCAAGCATCATCCGCAGGTGTTGGCTCAAGATCAAGAACTTTACGAAGCTGAGCTTTGGAGTCAGCAATTTCTATGAGAAGGATGCTTTATGTTCAGTAATACACAAATGATGGGTATGGATTTAGGTTTTCCAGATGTCTGTTTGACACCCCCTGCTTTGGTACCTATTCCTTATCCTGATATAGCGCTGGGGCCGACCGCCATTCCGGTCTGCTTTAATATTTTGCATTGCTTTGCCCCAGTGCATAATTTAATGACGATTACTCCTATCACCAATGGTGATAATCCTGGAATTGCCACTGGCGTTATTTCTCATACGGTGATGGGGCCATCGTCTCCCCGTACGGGGGCTTTTACGTGTTTGAATCGTTTTGCTCCCACGACACGTCTTACGTCTATTAATACACAAAATGCGATCAATACCGTCGGTATGCGTATTGTTCCAAGTCAGCTCAAAGTATTAGTTTTAGCTCCTTAACCTGTTTATATTTACGTTGACTGGTCGATCATGTCGGTATTAAATCGTGCGGAATTATTTTCTAAGCTTAACGCCCCGTGTTATCAGGCACTACAAGCGGCGACGGCATTTTGTAAATTGCGTGGCCATGCCTATGTCGAGATGGTGCATTGGATACATCAGCTGTTGGAGAACCCTCAGGCAGACTGGGCGCTTTTGCTGCAAGAGCAAGGTGTAGACCGAGGGGAGCTGCAGCGGGATATATTACGGGCGCTTGATGCCTTGCCTAGGGGAGCCAGTGCTATTTCAGATTTATCCATTTACGTGGATCAATGGGTAGAAAGTGCTTGGGTATATAGCTCTTTAACCTTAGGCGAACCAGTAATACGAGGGGCGAGCTTATTGATTTGTGCGCTTAGTCATCCCGCCTTACAGCAGCAATTACGGGGAATATCAACGCAGTTTGGCACCTTAAATGCTGAGTCCTTAGCGGCAGTGGCTGTGCATGGCTTGTCATCATCGATAGAGCAGCAAGCATCAAGCTTGCTAAGTTCACAGGCTCCCGCCACTACGGGCGGGGCACTGGCGCAATATTGCGACAACTTGACCGCTCGTGCTCAGGCAGGAGAGCTAGACCCGGTGGTGGGTCGCGAGGATGAAATACGTCGTTTATGTGATGTTTTATTGCGCCGGCGGCAAAATAACCCACTTTTGACGGGTGAGGCGGGCGTAGGAAAAACAGCCGTCGTGGAAGGCTTGGCCCAGCGTTTAGCCTTGGGTCAGGTGCCTGCCGCCTTGCAAGATGTGCAGTTGTATCGCTTGGACCTTGGCTTGCTGCAAGCAGGCGCAAGCATGAAGGGCGAGTTCGAGCAGCGTTTAGTGAGCCTGCTTGAGGAAGTGGCCCAAAGCCCGGTACCGATCGTTTTATTTATTGACGAAATCCACACCTTAGTGGGGGCAGGTAATACGCCTGGCGCCGCCGATGCAGCGAATTTACTGAAGCCGGCTTTAGCGCGTGGGCAGTTCCGTACTATTGGGGCGACTACGTGGCGTGAGTATAAAAAATACATAGAGCCAGATCCTGCTTTAACCCGTCGCTTTGAGCTAGTGCAGGTGGCAGAACCCAGTGTAGAGCAAGCGCAAAATATGTTGCGCGGTGTGGCGCGTCATTTGGCCGCTCATCATCAGGTGTTGATATTGGATGAGGCTATTGCCAGCGCCGTTAAGTTGTCGCATCGCTATATGGCGACGCGGCAGTTACCCGATAAGGCCGTAGCCTTGCTGGATACTGCTTGTGCACGCGTGGCGATCAGTCAGCACAGTCCCCCTGCTCAATTGGAGCATAGCCAACGACAACGCGACTACCTAGCTAGCGAGCTTGAATTGTTATTGGCCGAACAACGTATAGGTCGAGCTAATGAGTCACGCCTGCAAACGGTAGGTGATCAGCTCATTCAGGCAGAGCAGCAGTGTGAGCAATGGCAGCAGCGTTGGGAGCAAGAGCGTCACCTTATACAGCAAATTATCGCCTGCCAGCAGCGGCTGCTATCCATGTCCCTAGAGGATATGGGTAGAGAGGAACTTGAGGGTGAGCTACAGGCCTTATTGCAAGCTGTGGAGTGCTTGTGTGCACAGCAGCCATTGGTATTTAGTGTGGTGGATACGGCAGTGGTTGCCTCGATTGTTGCCGAATGGACAGGGATACCTGTAGGGAGCATGCAGTCAGACGAGCTGGACCAAATCAGCGAATTGGCTCAGACGCTGGGGCAACGGGTTATTCAACAAGATTATGCATTAGCGCAAATTGCTCAGCGCATACAAAGCTCTCGGGCGCGCTTGCTGGATCCCGAGAAACCTATTGGCGTATTTTTATTATGCGGGCCCAGTGGGGTAGGAAAAACTGAAACAGCCTTGGCTCTGGCCGAACGCCTATATGGGGGCGAGCATAATATTATTCTGATCAATATGAGTGAATTTCAAGAGGCGCATAGTGTTTCAGGATTAAAGGGGTCGCCCCCAGGCTACGTGGGCTATGGTGAGGGTGGACGTCTAACTGAAGCGGTACGCCGTAGACCACACAGTGTTGTGTTGTTAGACGAAATTGAAAAGGCGCATCCTGATGTACACGAGCTGTTTTTTCAAGTGTTTGATAAAGGCTGGATGGAGGACGGCGAAGGGCAGCGAATTGATTTTCGACATACGGTGATCTTGCTGACTTCTAACGTTGGCACAGAGCTATTCCATGAATTGGCGCAGTCGCCCGAGCGGCCCGCTGGGGATGAAGTGGTGGAGTGGTTGCGTCCAAGTTTGTTGAGCGTTTTTCCACCCGCCTTGCTCGGTCGCATGACTGTCTTACCTTACTTTGCTTTAGATCGATCAGGTCTAGAGCAGGTGGCGCGTTTACGTTGGGCTGCTTTAGCAGCAAGGGTAAAGGCTCAGTATGAGCTTGAGCTGGTTCTAGAGGACTCTGCTCTTAGCTTGTTATTGCAGTATTGCAAGTATCAAGAGTCAGGTGCAAGACTGATTGAAACTATGTTGCAACGGTACATTTTGCCGCCGCTGACCGAGTATTTGTTAGCTAGAAACTTACAGCACACAGAGCATACTCATATTGTGGTCAGCGCTCGGCAGGGTGAGTTCTACTGGGACTTTGTTAACCACGCGGAGATGGAAGCCCCATTGTCCGGAGGGGAGCTGTCTTGCCACTGAGCCAGTGGGTTGGCGGGGTTCCGGTTGGCGTTTGAGGCAGGTTCGAAAGGGTGCTGACCAAGCTGCTCAGGGTCAGCACCTATCGGCAAGGTTCCAGGGCTGCTAATGAGATCACTGAAGGGGTCTTCCAGCGACGTCTGATTAGAGGCTGGCATGGGCAGATCAAGCTCCGCTAAGTGCGGAGCTTTTTCGCTTTCTGTAAGGGGCTCCCAGTAGCAGCGATATGTGCCGACCTCAATGATGTGGCCGGATGGCCAGCTCAGCTCCTGCTTTACGCGAAGGGGCTGCCCATCTAATACCACGGGATTGTGTTCACTTAAGGTAAGGCAAGAGACCTCTTGGGCACTACGCCGCACCACCATTTGAAAGTTGGCGAGTGTTAAGTCTTGCTCAAGCTGTATGTCGCTTAATGGGTGAGCGCCTAGTAGCAAACCAGGCTCTGGTAAGGGATGACGCATTATTATGGTTTGGTCATCTTTGCGCTCTATGACTAGTTGCATAATTACCTTCCTATCGAATGCGAATCTGGCTTGAACGTACTTTCAAACTTTCTTCGGCGAAGATGGGGCCCCAAATAGGGTGTGTGTATTCGGCTGGACTTAAGCTATGCCCGGGGTCAATTTGCAGTAAGGCCCGAAAGCTGTTTCTGCATGCTGGAGCCTGCTCGAGTGAACAATAACTAAACGCTTGATAACGATAAGCCTGGGTTTGGAAAGCCTCTCCGCCCTGTTGTAACAACTGGTTATTCTCCAGCGAGCGCACAATTTCTTCGTAATTCCCTTGCTCATAATCATTACGTAGTTGGGCCAGCAGAGCCTGTTCTGCCGCGCTATAGCGGGGTGCTGGCTCGGGTTCTGGTTGAGGCTTTTTATGGGCACATGCTGCAAGGGTAGCAACAAAAAAACCCATGTAAATTAGCCGAAAATGTAAGTTTTTAGATACAGATGTAAGAGTTTTTGGGGACATATCACTGTAATGAAGGGTATTGATAATGGCATTGCGAAATGTTTAAACCAATACTTCACGAGGGATTGCTATAAGCATCCTACAAAAAAACAATGACAGTAATGTGTATTAATGTAGCTATCAAAGAGTGTCGCTTATGCGCGTAAGAACATCTGCTGGCAGCATCGCAGCAATGCTGATGACCGCGCTGGTGTTAAGTAGTTGCGCGGCGACTGAAAATAAGCTGGCTGTTCCGTATCAGGTGCGCTTTCAGGGTACCGCGGAGCAAAACCCGAATACTCAGGGACATGCTACGCCTGTACAAGTCACGGTGTACCAGTTGCGGGCTCAGGAAAAGTTTCAACAGGCTGATTATTTTGCCTTACAGCAGGCTGAGCAGTACTTGGGCGACCAGCTACTAGCCAAAGAAACCTTAATGGTGCCGCCTGAGGGGCAAGAGCAATTTTCATCTGCAGGCCATATCGAAGCACGTTACCTGGGCGTGGTGGCGGCATATCGTGATTTAGATCACGCAAATTGGCGCTTGTTGATTCCTTTACCTGCGGCTCGTAGCACAAATATCTATAAGTTTTGGCAATTTTCTCCGCGCCAAGCCGTACTCGGTATTTCCGTCAATGAGCACGGTTTAGATGTGATCTCTGAGCCTTAAGGTTTTCTTGTTAGCGTATACAGTGAAAAAATTATGATTTCTCCCAAAATCATCTGGACAGAGGGTATGTTTTTACGCCCTCAGCACTTTCAGTACTTCGAACAGCATTTGCTTTCTCAAACACAGATGAACCCACAAATGGCTTCCTTGCCTTATTGGGGTTTTAGTGTCTTGGAGCTTGATCAGGCAGCCTTGGCGTTAGGTTTTGTGCAGTTGGTCCAGGCTCAGGGAGTACTCCCCGATGGGGTGGTGTTTAGCTGTGTGGGGGATGAGCTTCCCACTCCTTTGCGAGTGCGAGCTCCGATTGCGGCGCAGCGAGTTTATTTGGCTAGGCCGCGTTTGCGTACTGACCATTGCGAGCTGGTATTCGATGAGTCTGCGCATAGCCAAGCGCCGTATCGCGTAGTGGAAAAAGAACTGTTAGATCGCAGCGACCCGCAAAATGAGCTGGCCTTGGTGCAACTGGGGCAAGTGCGTTGGAGCTTGTTGCTGGAGAGCCAAATGGACGCTGATTGGGTGGGGCTGCCGTTCTTGCGTTTAAAGGACGTCAACGGCTCAACCGATGAGGTACGCCTTGATACAGAGTACATGACTCCTGTGCTGCATTATCAGGTATGCCCAGTATTACGAGGTGTGTTGCACGAGGTGTATGGCATGTTGCAGGCCCGCAGTGAGCTGTTGGCCAATCGCTTACAACAGTTGGGACGTTTTATGACTGGGGACATGGCTGAGCTCATGGCCTTGCAAAGTCTGAATGCGTACCGTAATCGCTGTTGGGGCATGCTGCAACTGAAGCGCTTACATCCGCAAGAGTGCTACTTATTTTTGCTTGAATTATTGGGCAGCATGAGTACGTTTAGTGAAGCTAGGCGCTTGGCGACAGTGCGGCCCGAATATGTACATGATGATTTGCAACGCAGCTTTGCGCCTTTGCTAGAGGGCTTACGACTTGCGTTGAATACTTTGTTAGAGCAGTTGGCGGTACGCATTGAGTTGCAGGATAAGGGACAAGGTGTTTACGTAGGACAAATTAATGATCAACGTTTGCTCCAGCATGCCAAGTGGATATTGGCAGTGAAAGCAGAGGTGCCCGAGGCACAACTGCGGCAGTACTTTCCGGCACAGGTGAAAGTGGCAGGAGTAGACAAAATACGGGATCTCGTGCATTTGCAGTTGCCCGGAGTGGCTGTCAATAGCATGAGTCATGTACCGCGCGAATTACCTTTACATAGTGGTTATGTGTATTTCTCGCTCGCTCAGCACGGCGAGATGTGGCAGCAGTTACAGAGAACGTCGGCGTTGGCGGTACACCTGGCGGGTGATTTCCCAGGGTTGGAAATAGAGTGTTGGGCCGTGAAGCAGTCGTCAGAGCAGGTGGGTGTATGAGCGCCTCGGAACCCTTATTGGCAGCCGCGGCTCCCTTATTAAACTTGGTGGTGCAAATTCGCTATAGTCGTCATCACCCTGATCCGTCTCAGCTTCGATTGCGTCTCATTGATGAGGTGCGTCAGTTCGAGTTGCGGGCACAGCAGGCGGGCGTGAATACCGAGACTATTCTTGGAGCGCGGTATTGCTTATGTACCGTCTTGGATGAGGCCGCCGCGTTGACCTCATGGGGTGGCAATGGTGCTTGGTCTACCAATAGCCTGTTAGTCACGTTTCACAATGAGACGTGGGGCGGAGAGAAATTCTTTCATTTATTAGCGCGCTTAAGTCAGAATCCGGCGACTTACCGCGAGCTCTTGCTGTTGTTGTATTACTGCCTGGCGCTGGGTTTCGAAGGGCGTTATCGGGTCGTGGATAACGGCCGTACTCAACTGCAAACGGTGAAGCAGGGTTTGCTGCATAACTTGCAGCGGGTATCGCCAGCGTTACCCAGTCGGTTGTCACCCCACTGGCAAGATCAACCTGTTCAGCAGCAACTAAAGCGTTTTCCAGTGCCTTTATGGGCGCTAGGCGCGCTGGCTGGTGCGTTAGCGTTAGCGCTTTATGTCTCGTTAAGTTGGTCATTGGGCTCACGCTCCGATCAGCTATTCCCGCGCATTCTAGCGAGCCGAGCTCCTCAGATTGAGCTTGCCGCCAGTGCGCCACCCAATCCCCAAGCGGCGCCCCAAACTCAGCGTTTAAGCCATTTTTTAGCGGCAGAAATTGCGGAAAATTTATTAACCGTGCGTGATGAGTCCGATCGTAGCGTGATTGTGCTGCGTGGTGATGGCCTGTTTGAGTCGGGCTCGGACGCGTTGCGAGGAGCGTATGTGCCTGTATTAAGTCGGGTGGCAGATGCCTTAGATGCCACCGATGGGGTCATTCTAATTACTGGTTATAGCGATAACGTACCTATTAAAACCTTACGCTTTCCTTCCAACTGGGAGCTTTCTCAAGCACGGGCAGATGCGGTCAAAGGCATCTTGCAACAGCGGCTACAAGACGGCGGCCGTTTAAGGGCGCAGGGCAAGGGGGAGGCTGATCCGATTGCACCGAATGATAGCCCCGCTAATCGTGCGCGTAACCGTCGAGTTGAGGTGGTGTTGTTGCTTGCTGCGGATTCGGGGAAACAGCCATGATGGGTCGTCTGTTAGGAGTTGTACTCAGCCGCGGTGTATGGATATTTTTAGGTTTGCTCGCTCTGTGCTATGTCATTTGGGTAGCCGGTGCCGCGCTTGCCATTAACCAGTGGTATCCGCTTGAGACGCCAACGTCTCGTCTCGCTTTAATTGCTTTCATTTTAGGGGTTTATTTTTTACGTCTGATTTGGCGTAAATGGCGAGAAGGTCGGTTAAACGCCCAACTGTTGCGTCAGTTGCGTCAGCCCACTGCACCTAGCTCTAAGGATAGCAGCGTTGATAGCCCGGAGGCGTTGGAGCTCCGTAAGCGCTTTGATGAGGCCATTGATTTATTGAAAGATACGCGCTTTCAAGCCGATCAGGGGGCACATCGTTGGCGTAGGCGATTGGATCGCCAGTATTTATACCAATTACCGTGGTATGTGTTTATCGGAGCTCCTGGCTCAGGTAAGACGACAGCCTTAGTGAATGCTGGCTTACATTTTCCGTTAGCTGAAAAGTTTGGCAAGTCTGCCCTGAAAGGGGTGGGTGGCACGCGCCATTGCGATTGGTGGTTCACTGATGAGGCGGTGCTATTAGACACTGCCGGTCGTTACACCACCCATGAAAGTGATCCACGAGGTGATGAAAAAGAGTGGCACGAATTCCTGCAATTGTTAAGCCGTTATCGTGGGCGCCAACCTATCAACGGCGTCATTTTAACCGTCAGCGTGTCTGACTTGCTGGGGATGAATGACACTGACCGTGCAGAACATGCAGCGGTATTGCGTCAACGTCTGCATGAGCTGAGGAAACAGTTAGGAATACAGTTTCCGGTGTATGTGCTGGTGAGCAAGATGGATTTGCTGGGTGGGTTTAGCAGCTATTTTCAGCATTTAGATCGAGAAGCTTTAGAACAGGTGTGGGGGTTCAGTTTTCCCTATGATCAGAGCCAGCAGTTGGAGTTCGATTTTTTATCGAATTTTCAGCAGGAATATCGTCTGTTACAGCAGATTCTGGAAGATGGCTTAGCGACGGTTTTAGGCCAATTGAGCAGTGAGCAGGATCGCGCCGCTGCATTCATGCTGCCTCAGCAGTTCGCGGCCTTACGTGATGTGTTAGGTTATTTTTTAGCCGAGGTCTTTGCTAGCTCTCGGTTAGATCCTTACTTGCCCCCACGAGGGGTGTATTTCAGCAGTGGTACACAGGTCGGCGAGCCCTTGGACCCGGTGGGGCGGGCAGTGGGTAAGGATTTGCACTTAGATGCTGCCGTCAGTCCGTCTAGCAGTGGCCCAGGAAAAAGCTTCTTTTTGCATGATGTGCTCAAGCGTGTGGTGTTTCAAGAGGCGGGTTTGGCTGGTTTAAATATGGCCTGGGAACGCCGCTATAGACACTGGCGCTACGCCTCGTACCTAGGCATTGGCGCCCTGTTGGTGGGGCTGAGCTCGTGGTGGTTACTCAGTTATCAGCAAAATCAGCACTACCTAGAGCAGGTCGAAGCGCGTGTGCCAGAGTTGGATCAGTTAGGCAAGCAAACGGTACTACGCGAGGGGACAGAGGTATTGGCATTGATGCCGTATTTAAATGCCAATTGGGATTTGGCTGCAGGCGACGATTTTTATCCGCCTGAACGTCCGTTGAGTTATGGGGCAGGCTTGTATCAGGGCAATAAAATTCAGGCAGCCAGCAGCAGTAAGTATGAACAGGTGTTGCAAGAGCAGTTGTGGCCGCAGGTGGTGCGCCTGATTGAGCAACGTTTAGCCCACGCCCAGGCTCAAGACCTAGAACAGCAATACGAGGCCCTGCGCGCTTACTTAATGCTTTACGATGCGCAGCGTTATGACCCGGTGTTTTTAAGTGGTTGGGTTTTACGCGCTTTACAGCCAGACCTGCCCGAGCATTACACGCGGGCTCAGTATCAGCGTTTAAGTATGCACGTGAAACATTTACTCTCGACGCAGGTGCGGCGCTCTCCCTACGCGCGTAATGACGAGTTAATTCAACAAGCGCGGGAACGTTTAGATCAGTATGGGTTGGCACAGCGGGTCTACAGCCGTCTTTTGCGTTTGCATACGAATCAGGCCGCTAAAGATATTAGTCTGATCGCTTTGGCCGGCGCGGAGGCCAGCAGCATATTTGAACGTGTGAGTCAGGGGCCACTTAACGAGGGCGTGCCGAGTCTGTATTCCTATCAGGGGTATTGGAATGATTTTGCCAAGCAAGTCGAAGGGGTGACCGATCAGTTACATCGTGACGACGCGTGGATATTGAATGTTGATCAGCGTACCCAACAGCCAAGGGCGAGCGTGTTAACAGAAGTTAGACGTTTGTATTTGAGTGACTATGTGCGTTATTGGGATGAATTTTTAGCTGATGTCCGGGTACGTCGTCCACAGAATTTAATTGATGCGATTGAGTTAAGCAGAAGCCTTTCTGCGGCGCAGTCCCCCTTAGGGCGTTTTGTTCGGCGCGTGGCAGCAGAAACGAGCTTATTGCGTGAGGATGACCAACAACAGCGCTCAATTATCGACAGGGCAAAGGATAAAGTCAGCAGCTCTACGCAAAGCCTTGAGCAAATGTTTGGCCCCATTGGTTTGGATAAGAGCCAACGAGACGATACCAGTGCACAGCGTCAAGAAGAGGTCGTGGATCGCCACTTTAGGCGCTACCACGAATTGGCGCAAAGTCCGGGTGCAGGGGTAGCTCCTCCTTTGGACAGCACCTTGGCTCTACTCAATGAGCTCTATACCTATTTGACGGCAGCTGACTCTGCTTTGCGTAGTCAAAGCCCTTTGCCACCGGGGGATGTGTTGAGTAAATTGCAAGCCGAGTCGGGGCGTATGCCTGAGGCCGTAGGTCATATGCTGCAAGACCTCTCTTCCGCGTCCGGTCAGGTCGTGAATCAATTAAGGCAGGCTCAGTTAGGTGAGGATGTGCAAGCCGTACTGGGGGCATATTGTCAACGCACCATTGCGGGTCGTTATCCTTTCTCCGCCAAAGGACATGATGTTGCCCCGAATGATTTTGCGCGTTTTTTTGGTCCGCAGCAGATGATGGAACAGTTCTTTGACCGAGAGCTGGCGGCATTGGTGGATCGTTCTGGCACGCAACTGCGTTTTAAGCCGGGAATCGATGGACGGCAAGGACAAAGTAGCCGGTATTTGCGTTCGTTCGAACAGGCGGCGGTGATTCGTGATGTGTTTTTTATGGCAGGTCAAAGTCAGCCGCGCTTTCAGTTGGCGGTGCGCGTGGTTGACATGGATGCCAGTATCAATCAAATGAGTCTCGATATTGATGGGCAAACGCTGACGTATGCCCATGGCCCTAGTCTGACCAGTACCGTGACATGGCCCAGTGAACGGGGAAGTCATCAAGTGCAACTGAGTTTGATGCCTTTGCAAGGGCGCTCTTCGATGAGTGCTCAGGGACCGTGGGCATTGCATAGGCTTTTAGATGCGGCGGTCGCGCTGGAAAAAGGCCCGTCGCCGGAAATTACCCTTGCCCGTTATGACTTAGATGGCCGTCAGCTAACCCTAGAGTTTCGCTCGTACTCGGCACTGAGTCCTTTCAATCTGGCGCAGTTGCGCAGTTTCACGTGTCCCGTCAAAGGTTAAGTTATGGCCCCCTTAACGATTGATCAGTTATACGCAGGCCTAGGCTGGTATGGCAAGCTGAGCTCTGCAGGCGACTTTGTCCACAGGCGCGTAGATCGGCAACTTATTCAATTTTGGCATACATGGATTAGCCATAGTTGCCTGAGTTTAAAAAACAATACCGGTCTTGCTTGGTCAACGCAGTATTTGCAAGCACCGATCTGGAATTTTGTGATACCCGCTAGTCTTAGCCCCGATGGGCAAACCTGGCAGTTGGGAGCGATCGCACCCAGTCAGGATAGGGTGGGGCGCTTGTATCCCTTGCTGATTGTTTTGGCCCTGCCTGCGCAGTCCTATAACAAGCAGATGTTAGCGGGCTCCCATCGGTACTTGTCAAGTGTGGGGCAGCTATTACGGCAGGCCACACAGTTGCGTTGCTCGGTGCCGCAGTTTGAAGCGGAGTTAGGTGATCGCCTAAGCAGCCTAGCCCCCTTGTTGCATCAAGAGGCAGCGGTGCCAGTTCGTGCACACGACATACTCGATATTCTCAATGCGGGTCATAGCCAGGCGCCTCTAGCGAGCTTGCCTAATGAGACCTTGAGCTGGCCTGACTTAGAGCAGGTGTTTCATCCGTATGGCACGCACAGTTATTGGTGGACCAATCGAGCCTGTGGAGCAGCACATCGAGCGTTAACACATGCAGGCAGTTTGTCTTCTATTTTGTTTAATCGTTTATTCAGTCTGTGAGCGTCGTGTCGTTATGCGTAAATCTTACATCGTAGATCAAGCACAAGCGGGTTGGACTCCCTTACTGGAGTCTGCTTTTTGGTTACAGCCGGTCAATCAAACAGAACTGATGCGTCTGATTGAGGAGCTGGGGCAGGCGTTGATCACGTTGCATCAAGCAGGACGCCACTACCTCCAATGGGATACGCAAAATATTTTTGTAGATCAAGGGCATATTTATTTGCTTGACGCGCCTGCGCGCTCTGATTCCTGTCTACAGGCTTTTGAAGTGTTAGCTCAAGATCCTGCATGGCCGATTGGTGCCGCCGCGGATGTTTACGGTCTAGCAAGCCTATTGCGCGGTCTCATCAGCAAGCATTTTTTGCCCCCGGCGAGTGCCCGCTGGCTGCAACCCAGTGGGGCGGTTAGCAGCGTGAGTAACGGCGATTACCAACCACGATTTTTACGGGCGATAGATTTAGCGACCGAGTTAGATCCCCAGTTTCGTCTCAGTAGTATTCAAGAACTATGGATGTATTTGGGTTTGCCTGTGGCCTCGGCCACCGAGGCAGCATTGGTGTCTGGCAGACGTAGTGCGGCAGCGATAGCCACCACGCAGCAAGTGATAGAGCCTGTTGCTCCGATGGTGTCCGCTAAACGTCACGTGGGTCCTTGGGCGGTAGGTTCATTATTGTTGGTCTTGGCTATAGGCATAACTGGCTTGCTGTTTTATACCTTTAAGGATGGCTTAGGGGATAAGCAAAGTGTACAGGCTGTGATGGCCCCACCAACACACCCCAGTGAGCCCCTATCTACATCGCCAAGCAAGGCAGCGCCGGTACAGCCAGCCGCGTTGGAGAAGCCGTCAGTATCCGATGACTGGGAACTCGCTGGCGATTCGCCGAATGCTGCCGTATCGGTTTTATCTGAACCGCAAGAGTTGGTGTTTACCGAGCCCACGCCTTTAGCGCTGCGTGACGAGCCGCTTTTGGCGAGTGCCTCAGAACCGGCAGATAGTGAGGCGGACGATTTACGCGTAATGGCATCGGAGCAGTCTCAGGGTTCTTCCACAGAGACTACTGCTGTAGTCGTGAGCCCGGCCCAGGAGGTGGCCACAGTGCTTGTTACGCCACCGGCTCGTGCCGACTCGGCAGGCGCTAAGCCGGTTTCTAAGCAAGCCGTAAGCGTAAGCCTGCGCATTCAGCCTTGGGGTGATGTGTATGTGAACGGGAGGCGCCACGGTGCTAGTCCGCCATTACGCAGCTTGAACCTTAAGCCTGGTTCCTACCGTATTCAAGTGCGCAATGGTGACCTGCCCGTGCATGAGGAAAAGATAGAAGTTAAAGCAGGGCAAGCCTTAACAATCAGTCATAAATTCTGAGCTTTACACAACACTATGAATCCGTCTTGCAGACGTCAAATCAGCGCCATATAGGCTTCATATTTACTACCTAGAATTTTGTTTATGAAATATCTTAATCTTGAAGCATTAGGTGCGCAGGCTGAGTTCACTCGCGGAGTGAGCAACCTAGAATATGATCCGCGCTTTTTGGCGCTCCAGCAAGCGGCGGTAGAAAAGCCTGAGCAGCAGTTCGGGGACACCATTATTGCGGCTCAGGCTCCCGATTGGGGGTGGGTGGCCAAGCAAGCAGAAGAGCTTTTGCACGAGACCATGGATTTGCGTGTTGCGTTGCTCTACACATGGGCCAGGCTGGAAACACATGGCTTGGCGTCCTATCTGCAGGGCTTGGAGCTGATGCTGTACTGGTTTCAAGAGCATTGGGAGCAGGTTTATCCGCCGCTTTGGCAAGACGGCGAGGTTGACCCGTTTCCACGCATGAATGCCGTGGTTGCCTTTCTAGACTTTCAAGGCATTGTGAAAGCCTTGCGTCAGCAGGTGTTATGGCAGGATCAGCATCATGTGCTGACTTTGCGCGACGCCGAGCAAGTGATTGAGCAAGGCAAAGATGGCCTGTTTCCTGGCGGGCGTTTGCGTTTGCAGGAACTGCTTAAGCAGGCTCAACAAGATAGCACGTCGGCAGCGGCGGTGGTAGTAAGGATAGAGCAGCGCGTGGAGCAGTTGCGCGAGTTGCTGCAACAGCAAGTAGGTGCAGAGTGGATGCCTGACTTGGCGCCTTTACTGCAGCTTCTGGCCACGTTTACACGCTTTTATCATACGTCTGCCGTGGTGCCAGAGCCCAGTTTATCCCAGAACCAGCAGCCGGCTTTTGGGGCAACGCCACCAGTGGAAACTGGCCTGTTAGTTGAGCCTTTGCTAACGGAACCAGATTGGCGCGCTGTGGTGGTGCATAACCGCGCCGATGCCCTATTAATGCTAGAGAAAGTATGCAGTTACTTCGAGACGCATGAGCCTAGCCATCCAGCACCTTATTTAATTAAGCGTGTGCAAGAAACCGTACCCATGAGCTTTCCCGAAATTTTAGAAAATCTGATGCCTTCAGGTGTCGATCAATTTGCTATGTGGATGCCTAAGAGTAGTTAGCACCCAAGGCAGGCTCAGTTAACAGATAAACATCTCACCAATTAGGAGTCAACAATGAGCAACAGTGGACAAAAATTTATCGCTCGCAATCGTGCGCCTCGGGTACAGATTGAGTATGACGTCGAGGTCTATGGCGCCGAGCGCACCGTGCAACTGCCTTTTGTGATGGCCGTGATGGCTGATTTAGCGGGTAAATCTAAAGTCGAACAAGAGCCCGTGGGCGAGCGGCGATTTATGGAAATTGATATCGACAATTTCGACGAACGTGTGAAAGCCATCGCTCCGCGGGTGGCGTTTCAAACGCCTAATACGCTTACCGGAGAAGGCACGCTGCAGGTGGATCTGCAGTTTGACAGCATGGACGATTTTAGCCCTGCCCGCATCGCAGAGAAAGTTGAGCCTCTTAGTGCCTTATTAGCGGCGCGTACACAGTTGGCTAACTTATTAACTTATATGGACGGTAAAACCGGCGCCGAGGAATTGATCCAGCAGCTTTTGCAAGATCCGGCCTTATTGCGCAGCCTAGCTAGTCAGGCGGCACCTTCGTCGGTGGACTCGCAGGACGAAACCAGTCAAAAACAAGAAGGGTAAAGATTATGTTGAGTACGCAAAAACAGTCGGCCGTGGCTTTGAAAACCGAATTGGCCGATGATGAACTCAGTCAATTATTACAAAAAGAATTTAAGCCAAAAACCGAGCAGGCTAGGGCGGCAGTCAAGCATGCCGTACATACTTTGGCAGAGCAGGCATTGAGCCAAGCGGTGCAAAGCAGTGGGGATGCCTACGTCACGATACAGGCCATTATTGCTGAGATCGATCAAAAGCTGTCGGAGCAAATTAATCAGATATTGCATCACGAGGAGTTCCAGCGTATGGAAGGGGCGTGGCGTGGATTGCATTATCTAGTGAACAATACCGAAACCGACGAACAGCTGAAGATACGTGTGATGTGTCTGAGCAAAAATGAGTTGGCCCGCACCTTAAGACGCTATAAAGGTGTGGCGTGGGACCAAAGCCCTATTTTTAAACAAGTATACGAAGCTGAATACGGACAGTTTGGTGGGGAGCCTTTGGGGTGCTTAGTGGGTGACTACCACTTTGATCATAGCCCACCCGATGTAGAGCTCTTAAGCGAAATAGCCCGTATTGGTGCCGCCGCGCACTGCCCCTTTATTGCTGCAGCGGCACCCGCTGTTATGCAGATGGAAAGCTGGCAAGAGCTTTCTAATCCACGTGATTTAAGCAAAATATTTACTAACACCGAGTATGCGGCGTGGCGTAGTTTGCGCGAGTCTGAAGATGCGCGGTACTTAGGCTTGACCATGCCTCGATTCTTGGCGCGTTTGCCTTATGGGGCGCGCACCAATCCAGTCGATGAGTTTGATTTTGAAGAAAACACGGATGGTGCCGATCACAGTCGTTATACCTGGGCCAACTCTGCCTATGCCATGGCGGCCAATATCAATCGATCGTTTAAAGAGTATGGCTGGTGTACGTCTATACGCGGGGTAGAGTCCGGTGGGGCGGTGATGAACTTGCCGACCCATAGCTTTCCTACCGACGACGGTGGCGTAGACATGAAATGTCCGACTGAAATCGCGATCAGCGATAGACGTGAGGCGGAGTTGGCCAAAAATGGTTTTATGCCGTTGGTGCACAGGAAGAATTCCGACTTTGCGGCCTTTATTGGGGCCCAGTCGCTGCAAAAACCGGCCGAGTATTACGATCCCGATGCCACTGCTAATGCAAGGCTAGCAGCACGTTTGCCGTACTTGTTTGCTTGTTGCCGATTTGCGCATTATTTGAAATGTATTGTGCGTGACAAGGTGGGATCGTTTCAAGAGCGAGATGATATGGAACGCTGGTTGAACGACTGGATCATGAACTATGTGGATGGCGATCCGGTGAACTCATCGCAAGAAACCAAGGCTCGCAAGCCGCTGGCGGCGGCAGAGGTGCAAGTGCAAGAAGTTGAAGACAACCCAGGTTATTATGCGGCGCGTTTTTTCTTACGTCCGCACTATCAGTTAGAGGGCTTAACCGTCTCGTTGCGATTGGTGTCTAAGCTGCCCTCATTAAAGCAGAACGAAGCGTAACGTTTATTTTTCAGGCTAGTTGTCTCGTACAGGGGCAAATAGCCTTCGGTGGGGGAAACCTCATGCTTATCCAGCGTGTTTATTGAAAGGGAGTAATGTTGTGGCTGTTGATATGTTTATGAAGATAGAAGGGGCTAACGGTGAAGCTAAGGACGCTAACCATAAAGACTGGAGCAATATTCAGTCTTTTTCCTGGGGTGCTACTCAGCCAGGGTCGATGTCCTCAGGTGGTGGCGGTGGTACAGGAAAAGCCAGTTTTAACGACTTGCACGTGGTGGCGCTGATTGATCGTGCTACGCCTGCTGTGCTTAAGCATTGCGCAACCGGAAAGCATCTGGGGAAAATTGAAGTGTCGGTGTGCAAAGCCGGTGGCGAGCAGGTGGAGTACACCCGTATTACTTTAGAGGATGTCTTGGTGACTTCCGTGCAATACAGCGGTGTGCAGGACGGAGATGCCGTAGAGGTCAGCTATGCCTTCCAGGCCGCGAAAGTGAAGCAACAGTATTGGGAGCAGACTGACAAGGGCGGTAAAGGTGCTGAGTCCGTTGTGGGCTATGACATCAAGCAAAATAAGCTGGTGGCCTAGAGGTAGAACGCGTGAGGGGTTTGCCTGCGCAAGCGCCTCACGTTTTCTTAAGGAATACATATGGCAGAACGTCTCTTGGCGCGCCAGCCTTTACAAGCCTCACTACTGGATCGTTTGCGAGATGAGCAGCCCGAGCAACGACGCGATGTAAATCAAGGTGGTCACACAATTGAGCAAACCAAGCAGCATGTTTTACGTGACTTGGCTTGGTTGTTAAATACGGTGAACCTTGAGGCAGGGGTGTCTTTGCAGCGTTACCCCCAGGTACAACGCAGCAGCGTCAATTATGGTGTGGCAGCGCTGGCGGGAAAAAGGCTGTCGGACATTGAGTGGCATACGCTAGAGCGGGCAGTGCAGAGCGCTATTTTGCGTTTCGAACCACGGATTTTGCCTCATTCTTTACAGGTGCGCTGCTTAACAGAGGCCGGCGATTTGCAGCAGCATAATGTGATTGCTTTATTGATCAAGGCTCAGTTATGGGCCCAGCCCTATCCGCGTGAACTGTTGGTTCGCACCGAAATAGATTTGGAAACGAGTCAGATTGTTCTCCAGGAGCTTCATCAAGCGCCTGAGGTGGACGTGGTTATCGACTCGTGAATATTGTGCCACGCACAGAAGGATAATCATGTCAGCATTACCGCAACAGCAAGTATTTATGCATTATGACCCCGTGCATTTATTGGGTGAAGTCACACAGTTGAGCACTGAGGGTGTTCGGGTGCATTGCGATGGCAAAGACTGGCATTGTCACATCGCTGCGAGTTGTCTTTTACAGGTCAACGTGGGTGATACGGTATTGATTAGTGGGCCAGATACGGAGCGCGTGTATATTATTGCGGTCATTACTCAGGCTGACGCAACGCAGGCCTGTATTCGCACATCGGGTGCGTTGGCTATCCATAGCCAAAGCCTTAGTCTGGAGGCGGAGCAGGGGCACTGGAAAGTAGAGCATTTGCATTATCAAGGCAAGAAACTACACGCTAGCCTCCAAACCATCAAGGTGTTGAGTCGCATCCTAGAGAATGTGGTGGATCGTCTACGCACTATGGCACGTTGTTCAGTTAAGGTCACCAAGGAATCTGAACAGTTGCACGTAGGCACTTATAGCTTAAAGGCCGAACATAAAGCTCGGCTACATAGTCAGTTCACCTCAGTCACCGCTAGCGAGCTGGTTAAGGTTGACGCTAAGCAGATACACATGGGCTAGCGAGCGCTTTTTATATGACACGAGAGTTTTTAGAGTATTACAACGACGAGCTGGCATTTATTCGTGAAATGGGGCATGAGTTTGCGCGGCAACACCCCAAGATAGCTGGCCGTTTAGGCATGCAGGGGATTGATGTCGCCGACCCTTACGTTGAGCGTTTGCTGGAAGGCTTTAGCTTTTTGACCGCGCGCATACAAATGAAAATGGATGCGCAGTACCCCCAGTTGACGGCTAATCTGTTGGATATATTGCACCCCGCCTATACAGCGCCCTTGCCCTCTATGACTGTTGTGCAATGTACCCCCAGTGTCAATCAGGGGAATATGGCACAAGGTGCTTGCTTGCCAAGGCATACCGTCATGAGAGCGGGCTTGCCCAAAGGGGAGCAAACCAGTCCCGAGTTCTTAACCACTCAAGATGTTCAGTTGAGTCCTTTGCAGCTACGCTCCTTGCAGTGGGGGGGGCTGGCACCTCAGTTGAAAACTCAAGCGCTTAGTTTGGGACGCAAGTACGCCATACAGCCTAATCAGTTACAGCGTGTGCTAAGTTTGGAGTTCTCACTTGAGGGAGGCGTGGCGTTAAAAGATTTGCGCCTAGACCAATTAATGATGTATTTGCATGGGCAAGGCCAGCATATGTATGCCTTGCTAGAGTATTTGCTGACTAAAACGGCGGGTATTCTTGTGCACGATCATGTGCAGCCTTTGCGCTGGGCAAATTTCTTACCTGCCAGCGCTTTATGTCACGAGGGCTTTCGCCCTGAACAGGCGATGTTGCCCGTAGAGGCAAGGCAGTTTCAAGGGCATAGACTTTTGCAAGAGTTCTTTGCCTTTCCCGAGCGTTTCTTGTTCCTTAGTGTGCAAGGGCTGCAAGCCGCCTTGCAATTGCCCGATGCACTACGAACGCTCACTGATGGCCGCGAGCCGGAGCAAACGCCACGAGCATTTCAGCTTTCTTTTTTGCTGACAGAGGCGGCACCGGAGCTAGAAAATATTATTCAAGCCCGACACTTTGCCTTGCACTGTACCCCCGCCATTAATCTTATGCGTAAACGAGCGGATCGGGTGGCGATACAGAACAATCAACACCAATATCATATTGTGGTGGATCGTACGCGCCCGTTGGATTTTGAGATCTACGCTATCGAAAAAGTGATCGGTTATACCGGCCACGGCGCACGCCAAGAGCTGGAGTTTCGCCCCTTCTATCAAACACGAGCCAGCGATGGGGAGAATTACGGTACCTATTTTACGGTGCAGCGTCAGGCCCGCTTACCTTCCGAGCAGGTGCAGTTGGCGGGGGGGCGGAGTGCTTACTTGGGATCCGAGGTCAGTGTGCAATTAGTCGACCAGCAGCAGGATTCTGTGGTCCCCGAGTGCCGGCATTTGGCGGCAACAGTGTGGTGTACCAATCGGGATTTGCCTTTAATGCTGCAATCGTCGGAAGCCGCTAGCTTTACTTTGAAGAATATTTCAGCACCCGTACAAAGTATACGCATGCTGCGAGCGCCGAGTGCGCCCCAGGGGCCGTTAGCACAAGGGGAGTACGCCTGGCGCCTTATAAAGCAGTTAGAGCAAAACTATTATTCATTGGATGGTAACGATGGCGTGGCGCATTTACGGGCTTTATTAAGCTTGCATGCCCGGCAACACGAGAGCCACGCCAATATGTTGCAGCAAAGCATACATGAAGTATCAGTACAAATGACTCACCAGCGCTTGCCTATGCCTGGCCCTATGGTGTTTGGGCGGGGTGTGCAAGTGCGCTTAGTGCTGGATGAGCGTGCGTTAGCAGGCTGGAGCCCCTTTTTATTAGGCGCAGTGCTGGAGCAGTATATATGCCGCCATGTAGGGATCAATATGATGAGTCAATTGAGCCTGCATTCCTTACAGCGTGGCCATGTGGCAACATGGCCAGCGCGTGGGGGGGCACGGCCAGCCGTCTGAACAGCGTTGTTAGATCCAACCCCAAAAATACAGTAAAGCGGGAAGTAAAGCGGTCAGTATGCCTTGGGTGGCCGAGACAAAACCAGTGAGACGTGCAATGGGCTTGCCTAAAACCAACAGTAAAAAGAACATAAACCATAGTACAGACCAGGAAAGCCAGCTAATTACTTGCCAGTAATCAAAGACGGTGTTGGCTTGAAGCCAATTGCTGTAGGCGGCCGGCACGGCAATACCTGCCACCACTAGGGAATACCACCCTAAGGCACGGCCGTCGCTACCCGTAAAGGCGCTGACGCCTACCCAAAAATAGGTCAGCGCGAATAAGCCTAGATAAATAGCAGCGAGGGGTGAAAGAGTACTGGCGTTGGCAGGGTTAAGAATATGTGCCATGCAAACCATACCCAGTACTGCGGTGAATAAGTTGACGACTGCGGCGTCTTTGGCATCGACAACTTTCTTGGGCTGATGACCCGAAGAGTAATACAGACGAACACCATTAACGAACAGGCACAGGCCTGCAAACGCTAGAAAAGCGACCACCAACATGAGATCAGATCCTACACAAATAAGGGGCGACGCAGAACGCGCCTAAAGAGTTGTTTGCCGTTCGCACAGAGCGGTCTGGCGTGATCATAGGACCTAATTTGGTCTTGTTGATGCTTATTTATTATATAAGTAATATAAGCGAAAGGTGACTTGTTTTTATCCGGGATTGTTCTGGTTTATTGTTTATTTACAATCACATAGCTTGAGTTATTATTTCACTAGCAATGGTTGCCTAGTAAATTATTTGGAGCTAAATTAATTTGCGCTCGGGCAGAACGTTAAGGTTCCTCCGAGCGCGCTCATCGTTGACTGCTTAGGGGTTCATTTTTTGTTTCAAGGCTAAGCCTAGCAGTAGTGCTGCCCAACCTTGGGTGAGCAACTCAACGCCTAAAATAAGCCCTAGTACCCAAACGCTATTGTCGGGCCAGCCCGAGGCAATAATCAAGCCTACGGCCAAGCTCATCAGAGCTGAAATAGCCATCCAGCCGGCCCCTTTCTGAGCCCGGTTTTGAGCCCAGATCCATAAACGCAGTGCACCAGTACCAATCAGCGTAGCGCCAAATAGTAAGGTTAGAATGGCAGCGCCTTCGAGCGGGTTCACCACGGCAAATACCCCGGCAAGCAGATATAACAAACCAGTGATGGTCCAGAGCAAAAAGCTGCTCCAACCTTTGACGCTCCAAGCGTGGAATAAATGCAGCACACCACCCGCCAGCATCAATACACCGACATAGACCACGCTCACTAAGGTAGCGCCGACGACGTAGGCTAAGGCCAACAGTCCCAAAACCACTAAAGCAATGCCCAGTGTAATGAGATGCCCAGGCTTAAGAGGAAGCTTTTTTAGGTTTTCGGTGAAAGCAGACTGCGTATCTAAAGACATGGTGTGTACTCCAAAGTTGAAAGGCTATTGGAACTGTAACGCATAAGCGTGGGTTTTCCTTTGTTTGTCATGGGGGCGTCATACATAAAACGTAGCATTCATTTCATAGAGTTGTTTATGCGTAGCGTATTTCATGTTCGTGGCAGGTTTCAGCTTGGTGCACAAAAAACACTATTGGCGGGCGTGCGGGAAGCACTCGCTCGCCTGTTATTTGCTGATGGTCGCTGGCCTAAAAAGCGTCGTTGCTGTTCAGGTTCAGGCATACGAACAAGCCTATTCGTTTGATATCCCTGCTACCACCTTAAGCGGTCTTATCGAACTTCTTGGTAAGCAGTCAGGGGTGTCCATCGCTGTTGACGCGGCGTATATGCATTATCCGGTGGGGCCATTACAAGGTCATATGTCTGCCTTACAGGCTTTACAGCTGTTGCTAAAGGGAACAGGCTTACAAATGAGGCAACTGCAACAAGGAACCGTGGTGTTACAGCCTGCCTCATCAGCGTCCCCCAGTACTTTGCCAGCGAGTTCTTTAACTCAGTTGCAGGGCGACGAGCTCTTTGGCCTAGATACTCAAGATCCTCAACACAGGGTCTATGCCGCTCAACTGCAGGCGGCTGTCACTCAGGTATTATGCCAGCATGAACTCACGCGTCCAGGATCATACCGAGTCGCGTTGTTGGTACAGGTCAATCAGCAGGGTAGGGTGCAGACTTACAAGCGCTTAGCCAGTACCGGTAATGTGCGTCGAGATCAACACATCGATCACCTCATCGCCCCACTGCAAGTGGGTATGCCCCCACCTCAGGGCTTGGCACAGCCATTGGTCATGTTGATCTTGCCCGCTAGTATCGAGAGTCAACCTCCTTGCCGGCCTACCAGGAGGCGACCTTGAGTTTAGTTGACCATTTACGTGCACGCTTAAGCCATCGTTATACCTATTTGCGGGGACGCTTAAGTGGTTTGTTAGGTTCGCGTGAGCATGCTTCTGAGGCCTTGCACGAAACATGGTTGCGTCTCGAGCGTATGTCCACCGACACCCCGGTAGCGGATGCCGATGCCTATTTACTGCGTATGGCTGCTAATATTGCGCACAGACAATACAAACAAAGTAGTTTTTACCTCTCTGCCGACGATATAACAGAGCTAATCGATTTTGCTGATGAACAAGCTAATGTTGAAGAACTGGTTAGCAATCGCTTAGCCACCGAGCACTTGCTCCAAGCCTTGCAAGGGTTAACGGTGCGTCAGCGGGCAATCTTGATTGCGGCGCGTTTGCACGGTGAGCGCAATGAGGATATCGCTCAGCACTACGAGGTATCTGTCAGCACCGTACAACGTGAGCTACGTATTGCCTTACGCTATTGCGAGCAATATATGCAAACACAGCACGACACAGTATTTACCTCCGCAACAGGGCGTAGGCGTGCTCGTTCCTAAAAGGCTGCGTTAGAATTTGTTATGAGTACACCTGAATCTCCTATCTCCCCCGCGTTGCTTGAGCAGGCGCGCCAATGGCGCGTACGCTTGAACTCGGGAAAAGTTTCCTCCAGACAGGCAAAAGAGTTTCGGCAATGGTGTACGCTCAGTGCTGAACATGCCCAAGCTTGGAAGCACAGCGCTCAGTTATGGGATGACCTAACACCGAACTTACAACAGATATTAACGCAGCATCCCTCCTTGGCGGTGGACGCTCGTGTGACGCAACAGTTGCGTCATCGTCACCGCTTGCAGCGGCGGGCATTACTGGGTGCAGGCATGGCGGCCTCTCTAAGCGGGTTCTTATTGATTAAGCCTCCCCTCGACCTGTGGCCCTCTTTGTTAGAGTCTGGCGCTGACTTTAAAACAGCTACGGGTGAACAGAAAAAGATTGTATTGGGTAATGTCGCCACGGTGCAGCTCAATACACGCACTCGCCTTAATTGGCATGACTCTCCTGAGCAGTCCGCGGTGGAGTTGCTGGCCGGTGAGGCTGAGTTAGATATACATCGCACCTTAGCGGTGCGTGCGGGGCAAGGTGTGCTACAGATTGAGCATGCGCGCATCAATCTGCGCTGGTTAAGCGAGCAACAAGTGTGTGTTAGCTGTTTGCGTGGCCAGGGCTCTGTGCAGTTGGAAAAACAGTATGTGTTTGAACAGGGCGAGCAGCTTATTTATGATGCGGCCGGCTTAGTGCAGCGCCGACCAGCCGATCTGACACAAGTTAGCGCGTGGCGCCAAGGCATGTTGTCGTTTGCTGATGTGCCTTTACACGAGGTGGTGGCTGAAATTAATCGCTATCGGCCCGGTAAGGTCATTATTTCTAATCAAGCATTAAGCCAAAGACAGGTGCGGTTGGTCGTGCCTATCGATGAGACAGATCGTGCTTTGCAAATGTTGGGGGAACTCTATCAGGCAAAGTTGTTGCACTTGCCCGGTGATATTGTAGTCATTACGTAAGTTACACGTTGTTTCACTTTTCTGTAAAGCTTAAGTCTGCGGCCAAGACTCCTATTAAGTAGGGATGCATGTTATTGGGGTAGAGCAAGGCGTGATATCTACACAAAGCAAGCATACAGACAACCATAGATTTGCCAGACAGATCTAACGGTCGAGCTTAATTTGGCGCACGCAGCGCAGTGCTGGTGAATGCCGTTACAGGATATGGATCATGTTGCTACAACAGGGCGTTATTCCCACTAAGACCTCCTCACCTTTTACTACGAAACGCACTTTCTCGTTAAAGCCTTTGGCTTTTTGCATTGCAACCTTATGTGTAGATGTTAGCCTTAGCACCCAAGCCCACGCCCAACTTCGCGGCGCCTGGTTCACCCAAAGCAATGCCGCCCAGCAACACCAAAACGCCAACAATAACCATGCCATACGCGCCGCCCAACAGGCGGCCAGCATGCAGCAACAACAAGCCGCGGCCCGCGCGCAACTATCGCATTCGCTGGACAACCTAAATCGTACCGCCAGTGCCATTGCGGCCCAACAAGCTGCCCAAAACGCTGCCCGCTTAGCGGCACAGCAACAAGCCAGCAGCGTGGCCGAAGGTTTAGCACAGGGTGGCTTAGAAGTGGCAGTAGGCGACAAGGCACAATGGTTAGGCGCTGAAGCACCGGTACATACACAGCAAAACGGCCAACACCATGTAGGCATCAAACAAACTAACGCTAAAGCCATCCTGAACTGGAACCGCTTTGATGTGGGCCGCAACACCACTGTAGAATTTCAACAAAAAAATACCGATGCGGTGCTGAACCGTGTCGTGGGCGACCAAGTTACCCCTAGCCAAATACAAGGAAAAATCAAAGGCGACGGCACTGTCATGGTGGTCAACCAGAACGGGGTGGTGTTCAGCGGTACTAGCCAGGTGAACGTGCGTAATCTGGTGGCGGCGGCGGCACAGATAAACGACGAACAATTTCTGAAGGGCGGCCTGTACGTCAACGCAGAAGGCTCTCTACCCACCTTTACCGATGCTCTGGGCAGGGTGGACGTCCAGGCCGGTGCTCAGATCCAGGCCCATAGTCCAAGCCGCTCTACCGACGGTGGCGGCTATGTGCTGCTGATGGGGCAAGAGGCTCACAATGCTGGTCAAATTCATACACCTAAAGGGCAGGCTGTATTAGCGGCCGGCGACACCTTTTACATACGCAAAGGGCAGGGCACGGACGGCAACGCCCAATCTACTACACGTGGCAACGAAGTCGTCGCGCACCGCAAGACCGACAGCCAGGCCGGCCTGGTCACCAACCACGGCCTGATCAGCGCCGCCACTGGCGACATCACCCTGACGGGACACGACGTACGCCAAGCCGGCGTGCTGGTCAGCACCACGTCTACCAGTCAGCGTGGCACCATACACTTGTCCACCCGCCGCAGCGATGCGGACGGCCGCGTCACACTGGCGACGGGTAGCACGACTGCCATCCTGGTGGATGCGGAATCGGCGGATGCTCTGGACAGTCAACGTGATACACAAATGGTTCAGGCGGGCACGCCCAACGCCTTTTCGCGCATCGACATTTCCAGCGGTAAAACCATCGAATTCCAATCCGATTCCCTGACCCTGGCCACCGGCGGCGAAATCGCGACTTACGCCGAACACCGAACCCTGCTGCGCCGCGGCGCAGAGCTGGACGTGGCCGGTCAGGTGGGCGTGCGGGTCGCCATGGACAGCAACCAGTTGCTGATCAACGCCCAGGGCAATGAACAGCGCGACGCCCCAATTAACCGCGACAGCAAGAACCTGAACAACAAAGATATCTGGGTGGACCGCCGTCTGCTGGTCTTCGTGCCCAAGGGTACGCAGGGTTACGATTCAGACCGCTGGTATACGGCAGGCGGTCTGCTGGAAGTCAGCGGCTACCTGAATACCGCCCGGCACAGTATAGGCGAATGGCTGGCCCAGGGCGGCACCATTACCGCGACCGGCAAGGACTTTGTGTCCGAAGCCGGGTCGCGACTGAACCTGTCCGGCGGCACGCTGGACGTGCAATCCGGCAAAATAAACCTGACCTGGCTACGCGGCGAAGATGGCCGCCTGTACGAGGCCAGCCGCGCACCCGGCGATTTACTGTACCAAGGCGTGTATCGGGGCTGGGAAGCCCTGCACCCACGCTGGGGCGAACAAGCGACACGCACCTTCTACAACCCCTTGATCGGTCCCCGCACCCGCTTCGAAGCGGGCTATACCGTAGGCCGGGATGCGGGGCATTTGATCATCGGCACCAATCACGCTGCGCTGCACGGCGACATTATCAACGAAGTGTACCAAGGCCCGCGCCAGATCCAGGCCGTGCAAGCAGGAATGGACGGCTATCACCAAAGCCAGACGGCGGTGGCGCGACGCGCCGCCTTGACCGTGGCCTACCCGATTCCCAACTTCAATGCTGCCGGCAACCGTTTTGACGACAAACTGCTGGGCTTGTTCAAGAAAATCCACATTCAGGACGCTGCGACGACGGAATCCATCGACCTGGACGATGCCATCAGCGAAGAACGCCAATCGCGCCTGAATCTGTCCGGCGACTGGCTGAACAGCGCGCAGTTCGGTCGCGTACGGCTATGGGCCCTGGAGTCCGTAGACCTGGACAGCCCTTTGCACTTGCCGCCGGGTGGCGAACTGCACGTTCAAGCGCCGCAAATCGACGTACGTGCCGACATATGGGCGCCATCCGGCGCAATCCGTCTGGATGCCCCCAAGGCCAATCCCCCCTTGCCCATTCAAGGGGATAAAAAAGTCGCCGAACACATTATCGTTCACCCCGGCGTCACCCTGAGCGCACGCGGCCTGCGCATGGATCTAAGTCAGAGCCCGGCACACGAACAAGCCTACCTGCATGGCGGCGACATCGCGCTGACGTCATTGGGCAACCTGCTGCTGGAAGCCGGCAGCACACTGGATGTCTCCACCGGCACTCTGCGCAAGCTGAATCAACAATATACGGGCGGGCGGGCGGGCTCTATTACCCTGAATAACCATACTGGGAACATCAATAACCCTGCAGAACTGAAGCTGGAAGCAAAATTACTAGGCTATGGCCTCACCGACGCCGGCACCTTGGATATCCAGACCGACAGGCCTATTTCCATAGGCGGCCCGCTTCAACATGCCACCGGCGCCCTAAATGCCGGCGAAGAGGCGCATGCAACCCTGATCCTAGAAGACGATTATCAAATTCAGAAAGGCGAGCAACTGCCGTTTGATTATCAAATTCTAACTTGGACGGTAAGCCCAGGAGAAAGGGTCGTAGCATCTGGCTACCTAGACTGGACTATTCAGTACACTCTGCCTGTCGATTGGCACATGGACCAGGACAAAGACGGTAGGATTACTATTTATGATATTAACGGTAACTATTACGCCTCACAAAATTTTCCAATAATCCCCAAAGGGACAATCATCACTTTTGCTCGTTCTAATTTCTCCCAGCACCAACCATTCCTCGTCCGCAAAGAAATTTTCCCGGATGGGGTGACTCTCAAGCCAAGTGCTGGAAAAAAAATAACGCTTCAAAAAGGCTCCGTCGCCGAAAAAGACTATAGCGTCAAGGCAGGAAGCCTTATTCCTGTTGGATCCAGGCTCGAACGCGCCATTCGCCACACGAACCGGGAACTCATCCCACAGACCCAAATCTTTGAAGCCGGTTTCAAAAAATACAATATCAATTCCACTGCCGGACTCTTTGTCCCTGAAAATCAGACGCTGGACATACAACGCAAGATCCTGAATCCCGAAACTGGCGCAGCCTATTTGCCCGCGCTTTACGTACTGGATCCGAAAGGCACGATCAAGCAGCGCCCTGGCGCATCGCTAAGCTTCCAAAGCAATGCCATTCACATTGCAAGCGGCGCTCGCGTCAAAGTTGACCCCTTGCAAGTTATCGCCTTGAAAAGCGGTCAGACCCGTTTGGACGGATCGTTGATCGCTCCAGGCGGGCAAGCATTATTAGAACCGGGCCCACTATTAGGTAGTAATGAAACGCCAACAGGTACCCTACATCTGGGGCCGCAAGCGCACATTGATGTGTCCGCCGCTGCCTGGACCGGCATGGACAAGCATGGGCGCAGCATCGGCACGCTCAGCCCCGGCGGCAGCATCATGCTGGGGGGCCAACTGTTTGAAGATACCAATACCGCTCCGTCAACCAACGCGTCGCTGATTCTAATGCCAGGCAGCCGCCTGGATGCCTCGGGCGGCCAGATCTCGATAAATCCGGACGGAGGCGACCTTCGCACCCTGGCCAGCGACGGCGGCAGCATCATGCTGGGCGCCTCCCGCACGCTGCTGCTGCATGGCGCGGTAAGCGCCCACGGTGGCGGCGCGGGCGCCCAAGGCGGGCGACTGGAAATCCTGCTGGATACGCCTATGTACGCACGGGGCTCCACCGATCTGGATATTCGCCAGCCGCGCGAGCTGTGGCTAAGCCAGCAGCATCCGCAATGGCAAGAACCAACAACCGCATTAACATCCAGCCAGAACCACGTGGGCGTGGACTGGATCCAGTCCGGTGGCTTTGCCGACCTGACGCTCTTCAGCGGCGGGCTGATCGGCTTTGACGGCAGCGTGGCCCTGAGCATGCCGCGCGAGCTGCGCCTGTACGCCGGCGGCCTGGGCGTGGCGGACAAGACCGCCCAGGCCGGGGTCAGCTTGGCCGCGCCTTATGTGCGCCTGGCCGAATATGGCGACATCACTACCCCCGAGGGATTTGCCCGCACACAGCTTCGCTCCAGCAACGAGCCTACTTCAGGAACTGCGTCTTTGCAGGTCCAGGCTAGCCACCTGGATATCCAGGGCGTTGTCAATCTAAGCGCGACCGCCCATTGGGATGTTCCCTACGAACCCTCGCAAGCGCGTCCTTACCAGGGCTTCCAGAACGCTGTCCTGTCCAGTCAAGGAGACATCCGATTCATCCAGGGTCAATCATATGTCACTGAACTGAATGCTCCCGAAAGCCTGACCCTGGAAGCGCAACGTATTTATCCCGACAGCCACACAGCAGCGCGGGTCAACGTAGGCTTACAACAGTCGACGCTTGCACCCGAAGGCGCCTTGTTGATCCGCCGTCCCCACGCCGGCGCGTCGGCCATTCCGCATTCCGTCTTTGGCAGCCTGTATTTGAATGCCGCCCATATCCAGCACGATGGCTCCCTGTATGCGCCCATGGGACTGATCCAGTTCGGCAACAGCTCAATTGAGGCCATCCAGACCCTAAGGCTAAGCGCCGGCAGTCTGACATCCATCAGCGCACAAGGCCTGACTCTTCCCTACGGCGGAACACTAGACGGCCTGGACTATGTCTACAAAGGGCCAAGTTCCAGCTCCGTCTTGCAGCCCGCCATAGGCCTGCGCGCCGAATACGTGCAGGTGGACGATGGCGCACTTTTGGACCTGAACGGCGGCGGCGAACTACTGGGTGCGGGATTTATTGCAGGCCGGGGCGGCTCGGTCGATACCCGCCTCTATCCCTTGATGCAGGTCAACCGCAACGGCAAGGGCTTCACGCTGCCGTCGATCGCCAGCAACCCTGTCTACGCCATCGTACCCGGCTACACCGCCGACTATGCCCCTTTTGGTCAAGGCGAAGGAGCCGTCGCGCCCGCCCATGGCCAGCACATCACCCTGGAACACGGTCTCCCCGGCCTGCCCGCCGGCACATATACCCTGCTGCCGTCCAGCTACGCCGTGCTACCCGGCGCCTTCCGTGTGGAATTCAATGGCGCGGCCCAGGTTCCAAACAAGCTGGCGCCCACCACCCTGCGCAACGGCTCCTGGTCTACCCAAGCCTGGGTAGGGCGCGCCGGCCAGCCGGCCCAGCGCCATCTGGCCCAGGGGCTGATCATCTCCAGCGCCGATATGGTGCGCCGCTACAGCCAATACAACAGCACCAGCTACAGCGACTTCATCCGTCAAGAGGCCATTCGCAATGCCACGGTACGCCGAGTACTGCCGGAAGACGGCAAACAGCTACTCATCGACCTCGTCAACGATATCCACTTCAGCCTTCCGACCGACAACACACCATTGCGTCTATTGGACTTCCGTGGACAAGCCCGGTTTGAAGGAACGGCCGATGGCTATGGCGGCGCGGCAACCCTGTCCAGCACCAATGGCCATTTGCATATTCTGCCCGACCACGACATACCTGTTGCCACAAAAGACCGGGCTTACGCCAAAGCCAGTGACCTGAATCGCCTGGGCGCGACCCGTCTGACGTTAGGATCATGGGACGGTAACGACACCAAAACCATTGCCGTACATTCTGAATCCGCCTTGCGGGCGCCCGAGATCATCTTGATCGCAGAGCATATCCAGATTCAGGCCGGGGCTATTCTTAGCACCCTGGGAGCAGGACCTGCCGACAGCAGCGCCGCCAGACAAGGACGCCTAGATACACCGGCACATAACATGCTGGTCCTGTCCAATAGCCAGTACGAGATTCTGCCCATACCGTCCAATCGCACAGTCACAGGCCGTATTGATATTGGAGCCTGCGACTCGAACACCGTTTCTTGCGCAACGCCGGCTCGCCTTTATTCTGAGGGCATGCTGGCCCTTGTTACCAATGGCCCACTAAGATTAGGCGAACAGGCCCGCTACGGCGCCCGCCACCTGAGCCTGGCCACCAGCAACATAAACGTGGGCAGCGAGCACGCTCTGGACGCCGCCCGCGCCCAGGGCATGCTGCCCGCGGGCCTGACGCTGAACCAGGGCATTCTGGACCGTCTGCTGCAAGGCGACACGTCCTGGGGCGCGCCGGCGCTGGAGCAGCTCAGCCTGACCGCCGGCCAGTCCCTGAACTTCTGGGGCAATGTGGCCCTGGACACCACGGACCCGGCCACGGGCCTCAGCCGCATGGAACGCCTGGTGCTGCGCACGCCCGCCATCTACGGCGCCGGCCAGGCGGGCGAGCAAGCTTACTTGCGCACGGGCGACCTGTACTGGACCGGCCTGATGCAAGCCGCGCCCGCCCCCGTGCTGGGCGGCGCCGGGCACGGCCAGGGCACACTGCGCATCGATGCCGAGCAATTCATCCTGGGCTATGACCCGTTCAGCCGGCCCAACAATACCGACCGGCCCGAGCGCCTGACGCTGGGCTTCGATACGGTGGACGTGACCGCCCGCCGCGCCTTTACCGCCAGCCACGAAGGCAGCCTGAAGGTCTACCGGCGCTGGACCGGCGAAGACCAGAACGGCTCTGTGTACGACGGCGGCCATCTGCTCATCCGGACGCCCTTGCTGACCGGCCGCTCCGGCTCGGCCTCGCACATCACGGCGGGGGGCGCCCTGCGCGTGCAGGGCCTGCCCGGCGCCACCGCCGATGCATCCCTGGCCGGCATGGGTTCGGAAATCCGCCTGGCCGCCCAGGAGATCGAAGTGGACACGCAGGTCGTGCTGCCCAGCGGCCAGTTCCAGGCCCATGCGCAACAGGATCTGATCCTGGGGCCGCAAGCCAGCCTGAACCTGGCGGGCAAGACCACGACCTTCTTTGACGACGACGAAGCCACCCAGTACAGCTGGGGCGGCGACGTGACCCTGGCCTCCCGGCATGGTGATGTGATCCTGGACGCCCAGTCCCTGATCGACGTGTCCGCCGTCAACAATCACGCCGGCTACCTGACGGTACAGGCTTCCGAAGGCCGCGCGGCGCTGGAAGGCCGAGTGCTGGGCGGAGCCTCCGGCCAATATGACGCCGGCGGCACCTGGGTGCCCTATCGCCATGCCCAGCTGGAACTGCAGGCCAAGCATCTGGGCCTGACGGGCGATCTGTCCGAACAATTCGCGCTGCTGAACCAGCGCCTGGACCAGGGCGAAGTCTGGGGCGCGCGCCAGTTCCAGTTCGGCGAAGGCGATCTGCACATAGGCGGCGCCGTGCGCGCCGGCCAGATCGGCATCGCCCTGGACCAGGGCCATCTGACGGTAGACGGCCTGCTGGACGCCAGCGGCGCGCAAGTAGGCCAGATCCGCCTGAACGCCAAGCACGGCCTGACTTTGACCGGCCGCGCCGTGCTGGATGCCCATGGCCGCCTGCTGCGCGTGGACAGCTATGGTCAGGTCATTCACAGCCCCAACCGGGCCGTGGTGGAACTGAATAGCGGCCGGGGCCAATTGACATTGCAAAGCGGCGCGCGCATCGACCTGCGCCATGGCACGGACACCCCCGAACGCGATCCCGAGGCCCGAGGCAGCCTGTGGCTGTACGCGCCGCGCCTGGATGCGGCGGACTCCGGCCGCATGGCCGTGCAGGCCGATGCCGGTCTGGACATTGCCGGCGCGCGCCAGATCGTGCTGCATGCGGTGCAGCAGTATTTCGATGCGCCGGCGGGCACGGACGCCGCCGCCAGCGGCCGTCCGTACCAGGTCATCACCCAAGGCTGGCTGGACGCCAAGCACACGGAAAGCACGCGCTTCATCAACAATGCCCTGGCCAATACCGGCCTGATCCAGAACCAGTTGGCCGGCCTGACCGCCTACCGCGACGCCTTTCACCTGCGTCCCGCGGTGGAAATCCTGAGCGCGACGCCCGATGGCGACCTGGTCGTGCAAGGCGACCTGGACTTGTCCAAGTACCGCTACAACAGCTTGAACCCAAATAGCCCCCTGACCGCTGTCTACGGCTCGGGCGAAGCGGGCGCCCTTGCCATCCGGGCCGGCGGCGACCTGGCCATTTACGGCAGCATCAACGACGGCTTTGCGCCGCCGCCCGCCACGCCCGATGACGACGGCTGGGTATTGGTGCCCGGCAAGCAGCCCTTCGGCGGCGATGTGATCGTGCCCATTGCCGGCGTCAAGCTGGAAGCCGGCACGCAATACCCGGCCGGACGGGCGCTGAACTTCGATCTGCCCGCCGGCAATGTGACGCTGCCCGCCGGCACGCGCCTGCCCGTCGACGTGACCCTGGATGCGGCCTACACCCTGCCCGCCGGCAGCGTATTCCGCGCCGACGTGCATGCGCCGGACGGCAGCCTGCTGCTGCCCGCCGGCGCCCCTGTCCCCGAAGGCGGTCTGGCCTTGCAGCAAGGCGCCAAGCTGGGCGCCGGCCTGCACCTGCCTGCCAGCCTTACCGTGCAGAACATCACCTGGCCCAAGGGCGTCACCCTGCCCGTGGCCATGAATCAGGCCGACCAGATCAGCCTGCCGGTCGGAGCATTGCTGCCGGCGGACACGGATATCAAGTTGGCAGACGGCCTGTTCCGCGTGCCTCTGCGCCCGCTGGACGGCGACCGCCAGGCCTACAACTGGGCGCTGGCGCCCATGCTGCCCAGCGGCTCGCAATCCTGGAATATACGGCTGGTGGCTGGCGCAGATACGGCTGCCGCCGACCCGCGCAGCCTGCGCAGCGACGCCGCCCACGGCAGCCTGGTATTGGGCGACACGCACTATGGCATGGAAAAGGAATACAAGGCGGCAAGCATCTGGGTGTGGGCGCCCGGTAACTGGGCCGACATGCCCGCCGGGGAGGCCGTGCCTGAAGAATACCTGGAGTATTGTGAATCAGACCCAACTTTGTGCGTGCGCCAAGCTCCGCCGCCTCAGTACGTCTGGGCGGAAGGTAACTGGGCCGATATGCCGGCCGGGCAGCCTGTACCGGCGGAATACCTGGAGTATTGCGAAGGCGACCCAAGCCTATGCACGCTCATTGATACAGCAAAAACCGAGCTGGCCGCCGTCCATGCCCGCCAGCCCAACCTGAGCGTACTGCGTACAGGCACAGGCGATCTGGAGCTGTCTGCCCGCCAAAATGTAACCATGCGCAGCCCCTACGGCATCTACACGGCAGGCACAAATACGTTATTGGGAGGCGATCAAGACGCGGCCTTCCAGCAAACTCTTGCCCAAACAGAAATAAAACATCTGCTGAACTCTACAGACAGTCACTACGAAAGCCGTGTTGAGCAGGCCCATCAATACGATAGTCTGCGCAATCCATCCCAACCCAATTGGTATCCAGACCACGGCGGCAACCTGCTCCTGCGCGCGGGCGGCAACCTAAGCGGTGATTCCTGGGGAGTGCCGGCTTCCCTGTCTAACGCACAGACCAACACTAACAGTAGCGATGTGGCGAACTGGCTTTGGACCCAAGGCGCTGACACCGCCACGCCGGCAGCATGGTCGATCAATTTCGGCAGCTATGTCCTGGATTCTCGGACAGCGGAATGGAATACATTTCAGCCTTGGCCCCGCCAGATCGGATTCAGTGGCATAGGCACCTTGGGCGGCGGCAATCTGGACGTCCAGGTGGACGGACAAGCGGGGCTGATACAGCGCCGTAACCATATCTCGGCCCAGCAAGACATCCGCCCGCGTTCCGACGGCCTGGTATTGGCGATTGCCAGCAATGGCCGCGTACTGAATGGGCAGCAAGCGCGAATCGGCGGCGGTGGCGACTTGTCGCTGCGTCTGGCCGGCGGCTGGAACAGCCGGCCCGAAGCCGTGCAGATTCAGCAAACAGGACAACCTATCTTAGCCCAAGCCCATAATCTGGCCGGCGGTATTGTCAATCTGCGCGGCCAAGTACAGCTGCGCGGCAGCCAAGTCGGGATTCTGGAACAACGTTATGGGCTTATGGGGAATGTCGACCTACGCGATACGCGCGCCCTGGACCCCTACGTCTCCAGCAAAGCCCATTCCTTGGCCGGCTTGATATTGACACTGGGTGACGCCAGCGCCAATCTGGCGGCCCGGCGCAGCCTGGTCATGGCGGGTGTAAACGATGCCGGTCGCCTGCAGTCGCCGGTCTATCGCGATAATAGTCGCGGCATGGAGCAAAGCTGGTTCACACTTTGGACCGACAGCACCTCTGTAAAGGCATGGTCGGCAGGCGGTCAACTGGGCGGGGATACGCGTTTTGCAGAAAGCACGAATACCAACCTGAATATGCCGTACTTCAATAACTTCCAGGCGACGGACAGCTTCTACATGCTGCCCGGCCAATATACGCTGGTCGCCACTCAAGGCAGTATCTACCAGGGTTATTCCAATGTATCGGCAAGCAACTCCATCCTGTACGCCCCCTTGATGCTCGCCCCTCAAGGCAAGCGTCAACTGACCCTGCTGGCGGGGCAATCGTACTACGGCAGCGGGCTGCCTATCGCCCAGTCCGCCGCCTCGCCCAATGTACTGGCCACTCCGTTGCAGCCGGGTTTTTACGCATACGAAACGGATGGAACCCCAGCCTATACGAACATTTCCGACGACGCTTACCAGATCGGTACACCCCTGCATGCCTTCGGCATCATGGCAGCGGCGGACACAATCGCCCTGCGGACTGCTCCCTACACAGCATCACGCGTATTTGCTCGAGATGGTGACATCGTGGGTCTGTGGCTGGGCGGCATGATTGAGCATAATATCTATGGCATCAATGGCGGCCAACGCTGGCACACCAGCACTGGCGCCGCGAGTATCCGGGCTGGCCGCGACATCATCTGGTCGGGACAACGCAACGACGAAGCTCCCATGTCCCTCAGCTATTATTTGGGGAGCCCCCGTTATTCTGGCAACCTAATCCTGCACACCCACCCCAACGACATCTCCACCATCATCGCCGGGCGCGATATCCGCTACCTGAACCTGAACGTGGCCGGCCCCGGTACGGTGGAGATCACCGCCGGGCGCAACATCATCCAGGAAGACAAGGCTAGCATCGTCAGCCTGGGGCCGGTGGTGGCGGGCGATACCCGTCCGGGCGCCAGCATAGCTTTGCAAGCGGGCATGAACAACAGCACCTATGCAGGTCTGTTGCAGCAGTACCTGAACCCGGCCTTGCGCGCTGACGCCGGCAAATCCCTGGCCAGCCAGCCTGGCCGCGTGGTGCACAGCTATGAAGGGGAGCTGATGGACTGGCTGCAGGAACGTTACGGCGTGACTTTCAGCGGCGACGATGCCGTGCCGTCCGCCCTGGCGTACTTCCAGGCGCTGCCCGCCGCCCAGCAGCGCATTTTCGCCCGCGATATTTACTTTACGGAACTGCGCGAAAGTGGGCGCGAATATAACGACCCTGGCAGTGCACGTTTTGCAAGCTATGTGCGTGGCCGTCAAGTGATTCACACCTTATTTCCTGATGTGGACAGCCATCAGCAGCCTATTGTGTACCAAGGCGATATTCTCATCTTCGGTGGGGGAGGGGTGCATAGCAACCTGGGTGGTGACATACAAATGTTGGCACCCGGTGGTGGCTTAACCTTTGGTGTGGAAGGTCCGCAGCCACCGTCTACCGCCGGTGTAATCACTCGTGGACTAGGCAATATACAGCTTTACTCTTTAGACAGTATTTTACTGGGGCAAAGCCGCATCATGACCACTTTTGGTGGCGATATACTGGCTTGGTCTGCACAAGGTGACATTAACGCGGGTAGGGGATCCAAAACCACTGTGGTGTATACCCCGCCGCGTCGCGTTTACGACAGTGTGGGTAACATCACTATTAGCCCAGACGTCCCCAGCACCGGCGCCGGTATTGCTACCTTAGCCCCTATTGCCGAAGTTCCAGCGGGTGATGTTGACCTCATCGCCCCCCTAGGCACCATCGACGCAGGCGAAGCGGGTATACGCGTGTCGGGTAACGTTAACCTAGCTGCCTTGCACGTGGTGAATGCCGACAACATTCAAGTCCAAGGCGAATCGAAAGGCATGCCGATTGCGGTGTCTGTGAACGTAGGTGCGTTGACTAGCGCCAGCAGTGCGGCGTCATCGGCGGCTACCGCTGCCCAAGAAACCCTCAGCCGCGCTCGCGACGCAGCCCGCAGCACTCAGCCGTCGCAGATTCAGGTGCAGGTGTTGGGGTTTGGGGCAGGGGGGCAAAGCAGTCAGGCGCCTGCTACGGAGTCCGCTATAGAGCGGCATGCAAGCTACGATAAAAACAGTGCGGTACGTTTGTTGGGTTTTGGGCCATTACAAGCGGCACAGTTGCGCCATTTAAGCCCACAGGAGCAAGCTAGTCTTCATCAGTTATAGGGTAATAAGCTGTGTAGGGGTGCGGTGCTAGAAATAGGCAGCGCGCCCCTATTTTTTTGCAGGAAGTTTAGACACTGGGTAACGTAGCACTACGCATGGATATGTTGTGTAGCACGCCTAGATTCTGCTGACAATGTGTATTTGTTATTGATGCTAGAGTTTCAATCTAGTGTGGAGCCTAGTATGGCATTGCGTCTTAGCACGTATGTCACCTTGATGTATGAGCAGTTATTACGGCAGCAGCGTATTCGCTTATGTGAAGGCTTACCGGCAGTGCTGCCATTAGTGTTGTATACAGGTACTGCTCCGTGGACGGCAGCACGTGAACTTTCTGCTTTGATTCAACCTGTCTCGACGCGCTTTGCTACGTATCAACCGCAACAACGTTATTTATTGATAGAACAAGGTATATGGGCTAAAAATAAAGCGTTGCCGCATACTAATTTGACTGCTCTTTTATTTTTGCTGGAGCATTGCACCGATACTGAGCAAGCACAACAGTTATTACGGGCCATTGATCGTCAATCTAGCCCGTATGCTACTTTACGAAGAGCGTTTTTAGCGTGGTTCCGAGATGCCTACTTAGCCCGTGTTGCTCCCGGGCTGTCTACATACCTTTATCATTCATCGCGATATTGTTACGTCAGCTTGAAAGTAAGTTTGGCCGCTTACCCGCAGGAGTGCAACAGCGTCTTGAGGCTGCAAGTCTTGAACAACGAGAAACGTGGGCCTTGAACTTACTTACAGCGCAAAGCATAGACGAGGTGTTTGAGTAGGAAAGAGCAGTCCTCAGTCGTCGTATGTCTTGGCTAATGAAGCATTGCTTGTTGAGTTTGCTGCTAAAAATTGAGTGCTAGGGCGGCCATCGGCATTATGCTGCATGATGCAGGTGGGACGCCCTAGCTCATCTAGCCACACCTGTCCTATACCTGATCCATTCCACACACGTTCGCCGCGCTGACGTTGATCGGGCAAGCGTGGGCTAATCGCTAGATCGCGGCGTTGAGTAAACCAATTCAGAGGTGAGCGTGGCGAGTAAAGCCAACGGTTTAAGCGATCTAACCAGTCTAGCAAGCGGTGGGGAAATTCATTCTTGATACCGCTGCTGGTAATTTGCCAAATATGAGGAATGGTATCGCTATCCCGCACTTGTACATCGTAAGCGAAAGAGTAATGCACATCGCCAGACAAAATAAGATAGTTGCCTGGGGTGCGCGAGTGGCGAAAGATATTGAGCATGGTGTTGGCAGTTTCTTTATGGGCCATCCAGTTCTCTGCATCCACGGTTAAGGCAAAACCCGCATAGGTACATACGCGTTGAATGACTTCAATCAGTTTGACCCCAAACATCGGAGTGGGTGAGACGATAATGGCCGCTTTTTTACCAATGAGTTGGTGTTGTAGCTCAGTTAAAGACTCCCAGTCCATCAGACCAGATGGTTGGCTGGTGAAATGACGGTTACGCCAGCGACGAGTACGAGTGTTCAGCACAATAATGCAAGGTTCAGTAGGTAATACATAGCCCCAATGTTCAAAGGCTTGTACTTGTTCTATCAACTGATCTTGCTCACGGGCCATAAGATAGCCTTGCTTGTCAGTAGAGCTTGTCAAGCCGTGGGTGGCTTGTATCAGTGCATCAAAGGCATCGGGGTTGTTACCCCAACCTTGGCAAAGTAGGTATGCTACGAGGGCATTACCCACAATGCGACGCGAAAATGGATGCTCATAAACCGTGCTTTCCCATTTGGCAGAAAGATTCCAATCATCCGTAATATCATGATCATCAAAGATCATTAGGGTAGACAGATGGGCAAATAGCCGGGCTGCATAAGGTAATTCTTGTTGAAACAGACTGATTGATTGTGTCTCGCGCCGCCACCGTTGTTGCAGTCCTACGCTCAAGGGGCTGGGCGCCTCTGGTGGAGTAATGAGTTGCCAAGGTATAGGCGACCAAACCAGTAGATACATGGCTATTACCTCAGCTAAAGTGACTAGGTGGTTATGGGCATTGGCAGTAGTAAAAATAGGTTTTTCTACGCCGCCAAAGAAGCGTTCGCGCAAGGCTTCGTTAGATTTGAAAGCGGGGAGTAACTTGATGCGCTGGTAGTAGCTATCTGGGTGGGTATAAAGCGTTGCACTGTCCGCAACGACAGCGCCTTCTAAATACTCACCGAATAACCCTAAGCGTTGGATCAAAGCGTGAATGGCCGCTAGCATAGGGCCAGCGACGTCATCCACATAAACCTGATCACCACACAGCATTAGGAGAGCAGGGTGTGCGCTTGTATCGTCTGAGGAATTGGCGAGCACTTGATCCGCTTTAGCCAGTCCGTCGCGCGCGTGGTGATGCGGTTTGCGACATGAGCCAAACAGTATGTTGTTAGCCTGACTACGTAAGACGAAATGTGCGTGTTGAGCCGAGGCGTATAGCAAATGCGGCGCCCAGTGAGCGATCCCAAGCAATTGTCCGGAATCAGTCTGCACGCGCACATCATAATGGATCAGAGTGTCTTGTGGCAGTGGCGTGTTCAGCGCTAGGTCAACCAGTTGGATAAACGCGTGCCGACCGACAGGAACTGTTTGGCAGTGTTCGTCGCCTAGAGTATGAACCTGAGCGGCGTGCCCTTCAGGTTTGAGCCAAAGTGTCATGACGACAGGTTTACTCGTGACTAACCAAATAATCAGACGGTCCGGACTGAGACGGCGTAATAGAGGCCCCACCAACACAGGAGGGAGTTCGTGAAGCAAAGATGCTGACATGCAATGGGAGTAAAGCAAATTAGAAAGCTAATGGACCGTTTAGTCTGAGGAAAGTTGCACAAGCGCGTAGCGGTTCTTACACTGGAAAAGTGGCGAAAATTTGCTTCAGTCGTGTCACAGCTATGCGTAGTTCGTCGGGAGTATAGGCAGCAAATCCCATCAAAAACCCGCGCTGATAAGGGGCTTGTTGGCATAGCCCTTGTAAACCTAATAGCTCAATATTGGCGCGACGTGCGCGGCTAATAATATCGGATTCTGCATCTTGCGTTAATAAACGACACGCCATTTGCATGCCGCCTGCGGGAACCTGAGCGTGCAGATAATCGCTCAGTTCCTGTTCGAGTAAGCGAGCCAATGTGTCGCGTCGTTTAGCATAGAGTTGGCGCATTTGACGTATGTAAGCACCAAAGTGGCCGCCCTCGATAAAGCGCGCTAAGGTTAGTTGTGCAATGGCGGCACTATGGCCATCTTGTAGCGAACGTGCAATGGTGAAGGCCTCCACCAACGGTGGCGGTAACACCATATAGGCCAAACGTAGAGCAGGAAAAAGCGACTTAGTAAAAGTGCCTATGTAAATCGTGCGGTCTTGGCTATCTAGCCCTTGTACACAGGCAGTGGGTTTGCCGTCATAGTGGAACTCGCTATCGTAGTCATCTTCAATAATCCAGCCTTGATGGCGATGTGCCCATTCTATGATGCTGAGACGCCGCTGCAATGACAAGCTGGTGCCGCTTGGAAATTGATGCGAAGGGGTTAGGAAAACAGCCTTGGCCGCATTGGGCATATTAAGGATATGCTCAACTTGCATACCCTCTTGATCCAGGGGTATGGGTATACAGCGTAAGCCCGCAGCGATGAATGCTTTGTAAGCGCCTTGGTAGACAGGATCTTCGATAAACACCGCATCGCGTGGATCTAATAACACGTTTGCCACTAACGTTAACGCTTGTTGCGAACTGGTTAAGATCAGCACACGGTCGGCGCTAGCGCGGGCTCCTCGCTCTAGGTTGATGTAGTCAGCAATCGCTTGCCGTAAACTTAATAAGCCTTGGGGCGGGCTATGACTTAATACTTGAGTGCCGTGTTCTTTCAGAGCTTGACGCTGCAAACGCTCCCATAGAGCGAGCGGGAAACGTCGGGTTTCCGGCACACCAGGTGCAAAAGGGCGTGGAATTAAAAAATCTCGCAAGCCACCACTTTGAAAGATGGCTTTGCCGCGGTGGCTAAGGTGCATCGTGCTGCTAGGAGGGAGCTGCGCTGGTTTAGGCCCTTTCACGCTCATGCCGCGTGCACGTTCGGATACATGCGTGCCACTGCCCACTTTGCGCACAATGAATCCTTCGGCGTGCAACTGTCCATAGGCTGTTTCAATGGTGTCGCGGGATACTTCTAATGATTGGGCTAATGCTCTTGAAGCAGGCAATGCTTTACCCGCCTCAAGGGTGCCGTCAAGAATCATCTGCCGGATGGCCCGGTGAATACGGCCATGCAGGGGAAGCGGGCGATAGTCGGGGTGGTTAATCCACGTTTTAACCGACTCCAACTGAGCATGCTTGAACAATGGTCTGCTCCATTCTCTTAAAGTGGCGGGATAGCACCATCCATTTTAGGGCTATAAAAGAATTTTGCTACGGCTAATTCAGCCCTGTTTGGAGTTACGGTTCACCATGTCGCTATCGTCTGCCTCATCGTCCCCTGTGCGACTGTCTGATGTGATGCACCCAGTGGTGGCTGGCCTGATTTCAGTGCTAGTCAACTATGGTGGCACCTTTATACTGGTGTTTAAAGCGGCTCAAGTTGCAGGCTTGAGCCCTGAAATGACCGCCTCTTGGGTGTGGTCGGTATCCATCGGTGTAGGAGTCACAGGACTCGTTCTATCTTGGATTAGCCGCGAACCGATTATTACCGCTTGGTCTACACCTGCCGCCGCATTCTTAGCTACAGCCTTAGCTACTACGCCTTATGCTGAGGCGATTGGCGCCTATCTGCTGTCCGCGGCTGCATTTGTGATTTTAGGTCTGTCTGGCTATTTTGATCGTCTTATTCGGCTGATTCCCGCGGGTATTGCTTCCGGGCTCTTGGCTGGCATTTTATTGCAATTTGGCATTAGCGCTTTTGCGGGGATCACTCTTGACCCAGTGCTCATTGGCATCCTTGTGCTGGCCTATTTGTTGGTGAAGCGTTACACCGCGCGCTATACCGTGGTGGCTATTTTATTTATAGGCCTAACCGTATTGGTGCTGCAACAGAGGGTGGATTTTTCCAGTGTGCACTTGAGTCTGGCTTACCCTATTTTTGTAGCGCCCCAGTTCAGTGTGAAGTCTTTGTTAGGTTTGGCTATACCTTTATTTCTCATCACGCTTACTGGGCAGTATATGCCAGGCATGTTGGTGTTGCGCAATGATGGTTTTAGAACCAGTGCTAATCCTATTGTTTTGATTACAGGTCTTGGCTCCTTAATCATGGCGCCATTTGGTTCGCATGCTTTTAATCTAGCGGCGATCACCGCTGCCATCTGTACCGGCCCTGAAGCGCATGAAGATCCCTCTAAGCGCTGGATTGCAGGGATCGCCGCAGGTGTCTTTTATATTGTGATTGGCGTTTTTGGGGTGACTTTAGCTGCCCTGTTTATGGCTTTCCCCGTCGAGTTTATTAGTGCTTTAGCGGGCTTGGCTTTGCTAGGCACCATAGGTGGCAGTCTGGCTAATGCCTTAGCAGAAAGCAAAACCCGCGAAGCGGCTTTAATCACTTTTTTAGCCACGGCGGCAGATATTCAGTTTTTAGATGTAGGAGGCGCTTTCTGGGGCTTGGTAGTTGGGCTTTTGGCCTATGTTTGTCTGAATGTTCGTTTTACTGGCCGCTTGCGTCAGTGATGCGTTGTTGACTCTCTTGCCGTTGGCTGAGAAGTATATTTAAGGGTAGGTTTATGTACGACAATACGATTACATTAGAGCAGTTTGATGCGCAGTTGGCTCAAGCCTTGCAGCATGAACAGGCTCGTCAAGAAGATCATATAGAGCTGATCGCTTCCGAGAACTATGCCAGCCCCTTGGTTATGGCTATTCAAGATTCGGTGTTTACCAATAAATATGCCGAAGGTTATCCAGGTCGCCGTTATTACAGTGGTTGCGAATATGTCGATGTTGCTGAGCGGCTTGCGCAAGAGCGTTTGCGCGAATTATTTAAATGTGATTACGTCAATGTACAGCCGCATGCAGGCGCGCAGGCCAATGCGGCCATTTTTCTGGCTTTAGCACAGCCAGGTGATGTGGTCATGGGGATGAATTTAGCGCAAGGGGGGCACTTAACACACGGTAATCCGGCCAACTTTTCAGGTCGACACTATAAAATTGTGCCATATGGCCTAGACCCCGAAACAGGTTTAATCGATTACGAAGAAATGGAGCGTATCGCGTTAGAGACACGCCCCAAAATGTTGATTGGCGGCTTCTCCGCGTATTCACGCTATAAAGATTGGGCTCGTATGCGAGCCATTGCGGACAAGGTAGGGGCGATATTTTGGGTGGACATGGCCCATGTAGCCGGCTTAGTGGCGGCGGGCGTTTACCCAGATCCTCTGCCTCATGCGCATGTGGTCAGCAGCACCACGCATAAAACCTTGCGGGGGCCTCGTGGTGGCATCATCCTGACCAAAGGGCAAAGCGAAGAGTTTAATAAAAAACTGGATTCTGCTGTGTTTCCTGGGGTTCAAGGCGGCCCTTTAATGCATATTATTGCGGCCAAAGCGATTGCCTTCAAAGAGGCATTAGACCCCTCGTTTATCGATTATCAGAAACAAGTGGTGGCGAATGCGCGTGCTATGGCGACGGTCATTCAAGAGCGTGGATTTAACATTGTCTCGGGGGGAACGGATAACCATCTGATGCTCATCGATTTGTCCAATAAGCCTTACACGGGTAAAGAAGCGGATCTCGCGTTGAGCCAAGCCTATATCACCACCAATAAAAACTCTGTGCCTAACGATCCGCGTTCGCCCTTTGTGACTTCTGGTGTGCGCCTAGGAACGCCGGCGGTCACTACGCGTGGGTTTAAACAAGAGCAGTGCCAGCTATTAGCTCATTGGGTGTGCGATATTTTCGATGCGCTAGAGCGTAATGAACTAGAGGCGGCTCAAGCTTGTGTGCGCGGGCAAGTGGTGGATTTATGTCGTCAGTTTCCCGTGTATGCTAAGCGATACTGAGTAGACTACGTGGAAAGCCGGCGCTATCAGTTTTTTTTAAGGGCTAGGCAATACCTTAGATAAGTAGATACTCCATGCCCTTGCTCAGCGTTTATGGCTGTGCAGAGGCGGCCTATTAGCGCTAAGATGGTGGTTTGCTGATTTAAAGAAGGTTTTGCTAAGTCTATGAATACGCGTGTCAACGACGAAAATCAACCTAGTGGGGATGAGGTTCAGGCAGAAATTGCCAGCGAATTTGCTTTATTTGGCGATTGGACTGAACGTTATGCCTACGTAATAGATTTAGGCCGTAGTTTGCAGAACTTTCCCGAGCAGTATAGAACCGAAGAGTATCGTTTTCATGGCTGTCAGGCTACGGTATGGTTTCGTTCCGAGCTAGGAGAAGACGGTCGCCTGTATTTCGATGGTACGAGCGACTCTACGATTGTCGCGGGTCTTATGGCATTGGTTTTTCGGCTTTACTCAGGGCGCACCCCCCAAGATATTTTACAAATTGAGCCCTATTTTATTGATGAAATTGGCTTGAAAGCTCATTTGTCTACACAGCGAGCTACTGGTTTGCTAGGGATGCTGCAAAGCATCAAGCAGCAGGCACAAGCACAAGTGGCTTAAAGCTGGATGCCTTGTAGGCGTGCGCCTGCTACCGCTCTTGGACACATAAAAAAGCCGCCTGTTTTTCAGGCGGCTATAATTATTAAGCAGGTAATACTTATTCGGGATACACGCCTAGGCTGTATTCCATGTCTTTGTACTGCTGGCTGTTTAGTGTGATGGCATGCAGTTCGTACGAGCCTGGCACTAAATGTACCTCTAGTAAGGAATTTAGATCGCCGCCCGAGTCGTCATCCTCAGCAATTAAGCCGTTTTTATCATACAGCTCAATGTAAGTGTCGAAGTCTGGTGCTTCCATCAGGATTTTGTAATCACCCTCCTGCTCAATGGTGAACTGATAAATATTACGTCCCATGCCGACGAGCATTTCAGCTTCGTGGGTAGTCCCTAGTTGTAGCTCTCCACCACTGTAAGGGCTGCCGGGAGGCAGTTCTTGCGCGGTTAAGCTAAAAAAGCTAATGCTATTGTTAGGGCGAATGATTTCTATGGTGTGTGTGCCTGGCGCTAATTCAGTACGAATCTTATTGCCGCCCCGTGCATTACTAGAAGAGTTAGGATTCTTCAGGCGTAGTTCAGGGGTGGAGTTGAGGCCTGTAACCTCGATAGCGACGATAGTTGGCTTTTCCACGGTTAAGGTATAGCTGGCACGCGCTTGTTCAAGTAGGCCATGACGCTGAACGCCATCTAGTGTAATTTCGCCTTTATCTTGTAAGGTTATATCAGACGGTAAGGCCATCGTTTGTATTTGCACGTCATACCCACCTTGGAAGTTGTCTTCCCCCAAGGCAGAGGTAGTCTCAAGAATATACTCACCGGCTTTTAAATAAGCCTGAATTTGTGCGTCGGTGCCGCCACCGCTGTCATCATCGCTGGCAATTTCACGGTTGCGACGATCTTTGACTTGTAGATAGGCATCCATTCTTGATTGATGGCTGCGCATGTCAATTTGGTAGAGGCCATCTTTTTCAATATTGAGGCGATAGCGTCGCGGTTTACCCATGCCCCAGTCGACGAACTCGGTCTCACCAGTGATAATTTCGCCTGCGTGCGACTTCAGAATAGAGTTACTTAATTCAAAGGGACCGTAGGACTGCGCGTTCAGGCCGCTTACCACAACGGTATAATTTGTGTCGGGTTTCGCCTTAAAGCCTACGCTTAGCTTTCTGTCTTTTTCTTGACACTCTTCACATGCGGATTGGGTCAATAAGTTGTTATCTTTTAAGACGCTTATTTGAGCATTCAGCGGGCCTTCTACATTCAATAAAATAATTTGATCGGTTGTAGAGGGTAGGGTGTAGGCTTGACTGCGCACGCCATTCACAAGATTTAGAAAGCTTTGACTGGTTAGTTCGCCCTTCGCACTAGCGCCCAATGCTAGCGTAGGTATATCGGCAGCCGTTACGCTAGTAGAATCAACGACATTATTGATACGTGTTTGGTGATTTTGAAAATAGCTTACACCTACTGCGCCTAGAATCACGCCTGCTACGGCTGCACTTAGAGTACTGAGCTTCATGTTTTTTTCTTGTTCGTTAATAATGTCGGCAATGTAACCGAAATTGGAAGGATGGTTTCAGCGATATATGCTACAGGATGAAACCCTGTGAATATAAGTGTCTAGTTTAATATCCTCCCCCAGTCTTAGGGGCATTTTTTATTGCGCTTGCAGCGTTTGTTTAGGAGACCAGCCTAGGCAGGAAACCAACTGAGGCAGTTGATATCGCGCTAGGCTAAGCATTGGGGTGAAACGCTACTTAGTTACAATTTTCCGTCTGCGCGTGGGCGTAACAATGTCGGTAAAAAGCGCCATAAATACAACACGAGACAAAGTATCCAGGCTAAGGAGGCCATATGCAACAAGGGCAAACGCGCTGCAGTAAATGCGATGGCGGCCAAGCGTAATAAAGTGGCACCAATAAATAGTGCATACATGGTGAATATGCTGCGGTCTGTTTTTAGGGGTAAGCCCAAGTGCCCTAATGCGGTGCGGGTTATCATGCCAATGATGAGTAGGCCAAAGCCTGCCATACCTATAGTATGTGCCGACCAAGCAGGATTATGAATGAGGTCTAGTGATTGGGCGGCAGTGACCAGTAGACCGCCCGCTAGACCTAGCCAGCCTAAATATAAAATCCATAGTAGTGGTATGTGCCTTGCGGGAGCGGACCACCAGTGCCAGGCTTGAATGATGGCTAAGACGGCTATCAACATCAGGGCGAAGGCTTGGGCTGAAGGCCATGCTAGCCACACGCTGGCTACGGCCACTACGGTAAGCGCTAACTGCGCCATGCCAGTGCGCAAGTGCGTGGGTACTTCCCGATTAGGAATAGCCCGGCTAGTAAAAAAAGGAATGACTCTACGGCCTATAAGTAGTGTCACCAAGCACATGAGTAATAAGCCTGTTTGTAAGTATTGGCTAAGGACTTGATAGTGGTTTTGGTAGGCTGACCATAGAAATAAGAGATCGCTTAGCCCTAGGCCACCGACAAATACGGGCATGAGCAGGTTACGCCGATTACCCGCAAGCATGATAACGCGCGCCAGGGCAGCGGTTAATAAGGCATAGAAAGCGAGGCCAGCTGTAAAGCTCAGATAAAAACCTAAGGCTTCAGGTAGTAGCAAGCCTAGGCGTATGAATACCCAGAACAAAGCCAGTAAAGCGAGTGGTTTTCCGCGTAGGGGATTGTGTCCTGTCCAATTGGCACTGGCGGTCAGTAAAAAGCCTGCCGCTATCGTCACTACAAAACCCCATAGCATTTCATGTGCATGCCAATAATAGGCGGGTAGCCAGCCAGTCAGTGCAGTAGGGTAGTAGACCCAAACAGCAATGGAAACGATGCCCCACAGGCAACTTAGGGCATAGAAAGGGCGAAAACCAATAGAAAAAAAAGCAGACCAGGAAAAGGGAGTGGCAGCAGGCATAGGCTAAACCTTTTGAAGATTTATATTAAATATATCTTATGCCAGTGCATTGTACCTTGATGAAGATCAGATAAGCGGCAAGTGGGAAGAAATACTTACCGCATGGGGTAAAAACTTATACGAAACGGCACACTTGATGAGCAGGAATGCGCGGCTTTTGTACACTCGCTGTGTCGGCGGTTGGATACCCAAGGGTGATCATAATAGCGGGTAACTCCTGTTCTTGCAGCGCAAACTCTTGTGCCAAGGCTTGTGGGTCAAAGCCTATCATGGGGCCAGTGACCAAACCTTGTGCCTGCGCAGCGAGCATGAGTGTCATTCCGGCTAGAGAAGCAGAACGTATAGCTTCGTCGCGTTGCCTGAGCTGACTAGTAGAGTAGGTACGGTTAGCTCCCGCTGCCCACTGAGCAACGTGTTCTGCTTGCGCCAGGCCTTGTGTTATTAAAGGGTCGAAACGCTCAGTAAAGCTTGTATGACCGTCTAGTAGGCCGTTGACGATAATAGTTGCTGCGGCATCCACGACTTTTTGTTGCCCATAGGCAATGGGGAGTAAGCGTTGCTTAGCGGCGGCCGAGTGCACCACTAAAAATGACCAGTTTTGCATATTGTAGGCAGAAGGGGCGCGTATCGCCTGATCTATCAGTGCCAGAATGTCGGCTTCGCTTAGCGAGCGACTGGTATCAAAAAGGCTAGTAGAAACGCGTTGTGCTAGCAGCTCAGGAAAAGAAGTCATCATCGTTGAGAATAATTAGGGTGGTAGAACAACCTCAGTGTAATGGATACAGGGGGCTAAGGCAGTGTGGCGATAGAACGTCGAGCTGCCATCTTTAACGTTTGAGTATTTTCTTGGCTTAATGTTAAAATTGCTGTATAAAAATACAGCTTATGAGCCTTCCTGACCTACCCCCGCTTTATTATCTGACTAATTTTCACCTCGTCCATCAGTGGGTGTGGCAGCATAGTGCCGACCTCTTACAGGCAGAGCAGCAGGCGCTGAGTCAGCGCTTTGTTACTCTCACTACGGATGCGCAGGCCTTATTGCTACGTTTACTGATGCGTAAAGGGCTTTGGTTTCGGGTAAGTAAGTTGCACTATGCGGAAATTGCCTGCTCACCTACGGCGTTAGGGGAACTACAGCAAGCTGGTCTGCTTGATCAGCCTACTGTTATGGCCGCAGAGTCTTACGCACACTTACACACCATGGCTGAATTGCGTCAACGTTTTCCTCCTTTGGCTCACCATGCACGTAAGGCAGAATTTACACAGGCACTATGTCAGGCTTATCCTCAAGGGGTGAGTAGCGTGACCTCGGTAGTCTACCTGCAGCCCGAGGCACGGGCTTGGGCCGAGCGTTTGTTATTGCTGTTTTTTGGTAATGGACATCAAGATTGGACTGAGCTTGTCTTGAGTGATCTGGGCTTGTATCGCTACGAACAAGTGGCTTTTTCCATAGGTAGTCGAGCCTTCAGGCATCACGCTGACGTGCAGTGTTACGAGCTACTGTATCGTTGGCGCACCCAGATTGCACAGGCAACTGAGCAAGACCGAGCGACGTTATTGCCTGCTGCCGTTCAGGCCGTGCTTGCACTAGAGACGGACAGCGATTGGCTCAGCGAGCGTAGAGCCAAAACTTTATACGTACTAGGGCAGTGGGCGGAAAAAAAGGCCACTAATTTAGATTTGGCTGAACAAGCTTATGCAGCCAGTCGTTGGCCTATGGCTTCTTTGCGTCGGGCCCGCGTACTAGAGCTACAAGGGCGCCATCAGCAGGCGTGGGAGCAAGGGCAGCATATTATGGTCGACAGTCAGCATGAGGCAGTACTGCAGAAATGGGCGCGGATAGCGCTTCGTTTGCACAAAAAGCTGGCCCTGCGTGATGCCCCCTTGCCTTGCTCGACGGGGTTTGAGCCTTCACGAGTAGACCTAAGTTTACCGCCCGACCCATTGGGTGCCCGTATTGAGCAGCAGGTTTGTGACTATTATGACCACCCGCAAGCGCCTGTTTTTTATGTAGAGAACACCTTAATTCAAGCCTTGTTTGCCTTATGGTGTTGGGATGCTTTGTATGCTCCGGTAGCAGGGGCGTTTTTTCATCCGTACCAACGAGGGCCTGCTGACCTGTATAGCCCTACTTTTTATCAGCGTCGCCAAGGGTGGTTCGAGCAAGCTTGGGAAAGCTTAAATGACGATAGTTATAAGCACCTAATCGAAACCAGTTGGCATAGTAAGCACGGTTTGCAATGTGGTTGGGTGCAATGGCAGGCCTTGTCGTTGGATCTTTTGCGTATGGCCTTGCAGTGCATTTCAGCGGCTGACTTACGTGTAATTTTTCAACGTCTGTTGGACGATCTGCGCGAAAATCGTTCAGGCCTGCCTGATCTTATCCGTTTTTGGCCGCTGGAAAAACGTTATGAGTGGATAGAAGTGAAAGGGCCAGGGGATCGCCTACAAGATAATCAACTGCGGTGGTTGAGGTTCTTCGCTGATCACGGCATGCAGGCCAGTGTTTGTCATGTTAGGTGGTGCTGATGTATACCGTAAGTGTGCGTAGCTTGTGTGATTTTGCGGCGCGTAGCGGGGACTTGGATTTGCGTTTCACGCCAGCACCCAGCGCTCAAGAGGGCATAGCAGGTCATGCGGCAGTGCATCGTAATCGCGCCGATACGTATCAATCAGAATTACGTTTAAGCTTGCATTGGCAGGGCGTATTGGTACAGGGCAGGGCCGACGGTTACGATGCGCCAGCACACTGCTTAGAAGAGATAAAAACCTATCGCGGCCATTTTCGTAATATTGCTGCCAATCAGAAAGCGCTACACTGGGCGCAGTTAAAACTGTATGGTGCCATGCTTTGTGAAACACATGAGCATGAATGCGTAACGTTAGCGCTCATTTACTACCATATCGATACCCACAAAGAGACACGCGAGCAACAGACTTATTCGCGCACTGAGTTGCTGCAATTTTTTCAGCAACTCACAGGGCGATTTTTGATTTGGGCTCGACAAGAAGCGGCTCACCATGATTACAAATTACGCGCCAGTGAGCTGTTGCAGTTTCCTTATCCAACGTTTCGGTCTGGGCAACGTGAATTTGCGGTGCAAGTCTTTCGTGATCTTAGGGATGCGCGCACTTTATTGGCTCAAGCCCCCACGGGCATTGGTAAAACATTAGCGGTGCTGTTTCCGGCATTAAAAGCTGTGCAACCTGCCGGGCTGCATAAAGTGTTTTATTTAACCGCTAAAAACTCTGGACGCCAAATGGCGCTGGACAGTATGCGCACCTTGCAACAGGGCGAGCAGCAACAGTGGCGCGTGCTAGAGTTAGTCGCGCGGGATAAGTCTTGTGTGCATCCCGATAAGGCGTGTCATGGCGAATCGTGTCCCTTGGCGCGTGGTTTTTACGACAATTTGCCACAGGCTCGTCAGATCGCGATTACACATGCTTTATTAGATGAGTCCACCCTGGCTCAGATTGCTGATGAGCATCAGCTTTGTCCCTACTATTTGCAGCAGGAAATGGTCCGTTGGGCCGATGTCATAGTAGGTGACTATAACCATTATTTTGATGCTGCTGCCTTATTGCATCACCAAACCATTGAGCAAGAATGGCGGGTGGCAGTGGTACTTGATGAGGCGCATAACTTGCTCGATAGAGCCCGCTCTATGTACAGTGCTACCTTATCAGAGGCCGCATTAGTTGCAGCCCGCAAGCAGGCACCTGCCAATCTTAAGCGTTGCTTTGGGCAGCTAAAGCGCGTTATGCATGATGCTGCCGCCGATTACGAATCTGGCATACATTACACCGATACCATGCATGACGAGCTCAGTCAGATTAGCCAACACACCGCTTCGCGGCTTGCCTCCTATGTCGCCGAGAACGCTTTACCCAATTCGCACCCTTTGTTGGCGTTTTATTTTGATTTATTGTTTTTCGCGTATTTAACTGAACAGTTTTCCACTCATTCTTTGCTTGAATTTCAGCAGACGGCTTTAGGCGTGGATATCTCTATCCGCAATGTGGTGCCGGCCTCTTTTCTATCGCCTCGCTATGGCGATGCACATGGGTGTGTATTGTTCTCTGCAACCTTGAGTCCTGCTGGCTTTTATAACGATGTGTTGGGTTTACCGTCAAACAGTTCACGCTGCGATATTGCTTCGCCGTTTAAGGCCAAACAATTACAGCTTTATATACAGCCGGTGTCCACTCGTTATGCTGATCGTCAATCCAGTCTAGAGCGAGTTTGTCAGGCTGTAGGGCAGCAATATGAACGACAAAAGGGCAACTATCTGTTGTTTGCTAGTAGCTTTGAATACTTACGTCAGCTAGAGCAGGGTTTGGGAGGCTGGTATCCTGATATTCCATTGTGGACACAAGCCTCGGGCATGGGAAGTGAGCAGCGACAAGCCTTTCTGGATCAGTTCCATGCAGAGGGGCAGGGTATAGGTTTAGCTGTGCTGGGTGGTGTATTTGGGGAAGGGGTAGACCTGCCAGGAAAACGTCTTATTGGTGCTTTTATTGCCACCTTAGGTTTGCCCCAGTACAACGATTGGAATGAGGCAGTACGTGATCGTATGGCCAGTGCTTTTGGTGAGCAGCAGGCTTATAACTATGCGTATTTGTATCCGGGCATGCGTAAAGTTGTCCAGGCAGCAGGTAGGGTAATACGAAGCGAGCACGATGAGGGGGTATTGTTTTTATTGGACGAGCGCTATGCTCAAGCGCGCGTGGCCAAGTTATTGCCAGCATGGTGGCCCGCGGCACGGCGGCTAGGGTAGTGTGCGAGTGGCAGTGTAGGGGGCGGCGTTGATGCGCTACCCGATAGCGTAAGGAGTAAGGCCCACGCCTTATGGGCGGGGCCTTAGAAACCTTACTTACGCGGTGTGTTCGCTTTGTATTATTTGTGTGACCATTTGCGCGGTGGCCGCCGACAGTGTCCAACCTAAGTGGCCGTGCCCCGTGTTGTAGTACACACCAGGACGGCTACCTTTTTGTACGCGTGGCATCATATCGGGCATCATGGGACGCAAGCCTGCCCAAGGAACCACTCTATCCGTAGCGGCTGCGTGAAAGTTACGGCGTGTCCAGTCGGTAAGGGGTTGGATGCGATCGGCGCGTATGTCTTTATTGGTACCGTTATATTCGGCAGTACCGGCTACACGTAAACGCTCTTTGCCAAACCGGCTAGTAACGATTTTTGCTTCTTCGTCGAGCAAGCTCACTTTGGGGGCGGCTTCTTGGCTTTCTTCGCTGTCTAGGTAGACAGAGATGGAGTAGCCTTTAACAGGATAAATATTGATACGGTCGCCCAGCATATGAGCGAGATGACGGCTGCCTACGCCTGCGCACACTACTACTGCATCGACATCTAACTGATGTGACACCACATTACCGTTGTCGGCGGTTTGCAGTTGTATAGAGTGTCCGTTTTGACGGGTAATAATATTTTCGACCGTACTGTCTTGAAGAAATTTGACGCCACGACGCTCGCAGGCTTTCGCTAAGCCACGGGTATATTTATGTATATCACCGGTAGCATCTGAGGGGGTGTAAAAGCCACCGTAGTAGGTGCCTTGCAGCGCGGGTTCGATTCTGTGGATTTCAGCGTTATCCACCGTTTCTCTGTCTAGCCCACCCTTTTTAAGCAACTGACTGACTTTTTTGCCGGACTCAAACCCACCAGAGGTGTGATAAATGTGCAATATTCCGCGCCGTTCCAAGTCAAAGTCTATGTGCTCGTCTTCGGCCCACTGAAACAGATGCTCGCGCGCTGCAATGGCCAGTTTTACGGTGTTGACGGTGTTGGTTTCATAGCCGGCAATCGCTTTGACAAACTCAGCAATCCACGAATATTTGTGCCAGCTAGGTTTAGGGTTAAATAATAACGGTGCATCTTTGCGCAGCATCCATTTGAAACCTTTGAGAATGGTGCCGCGGTTGTTCCAAACTTCAGCGTTGCAAGCGGATAATTGACCACCGTTAGCAAACGAAGTTTCCATAGCGGGATAACGCAGTTTGTCAATTACGGTGACGTCGTACCCTTGTAAGCTCAGGGCGTAGGCGGTGGTAACGCCGGTAATACCGGCGCCAATGACAGCAATATGGGTCATAGAGATCCTAAGTGTGAGTGATCACCGCCGGTTAGCGGTAATACCCCATCTGTCCTTGGACCTGAGAGTTTATCCACACTGCGCCTAGGCAGGGGGCCCCTTCGGTGGGTGCTTTTATTAGCACCTCTCTCCAGATTGTCTGGGTCTAGATGATCCTTTTGCCTGAGAGTTTCCGGGGTGGTTGCTCCGTCGGCGTTCGACTGATGCGAATCTCTTTCGTCTAGCCATATTGATGACGGCCTCTACCTTAACCAAGTAAGGCAGAAACCGCAATGCAGATTTACCCTTGTCAGATTTACACCGCATAAATCCACGTGTTTTCGGGAGGTAAATGCAAATGATAATTGCCGTGCTGTAAAGGGGTTTGTCCGAAAGCGCGCAAGCTATTGCTTAGTTCGTCATTCGTGCGGAAAACATGCTCCCATTTATCGCCCAAGTACATACTGGTGAGCAAAGGCAGGGTAATGCTGTCACCCATATGCTCTGTTTGTAGGCGCACTTGCTCTACACGCACGATGGCGGTGGCGGCCTGGCCCACTTGTAGCGCCTGCTCACTCTGTCCCCAAATGGTCCAGCCTTCACCTTGAAGCTGAACTGCGGAGCCATTGACCTGCATTACTTTGCCATTTAGCCGGTTATTGCTGCCCATAAACTCGGCTGCATATAAAGAGCGCGGATGACTGTATATTTCTTGAGGCGTTCCTTGCTGCTCGATGCTGCCGCCGTTGAGCAACAAAATTCTATCCGAAATTGCCATCGCCTCACTTTGGTCGTGCGTGACCATTAGCGCCGACAACCCTAGGCTTACGATGAGTTCACGCAGAAAGACGCGTGCCTCTTCGCGCAATTTGGCGTCTAGGTTAGACAGTGGCTCATCCAGCAATATGACGGGGGGGTTATATACTAGGGCGCGAGCAATGGCCACTCGCTGTTGCTGGCCACCGGATAGCTGGCTGGGATAGCGATCTCCTAATCCTTTTAGACCTAGTTGATCCAAAATGGCGTGTACTTTTTCCTGTATCACCGCTTTAGACTCTTTGCGTAGAGTCAGTGGATAGGCTACGTTTTCGGCCACGCGCATATGCGGCCACAGCGCGTAGGACTGAAACACTAAGCCCAGGTTACGTTGTTCGGCGGGGAGCTCTAGGTTTTTATCTGAGTCATATAGTACTTGATCACCGATAAAGATACGCCCTTTGCTCGGTTGCTCTAAGCCGGCTACTGCGCGTAGCAGCGTGGTTTTTCCGCTGCCCGAGGCGCCTAGAAGAGAGACCACTTCGCCTTTTTCCAGAGACATCGACACCCCTTTCAGTACTGGGTTTTTGTCGTAGGCCAGATGTATGTTTTCTACAGTTAGTTCTCTCATCGCAATTTCACTCCGAAGCGTAACGCTATACCCAGCCCGATGACGACTAGGACAATATTGATAAAGGATAGGGCGGCGACAGTATCGATGGCACCCGTGGCCCATAATGAGACCAACATAGAGCCGATCGTTTCAGTACCAGGGGAGAGCAGGTACACACCTGTTGAATATTCGCGCTCAAAAATCAGGAACATCAACAACCAAGAACCAATTAGGCCGTATTTGGCCAAAGGCACGGTGATGTGGCGGGTCACTTGTGACTGTTTAGCGCCTGTGCTGCGTGCTGCCTCTTCTAATTCGGGTCCCACTTGCAGTAAGGTGGAAGATATCAGTCGTAAACCGTAGGCCAACCAGACTACGCTATAGGCAAGCCAGACACTGAAAATAGTGCTGCGTAGATTGCGTAAGGGTTCGATAATCAGGCCACGTAAGCCTTCTGAGAAAGGCAACACGGAAAGCCAGCCATTTTCTAATGATTGGTCCAACCACATGGGCGTAAATAAAAAGACCCATAGGAAGGCCAAACCTGCTAATAGGCCTGGTACTGCACGCGGCACTAATACGCTGTAGTCTAAAAAGCGCGTAATTGCATCGGGCTTACGGTGCATGGCTAAGCCAATCGCGGTATAGCAGGCCACAGCTAGGGCGCCACCAAATACGCCGATCGCGACCGAGTTAACAATGGCGCGTAGTAGGTTTGGACGAGCCCAAATCTGCGTAAAGGCATCCACCGTCAGCACTTCCATCAGGCGTACTCCTACGCCCCAATTGGAGACAAAGGCGCGTAATACGATGCCGACTATAGGTAGCACAATCGTGAACACGAGCCAAATCGCCACAATAATGGCGGCTAACGTACGCCAGCGCCCTAAGGGTAGGCTGCGAGCCTGACTAGCTTTACCTTTGACGGTCACAAAGCGGTTGGCTGAGCGCATCAGTCTGCGTTGTAGCATGACTAATGGAATCGTCATCGCGATCAGCACGACCGCTACAGCAGCCATTAAGTGATAAGACGGGATGCCTAGTATATTGGTGAGCTTGTAGAGGTACGTGGCCAACACCAAGTGGCCTTCAGGATCTCCCAATACCAGCACGAGCCCAAACACTTCCAGACCCAAGAAAAACAACAGCACAGCGGCGTACAAAATGGCGGGGCGAACCATAGGCAAGCTGACTGAGCGCATGACTTGCCACGGGCTAGCACCTGCGGTGCGGGCGGCTTCTTCTACGTCTGAACCCATGCTGCGCAAGGCGGCGGAAATATACAGGTAGGCGTGGGGAACGTGGGTTAAGCCAGCAATGATGACAATGCTGCTAAAGGAATAAATGTTCCAAGGCACAAAGCCGAAGATCTCTGTCATCCACACGGACACAAACCCAACGGGGCCTACTGAAACAATGTAGCCAAAACCCAATACCATGGGGGATACAAAAATAGGAACCAATATAAGCGGTTCTATCCAAGTGCGCCCTGGTAAGTCGGTGCGTACCATTAAGAAAGCTAAGACACCTCCGAGTGGGATGGCAATGCCGGCGAGGCCAAAGGCCATGATAAAGCCGTTGCGTAAGGCTTGATAGAAGTCAGGATCATCAAAAATGAATTCAAAGGCTTCTAAACTGAAATACTTAGCGGGATCAAAAAACGGGGCGGATAAAAAAGCCTGGATCAGTATCAGGCTCAGCGGTATGTAAATTGCTAGGGCGGTCAGGGTGACCACCACATAGCGCGGCAGGGCGTGCCACCTTGCTCGTAATGCTTGCATGGTTTGGGGTCCTGAGGAGTGAAGATGGGTAAGGCGGGCTACAGTGCCGCCTTACTGGTGTCAGTGGTAACGACGGAGTTACTTACCAGCTGCTTTGCGCCATTCACGAATGAACTTCAGGCGCTCTTTTTGTTCCAGAAAAGCCAGCAAGGACTCATTGACAGGAATGGGGGTGAGTTTGACGCCGGCTAAACGCTCCGTGATGCCTTTGATGTCGTTGTTGCCTTCGACGTCATTACGGATAGAGCCCAATTGTGACTGATTAGCCAGTACGTTTTGACCTTCTTCAGACAGCATGAAGTCTAAGAAAATACGTGCAGCGTTGGGGTTTTGGGCACGCTTACTGACAAAGGCGATGCGGGATAACACTAAAGCGTAGTCTTCGGGGTAGGCGACGCCAATAGATTTATCGTTGGCGGCGCGAGTTTCCGCATAGGAGCCCAATATGTTGTAGCCAATGAGGTTTTCGCCCGAAGATACACGCTCCATCATGGTACCTGTCGAGGACTGCAGCACTAAGTTAGCTGAACCCACACCCCTGATAAAATCCCAATATGCATCGCCTGCCACTTTACTATCTTCGGCGGCCAGCATGTAACCCACTGCCGACTTCTCGATATCATAGGTGGTGACTTTATTGCGAAAGCGGTCTTTGTGCTCATCGACGAGTTTGGCTAAGGCGGCGTGTGTCTTGGGAACCTCGTCCTCTTTAATCAGACGCGTGTTGTAAATAAAGACGGTAGGCTCGTAAGTCGTGCCATAGGCGGAGTCTTTCCATACCGCCCATTCAGGTAGATTAGGAATCTCGGGCGACGCGTATTCCGCCGCATAGCTGGTGGCCAGTTTCATGGCCGAGTCCATTGAGGAGCTCCACACCAAGTCGGCGCTATTGCTGCCCGAGGCCTGTTCGCTGATATAGCGATTGTAGATCTCGGTGCTATTCATGTCATGGAACTCAACCTTGAGTCCTGGGTACTTAGTCTCAAAGGCAGCAATTAACGGATCGGCAGCTTTGCTGTCTGTGGTGGAGTACAAAATGACTTTAGCTTCTTTCTTGGCAGCATCCAGCAACTCGTGGGCGTGTGCTGAAAAGGCCAGTGCAGAGCCCACAATGAGTGTGCTGGTACTCAGCGCAAACTTGGATATGCGTGCAAGAGGGAACATAAGAAAGTCTCCAAAATTAAAATAATTAAGTCCGCACTGGGCAACAGTGCTGACGTTTTACCTAGAGACTATTGTGTGGAAGGAAGCTGTCATGAACCTGTCATGGGGAGGCGTTCTCGAGAGGATGTAAAGCGGGGGTGTCGGTGACCAGACGCAGCCAGTTCTGAGTGAAACGAGTGCGACGGGTAGGGTCTAAGCCAACTAGCAGTGTGGGTTTCAGAGTCGCCGGTTGGGTTATTGCAAGCTCTTGATTTTTAATGTGTTTTCCGAACCAATTGCCATCTGTTTCGCTGCTCAGTGCGCCTAGGCTAGCTTGTTTTGCAGCAACTAATTGGCCCTGATCAGACAATAAATAATCAATAAATAGGCCAGCTAAATGTCGGTTTTTAGTTTTGCTGTAGATGAGTGCGGTACGGGAAAACACTGATACGTAATCATCCGGAATAACGATTTCTATCTCTGCTCCAGCTTGTTTAGCAGCCATGGCGTAAGAGCCCAAAACATTATAGGCAAGATCTAAAGTGCCGTTTTCTAAGTCTTTTAAAATAGCGCTAGAGTTACCGTATAGCCGTACACCTGCTTGTCCCAGCTCGTTGGCGAGCCCCCAAAAGTTACTGGAAACCCGCTCGTCGTACTGAGCAAACAAGTAGCCTACGCCACTCACGCTAATGTCGTAAGTCCCTATACGTTGAAAAAAGTCGTGCCGTCGCTGTTCCAGCAGTGTTAACAGCGCGCTGTGGGTGCGGGGGCGTTGGTCTTTAGGTAAGCGTGCATGAGCATAAACAAATACTGCGGGCTCAAGCGTGAAACCGAAAACCTCTTGCCGCCAGCGTGCCCATTCGGGGCTTTTGCGAGTTTGCTCTGAGTCATAGCTTAGGGCGTAGCCATCGTTGGCTAAACGCATCTGTAGGTCTGCAGCCGAACTGACTAAGACGTCAGTTTCTGGCAAGGTATCCGCCAGCACATGTTTATACAGTGCTTGGCTATCGAGTTCGTGATAGGTGACTTGCACCATAGGATAGTGGCGTTGAAAATCGAGGATAAGCTTTTCAAAGGGTTCAATATCAGTAGGGCCGCTAATGCTTAGCGTAGAAGGCGTAACGCTTGGGTTTAATGCCTTATACGTGTACGTGTTGGGGGCCATGTTGAGATCAGCTTCTACGGCTTGAGCCTGTGCGCAAGGGCTACCCATTACAGGGGCGATGAGCAACACTGCTAGTGCCATAATAGGAGTAACAGTTGTGCTGAGCTTCAGTTTACGAGGCTGTAGCTGGGCCGGCAGTTCAACCCGCACGGTGAGGCCGCCGCCTTGACGGTCGCGTAGTTGTAATGTGCCGCCATGGTTATTTACCACTGCCTGTACGATGGCAAGCCCTAGCCCTGATCCGACTTTGTCTTGAGCTGCCGCTCCCCGCACAAAACGTTCCAAGACCTTGGGTTTTTCAGCCTCACTAATACCAGGGCCACGATCCAATACATCAAATACAATCAAGCCGCTTTCCCGGCTATATACATGAATTTCTACAGTGTCTTGCTGGCCATACAAAGCCGCATTTTCAATTAGGTTACGCAGCATTTCACGTAAGGCGATATGGTCGCCCATGATGTGCGCGCGTTGCGCTAAAGGAGTAATGTTCAGTTGTACTAGGTCCGCCACTTGCGGGTCCAGACGGCTCAATACTTGCCGAAGCAAGTCGGGCACAGCCAGTTTGCGTGTGGTGGAGGCATCGCGTCGATGGGAAATGGTGGCATCCATGAGCAATTGATTTAATAGCTGCGTCATGTGAGCCGCATTGGCATGGATACGTCGCACGCGTTGTTTAACTTGGTCGCTATTGCTTTCCTCGAGAGCGAGTTCGGACTGCATTTGTAACGCGGCCAGCGGGGTACGTATCTGGTGAGCCGCGTCGGCAAGCAAATGGTTAAGGGTGTAGAGCGAGGTTTTTAAGCGCAGCATAAATTCGTTCAGTACCTTAACCAAACTTGTGATTTCTGTTGGTACGGCATGCTCAATGGGTTTAAGGTTATCGTGTGAGCGTTGCTGCAGCTCGGATGCAATGGCGGCGAGGGGAGCGAACGCGCGCCGCACCCCAAAGGCGGTCACTAGCAAGGCAACGAAAATAATGCCTGTTAAGGGCAGGGTGCTATGGTTAAAGAGTTCTTGAGTCAGCGCCTGGCGAGTCCCCAAGGTTTCCGCTACACGTATTGTGACCCAACGCGGCGTACTTTGTTGCGCGCTACTGAGTAAGCGACCTACTGTGGCAATACGCACCGCCACGTTTTTGTAGTCTTGGGTCACAAATTCCGCTTGTGTACTCGTGGCAGGCGCCAGTTTTGCGCCTAAGTCAGCATAACCGGCAATGTGTTCTTGGCCGTCTTGCACCGAGTAAAAAATACGCTCTTGATCAGACAGCATGGCCATCGCTGAATAGGGCAGCTCGACCGTGAGTTGACCGTCACTGATCTGCACTGCATTAGCGATAGTGAGAGCTGAGGCTTTGAGTAAACGATCATAAGCCGCATCGGCAGCCCGTTTGGCATAAGAGTGAGAAATTAAGGCTAAGCCCAGCAAAGCGAAGGCCAGCAGGCAGGTCGCGAGTGTCATGACTCGTTGTTGAATTGAAAAAGCCTGTGTTGGCATTATTCTTCTTCTATCAGTTGGGCGCAGTAGCCGCTGCCTCGTACGGTCTCAATACGGACGTGGGCGGCTCCAAGCTTGCGTCGAATACGGGAAATATGTAGCTCAATTGCATTGGGGCTGCACTCTTCGTCGAAGTTGAAAAGCTGTGTCATGAGCCTTTCCTTGGACACTACTTGCCCTACACGGTTGAGTAAAATTTCTAATAAACAAAACTCGCGTCGTCCGAACTCTACGTGTTCATCATTGATGGTTATGCGGCGGCTCGCACTGTCTATGCTCAGGTTTCCTAACACACTGACGCTACTGGTTTGGCCGCTTGGTCTGCGCATTAGGACGCGTAAGCGGGCCTCGAGTTCGCGAAAATCGAAGGGTTTGACTAAGTAGTCGTCGGCGCCCAAATCCAGCATGCTGACTTTGTCTTCAATTTCAGCTCTGGCGGTCATCACGAGAACGGGCGTAGCGACTTTATGCTGGCGGACGTGGCGCAGCACGCTAAAGCCGTCCTCGTCAGGTAACATGATGTCCAACAACACAGCATCCCAGTTTTCTAGCTCGCAGTATCGCTTGGCATCAGTGCCATTTTTTACCCACTCTACACTATGGCCTGCCGAACGCAGTCGGCTGCTAATGGCTTCGCCTAAGTCCTCGTTGTCCTCAACCACTAGAATGCGCATTTTATTTCCTGTGCCGTGCTGTGTGCTTGTTTTAAGGGCGGATGGGGTACGTCCCTTAAATTATTCTAGCGTAAAGGAAAAAACGGGTGTTGTACCCGTTTAGGTTTGCCTATACAGGATGCGAGAGGTGGGACTAGCTTGACGCGCCAAGCTTAGGGAGCAGGGTTAGGCCAGCGCTGATGGATGGCGTCGATCGCTTCCAGTAGGTCACTGCTTAGTTGTACCTGTACGCTTTCTATGTTTTCTTTAAGTTGGGCAATAGTCGTGGCACCAATAATATTGCTGCTGACGTAGCGTTGGTGGTTGACCCAGGCCAGTGCCAACTGAGTAGGGCTTAACTGATGTTGGCGGGCTAATTCATTGTAGGCTTGGGCGGCTGCTCGTGCGTGAGGAGAGTCATACCGAGTAAAACGGTCGTAGCGTGTTAAACGTCCGTCAGCAGGCTGGGCGCCGTGGTCGTATTTCCCTGTGAGTACACCCATTGCTAAGGGAGAGTAGGCCAGCAAACTTAGCCCGTCATGGTGGCTAAATTCTGACAAGCTTTCTTCGTATTGACGATTCAGTAAATTGAACGGGTTTTGAATACTGGCAATGAGAGGTTTATCTTCGTAGCGGGCTAGGCGCAAGTATTGAGACACTCCCCAGGCGGTTTCATTAGATACGCCAATATGTCGGACTTTGCCTTGACGGATAAAGTCTTGCAATACATCCAGAGTTTCGGCAATCGCCACACTTTGCTCTTGTTGTGGCCACGGGTAGGCGCGCCGTCCAAACGTAATCGTAGTGCGGTCCGGCCAATGCAACTGGTACAAGTCAAGATAGTCGGTTTGTAGGCGTTTTAGGCTATCGTGCAGGGCCTGTTCTAAGTTGCTGCGGTTCAGGTGAGTGTTGCCATTACGAATGTGGCTAGGACGTTTGGGGTCGCGTACTGGGCCTGCTACCTTGCTGGCCAAAACAATATCCTGACGGCGGCCACTTTTTTGTAGCCAAGTGCCTATATAGGTTTCGGTTAAGCCTTGGGTTTTTGCTTGCGGGGGAACGGGATACATTTCTGCGGTATCCACGAAATTAACGCCCGCATCAAGGGCGTAATCCAGTTGTTCGTGTGCTTGTTGTTCGGTGTTTTGCTCACCCCATGTCATGGTGCCTAAACCGATTAAGCTGATGTCTAGGTCAGTATGACCGAGTTTGCGATAGAGCATAGTATTCCTTTGAAGCAGCAATGTTACGAAGTAGAAGAAGATAGAGCACTAAAAGCATAACCATAGTCTACATTTTTCTTTGGATCCATACGCGTGGGCGCTATCCGTTTATAGGCTCTATCTTTATAGTCACTAGGATTGTGTTTACAGTATGTCTGAGTCGTTTCTGAACCAACCAGCCAGTGACCAGCGCACGGCATGGCAAGGTAACACAGCATGAGGAACACTGTCGCTGCGAAACAGTACTAAGCGGCCCATTTCGGGTATCACGTTAGCAATGATTTCGTCGCTTGACTCTGGATCGTAAATGACCAGCTCTCCTCCGAGGTCAGCCTGCCAAGCAGGGTTTAAATACAAAACCATAGAGATTTTACGAAAGCCGGTATGCTGATGCTGATCAATATGTTTGGCGTACCCAGCCCCCGGGGCATAGCGGGCGAAGTGACATTCAAAGCGTCGCAAGCCTAGAAAAAAAGCTTGATTTAATGCTTCTTGAATATCTTGGGCCCAAGCAAGAAATTGCTGGCTGGTAGGATCGCAGTCGTTAGGCTGGAGCCAGCAGATTGAGTCTCCGCGTATTTTTTTATTTAGATGCTGTTTTTTTTCGCGCCCTATTGCTGCCGCGTGAAAACATTGATTTTGCCAACGTTGTTGTGCTTGTTGCAGTAGAGCTAAAGATAGCGAAGACGGAAGTAAATTGTCCGCAATACTCCAGCCTTGTTGGGCGAGCTCATCTAAGGATTTATCGAGGAAATTCATGATAAATCAAATAGCAAAAAACGAGTGAAGTGTTCAGGTACGTCATCATGGTGGGTTAAAGCCAATAAAGGATGAGCAGGCAGCGTTAGCGTCCTAGTCAGTTGAGAAATAAGCATGTAGAGGCGGCTTATGCCGCGCGATCGCAGTCCGGAAGCTGGGGGATGGGGCGTACCTGACGATGCTCTAATACTGCCAAACCGTGAGCATGGCGTAGACGTTGGCAGTCAGGGTTAGGGCTGCCGTCGGGATACCACACCGGAAAATCGCGACAAGGGCTAGGCCGTTGTGAGTAAATAGAGCACTGTATGCCGTCTTGACCCACGTTTCCGCGTAGGGCAATGCAACGGCCTCCTTGCTCGGTGCCTTGCATACAAGCACGCAAAGGGGCTACTTGAGTAACCAGTTCTGCAGGCACGGTGCCGCCTGTGGGGCCTGCTATTTCCCCGCTGTAAAACGATACGCGAAAGTGGGCACAGCATGCGCCACATGATAAGCAAGGGTTGTCATCAAAAACTTCGTCATTAGGGGGGGCGTTTAATAAGGTCGGCGCCTCCGTTACCTGCAGGGCCTCAAGGGAGACCGCATTCTGAAGCTCAGAATAGGACATAAATGCACTCAGAGAGAGAGAAAGGCATATGGGTAGCGCAAGCGCGTGTACCATATGCCTAAAGTTGATATTTTATTTTTTTGCTAGGTCGTCGCGCTAGGTAAATATGCGCCTCACGCAAAAAAACCACGAACTCTGTCTAGGCAGAAACATCTGTCTACTATCTTAAGCGATTAGTGCTAGCTATCAAAATAAAGAACATCATGTATAAAAACAATGCTTACGTGTCAATGAGCGTAATAATGAAAATACGGGGTACTTAGCAAAAGATGCTTGACGACTATTTGGTTTTTCAGCTATAGTTTCACTTCTTTACTAGGCGGTTAGCTCAGTTGGTTAGAGCGCTACGTTGACATCGTAGAGGTCGCTGGTTCGAATCCAGTACTGCCTACCAGAATACTTCCACATGGCATCAAGCCGTGCCAAGATAAGCCGCATACCGCAAAAGTTTGCGGCTTTTTTGTTGCTCATTGTGCCAAGCCAGCCAAATTTTCTGCAATTGTTGCATTGCTAACCCCATCCTGGCACGCCTTACCTGGCATGAATAAAATTAACTTCTCAAAGAAGAAAAGGGAACTAAGATAGGGGACGACCATAAAAAGGATTTTGCAATGAAAACTAACTTTTCGATCGCAGCAGCAAGTTTAGTGGCTGTTTTTGCTTTGGGCTCAGTTGCTCATGCACAGTACTCAGGTCCTTCTCATACCACAGCAGCAAGCGTAGAAGAAATACTGAAAAATCCCGTTGATGACCAAGAGGTACAGTTGAAAGGGCACCTGCTTCGTAAGCTAAGTGCTAAAACCTATGTTTTTTCGGATGGTACGGCTGAAATTGTGGCGGAAATAAAACCCAAGCGCTTTGAGGGTGTGGGCGAAATCAACGATAAAACTAAGGTTGAAATCATCGGTGAGGTAGACACGAGTCTTTACCGTGCTCCCGAGATTGAAGTGGATTCTATACGGATTATTCAATAAATTGTGTCGCTCGAGGTAGGCGCGTATCCCCCTTCGTTCGAAGGGGGGTGTGATATTTACACGACAACACCTGGCAGAATAACAAAAATATTGATGGTTTTGATGTGATAAAGCTTCCTAAATTTCCAAATAGCAGCCTATAGTTCTTGTAGGGAGATTTTTCCCTTGAACAATTAGGACTTTTATTTTGAAAACAGAAAACGGTATTGTTAAGTGGTTTAACAATGAAAAAGGCTTCGGTTTTATTTCTCCGGAGAATGGCGGCAAAGATCTCTTTGCTCATCACAGTGAAATTCAAGGAACAGGCTTTAAATCCCTTGAAGAAAATCAACGCGTATCCTTTGTCGTAGCAGAAGGTCAAAAAGGCCCCGCAGCGACTCAAATCCAAAAGATTTCTTGATCCTACTGTTCACCTTCATGGGTGAGCATTAAGTTGATCTCTTAAAGCCGGGCCCTTCGAAGTAAAGGCTCGGCTTTTTTGTTTTTTGATACCTCGCCCGTGCGTTCAGGCTGCTTGGAACGTATGAATCCCTAGCTTCTTTCGTGTGTGGACTATCATTGATACTGATAGGCAAGAGTAGGGGAGTTAGTGAGATAGACTTGTTGTGTGTTTGGCTTCTGAATGACTATGTGGTCTTGGAGGCTTTAAAAGTCCCCATCTAAAAAAAAGCGATTCATGCAAACGGGTGAGGCAATGTTTGGGCAGTGCACCATCGTGCGTGATGAGCTTAGCGCTAAATTGCCCGCCGGCGAATGAGCAAGAAAAACAAAAAGCAAGCCAGCGCGAGTAACGCGAAGAAGGCAAAGCCAATGCCGAAATTCTCTGTCCCAGCGTCGCTAAGCATTGTTATTGCATCTAGCATAACGTAGAGGCTGAATGCGAGGGTGGGAATAAAAAGCAGGGTAGCAAGGTTCCTAACCGTCTTACGCGATTTGATGGATAGCAGGATACCCAGAATAATAGTTGCTACAATCAGAACGGGAATTCCTACAACAAGCGTGAGTAGCCCATCGGCGGCTAAGGCGGGAAGAGGTGCGAGCAAAGCTAGTGCGAGTGCTGCCTGCTTGAGTAAGTTCATAATTCCTACCGTCTTTTGGTCGACAGACTCAGACTAGCTGTCATTCGAATAAAAAGAATAGTAGCCGTGCTGATGAGAGTGAGCAAGCGCCATAAAGCGCTGATACGAGCCCTTGCAGGCAGAGGCGCCACGGTTTATTTTCGCCACTTTCGCCATTGTGTGAGTGTTTATCTTATATCGCTGATAAATCTAATCTATCTCTTGTGATGACGAACGCTTCGGCCACCAGTAATCATATGGATGAGATCGCTACAGATGATAAAGCCAAGGAATTGCTCTGGTTGTCAATCAATGGTGCTTTGAACATATGGGGCCAAGAGGAAGGGAAGAGCTTAGAAAAAGCGATAGTTATGCTTGATCACTTGCGGTAGGGTGCCTTAGCGGCCTTGTAGCTCCTCTAAAAAATGATGGCTACGTTTTGGCAACTGGTCAGATAGCGAGGTGTGGCTATTTGGCATTAGCTGGTAAGCGCGTTCACTTAATATTTGACGGCAGGTCAGGCCATCTGCTCGGCAAAGATGAGTTATTGTGTAACAACGCTATCCCTACGCGTCGATAAGGAGCATAGTGTGAGTAAGGAAATTTTTCTTTTGAACAATTAGGACTTATTTTGAAAACAGAAATCGGTATTGTGAAGTGGTTTAATAACGAAAAAGGCTTCGGTTTTATTGCACCGGAGAACGGCGGCAAAGACCTCTTCGCTCACCACAGTGAAATCCAAGGGACAGGCTTCAAGTCTCTTGATGAAAATCAACGTGTATCTTATGTTGCCGTAGAGGGTCAAAAAGGCCCGTCAGCTACACAGATTCAGGTGATCTAATTCTCCTGCTTACCCACGTAGGTAAGCGTTGATTATGATCCCTTAAAGCCGAATCCTTTGAGACATTGGGTTCGGCTTTTTGCTTTTTAAGCAAGCACGCTAAGGTCAGTTGTTAGCGAGTTCGGCAGGTAAGAATATTCAAGAGATAATTATAATTAGAGTATTGACTTGACAGTTCATATTCTTTTGTTTATAGTTCTGTATATACAAACAGCAAGCAAGCTGTTTCGAAAAGTTTTTAAGATTTTGCCTACCATTAGCAAAGTCTATAGCAGATCAGTCGCGGGATGGAGCAGCATGGTAGCTCGTCGGGCTCATAACCCGAAGGTCGTAGGTTCAAATCCTGCTCCCGCAACCAAACAAATAAACCCCCCAATCAATGTACGTTGATTGGGGGTTTTTGTTTATAACTTACTCGCTAAGATGTTCAATCGTGATGCTTATTCAACTTTGATGCCTTCTTCACGTATTAGCTTAGCCCAGCGAGAGGCCTCCGTCTGAACTCGTTGTTTAAAATCTGGGCCGCTGCTATTGACCAGGTTAAAGCCATCTGCTTGCATTTTGGCTTTCAAATCGGGGTCTGCTAGCGTTTTTTCTAAGGCAACAGATATGTGCTCCATAATGGGTTCCGGTAACCCTGCTGGTGCCACCATTCCTACCCAGGACTCTGCTGTGTAACCAGGAACCGTGGCAGAAATAGTTGGTACGCCTGGCAGTTGCGCGATTTCTGTATTGGTTCCAATGGCAACGATATTTGCCATACCCGATTCCTCATAAGATATAACGGTAGGCAAACTTCCAATGACCATATCTACCTCGCCTCCAAGTAGGGCTGTAAGCATAGGGCCGCCACCCCGATAGGGTACATGCATCATATTGATGCCAGCCTGCTTAGTGAAAGCAACTGGGTTTAAGTGGTTGGAGCCCCCCACACCTGATGAGCCATAGGTTAACCCGTCAGGTTTGTTTTTGGCTGCCTCAAGCAAGGCGGCTGTGGAGGTTAAGCCGGATTGCTTAGAGGTAACCAGTGCTTGGGGCATGGTGCCGATGAGACTAATGTAGTCAAAGGAATCGAAGGTGTCGTACTTCAAATCATACAAACTACTGTTAACGGCATGAGAATCGAATACTAGCAATAGGGTGTAGCCGTCTGGTGCTGACCTGGCCACCATTTGTGTACCAATGGTACCCGACGCACCACCACGATTTTCGACTATAACGGTTTGTCCGATGTTCTCAGCTAGTTTTTGGGAAATAACGCGGGCGACATAGTCTACTGAGCCCCCTGGGGGGAAGGGCACAATTAAGCGGATACTGCGATCGGGATATGAGTCTGCTACGGCATTGAATGAGATAGCTGCGAATAAACAAGCCAATCCACCTTTAATGATGTTTTTATATGGCATAGTTGTGTCTCCTGTGACGAAAAAAGTTCTTATTAGACGTGCCTTCTACTAGCTGCTAGGTAAAGGTGGGCAGGGGGGAGGCCTTAAGCGTGCACGTCCACCATCAGCCGCCCGCGTATTTTTCCTGCTAGTAATTGTTCAGCCAACGGTATGACTTGTGTTAAGCCTATAGTTCTAACTGTGCTGATTCGGTGCCTTTCGGGAAACTCATGAGATAGACGCTCCCAGGCTTGTTTTCTTATGGCTAAGGGTGCATAGACGCTGTCTATGCCAGCTAAGGTAACGCCGCGCAAAATAAAAGGGGCAACGGTAGATGGCAAGTCCATGCCTTGGGCTAAGCCGCATGCAGCTACAATCCCACCGTAACGTGTGCTGGCGAGCACATTGGCAAGTGTGTGGCTGCCCACACAGTCAATCGCTGCAGCCCAGTTTTCTTTTTGCAGAGGCTTGTTGGGAGAGCTTAATGCGGACCTGTCCATGACTGCTTGGGCACCTAAAGAAAGTAAATGTTCAGTCTCGTGTACTCGGCCCGTTGAAGCAGTGACTAAATATCCAAGTTGCGAAAGCAGGGCAATAGCGATGCTACCCACTCCTCCGTTGGCACCCGTAACGAGGATAGGTCCTGACTCTGGCTTGATACCGTGTCTTTCGAGTGCTATGACGCATAGCATGGCGGTGTATCCGGCCGTACCTATGGACATGGCTTGTTCAGTCGTCATTTTTTTTGGAAGGGGGATAAGCCAATCTGCTTTTGTGCTGGCGTACTGAGCTAGCCCCCCCCACCGCAGTTCGCCCGTGCCCCAACCGTTAAGAATGACTTGATCACCAGGTTGAAAGCGGTCGTCGGCGCTTTGTTCTACAGTACCGGCAAAATCAATGCCTGGAATCATAGGAAACTGGCGTACAACAGGTGATTTTCCAGTAATGGCCAAGGCATCTTTATAGTTAAGGGTTGAATGCTGCACTCTTACCAAAACCTCACCAGGAGGAAGCTCTGACAAGGGGACGTGTATGATTTCAGCCATTGTCTCGCCTGACTCTAGACGGCTTAGATGAACTGCTTTAAAACTAGCTGCTGTTAGTGATGTGTTCTGAGGGGCATCATTATGTTGTTGGGCTATCTTAATAGGAGGGTATTGACTTTGGTATCGTTGTGCCAGCGTTGCGCCTAAACGTTCTAACATCATTTCATTAGTGCCGTCGGCTAAGCAGAGAGCTTTGGCAGCGAGTAGCTTATTGCTCAGCCCTTGGCTTTCTTGTAATCCCGCCGCTCCCATGGCTTGGATGCATTGGGCAATGGCGTTAAGAGTTTCCTGGCCTGCATACAGTTTTGCTGCAGCAGCGGAGTCCATGGCCAGTGGCGACTCCTCCTCAATGAGGGCAGTCGCCCGATCAGTCAGTAACTGCAGTACGTCATGCTTCAGACCGGCATCTACTAAACTCCAACGCAAGCCCTGAAAATTGATAATCGGCTGACCGAACGCCAGCCGTGTTGAGCAATAGGTATTAGCTTGCTCAAGCGCGCTGCGTAATAAGCCCGAGGCCATGGCTGCAATATGAACACGAGCCTTGTTGACACTTGCTAAAGCCATGCGAAATCCTTCGCCGGGTGGATATAAAACAGCTGCTTCGTGCACAAAGTGTTCATCCAAGCTAAAGCCCCCTATGCCGGCTAGGGTCAGACCATTTAAAGGCCCACAGGGCAGCCGTCTGCAAGTGGCATGCTGGAGTTCAACAATAAACCCTGCAATTCCAGCACTACCTGATCCCTCATCGGTTTGCGCAAATACAATCGCTAGGTCTGCTCCTACCGCATTACATATCCATTGTTTACTGCCATTCAGTAGCCAACCGCCCTTAGTTTTTCGCGCTTTGAGCGTAATCGCGGAAAAATCACTACCGGCGTTAGGCTCAGACATCGCGGTGCAAGCAATCAAATCACCGTTAAGTAAAGCAGGTATGTAGTGTTCTTTTGCCCATGCAGAGCCGTCTTGGGCAATCCTTAAAATGGCGTTATGGTGGTTGATGAACGCAAATGAGAAAGCGAAGTCTGTGTGAGCGAGGTACTCCGCCACTTTGACACGTGCGTGAAATGTTAAGCCGAGTCCGCCTAGCTCTTTGGGTACTTCAATGCCTGCCAAGCCCTGTTTGCAAGCCAGTCGAATACTTTCACCAGCCCAGCGTTGCGCCTCAAGGGGGGCGCCGGCAATCTTTTTGACTTCAGTTTGAGTAAAGTTATGTAGTGTATCTAGCAATGTTTCGAGGTTGTTTGGTGTTTCGTTCGTGCTGATAGTAGTCTGACTCATTTTTCTGCTCTCTTTAAGATGCCTATTGCTTTTTCTTGTGCCAATGCATTTATTCGTTCCACCGAGTATCCCGCTAGCTGCTGGAGCACGGCTTCTGTGTCTGCGGCGATTTTGGGTGGGTATTCCAAATTGGGTTGTCCGTCAAACTTAAAAGGATTGCCCAACATCGACACTTTTTCTTGGCTGTCTGGATGAGTTACGAATTCGAGCATTTTTCGCTCTTTGATGAGCGGATGTACCAATGTCTGATTGACATGCAGTACCGGAGCAGCCGGCACTCGTGCCAGTTTGAATAAAGCCAGCCATTCGTGCGAGGTTTTTTGCTCAATACATTCGGTTAGAATGGTGCTGAGCTGTTTGACATTCTCTATACGTACGGAAGGTGTATTAAAGCGGGGGTCGTGTGCTAGCTCAGGCTTTCCTAGCTGTTGACACAGTGCTTGCCAGAAAGCCTCCCCTGTGGGGGATAATGCAATCCATACGCCATCGGCGGCTCGATAAATATCACTTGGTGCAATCATGGCATGGCGTGATCCCTTCGCTTCAGGTATAGGGCCACCGCATAACCATCCTTGAGCCTGCCAAGTCAGCATGGCAACTTGAGTGTCAAATAAAGAAACTTGTACATATTGTCCAGTATGGTTGCTTTCTGCCTTACATAGTGCTCCTACCGTTGCCAAAGCAAGATACAAACCACCTACTAGGTCAGCTGCTTGATAGCCGACTCGCACGGGGCGCCCATTTTCTTCTCCAGTAATACTCATTACGCCACTGAGAGCTTGAATCATTAGATCAAAGGCTGGGGCATCTGCGTATTCGCCTTTATCGTGCAAACCTACTAACTGGGCTACCACAATGCTCGGTTTGATCGTTTTAAGTGTCTCAAAGTCAACTCCTAAACGCACGGGCACGGAGGGCGCAAAACCATAAATAACGGCATCAGCTTGTTTGACTAAATCGTAGAAGGTCTTTTTCCCTGCCTCCGTTTTTAGGTCAATAGCAATGCTACGTTTGCCCCGGTTGACGGATAAAAAGAAGGGCGATTCGTGCTCATTAAGTATGGGCGGAATGCGGCGCGAAAGATCGCCTTCCAAAGTTTCTACTTTGATGACGTCAGCCCCTAATTGGGCCAGTAACTGCCCAGCGAAAGGACCGCCTAATACCCAGCTAAGATCCAAGATGGTTTTACCTGAAAGCATAAAAATCATTTCCTTAATATAGCCAGCCCAGTTGTTAGAAAATATTTTTAGGGGCTCGCTTGTTATGATATTTATTAAATCACTTGTGTAATACGTGCTCAAACGATATAAATTGGCATTCAACATGAAAAAAACTAACATTCTATGCATAAGCTACCACCTTTGAATTCCATCCGCGCGTTTGAGGCTGCTGGACGATTACGTAGTTTTTCCAAAGCGGCCGACGAACTGTTTGTGACGCATAGCGCGGTCAGTCATCAAATAAAAGCCCTAGAGAGCTGGCTCGGTATCATCTTGTTTCATCGACGGGGGAAAACGATAGAGTTAACAGATCAGGGGCGTTTATATTTGGATACCGTCAGTCCTGCTCTAGCGGCCATTGCCATGGCATCACGCACAGTAAGTACACACGAGGTCATTAAGGTCAATGCACTTCCCACCTTTACCATGCGTTGGCTATTCCCTCGTCTGGCTAGGTTTCGTGAACTGTTTCCTAATATCGATGTGCAGATATCGACAGGTTTAGAGCCGGTGAGTCGTTTGCCAGCTAATATTGATGTGGTGATTCGTAGGGAACCCCAAGAAACGGTGGGTTTTCACAAGGTTAGAGTGCTTTCGGAAATTGCGTTTCCGGTTTGTGCCCCAAGTTTGCTGGAACGTTATCCGCTGAATGACATCGCGGATTTGTCTCAGCACACATTTTTGCACTGTCCTGCGCGCCCCAGTGCATGGGCGGACTGGTTGGCTATCGCCCATCACAGCCGGGTGGTACCAGCGCAATCGATCGAACTTGAGCACTTATACTTTTGTTTACAGGCGGCCGTGGACGGTCTTGGATGCACTGTCGGTTATTCTCCATTGGTGTGGCCAGACCTGAAATCGGGACGCTTAATTGCTCCGTTTCCTGAGATAGGGATGCACACGCCAGGGTATTTTTTGATCACTCGTAATGAACGCCAGCATGATCCGGTGGTGAAGGCTTTTTGTGATTGGTTAATCGACGAGGGAAATTCGTTTGATCAAAAGATCATCAAAAAACTAAGTGCATAGGTGTGATAAGGCTCATGCTTTGAGCGCCGTCTGGTAGTACCTTAGAGTCTCAGCTTGGCTGTGTGAGAAGCCGGTTAGGTGAGGTAGATAATCCAGCCAACGGCTAAAATAAGGCAAAGCAGTGCTACTGGTAGGCCGGCACGCGTGAATTCCATGAAGCTAATCGCAACGCCATGGACTCGACCTTGTTCGGCCACGATAATGCCGGCGAGACTGCCAAAAATGACCATGTTTGAGGAAAAGCCGGTGCCCAGTGCAATGGCAGCGCCTAGCGCTTCTGGATTAACACTGCCGTCTAAAAATGGTGCTACGAGCATGACAGCTGGGTTATTACCCACCACATTGCTTAATATCGACATTACGGCAAGCATGGATAGTGGTTCATTGAGATGCAGGCCAAAACCGCTCAGGGCGGTTAAGAGGTGCTGTGGAAGGTGTGTTGCCGCAACAGCCTGATTAACGATGAACAGCCCAATCAGCAGTAAAAGCAGGTTGCCATCAACGCGGCTAAGCATGTCTTTAGATGAAATACTACGATTGATGAGCAGCACTGCTGCACCGGCTAGGGCAATTAGCATGTGGGGCCATTGGCTAAATACAAAAGCGCCCACCATAATGAGTGTCACCACCGTTGCCTTGATGGTTTCTGTACGGTCAAAGGGGATGATTTCTGTGCTGGGCGCCGCTGTGTTGCTAGGGGACTGAGTATGCTCCCATTTACCTCGGTAGAGTAGGGCAATGGTCAACCAAATTAGGGGTAGGCCAAGTAAGGCTGGCAGGGCCGATACTTTCATGAAACCCGTAAAGGAGATGTTGAGCGCTTGGGCGGCAATCATGTTTTGTGGACTGCCGATAATGGTTGCCGCTGAACCCACGTTAGCCGCAAAGCAAAAGCCTAGTAGAAAGGGAATGGGGTTCAGGCCGCGTTTGAGCGTAATGGAAACCAGAACAGGCGTCATCGCTACGACAACGACGTCGTTAGTCAAGACTGCTGACAGGCCACCGGCCACCCCAATCAGAATGGCTAATAGCCGTGGCGGGGAGACCTGTAGTCCTCCTACCCACTCAGCGGCCCGATCGTAGAATCCAGACACGACAAAAGCCGACGATACGACCATCAGTCCAAATAGCAGCCCTATGGTGTTGTAGTCAATGGCATTCCAAGCGGCTTGCGGTGACAGGTAGCCCAGAGCGAGCAGAACCATTGCGCCTACTACAGCGGCGCCCGTGCGGTCTAGTTTGAAGCCAGGTAGATGGCCAACCCCCATGGCGAGGTAGACCAGTAGAAAAATCACAAGCGTGAAATTCATCAAAACTCCTTTAGTGTGTTTCCTTGCTTTGGGACTAGCGCTGAGCGCAGCCTTTATATCGGCTCTTGATAGGGAGCTCACCGGATCAGTTGAGTGATAAAGTATGCCAAGGTTATTTAATACTTTTGCTTGGCCATTTTAGCGTTATTGCTTATAAAACGTTGACACTGTGAGTGACGTGAAAAAATCAACACATCAAGGAGAAGGTCATGATCAAACGAGTGGGTATAGTTATCGCTACGTTAGTGCTATCCGCTTGCGCTACCGGTGGCGACGGCGTGAATAAAACTCAAGTATGTGCGCCGATCGACGAGCATCAGGTGGCGGCATTATTTGAGCGTTGGAATCAGGCCTTACAAACCGGAAATCCACAAACGGTAGCCGATAATTATGCTGAGCATTCTATTTTATTGCCTACCTTATCGGACGTAAATCGTGTGAGCAAAGCGGACAAGGAAGATTACTTTGTCCATTTTTTAGCGTCTCAGCCAGTAGGGCGAGTCACGAGTCGTTTAATTGATATAGGCTGTAATACCGCTACCGACTCAGGTATGTATGTGTTTACGATGGGTGCAACGGGTCAAGAGGTTCAGGCCCGTTATACATTTGCGTATAAGTGGATAGATGGCCAGTGGTTAATAACGAATCATCATTCGTCGTTGTTACCAGTCGTGCAGTGAACGGAACTTTAGAGCCGCAACAGGTGCGACTCTAAAGACATGACGGTTGTATTAACGAAACTCGAAGAGTTCGTAGTGTATATGCGAGGTGGGTATGCCCAGTTCTTGCATCAACTCTTTGACGTGAGCCAACAGGCCTTTAGGGCCACAAAAGTAAATATGAATGTCTTGGGGAGGAACTTGCTGCGCTGCTTTGGCTAAGGTGTCTTTCAGAGCTTGGCTTCCGCTGGGGTTAGCAATCAGTGGTATGTTCGCCTGATCAGCGAATTCTTGAATTTTATCTAGCGTAGGAAACGCTCGCTGGGGGTCGAAGCAATAGATCAGTTGTACGCGCTCGAAGTGAGCCTTTTGCTGATCTTTTAACCAGGATATAAAGGGGGTGATACCTACTCCTGCTCCTATCCATATTTCACGCTGAGCAGTCAGGTGGCGCTTAAATCGCCCATGAGGCGCGCGCACGTCGACCAGCATACCTACCTTAACTTGTTTATGGAGTCTTTTTGTATAGTCCCCCAACGCGCGTATGACAAAGTGTAGATGGCCATTAGCGGTGGGGGCATTGGCGATAGAAAAAGGGTGCGGCTCACGTAAGCCTTTTTCCTTAAAAGAAAGAAAGGCAAATTGTCCGACGTCAAATGGGAAAGCGCGCTTAATGGGCTCAAGCTCTAGGTGGACAGTACCTTTACTGTGTTCGACCGCAGCCACACGGTAGCTACCTCCGGGAGCAATAAAGGGGTAAAGTAAGAGTTGATACGCTGCGGCCAATACCCCCAGGCTGCAAATAACCGCCAGCCAAAGTCCCGCTGGGCTAAGCAAGGTAATAGGGGATGCAAAACTGAGCCAATGTAAAATAACAATAACAAAAAGAGGGCCTGATAACTTATGCCACCAACGCCACACGCTGTAGCGTATGTTCCTATTAAGTGAAAGTATAATTATTAGCACTAAGGCGACGATGCTTAATTGGCGCATCATGCGAGTCCAGTACTTGCTCAGCTCAATAATAGGTAGCACATCCCATGTATTGAGTTTCGCCTTAAAAATAAAATGATACACAGCAAATACTAATGCCCATATCCCTAGCCATTTATGCGTCTCATAGACTCGATCTAAACCACCTAGACACGCTTCAACTACTGACCAGCGGCTTGCCAAAATACAGGCGAACGCCATGCAAGCAAGGGAAGCCGCTCCGGCTATTAAGCTTAGTGCCGCAGAGCTTGCCCACGTATCAATAGGAATTTGCAGCAGGACGGTAACGGCACTGATGAGGGTGATACTGCTTACTGTATGCCAGGATTTCAAGATCATGGTATTTAAGGGGGGCATGAGTTGAGGAATGTCTTCCATATCATTTAATCATAAATAATATACAGTGGATTTTTTTGTTTTGTTAAAACTATTCATTTTGATTAGTATCAACTCTGCTTTTTTATATTGTTGAAAATATTATGTGGGATGCTAGTAAAAAAAACGCGATGCCAACAAACATTATGCTGAGCATCGCGTATAAAAAAGTGTGGTGCGCTAGCTGATTTAACCTGCCGGGGGGAGATTAAGGCGTTTCGGTTGGGTGAACGTACAGGGTTATAAAATGTTGAGCACTTCGTCCTCTAGCCAACGGCTAACAGAGAGTAAGCGCAAGTCTTGTGCAAATCGTCCTATTAATTGTGCTCCTAAGGGCAGCCCCTTGTTGCCTAGTTCAACGGGGAAGGAGACGCTGGGCACGTGTAGCATGGACCACAGTGCTCCGAAACGAGGGTCTCCGGCTTCCTGTAGCCCTTCGGGGGCTTCGTCAGCGGCAGCTGGATAGAGTATGGCGTCAGTATGGGCCAGTAGCTCAGCTAAGACCGCTTTACCTTGCTCTACTCGCTGGCGGATGTCTAGGTATTCGTTCAAACTGATCGTAGTGGCTTGTTGCAGGCGAGCTTGTAAGCGGGGGCTCAGTTGTTCGCGGTGATGGTGCCACTCTGGTGCTAGGTTTTGTAAGGCTTCAAACATAAACAAACGCGGTTGTAGTAAAACGAGTTCGTCCAGCAGAGCAGGCAAATGTATATGGCTGACCTTACCGCCACACCGTTCTATTTTCTGCGCCAGGCGTTCTATGGCCGCTTGCCCTTGCTCAGAGACGTAATCCCATTGGTGTGAGTAGCACACGGCAATATGGGGGGCGTCTGTCGCTTGCTCCACCATCTTCGCCCCGAGCAAACCGGTTGAAAAAAAGGCGGCGTCGCGTACATCTCGGGTGATGAGTCCGAGAGTGTCTTGCGAATGGCTAAGTGTTTTCATGCCCGCGCTACCCAGCATCCCAAAGCTAGGTTTGTAGCCCACCACGCCGCAGTAGACAGCTGGACGTACAATGGAGCCGGTTGTTTGAGTACCAAACGCGACAGGTACCATTCCCGCCGAGACTGCGGCGGCCGAACCGCTGGAAGAGCCGCCAGGTGTATGATTTAAGCGTAAAGGGTTACGAGCTTGGCTGGGGGTTTGAGTGGCAAACTCGCCAGTAGCCAATTTACCCATCAGTACTGCGCCGCTATCTAACGCGCGCTGCACGCAGGCTGCGTTAACGCTTGGACGATGGCCGGCATAGATGGGTGAGCCATAGGTAGTGTCATAAGCGGCCGTTTCAATCACGTCTTTTACTGCGAAGGGTATGCCTCGTAAGGCTTGTCCTGCATAGGCCCCAGCATCGATTTTTGCTGCGTAGTCCAAAGCGTGTTGCGCATCGTAAGCAACAAAAGCATGCACATCTGGGTTTAGGCGAGCAATGGTTTCCAAGCACTGCTCAACTAGCCCCTTAGCGGTGCGGCGGCCAGCGGCGATGTCTTTGGCCGCTGTCCAGGCTCCCAGATGGGTGTCAAGTCCAAACCTATTCATTCCACTACAATCCCTGCTTCTTCAATTACTTGTGCCCATTTGTCGTGTTCGTGCTGAACGAATTCGGCATAAGCTTCTGGCGTTGAAGGATCGGGCTCGGCGCCTTGTTGTAGCAATAAGACTTTGATGTCAGCATCACCTAGAATGGCCTGCATTTCTGTATTTAATTTTTCGATGATAGCCGCGTCAGTGCCCGTTGGGGCAAAAAGGCCAAACCAGCCATAGACATCATATTCAGGCAGCCCTGATTCGGCCATTGTTGGTACGGCAGGCAGCAAGGCAGAGCGCTCCTTGGTGGTAACCGCTAGGGCGCGCAGTTTACCTGCTTCGATATGAGGCAAGCATAGTGGGATATTGCAAAACATGGCTTGAACGCGCCCGGGCAGTAAATCGGATAGCGCCTCGGAACCCCCTTTATAAGGAATATGCAGCATTTGGCCTTGCACCATGGTTTTAAACAGCTCGCCCGACAGGTGCATGCTGCCGCCATTGCCGGTGGACCCATAAGTAATTTCCTGCTTGCGTACTAAGTCAATGAACTCAGGCAGGTCTTGGGCTTCTACGTCAGGAGCCACTACCAAGACGTTAGCCGTTTTGGCCAGATTTGAAATGGGTATAAAGTCTTTGATGGGGTCGAAACGTAGGTTTTTAAATAAACTAGGGTTGATGGCGTTAGTGCTGGCTGCGCCGACTAACAAGGTATAACCGTCAGGTTTGGACATGGCCACCTCAGCCGCACCAATATTGCCGCCAGCCCCCGGTTTATTCACTACGACAAAATTTCCTCCAGTACGATCGCCTAGACCTTTAGCCGCTAATCTAGCGAGCACATCGGTAATACTGCCCGGACTAAAGGGCACCACCATGGTGACGGGTCGGTTCGGGTAATCGCTTGCTTGGGCTGCGGCTATAGTGCTTAGCCCCAGTAAACCTGCTAGCACCACATGCTTGGCTACTCGCATTGTCTTGTCTTTCATCATTTTCTCCTGTCTCGCCTACCTACCCTTTCTGGTGTCGGGCTGCTACGTTGTTATTAAGGAAGAATAAGCAAGACAGATAATGTCGTCCAATACTATTATTTGGCATTATTAATATTTATAAAGATATTTAATGCGTATGGACAACCCTTCTATTTTTCAAGCTAAGTCTTTACACACTTTCTTAGTGCTCGCTGAAGAGCTACATTTTGGTAGAGCGGCTAAACGTCTGCATATTAGTCAGCCCCCTTTAAGTCAACAGATACAACGTTTAGAGGCGGCCGTGGGTACGGCCTTATTCGTACGCGACACACGTAATGTGCAGCTTAGTCCTGCGGGTAGAGTGTTGCAAAATTGGTTACTACAGCAACAATTGGAAGAAGAGAATTTGTTGCGTCGCCTGCGACAAGCTGATGGCTTAGCGCATGTGCGATTGGGGTTTAGTAGTTCAGTAGCGTATAAACTTTTGCCACGCTTGATTGGCCAGTTGCCTTCTGCGCTGCGGCTCAGTCTGGAAGAAAGCCATTCGCGCTTGTTAATTGAGCATGTGAGGCAGGAGAAAGTGGATGTTGCTTTACTGCGTAAACCCGCCGAAGCCATCGGCAAGGATCTTCGTTTTACTTTAATCGAGCGGGAGGCCCTTTGTGTGGCGTTGCATCCTAGTCATGCACTCGTTTCTTGCGCTCAGATATCGGTAGAACAATTAAACGGGGAGGACTTTATTGATTATCAGCCCGATCAAGCCACGTATTTTCGTGAACGGGTGCATGGTTTATTTACCCATTTCCATGTTTATCCTAATATGATTGATCATAGCACCTTGCCCACGATACTATCTTTGGTGATGGCAAATCGGGGCATAGCGCTAGTGCCCGAGTGTGCGAGAGCCTTATTTTCCGAGCAAGTTATTTTTCGCCCCTTACTACAGCAGCACGAAAAAACCATGGTGGAACTCTACTGTGTGCGCCGACAAAGCAACGCGCAGTTGGCAGTGTTACAGGTAGAACAAATGGCATTAGACGTATGCCAGCGTTAGCAGCATAAGCAATGGTTGAGCAAATAATGAGCATACCGAAAACCCTAAGGCTGTTTCTTTTTTTCTTATTGCTAGGCATGGTGTCAGCCTGCGCATTGCCTACTCTGGAGGGTAGGGTGGCCTCGCAGGCGATTAATAAACAAGAGGCAGCGGACACTAAACTAGGTCGTGTGTTGATACCAGCCTTGGAGGGGCAGCCAGAGTTGTCGGGTGTGTTAGCGCTGGACAATCCGATGGACGCATTTGCCGCACGTATGTTGCTCATTAGTGCAGCAGAGCGCAGTATAGATATTCAATATTACATATGGCGTGATGATATTACCGGCAAGTTGCTATTGCATGCCTTGCATAAGGCGGCCCAACGGGGCGTGCGAGTGCGGCTATTGCTAGACGATAACGGCATTTCTGGTCTCGACCAGAAGTTAGCTGCACTTAATGAGCAGCCGGGGGTGGAGGTGCGCTTATTCAACCCTTTCCCTTTCCGGACATGGAAGCAGTTGGGTTTTATTACCGACTTTAGTCGCTTAAATAAGCGTATGCACAATAAATCTTTGACGGTAGATCGGCTGTTAACCATCGTGGGTGGGCGTAACATCGGGGACGAGTATTTTGGTGCGACGCAGGGTGTTGCTTTTGCTGACTTGGATGTACTGGCAACGGGGCCTATTGTTGATGATATGTCGCATGATTTTGATCGCTACTGGAACAGCGAGTCGGCGTATCCGGTCAGTTTGCTCATTGATAGGCCCACACAAAAGCGCGTGCAAGCCATTGTTGAGGAACAGGCTACTACCGCCACCATAGCTCAAGCCCAAGCCTATGTTCAGGCCGTTGCACAATCTACCTTTATTGAACGGTTGTTTGCAGGGCAACTCAATTTTTTATGGGTGCCTGTGCATATTGTGAGTGACGATCCGGCTAAAGTGCTAGATAAAGCCCATCAAGCTGGCTTATTAACCAGTCGTCTGCAGGCGGTGTTAAATCAACCCGAATTGTCGGTGGATATCGTCTCGCCATATTTTGTCCCCACTGAGCAAGGGGTGGAGATCTTGGCAGCTTTAGTGCGTCAGGGCGTACAAGTACGGGTGTTGACGAACTCTTTACTGGCCACGGACGTGCTGCCGGTCCATGCTGGGTATGCAAAGTATCGGGTGCCGATGTTGAAAAGTGGCGTGTCTTTATACGAATTGCGCTCAGAGCAAAATCGTACTCGGCCTAAGGAAAAAGCAGGGCTTTTCGGTAGCTCAGGAACTAGCTTACATGCCAAAACCTTTGCTATTGATGGCAAACGTGTTTTCGTTGGTTCATTTAACTTTGACCCGCGTTCAGCTCGGTTGAATACAGAGCTAGGTTTTGTGATAGAAAGCCCTGAAATGGCCAGAGCCGTGGCGGAAGCTTTTGATCATGGTTTGCGTGAATACGCCTATCAATTAGGGCTGAATCGTGAACAACAGCTTATTTGGCTTGAGCAGACCCCAGAAGGCATGAACATCTTAAGCAATGAGCCTGGGGCTGGTCTGTGGACACGCTTGTATGTAGGCTTTTTATCTCTGTTACCTATTGAGCCATTGCTATAACGGGGCTGGTAAGGTCGGGTGTAAGCAAAATGGGGTAAGGGGCTTAATCTTCTGTGCGGGGTTTGCTAGAATCTAGCCACAATGAAATTAAACGAAAATATCGATAGTCAGGGGATGTGGTTCGACCTGCCGGACCAGATGCAAGAATTAGCAGATACCTATAATGCTTACCCTTATTACTCAGGGGCCTTCAAGTGGAGTGCGCCGGGCTATATGCGTGCAGCGGCTTACCTTTATGGCTGGCAGGCGCCGGCGGTCAAACGTGCGCGCATCTTAGAGTTAGGTTGTGCCTCGGGGGGAAATAGTATTCCTACGGCCTATTTATATCCGGAGGCCGAAATTATTGGCGTGGATATTTCTGCTCAACAGATTAAGGCTGGGCAAGCGTTAATCGACCGTGCCGGGTTACACAATATTGAGCTGCGATTAGCGTGTATCAGCGAAATCAATGAGCAATGGGGCAAGTTTGATTACATTATTGCGCATGGCCTTTGGAGCTGGATCCCGCAAGCAATGCAAACTCATGTTATGCGGGTGGTTGCTGAGAATTTAAAAGAGGATGGACTCGCTTACGTAAGCTTTAATACTTACCCAGGCTGGAAAGGGGCTGAAGTGTTGCGAGATGCGATGAGATGGCACAGCCGACATCTTAGTGATCCGGTTGACAGAGTATCGCGAGCTCGAGAAATGCTGCCTTTCTTCGCTCGTCATCTATGCCGACGCAATCCCCAACGTCAATTGCTTCAAAGCTTAGTACATCGGGTGCCTAGCGGTGACGATCAGGCCTATTACCTCGCTCATGAGTATTTGGAGCTTTACAATAAGCCCACTTACGTGGCTGATTTTGCGACGCAAGCGCAAAGGCATGGTTTATTGCATTTGGGCGACGTGAATCCTGCCACCGACCATGTAGGTACGTATGACTTAGACATAGGCTTGTTATCAATGTTGGCGGCCAGCTCAGATCGTAATGAGCAATTACAGTATTTAGATTTTGCCGTAGGCCGCAGTTTCCGGCAAAGCTTATTGATTCCTCAAGGTACTCACTCACGCCGCTTTTTGCCTGACTGGCAGCGTCTTGCTGAGTTGCAGTTTGCAGGTTGGTTCGAATTCAATACGCAAGCGGATGAGGGTCAACAATGCTATAACACGCTGCATGGCGAGTCCTTGATTTGCCAGCAAGCAGGCATGGCGCTGTTACTAGACTGTTTGCATCAAGCATGGCCCAAGACGGTGTCTGGGACGGACTTAAAACGTTTGGCACAGCGCCATGGTTATGATGGCCAGTCGTTGTTAGAGTCTTTATACATGGACTGGCCAGTCGAGTTGGCACGTAGTTACGACGATTTACCAGCGTGCCTGCAAGACACTTACTCAGGTTTAGTGCCCGGAGTGGTAGATGTCATTGTAGACCGCTGGCATCACGAGACGCCGATTGGTGATTTTAATGCCTGGCATCAAAGTACAGCGGGTGAGTTCAATGCCCAACAATTGCGTTTGTTACAAGACATGGATGAGCGCGCTTCAACTCATTTGATGGCAGGGGGTGAGCGCTGTGGTCAAGAGGAAAAAGCGCTGCAGCAGTTACGTGCTCAATTACGCAAGTACGCGATGTATATCTAAAGGACTTAGGCGGGCAGTTTGATATTTCTGCCTGCCAAGTACCCCATATAGGCTGCTAATACGGCCAAGCCAGCGCAAATCCACAAAGGCCAGTACCAGCTTTGGAGCCTGTCGTGTAGTTGAGCGATAGCGATGGGGCCAGCAGCCGCTAGTAGGTAACCTATGCATTGCGACATACCTGACAAGCTTGCCGCTTGTTCAGGGCGATGCGTGCGCATGCCGATAAAGCTTAAGCCCAGAATAATGCCTGCTCCGGTGCCGATGCCGAATAATACCGACCATAGTGCGGCTAAGTGAGGCAGATAGAGCCAACCTAAAAGTGATAGGGCCGACAATAGTGCCACACTCATGGCAGGCACCCGTTGATCGGGTAAGCGACGTAGTAAAGGACTAAGGGCTACACCTGGGAGGGCGGTCGCCAACTGCATTACGCCGTGCAAAGAACCTGCTTGGCTCGCGCTTAAGCCCTGAGCGCTGAAAATAGCGGGTAGCCACGTGATAGCAATGTAAAAAATGGTCGAGTTCAGGCCTAAAAACAGGGTGATATGCCAAGCGAGGGGATTGCGCCAGGGAAGCGGGCTACTGGTTGCGGAGTGAGACGCCGCACGAGTTACTGGTCGTTGGCAGGCGGGCCACCATAACACGATTGTGCTCAATGGCAGCAATAAGAAAATGAGTAGTGCGGTTTGCCAGCCCCAGTAGGTGGCTAAGGGGACTACCAGTGTAGAGCCTAATGCTGCGGTCAAGCCCATGGTCAACGCATAGGCTCCCGTGATGGTTGTGATGTGCCGCGGGAAATCACGTTTTATGAGGCTAGGGAGCAGTACGTTGCCTGCCGCTATCCCCATACCGATGAGGCTGGTGCCTAAAAAAAGGAATGACGAACCCGGTAGTGAGCGTAACAGTATCCCGCCGGCAATTCCTAGCAGAGCGAGCAGCAGGGTGCGCTCCAAGCCTACCTGTTGGCTTGCCTTAGCACTGATGGGTGAGAGCAAGGCAAAGGCTAACAGCGGTAAAGCGGTTAGGGCGCCGGCAGCACTATTGCTTAAATCATAATCTTGCTGAATGAGGCTGATTAAGGGGGGCAAAGCAGTAATAGGTGCCCGTAGATTCGCCGCGATAAGCAAAATGGCAACGAGCATCAGCAAGCCGCTATTGCAGCGGCTGAGCTGGGGAAGTTTGAACACCGAACGTCTCCTTAGATACGTAGGAAAGTAGAAATAATTATTCTACGTGGCTAGGGTTGTGGTGTAATTAAGCAATAATGACTATTTATCGCTAAATCATGCCAAGTATCGACCTTATCAATACCTTATTGCGTTTTGACCCTGATCAGCATGCACAGCCGGCTATCGCTTTGCATGTTGACGTACAGGCAGGGGCCCAAGAACAAGAGTTGCACACGCACAGAAAAGGCCAGTTAGTACTTGCTTTGCAAGGGGCGGTAATGTGCGAGGTTGAACAGGCTATTTGGTTGGTTCCCACAGGGCACGCTGTGTGGATACCAGGGGGAGTAGTACATCGTAATCGGATTACGGACAATGCACGTTTGTGCTTTCTTTTTATTGAACCTGGTGCCGTGCCGATGCCTGATCAGTGTTGCACCTTGCTGGTTAGTGCTTTAGTGCAGGAGTTGATTTTGCACTTGGCGCAGCAAGCACCTGATTATCTTGAGCACAGTTTAAGTGCGCGCTTAGTTGCTCTACTGTTTGAGCTGCTGGATAAAAACCCCGTAGAGCGGCTGTATCTTCCTATGTCGCAAGAGCCCCGTTTACAAAAAATTACTCGGGCATGGTCTACGCAATTAAGTGAACGGCGTACGTTAGAGCAATGGGCTGATTACTTGGGCATGAGTTCGCGCAGCTTAGCTCGCTTAGTGCGTCAAGAGACGGGATTGAGTTTTGGACGTTGGCAACAGCAATGGCAGTTGATGGTGGCAATGCGTTTGTTGGGTGGTGGCATGGCGGTGCAACTAGTGGCCGCAGAGCTAGGTTATAACTCTGTGACGGCCTTCATTACCATGTTTAAGAAAATTATGGGGCAAGCACCTGCGCGTTACTTTGCCAGCCTAAATACAAAACACCCCCAGTAGCGATGGGGCTACCGGGGAAGGGTTCACTTCACGATTTCGCTCTGCACAACCATGTCTAGCTCGTCCACATAAGCAGCGCTTCCTGCGGGTGCGTTGGCTAAAGGATAACGATTTAAACGAATGATTTGGCGTAAGCCTGGGGTGTGTTCGTACCCTTCAATCTGACCGTAGTAATCTAGCCATGGGCCAGTAGAAGTCTGTAAACCTTGCTCGCTATACACAATCTCCCGGACCCGTAAACATTGCTGCATTGTGCCGCTAGAGGTGGTGCAGTCTACTGTTGCAGGCTCAATCTCTAAAAATACGCGTACAGGCTCCACACCATATTTGGCGGCTAGTGTTTGCTCACCTTGTAAGCGCCATTGCGTGCCGTCCGTAAAGTGTAGTGTTAACACAGGAATCGCATCGGTGGTGTCGCTTTTCAGTAAGCTCCAGCGCTCAATACTGGGTAGCGCTTGGCCCACTTGTTGCTCATAGCGCATGAGTTCAGCATCACCACAGGCTTTCATAGTGCTAATGGGCGAACTAATAGTGATGCGGTCACCGTTAACTTGATAAGCGGCGATTAAATTATTGCACAGGCCTCCGAGCATCATTTGGTCGTCGCTAAAGTTAAGCGTCACCGGACCGCCTTGTGCCGAATGGAAAGCTGATTGGCTTTGACCGTTAGACTGAATGATATTCACTTGGGTCCACTGATAGTTTTCTAGCTCTTGTGCTGGGGACGTAGCATGGCGTGAGTTCGCGCCTGAGGTGCAGGCACTGAGCACACTAATGCTGACGGCACAAAGGGTAAAACTAAGAGCGTGTTTCTTAATCATAGAGCTCTCCTAACGTGAAATGTACTGTACAAGCCACAAAATATACCTGACTAGGTAGGGTGGCGATGTCTTAAATTGTGTCTTGCATAATGACGAAGTACAAGCATTTTGAGTTTATCTTTGCAAAATTTATACTCTGTGCTTTTGATGTGCTTGAGACTTCGCATGTCGCTTTTGGCCTATCAGCCAGGCTAGGCATATACTTATTGCTATCTTGTTGCTGACAGGGCAAGATAATGACTAGTTGTGTCTGTAATGGGTTTGTGTTGGCTTGCAGGCATTAGGTAATTTACATTTAACTACAAAAAGGACTGGCTATCGGCGTTGTTTTACCGTGGCCGCATCTAAGCATGTTTCGACTCTCTACTGTATCTGCTGCGTTTTTGTTGGCATCGATGTGTTCCGTTAGTTGGGCTCAAGTAAAAATAGGGGTGATTACTTCAGCGACAGGTCCTACAGCTGTAGTGGGTGTCCCGCAACGTAATACGGTGCCCCTATTGCCTACTAAAATGGGCGACTTCACGGTTGAATATGTGTCTTTGGATGACGCCAGTGATACCAATCAAACGGTCACGGGTATTAAAAAGCTGATCAGCACTGATAAGGTTGATGCGATTATTGGGCCCACCGGTTCGCCCAACACCATGAGCGTCATCCCCTTTGTGGCTGAGTCAGGGACACCCATGCTAGCGCCAGTCGGTACCGCTTCAGCCGTGTTGCCCATGACGGACGAAAAGAAATGGGTGTTTAAAACGACTCAGAATGACGACATTATTGCTGCAGCGTTGTTTGAGCATATGGCCGCAAATGGCGTTAAAACTTTAGGTTTTTTTGGTTTTAATGATGCCTATGGTGAAAACTGGTTAAGTGTGGCCAAAGAGCAAGCCAAGAAACATAATATCGATATTATTGCCACCGAGCGTTATGTTCGTTCTGACACCTCAGTCACTGGTCAATCCTTGAAGCTTTATGCCGCTAAGCCAGATGCAGTGCTGGTGGCCGGTACCGGTGCGGCGGCCGTGCTGCCACAAGTGACCTTAGTTAAGCAAGGCTATAAGGGGCAAATATATCAAACACATGGTGCGGCATTACCTGCGTTTCTTTCCCTAGGAGGCAAGGACGTCGAAGGGACAATACTAGCTGCTGGAATGATGTTGGTACTGCCTGAGATCGATGATAGCAATCCTTCGAAAGCAATCGCACAAACTTATATTGATCGCTATACAGAAATGTACAATACCGCACCAGCCACTTTTGGGGCTAACGTCTATGATGCGGGCATGCTCTTAGAGCAAGCTATTCCTGTGGCTGCCAAACAGGCCCAGCCAGGTACGCCCGAGTTTCGCTCTGCCTTGCGCGACGCTTTAGAGCAGACCCAGGAGTTGGTGGCAACCCAAGGTGTCTACAATATGAGCCCGGAAGATCATAGCGGTTTTGATGAGCGTGGCCGAGTCATGATAGTGGTGCAAGATGGGCAGTGGCGGCTGTTGAAGTAAAGCAGCACATCTAAAAAAAGGCCTCTTGTGTTGGAACAAGAGGCCTTTTTTATTGGAGTGACCCGTCCTGAATTACGCTTGTAGCGCTTTGATCAGGTAGGGGTCAAGATCTGGCTGGCGTAACAGCCAGTTTTTGTAGTCTTGGGGTACATCCGCGATAGGCATTCCTTTATGCTTGCCAAACCCCATAACGGTGGGGATGCGGGCCAGCTCAGAAAACTGCCATAACTGCTCCCAGGTATGTATATTGCCTAGCTGCGCTAACAGATACTTTAGCAAGCTAAAGCAGTTTTTTACATCGGCCAAGGCCGAGTGAGCTTGTTTAAGTAACTCGCGCGCATGGGCTCGATCGATATGATAGATCAGGGCGGATTGGCTGTAACTGTCTAAGCCGGGCAATAGGCGTCTGGCCATCGCCAGTGTGCAAATACGTTTAATGTCGGGACAGCCTGCGCGGGCCCAATCGTAGTCGATGTTGTGGCCGATTAAGTATTCTGTATCGGCGGGTAGCCTAAACTCTGTGTGGGGTGGGCAATCAATCAGTTCTTCATCGTAAATATGATGGGTCGCCAAAGCGCCTAGGGTAATGGTTTCGTCGGGGCGGTAGCGTTGTTCAAACTCTTGGTCGATAAGCAAAAATACAGGGTCACTCAGTTGTAACCAAGCGGCCTCAATGATTTGCGCATCGGCGGTGCCAGTAGTTTCGGTATCAAAGAGTAAGGCAGGCATAAGATAATAATCAGTAAGACAAAGTAAGGATGGTAGAGCATCCTGGGAAGATTGCCTAATAGTAAACCGCCGTGAGCAATTTTTTTTCTAGCGACAGCCTTGTCCTTGAAGGCCCGTGTATACGTGCTTTACTCAGAAAAGGGGAGTTTTTTCCCCATGCTTACCCACATATTTTGTGGATAAGTTTTGATAGGGGGGCTAGTTAAGTATGGTCTTATCTTGACTGGCGTTATAAATATGACAACAGTTGCGGCCGTTCGCCTTGGCTCTGTATAACGCTTTATCCGCTTTGTGTAAAAGCTTATTGAGTTCACATGTTTTTTGAGCGTGAGCAATTCCAATGCTGGTGGTCAGTTGCAAAACATGGCCGTTCTTTAGCGTAATGGGAGTCTTGGCAATGTGTAAGCGTATGCGCTCAGCGATATTGTTGGCTTGTGTGGGATCACAATCGCTCAAGAGCACGCTGAACTCTTCACCACCCACTCGACCAGCGATGTCTCCATCACGCAGTTCGGCCCGTAATACTTTTGCCACCGTTTGAATAACTAAGTCGCCAGCTGTATGCCCATAGTTATCGTTTACTTGTTTAAAATGGTCGAGGTCCAAAATAAGCATGCAATGAGGGGTGTGAGTCTGGGTATACCAGTCTAGTTGTGTTTGCGCTTGTTGATAGAAGGTTTGCTGGTTCAATAGCCCGGTTAGGCTATCGTGCTCGGCAAGATAGCGTAGTTTGCGCACGGCGTCGTTACGCGACGCGGTGATGCTGGCGGTGACCATAGGGGCTAAGGCAATCGAGAGAATACCAAGATGCAAAGAAATAGACTCATCTTGTGCAAGTAATGAAAGCTCCGAGGGGATGATACCTATTGCTGATAAGCATAAGGTCCATCCTACAAATAATAAGCTAAGCAGACTGGTGCAAAAAAGAGAATAGCTCAGTGCGCACCATAACAAAGGGAGAACAGGAAAGGCGACAGCGCCTGTTCCTCCTAGTGTTAACCCCAGCATCGCGCTACAACATAAGGCCAGAAATGGGGCCCATTGGTAACGATTTAAGCTTTTAAGTTTAAAAAACAGATGTCGGGTGACGTAAGGCGTGAATCGTGGCGCACATAACATGGCGGGTAAAAGGGTAGAGTAAGCCAGTTGCTCAGCGACAAACCAAAGTGAGGCATTATACAAATAACTGTTCCCAAAAATTTGTTGGCTCACTAGGCCGCCAGGAATGGCACTTACTAGCGATGCAAAGGCGGCTATGAGAAATAACTGCAATAGGGAATGAGGCCGGCGTAGGTGTAGATCCAGTTGGATAGTGTTGTGGAGTAGGTAATAGGCTACCGAGATACTTATTACTTGAATACTACTCAAGATCAGAGCAAGTCCGAGTGAGTGCCCGGTTAGTAGTTCAGCGCAAATATGTGCGCTGCAGGCTGTAAGCCACAGAGGCCATAGTCGTGTGTGTTTAGCATGTTTAAGCAGCAAGCCCAAAAGCACGGCATTCGTAGGCCAAAAAATAGCGAGTAAGCCATGATGACGCGAGCTTATCCCCGCCAAACTGAGGCTGAAGATAAGCAAGAATACGAAGCTTAGAAAACGTAGACTGAGTTTTCTTGCGGGAGCATTGCTCTTGCTAGAAGCGGGGGCGTTAACAGAGCGCATAATAGTGTTGCTAAGTAACATATTTCAAAAAATGCCACGACAGTTAAAAGTTGTAATAATTATTGTAAAGGTTGGGGCATCGCTTTTGAGGGCGCTTAGGTCAAGAACAGTGAAGGGCTAATGGCGGCACTTAGTTGTTGCAATGTTGAGCCTTAACGTTGAGAGAAAGAGGGCTTTTCTGTGCAGCATGATAAAAAAAGCCCCAAACACTGGAGTGGTCTCCAATTTCTGGGGCAATTTTTACTAACAGCGCTTTTTACACGCCATTAAGACGGCAGGTATTAGTTAACGCAGGCTGGGCGACGAACATCGACATGATGAATGTCTTGCTCACGAAAGCGTAGACGTAAGTGGGTTGAACCCTGCTTGTTATCGAGCACAGCGTCAGCTGTATAGGTGTTGCAACCATATAAGCCGGAGCTGAAAATAATGGTTCCTGCAATTTTCGGGCCTTCTTTAGGCTGTAAATAGACGGTGTCACCAATTCTAATGTCGGTGCGATTCAGCGGTGCGTGCTCAGGACGCGCAATTAGGTTGGTTGGATAAATGTTTATCATGTTTTTTCCTTTTTTTAATCAGGCCTGCCTATTACACCGTTTTCTTGTTGAAATATGATGACAAGCATGTGCTATGTTGTAGCAGCACATAATGGCAGACCGTAATTCTTATAATAATAAAGGTAGTGTAGGTGCTACCTGAATAGTCTTTTTTATATACTTAGGTGCTAGCCGAGTAACTTTATTTATTATCGTTAGGGCTAGCCAAGTAATCGATTTATAGTAATGTTTTATGTACAAGTACTAATTATGCTTATTTTTTAGCACATTATTATAGTAAATAGCTACTGTCAAAACTACTATGCAATTGGCGTGTGGGTTATTGCCAACCTTCCAATTATCTACATAATTACATGCTCTGTCAAGTGGAAATTTTTGTGGTGTGTTATGAATACTGTTATTGCAGGTTTGCACAGTTACCCCATCAAGTCTTGCGGTGCCTTTGATTACAGCGACAGTTGTGAGCTGAGCTCTGCGGGCTTGCCGTTTGATCGCGAGTGGGTGCTCGTGGATGATCGGGGTACCTTTATGACTCAACGCAAGTGGCCGCGGATGGCGCTGATTTCTCCTCAGCCTACACTGTCTGGTTTATGGTTAAGGGCCCCCGATCAAGAGGACTTATTTCTGAGTACTCAGACCTCCACCGCACAAGATATCCAAGTGTCCGTGAATATATGGTCCAGTGCTTGCTTGGGGCGCGACGAGGGCGAGGTGGCGGCGAGGTGGCTGAGCACTTTTTTAGGAGTGTCATGCCGCTTACTTAGGCGACACACCTATGGGGTGCGCCACCCTGATCCAGATTTGTTACATCGTTGGCAGAGCCGTCATCGTCGAATAGATGCTGAGCATAATTTTGGCTTTGCGGATTCTTTGCCATTTTTATTCACCAACGAAGCTTCCCTGACGCAATTAAACCAACATGTTTTGGCAGAGGGCGACGCTGCGGTTGAGATGGCCCGCTTTAGACCTAATATTGTGCTTTCGGGCCTGCCAGCGTATGCAGAAGACCAGTTGCGTGGCCTATATGTGGGGGAGCAGTACTTCGCAGTACTTAAGCCGTGCACACGATGTCCCTTGCCAAATGTGAATCAGGCGACGGCGCAGGTGGGGAGGCAACCCTTACGCGCGCTAATGACCACGCGAGGTTTTGGGAGCCAGATGCATTTTGGCGTGCAGGCGGTATTGGCCAGTCCGGCGCGGGCACGATTAACGCTAGGCGATTCTGTACGTCCCGACTTTGCTTAGGCGAAAAGGGCTAATGAGGGCGTTGTTTGTCTTGACGGGCGAGTAAGCGGCGCGCTTGTTCTTCATCAATATTCAAACTAGGGTCGTCCAGCGAAGGCTGTACTGGATTGCTGATGTGTTCGGTTAGCCTTGCCCAGCGTAAGCCCAATTTGCTGGGTGGCGTGCTGGCACGCTTGCGACTGCGCTGGGGTGTTTCGCGCTGCTTTGCATCGTAGTGGGTGGAGTCAAAGCTACCCTGAACAATACCAATTTGCCTCAGTAGCATAATGGCTTGCAAGGGGCTTTTGAAGCTTCTTGGGTCTTTGTTACGTGCCGTGACCAAAACAGCCTGGCCGCTACGGGTTGCTATCTGTACAAAGAATCCATTGCCTTGCGCTTTAATGGTTACGCTCAGTATGCCCCCAGCCTGAGTGGCAGCGCGCAGTTGCTGCAGAGTAAATGTTAGCAGTGCGTTAGAACAGGATTGGGCGTGCATAAGTAAAGGTGATTAAAGCAGAATACGTCAGGATAATACCACTAACTGTGGACGTGGCCGGTGCAGGCACATGGGCAGCCAGTAGGGCAGCCATTATGCCAAATTTACGCCCTTTAGGGGAGCTTTATGCTTGGGATTGAGCCTGCCATAGGCGGTAGGCGGGCAATATGTGCTGTTTTAGTAGCGGTGCCAGCTGTAATGACTCGATCTCGTCTAGAGTAACCCATATGGCCTCTGCGAGCTCAGCTTGTGCTTGCGGATGCAGGTCAAGCGTTAATACGAATACATGAGCATGGACTTGGTGGCCAGGTTCATTCGCCGCTTCGCATTCAAAGTACCCTAAGGGCAGGGCGCGTACCGATTCTGCAGCTGAAATGCTGAGCTCTTCTTGCAGCTCCCGCTGGAGTGCTTGTAAGGGGGATTCGTTTGCTTCGAGTTTTCCGCCAGCTTGCATATAAAACCGACTTGCTTGTTTGCGCACCAACAATAGTTGGCCTTGGGAATTAACGATAACGGCAGCAGCAATGATAATGGGTTCTGGCATGGTGGTAGAGCAGGAACTAGTAAGGGCGGCGTGTAAGGTGGGCCTGTTGGCTTGTTTTAAAAGGTAAATGCTAGTGGCAATGCCGGGGATGAGCAGTAGCCACCGATAGACAAGTGGTGGCAAAAGATACCACGATACGGCTAATGAGAGCCAGAGCACCACTAAGGCTCGGCATTTTGCCGCGCGCGGGATGCCTAATCCGTCTTGCCAGTTTTGTAAATAGGGGCCGAGTAACTTGCTGTGGAGTAAGCGTTGGTGTCGCTTCGGAGAACTGCGGGCAAAGCACCATAAGGCAACCAGAGCAAAAGGGGTGGCAGGCAGCAAAGGTAGGAATACACCGGCGATCGCGCATGCCATCGCTAAAGAGCCTAGAACGATATAAAACCTTTGCTTAATTGCCATGGTGTTAGGAGTTATCCTTGGGCAGGCGTCCTAATAGGTAAAATTCGTCGTTGCAACGCATAGACATAAAGTTGGCCATGCGATTGCTTAAGCCAAAAAACGCGCTGATGGCGGCGATGTCCCAGATATCTTCGTCGTTAAAATCATGCTGATACAGTTTAGTAAAATCTTTTTCATTAATTTTGTGCGCTTTGCGTGAGACTTTAAGCGCGAATTTCAGCATGGCTTTCTGACGTTTGGGAATATCGGCTTTGCGATAATTGATAGCCACTTGGTCAGCCACGCGCGCGTCCTTGGCGCGTATACGTAAAATTGCTCCATGGGCAATCACACAATAGTGGCAGCTATTAGCATTGGACGTGGTGACTACGATCATTTCGCGCTCGGCTTTACTCAAGCCACTGGATTTCTCCATTAAGGCGTCGTGGTAAGCAAAAAACGCGCGAAACTCATCGGGTCGGTGGGCGAGGCTGAGAAATACGTTGGGGATAAACCCCGACTTTTCTTGTACGCTCTCGATGCGTTGGCGTAGATCTTCGGGCAAGCTACTTAAGGCTGGAATAGGGTAGCGGCTAATGGCGGGCGCGTGGCGCTGGGGCTCTTTAGACATGTTCAGGTCTCCTTTATTTAATTGTGGTCTACGCAGCATAAACCAGTGTGGGGAATCTGACTATCTGGCTTGGAATGCAGTTAGAGGGTGTATTGCTTGCGGTGCGGCTATATAATGGTCTATTGATATTTTTGCACACCCATTTACAGACTCCATAATGACAAGCATTCTTGAATCCATTCCGGTCGATAAAAAAGTCGGTATTGCCTTCTCCGGTGGGCTAGATACTAGCGCAGCCATATTGTGGATGCGTAACAAGGGCTCTATTCCTTATGCCTATACGGCAAACTTAGGCCAGCCTGATGAGCCTGATTACGATGCCATTCCACGTAAAGCTTTAGAATACGGAGCCGAAAAAGCGCGTCTTATCGATTGCCGTCAGCAACTTGTGGCAGAAGGTATTGCTGCCTTACAGTGCAGTGCGTTCCATATTTCTACCGCGGGTATCACGTATTTCAATACAACGCCTATTGGTCGTGCCGTAACAGGCACGATGCTGGTAGCCGCCATGAAAGAAGATGAGGTTCATATCTGGGGTGATGGCAGCACTTATAAGGGCAATGATATTGAGCGTTTTTATCGATACGGCCTGCTGACTAACCCCGCCCTGCAAATTTATAAGCCTTGGCTGGATCAAACCTTTATTGATGAGTTGGGTGGGCGTTCTGAAATGTCCGAGTACATGCAAGAGCATGGCTTTGACTATAAAATGTCAGCTGAAAAGGCGTATTCCACCGACTCGAACATGCTCGGTGCAACGCACGAAGCTAAAGACCTTGAATACTTGAACGCAGGTTTACGGATTGTGCAGCCTATTATGGGTGTCGCTTTCTGGCGTGATGATGTACAGGTTCAGGCAGAAGAGGTACGGGTACGTTTTGAGGAAGGTCAGCCCGTTGCTTTAAACGGCGTTGAATACAGTGATTCTGTCGAACTGATGCTGGAGGCCAACCGTATCGGTGGCCGTCATGGTCTAGGCATGAGCGACCAGATTGAAAACCGTATTATTGAAGCAAAAAGCCGTGGTATTTACGAAGCCCCCGGAATGGCGTTGTTGCACATCGCTTACGAACGCCTGGTAACTGGCATTCATAACGAAGATACGATTGAGCAGTATCGTATTAATGGCCTGCGTTTGGGGCGCTTGTTGTACCAAGGCCGCTGGTTCGACCCACAATCGATTATGCTGCGTGAAACAGCACAGCGTTGGGTCGCCCGCGCGATTACCGGTGAAGTGACGCTAGAGCTGCGCCGTGGTAATGACTACACTGTTTTGGATACCACTTCGCCTAATTTGACTTACCAACCAGAGCGCTTGAGCATGGAGAAAGTCGAAAGTAGTTTCTCGCCGCGTGACCGTATTGGGCAGCTCACTATGCGTAACCTCGATATCGTTGATACGCGTGAAAAGCTGTTTACCTATACCAAAGCAGGTTTGCTTTCAGCAGCGGGTGGCGCAGCAGTGCCCCAATTGAGCTCCGAGAAAAAAGCAAAGTAAGTTATTGCTAGTAGCCCATAAAAAAGCCAGTTCAAATGAACTGGCTTTTTTGCTGTGTCGTCGATGCTTAGTTGATTTCGTCGTCTAAGCGGCCTAGTAGCAGGAACTCCATTAATGCTTTTTGCAAGTGTAGGCGGTTCTCCGCTTCGTCCCACACTACGCTTTGTGGCCCGTCGATGACAGCACCACTGACTTCTTCGCCGCGGTGCGCGGGTAGGCAGTGCATGAAAATAGCATCGGGCTGCGCCATCTGCATCATTTCTTCGTCAACGCACCAGTCGGCAAAAGCCTTACGACGTTCTTCATTTTCGTCTTCGTAGCCCATGCTTGTCCATACGTCGGTCGTGACTAAGTGCGCACCTTTACAAGCTTGTAGGGGGTCGTCGAATTCGCGTAAAACAGACGCTGGCGGCTGACCCGTGCGCGCAGGGTCTAGCTTATATCCTGTGGGGGCAGATACATGCAGCGTAAAGCCCATGATTTCAGCAGCCTGCAACCATGTGTAAGCCATGTTGTTGGCGTCGCCGATCCAAGCGATTGTTTTACCTTGGATGTCCCCACGGTGTTCAATAAAGGTGAGAATATCAGCCAAAATTTGGCAGGGATGGAACTCGTTAGTAAGGCCGTTGATAACAGGCACCCGCGAGTGAGAGGCAAAGCGCTCAATTCGAGTTTGCTCGAAGGTGCGAATCATGACGAGGTCTACCATGCGGGAAATTACCCGTGCGGTATCTTCAATGGGTTCTGAGCGACCCAGTTGCGAGTCGTTGGTGGTTAAGTGTATGACTGAGCCACCTAACTGATACATGCCCGCTTCAAAGGATACGCGTGTGCGGGTGCTGGCTTTTTCAAAGACCATCGCGAGGGTGCGATCATGTAAGGTATGGTGCGCTTGATAGCGTTTGAACTTGTCCTTGATGAGTAGAGCACGTTTGAGCACGTACTTGATCTCGTCATGTGATAAGTCACGAAATTGCAGAAAATGCCGTAGTGGCCCTGCTTGCACCGTAGCGTCCATACAAAATCCAAGCGAATAAAAGAAACAATAGTACCTTGTCTAATGGAGAAGAGCAAAAAAATACGTGTTTGATCCGTCGTCAAGAGTTTTAATTTGGACCCATTCTGGCATATTAAGCCTCACGATCGGATACAATGCGCCACAGGGGAAATAATGGTGCATCAAGCACTCGATTCGTCCTTGGATATTTATGACAGAGTCTGTAAAGCAATTAGTAATACACGGCACTACCGTACAAGGTCAACGTTTTCGGCCTAGTGATTGGGCAGAAAGGTTGGCTGGCGTTATGTCGCAGTTCCGGCCAGCGGGATCCCTAGGGGGGCCTTTGACGTACTCGCCTTATGTAGTGCCACGCCTGATTGATGGTGTGCGTTGCGTAGTGGTGGATGCCCGGTTACGCGACTTAGAACCTTTGGCTTGGAAGTTTGTGTGCGGCTTTGCCCGCGACAATAACCTGGTCATGAGTGGAATGGATCCGGATAGCTCTACCGGACCGTAGTTTACAAGCCTTTAGCGGCTTTATATTGTAGGGATAGGGGTGAGGCAGCGCCCCGAGCTATGAACGCTAAGCAGGTTGCTCAGAGCTAGCTCTAACATCGTTGTTCGAGTCTCTTGGGTGGCGCTGGCAATATGCGGTGTTAGCACTACTTGGTCTAGCTCGCGCAATGCGGCGGGCACTCCCGGTTCATCTGCATACACGTCCAGACCAGCAGCTCCTAGGCTACCATTTTGTAGCGCGGAGATTAATGCATCTTGATCAACTACGCTCCCCCTGGCGATATTAATCAACACCCCTTGTGGTCCCAGCGCTTTGAGTATGGAGTGGTCGATTAAGTGGCGCGTTGACTCCCCGCCTACCGTAGCGATCAATAAAATATCCGCCCACTGTGCTAGCTCAAGCAAGGTCTCAGCGTAAGTCCACGCGACATCAGGGCGTTGGTGACGATTATGGTAGCGAATTTGCATGGAAAAGCCTTGACCGCGTTGCGCGATAGCATCCCCAATTCTGCCTAGACCAACGATGCCTAGTTTTTTACCGCTGACTCGATTACTTAAGGGAAAGGTATGATGAGCCGTCCACGCATTCTGACGCACAAAACGATCTGCTTGTGGAATTTTGCGTATGGTGCTGATAAGTAGGCCCCATGCTAAATCTGCTACGCAGTCGTTGAGCACGTCGGGCGTATTGCTGACTAGTATGTTTTTTTGTTGTGCGTAGCTAACGTCTATGGCATCGTACCCTACACCTGCGCTGCAAATGGCTTTAAGGGCCGGCAAGCGATCAATGAGAGCAGCAGGGGTGGGTGTGGTAGCCGAGGTGAGTATGAGCTCGACCCGAGGGGCTAGAGCGCTTAGTTCTGCACTGCTAAGAGCATTGGGAAGTAATATGCGCTCGTAAGACTGATCTAAGGTCTCGAGCAAAGGGTGTTCAGCCACGGGGATGAGCTGTAAAAGTATAGCTTTAGACATAGTGCTTAAAATAAAAGCGGTAAAGCTATAAACATACCATGCTTCAACTGGTACGCGGCTGTTGTGCTTAACAGGCATAAAAAAAGGGTGCTCAGCACCCTTTTTTGTCACTGGTTTTTTAGGCCAGGGCCGATTAAACCATTAAAGCCTGCTTGCTATTAGGCAATAGCCTGAATGGCAGCAGAGAGGCGGCTTTTGTGACGAGCGGCCTTGTTTTTGTGGATAATGTTTTTATCGGCAACGCGATCGATAATGCTGGTCGTTTTACGGAATACTTCGTTTGCAGCAGCTTTATCGCCGGCTTCAATGGCTTGGCGTACGCGCTTGATGGAAGTACGCAGCATGGAACGAATGCTAGCGTTGTGTTGATTGCGTGCTACGGCTTGGCGTGCGCGCTTACGAGCTTGTGGAGAATTAGCCATATTGTTTCGATTCGGTTTAAGGTTTATTCGGCAAAGACAATGATATTAGACTACTTGGCTGCTCTTGTAAAGTATGAAGGCCTAAAGCCTAGTGCAAATAGCACACCAAAATAGCTAATGCCACATATTACCAATACTGCAACGAGGTAGGCTATGCGCAACATGGGCTGTGTTCCCAGCCCAGTCCAGTCTATATAGCGCTGTGCGCACAGCAATATGGTCGCTAAGGCAGTCAGCGCAGGTATGAGTTTGAGCATGAACATCCCCCAACCCGTACTGCTTTGATAGATGCCACGCTTAATAAGCAAATATAACAGGCTAAGCGCATTCAGGCTGGCGCCCAAACCTATTGAGAGGGCAAGACCGGCGTGTGCTAGCCACGGTACTAAAATAAGGTTCATCAGTTGCGTAAATAGCAGCACCACTATAGCTATTTTGACGGGGGTGCGTATATCTTGGCGTGCATAAAAACCTGGTGCCAAAATTTTTACGGCTAATAGGCCCAATAAGCCGGCTGAGTAGGCGCAGACTGCAAGTTGCGTTTGGTAGACATCTTGCGCATTAAAAGCACCGTAATGAAATAAAGAGGCTACTAAACCATCCGAAAGGAGTGCTAGGCCTAAGGCCGCGGGCAGACCAAGGAGTAGAACTAGTCGTAAGCCCCAATCAATGAGTGCGCTGTAATGGTGCTGTTCTTGTTGTGCGTGGGCGGCAGATAGCTTGGGTAGTAGTACCGTGCCAATGGCCACGCCAAGCAAGGCGGTGGGGAATTCCATGAGCCGATCAGCAAACGATAGCCAGGTAACGCTACCGGCCTGTAACCAGGTAGCAATATTGGTGTTAATAAGCAAAGAAATTTGCGCTACCGAGACCCCTAATATGGCCGGTAGCATTTGTCGCATTACACGTCTAACTGTCGCATCTTGCCAAGCGGCACGTAGTTGAAAGGAATACCTAGGCAGTAGGCCTAGTCGTGCCAAGGAGAACCATTGTACGGCCAGTTGTGCAACGCCGCCTATCATGACTCCCACTGCGAGGGCGTAGATAGGTGTACTAGTCCAAGAGACTAAAAACAAGCTGGCGCCTATCATGGATAGGTTGAGCAAGATGGGGGTAAAGGCTGGGACCGCGAAGCGACTCCAGGTATTGAGTACGCCGGAAGCAAAGGCCACCAACGACATGCACAGAATGTAAGGAAACATCGTGCGTGTCATCCAGACAGCGGCTTCAAATTCGGACTGGCGTTCGGCGCTACGTAAACCACTCGCCATCATACTAACGACAAAAGGCGCACCCACTATGCCAATGAGGGTGACCAGCATTAATACGGCGGTCAAAAGCAGGGCGACTCGATCAAGTAGCCGCTGTACCTCTTGGTCAGTGCCTTGGCGCCTTACTTGGCCTAGTATCGGGACAAAGGCCTGTGAAAAAGCCCCTTCAGCAAATAAGCGACGGAGCAAGTTAGGGATGCGAAACGCGACCCAAAAAGCATCGGTAAGAGGCCCCGCGCCAAAAGCGCGGGCAATCAATATATCGCGGGCCAGGCCTGTAATGCGAGAGAGCAGCGTAAAGCTGCTGACCGTGGCCGCTGAGCGGAATAAACCCATGTAAATAAAACTATTATTTTGGTGCCATGCGTATCGCGCCGTCTAGACGTATGGTTTCACCATTCAGCATATCGTTGGTGATAATGCTGTGTACGAGTTTGGCGAAGTCTTCGGGACGGCCCAAGCGAGAGGGGAAAGGTACGCTTGCTGCTAGTGAATCCTGCACTTCTTGGGGCATGCCAAACAGCATGGGAGTACCAAAAATACCGGGTGCGATGGTGAGGCAGCGTATGCCTGTACGGGATAAGTCTCGGGCCATAGGTAGGGTTAAGCCTGCAACGCCTGCTTTGGAGGCTCCGTAGGCAGCTTGTCCGATTTGACCATCAAAGGCGGCAACCGAGGCGGTGTTAATGAGAACGCCGCGCTCCCCTGTGCTTTCAGGGGTGTTGTCTGACATAGCAGCTGCTGCTAAACGACACATGTTAAATGTGCCAATAAGATTGATTTTAACGACTTTCTCAAAGAGGGCTAAGTCGTGGGGGCCATCGCGACCGACCGTGCGAGCTGCGGGAGCGACTCCAGCACAGTTAATAAGCCCAAATAAAGGTGTACTGCTTTTAAGGGCGGCGGCAATGACGGCCTGACCATCTTGCTCGGAGGTTACATCACAATGCACGTAGGTTTGGCCGAGCTCTTGAGCAAGAGCATTGCCCGCATCATCTTGTAAGTCAGCAATAATGACTTGTGCGCCGTGCTCGGTAAGCATGCGTGCAGTGCCGGCGCCTAAACCAGAAGCGCCACCTGTAACGATAAACGTTTTATTTGCGATATCCATATTACTTGTCTCCTAAAGTGCTCCCCAGCCTTGCATTAGGGCCAGGGAGTATGGTTTATTTTTGCAGCGCAGCAAAAATCTGCTGAGTGATAGCTTCCACCGAACCTACGCCAGAAATTTTCCGGTAGGCAGGCGCTGCGGGATCGCCTGTGGCTGCCCACTGTGAGTAGTAGTCAACCAAAGGACGGGTTTGATCGCGATAAACCGCCAAGCGGTTGCGCACGGTTTCTTCTTTGTCATCGTCGCGCTGTACTAAGGGCTCACCCGTGACATCATCAAGCCCGGCAACTTTGGGTGGGTTAAATGTGATGTGATAAGTGCGACCACTAGCTGGGTGTACGCGACGTCCACTGGCACGTTCAATAATGTCTTCTTCGGGGACAACGAGCTCAACCACGTAGTCCAGTTTGACCTGAGCGTTTTTAAGCGCCTCGGCTTGCGGAATAGTGCGCGGAAAGCCATCGAATAAATAGCCATGCTCACAGTCGTCAGCTTTTAACCTGTCCTCGACTAAGCCTATGATCAAGTCGTCGGAGACTAGACCGCCTGCATCCATGGTTTGTTTGGCTTGAATGCCAAGTGGTGTTTGGGCTTTCACGGCAGCACGCAGCATATCACCAGTAGAAATTTGCGGAATCGCAAATTTTTCGATGATGTGCGCAGCTTGGGTGCCTTTGCCCGCACCGGGGGGGCCTAGCAGTATCAGTCGCATGAGTTCCTCCAGGGAGTGCTTACTCTGTATCCAGGTTACAGCGTTATGGCGCTGCAGCATTTTTATACACGCCAGCATACAGAGTATTCAAACAAAAGGTCTTTTATAACCGATTTGTGTAGGCAGCGCGTACCCTTTTTAAGTCTTCTTCGGTGTCGACACCCGCAGCAGGAGCGTGCGAAATCACGTGAACCATAATTCTGGCGCCATTTTCTAAGGCGCGCAGTTGTTCGAGGGCTTCAAATTTTTCCAGTGGGCCTTGGGCTAAAGTGGTAAAGCGCTGCAAGAACCTGTGACGATAGGCGTACAAACCAATATGGTGCAATGCGGGAAGTCCGGGGGCTAAAACGGGCTCGCCCGAGGCCAAGGCATCCCGCGCCCAAGGCATGGGGGAGCGTGAAAAATACAGGGCTTGCCCATTCAGTGCGCATACGACCTTGACGACATTAGGATTAAAGAGCGCCTCGCTGTTGGCGATGGGGTAAGCCAGTGTCGCGATGTCTGCCTCGGGATGTTGGGCCAGAAGCTGAGCCGCAGCATTGATAAGCTCGGGATCGATCAGAGGTTCGTCGCCTTGGACATTGACAATGATTTCGTCGTCCGCTAAACCTAGCTGTTGGGCAGCTTCGGCGAGTCTATCTGTGCCTGTGGGGTGGGCGCTATCAGTCAGTAAGGCAGAGATCTGATGTGTCGCTGCCGCCGCTAATACGGCCCGGGAATCGGTGGCGATATATACATTGCGCGCCTGAGACTGTAGGGCTTGTAAGGCGCAGCGTATTACCATCGGTTTGCCCGCGATGTCGGCCAAGGGTTTATTGGGCAGGCGTGTGGAGGCCATGCGCGCCGGAATAATGACGGTGAAACTCATGCAGCTTAGAGGTCGTCGTTCAATTTACGGGCATCGTCCACAAGCATAGTAGGAATGCCGTCAACGATAGGAAAGGCGAGTTGGTCATGCTTGCAGAGTAGTTCCTGCTTGTCTTTATCGTGGCGTAAGGGGCCCTTGCACAAAGGGCACACAAGTACTTCAAGTAAACGGTTTTCCATAAGAGCTCCAAGGTGAAATTAAGGCGCACGCTGCGTGAGAGCGTTGTGGTGCTGTTGTGTTGAGTGGGCTAGGTCATCCAGCCAATTAGGGTGAGAAAACATAGCCTGAGCTTCCACCACATAGATTCGAGGATCGCGCCCCGCTTTGTATTTTACGGCGTCTTTGCGTGTAATGAGGATGTAGTCGCTGTGTAAACCGACGAAACTGCTGTGATCGATGGCCGCGTGGTCGGCCAAGGCGCGAGTTTGAGTCAGGGTTAAGCCTGCTTGACGCAACATAGTAAAAAAACGTTGCGGCTGGCCAATCGCCGCGACTGCTGAGATCGACTTTCCTTGGCAAAAAGTCTGCCATTGCCCCCAATCGAACTGCTGCTCCCCGTGTAGAGAATGAACTTGGTAAGGCCTTAAGTACATGCGCAGATTGCGATCAGCTTGCTGGGGGTGCGGAGTATCAGGTTGTTGATCGTTGGGGTTAATGTGGGTAATTAACCAGTCTACCTTGCTCAGCGCGCTTGCCTGATCACGTAGGGGGCCTGCGGGCAATAGCCAGCCATTGCCCACTCCACGATGATCTTGAACCGCTATTTCTATATCACGTGCCAGGGCCAGATGTTGCATGCCGTCGTCGGCAATAATGACGTTAACGTCTGGGTACTGTTCGAGCAGGGCTTGGGCGGCTAGCGCGCGTTGCGGGTGGACGCAGATGGGTGCCCCCGTTGCTTGTGTCAGTAAAGCGGGCTCGTCGCCGATTTGTTGCGCATCAGCGTGGCCGCGAGCTAGTCTGGGGACGTGGTCGGAAATGTGTACGCCATACCCACGGCTAATCAGGCCTGGTGTCCAGCCTTTGCTTTGTAAGTGACGGGTGACGGCCACAACTACCGGTGTTTTTCCGGTTCCGCCCACCACAATATTCCCCACGACAATGACCGGGCATGGACTGCGGTAGACGAGGTTTGAGGAAGTGGTAAAACGGGCGCGCTTACGTTGCACTATATAACGTGTAACAAGGCTGAGCGGATAGAGGAATACGCTAAGCGGATTGCGGGTTTGCCAGACTTGGTGCGCCCAGCGTGACAGGGTAGCAGCGAGGCTCATGGTTGCGAGCGAGTGGCAAAACTGATGTCGGCCACCCCCGCTTGGCGGGCAGCATCCATAAGACGGATAACCGCACCATGTGGTGCATAGTCATCTGCTAGCAGTAACATAGCTGCCGCCTCTTGCTGAGCGAGCTGTGCAGTGAGGATCTGTTTTAGTTGCTGGTATTCGGTATGGGGTAACCATGTTTCTCCAATGGCATAGTTGCCTTGTTGATCAATGGCGATGAGGAGTTCGTGCTTGGTAGCCATACCGCTTTGCGCCTGAGGAAGCTGTACGTTAATGTGCGTGGTTTGTACAAAGCTGCTAGAGGCTGCTAAAAAAATGAGCACCACCAGTAACACGTCAATCAGAGGAATAAGATTGAGTTCAAGCTGATCGGGGTCAGAGCGACGACGAAAACGCATGCTTATCGTTCCTGCTCAAGTAGCCTATGTAAGGCACCGGCTTCGGTTTCTAAGCGGTGTAAAAGCCAGTCAGCCTTGTTACGAAAATAACGATGGCAAATAAGTGCTGGAATGGCAATTAAAATGCCTAAGGCCGTATTGTAGAGCGCAATCGAAATGCCGTGAGCGATTAAACTGGGGTCGCTGCTGCCCGGCTCATACGCAGCAAAAATTTCAATCATGCCAATGACGGTGCCAAATAAGCCCATTAATGGTGCGATGAGGGCAATCGTGCCTAAGGCAGAAATGTATTTGCGTAGCTGATAATCGATTTCGCGTCCCTCTGCTTCGACGGCCTCTTGGCGTAGCGGGGCAGGGCTATGGCGGTATTCCAGTACCGTGCATAAAATTTGTCCGAGGAAAGAATTGCGCCTTAATTTGTCTAATGATTCATCTTGCACACGGTTTTGGAGCACCAGCCCACCCACCTGCCGGGCCAAACCAAGTGGTAGTATGCGGCGAGTGCGTAGCGAAAAGGTACGCTCAATAATCAGTGCTAAGGCTAAAATAGAGCAGGCCAAAAGCATCCAGATGGGCCAGCCTGCGGCATCAATAAGGGCAAGCAAGTTTAACTCTCGTACGTGGGGTGGCAGTCAGCGTCTATTTTAGGCTTAACTTTAGCAAAATGGCGGCTTTGTCTGAATATCGCTGTTGGGGGAGACTTTTGGGTCGAATGATACACCTGCATCAGGGTGAATATCGAGCTAAAAAAGATCGGATTTTCGCGTAAACCGCTTGGGTCGTGAGTTTGCGGCTTCTATCCACAAAATCTGTGGATAATTCTGTGCATAAGATTGTTCTTAATGGCGTGGTGTCTGCTTTAGGGGTTCCTTGGGTAATTATTGCTCGTTTTGTGTGAATATTAAAATCTATTTTTTATCAATGAGTTAGAGTTCTTGCTTGAGGTTTTGCATGAGTTTTTGATAAAAGCTTATTGAGCTAAAAAGGATTTGACAAAATGATGACGTTTGTGGATACACAGCGCAAAACAGATTGTTTTTATGTGAGTAGAGTAACTAAATGGTGACTTATCAACGCACTACGGAGCCTGTGTGGTCAGTGGCACAGTTGAATCGGCAGGTGGCGCAAATTCTGGATCAGTCCTTACCATCTGTATGGGTAAAAGGAGAAGTATCCAATTTCACCCAGGCTGCATCGGGGCATTGGTATTTTTCCATTAAAGATGAGCGCGCGTCGGTACGTGCAGTCATGTTTAGGGGGCGCGCCCAGGCAGTTGGTTTTGTGCCTAAGGCAGGCGAACAATTTGAGTTTCGCTGCACAGTTACCTTGTATGAGCCGCGTGGTGATTATCAAGTTCAGGTCGAGAGCCTGCGGCGTACCGGTCAAGGTGATTTGCATGAGGCTTTTTTACGTTTAAAGGATAAGCTTGAACGGCAAGGCTTATTTGACCCTGAGCGTAAGCGGCCTATGCCCGTCTTGCCCCGAGCAGTGGGGGTAATCACTTCTTTGTCCGCTGCCGCATTGCGCGATGTGTTAAGCGCCTTGGCACGACGCGCGCCCCATGTGCCGGTCATCATTTATCCTGCTCCCGTGCAAGGTTCAGAGGCGGCGGGAAAACTTGTTCAAGCCTTGCAGTTGGCCTATGCGCGCCAAGAAGTTGATGCGATTTTGCTGGTGCGCGGCGGTGGCAGCATGGAAGACCTGTGGAGCTTCAACGATGAGCACTTGGCATTGTGTATCGCGTCCAGCCCAGTCCCTATTATTTCCGGGGTAGGGCATGAGACCGACTTTACGATTGCTGATTTTGTTGCCGACTTACGTGCGCCCACTCCTACCGCAGCGGCAGAGCTGGTTTGTCGTAGTCAACAAGAATGGTTGGATATTTTGCAAGGGTTGCAGGGGCATTTGCAGCAACGTATGCAACGCATTCTAGAGCGCGCGAGTCTGCGCTTGGACCGAGCTGCTGGCATGCTGGTGTCACCGGGTCAACGGATTGCGCAGCAGCAGCAACGTTTGCAACATGTGCAGTATCGCTTGCAGAGTGTGATGCGTTGGCGGATAGAGCGTGAACGTGCGCGACAACTGCAGATCAGTCGTGCCTTAGCAAGGCAGCAGCCTGATGTGCGGGAGGCTAGTGAGCGCTTGCAGCAGTGTGTGCAGCGCTTACAACGGGCTTGGTCGCAGCGCGTGCAACAAAAGCAACATAGCTTGGGCTTATTAAGTCATACCTTACAAGCTTTGTCCCCTCTGCTTATATTGAATCGAGGATATGCTATTGTCAGAGATGCGAGAGGGAATGTGGTACAAAATGCGTTAGACTTAAACGTTGGTGAGCGACTCGATGTCGAGTTAAGTCGCGGCCAAGTTTCGGTCACCGTGCAAGATAAGCATGGGCTACTTTAGCTGCGTTCGTCTCGAATACCAAACATGGTTTTTTTTGAAGGAATTTGAATATGGCTTTTACTCTACCTGCTCTACCTTACGATATCAGTGCTTTAGAGCCTCATATCTCTAAAGAAACGCTTGAGTATCACTACGGTAAACACCACCAAGCGTATGTGACCAACCTGAATAACTTGGTGGCAGGCACTGAGCTTGAACATGCTAGCCTAGAAGAAGTCGTTAAGAAATCCACAGGCGGTGTATTTAACAACGCTGCTCAGGTTTGGAACCACACTTTCTACTGGAATAGCTTGTCACCCAATGGTGGTGGTCAGCCTAGCGGCAAACTGGCTGAGGCCATCAATGCTAAATGGGGCAGCTTTGATGCTTTCAAAGAAGCGTTTACTAAATCCGCTATCGGTAACTTCGGTTCCGGTTGGACTTGGTTGGTGAAGAAAGAAGACGGTAGCTTGGATATCGTTAACACCAGCAACGCAGGCACAACACTCACCACCACAGATGTAGCTTTGCTGACCTGTGACGTATGGGAGCACGCCTACTACATCGACTACCGCAATGCTCGTCCTAAGTACCTAGAGCACTTTTGGAATTTGGCGAACTGGGATTTTGCTACCCAAAATTTGGGCTAAGTAAGACCGTAGTAGCTGGCTAAAGCCAGGCCCCTGCTCTTTGGAGCAGAGAGCGACACCCCAAAGGTTAGACATTGTTCGAGCCTTTGGGGTTTTTTTGTTTCTGAAATAAAGCGTTGTTTTTTTCGTGTGTACGCCAGTCGGACATTTCATGGTTTTGACGTAGTCTTGTACCGTTCAATGCTTATGATGAGGCCTTCAGTAATAAACATGATGTGGGTTAAGCCTGCACGATTAGGAGACAATATGATTCAGGAGGCATTTGTTTGTGACGGGATACGTACACCTTTTGGCCGCTATGCGGGCGCTTTAGCCACTGTGCGAGCCGATGATTTAGGGGCGGTGCCTATTAAGGCTTTAATTCAGCGTCATCCACAAGTGGATTGGTCTTTATTAGATGACGTGCTGTATGGCTGTGCGAACCAGGCTGGAGAAGATAATCGTAATGTGGCGCGCATGGCAGCGCTGTTAGCGGGCTTGCCTACTGTCGTGCCAGGAGCGACTATTAACCGTTTATGCGGCTCAGGTTTAGATGCAGTAGGGGCAGCGGCGCGAGCTATTCGTAGTGGGGATGCGAGCTTTATGCTGGCCGGCGGAGTGGAAAGCATGAGTCGTGCTCCCTTTGTCATGGCCAAGGCAGAGTCAGCATTTTCCCGTCAAGCTGCTGTGTATGACACCACCATAGGATGGCGTTTTGTCAATAAGATGATGAAAGCACAATGGGGGGTGGACTCCATGCCTGAAACGGCGGAAAACGTGGCCGAGCAATTTAATATTTCACGTGCCGACCAAGATATGTTCGCCTTAGCCAGCCAAAGCAAAGCGGCGTTGGCTCAAAAAAATGGCGTGTTTTCCCAAGAGATTTGTTCCGTTTCTATCCCTCAACGTAATGGTAGTGAAGTGTGTGTTGATGCCGACGAGCATCTGCGCGCCACCACTTTTGAGGCGTTGTCAGCACTACGGCCCATTGTTAAGCCTGAGGGGACGGTGACGGCGGGAAACGCCTCGGGTGTGAATGATGGCGCGTGTGCCTTGGTACTCGCCAGTGAGCAAATGGCTAGGCAGCAGGGCTTGACACCACGTGCCCGGGTTGTGGCCATGGCATTTGCGGGGGTAGAGCCGCGTATCATGGGGATAGGGCCAGCTCCGGCGAGCGAAAAAGTGTTGCGTTTGGCCGGTCTGCGTTTAGAGCAAATGGACGTGATTGAGCTCAACGAAGCATTTGCTGCCCAAGGTTTAGCCGTATTGCGCTGGTGGGGGCTCGCTGATGATGATCCGCGTGTCAATCCTAACGGTGGAGCGATTGCCTTGGGCCACCCTTTGGGTGCGTCTGGCGCGCGTTTAGTAATCAGTGCAGTGAATGAATTGCACCGTCGTGGTGGGCGCTACGCGTTGTGCACCATGTGTATTGGTGTAGGCCAGGGCGTAGCGCTGGTTTTGGAGCGGGTTTAGTGTTTGGCTGAAGGCAAGCCAGTGACAAGGTCACCGGCTTGCTGCTGATGGCGAGCAAACCAACCTTGCTCCATCTCCAGAGCGTATAGCGCTGGCCCCTTGGAGCAATGGGACTCCAGCGCTAAAGGTTCCATTGCTTCTATATTGCTGATAATGCCTTGTTCATCGATGAATGCTACATCTAAGGGGATGAGCGTATTTTTCATCCAGAAGCACAGTTGTTCGCTTTGCTCAAAAACGAACAACATGCCGTGATCGGTAGGCAGTGAGCGGCGGTACATGAGACCTAAAGCTCGGCTTTGTGGAGTGTCGACCACTTCGGCTTGGAGAGTCGTGGTGCCCACTTTCAAGGCCACGTGACGCGTGGCTTTGGGTGGGGTGGCGTATGCTATGCTACTTGTGTAAATAGCCAGTAGGACAGAACCGCAAAAACTAATCAGTTTAGGTGTGTGCAACATGCTGCTCAATCGGGACAATATCAATGATTCTGAGTAAGGAATCAGGAAGAGGTGATATTTAAAGCCTGCTTTCCTTTGGGTCCCTGGGCGACCTCGTAAAACACTTTTTGTCCCTCCTTTAAAGTTTTAAAACCATTCATTTGAATGGAAGAAAAGTGGGCAAATAGGTCTTCGCCGCCGTTATCTGGAGTGATGAAGCCAAAACCTTTGGCGTCGTTAAACCATTTTACGGTACCTGACAGCTTTTGATTTTCACCTGTTGTCGCTGTGGTGCTTGTATCAGACATACTTCCTGCCTCTCAACTATAATATAAGGTTGATACTGCGCCCCCTCCCTGGGGCTGTTTTAAACGCAGTAGATAGGTTTTTTGCCTATTTACTTGCATTCACGTTGATAATGCTGAATTAAGCGTATTTCAGTCAACCTATGGAAAGCACCTAGTTTGTAATATGTCAGTCCAGATTGAGAGTCAGCGCGACACTATTCTTGAGCGCGAAACAAGCAAAGTAGCACCGCCGCCCATGTATATGGTCATTTTGCTTAACGACGACTATACACCGATGGAATTTGTCGTTAATGTTTTACAAAGAGTGTTTGCGAAAACGGGCGATGAGGCCGAACACCTGATGCTTAAGGTGCATTATGAAGGTAGCGCGGTATGTGGTATTTATACCCGTGACATTGCTGCTAGCAAGGTGGAAATAGTGCGTCAATTGGCGTTGGCGCATCAGCACCCATTGCAATGTGTGATGGAGCCGACCCCTACCGAGTAGGGCCAATTGCTCCTATCATTTGGTTTAGTCATAGAATAGAATTAACTGTAGTTTTACCCTTGCCGTGTAGGAGGAAGCGTGATCTCCGAAGAACTTGAAGTCAGTCTACATATGGCCTTTGTCGAGGCTAGAGCCGCGCGCCATGAATTCATCACGGTAGAGCATCTACTGCTGTCGTTGTTGGATAATGCTTCTGCTCTAGAGGTGTTAAAAGCTTGTGCGGCAGATATCGATGTTTTGCGTCAGAATCTGCGTAAGTTTGTTAGTGACAATACTCCCACCTTCCCAGGTGAGGGGGAAGTCGATACGCAGCCCACTCTGGGTTTTCAGCGTGTCATTCAGCGTGCCATCATGCACGTGTCGTCAACCGGAACTGGCAAGAATGTAGTGGCGGGTGCGAATGTGTTGGTGGCGATGTATGGGGAAAAAGACTCCCATGCGGTTTACTATCTGCAACAGCAGGGTGTAACCCGCTTAGACGTGGTTAACTATTTATCCCACGGTATTAGTAAAAACGCGCCTGAAGCCGCGCCCACCGATACTCCTAAAGCATCCGCCTCGCCTACGGGTGCTGCCGAGGCTGATACGCGTAGTGAGCAACAAAAGTCGCCGTTAGATCTGTATGCGGCTGATCTCAATCACGAGGCGCAGCTAGGGCGTATTGATCCGCTTATTGGGCGGGACCACGAAGTCGAGCGAGTCATTCAGGTTTTGTGCCGTCGCCGGAAAAACAATCCATTGCTGGTGGGTGAAGCGGGTGTAGGTAAAACGGCCATTGCTGAAGGTTTGGCTTTGCGCATCCAGCAAGGGCTAGTACCCGATATTTTGAGTGAAGCACGTGTTTATGCCCTTGATATGGGGGCGCTGTTAGCTGGTACCAAGTACCGGGGGGATTTTGAGCAACGTCTAAAAGCGGTGCTCAAACAGTTAAAAGAGACCCCCCATGCGGTACTGTTTATCGATGAAATTCATACCCTGATTGGCGCGGGTTCGGCCTCAGGAGGTACGTTAGATGCGTCGAATCTGCTCAAGCCAGCATTGTCTTCCGGGCAGTTAAAGTGTCTCGGTGCAACGACTTATAGCGAATACCGAGGTATCTTTGAGAAAGATCACGCGCTATCACGTCGTTTCCAAAAAATTGATGTGCCCGAGCCCACTGTGGGGCAAACCATACAAATTTTGCGTGGTTTAAAAACGCATTTCGAAGAGCATCATGGGGTGCGTTATTCCTCGGCCGCACTGACAGAGGCAGCGGAGCTATCAGCGCGCTATATCAATGATCGCTTTTTACCCGATAAAGCCATTGATGTCATTGACGAGGCAGGGGCAGCCCAGCGTTTGCTGCCGCGTTCGCGGCAGAAAAAAACGATAGGCAAGGCGGAAATTCAAGCTACTGTGTCCCGCATTGCGCGTATTCCGCCTCAATCGGTGTCGAGTGACGACAGAAATAAGCTCGCTACGCTAGGGCGTGATCTGAAAGCACTGGTGTTTGGGCAGGACGCAGCGATTGATGCCTTGACGGCAGCCATTAAGATGGCGCGTTCCGGGTTGGGGTTACCGAATAAACCTATAGGCTCGTTCTTGTTCTCGGGCCCTACAGGGGTGGGTAAGACCGAGGTGGCGCGTCAATTGGCCTTTACCATGGGAATTGAGCTCCTGCGCTTTGATATGTCCGAGTATATGGAGCGTCATACTGTGTCGCGCTTAATTGGTGCGCCTCCCGGGTATGTGGGCTTTGATCAAGGTGGTTTGCTAACCGAAGCGGTGACCAAGCAGCCACATTGTGTACTGTTGCTCGATGAGATCGAAAAGGCTCATCCGGATGTCTATAATATCTTGCTGCAAGTTATGGACAATGGGACACTGACCGATAATAACGGGCGTAAAACGGATTTCCGTAACGTCATTATTATAATGACAACGAATGCGGGCGCCGAAACGCTTAGCCGCAATAGCATTGGCTTTGCGCAAAGCAATAAAGCCGGTGAAGAAATGCAAGACATCAAGCGCCATTTTTCGCCAGAGTTCCGTAATCGTTTAGACGCCATTATTGGATTTAAGCCTTTAACTCGCGATATTATTTTGCAGGTGGTCGATAAATTCTTGATGCAGCTAGAGAATCAGCTGCATGAGAAACGGGTAGAGATTAACTTCTCTGAGGCCTTACGTAATTATTTAGCGCAGCAAGGGTTCGATCCTGCAATGGGCGCCAGACCTATGCACAGGCTAATTCAAGATACGATTCGTCGTGCTTTGGCAGATGAGTTGTTGTTTGGTCGTCTGGTTGATGGGGGTGCGGTTGATGTCACGCTGGATGCCGACGATAAGGTGATATTGGTGTTTCCAGGCGATGGGTCCGAGCAATCGCAATCGACTAGTAAACCCGAGCCGGAACTTGTCGATTAAACATGTCGACGACGCAGACGCCACTGATCGCCTGTACGCATTGTGACACTGTGCACCGGCGTGTGGCTATGCAAGAGGCTGCTCAGGCGCGCTGTGTCCGTTGTGAAACTGTCCTGTACCGAGGCAGCCGGTGGCAGGTGGGGCACTGGCAAGCGGTAGTCTTGGCAGTGCTTATCTTGTTTTTAATCGCAAACGGCTTTCCCATTGTGTCCTTGAGCCTGGCAGGGCAAACGGTACAGCCTACCTTTCCCGATGCTTTACTGCTTATCTGGCAGCAAGGGTATTGGGAGCTGTCTGTCTTGGCGGGTTTGGTGGGCTTTTGGCTCCCCTTGTTTCAACTTTTATTTCAGCTTTGGGCGTTACGTTGCATTGCGGCAAGGCGTAGGCCCAACGACTTCGCCTTGGGTTTGCGAGTCTTACGACATTTACAACACTGGTCTATGACCAGTGTCTTGTTTTTGGGCATAGTGGTTGCGATTGTTAAGTTTTCCGGTTTTGGTGATTTGCACCTTAAAGTCGGTATCTATGCTTTTTTATTGCTTTGCTTTTTACTCACCGCCTTAAGCCGGATTGATCACATGCGCTTGTGGTTATGGGCCGAAGATGCTGGCATGGTCATGACTACACCCACCCTCCAGTCCAATCAAGAGCATTGTGCTTGTGAAAGCTGCGGCTTGGTGCAAGCACTGGGGCCATCACACTGTTTGCGCTGTCATGCCACGTTACATAAGCGCCGCCCTAACGCACGGGCGCGTAGTTTGGCCTTTTTGGCAACCGCGATTGTGTTGTATATTCCGGCCAACGTATTACCCATGATGGAGTTGCGCAGTTTGGTGATGGCAGGTGAGCACACCATTATTGGCGGGGTTATACAGCTGTGGGAACTAGGCTCATGGGATTTGGCATTGATTGTATTTGTGGCCAGTGTGGTGGTTCCCATCACTAAAATATTGGCATTGAGCGTACTTAATTTACAATCTCGCTGGCGGGGCGATCGCATACAACAGCAGCGTAATCGTTTGTACGACATGGTTGAGCTGATTGGCCAGTGGTCCATGCTGGACGTGTTTGTAGTGGTGTTAATGGCTGCGTTAGCGAATTTCCCAGGGGTATCGCAGATTATTCCGGGCCCTGCAGCAATTAGCTTTGGCTTGGTGGTTGTGCTGACGATGTTGGCCGCGGAAAGCTACGATCCTCGTAGTGCTTGGGATCAATCCAAGCGCGGTCAGGTAACTGTTTCTACTGTGTCATTGTAGGTTAATAAATATATGAGCCAGCCGTCTCCTTCTTTGCCTGGGGCTACCGAGGCTGTCGAGCCCACCTTGGTCTCGCCTAAACGCAGTGGCTTTTCTTGGATCTGGCTCTTGCCGATTGTGGCTGCTATTGTGGGTGCCTCGTTGGTACTACGAAATTGGATGCTGACGGGACCTAATATCGAAATTTATTTCGATTCTGCGGAAAGCCTGGTCGTAGGACAAACCAAGTTGCGTTACCGCGATGTGGAAGTAGGGCACATTTCGTCTATTTCGGTGGCACCGGATCGCAAAGGGGTAGTGGTTAAGGCGCGCCTAGAACTAGAGGGGGCCGACTATATTACCCAAGAGCAAGCGCGCTTTTGGGTGGTAAGGCCGCGTTTGGGGCTAAGTGGGGTGTCTGGGCTTGGTACCTTGTTGTCCGGCGCCTATATTGCTGTGGATGCTCCGCAAACGGTTAGCAAAGCTGACAAAGTATATGAGTTCCATGGTCTTGAATCGCCGCCGGAGATCATTAGTGGCCGCCCGGGTTCGCGTTATGTGCTGACCACCCCAAGTTTAGGCTCTTTAGATAGGGGGTCACCCGTTTATTATCAGGGCATACAGGTTGGACAAGTGATTGGTTATGAATTTAATCCCGAAGGCGAGGGTGTGCATGTGCAGGTGTTTGTGGATGCACCTTATGATCAGTATATTACTGATAGTACGCGCTTTTGGAATGTTAGCGGCGTGAATATGTCGGTTGATGCGGGTGGCTTTACGGTACGTACGCATTCCTTGGTGGCCGCCTTAGCGGGTGGAGTGGCCTTTGAGCGGTCCACCATGGGAGCGAATCACCCTGTGCCGCCTAATACGTACTTTGAGCTATTCAGAAGTCAGACTGAGGCCTTGGCTGAGCCTGATGGTGTAGCAGTTCCTTTGCAGTTTCATTTTTATCAGTCCACCCGTGGTTTGCAAGCGGGTGCAGCGGTTGAGTTTCGTGGTCTTGAGTTGGGTAATGTTACCGATGTGCAGCTTGAGTATGATAGTGATAAGCAAAGTTTCTATGCCTTAGTGAAAGCGCGTATTTATCCTCAGCGGCTAGGTAGCGTGTATAACCATGTCGCCCTGGCAGCGCGTAAAGGTGATGATCCCTTGGCCTCTTTAATAGCACCAATGGTCAAGCATGGTTTGCGGGCGCAAATGCGGCCGGCTAATTTATTAACAGGTAAACAATATGTGGCCTTGGAGTTCTTCCCCAAGGCGCCTGAGTTTGCCTTTAATGAGCGTATGGTGCCTTTGTTGGTGCCTACCATTGCGGGTGACTTTGATCGCTTGCAAGAGCAAGTGAGCAATATCGTTAATAAAGTGTCTGCCATACCCTTTCCTGAGATTGGGGCACAGCTAGAGCAGATGTTGAAGCAGATGAACCTAGTCGTGCGTAAGCTCGATCAGGCAAGTGTGCCGCAATTGAATCAAACCCTACTGTCCGTGCAAAAGGCAGTGGATCAAGTGGCCAGCTTATTGGCGTCGGACTCCAGCCTCAACTCCAACCTAGAGCAAAATATGCGCGAATTAAATCGAGCTATGCGGTCTATGCGAGATTTGGCCGATAGCTTACAAGCGCAGCCTTCTAGCCTATTGCGTGGCCGTAAGGCGGATGTTTTACTGGAGCCCTAAATGAGAACCACTCTTTTATCCCGCTGGTCGGCGCTTGCTCTGCTGTTGTTATGTACGGCATGTGCGACCACCAGCCCGCAATACTACACCCTTAAAACACCGCTTTCTTTGCAGCCTGCGGCATCAAGCAAAGAGCCTGCCTACCAAGGTTTTGTGATCAAGCAAGTGGATATTCCTTTGCAGTTAGATAGGCGTCAGATCGTATTGAGCCGAGACGGGGGCGCGCAGGTGCAGTTGCTCAATGACTTTCAATGGGTGTCTCCCTTGGGGGACGAGTTGCAATTGGCGTTGCAGTCGGGCTTGCAAGCGCGTTTAGCCAAGCCTGAGTTGGCGACAGTGCTAGCCGGGGATAAATATTGGTTGTTAAGTGTTGCGGTGTCGGGCTTTGACTCTGTGTTAGGACGGCATGTGGCGCAAGAATTTAGTTGGAATTTGCAAGCGCGTGGCTTTCAAGCCCCCACGTATCAATGTCGTCTTTTGCAGCAAGCTCAGACCTCTGCGGACCTAGAGGCCTTGGTGTTAGCGCATCAGCAGTTATTGGGCAACATGATGGACATTTTAACGGCCCAGATGAACAGCCAGTCCTATGCAGGGGCTGATGGTGTTCTACTAAGTTGCGCGGGTTAACCCCTAGTTAACCTTTTCTTGTTTTGCGGTTAACTGCTTGCTATGATCAATTTATTATTAAATTGATCATAGACGCACGACCTTATTCATGGGGGACGCATGGCAAGTAGCATCACATTGGGTATTAAGGTGGATCTCGCTTTTCGAGATCGCTTACGAGGCACGGCAGAGCGGTTGGGCTGCACACCGCATTGGCTCCACAAACAAGCGTTATTGGCTTATCTGGACGCGATTGAGCGAGGTCATGTACCGAGTGAGTTGATGCATTTGCAGGATGCTGAGGCCGTTGCCGAGGGTGCTGCTGATGACGAAGGGCTATTGCCATTTCATGCGTTCGCCCAAGATATTCAACCTCAGTCTGTGTTGCGTTCTGCTATTACCGCGGCATATCGGCGTCCCGAAGTAGAGTGTTTGCCGTTTTTGTTGCAGCAAGCACAACCAGCCCAGTCTGCTAAGGCCCAAGAGCTAGCCGAAAAACTGGTACTGGGCTTGCGTAACCGTCGTGGTGGTGGCGGGGTTGAGAGTCTAATCCAAGAATTCTCGTTGTCCAGCCAAGAAGGCGTGGCCCTGATGTGTCTGGCCGAGGCTTTATTGCGTATCCCCGATCGCCCAACGCGCGACGCCTTAATTCGCGATAAGGTGTCCCATGGTGATTGGCGTGCGCATGTCGGCGAATCCACCTCCCTGTTTGTTAACGCAGCCAGTTGGGGCTTGATGTTGACCGGTAAGTTGGTGAGCTCCAATAGCGAAAAATCCTTGTCGTCCGCATTGACCCGCTTGATTAGTAAAGGGGGAGAGCCATTGATTCGGCGTGGCGTCGATACCGCTATGCGTTTGATGGGTGAGCAATTTGTGACGGGCGAAACAATTTCCTCGGCCTTGTCCAATAGCCGAAAAATGGAAGAAAAAGGCTTTCGCTACTCTTACGATATGCTGGGCGAAGCGGCCACCACTTCGGCAGATGCGCAGCGTTACTACCAAGCCTATGAGCAGGCGGTGCATGCCATAGGTAAAGCCAGTCAGGGCAAGGGTATTTATGAAGGCGGTGGTATTTCCATTAAACTTTCAGCCTTACACCCCCGTTATAGCCGTGCTCAACGTGATCGCGTCATGGACGAGCTGTATCCTCGTTTACTTAGCTTGTGTGTGCTGGCGCGTCGTTATGATATTGGTCTGAATATTGATGCTGAAGAGGCTGATAGGCTAGAGCTTTCGCTAGACTTATTAGAACGCCTGTGTTTTGAGCCAGATCTAGCGGCATGGAACGGTATAGGGTTTGTGGTTCAGGCCTATCAGAAACGTGCGCCCTATGTGATTGATTATCTAATTGATTTAGCTAAGCGTAGTTCGCATAGGTTGATGATACGTTTGGTAAAAGGAGCTTACTGGGATAGCGAAATTAAGCGTGCGCAGTTAGACGGCCTAGAGGATTACCCCGTCTATACCCGCAAGGTGCATACCGATGTAGCTTATCTGGCTTGTGCCCGCAAAATGCTTCAGGCGCCTGAAGCGTTGTTTCCGCAGTTCGCCACGCATAATGCACAAACACTGTCCGCTATTTATTACATGGCAGGGCAAAATTATTACCCAGGGCAGTATGAGTTTCAGTGTTTACATGGCATGGGCGAACCCCTTTATGAGCAGGTGGTCGGGCCCCTCAAAGAGGGTAAATTGAATCGTCCGTGCCGTATCTACGCACCTGTCGGGCCGCATGAGACCTTGTTAGCATACTTAGTGCGTCGTTTATTGGAAAACGGTGCTAATACTTCTTTTGTCAATCAGATCGGTGATAAAAGTATTCCAGTGGAAAGCCTGATTCGGGATCCCATCAGTCAAGCGCTGCAAATTCAGCCTGTGGGTAAACCGCATGACAAAATACCTTTGCCACGTCAGTTGTATTGGGAGGCTGAAGAGCGTTTAAATTCTGCTGGGTTGGATTTAAGTAACGAACATCGCTTAGGTTCTTTAGCTGCGGCGTTGTTACACGGGTGCCGACAGCCAGTAAGAGCTTTGCCGTTGTTGGGGCAAGATAGCCCTGAGTGGGACCAGCAACGCGCGCAGACAGTGCTTAACCCAGCCAATCACCAAGATGTGGTGGGGCATGTCATGACCGCCAGCGCACTTGATATAGAGCACGCTCTGAGCGCGGCACGTCACTACGCACCCATCTGGGAGTCCACGCCCGTCCATGAACGTGCAGATAGCTTATTGCGTGCCGCTCAAATGCTAGAAGATCGCATGCAAGAGCTCATGGGGGTGTTGGTTCGCGAAGCGGGGAAATCCTATGCAAATGCGATTGCTGAGGTGCGTGAGGCAGTAGACTTTTTGCGCTATTACGCGACCCAAGTGCGTCGTGATTTACAAGATGTGCAAGCGCGTCCGTTAGGGTGCGTCGTGTGTATTAGTCCATGGAATTTCCCCTTGGCCATTTTCTTGGGGCAAATTAGTGCGGCCTTGGCGGCGGGTAACGTGGTGCTGGCTAAACCGGCTGAGCAAACACCATTGATCGCCAGTTTAGCGGTTGGGATATTGCATCAAGCGGGAATCCCAGCGGGGGCCTTGCAGTTATTGCCAGGCGATGGCGTGCAGGTAGGGGCGCCCTTGGTGAGCCATGCACTGGTTAACGGTGTCATGTTTACAGGGTCTACCGAGGTCGCCCGTTTAATCGCTCAGCAACTGTCGCAACGCTTAAATCCTAATGGTGAGGTGGTCCCCTTAGTAGCGGAGACAGGGGGCCTGAATGCGATGGTGGTCGATTCATCTGCTCTGGCTGAGCAGGTAGTGGTGGATGTGCTGAACTCTGCTTTTGACTCGGCAGGGCAGCGTTGTTCAGCTTTGCGCTTATTATGTTTGCAAGCTGATTGCGCGGATCGCGTTTTAGATATGCTTAAAGGTGCCATGCACGAGCTACGTGTCGGTCGTCCCGACATGTTAACGACTGATGTGGGGCCGGTGATTGACGCCGAGGCGAAACGGGGCATACTAGAACATATCGTCAGCATGAAAGCGGCGGGGCATACCGTCGAGCAAGTGGCTATGCCCGCTTTGTCCGGCACCTTTGTAGCGCCTACATTGATAGAGATTAGTCGTATCGACGAGCTAGAACGCGAGGTCTTTGGGCCTGTCTTGCATGTGATTCGCTATGAGCGTAAAGATCAGGATTTACTGATCGAGCGTATTAATGAGCGTGGCTATGGCTTAACGTTTGGCGTACATACTCGTATTGACGAGACCATTGATAGATTGACGCAAAAAATACGGGCCGGGAATGTATACGTGAATCGTAATATTGTTGGCGCTGTGGTGGGTGTACAGCCCTTTGGGGGTGAAGGCTTGTCAGGCACAGGGCCCAAGGCAGGGGGGCCCTTATATGTGCGTCGTTTATTAACTGATGTGCCGAAAATCAGTTTGGCGCCGTATAGGCAACAAGCCTGTGCATTACCCGGTCCCACGGGCGAAAGTAACCGTTATCAGTTGCATCCGCGTGGTACGGTACTTTGTATACCCGCCACTGAACTAGGCTTGCAACAGCAGCTAGAAACTGTAGCTGATAGCGGCAATCAAGCACTGGTATACGTGCGCGATGCACAATCAGCTTACGCGCGCTTAGCACAAGAACAAGGTTTATCCATGGTGTCACTAGAGGCTGAGCTCGATAGTTTCAATTACGAGGCGGTGTTGTTCGAAGGAGATAGTGATGAGCTACTTGTTTGGAACCAGCGTTTAGCTCAAAGCACTGGGCCTATTATCGGACTACAAGGCTTAAGTAGCGCCAGTTTACAAGCCGGCGCTTATTATCAAGCCGAGCGCCTGGTACGCGAAGTCTCAACGAGTGTAAATACCGCTGCGGTAGGGGGTAATGCTAGTTTGATGATGATAGGCTAAAGCTATTTGTTATAGTGTATTGTTATGAGGCCCGCTTCGGTGGGCCTATTGCATGAGCAACTATTAACAGAGAGCTGAAAGCATGTCTTTACGTTTGGGTATGAGCTTGATTGCCTTGAGTGTCAGCGCTATGGTGCAGGCGCAGCCCGAAGCTGAAACGCTATTGGTTAAAATAGGTTTTGCGGCGCCCTTAAGTGGTCTGCAAGCCCATTACGGCGTTGATATGCAACACGGCGTGCAACTGGCCCTAGAGCAATTGAACTCCTCACCCATACAGCTAGGCGGTAAAACCGTTCAATTTGAACTATTTGCACGGGATGACCAGGCTCAACCAGACAAAGCCATTGTTGTGGCGAAAGAGTTGATTCAAGCAGATCTCAGCGGCGTATTGGCGCATTTCAATTCGGGTACAAGCATTGCCGCAGCTTCCATTTATCACGCAGCAGGTTTGCCTCAAATGGCGATGGCTAGTGCGGTAGCTTATACCGAGCAGGGTTACGATACGGCTTTTCGCATGATGGGTAATGATGCACAGCAAGGAACCGCATTGGCGCAGTTTATGGTCAAAGACCTAGGCGCCACTAAAGTGGCGGTTTTGCACGACAACAGTTTGTATGGCGAAGGCCTGAGCGCGCAGGTAGTGAAGGCGGTAGAGCAAGCAGATGCCCGGATTGTGCTGGCTGAATCGTTAGACGAAGAAGTCAAGACCTGGGATGACTTATACGAACGCTTGGTGCAATCAGCGGCCGATGCCGTCTTCTTTGCAGGTACAGACCGGCAAGGCGCCGCCATAAAACGTTTTTTTCACGGCAAGCAGAGTAAGTGGAGCTTTGTGACGGGTGATATGGGGCGTACCCGGCTTTTTATTGAGCAAGCCCAAGAGGCTGCTGAAGGCACTTATGCTTCTTTGTCGGGTGTGCCCTTAGAGGGTGTTGCTGCTGGCCGCCGTTTTCTGCAAGAGTATGAGCAGCGGTTCAACGGCAGTTCTTTGGGGTATGCGGCGTATGCTTACGACGGTATGTGGAATATGGTAACCGCGATGCAACTGGCTGATAGTAGCGACCCATTGGTATATTTGCCGCATTTAGCATCCTTAAAGCGTAGCGGAGTAACCAGCCAAAATATCTCCTACGACCGCCATGGGAACCTACGCCAAAGCCCCTTTACGGTTTATCAAGTACGTAAAGGCGAGTGGCGTACCGCGAAAATTTTGCTCAGCCAGACGCGTGATCCTAAGCCTGAGCCCAAACCTGAGCCCAAACCTGAGCCCAAGCTTGAAAATTAAGCTTTTCCTGTGCTACCAAAACCACCGGTGCCACGCTCAGTGGCATCGAAGTCGTCTACGACGTTAAAGCCTACTTGAACAATAGGCACAATGATCATTTGCGCAATGCGTTCTAGGGGCTCGATGCTAAAGGCCGTATTGCCTCGGTTCCATACCGAAACCATCAGCGGACCTTGGTAGTCTGAGTCAATAAGGCCCACTAAGTTACCTAGTACGATGCCATGCTTATGACCTAAACCCGAGCGTGGCAAGATCATGGCTGCATAGCCGGGGTTGTCCAAGTGCATGGCTAAACCCGTTGGTATGAGTTCAGTTTGGCCGGGCTGTAAAACCAAGGTGTCGTTTAAACAAGCACGAAGGTCCAAGCCAGCAGAACCAGGGGTGGAATAGGCGGGTAATAGCTCGCGTATTCTGGCATCCAAAATCTTTATATTGACGTTATTCATGTGTACAGCGAATAAAAAATTAGGTGTAAAGACGGCTAGCAATAGCCTTGATAAGTTGACTAGCCGCTTGCGTTTTGCTTTGAGCAGGCCACTGCTCGTGGCCCTCATCGTCGAATAGTACGAGCGCGGTATCGTCGGCATTCATGGCGTGCTGTGCCAAATTGCCAAATAGCAAAGGCACCTTTTTGCGCAGCCGTTTAGCTTGGGCATGCTCAACCAGTTGATCGGTTTCGGCCGCGAACCCTACACAGTAGGGCCCGTTCGGTAGGGCCGCGACCTCGGCTAAGATATCGGGATTGAGGGCAAACTCAAGTGCTGGCGCAGCTCCATCGGCCTGCTTCTTGAGCTTTTGGGTGCTGGCATTGCTGACATACCAATCTGCTACTGCTGCCACACTAATGAAAATATCGTTGTCGCTGGCAGCCTGCATAACAGCCTGATGCATTTGCCTTGCGCTTTCTACCGAGGTGCGTGTTACCCCGTAGGGCGCGGGCAGGGCGGTAGGCCCAGAGATCAGATGCACGCGGGCGCCTGCTTGCTGCGCCGCAAGAGCAATAGCGTAGCCCATTTTTCCTGAGGAGCGATTGGTAATGACACGTATCGGGTCTATGGGCTCTGAGGTAGGCCCTGCTGTCATTAAGACGCGTTTACCAGCCAGTAGCTTGGGCTGAAAAAATGCAATCAACTCGGCCAAGAGTTCATGTGGCTCTAGCATGCGGCCATCGCCAGTTTCACCGCAGGCTTGATCACCTGCCCCTGGGCCTAAAATGAATATACCATCGTCGCGTAACTGCTGAATATTGCGCTGACAGGCTGGGTTTAGCCACATTTCCCGATTCATGGCGGGGGCGATCAGCAAGGGGCAGTCGCCTTTGGCAATGCATAGTGTGCTCAGTAAATCGTCAGCTCGGCCTTGGGCCAGCTTAGCAATAAAGTCGGTGCTAGCGGGGGCGATAAGAATGGCGTCTGCGTCGCGACTAAGCTGTATATGGGCCATGTTATTGGGAACGCGAGGATCCCAAAGGTCAGTATATACAGGGCGGCCTGATAGAGCTTGAAAAGTAACCGGAGTAATAAAGCGGCAGGCAGCCTCTGTCATGGCGACATCTATACGTGCACCTTGCTCAAGGGTGCGACGTACTAACTCAGCTGTTTTATAAGCAGCGATGCCCCCAGTTATACCGAAAACCAAGCGCTTATTGGCAAGCATGTTTACTCCTTAGGCTCGTGCTTTTTTTTACGTAGACGCAGGAATTCATCTAACACCATTAAAATGGCGCCACAAGTAATGCAGATGTCGGCGACATTAAAAGCGGGAAAATAAGAGTTATTCCAGTAAAAAAGTAAGAAATCTATGACGTGCCCATGTTGAAAACGATCCAGAACATTGCCTATGGCCCCGCCCATAATTAGGCTCATGGACAGGCTAAATAAGATTTGTTGGGGCGTCTTGCGTAGCAAAGTGATAATAAGCGCGGAGGCGCCTAGGGCAATGCTAATAAAAAACCATTTTTGCCACCCTTGGCCATCAGCCAAAAAACTAAATGCTGCACCTGGATTGTAGAGTAGGGTGAAGTCGAAAAAAGGGAGAACATTCCAGCGTTCGGCGTAATAAAGATGCGTATTAAAGTACTGCTTAGTCCATTGATCAAGCAGGACTAATGAGGTGGCGAAAGCCATCCACCACCAGAAACGCTGGTTGTTGTTCAGCCCGCGCCCCCTTTTTTGGGGGCTGTTGTGCGAGTTGGTAACCTGCTTATGCATGGTGACGCACTTCGCCTTGGCCAAACAGGTTTTCTTCGCAGCGATGACAGATAGTAGGATGCTCGGTGCTGGTGCCTACATCGGGGCGATGATGCCAGCAACGTTCACATTTCTCTGCTTCCGTAGCGTTCACTTTTACTTCTAATGTGCCTTCATGTTCATGGACGTTAGCGCGCGAAACAATCAGCACAAAGCGTAAGTCGTCGTCTAAGGAGCGCAATACCTCAAGCTCACGGCCTTGAGCATAAATGTCTACTTCGGCCGCCAAAGAGGAGCCTACTGCCCCTGTGCTGCGTACGTCCTCGATACGGCGCATGACCTCGGCGCGAATGGTGCGCAACACTTGCCAGTTTTGAGTAAGTTGCTCGGCATCGACCACGGTTGGCAAGACATGGAAAGTCTCGGTGAAAATGGTGACGGGTTCTTGTTTGCCTTGTTGCAGATCTTTCCACGCCTCTTCTGCCGTAAAGGACAGAATAGGGGCCATCAGCTTAAGTAACGCTTGGGTAATGTGATAGAGCGCCGTTTGCGCTGAGCGCCTAGGTAGACCGTTTTTAGCCGTTGTGTAGAGGCGATCTTTGAGGATATCGAGATAAAAGGCACCCAAGTCCTCGGAGCAGAAAATTTGCAGACGAGCAACGGCGGGGTGAAACTCGTATTTAGCGTAGTTTGCCCGTACTTCAGCCTGCATGGCTTGCGTCATAGCGATGGCATAACGGTCGATGTCGAGCATGTCCTCGATGGCAACAGCATCGGTCTCGAGGTTGAAGTCCGCTAAATTACCAAGCAAAAATTTCAAGGTGTTGCGGATACGGCGATAGCCCTCTACCACGCGTTTAAGGATTTCGTCAGAGATGGAAAGCTCGCCCGAGTAATCGGTAGATGCCGCCCATAACCGTAAAATTTCTGCCCCTAGGCTATCCGCAATTTTTTGAGGAACAATGGTATTGCCCAAGGATTTGCTCATTTTGCGGCCTTTGCCGTCCACTACGAAGCCGTGGGTCAGCAATGCCTTGTAGGGTGCGCGGCCATATAGCATGCAGCCAGTGAGCAACGAGGAATGGAACCAGCCACGGTGTTGGTCTGAGCCTTCTAAATATAGGTCGGCAGGCCACTGCAAGGCATCGGCATGTGAGCCTTTAATATTGTGGCTTTGTCCGCCTAATACCGTAGCGTGTGTGCTGCCTGAGTCAAACCAAACATCTAGGGTGTCGCGGTTTTTTTCGTATAAATCGGCCTCATCACCCAGTAGTTCTCGTGGGTCTAGCGCTTGCCAAGCCTCAATACCGTGCAACTCAATGCGTTGAGCGACTTGTTCCATGAGATCGGGGGTGCGTGGGTGCAACTCGCCGGTTTCTTTGTGTACAAAGAAGGCCATTGGTACGCCCCACTGGCGTTGACGCGATAAGGTCCAGTCGGGACGATTAGCAATCATGGCATGTAGGCGAGCACGGCCCCAAGCGGGGTAAAACTCAGTTTGATCAATCGCTTCCAACGCCATTTCACGCAAGCTGCGGCCAGTTTGGTTGGGTTTATCCATACCCGCAAACCACTGGCTAGTGGCTCGATAAATAATGGGAGTTTTGTGACGCCAGCAGTGCATGTAACTGTGTTGGTGGTCGACGCTTTTGAGTAGCGTGCCCGCGGTGCTGAGAGCCTCAACAATGAGCGGGTTGGCCTTCCAGATGAACAAACCGCCAAACAAGGGCAAGCTTTCGGCGTAGTGACCATTGCCCATAACGGGCTTGATGATGTTGTCATCGCTAAGGCCGTTTGCTTTACATGACACAAAGTCTTCCACACCATAAGCGGGGGCCGAGTGTACGACTCCGGTACCGCTGTCTAAGGTGACATAATCACCTAAGTAGATGGGTGACAAACGGGCGTAGCCGGCGTCGGCCTGTGCAAGAGGGTGGTGAAAGGCGATGTTAGCGAGTTTTTCACCTGGAGCACTGGCGATGATTTCCCCTTCCAACTGCCATTCCTCTAGGCATTTTTTGACGAGATCCTTGGCCAGTAATAAATATGAGCCGGTTGAGCGCGGGGCACTAAGGCGCACTAATGAGTATTCGAACTCGGGATGTATGTTTAGGGCTTGGTTCGCTGGGATAGTCCATGGGGTGGTTGTCCATATAACAATGGCACCGTCATCAACCTGAGGTAGGCCAAAAGCTTGAGCCAGCTTTTCGTGCTCGGCAAAAGGAAAGGCGACGTGAATGGAGGGGTCTTTGCGCTCGGCGTACTCAACTTCGGCCTCGGCTAGGGCGGAACCGCAGTCAAAACACCAGTTCACCGGCTTTAAACCGCGAAATACAAAGCCTTTTTCCATGATGCGTAACAACACGCGAAGCTCATCGGCCTCGTTGCTGTAATTCATGGTTAAGTAAGGGCGTTCCCAGTCAGCCAATACGCCGAGGCGTTTGAAGTCTTTGCGTTGGCTATCAATTTGCTCAAGAGCGTAGGCACGCGCTTTGGACTGCACCTCGGCTACGGGCAGGTTTTTGCCGAATTTTTTTTCGATTTGAATTTCAATGGGCATGCCATGGCAGTCCCAGCCAGGTACATATTGTGCATCAAAGCCTTCCATGTTGTGGCTTTTGACAATAATGTCTTTCAAAACCTTGTTGACAGCATGGCCTATATGAATATCGCCATTGGCATACGGAGGGCCGTCATGCAAAATGAATTTAGGACGTCCGGCGCTGGCAGCGCGTATGGCGGCGTAGACTTTCTTTTCTTCCCACTGGGCGACCCAGTTAGGCTCGCGGCGTGCGAGGTCGCCGCGCATAGGGAAGGGAGTGTCGGGTAGGTTGAGAGTGTCTTTATAGTCCATGGATGGCGAAGTAGTCTTGAGCGCCTTGTGCATCCTGACGGATAGCGGCGATCATAGTATCAAGGTCAGGGAATTTTTCTTCGTCCCTGACAAATTCTAGAAATTCGATTCTTGCAAGTTTACCGTATGCATTGAGTTGCGAGTTCAGTAAATGTACTTCAAGCAATAAACGACCTTGAGATTGCACTGTGGGGCGTACCCCGAGGCTAGCTATTCCTGCTAAAGGCTCAGGGCCCAGGCCGTGAGCGCGCACGATGTAGATACCTGAGCGCACGGCACAGTGTTCGGGAACCGGAATGTTCATGGTAGGAAAACCAATTTGGCGTCCTAGTTTTTGTCCATGTATGACATGTCCGCTTAAGTGATAAGGTTTACCTAGTAAGTGGCGCGCCCGGTCTAACTGGCCAACGGCTAAGGCGGTGCGTAGTTCTGAGCTGGAGATACGTCGGCCTTCAGCATCCACCACATCATCAATGGTTTCGACCTCAAAGCCGTATTGTTCACCGGCTTGGCGCAGTAATGCGACGTCGCCTGCACGTTTATGTCCGTAGCGGAAATCAGCGCCTACCAGTAGCCAGCGCGTGTTCAGGCCGCGCACGAGTATTTGTTCAATGAAGTCCTGGGCTAACATATCGGCCATGGCTTGATTGAAGCGCGCTAGGTAAACTTGTTGTATCCCCGCCGCAGTAATAGCCTCTAGTTTGTCACGCAGGCTGCTGATTTGCGTAGGGATAAGTTCGGGGCGTTTGCCCCGCAGGGCAAAATAAGCGCGCGGGTGTGGTGCGAAGGTCATCACACTGGGCACGAGGTGCTCACGCACAGCCTGTTCGTGCACCCGCCGCAAGATGGCCTGATGACCTAAATGGACACCATCAAAGTTGCCTATGGTTAGGGCGCTAGGGGCCTCGCAGTTATAGCGTGGCAGAGAGCGGTAAAGTTTTAGAGCAGATTTCACAAGCGAGAGTTTACAATTTTGAATTCTTTATTTCTCGGGAAGTAGAATTTTGACCGATTTGACCCCACTTTGTCGCCTAGTGATTTTGATTTCCGGGCGTGGCAGCAATATGCAGGCAATAGTCAGCATGATAGAGGAACAAGGTTTGCCTGCTCAAGTCTGTGCGGTAATTTCCAACCAGATTGACGCAGAAGGGGTAAACTGGGCAAAAGAGCGAGGTTTGACGACGGCATGCATTTCGCATCGCGATTTTGCAACACGTGCCGACTTTGATCAGGCTTTATTGCAGGAAATTGACAATTATCAGCCCGACTATGTTTTACTTGCGGGCTTCATGCGAGTGCTTAGCCCATTTTTTGTTGAGCATTATCATGGTCGTTTAATCAATATCCATCCTTCGCTGTTACCTAGCTTTCCGGGTTTGCGCACGCACGAGCAAGCTTTACAGGCAGGAGTGCAGTGTCATGGTAGCACGGTGCATTTTGTTACGCCGGTTCTAGATCATGGGCCTATTGTTGCGCAAAGCATTATTCCAGTGCTGGCCAGTGACACGCCTGAGTCGTTATCGGAACGGGTGCTTGCCACCGAACACGTGGTGTATACCGCGGCGGTGCGTTGGCTGATTCAAGGGCAGGTGCACTTAGATGCTCAAGGTAAAGTACAGGTTAAAGACCTTGAACAGCGCAGTTTTTATTTTCATGCTTGATGAAGCATGTATCAGGACAGAATTCTTCATGACCCCTAATAAATCTAAGCCAGCCCGTAACGAGCAGCGTTCGGGTGGCGCACGTAAAACCAAGCCTTTTGTAGACGCTAAACGTCCTCAAGTGGCAACGCAGTCTATTGCTGCCCGACGCCTAGAGCAGGTGGCTAGTGCTTTGGGCGAAGTGCTGCAGTGGAAACATCCGGCTGATCTAGCGCTGACGCGGTGGGCTCGCAATCACCCCAAAATTGGTTCGCGTGATCGAAGTGAAATTCGGGAAGCCGTGTTCGCGGTGTTGCGTAATTTGCGCTTATTTCGCCACTACGCTGAAAGTGGCGTAGGCCCCTCCACACGCCGATTGGCTCTATTAGGCCTAAGTCAGGTTTTCGAGGCAGACGTTTTGGACTCTGGTTTGAGCGCCGATGAGCGGGCTTGGGTCACGCATATTCGCACTATAAATCCGCAAAGCTTGTCGGTAGGCTTGCGTTTGAGCTTACCCGAGTGGCTAGAGGCACGTCTGCAAGACATTCCAGAGTCGTACAAGCTGATGGAAGCCATGAACGAGCAGGCCACCTTGGATTTGCGTGTTAATCCAATGAAAGCGGAAAGAGACACGGTGCTACGACAATTACAAGGTGGCTCAATGGCGCGCTTCAAGCCCGTGGCCACCCCGTACTCACCTTGGGGTATCCGCATTGAGGGGCGCCCGTCTGTTGCTGTATGGCCACAGTATGAAAAAGGTGAGCTAGAAATTCAAGAGGAGGGCAGTCAGTTATTAACTGCTCTGGTAGAGCCTCGACGCGGTGAAATGGTTATTGATTACTGCGCTGGAGCCGGTGGTAAGACCTTATTGTTGGGCGCACTGATGCGGTCCACCGGACGCTTGTATGCCTTTGATGTCTCCGCTACCCGTCTTAATAAAGCGAAGCCTCGTTTTGCGCGAGCAGGCTTGTCGAATGTGGTGCCAGTGGTAATACAAGAGCAGGGCGACCAGCGTGTGCGTCGTTTGCATGGTAAAGCACATCGTGTTTTGGTCGATGCTCCCTGCAGTGGTTTAGGAACTTTACGCCGCAATCCTGATCTAAAGTGGCGTCAACACCCTGAATCGTTAGCGCAATATGTGCAACTACAGGCCGATATTTTGAAGCAAGCGTCAGTGTGTGTGGCGCCAGGAGGACGGTTGGTGTATGCCACATGTAGCTTTTTAGCTGAAGAAAACCAGGCTCAGGTTGAGCGCTTCCTAGCGGAAAATCCCGATTTTCAACTACTGGACGCGCGGCTTATTCTTAAAGATAAAGCGCCTGAGCTTGAACTGGAGGATTCTTATTTGATTTTACGTACTGACAAGCACAACACAGACTGCTTTTTTGCAGCAGTGATGGAGCGCAAGTCAGCGTAAATAGGGGCCCAAAACACTTGATTTGTCGCAAGGTTACAGTGAAATGACTGTTGCAGGTGAGTCAAGTGGGCTACACTTTCTGCTGTTCTATAACGATGGATCTCATCTACTAGGTCTATGCAAGCATTCTTATCTTTTTTGGCTGGTGGTATTTTGCAACTTTCGTGGTGGCAACTTATTGTCGTCACGCTTCTGCTAACGCACTTTACCATTATTTCAGTCACCGTTTTTTTGCACCGTAGTCAAGCACACCGTGGCTTGGATTTACATCCAGCTGTCATGCATGTATTTCGCTTCTGGCTATGGTTGACAACAGGCATGGTTACCAAAGAGTGGGTAGCGATACACCGTAAACATCATGCTCGCTGCGAGCGTGAGGGTGACCCTCACTCTCCCGTCGTGTTTGGTTTAGGCAAGGTGTTTTTCCGCGGTGCCGAGTTGTACCGTCAAGAGGCTACTAATGCCGAGACACTTAAGCGTTTTGGGCATGGTACTCCCGACGATTGGCTAGAGCGCAATGTGTACACCAAGCACAGCTTGTTGGGCGTATTGATTATGCTCGCTATCGATGTGTCCTTATTTGGTTTCTTAGGCTTTACTGTGTGGGCTATTCAAATGGCCTGGATTCCATTCTGGGCTGCTGGGGTGGTGAATGGTTTAGGGCATGCCATTGGCTATCGTAACTTTGCCAGTCCAGACACTAGCACCAACGTATTTCCGTGGGGCATTATTATTGGTGGCGAAGAGCTCCATAATAATCACCATGCTTATGGCACCTCGGCTAAGTTTTCTAGCAAGTGGTACGAGTTTGACTTGGGTTGGTGCTATATCAGCGTACTCAAAGCATTTGGTTTGGCGAAGGTGAAAAAAGTAGCTCCTAAACTACGTTTAGAGCCAGCCAGCACGAGCACCTCTTTTGATAGTATTAGTTTAGAGACGCTGCAAGGTGTCATTACGCATCGCTATGAAATTTTAGCTCGCTATAGCGATATTATCCGTCATGCCGCAACCGAAGAAATCGACCGTTTGAAATTGAAAATCGATCGCAATACTCCTAATTGCTCCTGGTCTTTGCTTGAGCGTTGCCAAGACTGGATAGGTCGTGGTGATGAAGTGCTTAAGCCTGAAGAACGGGCCGAGCTGGAAAGCGTCGCCTCGGGTGACTCTCGTTTGTCTATTATTGTTCGCATGCAGCGTGAGCTAGCAGGCATTTGGGAAAGCTCTAGTGCTTCTAGCGAACAGTTGTTGGCCGATTTGCAAGCATGGTGCCAGCGCGCACAACAAAGTGGAATTGATAGTCTTGAGCAATTCGCCTTGCGGTTGCGTCGTTATGCAGCATGATAGACAGGCTTAATCCACAGCAACAGGCAGCAGTCACATTACCCGCCGGTCACGCATTAGTGCTGGCGGGAGCAGGTAGCGGGAAAACTAGTGTGTTAACCACCCGTATGGCGTGGTTAATTCAAACAGGGCAGATAAGCCCTGCCGGCCTAGCCGCCGTTACCTTTACCAATAAAGCCGCGCGCGAAATGCTGACGCGGCTTACTGCTTTATTGCCTATCGACACCCGCGGTATGTGGGTGGGTACGTTTCATGGCCTTTGCAATCGCCTGTTGCGCTTACACTATCGCGATGCTGGTTTAGTGCAAACCTTTCAAATTCTCGATATGGCGGACCAGCAGGCGTGTATTAAGCGTGTGCTCAAAGCGCATAATATCGATGATGAGAAGTTTCCCCCTAAAGAGGTGCAGCGTTTTATTAATAGCTGCAAAGACGAGGGCTTGCGCCCTGAAGCGGTAGAGGCTTACGACCCGCATAGACGGCGCTTGGTAGAGCTTTATACCTTATACCAAGAGCAATGCGAACGTGAAGGTGTAGTGGATTTTGCAGAGCTGCTGCTGCGCTCTTACGAGCTACTTAGCCGTAATGGGCCTTTGCGTGAGCATTATCAACGTCGCTTTCAGCATTTACTCATTGATGAGTTCCAAGATACGAACCGTTTGCAGTATCGCTGGTTACAGTTGCTCGCGGGGCCGCAAACTAGTCTGTTCGCTGTAGGGGACGATGATCAGTCTATCTACGCCTTTCGCGGTGCGAATGTGGGCAATATGGCGGATTTCGAGCGGGATTATGCCAAGGGTAATGTGATACGCCTCGAGCAAAACTACCGTTCATGTGGCCATATTTTGGACGCTGCGAACGCCTTAATCTCGCACAATACAGGGCGTTTAGGAAAAGACCTTTGGACTGACAGTGGTGCAGGCGAGTTGATTCGTATCAACGAGCAGTCGTCGGATGGTCAAGAGGCGCAGTGGATCTTGGAAGAGATTAAGTCCTTGATTCAGGAAGGGCGGGACCGGCGAGAAATAGCAATCTTGTACCGGAGTAATGCACAGTCGCGCATTATTGAACATCAGCTATTCACGCATGGCATCGCCTATAAGGTGTATGGCGGACAACGATTCTTTGAGCGCCAAGAGATTAAGCACGCCTTGGCTTACCTGCGATTAACGGATAACCTGGATGATGACACAGCCTTTTTACGCGTGGTGAATTTTCCTACCCGAGGGATAGGAGCGCGTTCTATTGAGCAGTTAATGGATTTAGCTCGCGAGCGTGGTGTCAGTTTAATGCGCGCCATACCTTATATGCAGGGTAGGGCCGCTGCTGCCTTGGGGCGCTTTGCCGGCATCATTCAGGAACTGGCTAACCAGGGTCAAGTGCTTAGCTTACCGGAACTCATCGAACATACCGTGCACGAAAGTGGCTTGTTAGCTCATTATCAAGCCGATCGTGAGGGGGCGGAGCGTTTAGAAAACTTGCAAGAGCTTGTGAATGCTGCGACCGTATTTGTGCAAGAAGAAAACGCCTCTGATTTACCCGCAGGGCGTATCCCTGATGAGCCGGCTGGCGCTGATCCGGTCACGGGTATCACTCCCCCAGCAGCGATGTCACCTTTAGGTGGGTTTTTAACTCACGCCTCCCTAGAGGCGGGGGATAATCAGGCTCAACAAGGTCAAGATGCTGTGCAGTTGATGACCATTCATGCAGCGAAGGGTCTAGAGTTTGATGCGGTATTTATTACTGGCCTGGAAGAAGGGCTATTTCCGCATGAAAATAGCCTGATGGATGCGGGTGGCGTCGAGGAAGAGCGGCGTTTGATGTATGTGGCTATTACAAGGGCACGGCAGCGCTTGTATATTACTTTAGCGCAAAGTCGAATGTTGCATGGACAGACACGTTATGCCTTACGCTCACGGTTTTTAGATGAGCTACCTGATGAGCATGTAAAGTATTTGTCGCCACGTTATCAAATGGCAGCAAGCCACTTAAGTGCAGAGCTTGACTCAACCTTTGGCTCGGGCGGGGCGTTTCGCCGTGGGCAGTCTTGGCAAGCTTCTAAGGGTAGCAGTGCCACGCCTTATGGCGGACGCAGTACTACCTCTAGCCTAGAGGTAAATGGCCAGGTTTTCCGAGTGGGGCAGGGCGTGCAGCACGCTAAGTTTGGCGAGGGTACGGTCTTGAGTTTGCAAGGGAATGGACAAGACGCCCAAGCGCAGATTCAGTTCCGCGAGGTAGGGACTAAGACCTTAGCCTTAGCAATAGCCAAGCTTGATATTATCGCTGCATAAAAAAGGGCCTAGGGCCCTTTTTTTATGGTTTTTAGTGGTCGCTTTGAGCTAAGGTTTCGATTTGCTCTTGTAAGTCTAGCCACTGCTCTTCTAGCTCTGTGTGTTGCTTGCTTAGCTCACCGTGCTCAGCCAGCAGTTGAGGTCGCTCATCTTTATATTGATCAGTATAAAAGTTTGGGTCTTGCATGAGCAGGTCTAGCTCTTGCAGTCGTTCGCCGGTTTTCTCCATTTGGCTTTCTATTTTACCCAGCTGCTTGTCCAAAGGCTTACGCAATTGGGCCAAACGTTGTCGTGTTTCCGCTTCTTGGCGCCGTTGCGTGCGACGATCAACACTGTTGCTGTCGTCTTGCTGCAATGCGCGAGTTTCCTTGCGCGCATCAGCTCTGGCACTTGCATTACGGCTTAACAGCCAGTCGCGGTAGTCTTCAAGGTCACCGTCAAATTCTTGCACTTGACCATCGGCCACAATCCAAAACTCGTCAACGGTAGAGCGTAATAAATGCCTATCGTGCGATACCAGCAAGACGCTGCCTTCATAGCCAGCCAAGGCGGTCGCTAGGGCTTCACGCGTGTCGACATCTAAGTGGTTAGTAGGCTCATCCAGAAGCAGCAGATTAGGCTTTTGCCATACAATCAGTGCCAGCGCTAAGCGAGCTTTCTCACCGCCTGAAAATGGTGCCGTGGGATTAGAAGCCATATCGCCACTAAATCCAAAGCTACCCAGATAATTGCGTAACTCTTGTTCGCGTACATCGGGGGCCAGCCTAGCTAAGTGCTGTAACGGTGAGGAGTCGGGGTCTATCATGTCTAGCTGGTGCTGGGCAAAATAGCCAATTTCTAGCCCCTTAGCGGCTACTTTTTCTCCGCTTAATGGGGCTTGTTGCCCAGCTAAGGTTTTTATCAGTGTACTTTTCCCCGCGCCGTTCATTCCTAAAATGCCGATACGGCCTCCGCCACGCACCATTAATTGAACATTTTTTAAGATAGCCGTGCTGCCATAGCCTAGGTCGGCTTTGTCCAGTGTAAGTAGTGGGTCGGGCACGTAGGTGGGCGAAGGCAACTGTATGCTTATACTACTGTCTTCTTTTAGCGGGGCTAGCAGTTGCATGCGCGATAAAGCCTTAACCCGACTTTGTGCTTGTTTGGCTTTGGTTGCTTGAGCTTTAAAGCGATCAATAAACGACTGCAAGCGTGCAGCTTCCCGCGTTTGGCGCTGATAAGCAATTTGTGCCTGTTGCATGCGTTCTGCACGCTGCATGATAAAGTCGTGATAACCGCCTTTGTAGCGCACCAGTTTGTGATGATCAATGTGCAAAATGGCTTTGGCTACGGCATCCAAAAACTCAGTGTCGTGGGAAATCAGTAATACTGTCCCCGGGTAGCTGACCAACCAACGCTCTAGCCATAGCATGGCATCTAAGTCTAAGTGGTTAGTGGGCTCATCTAGTAAGAGTAGATCGGAGGGAGCCATCAGGGCGCGAGCCAGCGCTAGTCGCATTTGCCACCCACCAGAGAAATGTCCCACGGGCAGCAGCCACTCTTCGGGTTTAAAGCCAAGGCCGGCTAACAACTGTTCTGCGCGAGACGGTGCGGTCCAAGCATCGGCCTCAAGTAAAGCTGCCTCCAGTTCAGCGATACGTTGACCGTCATCGTCATGGGTTGCCGCGCGTTGGTCTTGCAAGCGGCGCAGGTCGCGGTCGCCGTCAATGACGAACTCTCGCGCAGGGCGATCTCGATCGGCTATATGTTGTTCCACGCTGGCAATACGCCAGCTTTCGGGCATGCTTAAGTGGCCGGCGTCTAGATCGAGCTCGCCTTGTAATAGAGCAAATAGGGTAGTTTTACCTGCACCATTTTTACCGACTAAGCCAACGCGTTCGCCGGGGTGTATGGTGAATTCACTTTGGTCCAACAGCACTTTAACGCCACGGCGTAAGCTGATTCCACTGGCGCGTATCACGAGACTAATTGCTCCCGTTGCAATAAAAGAATTTGGTCAGTGCTGTTTTCTGTACTGAGCCAAACAGGCTCTAGCTCGGGAAAGGCAGCGCAGAAGTGCTCATATTCGTGGCCGATTTCCAGCACTAAAATGCCCTCGGGTTGAAGGAAGTCTGGAGCCGCCTGCAGGATGCGCCGAACCAAGTCCATGCCGTCGTCACCGCCAGCTAAGGCCATATTGGGTTCGTGTAAGTACTCTTTGGGCAAGTTGTCCATAGAGTGTTGATTTACGTAGGGTGGGTTGCAGATAATGAGGTCGTAGCGTTGTGCAGGAAGGTCGTCAAATAGATTGCTCTGGTGCAAAGATAAACGATCTTCTAGGCCGTAATCGCTGACATTCAGGCGGGCGACTTCTAGCGCTTCGGAGGATAAATCTACTGCATCAACGCGTGCTTCGGGGAATGCCAAGGCGCACAGTATTGCTAAGCAGCCGGAACCTGTACACATGTCTAAGGCATGCTGTACTTGAGAGGGGTCTGATATCCAAGGCTGCAGTTGTTCTTCGAGCAGCTCGGCGATGGGGGAGCGTGGCACGATGGTGGCGGGACTAACGCGAAAGCTATGTCCTTGTAACCACGCTTGGCCGGTTAAGTAGGCGGCGGGACACTGTTCGTTAACACGTCGTGTAATAAGTGCGATGTAGCGCTCACGTTCGCTTGCTAACAGGCGTGCATCTAAGAACGGTTCGAGCTGGTCTAGTGGTAAGTTCAGGCTATGCAAGAGAAGATAGACCGCCTCGTCCCAAGCATTGTCACTACCATGGCCAAAGCTTAGGGTGTCGTGGTTTAAATAAGAGACCGCCCAGCGTAAGAGGTCGCGTAAAGTGAGCAGTTCGCGTTGCGCTGAGGCTTGCTCGGCAGCGCTGATATGATGTTCTAGCACAGCAAGTTTTCCAATGTACGACGATAAATATTTTTCAGTTTTTCCAGATCGGCCAAATCGACATGTTCGTTAATTTGGTGAATGCTGGCGTTAAGGGGGCCAAACTCAATAAGCTGGGGACAGATTTTAGCGATAAAACGCCCATCGGAAGTACCCCCGGTAGTGGAAAGTTCAGCTTGCACTCCTGTTTCTGCTTGAATCGCTGCTTTGAGCGCTTCGCTGAGTGCCCCCTCAGGGGTCAAAAATGGTTCAGCGCCCAGGGTCCAGCGCAGCTCAAACGGAACCTTATGTTGGTGCAAGATGCCTTCCACTTCAGCCTGTAAGGTAGCAGGTGTGTGTTCCGTGCTGAAGCGAAAGTTTAGCTCAAGGTCTAGGTAGCCTGGTATGACGTTCCCGGCGCCAGTGCCAGCATGGATATTAGAAATTTGCATGCTGGTAGGGGGGAAGTCGACATTGCCGGCATCCCACATGCGATCGCATAACTGCTGCAAGGCAGGACTAAGTAAATGTATGGGGTTGCTTGCTAGTTGGGGGTAAGCCACATGACCTTGTTTTCCAAGGACTCGCAAGTGCCCGGATAGTGAGCCTCTGCGGCCATTTTTTATAGTATCGCCAAAGACTTGGTTGCTGCTAGGTTCGCCAACGATACAGTAATCTAGAGTGAGGCCGCGCTCTTGGAGCTGTTCGCAGACATAGGCTGTGCCGTCAGTGGCAGGGCCTTCTTCGTCTGAGGTGATTAGTAGGGCAATCGCGCCTTGATGCTCAGGAAAATCACCAAGGAACTCGTGGCAGGCACAAATAAATGCAGCAATCGACGCTTTCATGTCCGCGGCGCCCCTGCCATATAGTTTACCTTGGCGTATGGTGGCTTCAAAGGGGGGGCTATCCCATTGCTCAAGTGGCCCCGTGGGCACCACATCCGTATGGCCAGCAAAAACAAATAGGGGGGCGGCTTCCCCTTTTTGTGCCCACAGATTACTGACCGAACCACGAGGCAAGTGCTCAATGACAAAACCTAGTGGTTGTAGTAACTCTGCAATACGTTGTTGGCAACCAGCATCGTTAGGGGTGACTGAAGGCCTTTGTAGCAGGTCTGTCAGGAGTACCTGAGGAGAGGGAAAGGTGCTCATATTAGCTTCGTAGTAAATCATTAATACTGGTTTTAGCACGTGTGCGGGCGTCGACACGTTTCACAATGATGGCGCAGGCCAAGCTATGACTGCCATCCTCAGCAGGCAATGAGCCCGGGACGACCACAGAACCTGACGGAACCCTACCATAGAAAACCTCACCTGTCTGACGGTCATAAATACGGGTGCTCTGCGATAGATAAACACCCATAGAAAGGACGCTATTTTCTTCCACAATGACCCCTTCGACAATTTCTGATCGGGCACCAATAAAGCAATTGTCTTCAATGATAGTGGGATTGGCTTGTAACGGCTCAAGTACCCCTCCTATGCCGACACCTCCCGAAATATGCACGTGCTTACCAATTTGAGCGCAAGACCCTACTGTAGCCCACGTGTCAATCATGGTGCCTGTGTCGATGTAAGCGCCGATATTGACGTAGCTTGGCATTAGCACAACGTCGGGAGCGATATAGGCCCCGTGACGTACGTGAGCGCCGGGAGTGACCCGTATCTGTAGGCGAGCGAAATCGGCCTCTTGGTAGTGTTCAAATTTCATGGGCACTTTGTCATAAAAATGATTAGGTGCCTGGCCTGTGAGGCGATTGGCTGCTAGTTTAAAGCTAAGCAATATGGCTTTTTTAAGCCAGTCGTGTACGAGCCATGAGTGCGCTTTTTTTTCGGCTAAACGCAGAGAGCCTTGATCAAGCTGATTTAACACATGGTGCAAGGCAGCACGTAATTCCGGCGCTGGACTGTCACTATTGAGTTGCGTGCGATTGTCCCAAGCGGCTGATATGATGGCTTGTAGGCTGTGCATAGGTAGGTCCTGGAGCGGGGGTCATCAATAAAAGCAAGAGGATGACGATAAAGAACCTAGTAAGAATAACCGAGCCTGACAGACAAACGGGATATTTTTATAGTTGTATATACAATATTAATGTTTGATCTTAGAGAGCTAAGTCGCGTTGCAAGTCTTGCAAAAGATCTTTGGCGATTTCTTTCTGAATGTAGGGGCTGAGTCTTTCTTCGCCATGGCTTAACACGACACTGATATGGCTAGAGCCTTCGGCGTTGGATTGTGGCTTAATACGTGAAATGCCTAGGGAACGGATGCTTGAACTGGGATGATAGCGGCCTTGAAAGAGCAGCCCTTGTTCTGTGTCTAGCGTAATGGATAGGGTTTGCTTAAGGATGAGCCGTACACACACCGCGTAAACTAGGACCAGTAAGAAGAGGTAAGGCAGGCTGTTATCGCGTCCTAAAAGACTGATAATAGGAATGCCACCTACAAAAAATAATACTAGTGCGGGTAGCCAGTATGCCATAAGGCGTTTTCTGAGATTTTGAGCCGCTGAATACCGATTACCGTAAACACGGTAAGTTCGTTGGGTACCCAAATTGGTTTGAGTGTAAAAGGAATGCTGAAGACTGATCATAGCGGCACAAAATAAATATAGTTATAGAGCAGGCATTCACATTCTATCTAAAGATAATGAAAGTTATATTTCTTGATGAAAATAATAATTATGGTTTTTAGTGTTGTCGTTATTTTAGGTAGCGTAGCAGAGAACAATAAGCGGATACAAGCTTTTTGTTATCCGCTTAGGTAAAAATATTAATTTTGCACACGTATTTCAAAATAAGCCTCGCACTCTCCTAGTTCGCGAAAGGCTTCTTGGTAAGCACGTGTAGCCGCCTGCTGCCACTGCTTAGCTAAAAAGATGTCGTGCTCGTTGAGTTCTTGAACATCAGTTTCTTCGACTTGTCTCCATGCTTTATAAGCTTCGATAACGCTGTCCGAGCTGCGTAGACTGCGCTCTAGGCTACGCCGAAAGCGGTATTCAGTGCTTTGACGCAATGCTTCGGGCAAGTCTTTAGGGGCATCATGTAGTGTGACGGTGTAGTCCATGGTGATATTTTTGCTGTGTATAAAAACAGTAGATTAGCAGGTCTATCGATTTTGTGCAGTAAGTTTTTTACAGACGGTTCTTGTGATGTTTACCGCGTTTACGAGGCCACGGCGACGGCTGTAAGCCAACTAAAGGGTGATATTAAATAGTATTACTTTTAGTAATTAAATAAATTGTTTTTGAGTAAAATAATTTTATTTCTATTTATTACATTTAATGTGGTTTGCGCATTGTTTGCTCATTGCTTTATTGATTTTTGTATAAATCTGGTGTCGGTAGTGGCAATATATCTTGTGCAGGCCTAAGCATGCTCGCTTGCAACGTTAGTGAGTGGATTGTGGTGTTTTGGGGGGTAGGGCAGTAAAGCACTAATCGGTAAAGTTGCCACTTGTGCGCGACTGTTCTAGTAAGGTATGGAGCAATCCTAGGTTCACACGAAACCCGCAGTTGTCATGTTCTAGCAGACCGCTTTTTTTCAAGCAGCGGTCGATCATCTGGATGACTTTAGGATGACAAGTGATTTTGCGGATGTCGTCCGTGAAAAAGTCGCCTTCAGGTAAAGGGTCCGAGGTTTGATTTAGCCCTATAAACCACCGCCACAGCATGTTGTAGCGCATTTGTTCGCATACGTGTTGGATATTGCAGCAGGAATAAACGATCTGGAGTATCCAAATACGGATGCCCATGGCGACTCGATCGCGGCCGTTATGGTGGATGCCTAAGTTATGTAAGAGGGCGTTTTCGTAGGCAAAGGCTTCATCGATGGCTTCGCGTAATTTTAATAAAGGATGATTTAAGTCGGGTAAGTAAGAGCTCAACTTGGTGACATCTCCCCACATACGATAAGAAATAATGCAGACCCATGGGGCGTCGTATCGGTGAACGATGACGGGCCCCACGGTACGGGCGACGTTTACCCACTCAGAGAGCTTTTCGTCCAAGGCGGTCATGGTGATTTTTTGACCGGCAATGTTTGTGTTCTGTAAGCTTGCTTGCATTTTGTTTCTCGTCATTCCTTGTTCACCCACTTAAGGGCAATCTTTTGGGGCTGTCGTGTGGTTTCAGTGAAACCCGCAAGTAAATGTGGCTTATGTTGTTTTTCAACATAAGGTTGTCTTTTTCTTGCATTGTTCTGGATGATTAACACTAGGAGGTTTTTTTGTTTGTTAAATCATCTCTCTACTTTAAATTAATTAAATTACTTTATGGTGAAATCAAATCCCCATTTCTAGAATATTTTGATTTTTATTTTTGTTGTTAAGTGAATTTTGATTTATTTTTTTACTTTGCTTTTGGTTTTGTTTAGGTGTAAAGCGTTATTTTTTAAAATCATGTTTTATGCGGCTTTCACACGCTTTTTTGTTTTTGTTTGGTGTTGTTTATAGCGTTATTTATTCGATTCCTGTGCTGTTCTTGGTTGTTCTATGTTTCAGTAATGTGAATCGCACTCGGGGAAACTGTCATATAAGCTCATTTAACGACTAAATAATTAATTTGTGAGTTGATCTTTTGATACGCTCCGTAGCAACACTCCCTCTTGGATAGTGGTCGGCTCTAAGCTGATGGTATAGCTACGCTGGTGATGCGTGATAGTGATGGCATGGGGGGCGATCTGGCTTAAGCGTAGCTCAGGAGCCAGTAGGTCGCCCGCTGTATAGGCTTGTGACGCTTGGTTATTTACGCGCACCAAGGCAACCTCATTGCCAGAGTGATGAATAATGCCTAGTAACTCTATATTAAGTTGTATATCGCCAGGCTCCAACCAGCGTGTCATGTGTTGGCTTGTTGAGTCACTGTTAAAAATGATGGGTTTAGTAATGCTAACGGAAGCTTCGTATGGCTGGAAAAAATCCATATAACAGTAGATGGCGCTTATTGCTGCGAGTAATACTCCTAAAGTATGAGTAGATGCTTTTTTGCTTATCCAAGGGGACGATCTGTTCATGGCATATGCTCCGGGTATACAGCTATAGAAGTAAAAGCTTAGAGGACTAAGTGATTAGTGCACGTGCGTTTCAATGGGGGTCATTACTTCGCCATATATGGCTTTTATAATCAAATAAGCAACCCATCTTAAATCTGTCGTTGATATACCCTATTTTTCATCGTGCTTGTTGCGTCGGTATGAAAAAGGTCTTTTGGAGCCTTTATGCAAAAACCGTCTACTCAGCTAGGATTTTCATTAATTGAAGTAATGCTAGTATTAGTTTTACTGGGTATTGCTACGGCGGTAATTAGCGTGGCGGTGCAGCCTCACCCAGGTGCCTTATTGCGGCACGAAGCTGAAGCCCTCGCGCAGCGCCTAGCCGCAGCTCAGTCAGAAGTACGCGTAGATGGTCGATTGGTGGTCTGGCAGGCTGACCCGCAGGGCTACTTCTTCAGTCGGGTGCGTTGGTTACAGAACGATCACCAAGAAATGCCCGTCATGAGTACCCACGGTGATCTAGATAATTTCGAGCATCATGAGCTTTTACGGCCGCGATCTTGGTCGTTGCAAGGGGTGCAGGTACAGTCGATAAGCCCTTTACTGTTGCATGACGAATGGTTTTCGTCTGCGTGGAAAATTGAGTTGCATCACGAAGGACATCAGGTGACGATCAGTCGTGATGCTCGTGGACAGTTTGGGGTGGAATAAATGCAAGGTTTCACTACTACGCTGGGCTGTCGTAGCAAGCAAACGGGGTTTACGCTCGTGGAAGTATTAGTGGCATTGGCTATCGTCAGTGTCGCTCTGGCTGCTTTTGTACGCCTAAGCTCCCAGTCAATTCAAAGCCAGCAATTATTGGAACAAGCTCAGTGGGCGTGGCTAGCGGCAGATAATAGCGCAGCCGAATTAGCACTGGGTAAAGTCCCCGAGCTCGGTATGCATCAGTTTTCTTGCCCGCAAGATAGCTATGAGTTTATTTGCCGCGTGCTGGTCAGAGAGAGCGGCGGTGATTTACGTGCGGTCACTGTGCAGGTATATGCTGATGTTCATAGTGAGCATCGTTTAGCTAGTTTAACCACTCTCGTATTACCTCATTCGTTTCCTTAGGTGACAACATGGATACAGCACACCTATGTAAGCGGCAAACTGGCTTTAGCTTAATTGAGATCATGGTCGTGATCACCATCATGGCATTGATCAGTGTTATGGCTTGGCAGGGGATAGACAGTATGCAGCGCAGTCAAAGCATATTGCAGCAACGGGCAGATGACCAAACTCAGGTATTGCGTGCCTTGCAACAGTTTGAGCGAGATTGGGCGTGGGGGACTCGTGTAGAGTTAGCGCAAGATGCTGGCTGGTATCTCGGGCCGGAAATGGCCCCGAAGGATAAGTTCATGTTATTGCCCGCCTCAATTCTCCTTGGGTCGGCTAAAGTGCCTCGCACTATAGAGTGGGTGCGTGCTGCGCCCGCCGCGCCTGGTCAGTGGTTACGTGTACGCTGGTGGCTGAAAGATCACACTTTATATCGTAGCGTTGGGTTCAGTGCAGCCTATTATCCCTTGGTGGCGCCTAACGAAGAGCAAGCGGTGCCAGTGCTTGAGGGAGTGAGGTCATTTAGGGTTAGGGCTTGGGAGCCCGGATATGGATGGCGAGAGGTGCCGCATTCTGCTTCTGTGACGCAGCAGGCTACCGGCATAGAACTTAGTGTCACGCGTGTCACCCAGACAGGTCGGGCACTGACGTATAGACGAGTTTTTCCATTCGTATAGTACGTAGAGAACAAAAATGCCTCGATGCTAATTAACGCATACGAGGCATTTCTGGGTGCTATGTTTTTGTGTGGCGCAGACTAATCCAGTTGGGCCTTTGCCTGAGCCTTAAGCTGTGCCCATTGTGTTGGGTCGCTTTTTAGTTGAGCGGCGTACTGTAAGCCGAGTTCTTGCAACTGCAATGCGGCGTCTGTGTCTATCTCTACGTCCAGTTCACGTTCTGCATACCGAACAATAGCGTCCTCATCGTTCAACAGCGCTACCTTTTGGTCAAGCGAAAGGGAGCCGGAGCTTAAAATACTATCAAGAATATCAAATAATGATCGCATAACTTAGCCTCTAAAGTGGTGGGTGAGTGGGCTAGCGTGGACGAAGAACCTAACGTTTAAAACAAATACTTAGCCAATATGCGGATGTGGTCTAAGTCTGTGTTGCCTAGCCATTGTATGGTCGTGTTGCTGGCTATGTCGCTCGATGAGTAATCAGTCGTAACGAAAGCACCTGCGGAAATTTGTTTTTTATCGGGGTTGTACAGCACGACATAGCTTTCGGCAGGGCAGTTGTGGGGTTTGCAGCCGCTAAATACTTGGTAGCGCGTGCCGTCCAGTTCAGCCTCTTGTGCTGGCGTTGTGGTGCCGTATTCTTTTACCCATGGTGCGTCTTTGGCGATAGAGTTTGTAATGCGCGCAAACTCAGCCTTTAGAGCAGCGTCAGTAGTGACTGCTTCGGGCAGATAAACGGATTCTTGTGCATAGCTGCTACCCATGGAAACAGCCAAGGCAAGGGCGGCAAGAGTATATTTGCTGAACATTGAATTTCCTTAGGAAAAATGTGTCGTTACTAAAGCATAACAAGCTTATGTGGCATTGAGTGCAAGTTTCTGTTCAAGCAGCGGGAGTCTTAACGTTGTTTATACTTGGTGATCCCGTATTCGCCCGCTAAGGACTTCTGCCTTCGCTGACAGCGAAAGCAGAAGCTCAAATCATTATGACAAGCCTTGGCGGCGCTTGTAATAATTGCCGATATACATGGCCAGTAGCACTAGTACAGTCGAGATCAAAATCATAATGATCCCTAAGGCTGATAGCTTGCCCCATAAGCCGTCTTCAGCGAAGCTTAAGATTTGTACGGCGAGCACTTCTGTCCCTGGGCGTGAAAGCACGACAGAAACAGTCAGTTCGCGTATGTACATGGTTGCCATTAGTATCCATGCTGACACAACACCAGGAATCAGGAGCGGTACGATAATGCGCCGCATCGTCGTTAAGGAGCTTGCACCAGAAACTTGGGATGACTCCTCCAGATGTGAGTGTATTTGCACGAAAGCCGCTGATAAGGGGCGTATGCCATAAGGCAGATAGGCGGCAATGTAAGCAAGCAGTAAAGCGGTCAGGGTTGCATACAAGGGGGTTTGCACAAAGAACCACATAAAGCCTATGCCGATCACAATACCGGGGAAGGAAAATGACAGGAAACTTAACGTGTCCAAAAGGCCTGCCGCACGGGTTTTTAGCTTGACGACTACATAGGCGACAAACAGCGACAGGATTACCCCTAAGGTTGCTCCTACAATAGCTAGGTACAAGCTATTGCGCATGGCCAGTTGTGATAGCGGATCTTGGATGACGTCTATCCAGTGTGCCCAACTCATCATGGAAAATGCTTTCGCACTAGGTACCATGGAGTAGGGAATTAGAGACGTATAAAACAAGACGGCCACTGGCAGGACTATCATTAGCAGGCTTAACACCCCGACGATAATGAATAGAGGAAGTTTGGCTTTATTCAATTCAATCAAAGTGGGTTTAAAGCCACGGCTTGAAATCGTCACGTATTTACCGCTTTCCGCAGTCAGGTACCGATACAGTACGATAAGCCCTATCGACGCCGATAGTACGCTCATGCCTAGTGCGGCAGCTTTGCCGTAATCCGGGGCAAATCCCGTTGAGATCATTTCGTACAAATAGGTCGCTAAAACATCGACGCGTCCAGGTGTACCTAACACACGTGGCACGGCGTATGAGGCCAAGCTGCGTACGATAGCCAGAATAAAAGCGGCTAAAATAGCGGGTCGTAATACGGGTAAGGTGATGCGTACCAAAGTACGCCACACGCTGGCGCCAAACACGCGCGAAGACTCTTCCAACGAGACATCAAAAGAGGCCATAGCAGGCGCAATAATCAGGTAGGCGATAGGCATGTTGAGCAAGCCTTCCACTAATATCATGCCCCACAAGGAGTAGATATTGAAGGGGGCCTCTTCTAGCCCAAAGCCACTTTGCAGCATCATATTCAGCAAACCGTTCGATGGGTTCAGCAGCAAGGCCCAACTGACTGAAAACAGTAAGTGCGGAATCATCATGGGTACGATAGAAAGCACCGTAAACATGCCTTTTAAGGGCATGTTAGTACGGGTGTTCAAGTACGCCAGGAAAACGGCCAATACAGTAGAAAATACGGACGAGCCCACCACGAAAATAATCGTGTTGAGGGTGACTTCAAATAAAAAGGGGTCCGTATAAGCGGCGACGTATTTAGCCGTAGTAAAGTCGCCAAAAGCGGTTAAACCTTGTGAGAAACTACCTAGCACTAACATCAGTACTGGGCATAAGGTCAGAAAGCCAACAATGATGATTAACGACCAGGTTAACGGGGTACGAGATTGATTCATGGCCTCAGTCCCTTACGCCGACAAAAGCAGGCAGTGGGCAGGGTCTAGGCTAAACTGGACTGTATCGCCTTCTTTTACCTGTATGTCGGGGTCAATACGAGCCAATAATAGGCTGTCGCCAACCTGTACTTCTGCTTCGTAAACCTCGCCAACAAACTCCATGGCAGCAATGGTGCCACTTAGGTGGTTATGTCCTTCAGGTAAGACCTGGCTGCCTATGCGCACAAACTCGGGGCGTATGCATAGGGTTACTGTTGCACCGGGTGCGAGGTCGCGTTGCTGACATCGAATCAGGCCTAAAGTGCTTTCTACTTGGGTACAACCCTCTTCTTGTGTCCGCACGACGGCGTCTATTTGATTGGCGCGGCCGATAAAGTCGGCTACAAAACGATGATCAGCGTCAAAGTAAATTTTTTGTGGTGTGCCAATTTCAATAATATGACCTTTGCGCATCACCGCAATGGAGTCTGACAAGGCCAGGGCTTCGACGCGGTCGTGCGTGACGTAAACGGCGGTAATGTCCAGTTCATTGAGGAAACGTCGCAATTCTTTACGGGTTTCTTCCCGTAGCTTGGCATCTAAGTTACTTAGGGGTTCATCAAATAAAATGACTTTTGGCTCGGCCACGAGCGCCCGAGCCAAGGCCACCCGCTGTTGCTGCCCGCCAGACAACTTGGTGGCTGAGCGATGCTCTACACCTTCCAGTTGTACAAATTGCAGCGTGCGCATGACTTTTTCACGGATAACGTTTTTTTTCTCGCCTCGTACTTGCAAGGGGTAGGCGATGTTATCAAAGACAGTCATATGAGGCCAAATCGCGTAGGTCTGGAACACCATGCCAAGGCCGCGCTTTTCGGGGGGAATAGCAATGTTTTTCTTTTTGGACCAAACGACTTCGCCACCGATGCGGATCTCTCCGTCATCAGGGGTTTCCAAACCTACTATGCAGCGTAGCAACGTGGTTTTGCCACAGCCGCTGGGGCCGAGCAAAGTGAAAAACTCATTAGCGGGAATGGTCAGATTGATGTTGTCTAGGGCCTTGAAACTTTTGCCCTCTGAGACGTAGTTTTTGCACAGGCCGATGATGTCGATTTGCATAGTAAGTGAATAATTTCCATAAAAATACAACGAGGCGCTATGGCGCCTCGTCGGTAGTACAGGAGCTGGATAAGCGTCCTTTAACGGACAGCGAATATTTTGCTAAATTCGCGCCCCCAGCGGATCAGCTCTTCGTCACTTAAGTCACGAATGGCTTCCACTTTGGCTGTGTCCATATTCTTGATGGGTGGATGGATGCCTGGAGCCAACACATACTCACCGACGTCGTTGGCCAAAATGTTCATGGCTTCTTTCCCTAGCCAGAAATCCATAAATACCCGTGCTGCTTCGGGATGAGGAGCTTTTGAGGTCAGTGCAATTGCTCGTGGAGAGCCTAACAAGGGCTGACCTGATTGAGGCGCCCACGCCAAGGGGGCGGGGGCCTTGGTCACAATATACTTAGGCATGGAAATGGCGATGAGTTTTTCACCACTTTCAATCGGCGCAGGAGTAGGGCCAAACGAGGCGACAAACATGGGCTTGTTGGCAGCCAGACCTTGCAAAAAGCGTAGCCAGTCTTCTTCAGTGCTAAACACTTTTTCTTTTAAACCTACTAGCCAACCTATCGTAGAGGGATGATTAGAGGGGTTAGGCATGACGATTTTGTCCTTCCACTTAGGGTCGGCCAAATCTTCGTAACGGGCAGGAGCCTGGTCTGCACTTAAGTGATCGGTATTATAGAGATACGACACGTACTCTATACCAAACTGGATGATGGACTCATCGGCGACCGCCCACTCCGGGTAGCCTTCTAGCACCGGCGAGCGATAAGGAGCTAATACGCCTTGTTCTTTCAGTAGCTGCAACATAGGCAGGGGAGCCTGCACTACGTCGGCCAAAAGTTTGCCTGCATTAAATTCGGTCAGAATCGTGGGAATGAATTTTGAGCTTGCTATACGCGTGTATTTGCCTTGCACCCCTGTGGCTTGATCAAGCGCTTTCATGATGGGCTCAACAGCCGTGATGTTAGCGTAGAAAACGGCTTGGCCTTGCGCTCTAGCTTGTTCTAATAAGGCGGTTTGGCTAGCACGAGCTAACGGTAAACCACTGGCAAGTCCTGTGATGCCAGCAGCGCCGGCCAGTTTAAGAAATTGGCGGCGTTCAAAGCTTGTCATGGCAGTGTGCTCCACATTAGAGGTAATTTTTTATAAGACAAGTAATGTAATTGTAATGATGGTAGCCCTCACGCGCATCTTAAGCAATAAGCCCTAGGCGTTTATTCTTATTTAATTCTTAATTTATAGCTCGTTCGCTTTGCCCGTCACCACATCCAGCATGCGTTATGATGTCTGCTAGAGGTTAATTATGCGCAAGCGCTAAGGCTTGCGTCCGAATGAGGCAAAATATGTACCGAATCAGCGCGTTGGGGCTGGCTGTATCAGCTCTGTTGTTTTTGTCAGCTTGTGGGGCTAGTTCGTCACATCACACCCGCAAGCAGAGTGCCGAGTGTCGTTGGAATCCAGAGTCATGTATGTACGATGGTCGGTACGAGGACAATGAAGAAGCGTATGCCGAAGAGCGTGCACGTGAGTTAAATCGAGCCTCCGCTCAGCGGATGCGAGTGCGTTCGATTTTAGGTTTCTAATTTAAGCACTGATCTCTGTCTGAGCAATATCTTCAGCGGTTGGTGAACAGTACTACGCGAGCGTGTTCAAAACAGTCTCACGGTTGTTCAGATGCGACGCTTTGTCGACGTATTAGAGACTTTATGCTGCAGTGCAGAGCTGCCGTTCAGCCGGTCTTTGTCTGGTGCTATTATCATTCCTTTTGCAGTAACCGTTACCTAGGCTCAGTCGAGTTGCTACGACAATAAGTCATGCCAACCTTGCTCGGTGTGTTCCGGCGTTCGTCTATGCCTTACGTTGCATTTATTTTCCAAGGATAAGCGTTCATGAGAACGATTAGTAAATCACGCAAGTTGGCTCACGTCTTATATGATATTCGCGGCCCCATTATGGATAGGGCTAAGCAAATGGAGGACGAAGGACAGCAGCTTATCAAGCTCAATATAGGTAATTTGGCCGTATTTGGCTTTGACGCTCCCGAAGAGGTACAGCGTGACATGATACGTAATCTGCCTAATTCGGCAGGTTATTCTGATAGCAAAGGTATTTTTGCTGCGCGCAAAGCGGTGATGCATTACACCCAGCAGCAAGGTGTTGTTGGCGTCACCTTAGATGATATTTACTTGGGAAATGGGGCCTCGGATTTGATCGCCATGGCTACCAACGCCTTACTGGATGATGGGGATGAGTTGCTATTGCCCATGCCAGACTATCCGTTGTGGACAGCAGTGACCAGCTTGTCTGGAGGGAAGGCGGTGCACTATTTGTGCGACGAGGAAAATGGCTGGATTCCAGACTTGGCCGACATGCGTGCAAAAATAACGCCTCGCACTAAAGGCATCGTGGTCATTAATCCTAACAATCCTACCGGTGTGTTGTACTCGGATGAAGTGTTGAAAGGCATCGTGGGGCTGGCACGCGAATTTAACTTAGTCATATTAGCCGATGAAGTGTATGACAAAGTACTGTTTGACGGCGTTAAGCACACGGCTTTGGCTAGTTTAGCTCCTGATGTGTTGACGCTAACCTTTAATTCGCTCTCAAAAAGCTACCGAGCCTGTGGGTATCGGGCGGGTTGGCTCGTTATATCCGGCGATAAGCAAGCGGGGGCAGACTATATTGAAGGTTTAAATATGCTGGCCAATATGCGTTTGTGTGCCAACGTTCCTGGGCAATGGGCAATACAGACGGCTTTGGGCGGTTATCAAAGTATTAATGATTTGGTCGGTGAGGGGGGGCGTCTGCGTCGTCAACGTGATTTGGCTTATGAACTGATTACAGCCATCCCCGGAGTGACTTGCGTAAAACCCGAAGCGGCTTTGTACATGTTTCCGCGCCTAGATCCTGACATTTATCCCATCAAAGACGATAGGCAGTTTTTCTTGCAGTTATTGGAAGCGACTCGTGTGTTGCTCGTGCAAGGAACAGGTTTTAACTGGCCGCATCCGGATCACTTCCGTATGGTGTTCTTACCTCACGAGCCAGACTTACGTGAGGCGATTGAACGCATTGCGAAGTTCTTAGCGGATTACCGGAGTAAACATAGCGAACAACGCGAGTTGGAAGTCGAAGCCTGACGAGCATATTTGTTCGCTTACTAGTACCGTTTTATTTTAGTTCAAGAGTGTAGGGCGACTTGATCCGTCTCGGCTTTTGCGAATTGTCGCGGGCCTTTCGATTACGCACACTGTCTCTATTTTATGGAGGCGAATATGTGTACGAAAGGCATTCGGCAGGCGGGGCAGGGCATGGTCGAGTATTTGGTCATTGTCGCTTTAGTGGCAGTGGCTGCCATTGCCGTCTATCAGTCTTTTGGTCAGGTCATCCGTTCGCAAACGGCGGCCATGGCCAAAGAGCTGGCGGGCGAAGACGGTAGTGAGCAAAGTCAGGCAGCCAGTACTGCTGCACAGGCGGCTGCCAGTCAAACACAAAGTAAAGGGCTAAAAGCCTTTACGGGCAATGCGCAGGTAGCGCCATGACTACCCATTTAGTTATGGCCCGACAACAGGGGGCAGCCTTGTTGCTAGGGGTGCTGTTGCTGGGGCTATTAGGCGTTGCGCTAGTGGCTTATTTTGGCTTGAGCCTATTAGCAGGCCATACTATGCGACAGCAATATGCCAATGACGCGGTGGCATATAGCGCCGCCGTAGCGCAAAGTCGGGCCTTAAACCTGTTGTCTTTTACGCAACGGGCGCAGTTGGCACATCAGGTAGCGTTAGCGCACTTGATAACGCTGGCCAGTTGGCATCAGGCGGGTTTAATGCAACAAGCGCGTTTGCGGCAAGCTAACCCACCGCTGCATTTATTGGCGCTGTTTTTTGGTCCTGGGGCAGCCGCCTCATACCAAAGTAGCCAGGGCTTACACGCCTCTGATCAGCGTGCTTTGCAGCAAGCCATTGCAGAACACGAGTCCGCCGTGCAACACAGCTTACGCGCTTTGCAACGCGATGTGTTAATGCACTTGCCTGCCGAGCGTGAGCATATTGCCAACACCGTAGTGCAGGCTAATTTTCCCGAGCTCCCTGCTCACTCGTGGCAGTTGCGTATTCATCAAGACGACTGGAGCGCAGCGTGGCGCCCAGAAGTAAGTATGCCTTGGCATATTCTGTCAGGGCTTCAGCACATACAAGGCATGTACGCTTTTTTGCACGAGCGTAATCACGATAAACGCTCATTGTGGGTCGTGGATAAACGTTGTCCTTGGCGGCGACACGAACTGCGTAGGCGTGGAAGTACGGTATTAGGTAATGATGGTCGTTGGCGCGCCAGTGACACCCAGTCCTTGCATGCTATACGAGCTAATCGGTGGGTGGGTTGTTACTCGCGCGAATATCCTATATTTATTATTGCCTGATATTTACACGTTAAATCAATAGCATAGAAAGGCTTTCGGTCTGCTGGCTTGCAAGGGGTACTAAATGGGGTGCAAGTTTGCTTTCCATGCTTCGATATCTTCGCTTCGCCACGCAACTGAAGCACCGCCTAGGGACACCGGCCTTGGAAACTCCCCTCGCTGAATCAATTTGTAGATCTGCGAGCGCGATATGCCGATTCTAGCAGGCAAATCCTTCATGCGATATAGCATAGGCTGAATTGTTGCCGTTCGTGAGGGCTCTGTAGCCTGTTTGATTTGCGATACGGCTAGTGACCAAGGTGTTGTGGTATTCATATTTACTCCTTGCATGCCGCCCCTTGAGCGGCTGATTTTGCATGTCATTTGATGGTGGCCACTAGGGTCACGCGCCTAGATGGCTTGGTTAAATTCTTCCAAAAACGCTGCTCTGAACTGCTCAAGAGTGCGTCTATCTGCATTGCGTGGATTTCTGACGAAAGCCATCATGCGTGAATGCAGAATGTTGAATCGCTGCAGCTGTTGCTGTGCTTCTTCGTACTCACACGCAAGACACCCCTCTACACGCGGGGGCGATTCACGGTGATGTTTACAAATCTCTATTCGCATGATTGCTCCTTGCGTGCTGTGTCTGCTTTGCTGGCGTCCTGATTTATCATATTCCCGGCGCCAGCAATATGATCACTGCTTGCAGGTTGCCGCTCAGGATGCAGCTTGCACGGCCAATGTGGGTTACCTTTTCCGTATCGAATGCACCGACACTGTGCCTTGCCCTCAACGAGTGCTGCACGGGCTTTCCATGCGTTGTATGCCAGCTCTGCTTCGCCGCTAACGTATTCCCCAGTCTTTTTATACCTGCCTACATATATCTCGATGCCAGCGGCCCACTCCTCAAAAGCACTGCGTTCGTCCAGCCCATCAGCACCGCTTACAGATTGCTGCGCTGCCAGCAGTGCGCGTAAGTCGCAGGCATAAATCAGGACGCCCATGCGGTTTCCCATTGTGCTGAGGTCGTCTGTGCCGTCGCCCTGCCAGCGCCAGCACTTGCCCCGCGCATGTTCTTCCATCAGGTTTAGTTGTTGGCGCAGCTCGGTGTTTTGGGTTACCGCGTTTTTCAGGTCTTGCAGGTGAATGCTCGCGGCGTCTTGCTGCGCCTGGTCGTCCGGCTCAATTATGCAGCAATCGGCGCAGCGCTGCTTTTTCTGATCGCCGAACCACATGAAACGGTGCTGACATGGCTGCACCTGAGCAGCAACGGGGGCGGCGTAGAGTTCGCTTCCAGGCTTTAGATTGTGCCGCTTAACGAGCGACGCTATAGGGCTTCCCCCCGCCCACAGCAATTGATAGCAGCTGCCCACGGTCGCGACTGGCTCCGCGATTACTTCTGTGGGCTGTTTCAGTTCTCTGGCCATTTGCATAATTCCTGTTAAATAGTCGAAGTTGTAAAACGCTGGCGCTATTTCTGCCCCGTCAATTTGTCCTCGGGCGAGGTCTAGTGCCTGCAGGATTTCATCAATGGGGTCGAGTAGGGGTGGGTGAGCAGGGCATGGCCAACGTAGGGACCCATCACCGGACGGGCATGTGCAGTTAGTCATTACGGCTCCTGATTTTTACGGTATTCCTGATAGTTAAAAACGCGACTTTCTCTGAGTGCGTGCAGAGGGCGATCGCCGTAGACTTCGGCAGTGCGGTCAAGATTGAAGCGCTCTGCTGGCGTAGATGTAGTACCTGTAAACTTCTTAGGCTTCGGTTTTCTTTTCTGCATAGTCGCTCCGCTTATAAGTAACCAAGAAACACCCCTAAAGGGGGCGCAAGTATTCCGATGGCACGCATAACTTGCTCAATGCCAAACTCAGAAAAGGCTGGTGATAGAAAAGTGAGTTTGTAGATATTGGCTAAGTAGCCATAAAAGACTGCTGCGATGGTGCCTAATATGAGTAGCGCAACAGCGATGATTCCAATGAGTTCTTTATCGACGGGGGCGCTCATTCTGGTTCCTTCATAAACACAAGAGGTGTCATGGGTTGCTGTCCTACCGACGCGCAGCAACAACAGCGGCCATTTCCTCGGTTGTTGGGTGGCGCTCTTCGCCACATGTTTGACATTTCATGCGAGTGAACTCAACCGGATAGGTGCGCCTTGTCTTCCATATATGCTGGCCATCATTCAGGCAGTCAGCCTTCTCTGGCTCAAAATAGAAGCTGATGGACGTTGTGAAAGTGAAGTGCTTCCCGCATGATCGGCAGTGGTCGTGGTGCAGAACACCTTCTTCGTAACCGTGCCCGTCATCGTGGCAAACCTCAAAGGGCGCTTCGCAGTACGGGCAGTCAAAGTCATGGCTCATTTTTAGCCTCCCATCCGTTATCGCTCCAGACCACACAAGAGCATTCCAGCTCATGGCATAGCGATGCATAACCTTCATTGAAATACCCGTGCTTACTGGATTTGTAGATAAGCAAACGGGGCTCCGATTCGTGAATTAGGGTAAAAAATTGCCCCGGCTCGATATGTCGAAGGCGGGGCAGGGGTAATGAGCCTCTTTTCTCTGGTAAGGCCTCATTCACATGCGTTTTCCGTGGTCACTGCAGGCTTAACGGATGAGTTTTGTTCTGCATTGGCTTTAGATTGGGCGCTGCTGAAATTAAGAACCATCAACACGACAAGTCCAATGCCTGCAGCCCTCATAAAAAATGAATTGAACTCTGACCAATACGACAGGAGGTCTCCTATTTTTAAAGCCGTTAAAAACGGAGCTTTTAAAAGTAGCCACCAAACAAACCACGACACAAACATGATTCCAAAAGTCCACGCCACGTATAAATAAGTAGTTTTATTCATCACTCGCCTTTAGTGTATTGATAGTGCCACACACACGGCTATGTGCAGCAGCCCCAGATAGCCTTATGGCCTCCCGCGCAAAATCACCTGTTCTGTTTTTTCCGCAATAACGCGCCAAACATCCGCTACCGCATCCTCAATAATCTTGTGGGGGCGGACGATCTCGTACCACATGACCAGCACAGCTTCGTTAATGCGGTAGCGTAAGCGGCACTCCACAGCGTAGGCTTCGCCGCCTTCCAGTACCTTGATGCCTAGCTTGAAAATCTCAGGAATCTGTAGCTTGCCCTTAGCAGCGGTACCCTGAATATCTTCTTCGTACGTAAATTCGGTCTGGCCGTTAGATAAGCGAATGCCCGATACGAAATTCACTTTCTTTTTGGCTTGTAGGCTGCGTGAGATTTCCAGCATATCCGCACCGGTAGGCTCTACGATATCCAACAGGTTGCGCTCAATAAATTCGGCAAACTCCGCTTGCTTCATGGCTTTCTTGTTGCTGCCGATCCACGCCTCCCACTCAGTGGTAAATGGGCACGAGTATTTGACTTGATGGTCTTTCCAGCCCGCGTAATCGCTACCATGATCGTTAAGCACACCAACAAAGCTAGGTGGATTCACTTGGGCGTAAATTTGGCTGCTTTCAGCTTTATGCAGATTGAAGTAATGAATAAAGCTATCTGCATCTTCTAGAATGACGATGCCTTTCTTGCGGCTGGGCTCAAGCTTTAAATGCTCTAGAGACTTGAGCTCGTAGCCGGATGGGACGATTGCGTAGGAGTCTTCTAAGCCATCCACGCTTACTGGCTTACCTAATGCTGCTCCTGCTTCTAGTGCTGCGCTAACAATGTGTTCCATGATGCTTATACCTTTTTAAGTTGTTGATAATCTTCCTTGCCGATGCTTTTGAGTCCATCAATCGTCATCTGGCGAGGGTCTTGGCGCTGTAGATTGCCTTCGGGAGTAGCCCACATAATGGAGGCACCTTTTTCAAGCTCCGGTACGGTGGACTTAATCGTGTCGGTTAGCTCTAGCTCACCGCTTTTGCCCGGTTTAAGTTTGATTTGGAGGGTGAGGGAACCGCCTTTACCGGTAGAAATGCAGGCGTTAACGACCTCCTGCAACGTCTCGGTTAATTCGTCGTGCAGGGTTCCATAGCGAAGGTCCTGGAGGACTTCCGCAAAGGTCTTATTACTCATGGGTAATTCCTTTAGGGATGGGCTATGCTCATGCAGGTGTGTAACTGCATGTATAGGTGAGGAAGGGGATGAAAATTAAGTGGAAAGAGGACTACAGCGCTAAGGCGCAGCGCTATTGGGGGGTGATTATTGGTGGTGTTGCGGGAGTATTGATCACTGTTGTTGTGCAAGGGATATATACGTCCTGGGCAATGTTTGAGAAAGCGCCCTGGTGGGATGTGATGGCGGCTGTTGGTACCCTAGGGGCAGCCATTTTTGCGGGGGCATCTGCTGTTTTCATGGCCTATTCTTTGCGTAACAACAAAGAATTGAGCCAAAATTTTGATGACCTAGCTCTTAATAACATTGAACACTCTTTATTTGTGTTAGATAGGTATATTCATGACGTTTTATCCGCAATAGAGTTGTATGTAGACGAATGCTCGCGAGGCACAGAGGATCTCTCAAAAGAAATTTATAATTATGTTACCCACCTTGAGGTTGCGAGTTATCTCAATGATATATATATACCTTTAGAGCTATTCAGAGGAATGAGCAGAGAGCGGCTCAGGTTAGTTTTGGAGTTGCGACGTAGCTTAACTAACTGGAAACAGATGCGTCTGTCTTTGGGAGCACGAAAAGATACTCAAGGTAAAAAAGTCCTGCCTATTCATCATCTTAGATTCACTGTTGAGCAACTAGATACATTACAGGGCTTAGTGGCTAGCCTTCGAAGTGGCATGTTGATCTCTAGGCCTAGTAAAGAGGTTTTCAGCGACAGAGTTAAGAAGCACTTAGAGATCTAGCCTTTTAAATTGAAGTGTTATTGCTAGTGCTAGGACCCAGCATCTGCATTTGTTCAGCGATAATTTCGGTGGTGTAGTTGTCTTTGCCATCTTGCCCCTGCCATTTACGCGTGCGCAAACGACCTTCTATGTACACCGGCCGACCTTTGCGTAAAAACTCGCCTGCAATTTCTGCCAAGCGGTTATAAAACACGACTTTATGCCATTCGGTTTCTTCTACCCGCTCCCCTGTTTTGCGGTCTTTCCATTGCGAAGTGGTGGCAATAGAGATATTGCACATGGCTGCGCCCTGCTGGTTGTAGCGAACCTCTGGGTCTTTCCCTAGGTTGCCAACCAAAATAACTTTATTAACTGATGCCATGCTTAGTATCCAGCCGCTGGGGCCACAAATTTAAGAAAGAACCCAAGCCCGACGGTAAAGACGAGGGCGCCCACCCACGCCGCATTAGGGATATGCCAATCATCTTGAGCGGGAGCCAGCCGTAAGCGGCTAGCTAAACGGGGGCGCAGTATACGCATCCAGACTTTATCGACTGTTGCGCCTAGGGCGATAACGAACGCCCACAGCCATAGCTGGGCCAATGCTTCCATAGCTGGCTCCTATGAGAGAAATGAGATATTGCTTAGCCCATAAAGAGGGCACGGAACTACTCTGGTATGCTGACAGAAAAGGTGTAACGTGTTGTAATGCCCTCGCAGCATATAAATTGTTTACCTAGTGAAGCCAAGTTTCGCCCTCTTAGGAAGAGCATAAGCTTGCTAGAATGGGTTATGGGGACATAAGTGAAGCGTTTAGGAGCTAGAAGCAAAGGGCTTTATGCCCTATCCACTTGGCTTGTGCCAGTTATGCCACTGGCTGTTGCTTTGTTAAGTTGGTGCAATGGGCTGGATGGTACTGAGGCATGGTTAGCAAACAGGCCTAATGTATTTGCCTTTATAGAACGTATCCAAATTATCTCTTTCTGGTTGTACGTTATTTGTTGGTCAGTATTTATTTGGGCTGTGATTTATAAGCGTAAGGGCGACCCGTGGTTGGTTGAGAAGCTGCAATTTATTCTCGACCGTTACCAGGAGGGCGCGTTTAATGCCGAGGCAGGGACACCTAAAGATCATAATAGAGTCACTTTATTTAGGCATCAAAAAGGTTTTTTTGTAAGGCATTGGTCCGCGAAGAGTGGGCTTTGGCCTTGGGGTGACTACCATCCATTCTCATCATTTTTAGTACCGGTCTTGCGATCAGGACATATCTCTAAGAAAACCGCTATTGCTTTTCATGTATCTGACGCTAGCGATAAAACAGAGGGTATTGCTGGAATGGCGTGGTCATGCGGTGAGGCTTTGTGTGTCACAGATTTGCCTGAGATGATTGCGGTATCAGGAGTAAGGCAAAAAAATACCTACGCTGAGAAAACTTATTGCGACAAAAGGATGATTGAGGACTATATTAATAGAAAGCGAAACATGCCTAGATCAATTGTTGCGATACCCGTTGAGCGCAAAGGGAAAATCTGGGGTGTCGTTGTTGCAGATAGCCGATCCCCTAAAGGAGTTACAGAGAGTGCTGTGGAGAATTACCGGCTAACAGTTGCCTTGATAGGGCATTTACTGGAGAGAGCATCATGAAAAGTTCAAATACTGACTGGGTGAATGTACGGTATGAAGAAGCAAACCGATCTACTGCTCAAAAAAATGCTGGGGTTACTGTAAGGTTTATGACCTCTCCCCTTGATGTTCCGGACATGTGGCGACACGTTGTTCAACCAACATCTTCGGGCGGAGCTGAATTTATTTTTGAGTTTAAGTATCTTGCAGCAAAGGAGCCTTTGCGTTCTTTTGTAAAGGATGGCGTTAAGTTGGAAGTAGGTAAAAACAGTAAACGAGTCTATCGAATTGTTATTCCTATTACCGAAGCTCCAGAGCCAGGAAAGAGTGTTGAGTTTAAGATTCAGTTGGTTGTTGATGAGTTTCGTGATTTAGATAAACAAGCTGATCTTCGCCCCACGCATTGGGGTGTTATTAAAGGCATGCTTGAAAAGCCTAATCTGCAGATGGCTTAATAGCCCTAGGTTCTCACGCTGCCTCGGTTTGCTGATCAGGCAATCGCGCATTTAACGTTGACCTAGCGTGTCCTTCCACGCCGCCGCTCATGTGATGCCCCTCTTACGAAGGGCGAGTGTTATTTACTTCGCAGCAAGAGCATGATTAACATCGTTCTGAATAGATGCTGCTGCCATTTGTAAAGAATTGATGTAACCCTCAAGCGCTGCAATGCGGTCACGTAGCAGATCTAGATCCTCTTTGTGGGCAGGCTCTTTAATGTTGACCTCAACACCTGCGATGTTTATTTTTGGCGCTGCAGACGTCTCATAGCCGCTTGCACTAAGCTCATCCGCGTGCGCTGCCAGAGCGTTACTAGAGGGCACATTAGAAATGGTTGCTGCCTTAATGGGGCCGGAGGCGATAGTGACAGCACGAGCACTTGCCTCGTCGACCAGCCACGCCGCAAGTGAAGGGGCTACTGCGTTATATGGAACGCCTGACTCGTTAACTGCAATAGAAAAGTCGTCAGCTCGGACAACAAAGCAACCTAGATTATTGGGCTCTGGTATATCGATGGCCTTAAGCTTTTCTAGCAGGGTGCACAGTGCCTCGTAGGATTCTCGGGCGATTTTTACGGCACTCATGCTTGACTCCAGTTTGATTGGTGGGCTTCCTGCTCTGGTACAGGAGACGATCAATATCGTTACCGTTACGGCTATTCCCAGCACCCCGCCGTGGAGCTGAGGAGATCCAGCTAAGCTGGCCGCCTGGGTGCGGTGTAATTTCTTTAGTTGCTGGCCTCGGTTGAAGCCACCTACCAAAGCGCCCGCTTGAGCAGGCATCTTTTCTTCAGCTATTTAGCGCAACCAGAGAAGCTGAAAGAACTCAGAGCTAATGAATAGGGCAGATTGTTTTGCCTACCTCTAATCAAACGCATTACCCGCCATGCGCTCCACAGGCGTCTTTTCGGATCGCTGCCGTCGTTCGTTAAGGCACTATCAATGCCCGAACCGTACAGTTTTTCGCAGGTTTATCTCCAGCCCCTGCGCGTGTTGGGCTGCCGCGCAATCGCTTGCCGTAGGGCAGGGCGCGGTTATTTATCGTATGGATGCTGGTTAAAGAACAGTTTGGCTAGTGCCTGTAACTCTATTTGGCTGCCCTTTTGGGTAGGTTTGGTGAGTTGTTAAATATAGATTAGCGCGCAGCTAATCACTTTGTCAATAGCGCTACGCTAATCTCATGTTTTGTGGAAATGTTTAGCGAATCACTCAGCGGAAGTGGAGCCGGAGAGTTGTGGAGAAGTTGTTTTTGATGATTAACTCTTCTATTTTTATTAATTCACCCTTCTCATAGGCTCAAGGTTATGGTGGCGAGATGGGCGTTTGTGAGTTTGCGTCAGTGGTGGCAGGGTTTATGATGGACTGCAGGCAAAACAGCGTAATCCTGCCTAAGGTTATGGAAATTATCAGTGAGATTGGATATAGCGGAGAGTGGGGAGTTTCTGGAATAAATGCTGCTGGACGCTTGTGGCTCAACACGGTATTGGACGGAGGAAATAAAGAATAAAGAGACTAATGAATTCATAAATAAGGAAATCATGATGTGCTTGATAGATATAAGAGGTGGAAAATAAAAAAGAGCGCACAAGTACCTATGTGATAGAGTACAGACGAAAATAAAGCCCTCATACGAGGGCTTTATTTTTTTGTAGTAGATGCGAAGTTTTTAGTTTTTTTTACTCTCAACTGATTATCTCTCAGATTTAATAATGCTATATGAAAAAACCGTTAAGAATATCGTTGATATCCAATATAGTGATTTTTTATTGATTATTGAAAATAATTCGTCTATATCTCTAATATCTGTTGTTTCAATGTTTTTCGCTCCTCCGTTCATATAGTGAAAAAACCTATTTCTGATCGTTATGATAAAAGATCCTACTTCAGGGTAGTTTATTGAAAGGGATCTAGGTTCCGATGTTGAGCTTGCTATCATAGCATCTGTACATAAGCTCTTTAGAATGTTGAATGTTTTGCTTTTCTCCTCATCAGTTTCATGGTCTATTATAAAATCTAGAGATGAGGAATATATAGGGTCTTCTAAATATACTGTTTTTACAAAATTTTTAAGAAAGCCAAGTTCTCCTATGTTTTTGTCGTTATTCATTAAATTTTTTAGAGAATTAAAAGTTTTTTCAAAATTATCTGTTTTTGATGCGTATATTAATGGAAATGCATAAGAAATGTGTTCTAGAGTTCGGTATAAGAAAATAAAAGCACTTGAATGAATTTTTTTGCTTTGATAATAAAAGTAGTATGAAAGCTCGCTGAGGATATTGCTGTAGAATTTTCTATTTTTTAATTTATTTTCTTCTATATATTTAGCTAAATCTCCTAAAGTAAAATCTTCTCCTACGAGCGGAGGGAATTTTTTATCCCATGTTTGACCATAGTTTCGAAAATTAGCTGAGAAGTAATTTTCTTCCTGGTTGATTTTTTTAGAAGATTTTTTATGTTCTATTTTAATAGATCCGCTAAGCATTCGGATTATTATTAAAATTTCAGGACTCCTTTCATTGACTTTTAGTATTTCAGGAAGTCTATCTAAGGTTCTTTGTGGAAGTCTCTCTTGATATGAAAATGCTTTTCGTGTGCTCATTTTACGAGGTTACCTCCATGAAATGTTCTATTAGCTCATCTTCGTCCATGATAGATAGTTTTTCATATTCCTTTATAAATTCATTTGATAACTGTCTTCTGTATTTTCCTAGGTTTACTTTTGAGGCATTTATTGAGTTAAATGCTTTATCAAAAATTATTATGCTAGATAGAAATTCTTCAGGTGTTATGTGTTTTAAATTATCGTATGAGTTTTTTATTCCAACACAAAAACCTATTAGGTTGTTATTAACCCCAAACCATTGTTTTATTTCTGTGTCTTCGCTGAGTTTGTCTATTAGTTTTAGTATTTTTTGAAAGCTTAATTCTTGAGTTGATTCTCTATTATCTAGTATTCTTGTTACAAGAATTTCATCCATTTTTTCATCTATTATTTTATTGTTTTCATTGTTGACATTGTTTGTTAAGAATGCTAGATATCCTCTTGAGATATCTCCGAGATTAAATGATCCTCTTATCGATTTCTCGGCTCTTGATTTCTCTGTTTGAACTGAAATGTTTTTTAGGTTATTGAAATCAAACATCTCAGATGTTAGTATTTCAATCTGGTGGCGAGGAGTCATTGGCTTTTGGCCATTATTTAAAGTTATCATTCTGTATAGTAGCTTGTCTTGATTGTTTGCTACTATTATATTTAAATATGCTATACGATTGTAGTCAAAATCCTCGTCCTCGGATGCTGATTTTAAGGTGTTAAGGCGTTGCATTCCATCTAATATATATCCAAATTCTAGATTTCGATTTATAAAGTTCTCAAAATCAGATACTTCGGAAAGATTGTTTTCTTCTTTGTCTATAAAGGCTATTGTGATCGGTGGCATAATGCAACCTCCGACTATGTCTGTTTGAAGTCTTTTGTAGAATTTTTTATCCTGAAGCTTTCGTTGGGCTTCAAATCTATTTATAAGAGGGTATAGGTCATCTAATGCCACCTTGTAAGTGGTTTTTCCCATTGCAACATAGCTATCTATGACGGTATCTAAGTCAGATGTAAAGATTTCTATTTTTTTCATGTTATTTCTCAAATTTAAGAAATGGATTTCAATGTGCGCAGATGTGATCCTGTGTGAAATTCTATTCTAATAAAAAATAAGTTGAAGGAGTTCTATTGTATATTAAGTTTGGTATGGGGTTTTAGCGTAAAATTTAACTAGGTTGTTACTATCATACTTGTTTAGGTAGTAGCATTACTTTACCATTACTTTACTCTAGCTTTCGTGAATACAATAATTGCAGACATTTTATCTGCCGGCCTCAATCAGTCTATAATCTTTTGTGTCTGTTTAAGATCCACTAGAGCAAGGGCAAGCCCCGGCAGCTGATCGCTGTGGCGTAGTTTTCTGACGCGTATTAACACTCAAATAAGCAGAGCATGATCACTTGCTGCCACTGGCTGAGCCGTCCCTACATACAAACACTTCGCCTTCGCAGTGCTATATGCCGCCTTTTTGCCGTTGCACGGTGCTCGCTGCGCATTGGCTGGTTGTGAGCTAGCCAGAGCAAACAAAGCCAACATCAGCGCAAGATAAAATGCTTTCGTATAGCCTTGATTTACAAAACAACATTAAATTTAACTCTTGTTACTTCAAGCCTAAAAAAATCTCACTAGGGCTTGCTGTTCGGCTATTCCTTTTGCGTCGGGCTTTGTTGTGGCGGCGCTGGCATAGTAGGCTGAACGGAAGGCGCCTGTATGTATATAACTTCTTTTGCGGTATGGGGCGGAGTGGCAGTTGCCAAATAGATCTGGACTCCAGCTAATAATATAGCAGCCCCTGCAATGACAATACCCAAAGCCCATTGGGTGGTGGTTAAGGCTGATTTAATGCCGGAAATTTCTCCACCTAATCCTGTTACTTCTCCGCCTAGGCCTTTAACCTCTCCCGAAATCTCGCCGCGTAGTCCTACCATCTCGCCTTTCACGGCCGCTAACTCACCTTTGAAGCCGCTTATTTCGCCGCGCAGCATAGCCATATCGGTTTTTTGCTCGCTAATCGACGCAGCTATTACAGAGAGTCTATCGACAATACTAGTTTGCATGGTAGCAATATCAGCGCGCAACTCCGCCTGAGAAGCCTTGATGTCTGATCGTATGCTTCTTAGCTCTGCATCTAACTCGGGGCGGGATATGGTCTCAGTCATGGTTTTATTATGCGTGATACCAAGCTGAGGATCAAGCAGCGCGTCATTTTCAGTTGGCTTTTTAGAAAAGCCGGACCTCAAGTCCTGCATAAAACTAGCGGCCGACCGCAAAGACTTGGGGTCTGTTGTAGCCTTGCTTAGTTCAGATAGATGCTTTTTACCCCACGCCTCTGTGGTGAGCAAACTTGCAGGCATTATTAATCCCTACGCTGTAGCTTTGGCTGCATGTTTTCTTCAATCTCTTTGGCAGGAGTGAAAATTGTATCCAGCACATCGTTAATCTCTGGCGCGATACCTTTTATCATCTCATTGCCAGCCATGACAAACGCAAGTTGCGACGACTCCTCATAAGTAAGTACGCCGCGCTGAACCAGGGTAGCGGCTAAGCTTGTAACCGCCAATTTTACGCCTAGAATTTCTGCAATTAGCAAATTTCCAGCATCGTCTTGGTTTTCAATTTCGCCTTTCTGGTCCACGTTTCATCTCCAGTTATAAATAAAACTACAATCAATAGCTTTAAGCCTAAAGAAAAAGGCCCGAGGGGGCCTTGTTTAATCTAATCCAAATTTTTTGAACGCAATCGGTAATGCTCTTAAGACGCGCCCCACGATGCGTGTAGCATCTGGTCGCTCATCCCACGGCCAAGAGGGGTAGGCAGTGTTATCTGAAATAACCGTTAAATGTTTGCCGACCAAAGAAAGCCTCTTGCACACCAGCTCATTACCATGAAGCAGGATGTAGATACTTTCGCCTAAATATTCCTGCACAGAGGTGTCCACAAACAGCAAATCGTCTGGATTGATGGTGGGCACCATTGAGTCTTTAGCAGCAACAATAATTTTGATTGCCGCATTTTTATTTGCTGAGCCAATCAACTGTTGTGCGACATCTATGGGCATTGCCATCGAGCGCACCACTTCTGGGTAGTCTTGGTTATAGACTCCTTCGCCGCAAGCCGCCTTTACATCCAGAAGCTCAAACACAGAAATATCCTCATCCGGAGCGGTTATGGACGCTGATGCAGCGAGCACCCCGTCATCCAAATTCGAGGTAAAAGACGAAGGCGTATCCATCCAGCCGTGTGGCAGGCACAGGCTGACTTCTAGCTGGCGCGCAAGGTCTGACCCCATTGTCTTGGGCTTCAGTGTCTTGCTGTTGAGAGAGCCGTTTATTAGCTGGCTAAATGTTGAGTCGCGCTCGTTCCGCCCTGCGGCCCGATTCAGTGCTGCAGCAGACTCATATTTTTTAATCAGAGCTTTGAGGCGTTCTAGCCGAGTTTCTTCAACTGGTTTCATAAGTAGATTAAATAGCGTTGCGCTAATCTTGTGGGTTAGCGCTCCGCTATTGACTTGATGATTAGTTCCGCGCTAATCTTTGTTTATGAAACTATCCGCTCTATACAAAACTCTCGATAAAAGCTCCCGAGAATCCCTTGCCAAGGGCTCAGGGATTAGCCCCGCTTATCTTTATCAAATAGCCACGCAATGGAACGGAAGAAGGCCATCGGTGGATGTGATTGGAAGGCTGCTTAGGGCGGATAGTCGTTTACATGCAGAAGACTTGATAAGTGAGTTTTCAACTGCTTTCAGTGAATGGCCAGAACTAAAGGAACATCAAATGCACGACCCTAAAGACACAGACAAAATTCCTGTTGGCCCTACTGACGTAATCACTAAAGGGGGGCGGGCATAACCTTCATCGATATCTGCCTGAGAGGTAGTTGCTCCGACTAGTTTGGTTTGTCTGCATTTTTGGTTTTTGTATTTCAAAAGGGATTGTCTTGTGTGTATAGCAAAAAAACTGTTTACCTGGTCCGGTGGGTTGGAGCGTCGATATCTTCCCTTCATCCATACACGCTGCACACGCATACACAGGACCATCGGGAGAATCCTTAGATTCTGTCTCGACAAACACCAAGGTGCCGGAAGGGGTGCGAAAGCGTTCATATTTCGCCAGCTTGCCAATTTGCTCTCGAAGGCCCATGAGCTCAGTTTCAAGCTCACGTTTTTCATTGGCCAGCGAGTGCTTGTCCTGTTGGAGAGACGCGTTCTTTTCTTGGAGCTCTAAAAATGCTGTTTGAACATCAAGGACTTGATCAGTGAGGTTGATTTTTATCTCAGCCAACTTAATGAAGTCTCTTGAGTCGACAGCAACTTTGAGCATATCAAGTGCTGTTTTTAGGCTTGTTATTGCTGCAGAAGCAGTGCCGAACATGGTCGATTCCTTTCAGAAAAGTTTAGTTACTGGAATCTCTAAGCATAGCCGACTGGAGTTGACCACCCATTAATGCAGCGTAGTAGCACCACTTTCACCTAGTCCGTGAAAGTAGTTCCACTCCAAGCGCTGAGCCACCCACTCGATGTGATCGTCGGTGGGGGCATCGAATGTTTCATACGCGAGCTCGGTAGCTCTATTGATGATGTCGTAGTGAGTGATGAGTTTCATGTTCATGCCGTTAGTTTGCGGCGTACCAGATTTATTTTCCATTCGTAATTCCCGAGCCCTGATTTTTGACAGTTACATGTTATCCAGAACACGGCTAGGGCGAAACGCTGAAATACACAGGAGTTCAGCCCAATGACAAAACAAGCTTCATCTCTGTATTGGCGTGACGAGTTATACAGCGCCATATGTGATGCCAAGGGCGGTATTAAAGACGCTGCTGCGTATCTGACAGAGCAGCGCGGCACATCGATTCATATGGAGTC
>NZ_JAPKND010000020.1 GCF_026344035.1 Alcaligenes endophyticus
TCTGTGCCTAAACCCTCGTACAGCGCATCTTTAATCTGCTGCTGCCTGATGTGAGGCTCTTGCCCGTGATCTACACCGAATGCTTTACTCACACGGGGATTGTTAAACCAGCCAAGTTTGTATAAATCGATGTAGTACGTGCCGTATTTTGCTTGCGTCATAGCTGGCCTCGCTGCTTACGACCGACACGCATAACGTTTCGTGTTAAGCGTTGGAACAGCGTGCTAATGAGTTGAGCTTGCGTGACGATTTGAGAAATTTCATCGTCGCTCAAATGCCGATCAGATACGGCCTGATTGGTTATCCCGCATAACTTGCCGAACTCCTCCATGCCAGTAGTGATCTTTTGCAGAATCGCCCCGAACTCATCTTCAAAACCGCCTTCGGGCTCTGGCGGCATTTCTATAAAATGTAAGCCTTGCTGTAACGCAGCAGACATAAGCCAACTCGTCGCTCGATGCTGGCTGTGAGTGAGTCCACGAAGATGGTCTGCAAGCACAAAGCAGGCATCTAGGTCTAGCTGCTCGCC
>NZ_JAPKND010000003.1 GCF_026344035.1 Alcaligenes endophyticus
ATTTGTTGTGTCAAGCGTTTTGTGAAAATAATTTAAAAATCTTTTAAACCGTTTTCTGCTTGCTGCTGCCTATTGGCAGCTCCTACAAACTTCACTTCACTCATCACTTAGTGCAAATTACTTACTGCAGCAATCTGTACTAAGGGATGACTTCTTCGTAACCTATAAAACAAACTTGTTTTTACTACCGCACAAACTTGTTTTTTAGATCACCCAGTAAGGTCGATAACTATAACACGGTGATTTTGATTTGTGCAAGTTATTTTCTTACCCTGTAAAACTGAATGGGCTGCCATTAGGCTAAACCGCACGCTGTGATACAGCTTGTTTGCTTATTACTACCTGGCTAAAACTTGGCCCGTAACGTTGTGTTGGTGGGTTGGTAAAGCGCTGATAAGCAACCAAGAACGAAACTATAGCAAGCCTAAATTAGTATTGCAAGCGTTTTGTAAAAAAAGAGGCTTAGTTCGTTTTTAGTTGAGTCTTTCTCTTTTCTCATGTCGCCTAGACCTCGCCAAACAGCCTGATAAGGCTGCCTTCTATATTAAAGGCGCATATGCATCTAAGTCTTTCGCCCCCACTCTACATATAGACGTGCCCAGACTTAGTGGAGCCTCCCAGCCCATTCATTGCTTTGCGTTAGCGCCCAGGCTTATTCGACCCCTTAATGTTCATGCTACATTGCGTCTGGAACAATATTCCCCTCTCCTTTACTTTCTTGCTCATCTAGTCACTACGCATGTTTCATTACTTTCAAACAACCGTACTCCGCAGTCTACGCATGTTTTTTGCCCTGGCTAAAATCATGGTGCCTATTATGATTGGTGTACGCATTGCCTATGAAACCGGTGTGATCACTTGGCTTGGACAAGGACTAACACCTGTAATGAGTGTGCTTAACCTCCCACCAGAAGCAGGCATTGTTCTGACCACCACCGCTCTAAGCACTATTTACGGCGGAATTGCGGCTATTTCTGCTTTAGGTGATAGTTTTATCCTTACCCACGCCCAGTTAAGTGCCATGGGTGCAATGATGTTAATTGCCCATAACCTTCCCGTTGAACAAGCGATTGTGCGTAAAGCAGGCGCGAGCTTCTGGTTCACCTTTGCCTTACGTACCAGTGTCGCCTTTGCTTACGGCGCGTTAATTAGTTGGTCTTGCTACTATTTAGACATACTTCAAGAGCCCGTCTCGTTGTCCTGGCTACATGGCGAAGCGCGCAATCATGAGTCATCATGGCTAGCGTGGGCCCACTGGATCGTTGGCAGCCTGAAGTCATTGTTTTTTACTTGGCTTATTATCTTGGGGTTGGTACTTACGTTAGACATTTTTGAACGCATCGGACTGACGCGATTATGTACCGCCTTGCTCACCCCGGTGCTTCGTTTTTCGGGCCTAGAGCCACGCGTCGCCCCCGTCACCACAGTTGGCGTGCTCTTGGGTTTGAGCTACGGAGGCGCATTGATTATTGAAGCCACCAAGCGAGAGAACTACAGCCCTCGAACACGCTTCTTAGCCCTCTCTTGGCTATCGTTATGTCATTCGCTGATCGAAGACACTTTACTAATCTTGGCGCTAGGGGCCAACTTATGGTTTATTTTAGTAGGGCGCGTGTTACTAACTATAGGCCTAATCGCTATCTTGGCTCGATTAAGCCGCCCCGGGTCACGCCTCTTCCAACTGTTTTTCGCACACTCTATGCTAGCCAAGACTGATAGCGCTGCTTAAAAGCGTGAACTTTAGGCCCCACCACCATTTGGCAGTATCCTTGCTGAGGGTTGCGCGCATAATAATTATGATGCTCGAGCTCAGCAGGCCAAAAAACGGCGTTATCTAAGATATGAGTAATAATGGGCTGACTAAATTCTGGTTGATACAGCTCTATCGCCTCGAAGGCCTGCTCACGTTGTGTGGCATCTTGGCAAAATATCGCTGATGCATACTGGGGGCCTATATCCGCTCCTTGACGATCAGGCGTAGTAGGGTCATGTGTATGAAAAAACACATCAAGCAGTTGTGTGAAGCTCAACTGCTTGGGGTCATAAACAATTTTCACTACCTCGATATGACCGCTTTCCTTGCTGCATACCTGCTCGTAGCTTGGATGCTCAATATGCCCCCCGCTGTAACCCGGCTCTACGGAAAGCACCCCTTTTAACGCACTGAATACACCTTCAGTGCACCAAAAACATCCACCGCCGAAGATGGCCGTCTCTTTCATCTCGTCCACTCCTAACACGCAAAATAAAAACCTTGTCGGATTTGTTTAACGATTGCCTATCAGCAGCATGTGCTGTCAGGCTCCCCCGTACGTCATAGTATAGTGGGCTACTTGGGCAATACACATGACATAAACGCTTCAACTCACTACGAATCGTAATCCAGTACAAATAGTCTCTTCCCTGTCTTGCTCGTCCCTTACAATTTCACGTGACTCGAGCCACATACAACAGGCTATCCTTTCCACACCAATCTTTGTCTTTATCTCGCATGCTTGTACATCCTCAATTTGATCCCATAGCGCTGCAGTTAGGCCCCATAGCCATACACTGGTACGGTCTGATGTACTTAGTTGGCTTCACCCTGGTCTGGGTGGCTGGTAACTGGCGCATAAAACACGGCAAAACCCAATTTACCTCAAAAGACCTTGAAGACCTGATTTTTTATTGCGTCTTTGGTGTGGTCATCGGAGGGCGCCTTGGCTACACCCTTATTTATCAACCGGCGTACTACTTACAACACCCCATCGAAATTCTTTACGTCTGGCAAGGTGGCATGGCGTTTCATGGTGGGCTGGTTGGGGTTTTACTGGTATTGGCGCTATTTGCCCGCTTCCGCCACTATCGCTTCCTAGAAATTGGTGACTTTCTTGCTCCTCTGATACCTCTTGGTTTAGCAGTGGGCCGCTTAGGTAACTTTATCAACGGGGAGTTATGGGGACGCACCACTACCGTACCATGGGCCATGGTGTTTCCACAGGCAGACCACCAAGCCCGCCACCCCTCTCAGCTCTACGAGATGGGTTTAGAAGGCATCATCCTGTTCTTGGTTTTATGGGTATTTTCTCGTAAGCCACGCCCCGTAGGTCAAGTCAGTGCGCTCTTTTTAACACTGTATGGCTGCTTTCGCTTCGCCGTCGAATACACACGTGAACCAGACGACTTTTTAGGCTTACTTAGCGCAGGATTGTCTATGGGGCAATGGCTCTCTTTACCCATGATCTTGGGTGGACTTATCCTATTTGTATGGAGTAGTCGCCAAGCTTTTCCTTCACGCCCATAACATACTCATTTTGGCTCGCACACAAAAAAGCCCACTTTGTACCTAGTTAACAATAACTAGCGCACAAAGTGGGCTTATATAAATGCCCCGCCATTGTCGTCAAGACCGGCATCCTGGAACCCGAGGTCCAAGATCGGTTGTCATCAGGTCAACTTCGGGTTCTTCCGCTAGAGAAGATCGCTCCCATTGACCAATCCAACAACCTGTTGCCATAAGCATTGGTTCAAGGAATGTATGGTCATGTCACGAGCAAGGCAGGGACTTACTGGTTGAAAACAAGAAAAACCTGCTTTCGAATTTGGTACTTTATAACGGCTTGCCTGGAACGCCTAACGCAGAATCCAACAAACTGTTCATGTCTTCCAGTTTACGCTTGAAATCGCCAAAAGCAACAGTGCTTAATGGCCCATCAGGGGCTTTAGCTGATAAAAGCTCATTAGCGATTTGTATTGCCGCCATCACAGCAATGCGTTCGTTACCTGATATCTTACCGCTTTCTTTGATGACTTGCATCCGCTTATCAACTAAACGTAGTGCAGACTGCAATTTATCTTTTTCTGCAGCAGGACATGCCAGCGAGTAATCTCGACCTAAAATAACTGTATCTATACGTTCCATTGTTTACTCCTGCGCCTGTTGATCACCGGGTAAGCGCATCAGCACAGCCCCCACTTGATCGCGCGCCAAGGCGGCAACCTCACGCAACACATTACTGGCCGCTTGCTCATTGCTTAAATCAATATGCAGTTGCTTATTCTGAGCGTGCACCTCGTCAATGCGTGCAGTCAGCTCACGCTGCACTTGCTCAGACTTCGCTTGTATGTCAGCTACCGTACTTTGGTGACTCGCCAAGTTAGTAGAAATGGAAGCGAACTCTGCCTGTTGGCGTTGATTCTGCTCGCGCAGGGCATCACGCTCGGCTTCTAGGCGTTTGAGACGGGCAAGCAGTTCCTGTCGTTCAGTCTGCAATTGACGGGACTGCTTTACGAGTTGACCAATGCGGTCAGCGAGAATATCGAGATCTTGCAACATGGACGTTATCGTAAACCAAGGATCAGTGTAGTGGCTAGAATAAATTAATACTAATCATAACCTTTCACCCATCTTTCCATAAGCTTTCAATTAACTTTCATTTTTCACTAAGCTCGCTTCTGACACTAAGCAAAACCCTAAGAAAACTTAAAAAACAGGGTAAACCCCAAAGAAATCAAGCCCTATAGCCCCCCCTGTCTCACTTAAGATGCGCCACTTTTATAGTAATGCGCATCCTTGACACACAACAAGCTGCGAACATTTCTATTCAACCGATAAGGCAACGACAATTGCATAGCTTGCCCAGAGGGGGATTTTTTCATATGCATATTAGAAACAAGCCAGACTTCTGGTCCGGCATTATGTTCATCGCTATAGGGGTGGCGTTCGCCCTAGGGGCTAGCAACTACTCTATGGGCACTGCAGCTCGCATGGGGCCCGGGTATTTTCCTTTTTGGCTAGGTACATGCCTGGCACTGCTTGGCGCGATTGTAGCGTTGGGCAGTTGTTCAAAAAAGGCAGAGGAAGCCGAGGTAGAACCCTTTGACTGGAAGATAGCGTTCATTGTGATCGGTGCTGTCGTGCTCTGCGGCGCGGCATTGAACTTCTTAGGCGTCTACATTTCAATCTTTCTACTGGTGCTTATCAGTAGCTTTGCCAGCCATGAATTCAGTTGGCCTGTCGCGCTCATTACTGCCGTGGCTTTGGTCCTTTTTGTGTGGCTAGCTTTCATCAAAGGCCTAGGCTTAGTCTTTCCCTTATGGCCGGTCTTTTTCGCCTAAGCCTGGAGTCTGAATTATGGATTTACTAGATAATTTAATGTTAGGGTTTTCCGTCGCTTTCACGGCAGAGAATCTAGTTTATTGCTTATTAGGCTGCTTACTAGGCACCTTAATTGGTGTATTGCCTGGTATTGGTCCGGTACCGACCATCGCCATGCTTTTACCCATCACTTACATCCTGCCTCCTGTCGCCGGCTTAATTATGCTTGCTGGAATTTATTACGGCGCGCAATACGGGGGGTCTACTACGGCAATTTTAGTGGCACTACCAGGGGAAACTTCCGCGGTGGTGACCGTATTAGATGGCCACCAAATGGCCCGTAACGGCCGAGCAGGTGCTGCCTTAGCTATTGCAGCGCTTGGCTCTTTCTTTGCCGGTTGCGTCGCTACTGTCCTGCTGGCAGGCTTTGCGCCCCCACTGGCACAGATCGCCTTTAAATTCGGGCCTGCTGAGTACTTCTCTCTCATGGTCTTGGGGCTCATCGGGGCCGTTGTGCTGGCATCTGGCTCACTGCCTAAAGCCATTTGCATGATTTTGCTCGGTCTACTATTGGGCATGATTGGCACTGACGTTAACTCTGGCGTTGCCCGTTTTGACTTCGGTATTCCTGAATTACAAGACGGTATTGATTTCGCTGTGGTGGCCATGGGTGTATTCGGTTTCTCTGAGATCATGAATAACCTAGAGCTACGTGATCAACGTGTAGATATCACCGAAAAAGTAGGTTCGCTTTACCCTAACAAAACAGAGTTCAAAGAAGCTTGGCCTGCCGTGGTACGCGGCACAGCACTAGGCTCTTGCTTAGGAATTTTGCCCGGCGGCGGCGCGGTTTTGTCCTCTTTCGCCTCCTATACACTGGAAAAGAAAATTTCGAAGCAGCCTGAGCGCTTTGGTAAAGGGCACCCTGCAGGCTTAGCCGGCCCGGAGTCTGCTAACAACGCTGCAGCTCAAACCTCCTTTATTCCTTTGCTAACACTGGGTATACCTGGCAATGCGGTCACCGCCCTCATGATCGGTGCTATGACCATTCATAATATCCAGCCAGGGCCTCAAGTAATGAGCAGTCACCCAGAGCTTTTCTGGGGTCTCATCGCATCGATGTGGATTGGCAACTTAATGCTGGTTATTCTTAATCTGCCTCTGGTTGGGTTATGGGTCAAACTATTGCGCGTACCTTACCGTATTCTGTTCCCTGCTATTCTTGTGTTTTGTACAGTCGGGGTTTATTCCTTAAATTACAACGTCTTTGATATCTGGGTCACTGCCGCCTTTGGTTTAATTGGCTACGTGTGGTCAAAACTACGCTGCGAAGGTGCTCCATTGCTGCTAGGTTTGGTGCTAGGACCTATGATGGAAGAACACTTCCGTCGCGCCCTACTCCTTTCACGCGGTGATTACAGTACGTTCTTTACACGGCCTTTGTCTGCCTCTCTACTTGCCTTAGCGCTTCTTTTAGTTCTAGTCGTCGCTTTGCCCAGCATCAAGAAAAAACGTGCTGAAACCTTTGTAGAAGAAGAGTAAATAGACTTTACGCTGCAACGCTAATTGCCAGCCGGTGCATCCCATGTTGAGGGCACCGGCTTTTTTATGTAGTAGAAAAACGTGCCGTAAGTAAACTACTCGCAAGCGGCCAAGGTGGCGCAAGGGCCCTCCAAGCCAGCGCTAAAGCTTGAGCAACTCACTTATGCAGTCGGCGTAATAGGCAATAAAGGAAAGCGCAAGGTGGCGCACAGGCCGTGGCCACCTAATTCATTCGAGTCACCGTCACTCAGTTCAATCGTACCGCCATTGCGCTGGGCGTACGTGAGTGCTATGGCTAAACCTAACCCCGAGCCGGAACCAGTACCGCGGCTAGCTGGCCCACCCCGGTCAAAGCGTACAAAAACGCTCTCACGCAAACTTGCGGCCAAACCGATACCATCATCCACCACACTGATCCACCCATGGGTATCATTTTTATCGGCACACACTGTAATTCGGCTGTGTGGGCCCGCATGACTGATAGCATTGTGGAGTAGATTGGATAGAGCCTCATGAACCTCTGCATCGTTCACCTGGACCCAAATCTTTCTAGGCTCACTAGATATGTCCTCTACGTCGCGCCACCCCATATCTTGTGATCGCTCACGCGCCCAAGGCACATACTGTAGAACCATCTCTTTGCCCAAGGCATACAAATCAACTGGCGCTGATTCGGGTGCTTCAGTTTGGCTTGCATGAGCCATAGCCAACAATTGCTCGGTAAGACGATTTGCCTGGCCTAACTGCCTGTTAATGGCCGCCAAAGACTCACGTACACGCACCAAATCCGGTTCACGTCGAGCATATTGAACTTGTGTCTGAATGATAGCTAAAGGCGTACGTAATTGATGTGATGCATCGGCCAAGAACTGCGCTTGCTTATCAAGTACCTGTCGGTACAAATCAATGTGGTGATTAACTGAACTGACCAATGGCACCACTTCTCGGGGTACGGCATGCAAATCCAGAGGGCTCAAATCATCTCTTTCTCGGCTACGCACTTCATGGCGCAGGGCATTCAAGGGCCACAGCGCTATCGCTACCGAGCACCAGACTAGCAAAACAGCCAAGGCCACCATACGAATATTGCGAAATAAACTTTCTCGCAACGCCTCTTGTTGCGTGCGCAATCGCATGTCTAGGCTCTCGCCAACCATCACCACAATTTGTCTATGTACACCCTTGTGATAGAGATCCCGCCATAATGCCACCATACGCAAGGTATCATTCCGATAGAACCCATCATAAAAGACAGGCATACCTTCGTGCTCGGCCAAGTTTTTGGGCCTAGGCAAGCCCTCTACACCAATCAGCTTTGTGGTCTTAATTCCATTGAGCACAGCACCCGCTAAAATTTGACCAGTGTCAACAATTTCTTCGACTTTGAAGTACTTACGATTACCCGGGCGTGATTCCAGCATGACTTGCGCATAAAAAGGCGGGTCGATGCGTAAGCTGCCGTCCGCATTAAACTCAACACTAGTTTCCAGTATTTTTGCCGGTTCCAACAAGGCACTATCGTAGACATTTTCAGTGATGTCACGCATGGCCCAGTAATCTTCCCAACTGTCGTAAAGCAGTAACGCCACGACACCGGGCATTAACAACGCAAGCAGCCAAAATCGTAAACCAAGATTCCAGCCGCTTAGCCCCCACCGAGTGCTCATGAGCGCGGCATCTCTTGAGTATTTTCTTCCAGCATATAACCTAGTCCGCGTACGGTAACAATATGCACATCGCTATGAGCAAGCTTCTTACGTAAACGGTGCAATACCACCTCAATGGCGTCCGGCCCTGCCTCGCTGTCGTGCTCAAACACCTTTTCGTGTAAACGCACTTTTTCGACGGGCATGGCCACATCAGTGATTAAGGCTAGCAAGGCGGCATGCTCACGAGGCGTAAGATGTAAGACCACAGAGTCCAATAAAAAAGCACGATTAACGGGGTTATATTCTAAAGAGCCGCATACAAGGCTGGCACTTTGCTGCCCACGGCTGCGGCGCAATAAAGCTAGTAGCCGCGCCTCTACCTCTTCCAGAGCGAAAGGTTTGCTGACAAAATCATCGGCGCCTAGGTTCAGTCCGCGAACTCTGTCGTGCAAGGCGCCTTGAGCCGTCAGTAATAAAACAGGAATCTCATTGCCCTGCGCACGTAGCTCACGCAACAACACTAAACCGTGCTTGTCGGGCAAACGTAAGTCCAGCACGACAGCATCGAACTCTTGCGAGGCTAAAAGCTCTTCTGCTCGCTTAGCATCAGGGGCATGCACAGGCAAAAAACCACTTTGCGCTAAGGCACGCTCAAGCCACGCCGCCATTTCCAATTCATCTTCAACCAAGAGGATGCGCACGTCTGCCTGACTCCTGCACGATATCTTTACTGCTTGCCTGCGACCGTTGACGCAGGTAACGATTTTCTTGTCGCTGCCGAAATAAAATTCCTGACAACTCATTGAGCGCTTGCATGTACACTTCTCGCTTGAACTCGATCACAGAATCGAGGGGTACCCAGTAATGGCTCCACCGCCACGCATCAAATTCAGGACTGGTCGTGGAGCGTAAACATACATCGCAATCACGCCCTATTAATCGCAGGAGAAACCAAATCTGCTTTTGCCCTTTGTAATGACCACGCGCTTCCCGCCGCACATAATGGTTAGGTACGTTATAGCGAAGCCAGTCTCGTGTCCGTCCCAATATACGAATATGTTCGGGGAGCAAGCCTACCTCTTCGTGCAATTCGCGATACATTGCTTGTACGGGTGTTTCACCGTACTGTATGCCTCCTTGCGGAAACTGCCACGCATGTTCACGCACACGCTTGCCCCAAAACACCTCATTTTTACGATTAACGAGGATAATTCCAACATTAGGACGGTAGCCTTCCCGGTCCAACATAGGCCACCTCTAAACGAATTCAATACAATTATACTGATTATACGTTCCTGACGAGTTCACTACCATGCATGCAAGCCAATATCATATTAATACGTTAAAAGAAGCCCCCACCGAAGCTGAGGTTGCTAGCCATCAGTTGATGACCCGCGCCGGCATGATACGCCGTGCGGCCGGTGGTATCTATACCTACATGCCCATGGGCTTGAAGGTATTGCGCAAAATAGAAGCCATTATCCGCGACGAAATGAACAAAGCCGGCGCTATTGAACTACTGATGCCTGTGGTTCAACCCGCCGAGCTATGGCTAGAGTCAGGTCGTTGGGAACAATATGGGGATGAATTATTAAGAATTAAAGATCGCCACCAACGCGACTTTGTATTACAACCCACCTCTGAAGAGGTCATCACGGATATTGCACGCAACGAGATTCATAGTTGGCGCCAACTTCCCATTAATTTCTACCACATTCAGACGAAGTTTCGAGATGAACGCCGCCCACGCTTTGGTTTAATGCGAGGGCGTGAATTCACCATGAAAGACGCTTATTCGTTTGATCGTGACGCCGAATCCGCGCAAGCCAGTTACGACAATATGTATCAGGCCTACATGAGCATTTTCAAACGCTTAGGCTTAGAGTTCCGTGCTGTAGCAGCCGACACCGGCTCTATCGGTGGCTCGCGTAGCCACGAATTTCAAGTAATCGCTGATACAGGCGAAGATCTTATTGTTTACAACCCAGACAGCGAGTATGCCGCCAATATTGAGCTGGCTGATGCTCCTTGCTTGTACGACGAGCGTGCTCCTGCGACGTCAGACTTAACTAAAGTCGCCACGCCGCAAGCCTCCAAATGCGAGCTGGTCGCACAATTGCTGGATCGCCCTCTGACAGACACCGTTAAGTCGGTAGTGCTTGCCACAGACACCGAAGAAGATGGCCAAACGCACACCCAAATCTGGTTATTGTTGGTGCGTGGTGACCACGAAGTGAACGACATCAAGGTATCCAAGCTAGACGGTTTTGAACAAGGCCACCGCTTAGCGACAGAGGCTGAAATTATTGAAACCTTCGGCTGTCAGCCTGGCTTCCTAGGGCCTATCAACACCGCCAAGCCGGTGCAAGTCATCGCTGATCTGAGCGTGGCTTACATGAGCGATTTTATCTGCGGCGCAAACGAAGCCGGCTTTCATTACAGTGGCGTCAACTGGGGCCGCGACCTGCCCGAGCCTATACAGGCCGACCTACGCAACGTGGTTGACGGTGATCCCGCACCTAATGGCGGACAATTGCGTATCCAACGCGGCATCGAAGTAGGGCACGTATTTTTTCTCGGTGACACCTACTCAAAAAAATTACAAGCGACTTTCTTAGACGCCAACGGCAAACCTGCCCTGATGCAAATGGGCTGTTACGGTATTGGTGTCAGCCGCATTTCAGCCGCTGCCATCGAGCAAAACCACGATGACAAGGGAATCATCTGGCCTCGCGCCATTGCTCCTTTTGAAGTGGTAATTTGCCCTATTGGCTATCAAAAAAGCGATGCCGTACGTCAGCAAGCCGACCAACTTTATGCTCAGTTACAAGCGCAGGGTGTCGATGTCATTTTGGACGATCGTGATATACGCCCAGGTAATATGTTCGCAGACTGGGAGCTAATAGGCGTTCCGGTACGTATTACGATTGGTGACCGAGGGTTAAAGGACGGCATCATTGAAATACAGACGCGTCGTGCTCATGACAGCAGCAAAGTAGCTGTAGATCAGGGTGCAACGTTTACGTTAGACCTACTACAAACACTTTAAATAAATGTTAGTTAGTGCGTTACTGTGCCCCAACACGACACAGTAACGTGCATAATCTGCTTACTTTACTATGGCAACCGAAACTAGTCGAAAAGACTCTGAGCTGCATATTCGCGTATATTACGAAGACACCGATGCAGGCGGAATTGTGTACTATGCCAACTACCTGAAATTCTTCGAGCGCGCGCGCACAGAATGGCTCAGGCAGCTCGGGGTAAACCAATCAGACTTAGCCGTAAGTGCCCAGCGGGTGTTTGTGGTTAAGCAAGTTGAAATACAATACAGCAAACCCGCTGCTCTAGACGACTTACTGACCATACGGAGTCAGATTACACATCTAGGAGCAGCCAGCATACACTTTCACCAAGAAGCGTGGCTGGAAAGGGAACTGTTATGTAGTAGTACCATCCAAGTCGTTTGTGTTGATGCGAACACGCTTCGTCCAACCAAATTTGATCTTAATTTACGAACTCTATTGTCAAAGGTTCAGGACTGACCATGCAAGCTACTAGCGAACTGTCGCTACTCTCGCTACTTCTGGATGCCAGTGTTCCCGTGCAACTGGTCATGTTGATACTCTTGGGTATTTCTGTGTTGTCGTGGGCTTATATTTTTAGTAAACGCACCACGCTCAAACGCACTCAAGAACAGACCCGCCGCTTCGAAGATGACTTCTGGGCAGGCGGCGACTTGACTGTACTACAACAGTCTATTGCAACTCGTCGAGATGAACACGGCGCATTAGCACGCATATTTGAATCCGGCATGACCGAGTTCATCAAAGCGCGCCGCAACCACACCACAGGCCCTGCTGCATTAGACGGCCCACGCCGGGCTATGCGCGCCAGCTACCAGCGTGAAATCGACAATTTGGAAACCCGCTTAAATTTCCTAGCGTCCGCAGGCTCAGTCAGCCCCTACATTGGCCTGTTAGGCACCGTTTGGGGGATTATGCATGCCTTTATCGGCCTTTCCGGCATGCAGCAAGCTACATTAGCTTCCGTCGCCCCAGGCATTGCAGAAGCACTGATCGCTACGGCAATCGGTTTGTTCGCTGCTATTCCGGCTGTTGTTGCCTACAACCGCTTCACAAATGAAATTGATCGGGTAGCTGTTCGCTTTGAAGGTTTTATTGATGAGTTTCTGAATATCTTGCAACGACAGGTGAATTAATGCCCTCTATGCGTGGCAATTCGCGCCGAGCCAATCGGCGCATCAAAAACGAGATCAACGTTGTGCCATACATCGACGTGATGTTGGTGCTATTAGTTATATTTATGGTGACTGCGCCCATGATCACTCCGGGCTTGGTCGAGCTGCCTTCCGTAGGGCAAGCTTCTGAAGTGCCAGCGACTCCCGTTGAGTTACAAATCAACAAAGAGGGGCAACTCGCCATCCGCGTGCGTGATGCAGGGTCAGAATTCCAAAATATCAGTAAAGAACAACTCCTTGATGAAGTGCGCAGCCGCATTGGGCCTGACAGCCCAGTAGTCATTGCCGCTGACGGCAAGGTACCTTACGAAGACGTCATGAAAATCATGGATACTTTACGCTCCAATGGAATTACTCGCCTAGGCCTGTTGGTCGATCAAGGCGCCGATGATTCCACCAAGCCTTAAGGCACCGGAGACTTACACAGCGTGACCAAGCCACTGACAAACGTCTTATTTGAATGAAGCAGAAAAAAATTTCTCTACGCTCCTCAGGCTCGCATCGCAGCGGCCAGCAAGACGACGACCGCCGAGGGCTGTTGTACGCCTTGCTATTGCATGGCGCGATCCTATTGGCTTTGCTGATTGGCCTCTGGACTTCTGCCCCCAAAACACCCGATGCTGTCCAGGTCGAGCTATGGATGGATGGAGATGCTCCTGATGCAGGCGATGTCAGCGAAGTTATTGAACCCACTCAAAGTTCCGAGCCTCAAGAGCAGCCTGCCCCAGAGCCTGAAGTAACACCTCCATCTCCCCCCCAGCCCGAGCCTACTCCCGAACCTGAGCCTGAGCCTACGCCTCCGCCTGTTCAAGAGCCCGAACCCAAGATAGAGGTCGACCCTGAAATCGCGCTAGAGAAAGCACGCCAAGAAAAGGCTGAACGAGAGCGACTGGCTCAGTTAGCCGCCGAACGTAAAGCGAAAGAAGAAGCAGAGCGTAAGGCCAAAGCGGAAGCTGAGCGTAAAGCCAAGGAAGAGGCTGACCGCAAAGCCAAAGCCGAAACAGAACGTAAAGCCAAGGAAGAGGCCGATCGCAAAGCCAAGGCAGAAGCTGAACGCAAAGAGAAAGAAGAAGCAGACCGCAAGGCCAAGGCAGACGCTGAACGTAAAGAGAAAGAAGAAGCAGACCGCAAGGCCAAAGCAGAAGCTGAGCGTAAAGCCAAGGCAGCCGCCGCTGCCAAAGCAGAGGCTGACCGTAAAGCCAAAGAAGAAGCGTTTCGCCAAGCCATGCGTGAAGGCACGCCAGGACGCCCAGGTGGAAACGCTGATCGCAATCAAGCAGGTGGCGGTGGTGGCAACACTGGCTACGGCGCCCTTGTGGCCAGCTGCGTACGACCGCGCGTTATCTATAATCACCCTGCACGCAGTGACGTGCGCGGCAATCCCACTTTACGGTATCGTGTCGACTTAAGCCCTAACGGTAACGTTAATAGTGTCCGAATTTTACGCTCCTCCGGTATTACTCAATTCGATGATGCCGTAGAAAAAGGTATTGCCAAGTGCAACCCGTTCCCAAAACCTCCCAATGGTAAGTATCCTTCATATATTGATGGTGATTACCGTATGTTTGAATAATCAGGAGATTGCATAATGACCGCCGCAAACCCAACTCTGGCCAGAGTACGCCGTCCTTGGCGGGCAATGGTCTCAGGGCTGCTAGCTATGGCTTCAGGCCTCATTATTAGCCAGCCCGCTCAAGCCCAACTACGCGTCGATATTTCTGGGGTGGGTGCTACCCAGTACCCTATCGCGATTGCCGACTTTGCTGATAACCCAGCCTCGCAATCCATCGCTGAAGTTATCCGCGCTGACCTCACCCGCTCAGGCCAGTTCCAACTCATTAACGCCACCGGCGCCAACCTAAACGTGGATAGTAGTATTAGTTACGATGAATGGCGTAACCGCGGAGCAGACTATCTCGCTTATGGTTCGGTCAGCGGTAATTCTGGTCAATATTCCGTGAGCTACCGCTTAGTGGATACGGTACGCCAGACCCAAATTGATGCAGTGGCCTTTGCAGGATCAGAAAAAGAGTTACGCCGTATTTCCCATCAAATTGCTGACCGTATTTATGAAAAAATCACGGGGGTACGTGGGGTTTTCTCTACTAGACTGGCATATGTGTTGCAAACAGGCAACAGCTATGAGTTACAAATTGCAGACTCCGACGGCCAAAATCCACAGGTAATGCTGCGCTCAAAGCACTCAATTATTTCACCGGCATGGTCTCCTGACGGAAAAAAACTAGCCTACGTCAGCTTCGAAAATGACAAGCCAGTGATCTATGTACAGACCCTTGCAACGGGACATCGTGAGCCCTTAGCCAACTTCAAAGGCAACAACAGTAGCCCTGCATGGGCCCCAAACGGGCATGAACTGGCAATTGTGCTGTCTCGAGATGGCATTTCTCAGATCTATACGATCAATAGTGATGGCTCTGGTTTGCGTCGTGTAATGCGCTCACCACTCATCGACACTGAGCCCGCTTTTACCCCCGACGGACGCTCCTTAGTATTTGTAAGCGATCGTGGTGGCGCACCAAATATTTATAAAGTTGACCTAAATGGAGGCGATGCACAACGCATAACCTTTAACGGGAGTTACAATATCTCACCGGAGGTCTCTGCAGACGGTACTAGTCTTGTATACGTCACACGCAGAAACGGTGCATTCCGAATTGCCATTCAAGATATGGCAACAGGAGCCGAGCAACTACTGACGACAGGTCCCGACGATCAGTCTCCGAGTTTTGCCCCTAATGGGATGCAGATCTTGTATAGCTCTGTTCAGGGGGGACGCAGTGTTTTAGCTGTCACATCGGTGGATGGTCGAGTACGTCAGACCCTCTCGTCCTTGAACGGCAAAGTTCGCGAACCCACCTGGGGACCATTTACCAACTGACATCCTGTGTGACTCTTTTTCAAAGGAATTCAAATGAGCTCGCGCATTTTTAAAAGTTTATCCATTGCCGTAATTACCGCCGCTTTAGCTGCATGTAGTTCGGTGCCTCTGGACGAAACAGCAGGTTCCAGCACTGGCAGCGGCACTGGCTCCGACTCTGCTAGCACTGGTCAAATAATGGATCCGTTCAATCCTCAAAGCCCATTGGCGCAACAGCGCTCTGTGTACTTTGACTTTGACGGTTACGCAGTACCGGATCAATACCGCAACCTGGTTGAGATGCATGCTTCTTACCTAAGCAGCCATCCACAGCAGACAGTACGCATTGAAGGCAATACCGATGCCCGTGGCGGTACCGAGTACAACCTAGCACTAGGTCAGCGTCGCTCTGATGCAGTAGCGCGCATGATGAACCTGTTAGGCGTAAACAACAATCAAATTGAAGCGATTAGCTTCGGTAAAGAGCGCCCTAAAGCACTCGGCACCACAGAGGCTGATTACGCTGAAAACCGTCGTGCGGATATCGTTTACCAACGTTAATCTCTGCCCGACTTAATGCGGTCCCAACGCCGTGGCCTTTTTGTGCCGCGGCGTTTTTACTGGTACAGGATTTCTTTATGCACGCTTATTTCAAGCCCGTACGCTTGGCTGCTCTTAGTCTAGCCCTGTTAGCTTACTTGCCTGCCCAAGCCTTTGCAGATGATGAAGCACGCCGCGCGATTCTCGAGTTGCGTCAACAAATGCAACAGATGCGCGAACAAAACCAGCAAGCTCGTTTGAATTTGGCCGCTCAGGTGGACAGCTTAAGAGCTGAAATCGTGACACTACGAGGTCAGGTGGAAAAACTCAGTTGGGAAACTAATAACCTGCGTCAATCTAACAATAACAACAACGATTCAGGTATGACCGCCAACGACCCACAAGAGCAGGCCGTTTACGATAGCGCTATGGATCTTTATCGAGCAGGCCAATACCAAGAAGCCGCTGCAAGCTTAAGCGCTTTCTTAGATGCCTACCCAAGTAGTGTTTTACGCGACGACGTGCGCTTCTATCACGGCAGCAGCCTATATGCACTCCGCGACTACAAATTAGCCTCCCAGACACTACAAAGCTTGGCTAAAGAAGCCCCTCAGTCTACACATGCCGCCGATGCGTTAATGGTAGCCGCCTCTTGCCAAATAGAACTGAACGATTTAAACGGTGCTAAATCGCTACTACAACGTATTGTGAAAGAGTACCCACAATCGGAAGCTGCCGACACAGCCCGCAGCCGATTGAAATTGCTCGAGTAATATCCCTCCGTAGCAAGGCATATGAAAGAGTTAGTAGGCTTACAACAAGCTTTTAACGCCCGTCAATACCAGTATCACGCCATCGTATCGGGCCAAGGCCCGCTACTACTGCTGATACATGGTTCTTTATGCGACTGGCGTTATTGGCGTTGGCAAATTCCTGAGCTGTCTGAACATTACACCGTCATAGCACCAAGCTTGCGCAACTATTGGCCCAACGCTCCCAGTAACCTGGGGTTTAGCGCGCACACTCATGCCCAAGACCTACTCTCGCTACTACAGCAGTATTACCCCAATCAATGCGTACATATCCTTGGCCACTCAAGGGGTGCACACGTAGCCTTAGAGCTTTATCGCTTGTATACCACACAAGTCCTCAGCCTAGTTCTGGCTGATCCCGGCTTGCCCACAGGTAGCCAATACTCGAGCCAGCCTTTATTGGACCAAGTCGTACAACGCTTACAGACAAACTCTCAGGAAGAAGCCCTAACCCTATTTATTGATACTGTAAATGGTTCGGGCACATGGCGACAAATGGCCCGCTGGTTCAAGCAAATGGTCGCAGACAACGCCAATACTCTACCATTGCAACAGCAAGAAGGTAGGGCTGAGGTCGACTTGCATTTTTTACGCGAGGCTGACGTACCCCTGTACTTCATTACCGGAGAACAAAGCCCAACCCGTTACCATTACTGCATGCAGTTGATCGCGCAGCAACAAACGCCCTTGAATAAAATTGTTATCGAGCATGCGGCACACGGAATGAACTTAGCTAACCCCAAAGCGTTTAACCAGGCAGTGCTAGACTGCCTGAAGGAAAAAGGCTAAGGCGTACCTTAACCATGCTTTAGTAAAGCGTTATCAATAAGACTGCGTTTTGGGTGAACGTAACTCACATGTTGTGACGGTTTTAGTATGATCAGCGTACAGCAACTCTAACTGTATCGTGCCGCCCTGCTGTAAGGGTTGAGTTGCCTGCTCTAGCATGACATGCAAACCACCTGGCTCAAAGCCTACTGCTGTGCCTGCAGGTATCGCTACACTGGCCGTATGACCCATATGACTCATACCATCTTTATGCGTAGTTTCGTGCACCATCACATCGGCGTGCGCCGACGAACGCGCAGCAATAACGGCAGTATCCTGCTGCCCTTGGTTATGTACCGTGAAATAGGCAGCTGATGGTACGGTTCCTGGTAAGAGACGCACCCAACACTTTTCGACATGCACTTGAGTATTAAGGCTAGCCTTATCAAACTGCGCAGTAGCGGTACTGTGATGGGCCCCTGATTGATGATCGTGCTGGTGAGCAGCGCCATGATGCTGTGCCAGCACTGCAGGGGAAAAAGCCAAGGTAGCAGCCAAAAAAATCCATTGATTCATGAAAGTAACTCCGTACGTGGTAAAAAATATTGATATTTAGCTCAAAACACGTACTACAGGAGGGGCGCGTGCCCATAAACTAGAATAAACAGTGGGTATCGTTTGGAATTGAAAAGCAGGCAGCCAAGCTAGACGAAATACTGGTAGTAATGCAGGCCCAAATAGCGCACCGCCGCTAGTTTTTAACCAGCCCGACTGGGCCTGTGCTGAAAACAGGCAGTGCTGGCTCGTATCAAGGTAATGGTGTTGCTCGTCTGCTTCAAGTAAACCAAGTAATGATTGTTGTGCTGCATTCAATCCCACATGACAAAAAGTAAGGTGTGGGTAAGGGCTATGCTGCGCAGGCATATATCCCAGCGGTATCCACGCACGCACCATCATCGCCAGCGTGACGATAACGACGGTCCAAGAAAAATACCGGCTAGTGAGCCTAGGCGAAAAACAAAACATAGCGGTAAAGTGTACTATGAGAGCGCTGCTCATACAGTAATCAATATGACTGTCGCTTACTGTACAAGCTGCTACAGTCAATGCAAGCAATAACGACAACTCTTTTGATCATGAACATAACGACAACCACTAATCAGCCCCATCCAGGAAAAATAAGTGTGGCGCAGTTTCGTCAACTACTTGCCGACTTGCACCCTTTCGCCGCCATATTAGACATAGAGGTGATTAGTATTGGCGCAGACTCTGCTACCCTACTCTTGCCTGATCGAAGTTCTCATCAGCGTTTAGGGGGTATGGTGGCCGGCCCCATGCTGATGGGTTTGGCAGACCTAGCACTTTATGCGGCGGTAGTAGGTGCTACAGGTAATGCCGATGCGGTAACATCTAGTCTGAGCATCAATTTTTTGCGTAAAGCACCTACTGGCGGCATACTTGCTCACGCCAAAATACTGAAAACAGGGCGAATCTGTGCCGGTGACGCTACCCTAGTGCCTGCCCTAGGCGGTGACCCCGTAGCGCATGTTATCAGTACCTGGTCGCTTCCGCGTATTGCCTAAATCGTAACTTTTCCATGTCATCTAGCTCCAACTGGCATACTGGCTGGCGGCCTGAACTCATCGCCTCCTGTCGCTTAGGTGCGCCTCTTATTCTCACCAACTTAGCGCAAATAGCCTTACTCACCACCAACTTGGTTTTTATCGGTCAACTTGGAGCGGATGACCTAGCCGCCGCCTCACTGGCGGCAAGCTTATATCAAGCTTGCATGATTTTTAGCATGGGTTTGGTATCTGCTGTTATCCCCATGCTGGCCAGTACCTTAGGTAAAAATCGTCATGATGTGCGCGGTGTGCAAAGCATTTTGCGCCATGGCCTACTCAGCGCCCTGCTGATTTGCTTACCTATTTGGTTTTTACTATGGCACGTAGAACCCATTCTATTGCTCATGGAGCAAGACCCCGCTGCTGCTCGACAAGCTCAGCAATACATGCATAGCTTACAGTGGGCGCTACTGCCCTACTTGGCTTACATCGTACTACGCTCTTTTTTAGCCGCTATGGAAAAGCCACTGTGGTCGTTACTGATCGCCAGTGCAGCAATTATTGTCAACGCTCTACTTGGCTACGCCTTAGTATTCGGACATTTTGGTTTGCCCGCCTTGGGGGTTGAAGGTGCGGGAATTGCCACCGGATTAGCCAGTGCCTTTATGTGTACGAGCATGATTTGGATCATCATACGCCAACCCCACTTCCGCCGTTATCATGTGTTTCATCATCTGACTCAGATACAAGGCAAGGTACTATGGGAAATGTGGAAACTGGGCATCCCTATTGCAATTACCTTTACCCTAGAAACCATGGTCTTTTATGCTGCTGTCATGATGATGGGGCTGATTGGTAAGGATGAGCTAGCTGCCCACGCGATTGCCATGCAAATATCAGCCATTTCTTATATGATTCCCCTCGGTTTTGGTCAGGTGGCCACCATACGTGTGGGTCTAGCGGCTGGCCGTATGCAGCCCCAATCCGCGGCGCTAGCCGGTTGGACATCCTATACCTTAGGCGTCGGCTATATGTGCATTTCTGCCTGTTTCCTATGGCTATTTCCTAGCCTATTAGTGGGCATTTTCCTCGATGTGGAAGATCCGCAAAACTTAGTCGTAATTGCTTTAGCCGCTCAATTCATTACACTTGCCGCCCTATTTCAGATAAGTGACGGTGCCCAAGCTGTCGCGGCTGGCATGCTGCGTGGCTTGCATGACACGCGCACCCCTATGCTGTTGGCCTTATTAGGTTATTGGGTACTAGGCGTACCCATAGGCGCCTTCTTGGCATTTAAGCTCGGAATGGGCGGGGTAGGTATCTGGATAGGCTTAATTACTGGATTATCTATCGTGGCCGTCTTATTGACGCTACGTTGGCGGCATCGTTCACACCGTTTGCTACGCGAGCGTGCTGTCCAACAGTAAAAGAAAAACGGATCAGCATTCAGCTGATCCGTTTTATTAGCCTTATCTACCAATTTGGCTTATTTTCGTGGCAATTTTCCTGCTACACCTTGCACATAGTAGTCCATGCGATTCAAGGCATCATCATCTAAATGCCCCGCTTCTAAACGCACTTTACCTTCGTTATCTACCACAGGAGCAGCAAAAGGCTGTAATGTGCCAGCGGCAATTTCCGCTTTTTTAGCCAAAACAAACTCTTTCACCTCAGCAGGCACTTCCGGGCCAAAACCTTCCAACTCGGCCATTCCGCTATCTATACCACCCCATGTACCATCAGCCTGCCAAGTGCCCTCTAGCACTTCAGTAGCTTTGTCGGTGAAATACTTACCCCAGTGATGGGTGACGGCCGCCAATTGTGCCTTAGGCGCAAAGCGTGACATGTCAGAGTGGTAAGCAATAGCGTACTTGCCTGCCTCTTCTGCTGCCTGCACTGTTGCCGTGGAGTCAGTGTGGTGAGTCACCACATCCGCACCCTGACTCAGCAAAGTCACTGCTGCATCCCGCTCTTTACCTGGATCGTACCAAGTGTTCGCCCATACCACCCGAACCTCTGCATCAGGGTTCACGCTACGCAAGCCGGTAGCAAAAGCATTAATGCCTTGCAATACTTCAGGAATGGGATAAGCCCCTACATAACCGATAATGTTTGACTCGGTCATTTTTCCCGCCAAAACCCCCGCTAAATAACGTGATTCGTAAAAACGAGCGTTAGTCGTTGCCACGTTAGGAGCTGTTTTGTAACCCGTTGAATGGACAAACTTCACATCAGGAAACTGTTTGGCTACTTTTTGAGTAGGGTTCATATAGCCAAATGAAGTAGTGAAAATCAATTTATTACCTTGCTGAGCCAAGTCACGAATAACGCGCTCGGCATCCGCACCTTCAGGCACGTTTTCAACGTACTGGGTAACCACTTTACCTTTCAGAGCCTCTTCCATTTCCTTACGGCCTATGTCTTGCTGCCAGGTCCAACCGGCTTCACCGATAGGGCTAACGTAGACAAAACCCACTTTTAGTGGTTCCTCGGCCTGAGCCGCTGTAGACACTAGCGTTACAGGCGCTGCTACCGCAGCAGCCAAAAGCACATTACGCAAAAATTGACCAGACATGGCAGTCCTTTAATTATTAGGATTAAAACTTTTGCCTAAGGAAGCGGGCATGTTTAGCCTGATCCAATTGGCGTTTCGGGAGATCAGCACCAAAACCACAATGGTTGCAAGGTATGGCGCCATAGAAAGCAGTTGCGAAGCAATAGGCACCCCCATGGCTTGTGCGTGGTAAGTAAAAATTGTGACGCCACCAAATAGGTAAGCACCTAACAGCACGCGAAACGGCCGCCATGTGGCAAAGGTGGTCAGCGCTAAGGCAATCCAACCACGCCCTGCCACCATACCCTCGGCCCACATAGGGGTATAAACTTGAGAAATAAACGCGCCGGCCACACCACAACAAGCGCCACCAAACAGTAAGGCACCCAAACGGATAAGGCGTACATTGTAGCCTAGTGAGTGTGCTGAAGAAGGAGACTCGCCTACTGCTCGTAGAACCAACCCCGCACGGGTACGTAATAAAAACCAGGCGATCAGGGCACACAATGCCCACGACACATAGACCATATAATGCTGCTGAAATAAGGCCGGCCCTAGAAAAGGGATATCCCGTAAAAAAGGTATGCCTACTTTGTGCACTTGCAGCGAGCTACCCGAATACGGTATGCCTATATAGGCCGAGACGCCCACTCCAAATAGCGATAAGGCCAAGCCCGTCGCAATTTGGTTCGTGCCCAGCCACACTGTTAACGCCGCAAAAAAAGCGGCCATGGCCATACCGGTGAGGGCGGCCATCATAAAACCTAGCTCTGCACTACCCGTATTGACGGCCGTAGCAAAACCGACAATTGCAGCCATTAGCATCATGCCTTCAGACCCGAGATTAATCACGCCTGATTTCTCATTCATGAGCAAACCAAGGGCTGCTAACATTAACGGTGTACCGGCATTGATACTGGCCGCAATAAGAGGAGCTGCATCCATTATTTTCTCCAGACTAGCCGCTTAGTAATGAAGACATCACAAATCAGCAGTGAAAACAATAATATGCCCTGAAAGATGCCGCTAATGGCATTGGGCATTCCCAGCCTGCTTTGTGCTAGCTCACCACCAATGTAAATCAAGGCCATAATAAACGAAGAAAAAATGACTCCGATGGGATGCAAACGGCCAACGAACGCCACAATAATGGCGGCAAAGCCGTAGCCAGGGGACACAGACGGTGTTAATTGACCTATAGGGCCCATCACTTCTGCCGCGCCAGCTAAACCAGCCAAACCACCTGAAGCCAAAAGGGATATCCATAAGGCCCGACGTGAGGAAAATCCAGCATAGCGAGCGGCAAGGGGCGCCATTCCACCAACCCGCAGACGAAAACCAGGCATGCTACGATTAAGATATACCCAAGCAACGATGGCTGCTAAGCCTGACAAGACGATGGCTACATTCAGACGTGTGCCGTCAATTAAGGCTGGCAATAGAAAACCATCATTAAATAGGCTAGACTGCGGAAAACCAAACCCATCCGGATCCATCAAGGCTCCATGCACTAAAAAGCTAAGTAAGTGCTGCGCCACATAAACCAGCATTAACGACACTAGAATTTCATTAGTATTGAAATAGTCTCGTAAAAAAGCTGTAATACCTGCCCAGAACATTCCGCCCAGCACGCCACAGATCAGGGCCCCGGACACCCACCAAAAACCGCCATTATCACCGCTATCAAATTGCAAAATAAAGGCACCGGCAAAAATAGCCCCTACGATCAACTGACCTTCAGCGCCAATATTAAATATATTGGCTCGAAAGCAGATCGCCAATCCTACTGAAATTAATAATAGAGGAATGACCTTGAGCCCCACTTCCGCCCAACCATGCTGATCTTTAATGGGTTCGAAAAAAAATACCCGTAAGCCATCCCATGGGCTAGTGCCCATCAGGGCAAATAATATCCCCACCACCAACATTGTTAACAGCACCGCCAGTAGCGGTGAGCAAAAAGCCATCCAGCTTGAGGGGTTAGGGCGATTCTCTAGGCTAAGCATGTTGCTCCTCCCATAAGCCACTCATCCACTGCCCTATTTGATCCACACTGGCCTGCGCAGTGAGTAGCGGTGGGGATAAGCGTCCTTTGGCAATCACATGCAAACGATCACTTAAGGTAAACAACTCATCAAGCTCTTCTGAAATCAATAAAATTGCGCAACCTGCGTCACGCAGTGCTAATAATTCAGTATGGATTTGTGCGGCAGCTCCTACATCTACCCCCCATGTGGGCTGGGCAACCAACAACACCTTGGGTTGACGGGAAATCTCGCGCCCCATAATGTATTTTTGTAAATTACCGCCAGACAGACTGTTGGCCAGAGCATGGTCATCAGGCGCTTTCACTCCAAAGCGTTGAATAATTCCGCTGGCCAACCTTCGTATTAATGGAAAGCGTAGAAACCCGTGCCGTACCGTCGCTTTACCCTGATGAGACAAGAGTAAATTTTGCGCTAAAGACAGTTCTGGAACCGCGCCCCGACCCAAACGCTCTTCAGGCACAAAAGCTATGCCTTGCTCTCGTCGCCAAAAAGCATCTTTGTGCCCGATGGCTTGTCCCTGAAATAAGATGCTCTGCTCGGCCGTACGCGGATCCTCGCCACTAAGCGCTGATAGCAACTCTTGCTGCCCATTGCCGGAAATTCCGGCTATCCCCAAGATCTCGCCAGCGTGCAATACAAAGGAAATAGCCTCTAGTTCACAGGCAAAGGCATGCGCCTTCGGTAAGCACAACTGCTCTACTTGCATTAACACTTGGCCTTGCTGCGCATGACGCTTCCCCAAGCCGGCTGGCTCACGACCTATCATTAACCGTGACAAGCTGGCTGAGCTTTCCTGACGCGGGTCGCAGTTACCTGCCATCTTGCCGCCCCGTATTACCGTGCATGCATGACAAAGCTGACGTATTTCATCTAGCTTGTGGCTAATATAAACAATGCTACAGCCCTCTGCTGCCAACTGCCTTAACGTATCGAACAGCCGTTGTACGGCTTGAGGCGTCAACACCGAAGTAGGCTCGTCCAAAATGAGCAATCTAGGCTTGCCGAGCAAAGCCCGTACAATTTCGACCCTCTGACACTCCCCCACTGACAAGGTGTGCACGTACCGCTGAGGATCTAAATCCAACCCATATTGCTGTGCTGTTTCAGCAATACGTGCTTCTAGCTCGCGCATATTGGTACTGGCAGGCAGCCCTAGAGCTATATTTTCCGTTACCGTTAAGGTATCAAATAAAGAAAAGTGCTGGAAAACCATACCAACACCGAGCTGTCTGGCAGCAGCGGGGCTAGCAATTTGTATGGGCTCGCCATCAAATAATATCTGTCCTCGATCCGGTTTAACCACGCCATAGATGATTTTCATCAGGGTGGATTTACCCGCTCCGTTTTCCCCCAGCACCGCGTGAATTTCCCCGGGCATCACCCGTAGGTCAATATTATCGTTAGCGATCACGGAAGGGTAAGCCTTCGTGATACCTTTAAGTTCAAGGCGGGGTGTCATGACAGAGATATAATAAAAGAGCGGCGCGGCCAGTAAGCATACAGGCCGCTTTTAATACACAACGATCAAAAGGATGAGCTTAGTTGCGTCGTCCCAAGGCAGCCTCTATTTTTTTGTCAGTTTTATACTGACTCAACGCGTACACCGCCCAAATAGCAGCGGGAATCCAGCCTATGAGCGTAAGCTGTAATAACAAGCAAATAATTCCAGACCAAGGCCGGCCTATGGTGAAAAAAGTTAACCAAGGTAGCAATAAAGCAATGAGCAAACGCATACCGAGCTTCCTAAACGTAGTTAAGGCGACATTCTACTCTGTATTTACTGAGCTATGTCGCACTCCCAACACAGACCTTGACACAAGGTCTGTGAGCACATATTACAGATAATCTTTACGGAGTTCAGCCGCTGAGCGTGCAGACAACAGGCCTGGCGCCACGTCAAACACGGTCTTTGCACCATACTGCCCCATGCGTTGCAGTCTAAACGCAGCACGCGCATAAGCCACTAATACGCTCGAGGTAAACTCTGGATTACTGCCCAACGCCAACGAATACTCTACTACTTGCTGAGTACCTGCTGCAGATTGCCCACTACGAATCACAAAACCACCGTGTGGCATGGCTGCGTGATCACGTGCTAAGGTATCAGCATCAATAAAATTGACTTCGGTGTCATAGTCAGCGAAATAATCAGGCATCGTGACAATAGCTTGGCGTACTTGCTCTGCATCGGCCCCTTCTGCCAGCACCACAAAACACTGACGACGGTGCTTCTCACGCGTGCTTAGTGTGGGTTGCTCACCGTCGCGTACCCGTTGCACAGCGGCATCAATTGGCAAGGTGTACTGAACTCCACCCTTTACGCCTGGTACACGGCGAACAGCATCAGAGTGTCCTTGGCTCAAACCTTTACCCCAAAAAGTGTAGGTCTCTCCTTGCGGCAGCACCGCCTCACCAAAGACACGATTTAAGGAGAACAGGCCTGGATCCCACCCCACGGCAATCAAAGCGGTAGTTTTAGCCGCCTGAGCACTGGCATCCACCGCTGCATAATACTCTGGGATACGTGCATGCGTATCAAAGCTGTCAACCGTTGTGAACCACTGCGCTAACAGTGGCCCTTGCTCAGGCAAGTCATTTTTAGAACCACCACAGAGTATCAAGACATCAATGGCGGCACGATGCTGTTCGATCTGAGCCAGATCATAAACAGGCACCTGCTGATTGAATAAATTGACGGCAGTAGGGTCACGCCGAGTAAAAACTGCCACTAACTCCATATCAGCGTTCTGCGACAGCGCTAACTCCACGCCACGCCCCAAATTACCATACCCGGCAATACCTACACGGATTTTGCTACTCATCGTCTTATTCCTTTACTCAAACCAGAGGGGATTACTCAGCCACCATACGAGCGGCAAAACCCATAAACAATACACCCACTGAACCATTACCCAAACGCGTCAAGTTCTGATGCTTTCGAAATACCTCAGCCAAACGATCCCCGCCAAATATCAATAAAGACAAATAACTAAAGCTAATGGCTTCGACCACCATACCTAGCACTAAAAAAGCCCACCCTGTATGCCCTGCACTGGGATCGACGAACTGCACAAAAAAAGACAAAAAAAACAAGATAGCCTTAGGATTAAGCAAGCTTAAGAACAACGCTTTATGAAACCGTCCGTGACGCGAGGAACGTGTATCAACAGTCACAACCACTTTGGGTCGCTGTATGACCGTCTGCAATAAACGCAATCCTAAGTAAAATAGATAGGCAGCGCCGCAGTACTTCACTGCCATAAACATGAGCGGCATCGTTTTTAGTACTGAGGCAGCGCCTAAGGCCGTTAAGGTCATGAGTATAAGATCCCCCACCACCACACCCAAAGCAGCTTTGTAGCCTTCTCGTACGCCGTGCCCAGCACCGGTAGATAATACGTACAGGGAATTGGGACCAGGCAAGATCACAATAAAGACTGTACCGAGCACAAAGGCCCAAAAATTGATGATTCCTAGCTGCTCTAGCACGGCTTCCTCGCCTGACGCGACAAAATATTATTTTAGCGTTAAATGAGTATCAAAGTGGGTGAAACTATACGAAGCAAAATACGCAACATAGACTAACGCCCCATACACATACCTTAAGCCGCTAACTCCTGCATATCCAGCAACCATTGACGCAATAAGTCTTGCTCTAGCACAGGCAGCAATCGTAATGGCGCAGGCAAAACACTACTTCTTACTCGACCCAATAGCACGGCTAAGGTTGCCACCGTCCGCAGGCCACCGCCAAAACGCGCAAAGCAGTCCCATACAGGCTGCATGCGTGCTGATAAATCGCTAAGTTGCGCATGATCATTATTTCGGACTGCCTGCAAAATACGCAAACTAAGTTGTGGCAACAAACCAGCCAACGCGCTATACCAGAGCTCACAACCTGCGTACAAGCCCTCGATCGCTACCCCATCACCGCTTACACCCACACTTACGTGCGACGGTAGCCCCTGCTTTAAGTGCGCGATGCGCGCCCGCATAGCCATCATATCCTGCGTCATCCCACCTAACTTGATTGAGCTCACGTGTGGCAGAGCAGCGATGCTTTGCATCAATTCGACGCTGAACTCAAAACGCGTTGTGCGAGGGTTATCGTAGATGACCAAAGGTACAGAAATATGTCGAGTCACCGTTTCATAGAGATCATAGACCTCGTCAGGATACAGTGGTTGATACGATACTGGCGCTAACATAAGCGCCCGGACTCCCACCTGCTGCGCATCCTCGGCTAATCTCAACACCTGCTGTAAACGTGTGTCTCCTATACTCACAAAAACAGGAATAGAGTCCGCATGTTGTACGCTAAGCTCTGTTATTCGGCGTCGATCGCCGCGGCTAAAATAGGCATAATTGCCCGTAGATCCCAATGCACCAATGGAATCTACCTTAGCTTGTGCTAACCGCTCGACCAATCCCACCAAGGATTTTTCGTCTAGTTTCTCTTCGTGCAATGGCGCTAATGGAAAAGCGCTTAAGCCAGTAAACATAACAGCCTCAACGAAACAAAGTGCAATAGACCAATTAGTATAGCTAAGGAACTATCTTTGTCATAGGTCAAAATAAAAGAGCAAAAAAACCCCTGACCTTATGGGGCCAGGGGCAAACAGGCTGGAGACTCACTGCTTAACTGTTTGTAGACTGACTTACAAACAAACTACCACCTGAAATCTATACCATCTCCAGTTCGGGTTGTGCTACATGCATAGACCCTGTTGCTTGAAAACGGTCATGCCAAGACAAAGCTTCGTGTAAAATATGGGGTGTATGCCCGCCACGCTTACAGGCACGCTGGTAATAATCCAAGAGTTCAGTGCGATAATCCGGATGAGCACAATGCTCGATGACCAACAAGGCTCGCTCTCGTGGTGCCAAACCTCGTAAATCGGCCAAGCCCCACTCAGTAACCAGAATATCCACATCGTGCTCGGTATGATCCACATGAGAAACCATAGGCACCACGCTAGAAATATCACCATTTTTTGCGACAGACTTACTCACAAAAAATGCTAAATGTGCATTACGGGCAAAGTCACCGGAGCCACCTATACCGTTCATCATTTGTGTGCCACAAACGTGTGTAGAGTTCACATTCCCGTAGATATCGAACTCTAGAGCCGTATTGATTGCGATAACCCCTAAACGACGCACCAGCTCAGGGTGATTGCTAATTTCTTGAGGGCGCAGTACCACCTTATCGCGATATTGCTCTAGATTTTCTAGGAAGTGCTGAGTTTTTTCTGCTGACAAGGTCAAGGAAGAGGCAGAAGCAAAACTTAATTGCCCTGAATCTAGCAGAGCAATAGCACTGTCTTGCAGCACTTCTGAATACATGGTCATGTCGTGAAATGGCGAATCTAACAAGCCATATGTCACTGCATTAGCGATGTTTCCTATACCCACCTGCAAAGGTAGCAAGGAAGGGCCAAGCTTGCCTTGCGCAACTTCTTGCTCCAAAAAGCGCACAATATGCCCTGCGATTGCCTGTGTCTCACCATCGGGCGGCGTCACGGTAGAGTAGCTATCAGGGGTATGCGTGATAATAATACCAACGATACGTTCGGGATCGATAGCAATGGCTGTGCTGCCAATACGCTGTCCTACCTGAGTCAGCGCAATCGGTTGACGTCCAGGTCTCGCTTCAGGTACGTAGATATCATGCAAGCCTTCTAAAGCTAACGGCATGCTAAGGTTAATTTCAACAATAATCTGTTTTGCTTGCTGTACAAAGCTAGCGCTATTACCCACCGAGGTACTAGGAACAATCGCCCCTTCTGCGGTAATCGCCACCGCCTCGACGACAGCAACGTCAATCGCAGGTATATGTCCGCTACGCAACTGTTCGGCAGTCAAGGACAAGTGCTGATCAATAAACAAGACCTCGCCTTGATTAATCTTTTTACGTAGTGTTGGGTCCACCTGAAAAGGCATACGCTTAGCTAATACACCAGCTTGCGCCATAACTGCATCACTATCGTGCCCCAACGAGGCCCCCGTTAACAAATTGAGCTTTAAGCGGCCAGTGCTCGCCTTACGAGCCAAGGCCTGCGGTACAGCTTTACAATCTCCTGCACGAGTAAAACCACTCATACCTACTGTCATGCCATCTTGAATACTTTCTACCGCCTGATCGGCGGTCATAACTTTATTCAAGAGTTGCGGATAGCGTATACGCTCGGTGTACATCTTGTGCTCCTGTAAGCAGGTAATCTGTGCCTAATGCAGCAGGCCCTGAATTTTTTCAGATTTTCTTGTTAGAAAGAGCCAGCTATACCGTGCTTCTTTCATATGCCTGCAGCTTAGCATCGACACAATGAATACAAGGCATGATATAAAGTCGTTTTGTTCATGACCACTTAAAAGATTCTGTATGGATCTACGCTCCCTACGTTACTTTGTTGAGACCGTTAAGCTACGCAGCTTCACCGCTGCAGCAAAAAGCTTAGGTGTCACCCAATCGACCATTAGCAAAATGATTCGGCAGTTGGAGGGCAGTCTAGGCGAGCCCTTGCTGATTCGTGACCACAGACAGTTTCAACTTACCGATTGCGGGCGCGTTGTCATGGAGCAGGCACAAGACATCTTGCAAAGAGTGCAACGTCTCCACACTGAACTGCACGAAGTACAAGCCTTGCAGCGCGGTCGATTAGATATTGGCATTCCGCCCATGATTAACATACTGTTTACCGAAGTGCTGCAGCAGTTTACGTCTACCTATCCACACATTGAATTGAACCTGCACGAAGACACCGGCATGGGTATAGAAGCATTGGTCAGTAATGGCGGGCTGGAAATGGGTATGAGCATCTTACCTATCAATCCTGATCCGGCCATCACATGCAGTCCGGTTGCGCGCCATGAAGTCTGGGCCATGGGTCACAAAAGCTGTTTTAAACACTTGCGCCCCCATATCACTCTGGCCGAGTTGGCCGCCAGTCCCTTAATTTTCTTAAATGACGACTTTGCTCTGACCCGCAGTCTTCGCTTAGCTTTTGCACAGGCTGGCCTGCAAATTAACATTCATGCTCAAAGCGGACATTGGGATTGGGTCGCAGCAATGGCACAAGCTGGCATGGGCATTGCACTACTGCCAGAACCCTTTGTCAGCCGTGCCGCCACTCCAGATACCCATATAACCCGGATCAGAGACCCCGAACTGTATTGGGATGTTGCATTACTATGGAATGGGCGCTACTTATCATTAGCGGCACGCGCTTGGTTAGAGATTTGTCAACAACGCTTAGGCAAACAATGGCTAGACCTTAATTTGCCTGATAATAATTAAATCACAAGCCGTAAGAAAGACCTGGTAAACACGTTGTTTACCAGGTCTATGTAGGCCAATGCTAAGGAAGCGGACTCATACCGGCAGAGCCTTTACACCGTAACTGTTTCCTCTTGTGGCTGATCTTCTTCAACAGACGCTCGAATCATGTAATCAAAAGCACTTAACGCTGCTTTAGCACCTTCTCCAGCGGCAATAATAATTTGCTTAAACGGAACCGTCGTAACGTCTCCAGCTGCAAACACTCCTGCTAAAGAAGTAGCCCCCCGCACATCGACTTCGATCTCACCAAAGCGCGACAACGTGACTTCGCTTTCTTTAAGCCACTCAGTATTGGGTACCAATCCAATTTGTACAAAAATACCATCCAGTTGCAATTGCTTAGACTCGTGTGTGGAGCGATCTTTATAAATCAGACCCGTTACTTTCTGCCCATCGCCCAACACCTCAGTAGTTTGTGCCATCGTTAAAATAGTAACGTTGGGCAAACTGCGCAATTTACGTTGTAGTACTTCGTCAGCACGTAGCTCCGCGCCAAACTCTAGCAAGGTTACTGACTTCACTAAACCAGCCAGGTCAATCGCCGCCTCAACGCCTGAGTTACCGCCGCCAACTACCGCGACATCCTTACCTTTAAATAAGGGGCCATCACAATGAGGGCAATAGGCCACCCCTCGATTACGATACTCTTGCTCGCCTGGGACGTTCAGCTCACGCCAGCGTGCTCCTGTTGCCAGAACGACGGTTTTGGCTTTCAATGTACCACCACCATCGATATCAACTTGAACTTGCTTGCCCACACGCCGTATACCTGCTGCACGATGCAAATTCATCACATCTACATCATAAGTTTTAACGTGTTGCTCTAAGGCAGTCGCAAATTTAGGGCCTTCGGTTTCGATCACAGAAATATAGTTTTCGATGGACATCGTATCTAACACTTGTCCACCAAAACGCTCAGCGACGACACCTGTACGTATACCTTTACGTGCAGCATAAATAGCTGCGGCTGCTCCAGCAGGGCCACCGCCTACCACAAGCACATCAAATTCGTCTTTAGCATCCAATGCTTCAGCACGAGCTTCGGTATTGCCAGCACCTAATTTGGCGAGTAGCTCTTCTGCGCTAGCACGACCTGAGTGAAAGTTCTCACCATTTAGAAACACACTGGGCACCGCCATCACTTGGCGTGCATCTACCTCGTCTTGGAATAATGCTCCATCGATGGAAATATGCTTGATGCGCGGATTGATGATAGACATCGCATTGAGCGCTTGCACCACATCGGGACAATTCTGACAAGACAGCGAAAAATAGGTTTCAAAAACATAGTCGCCGGGCAGGTTACGGATTTGCTCTACCACGGCATCATCTAACTTAACGGGGTGTCCACCCACTTGCAATAAGGCCAATACCAAAGAGGTAAACTCGTGCCCCATCGGTAGACCAGCAAAACTAACACGAACATCACTGTCCACTCGTGCAATCGTAAAAGAAGGCTTACGTGCATCCGCAGTAGAGTTTTCGATAAAGGTAACCTTATCGGACAAGCCAGCTATCTCTTGCAGGAGAGTGCGCAACTCCGCGGACTTTGGGGTGGAGTCCAGAGACGCGATCAACTCGATGGGATAGACCAGCTTCTCAAGATAAGCTTGTAATTGAGTTTTGAGGTTTGCATCTAACATAGTAAGAGCGCCTTTTCCTGTAGAAATATGTGATAGGAGCCGGCCTAACCGGCCCCCGATCAGGCATCCCTAAGAATGCCCACCTATGCTGTTATCAATGATTGATATAGCTTAGATTTTGCCAACCAAGTCCAGGGAAGGAGTCAAGGTAGCAGCACCTTCTTGCCATTTAGCAGGACACACTTGGCCTGGGTTGTTCGCTACGTACTGAGCAGCTTTCACTTTACGCAACAACTCGGAAGCATCACGACCGATACCGTTGTCATGGATTTCCAAAATTTTGATTTGACCTTCTGGGTTCACTACGAACGTACCACGCAGAGCCAAACCCTCTTCTTCAATTAGTACATCGAAGTTACGAGCCAGCAAGTGAGTGGGGTCACCAACTAGTGGGTAGTTCACTTTTTTGATGGCCTCGGACGTGTCGTGCCAAGCTTTGTGAGCAAAGTGTGTATCAGTCGATACACCGTAGATTTCTACGCCTAGTTTCTGGAACTCAGCGTAATGATCGGCCAGATCTTCCAACTCGGTAGGACATACGAACGTGAAGTCAGCTGGGTAAAACACAAAGACAGACCATTTGCCAGCAACAGTTTCATTACTAATATCAACAAATTTACCGTTGTGGTAAGCCGTTGCAGTAAAAGGTTTAATAGTGGTGTTGATCAAAGACATGTTAGCTCCAATTAGCGGTTAACAATTGACAGTAAGTTCATTATAGAAAAACGCTATTTATAAGTAAAATTGATTAAAACAATCAACTCAATTGACGTTAGCTATCGAACAGTGCGCAAAAAAAGCATAAGCGCCTGCACAATACTAACAAGAAGCCCATGAAATTACCATCGCATCTGCCAAAAACCCTACGCTAGGCTTAGCTTTCCAGACAGCGCCGAAAGGCCTCCCAAAACATAGGCTTATCCGCCAAGGCCGCCGAAAAACGTAAATACGCAGTAGGCGCTTGGTCGGGAAAAAATAAATTTCCTGAAACAAGGGTATGCCTTTCTGTGTGCAGACGCTTTACGATACTTTCACTATCGCAGCCCACGTTAACCCAAGCGAACATACCTCCAATGGGCTTAAAATCAGGTTGCAACCCTAAAGCAGCGAGTCTATCCAGTGTTTGCTCCAAGCCTTCTGCGGCCAAATAACGCATACGCTGCACAAACCTTCTTTGCTGGCCTTCACTCAACAATCTGTGCACAACGCGCTCGGTAAGCTCTGGCGTTGTCATGCCCGATAGCATTTTCAAACGAACTAAGGCTTCTATACATTCAGGGTTCGCCGCCACATACGCCGTACGTAACCCTGCCGCTAACACTTTAGAATACCCCCCCACTAAAATGACACGCTGCAACTGATCCAATTGCGCCAGTCTATAGGCGGAACCCGGGTGTAGCTCGCTAAAGGTGTCATCTTCAATAAAGAAAAAGTCATACCGCTCAGCTAATTGCAATAACTGGTGAGCCTTGGCCAAACTCAAACTGGAGCCAGTCGGATTGTGCACCACAGAATTAATAATCATCAGCACCGGACGATGCGTTTGCACTAACTGCTCCATTTTTCGCATATCAGGCCCATCTGCAAGCCGTGGCACGCCTACCACCTTGACTCCCCCCAAGGCTAAACGTGCAAACACCAAATACCACGCCGGCTCCTCAACTAATACACAGTCGCCTGGTTTGACGCTATGGCGCAGTATTAAGTCCAAAGCGTGCGTCACGCCTGAGCACAACAACAACTGACGGTCTGGGTGGGCATGGATACCCGCCTGATCAAGTTGTGTGGCGATATGTCGACGCAAAGGCGCGTACCCATGAGAATGCCCATAATCCAGTAATCCGCTACCTGCATTGCGCCCCACATGCCTGACAGCCGATAGCACCCGCTCGTGATCTAACCAATTCTTAGGCACACCCGCGCCTTCGTTCTGCCCCATAAAAGCAGCCAACATCCATTGCGTATCCACTCGTCCTGAGTGCGCTAACTGCAACGGCATCTCGGGCTCACGCCGTTCTGTTCGCGCACGAACGTAAAAGCCTGAATAAGGTCGCGATTCGATGAGCCCCTGTGCCATCAAGCGTTCGTAGACAGTCACCACAGTATGGGTGCTGATGTGCCAACGTTTGGCCAAAGAACGTACAGAAGGCAGGCGCGCTCCACTACGCAACTGTGCAATCTCACTTTGTAAACGTGTGAGCACTTGCTCACTCACGCGCTGTCCCTGCCCACGAGCTGGCCGCCATTCGGTATTATGCAAAATTTTTCCCTCTGTATTGATCAATCCCCCAATACAGTTAGAACATCTGACTGCGCAACTGTATTGCTTCTGTACTGTTATTTACTTTACGCTAAAAGCACATTGTCGCCCACCGAGTAGAACCACTATGCCCCGAGCATCCCCTGCTAGTGCCACGCTGACCAACGATAGTTGGCACGCCTACGCTTACGCTTTTTTAGGCGTTGCCATTTTCTCGTTCACGTTGCCGATGAGCCGTTTAGCCGTCGCAGAATACAACCCTTGGTTACTAGCCATGTTACGGGGCGCAATCGGTGGCTCAGCCGCCGCCGTGATTTTATTGTGTACACGCAGTCGCTTCCCGAACCAAGCTGAATGGCGCAATATCTTAATCGCCTGCTCGGGGCTAATCTTAGGCTGGCCCCTGCTTTCAAACTTAGCTTTGCAGACCGTTCCCTCTTCTCAGGCCGCTGTACTTATTGGCACTATCCCTTTTTTCACCGCCTTGTTTGCTTCGTTTCACAGCGGACAACGCTTAAGCGCCCGCTTTTGGGGGTGGTGTATCTTGGGCACGCTGTTAGTACTGACATATGCCCTACACAGTAGTGGCTGGAGCGTACATAAAGGGCATCTTTATTTACTGCTAGGTTCGGCCTTTTCAGGCGTGGGATACGCCTATGGGGGATTAGTCGCCAAAACCTTGAGTGGCTGGCGTACCATCTGTTGGTGCCAAGCTATCAGCTTACCTTTAACTATTCCTGTCAGCATTTACTTAACCAGCGACATGCCTGAACTGCCCAGCCCTAGCGCCACCGGCGCTATGCTTTACTTGGCGCTGATGTCCTCTTTATTCGGTTTCTTTCCTTGGTATAAGGCAATGGCGATTGGCAATGTGGCCAAAATTGGACAAGTGCAGCTATTACAACCTTTTATGGCTATCGTCATCTCCGCACTGTGGTTGCAAGAGCAGGTCAGTTTATTGACTTGGGGGAGTTGTCTACTGATTGTCTTAATCATCGCCGCCAGCCGTAAGTCATAAGCTCAGTAAACACTCTACATACCTCCTTGGTATATGGAGCTAACCAATAGTTCGTTCACCTACCGGCTCAAGCCGTTCAAACTAAGCAATCCTACATCGCTATTATTGCCTACCTGAGTCGGCCTTTTTAGTGCACCGCCGCTATGAGCTCACTGCCTCAGGATATGCCGGATGACTTATTGTGAACCAAGCCAACACTTCCCTTGACAAGCCTACCCTTCTGCTATGGAAGCAATTGCGCGCTGATATAGAGCATATTGCACAAACGCATCCCGATGCAGTGTTTGCCAGTTCCATGGCGGCTGAAGACATGATAATTTTCCATGCTTTAGCGCTGTATGCACCGGAACTGAACACCTTTTCTTTAGATACGGGACGTCTTCATGACGAGACCATCGCCATGGCTGCTCGCATACGAGATCATTACCAACGCGAAGTCATCTTTTATCATCCTAACCCGGAACGCCTTCAAGCCCATATTCGTCAACACGGGCAATACGCGTTCTACGATAGCATCGCGTTACGCAAAGAATGTTGCCAGATTCGTAAGGTCGAGCCTTTGCGTCAAGCTCTTAAGAACCGCTCCGCTTGGATTACTGGACAACGACGCGAACAGTCGCTAAGCCGCGCTGAGCTGCACAAGCAAGAGTATGACGCAGCCTTTGGCCTGACTAAATTCAATCCCCTAGCGGAGTGGAGCAACGAGCAAGTTTGGGCGATTATTCACGGCCTGCATATTCCCTACAACCCCCTTCATGATCAAGGCTACCCCTCTATAGGGTGTGAGCCCTGCACGCGTGCCATTCGTCCCAACGAGGACATACGCGCTGGGCGCTGGTGGTGGGAGCAACGCGACACGCTGGAATGTGGCCTGCATGCCAGCAATCTAACGACCTCCACCAACACATAAAGGACTCTTATGCTTGAGCTCGCCTCGCGTACCCATTTAGACTGGTTAGAAGCAGAAGCTATTTTTATATTGCGTGAAATCGCCGCCGAAACAGAAAAACCCGTACTCCTATTTTCTGGCGGCAAGGATTCCGCTGTACTTCTCAAATTAGCTGAAAAAGCCTTTAGTCCAGCCGCTCTACCGTTCCCGCTGTTACACGTGGACACTGGCCATAATTACCCTGAGGTGATTCAGTTTCGTGATCAGCGTGCTGCTGAATTAAAAGCCTCGCTGATTATACGCACAGTGGATGAGTCGATTGCCCGCGGCAGCGTCGTATTACGCCATGCGCATGCCAGCCGCAATGGCGCACAAGCCACTACATTACTAGAGGCTATCGAGGAGTTTAAATTTGACGCGTGCTTAGGCGGCGCTCGCCGAGACGAAGAAAAAGCGCGCGCCAAAGAACGTATCGTTTCCTTTCGCGACGCCTTCGGTCAATGGGACCCTAAGGCTCAGCGTCCAGAGCTATGGAATATTTTTAATACTCGTATCCACCCCGATGAAAATCTGCGCGTTTTTCCTATCTCGAATTGGACGGAATTAGATGTTTGGCAATATATCAAGCAAGAGAACATCGCTTTGCCCTCCATTTACTATTCTCACCAACGTGAGGTGGTAGAGCGTCAAGGTCTGATTGTCCCTATTACGCCACTGACCCCTTTACTAGAGGGTGAACAAGCCAGTTGGCGTGACGTGCGCTTTCGCACGGTAGGAGATATTTCCTGCACTTGCCCTGTTTTATCGTTAGCGGCTACACCCGATGACATTATTGCCGAAACAGCATTAGCCACTGTCACTGAACGGGGCTCCACACGCATGGATGACCAAACCTCTGAAAGCTCTATGGAACTACGCAAAAAACAAGGATACTTTTAATGAATGCGATCAATGAATCCTGGCCCCAGAGCGACTTAGGCGTCCTGCGTTTGATTACCGCCGGTTCGGTCGATGACGGTAAGTCAACCCTAATAGGCCGTTTATTATTGGATGCGCAGGCTGTTTTTGCGGACCAACTATCCGCTATCGAACGCTCCAAGTACAAACGCACTCACGATACAACACCTGACTTAGCGTTGCTAACAGATGGCTTAGAGGCTGAACGCGAGCAAGGTATTACTATTGATGTGGCCTACCGTTATTTTGCCACTCCAAAACGCAAGTTTATTATTGCGGATACCCCTGGTCATGAGCAGTACACCCGCAACATGATTACGGGAGCCTCTACGGCACATGCCGCTATTGTGCTAGTGGATGCCGCGCGTGCCCAACACGGAGAACTGCTCACCCAAACCAAGCGCCACAGTACCGTAGTAAAGCTGTTAAATATCCAGCATCTGATCGTAGCTGTTAATAAAATGGATCTGGTGAATTGGGATCATGCGGTATTTCAACGCATTGCCAAAGCCTATCAAGAACTTGCTAAACAGTTGGGTTTGAACCACTTTCACATCATCCCCATTTCGGCACTACAAGGCGACAACATTACTCAGGCGTCTGCCAATACTCCTTGGTATCAAGGCGTCCCTTTGCTGCCTTTACTCGAATCCTTGCCGTTAAGCCAAGCAGATCAACAACGCCCCCCGCGAGTATTTGTACAGTATGTAATACGTCATGCCGGCAGCCAACTCAATTCTTTCCGTGGTTATGCTGGGCAGCTTGACGGGGGGCACTTACGAATAGGTCAAGAAGTTCGTATTTGGCCATCAGGCACCAGCGCAATCATTAAGCAACTGTATCGAGCCGGCGTTTCTGTTGATCAAGTACAAAGTGGTGATGCCATTACCGTCGTGCTTGATCGCGAGTTAGATATCTCGCGCGGTGATCTGCTTACCCTAGCACAAGAGAGTATTGTGCCCAGCAAACAATTTGAGGCCGAGTTATGCTGGTTAGACGAACAGGCCTTAACGCCCGGCCGCCTATATTGGCTCAAACAAGGTACTCGTCTTACCCAAGCGAAGGTGCAGGCCATACACACCAAGCGGCATATGCATAGCCTGCAAGAGGAGTCCGCCCAGGCTTCACTACAACTCAATGATATAGGCCGCGTAAGCCTGCACACACGCGACCCCTTGACGATCAATAGTTACCATGACAACCCGGGAACGGGGTCCTTTATTCTCATCGACAAGGGCACGCATCACACTGTAGCAGCCGGCCTAATCGTGACTTAAACCTAGCTTTTAGATATTTATACCGGCCTCTGCGCGTATCAGCCTGAGGGACTCCTGAGCAATCACGAGTTCCTCATTAGTGGGCAAAACCAAGACCTTCACGGCACTGTCAGCGGTAGAAATCAACCCTTCCCGAGAGGACTCGTTTTTAGCAGGATCGATATGCACCCCTAACCAAGCCAAACGGTCAGCGATCGCGGCACGTACAAAAGGACTGTGTTCGCCTATGCCAGCTGTAAACACCAGTGCATCTACGCCCCCTAAGCTTACACACAACCCCGCTAAGGTCTCTGCCACACGAAAACAAAAATGATCAACTGCCAATTGTGCCTGCGTCTCGTCCGAGTCACACAGCACCCGCATGTCAGCGCTAATACCAGATAGTCCCTTCAAACCAGACTCGGTATAGAGTAAGGATTGAATCTGGTCATGCGTCATGCCCTGCTCCATCATCCAAAGCAGCACGCCAGCATCCAGTTTGCCTGGCCTAGTTCCCATGGGTACACCATCTAAGGCGGTAAAGCCCATACTCGTGTCGACGCTGCGTCCCGCCTTGAGCGAACACGCCGACGCCCCCGACCCTAGGTGGGCTACTAAGACTCGACCTGCATAAATATCGGGCCACTCAGCGTGTAGTTGCTGGCTAATATATTGATACGACAAGCCGTGAAAGCCATACCGGCGCACGCCTCGTTCATAATAGGCTTTTGGGATAGCAAAGTGGCTCACCACTGGATCATGCCCTTGGTGAAAGGCGGTATCAAAACAGGCCACCTGATAGATATCTGGCCAACGATCCATAATCACCTTTACAGGTGCCAGGTTATTACGTTGGTGTAAGGGAGCCAAAGGGGAGAGCCCATCCAAATACTCAATCACGTCGGGGGTAATGGCCACGCTAGCACTGTATTGCGTCCCGCCATGAACAATACGGTGCCCAACAGCAATAGGAGGCTTAGGTAAATGGGCAATCAGCCAGTCAGCCACCAAGTGCTGTGCGCTATGTAAGTTAAGGGCTTGGTCAGGCGCTAAATCTTGATTAAGCAAATCCTGACCCTGAGCGTCGCGGACTCTGAAGTGTGGCAGGCGATCTCCTATGCCGGAGATTTGTCCGCCATACGCAAAGCACAACTGGTCATTGTCGAATACATCATAAACATGAAACTTCAGGCTAGAACTACCAGCATTTGCCACTAAAATTTGATCGCGCATTATTTAGCTCCTGTTGCCACGACACTACGCGCCAAATGACCTGCATACAAAGTAGCCACGGCACAGGACGCTAGGCGCGTAATTTCACTGTCTGCCCGACTGGTCAGCACAATAGGCACACGTGCCCCCAATACAATCCCAGCGGCCTTCGCTCCCGTTAGGAAAATCAGATTTTTTGCCAGCATATTACCGGACTCCAAATCCGGCACTACCAAAATTTGAGCGCAACCGGCTACCGCGGAACAAATGTTTTTAATCCGCGCCGCTTCGGGGCTAATCGCGTTATCTAACGCTAAGGGACCATCGAGCACGCCCCCAACAATCTGCCCACGATCGGCCATTTTGCATAGTGCAGCCGCCTCTATGGTGCTAGGAATTTTGTCGGTAACTTGCTCAACCGCCGATAAAATAGCGACTCTAGGAGTTCCTAAACCTAAACCCAGATGTAAGTCGATCGCATTTTGAACAATATCGGCCTTGGTGTTCAAGTCGGGAAAAATATTAATAGCAGCATCGGTAATAAACAAGGGTTCGGCGTAGCTAGGAACGCTCATCACAAATACATGACTTAGACGACGCTCAGTGCGCAAGCCTTTCCCCGCTGTGCACAATATCGCATGCATAAGTTCATCAGTATGCAAACTGCCCTTCATTAGTATTTGTGCTCTGCCTGCCATCACTTCCTGAACAGCCACTTCAGCCGAAGCGTGGCTATGGGGAGTATCAATGAGTGTAATGCCGTCTAAGCTATAACCGTGCTCTTGGGCCAAAGCATGCAAACGCTGCTGGGGACCCACTAATATCAGTTCAAACACACCCTGTTCACGGGCCTGTAAGGCTCCCGCCAAAGCAGTCTCTTCGCAGGGATGGGCCACCACACATACGCGCTTGGGCTCACCTTTCGCCAAACTAATTAAACGTTCGTAATGGCTAGCTTCCGACATCTTTATCCCCCTAGTTTATACAAAGTTAAGTGATAGCCCGCTCTTCAGAGCACAGCGTAACAAACAATCTTTACAAAACGGCTCTTTCTGACGGACGAGTGCAGCATAGCCCAAGGCCCTTGGCTCAGGTGTTGTAATAGACAATTGAATAGATGAAATTCCATTTTGTTTGACCCGTCTCAACACTGACACACTACTATCTTTCTAACGCTACTTTTTTAGGGATATAAACATGATTATCCGCCGACCTTTTAATCAACTCGGTGCAGCTAATCACGGTTGGCTGGATGCTAAACATCATTTTTCTTTCGCTAGCTACCATGACCCCAATCATATGGGCTGGGGGGCTTTGCGCGTTTGGAACGACGACACCATTGCAGCAGGAGCCGGTTTCCCACCTCACTCCCATGCCAATATGGAAATTATTACGTATGTCCGTGAAGGGGCGATTAGTCACCAAGATAGCTTAGGTAATAAAGGCCGTACCTTAGCGGGCGACGTACAAGTGATGAGCGCTGGTACAGGTATACGACATGCAGAATACAATCTGGAACAAACCACGACGCGTATTTTTCAGATATGGATTTTGCCTGATGAAGAAGGTTTAGCCCCTTCTTGGGGGACCAAACCATTCTCATCTACAAAGGGTCAATTCACCATCTTAGCCAGCGGCTACTCACAGGATAGTCAAGCATTGCCTATACGCGTCCGTGCACGCGTCATGGGTGCCCGACTAGATGCGGGTGAAACTATTAACTACACTTTAGGTGCAGATAAACTAGGCTACTTGGTGCCTGCGCAAGGAGAAATCCGCATCAATGATATTCTCATACAAGAACGAGACGGTGCGGCCATTAAGGATGAACACACACTACACATTGTTGCTATGACTGACGCTGAGCTAGTCTTCGTCGAGACGCTTGCCTAAACAAGCCCTCGTCCACTTGGGTGGTCAGGCTACTACAATATTGTTATAGATCTGACCTTTATTGCCATGGTTGAGGTCAATAAAATGGCGTGGAAAATTGCCGAAATCGAGCTCCATCCAAACTTTGAGTCAGGAAAAAGCGCAGCTCGGCTAAAAACACCTGTAAAGCAAGCGGCTGATAACGCTCAACGTTACGCACTGCCGACACCACCTCTTCCAGCCTGCTGCCATTCAAGGTCAAGGGGATAACCTCTTGGCTAGGCCACTGACTTACCGCCGTGGAAGACACAACTGCCACCCCCATGCCTGAGCTGGCTAAAGCTCGTAAGGTCTGAGTACTATCGCTTTCCACAATACGCTGAGGCCGCAAATTGGCATCCACACAGGCTTGATCAAACATAGAGCGAGTCATAAAGCCACGTTTCAAAGACAAAATTGGCCAGTCTCCAATGTTGCTCAACTCTAATTCCTGAGCCCCTACGGCTGGATGCTCTGGCGGCAAAACGGCATATAACCTCGCCTTAAAAAGATCTTGGCACGCAAATTTTTGCTCGTACGGAACCCAAGCCAAAGCAGCGTGAATCACGCCTGTTTCTAATTGCTCAAGTAGTTGCTCGTTAGGGCCTTCAAGTAAACGGACCTCTAGGCCGCTGTTCTTCTCTCGCAGACAACGTAATACTGGCGCCAGCACTGCCTCGATAGTCTGCGGTGTTGCTCCCACAGTCAAATAACCAGCCTCGCCCCGGTGCAACGATTGCGCTCGCTGCGACAATGCCGCCGCTTGCTGTAAGAGCTGGCTGGCACGCGGCAATAAATCCTCGCCTTCGGCAGTCAACAATAGCCGCTTACCAGCACGCTCAAATAAACGCATCCCCAAATCGTCTTCCAGCTTTTGTATCTGCCGTGAGAGTGCCGACTGGCTGATATGCATAGCAACTGCTGCTTGGGACACGCTCATTCTTTCTGCCACCGCAATAAATAGCTGTAACGCACGCAGGTTCAACATCTAGGCTCCTTATGCACAAAACGCATACCATCTTGCACTAATTTTGCATTGGACACAAACAACCGGTCTCCCTATAGTCAAAAACAGAACGGATTCATACCGCTCACTTTCAGGAGACACAGAAATGAAAAAAACCTTTATTTGCGCTGCTCTTGCCTTTCTACTGACGGGCCACAGCCATGCTCAAGACGATTGGCCCAACAAGCCCATTACCATACAAGTTGGCTTTGGAGCAGGGGGCACAACCGATATCGTTGCTCGTGCCGTCGGTGAGGTGGTCAGTCGCCAGTTAGGACAACCCGTCGTTATAGAGAATCGTCCCGGAGCGGGCGGAGCCGTCGCTGCTACCGCGTTGTCGCGACAAAAAGCCGATGGCTATACCCTGGTAGCAACAACGTCTACCACCCTGACCCTGGACCCACTGATCAACAACCTAGGCTACAAGGCCGATGACTTCACTTACGTGGCAGCCATCGGGCAGTTTCCTGAAGCTTATATCGCACTGCCAAGTAAAAACTGGACAACCCTGAAAGATGCTACTGCCGCTGCCCGAGAAGTAGGGCAAATGACTGTCGCTTCCAACACAGCATTAGACAAAATGCTAACAGCTTATATTGCCAAACAAGACGGCGTCACGCTAAAACCAGTGCCAACACGTAGTGGTGCCGAAGTGGTTACCCAAATCATGGGCGGTCACCTAGATATGGGCTATAGCTCTGGCGCCTACTATCCACAAGCAGAGAATGGCGATGTTGTGGTCTTAGCAGCGTTGGCCGACACCCGTATCAGTGGTTTGCCCGATGTCCCTACCCTGAAAGAGCTGGGCTATGACGTGTCCAGCGTCAATCTCGTGATGTTTGTGGCTCCCAAAGACTTACCTGAAGCCATACAAGAAAAACTACGTCTAGCCTTTGATCAAGCAGGGAGTGATCCAGCCGTACTAGATTTACTCAAACGCCGTAGTGTCGATGCCGTTAACCTGAATGGATCACAATTGAAAGAAACCGTTGATGCGCACATTGCAGGCTACCAAGCCTTAATACGCGCCACCAACGGCGACTGATATGAGTCAGGCCTCTGTTCTAGTGACAGCACGCAGGCCGGCCTGGGACTTGGCAGTTTTAAGCCTAGTCTCCGTCTACCTGGTGCTGTTTTTCATACCGTCTCATATTGACAGCGGCGATAGCCTTGGCTTAGCGCCCGACTTGTTACCGAAAATGAGTGCTTTGACCATGGGGGTTCTATCGTTAATCGGCTTCATTTACTCGTGCAGATCCTCAGTCGAAAAAGCTCAAGGCAACCCTGCTGCACGCCTGCGCCCCATCCTTAGCATCATCCTACTTTGCACACTTGCGGTCGTGTTTATTTCCTACTGGGGTTTCAGTGTGGGAGCCCTTTATCTGATCCCCACGCTGCTACGCTTGCTAGGTGAAAAGCGCTGGTTGCCCATACTGGGCACCACCGTAGTTTGCGCTAGTTTGCTCTGGTTTATCGCCCCCTAGGATAGGAGAAAGAATGATGGAGATGATGTTACAAGGCCTAGGAGACGCGTTAAGTCCCAGCGTTATTATGTTTGTATTCCTAGGAATACTACTGGGGTATATCGTCGGTGTGCTACCGGGCTTGAATCGTCCGGCAGCTCTGGCAGTGGCCGTTCCGCTTAGCTACTATATGAGCCCCTTGGCTGCGGTGGGTTTTCTGATTGGTATCGCCAAAGCCAGTGGCGCGGGAGGCGCTACTACGGCAATTTTACTCAATACGCCCGGTGAGCCCAGTTCTGCACCTACCTGCCTAGATGGCTACCCGCTCACCCGTGCAGGTAAGGGGGAGAAAGCGCTTAAGGTGGCCCTATATGGCTCGGTGATCGGAGATATAGTCGGCACACTACTATTGATTGCCATTGCTTTGCCTCTAGCCAAGTTCGCCCTTAAAGTTGGCCCCATAGAAATGACGGCCATTATGTTTTTGGCTCTGACCTTTATTGCTGCCCTCTCTGGCACCTCCGTGATACGCGGTCTGATCGCCGGTACTTTCGGTGTGCTCTTGGCTTGTGTAGGGATGGATGCAGAAACCGCCTTGCCCCGGATGGTCTTTGACCACGTTGAACTGATGGACGGCGTGCCGTTATTGGCTATCACAGTAGGGATGCTAGCCATGACAGAAATGCTGATTCAAGCCGAACAGGTGCTGACTGGACAACTGGAAAAAACCGAGTTTACCGATCAGCCTGACAAACGTGACCGAGGTCTTAGTTGGGGGGAATTCAAACGCATATTACCCACCATTGTCCAGTCCAGCGGCGTGGGCATAGTGGTAGGAATTATCCCAGGCCTAGGCCCCACAGTTGCCTCTTTCCTAGCCTACGGATTGGCCAAACGTACCGCTAAAAGCGGCGACTGCTACGGTAAGGGCGAAATCAAAGGCGTAGCCGCGGCAGAAACAGCGGACAACGTCGTCACTCCTGCCAGCCTGATCCCGCTGTTTGCGCTAGGAATACCGGGGAGCGTCTCCGCGGCTGTGTTAATTGCTGCATTCATGATCCACGGTGTAGTGCCTGGTCCGCGTATGTTTGAAGAGCACGGCCAGCTTATCTACGGCATTTACGGCTCCATGCTGATTGCCAGCCTGCTGATGCTCATCGTCGGTAGACTAGGACTAATGGGCTTTGCTCAGCTAACGAAAGTGCCGGTGCGTTTTATTATTCCTGTGGTCATTTTGTTATGCATGGTGGGTTCGTATTTGGAAACCCGCTCCATGTTCTCCGTACAACTGATGTTTGGGTTTGGTGTGCTCGGATACCTGATGCACCGCTTCGACTATTCACGCATCACCTTTCTAATTGGCTTTGTCGTGGGCCCCTTGTTTGAGCTCTCTTTGCGTCAAAGCCTGATCATTACAGACGGCCAGGCGCAGGCCCTACTGCAACATCCTGTGGCTTTGGGAATCTTACTAATCTCCTTCATCGCACTGATTACTTTTTTACGTAAACCCCACTAAATCACTAGCTATAAAGAGTGTCATCATGAATATCAATATCAACGCCGATATAGGCGAAAGCTATGGCAAATACACCATTGGTGCTGATGCGCAGTTAATGAAGTCGATTGGTTCGGCCAACGTCGCTTGCGGCATGCACGCTGGCGATCCTTCCATCATGGTTCATACCGTAAGACTAGCCTTGGAAAATCAAGTATCCATCGGCGCCCACCCAGGCTTTAACGACATTTGGGGCTTTGGTCGACGCCAGATTCGAATGAATCCCAAAGACCTTGAGTATCTGGTCACCTACCAAATCGGAGCCTTACAAGCCATAGCCGGCGCCCAGAATGCAAGGGTTACTCATGTCAAGCCACATGGCGCCTTGAATAATATGGCTCACGATCTAGAAGACTACGCTATGGCCATAGGACGTGGCATTAAAGCCGTTGATCGCGACCTCATTTACGTGGCCAATGTAGGCTCACAAATGAGCTTAGCGGCAGAAAGACTAGGTTTGCGCGTCGCAAACGAATCTTACGTAGACAGACGCTATGACGATAATGGAAAAATGCTGTCCCGTGAACTGGACAATGCAATGATCACCGATCCTAAAGAAGCCGTCGAACATGTGCTACGAATTCTAGAAACAGGAGCTATCTACTCGGTTTCGGGCAAAAAAATCCCTTGTAAAGTTCATACTTTTTGCATCCATGGTGATGAGCCCACGGCTGTACCTGTAGCCCAGTCCCTGCGTACTGCCTTGAACCAGGCCGGCATACAGGTTCTATCCTTACCTGAACTGATGAGGTAAACACTATGCCCAAGAACTCAACTTTTTACCTTGAGGCTTACCATCGAACGCCCGAACAGGCGCAACTGGTTCAAGCAACAGCGGAGCTGACTCTACCAGCAGCCTTATGTAAGCAAGCCCAAGCTGCAATCGTTCAATGGCAGCATTATCAGCCTACCGCCATGCATGAGTTGAACCATCTGGCTAAGCATTATGGATTAGCCAGTCTACACTGCAAAGATGAAGGCACCCGCTTTGGCTTAGGCAGCTTTAAGGCTCTGGGCGGAGCCTACGCCGTTAGCCTGTTTGCCAAAACGGCAGGCCAAACCGTCGCTTGTGCAACCGAGGGCAATCATGGCCGTTCAGTCGCCTGGGGCGCGCAGCGGGCAGGCGTAGACTGCGTCATCTTTTTACACGAAGGCGTGAGTACGGCACGCGAAGAGGCCATCAGCCGATATGGGGCCCGCATTATTCGAGTGCCAGGCACTTACGATGACGCGGTACGCGAGTGCGCACGGCTGTCGGCCCAAGAACAATGGCAGATTATTTCTGATACGAGTTGGGGCGACTACCAAGACATTCCCAAGTTTGTGATGGCTGGCTACAGCATCATGGCAGAGGAAATACAGGCTCAGCTCAGCGCTCCCCCCACCCATGTCTTTCTTCAAGGAGGGGTAGGCGGACTCGCCGCAGCGATGATGGCCTGTCTGGGCCGAGCGTGGCCTGAAGCCGCTATTTGCTATATTGTGGTCGAGCCACGCTATGCCGCCTGCCTGCAAGCCAGTGCCCGAGCCGAAGGCCAATACCGCTCTACTCCAGGTCCGTTCCACACTGTCTTGGCAGGCCTAGCCTGCGGGGAACCCTCCACCGCCGTGTTACCGCTCATTTATCAACGTAGTCAGTTATATCTAGCTCTGGACGACGAGGCTATTAAACAGGCCATGATTCAATACGCACGCCCCTTAGCAGACGATCCTAGGATTATCGCTGGCGCCTCCGGAGCAGCGGGCCTTGCAGGCTTGCTAGTACTGCAAGGCGTGTGTGAACTAAAAAAACAGGTCAATCTAGACAAGCATAGCCGCGTACTGGTAATCAACACCGAAAACGACACCGACCCAGCGGCTTACAGGGCAATGATAGGCTAACTGCGCGATGCGCAAAGGCGTCCCCCTTGCGCCTCATTGGCGCAAGCTATCCCCTCCTTGGCTGGCGCGCTTAACTATTTTCACAAATGTGCCCGCAACGCAGACATTTTAGATGCGGCTTGACGGTTTAGCAGACAAGACAACACTTAGCTTAATTTGATTGATTGGCCTCTTGAAATCTCAGCAGTCATCCCCATGTATCTAAGCACTAGGTGTTAAGTAGCTGGCGATTCAAGATTGATACAAAATATTTTCTTGTTAAATACTCTTGAAATTCAAAAAGTCGCCCCTATAATTAGCACTCAAGGGGGGAGAGTGCTAAGCTAACCTCCCAATAACATTTTTATACGACTAACGTATTTTTAAACAGGAGCTTTTCCATGGCACTGCGTCCTTTGAACGATCGCGTGATCGTCAAGCGTCTGGATAACGAGCGCACAACCGCTTCCGGTATCGTCATTCCTGAGAGCGCTGCAGAGAAACCCGACCAAGGTGAAATCCTGGCTGTAGGCCCAGGCAAGAAAAACGAAAATGGCACTCTGGTTCCATTGGATCTGAAAGTGGGTGACAAAGTTCTGTTTGGCAAATACTCTGGCCAAGCAGTCAAGATCGACGGCGAAGAACTGCTGGTGATCCGCGAAGAAGAAATCTTCGCTGTTATCGAATAATTCCGGTCCCCGTACTGAATTTAAGGATTAAAAATGACTGCTAAACAAGTTTATTTCGGCGATGACGCCCGCTCACGTATCGTACGTGGTGTTAACACATTGGCTAACGCTGTTAAAACAACCATGGGCCCCAAAGGTCGTAACGTTGTACTAGATCGCTCTTTTGGCGCTCCTACCGTTACCAAAGATGGTGTTTCCGTTGCTAAAGAAATCGAACTGAAAGACAAGTTCGAGAACATCGGTGCGCAACTGGTTAAAGAAGTTGCCTCAAAAACCTCTGACAACGCTGGTGACGGTACAACTACCGCAACCGTATTGGCTCAAGCCATCGTTGAGGAAGGCCTAAAGTACGTAGCTGCCGGCATCAATCCAATGGACCTGAAGCGTGGTATCGACAAAGCTGTCGCCGTAACGGTTGAAGAGCTGCGTAAACTTTCCCGCCCATGCACCACTAGCAAAGAAATAGCTCAAGTTGGTTCTATCTCTGCTAACAGCGACTACTCCATTGGTGAGATTATCGCTAACGCGATGGATAAAGTAGGCAAAGAAGGCGTTATCACTGTTGAAGATGGTAAGTCTTTGGAAAACGAATTGGATGTCGTCGAAGGCATGCAATTTGACCGCGGCTACCTATCTCCTTACTTCATCAACAACCCAGACAAGCAAGTATCCGTGCTGGAAGATCCGTACATTCTGATTTTTGACAAAAAAATCAGCAATATCCGTGATCTGTTGCCCGTACTTGAGCAAGTAGCTAAAACCAGCCGTCCTTTGTTGATCGTGGCAGAAGACGTAGAAGGCGAAGCTCTGGCAACACTGGTTGTTAATAACATCCGTGGCATCCTGAAAACCACCGCTGTTAAAGCTCCTGGCTTCGGCGATCGTCGCAAAGCCATGCTAGAAGACATTGCTATCTTGACCGGCGGCGTAGTCATCTCCGAAGAAACCGGCATGTCTTTAGAGAAAGCCACTCTGGACGACCTTGGCCAAGCCAAGCGTATCGAAGTAGCAAAAGAAAACACTACCATCATTGACGGAGCTGGCAACGGCAACGACATCGAGGCACGTGTTAAACAAATTCGCGTCCAAATCGAAGAGTCAACCTCCGACTACGATCGTGAAAAACTGCAAGAGCGTGTTGCCAAACTGGCGGGCGGCGTTGCCGTTATCCGTGTTGGTGCTGCGACTGAAGTAGAAATGAAAGAGAAAAAAGCACGCGTAGAAGATGCTCTGCATGCTACTCGCGCTGCGGTTGAAGAAGGTATCGTTCCTGGCGGTGGCGTAGCACTGATCCGTGCCCGTGCAGCAGTTGCTGGTTTAACCGGCGACAACTCCGACCAAGACGCTGGTATCCGCTTGGTACTACGCGCCATTGAAGCTCCATTGCGCACTATCGTGAGCAACGCAGGTGTAGAGGCCAGCGTGGTAGTTAATGAAGTCGCTAACGGCAGCGGTACCTACGGCTACAACGCAGCCACCGATTCCTACGGTGACTTAGTTGAGCAAGGCGTGTTGGATCCCACCAAAGTAACTCGTACAGCATTGCAAAACGCTGCATCCATCGCAAGCCTGTTGTTGACGACCGAAGTCGCCGTAACAGAAATCGTGGAAGACAAGCCTGCTGCCGCAATGCCAGATATGGGTGGCATGGGTGGAATGGGTGGTATGGGCGGCTTCTAAGCCTAACAGCCCAGTGGCCTGATAGTCGTATTAGGCCACAACAGCCCTTTTAGGCACTCCAAGCCTCAAAACCTTCACGGTTTTGAGGCTTTTTTTATGCCCGCACAGGAAAAAATGTAAACATACAAACAAGTGGTCTGCACGGCCTATAATATGACTCTGCTCACCTTATTCTATTGGTATGACCTCTCCCTTTAAAAGCAAAGGCGGCATAAAACGCATCGCCGGTGCGCTACGTTATTCCTTACAAGGTTTTTGGGCAGCGTTCAAACACGAAGCTGCCTTTAGGCAAGAACTAATGCTGGCTGCTGTACTCACGCCCTGCGCGTTTTGGGTAGGTCGTAGCGGACTAGAGATTCTGATCTTACTGACCACTTTGGTCTTTGTGCTCATCGTAGAGCTGCTGAACTCGGCCATCGAAGCCTTAGCCGACACCATCACCTTAGAGCACCACCCTTTAATTGGTCGCGCAAAAGATTTAGGCAGTGCGGCCGTGATGTTAAGCCTATTATTTTCTGCTGCCATTTGGTCTTACTTACTCTATACCCGTCTTACCACTTAATGCCATGAAATTCTTGGATAAACTTAATACCGCCTGGCAAACTAACAACTCCATGCTAATGGTGGGTCTGGACCCTGATCCACGCCGGCTACCTAAAGGGCTCCTGCAACGCAACGACGGCATTTTTCACTTTTGTAAAGGCATCGTCGACGCCACAGCCGAATATATTTGCGGTATCAAGCCACAAATAGCCTACTTTGCTTCTGAGTCCGCCGAAGAGCAACTGCAAGCTTTATGTGACTACGTACGCCAAACCTATCCCCATCTTCCTATTGTGTTAGATGCCAAACGGGGTGATATCGGCTCTACCGCTGAACACTATGCTTTGGAAGCCTTTGAGCGCTACCGCGCCGATGCCGTTACCGTGAACCCATATATGGGGTATGACTCGGTAGAGCCCTACTTAGAATGGCAAGACAAAGGCCTTATTGTGCTTTGCCGCACGTCTAACCCAGGGGGCTCAGATCTACAGTTTTTAAAACTAGAAAGCGGCGAACCCTTGTACTTGCACCTAGCCTCTATGGTGGCTGAGAAGTGGAACGCCCATCAACAATGTGGGCTAGTGGTAGGGGCTACCTTTCCAGATGAGATAGCCTTAGTAAGAGCACGTGTAGGCGACATGCCTTTACTAATTCCTGGCATTGGAGCTCAAGGTGGGGATATCAACGCCACTGTGCAGGCGGGAGCTGATGCTCAAGGTTTAGGCATGATGATCAACTCCTCACGCGCTATTATTTACGCTAGCCGGGAAGAAAACTGGCGCGAGGCCGCTCAAGCGGCGGCTATCGCCACACGCAATGCCATTAATAACGCTCGCCGCAACGAAGCTTCTTGATACCCCTACCCAGTCGCCCTGCCACTAACCGAGGCAGGGCCGTGACACCCCAACTACTTAGGCTGACACTTCAAGTTCAGGCCGACGTCGATGGTGATCAGTGACTTCTTGGTAGGCAGCACCTACGTTAAATAACTTTGCCTCATCAAAGGGTTTGCCAATAATTTGCATACCAATAGGCATACCATCGGGGTCAAAGCCACAGGGTACATTCAAAGAAGGTAAACCAGTTAGGCTAGGCACTCCTGTAAACTGCATAATGGCGGCTAACATATCTTCCTCAATACCGTTCTCTATCACTACCTTCATCGCCCCCACCTCGGTTGCCGTAAAAGGTAAGGTTGGACAAATGAATACATCCACTTTCCGGAATGCATCCATAAACTCTGCTTTGAGTAAACTACGGTAGCGCTGCGCCTGTAAATATTGGGTGGCCAGCAACATCTCCCCCATCTCCAGTAACAAACGCACATCCTCGCCATAATCGTTAGGTCGCTCGCGTAACCAACGCTGGTGATACGTACTTGGCTCGGCCGACTCTATCGTTAATTGCGCTGAGATATTACCGTGAATATTTTTAATATCCACCTCTACAATTTCTGCACCTAAGCTCTCGTAGACCTGTAAAGCCTGTTTTACCGCATCGTGTACGGGCTGCTGCAAATGATGAAAGAAATAATTAGGCACTACTCCTATGCGTAAACCTTTAACGCTTCTAGACAGCTGAGCAAGATAGTCTTCCGTACTTGCGCGTGCACTGACGGGATCATTTCTATCGTAACCGGCAAAAGTCTGAAACATCATTGCACAGTCTTCCGCTGTTCTTGCCATAGGCCCTACTGTATCCATGCTCCAAGCCAACGGGATAACGCCATGATTACTGACCCGACCATAAGTGGGACGCAAGCCAGTGATTCCGTTGATGGCTGCGGGCAAACGGATTGAACCTCCGGTATCCGTACCAATGGCTCCTAAGCACATACCAGCAGCCACAGCCGCTCCCGAACCACCGCTAGAACCTGCTGCAAAGCGACTGGGGTTCCAGGGGTTACGCACAGCCCCATAATGAGGGTTATCTGAGGTTCCGCCCCAGGCAAACTCATGCATATTCAGTTTGCCCATAAAAATAGCGCCTGCACTACGTAAACGAGCACTCACCGTAGCATCATAGTTTGGTACCCAGTTAGCTAGCACCTTACTGCCTGCCGTAGTACGGCATTCATTGACCGCTAGATTATCTTTTAATCCTATGGGTATACCATGCAATAAGCCCAGCTTATGGCCAGCCATGAGCATCGCCTCCGAAGCCTTCGCCACTTGCATGGCCGACTCAGCCTGCACGGTGATAAACGTCTTTAACTGATCATCGTATTGCTCAATACGCTGCAAACACGCTTGCACTAATTCTACCGGTGATACTTTTTTGTTTTGTATGTTCTGTGCTGCTTGAGCCAATGTTAAATCCATCAGTTCCATAACTCCTCCGTATTCCACTTATGACTCTTCTTGTTCGTGCTCTTGTTGAAACACGGTAATGGGCTGCAAGTTTTGATGGGGGGCAGCACTCATTTTCTGATTAAGTTCATTGGCTGCTTCATACCAAGCTCGTAGCGTAGGGCTAATCAACTCCTCCCTTCCTGGTGCCAAATTCAACGCAGCAATACGCGCGAGATTACGTACCATTTGACTATCCATCGATACTCCTCCTTACCATAAATATAAAAACATCTCGTTTTTTTCAATTTGCTCCCATGAACATATCCTCGGATATTTGATCAGGTAACATTTCACTCTCGATAACGCCTTTACTCATAATCAGTACGCGATCTGACAAAAAGCGAATAAAGTCTAGGTTCTGCTCCACGAGTAAGACACTCATCCCTGTCTGTTGACGTAACTCAGAGAGTGTCTGAATCATTTCCTCAATAATTGAGGGCTGTATGCCTTCAGTGGGCTCATCTAACAGCAACAGCTCAGGCCTTGCTACAAGGGCTCGGGCGAGGGCTAATAACTGTTGTTCGCCACCGCTCAATCCTCCCCCCCTGCGAGTGAGTAAGCGCTCTAGACGCGGAAAAAGGCTCAAAATCTCCTCTTCTTGTCTGCAGTCTTTGCGCCCTGAGGCTGCTTGGGCAAAGCGCAGGTTGTCACGCACACTAAGTGCTGGAAAAATCCCTCTTCCCTGAGGGACATAAGCCATACCAAAACGAGCTCGCTGGTGGCAAGGCCATGCAGTAATATCTATGCTTTGAAAAGTAACGCTACCCTGACTGGCAGGCAAAAAACCCATAATGGTTTTGAGCAAAGTTGTTTTACCCATTCCGTTATGCCCTAAAATACCTAGCAGCTCACCGGCCCGTACATGTAACCCTACGCCAAATAACACCGGCACTTTTCCATAGTGCGTGGCAAGCGATTGCACCGTTAACATGAAGCGCTCCTTCCCAAATAAACATTGCGCACCGTGACGTCTCGCACCACGGCATCAAAGCTATCCTCCATCAAAATATGCCCTTGATGAAAAACCGTGACCTTTTTTGCGATGGAGCGAATAAAAGCCATATCGTGCTCGACCACAATCACAGCAGCATGTTCGGTCATTGCCCGTATCAACTCAGCCGTACGCCCTGTTTCATCATCACTCATACCTGCGGCCGGTTCATCCAACAGCACAAGCTCAGGGTTGCCTGCCAATACCATGGCTATCTCTATCCACTGCCTTTGCCCATGAGCTAACTCACCCACTAAACGTTCACGCTGCTTATCCAACCCTACCTGTTCTAGCAAGTGCCAAATACACTCGGCCGACTGAGGTTTTCGGCTGCCATGCGTAGTGCTGAGCGCAAGATAAATATTCTCTTGGATGCTCAAGCCATCTAACACACTGGGAAGCTGATTCTTAATGCCCATGCCCATACGCGCGAACTCGTAAGTGGGGCGCCCCACCATAGCCTTACCGGCGTACCATAACTGCCCTGAGCTGGGTTTTTGCTGGCCGCTTAGTATTTTGAAAAAAGTACTTTTCCCCGCGCCGTTTGGACCAATCAGGCATCGTAGTTCCTTACGCTCTAAGGTAAAATTAACCTTGGTTAATGCGTGTACGCCCCCAAACCTCATGCTGATATCTTGCGCTTCAATGAGATAATCGCTCTTCATGCTCGTGCTCCTGCAGGCCACAAACGCCGACCTTGCTGCTGTATAAAAGGCACCAAGCCCTCGGGAAACAACAGCACACAAAAAAGCAGGACAGCCCCTAGCACTATATTTACTTGACCTACCCCTTGCGTACCCAACCAAGTACTTAGATACTGAATCAGTAAGGCTCCAAGCAGTGGTCCAAACAAACTCATGCGCCCCCCTACAATCACCCAAATCACCACTAATGCTGCCTGATTCAAACTAAACATTTCGGGCCCTACGAAATTGCCCCAAATCACATACAACACTCCAGCAATAGCTGCCAATGCGCTCGACAAAGTAAAAGCAAGCAACATCAATCGTCGTGTGTTGTAACCTAGCAGTTCCATGCGCAACTCATTTTCACGTATACCTTGTAGAGTTCGGCCTTTACGACTACGTAAAAACATATAACTGAGCAGCATCATCACTGCCACAGACATTAGCGCCAGCCAGTACACCCCTTCAATAGAACTCATGTCCCAAAAGCCAATTTGATAATCGAGCCCGGGTACCCCCGGTATGCCGTTTTGCCCATTCAAACGAACCGTTCCCACTACGTATTCAGGCCCAGAAGTAGCTCGTATGGTTTTCTCAAAAAGCAGTGTGACCACTAAGGTGATAACACTTAAATAAATGTCACTTAAACGACCATAAATCATGAAGTAACCGAGAACTGCAGCAAATAGCATAGGAATGATGATGGCGAGCAGCACTGCCCACACGGCCTCCACCCCATTCATGGCTAATAACGCATAGCTATACCCTGCTAAACCAAAAAATATAGTTTGGCCAAAACTCAAAATACCAACGTAGCCCCACAGTAATCCCATGCTTAATGCCAATAGACCCAAGATAAGTGCCACGGACAAATCAAGCACTACGGCAATATCTCCCCACATAGGCAAAAGAAACAATCCCAATAACAGCAATATGGACAGTGCGGCCTTTACGCCAAAGCCAGTTAATTTACCCTGCGTTAGCAATGCCTTTTGCGGTGCATTCATATCCCGCTCCTAAGCTTGCCCGTTATGCCCACTGGTAAAATACGCAGCAATACAATGGCAGCTAACAAAACTCCAGCCTCCCCCATAACGGAAGACCAACGATAAGCAACAATACCGTCAATAAAACCAAACAGCGATGAAGCCGTGCTCGAACCAATCAATGGCAGGGGCCCACCTACAATCACAGTAATAAAAGATTTGGCTATAAAGAACAGCCCCATAGAAGGACTCACGCCAGTTAAGGGAGCTAAGATGGCACCCGCCATGCCCGCCAACATAGAGCCATAAGCAAACGTGCCCATCTGCACTAAGGTAGGATTAACCCCCAAGGCCGCCGCCATATCGCCATTTTGCATCGTTCCACGCACTAATAAGCCTGCCTTGGTGTAACTAGCTAAGAGCCAACTACCCACTAACAACAATAGACTTAATGCGATGAGTACTAAGTTGTAGTTCGAGACATTGACACCTACGAACGTGCTGCTGCCCATGTGTGTAGACAGTCCCATACCAGAAGCGCCAAATAGCGTCGTTACACCGCCAACCATAATCAGCGATAAACCCCAGGTCGCTAACAAAGTGTCCACTAAACGCCCGTATAAGTGTCGAATAATTAATCGCTCAACCAATAAGCCAAATAACCCTACACCCAACCCAGCCAAGACAATTCCGAACCATAAAGGCACACCGGCTTGCACACTGAGAACACATACGTATGCCCCTAGCATCATGAACTCACCATGAGCTAGGTTAATCACCTTCATCAAGCCAAAAATAATTGCTAGCCCTAGGCTGATTAATATGAGCGTCGCGGTTGAAAAAACAACCAAATAAACTGTGGTAATAAAGGTATCCACCCAATGCTCCCTAACTAAAGCTGCGGCTCATACTGGGTAGAGTCTGCAGGGTTGCGAACCAGGTCACACATTCCTTGCACATCAGTAGGTGGCTGCTGAGCAAAAGAGCGCAAGACATCAAAGCCTTGTTCAGCGTTTCCCTGAGCTATGTGAATGTCCATATGTACATGATTATTATGCTCATCAATGGTGTAGCGCCCGCCCGGACCATCAAAGAAAATCCCCGGAAGCACTTTGATTACGTCCTCGGCTTGGACTGAGCCGGCTTTCTTTACTGCCTCGGCCCATAGCATGACCCCCCGATAGCCATACTCTCCGTACTCACCTATATAGTCATTTTCTCCCGTAAAGGACTGAAAGCGACTCACGAAACTTTGGGCGGCAGGCGTATCCAAACTATCTATAAACGATGAGGCGGTCAGGATACCGCTATTTTCTACTGGGCTAAGCATGGCATTTTCACGCCCAGCTCCATATACGGTTCCCACCAACGTAACATTCTCTTTCCCTATGGTGGATTCAAACTGGCGGTAAAAGCCCATATGTGCATCGCCCACTAAAGCTGACCACACGGCATCGGGTTTGGCGGCTTGTATACGACTTAGCACTGGCGCAAAGTTAGTCACATCTAAGGGGAAAAACTCGACCGCGAGGTCTTGCCCCCCTTTTTCGCGTATATATTTCTGTAACCACTTACTAGTAATCTGCCCATAGTTGTAGTCTGCGGCCAAAATATAGTGTGTTTTTGCGTTACGCTCTTTGATCACAAAATCAACTAAAGCATCAAGCTCTTGCCCTGGAACCATGCCGGTCCCAACGTGACGGCGATCACACACCCCGCCTTCATAGACCGCATTGTAAAAATACAAACCCTTAAAGCGCTGTACGATTGGCCTCACCACCTCACGAGCTGAGCTCGTCACTCCACCCTGAATCACATCCACCTTGTCACGCACAAACGCTTGAGTAGCATATTGCGCATACAATCTATTGGTGGATTGCGCGTCGTAAAAAACGATTTCAACTTTTCGCCCTAACAAACCGCCTTGGGCATTCAGTTCGTCTACCGCTAATGCAGCGGCTTGAATTTGCTTTAAGCAATAAATATTTAGACCGCCAGTGCGATCCAATATATTGCCTATCTTGATCGCCTTGGTTCCATCTATGCTTGATTGTGCAAGTAGCCGAGGGCTACTGCTGTAGGCCAGTGCCCCAGCCGCTAACTGTATAAATCGTCTGCGATCCAGTGCCATGTTGCTGTCTCCGTAATTTTTATCAGAATGAAATACAGAGTAGGGTAGAAAACAGCTGCCAGCTTGCCTAGATTTGCCAAAGCCTTGCCTGAGATTGCCACATCAGGGATTGTACTGAGCGAGCACATAGTAGATTATTCCTACTTGCCGAAGTGGTAAAAAAATGGCACTTTATAAGAATAAAAAATCAATTAAAACAAGAATCTCGTAGCTCAACAGGAAACCGAGGGGACGCAAGTGAAAACCTTTTCAACTCAATTTATTGAGGCCCGGCATCGCTCCGCCTATTGGAACGATGCTGTTTGCTCGCACTGCGCTTTAGCAGATCACTCCATGCAAGGAGTACCCGAAGAGTTCATGGCGACCTTTACCGCCAGACATATTGCAGGCTTAGAACTCTGTGAAATGAGCTCTAGCCCCCATGTTTGGAATCGCACCCAACGCCACGTGCGGCAGTTCTCAAGTGATGATTTTTTACTCGCTGCCATGCATAACGGAACAGGGGTATTACAACAAAATCAGCGTGAGGCCATACTCGGGCCAGGGGATTTTGTTCTCTATGACACTGCTAGCACCTTTGACTTTCAGCTTAATCCTGGCTCCATTGTGCTGATGAAAATACCTAGGCAACAAATCCTTGAGCGCGCGCCCATGGCAGAAGAGTTGACCGCACTAAACCTAGCCCCCAATAGCAGCATTGGGAGCGTATTTTTTTCACTTTTGCAACAAATTAAAGAGGTGGATTTTGCCACTCTGGACGACAATACGCGCCCACATATTGCCAATTCTTTACTAGATATGCTGGCCGCAGCCCTATTGCTCTACCAGCCATTAGAGGCACAGCAACGGAGCTCGTTAGACAAGCTTTATGCCGCCGCTTGCGCTTACTTGGAAAAAAACCTAGGTGACCCTGAACTCAATTTGCAACAGCTTAGTATGAGTTTGCACAGCTCTCCACGATCCATTGCTCGGGCTTTTGCTCATCACGCCAATACTCCAATGCGCTGGCTGTGGCTAAAACGCCTAGAGCACAGCCATCAAGCCCTGCAGCGACACACCAACGGCACCATTACGCAAATCGCGCTGGAGTCAGGCTTTAGCGATATGGCACATTTTAGCCGTGCTTTTAAACGTCATTTTGGCTATAGCCCAAGCCACTTACTTGCCAAATAAAGCAAGCAATATCAACCATGCCTGAGGTTTAGATGGGATTCAGAAACAGTAAGGCCTGTTCTAGCGCGAAATCTACTGCTTGAGCCCGAACGGAAGAACGATCACCCGCAAAAATGCGGCTAATCGCTCGGGTCACTATCCCATCTGGTGTACGTTGCGCAAAGCCAAAGCACACTAAGCCCACTGGTTTGCCAGGAGTAGCTCCATCGGGGCCGGCGATACCGGTAGTGGACACAGCAAGGTCTGCACTAGCACAGGCTGTTAAAAGCCCTGCCGCCATTTCAATAGCCGTAGCCTCACTCACCGCGCCAAAACGCTCCAATGTTTCGGCATGCACACCTAGTTCTTGAACTTTTGCTTGGTTGCTATACGTCACAAAACCACGCTCAAACCATGCACTTGACCCGGGCTCGGCTGTCATGGCTGCGGCGACCAAACCGCCCGTGCAAGATTCTGCACTAGCAAACAGCCAATGGCGTTCTTTTAATGCCATGCCTAGCGCTTGCGCTGGGCTTACTGCTAACAAGGGAAGATTCATGTGAGCACTCCTAGTCGCACTAGCACTGCCATGCCTAACAAAGCATAGGCTGCTGCAACGATATCATCCCACATCACTCCAAATCCGTTATCGAAACGCTGGTCAAAATAGCGGATGGGAGGAGGTTTGACGATATCAAAAAAACGGAATAACAAAAATGCCGCTGTCTGCGCCAACCACGTATCGGGACTAAGCCAAAGCACAAACCAAAAGGCCACCGCTTCATCCCAGTTCATTCCACCGTGATCACTTACTCCTAGGTCTTGACCTGTACGCTGGCAGGCCCAGCACCCTACTATATAGCTCACTACTAATACGGCGCCCACGGCTAGATCAGACAAGTGGGTCAATAACAAAGCCCACACGAGCCAACCAAAGACCGTACCCCATGTACCGGGCCCCGGCCTTAGAACACCCGTACCCAAACTAAAAGCAATCACCCGCCATGGCTTGGCATAAACCCAGGCCAACGAAGGATAAATTATTTTGCCATCCACATCCGTTTTGCTACCCATACATCCCCAGCTTAGGAAAAATGATCAAAACCACCTTGCTCAGGGGCTAGGCGTGTAGACTCTTCGTCACGCACATATAAGCCCTGGCCCTTATGGATACTGCCTATACGTGTGACCTCTACCCCATGAGCGGCGGCTAAGGCCTGAATCTGCGGCGCTTGTGTAGGGGCCGCTGTGAAACATAATTCGAACACGTCTCCACCACTTAATACCGACTGGTGAATTAAGTGGGCCGGCAATCCTTGTAGCGCGGGAGCAATGGGCAGTCTATGCAAATCTATCGTCGCAGCACAAGCGCTAGCCTTCAGAATATGGCGTAAATCTTGCACTAGTCCATCAGAAACATCAATGGCGGCGTGCGCCACCCCTGCCAGGGAGGCACCAAAACGAAAAGGTGGCCAAGGCTGTTCTAGAGCAGGCCTGCAGGCCGCTAATAGTTTTTCCTGAGTGGGAATATCACCTAGAAGCTGACGTAAAGCGATATCAGCAGCTCCTAATTGCCCAGTTAACCAAATATCATCCCCGTTTTTCGCTGCGGAACGGAGCAAAGCCTGATCTGGTTTGAGTTGTCCGATAACCGTAATGCTAATCACGATACCCTGCGGGCTACGTGTCGTATCCCCCCCTAACAAAGGGCAATCAGCTTGCTCTGCAAGGTGAAAAAAACCCTCTGAAAAAGCTTCTAACCATTCAGTATCCACGCGTGGCAACGATAGCGCCAGCCAACAGGCTCGGGGCACGGCCCCCATGGCTCCTAAATCGGATAGGTTAACCGCTAAGGCTTTGTGCCCAAGCAAATAAGGATCGACATCGCTAAAGAAGTGCTGGCCTTCAACCAGCATATCTACGCTAGTGGCTAGCTGCATACCCGCAAGAGGGGTGAGCAAAGAGCAGTCGTCTCCAACCCCTAAGTCGTAAGTAGGGGTGGATCGACTAAAAAAATGCTTGATAAGATCGAACTCGTTCAAAACGAAAAAGCCCGTTTACTACTTTTTCTGTGCGGCGATTTCCTGCGTCCGCACATCGGCTGCTAGTCGGTCAAGTACACCGTTCACGAACTTAAAGCCATCCGTTCCACCAAAGGACTTCGTTAGTTCCACGGCTTCATTAATGGCTACTCGATAGGGCACTTCTTGATGATGAATTAACTCGTAGCTACCAATCAGCAATACACCATGCTCAACAGGAGACAACTCATTAAGGTTACGATCTAAGTAGGGCGTAAACCGTTCACGCAACTCAACAGATTCACGCATTACCCCATACAGCAAGGTTTTAAACCAAGCTGCATCAGCCTCACTAAACTCTTCATCGGCACGAATGTGGTTATCTATGGACAATGCTTCCTGTGTGCCGTCAGCTCCACGTAATAACCACGCATACACCCCTTGCAGTGCGAATTCGCGCGCACGGCGGCGCGCGCTACGTCCGTGCGCTTTACTACCGCCTACCTGCCCTTTACTTGTCGTCGTCAAAATCTATATCCTCGTAATCATCATCTAACTCGGGCTCAAACACGGCTACCAAGTTACCCAACTCAACGGCTGTGCGAGCGCAATCACGCCCCTTCTCGGCGGCACGCACCATAGCCTGTTCATCGGTTTCAGTTGTTAAGATGCCGTTTGCAATAGGGATGCCAGTTGCTAAAGAAACTCGACCAATGGCTGCCGCACTTTCATTGCTCACCACTTCAAAATGATAGGTTTCACCCCGAATTACTGCTCCCAAGGCGATCAGAGCATCAAACTCTTCGGTTTCCGCCATTTGCGCCAACACCACACCTACTTCCAGCGCACCTGGTACCGTCAAGACCGTTACATCACGCTCATCGACCCCCAAAGCTTTCAACTCACCTAAACATGCTTCCAGTTCAGCTAAGCCGATCTCTTCGTTAAAACGGGAACGCACGATGCCAATATGCAGGCTTTCGCCGTTTAAGTCGGGGGTTACAATGTAAGGATTCATAATGACTACTCCGCTCAAAGGTCAGTTTCAGGTTCGTTATGGTAACCCGTTATGGTCAGTCCAAAGCCTGCCATACTCGGCATTTTACGCGGTTGTGCCAACAGGCGGGCATTGCTTATGCCTAGATCACGCAAAATTTGTGCGCCAATGCCGTACGTGCGCAAATCGTTACGGCTCGTACGCCCTCGTGGCGCCTCAATAGTATGGGCATTACCCCAGAAATCAACCTGCTCAAACAAAGCCTCAGGCTCTTGCTGACAGTTCATCAGCACCACGACTCCTGCTGGCGACTGAGCAATGGCTTTCAAGGCTTTACCCACCGACCAGCTATGACCTACGTCCTCTTCAAACAACACATCCAGTACTGAAGTGGGCTCATGCACACGCACCAAGACTTCTTGATCGGCGCGGATGTCCCCGTGCTGTAACACTAAATGCAAGCCACCCGCAGAAAGATCACGATAAGCACGGCATAAAAAAGCCCCGTATGCAGTCTGAACCGTACGCTCGTGTAGACGCTCGACCATCGATTCGTGCTCACTACGATACTGGATCAAGTCTGCAATAGTGCCTACTTTGAGACCATGCTCGGACGCAAATTTCACCAAATCAGGTAAACGCGCCATGGTGCCATCGGTATTTAACACCTCACAGATGACTGCTGCTGGCGTAAGCCCCGCCATGGCGGTTAAATCACAACCTGCTTCGGTATGGCCAGCGCGTACTAACACCCCGCCATTTTCGGCTTTCAAAGGAAAAATATGCCCAGGCTGCACTAAATCTAGGGGTTTGGCATCGGGTGCGACAGCCGCCTGCACGGTGCGTGCTCGATCTGCAGCCGAGATTCCTGTTTCCACCCCTTCAGCCGCTTCAATAGAAACCGTAAAATTAGTCCCAAAGCGCGTACCGTTCCGAGTCGCCATTAAAGGTAAATCAAGTTGACGGCAACGCTCTTCAGTCAGTGTCAGGCAAACTAGCCCTCGCCCGTGTGTCACCATAAAATTAATGGCTTCGGGCGTCACAAACTCAGCGGCCATCACTAGATCGCCTTCATTTTCACGATCTTCTTCGTCGACCAGAATAACCATGCGGCCAGCGCGCAGCTCTTCAACAATTTCAAGCACCGAAGAAATACCGTAGGCTGACTGCGTCTCGGCACCAGGCTGTATATCTTGACTCATTGTAAATATTGCCCTGACAAATAAGTATGAGCTTCATTTTACGTCACCTAGGCCATAAACGTGTTGGCATTTGCTGCCCCCCCTTCTATGAGCATCTTCACCACAGGTCTCACACCGCTATTAGAGATAGCTAAAACAACAAGTATGCGCGTCCTATACCCCCACCCCTCTTCCGACTATCCGGTACAGTCCCACTGTTCATCAAGATCGGCACAGCCTATAGTTGCCTTAAGCCAACGCCCACCCAAAGAGCGGCGCTGATTTAGCACCATTCAAGCTTTTCTCTACCCCAGAGCGCATAAACCCTGCTATTTTTCACTTTCCCCAGCGACAATGTCGCTTTGTTTCTGTTGTTTTTCATTGATATATAACTGTGCTTGAACGTGAACTAAAGTTTTTTGTTCCGCAAGGTGCCAGAGAGCATCTGGATCAGGCCTACTCGGCCGTACAAACCGGAGTCATCAGCCTGAAGGCTATCTATTTTGATACCCCTGAGCGCCACCTAGCTAAGGCTAATATTGCCCTGCGCCTGCGCCTAGAAGGTGAACAATGGGTGCAAACAATAAAAATGCCTGGCCCCGATTCCTTAACGCGCCTAGAGCTCAATCATAATCGCCCCGAACCAACGCTAGACTTGAGCCTTTACAGCGCACCCCACCTAGCCTCGGTGATCGCTGAGCACGGTCAATTCATTCACGCTCGTTATGAAACTCGTGTTACACGTCGTTTAGCACTCATTCAAACCCCGCAGGGAGATGAGTTAGAAATGGCCTGGGACACGGGACAGATTATCGCTGGCAACCTGAGTTATGCCGTTAATGAACTTGAAGTGGAGCTCATCAAAGGTTCTGCTTTGGCGATGTTTAAAGTGGGCGAGCAATGGCAGTATAAACATAAGCTTATTCTTGAGTTGCGCAGCAAATCAGAGCGTGGGGACGCTCTTGCGCAGCTTTACGCGAAACGTCAAAAAAGTCTACGGCCCGAAACGCTCGACACGACCAACGCCACTCAATTACTCAGTCGCAAGGCTTTTCAGTTAGGCAAGTCACATACCGTTAAGAGCGCAGATCCTGAAACCTTCTATCGCCAGGCTGCCGCATTAAGCTTAGAACAAGTCATACGGAATGCATCGTTACTAGCTGGCCTGGATGATCTGCGCCCTAACCTCGAGTTACAAGCAGAATACTTAGCAGCAATGCGTGTTGGTTTGCGGCGACTCCGTTCGTGCCGCAAACTTTATAAGCCTTGGCTCAGCCAAGCTGAACTGCAGTCAGATAAGCAACTTCATTACTACTTCGGATTATTTGGCTATGCTCGCGACTACGACATGGTGCTGCTAGAGGTCACTCCACTATTATTAAAAGCGGGTATGCCTGGCCCTGCGCCCGAGCACGCTCAACCCCCTTCTACTCAATCTGCCGTAAGCTTAGCGTCGGCTGCCGAGTTTCAATCCTTATTACTGCGCTCTTTGCAGGAACTACTCATTGGCGCTCCGATACACACTAATCCAGGGCACCCGTTAGATATAGAACACCGTCTGACCCGCTGGTTTACAGCCATTCAGCTTGGTAGCGAACGTTTCGATAAACTCAATCCCGAAAAACAACATGTGTTGCGCAACCGGATTAAAACCATGCGCTATTGCTTGGAGTTTTCGCAGGCGGCTGCACCCACTCTTTGCAAGTTATTGCGACATTGCCAACATAGCATCGGCCATATGACGGATATGGATGTGGCCTTAGCTTGGTATGCCAAACACGCTTTATCTCCCAAGCAAGCAAGCTTTGCTCAACAATGGTTAAGCAAAGCACGTCATAGCCGACAAACCAAAGCGCAGCAGGCTCTTAAAGCACTTGTCGCTTATGAGCTAAGACACCATCACGAGCAGCTAAGGCACCTTTAACCGCTCGCTTATTGGTTTTCACCCACCAACGCACTGGCGAACTCACGGGCCACAAAGGGTTGCAGGTCTTGCATACCCTCGCCCACTCCGATCCAATACACGGGTACAGGCCGTACTCCCTGCGCCCCCGCTGCTACCGCGACCAACGTGCCGCCTTTAGCGGTGCCATCTAGTTTGGTGACGACTAAACCGGTTAGACCAATGGCTGCATCAAATGCCCGTATCTGAGAAATGACGTTTTGCCCTGTGTTGCCATCAACCACCAGTAATACTTCGTGGGGAGCTTGACCATCAGCTTTACTCATCACCCTTTTAATTTTCTTGAGCTCTTCCATCAGGTGCAACTGTGTAGGCAAGCGACCTGCCGTATCCACCATTAGCACGTCCATGCCTCGAGCTTTACCCGCATGTACAGCATCAAAAGCAACTGCCGCAGGATCCCCACCGTCTTGAGCGATAACATTCACATTGTTGCGTTTACCCCACTCAATCAACTGCTCACGTGCCGCCGCACGGAATGTATCGCCTGCGGCCAGTAGCACTTTACTCCCCTGTGCTTGGAAGGCATGAGCCAACTTGCCAATAGAAGTGGTTTTTCCCGCACCGTTTACCCCTGCAATCATTAGAATCAAAGGCTTGTGGCTACCTAGAGGAAAGGCTTTCTCTAATGGCTTTAAATGATCGCTCAATAAATCCACCAGAGCTGCACGCAATTGCTCTGCATCGGTGATACGCTCTTTTCGAGCTCGTGCCCGTAAGGCCGTAATAAGAGTAGTCGTCGCATCCATGCCGGCGTCAGCCAGAATCAAGGCGGTCTCCAGCTCTTCAAACAAGGCCTCATCGACCTTCGCCCCCACAAACAAGCCACCTATGCTTTGACCTGTACGTGACAGCCCTTGGCGTAGACGACGTAACCATGAGCCCTTAGAAGGCGCTGTAGCTTCGGGCTCTGAAGGAGAGGCTGGTACCAGTTGCTCAAGCTGGTTGGCATCAGAGTTCGACGACAAATCTGTGTGCGCCTCTAACCCATCCAGCTCTTGCGTGGTGGGCGTTGTTTTCAAAACAACATCCTCCTCAGCCCCACCCTCCGTCTCCACCTCAAGAGGCGCTAGATCTAATACAGGCTCTGGCACAGACTCTGGCTTTGACCGATAATCAGCAACCGGCAAAGGTTCAGACGTTTCCACGGGGGTAGGCAGACTCTGTTGCTGCTCGGCCTGCGGGCTACCCTTCTTTCTTTTAAAAAAACTAAACATACGTTCTACACTAGCTGAAGTTTTTAATTGAAATTCACTACTACTGGCACTAGGCCACCATGAGAAAGCACACTATCCGTATTGTAGGCGGGGATTACCGTCGCACCCAGATTCCCGTCATTGATGCACCCGGCTTGCGTCCAACCTCAGACCGCGTCCGTGAAACCGTATTTAACTGGTTACAACACATTTGGTCTGGTGATTTTAGTCAACGCTCATGTCTGGATCTTTTTGCTGGGACCGGCGCACTAGGTTTTGAAGCCGCATCGCGCGGTGCGCAGTTTGTACAACTGGTCGAACAAAGTCCCGTCGCCGCCAAAAACCTGAAAACCTTACGCGACAAGTTGCAGGCTACGCAAGTTCGCATTCACGTCGGCGATGCGATGCACGTACTACAACGCAGTCAAATGCGGTACGATCTGGTTTTTGTCGATCCTCCTTTTGGTGCCCACTGGTTAGATAAAGTATGGCCTCACCTAAATCAGGTATTAGTGAATAATGGTTTAATCTATGTAGAATCAGAAGCTGCCATCAATTTACCTGAACAATTTGAGTTACTACGCTCAGGAAAAACGGCTCATGCTCATTTTCTGCTGGCGCAATTTGCTGCAACGCAAGAAAAAGTGAATAATGCCAATAATGACACGTAAAGCACTGTCTTGAGACAACACGCCACTTCTTGATCTACCCGATTTTACATAAGCGACACATCATTATGATTACTGCTGTTTACCCCGGAACCTTCGATCCCTTAACACGTGGCCACGAAGACTTAGTCAGGCGTGCGGCCAACTTGTTTGATCACTTAGTAGTCGGGGTAGCGCAAAGCCAAAACAAACGCCCTTTTTTCGACGTCGATGAACGTGTTGCCATTGCTACCGAAGTCCTTAGCCATTACCCCAACGTGGAAGTAAAAAGCTTCAGCGGTTTGCTCAAAGATTTTGTACGTGAACAAAACGCACGTGTCATTGTACGTGGTTTACGCGCCGTATCCGATTTTGAATACGAGTTTCAAATGGCTGGCATGAATCGCCACTTACTGCCCGAAGTCGAAACCATGTTTATGACCCCCTCGGACCAGTATCAATTTATTTCTGGCACTATCGTGCGAGAAATCGCTATATTGGGTGGCGATGTGGGCAAATTCGTCTTTCCTTCGGTAGAGCGCTGGCTCCACACCAAAGCCCAAGAGCGTCGACAACAGCAAAATCAACAATAATCAGTGCAGTAAGCAAACATCTTAGGCAGGCCTGTATTACACTAAGCATATGATTACCCTTGCTTTTACACAGGCTTGACAATGGCTCTGCATATAACCGAAGAATGCATTAACTGCGATGTTTGTGAGCCGCAATGCCCCAATACCGCGATATACATGGGGGCCGAAATTTACGAAATCGACCCATCTCTATGCACCGAATGCGTAGGGCACTTTAACGAGCCTCAGTGCCAAGTGGTTTGTCCGGTAGAGTGCATTGAAATCCACCCAGACCATCAAGAAGACAACGCTACCCTGATGGCACGCTACCACGCACTGCAGAAAGTATAAATCCCGCTTAGTTAGGCGTTAACGGGCTAGAGGCGCTTATATAAACGTACGGGCTGTTGCAAGAAATTGCTAAACCAAGCCCCCGCCAATTCACCTTCATCAATTAAGCGTAGCGCTTGTCCGGCTACAACGTGCTGTTCGATCACACTCTCATCGTCTTCGATGACGTCCAGCACAATATCCAAACGCATCATACCCGGAGCGCGCAGTTGCAGCTGCCCCCAACGCACGGCCACTTCCAATTGCGCTAGAGCTGGACAATTATTTTGATCTATTAAGCTCTGCCCCGAAAGCAATAGCCACTGATGCTGATAAGACAGTGCATCCTCAATCTTTACACCTGGCGCACCTTGAATAGGGGAAATAGTTTGACTCATTGACCTAGTAAATTTTTAATAGTTTGCCCCAACGACTTACTGTCTGGCGGTACATTCGCCTGCAGCAGCTCCCCTAACTTTTGCCCTACCATACCTGCATTGGCCTGTTGCTCTTCTTGCAACAACTCTACCGGCGACTGCTTCTCGAATAAGTCTAACAACCCCTCTGACAACGCTTTTTGAATCACCGTGCTTTTAATCTCTTGCCACTGTATACGGTACTGTAAAGCGTCCAAGGGGCCGCTGATACTGAGCGGCAAGGCGACATTGCGCAGGCTCTGCCACAGTTTACGTTCCTCGGCGTTCATACTGGCCGGCAGGCGCAGAAGCAAAACCATATCTAATTGCCCACTGAGTAAATCTACGCTGGCTGGCTTACTTTGAGTCACGCGCAACCACGGCATGTCTAGCTGTAAGGTTTTTACCGTACCTTGCCCTTGTTTAAAACTCACCTGGCTTTGCAACTGTTTAAAAACCGTACGCTCTTGCCATTGCGCCTCGGACGGCAAAGCGGGCACATCACCACTAAACGCATTACGTATGGCCTCGTTAATATCGCGGACACGTTGGGTCAAGTCTATCCCTCGCCAGCCCCCCTCTTGCACCTGTAGACGCAATTGCCCATCTAGGGCTGCTAAGCTAGCCGCACGGGTGCTACCCTGAGTTTGCAACTGCAATTTTACATTTGCCAGCCCATACATATAATCGTTGCCCCAACCATCCAGCAACAACGAACCCAACTGCACCTTCTGCAAGTCCATATCTAGCTGATATTTATACTCGCGACTTAGACTTGCTTTAGCCTGCAGTTCACCCTCGTACAACTGAGCACGTAAGCTTTTCAACTGTAGGTTTTTGGCATCACTCTCTAACTGCGCTTGCACATCGCTTAAGCGCAGTCCGTGCGCACGCAACGCTTGAATGTTGAGTGTGGCCTTCACACGTAGCTGCTCGAGCCAGCTCAAGGGATCCTGCGTGCTGGCTAATTCCTCTTCTACGACAGGTTCAACGTTGGGAGGGGTTGCTGCCGCCTCGGCGGCGTCTGTTTGCTCTGCGTTTTGCTCAGGCTCGGCCACTTTCTCCGCTTCTAGCTGAGGAGCAGCTGCTACAAAAATAGACTGTAGCTCATCCCAGTTAACACTTTCCGCATCCAAACCAAGTGTCAGCAACGAGCCTACTGCATCGGGACGTAGATCGAATGCTAACTGACTACGCGCCTCGTCAGTCTGCACCGCTAATACACTGCTATAAATAGACTGACCGATGTTTAAGTCTGCCGTTCCGCTGATAGGTAAGTTATAGCGACTACCCTTACTCGCTTCGTCCTCGACTCTCAAGCTGGACTGTATGTCATGCAACTTAATCCACTGCCCTGCCGGCTGCCATTCTGCAGGCGAAGCTGCTTTCCATTGAGCCACACGCGTACCGCGCTTAAAGGCAGCTTCTAAGCGAGCATCATCAAAATACAGCTTCTCACTATTTCCCGTAAGGCCTTTTAAATGCAATGCAAGCCCCAACACTCTAGGGCCAGTCAACTTAAAAGTCGCCGTCAAGGGTTCAGCGCTAGCCTCACTGGCCGATACGGCCATGCGAGGCACATCCACCGCAAGCTCTAAAGCCTGCTCTTGTGTCTTGCCATTCGCCCGAAGCGCCAGCTTTTCGAAAGAAAGCAGGTCTCCTGCCTGATCAATCATGAAGCGTGGTGAGCTTAATGAGGCTTGTAAATTTTGGATAGGATGAACACCTAACCATTGCCCTTGCAGGTTTGTTTCAAGCTGAGTCGCTTGAAACTGTCGCAAGAGCACGTTGTACGCGATATTTCCTTTCACGCTGACACTTTGTGCCTCTAGCTGATCAAAGCGACCATTCACACGCACATCTAGGCGCTGGGCTGCATAGGACTGTATGCTAGGTTCTAGCTTTAATTGCGCTTGACCATTTAGCTCTGCACTAATGCTGGGGTAATCACCCCGCAACTGCGCCTTCATGTCCACATCGAAGGGTTGACCAAAGGTTACCCGTCCAGTATTGAGCTCTAGGTCTAGCAAGCGCGCCGTGGTGTTACTGCGCTTACTATAAAAGTGAATCTCGCCCTTTCGTAAGCTTAAGCCGGCAATATCAATTTGAAAGTCGGTGTCATCGACTGCTCGCTGAGCTAAGCGGTCAGTCAGTGAGCTAGACCCATCCTGCTCAGTAGGCTGCTTAGCGACTACTGCTTCGTCTTCCGCGGGGGCCTTAGCCGCATGCGCAGCAGACAACCAGTTAAGCGCAGATCCTTTAGCTTGATCTGTTCCGGCCGGCGGCGCTTGCCATAAGTCGTCAAAATTAAAGCTTCCGTCTTCTTCGCGTACTATCCACGCTTTGAATCCCGTTACCGCAACATGATCAACCACCAAACGGTTAGAAATTAGCGGCCATAGCGCCACAGCAAAGCGCGCACTCTCCAACGAGGCAAACGTATCTGCAGAGTTTCGATCAGATAAAGATAAACCTTGAACCGACAGGCCTATACGGGGAAATAACGATAGCTCAATCTCACCGTCAATTTTCAGCGTACGCTGATACTTCTGATAGACCACGTCTGCCAGCTTTTGCTTGTAAGAGTTAGGGTTAAAAGTGAGTAAAAATATGGCCCCACCCACTAAAGCAATAATAGCCAAGGCTACCAATGCAAACAAACCCCGTTTAAACCATACTTTCATTGAGCCCTCAGCAACATCGCGACATTATCCCTTCAATCTTATGGCTATGATATGAACTCTGAATGCTACCTCATGCCAGTATAAAAATGCATACTTCGCTGCAAGTATCAGCACTTTTACGAATTATCCCCCTATCTCAGTAAGCCTTTCAGCAATATAAGCTGTAGTAATATCGAAATAGAAGAATAATCTATTTTTATACACCCCTTCAGGCATGCAACACGCTACGCTTTGAAAGAACCGACTTTTAACACTTTTTGCTCGCTCACTTTTCCATGAAATTAGAAACTCTTGCCGTTCATGCCGGATACCAGCCCGACCCAACCACAAAAGCGGTGGCGGTACCCATTTATCAAACAACCTCTTATGCATTCGATAGCACCCAACACGGCGCAGACCTATTTGATCTGAAGGTAGAAGGTAACATCTACACTCGTATCATGAACCCCACCAATGCCGTGCTAGAACAGCGCGTTGCCGCTCTAGAGGGTGGGATTGGTGCCCTAGCCGTTTCTTCCGGCATGTCGGCTATCACCTATGCTATACAAACCATCGCAGAAGCTGGTGACAACATTGTGTCTGTCAGTAAGCTTTATGGCGGCACTTACAACTTATTTGCCCATGCTCTACCACGCCAAGGGCTTACCGTACGCTTTGCCCCTCATGACGATCTTGAAGCCTTAGAGGCTCTTATTGACGACAGAACAAAAGCTGTGTTTTGCGAAACCATCGGTAACCCCGCTGGCAATATTTGCGACATACAAGCTTTGGCCGATGTTGCTCATCGCCACGGCGTCCCATTAATCGTCGACAACACCGTAGCATCACCCGCTTTATGCCGCCCATTTGAACATGGTGCGGACATTGTGGTGCACTCCCTAACCAAATACATGGGTGGCCACGGCACTACTATTGCAGGCATTGTGGTGGATTCTGGAAAATTTCCTTGGGCCAAACACAAAGAGCGCTTTGCCATCCTAAATCAGCCAGACCCGTCCTACCACGGCGTGGTTTTCACCGAAGCAATGGGTGCTGCCGCCTTTATAGGCCGTTGCCGTGTAGGTCCACTGCGTAACACAGGATCAGCCTTAGCGCCGTTTAGTGCTTTTCAAATCTTGCAGGGTATTGAAACGCTTGCTCTACGCATGGAAAGACACACTGAAAACGCACAGAAAGTAGCCGAGTATTTACAGCAGCACCCATTAGTTTCTTGGGTAAAGTATGCAGGTCTGAAAGACCACCCCGATCACCATTTGGCGCAACGATACGTAGGCGGTAAGCCGGCTGCCATTTTATCCTTTGGGATTAAAGGTGGTCTGCCTGCAGGCACACGTTTTATTGATGCGCTCAAACTGATACTACGACTGGTTAATATCGGCGATGCAAAATCGCTCGCTTGCCATCCAGCCACTACCACACACCGCCAGCTCAATAGCGAAGAGCTCGCTGCTGCCGGCGTCAGCGAAGACCTAGTACGCCTATCTATTGGTATTGAACACATCGACGACATCTTGGCCGACTTAGAGCAAGCGCTTGAGGCTAGTAAAGCCTAACACTCCCTATCCAACCCACACGACGAGCTCGTTAGCCACATAGGCAACGAGCTTGTCGCGTGGTGGGGGGCTACGCTCTAGTAGCTTTACGCTAGCTTGCTACCTAACAGTTGGCCAACACTGGCCAACAAAGACGATGCATCCAAGGGTTTATCCGTCTGCAATACCCCGCCCACACTACTTTGCTTAATCAGTGCTGGCAGCAGTTGTTGTAAGCCCTCTAGCACCACAGACTCATTCAAACCGCTTTTAACTACTAATTGGCTTAGTATGCTTTGGCCCAGTACCGCACTTAACTGACTCGTTTGTACCGGCAAGTTAGGTCCACTGGATATCCACGAGCCAAGAACCTCAGCTAGGCCTCCTTGGCGAAACCGTTCCGCCAAACCTTCTAACCCGCCCGGAAAACCGTTTACCACCTGCACCACCGCAGGAAGCAGCTTGCTTTGCACTTGAGCCTGTGACGCTCCTGACAAAAGCGCCGATGCCATAGAATTGAAGAGTCCCATTTTTCCTGTCCAAGAATGATTTGATACAAATTTTAGAATAACTTCGCCCAAGCAACTGCTAATTTGCGTCAATAATGCTTCTCTACCTAGCCCTCATCCTATGAAGCCAAACGGCACATTTCGTCAGATTGACACACTTTTTGATACACAAGCATGCTACCCTAATCATCCCACAGCTTCATTCATTGTTCGCTTACATGGATACTAGTCCCCCCCGTGATGATACCGCTTCGGACGACGATGCCTTATTCGTTCGTTCCCAGCTAGAAATCCTGCAAATCTTACGAAAAATACAAAAAACACAAAGTTTGCTGCATATTTCCTGCCCACAGGAAAACCGTGGTGTGGTCACCACCATCTTATCCGTAGACACTAATACCTTCATTATTGACGCTGCCCCCGACGATAACATCAATGCCATCTTGCAACGCTCAGCAAGCAACCAGCTACAAACACACCTAGAGAAAATTCTCATCAGCTTCAAAGCGGGGCCCGCCAGCCCTTGCATGTTCGAGAAAAAGCCTGCCTTATCCTTGCCCATCCCTAGCACGGTGCACAGACTACAACGCAGACGCTTTTACCGCGTCAACGTCCCCGTCAGCAATCCGGCTACCGTCTCGTTCAAGCTGGGCATACAGGAATGGAGCTTTCCTTTACACGACATAAATGCCGGTGGCATGGCTATCCATGACGACACGCTTAGCCTTGATGCACAAGCAGGAATTTTAGTACGAGATGCTCGGCTGCACTTGCCAGGAATCGGCGACGTAAACTTGGACGTGCTCTTCGTACGCACACAAGATCAACAGCTAGAGTCCGGCCGTCCAATACGCCGCATCGGCTGTACATTTCTCAATTTATCGGGGCAGGCCCAAATGAACATTCAAGGCTATATCACGCACATTGAGCGCCAAGAAATCGCACGCCGCAAAGGCTTTCTATAAACTTAAATGTTCGCGCAGAATCTCTTTTTCCTGCATCAAGTTTTGCATGCTACCTGTATAGAAAATGTGCCCACGGTCTAGTACGTAAACGCGGTCAGCTAATAAGGCAGCAAAATGCAGATTCTGCTCAGACAATAAAACACTCACACCCTGCTGCTTAAGCTGCAAAATCATGGCGACCATTTGTTCCACGATAACTGGAGCAACACCCTCTGAAGGCTCATCCAGTAGCAACAGGTACGGGTTGCCCATCAAGCTGCGGGCAATCGTTAGCATTTGCTGCTCGCCGCCGCTCATTTTTCCTGCCGCTTGGTTGGCGCGCTCTGCCAGATTAGGAAAAAGGGTTAATAAAGCGTCCACACTCCAGCAGGGGGCAACTCGCCCATCGGGCCAAAAACGCGCTGTTTGACGGCCTGTTTCTAGGTTTTCTAATACCGTCAGATCACTGAACACCCGTCTATCTTCAGGTACATACCCTAATCCCGCCCGTGCACGTTGGTAACTAGGCCACGCGCTGACGTCAGCTCCCATCAGCTCAACCTTACCCTGAGTGCCTGCTAGCAAGCCCATTATTGCTTTCAGCGTTGTAGACTTGCCTGCACCATTGCGGCCCATTAACGCCACTACCTCGCCACGCTGAAGCTGCAAATCCATATCAAAAATAACTTGTGCCGAACCGTAATAAGCGTTGAGCTGATTCACTACTAATAGATCAAGCATACCTACCCCCGTAGCAAACCTGAAAAACTACTTCCACTGCCAAAGTACGCTTTTTGTACCTCTGGGTGAGCGCGAATATCCGCGACAGCCCCCTGCGCAATTAGCTCACCCCTAGCCATCACCAACACGCGATCCGCACACTCAAAGACCACATCCATACTGTGCTCAGTAAACAGCACCGACATCCCACGCCGACGTACCAGCTCCTGTACAAGCCTCATTAGCGCACGTCGCTCAGCAGTCGCCATACCCGCTGTTGGTTCATCCATCAGTAAAACACGAGGCTCTGAGGCTAATGCCACGCCTAGTTCAAGACGCTTCACGTCACCGTAAGCAAGCTGACTACTAGCACTATCGGCAAGATGCTGTAAATCTAACTGCTGTAACAACGCCATGGCTTCCGCATAATAATAATGAGGTAAAGGACGCCAAAAGGAAAAGACACGCTTATGGTGAGCAGCCATCGCCATTTGAATATTCTGAATCACTGTCATCGACGCAAAGGTTGCCGCAATCTGAAAGGTACGTGCCAACCCTTGCTCAGCGATACGCTGCGGCTTCAGCCCGCTTATTAATGCTCCGTCGAGGCGGACCGTCCCACGATCAGGTTTCAATTGTCCGTTTAACAAGTTAAAACAAGTGCTTTTTCCGGCCCCATTAGGCCCTATCAGGGCCAGCATTTCCCCCGCTTTTAACTCAAAGCTAAGGTTACGCACCGCCTGATTACCCCCAAAACTTTTATGTAGATTGCGTATCGCCAGCATTAGGTCTTCCGCTCCCGTACAGTGTGAGCCACCCAGCCGCTAAGCGTAGGCACACTAGCGGCCAGGCCTCGCGGAAAGAGCAACACCAAAACTAAAATGATGAGGCCTAAAAGAGCACGCCAATATTCAGTCCAGCCCAATAAAAAGTCATGTAGCAAACTAAAGCTGACTGCTCCCACCACAGGGCCAGACAAAGTTTGCAAACCGCCTAACAGCACCATTACCAAACCATCCACCGATTTAGTCACCGACAACAGTTCGGGGGCCACACTACCTTTAGCAAAGACAAACAAACTGCCTGCCACACCTGCCAAAGTGCCTGCCAGCACAAAGGTAAACCACTGTACCTGACGCACAGGTATGCCACTTGCCAAAGCGCGCATTTCTGAATCTCGACCGGCCCGCATCGCAAAACCAAAAGGAGCAAACAAGACTCGCCTAACACCCACTACCGCTACAACCGTCACGCACAGTACTAAGTAATAAAAACGACCCTGCCCTAACCAGCCATCCGGCCAAATACCTAACAAGCCATTTGAACCGCCGGTAAACTGATCCCACTGAAAGACTACTGACCACACAATTTGCGCAAAAGCTAAGGTCAACATGGCTAGATAAACACCAGATAGACGAATACAAAACCACCCAAACAAACCCGCCGCTAAAGCGGCTAGCAACGGGCCAAATATAAGTGCGGCCTCCATGCCCCCAAGCCCTGACTTGTAAAGCAGTGCGGCGCCATAAGCTCCTAAACCTAAATAAGCGGCATGCCCAAAAGAGTTCATCCCCCCAGGACCCATTAAAAAGTGCAAGCTCAGGGCAAACAACACGGCTAGCAGGACATCAATCATTAAGGTGGGACCGTAAGCTCCGTCGTTGCCAATCCACGGCAACAGGAATAGCCCGAGAACCAGAAGAGAAAACGTAGCGCGCATACGCCTACTAGCATTTTTTAAGGGGGCTTCGATGGGTGCCGAGTTACGACTTACTGCTTGGGCCTTACCGAGTAATCCCCAAGGTCTTAGCACCAAGACTAAGGCCATAAAGATAAACTCCAAAACTAACGTTAATTTAGGAAAGACAAGCTCTACACCAAAGAAGGTGACTGTCCCCACTGCAACACATAAGGCCTTCAGCACAGACACTATAACGGCAGCTAAATATGCACCGGACATAGAGCCCATCCCGCCCACGACGACCACCACAAACACTTCACCTATGATGCCCAGATCTAGCGTTAAGCTAGCAGGTTGCCGTGGTATTTGTAAGGCACCTCCCAAGCCCGCCAGTAAAGCTCCGAGCGTAAACACCGCGGTAAATAGATAAGCTTGATTAACCCCTAGTGCACCCAACATTTCTCGATCATGAGTCGCCGCACGCAGCAATACCCCCCATCGCGTACGGTTGAGTAGCCAATGCAAACACAGTAATAACAAGGGCCCCAGAGCAATCAAAAAAAGGTCATACTCAGGAAAATAGCGCCCCGCTATATTGACCGCCCCATCCAAACCTGGCGCTAAAGGCCCAAGCAAATCCTCCGCCCCCCAAAAGGCCAATGCCGCGTCATTAATAATTAACACTAAAGCAAAAGTGGCCAGTAACTGGAATAACTCGGGAGCGGCATAAATACGGCGCAATAAAGTCAGCTCCAGTACAACACCCAGCAATGCAACCAGTAACGCTGAGGCGGGTAGCGAGAGCCAAAACCCCCACGCCCCATCACCCCACCACTGCATGAGCCCATATGCTACATAGAGCCCCAACATGTACAGCGAGCCATGAGCAAAATTGACGATGCGGCTGACACCGAAGATCAAAGATAGACCGGCAGCTACTAAGAACAAGGAAGATGCCGATGCAAGACCGTTAAGCAACTGCACCAGTAAGGCAGACCATTGCATGGCTAGAAAACCTATATAAACGGCTGAGAAACCAAGTTACGCATACCAGCCAGTGACCTTCATTTGGGGAGCTAAATTAAACCTGACTACGCCGCCACTTGCTCCGGCAAAATTACTACATCACTACTGACCCTATCACGCCCCTGACGTTTTGCCTGATATAGCAAGGCATCGGCCCTGCGTAGAGAATCCGCCAAACTACCCTTTACATCATGCGCAGTCAACCCCATGCTGGCGGTGACCGAAAAATGTTGCCTGTCATGATTCAAGAAGGTGAGTTCCGCTAAGTTATTGCGCAAAAGCTGAGCGAGCTCCCACGCTTTCTGATCTGTGCGTCCTAATATAAGAACGACGAACTCTTCCCCCCCGTAGCGAGCAACTAAGCAATCTGGCTGGCAAACACTGCGAAGCAAAACCCCGGCAGTAGCTAAAACCGAGTCTCCCACAGAGTGCCCATGGGTATCATTAATTTGCTTAAAGTGATCTAAATCTATCATGAGTATATGTATACCCATAGGGCGAGGTGCGCGTACTAACTGCATGGCTTGGGCATTTAAAGCGCCGCGGTTTAATAAACCAGTGAGAGGATCATGAGTAGCTTGACGATATAAGCGCTGTAACAACCCTAGATGGAAATAATTAGCCGTTAATGACACCACAAGCAAGGCCGCGAGCAACCAGGCATCTTGTAAGCTTTGCGGACTTAACCATAAGCCTTTTTGGTAAGAGGCATAAAACTGCAAAGCCAAAAGAGCCAAGCCTACTAAACTTGACTCAATGAGCGTAAAGGGAAAAACACTTAATGTTGCAACCAAGAGGAAGGGGATGAACCCGTATGCTTCCACAATGTAGCCTACCGATTCGGGAGCAATCCACAACATATAGCCATAAAAGCCCGCTGGCAAAATAAACACTAAGCCACTCAACGCATAGATTAACGAGATTTTATCTTGCCCTCGGTAAGCCAAACCAGCGCAGAGCAGCAACCCGCAAAACATGCTGAGACGTACGGGCAAAAAATTACTGACCCATTGCGGCAATATCATTGCATCCATAAACGCCCAAAAAGGCGTCAGCACCGCGAAAGCCAGCCCTAAGAGCATGACACGGACGCGCATATACTCTGCACGAGCATATTTGAAATCTCGTGAATGATGCTTACTACTAATGGTATCCCTGATGGAACTAACGCCTAGCATCTGCAAACTTTTCAAACCCGTTACAAGATTAATCATATGCCACACTCAATACGTAATCATCACCCTAACATGCCTTATCTTGTCATGTTAAGTGCTTAAGCCAGAGCCATTTGCGCTGTAGCAATAAAGCATGAAAGAGATTTTTTAACAACCACATTAAAAATATTTCTCTTATGCCATAATTACTTCCATCAAGTAAAAAACAGAGTCAATAAATTTTATTTTTTAATTTCAATTAAAAATATTTCATAATTATTTTATCGATGCTTAAAAATAACCAACATTTCCACGGAAGTTTATTAACACTTGGAAAGTTTGAGCTAACACTGCAACATCAAACAGTGAGCCAAGAGCTTAATTATGAGAAGGCACGTTTACTTTTAACCATGTTAGCAATGGCTAAAGAACACAAGCTAGATCGAAGCACATTGGCAGACAGCATATGGGAAGAGGTTCCCTCGGGCGTGCGACGTGCTCGGTTACGGCATGCTCTTCATATTTTGAAACAAGCATTAAATCAAAAACACCCCATAATTAGCACACACAAGGACTCGTTACTACTCGATACTCAGCATATTTTTATTGACGCCCTATTCGTTTTAAACAATGAAACAGACGAAAACACAATTATCCATAAACTGACTCTATACCAAGGCTCATTTCTCAATAACTTTAAGTTTCAAGAAAAATCAAAATTATATCACTGGCAACAGCAACTGGACTTGGCCATTGAAACCAATTTAGCACTAGCGCGCAGTATTTACATAGAACAATTCTTACCTAAAAGTTCTACCCAAGTGGCACTCCAGGTGCTCAATCACTGCAAAAAGCAATGGCCACACGACAACGACGTGTTACAAGCTTGGCAACGTCTGCAAACACGATCCCAACAGCCAATACAAAACTTATGTAGACCGTTGCAAACTCATGCTTTTTATAGTCCTCAACACCTCGTCAGTGAGCCCTTCCCCGCACAAGCCACGCCATTAGGCATTATGGCTATTAAACTGCACCCCAAAAGCGACCAGTCTGTTCAACTTAACCTCGCCTTGTTGCAACAACAGCAACATCAAGCACTACAACTATTAGCAAGCTTTACCTCATTGATTACGCTGGCCTCGGCTACTCACTTACTCGCGTATTACATTGAGCAATGTGAACCGAATCAACTAGCGCACACCATGCATCGTGCTGCTTATCACATTCAGCGTCATATGAATAACGCCACTGTCAGTGCGAGCATCGGCATCCATATGGCCCAGCACACAAGCGCGCTAGGCAACACACTAGACGCCTACTCCTATCATGCAGAAACAGCCTTAATGTTGAGCTGGCAAGCCCATCCCAACCAGATACTCATTAGCAGCGAGCTCGCCGCACACTTGCCCCACAATCATATAAGCTCACATTGCACCCAGACACGGCAACATCAATTACTGACACTAGACTAACAACTTAACCCTCCAAGCAACCCCCACGTAACGTCAAGTGCTGGATGACTCTCCTAACTCAATAGATAACCCACTACGCATCTGGGCCCTAATTAAAGCTATTTATTTGCACCCGTCGTTATTCACATAAAGCTCGTTTAATACTCGTGGTAAGGCATGAATAATATCTTCTGGAATTAAGCCTGGCCCATGATTCAAACCTATTTTCCCATGCAGCCAAACTGCTGCAGCAGCCGCCTCAAAAACCGGCATGCCTTGAGCCAAGAGTCCTGTAATAACACCCGCCAAAACATCACCGCTCCCCCCCGTTGCCAAAAAGGGGCTGGCTACAACATTGACAATACAACGGCCATCCGGTGCAGCAATCACCGTATCAGACCCTTTCAGCACAACCACGGCACCACTACGTTGCGCCGCCGCCTTGGCCCGCGCTAGCTTATTGGGCCCCTGCAGGTCTTTAAACAAGCGTGCAAACTCACCCTCGTGCGGGGTAATGACACACTCAGGGCACATGGCCTCCCACAACACAGAGGGGTCTTCTTGAAACACAGTCAAGGCGTCAGCATCCAACACTACCGGCTTGTCACTGCACAACAATTGCATGACACGCGTATAAGTCTGTGCATTGACTCCCGCACCCGGCCCATATAAATAAGCACTAATACGCGGATCGTCTGGAATAATATCTGCCAGTTTGCCTACCATAATACTTTCCAGTGCAGCAGCACAGGGGGCCCAGACGGATGGTGGGACATATAGACTTACCAGACCCGCACCAGCTCGTTGGGCGGCCCGTGCGGCTAGGCGGCTAGCTCCTGTTAACGACTCGCCCCCTAAGATCACCGCATGCCCGCGGGTAAACTTATGACTGTCTACAGTGGGCCATGGCAAAACATCACACCATAACTGCGGATCATTTCGCCACGAGGATATAGGTAAAGTTCGATAAGCTTGGCTAGGCACAGCTAAGCTAGCCAGGACAATATCTCCACAATAGCTGGCACCAGGCTGTAAAACATGTGCCGGTTTATAGCGCTCAAAGGTAACCGTGCAACTAGCCCGTAACTGGGGGCCTACATATTGGCCGCTATCTCCGTCCATCCCAGAAGGTAGGTCTATCGCACACACAGGTAGATTGGCATGCATCAGTTGCTCCAGCAAGGTGGCTAGCTTTGCATCCAGCGGCCTATTCAGGCCCGCCCCTACCATCGCGTCAACCACTACCGTATAGTGGCTCAACGCTAGTTGTGCAGTGCTCACTAACCTGCCATGCCACTGTTGCTTCGCCCAGCTCGTTTGCGGACTCAGCTCTGTCTCAGCGTAAAGACTGCAGATATCGACCGTACGTCCTTGTTGGCGCAATAACTCGCCGCATAAAAAGCCGTCGGCTCCGTTTAGCCCCCTGCCGCATAAGACAAGGACGCTTCCCTGCGGCCAGCGTTGCATCACTTCATTGGCTACAGCCTGTGCAGCCGACCACAACAACTCAGCCCAGCTTTTTCCCGCTTGCAGTGCTGCTTGATCCAAGTTTTTGTGCGTAGCCGGATCTAGCAAAGCATGCCGACTTAAATAATGTGTACCTAGATGCTGTGTCACCATCTCTTATCCTGTGCTGTAGGGGGAGTAAGCATAATATCAGGACGAAAAAAAACGGGCCTCAAGGGCCCGCAAATATAAAGTCTGGAATCACTGTAACCAGACTCGATCGAAAACACCGATATATAGTACAGCATATAGCGAAAAAATCAAAGGTTTGACCTGTTATTTTCATCGTTAACAGCGTATGGCAAGCTAAATAGATGAAGACATCGTCGCTCTCTTGAGCCGTTTTAGCGATTCTACGGTTATGATCACACTCGGCTTTACTCAATTTTATGCTTAAACGATACAGCCATTTATTCCTGAGGCGCCAACAGCCAACTTTACCCACAAGGCTGTTAGCTCAGACTGTTGGTACACCTACACCCTGTCTGTCTGTTTGTTCTATCCGTACCGGGAACACAAAGCACAGCGTATGCCTCAGCCTGTTTTTTGCAGTTCTTACGGAGTTTTCATGTTCTCACGCCCACGCGCCTTACGATCTTTCATAACTTGTGCCCTTCTGAGCAGCAGTGCACTGGCCCACGCAGCCTACCCTGACCGTAATATTTCTCTCATTGTGCCTTTCCCTCCCGGACAAGCCACCGATATTTTTGCCCGCATGGTAGGTGAGCAACTGGCGGTTCGCACAGGTCAAACCGTGATCGTCGAAAACAAAGCCGGTGCAGGCAGCAATATCGGTATGCGTCAAGTGGCTCGCTCCAAACCCGATGGCTACACTTTGGTCGTCGGAGGTAGTGCGGCAGCAGTTAATCAAACTCTCTATGCCGACCCTGGCTATGCGTTGAGCAAAGACTTGATCCCTGTAGGTGGAATTTTTACGGTTCCACTCGTTTTCTTAGCCACTCCACAAAGCGGTATCACCACGTTGTCTGAGTTGGTACAACAAGCCAAAGCCAAGCCTGGTTCGCTCGTTTACGCGAGTGCTGGGGTAGGTGGCACGCAGCACCTATCGGCAGAAATGTTCAAATCGGTCGCCAATGTCGATCTGCCTCATATTCCCTACAAAGGCAGTGGCCCAGCACAAGCGGACTTTCTTGGGAATCATATTCCCCTCATGGTTGACTCCGTAACCGCCGCGTTACCGCACATACAATCGGGCGCTGCAAAAGCTTTAGCGGTCACCACCTCAGAGCGTGTAGAACAGATTAACGACGTGCCAACTATTGCCGAGTCAGGTTACGAAGGATTTGAAGCCGTAGGCTGGGCTGCCGTCTTTGCCCCTACAGGCACACCCGACGAAATTGCTCAGTACTTGAATGAGCAAATCAACGCTATCTTGCAATCGCCTGAAATGAAGCAAGCCCTACAAGAGCGCGGTGCTCAACCTTTGGTGTATAGCCTAGAACAAGGCCAAGGCTTCATCAGTACCGAGATTGAAAAATGGGGCAGCGCCGTCAAACAATCGGGTGCCAGGATCGACTAGGCCAATAAAAACAGATCAACCAGGCAGCTTACCCTGCCTGTTATCAATGACCCCACTCTTGCCATAGGGTGGGTTTTTTATTTTCTTTTTCTAATTGAGCAAGATAATGGGCATGCGCTTGTAGATCCTGCTCGCTGATCTGTACCGCTTTAAGCACCGATGGATCAAAACGCTGTAAAGCGATACCAGGATTATCATGATCGTCCTGCTCATCAAAGTCCATGATTAGCGCATCCTGACCACGAGTCATCGCTAGCCAAACATCAGCCAATAACTCCGAGTCTAACAAGGCCCCGTGCAAGGTGCGGTGAGCGTTTGAAATGCCGTACCGCTCACATAACGCGTCCAATGAGTTGCGCTTACCCGGATGTAATTCTCGCGCATACAAAAGCGAATCGGTGATGCTATCGCAGTAGGTGCTGAATTTTTCTAAACCTGCTTTTTCGAGCTCGGAATCCAAGAAACGCACGTCAAACGAAGCATTATGAATAATGATTTCCGCGCCTTGCACGAACTCCAGCATTTCGTTAGCCACCTGAGCAAAGCGCGGATACTGAGATAAAAACTCTGTGGTCAAGCCGTGAATCTGCAAGGCCTCTGGATCACTATCACGATCAGGGTTCAAGTACAAATGTAAATGATTACCCGTGAGCTTACGGTTCACCATTTCTACGCCTGCGATTTCCACTATCCTGTGGCCGTCTCTGGGGTCTAAACCCGTTGTTTCGGTATCCATTATAATTTGACGCATTTTTCTTCTATCCTTGTCGAACTTACTTGACCTCGGTGGGCAGTAAGTCTAACTGTTCTTGATCTGCTGCACGATGTTTGGCAATTAAAGTATAAGCGGCAGGCACCACAAACAAAGTCAAAAGGGTGCCAAAGGTTAAGCCCCCTACCAATACCCAACCAATTTGCTGCCTGGACTCAGCCCCTGCGCCGGTGGCGTACGCTAACGGCAACACCCCCAGCACCATAGCTCCTGTCGTCATTAAAATGGGACGTAGGCGCATTTCGCAAGCCCGTACCACCGCTTGGTAGAGTCCCGCTCCGGCGTCACGCTGCTGGTTGGCAAACTCTACAATTAAAATACCGTGCTTGGTAATCAAACCTACTAAAGTGATCAGCCCAATTTGGCTATAAATCGAGAGAGTCCCACCCGTTAGCCATAATGCCAATAAAGCCCCTGTCATAGACAAAGGCACTGACAACATAATAATGAGCGGATTACGCCAACTTTCAAACTGCGCTGCTAGTACCAAATAAATGAAGGCGACCGCCATCAAGAACACCAAGTAGATACTCCCGGAGGAGTCCCTAAACTCACGCGACTGGCCATCCAGGTCAATTTGCACGGTATCAGGTAAGGTTTTGGCAGCTAAGTCATGCATATGCTCAAGCACTTCACCCAAGGCATACCCAGGCGCCACGGCCGCCTGCACAATCACCGCCCGTAAACGATTAAAATGATTCAGTGACTGCGGCGACAGGCTTTCTCGCAATGTCAGGTAATTTGATAAAGGCACCATCTCGCCTTGCTTGCTCCGCACATAAATGCCTAATAAGTCATCAGGATTAGCGCGTGCACTTTTATCTATCTGCACTATCACATCGTACTGCTCACCGTCACTATCATAGCGAGTCACTTGTCGACCGCCCAACATCGTTTCCAGCGTGCGTCCAACTGTACTGACTGACACGCCCGTATCAGCTAACTTGTCGCGATCCATTTCCACTCGAATCTCGGGCGTGTTCAAACGCAAATCCGTATCGATATTTTGCAAACCTGGATAAAGACTCAGATCAGCCACAAAGTTATCCACGATTTGCGCCAACTCGGCATAAGGCATTTGGCCTAGAATCACAAACTCTACCGGCTTGGAGGTGGCACGTTGCCCTAGAGAAGGTGGGTTAGTCGGAAACACCCGCGCTTGCGGAATTGCCGACAAACTAGGCTGCAAACCACGCGCAATGCTTTGCTGCGATACAGTGCGCTCTTCCCAAGGTTTAAGTCTTAAGATAGCGAATGCGTCTGTCACAGTCGGAAAGCCAATAATCGATTGATAACCTTCCGCTTCAGGCAGCTTGCTATACTCACGCTCAACCTGCTCGACACTTTTCAATGTGTAGTCTAAGGTAGCGCCTTCAGGCGCACTTACAATCCCAAAAATAACTCCGCGATCTTCAATTGGGGCAAGCTCGCTTTTTATCACAGTAAATAAAAAACCACCGCCTAACGCCACTGCCACCCCCAGTAGTAGTACTCCGGTGCGCCAGCGTAAGGCTTTAATTAACGCACGCCGATAGGCCGTGGTAATCGCTTGTAAAAAACGTTCAATTGCTTGACTAATACGCCCAGGTTGGACGTGAGGCTTCAATAAGCGCGAGCACATCATAGGGGTTAAGGTCAGGGCCACAAAGCCAGACACCAACACCGCTCCAGCCAGCGTTAAGGCAAACTCAATAAACAAGCGCCCCGTGCGACCTGTAGCAAACGCCAAGGGTGCATAGACAGCCACTAGAGTGAGCGTCATGGCAATGACTGCAAAGGCAATTTCACGCACCCCTAAAATCGCTGCCTGCATGCGCGTCTTGCCTTCCTCCATGTGGCGATAGATATTTTCCAGCACCACAATCGCGTCGTCCACCACCAAGCCTATGGCTAACACCATGGCCAGCAAGGTCAGAGTGTTCACAGAAAACCCTAACATGTACATAATCGCAAAAGCACCAATCAAAGAGATAGGGATGGTGACAATGGGAATCAAGCTGGCCCGTGCGTTACGCAGAAAAAAGAAGATAATCAGAACCACCAATATGATGGCTTCAGTGATCGTTTTATAAACCGATTCGATTGAGCGTTGAATAAAAATAGAGCTATCGTAAGACACCATTAACTTCATATTGCCGGGCAAGGTCTCGTTGATTTTCTGGACCTCATCCCGCACAGCCTGAGATAAGCTCAATGGGTTAGCAGTAGATTGCCGCGTCACGCCAATATTTAAGCTATTGCTGCCGTTGTAGCGTGCCAATACACGCTCTTCAGCCGGTGCCAGGCGCACATCCGCTACATCGGCCAAGCGCACGGGATACTGCCCGCGCTGAGCCACAATAATTTTCTGAAATTGCTCAGGCGTCTCAAGGCCTGTCGAGGACACCACGGAGAATTCGCGCGACTGTGACTCTAAGCGCCCGGCAGGGATCAAGACATTTTGCTGCCTTAAGGCATCTTCCACCTCTTGGACAGTTAAGCCCAAGGCAGCTAGGCGAGTCCGATCTACATACACCCGCATTGAAGGCAAGCGCTCACCAAAGACACGCACTTCGGCGGCACCAGGCAGGACCGAAAAACGGGTTTTTAAGTAGCGATTAATATAGTCCGAAGCTTGCATCTGCGTCAGATCACCTGCATCCACACCGACATAAACAATAGGGGTAGAGTCTGCCTCGACCTTATTAATAATAGGCTCGTCGACCTCATCAGGTAAGAATCGACGCGCACGAGAAACCTTGTCCCGCACATCTGCGGCGGCGGCATCAGGAGCCCGATTTAAATTGAACTTAATATTAATTTGGCTACGCTCGGAGCGACTGCGCGAGGTCATGACATCGACCCCTTCAATACCGGACAACTGATCTTCTAATGGTTTGGTCACCTGGGACTCAATCACTTCAGGCGATGCACCTTTGTAGTTAGTCACCACCGACACCACAGGCTCATCAATAGCGGGGTATTCACGTATGGTTAAACGCTCGTACGAGATTAAACCCACCATTAAAATGACTAACGAAAGCACCGAAGCAAAAACCGGCCGCCGTATGCATAATTCAGGCAATGACATAATAGACCTTAGGGTTCTTGCTGCTGTACATCCAGCATTTGTTGAACATCAACCGGGCTACCGTCCGTTATCTTCTGTAGCCCCGACACGATCACGGCATCCCCGGCTTGCAATGCCTCACCAATTACCTGCACCCAGGCATCGCGTCTGACCCCAATCGTGATTTCTCGCCGACTTACCTTGCCATCTTTCACCAGGTAGATATATTGCTGCTGACCTGCCGGTGCCAAGGCGGTTTCTGGCACCATTAACGCTTGCTCGGTGCCCATCTGCAGGCCCACTCGTACAAACAGGCCTGGCCGTAGACTGCCATCTTGATTATCAACTCGAGCTCGCAAACGTATCGTTCGTGCCGCCGTATCAACCTGCGGACTTATCACGCTCAGCTCACCCATACGCACTTCGCCAGGAAATGCATCCAGTCGCAGACTCACTGGCATCCCCACTTTAAGCCCAGCTAAATACTGCTCTGGCACACTAAAGTCCACGCTCAAACTATGGATATCTTCAATGTTCACTAGCTCTGCACCCGGACTCACATAATCTCCTACGGAGATCATTTTCAATCCTGCTATACCCGTAAAAGGTGCTCGTATCTGTGTTTTATCTAATTGTACTTTTGCTAGACGTAACTCTGCCTGCTGTACCGCATGCTTGCTGCTGGCCTCATCCTTGGCCTGCGCACTAATAAACCCTTGATTCGCCAATTGCCCAGCACGCCTTAACTGACTATCTGTAAGGCGCAAATTTGCTTGCGCTTGCTGCACCTGGGCATCCGCCATACTGTCATCGAGCTGCACAACAATTTGACCCTGCTTCACCTCTTGGCCTTCTTGAAAATTCAACGCGACGATACGCCCTGCCACCTCGGCTCGCAGCACGACTGAGTCACGCGCAGTCAATGTGCCCACCGCTTGAATATCGCGTCCTAAGGTACGAGCCTCTATGGGCACCACCTCCACTCGCCTAATCGTTGAAGCAAAGCTATTTACTCCCCCCAGCACTAGCGCAATGAGTAGGAGCGTTCTGGTCAGTGGCGCAGTATATAAGCGTAGATTCAACATGATGATAGGTGTCTTACCTTAATAGGTAATGCAAAAAAAATTTACGGGCGTTGCTGTATATTACAACCCTAGTTGCTGACGTGCGACCTCTACCCCTTGATTCGCCAAGACATCCGCACGCTCATTGCCTGCATCGCCGGCATGTCCACGCACCCACAACCACGTTAACTCGTGCTGCTGCGCCAACGTGTCAAGCTCTTGCCAGAGATCAGCATTTTTCACGGGTTTTTTATCTGCCGTGCGCCACCCCCTTGCTTTCCAGCCTTCCAGCCACTGACTCATACCCTTTTGTACATATTGTGAGTCAGTGTGCACCACGACCTTACAGGGGCGCTTTAACAAGCGCAGAGCTTGAATCACTCCCATAAGCTCCATGCGATTATTCGTGGTATTAGGCTCGCCACCATAAATCGTTTTTTCATGTTGACCATGCTTGAGCAAGGCCCCCCACCCCCCTAGACCTGGATTGCCCTTACAGGCGCCATCGGTCCAGATTTCTACTGCTGACATGATGTTTTTACTCCTTAAGACGCGCTCCCCCAGCCACCACCACTGGCCGCCTGCGCATACGCCGTTTCTTTGTTTGCCAACTTGGGCCGACCATACGCACGGCTTGCACCCGCTTAACGGCCAAGACCATATACACTGCACCTGCAATAGGCCACCAACGGCCACCCCAAGCGTCCAAACGCTGCCAACGATGCTGCCAGCTTTGCTCCCGACACAACGGGGCATAGCAACCATACATGGTTTCCTCTATGTCGAAAGACAATAAACGCAACCAGTCCCGCACCCGTTGCGCTGACAAAAAATCCAGTGACGATACAGGTAAATAAGGCTCGATGCCAGGTATTCGGTCGCGTACTCCCCAAAGGCTCCAAGGATTAAATCCACTGATCACGATGCGCCCCTCGGGCATGAGCACACGCTCCGCCTCGCGTAACACCTGATGCGGGTCAGCGGCCCACTCTAGAACATGCGGCAATACTAATAAGTCGATGCTTTGGCTATCAAAGGGTAAATAAGCGGGGTCTGCACATACCAAACCTTTTCTGTCGATGGCATAATCAGTACTGCTCACCACACACCATTGGCGAGAAATACGGCTGGCGCCCAACATTTGCCACTGTGGTAGGCCTATTTGTATGGCATGATAGCCAAAAACAGTCGTCAATATGCGGTCTAGCTGCTGCTGTTGCCATGCTCTTGCATACTGACCAGGTACAGAATTCAACCACTGGGCGAAATCATTAAAAATGGCCTGATCCACCTACAGATACCTCCGTAAATGATGAAAAAAGCAAAGTACACTCCTGCTGCACCCGCCGATTTACCGATCCCTATTCCTGCCTTAACAGACAACTACATCTGGGCCTTGCGCCGCGGTGACCAAGCCCTCCTGGTGGACCCAGGAGAGGCCCAACCTGCACTACAGTGGCTCGCCGCGCATGGTTTACAATTAGCAGCTATTTTACTAACCCATCACCACGCTGACCATGTAGGTGGTGTCAAAGACATTCTAGATCAACACCCTGCCCCCGTCTGGGGCCCGGCCAAAGAACGTCTCCCTGTTTGCGATATACGCGTCAAACAAGATGACGTGGTTCATATCCCCTCGATGAACCTCAGTCTGAAGGTGTTAGACATCCCAGGTCATACGGCCGGTCACGTTGCCTATTATGGAGAAAATGAAGTACAACAGGGGTTTGTTTTTTGTGGTGATACTTTATTTGCGGGTGGCTGTGGCCGACTTTTTGAAGGAACGCCCACGCAGATGTTAGAATCGCTCGATAAACTGGCTGCTTTACCAACCCACACCTTGATTTGCTGTGCTCACGAGTATACACAGTCCAATTTGCGCTGGGCCCTAGAAGTAGACAGCGGTAACCTACCTTTACAGCAACGTTGGCAAGACACCTGTATCCTGCGCGATCAGGAACAAGCAACCGTTCCTTCCACCCTTGAGACTGAACTGGCCACCAATCCTTTCCTACGCACCCGACAAGCAACTATTATGCAAGCTGCTGAACATTACGCAGGCCACCCCCTGAACGATGCCGTCGAGGTTTTCGCCCAATTGCGCGAATGGAAAAACACTTTCTGATAGATACCGTAGACCTAATGAAAATCCTTCGACTGCTTGCTCTCTTGTGCGCCTTTATCTTAGCCGGTTGTGCGAGCCAAACGCCTAAAGTCAGTGCTGACAAAGCAGCCAAAACTGACACCCGAATCGCCGCTGATACGTCACGTACATTGGATCTTACTCATCCGCCACGAGATATGTGGGACCGTATACGACGAGGCTTTGCTATCCCTAACTTGCACTCTGAGCGAGTCGACTACTGGACCAACTATTACGCCTCACATCCCGAGGCCGTACACAGAATGAGCCAGCGTGCTTCACGCTACCTTTATCACATCGTCGACGAAATTGAACAGCGCAATCTTCCCACCGAGCTTGCGCTGCTCCCTTTCGTTGAGAGTGCTTACAACCCAGAGGCCTACTCTCGCGCTCATGCCTCGGGCCTTTGGCAGTTTATTCCTAGCACTGGCACACATTTCAAACTTACCCAAGATTTCTGGGCAGATCAACGCCGTGACCCGGTTGCCTCAACAGATGCCGCATTAAATTACCTATCTTACTTATATGATTTCCAAGGTGACTGGTATTTAGCCTTAGCCTCGTACAATTGGGGCGAGGGCTCTGTACGCAGAGCTATGGAAAAAAACGAAAAAGCAGAGCGTGAAGTCGATTATCTTTCTTTAAGCATGCCGGATGAAACTCGCAACTATGTACCTAAGTTGCAGGCCATTAAAAATATCGTTAGTAACCCCGAAAAATATGGCGTAAATCTACCTAAGGTAAACAACACCCCCTACTTTGCCACGGTACGCAAAAACCTCGATATCGATATATCCGTTGCTGCTGAATTGGCCGAAATCTCGGTGGAAGAGTTCAAAGCGTTAAATGCCGCCCATAACCGCCCAACCATACCCGCCCATAGGGCCGAGTTAAATATTCCCACCGAAAAAGTGGCTATCTTTCAAGCTAACTTAGATGCCTATACAGGAAAGCTTAGTAACTGGAAGACATACCAGCCCAAACAAGGCGAGACATATTTATCTATTGCTCAACGTCATGGCATCACCGTTGCCCAACTGCGTTCAATTAACGGCTTGAGTGCGCGTCAAAGTAAAGCACAACAACATGCCTTATTAGTTCCTAGCACCTCGCTGGGCGAGGGCAGCATACAACTGGCATCCCTGAACCATACGAGCACCGCTCAACAAACAACGCCTAGCAAAACATTGCAAAGACGTAATACGGTACGCACCCATACTGTTAAGCGTGGTGACACGCTGTTTGCGATCGCCAAACGTTACGATACCTCCGTTGCTGAGCTGCGTAAGTTAAACAATCTGAAAAGCAATAACTTAACATTAGGCGCTCGGCTACGTGTACCCGGTAGCGCTATACGTGGTTAAGTCCCAAACACTTATCTAGAAGGATTACACAACATGGGCTTCCTCCAAGGAAAACGAATTCTGGTTACAGGGGTTCTCTCTAATCGCTCCATTGCCTATGGCATAGCAAACGCCTGTCGCCAGCAGGGCGCTGATATCGCATTGACCTATGTGGGTGAGCGTTTCAAAGAGCGTGTGCAGTCCTTTGCCGCCGAATTAGGTAGCCAAATTGTTATTCCCTGCGACGTATCCGAAGACGCACAAATTGACGGTGCAATGGCCGAACTTGGAGAACACTGGGATGGGCTAGACGGCTTAGTGCACTCCATTGGCTTTGCACCGCGCGAAGCCATTGCGGGTGACTTTCTTGATGGCATGTCTCGCGAAGCTTTCCGCATCGCTCATGATATTTCCGCCTATAGTTTCCCTGCTCTCGCCAAAGCGGCACTGCCTTTACTGAAGGGACGCCAAAGCTCTGTACTCACCTTAACCTACTTAGGTGCTGAAAAGGCCTTACCTAACTACAACACGATGGGCTTAGCCAAAGCCTCTCTTGAGGCCGCTGTACGCTACATGGCGGTATCCTTAGGGCAGCATGGCATCCGTGCCAATGGTATTTCAGCAGGCCCAATCAAAACATTGGCTGCTAGTGGCATCAAAGACTTCAGCGCTATCTTGAAATACGTAGAGGCAAACTCTCCCCTACGTCGCAACGTCAGCATAGAAGATGTAGGTAACGTCGCTGCTTTCTTGTTATCTGAACTTGCTGCGGGTGTAACAGGTGAAATTACACACGTTGACGCTGGTTTTAATTGCATCATCCCGGGCATGGCTGAAATAGACTAACGCCCTAGCCTCACTCAGGTGGCTAAGGCGTACGTCTCAGCCACCAAACAACACAGGCGCTTCCCCCTCTTCCCAGGGGGTATATTTATTCATTACGCTTTGCATCAAAGCCGAATCCAGCCACTGCTGCAACCACTGGTGCAAAGCCGGCCAATTTTGCTCTGCAAACCAAGCTTTATCTGTGTGGGCAAATTGACGTACAAATGGCATCAGCGCCAAATCTACCAAGCTGGCCTGTTCACCTAGCAAGTAACCCTGCCCAGCGATACGCTGGTTTAAATCCTCGAGTATCTGCGCTCCGAAACGGCGGTATTTCATTGCATAGTCAGCCGCATTATCGAAATCCGCCTCATGTTGATAACGGTCCGGATACTTATAGCGATCTAAAGCGCGCTTGAACTCACCATCATTGCGCTCAATCAAAACTAGACTGAGAGAGCGTAGGTCATCCTTTTTGGGCCAATAGTCTGAAGGATCGGACTGCTCCAGTGCCCACCGCATGATATCTAAACTTTCCTCTAGCACTTCGCCAGAGGCGGTTATCAACACAGGAACGGTACCTTTTGGCGAGGCCGTTAATAAGGCTGGTGGTTTATTGCGCAAGATAACCTCACGCAGTTCGCACTGCAAGCCACTGCTCAGCACAGCCAGGCGGGCTCGCATAGCATAGGGGCAACGGCGAAAAGTATATAAGATAGGCAAAGACATGCACAGCACACATAGTTCTACAACAACTATGTGTACCATAGGTTTAGGGCTTAGGCCAAGACTGGCTAACTTTTGACCGCTGCCTTCTTAGCCGCTGCCTCAATACGTCGTTGTTTTTCAAGTTTGTAATCCAGACGACGCTGTTCCATGTCGGCACCAATGTGAGTTTCGTGGCGCTCACGCGCTAACTCAACCTGCTGTTGACGTTCGCGAAAACGCTGCTCTTGCTCGGGAGTATGGGTGCCAAAGCAATACGGACAACTAACTCCCGCCTCGTATTGTTCCGTGGCCATTTCCAGCTCGCCTATAGGCATACGACATGCACGACAAAAATCATAATCACCCCGTTCTAAACCGTGGCGAACAGAGACTCGTTCGTCAAAGACAAAGCAGTCACCGTCCCACATGCTTTTTTCTTCGGGGATTTCCTCTAAGTATTTAAGTATGCCGCCTTGCAAATGATAGACGTGTTCAAAGCCTTGACTGCGCATGAAAGCCGTAGATTTTTCACAGCGTATGCCCCCAGTACAAAACATGGCTACAGGAGGATTATTATGCAATAGTCCACCCTCTTTTCGTTGTTCTGCCACCCAAGCAGGAAACTCGGAAAAACTGCTGGTATGTGGGTTCACTGCACCTTGAAACGTGCCTATTCCTACCTCGTAATCGTTGCGCGTATCGATGAGCACGACACCAGGTTGGCTTATCAGCTCATTCCACTGCTCGGGCGGCACGTACTCACCTACCATTTCAGCGGTTGCCAACTCAGGCACACCCATAGTGACGATTTCTTTCTTCAGTTTTACTTTTAAACGATAAAAAGGCGCTTTTTCGGCCCAAGACTCTTTATGCACTAGATCTGACAAGCGCGGGTCTTGACGTAAATGCTGCAACACGGCGCGTACACCCGCATCGGGGCCAGAAATAGTGCCGTTAATCCCTTCACGTGCTAATAACAACGTACCTTTAACATGCTGCTGCTCACAGAATGCAAATAAAGGATCACGTAACTGCTCAAAATCGGGGAGCTCCACAAACTTATATAGGGCTGCCACTAAATGTGTAGACATGGTTTTTACTCGAGAGATAAGCCCACCCCTGAACGTAGCAGGAGCGCCAATACATAGAAATAGAACAAACTATATAAAAAACTAGCAACGGGCTTTTTGACTAGCATCAAGACATAAGCAAATACTTAGCGAGCTCAGACATTGACTGGGACAATCACCACTATTTTACGCTCAGATACGACTTGTCGATACGCTACCTACCGTAAATCTTGGTCATTAATCCAAACCAGTGTACTGTAGCACCGTCACTGATTGCACTGCCTTTGGTCTAAACATGGATTCTGTTACACAAGCTGTTCTAGGCGCTAGCATTTGCGGCGCTACGTTGGGTCGCTTTCATGGCCGTAAAGCGATTGTCGCAGGAGCGTTGCTAGCAACACTACCAGACTTAGACGTCTTCTTATCTTACCCAGACCCCATCACCTCCATGACGAGCCATCGAGGTTTTAGCCATTCGCTTTTTGTACTCACCGCTGCCGCTCTACTTCTGAGTTGGCTTTGGCGAGTAGCACGTCCCGACCCCCGATACCAAGGTATCCGCCTGTTTGTTGCTGTTTGGCTGGCACTCATTACGCACCCTTTATTAGATGCTTTCACCTCGTATGGGACACAACTACTGTGGCCTACCGCAGCAACTCCCGCCAGTTGGTCATCCATTTTTATTATTGACCCACTCTACACACTTCCTTTACTCATCGCCACACTCATTGGCTTATGGGTGGGAGTGCGTCCCCTTGGCGCGAAAGTCTGTCAGTGGGCATTGTTGCTCAGTAGCCTGTATTTAGCTAGCTCTGTGGGAGCAAAATACTGGGCTGAGCAGCAGGCTCAACAGGTGTTAGGTAGAGCAGGATTACACGCTGAACGTGTATTCTCTGCCCCCCAGCCACTAAGCATACTGCTCTGGCGCGTCATTGCACGTACTGACACCGGCCAAGACTGCGAAATACAAATTGGATTGCTAGATAAACTACGAGCCGCCGGAACCCCAACAGAGTTTCTATGTCTACCGCATCAAATGCATTGGTTAAATGCCCTACCAGAAACGCCCGAGCTAGATCGTTTGCGGTGGTTTAGTAACGATTGGCTACGTTACGACCTTATCGATGACTTGCTCATTGCCAGTGACTTACGCATGGGCATCGGCCCAGGACAGTATTCGTTTCGTTTTGTGGTGGCAGAGCGCAATGTAGATGATAGCCTAAGCTACGTGCTGCCTTATCGATGGTTTGATACAGATTACACGCTCAAAGAACAGCTTATACCGGTCCTACGCCGCATCCTCTCCCCCACCCCTAGCCTGCCTTGGCAGCAGTGGTCACAGAAGCTGCAACAGCAACTAACCACAGAAGCCATCAGACAATAAAAGACCCTCGAGTTTACGCTCACTAAGACTCAAACTCGAGGGCGGATCCAGCGTAAAAACAGGCTACAGCTTTACTGCAGCATGCTTTCTACCTTCTGACGTAAGTTGGGATCCTGCTGTATGGCTAAGCTAATACCATTATATTCATCTAGCGACATACCACTTTGCTTGACTACGCTCACTAAGCGCTGGTCGGCCTCCTGAATGATGTTTTGACGAGCAGCATCATCTGGTGCGGCCTCTAGGCGTGGCTGATACTCAGCCGCCGCTTGCGCAACTTGCTTATACGTACTGACATAGTGTGTCAGTTGCGTATCGTTGGGCTGTATTGCCTGCGTAGTAGCCGGAACTGCGTTCTCTTGCGCACCTTGTGCTAAGGCGTAAGGGCTAGATAAGCCAAAGGCTATGGCTGCTGCCGCTAAAAACGCTTTCATGGATTGATGCATGGAACCTCCTTGTATCAGATACATTGTGCCTACATCATGACAAGACATAGCCCCACTGACAAGTATCGCTATGTAGCTTCCTGTATCAGCATCGCTCTGTAAGAACATAGCAATACGCTGTGGGTAATATGTCTCCAGTACAGCAAAGATACCCAACCTTTTTTAAATCATCATGACAATCACCATCCCCCAAAGCGTTAGTAAGGTATTACTGACGGCATAGGGCACGGTATAACCTAACATCGGAACGTTGCTTTGTGCTGCTTCTGCCACCATAGCAACCGAGGCAGTACTAGTACGGGCACCACCACAACAACCTAGGTTAATCGCTGGGTCAAATTTAAAAATGTATTTCCCTATCAGCGGAGCAATCAGCATTGGCACCCCGGTAGCAAACAGCCCCCAGAAAAACAGACCTAACCCCAACTCTTTCACACCACTAATAAAAGTTGGACCAGCAGTAATTCCCACCACTGCAATAAACACATTCAAGCCTACTGAGTTCATAAACCACAGCGTAGCACTGGGCACACTCCCCAACTTAGGTTTGAAGCTACGTAACCAGCCAAAAACCAACCCCGCTACTAAAGCCCCACCCGAGGTAGACAAAGTAATAGGAACTCCGTTGATCGGAACAACGATAGCGCCAAGTAAACCGCCCAATACAATACCAGCACCAACAAACACCATATCCGTCACACTGGTTGGACGGTCTGCAAAGCCAAACTCTTCAGCAACCGCATCTACATGCTTGCGGCTACCACTCACGCTGACGATATCGCCACGGTGTAACTTAGTTTGCGCCTGCACTGGAATATCAACGTTGAGTGAACCGCGCCGAATTCGAGTCACGTACACCCCGCGCGCTTTAGGCGATTTCGATAGTTCTAAAAGCGTTTTATCGATTGCATGTTTGCTGGTCACTACAATATCAATTGCCTCGACCGGAATTTGCAACAAATCCCTGTCCGCCACTTCTTCAGCTTTGTGAGACCATTCTACCAATGACTCATGTCGCCCTGACACAGCAATAACGTCCCCCACTTGCAGCACCGTATCATCATCAAAGTCGATGATTTTTCCATCTCGTCGCAAGTTTTCTAGGAACAAACGCTCGCCCGCCCATGCCTCTGCCTGAGCCACCGTTTTCCCAGCGATAAAGTCTGGCTTATTGAGTTTGAAGGCGCGCACAATGTACTGAAACCACGCAGACTCAATACCACCGTCTGGTTCACCCACTGACATTTCTTTTTCGTAGCGTTTACACTCCGCCACAATATCAACCCGCAGTAACTTGGGGCCTAAGAAAGCAATAATCCAACCGGTACCCACCGTGCCGAATAAATAGGTCACTGCATAAGCAACCGGCATATGCGCTAACTCATCCTGAGTTTGCTCTGGCGATAGGCTCAAGCCGCCTAGTGCATCAGTTGCCAAACCTATAGAGGCAGAGATAGTTTGCGTTCCTGCTAACAAGCCCGCGGCCAAACCTGGGCCATAACCTGCAACACGAGCAGCTATGTACACTGATAATAGGCACAGCACACAAACCACCACCGCAAAGGCGGCTTGGGGCAGACCATCACTGGCGATTCCGCGTACAAACTGTGGCCCAACCCCAAAGCCCACAGAGAACAAAAACATAATAAAGAAAATGGATTTAATCTGCGAAGAGATATCAATACCAATTTGCCCAATGATTACGCCTGCAAGCAGAGTACCAGTGACAGCTCCAAGGCTAAAACTACCGAACTTTAACGCTCCAATCCAATACCCTACTGCCAAGGCTAAAAATATTGCCAGTTCAGGATTAGAGCGCAAGGTGGCCTCTATCCAATGCCAGATTTCCATTTTATCTCCTTAGTAGCTCAGCCCAAAACATCGATAAATGCTTTGGGCTATCAGCTCCGATGATTAATTACTGAGCCGCTAGGCGGATAAGCTGCAAACCTTTACTAGCTTCGTAGCCATGTACTTCTTTAACATCTAATTTACGCATGAACTCAATCGTGTCTGCACCAATGATTTGCCCAGGCACTAAAATAGGAAAGCCCGGCGGATACGGAATAACCATCTTGGCTGACACCATGGCAGGCCCTTCTCGTAGGCGTCGGTCGCACTCTTCACTATTTAAGGCCACATACTCACAATTTTCCTGATCCCAGCTACGGAAAAAAGCGTCGCGTATATTACCTTCCACCGCCGCATGATTACCCACATCCGTGCGAAAGTCAGGGTGAAACTCGCTAAAGTTAGGTAGATCCGGGACATCATGCATCAAACTTTGTACCCGTTGCTCAAACTGCAAACGCCCCTCTTCGCCACTACGCGCTAAATGGACTTCAATCTCAGTAGAAATTTCCATTAACACGCGAATCAAGTGAGCGACGTCACTGCGGGTATTATTAATATTGGATTGCAACAGTACCGAATTACGCGATGTCTTATTAAGCTGTATGTCGAATCGGCTCGCTAACAAGTTTTTAAACTGCGTACCATCGTATCCCGCGGTTCCGCACACCAAGGTAATACGCGTTGGATCCAAGAAAAACTCATCGTCCCGTATGCTCGCTACTGCCTTATTCCAATGCATACCTTCGGCCAGAAAGTCAACAAAGCCACTTTCACGAAACTGCTCGGGTATCATTTCATCGGCACCCAATACAGTGAAAAAGCGAGAAATAAGGGGATGCCGCTTAATTTGACTACGAATATCAAAAGCGATTTGTATAGCATTACTTACTAAGCCATATCCTTCTAACTCCATTTGGCGTCGGGCAACATCAATGGATGCAATCAACTGTTGATTAGGACTCGTTGTGGAATGCGTGAATACTGCCTCATGAAACTGAGGTTCAATCTTATAGAAATCCACATCTTTGACCAACACCATCGATCCTTGACGGATCGCTGACATGGACTTATGGGTCGAGTTTGTTTGATACACGCGTAAGCGTACAGCCCTAGGATCAGGGATTAAGCGCGTTGCTAACAAGGTTTCCGCCGAAGGTTGCTCGCCCAACTGCTCTTGTTGCTGCTCATAATCTCGGATTGAGTTCGGATCAGCTAACCAGCTTTCAATATTGGCCGCGGCCCCCATCGCTGTACGTGGTCGCAAAAATGGAGACCAGTGAGCGAAACCAAACCACGCCTCATCCCATAAAAAGACCAAGTCAGGTTTAATAGCCAGGCACTCTTCCATCACTCTGCGGGTGTTATAAACGTGGCCATCAAAGGTACAATTGGTCAAGTCCACTGCCCGTACACGCTCTAGCTTGCCCTCGGCTTTTAAGTCTAGCAGCGCCTTTTTGATAGCACGTAGCGGCACAGCCCCGTACATCGAGTAAGCTTTCATCGGAAAAGCTTCTACATAGTAAGGCAGCAAGCCGCCCAGCACCATGCCGTAATGATGTGACTTATGGCAGTTTCTATCAACAATGACAATATCACCGGGTTTCGCTATCGCCATCAGTACCATCTTGTTTGACGTACTGGTTCCGTTAGTCACAAAATAGCAATGCTCTGCCCCAAACGCCTTGGCTGCTCGCTCCTGAGCCTCTTTAATATTGCCAGTGGGCTCAAGCAAACTATCTAAACCACCTGTGGTGGCCGAGGACTCCGCCAAAAATAAATTGTGCCCATAAAACTCTCCCATGTCTCGTATCCAGTCTGACTTAAAAACGGACTTACCACGAGCAATGGGTAAAGCATGAAAGGTACTAATGGGCTGCTTGGCGTAATGCTTGAGATTATCAAAAAAGGGAGTGCGATAACGTTGCCTCACCCCTTCCAAGATAGATAGGTGCAGTTCCATCGGCTCTTCGACTGCATACAACACCCGTCGTATACATTTTGCACGACTATCACTGGCGATTTCCTCAGGATGCCTATCCGATAACATATAGATATCTAGTTCGGGCCGGTAATTGGCCAGCACATCAGCCAGTTGTAACGCTAAATGATCGTCATCGATATGTACGCTGAGCTCTTGGATCGCGTGATCCAACAATGGCACTTTTTGCTTACTGCTAAAGTCAAAGCCTTCAAAAATAGCCACTGCCGCAATATTAGGATTAACCGCTATGGCACAAAAAGCGTCCTGAAAGCTCTCCACCACTACTGGTTCATAGACAAAATCGTCCTCTTTGCGACGCATCGAACGCAGCAGTTGGACATTACGCTCCACTCGGGAGTTTGCACTTGGTGCTACGATCAACACCTCAAAATAGGGGCGTCCTCCTAAAGCCTCGTCGTGCGCGCGGCCATCGCTTAAAGCGCTTGCATCAGGATATAGCTGCCACTCATGCGACTCTTCTTTGTAGTAACGAGCCAAAATAGAAAAGGAAATACGTCCGCATAAAGCGACAAAAGCATCTCGTTGCTCAGCGACCAACTGTGCAGCCAATGCTTGCATCAAGGGTTTGCCCGGATAAGCATGGAGTATTTCCAAATCACTCAACTGCGTAAAATGCTCTTGCACCTGCTCACTACTTACCTCGTGCTTGAGCCATTTACGACCTAACTCAAGCATTTCACGCCATCTGTCTGTTCTCACCGCAGTCAATGAAAAGATTTGATCCAGAGACACTGCCGGCTTGGTGATCTGAGCACTCATGTCTACCTCATTTAAAAAGGTTGCTACGTTTTAGCGAAAATTAGCAACAAGAGTGAGTGTCTCAACCACTCACGCAGCCCCTGTTACACATAACCACCACAATATTTATACACACATCGCATAAGTCAAGAAAACTCTAGCATAGTTTATTTACTAATTATCATTTTCTCTCATATAAAAACGATTGTATTTTCCCTTAGTGACCCCATAATCCAAACTTTACCCTCGCTGATCTAGTGCTTTTCATTCTGTTGCAACGAGTCATTCATGCTTGCTTGTTGCGGGAATAACGTAGCAAAAACGTAAGTAAGTCTTTCGACTGCCTAACTTGTTAGCAAACGCCAAAGTGAAGGCGAGCGCTACACCGCCAACGCGCAACCAGCTTTTAAAAAATATATCTGCTGATAGCGATAATCAGCGATACATATATAGAAACAACATGGCCCGCAGAAGTCTATACCATAAAAATGTAGCCTCTTTCTTTACCCATTTTCTAACAGTCAGGAGCGTGCATGATCCATATACTGTATTTAGAAAACAACCCAGAACACATCGAGCTATTTCTACAACAAGCGGCCTCAGTTGGCTTAACTGCTGTAGCAGCGGGCTCTGTAGAAGAAGCCCTAGTACGATATCAACAAAAAACGGCTCAGTTTGTTTGTGTAGGAACCCAGTTTCCTGAACATGCAGCCCAGGCGCTTCATGAGCGTTGGTCAAAAAAGCATGCCGCTCACTTTTATTGGTCCACCCCCTTAGGCTCTGCCTCAAAAACTCCAAAAGTGAATCGCATACATAGCTTTTTACAAAAGATTAAAGATGACCATGAGGCCACTATAAATCTAGCTAAGCAAAACCCGCCACAGCATGATTTCTATGGCTTTGTCGGGCGTTCGCCCAGCATGCTTAAACTTTACCAAGAGATTCGTAAGGTGGCCCCCACCGATGTTCCAGTGCTACTTATCGGAGAGAGCGGCACAGGTAAAGACTTAGCAGCAAATGCCATACATCAACATAGCTTACGTAGGGAAAAAGCCTATATGCCTGTTAATTGCGCAGCCCTTTCCACTCAGGTCATAGAAAGTGAGCTCTTCGGCCATGAAAGAGGTAGCTTCACAGGCGCTGAAAAGGATAGACAAGGTTATTTTGCTACTGCCCATGAGGGCACTTTATTTTTAGATGAAATAACAGAAATGCCTATACAGGCACAAACTAAGCTATTGCGTGTGGTAGAAAAAGGGGAGTATTTACGGGTTGGCAGCAGCACTATTTTTCATTGTAATTTTCGCCTTATTGCCGCCACTAATCGCGACCCGATTCAAGCTATTCAAGCACAACGCCTACGCGAAGACCTTTATTATCGCTTAAGCGTATTCCCTATTTACTTACCTCCCTTACGAGACCGCGGTGACGATATTGAACGTCTAGCGCAGAAATTCTTAGAAAGCCTGAACCAAGAGCATCACACTCATAAGCAACTTTCTGCGGCTAGCCTGACACATTTAAAAAATTATGATTGGCCTGGCAATGTCCGTGAGTTACATAACGTAGTCTTACGCGCTTATATCCTCGGTGATCAGCAAGAAATACACTTATCAACTGAGTTAGAGCAAGAGGCGTGAGGCCCCCTGCCCAAACGTACACTTACGGACTAGGGCTTTGCATAGAACGGTACAACACGGTGGCATGCTGAAAGTGTTGCTGCAATATAGGCAATGCATCATTCGCAAACCCTAGCACCTCACGATCTTTGCCACGCTCGATATAGTCTTGAAACCTTTTGATGGTTTCTTCATGCGCCGCCACACCCAGCTTTTGCGCATAGTCGGCGTCAAAATCACGCCCTTCTTTGCTCTTTAATAACGTTAGCTTGGCTTTTTGCATCAAGCTAGGCCCTTCAGGCATATCTATCTCTAGCCGGGCCGCTATTTGCTGTAAGGCTTGCGCTAGCTGCTTGTGCTCATCAACCATCATCTGAGCATAATCTTTTACCCGAGGATCAGTACTGTACTCTAAGGCATAGTGTGCTGCCTCCATTTCGTAGTTACCCGCGTGGGCGGCATCCTCTATAAACCCTTTTTCCTCGGAAAACATGTCTACCGCTTGTGCGCTCCGCAACCCCATGCCCAACACCAAGGCCGCTGCAAAAGTCATACATATCCAATGACGGTTACGCATATACGCTCCTTACTGTGTGTTCATCAAATTTGCCACTGCTGTTCGGCATGCCGATAGCTGCAGCCACTTATCTTTATCCTAGCAAGCACTGTGCCCATCCTGTGCTGCCCGCCCTTGGGAACACTATTTGCTAACTAAATTGGCGATACAGGGTGAAAGGTCTAGCATTTTTTCTTCTTTATGTTCACACCGACAGGGAGGCCATAGCATGTCCTTACAACTTACTCCTCAATTGAAAATGCAATTGCATTTATCGCAACGGCTACAACAAGCCGCCCGCCTACTCGAAATGTCTGCCCAAGACGTACAGCAGCTCATCGAACAGAGTCAGGATAATCCTTGTATTGAACAGGCCGAGGCTCCCGAGCCCTTACAAGTTGATCATTTAACCCATAAACACGCACATGCCGATATCTCCGAGTGGCAAGACAGAGTGACTGCTCCTACTCCACGCTACCACCAGCTCTATAGCAACGTCCGCTTAAGCCATGCTAGCCCCGAGATCAAACTACTGTGTTATTTCATTATTGATGCATTAGATGAAAATGGCTATTTCACGCAACAGTTCGATCACTTATTACCCAGCGGCCACCCTGGCGTGGCTGACAGCGATTGGCAGACAGCTCTGGCCCTTGTACAACAGCTTAGCCCGGCTGGCATGGCTGCACGAAACCTAACAGAAGCCCTACACTTACAAGTTCAAGCTTTAGGGCTGCGCGACACCAGCCTTGAACAAGCCTTGCATTATTTCATTGAGCATGACCTAGCGCGCATCGCCAAAGGTGAAATGAGCCATTTAAATGACTATTCAACCGAAGCCCCTCATGTGCGCTACAAGGATTTACTTAGGATGGTGCGCCGCTTAAATCCTAAGCCTGGACTACATTTCGCTTCCACCCAACCGGCTATACGGATACCTGACGTTTACCTTGTTCGTCATCAAGGCCAATGGCTTATTGCGCCCAACCCGAACAGCATGCCTGAAGTAACGGTGCCGACTGAATATATCCAATATTTGGCAAGCCACAAACATCAAGCACTTCAGGCCAAATTAAAGGAAGCTCAACAATTAAGCACTGCTTTAGCCATGCGTAAAGCCACCATATGTCGAGTAGCTACCCGCCTTGTGGAGCATCAGGCTCTATTTTTTGAAGTGGGGGAGCAAGCCCTGCAAGCACTGACTATACGTCAGCTTGCACAGGACCTAGGCCTGCACGAATCGACAGTCTCGCGTGCCACCATGAACAAATACATCAGTACGCCGATGGGCATTTATAGCTTTCGCTTCTTTTTCTCCGGTGAGCTAGAAACAAGTTTTGGAGGACGCTGCTCTAGCGCCACGGCTAAGTCCCTCATTCGTGACTTAATCAAAGCTGAACCCAGCGATGCCCCATTAAGTGATGTAGACATACACCAGCACTTACGCCAACAAAGCATAACGATCTCTAAGCGTACCGTTACCAAGTACCGCTTACAAATGCGTATCCCGAACGCTAAAGAACGATCACGCCATGCCTTATTGAAGGATTTGCATTAAGTCTCCCGTTCTGCCCCTATTTCCTCGCAAGCTGCCCCACACCTTAATAGCCTAGGAACACTTTCTGCTAGAAGAAAAGTACCGGTCAACGGTTTTTTTTCAATTTAGGAGAGTCTTATGACTAAGCATACTGATGATAAACACCACGGTACCGAGAATCGCGGCTTTGCTTCAATGGACAAAGACAAGCAACGTGAGATTGCAGCGGAAGGGGGACGTGCTGCGCATGAGAAAGGCACAGCACACGAATTCACCTCTGAGGAGGCTCGTAAAGCCGGCGAAAAAGGTGGGAAAGTAGCCCACGAACGAGGCACCGCGCATGAGTTCACTTCTGAAGAGGCTCGCGACGCAGGCTCAAAAGGGGGGAAAGCTGCCCATGAAAAGGGCACAGCACACGAATTCACCTCTGAAGAGGCTCGTAAAGCAGGTGAGAAAGGCGGCCAAGCTAGCCATGGGAAAACGCATCGTTAAGTCCAAGAACGCCCAAGTGAGCTTTTTTCCAAGCCGCTTGGGCTTTTCCTGTCAAGGAGCGCATAGTATGTCTGATACCCGCGACACATTAAACCAACAGCGTCACATCCAAGAACAACAAAATAAAAAAGACCAACAAGGCTTAGACCAAACCGAGCCCGTTACCCATGCAGCCACGCGTCCTGGCAGCCACTATCCCACTCCTCCACTACCGGCGCAACAGCAACAGAAACCTGGCCTTGAGACTGATCTGACGCCGCCGCCAGACTATCAAGCGACCCGCTACCGCGGCAGTGCAAAGTTAGAAAATAAGGTCGCCCTGATTACGGGTGGCGACTCTGGTATAGGACGAGCAGTAGCAGTTCTTTATGCACGAGAAGGCGCTGATATTGCCATCGTTTATCTCTGCGAAGAGGCGGACGCTGAGCAAACTAGAGCGGATGTGGAAAATGAGGGCAGACAATGTTTATGCTTGCGGGGCGACGTCAAAGATCCAGAGTTTTGTCGTCAAGCGGCAGAGCAGGTGGTAGAGCATTACGGAAAAATCAATGTACTGGTTAATAATGCAGGCTTCCAAGAGCATGCTTCCTCTTTACTAGATCTTAGCCCCGAGCGTTTGGACGAAACATTTAGAACCAATATTTACGGGTATATTTTCATGGCCCAAGCATGTTTACCCCATCTTCACCGAGGCGACTGCATTATCAATACCAGCTCGGTCACCGCGAGTAAGGGGAATGCACAATTGCTGGACTACGCCAGTACCAAAGGGGCCATTAACGCTTTCACTTATTCATTAGCAAGCAATCTAGTCGATGAAGGCATCAGAGTGAATGCCGTATCTCCAGGCCCAGTCTGGACACCACTAAATCCTGCCGATCGCCCCGCCTCTGATATGGCTGACTTTGGAAAGGAAACGGCCTTTCACCGCCCTGCGCAACCTGAAGAAATTGCCCCTGCCTATGTATATTTAGGCAGCAACATCACTGCCAGCTATGTAACAGGTAGCATATTGTCTATTAGCGGCACACCAGGGAGCTAAAATGCAATTACTACCCGATCTATACCATGTCGCTCTATTCTTGGACGTGGATGGCACATTAGCGCCCATCACCCAGCGCCCCCAAGCCGTAGAATTACCTCGTAGTACCTTACGGCTGCTGGAACAATTAAATACCGCCTGCAATGGCTCACTTGCCTTAGTGTCCGGGCGCGACCTCTTAACACTGCGACGCCTATGCCACCCAACTCCTGTGGCCCTGATTGCTGAACACGGTATATGCATGGAGGATCAAGACTCACAGGTGCTTTGGTCGGCCGAGCCTGAGCTAGGTGGTTTCGAACAACTAGAACAAGCCTTACAGTCTTTGTTGCTACCTTACCCCAAGGCTTGGTTAGAACGCAAAACACTCAGTTTTGCCTTGCACTATAAGCTTTGCCCAGAAGCCGGCCCCACACTAGAGAGAAAAATACAGGAAATCCTGCAACTTCATCCGCACTACACCCTACTTGCTGGTAAAGCGGTATTGGAATGTATTCCTAAAGCGTGCGACAAAGGTGTAGCTCTGGCTAAGGCCCATCAGCTACCTGTTTTTAGTGGCAAAATTCCCATTATGGTAGGAGACGACCTAACCGATGAGCCCGCTTTTAATTATGTGAATCAGCAACAAGGCATCAGCATTAGAGTAGGCCCGCAAAACTCAACCAGTCACGCGACCTATCAGCTAGAAGACTCAGACAAGCTACTTTCATTACTAGGCTTCATGCTCGCTAAACATGCGTGCCGGCAAGCAGGTTCCTCTAGTAATAATTATGCTCCCTAAGGTTTTTCATAAGTTGATCAGATATATGCCCAGAAAACGCTCTGTTGCTAGTGGCCTCCATGTCCATCGATTTGCTTATCCGGCCCGAATACCATTTTTATTATTTATCAAAGCTGGATAAATCTGTGACTTATAGGTACTCAAGAAGGGGACAGCCTCCTATTACTCAGTGCTGAGCCCTGCAATTGAGTACGCATGCATTTATGTACACTCCCACATAAGCCATTGGGCTCACCCTATCCAGGGTGTTGAGTTCGATATGCTCCTTAGCGAACCGGCAGACGAGCTAAGTGGCTACATGCGTATTCCCCCTTTTGAGTGAAGTACTATTTAAACATAGGTATAAGGCAGAGCTAATCTTTATAAATATGTGAACAAAATCGATAGATAGTGCCACACATACGCCGTACCTGTGACCCTGTATCAACTCGTTCAAACCTCTCCCGCCGTGAAAACCTTTAGACGGCCGAATAAGTTTTCAGGTACACAGAGCTTAAAATATACCTAGTCCCTGCAATATGTGCTACTCAGCGCTATATAACTACTTAGGTATAAGAATTAATATGCCGATCCGGGAACGGTAACAACAGCGTCAATACTCCCTTTAAACTTTGCCAGCAACTCGGTAGCAGCTCGGCGCAATAGAACTGCATCAACACCCACCGCAACAAAATCCACCCCTAAATCAAGGTATTTCTTGGCTTGATTAATATCGGATTGCAATATCCCTGAAGCTTTGCCACTCTCACGTATACGCTGTATGGATTGCTCTATTACTGCAATAACATCTGGATGCCCAGGAGTACTGATATATCCCATACTAGCGGCCAAATCAGCTGGGCCAATGAACACGCCATCAACACCATCCACCTGAAGTATGTGATCCAAATGCTGCACCCCCTGCGTAGACTCCACCTGACAGATAAGACAAATTTCCTCGTCCGCCCGGGTAACGTAATCACTTACCCCACCCCATTTGGCGGCACGCGCAAGCGCGGTTCCAACACCGCGGACACCTCGGGGCGGGTAACGCACAGCCGCCACCGCAGCTTGGGCATCGGCTGCATTCTGGACCATAGGAATAAAGAAATTTTGTACTCCTATATCAAGCAATAGCTTCAATTGCACAGCGTCGTTACTGGCTGGCCGAACAACCGGAGCTACATTATATGCAGCTACAGCCTGCATCTGAGCCAGAATAGTTTGTAAAGTATTGGGAACATGCTCCCCATCGATTAAGAGCCAATCGTAACCAACACCGGCGCATAGCTCTACTGTGTAGGCACTGGCTAAACCCTGCCATAAGCCAATCAATGGCCTGCCACTTTTTAAGGCCGTTTTAAATGGATTTGAAGGATGCTGCATACTCATTCTCCCGGCAAGTAAGTTAGATAAAACGACAATTTATTGTACCCAGCGGTCCGTAGTCAGCGTAGAAAACATCGCCCGCCTGTGCCGTGACGGGACGCGTAAATGAACCTGACAAGACCACCTGACCACGCTCTAGGCCGGAGCCTACCAAGGCAAGCTTATTGGCTAACCACGCGACACCATTACCGGGATGATTTAAGACACCCAAAGCCAAGCCGGTTTCCTCTATGATGCCGTTTCGCATCAGCCCCGACCCCATCCAACGCAGGTCAACAGCATCGGGACGTACCGGGCGTCCACCTAGCATTACAGCCGCGTTAGCCGCGTTATCCGCAATGGTGTCGAATACGGTGCGTGTTTTTCCGGTTTCTGGATCAATTTGATGAAAACGAGCATCAATGATTTCCAATGCGGGCACGACGTAGTCTGTCGCTAATAACACGTCTGACAAGCTGATATTGGGGCCAACCAGATCATGCTTAAGAATAAACGCCAATTCAACTTCGACCCTAGGTACGATGAAACGCTGCGCGGGCAAGGGCTGTCCGTCCTGATAAAACATATCATCAAGCAGCACACCAAAGTCAGGCTCATCGATATTGGATGATAGTTGCATAGCACGTGAAGTCAGGCCAACTTTATGCCCTCGTACACTGCGGCCTGTCTGCAGCTTGTGATTCACCCACGCACTCTGAATGGCGTAGGAATCATCAATGCTCATGTTTGGATACCTGAGTGACACCTGCTTAATCTGTTGCCCTGTTTGCTCGCTCTGCTCAAGCTCGGCCGCCACCTGCTGTATGATTTTGGAATCCAACATCACGCACTCCTGAATAAGTCCGTAGCGACAAAAGCTCATGGCGCTAAACATCCGCTACGGCACGTTTGTATTGTGATTAAAAACGAGACTACCGTAGCGCTTGTGCTTAACAATCGGCGCTAACCCAAGCACAGATCTTGCTACGCTACGGACGATCTTGGGTTAGCGCTCTGCCCAGCAAAAACGCTACCCACAGACCACTATTTTTTTTCTGCTGCAAGACGAGCATGCAGCTTATTTTTTTTCCATGTGCCTGCTTCGCTGAACTCGTTCAGCTCTAAGGAAAGCGCAATATCCACCTGTTCGTCTAAGGGTTCAAAGTGATGAGTCATGATGGCGAACAATGCATCACCCGTGGCCTGTTTAACCACCTCGGGCCTCCCCGCCCCAATCTTAAGATTGGCATGTACAAAAGCAGCGGACACCTGCCCGTTCGCGATACAAAAAGCATCAACCTCTATTGCGCGCACGCGTATACCCGCCAGCGGGTATACAAGCTTATTGTCAAAGCTTTGTGTCGCCAGGGCTCTTGCCAAATCGTTACACAACTGGGAAAAACGCCCTTGTTCACGAAGGTTCCCACTGTATTCAATCGTCAAGTGCGGCATACTAAATTCCCCAACGCGGGATAGGGTGCTGCCCCATCGATATACACACATTCTTAAGTTCGGCAAATACTTCGTAGCTATAGTGCGATCCTTCCCTTCCTACTCCCGAAGCTTTGGTTCCACCAAAAGGCTGACGCAGATCTCGTACATTTTGGCTATTCACAAACACCATGCCAGACTCAATGCCACGTGCCATTCTTAATGCTCTTCCTGTGCTTTCTGTCCATACATAAGATGACAAGCCATAACGGATATCATTGGCTAACTGTAAGGCATGGTTCTCGTCGGTGAAGCGAATCAGGCAAGGAACCGGCCCGAAAATTTCTTCTTGGGCAATGCGCATACTGTTGTCTACATCCGCAAAAACAGTAGGTTCAACCCAAAAGCCATTGGCAAACCGGCTGTCTAGGCTTGGCGTACCACCCCCCGTAACCAGGCGTGCTCCTTCTTGCTGACCTAACTCAATATAGCTAGTCACCTTATTCCAGTGGTCCTTGCTGATCATAGGACCAATTATGGTATCGGGATCCATGGGGTCGCCCACTTTGATGCGCTGTGCCCGAGCAGCGAAATCGGCAACAAAACGCTCATAAATAGAATCTTGAATCAGAATGCGGGAACCAGCAGTACAACGCTCACCATTGTTAGAGAAAATCATGAATACGGCCGCATCCAGCGCACGCTCGTAATCAGCATCGTCAAATATAATGAAAGGTGACTTGCCCCCCAATTCCATGGAATACTTTTTCAAGCCTGCGTTCTGTACTATACGATTTCCCGTTTCGGTACTGCCTGTAAAAGAAATAGCACGCACACCAGGATGTCGTACCAGTGCATCACCCGCGGTATGCCCATAACCATGAACAATGTTCAATACACCTGCCGGAATACCTGCCTCCAGCGCCAGCGCACCCAAACGATCGGCTGTCAAAGGGGACAGTTCGCTCATTTTCAGAACCGCAGTATTGCCTAAAGCTATACAAGGCGCAGTCTTCCAGGTTGCGGTCATGAAGGGCACGTTCCAAGGAGAAATCAGAGCGCATACGCCAACCGGCTGCACCATGGTGTAATTCTGATGCCCTGTGTCTGACAGAAATGCCTCACCATCCATACGCATGCATAGATCAGCGAAGTAATGAAAGTTATCAGCAGCACGAGGTACCAGAGCCTTACGGGTCTGACCAATGACCTGCCCTGTGTCCTGTGTTTCCAGCTCTGATAACTCAGGCACATGAGCGGTGATCAGCTCACCGAGTTTGCGCATAAGTTTGGCGCGCTCTGCAGCGGGCCTGCCCGACCAAGCAGGGAAAGCCTGAGCTGCCGCCTGCACTGCAGCATCCACCTCCGCTGCGCCACCACTGGCCACCTCTGCCAAAACCTCGTTAGTCGCTGGGTTGCGAGTTTCAAATACGTCGGTGCTAGTAACATATTCACCGTTAATAAGATGCTTAATCATAGGTTTCTCGAAGCTTATTGTTTGGATGCAAAATACTGCTCATCACTCACGATGGTATTGACCAAGATACCTAGGCCTTCAACCTCTGTTTCAACCACATCCCCGGCCTTCACATCTACAGAGCCTTTTGGTGTCCCGGTTAAGATCACATCGCCTGGTGATAAAGTCATGAAGGAAGAGAGCCATTCGATCAGGGTAGGCACATCAAAAATTAAGTCCGCTGTAGTGCCTTCCTGAGTGACTACACCATTTACGCGGGTCTGCAAACGCAGATTGCCCGGATCCCGAATGGCATCACGCGATACCAACCATGGTCCCATCGGAGTGCAGTTATCACGCCCTTTTACCCTGAGATTAGGACGATAGTAGTTTTCCAAGTAGTCACGAATCGCATAATCATTGGCAACCGTATAGCCTGCTACGTAGTCCAAGGCATCAGCTTTACTAACTCGGTAAGCTGTTTTACCAATCACTACAGCGAGTTCGCACTCATAGTGCATAAACGTTACATCGGCTGGACGCCTAGTTATGGTTCGATGACCAATAACAGTGCCCGCCGGTTTGATAAACGCTACCGGCTCTGAAGGTGGTGTAAAGTCCAACTCCCGAGCATGATCTGCATAATTAAGACCCAAAGCAAATACCGTACGCGGTTCAACCGGTGGTAGCCACTGCACGTCTTGCTCGCTAAGCTGACGGCCATCTGCCAACACAACTGTGCCGTCTGGACCTGGTCGAACATGATGAATACCGCCATTCCATACAATACGCCCCTGCTTCATGCCTGCACCTCTTTATCAAATGCTCGTAACGTGAACTCAATTGCCCCCACTTGTGATCCAGTAATCTGAACACGGCTGCCTACCATCGCTTGCACAGCCTGAAACTTGACTCCCACGAGTAGGATATCCCCCGCTCTAAGAGTCATGAACTCAGAGATATCGGCTAATAACTGTGGCACGTTTCGCAGCAAGTCGGTAAACGTACGGCTGCCTTTCTGTACTTGATCTACCGTAATCTGAAGGCTCACATCGCTGAGCTCACTTAAGCTGGAGGCTGGGATGAACGCACCAAACACACAAGAATCATCGAAACACTTCTCGCGCACAGCAGGACGGTAATAGCTGACGTGGGGGAGGCTCAAATCGGCAACCAATGTATAACCAGAGATGTAATCACTGGCTGTTTCTGGTGTAACTCTTGCCGCATCACGGCCCATAACAATTCCCATAGTGGCGCCCACTTCCACCGACTGCTCACCCTGAGGCAACATAATATTTGCTCCCGAGGAAACCCACGTGTTAGCAGGTTTGATGTACAAGATCGGAGCCTGTGGAGCTGCCTTATATGGCACCTGATCAAACTCGTTTTGTAATTGCGTCACCGACTCTTGATCATTGAGTATCACTCCAAACACCGTCGCCGAACTGGGCGGCCCCTCCAAAGGTAACAACATGTGCCTATCCTTATGAAATAACACCATTTGCGGTTTTATAAAATTCACCGCAACTCACTAACATGTGAGTATAATAATCACTAGCATGCTAGTAAGTCAACGGCAGGCCGTATCAAAAAATATTGAGTATCATCCAAGCTGGAAAAAATCAAGAGAGTCTCCATGTCACCTAAACTGGCCCAAGCTAACCTTCCTCAATTACTCCTTAAAGCACGCGAAAGCATATTCCGTCACTTTCGCCCAATCATCACGCACTTCGGTTTGACCGAACAGCAATGGCGCATCCTGCGCACATTGGGCGAACATGAACAACTCGAACCACGCGAACTGTGCGACATGTGTCAAATTCTCAGTTCAAGCATGGCCGGTGTCTTAGCCAGGATGGAGGCTAAGGAGCTCATTCAACGGGCGAAGGTCCCCAACGACCAGCGGCGTGTGTTCATCAGTACAGCGCCTAAAGGTGAGGAGCTGATTGCACAAATAGCACCGTTGATTGAAGCCCAGTATCGTTACCTAGAAGAACGACTAGGGAAAGCACTGGTCTCACAAACTTATACCACTTTAGAGTCCCTCATAGAGCGTGAGAAAAACAGCATCGTTCAGGCCGTAGAACTGCCCGGAGAAGCGGCTAAACAGCCAACAGGGGACTAATCTCGCTGTCGATGAGAAAGCGCTTTATCTTCAAAATGTATTTGACAGAGCAATTACTTATCATGTTAAGCTTCTGCCAATAAAATTAAACCTGATGTTATTTAACCTTAATATACAGCGTCAAACATGAAGGAGACTTTTCTATGTTTTCAAGACTAAAAGCGTGTTTTTTATCAATTGCGTTTATCTCTATAGCAAGTAATGCTTATGCCCAAGACTTTCCTAACAAGCCAATTCATTTAATCGTTCCTTTTACGGCCGGAGGCGTTTTAGATACGCTAGCCAGAACAATAGGCGCAGAGTTGTCAAAAAAGATAGGGGAATCAGTTGTTATAGAAAATAAAACCGGGGCCAGCGGTAATATTGGAACAAGCTATCTGGCCAGAGCAAAACCGGATGGATATACTATTGGAATGGGTACGATTGCGACGCATGGAATCAATCCTGCTTTATACAAAGACCAACTACCTTATGATCCACGCGCAGATTTTCAACCTTTAGCACTAGTAGCCGAACAAACCAATATTGTTCTAGTAAACCAAGAAATGCCGGTTACTAGCATTCCTGAGCTCATCGAATATGCCAAAACCTCGAAAGAGGGGCTCTCCTACGGCTCAGCGGGAAACGGTAGCTCCCAACATCTAGCAGGCCAATTATTTAAGTTGCAAACCAATATAGATTTGCTGCACATCCCCTATCGAGGAAGCGTACCTTCGCTAGTAGACTTAGCTGCAAACCGCATTCAGCTTATGTTTGTCGATATTCCAGCGGCCCTACCATTTATTCAAAACAATTCGGTTCGACCTATCGCTGTTACCGCAAAAACTCGCTCCCCTGCCTTCCCAGAGCTGCCCACCATTGCCGAGCAGGGTATTGAGGACTTTCAGGTGCGTGCCTGGTTTGGTGTTTTTGCGCCAGCGAATACGCCAGCACCGATTGTGTCTTTTTTATCAGAAAATATCATGGAAATAATGCAACGCCCAGATATTCAGGATAAATTAAAAGAGCTTGGCATTGATCCAAAATCAGAAGGCCCGGAACTATTCAACAATTATATGGAAAATGAGTTAGTACGCTGGGCAGAAATTATTGAACAGGCAAATATTACACTGTAATTTTTCCAACATCTTATAAGTGGAGCTATTGTTTTGGGAAAAATGAATGATAAAGCAGTAATCATTACTGGCGCCTCGACCGGAATAGGGAAAGCGATGGCATTCACTTTCGCAAAAGAAGGTGCAAATGTAATACTGGGCGATATCAATAAAGAAAATGGTAAAAATGCCGAAAAAGAAATTACTGAAAGTGGGGGTAAGGCTAAATTTATCTACCTTGATGTAACCGAAGAAGAAAGTGTAATACTTGCTATCAATGAAGCCAAAAATACGTTTGGCAATATTCACGCCTTGATCAATAATGCAGGTGGCTCCAGCTTAAACGACAAATCAATTACTGAAATTGATCTGGAAGAATTCTGGCGGGCTATCAAAATCGATTTATACGGAACGGTTCTATGCTGCCGTTATGTTATTCCAGAGTTGATTAAGGCTGGCGGTGGGGCTATTGTCAATATGGGCTCCATTGCAGCGCTGCGTGGCCTAAAAGGACGTGATGCTTATACAGCAGCCAAAGGCGGAGTGACAGCGTTAAGTCGCGCCATTGCTGTAGAGCATGCTGCCAACAATGTCCGTTGCAATGTTATTGCACCCGGTGCCGTACTGACCGATAGAATTAAACACTTTATCGACGTCGATCCTCGCGTGCGCACAGCTGTAGAAAAACACTTACTAGGGCTACCCGAGCCCGAAGAGATAGCACAAATGGCCTTGTTCCTCGCTTCGGACGATTCGAAACACGTAACGGGCGCTACTTTCCAGATTGACGGAGGCCGTAGCGCTGCCGCCTAAATTCATACTAGGACTTATATACAAAAAGGCTCTGCTCCCTTAAAACGGAGCAGAGCCTTTTTCGTGCTGTATGTCCAGCCGCTCATCACTTATAAACGTGCACCACTCATTTCTGTCTGTGCACGGATGGCCTTAGGCTCTGGAATGGCATTGCCGCTAACAGGCGTAATAGGAAACACCGCATTAATTTGGCCAGTACCCGATGCGGCAAAATAAGGGGTCAATACCTCTGCTTTACCATCATACTCGGACCAACCCAAGGCGCCCATAAGCATAGCAGTATCATGCATAAAGCCTTCACCATGCCCTTTGGCGGCATACTCAGGCAACATGGTGCAAAAATCTGACCACTCTCCCTGCTCCCACATCTGAATAACGCGTCGATCTAGATTTTCTAGAAAAGGACTCCATATTTTTTGTGAAAAATTCTGCGTCACACCATTTTGTGCAAAGCGATGGCTAAGGCTACCACTGGCCAAAAACGCTACATTTCCATCGTAATGTTCTTCAACCGCTTCGCGCATCGCCCAACCTAGCCTGGCACTATCATCAAGATAATGTGCCATACATAAGGCAGATACCGAAACAACTTTAAAAGCCTGATCCTGATTCATATAACGCATTGGAACCAAGGTTCCATACTCAGGACCGAGCGTGGTGTTCGGATGGGCCAGTGTTTCCACCTGATATTCATTACAAATATTAGCCAAAATATCGCCTAGCTCCGGGTTTCCAGGAAACTCGTAGTCCATATTCGCAATAAAGTTAGGCAGCTCGTTACTGGTATACACCCCTTTAAAATGCGGCGCGCTATTAATATGGTAGGCAGCATTTACCAGCCAATGCGTATCAAACACAACGATCGTATCCACATTCAGTTCATGGCAACGACGTGCTATTTCCTTGTGTCCGTCAATCGCGATCTGCCGTACACCTTTCATCGGTCCGTCCAGCTCGCTTAAGTACATAGAGGGAACGTGTGTAATTTTTGCGGCTAAAACTAACTTGCCCATCTTGTGCTCCGTTTTTAGGATTTCACAGACTTTATCCACCAACTGCGAAATCCCGATTAATAATTTGACTTAATCTATGATGATTTAGTCTCCCCTTTTAGACGGACGTCACCCGCTCAAGAGCTTCCTCACAGTGACACAGATCCTCATCTCCTACTGTATCAGGCGCTTCGATAGACGAAATAACGCGACCATTAATCCAAATTCCATCGCCTATATTTTCTATCACTTCTAGTACGGTCTGATTCTTTAAGCGGATAAGATCACCTTCTTGAAGTTCCATGAAGTTAACAAACATGCCCGCCTCCCTAAAAAAACATCGTTAGGTTTTTGGCCAGCAATACGCTTTGGCCCAAGTGAATTTCACGACGTGCCAACTTAAGCTTTGTACCCACTTTACGCAACACGTCGTAACGCCGCCCCGAAAAATAAAACTCTTCGTGTTCGCACCGATTCTGATAGGTGATAAAACGGCTGCACACCTCAAACTCTTCTTGCCCCAACTCGTTAACTCTCTTGCCAGTTACTTGCACATTAGATACAAGGCGGTTTAGTCGCGACAAAGGCTCTTCTGACCAATGCACCCCCGTCAAAATTTGCTCTGCTCGCTTACCTAATGTCCACTTATCTTCGTTAAACCAGCTCATGTCTTTTTCATAGCGAGTCTTTTCTTCTTCTGCATGCTCTCCAAACTTGACATTGAACATCATAGGCATGAAGTACACTAGATCCTCTTCTAGTGTATCCAACCACTCATGAAAGCGGCGGGTATCTAATAGTTCTGCCTCGTCATACAGAAACTCTTCGGCCTGTCCACGCAGTAAATAGTACTCAGCATCCCGCACAACTGGCTGGAAGGAAGTATGCTCAACGTGTGCCAATTCTGACATTTTTTTCTCCAAACTGATTAATTGCTTCTTATTGGTACCGGACCGCCCTGATGAGAAAAACACCCCACATCAATAACGGTTCCGGAGATGGCCGCTGCTGCAGGCGATAATAAAAAACCAATCGCATTCGCCATATCAGCGCCTGACATTGGACGGCCCGCTACTGTTCCGGGACTTGGACGACTAGTAAACTTCTCGATATCGCCCCCAAAACGACCCACGCTCATCCCAGTTACAATTCCACCTCCTCCGGGAATTACGACGTTCACCCGCACCCCCTCATGAAAATGGTCGTAAGCCATAGCCGTGCTCAAAGCCAAGAGGCCACCTTTGCTACTCGCATAAGCAGCCATGCCCGGCTTGCCGTATCCGGCACCAGAGCCGACATTAACGATGGAGCCACCACCTTGAGCAATAAGGTGCGGCAAGACCGCTCGACTCATCAGGTACGCACCTTTCAGATTGACCTCCAGAATGCGCATAAATAAAGCCTCATCAGTGCTTAATACCGTACCTAAAGGGCCGATAGCGGCATTATTTACTAGACCATCAATCCGTCCAAAACACTCCAAGGCAGTCGTGGCTACTAATTGCGTATCCTTAGCCGACGATACATCGGCCTCTAGTACCTTAATTTTTTCAGACAGGCCTAAGGACTCTGCCCGCTCCTGAAAATCGGTAAACCCTTGCGCGGTACTGGAAACTTGCGGACTGCTTAAACCGAAGGCCAGCACACGATGCCCCGCCTTGGCTAAGGCTATCGTGACATCCAACCCCAAACCATAGGTGCCACCTGTCACAATCGTGACAGGCTCGTGATCATTGGTGCTCATAGTAGGCAGGCGACTAATCATGTTTACCCAACAGCACTTCCCAGTCTGCATTATTCATATAGTCGCGCCAGCGACGATAGAACTGACGGGGATTTTCCTCGCTCACCTGCAAACTCACGTTGCCGGCTACGGGTCCACTGCCTACAGGCTCTACAGCACCCAACGATTGCATGTAGTTGTATGGGTGACGACGGGCTATAGGTCCACGGGTCGCCGCGGTAGCATGATTCCAGTTTTCCATATCATCCTGCTCCGTCATGCCAGCAGGGCCGGAGTAGCGCATATAATAACGACGCAGGAAATCTTTCACTGACTGAGGCGCATCCTTGTCGACAAGGAAGAAACGCCACGCTTCGGTGGACTCGGGGCCATGCGGATGCCAGACACAAATTGAACGGGGCTGGCGACCATGAAATGAAGCGTTGGGAAACAAGGTGCCCACAAAGGGAACTAAACGTGCTTGCTCGCCCAAGCGACGCTGCCGCTCTTCGTGGCAATGACGAAAATATTCTGCAATTTCAGGATTGTTCTGGAAGGTATCCACGAATGGCGAGTCCTCCGGAATAATGGCACTATGTACACCGTGACCTGCCGGAAAGTTCACCCATAGGTGTTTAGCATGCTCCAACTCGTTATCTCGGCGCCCCTTTACTCCCGCCTCTGCGCTGGGGCCAATACCTACTAGGTCCACAGAACGATGGCTGACATTGTGATAAGTATCACCCAAGAAGTTTTCTGCTGGAAACTTCCAGTTGCAGGGAATGATCCACTTGTGTACCCCCATCAATACTTCTGATCCGCCCTCCCGACCGTCGCGAGAATCTAAGGCCAAATCCAGATGGAGTAAAGCATCACCCATATAGGTGTGAAAATCGGGAGCATCTTTATCCCAAGTCGCCCAAATAGTGCCTTTATAGTTCTGTAACTGAGCCACCTCAATCAATGACCAGTCTTCTTTGTTCAAACAGTCTTCATATAAGCTTTTATATTGGGGTACACCAAATAATTTGCCCTCGGTGGTAAAACTCCAGCTATGGTAAGGGCAAGTAAATAGGGTGGTATTGCCCTTATCGTACTGACATACCTTCATACCGCGATGTCGACATGAATTCAAAAACACATGAATCTTGTTTTTTTTATCACGTGTCAAAATCACTGACTCGGTGCCCATACGAGAGGTAAAGAAATCGCCTGGATTAGGTATCTGGCTTTCATGACCAACAAATAGCCATGCACGCGTGAATACCTTCTCAACCTCTTCATCAAAAATCGATTTGGCGGAGAATATCTCGCGACTGATCAGACCCTGATCAGTATCAATTAATGCATCATAATTCATCATAAAATCACATCCTTTTCTACACTACAAAGATTCAGGTGAAGCGTTCGCATAGTATTTCGCTCTTACGAATGCCTGCCTTAATCGCTGCCGCTCGTGCAGCATTGACCATGGGAGGTGGCCCACATACATAGACTTTGGTATTTTTAGCCAATGACATTTTCTCAATCAACTCTGTGGCATATCCGGTATGACAGCCTTCTGGAGCATTCTGCTCTGCCGCCAAGCTTACTGTCAGACTAGGTATGCGCTGCCTGAGCGACTCCAGCTCGTCTAGCGCAAATAAGTGCTCTCGGCTACGTACTCCTACTAATAAATCAATAGGTGCCAGACGCTGAGCTTCATCCATTGTTTCCAGGTTTTTAAGCATTGCCAAAAATGGCGCCAGCCCCGTTCCACCGGCAACAAACAATCTCGGTCGCGACTCTTCGCGCAAGAAAAAACCACCTCTAGGAGCACTAATTTCCAATGTGTCTCCAGGCTGAGCTTGCTCGAGCAGCCAAGTGGAAAACCAACCCTCTGAAACTAAACGCACATAAAAAATCAGTTGATGATCGCCTACCTTATTCGCCATGGAATAGGATCGCCAATCTGTCGCGCCGGAAGGACGCATACGCACATATTGCCCTGGCAAAAAATCCACACCACTGGACACTTGGACCTCAATGCGTAATGTCTCTGCCGCAACCTGCTCTAGGGCTGTAATGTGGCCCAATTGAGGCGGAGCTTCGATGGCGCTTGCCTCGGACGAGTCATAAGGCAATGCCAGTACGGCATCACTTTCCAAACGAGCTACGCAACATAAACGTGCACCGTCGTCACACTCATCCTCAGACAACACCAAAGGATCGTAATCACCTGGCTCAACTTGCCCGGCCACACATTGCGCTACACAGGTTCCACATTGGCCGTTAGAGCAATCGGTTAATAGGGTTAAACCTGACTCAAGAGCGGCCTCAACCACCGTTTGGCCCTTACGAGCACTCAGTTGTGTACTGAGCCCATCTTCAAATAAAAGCGTCATCGTCACTGTGGACATACTTCCCCCTACTTCTTAATACGGCTCAGCGCAGCGGGATATTCGCTACTTTTACAATCTGGGCCCAACGGTCTATATCATCAACAATCCGTTTAGATAAGGCGGCTGCATCAGTATTTCCAGGTTCCATGCCGAGCTGATCCAGCCTGTGGACCATTTCCTCATCTTGTAAAATTTCATTCATGGCAGCTCGTAGCGTGCTCATTACCGCTTCGGGAGTACCCATAGGCGCTACGAACCCTGTCCAAATGGGCGCGTCATAACCCTCTATGCCCGACTCAGCCACTGTAGGCACCATGGGCAAAGTTTTAGATCGTTCGGCCGTGGTCACCGCCAAAGGTTTTAAATGTCCTGATTTAATATGATTCACGACAGCGCCACTATCCAAAAAGGCGACATCCACCTCATCTTTCATGACCGCCTCAATGGCTGGACCCGATCCCCGGTACATGATGTGCGTCAGATCCAGATTGGCCTCTTGAGCCAGGAGCTCTGCAACCAGTTGGAACGAAGTGCTTGCAACACCATGATTTAAACCATTTCCATTCGACTCAGAGTAGGCTTTTAAGTCTGCAATCGAGTTGAGCTCTCTATCCTTGTTGGTAACCGCCACTAAAGGAAACGTACCGAGTAACGCAATAGGTTCGAAATCTTTTACTGCGTCGTAACTCAAGTCCTTCATTAACACTGGATTGACTGTTAGTCCTCCGCTAGAGGAGACTAAAAGCGTATATCCATCTGCCTCCGCTCTTGCCACTAAGCCACCAGCAATAGCAGACGCCGCTCCTGGGCGATTTTCAACGATGAAAGGTTGCCCCAATCGAGTCTGCAGCTTTTGTGCAATAGTGCGTGCAATGATGTCGTTAGTTCCTCCAGGCGCAAACCCAACCACTATTTTCACCGGTCGGGTGGGGTAGTCCTCCTTTGCCATGGCCTGAGTACAGGACAGGGCTCCTACCAACAGCGCCGCCCCCACTTTGCGCCAATCTCTTACAGCTGAAAACATGAGTTTTTTCATGGTTATAGATCCTCAGTCTTTGAAAATATTCTTGTCCGTCTAGTGAGACTGGAATCCATTGTACGGACATCGTGATGTTTGTCAATATGGGCAGGATGCACTTGTGAGAAAATGGGAGTGCTTGGCTCAATTGCCGAGCCCATGGCCTATGGAGATAAATTGCTGATTGCCCTTGCCTCTGTAATACTTATAGGCTCGAGCAAAACTAAAGGACGTTGAATGGTGGAATCTGATAAAGAAAAAACAGGCACAGCGAGTGTGCGCGCGGTTGATCGCGCCCTCGACATACTGTCTGCTTTCGGTGCTGACGATAGGGAGCTAACGGCCTCTGACTTGTTAGTACGCACTAAGTTGTCACGTCCAACCTTGTATCGGCTGCTCTATACTCTAGAAGAAAAGAACTTCATCAGCTCAAGTGGTGACCCCCAGCGTTTTCGCTTGGGTCCTGCAGTAGGACGCTTATCCTGGGCTTGGTCTTCCAGCTTTGATATTACCGAACTCGCTACACCGGTATTGCGCGAAATCGGCGAGAATACGGGCGAAACCGTTGCTTTATTCATGCACCATGGTGCTTTGCGCGTTTGTGTGTCGGAATTTGCTAGCACTAACCCTCTTAGCTTTAAGCGTGGTGTCGGGTACAGTGAACAGGTAGTTATTGGCGCTAGCGGCCGGGCCATTTTAGCTTGGCTAAATCCAAGCCCTGACGAACTAATCACATACTGCCAATCAGCCGGACTCGACCCTACTGTGCTGGCGCAGCAACTTGAGGATGTACGCCAGACAGGCTATGCAATTAGTCACGATGAGATAATTAAAGGAGCCGTCGCTGTTGCTGTCCCATTCTTTGGTAATAATGGTAAGGTCATGGGCTCTATTGGCGTATTTGGACCTGCTGTGCGCATGACTCAAAAACAAATCGCCGATATAACACCAAAAATCATCGAATCGGTACGCAAGCTCACCGTTTCCTTAGGCGGCACACAATAAGTTCCTTACTGCTTCAGGCTACACAGAGACGTAGCCTTACTCTGTGGGAGCTGGCAAGACAGCTGCTTTCTCTAGACCTTTGACTAATACCTCGAGGGTATCGGTGCCTAATAAGGTTTCAATATTTTTATAATGCTCTTCGATACAGGCTCGTAACTCCACAGCTAAATTCTGACTGTAGGGCGTGAGCTTGACATAGACCTTGCGCATATCACAGGGTTTACGGAAACGCTTAACCAACCCTGCTTTCTCCATCCTAGCCAATACACCACTTAGGCTAGGAGCAAGAATAAACGCCTCCTCGGCGATTCGCCCAGCTTCTAGATCTTCCAAACTGTCTAAGGCACGTATAACACGCCATTGTTGCTCCGTCAGGCCGTAACGACGTAACTCAATACGAAAATACGCCATGACCGCTTCGCGAGCCCGTAATAAAAGCAGAGGAAGATTACATCGTTGCGTCGGCCGATTCATAGTTGTCATTACCTTGAGTCTATTATTGAAGCGGCTCTAGTGTAACGGACACCGGTACACGAAACACCCTTTTCTGCACAGAGTTGTTGACATCGAAAATAATTTTACTATACGATTACTTAATATATTAAGTAAATTAACTATAAATAGCAGGATAAAGGAAACCTTTTAATGGGCAAAAAAATAGAAACTCCGGTATTAATTATTGGTGCCGGGCCCGTAGGATTAACACTGGCAATTGACCTGGCTTGGCGAGGCGTGGCAGTCACTGTCATTGAACAACGTGCGCGTGATGTCTTGCCGCCGGTTAAGTGCAATCACACGTCTGCTCGCTCGATGGAGATCTTCCGACGACTCGGTCTCGCAAGTAAATTGCGTAGCAGCGGTTTACCCGAAGACTATCCACACTCAATCTCTTATCGAACTTCTGCCACGGGAGTAGAGTTAACAAAAATTCCTATTCCTAGCCGTAAAGATCGATACACAGAAACTGAAGGGCCTGACTGCGGCTGGCCGACACCAGAACCACCTCATCGCATTAACCAAATTTTTCTTGAACCCATCTTGTTTGAGCACGCCGATACGCTTAGCAATATCCAAATTCTGAGCAGTACCGAGTTTGTTGGCGTAACGCAAACCGAGACGGATGCAACGGTCACTGTACGCAACTTACTCTCTGGTGAGACCTACGATATTAGCTGTCAATACATGATCGGGTGCGATGGCGGGAAGTCGTCAGTACGTAAAGCAATTGGCGCTACCCTACAAGGCGATGCCGTGATTCAACGCGTACAATCTACCTACATTCGAGCCCGCTCGTTGCTTGAGAACATGCCAGAAGGCCCCGCTTGGGCCACTTTCTCACTCAATCCAAAACGTTGCGGCAATATGTACGCTATTGATGGGGTTGAGCGTTGGCTTATTCATAATTATCTAAAAGATGACGAGCCTGATTTTGACTCCGTGGATCGCGATGCAGCAATTCGAGATATCCTCGGTGTTGCGCCTGATTTCGAGTATGAGGTGCTCAGTAATGAGGACTGGTATGGGCGCCGTCTAGTTGCTGACAAATTCCGGAGTCAACGAATTTTCCTTTGCGGTGATTCGGCACATATCTGGGTTCCTTACGCTGGTTACGGCATGAATGCAGGAATTGCTGATGCGGCTAACCTGTCTTGGCTATTAGCCGCTCACCTCAATGGCTGGGCTCCCGCGTCCATACTGAACGCCTATACCCTAGAACGACAGCCTATTACTGAGCAAGTGTCCCATTTTGTGATGGATCACTGCATGGCCATGGCACGTCAACGCATGAGCGTACCTGACAATATTACTGAGGATAGCCCCGCAGGGGAGGCTGCCCGACAAAAACTAGGCGAAGACGCCTATGCTCTCAATGTTCAGCAATATGCTTGCTCTGGCTTAAATTTTGGTTATTTCTACGACCAATCTCCTTTAATCGCCTATGACGCAGAAAAGCAACCTAGCTACAGCATGGCGACGTATACCCCATCGACGGTTCCCGGCTGTCGCACACCACACTTGTGGTTACGCGATGGACGATCTTTATACGATGCTTTGGGCCCCGAATATACGCTGCTTAGACTGGACCCTCAAATTGATGTCAGCCCCATAATGACAGCAGCTCAGGAACAAGGTGTACCGCTTCAGGTTCTGGACGTGGACTCAGACGAAGCCAGTGTGTTGTATCCGCAAAAATTGGTGTTATCGCGCCCAGATCAGCATATAGCCTGGCGAGGTGATGCTATCCCCCCTGATGTATCAGGCTTGATTGACCGAATCCGTGGAGTCTATAGCAACTAGGACAGATACATTTTCCACACTAATTTTAAAAATATTAATACACCCTTATTGGAGACAAAATAATGAACACATGGACAAAATTGCTGGCCGTCAGCACTATTTTCATAGCTGGCACAGGAACTGGGCTGACTAAATCCTACCCAAGTGGCCCAATCACTCTCATCGTGCCTTTTGCGCCTGGCGCCTCAGCTGATGGTATTGCACGGCTGATCGCCAAAGACCTATCAACCTCTACCGGCCAAACCGTTATTGTGGAAAATAAACCAGGCGGGGGTGGGGTTAATGGCTTATTACTATTGGCTAATGCTAAAGCAGACGGCTATACGATTGCTATCGGTGCCACTGGGGCCATTGTTGTGAACCCTCATTTACCCGATGGAGGGAAACTCGACCCCCAGCAGCACCTCACTCCCTTGGCTAAACTGGTGGATATCCCATTGGTGATGATTGCCGGCAAAGATAGCGGTTTTACGTCTATTGCAGATTTGCTGGCTAAAACCAAGAAAGGCACTGGCGACACCACCTATGGCACACCTGGACAATATACTGCTCAACATCTGGCTGGTGAGCTTTTAGCGTCTATGACTGAAACTGATTTGATCGCTGTGCCTTACCGTGGCAGTGCCCCCGCTGTCGCTGATATTCTAGGTGGTCAGTTGCCCACTGCGATCGTGGACTTAACCTCTGCAGCTCCGTTAATTCAAGCCAATAAGGTGCTTGCTCTGGGCGTCACCAGTCCGGAACGATCTCGTATTGCCCCCACTATCCCAACCATTGCTGAGAGCGGCGTACCGAACTATTCCGCTACCGCTTGGCTAGGCATGTTTGCGCCAGCCAATACACCTACCCCAGTAGTAGAGAAATTGTCAGCCAGCTTGGAAGCTGCTCTTACAAACAAGGAGGTGCAGGAACGCATTATGTCCTTATCAGCAGAGCCAGCCTATTTGTCCGCTCAGAAGTTCGCCCCCTTTATTGTCAACGAACTCAATAAATGGGGTTCCATTATTTCTGCCTCAACAGCTACCGCTCAACAGGCCAACTAACAAAGCCGATTATCTTATTGGAGTAACGCATGACGCATACTGGCGGCAAAGCCCTCACAGAAGGACTGATTCGTAACGGAATCGAAGATATTTTCATGATTCCAGGCATACAACTGGATTGGGCTGTAGAGGCGCTACGCCTGCAAAGCGACAACATTCGCTTTTTCACCCCTAGGCATGAGCAATCCACAACCTATATGGCCGATGGCTATTACCGAGCTACAGGCAAGCCCGGTACCGCCATGGTTGTGCCAGGCCCTGGTGCACTAAATGCAGCGGCAGGCTTAGCCACAGCCTACGCTTCAAACTCACAGGTGTTATTTATTACACCTCAAATTTGCTCGGCTGCAATTGGAAAAGGGTATGGCCTCTTGCATGAGATTAAAGATCAATCCGGTTTCATTCAGGGGCTGACAAAATGGCACCAAATGGTTGAGTCACCACAAGGCATAGGCTCAACCCTGGATGCCGCTATGGACGCGCTACTTAGTGGACGCCCTCGCCCTGTAGGGGTAGAAATCCCCCACGATTTTCTAGAAGCTGAAGTTACTCCAGACAGCTCTACGTCCTTGCGTAATACCCAATTACCATCGATAGAGGCGCCTGATCCGCGAGCGCTTGAAGCAGCCGCTAATTTATTAAACAAAGCAAAATTACCAGTAATTTATGCTGGAGGCGGCGTTATTAGTTCAGGAGCAAGCCAAGCTCTTCAAGCGCTCGCTGAAGCTATGGGGGCACCAGTCGTGATGAGTGACAATGGTCGCGGCGCACTCAGCGATCGACATCCACTAGCCATGAACTCCCTAGCTGGTCGAGCTGTTTTTCAGCATGCCGATGTAGTGCTAGTCGTTGGTAGCCGCTTTATTGATGCGCTTAGCCCTACTCCTTCTTGGCCTACTGCCGGTCTACGATTTATTCATATCAACATTGATGCTGATGATGTGAGCCCGCCCAGAGCTCCAGAAGTGACTCTAATTTCCGATGCGCATACTACCCTAGAAGCGTTGAGCACTCTAGTTAACAAGCGAACAGTACTCTCCACTACGCTTGCAAAAAACATTAAAGATTGGGCCCAAGCCCAGATTGACACCATCACACCACAGGCGTTATACATAAAAAGTATGCGCAATGCGCTACCGGAAGACGGAATTTTTGTAAACGAACTGACGCAAGTTGGCTATTTAGCGCGAATCGCCTTTCCCGTCTACACCCCACGCACCTACATCGGCCCTGGTTATCAAGGTACCTTGGGATATGGCTTTCCTACCGCCCTAGGTGCAGCGGTGGGCGCCAAAAACAAGCGTGTACTTTCCATTACTGGAGATGGCGGCTTTGGGTGGAATATGCAGGAACTGGCCACAGCCGCCCGATATCAACTACCTGTCACGCTAGTGGTTTTTAATGACGGACATTACGGAAATGTGCGCGCCATTCAGCAACGCGTGTTCGGTGCACAGGTCGCAGTTGAACTCCAAAATCCGGACTTCCAACTACTTGCGAAAGCGTTCGGTGTTCCGTCTACATGCGTGGATAATCCCCAAGCCCTAGAAGCGGCCATACGTGAGTCCTTGACTGAAAATGGCCCAGTACTCATCGAGGTGAAGGTGTCCGAAATGCCCAGCCCTTGGCACTTGCTTCGACTCCAGCCAATGAAAGGGGTCTCAGCTCCGCCTGCCCCCGCCTCTCCCTTAGACTCAGGAGAATGGTTATGAAGGTTTACGCAGAACATTATGTCAATGGCCGTTTTACCCCTTCGTCATCGACCACAACCATACCCGTCTTTAACCCAAGCACCGAGCAACCCACCGCCCAGGTGGTGGCCTGCAGCCCAAACGATATTGAATTAGCAATCCAAAGCGCAACAAATGCATTATCTGGCTGGTCGCACAGCACATTAGAAGAGCGCAGTGCTGCATTACAACGCCTAGCCACAGCACTAGAGCAACGTAAAGAGCAGTTTGCACAGGTGCTTGCCACGGAGATTGGCTGCCCATTATGGTTGGGTGAAGGTATGCAAATGAGCATGCCGCTGGATAATCTAGCACACACCATAACAGCCCTACCAGAAGTCCAATGGCAGGAAAAAATTGGCAACGCACTAGTTGAGCGCCTTCCTATCGGCGTCATAGGTGCCATTACGCCATGGAATTTTCCTATCCACCAAATTGTTGCGAAGGTTGCCGGTGCGGTAGCCGCGGGCTGCACTATCGTGCTTAAGCCTAGCGAAGTGGCAGCCGGAGCGGCACAGCTTTTTATGGAAGCCGTGCACGAAGCCGGGCTACCTGCCGGTGTCGTGAACCTGATATGGGGTGGACGAGCAGCAGGACAAGCTTTATTCACGCATCCCGCCATTAATCAGATCAGCTTTACTGGCTCAACTAACGCCGGTCGCCAAATTATGGCGACAGCAGCCCAGTCATTAAAGCGAGTCATGCTAGAGCTAGGTGGAAAGTCTGCAGCTATTCTTTTACCAGACGCAGATATCGGCAAGGCACTCACTCACGTTGTTCGAAGTAGCATGGTGAATTCGGGACAAACATGTGTTAATCAATCAAGACTGATTGTTCCATCTCAACACGCCGAGTCTATTCAAGCTCAAGTGTTGGAGCTTATGCAGGATTGGCAAGTTGGGGATCCGTTTTTACCTGATACACGCTTGGGCCCTGTGGCTACAGCAGCACAATTAGATAGCATCCAACGTCAGCTTGAACTAGCCCATAAGCAAGGAGCACAAGTCAATCAAGTAGGAAACGTTCGCGACCTGCCTACTGGCTGGTACTGCAGCCCCACTTTGGTCAGCCATGCTCAGCCCCATATGGACATTATTCAGGAAGAGACCTTTGGCCCCGTCTTATCCCTACTGACATACGATGATATTTCTGAGGCGCTACAACTAGCAAATGATTCCGCTTATGGATTGTCTGGAGCAGTTTGGTCACAAGACCACGACCAAGCTGTTCAATTCGCCCAAGGTATGCGCACAGGACAAGTCGTCATTAATGGTGCAGCGCAAAACCTAGCGACTCCTTTTGGAGGATGGGGAGACTCGGGTTTTGGTAGGGAGAATGGCCGATTTGGTATTGAAGAGTGTCTGAATTATCGATCCGTGCAAGGCGTCTTTTAAACTCCTCAGCACAAAAAGCAATAGTTAAGAGAATACCGTTGCCGTGACCACTGGGACAAGATGCAAGAAAGTCAGAGGCTCCTTAAGCTACAAAGGGTTTTTGACTCCCTTGCTCCTTGTCCCAACAGGTGTAACGCGAGCCTCTGCGCTAATACCTAAAGCAAGATACCTGATAGTTTGCGTCTTAGCGCACGGAGCGATAGCTAAACGCTGCGAGGCTTAAAGGTGGTGCCGTACCACCTATCAAGGCGCTTAACTGCTGAGCGCTGCAGCAGGCTAACCATTTATTGACGTTTTTCAAAGAAATCATTGCTTGAGTCATGAAAGGATATCCTCGGATTATTGGGACGCTGGAGGAAGTGCTTTTTTGGCACAATGTCGCTCTAGGGCTTTCATTACTTGTGAAATGGCTTCGCTTGTAAACCAGTACATAATAGCCAGTAAGGTGAATACTTCCACAGGAGCAAAGCTCTTGCCTATGACAGACTGAGCCATATAGGTCAGTTCAGGTACAGTAATGATCGACAGCAATACCATTCCCTTACTTAAGGTGATCAAAATATTACCTGCCGCCGGGATCAAGTAGGCCGGTAGCTGCGGTGCAATAATCCGGCGCATTTTCTGGGTGTAGCTCAGGGCTAAGGCGTCAGAGGCCTCCCATTGCCCGCGTGGCACAGCTTCAATGGCACCGCGCACTGACTCGGACAAATACGCAGACCCGTACAGCGACAAGCACAACACACCTGCTGTTTGTGCTGTAAGATCAATGCCGTAAAACGGTAGACCATAAAAGACACGAAAAATCTGAATCAGAAAAGGAATGTTGCGTACCAGCTCAACAAAGGCCCGCGCAGGAACCATTAGCCAACGCTTACCCGATATTCTTGCCAGAGCAATTGCGGTTCCACCCACAAAGCTAATTGGGATGACTAAGACTAAGAGGGTGAGCGTTGGCAAATAGCCACGCGCAAACACATCAAGATTATCTGTGATAACGGAGTAATCGAATGCCATCGGCTCGCTCTCTTGATGCGGTATTCCAAATAGCGCGTCGCATTACTTAGCGTAAACAGCAAGCAAAAAAACAGGATGGCCGCTGCCGTAAAAGCTTCCATAGGCCTAAAGGTTAGGTTCATGACAATTTGCGCAGTAAGGGTCAGCTCCACCAAGGTGATGACAGACAAGGCAGGGTTGGCCTTAATCAAAATGATGAACTCATTGGTTAAAGGCGGTAAGGTCGTTCTGAACACTTGCGGCAAAATGACATAACGCCAATACGATGACTGGAGTGCCTCTGAAAAAGCTCAGGTAAATGTTGGCAAGCCACCTAGCAGGCCACACACTGCACTGGCGAATCAGTAATATCACAATGCCCAGACCCGTACCCAGCAAGACGCCTAGAGCACTCACTTGAATGGTTACCAGCAGGCCGTTAATAAATAAAGGCCAATACTGTGGAATGACGCCAAAATCAAAATCCATGGCGGGGCTCGATCTTACCATGCGCCTTCAGGAAAGTAGCCAGAAGCCGGAGTCTGTACGTCAAAACCGAACCATTTGTCTTGTAGCGACTTGAGTGTCCCATCGGCTTCCAGCACAGCGATTTACTCATTTATATAATCACGCAATGCAGTATCTTCCGAACGTGTAGCCCAAGCCAAGTACTGCTTATCGCCCAATGCAGCAGAAAGCTTGAACAGGTTCGGGCGTTTCTTCATGATTACTGCCGCCATTGGAGTAGAAATCGCTACTGCATCCACCTGGCGATTCGCTAAAGCGACCTGCATTTCAGGGAAGGACTGATAAAGCTTTAGCTCGCGTAACCTTTTTTTATTGTCAGCTTTGAGCCGTGCATCCAGTTCGCGTAATTCTTTTTCATACGACGATGCTAACTGGCCCGCCACGATTTTGCCATCCAAGTCCTCTAGGGTATTAATGCTCTCTTCGTTGGCACGAACCATCAGAACATGGGTTATATCAGAGGTCGGACGGGTAAAGGCGTAGCGTAGCGTGTCACCCGCTCAGGAGTGATGGACAGCGCGGCAATCACCAGAGCCATTTGATATGTGCTGCCAGGTAAGAGGTAATACCTGTGCCTACGTCAAGCTGGGGGTTCACTTCGACTAGATCGAAACCTACGATGGAATTGCGAGGGGCTAAAGCACATAAAGTGTCGCGTAATTCGTGATACAACAAACCATTCGGCTCCGCTGACACACACCCTGGAGTCAACGACATATCCAAGGCATCTATGTCGATGCTAACATAACATTTGGCGCCAGCAGGTATCAGATCGGCCACTCCCGCAGCACCTAGCTCGCAAAATTTGCCCATCGTAACGATTTGATTGCCTTTAGCCAGGGCGTCGGCCATTTCAGCGGGTCGAGTACGTCGACTTCGAATACCTACCTGAGTAATCGACTTCACATTGGGCATAGTACCTATGTGGCGAAAGTGCTGGCCGTTGGTATAGCGCAAATCGTCAGACACTGAGGCGTAGTCCATGTGGGCGTCAAACTGAATGACATGAATGTCTTCGGTAAAAGCGCGCGTAATGGGATAACTAACTGCGTGATCACCACCGATGGCGATAGGGGTAACACCCTGATCCAGAAGCTGACGCGTCAGCTTGGTGATGTTGTCGAAACTTTTTTCAACATTGCTTGAAAGTATAACCACATCACCCACGTCCACTATTCGGCCCGTTACGATCTCGTGCTGTAAAAATCGCTGCTGTAACTCTGTATCGTAAAAGCCCGTGGGGGCAAAGCGCATGGAGTGCTCGCGTTATGGTGCGAGGAGCAAAACGTGCACCCCGCATATACGGGGAGCCTTCATCCAAAGGAATACCAAACACGGCGAAATCAGCGTTAACGGCAGTGTGATCCATGCATAGGTTGCTACGCAAAAAAGTTGGAATGCCCGTAAAAGCTCGATTTGTTCGACCATGACCCCGCATATCCATGACTGTTTCCTCTCTGACTTAATTTAGTTATTTATATAATCGGTCGAGAGAAAGACAAAAACAATTGAATAAAAAGCTTAGCTCTATAACCAAATGGAATAATAGCCCCTAGGGAGAAGAAAAGAAAACCCGAGGCAAGCTAGGGTAAACGTGACGCCCATTCAGGTAGTTCAAATTCACTTAATAAAGCATTTAAAAAACTTTCCGCTAGCGTAGACATAGGCCGTAACGTCGGCACAATAATGGATAACTGATAGAGCAAGGTGGGCTTGAACGGCAAGAACACCACAGACGCTGACTGATCAATTTCCTGAAACGACTCGGCATTAAGGCGATCTACGATGGCGTAGCATAATTGTTCGCGTACCAAACCGAATCCTGCCCACCACAAGCTCACTTCATAACAAGGATTAAACGTCGCTCCAGCACGTTCAAAAATACGCCTTTGCTCTTGAGCCAATGGATGCTGCGGCTCTAGGGTAACGGCTGGCAAACCATCTAGATCCTGCGGCGTAATGCTATCTTTACTCGCCAATGGATGCCGAGTAGAAATCGCGCAATAGCACTCGACATCCAAAGGTGTCGTCTGGTAGTTGGGCGATGCAGGGGCATGCTCAACCAGACCAAAATCCAAACGCTACAACGACACTTTTCTTTGTATTAACGTGGAGTTAGTCGCTAGCAGTTTCAGGCGCACGTTCGGCCGGCTCGCTAAAAACTGACGAAATAAGCGCGGTAAAAACACATACGATGGGCCGGGCGGCTTACCAATTTCTAGTTGACCCACGTCCAGGCCTTGTAGTCGCAGCATTGCCTCCCACAAGGTGTCCAGATGACTTAGCGTGCTGGCCACTTCATCAAACAAGTATTTAGCCTCGGTGGTAATGGTTAAACGACCCTCATGACGACGAAATAAAGCATACCCTATCTGCTTTTCTAATGCGGCAATCTGCTTACTCATAGCCGGTAGTGTCAACTTAAGCATTTCAGCTGCCGCCGATGCTGTGCCCGCCACACCTATTGCATAGAAAGCCTCCAGATACCGCCTGTTTATGCGACGTCGACCGCGTGAGCTCAAACTAGGTGAGGTATTCCTAATGCCGCTCTCTTTTATCTTGAAATAATTTTTATAGAAAGATGATAACGGTTAAGTGGAATCAAGCGATACAGGTGCAACATTCACTTAACCAAGCCAGAACGAAAAAATGTTCGACTCTCTGCGCTATCGCTATGGATAATGCACTCCACCATCGCCTATAGCGTATCACTCACAGGCCATCACTTCACTTTGATACCTCTTGCACAATAGTTAAATATAATTTAATGTATCTTATTTTAATTAACACAATCGGAACATAAGCAGCTCGCTTATTCGCCAATCACCATACACAGGGGAGCCTATGCTCGGCGCACAACTACTTACTCAGGCCTTGAAAAAGGCGGGTGTCACGACTGTTTTCAGTTTGTCCGGTAACCAGATTATGCCTGTGTACGATGCCTGTATCGATGCAGGGATACGGATCATACATACTCGTCATGAAGGAGCTGCGGTGTATATGGCCGACGCCTGGGCACAGTTGACGGGTGAAATAGGGGTGGCGCTGATTGCTGGCGGTCCTGGTTTTGCAAATGGTATGTCCGCCTTGTTCTCAGCGAAGCACGCAGAAAGTCCAGTATTGCTTTTATCGGGGGATTCTCCGCTGAAACAAGATGGTTTGGGTGCGTTCCAAGAGCTGGACCAGTTAACCATGACACGCCCGTTGGTCAAACAGGGTTTGCGTCCTAGCACGGTGATGGAAATTGCAGAATTTACCGCACAGTTAATTCAACTGGCTCACTCGGGACGGGCAGGTCCGGTGCATTTGGCTTTGCCCTTTGATTTGCTGGAGACACAGAGCGGTCACACTGAGCTGCCCGCTTTGCCAAGTTTTGAGCGAGATCTGACACGTCCGGATGTCTCTGAGTTGGTGACTCTGTTACAACAAGCGAAAAGACCGGTCATTGTGACTGGACCACAATGCAATGGCAGCCGTGCCGCCGCTACGCTAGCAACATTGCGTCACGCAACTGGCCTGCCGGTTATACCTATGGAAAGCCCCCGCGGCTTTAAAGACCCGTCTTTGGGGCAGGTCAAGCAGGTCATTCAGGAAGCCGATGTAGTGGTGCTGGTGGGGAAGAAAATTGACTTCACACTGGATTTTGGGCGCTCTAGCTCGTTTGCTACGGATGTGGCACTGGCTGTGGTTGACCCGGAAGAGGCCGTACTGACTCTGGCCAAGCAACAATTTGCCGACCGCCTGCGTTATACGCAGCAGGCACATGCCCAAGATACCTTAACAGCATTGAGCACCTCGCTCACGCACCAAGCACACCAGCAAGCTTGGGCCGAGCTTGTCGCGCAACGCTTGGTTGAGCGCCCCGAGCAAAGCGACACCGCCACCAACGGTGAAATGCTAAGCCCGCGTGAGGTGTGTGCGGATATTCAAGCGCTACTGGATCGCGATCCAAACGCCATCCTGATCTCCGACGGAGGAGAGTTTGGGCAATGGATACAGGCTTTTTGCCAGGCCCCAAAACGCGTTATTAACGGAGTTTCTGGCGCTATTGGCGGCGGGCTGTCCTACGCTATTGCCGCGAAAATCGCTTACCCGAATTCCACGGTTATTGCGGCCATGGGTGACGGTACCGTCGGTTTTCATTTATCTGAGTTTGATACGGCCACACGAGAAAATGCGGCGTTTATCGCTGTGATAGGCAATGATCACCGCTGGAATGCAGAGCACTTAATACAACTACGCAATTACGGACCGGAACGACTCATAGGCTGTGAGTTGAATCCGGACGCGAAGTACGAGGGCGCCGCACAGGCACTGGGCGGCTTAGGATTTAATGTCACTACGAAACAGGAACTAAGCAAAGCGCTTGCAAGCGCAGTGAATCATACACAACCTGCCTGTATCAACGTGCATATAAAAGGGGCGCCAGCGCCCGAATATCTAACGTAGCACTTGATAAGCATCAGCAAGACTGATGCAGCCAAAGGAGAAGACAATGTCGAATGACAATAAAAAAACGAGTCTGCAACGCACCTTTTATAGCACTACAGCCATGGGGCTACTAGGTTTGCTGCTGACCACGCCAATAAGCATGGCGGCACAATACCCTGATCGCCCTATTAACCTGATTGTGCCTTACACCGCGGGCGGCGATGCGGATATGGCCGCCAGAATTGTCTCAAAGGAGCTCGGCAGCGTAGTGGGCCAACCCATTGTGGTGCAAAACAAAGGGGGTGCGGGGGGGCAGATTGGCTCTGTTTATGTACACAAAGCAGATCCGGATGGCTACACCTTGCTACTGGGCCGTGTGGGATCACAAGCCATCCTGCCTGCTTTGCTGAAGAAAAAGCAGTATGAATGGGACGATTTTACCGTTTTGGGTATTCTCGATATCAACCCCATGGTCTGTGTTGTAAACGCCGACTCGCCTCATACCACGTTAAAGGGCTTATTGGAGCACATGAAGGCTAACCCCAATGTGCTGTCCTACAGCACAACGGGTTCGGCCACATCGTTGAACCTGGCAGCGCAAACACTGTTTGCCTCGGCTGGTCTGCCTAAAGACATTGCCACTGAAATTCCGTACAAAGGTGGTGGTGAAGCCACGGCAGCGGTGTTAGCCAATGACGTAGCATTTAGCTGTAATAACCTCGCTTCGCTACTGGGAAATATTACGGCTGGACGCCTCAGAGCATTGGTGACGACATCGCCAGAACGCCTAAAGGAATTACCGGATGTGCAAACAGCCCAAGAGGTAGGGCATCCCAAGCTACAAGACGTAAATGGATGGAGCGCAATTTATGGCCCCAAAAACATGTCGCCAGAACTGGTCACATACTGGGAAAAACAGTTACAGTATCTCCCTACACAGGAGTCCTGGCGCACGGCGGTAGAGCGAGCTGGAGCAATACCCAGAATGGTGACCGGTGCCAAAGCAGAAGACTTTATTAAAGCACAGTACGAGTTTTACCTGAACTTGGGTCAGACGCTACAACTGGAAATCGACTAGGCACAGCCCTAGCAAGTTTCATCAAGCGGTGAACAATACCCACAGGGCTAGAGCAACTTGGCTAGCACCTGTGGTGCCGTTGCGATAAGCAAAGTAATACTGGAGCTCAAAAGCAACGATAACACAATCAACCTGAAGGTTTTATCACTAAAGCGTTGATACATGCGCAGCCCGAGTAAGGTCGGCAAAATAATGCATGGAGTCACGACAGCGATAATTTTGACTGTCTGTGGTTGGATCAAGCCCAACAGGACAAACGATGCAAAGGTGATGATATGCATCAACAAGTTGAACATCTGAAATACAGAGCGCTGTTGATCTTTTTGCCAACCCCTGAGGCTGCACCACAACGTCGGGAGGGCTCCAGGAATTCCTCCGACGCCCCCCGCCACACCGCCTATCCAACCAGCTACCCCATCGGCAAAGCGCCCACCCCAGCTTATCTTGTGTATATGCTTAATAAATAACATGATAAAGCAGTAAACAAACAACAAGGCGCCTAAGCCAAACTTGAAAAGCAAGGGGTCTATGAGACTCAGCAACCATAAGCCTAGAGGAATACCCAACACTCCGCCAATCAGAAACGGGCCAGCACGTGCAATATCCATGTGCTGCCTTAAAGAGCCAGTTGCCAGCAATTGACCTACAAGAGATCCAAAGACGACGGTGGGCACGGCGGCTTCAGGCTCCAACACCCAAGACCAGATTGCCAACGATGCTAGGCCGAAACCGAAACCGGATAAACCCTGTACAAAACCGGCAATCACCCCGCCGACCACGATAACGACCCAATACTCCATCGGTATTCCTAATCCACTACCGTGAACATGCTAGGGGACTGCCTAAGCTAACCACAATGTCCCTGTAATTTAGTTATTTATGGTGATGTTGCGCTCTTGGATAACTTGCTTCCACTGCGCCGACTCACGAGTAATTTGCTCTTTAAACTCGGCAGGGCTATTCGCCAGCCCCCACATGCCCAGTTCCGCCAATTTTTTACTATTTTCTTCCTCTACTAACACTTCTTCAACATGTGTACGGACTTTATCCACGATAGCTGCGTCGGTACCCGCTGGAGCGAGTAGCCCAAACCAGCCATAGTTCACAAAACCATCCACTCCGAATTGTTTAGCGGTGGGGACATCAGGCAACATATCAGTCGGCTCATCGCTGGCGACCGCCAAGATACGAATACGTCGACTGCTTAACGGTGAAAAGGCAGCGCCAATATTTCCAACCACCGCATCAATCTGACCCGCCATCAAGTCGGCAAACGCGGCAGATTCGCCCCGATAAGGAATATGCGACAGCTCTATGTCAGCGGCATATTGGAAATTTTCACCTGCTAAATGCCCTTGAGAGCCCACGCCTGCCGAACCAATTGTGTACTTGCCTGGGTCAGCTTTGGCTGATTGTATGAATTCAGCCAGATCGGCACTTTTGACGCTTTCAGATACCGCCACGACCATGGGGCCTACGGCAACATTGGTAATTGGCGCAAAATCAGTCTCTACATTAAAGGCTAAGTTATTGTAAAGGTGGGGGTTAACCGTTAGATTTGCACCGGATGCCATTAATAAGGTATAGCCGTCAGGCTTAGCACTGGCGACTAGGCCGGTTCCTATATTGCCACCAGCACCGGTTTTGTTTTCTACTACAACACTTTGACCCCATTTTTTACTCAGGGCGTAGCTGAGTTGTCGCGCCACAATATCTGTCGCGCCGCCCGCCGAAAATGGTACGATTATGGTCACGGGGCGCTCTGGCCAACTCACGGCTGCCGCTGGGCCCGCAAAAGCTACGGCAAGCAGTGAAACAGTGACGCCCCCCCTTTTTATTATGCCTTTAATTGCCTGAGCAGCAGCTTGACTCCTCATCAGCATGTCTTGTCTCCTTTTTTTGTACGTATTTGCCATCAATACCTGCTTTAAAAGCAGCTAAATACTCTCAGTCTGAGTCTCTAGGTCCTTGTCCACCCTCCTTTTTATGCCATGGCTCTTGTTATTTTCCTTGTAAGAGCTCAATTTCCTGGGCAGCCTCTTTTAAGGCATGCAATAACAAATGCGCGAACTGTATGCGCGGATTATTACGCAGTATGAGCAGGCCCAAACGCCGGCTAATAGGCGGATCACCGAATGGAATTTTGCGTATAGAGTCTGTTTGTTTTTGCAAAAACCCGCGGTCCGGTACCACCGATACTCCCAATCCATTCGCTACCATGGCGATCACCCCTTCTATGGTGTCGATTTCCATGGTGGAGTTCACGTTAATCTCGCGCTTGCGAAACTCGTTTTGCACCATGCGCGCTACGTGTGCCAAGCGGTTAAAGCGCACATAGGGGTTGTTTTGCAAAATTTCGTATTCGCTGTTGCCACTGACCGAGGTGTGCGTAATTAGCACCAGACGCTCATCCAGAACTGGCAAAAACTCCAGTTCGGGACGCTCCACCTCAGGTTCCGACACCACGGCCGCATCCAGCTCGCCACGCAGCACCGCCATTTCCAGCTCGTGGGTAAGACCCGAAGTAAGGCGTATCTCGATCTCCTGGTCCTGCTCTTGCAACAGACGTAAGGCCACGGGCAAAATGCCCGACACTGCGGTATGTACCGCCCCCAGCTTGAGTATGGCACCGGTAGTGTCCCGCTTCAGGTAGTCGCTAAGGCTTTCCCAGTGCGCAATCAGCTCACGTGCACGCTTTGTCAGGTACAAACCTTTCTCGGTTAGCACAGGCGGGCGCCGGCTACGGTCGAAGATTTTAATTCCCAACTCGTCCTCTAGTGCGCTCATTTGCATGCTAACAGCAGGCAGAGAAATACCCAGCGACTTGGCGGCTTCGGCAAAACTACCTCTATCAGCGATAGCGACCAGGGTGTATAGGCTTTTTACGTCCATTATTTACTGTGCTCACATAACTTCGTCTTTCCGGTTATTGGTTTCACCATAGCGATGCAAAGCAGGAGGTTTGAGCCCAGCGTATAATTTTTCGATGTTTTGATTGATCTGCTCGCCATGCTCATGAAACAAAGAGCGGCCGGCCAAATCACTTTCAACAATAAAAGGACCGAAGTTTTCGACCTCGAATAACCACATTGCCTGCGCAATACCAAGTTCGTCCAGCCAGAAGACATCGCGAACCTTGGTCACCCCACGCCCTAGTAAGGCACCGGTTCCATAACCGACGGTTGTTAAATAAATGGCTCCGTTAGGCACCATGATCTTTGCGTAGTCATCATAAGGCATGCCGCCTTTACCAATTACGATTTTGGTGCCGGTTTTTTTCAGCCACTGATCCATCCATTTGGCAAAACGGAAGCTGGCTGTGGCTGTTACCGCACCCACACGATAATCGCCATTGTCCTCGGGTGCTACGGCCGGCGAGCAATGAAAGTTCACATTGCTGATTGCAGAGAAGTCCTCTAGGGGTAAGGTGACATCGTCTTCGATGACTTTTTTGTAAATTCCTTCTCGCGCAGTATAAACAGTGCCATTTAGATAAACAATAGAACCTATTTCTAACTGGGCGAGCTGCTCGTCTGTAACGGGTAAGTTCAGATGTACTTCTTTCATGCCAGTGCCTCCGTTTGCCACTCCACATCTTCACGACGCATGTACGGTGTAAACCATTCTGGGTTGGTGCGATATTCAATTCTGCCATCAGCATAAATACGTGCGGTGCAGCGGCGCGATGACAGGCAGAACGTGTGAATACTGACCGGCATGCCTCCCGTGTGTGTGTAGCCCACCTCAATATGACAATCGACCACCATGGAACTACCTACGTAGCCCATGGCACCCATGCCGATGGAGTTTCCTAATTCTTTCAGTTCATCTTCCAGTTCGGCAATTTTTTCGTCGGGGTGACGGTCGCCCACTACACGTAAGCAGGCAGCTTGTTTGCCCAGTTGCATACATGTGTCTTTCGAGCCACCAATACCAATGCCTACGATAGCCGGCTGACAGGCCAAACCACGCTTGCCATAGGCGATCAAGCCATCCAGCACAAAGCGCTTAATGCCATCAATGCCATCACCTGGAAACAGCATGCGGTAATCAGTGCCAAATAGCCCACCCTTGTGCACAGTGGTGATTTCTATCCAGTCTGCATCTGGCTCGAACGACCACTCAATTTCAGGTGCGTTAATACCGACGTTATTGTTATGGTCGGTACGCCACAAGGGATGCACACGGTTGGGACGCAGCGGAATGTCGTGCGTGGCTTTGGCTGTGGCGATGCGCAAGGCGCGCTCTACCCCCACAAATCCGGACTCCAGGCGCGCATTATTTCCCATTTTTACGTAGTAGCGCGGCAGACCGGAGTCCGCACACATGGGACGTCTATCCTGGGTGGCTGCATCCCAGTTATCAACCATGGCTTTGAGCACGAAGCATGGCAGCGCACCGGTCTCTGTCTTGCGTGCGGCCTCGATACCGGTACGGTAATCTTCGGGGATGTCGATCGCCGCACGGTGCATGATTTCTGATGCGGCGGCCTGGATACGAGAAATTGGAATTTCCATGGGTATCTCCTGCGTATTGTCTTGTAATGTCAAATTAAGCGGAATGCGGAACCAGTTCTGGGCTGTCTAATAATGATTGCCCAGGCTTCACAATATCGAAGCACACCGGTTTCATTTCTAGCTCTAGGCCTTTTTCTCGTAAACTGATGCTTGTAAAGGTACTACTGGCCAAATCGCCCGTTTCGGGAAAATCTTCGCGGAAATGAGCACCACGGCTGTCTTCCCGCGCCAATGCGGCCATAGCAATGGTTTGAGAAATGGTCAGTAAACTGTCTAGGTTGAGCCAATCGTGCCAGCTTAGGTTAAAGGCACGGTCACCACCCGGAATACGAATGGCTGTTAGCTCTTCTTTCAGCCCAATTAACTGCTGCTGGGCATGTTTTATTTGCTCGGCAGTACGCATGACGCCAACGTCGTTCCACATTACATGCGCAAGCTTTTCGCGTAGGTCAGAAAACTGATGGGGGCCGTCGGTGAATGGGCGTTCGGCTCGGGCTATGCCCTGGTCGATGACTGTCGTGTCTGGCTCGCGCCATTCCTTATGCTGAGCAATGAACTGCGCCATGGAATCACCAGCGATACCGCCAAACACGGTAGAGTTAGCCACGCCATTGCCACCTAAGCGGTTAGCACCGTGAACCCCTCCCGCGTCCTCGCCTGCGACAAACAAGCCTGGCGATTCGGTAGAACAATCTACTTCAAACTCTATGCCACCCATTAAGTAGTGGGCGGTGGGAACGACCTCTACCTGTCCGCCAGCCAAATCGAAGCCGCAGTCGGCGCAACGCTGTACCATGCCGGGGAACATCTTGCTGACCTTGTCAGCACCCAGATGGCTCATTTGAATATATACACCACCCATTGGACTGGTTCGACCCGCACGCATTTCTGCATAAATACCCCGACTGACTACGTCACGAGTAGCCCGTTCGCCACGTGGATCGTAGTTAGACATGAAGCGTTCGCCCTGACCATTAATAAGGTAGCCTCCGGCACCACGCAAGCCTTCCTCCAGTACAGTACCCGTCATGCGGGTGTCGGGACCGCCCAGCAAACCAGTGGGGTGAAATTGCACCATTTCCATGTCACGCAAGGCCAGGCCATAACGCAACGCCATGGCAAGCCCGTCACAAGTTTTATCCCCTGAGGGCGTGTGATACAGATACATGGTGGGCCCTGCGCCTGTTCCCAATAAAACTGTCTTTGCCTGTATGAAGTGATAGGCGCCGGTACGCATATTAATAAACAGTACCCCGGCAATGCCGTTCTTCAGCCCACCTTTGGCAGGTACCAGCTCTATGGCGCGGTATTCCTCCAAGCAGTTGGTGCCACTGGCTTTCACCTTTTCCATCAGACGGTTGATAATTTCAATGCCGGTCAAATCTGATTTGTGGACTGTGCGGTCAAAAGTCTGCCCAGCAAAGGCTTTCTGGTGCAAAGAGCCATCCGGATTACGATCGAAGAAGCAACCTATCTCGTTCTCAAGCTCTTGGATGCGCTCTATGGCTCCCACCACAAGACGCCAAGCTAAGTCTTGGCGCGGCAGCCATTTGCCACCATCGATGGTGTCCATAAAGTGCCGCTCTACCGAGTCGCCTTCGCCCAAGGCCACGTTGTAGCCCCCTTGCACCATGCGTGTACAGCCACTTTTACCCACCAGGCCCTTTACAGCAATGGTCACGTCTAGGTCTGGATTCGCTTGTTTGGCATGCAAGGCTGCAAACAGGCCCGCCCCGCCAGAGCCCAGGATGAGAATGTCTGTTTTTGAATATTCGTATTTCATGTCTCACAAAACCCTAAGCAGAAAAATAAAGCCCACTACCAAGGCAATCAGTACGCTGCCTGTTACCCAACTTTTACGCGCCTGACGTGGTGTTGACCACGCAAACAGCTCTAAGGTGAGCAAACGCATACCAAAACAAAAGTGCAATGCCAGTAACGACACCAAGCCCCATTCAGCAAACTTCACTAAAGGCAGCTCGCTAATCGCCAGGAACTCATCCAGTGCTGCTTGCTGATTCAGCGCCAAACCCAGCACGTAAAAGTGCACGGGCAGAAATAAGGCCAGCAAAATGCCTGAAATACGGTGGCCTAAAAAAGCAAAGTAAGCACGATGCCGCTGATACCCCTTCATAATTAGAGCCCTCCTACGGCCACAACTGCTCGCATGCCCAGAAATAGCATGCCCAGCGCGATGAGCAGGCTGAGTACATTAGCGGCGGATAGCGAAAGCTTGCACCACTCTATGAGTACACGCCGTATGCCGATGGCTGCATGAATGGCCACAGCGATCACAAACACACCATAAAAACTGATCCACCATACGCTGCCTTGCGTGCGCGACAAGATGTCGGCAGCCGTCAGTCCGCCCTTTACCGCATACATAATGACGGCAAGGTGAATTAACACGAAAGGAGCAAGAATCAGCGCTGTGAGACGCTGGAAAAAAAACAAGACGCGTTCCATCTCAATCCCGTTTCAAAAAGCTAAATAACGAGGCGCGCTTCAGTCCGGCAATACTACCGGTAGGGCTAAGGCTGACCGGGCAATAGGTCATACAGCTACCCTGGGTGTGGCATGAACCACAGCCGCCTTCGGCCGACGCTTTTTTCAAGGTTTCGGAACTGCCTACATGGCGCACGTCATTCACTAAAGTCCAGGCGCGATTTAAAGCGGCTGGCCCAAGATAGTTGTTATCCCAGCCCACCACATCACAGGCGGCATAACAAATACCGCAGTTAATGCATTCAATGGCTGCGTTGGCTTTGCGGCGTTTAGCACTTTTCGGGTTCACTTCGTAAGGCTTGTCGTCGCGAGTGCGCTCGCTTTTAAAGTCTGAGCCCACGTGCTGCCACTTGGCAAAAAACTCGTCCATATTGACGACTAGATCTTTGATACGCGGCATATTGCGTAAAGGCTCGAGAGTCAGCTCGTCGTCTTTTGCGACTTTACTGACGTGCGTGCGACACGCCCAGCGTGGCTCACCGTTCACCATAATGGCACAGGTACCACATACCCCTACCCTACAGGAGTATCGGTAGGCTAAAGAGGGCTCCAGCTTTTTTTGCACCTCGGACACCACGTCCAGCACGGTTTGATTATCTCGACGTGCCACTTCGTAGGTCAGCATCTCCCCTTCGTGGTCTCCACGCCAAATCTTCACTTTAATTGTTTTACTTTTCGTAGCCACCATAATCACTTTGTCTTTTATACGCAGTGTTGAACATGGCAGGCTATCGACGACGTGGAAAATCAACGTAAACGAATAGCCGCCTCCTTTGAAAATCGAGTATATATCTAAATATATTCTTAATCAAGATTATTTAAATTCAATTTTCCTTATTGTTTATGTATCACTACAATATCCGCTATGCGTTCGTTACTGATGCAGACTTAGTTTGCTCGTCAATCAGCAGGCAAGGCACTGTATAAGCCAGATACTGCTAAGAAAATATGGCGCGGCGCCGTTTATGCCTAACGCTGCTCCTTAAGTGTGCTGCCTTGCTCACCAAACAAGTGCAAGATGCTGGCCGCCAGGCTACAGGCGTGTAATCGTCACCCTTTTGATGGGCCAGTTGTAACCCGCTTTGCTAGTGTGCATGGGCTTAGGCTTGGCACTACCCTCCGAGAATACACAGTCGTGACCGTATAACTGCTGGTCATAGCACCACTAACTATTTATCCGCGTTATAGATTAGTGAACCTATCCGTCTATTATGGTATGACGCGCAGGGCGGCTGGGAGGGTCTTTCTTTCATCCTAGCCTAGAAAAATAACGCTTCGGATAGCTTCAGGAAGGTACTTTTTTATTATTATCGGTAATACCGCTAAGATCCCGACGGTATCAATGGTTGGCATTAGCCATATATTAGACAACAAAAAACCCGCCATGCTTGCACACATGCGGGTCTTGAGTTTTGGTTGAACTAGCTGATACAGCTAATTGGCGGACAGAGAGGGATTCGAACCCTCGATACGCTATTAACGTATACCCGCTTTCCAGGCGAGCGCCTTCAACCACTCGGCCACCTGTCCTATTACTACTTTTTCTTAACTGGCTAGCCAAAATAGACATAGCGTGTAAGAAGCATTCGATTATAGCAAGCTTAAGAACAAAAAAGCAAGCCTGTAAAATGTACGTCGCTTTTTATACAGTGGCGATGAACTGGTCTTGCTTAACGTTGCTGCAAGCTCACCATACGTTCCACATAGCGCGCAATAGTATCCACTTCAATATTCACATGACCACCCACACGGAGGTGCTTAAGCGTCGTTACCTCAACGGTATGGGGAATCAAATTAATGCGAATTTCGCAGCCACCTTCTACATCGTCCACTTGGTTCACCGTTAAGCTGACGCCATTCACGGTAACCGATCCTTTGTAGGCAAAGTACTTAGCTAAGTCAGTGGGTATCAGAATGCGCAAATCCCAAGACTCACCAATCGCCTGGAAATAACTTACCTGAGCGACGCCATCCACGTGCCCAGATACAATATGCCCGTCTAAGGAGTCACCAAGACGCAGAGCATGTTCTAGATTTACCTCACCCTGCTGCCCTAACCCGACAGTGCGATTCAAGCTTTCGCGTGATACATCTACGGCAAACCCAGTATCCCATAACTGCACCGCCGTCATACAGGCACCCTGAATCGCAATGGAGTCACCCAATTTACTGCGGGACAAGTCTAACCCGCCCGCCTCAATATGCAAACGCACTCCCGCGTTTTTATCATTGGCATCCAGCTCTTGAACTTCAGTAATCTGCCCTACGGCAGCAACAATACCTGTAAACACGGCTAATAACCTCTGCTAAAAATAAACGGATCACTGAAGCGGGAGCACTTACTAAGCATCACGAGCAATGCTCCAACAAAGCATCCCAATGCGCTTTCTGGCGCGCTCGTAATCGTAAGTCTGGCCCTACAGGGCACACATCAAAAAACTCGTACTGGGGAGCCTGCCGCAAAGAAGACAAAGCATGAATGTCAGCGAGGCCCCGCCCCGCCCCCAGTAACTTAGGGGCCATATACACCAACAACTCGTCTACACACCCTGCCTCAATGAGCGCCCCACTTAACTTTGCCCCCGCTTCCACGTGTATTTCGTTGATGTGTTGAGCACCTAACCACTGCACTACTGCCGTCAAATCCACGTGGCCTTGTTTTTCAGGCAAAAGCACTAGCTGCACATTTTTATCGGCCAAGCGAGCTGCTTTTTCTGCATCGGGACGACTAGCGAACACCCAGCAAGGAGTGCCATCGAATAGCGCAGCGTTTTCATCTACGGAAAACTGCGTATCCACAATAGCTTTGTAAGGCTGTCTTGAAGTGGCGACAGCACGTACATTCAATAGAGGATTATCAGCATTAACCGTGCCAATGCCCGTTAATACCACACAGCTACGCGCACGCCAGTGGTGCCCATCATCACGTGCCAACGGGCCAGTAATCCACTGCGATTGTCCATCTGTTAATGCACTGCGCCCGTCTAAACTGCAAGCCATCTTCATCCAAAGCCATGGGGTCTTACGCACCATACGGGCAAAGAAGCCCACATTTAATGCTAAGGCTTGCTCTAGACATAAAGGTCCAGCTACTTCAATACCCGCCTGCCGCAACTTATTAAACCCCTTACCTGCAACCAAAGGATTAGGATCTTCCATGGCGACCACCACTCTAGCAGGCTGCGCCTGAATCAATGCATCCACACACGGAGGAGTACGGCCATAGTGACTACATGGCTCTAAGGTGACATACACGGTAGATCCTGCCACCTCAACACCCCGTTCTGCCGCCTGTCGTAAAGCCATAACCTCGGCATGAGCCCCCCCCGCTTGTTGGGTGGTTCCACTGGCTAGTAAGATGCCATCACGCACGATCATACAGGCAACCCGTGGATTAGGACTGCTCACATACAAGGCCTGCTCCGCTAGAGCTAGAGCCTGCTGCATCCAATACCTGTCTTGGTCTGTCATACGAGTATGCGTTGCATTAGGTTGACTCAGAATCGCTCATCTCGTCGATGGCGTGCACAAACTCACGAATATCTTTAAAGCTTTTATAGACGGAGGCAAAGCGTACATAAGCCACTTGGTCTAGCTTAAGTAACTCGTTCATCACCAAAACACCAATGTGCTCGGAGGTGACTTCACGCTGGGCACTGAGTTGTAATTTTTCTTCAATCCGGGCCACCGCGGCATCCACTGCACTCATGTGCACGGGTCGCTTACGCAAAGCTATTCCCATACTCGCCCGCAAACGAGTTGAATCAAACTCCATGCGCGTACCATTACGTTTGACTACCGCTGGCATGACCAGCTCGGCACGCTCGTAGGTGGTAAACCGCCGTTCGCACGCTGCGCACCGCCTACGACGACGTATAGAGTCACCCTCCTCAGAAGTTCGAGAATCAATGACTTGCGTATCAGTGTTGTGGCAAAACGGACATTTCATACTAGGTGAGGGCCGCCTTGGGCGACCCCATTCGTAAAAGAATTACGAGTATACAGGTAGACGGCTAGTCAACTCATGTACACGACGACGTACATCAGCGATCACCGCTTCATCGTGAGGGTTATCCAGCACATCCGCGATAAGGTGCGCTGTCAGCTCGGCCTCAACCTCTGTGAAGCCACGCGTGGTCATAGCAGGCGTACCCAAGCGTATGCCGCTTGTCACGAATGGTTTTTCGGGATCATTTGGAATGGCGTTTTTGTTCACCGTAATATGAGCAGCGCCCAGAGCCTCTTCGGCTATTTTTCCAGTAATACCTTTAGCACGCAGATCAACCAGCATTACGTGACTTTCAGTACGGCCCGAAACAATACGCAAGCCACGCTCAACCAAGGTACGCGCCAGCACGTCCGCATTTTTTACCACTTGCTGTGCATAGGTTTTGAACTCGGGCTCTAGGGCTTCTTTGAAAGCCACTGCCTTACCGGCTATCACGTGCATGAGCGGCCCGCCTTGAATACCCGGGAAAATAGCGGAGTTAATCGCTTTTTCATGCTCTGCTTTCATCATAATGACACCACCACGGGGACCCCGCAATGATTTATGCGTAGTGGAAGTAACAAAGTCCGCATGAGGCACAGGGTTAGGATATGCGCCACCAGCAACGAGACCGGCGTAGTGAGCAATATCAACCATGAACAAAGCGCCATTTTCACGAGCTATGCGTGCCATACGTTCGAAGTCGATATGCAGAGAGTAAGCCGAAGCACCACCCACGATCAATTTAGGTTTGTGCTCTTTGGCTAGTTGCTCGAGCTGTTCATAATCGATCACCTCGTCGGTGTCTAAGCCATAGGAAATAAAGTTGTACAACTTACCCGAGGCATTCACGGGCGAACCGTGCGTTAGGTGACCGCCTTCGGCTAAGCTCATGCCCAAAACGGTATCGCCCGGTTTGAGTACTGCCATGTATACGCCCTGATTGGCTTGTGAGCCCGAGTTGGGCTGCACGTTCGCTGCTTCTGCACCAAAAAGTTCTTTTAGACGATCAATGGCCAATTGCTCGACAATATCCACATACTCGCAGCCACCGTAGTAACGCTTGCCTGGATAGCCTTCTGCATACTTATTGGTTAGTTGCGTCCCCTGAGCCTGCATTACCGCGGGGCTAGTGTAATTTTCGGAAGCAATCAATTCAATATGCTGTTCCTGACGAACATTCTCTTTCTCAATGGCAGCCCAAAGATCAGGGTCTACTGTAGCCAACGTAAGGGAGCGGTCAAACATGGAGGTTCCTAAGATGTGTAATAGAGCAAAAACAAAGGCGTATTTTAGCCTGTGTAATGAGCAATACGTCTGACGGCCTGCGAAAGGGCCGATATTTCAGACGTATTAGTCGTAAATTTCACGCAATGTCGCCTAGTGTTCATTTACAAAATGAAGAAAACTCATGCTAGGCTGCAAGCGCTTATTGTTGATTCATTAAGCGCGGATTCAGCGTATAAAGCCCGGTAATACTGGCTTGATCCAAAATATGTCCAGCCATTGCCTGCAATACGTCCTTGCCAGTAAAACGCCCCTCTAATGGCAGCTCAGCCACGTCTAGGGCGTACACGGTAAAAACATAACGGTGCACAATGGAGTCATTCCAAGGAGGACATGGGCCATCGTAGCCAAAGTAATCCCCATTCATATCCCTATCATTGGCAAACCAAGTCGTGTAGTCGTTTACTCCTTGGCGGGTATCATCCAAAGCCAAAGGCCCCGCTTTACCTCGTGGAGTGATGCCTTTGGAATATGAGCCTTCCGCTAAAGACTGCACCTGTCCGCTGATATTCACTAGCAGCCAATGATAAAAGCTGATACGTGGTAAGTCGGCGGGAATTTCGCGCCCCTCTTGATTAACATCGTCAGGTTTGCTTGGCACATCGGGGTCGTGACAGATCACCGCATATGATTTCGTCCCGACTGGTGCATCAGACCATGCTAAATGCGGGTTTATATTACCCGCTAAAGCCACTCGGCTTTGGGCATCGTAGCGACAAAACGCCAAACGCTCTGGCAAGGGAGTTTGATCTTCGAAAGAATCACTATACAGTCTCATAGCTCATATCTCCGTTGAGGGTTAGCCGCTTAAGGTAACGCGTGCAAATTTGCGCTTACCCACCTGCAGCACATAGGTACCGGGCTCAAGTACTAGGCCTTTATCTTCGATTCGCTCGCCGTCAATCCGCACACCACCTTGCTCTACGTTACGTTGCGCCTCAGAGGCTGAGCTCACTAAACCGGCTTCACGTAAGACCCGCAATAACGCTAACTGGCCCGCAATGGTAAGCTCGGGCATGTCCTCCGGCATTTCACCCCGTTTGAAACGGGCTTCAAAGTTTTCCAGAGCACGCTCAGCCGACGGTTTATCGTGGAAACGAGTAATAATCTCCTGCGCAAGGGCCACTTTCACGTCACGCGGATTTACACCCTGCTCAATTTGTTCTTTAAGATTGGCAATGTCTGCCATACTGCGGAACGACAGCAACTCGTAATAACGCCACATTAGGGTATCTGAGATCGACATCAACTTACCAAACATGGAGTCTGGCGTTTCGCTAATACCGATGTAATTCCCTTTAGACTTGGACATTTTCTCAACACCGTCCAAGCCCTCGAGTAATGGCATCGTCAAAATACACTGCGGCTCTTGTCCGTATTCTTTTTGTAGCTCTCGGCCAACCAATAAGTTGAACTTTTGATCCGTTCCACCTAGTTCTAAATCCGCTTTCAGTTGTACTGAATCATAGCCTTGCAATAAGGGGTAGAGAAACTCGTGTACTGAAATAGGAATTCCGCCCTTAAAGCGTTTAGTGAAATCGTCCCGTTCCATCATGCGTGCAACGGTATACCGCGAGGCCAGTTGTATCATGCCACGCGACCCAAGCTGATCACACCACTCGGAGTTGTAACGCACTTCAGTACGCTCTGGGTTTAAGACCAAGCTAGCTTGTTCGTAATAGGTTTTCGCATTCGCAACGACTTGCTCTGGCGTAAGGGGTGGGCGTGTACTATTGCGCCCACTGGGATCTCCGATGGTGGAGGTAAAGTCACCGATCAAGAAAATGACGGTATGCCCCATATCCTGAAGCTGACGCATTTTGTTTAGAACAACAGTATGCCCCAAGTGAATATCAGGTGCCGTTGGGTCCAGACCTAGCTTAATACGCAGAGCCTGACCTGTATTCCGACTACGTGCGAGCTTACGCGCAAAATCGGCCTCGACGAGCAACTCGTCACAGCCTCGTTTAACAAGTTCCAGGTCTGCCTGGGCTTCTGCGGATAGGGTTTCTAATGGGGATGACATAAAAAAAGTGTTCAATAGAACAAAATAGCGAAATTACTTAAAAAAACTCGAAAATTACGCGCTAATGCGCTAGGATAACGGACTATTAGCCGCTTATACCTCTTGTCGAGCCAACCTAAGCGGCTAATACATATATTATCAGACCCACGAGCGAACTATAGGCCGCTTGCGGTCTATATTTTTTCTTAGTACCCGCGTCTGTCTCTGCTAGAAGCAGGAGCAGCCTCTCGTACGTCAATCAAGGTTTTTGGTTCTATGTCACGCAAAGGGTCCCCCGACGCCCCCCTGAACATCCAGCAACCTCGGCACCGTCGAGCTTATTTTATAAAAACGGGGCTTATTGGCCTTAGCTTACTTGCTTTTGTAGGTGCAGCAGCCATTGCTGTGATGCCCGCCGCCCCCCAACCCACTATCTATCAAGCTAGTCAAACTCTGACTCTACCGGCTGAGCTCACCGTTCTGAGCCCCAGCACAGAGCATGATTACTTAGCTGAAACGCGTATTCGCCGTGGCGATACGCTAGCCGCTTTACTCCAACGACTAAATATCAACGAGCCTGGCTTACAGCAGTTTTTGACTGTTAACCAAGACGCTCGCTCGATTTATAAACTTTATCCAGGCCGCAGTGTTCAAGCTGCCTTAGATGCCGATAAAAACTTACAATGGCTGCGCTATAACCACACGCCGTACACTGAGCAAAATGGCTCCGCTTCGGCAGCATGGCTAGAAATTAGCCCCGATGGCCAAGGTGGCTTTAACGCCCAAGAACAACAAGAAGCCCCCACTCCAAACCTACGTTTAGCTAAAGGTGAAATTAGCAGCTCTTTGTTTGCCGCCACCGACGCGCAAAACATTCCAGATGCCATCACTTTGCAAATGGCTGATATGCTCAGCAGCAAAATCGACTTCATTAAAGACCTACGTAAAGGCGACACTTTCGAAGTCTTATACGAGTCCTACACCCATGAGGGACAAGAGGTAGGCTCAGGGCGTCTGTTGGCCGTGGAGTTTGTCAATCAAGGCAATTCCTATCAAGCCGCATGGTTTAAGCCTGAAAACGAAAGTGGTGGCTATTATGACTTTAATGGTCAAAGTTTGCGCGGCGCATTCTTGCGTAGCGCCTTAAAATTTAGCCGTGTTAGTTCTACATTTGGTACTAGGCGGCACCCCATACATGGGCACTGGACTGGCCACAAAGGTGTCGACTACGCAGCCCCTTCCGGTACACCTATTCATGCTACTGCCGACGGTACAGTCGAGTTTATAGGTACTCAGCGTGGCTACGGCAATGTGATCATCTTGCAGCATCACGGCCAGTACACCACGTTATATGCGCATCAAAGCCGCTTTGCACCAGGTCTACGCAAGGGATCAAAAGTCCAGCAAGGTGAGCTTATCGGCTATGTAGGCGCCACAGGCTGGGCAACAGGCCCTCATTTGCACTATGAATTCCGCGTGGCCAATACTCCAATCGACCCTTTATCTGTGGATCTGCCCGTACAGCGCAGTTTGGAAGCCAAACAAAAAGAAGCGTTCACCACCGTGATGGCATCGTATAAAGATACGCTCTCGCTATTACATGCCCCCGTTGCCCCTACGCTCGTTGCACAGCGTTAAGCACGTCGGCCCCCATGAGTGCAGCACTATACATAGGCGTCATGTCTGGCACTAGCATGGACGGCATTGATGCCGTCCTTGCTGATCTGAGCTCCCCCACCCCCAAAGTGCTGGAGTTCACTAGCCTAGAACTACCTGACTCACTCATACAGCAGCTACTCAGGCTACAACATCCTAGCCACAATGAGCTCCACACTTCGCAAATACTAGCCGTAGAGCTAGCACACCTTTATGCGCAAGCCTGCCAGCCTTGGCTTAACAGTCGCTGGGCGGACTCCATACGAGCGATTGGCGTGCACGGGCAAACTATACGCCACGAACCCAAGCAGTCCTACACACTACAGCTCAATGCGCCTGCCGTCATAGCAGAGCTTTGTAACAAAGACGTTATTGCCGATTTTCGTAGCCGAGACATTGCCGCAGGCGGACAAGGGGCTCCCCTTGTACCTATTGTTCACCAAGCGCTTTTTGCCCATCCACACAAAAAGCGCATCATTTTAAATTTGGGTGGCATTGCCAATATCAGCATTTTGCATCCCAGCCAGCCTGTATGGGGGTTTGATACTGGCCCAGCTAATATTTTATTAGATGCCTGGATACAGCGACATCAACAATTGCGCTACGATCATCACGGTGAGTGGGCAGCCTCTGCTCAAGCCGATGACGAGCTGCTCGCCTTATTGCTATCTGAGCCTTGGCTACAAATGGCACCACCCAAGTCTACTGGCCGTGACCTATTCAACTTGGGGTGGCTGGAGCAAAAGCTAGACCTGTTAGACCGAGACCTAAGCACAGGTGAAGTGCAGGCAACCTTATTAGCATTTAGCGCACACAGCGTAAGTGCGGCAATACGGCAGTACGCACCTTGTACAGAGGAAATTATTGTGTGTGGCGGCGGCGCCCAAAACCTTGCCTTGCTCAAGGCACTTAGCCAGCACAGTGGCCTAGTCGTGCGCAGCACGAAAGAATTGGGTTTAGACCCTCAGCATATTGAAGCTCTGGCCTTTGCCTGGCTGGCCTACGCACATGTGCAACGTATACCAGCCAGTTTACCAAGCGTGACTGGCGCCAAACACGCCCGCGTATTGGGTGCTTGCTATCCAGCCTAATACGTTGCAAAAGCAATCTTAAATGGAAAACGACGAACCACACCCACATGTGGTGTTGGCATTCGGGTTACGAATTACAAATTGTGCGCCTTCAAGATCATCTTTGTAGTCGATCTCTGCGCCCACAAGGTATTGAAAGCTCATGGGGTCCACCAGAAGCTGCACTCCATTTTTATCTATAGTGGTGTCATCGTCAGCGACTTCATCATCAAAGGTGAAGCCATACTGAAAACCAGAACAACCACCACCCTGCACAAATACACGTAGCTTTAGTTCGGGCTCACCCTCTTCAAGCAACAACTCACGCACTTTCTCAACAGCCGCGTCGGACAGGCCGATAGGGCTAGGAGGCACTTGCAAGTTGACGGTTTCAGTAGAAGTGGTCATTAGTATCTCCAGCGGATAATATTCCGCATCACAAATTACAGTACTATTTTAAGGCTTAAGCACTGCGTCAAGCTCGATTTTCCGCGTCAGACGCAATACATTTCCTTCGAATACTTTCAGTGTAACCGACTGCGGCTCAAAACCTGTGGGTATCTGCAACCAACCCGCAGAACGCTGAAAGCGCTCAAAACCCAAACCCAATATATCAGGAGCAGGTTCTACGCTCTCGGTCTCCCCAGCTACCGGTTTTAAAATCAGCGTCACTCGTCCTTGATTAGCTTGCTGGCCACTGGCTTCAAACTCTAGGCGGCCAGAAAACGATCCTGCTTGCTGCGCATTGCGTTGCAACAACACCCGATAATACAACTGACCATCTTGGGGCGTGATATCCAACGCACGCAGACTGAGTGCACCACTTGGGCCAGCGGGCATAAGTTGGTCATAAAAAGCCAATTGCTCTTGTGCCCTTAATAGCTCGACTTGCGTTTCAGCTAGCGTTACTTCGAGGGCTTTACGTGTGCTTTCCTCTATTACCGCCTGCGCACGCACCGCGTCGAATTCGGCTTGCAAGTGCAGCAGCTCTTGGCGACTTTGTTGCAAAAGAGTAAGTGCAGTCTCGACACGGCTAGCGTGTTGATCTTGTTTATTAATAAGGTTGTAAGCGGCGTAGGCCAACAACAAAACAAATAGCAACAATAAAGCGGCGTATATCCAACCCAGCCGCCGCTTAACCGGAAAAAAAGCGGTGCTGGGAGGGCTATCAGTAGGCGTTGATTCGAGACTCATAAGCTTTTGACTGAATAAATCTAGCCAAGTTCCCGTTTCATCAGCCTTTACTTAGGGCAAAATTGCCACATGCTGTAAGCCTGCATTTTCAGGCAGTCCAAACAACAAGTTCATATTTTGCACTGCTTGGCCAGAGGCGCCTTTGACCAAGTTATCTTGTACCACCAAAATAATAAGCTGATCACCATTACCGGGACGCTGTATGGCAATGCGCAACTTGTTACTTGCACGCACGGAGCGCGTTTCGGGCAAGCTACCTGCAGGCAACACATCAACAAAAGTCTCGCCAGCGTAGTGTTGTTCGAACACCTGCTGAAAATCCACTTCTAGCGCCTCAGGCAAAATACGGGCATAAATAGTCGAAAACATGCCACGAATCATGGGCACTAAATGAGGCACAAAGGTTAAGCCTACTGGCGCTCCATGCAGATTTTGTAATTGCTCCACGATTTCAGGTTGGTGTCTGTGACCACTTACCCCGTACGCTTTAAAGTTATCACTAGCCTCGGCAAACAAATTAGGTACTGACGCACCTTTCCCTGCCCCGGAGACCCCCGATTTACAGTCGGCAATAAGATGCTGCGTATCCACGAGTGTGTTCGCTGCTTGCACCAGCGGCGCCAAGCCCAAAACAACCGTAGTGGGGTAACAACCTGGGTTAGCCACCACCTTGGCTTGAGCAATTTTTTCGCGGTGCAACTCTGGTAAGCCATAAGCCACCGTACGTAGTACATCAGGGCAGCTATGCTCCATTTTGTACCATTTTTCAAAAGCATTGATATCTTGCAAGCGAAAATCAGCGGCTAAATCAATCACTTTGACATCTGCCGCTAACAGCCGCTCGACTTGACTCATTGCCACACCATGTGGAGTGGCAAAAAACACTACATCGCACTGTTCCAAATTAGCCTGCTCGGGAGTTTGGAACTTAAGATCAACATGGCCACGCAGATTCGGATACATATCAGCCACCGGCACGCCATCTTCTTTGCGGGAAGTGATCGCCACTAACTCTACGTGTGGATGTTGCGCCAACAAGCGCAATAATTCCACCCCTGTGTATCCTGTACCGCCAACTATCCCAACCTTAACTTTGGTATTGCTCAGTGTGCCCATGTTTCTTGTGCCCTAAAGACATATAACGATGATTCTCAGCTATACAGCATACAGTTTAAACTTAACAAATTAAAGCCATGCCGTAGCTATCACTTAATGGTGTCGCATAAAAAGCAAAACCCCAGCACATTGGGCTGGGGTTTTGTGGATCGCAACAGCGAGTAAGGAATTAACGCTTACTAAACTGCTTACGACGACGCGCTTTGTGGAAACCAACTTTCTTACGTTCGACTTCACGTGCATCACGTGTTACCAAACCAGCCTGTTTCAACGAAGCTTTCAGGCTCTCGTCGTAATCGATCAAAGCACGTGTCAAACCGTGGCGCACTGCACCTGCCTGACCACTTTCACCACCGCCGTGTACGTTGACTTTAATGTCAAACGACTCGAGATGCTCTGTCAGAGTCAAAGGCTGACGCACAATCATGCGACCTGTTTCACGAGCAAAATATTCGTCTACAGGTTTGCCATTAACGATGATTTGACCCGAACCTTTTTTAATGAAGACACGGGCTACGGAAGTCTTGCGACGACCTGTACCATAATTCCAGTTACCGATCATGACCTATCCTTAGATATCCAGAGCTTTAGGCTGTTGCGCGGAGTGTGGATGCTCGGCACCAGCGTAAACCTTAAGTTTCTTAGCCATGGCGTAACCCAGGGGTCCCTTGGGTAGCATTCCCTTGACGGCTTTTTCAATCGCACGGCCAGGAAAACGCTCTTGCATGGTTTGGAAGTTGGTTTCGTAGATACCGCCTGGATAATTCGAGTGACGGTAGTACTTTTTATCTTGTGCTTTATTACCAGTAACGGCAATTTCTGCAGCATTGATAACGATAATGTAATCGCCAGTGTCTACGTGAGGAGTAAATTCAGGCTTGTGTTTACCGCGCAAACGGCGTGCGACTTCGCTGGCCACACGACCTAGGACTTTGCCTTTTGCGTCGATCACAAACCACTCACGTTTGACTTCATGCGGCTTGGCCACAAAGGTCTTCATGATGGTTCCTAATTAAAATTGCACCCTAAAAGGGGCTAAATAGCGTGTTTTTACTCATACTGCCAAGGCGTTATTAGTCGCCCGTGCCAATAAATATAGAGTAAAGCACAGCATTCTACCACGCTTTACTAACCCCCACACAAAAAATCAACGATGCTGCACAGACGCCACATCAGCTTTTTGCATGCCTGCCATCGCTTCTGCCATCTTAGCGGCAGAAACCACAGCATCAATGACGGGTATACCCAAACGAGCGGCCAAGTAATCGGCTCGCCCTGCTAGGCCACCCGAACCCAAAATCAGAGCCCCCACGCCGTCTTGAAGCATAAGATCTTGTGCTGATTGTATAAGCACACCCAAGACATCTTGTTCGGACGCAGCTGCTTGAGCCACACCCAAACCACTGGCTCTAACGATGCAGCGCTCACTCGCTCCATAATGCTGCACCAATGCATAAATGCTCGGCAAGGTACTCGCCATGGTCGTAATAATGGCATAACGCTGTGCATAGACTTGAGCCATCGCAATGCTAGCTTCTACCGCCCCTATTATAGGTCTGTCGACCAGTTGCCGCGCCTGTGCCAAGCCAAACTCGTCATAACAAGCCAATACATAAGCATCCGGCTCGAGCTGTTCTAGTTCCAAAAGTTTGGCATGCCAATAGGGAATCGCTTCGATTCGGTGTTCTGGCAGCTCTATAGATTTGGGGCCTGCATCTGAATTCACACAAATCAACGTAGTACTGGGCTCCAAGGCCTGTTGCACTGCCCGCTGAATAATAGCGGTCACTGCCTGATTTGAGTTAGGGTTAATTACTGCTATTTTTATCCCTGACTTCATCTCTACGCCCCCCCACTCATCGTACGCGGAAGCCACAGAACAATGTCAGGCCACAGCATAATTAAGAAGGTAAAGCCTAGCATAATGAACACATAAGGCAGCGCGCCCCAAATAACGTCGCTAAAACTCCCCCCATCCGTACGTATACCCTGTACAACGAATAAATTCATTCCTACAGGCGGAGTTATCAATGCGACCTCACACATGATAATAATAAAAATACCAAACCAGATAGGGTCGACACCAACAGCGACCACTACTGGCACAGCGATAGGCACGGTTAGCACCAGCATGGACATCGCATCCATGAACATTCCCAACAGCAGGTAAAACACCACCAATAGAGCCAATAAAGCAAATGTGCTTAAGCCTAATGAGCTAACCCACTGAGTGACTGCTTGAGTCGCCCCCAACATTGCCAACGTTACGTTAAGCAACATGGCACAAGTAATAATTAAAACCACCATACCTGTGGTGCGTGCCGCCTGACGGAAACAGGCTTCCAGCAAGGCGAAGTTAAGCTTACCGTTATGCCACACAAACCCTAGAGCTACGATTACTGCTACAGCGGCCGCTTCAGTAGGCGTAGTGACTCCCCCGTAAATACCGCCCATCACCACCCCAAAAATCACTAAAGGGGGAACTAAATATTTTAAATAAGAGACTCGCTCACGCCATGTCATCGCGACAGCTGCCGAAGAGCGTCCAGCCCCAGAGTGAGCGACGGCGATATACAAGGAGAACAGAGCCACCATCAAAATACCCGGCACGATTCCAGCAATAAAAAGCTGCCCAACCGAGACGTTAGCCAAAGAGCCAAATACCAATAAGTTAATGCTGGGAGGGATCAAAATGCCCAATGTCCCTCCTGCTGCCAAAGACCCCAAAGAGGCCGACACTGGGTAGCCCCTGCTTTGTAAAGCAGGCAAGGCAATCGTGCCCACCGTGGCCGCCGTGGCCACCGACGAACCAGAAGTGGCTGAAAACAACGTGCAAGTACCAATATTGGTGTGCAACAAACCACCTGGTAAGCGCCCTAACCATGCGGCCATCGCATCATACATACGATCAGCTATACCACCTCGCAACAAAATCTCACCCAGCAACATAAAAAGAGGGATAGCAGTCATGACGCTATTGTTCAGCGTTCCCCACACCACACCCCCCCACAAATCCAACATGGGAGGCCCCATCGTTAAATAGCCTCCCAGTCCACCTACGGCAATAATTGCGACCGCCACTGGCAAACTCAGAAACATGAGTGCCAGCATGAGCACAAAACCTACGGCTAGAGTTATGACATCCATCATTTACCTCGTTTTAGCGCCGCTGCAAATCAGCGAGTTCAGACTTCAGTTCTTCTTCTACAGAGTCTGGGCCAAAGCTCTTATTCAGCACGTCCCATTGTTTGCTAATCATCAAGCGCAGTGCCCTAATGCCTAACAAAAGAGCAACTAGGGCGAAAAACGCCATTGCCAACGCCCACAAACTTTGTGGATAAATAAGAGGAGTAGCCCAAGGGGTTTGCGCTAAAGAGGCGTAATCCTGCGTTTCTTGCACTGTAGTTACTGTGAAATAACCAAGGAATAACGCCAGCAATAAGAGCGAAAAGGCTGATAGGCCATCTAACATCGCACGTGTACGCAAACTCAACTTCACATATAAAAGGTTTATGCGTATATGGGCTTGATCGATTAATGCCACGGCAAAGGCCAATGGCGCACAAATAGCCACGGCATATCCTGAAAGCTCATCCACCCCACCAAATGAAAACTGCATCGTTTTCCGCAGTATGGCCTCTAGCGTGACCATCACCGACAAAGCGAGCATAAGCACGCCAAAAATCAAACTCGCGATTCGAGCAAAACGCTTCATGTTGTGTCCCTTATGCTAAGTGAGCGCCACACAATGTATTTTTGTAGACGCCCACTGCTGTCGCCCTGTAGGTCTTACCAGCCCAGTTGCTTACCTATGGTGTCTTGCCACTTGGTTTCACACTCTTTGTTGACTGCATTACATTGCTTGGCCCAAACCGGCAGGGAAGTGTCTCGTAGCGCTTGCTTTACGGCTTGCAAATCCTGCTCCTGAGCCACCAAGGTATTAAGCTTGTAAGGTTGCCCCAGCTCGCAAGGCTGCTCACCGGCATTACAACGCATCGCATCGTCGTACAACTGTTCAGAGTATGTCCAGATATCACTGCTTAATTGACCCACTGCTCGCTCCAGCGCGGCTTGCTGCTCCGCATTTAAGGAGTTCCAACGCTTTAGATTGATTGCATAACCATTAACGGCCATTTGCAAGGCGATAGGCAATGCGGTAGACGCAGCCTCAGGCCATCCGCCTGAGTTAGCGGAGGCTGGCCCAGTAATAGCGCAATCCACCACGCCCCGCGCCAATGACTGCTGAACCTCACCAAAAGGCATCGGTACGCCAGTCGCCCCTAGACTACTCATAAAATTAGCGGTGTTTTGATCCCCTACCCGCACCTTCAAACCTTTTAAATCAGCTAAGCCTGCCACTTGGGGCTTGCAGAAAATAATCTGGGGGCCTGCCGGCCACAAACCCAGTAATTTGGCATTAAACGATTTCTGTAAACGCTCATCAACGGTAGAGAAATACGCTTCCACATTGCGTTTACCTTCCTCGAAGGAGGTGTTGAGCCCTACCAAGTCCGCACCCATCAACGTAGGCTCGTCGCGGCTGACCTGGCTGCCTCGTAAAGACACAATATCAAAAAGCCCTGAACGCAAAACACGTAGACCGTCGGTGTCCGGAATACCTGCCACATCCACCGGCAGGTACTGCACCGTAAAGTCCTGGCCAGTATTAGCTGCCAGTGCTTCAAAGAAAGGTTGTTCTTTTTTCTGCTGAATCAAGCCCGACCCTACCGGTTGCCCTAACACTCGTAAGGGTACGGTATCCGCTTGTGCACCAAAGGCCATACTCAAGCCCACACCAGCGCATGCAACATAAGCCTTCCACATAGTCTCTCTACCTTTTCATTATTAATCACCAGTACCTTGCACCTACTCTGTACTGCTACACCTTGGCCAGAGCAACTGCCCATGACTAAACTATAGTTTTATGACCGCACATATGAAACTGTATTTTCACCAGTAGACGCAAACAGTGGACTCAGGTATAACTGGCTGGATTCGCTATAGTTCACCTAAGGCATCGTTTAGTATCTCTATATCCCGTAAACGCGTACGCCCCTGAACACCTGCTTGTTCAATCGCCCGCGTAGCGATGACATGGCACAGCGCCATGGTGGAAACATGGCTAAACAACGGCCCTGGCGCCAAGGTCTGACAACGCACATGCCATTGTGCACGGGGCAAAAATGGCCCCCCCTCATCGGTCACATACAGCAACTTAGCTTGGGTATCCAACATGCGTTCAAGTAAGGTGTCTAACTGAGCTACACGTCTACGTAAGCCAAATACAATGATGACATCCTCGCGTTGCATACTAGCAATATGCTCGCCCATAGTCTGGCCAGCTCCCGGTAACGCAACAATGTTTTCAATAACTTGTGTAAGCTGCCATTGCAAATATGAGGCAAAGGAATGGCTACTGCGAAAGCCAATTACCCACACTTTACGAGCCTGTAAAAGCGCTGTCACCAGTGACTTTAGCTGCACCTCACTGACGCTGCTAAGCGTGGCCTCTAGGTTGCTAATTCCTTGCCGTATATGCGCCTCAATAGACTGCTCCTGACTGACATCCGCCGCTGTGCTCAAAAACAGTCGTGACCCCGTACTTTTCTCTTCTCTCGCGTGACGTCTGGCCTCTTCATAATTCTCGTAACCCAGACGCTTCACAAAACGACTAACGGTAGCTTTAGATACGTGCGCTAAGGTGGCTAATTCAGATGCCGAATAACTGGCTAACTCACCAGGAAAATCGCAAACGAACTCGCCTAAACGTTTCTCTGCTGGATACAGTTCGGGTAAAACTAACCTGACTCGAGACAGAAATGAAGGCCCTGGCATGCATACACCTATGGATTAACCGTAGCGAACCTCTGCTGTGAAGAACGCCACCTGCTGCAAAAACGGCAAAAGCCATTGCGTCTGTCAATACGCAATGGCTATACCGCATCAGTAAGCCCGGATGAATCAGGCTATTTCTGCTTATCCGCGACGGGCGTTAGCCAGCGCAATTCCTAAATAATTATCATAAGAGTTTTCAGCGACACGGAACCAAGGCACGATCGCATCACGGAAGCCCATGTAATCGTCGTAAATTTTCTTAAAGCCAGGGTCTTTATCGCAGAACTCTTTGTACACGACATTAGAAGTTTGAAAAGCGGCATCCATGACATCACGCGGGAAGGCTTTCAGCACTGCCCCACTTGCAATCAAACGGCGCAATGCTGCTGGACTTTCGGCATCGTACTGAGTGAGCAAACGATCACCGGCAGCTCGCGAAGCAACTTCAATAATGCTTTGATATTGCTTAGGTAAACCATTAAATGCCGCATCATTAAAATACAAGCTGACTTGGGCCGAACCTTCCCACCAACCTGGATAGTAATAATACTTGGCCACTTTTTGGAAGCCCAAACGCTCGTCATCGACTGGGCCGACAAACTCTACTGCATCCAACGTACCTTTCTCTAAGGATGGATAAATATCCCCCGGTGGCACTTGCTGAGGAACCACCCCCATACGCGCCAATACTTCGCCAGCAAAACCAGCCGTACGCATTTTCAGACCTTTCAAGTCCTCGACGGAGTTAATCTCTTTGCGGTACCAACCACCCATTTGCGTACCCGTGTTACCAAAGGGAAAGTTGATGATGTTGCGCTTAGCGAACAGCTCGCGCATCAACTTCATACCGTTGCCTTCCAGCATCCACGCATTCATTTGACGCGCATTCAAGCCGAAGGGAACAGCGGTATCAAAACTATAGGAAGGATCCAAACCGTAATAATAGTAGGACGCCGTTTGACCGCACTCAACTGTGCCGTTACTAACAGCATCCATTACACCAAAACCAGGCACTATTTCGCCAGCGGGATACAGGCGGATTTTAAAATTACCATCCGAAGCCTCTTCCACCATTTTGCAAAAAAGCTGGGCTGTAGAAAACAGGGCTGGCGTCGACGGGCCATAAGTGGAAGTTAACTTCCAATTCACCGTCGGATTGCTTTGAGCAATCGCAGGTGCGGCAACGGCTGCGCTACCTGCTACAGCACCCAAACCGGCTTTTTTCAAAAAGGAACGACGTTGCATTTAAGCTCTCCTTGTGGGCGTCACTTACATTTGCTTAGAAACTCTAGCTATCATCAAGAATCTTACACTGCCGTGATAGCAAATGTAATAAGAAACTAACAGGGTTTATCCGCAATCTTAAGCGCTTGCGCTTTCCTTTAATGGATTAAGCGCCAGCAACCGACATGCTCTCTATCAAGATAGAGCCACTGGTTTTACTGCCACGTGTCAACTCATCACTTCCTACCGCTACCACCTGCTGAAACATCTCCTTCAGGTTGCCAGCAATGGTAATTTCTTCCACTGCATGCTGAATCACGCCGTTCTCCACCCAGTAACCAAATGCCCCACGCGAATAATCACCCGTCAAGTAATTAACACCTTGACCGATCAGCTCGGTAACGAATAAGCCTGTCCCCATTTTCTTGAGCATGGCGTTCAAGTCATCTTTTTGCTCCGCTTGACTAGAGCGTAAAAATAAATTGTGGGAGCCCCCTGCACTGCCAGTAGTTTGCATCCCTAATTTTCGCGCACTATAGCTAGAGAGAAAGTAGGACTGTAATACTCCATCGATCACAATTTCGCGATCACTGGTACGTACCCCTTCCGCATCGAAAGGAGCGCTTCCTAGGGCTGCGCGCAAATGTGGACGCTCTGAGACCTGAATATGCGGTGCCAACACGCGCTTGCCTAAACTATCTAATAAGAAACTACTTTGACGATACAAGGCGCCGCCACTTGTGGCTTGGACTAAGGCCCCTAACAGACCCACAGCCAGTGGCGCCTCAAATAAAACTGGATATTTTCCTGTGGGAATTTTACGTGCCGATAAACGTGCCAAGGTGCGCTCTGCCGCATAGCGTCCTATGGACTCGGGAGTAGGCAAATCAGAATAACGACGCTTGCTGGCATGCCAGTAATCGCGGTGCATCGCATTTCCTTTGCCTGCTATCGGACTTACCGACATGGAATGCCGACTAAACGCGTAGCCCCCTAAAAAGCCACGGCTATTACCCATGACAAAATGGCCTTCATTAGTGTCTAAGCCTGCGCCCTCACTATTGGTGATCTGTGGACTAAGCTCCAAAGCCGCCTGCTCGGCGCGCACCGCCAAGCGTACCGCCTGTTCTGCGGAAATATCCCAAGGATAGTGCAATTGCAAATCAGGGTAATCCGAGGCTAGCTGATCTTCCTGCGGTAACCCGGCAGCGGGATCTTCGGCTGTATAGCGAGCTATATGCCAGGCCGCCTCTACCGTTTGGCGCAAAGCCTTCAGGGAAAAATCGGACGTAGATGCTGAGCCACGACGTTGGCCCGCATACACTGTAACGCCCATACTACGATCCTGAGTCTGCTCTACTGTTTCTAATTCAAGCTGGCGCACGGAAACACTCAGCCCCTTGCTCTCAGATATATCTACAGCGGCATCACTGGCGCCTAGTTTTTTAGCATGTTGCAATGCGTCTGCAAGCAACTCGCAAAATTGAAACTGATGTTCGGTGATAGGTAATTGACTCATGTTTCTTTGGCTCTACGCTACTCTTTTGGGTTCAGGCGGTTATGATAGCTAATTGGCGAACACTTTATACATACTTTATGCAGCGCCCACGTACTGAAATCGACGAAAACGGCTATGACCGCCCCAGCAAATCACAAGTAAAGCGCGAAATGCACGCCTTACTGGACCTGGGAAAAAAACTTATTGAGCTTTCCCCAGAACGCTTAAAGCAACTCAAACTCAGTGATGAGTTGCGTGAAGCCATCAGACTAGCCCAAAAAACAACGGCGCGTGAAGGAAAACGCCGACAAATACATTATGTCGGCAAACTCATGCGCCATGTCGAGCCCGAACCCATCATTGCTCAGCTTGATGAATGGGAGAACGGTTCGCGCGAACACACTCGCTCCATGCATAAAATTGAGGCATTGCGTGATCTCCTGATACGTGATGACCAAGCCTTAACACCTTTCACCGAGGAGTATCCCGGCGGTGATATTCAACAGTTACGTTCACTCATCCGAGCAGCACGTAAAGAGGCACAAAACAATAGCGCCCTACAAGTAGGCCAAGAGCCGCAGCGCAAGCATTACCGAGCTTTGTTTCAACATATTAAATCTCAGTTAGACCTTACGGAGATCCCATGACGCCCCTGCTAGAATCGATTGAAATCGAAACCGGCCCTAATCCACAACATGCCATTATTTGGCTACACGGCTTAGGTGCAGATGGCCATGACTTTGCTCCTATCGTACCGGAGCTTAAGCTAACAGCTGAACGACCTGTGCGTTTTATATTCCCTCACGCGCCTATACAGCCTGTCACGATCAACGGCGGGATGGCCATGCGCTCGTGGTATGACATTTACATGGCAGACTTAGTCCGCCAAGAAGATGAACGCGGTCTACGCCAATCACAAGCCGAGGTGCAAAACCTCATCGCACGTGAAAACAGCAGAGGCATTCCAACTGAACATATTATTTTGGCCGGCTTTTCACAAGGCTGTGCCATGACTCTACAAACTGGCTTGCGCTTGCCCGAGGCCCTAGCCGGTATGGTCTGCCTATCGGGGTACTTGCCTCTTGCGGCTTTGACGGATAAAGAACGCCATCCGGCCAATACACAAACCCCCATTTTCATGGCGCACGGCTCGGTCGACCCAGTCGTACCGCTTGCCCGCGCGGTAGATTCCCGCGATCACTTACGTGAATTAGGCTATACCGTGCATTGGCACCAATACCCCATGCCTCACTCGGTGTGTGCGGAGGAAATCGACGCTGTGGCGGCGTTTATTAATTCGGTCTTTAAGTAACGCTTAGTCTGAACGTCGCGTCTCGCCTAAATCTAGCCAGACGCGACGCATAGCAGGATCCTCTTGGTCCACATCATTCTGAAACCCCAAGCGCTCCATCAGAGCCTGCATAGGCTTGTTGCTCGCTAACACATACCCATCTATGTAGGTTAAGCCCTGCAAGCCTGCCTCATCAATCAGCGCATTCATCAGCTCTGTGCCCAAGCCTCGCCGCTGCCACTCGTCACCTATCACCAAGGCATACTCAGCACCGCGCCCATCCACATTCCGCAGGTAATGCGCAAAACCTATAATTTCATCACGACCACTTCCGCCTACACGCACGGTGGCTACCAGCGCCAGCTCTCGATCAAAGTCGATACGGGTGTAACGCGCCAGCATCTTGGGTGTTAGCTCACGCAACATAGACACAAAACGCATATAGCGAGACTCATCAGATAAGCCACGCATAAAGGCTTGCAGGGCCTCGGCATCCTCGGGTCGAACCGGACGTAATACCCAGCGCTGTCCATCCTTAAACTGGCGTCGTTGCACCATATGCCGTGGATAAGGGTGGATAGCCATATGCCCATACCCCACCGTTTCAGGTAACACCAACATCGACTGCGCACTAAGCCCTAGCGTCAGCTCTCCAAAATATAGACCCTCATCGGTGGCATACAAGGGATCAATAGATAAGCTACGCACTGCCGGCACTTCACACACTAGCTCGGACAAACGCTCAATCACTGTTTGCAGTTGTGTAAACACCGCAGCGCTTAACTGCTTCGATAAAAATTTGCGCCAGATCGGACTGCGCTCAATTAACTGTCGGGCCAAATAACGATTCAAAGGAGGTAAATCGACGGCCCGATAAGACTCTGGCAACCACCCCTGATGCCCCGCGGCACCAAACACCACGTAGGGTCCTAACTTTTTGTCGGTATCAATACGCAAACCCATGGGCATGATATCGAATTGGGCAGCGGGCAACACCTCATTGTGTAACAGCGCGACTAACGGTACGTTGAAATAGGCCAATAACAACATGCCTTCTTGTTGCGTTAAACCGCGACGCTCACTTTGCGCCAAAGCCACTAGCTCACGTGCAGGCCCAATATCCGGGCGGCGACTCAAGGGCAAGGAAGGTAAAGTTTGCTGAGCCAGCTGCTGGTTGTAGTGATGAATGGCCAAAATATCAAAAGCATTCGCGGCCGTATCAGGGGTGCGAAACGCAGGCGTGCCCACGCTATCCAATAAATGCCGCAAAGGACGCATATCCGCGTCCCCCAGCAAACAAGTAATAATCGGCTTACGCGAGCGAGACGATATCTTGGCTAGCTCAGCCGCCACCGCCGCCATCGGTGCTAAGGGATCAGGCGCCAGTAGCACCAACACACCGTCAATTTGCGTATCGTCTAGTAGGGTCGAGCATATTTGCTCAATGCGCTCAGGACTAAGAGGGGCGTAGCTGACGACTGGATTTGCTGACTGATCTCCCGGCACGAGCGCTTGTTGCAACAAGCCCTGTGTGGACTCTGACAATTGGGGGCAATGCACGGCTGAATCAGGCCCCAGCACTTCCAGCGCCAACTGTGCTGCGCCATCACCGTTAGAAAACAAGGCAATCCGCCTACCCTTCAGCTTACGCGTGTACACCAACACCTTCAGCGCCGAAAAAAGCTGCACAAAATAACGGATACGTACCGCACCCACACGCCGCATCAAAGCATTAAATACAGCCTCTTGTGCTTCATCAGGATTACGCGCACCGCCGACTTTCAACACCACAGTAGGCTTGACAGCGGCCAAAGCATACAAGGCACTGGTAAAACGGCGCGATGGAGGGGTGTGCTCAAGATATAACGCCACACTATCTGTACGGGGATCGGTAGCAAGAAAATCCAACACATCCGCTACATCTAGCTGAGCCTCGTCACCTAAGGTAATGATGGTAGAGAATCCTAAGCGAATATCTTCGGCCCAATCCATAATGGCCGAGGTAATAGAACGCGACTGCCCCAATAGAGCGACTCGGCCCGCCGCGACGGATTGAGGTTCGTGACTTAGGTTGATCCCCAAATGTGGACGCAGCATGCCAAACGCACGTGGCCCCACCACTAGGCATTGATTAAAACGCGCCCAAGAACGAGCATAGACCATGTCCTCGATGGGATCATGTGAGGACTTATCGGCGGCCAATATCAACACAACACGAGCTTGATATTTCTTTATGGCATCCAAGGCTTCAGGCAAACGATGCGGCGCCACACACACTAACGCCATATCTAGACGCTGGCCGTCACGCAAACCAGATAGCTGGGCTGCAATCGATATGCCTTGTTCGTTAATGCTGGCCTGCGTTAGTCTGCCTTGTAGACAGGGCGGTGTATTTTCCACCACAGGCAAAGGCAAGCTAGAGACGACCAACAATGATCGTGGTTCAAATAATGCGCTTAAACTGTGTCTTAATGCTGCCATCTGCACTCCTGCCTGGTGACCGGCTGATTTAATCCTTGCTGCCCTAGGGTAGAATATGCGTATACCATTCTAAGCTCTTGGACACCCAAAGCCTAAGCACAAATTATGAGCACGTCTACTACTAAAGCAGTACGAACCCGTTTCGCCCCCTCTCCTACAGGTTTTTTACACCTAGGAGGCGCGCGCACCGCGTTATTTTCATGGGCTTTTGCCCGCCATCATCAAGGCACCTTTGTATTGCGCATCGAAGACACCGATGTGGAACGCTCCAGTGAAGCCGCCGTTCAGGGCATACTGGAGGGTATGCAATGGTTAGGCATGCACCCCGATGAAGGCCCTTTCTACCAAATGCAACGTCTTGATCGGTATAAGGCCGTCATTCAAGAATTGCTAGCACAAGGTCATGCCTATCTTTGCTACAGCACACCCGACGAAGTCGAAGCAATGCGTGAAAAAGCGCGCAGCTTAGGGCTAAAACCTCGCTATGACGGCACTTGGCGACCCGAGGCTGGCAAAACCCTACCCGCCATACCCGCAAACCGAAGCCCTGTGGTGCGTTTCAAAAGCCCGCAAACCGGCGCTACTAGTTGGGACGATTTGGTCAAGGGACGCATCAGCTTTGACAACAGCGAGCTAGATGACCTTGTTATTGCTCGCCCCGACGGCACACCTACGTATAACTTTTGCGTTGTAGTAGATGACTGGGACATGAATATCACCCACGTTATTCGCGGTGATGACCACGTTAACAACACCCCTCGTCAAATCGTCATCCTAGAGGCGCTAGGCGCTACCTTGCCACAGTACGGTCACGTTCCCATGATTTTAGGTCCCGACGGCGAGAAGCTCTCTAAGCGACACGGGGCTGTCAATCTTATGGAGTACGACGCTGAGGGCTATCTGCCGGAAGCCATGATTAATTATTTGGCCCGTCTGGGTTGGAGCCATGGCAACGACGAGATTTTTAGCCGTGAACAACTAGTCGAATGGTTTGATACCCGCAGCCTCAACAAGTCTCCCTCACAGTGGGATCCTAAAAAGCTAAATTGGGTCAATGCTCATTATATTAAGGCCTGCCCCGATGAGCGTTTAGCTGAACTGGTCGCGCCACGCATCGTCAAACTGGGTGGCAAGCCTGAAGCGGTGAATCTCGAGCTTGTGATGGCTTTACTCAAAGATCGCGCAGAAACCTTGCAGCAGCTAGCTCAAGGGGCTCTGCTTTTTTGTGCCCCCTTTGCGCCTGCCAGCCAAGAGCTGCAAGACGAAGTACTGACCGATGAAGCACGCGATCTACTACGCGCCTTCGCCCGTGCGGCATCTAGCCTACCTCGCTGGGATCGCGACAGCCTAGACGCTCTCATCAAGGAAATCTTAAGCGAGCACAACGTTAAGATGCCTAAGCTAGGGATACCTTTACGTGTGGCCGTAACAGGGCAAAAACAGACGCCTGCCGTCGATGCTGTACTGGCTATTTTAGGCCGTGATGCCGTCATTGGCAGATTAGCGGGCCTGTAAAACGTAGGTGCGCAGCTTGCATGCAATAGGCCTGACGACAATGTTATCGTCAGGCCTATTTGTTTGAGGCCAACTGAACTTAAAACGGCAGTCTATACCCTGGTGACATACGCGTTAACTTATACACTAAACCTTCCTCGGTACGGAGCTCTAGCTTATCGCCAGCCAGCTTAAGGATGCGGTAACTATGTTGGTAAATGGGATCCCCAGGCTCTGTTACTACCCCATTAGACTCTTGAGTGCTCAATAGCACCTGATCACCCGATGCTTGCCAGCACCCACTTTCATTCAACCCCTGAGAGGGCTTATTAGGCCGCTTCACCTGCTCGGTATAGGCCATCGTCCCATCTGCCTGCAAGGTAAATAACACTCGTATCTCGCCTGCTACGCCTTTTTGCTTATGCTTGCTCAACCAGTTACCTGTAACCGGGTTATTAGCGGTAGCCGGCACACACGCTGGATGAGTAGGCTCAGGAGCGACCACAGCAGGGGCAACTGGCTCGGGAGGAGCCGGCGGCACCGTACATGCCGCAACTACAGCACTAAGTAACACAACTAACGTACGAACAGACCTATGCATTTTGAGCTGGCTCATAAAAAGGTTCCTAACATGCACCCACAAAGGGTCATTCTACCTGAAGGCTCGTGAGTCGAACACGCTTCTTGAGCCTGAGAATAGCCTAAACTTTTTTGCAAAACGTAGCAGTACATTGCTACATATCTCGACACATAACAGACTCTTTCCTGCAAGCGGCCGGTAACCCTACAGACACAATTTCTTGCGTCTGACACCTCTGGAGCAAGAGTACAATCCCCTTGCACAAGCCAGCTAAAAATATCTTCGTCGTAGTTCCCGCCTTGCCATGTCTTGAACTTAATTTCAACTCTGGAGAAGCAAAAATGCCACTTGCACAGTCGGCATGAGACTACTACAATTAGTGCCTACACCCCACAGCAACCACTACATATGGTATCTGAATCGCTAATAAGGGGTGAAAAAACACAAGCTGATCCAAGCCACACCACCTCACATAAACTCTACACACGCCTTGCCGTGTGTCTACTCACGAACAGGAGTCCTCATGCCAAGCACACAGATTGCTGAGTCCAGAGCTGCCACTACTACTAAGCCCGCCAGCACCAGCAGTGACTCTGCTCCCAATCAATGGTCCATGTTCAGCGTCATCCGCCGTAACGGCGCAGTCATGGGCTTCGAACCCAACAAAATAGCCGTCGCTCTGAACAAGGCCTTTATCGCAGTAGCCGGAGGCCAAAGTGCCGCCTCTGCTCGTGTACGTGAATTAGTAGAGAGTCTTACCGAGCAAGTGGTCTCCGCCTTGATACGCCACCGCCCTAGCGGTGGTACTTTTCACATTGAAGAAATTCAAGACCAAGTCGAACTCGCTTTAATGCGCTCAGGCGAACACGATGTCGCCCGTGCTTATGTGCTATACCGTGAAAAACGCAACCAAGAACGTAAGCAGGCTGCTGCGCAAAATGCTGTACCGGGCTTGCAGACCTCACTGAACGTCACTGAAAACGGCCAGCTACGCCCACTAGACCTGAACTCCCTACATGCCACCATTGCCGAGGCAGGCTCTAACTTAAGCATCAAAATTGATGTAGACGGCATATTGCGTGAAACGGTTAAGAACCTCTACGACGGCATCCCTGTGGAAGAGGTTTTTAAGTCCGTCATTTTAGCAGCGCGTGCTTTGGTGGAAACCGATCCTAGCTATAGCCTAGTAACCGCACGTCTGTTGCTACACACCATCCGTGCAGAAGTCTTGGGTAAAGAAACCTCCCAAGCAGATATGCATACGCGCTACGCCAGCTACTTCCCCGAATTCATTCAAAAAGGGATTGAAAACGAACTGTTAGACAAAAAGCTAGCGCAGTTCGACTTAGAGGTTCTTGCCAAGGCACTAGATGCCGAGCGTGATAATCAGTTTAATTACCTAGGTTTGCAAACGCTTTACGATCGCTACTTTCTGCACGTTCGTGGTACGCGTATTGAGCTTCCACAAGTATTTTTCATGCGTGTCGCCATGGGTCTCGCCCTTAATGAGCCTCAACGAGAGCAACGCGCGATCGAGTTCTACGAAATCCTGTCTTCTTTCGATTTCATGAGCTCCACCCCTACGCTATTCAACTCTGGCACCATCCACTCACAGCTATCTTCTTGCTATTTGACCACCGTGCCCGACGATCTGGCCGGTATTTACGATGCCATTAAAGATAACGCCCTATTAGCCAAGTACGCCGGTGGTCTGGGTAACGACTGGACTCCAGTGCGCGCCCTACGTAGCCATATCAAAGGCACTAATGGCGAAAGCCAAGGCGTAGTTCCGTTCTTGAAAGTAGTTAACGACACTGCCGTAGCCGTCAACCAAGGTGGTAAGCGCAAAGGTGCTGTATGTGCCTACTTAGAAAGCTGGCATTTGGATATCGAAGAGTTCCTAGAGCTGCGCAAAAATACGGGTGATGAGCGCCGCCGCACCCACGATATGAATACCGCCAACTGGATTCCTGACCTCTTCATGAAGCGTGTCATGGAAGAAGGTGACTGGACGCTATTCTCCCCCTCCGATGTGCCTGATCTGCACGAGATATACGGCCGCGAGTTTGAGCAGGCTTACACGGCTTACGAGCGCAAAACCGAGACAGGTGAAATTGAACTGTTCAAAAAGATCCCTGCATTGTCGCTATGGCGAAAAATGCTGTCTATGCTATTTGAAACAGGCCATCCTTGGATTACTTTCAAAGACCCTTGCAACATCCGTTCGCCTCAACAGCACGTAGGTGTCGTACATAGTTCTAATTTATGCACTGAAATTACGCTCAACACCAACGAAAATGAAATTGCCGTATGTAACCTAGGTTCAGTCAACCTAGCGGCGCATATGCATAAAAACGAACAAGGTCAATACGAACTAGACCACGCAAAACTAGAGCGTACCGTTACCATAGCTATGCGCATGCTAGACAACGTGATCGACATCAACTACTACGCCGTAGATAAAGCTCGCAACTCCAACCAACGCCACCGCCCTGTTGGCATGGGCATGATGGCTTTCCAAGACTGCTTGCACCTTATGCGCGTACCGTTTGCTTCACAAGAAGCCGTAGAGTTTTCTGATCGCTCCGCGGAAGCGGTTTGCTATTATGCCTACAAAGCGTCTAGCGACTTAGCCGTAGAACGTGGCAGCTACTCAACATTCAAAGGCTCGCTCTGGGACCGTGGTATTCTGCCCTTAGATACCATAGAGCTGCTACGCCAAGAGCGTGGTGGATACGTGGACGTAGATACCAGCAAAACTATGGACTGGGATGGCCTACGTGCACGCATTCAGAAAAATGGCATGCGCAACTCCAATTGTATTGCCATCGCCCCTACTGCAACGATTGCCAATATTATTGGCGTCTCACCATGTATCGAGCCCACCTACCGCAACTTATACGTGAAGTCTAACTTGTCGGGTGAGTTTACTGTTATCAATGAATACTTGGTACGTGATCTAAAAGAACTCGGCTTGTGGGACGAAGTGATGGTGTCTGACCTGAAATACTTCGACGGTAGCCTGGCTCGTATTGATCGCATTCCTGCTGAGATGCGCGAACTGTACGCCACTGCTTTTGAAGTTGACACTCAGTGGGTCGTGGAGTGCGCCTCACGTCGCCAGAAATGGATTGATCAAGCGCAATCGCTCAATATCTTCATGACAGGCGTATCAGGCAAAAAGCTAGATGAAACCTATAAGCTGGCTTGGATACGCGGTTTGAAAACCACCTATTACTTGCGCTCCAGCAGTGCTACGAACGCCGAGAAATCCACGGGCCGTATCGGTGAGCTAAATGCCGTTTCCAACCAAAGCCAAAATTCTGGTGCCATGGCTACTGCAGCCTCCAGCTTGCCTGAGCCTGAAGTGCTCGGCGAAGTATGCACCATGAGACCTGGCGACGAAGGCTTCGACGAATGCGAAGCCTGCCAATAAGCCCTTTGACAGGAATACTACTATGTTAAATTGGGACAATGAACCCGCTGCTAAACCCGCCGTACCCGTTGACGGCGGAGCTGCCAGCCCCGTTGCGGCGACTGCTGCAGGTTTGAACACGGGTACTGGTAACCGTATTCGTGCTGCCGACAAACGTATCATTAACGGTGAAACAGACGTTAATCAACTAGTGCCGTTCAAGTACAAGTGGGCATGGGAAAAATACTTAGCCACTTGCGCTAACCACTGGATGCCCCAAGAGATCAACATGTCGCGCGACATCGCCTTATGGAAAGACCCGAACGGTCTGACCGAAGATGAGCGACGTATCGTAAAACGCAACCTTGGCTTTTTCGTCACGGCTGACTCTTTGGCTGCCAACAATATAGTGTTGGGCACTTACCGCCACATCACAGCGCCTGAGTGCCGCCAATTTTTGTTACGTCAAGCATTTGAAGAAGCCATTCACACTCATGCTTACCAGTACATTGTGGAAAGCCTGGATTTAGATGAGTCGGAAATATTTAATGCTTACCATGAGGTAGCTTCGATTCGTAACAAAGACGAATTTTTGATTCCGTTCATTGATCAAATCTCCCATCCTGACTTTAAAACAGGTACGGTAGAAAATGATCAAAAACTCCTAGAGTCACTGATTGTCTTTGCGTGCTTGATGGAAGGCCTGTTCTTCTATGTAGGTTTCACCCAGATTCTGGCTTTAGGTCGTCAAAACAAAATGACTGGTGCTGCGGAACAGTACATGTATATTTTGCGTGACGAATCCATGCACTGCAACTTTGGTATTGACCTAATCAACACCATCAAGCTCGAAAATCCCCACTTGTGGACGGAAGAGTTTCGAGAAAAAATTCGCAAGCTCTTCGTTCAAGCCGTAGAGCTTGAATATGCCTACGCCGAAGACACCATGCCACGTGGAGTGTTAGGCCTGAACGCCAGCATGTTCAAGTCGTACTTACGCTTTATTGCTAACCGCCGCTGTCAACAAATCGGGCTGGAACCTCTGTACCCACACGAAGAGAATCCCTTCCCTTGGATGGCTGAAATGATCGATCTTAAAAAAGAACGCAACTTTTTTGAGACACGCGTCATTGAATATCAAACCGGCGGTGCATTAAGCTGGGATTAACACTTGACTGAATAATCTCTTAAGCTAGACTTTTAGGCGTATAAGGTGTTGTATCTTATACGCCTTTTTTGCTTTAAAGGCGCGTCTATCAACTACTTTGGCGCAGCCAACATCCATCTGACATTGCAAGATTTATCCTCGGGAGCGTGATCATGGCAATTGCCAAAAAAAGTACGGCTAAAACCGCCACTAAAGCAGTCAGTCCAAAAACGAAAACCGCAACAGCAGACCCTAGCATTCAAGCAAGCCCTAAGAAAACCACGGCAAGCGTAAGCAAAACAAGTGCTACTGCCACCAAAGCAAAAAAAACCACTACAACTGCCAAAAGCAGCACAAAATCTGCTACAACAGTACCTAGCACTGCACGCAAAGTCGCTGCTAAAAAAACAGCAACTCTCCCTAGCAAAGCTGTAAAAACAAAAAGCCCTGCTAAGGCAAGTACAGCCAAAACAGCTAGCAAAACAGCCACTGTCACTAAGCGTACTGCTAAAGTAGCCAGTGAACCCAGTAAAGCCAAGGCAAGCAGTGCCGGCTCTACCTCAACCCCTAGTAAAAAGACAAGTAGCAAAAAAGTGACTAGTAGCTCTACACCTAAAAACTCTCCCGCTCCTGGCAATAAAACAGCCGCTCGTAAGGCTAGTAAAACAGCTGTCCAAGCCGAAACAGCCAAGAAGGATACTAATCCTGCTGGATCATGGCCTTTCCCTACAGGCGAACGTCCATAAGCCGACCTAACAGAGCCACTGATTCAAGTGGCTCTTTAGCTTTACACACGCGCATGCGACAATTCAATACTCAGCCACTCCTACTCTAGAGCTCCCATGTTTAGCGAAGTTTTCACTTTTTTAATTAATATTATTTTTTCGCTATTTGGGGTTGCCCTTTTATTAAGGGCTTGGGCCTATGCCACGCGCCTACACCCCTTTAACCCTATTTCTCAAACTCTATTTAAGGTCACAGACTGGCTAGTTCTCCCGTTACGAAAAATAGTCAAAAATAGTATGCGCCTCGATTGGCCTAGCCTACTTGGTGCCTACCTAGCCGCTTTACTCTACACATTACTCATCTTTATTGTTCAAAGCGGCTTAGCTCACCTCACTGTTTTGTTCAGCCTGCTACCGCAATTACTGTTGCTTGCACTGGTGTATGTCGTACGCTGGGCTCTTAGCCTTGTTCTCTGGGTTATCTTAGGCCAAGCCATACTCTCTTGGGTAAATCCTGGTGCACCTTTTATGCCTGTATTGCGTACACTAACAGAGCCATTACTAGCCCCTGTCAGGCGTGTTCTGCCTAACCTAGGCGCACTAGACCTATCCCCCTTGGCAATTATTATTCTGACGCAATTAGCCACCATTGTGCTCAACAACATTTCCATGCGCTTAATCGGTATGTGACCTCGTTCTCAACACAATAGCTAAATAAAAAACCCACAGCAAGCCTATTTGCTGTGGGTTACTTTTTAAGTGTTGTGCGTAAACTCATGAGACCTAAAATCTCACTTTAACGAGCCTTACAGATAAATTACGCACCTTTTACATGGGGGCTACACGAGTGGGGCCGCTGCCGCTGATCAGGCGTACACGCTGACCCACTGAAAATGGTGTGTCATCCGCCTGTGCTACCACGCGAGTCTCACCATTATCCAGTTGTACGGTCACTTCTACCCCGCGTGTCTTGTCGACTTCGTTTTCCACTTTATTACCTACCAGCCCGCCTATTAAGGCTCCACCAATAGCAGCCAAGACACTACCACGCCCACCACCAATAGCACTACCCGCTACCCCACCTAGTGCGGCCCCGGCTACCCCGCCAACCCCAGAGGACTGTCCCGACTGTATAGTAATGGGACGCAAGTTTGTTACCGTGCCCAAACGCACAATTTGCTCACGTTGTGCTTGGTCGTATGTATATACACCACCCGAAGCGGATTTATTGGCACACCCGCCTAATAAAAGCGCCGTGCCTACACAAGCAGCGACCACTGCCATGCGCATGGTAGAAAAATTAAGCATAGATTGTGTTTTCATCTCCTGGCCTCCAGGAACAACATTGATAAGACTACGGCAACCACATCACAGACTATGCTGGATACCATAATGTTCTTTTAAAATACCCGCCAGCTCTTGGCGTTCCAGAGTATGATTCTGTGGTCCTTGCTGGGCAATTTTAATACTACCCATCACATTACCTAAGCATACACTATCATACAAGGGCCATTCATTTGTAAGTCCATATAACAGACCTGCACGATGCGCATCACCGCAACCGGTAGGATCAGCGATACGCTCGGGCTGTAAGGTAGCAATGCTACGTGCCTCGCCCTGCTCGTAAAGCATACTGCCTTGCGCCCCTAAGGTAACCACGGCAGCTTGCAAGCCCTTGGATATATCTGCAATGCTACGTCCTGTACGTTGCTCTATGATTTCAGCCTCGTACTCATTCACGGTCAAAATTTGACACAAACGCAGCATTTCCTCTAAGTCTTTTCCGTCAAATAGTGGCATTGCCTGCCCCAAGTCAAAGATGAAGGGTATACCTTGAGCATGCAAACGACGAGCATGGGCAAACATACCATCTTTAGCATCAGGCGATACAATCGCCCATGCTGCCTGCTGGCCACTTAGGTCATTTTCCGCCGAACGCAACATGGCCCCAGGGTGAAACGAGGTAATTTGATTATTATCTAAGTCGTTCGTAATAAAGCACTGGGGCGTAAAAGCATCCTCTAGTAAACGTACCATAGAGGTATCTATGCCTAAGCTTTGCATACGCTGCAAGTACTCGTGACCGTCTTGACCTAACATGCCGACAGGCACTGCTTTGGCCCCTAAAAGGCTCAGACTATAAGCAATATTGCCCGCACAGCCGCCCCACTCTTTACGAAGTTGAGGAACAAAGAAAGACACGCTTAAGGCATGTACATTATCGCTAAGGATATGGTCTTTGAAATACCCTTCAAACACGGCAATGGTGTCAAAAGCGATAGAGCCACACACTAGGATACGTTGAGACATAAAAAACCTTATGGAAAATACAAGCTAAGCTGATAACCGTTGACCTGCAAATCACTCACGCTAACGGGCACCTGTACAGCCACTGAAGACAGGGCAGAAAAAGGCTGTGCCGCCTTCTCAGGACCCAAATAAGCCAATGGCGGAATGTTACGCCGCACAAGCAGAGCACCGGAAAAGTCCTTCAGTTCTAAGGTCAAGGCCGGCCATTCCAACGCACGGGTAAAGCGATTCTTCAGGGTGAAATTTAAATTGGCCTGGCCTGCATCACCAGGTAGATTTTGAAAGCTAGAAGTGCTGATTCCCACCTCGGCGAGGCGGCGCTCATAGGGTACATCACAGGCCACTTGTGCGCACGCGTACTCTAGTGTTGGGCGAATAAACGGGACGTGGCTAGCAATCTGCACCCTATAAATATAAACCAACTGCACGGCGGCTAATAACAGGCCCACAACGCATACGAAAACTAAAAAACCACGTAACAAACGTCGCCAAAAGGTAGGCTCACCCTCATACACAGTTTCACTCATACGACTCTGATCGGCTGCCATCACCCAACTAGAGTCTGCTGTGGCAATATTGTCGAGCTCCGCGGCTCCTATTATGGGCTCAATATTATCGTCTGCCGCATTGTTCCTTTCTTCAGTAGTCATAATCGGCGGCGCCGCGAAAGGCATCTTCAAACTAGGCTCACGCTTTTCGATCAGATCTGACTCTGGATCTTGGGGACTCACGAAAACACTGAACTGGTCTTGACCACGAGCACGAATAACGCTGGGTGTTTCGCTTACCAATGGGCTCACAGGCGAAGCAGATACATAGGGTTCGCTATCATCAACAAACGGCTCTAATACCAAACTGGCGGGTGGAAAGGATACGTCGAGCCCTTGTGCAGGGCCGAAATCCTGCTCAGTATCGTCCTGAGGGTGGCCGCTTTCCGCCTCCGGTTTAGAGAAGTCCGACCGTCTACGTACTACTAACTCAGTTGCCCTAACCTCCGTATGCGCTGGAGGAGCGTGGCGGGAAAGCTCCTGTACGTGCATACCTACATTCAAGCCAGGTAAATACACGGTTTGCAACAAGTGATCAGCCCGACTTTTCAAACGGGGGATGACTACATCCTGGCTGCTATCCAAAGGACCATGTTCAGATGAAGGCAATGATACGATGGCCGCCGTGGAGTCGTTCTTCCCAGGGAGCGGCTCGTCAAGCACCGCCTCAAAACCATCAAAGATATGTGCACATTTCTGGCAGCGTATATAGCCACGACGACGCTGTAATTGCTCTACGCTTACAGCGAAAACGGCCTCACAACGCGGACAACGAGTGTTGAGCTCCATAAATGACCTTAAGCCAGAATACACAAAAATTAGTCAAGCGGTCGTCGACCCGCTAAACATACCCATCCCTCACGCTCGCGCCAAACCTCTAGGGGTAGAAAAGGTGCATACACCGTTATCATTTCTTGCGCTTGCCATTCAAAAATACCCGATAAAACCAAGTAACCACCGGGGCGTACCCGATTGGCTAGCATAGGTGCTAAAACTTTAAGGGGGTTAGATAATATATTGGCCAACACTACATCCGACTGGCCACCGGGCAACTCGTCAGGCAGGTAGGCTTCTACCTCTACCTCATTTACCTGCGCATTGTAACGTGTAGAGTTAACCGCCTGCACGTCAATGTCCGTACCTAGCGTCCGTGCAGCACCAAGCTTTTTGGCTGCTATGGCTAATATGCCTGAGCCACAACCATAATCCAGCACGCTCGCACCATCAGGTAAATTCTCCGCCTGCCACTCTAAACACAAGTGCGTAGTTGGATGACTACCGGTACCAAAGGCCAGGCCGGGATCCAATTGAATCTGCACTCGGTCTCCTACATCAAGACAAGCCTGCTCGTCTTTGTGCCAACTGGGCACAATCAAGATACGATCACCGACCTCGATAGGTCCAAACTGAGACTGTGTCAAACGGACCCAGTCTGTATCGGGTACTTCACGCAAACTCCACTCTAGCTTGGTCTCGTCTAGGACGCCTGTCAATAATAACTGATGTAACAGCTCATCAACCTCCATGGTATCCGGCAACAGAGCAACCACTCGATTCCGATTCCAAGCGCACACCTCGGGTTCCATACCTGGCTCACCAAACAGTGCCTGCTCAGCCTCGGTATCACCGTCAGCGTCCTCCACTGATACAGAAAGTGCGCCTAAATCAAGTAATACATCAGAGAGCTGTTCGGCTTCATCTTCCAAGCAACTTAGTAATAATTCACGCATCTTAGCTTCCAGAAAGCAAAACAGGGGCTAGCCCCTGTTTTACTATATTGTCATTCGCTACCTTAAGGGCGTTGAGCTAATTTTTGCTCAAGGTAATGAATACTTACTCCGCCGGCTTTAAAGCTAGCATCTTGCATTAGTTCGCGGTGCAAAGGAATATTGGTGAGAATGCCTTCCACCACCATTTCGGAGAGCGCAATATCCATACGCGCAATAGCTTGCTCACGCGTTGCACCATAAGTAATCAACTTGGCAATCATGGAATCGTAAAAAGGAGGCACAACATAGCCACTAAATACATGTGAATCCATGCGTACGCCTGGCCCACCTGGGACATGCCAGTTACTGATTAAGCCCGGACTAGGAATGAATTTGAACGGGTCTTCAGCACAAATACGGCACTCAATCGCGTGCCCCTCAAACTGCACATCGCGTTGACGCAGCGTAAATTTCTCACCAGCGGCGATACGGATTTGCTCTTGAATGAGATCAAAACCGGTAATCATTTCGGTAACAGTGTGCTCTACCTGAATACGCGTGTTCATTTCAATAAAGAAAAACTCACCGTTTTCGTACAGGAATTCGAAGGTACCCGCCCCTCGATACCCCATCTTCCGACACGCTTCCGCACAACGTTCGCCTATACGCTCAATGAGTTTGCGTGGAATGCCTGGAGCAGGAGCCTCTTCAATGACTTTCTGGTGACGACGCTGCAAAGAACAATCACGTTCTCCCAGCCACACTGCATTGCGCTCACCGTCCGCCAACACCTGTATTTCGATGTGACGCGGATTTTCTAGATAGCGCTCCATATACACTTCAGGATTATTGAAAGCAGCGGCAGCTTCTGTCCGAGTCGTTGCCACAGCGGTAAGCAATGCAGCTTCGGTATAAACCACGCGCATACCACGTCCACCGCCACCACCCGATGCTTTCACAATGACCGGATAGCCAACATCACGCGCAATACGTACGATCTCTTCTGGGTCGTCAGGCAAAGCACCTGGAGAACCTGGCACCACCGGCACGCCAGCTGCGATCATTGCTTTCTTGGCCATGACCTTATCACCCATTTCACGGATGGTTTGGGGCCGAGGTCCAATAAATACAAAGCCACTTTTTTCTACGCGTTCTGCAAAATCCGCGTTTTCAGCCAAAAAGCCATAACCTGGATGAATCGCTTCAGCGTCGGTCACTTCGGCAGCTGAAATAATGGCCGGCATACTCAAATAGCTATCTCGCGGGGATGCTGGCCCTATGCAGACAGACTCATCAGCCAGCCGCACATACTTGGCTCCCCGATCGGCTTCGGAATACACCACTACGGTTTTGATGCCCAGCTCACGGCAAGCGCGCTGAATACGTAAGGCTATTTCGCCTCGATTGGCGATCAAGATTTTTTCGAACATGTCATCAACCAATGATGAACAGCGGCTGGCCATATTCTACGGGGCCGCCATTTTCAACCAGGATCTCTTTGATTACCCCAGACTTGTCTGCTTCAATTTCATTGAGCAGCTTCATCGCCTCGATAATACACAAAGGCTCACCTTCTTTGACCGTTTGGCCAACCTCTACAAATGGTGCTGCACCTGGGTTAGGTGCACGGTAGAAAGTACCCACCATGGGTGAAGTAACACTGTGTCCTTGTGCCACTGCAGGCGCAGCAGGCGCTGCTGGAGCGGCCGCAGGCACAGCGACTGGACTCAATTGCGCAGCAGCTGTTTCAGTCGCATATACCACTGGCTGCGCAGGCGCTTGGGAGAATTTAACGATACGTACTTTATCGTCACCTTCAGTGATTTCGAGTTCCGCGATACCGGACTCCGCGACCAGATCAATCAGGGTTTTAAGCTTTCTAAGATCCATGGATGCTTCCCGCAACACCTCACTGTCTATGTTGATTCAGAGCAGGCGTCAAAAAAGAAATTGGTAAATTAAACTCAGGTAATACTTATTTTCCTAAGGCATACAATAACGCTGCTTCGTAACCATATACACCTAGCCCAACAATAACACCTTCGGCGATGTCGGACAGATAAGAGTGGTGACGAAAGGCCTCACGCTTGTATACATTAGAGATATGAACCTCGATAAACGGCACGCTTACTGCTGCCAATGCATCGCGTATTGCGACGCTAGTATGAGTATAGGCACCAGCATTGATAATGATGTAATCAACGCAACCACGTGCCTGATGTATCCGTTCTACGAGCTCACCTTCGTGATTACTTTGAAAAACCTCACAGCTAGCATTATTTTCCTGCGCCACCGCCCGTAGCCGGGTGTATATATCGTCCAAAGTCTGGCCGCCATAAATACCCGGCTCACGAGTGCCGAGCAAATTTAGATTGGGACCATTCAGAACAAGGAAATTTTTCGCCATTGCGGATTTTTCATGAAGATAGATCGCCTTTTTACGCTAAAAACCTGTATTTGTCTATCAAACAACGAGATTTTCATCTTTGAATAAGTACTTACAAGCCCAGTAACAATACTTATATAGGAGCAAAGTTCACAGCATTTAAAGGAAAATAACCTACGTAGACAGCAGCCTTTGAATAACATCGTCTAACTTGGCGGGAACGATCTGCCCCAACATACGCTCGTGGATCCGACCGCGCGCATCAAAAACAACGGTAAAGGGTAAGCCCCCTTGGCGATTACCTAATGCACGCATGACTCCCACCCCCGTGTTACCGGCCTCAAGAATCTGGTAACTAACTGGTACACGCTGTAAAAACTCCAGCATATTTTTCGCTCTGTCTATCCCTATCCCCAAAAACGGCATATCGGGATAAGTTTCATGCAAGGCTTGCAAGTCAGGCATTTCCTCTATGCATGGTTTGCACCATGTGGCCCAAAAGTTAACCACCAAAGGCCTGCCTAAATACTGTTTAAGGCCAACCTCACGCCCTTCTAAGTCAGGAAAAGAAAGTCCAAAAAAAGGGTCTGGAGGAAATAATGCGGCCCAAGAGGGAGCCTGTGCGCTCAACATTGCAGCCCCAACTAGGCCACAACGAATAAAGTCACGTCGCTTCATCGTTTTCACTACTTAAATACAGAATCCTTGCATGATAGCACCCTGATAATTCACAAGGTGCTCCGTAACCGTGCACATCTGACTAAAATACAGACCGGAGGATAGTCATGCACATACACATACTTGGCATTTGCGGCACGTTTATGGGGGGTCTAGCACTCATTGCTAGAGCCGCCGGATATAAGGTCACTGGCTGCGATAGCGGTGTTTACCCACCCATGAGCACGCAGTTGCAAGAGCAAGGCATTGCCTTGATTGAAGGCTTTGATGCCGATCAAATCAAATTAAATGCCGATTTATACATCATCGGCAATGTCGTCAGTCGAGGGAATCCGTTAATGGAAGCGATCCTCAATCAACAGCTTCCTTACACTTCTGGCCCCCAGTGGCTGGGCGAGCATGTATTACGCCAGCAGCATGTCTTAGCGGTCGCCGGCACTCACGGCAAGACGACCACCAGCTCAATGCTCACGTGGATACTCGAATGTGCGGGCTTGCAACCAAACTTTCTGATTGGTGGTGTCGCCCCCGATTTAGGGCTTTCGGCCCGTTATCAGCCACACCAAACACATTTTGTTATTGAAGCCGACGAATACGACACCGCATTCTTTGATAAGCGGTCTAAATTTGTACATTATCGTCCCCGCACCGCCATTTTGAACAATCTAGAATATGATCATGCTGACATATTCCCCAACCTTGATGCCATTCAAACTCAATTTCATCATTTAATTCGTACTATCCCCTCACAAGGACAAATTATTCGCCCGGCGCAATGTGAGGCCTTAGACCAAACCTTAGCTCGAGGCTGTTGGTCTAACGTGGACACCTTTGGCCTCAACGGTAGCTGGCAAGCGCATGATATCGATGGTTCAAGCTTTCGCCTACATCACGACGGTGTAGAGGTGGCCACACTTAACTGGTCACTGAGCGGCCGCCACAACCAGGAAAATGCCCTTGCTGCCATTGCCGCAGCAACACACGTGGGCGTGTCAGTGGAACAAGCCATCGAGGCCCTAGCCTCCTTCCAAGGCATCAAGAGGCGAATGGAGATCAAAGGTGTGTGCCGTGACATTATTGTTTACGATGACTTTGCCCATCATCCTACCGCTATCGCAACCACTCTTGAAGGGCTACGTCGCAAGGTAGGGCCGCAACGCATCATAGCAGTCTTAGAGCCCCGATCTAATACCATGAAGCTAGGGGCTATGGCAGCTCGCCTACCCGACTCGCTCAGTAGCGCTGACATAGTGTTTTGCTATAACGAGACGCAAGGCAAGCATGCTTTAGGTTGGAATGCAAGCCAAGTCTTAGCACCGCTAGGTGATAAGGCAAGCACTTGGACAGATTTAGATAAAATGATCACTAGCATCGTTCAAGTCGCTCGGCCTGGTGACTCCATCGTCATTATGAGTAATGGCAGCTTTGGTGGCATACACCAACGCTTACTTGATAGCCTGGCTTGAGCTCATCATTAAGGTAAGGTGCGCGCATGATTTTATATTTGCATGGTTTTCGGTCCTCACCGCAGTCGTATAAAGCTCGTTTGCTGGCCCAAGAGCTACAACAACGTCAACAGACGCACCTATGGCAGTGTCCGCAATTACCTGCCAGCCCTGCGGCTGCGATCGCGCTTTGTCACCAACTGATTCAAACTCATGGTACCGCTGAACTCTGTATCATAGGCTCATCGTTAGGAGGCTATTACGCCAGCCACCTCGCCCAACATTACGGGAGCAAAGCGGTATTACTTAATCCTGTCGTGCATGCGGCTCGCGACTTAGCGACTCAAGCCGGGAGCCACCAAAGTTACCACTCGGATACCCCGTTTCACTTTTTACCTAACTACGTCCAACAACTAGCGCACATTGTTGTCCCACGTCCCACCAAGCCAGAACTATTCTATTTACTCGCAGCCAAAGGTGATGAGGTTCTTGATTGGCGCGAAATGGTGGATTGGTATCAGCATAGCCATATCACTCTTATTGAAGGCAGCGACCACGGCCTGAGCGATTTCCCTCTTTATATCCAAGACGTGCTCAATTACGCGCTTCCTACCTCCTAAACTTTCAACGATGGCATCGCCATCAAGATGGACAACCATGTACGTTCTTTTCGAAGATAGCAGCAACTTTAAGGCAGAGAAAGTCTTCTCCGAAAGCGATTCCACCATGCAAGTCGAGTCGGCTAGTGGGAAACGCAGCAAAATTAAGAAAAACGCTGTGCTTTTTCATTTTGAGCAGCCCGATCCAGTCACCTTGCTAGAAAAAGCACGCGCGCTGGCGGAAACGCTAGATATTCCCTTTTTATGGGAGTGTGCCCCCCAAGAAGAGTTTGAGGCTGCTAGCTTGGCAGAAGACTACTTTGGCCATGCTCCGAATGCGGTAGAAAAAGCCGCCCTTATTTTTGCCCTACACGACGCACCCGCTCATTTTCACAAACGCGGGAAAGGCTTATACCGCCCAGCGCCACCAGACATTCTGCAAGCCGCGCTCGCAGCAATAGAAAAAAAACGTTTACAACAAGAGCAGGTTGCCGCCTGGACACAAAACCTGATTGACGGCGTCCTGCCGGATGAGATAGCCGCAAAAGCCGAAAGCTTCTTGAGCCAACCGGATAAAAACTCACTGGAATGGAAAGCTTTCGACGCAGCGCTCAAAGCACTCAATAGTCATCCAGAAAAACTTCTGTTGTCCTTAGGGGCATGGTCTAACCCCTTAGCACTGCACCAACACCGATTCATGAGCCAGCACTTCCCCAAGGGAACGGGCTTTCCACCGGTAGAACTAAAAGAATGGGGACAAGACCTGCCTCTGGCTGACGTGGAAGCCTATTCGGTGGACGATGCCTCGACTACCGAGATTGACGACGCGTTATCCGTCCAGATGCTGGACAATCAACGTCTACGCATCGGCATTCATATCGCCGCACCCGCCTTGGCCATTACCCGCGGCAGCTCTTTGGATGATATTGCCCGAGCACGCATGTCGACCCTTTATACGCCCGGCTATAAAGTTTCTATGCTACCTCCCGAGCTCATCGGCTATTTCTCACTTAATGACGATGTAGTTCGCCCCTGCCTATCCCTGTATGTGGAGGCAGACTTAAATACTGGCGAAATTCTTGCCCATGAAACCCGCTTAGAGCGAATACAGGTCAGGGAAAACTTGCGTCAGCACGAGCTAGAGCATCTATACACCTCCGAGGCCTTAGCCGACCCCACTCTAGCCTTACCGTATGATCATTGGGTGCGCCCCCTGTGGCAGTTTGCCCAACTGTTATCCGCGCAACGCGATGAGCGGCGCGGCAAGCCAGAAAACAATAACCGAGTTGAATATAGCTTTGAGCTTGACGGCCCCCACGACGATCCCAATTCTGTCATACGCTTAATACCCCGTGTCCGGAATGCCCCCTTGGGTCTACTGGTGGCCGAATACATGATCTTGGCCAATCAGCTTTGGGGCGGTTTGCTAGCGCAACACAATGTACCTGGGGTATTTCGCTCCCAGCAGTATATGCGTACACGTATGTCCACTACCCCTGGCCCCCATGACTCCATCGGCGTCCCCCAGTATATTTGGGCGACCTCGCCCTTGCGGCGCTATGTAGATTTAATTAATCAAGGTCAACTTATTGCGGCCGCCGAACATGGCATTTCAGCGCGTTTAGCGGCGCCATTTCAACCCAAAGATGCTGACCTTTACGCGATCATCAACACTTTTGAGAATCAGTATGGCGCTTGGTCAGACTACCAAAATACCCTAGAACGTTATTGGTGCTTACGCTGGCTACAACAAAACCAGCTTCAAACCGTACAAGCTCACGTGATCAAAGAAGACCTAGTGCGCTTGGCACAAGCTCCGCTGGTAATACGTGTACCTGGACTTCCCGCCATGGAGCGAGGACAAGAGCTCAGTTTAGATATCCTGCGCTTTGACGAACTTGCCCTAGAGCTAGAATGTCGTTGGCGGGACTCATCGTTGGGCTAAACATATGTATCAGGCCAACAGCAAGCAAGATTACCTTTGGTGGGCCATCGCCTTGTCCGCGATGGTACACCTACTGATTATCTTCTGGCCTGTGGCCGCACCTGCCCCGCGTGACGTCGAGAATTTAACGATTAGTCTGGTTAACTTCAGCACCCAAGAGCTTCCTTTACAAGCGCTGATTAAAGCGCAAGCTAACTTGGAAGGCGGTGGCAGCGACGATCAAGGGCAAGCCAGCAGTCCACTACCCTATACAGCTTGGCCCGATCCCAATGAACTGGTACTACGGGCAATGCAAAAGCGTCAACACAACCTTGAGCAAACTCAGCAACGTTTACTTACCCAGTTACAAAGCCAAACGCGCGCGCCCACCAATACTCCCGAGCAAGACTATACCGGCGACGCTAGCCACTCAGGCAAAGATGAACTCAATCAGGCTGAACTGATAGCACATGCCCAAGTAGCACAAATTGAACGCGACATCACGCGCTACCAGCAACGCCCGCGTTTTCACTATGCTGCACCGTCGTCCATGGCCGCACCCGAAGCTGAGTACGTAGAAAACTGGCGACAAAAAATAGAACATACAGGCACCCAGTATTATCCACACCAAGGACAGCACAAGCTACATGGCAGCTTGCAACTGAGCGTTTTTATATTACGTGACGGTACCGTATTGAAAACTCAAGTGGATCAAGCTGCGCGTCATCCTGAACTTAATTTAGCGGCTCAACGTATCGTGCAACTAGCAGCGCCTTTTAACCCCATTCCCACCCATGTGGCCCCTGACTCCGAAGTGCTAGTGATTACTCGTTACTGGCATTTCACCGAAGGGGGCCTGAGCACTCAAAACGCACCCTAAAAGCACCTTCTTGCCATTTAAGCTTGGAATACTTGAGGAACACGTGAAATCCTGTTTTACTTAATGCTCTTTCCTATGCTTGCGAGCCTCACTCACCCTTTTCTACTTATGAGCCATTCCTCTACTCCGCTACGCTTTGGTGTTATCGGCAACCCTATTGCCCACAGCCGCTCACCTGCTATCCACGCCCAGTTTGCGCAGCAAGCCGGGCTATCACTGAGTTACGAGCGTATTTTGGCCCCATTAGATGATTTCACAACGTGCTGTATGGATTTTTTTCAACAGCAAGGCGGTAAAGGGCTCAATGTCACCGTGCCTTTCAAAGAACAAGCCTATCAACTCGCGGCACACAATCTTAGCCCTCGAGCGCGACATGCCGCAGCCGTCAATACACTGTGGCAGGATGAACACGGAGCAATACACGGCTGCAATACCGATGGCATTGGCTTATGTACCGACTTAATACGTTTAGGCCATGCTCCCGAAGGGAAAAAAATTCTATTAATTGGTGCTGGGGGTGCAGCGCGCGGTGTACTTTTCCCCTTACTAGAGCAAGGTTGCCAGCAAGTGCATATTATCAACCGCACACGCAGTCGTGCTGCAGCGCTACACACCAACCTCGCTGAACACGCCCCAGAGTATTCGCACAGGGTAAGCACGGGTGGGCTGGAGGATCATGCGGGGGACTGGGACATCGTCATTAATGCATCCTCTTCAAGCATGAGTGCCCACGCACCTGACTTGCCTTTAGTACGGTTCACGGCACAGGCTCTGGCCTACGATATGTACTATGCGGACCGGCCAACCGCCTTTATGCTAAGTTGCTCTGCTGCCCCCCATCGTAGTGATGGCTTAGGCATGCTCGTTGCCCAAGCGGCTGCCAGCTTTGAGATCTGGAATGGTTATAAACCCAACATCGTGCCGGTGCTTGAGCATTTGCGCGCACAACTGGCGGCAGAGCATCGGTGAGCCTGCGCACAGTTAACAAACTCAAACTCAGTGTCATTGCTATCGCAGTGCTGATAGCAGGCGTATTACTTTACCAATGCCTATTATTCATGATGGTGCTTTGGTACCGAGTCAACGCGCCGCGTATGACTCCGGTTATGGAGGCGCAACTGCAAACTCTACGCGTGCAAGCGCCCGATGCAGAAATCAACTATCAATGGGTAGCGTACGACAAAATCAGCAATAATTTGAAAAGAGCAGTGATTGCCTCAGAGGATGCCAACTTTCTAAGTCACGACGGCATAGAATGGGCTGCCATCCGCCAAGCTTGGGAATATAATCGACAACAAGCGGCACAAGGCTCTGACCGTCGCCGTGGAGGCTCCACGATCTCGCAACAACTGGCTAAAAATCTCTTTTTATCAAACTCACGCAGCTACTTCAGAAAAGGTCAAGAGCTCATACTCACTTACATGATCGAGGCTGCAATGAGTAAAGAACGCATACTTGAACTCTATTTGAATATTGCCCAATGGGGCACGCACACTTTTGGAGCCCAAGCCGCGGCAGAGCATTATTATCGCGGCACAGCTGCGCAACTCACTGCACCACAGGCCGCACGGCTAGCAGCGATGCTACCCAACCCTTCGTACTACGACAAACGACGTGATAGCCCATATTTACAATCCCGTACACGCACTATCAGTGCTAGGCTACGCCAAGTTCCTCTGCCTTAACCGTTTTTAAGCATCCCAACTTCTTACATGCGCACAGCCCGCCGTTATATCGCCTCGGAAATTTATCGCTCTAGCGCCGTCGTGCTACTTGCATTGCTAGGCCTATTTACTTTCTTTGCCATGATAGAGGAGCTCGACAAGGTGGGCACCCGATTCACCTTGCTCAACCTGTTTTATGTACAGGCACTCGAGCTGCCTACCCGTCTCTATGACTTACTACCCATAGGCCTGCTGATCGGCGCCATCTTAGCTTTAGCGGGGTTAGCACAACGCAATGAACTCGTTATTCTGCGCGTTTCTGGGGTAAGCGGCATCAGTCTGATGCTCATGCTATGGGTCGTCACTCTGCCGTTAGTAGCTGGTGCGTTCTTGCTTTCTGAATACATTACCCCTGCTGCCGAAACCAAAGCCAGTGAGCAAAGTATGGTGTTGCTGGGGCGCTCCAGTGGAGGTCGCCTAGACAGCGGCTACTGGTTCAAGGAAAACAGCCCCACAGGGGGCATCCGGATCATCAATATTTCGCAGTTACATGGTAATGGTCGAGTCAGTGACATTACCCTTTATGATTTTCTCACCGATGAAACACTCAGTGCCGTTACTCAAGCGCCTAGTGGTCAGTTCAACAACGACACATTGGTACTGGAAAACCTGACCCAAACCACTTTTGATGCGCAAGCCATTCAGGCATTGAAAAATGCCCAAGCACCGCTTGACCCTTTAGTGCAACTGGCCCATTTAGATCAGCATGAGATTTCCACCAGCCTCACTGCGGAACGCCTCATCGCCCGAGTGCTGACCCCTGAGCGCATGTCAATCCTTGATCTGGTCGATTATATCGATTACTTAGACAGCAACAAGTTACAAACTAAGCGCCAAGTCGTCGCCTTATGGCGCAAAGTAGCCTACCCGTTTACCTTACTCGTGATGATCACCATTGCCACCCCTATCGCGCTAATGCAAACCCGCCACGGGGGAGTTAGTACAAAGGTGTTTACCGGAATCTTACTAGGGGTGGGCTTTTTCATGATTAACCAACTGGCCCTTAATGTGGCTATGCTGAGCGACTTGCCTGCCTGGGTCACGGCAATAATGCCTAATGTTATCGCTATGCTGCTGGCCATACTCGCCTTACTCCATATGGAAAACAGACATCACCTGCGGCGTTCAAGCAGTACTACTAACTAAAAACTTATGCATACTACTCCTGTCGTCTGGGCTATTGGTGATATACAAGGCTGCTGCCACTCCCTAGAAAAACTACTTGCTCAGCCAGACCTACAAGCGGATCCTCACGCCGAAATTTGGTTCGCCGGTGATTTGATCAATCGTGGCCCAGATTCTCTAGGCTCTTTACGATTAATTAAAAGTCTCGGCGATCGAGCACGTTGTGTATTAGGTAACCACGATGTGCACTTTTTGGCTGTTTTAGCGAAAGCTCGAAAGCAAGGCAAGCACGACACCTTCTCTGAACTATTAAACGCTCCAGACTTACCCGAGCTAGTTGAGTGGTTACGTCATCAGCCCTTAGCTCTTTACGACCACGGCCACCTCATGGTGCACGCAGGTGTACAGCCCGAGTGGAGTGCTGAGCAAACCTGCTTATATGCCAAAGAAGTTGAAGCCGTACTGCAGTCCTCCGACTGGCAAGCACAAATTGGTAGTTTATTTGGTAACGAACCTGATACGTGGCACGATTCCCTAACAGACACCAAGCGCTTGCGCGCCATTATTAATACCCTGACTCGCATGCGTATGTGTAGGCCTGATGGCAGCATGGACTTTAAATATAAAGATGCACCCGATCCCGACTCGGGGATGCTGCCATGGTTTGAACTACCCAACCGCGCATGTGCTCATACCCCTATTATTTTCGGGCATTGGTCTACCTTGGGCTTTTTTCAACAAGCCACACTAGTAAGTTTAGATAGTGGTTGCGTATGGGGACGCCAGCTTAGTGCTCTACGCCTCCATGACCGCAAGCTCGTACAGGTGCATTGCACGGCAGCCCTAAAACCTGGCGCCTAACTAGAACACATGGATTAGCTTGGGCTGGCTTGTTGATCCACGATTACTGCCAATATTTGCTCCCGTGTGTGCTGTGCTGTTAAGCTGCGCCCCCACTCTTTGCATTGATGTGCTGTCAGGGGAGATAGAAAATGACTTTCCACTGTCACATCGCGAGCACTGAGCAGCACCCAAATATTGTGCACCAACGATTGATCGCCAACAAAAGCAAAACGTTCAGTACGCTGCCCACGCTGGAAAAAACGTAATGCAACCGGCTGAATATCTATATCCAAACCTAGCGCCGCTTCAAATAAGCTGGAATGGAAATTCCGTACATCCATGCCTGTAGAAGTGGTGCCCTCTGGAAACAAACCCACTGCATCCCCGCGAGCAAAACACGCCGTCATTTGGGTGCCCACGGTTTTAACCGCATGGCGTTGGCCTCGCTCAATAAATATCGTCCCTGCTGCTGCTACCAGCCAACCCACCACAGGCCAGTTTCGAATCTCGCTTTTCGCAATAAAGGAGGTGCAGCGCACGCTGTTCAGCACAAAAATATCGAGCCAAGAAATATGGTTACTGACATAGAGAATAGGTCGCTCAAGCACTGGAGCGCTACCCGTAATATGCACTTTTACGCCACATATATGCATCAATAAGCGTGACATGCGCAAGACAAACCAACGCCGAGTGGCTTGCCCAATCACAGGGAAGAGCAATAATGCCACCAGCAAGCCAACCGCAATCCAAAGCACGAGAACAGTGGCACGTAGAAGAAATCGAAGAGTGCTCAAGCTAATATGGCCTCAAGATATAGCAACAACTAAGAAAGATAATCCAGATAGCGTTGTAAAATTATGCTTGCTGCTACGGCATCATCCTCGTCGTGGCTACTAAGCATTTCTTGCGCTTGCACACTAGACTCACGCTCATCTACCAGTTCAACTGGCAAGCCAAACCGACCATACAATTGATTAGCAAATCGTCGGCAGCGTAGCGAAGCATACTGCTCCCCACCCTCGCTGGTCAAAGGTAAACCTACAATTAAACGATTCGGCTGCCACTCGCGCAACACTTGCTGTATGAGATCAAAGCGCTGCGCTCGCGTCACTGGCCTTAAAATTGATAAGGGTCGCGCTTGGCGAGTCAGTGTATTCCCCAAGGCGACACCAATTTTTTTTAAGCCATAATCAAACGCAATAAGTGTTTCTTCAGGCATGACCTGCATCACCGGTGAGCATCATAGGATTGATCCCCAGCAAAGCCAAGGCCATTTCATAGCGCTGTTCAAAAGGCGTTTCAAACAGTATTTCGTCAGTGGCTTTCACATTCAGCCAGGCATTCTGTGACATTTCCTGTTCTAGCTGGCCAGCATCCCAGCCAGCGTAGCCTAAAGTGACTAGCGCGTGGGCAGGCCCATGGCCCTGTGCGATATCCTCAAGCACGTCGCGCGACGTAGTTAAGGTTAGCGCCCCCACTGCCAAGCTAGAGCTATACGGCTTTTGGGCATCGTGGAGCACAAAGCCCCGGTCTGTTTGCACCGGGCCACCAAACATGACCTGCCTATCTTGCAAGGCAGACGGATCAAGAATAGGCACACTCAAGCGCCCCAGCATGTCAATCAGGCTCAAGTCGGTCACACGATTGATCACTAAGCCTAAAGCCCCTTGATCGTTATGCTCGCAAACATAAATCACACTGTCGGCCAAACTGCCCGATACCACCCGCGGCATGGCCAACAGTAAATGGTGAGTCAGATCGGCGCTTTCTTGAATCATTGGCGATGTATTCGTCGTTGTCATAAGCGCCTCACTACTAAATGAAAAATAAATAAAGGCAGAATTAAACCTCGATCATCTCAAAATCTTCCTTCCGTGCGCCACACTCCGGGCACACCCAGTTCGGCGGTACATCTTCCCATAGTGTACCTGGGGCGATGCCCTCTTCTGGCAAGCCCGCTTCTTCATCATAGATCCAACCACAGATCAGACACATCCAAGTACGCATAGTATTCCTAACTTGTTAAACCATAGACCGATTTGCTTGCAAAGCGGTTCCATCTATTAAAATGGGGACAATATTACTAAACACCAGCCCTTCAGGGTAATCTTACTTGTTCCCCTACTCAATGACCTCAGAAAAAGGCATGCTTTCTCTTCCCGTTGCGCTAATTCTGGGCCCTTACGATCCCAGTGGCGCCGCCTACCTACCCGCAGATGTACTCAATAGTGCACAGCTAGGCTGTCACGCCTTGAGTGTGCCTACCTCTTTACTCGTGCGCGACAGCGCCAAGCTGGAGCATGTGCAGTTACTCACCGACGAGATCATAGACGATCAATTACGCTGTTTGCTCGAAGACTCATCCATACAAGCGATTAAATCAGGGCCAGTATACAGCCCCGAAGTCGCCAGCTTATTAGCCGAGGTCAGTGCGGATTATAACGAGGTCCCGCTCGTCCTACACCTTACTGGATTACCCGAGACAGCTTTATTAGACCCGTGCTGGCCTGAAGACACTTTCGATGCGCTATACAAACTCGTACTACCACAAACCGCTTTAGTGGTAGTGGACTATACCAGTTTGCTGCAATGGCAGTCCGAAGGCTTACTCAGCGAGGACACCTCACCCGTACAACAACTGTTACAAGCAGGTGCCGATCATGTTCTTTGTACGGGGGGCAACTCTCAACAAGGGATGCCCACCTATCAGTTTTTCAGCCATGTCGACCAATTGGATTACCGTATCCCCCTGCCTAACGCGGTGCGCCAACAAGACCTAGACAGTTTTCTTAGCACCGCTATCTGCGCTTACTTGGCACAAGGCAATGAGCTGGGTGCTGCAGTAGAACTGAGCATAGAGCAGCTAGAGCTTGCCAGCCAGCACTCTTTCCAGCTTGGCATGGGGCATCGTCAACTTAATCGCCTTTCTCGCAATGATGACTAACTCTTTACTATCTGCTTTCCCCGTCGGTTTATATGGCATTACTCCCGAATGGGCAGACACTGCACGCTTGCTAACGGCAGTCGAAGCTGCTCATGCAGGAGGTATGCAAGTGCTGCAGTATCGCCGCAAACAGGGCAGCGAGTCTGAGCGACAGGGGCAGCTCCACTCTTTAAGCCAACTATGTCAGTCCCTAGACCTTCCTTTGCTCCTGAACGACCACTGGCAATGGGCTAGCCAATATTCGATACAAGGCGTGCATTTAGGCAAAGACGACGGCTCTATTGAGCAAGCCCGCCTTCAATTAGGCCCAACAGCCTTCTTAGGCAGCTCATGCTATAACAGTCTAGAACTAGCGCAGCAGGCGTGGCAACAAGGGGCTAATTATGTAGCTTTTGGTGCTGTTTACCCCTCCAGCGTCAAACCCGATGCTCCCCGCGCCCAGCTCAGTACAATACGGGCAGCGCGCCAATGGTCTGACTCCCTAGATCTCCCTATCAAACCCCGCATTGTTGCTATCGGTGGCATTAACGTAGATAACGCTACCGCTGTTATACAAGCGGGTGCCCATAGCCTGGCTGTCATTAGTGGCCTTTTTGAAGCCAGTGACGTGCGCTTACAAGCGCAACGCTACGCCCAACTGTTTGCTGCCCTACGCTAGACCGTTGACTCTTATTCATTGCTCATTTGCTTGGAAAACCTATTATGTCTAAAAATCAGGAACTCTTCGAGCGCGCCTGCCGCTCAATCCCCGGCGGTGTCAACTCACCCGTGCGAGCCTTTGGCTCAGTCGGTGGCACACCTCGTTTTATCAGCCGCGCCAAAGGGGCTTATATCTGGGATGCCGATGACCAAGCCTATATCGACTATGTAGGCTCTTGGGGCCCCGCTATTTTGGGCCATGCCGATGATGACGTCGTACGAGCAGTGCAAGAGGCCGCCATTACTGGGCTGTCCTATGGAGCCCCTACGGAAGGCGAAATAGAATTGGCAGAAACCATCTGCCAATTGATTCCCTCAATCGAGCAGGTACGTTTGGTCAGCTCTGGCACCGAGGCTACCATGAGCGCTATTCGTCTGGCGCGCGGCTACACCAATCGCAAAAAAATCATTAAATTCGAAGGCTGTTACCATGGCCATGCCGATAGCCTACTCGTTAAAGCAGGCTCGGGTTTACTCACTTTCGGTAATCCAACCTCGGCTGGAGTCCCCACTGAGTTCGTCGAGCACACAATCGTTTTAGACTATAACCAGCTCGATCAGGTAGAAAGCGTTTTCCAACAAAAAGGCGATGAAATCGCTTGTATTATTGTTGAGCCTATCGCTGGCAATATGAACTTTGTACGCCCTGCTCCAGGCTTTCTGGAAGGGCTGCGTGCTTTATGTACCCAGTATGGCGCACTCTTAATTTTCGATGAAGTAATGACCGGATTTCGGGTAGGCTTGCAAGGCGTACAAGGACTCCATAATATCCGTCCCGACCTAACCACTTTGGCCAAGGTAATCGGTGGCGGAATGCCCGTTGGCGCCTTCGGTGGCCGTCGTGACGTGATGCAAGCCATTGCACCAATCGGTGCCGTATACCAAGCTGGCACACTATCTGGCAATCCAGTCGCCGTCGCTGGTGGCTTAGCCACTTTACGTAAAATTAGCCAGCCAGGCTTTTATGAGCAACTGACTGCCCAAACCGCTCAATTGATGCAAGGTCTGCAAAGCGCAGCCCAACAAGAAGGGATTGAGTTCAGCGTGGATCATGAAGGCGGTTTATTCGGATTTTACTTTAGTCCCACCGTACCTCGTTCACTTAACGATGTCGCCACCAGCAATATTGACGACTTTAAACGCTTTTTTCATGCCATGTTAAACGCAGGAGTGTATTTTGCTCCTTCTGCGTTTGAGGCTGGCTTTGTCTCCATAACGCACGACTCTACGATCATTGCAGACACCATCTCTCGGGCTCAGCAGGCCTTTGCTCAACTAAAAGCTTAACAATAGCCGCCTCTGCCGGCACGAACGTCATCGATTGCGGAGACCAAAATTAAACGGGATTAAGTTCCCGTTTAATTTTTTTAGCTCAAAAAATTTGCAAAATAACGAAATATAAACGGCAAAAATATTATATATACATTTCTTACTGCATTGACATGGTAGACGAAAGTCTCACCAAGCGGCAGGTCATTTCTTCTCATTGAATAAAAACCTGAACATTACCTTCATTAACTTCAAGATTTTTACTACTTATTGACCAAACGTGTAGTATCTATTGACTTAGTACGCTATAAAATAACTAACTAACACATCAATATAGACATCAAAACAAGCACCCACGCCGGCTTCCATCGATTAAAAATAACAAAAATCACGATTAGATATTTCATAGAAATATCACTGCAAGGTTTCAAATTAAACCCGAACATATTTTAGACCTTGATTTTTAACCTACATTTCGTATTTAATTAAAATAAGTCGTCATCCTTATTAGGGATAACGTGGCATTAATATTTGTTTACTTTGATCTCTCTCAACGCCAAATACCAGTTTGATGTTTTAAAATCATTTTTTAGCGCAACAGTTTTCACCTGCAAGCTGCAGTCGCGCCCATGAATCACTGTATTTTTGGCTCTCCTCCTAGCGACTTTGTCTGTACAACCATGAACGATATCTCCGCATCTATTATCTCTCCTGCTATTCCCGACTTGGAAAGCCGCGCTCGTAATGATGACCATCTGGATACCCGCCTGTGGTTAAGGCTGATGGCTTGCGCCACGCTAGTCGAAGGGCACATACGCAGCCGTCTGCGTACTGAGCATCAAACTACCCTGCCGCGCTTTGACTTAATGGCCCAGTTACAGCGCTACCCTAGTGGCCTTAAAATGAGTGAACTGTCGCGCCACATGATGGTCACTAACGGCAACATAACGGGTATCACTGATCAACTCGAAAAAGAAGGTCTGGTCGAACGAGTTAAGGTTCTTACCGACCGCCGCAGCTCATTGATACGTCTAACTTCTAAAGGCAAGCGACAATTCAAAAAGATGGCCAGCTCGCATGAAGAGTGGCTCTCTGAGGTGTTTGCAGATATGCCCGCCGATACGCGCTTAAACCTCTTTCACGCGCTTGGGGCGCTCAAAGTCACGGCACGTAACAACACCCTCACCGTGGCCGCCGCTTCTTGATACCAGCTTCTGTATCAGGACGGCGTAAATACAAGTATCATTAGTATTTTTGTGTCGTCTATCAACCTAGCGGGTTAGCATCATGGCCGTCAATCTGTTCATTCCCAACGAATCCGATATTTTTCCTGTAGCCGGTGTAGAGATCGGTATTGCAGAGGCAGGCATACGTAAAGCTCATCGACGTGACTTAACCGTTATCACACTCAGCCCTGGAAGCAGTGTCGCCGGGGTATTTACCACCAATCGCTTTCGTGCCGCTCCCGTACAGGTGTGTGAAGCCCATTTGGCTACGGGTGATGAGATCCGTGCCTTGTTGATTAACACTGGCAATGCCAATGCAGGTACCGGTGAAAAAGGGCTTGCTGATGCCCGCCAAAGCTGTACTGAATTGGCTAAGTTATTGCACCTACGACCACAACAAATCTTGCCGTTCTCCACAGGGGTTATTCTAGAAAACCTACCTATGGATAGGCTAATCGGTGGTTTACCAGCAGCCGTTACTGATTTAAAAGCCACTAATTGGTTCGAGGCAGCGCACAGCATCATGACCACTGATACTCTGCCTAAAATATATTCCACACAACTACAGCTAAGCGGCAAAACGGTCACCATTACAGGCATTAGTAAAGGCGCCGGCATGATACGTCCCAATATGGCGACCATGCTAGGTTACTTGGCCACAGACGCAGGTATAGCCCCCGCATTGCTAAAAGACATTTGTAAGACAGCGGCCAATCATTCGTTCAACCGTATTACCGTCGATGGTGACACCTCCACCAATGACTCTTTTATCATGATGGCAACAGGCAAAAGCGGTGTACAGATCGACTCCATTGCCGACCCTAATTACAATAAGCTGCTCGATGCTCTGATTGCCGCCGCCAGCGATCTCGCACAAAAAATAGTGCGTGATGCGGAAGGTGCCACCAAGTTCATCACAGTACAGGTAGACGACGCGCGCGACTCTGATGAAGCCTTAAAAGTAGCTTATTCCATCGCCCAATCGCCTTTAGTCAAAACAGCTTTCTTTGCCTCTGATCCCAACCTAGGCCGTATCTTATGTGCCATCGGCTATGCCGGCATACACGACCTAGATGTAAGCAAACTACGCTTGTGGTTAGGTGACGTGTTAGTGGCCACCGACGGAGGACGTAACCCCGATTACCAAGAATCCGACGGCAAACGTATTATGCAAGAAGCTGAAATACTAGTACGTGTGTCGTTAGGCCGTGGAAAAACAACTGAAACCGTCTACACGTGCGACTTTTCACACGAATACGTGACGATTAACGCCGATTACCGGTCTTAGTCTTACTGGCATGGGCAGGTTGCTTAGCAACTTGCCCAAATACGCTCAGCCAAAAGCCCCAATTGCAACAAGTAGCTATCTTCTCCCGGCCTGCCGCATAACTCCATCCCTATAGGCAAGCCTTGCTTGCTATACCCTGCCGGCAGTACTACGGCGGGCGAACCTGTTGCAGACGCCAAGGCTGCATTGCGGCTTAGCGTAGCAAATGAACTGTCATATTTCCCATCAGATTCAACCATACCCCTACACATCTCCTCCTCCCACAACGGGGGTAATGTAGCCACTGCCGGGAAGCATAAGGCATCCAGCCGCCAACGGTTTAAGCAAGCCAAGTAACGACTCAATAATAAAGGCTGACGCTCAAACCGCGATTGCTGCCAAGCTTGGACTGAAAAGCCTGGGAGGATGTAATCCCGAAATACGGCTTGAACCTCAGGATTCGCAATACGCTGAGCCAGTTGCGCTAAAGACAATGCAGGCGATAGCCCGTGCCGTTCAAGATAAGCCTGCAAGGCTGGTCTTGCCTCGTACATACAGAGATCAAATAACAAGGTACGGGCTAAAGCCAGCAAATCCGGAATATCAACATCCACCAGCTCTATTCCGTGACGCGCTAGCTGATGACAAGCGTGTTTGGCAACAGACTCTACTTCTGGGTGCAAAGCGGTCCATAAGCTCAACGGCAATCCAAAACGTACCGTTCTTGAAAACTCCTGTCTATCTGTAGCCTGCCCCTGTAAACACGTATCAAAACGGATCAAACTAGACACGTCGCGTGCCATGGGTCCTACAGTATCCAGACTAGGCGATAAAGGTAGACATCCTTGCGTGCTATAACAGGCTCCGTACTGGCTGGTAGGAGCCTGAGTGGGACGTAAGCCAACCACGCCATTTAGCGACGCAGGTATGCGAATCGAGCCACCGGTATCCGTGCCCAAACCAATGTCTGCAATCCCTAATGCTACGGCTACAGCCGTGCCCCCCGAAGAACCTCCCGCCACATAGCGAGGATCAATCGCGTTCCGTACGCAGGGATAGTGATCATGGTAGTTCACCCCTGAGACGCCTAAACCCAACTCATGCATGGTGGTTTTGCCCAACAATAGGGCATCGACTTGGCGTAAACGCTGCACAATCGGAGCATCGTGTTGGACAATATGGTGAGCTAAAGCCGGCGTCGCTCCGGTGGTAGGCAGGCCGGAGCAATCAATACTGTCTTTGACTACCACCGATACACCCGTTAACGCCCCCAAAAACTGGCCTCGTAAACGTCGCGAGTCTTGTTGAACGGCTTGGTTTAATACTTGCTCGGCATCTACCGCATAAAGGCAGCCCCACGCCTCGTAGGTTTTAGCCAGTTCGAGTCGGGCTAGAATAAGCTGTGCGGTACTCACCTCAGATTACAGCTCACCACAGTGATATGGCGGCGTAAAAAGAGGCTACGGCTGCGGTGCACTGGTCATCTCTCCCATCAGAAACGCCAAATCAGCCGCGGCATTCAACGCCGCCACATGGGCATCAGCGCGTGCTAACTGTGCATCCAGCAACCCGCTTGAGGCCTCGTGCGCCAGAGTAATAGTACCCACACCATACTTGTATGCATCCAAAGCGGCATCATAAGCAATCTGTGCCGCCTGCTCTAGTTCACCCGCCGCTTGGTAAGCCGCAAGTGCCGAGCGTAACAGTGAATGCATCGCAATCATTTCACGCATCGCATCTTGCTGCAGCTTCTGGAACATATCCTCAGCTTTAGATACGCTGATCTGTGCATCTTTTAACCGTGCAGCGCGCAAGCCTGAATCAAAAATAGGTAAATTGAGGCCCACCATCAAAGCGGAGGGAAACGAGCGTCGCTGCCAATCCGGTAAGTTATTGACGCCAAACTCACTACGTGTATGTGCCACGACACCCGCCACAAAAACTTTAGGAGCAAACTCTGCCTCAGCAGCCTTCACTCCTTCTTGGGCCGCTTGTAGCGCTGAGTAACTCGCCAACACATCAGGGCGTTGCGACAAAGCCTGCTCAATCGCCTCATCGGCTAGCTCCGCCGAAATATGCTCCAGCGGGCGGCTCATTTGAGTACTCAATGCGATTTGACTATTTCCTGGCAACCCTACGGCAGCCAAAACGTTCTGATAGGCGGTCGTGTGCACCCCCTCTGCTGTCACCTTACGTAAACGTGCTTGAGCCACATGTTGAGTGGCAATGGCAGACTCGACCGAGGTGCCTACACCCGCCTGATAGCGCTCTTGCACCGCTTGAGCCACTTGCTGAGCATTTCGATACGATTGCTCGGTAATGCGTACACGCTCACGGCTAAGACCGTATTGATAATAAGAATGGGTAACATCACGGATCACTTTTTGATGAGCGGCATTAAACAACACGTTAGCGGCATCAGACAAATGCCCTGCCCCCGCGGCCAGGGCGCGTCGTTGCCCAAAATCAAAAAGTAACCACTCAAGGGCTAAAGCGGGTACGACCCCTTGAGCCCGAACATTAATATCGGTCTCGCCCATAAACGGTAAATTAATCGGGGAACGACTATGCCCCCACCCACCTATCACGCGCGCCGAAATAATGGGTAAAAAGGTCGCCTCTACCATGCCTTGCGTTAAGGCTGCTTGCCTGGCGGTATTCCAAGCCAGCCGCGTAGACGGATTCTCTCGCTGCGCAATATCGATCAACTCGTACAAACTATAGGAATGATCACTTAATAAAACGGGTGCAGGACGAATCTGACTAACACGGGAATTGGCTGGCACACTAAAATCCAGCCCCTTAGACGCCGTTGGCTTGGTTTGAGGAGTAGCGTCCTGCTCTACAAAAGGTTGCCAAGGCTTATCCGCCGCCTGGGGGGCATTTTTTAGAGCATCAGTCGCACATGCCTGCACCAGCACGCTTAGTACAGTGACTGCCGCTACACGACAAGTAGAGCGGTACATAGAGAAGTTAAACAATGTAGTGACGGTCATGTGCTCATGGAATTAAGAGATTGTCGCCATTTGGGCAGCTCTTCTACTGCCTGCCTGTATGCAGGATTATTTCTACTAAACTCAAAAGGGAGTAACCGGCAAAGCTGCTCAGCATGCTCTAGCAAGCCACGCAACTGTGCAATTTCGTCTGCCGAGGCACGTACATTGCGCGGCTCAAACAAGCTCATTTGCAAACTCTCGCGAACTTTTTCAATTTCTTCCATCGCGGCCGCTAGCTCTTCTGTAGCAGGGTCACCCGTTTTGCCGGCTTTCTCCGTCAAAATACCTAGGCTAGTGCAGACCTTGATTAAGTTGGTCCGTGCAGCCACAACCACCGATGTAGGCCACCACAGCGTAAACACCAAAAAAGACACTGTATTACCCAATAAAATACCGATAATACGATCGGTCGCCGCCGAGATTTCCATCGTGGGCCCAAACCCTTGCAACACAGTCATCAAAAATGCCAAGCCAATTTGTACTCCTGCATAGGCAATACGCTCACTACCTGCGGCAACCCAACCTGCAATCAACGTGCCCACAAATACCAATAACATCAACGAGAAGATGCTTGTCATGTAGGGCATAAGAAACACTATCGAGGCAATACCCAAACACGCCCCAATTAAACAGCCAATGATACGCAAAGTAAGCTTATGCACTGTTTCGGCAGTACTGCCCAAGGCAACGACATAACACGTAATCATGGCTGTATGAATGTCTTGCCAATCTAAGGCGGTATAGATGCAGTAGCAAATAACGGCTGCAGCCGTCGTGCGCAGCGCAAAATATATATAAGCCGGATTCGTAAAAGCATCGGGATACATAAACCCTTCTTTGCTGGCCGGCGGTGCCACTTCTACTTGGGCTTGCGTAATAGCGCGCAAGCTGTTTGATACCTCGAGGTACCAAACACTGTCCTGAAACGATGCAGTATCTAACGGAGTTTGAGGCGCTATATTTTCCACCGCGACTATTGCCTGCTCACACTGAGCCAATACATTTTGTCGCAAGCTATCAGGGATATCTGCAGGCATATTACGTACGGCAAGCATCAACCTGTAACTATAGACCGTGGCACTGTGTAAAAAAAGCCGCTTTTTAGTGGAGCATAAATACAAAAGCTTGGTAAAGCCCAAGCTTTTGTTGAGCTCGGAGTTCCCCTCAGCTAACAGACTTTCCAGACTATCAGGCCCCTCAGCACCTTGTAACACCGCATGCACTTGGTGAAGTCGCTCTAAGATGGTGCTTTGCACCAGTTTTGGGGTAGAACGGCCAAAGAAGGTATTAAACAATACGACAATCGCCATGGGCGTGAGCCCCATTAACCAAGCGTACAGTAAAGCGCGAGTGGCAACTTCACCAAAAGGTACGTCGCTCATAATGGTCATGATGAAGCCCACGACCAAGGCAACAATATTTCCTATCGGTCCTAATTTACTGGCAGCGCCTAAAAACAAAAAAACAAAGGAGCCTAGCACCAACACCACCATACGTAAGATGGGGTAATCAATACTCCAGCGTATAAGAAAAAACATCATGCCGACAACCAGTGACAGCAAGATTGAAATTCCTATAGCCATCAAGGTTGTTTCGGTACTGTCCCGTTTAACGATGAACAGCAACAAGTAACAGCCAATGGGGGCTAAAGGTATACCGTAAGTCATGAAGACTAAGGCAGCTAAAGCACATTGCGCTGCCACCCGCCAAGCGATCTGGAATCGCCCATCAAAGGGAAGTAATTCTTCGCGGCCTGCATACAATAAAGTACGCAGGCTGCTATTTTTCGCAGTGCTGCTCATCGCGAACCACCACGTTAGCCGAGGCTCCTACCCGTAATAAATTAGCAGGTGCGGGCTGCGTAAGCGTAATACGTACGGGAAAACGCTGCGCGACACGCACCCAATTTAATGATTTCTCTACATAAGGTAGACCGCGCGGTAGGCTTATCATGTCTGTGGAGCTTATGCCCCAACCTATATTTTCCACTTTACCCTGCAAAGGGGTATCAGGCTGCCCCATAATGTAAACCGATGCACACGCCCCAATCCGAATAGCAGATAGATCAGTTTCACGATAAAAAGCCGTGGTAAACCACGTGTCCGTATTGATCAGCGTAAACAAAGACTGATCAGGGGCTACATATTCGCCGCTGGACACCCGCAAACCCACAATCAAACCGTCATGAGGTGCATACACTTCGGTATCACTAAGAGCCTTTTTGGCTAACGCTACGGCGGCACTCGCCACCCTTACAGCGGCCTGCGCTCCACCCTCTTTGCCGATCAACTCTTGTGCCGCATCTGCCTGCGCCAATGCTTGATTCAAACTTACTTGAGCATCTTTCTTGAGCGTCATCGCATCATCAATCTGCTGTCGGGTTACATAGCCCTTACTGGACAACGGTAACAAACGTTGTAACGTGCGTTCGGCCAAATCAAGATTAGTTCGAGCACGAGTAATCTGCTCATCAGCAATATGACTGTTTTTAGTTTCTGCACGGATTTGTCGTTGGCGCGCGTCAAGCAAGTCTTCCGCCATTGCTAATTCGGCCTCAGCTTGCTCCACTCGTAAGCGATACGACACGGGATCCAAAGTAAAGAGCAAGTCGCCTTTTTTAACTCGGCTACCGTCTTTCACATAAAACTCTTGCACCCGCCCGGGTACAGGGGTGCTTATATGCACGACATCGGCACCTATGGTGGCATCCTCTGACATAGGATTGACCTCTAAGTGCTTCCAAAATGCCCATACCCCTAATATTGCGATCAGCACGATCAACAGTGCAATGCAGCGGCCAAACACTTTGCGCTGAGTATTTTTATCCATAATCAATAAGTAAAGCCAAAGTAGGCGAAAAGCATTGCAATAATTAAGGCAAGACACACATACACCAGCAATCTAGCTGGCAAAATATCTTCCAGGCCAATTTTTATCGCCACCACTCGTAGCAACAACGCACCAAAAATCCCCACCACGGCACAAATGAGCCAAGCGGGGAAATAAGAGCCAGCGATATACACGCTAGGCGCGTAACGCTGGCAGCCTGCCAATAGAATCACCAGCGGCAAAAGTAGAAAAGGAGAGCGGCGCACAGCTTACCCAATAGCATGTTTCCAATTGAGTCAAACCTTAGCATGAGGGCGTCTAAACACCAAGCGAAATCAGGCGCTAAGGACAGATAGGCCAGGCGGTGTTATACAACAAAAGGGAGTAAAAACAGGCTTTAAACCGCCTCTTTGGCGTCTAAGCTACTAGGTGAACGGATATAAGGAACATCCTGTATTGATAAAAAAAACGCCCAACAGTCAGCGTGAGCTGTTGGGCGTTTGAATGTTTACTTAATCACTTATTTCAAACAGGCTTTCAGTTTGTCCAGATCCGGGCCATTTGGATTACGTCCCAAGTTATAGGGCTTAGAGGCCTCACGCCAATTTTTATAATCATCCAAATACTCAACTTGGCTCACGTATACCTTAGCGGCTAAAGGACTACTACACGCCACCTCTATCATGGCCTGGTTAGAGACTTCCTGAATTTTTGCTAAAGATTCATCGTCCATGCGATTAATTTCAACTCCCGCCTTGGCAAAGGTGTCATAACCATCGATCGCTCTTTTTTCAGTATAAGAAAGCGACCACAGCATGGCTGCGTCAGCCGCTATTTTTAACTTATTCTGTGTTTCGGGGGTCAAAGCATCCCAAGCAGCCTTGTTAATCATCACTCCAAACGTTGACGAAGACTGATGCCACCCGGGTGTAGACCAAAACTTAGTCACTTGATGTAAGCCTGCGGACACATCCACGTTAGGAGTAGAGAACTCCGCGCCATCGATCACGCCGCGCTCCAAGGCCTGATAAAGCTCCTGCCCAGCCATAGACACCTGATTACCACCTAGCTTTTCTAAAACTTTGCCCTGCTCTAAACCAGATAAACGCAAACGCTTGCCTTTAAGGTCCTCAAGCGTACGTATAGGCTGGGTAGTGCGGAAGCCGGATTCATTATTGGTCACCCCATAAGGAAGGTAGACCATATCGAACTTGCCGTAAACCTCATTAAACAGTTCATTGCCTCCCCACTGCTGCAGCCAGTTAATGTAGTCTACGGCGTTAAACAAGCTGGAGTGGGTCGCCAAAGGAGAAAACGCAGGATCACGCCCAGCCCAGTAACCTGGCCAATCACCGGCCGCTTGAATCGCCCCTGATTCGACTGCCGCAAAGACCTCACCGGAAGGCACTAAAGAGCCGCCCTCGTGAAAGTCTATCTTTAGCTCACCGGCCGTTAGCTGATTCGCTAACTCCACCCATTTTTTATCTAACTCCATTAGCTCCAAAGAAGAAGGCCAAGTACTGGTCATTGTCCAGGTATGCTTTTGAGCCCAGGCCGTCGTGCTTAACAGCGCTGAAGCGAGTACCGTTAAACCTATTTTCATTTTGAGTTTCATGTCATCCTCCCTGCGAACTACGTCGCATTAATTTAACCAAGTTATTTCACATAGAGTTTGTTCGGTAACCATGTCGCCAAATCAGGAAACACAGCCACTAACAAACACATCACAACAATCAGACCTATAAATGGCATCACCCCAGCAATAATGTCGCTCGTTTTAACCTCAGGGGGTGAGATAGCGCGTAAGTAAAACAAGGCATAGCCAAAAGGCGGTGTGAGAAAAGAGGTCTGCAATACGACCGCGATCAAAATCACAAACCACAAAAGGCTAATGCCCATTTCTTGCACTATCGGTAAAAATATCGGGAAAGACAGTAAAACGATACCTGTCCAATCTAAAAAGCACCCCAAGACAAACACAATCAGCAGCATAACGGTGAGCAGCATCCATGGCTCCATATCCAAGCCACGCATAAAGGTCTGAACCGCCGCTAACCCCCCTGTGGCATTGAAGACGCCGGTAAAAGCCGTCGCGCCCACCACAATAAACAGAATCATGGCCGATGTGCGCCCCGTTTCGCTCAGCGCGCTAAAAAACGTTGCCCACTTAAACTTACCGCGCATAATGACAATGAGTAAGGCCAACAACGCGCCAATCGCGGAGGCTTCGGTGGCGGTGGCAATACCCGCCAACATGCTGCCTAGAATGCCCAGAATGAGTACCAAGGGTGGTACGGCTTCAACAATCAGCATTTTGACTAAAGCACTTGTGCTAATGCGCTCCTCGGAGCTGACTCGCGGTACATCCTTAGGACGCACGAAAGCCAGGAACACTACGTAAATGGCATACAGCAACCCCAGCAGCAACCCAGGAATCAGGGCCCCAGCGAACAGTTCACCCACGGACAAGGGGGAATAGCTGGCCATCAAAATCAGCATAATGGAAGGGGGTATCAGAATGCCTAAGCAACCAGAGGCTGCAATCACCCCTGCCGTTACACGCGGACTATAGCCATACTTAAGCATGGGGCGTAAAGCCATCACCCCCGTGACCGTAATCGATGCTCCGATAATGCCCGTGGTGGCTGCTAGCAAGACAGATATAAATACCACTGCTAATGCTAAACCACCCCTCACATTCGCCATTAGCAAACGTAAGGCTTCGAACATCTTATCGGTCACTTCAGAATCAGACAAAAATCGAGCCATTAAAATAAATAGCGGAATGGCTATCAGCGTAAAATTGTCTAATACTTCGCCGTAAATACGGTTAATCACCAAACCCAAAATTAATGGCTTACCCGCTATAAAAGCCCCTAGAACTGCCGTTCCCCCCAGCACAAAGGCCAAAGGATGCCCCATAAAGAGCCCGAGCAGCAGTAATGCAGCCATAATCAATGCAATGTACTCGCCACCCATGTTTAATTTTCCTTATTGAGCACTAATTTCAGAAACTCAGATACGCCTTGAATAAACAACAATACCGCAGCCACGGTCATGGCCATTTTCAAGGGATAAACAGGGAGTTGCACCGCACCATAAGTAGTCTCACCTTGCTTCCAAGAACGCAAGGCGAACTCATAACTTTTGCTCATAAAAATCCAAGCAAAAGGGAAGAAAAAAATGGGATAGCCGAGAACCTCTACCCAACGTCGCCAAGTTGGAGTTAGTCGCTCGATCAGAAGGTCGACCCGTACATGAGACTGATGTCTTAGGGCATACCCCCCTAACATAATGAAATAAAAGCCAAACAACTGTTTGGTGACATCGAAACCCCAACGGGTAGGTAGATGAAAGACATAGCGCATGACCACGTCAAATAGAATAAGTACTGCAAAAATAGCGGCAACACACGAGACCACTCTCCCTACGGCCTCGTTTAAACCATCAATTATTTTTATGAGCATTTCCCCTCCAGGAATACAAACGACTTACGACCGCCTTAATAACGGACCTAAGCATGTCGAAAATCGACCCTTTATTTTCAGTCTAAAATCCTTTACATATACTAACAAGCGGGTTTACCCCTGAAAAACTTCTTATTTCTCAAACACAAAAAAACCTATCGTAAAAGCTTAAATATAACTATCGCGCCAATGACAATCTTTTAAAAAAAGCTCGGAAATAAGTCCTTTAGGACTAAACATAATTTAAAATTAACACTATAGAAAACGCTCGACTTGCAGCGGTATGGACACAAGCAGGCACTTTGTCCGTGCGATCACTCCCCCTTACCCAGTCATAATCACTACAATGTAAGGTTCCCAATTTTGCACAAGCGCAAAGCCTAATCGCGATGGCGCATTTCCCGTCATGAGTTCGAGTAACACTAAAGCTTCAATCCTCAACCCCAAGGTAGCCAATACAGATTCTGGCCAAACCCATATTCGCAGTTTTGTGCATAGGCGCGCCCATATTACGCCTAGCCAAGAGGCGGCTCTGGCGCGTTTATTGCCCTTATGGTCACTCTCTTATCAGCCTCAAAAACTCAATCTGGCTCAAGCTTTCAATCGCCAAGCCCCAACCATCCTGGAGATTGGATTTGGCATGGGAGAAACCACGCAAAAAATCGCGCAAAGCCGCCCCGAAGATAATTTTCTCGGCGTAGAGGTGTTTAATGCAGGGGTGGGCGCCTTGCTCAAGCGCATTGATGATGAGCAAATCAGCAACATTCGCATCATTCAGCATGATGCGGTGGAAGTAGTACGAGACATGCTTGAGCCTGGCTCTTTAGCGGGCATACATATCTATTTCCCAGACCCTTGGCCTAAAACACGGCACCATAAGCGTCGCTTAATTCAAGCGCCCTTCATCAAGCTGCTCGTCAGCCGCCTAGCTCCAGGTGCTTATATACATTGCGCCACTGACTGGGAAAACTATGCCGAGCAAATGCTAGCGGTGCTGAGTGCGGAGCCCATGTTGGACAATAAATTCAGCGACTACGCTCCTCGCCCAGACTATCGTCCTTTAACAAAGTTTGAAAATCGTGGTATACGCTTGGGCCATGGTGTATGGGATCTTATTTTTACCCGTAATACCCAACCAGCTCCCGCTGCCCATCAGTCTTAAACTCTGGGCTCTATACGATAAATACATGCAGCAGGCACACCGACTTTTACCGGTGACCTCCTCAGCATCATGGTAGGACAGCGTTTTATAGGAATGTTATGAATATCATCTTAAATGGCCTTACAGAGGCCTTCCCCGGCATCCACTCTGTGGCCGAGCTGATCACTCATCTGGGCTACGCCGATAAACGTATAGCCGTTGAGCTCAACGGGGAAATCGTTCCTAAAAGCCAGCACGCCAGCACAGCGCTTCAGGACGGCGACACCATTGAAATTGTTGTTGCTGTAGGAGGCGGTTAATAGCAAGCCAGTAGCGCCATCAAGGCAGCCAGCTTTACCCGAAAACTGGCTGCCTAAGCCTACGTCTGCTTATTGACTACTAGGGATGACAAACTCGGGCCCATGTTCGGTAGTTTCGGGCCAGCGCTGCATAATACTTTTTTGACGCGTGTAAAAGCGCACACCTTCTTCGCCATACGCATGCATGTCGCCAAATAAGCTTTTCTTCCAGCCACCAAAGCCGTGCCACGCCATCGGAACGGGGATAGGCACATTAATACCTACCATTCCCACCTGAATACGTCGACCAAACTCGCGTGCTGTATGCCCATCGCGGGTATAACAACTAACCCCATTACCAAACTCGTGCTCATTGATTACACGCATTGCGGCGCCTAAGTCCGCAACCCGTACACACGCCAGCACAGGGCCGAAGATTTCTTCTTTGTAAATGCGCATATCCGTGGTGACATGATCAAAAATAGTGGCGCCTAACCAATATCCTTGCTCGCATCCCTTACCAGCTTGGGTAGCGTCAAAACCTCGTCCATCTAGTAACAGCGTCGCCCCTTCCTCTTGTCCGAGCGCAATATAACTGCGTATACGCTCTAAAGCGGCTTGGGTAACAATGGGGCCCATTTCTGCAGAGAGCTCACGACCGTCCTGCACCTTTAGCGCCTGAGCTTTTGCTAATAGCTTAGGCAATACACGCTCGGCAGTACCCTCACCCACAAATACCGCAACACTAATAGCCATGCAACGCTCGCCAGCCGAACCAAAAGCAGCCCCCATCAAAGCATCGACCACCTGATCCATATCGGCATCCGGCATCACTACTAAATGGTTTTTTGCTCCCCCTAGCGCTTGGACTCGCTTTCCATGCGCCGCGCCGCGCTCATAAATGGATTGTGCTACAGGCGTAGAACCCACAAACGACAGAGCCTGCACATCAGGATGCTCAATCAGCGCATCGACCGACTCTTTGTCACCCTGCACCACATTAAAAACACCATCAGGCAAGCCAGCTTGCTGGAGCAAATCAGCGATGTACAAGCTCGTGCTAGGATCGGTAGGGCTGGGTTTTAATACAAAGGTATTTCCGGTAGCTAGGGCTACTGGAAACATCCACATAGGCACCATCACAGGAAAATTAAACGGTGTTATTCCTGCAACCACACCCAATGGTTGGCGTAAAGTCCAGTTATCGATATTTGTAGCGACCTGTTCGGTGAAATCAGATTTTAGTAACTGAGGGGCGCCACAAGCAAATTCCAATATTTCAATACCCCGCATCACTTCACCTTGCGCATCGGTGAATACCTTTCCGTGCTCAGCGGTGATCAGGCGAGCCAGTTCATCGCGGTGCTGATACATAAGCTGCAAAAAAGCATTCAAAATACGTGCGCGGCGAATGGGGGCTGTGTCGCTCCAAGCAGGAAAGGCCGCTTTAGCTGCCTGTACAGCCGCGTCGACATCTTGAGCGGTACCCAACAACACGCGTCCTGTGACTTGGCCGGTTGCGGGATTATGAATTTCTTGACTACGTGTACTGCTACCAGATACCACTTGGCCCTGTATGTAATGCGCAATGCTTTGACTCACTGTTCGTCTCCTTTGATGTGATACAACTATTTCTTAGTGTAAAAAAGCAAACGGCTCTTGCCTAGATGCGGTAGATTGACTTATTGTTTATAAAAACAAACAATCAAAACATGGATGACAAAACAATCAATACGCTTTGGCCACACATACATTGCCTCATGGTGCTACATCAACAAGGTAGTTATACCCGCACAGCGCAATATCTAGGCCTAAGCAAAGCGGCTATTAGTCAACGCATCAGCGAATTGGAAAAACAGATAGGCCTACCGTTGGTATTGCGCACTACTCGCAGCGTACAACTGAGCGACGCTGGTAAACGCCTTGCTGAACAAGCCCAGGCTTCATTTAATGAATTACGCCACGGTGTGGCTCGTTTGCAAGACTTAGTCGAGCAGGCAGCTGGCCTCATACGTCTCACTCTACCGGTCGCCCTAGCACGACAACAAATTGTGCCGCGCTTGGGCCCTTTCCTACAGCGCTATCCCGATATACATATTGAGCTGCATCTGTCAGATCAATTGCTCACTCTCGAACATGAAGGCTTTGACTTGGCGATACGCCATACCTCGGTCCCACCCGAGAATTATATTGCTTGGTCTTTATGCACCACCCAAACACGGCTGGTGGCAAGCCCTACGTATCTACAGCAGCATGGGGCCCCTGCAGACCCTGCTGAGCTAAGCACCCATCGATGTTTATGCTATCCCCGCCCTAAAGGGCTCAATAGCTGGACCATGGAGCATAGAACAGAGCTTGGGCAAAGCGTCACTATCCCGATTCACTCTAGCTTTAGCGCCAATAATAGCGAAGTGCTACGCGACATTGCGTTGCAACATCAGGGTATCGCCGTGCTACCTGACTTCAGTGTGCAAGACTGCATAAAACAAGGCAGTCTTGTCGAGGTGTTGCCTCAGTGGCGTAACCTAGGAATATTTGGTGACCAAATTTATGCTCTACGCCCCTACTCACCCCATGTTCCCCAAGCGATACGGCTATTTGTAGACTATTTACGCACTGCCCTGGCCTTGGGATTTGAAAAAAATAACGCCGCGTCAGTTCACTAAGGCGGCGTTACCGTACTAGCGGGAGTTCTTAAACCCACCTTTTGCCAGACCACGTAAGGCTCCCATACCGCCCAAGCCACGCATCATTTTGGCCATACCGCCTTTTTTCATCTGCTTCATCATCCCTTGCATCTGCTCGAATTGATTAAGCAAGCGATTCACTTCTTGCACACTCACGCCAGAGCCAGCCGCAATGCGACGCTTGCGAGCTGCTTTTAACAACTCAGGCTTAGCTCGCTCCGTAGGTGTCATAGAGTTCAAGATACCTTCGGTACGGCGCAACTGTTGCTCTGCCTGCCCCCCCTGCAATTGAGAGGCCGCTTGGGAAAACTGTGCGGGCAGTTTTTCTAACAAAGAGCCCATATCCCCTAGTTTCTTCACTTGCTGCAATTGCTCGCGAAAATCATTCAAATCAAACTTACCACCTGATTTGATTTTGTCGGTCATTTTTTGCGCTTCAGCAATGTCAATATTGCGCTGCGCCTGCTCAACCAACGAAACAATATCGCCCATCCCCAGCACACGCTGTGCCATGCGCTCCGGGTGGAAAGGCTCTAAACCATCAAGCTTTTCAGAGACACCGACAAACTTCAATGGTTTACCGGTGACATGACGCACAGATAGCGCCGCGCCACCACGCGAATCACCATCTAGCTTGGTGAGCACCACCCCTGTCAGAGGCAATGCCTCAGCAAACGCGCGTGCCACGTTGATCGCGTCTTGCCCCTGCATGGCATCCACCACGAACAGGGTTTCGATCGGATTTAATAAATCATGAAGAGCGCGTATTTCACGCATCATTTCCTCATCAATACCCAAGCGACCAGCGGTATCGACAATTAACACATCATAGTGGTGGCGCTTAGCGTGGTCCAAGGCCTGAGCCGCAATATCTTGCGGGCGCTGGCTTGTATCGGTAGGGAGAAAATCCACTCCCACCTGATGTGCCACGGTTTTCAATTGCTCGATAGCAGCCGGACGATACACGTCAGCACTGACCACCAAAACCTTTTTCTTACCTGTTTTGCGCCCATACTGCACATGGCCGCCTTCGTGCAGCCACTTTGCCAACTTACCCGTGGTGGTGGTTTTACCCGCCCCCTGTAACCCGGCCATTAACAGTACCGCTGGAGGTTGGGCAGCTAAGGACAACTCACTGGCCTCTACCCCTAAATCACCCCCCATTAAAGCGGTAAGTTCCTTGTGGACTATACCTACCAAGGCTTGTCCTGGATTTAAACTATCAGCAACATCTGCACCTAAAGCCCGCTCTTTTACCTTATTCGTGAACTCACGCACCACAGGTAAAGCAACGTCGGCCTCAAGTAAAGCCATGCGCACTTCGCGCAGCATGTCCTGTGTATTGGACTCAGTAAGACGCGCTTGGCCGCGCATGGTTTTCACCACACGGGACATACGTTGGGTCAGATTTTCAAACATAGAGTGGTATCGCTTAAACTAGGTTATCGTGTGGGTCTAGGAATAAGAATAAAATGAATATTTGGCTACTGCCATAACAGTCGTTTCAGTATTAACGGATCATATGTCTGCAAGTATTGTATTTCACTTGCTGGCCGCACTTGCTTATATCGTCTTGTCGATATCGCTTTGGCGCCCAATTAAGCAAGGTAGCACACAGCCAGTATTAAATCGCACCAGCCGGGTAGCCCTGCTAGCGGCCATTATTATGCATGGTGCCGGCTTAGCCCTGACTATTATCATGCCAAATGGCTTGCACCTTGGTTGGGCTTTAGCCTTTTCCGCCGCAATCTGGTTAGGCATGGTGGTATTTTGGTTTCAAAGCCTATACCTACGCCTAGACAGCCTGTTACTGATTCTACTACCTGCCGCCACGCTGGTAAGCATCATGGCAGCACTATTTCCCCAGGGCACCATAGTAGAACACGCCAACAACGAATGGCTACGTATTCACCTGCTGATTGCATTGGTGGCTTACGGGCTCAGTACTGTGGCTGCCTTGCATGCCATTCTCATGATAGCACTGGATAAACAACTGCACCGCCCAATTGCCGCTCGCGATCAATATACCGTGCTAGGACGCGCCCTTGACACCATGCCCCCCTTGCTCGTGCAAGAACAAGTGCTCTTCCGTTTATTGCGTGTAGCCTTTATCATTTTAACCTTAACTGTTTTAAGCGGATTCGCCGTGTCGTTAAAGGTAGATGACCAACTGATTCGCTTAGACCATAAAACCATTTTCACACTTTTATCCTGGCTGACTTTCGGCGGCCTACTCTTAGGTCGACGCATATGGGGTTGGCGTGGTCGCATAGCCTTACGTTGGACGCTAGCTGGTTTCGCATTTTTGCTGCTGGCTTATTCGGGTAGTCACTTTGTCTTAGAAGTCATCCTGCAGCGAGGCACAATTGGCTAAGGTTTTAGTTTGGGTTTTAGTGTTTCTGGGTGCCATGATCGTAATGCGTATCTTGTCCCAGAAAAAGCACAAAGCACGTCAGTCACCCCAACTGCATAAGCGCAACAAAGGGGCTGAACCCATGGTGCGTTGCGCACATTGTGGTATTTACTTACCTCGCTCAGAGGCACTGATGAGTAACCACCACACTTGGTGCAGCCTTGAACATGCCAAACTAGGGCCACGCAACTGATATGGTAGGGCATCGTAAAGCTTATGAACTGACTCAGACAGGCTGGTTAAAACGACACGCTAATGTGCGTCTAGCGCCGTCACCAAACCACGACGATCGGCCTACTGACGCCACCATACGTCTACTTGTGCTGCATAACATTAGCTTGCCTCCAAATCAGTTTGGAGGCCCATTTATTCAAGATTTTTTTCAAAATAAGCTCGATCTCAGCGCCGATCCATGGTTCGAACATATACGAGACCTCAAAGTGTCAGCGCACTTTTTGATCCGTCGTGACGGACTCATTATTCAGTTTGTCCCCACCCTCAAGCGCGCTTGGCACGCAGGTGTTTCCGTATTTGCCGGACGAGAGCGCTGCAATGATTTTTCCATCGGCATAGAGCTCGAAGGAAGCGACTATGTGCCTTTTACTGATAAACAGTATCGCGAACTTGCCAGCCTAAGCCAAACGCTACGCCTGCACCATGCCATTGAGGCAGTACGCGGCCATGAGCACATTGCCCCTGGGCGCAAAACGGATCCTGGCCCACATTTTGACTGGCTGCGCTTAGCCCGCGAACATGGCTGGCCGCGGGATGCCCTGCCAGAATAAACACACGCTAGTCTGCCAAGGGACGGTATAAAACATGGGGTCCGATATCGCTTAGCTGAGCACAACCGCATAGCGCCATTGCAACCTCCAGCTCGGCACGCAATATATGTAAAACATGGGCGACTCCACGTGGTCCCGCAGCAGCCAAGCCATATAAATAGGGGCGCCCAATCAACACAGCTTTAGCACCTAGCGCTAAAGCTTTCACGATGTCCGTACCTCGGCGTATGCCACCATCCAACAATACGGGCACACTAACGCTTTGTACTACTGCCGCTAAAGCATCTAAACTGGCCGGCGCTGTATCTAGGGTGCGGCCACCATGATTAGACACAATAACGGCTGCCACACCCGCTTGCTGCGCACGTAACACATCAGCGGGCCGCATCATCCCTTTCACCACGACGGGCAACGGACTATGTTGCACCAACCATAACAAATCGTCCCAAGTCGGCACGTATTTGATTAAGTCACTACCAAACAAGGGGCTAGTCCCGGCTGCCCCATGGCTACTTGTAGGCTGCGAACTGCCGCGTAAATTGACCGCTTCGATATGGGCAGGCAAAGTAAAGTTAGCCCGCTGCTCACGATTTCTAACGCCGTTCACTGGCGCATCAACAGTCAATACTATGGCCTGATAAGCGCTGGCATGCGCACGCGCTAAAAGATCACGCATAAACGCTTTATCGCGTTGCCAGTACCATTGCAACCATAAAGGGCTATGCGCTTGTGCGGCGATGTCCTCGATGCTGTGGCTCGCCTGCATACTCACCACCATATGTGCCTGCATTGCACCGGCCGCTAAAACCGTTCCTAGCTCCCCTTGCGGATGAGCCATGGCTTGATAGGCGATGGGCGCTAACATAATCGGATAAGGCAGCGTCTGCCCAAGCAGCTCGGTTTGTGTTGTGGCGTTTTGCAGCGAAGCTAAGGCGGCAGGCCATAAGCCGTAACGCCTAAAGCTGGCAAGATTATCTTGTAAAGTGTACTCGTCGGCTGCCCCACCGCTAAAATAGGCCCATGCTGCGGTCGACATGCGCTCACGCGCATAAGGCTCGTAGTCACTAACACTCGCAATACTGCTTGGTATGTGGGTTAACTCAGGTAATAGCTGATGACTCATCGCGGCGCCTTATTAAACCTGCGCCCATTCACGCAATAAATTGTGATAAACCCCACTAAGACGCGCGAGCTCATCGGTGTGGGCTCCCTGCTTAGCTAAACTCTGTATACATTGATCTAGCTCCCACAACACACTGCGTTGATGCGCATGGCGCACCATGCTTTGGGTCCAAAAAAATGACGCGTAGCGGGTGCCCGCTGTAACTGGGTTAACTCTGTGCAGGCTCGTACCCGGATACACCACCAGGTGTCCAGCGGGTAGCTTGATACTTTGCTGGCCATACACATCTTCTATCATCAGCTCGCCTCCCTCATACTCATCTGGCTCGCTGAAAAAAAGAGTACTGGATACATCTGTACGCAAACGCTCTCCCGTACCAGGTACGCTGAAAATAGCATTATCGATGTGATTCCCATACTCGCCACCGCCCTCATAACGATTAAAACGTGGTGGCAATATGTTCGCCGGTAACGCGGCTGCTATAAATTGGGCGTTATCATCCAGTACACGCAATAAGAACTCACCCATTTTTTGGCTTAATGGGCTATTTAACGGCAACTGCACATTGCGCTTACTTTGCACGGCTAAATAACCAGCAGTCTTGCGCCCATCTTCCCACTGGGCTTGCTCAAGTGCTTGCCGACAATCACGCAATTGCTCTGCATCCAGCACATCAGGAATCACTATCAGCATTGCTACATCCTTGTTAAGTGAACCAGAAAAATGGGCTGCCCTAAGGGGCAGCCCATTTATTCTACGGAGTTACTACACTTTACTCAAAGCGATATGTGGCATTCAACATGTACGAACGACCGGGCCCTACGTTAGCAAAAATGCCCACGTGCGAAGCATCGTACACTCGTGCATTACCTAGGTTATTACCGTTAAGGCGCAAATTAAAATTTTTCGTAACGTCGTAGGAAATCATCGCGTCATACACCGTATGCGAAGGCAACTTATAGGTGTTCTCATCATCCACAAAACGTTGCCCCAGATAGGTTACCCCCGCTCCCACGGTCCACTGCGGCAAGACCTTATAAGTGGTCCATAAGCTCGCACTATTTTTGGCAATAAACTTCATTTGCTTGCCGTCAAATACGTTTTTACCGTTACGGTAGTTTAATACCTTAGGATCCAAATACGTGTAACCCGCCCAGATATTCCACTCTGGCGTAATCGCGCCATTGATCCCAAACTCTATCCCACGTACACGATTACTTCCAGCCAAACGTACATCACCGTCAATGTCCGTCGAGCGGGCATCAGTTTTCTTGGTTTCAAACAATGCCGCCGACAACGACAAGCGCTCTTGCATAAGGTCCCACTTTGTCCCTAGTTCCCAACTATGGCTACGCTCTGGCTTCAAATCGTAGATGGTAGCGCCGCCCGCTGGACCGTCCGCCCCACCAGCCTGCCCTAGATTCTCACCTGCCGGGTTGCTAGACGTACCATAAGACAAATAAATTGCACCATAGGGCACGGGCTTATAGACCACTCCTAACTGATAATTAAAGATATTGTCTTTACGCTCTTCTAAATAGCCACTTGCCCGTTTTTTATCGGTAAATTGGTCGTCCGTTACACGGAAGCTATCGTAGCGTAACCCGGCGTTAATCATCCACTGCTCACTAAGATGGAGCGTATCAAAAAAGTAAACGGCATTACTTTTAATCGAGCCGTCTTTTTGTTTCGCTCCAAAAGCCAGGGTGCTCACGTAGTGACGATTGGGATTAGGATTCCAAAAATTATCTCTATCGCTTGCGACACCACCAGTTGCTGCCCTTGAGTACACGTCCTCTTTACTGAACTCAGCGCCCACCACAAACTCATGACGTAAGGCGCCTGTATGAAACTCCCCAAACAACTCGGTTTGATTCACTAGCGATTCACTTTGACGCCAGCGTGCACGATCCGCACGCGTAAATTGCAAACCTGCATCTTCACTGGCGCAAGAGCCGCCTGAGGTCGCTGTGCAATTATCAAACGATGGACGGGTATAAAGATACTCGTTCAAGCTTTTGCCATATCGAGTGATATTGCGCACGGATAACCTGTCATTTAGATCGTGCTCAACATCCACCGTCCCCGTATCAAAAATATTCTTTCTATAATCCACATTTTTACGACCATAGAAATTTTTTCTATTTGGCTCTAGAGGGGTTACACGATCTGGGTTCGCATTATTCTTAAACGGCATTCCCCAATCAGGTGAGTCTTTCACCTCGATATGCGCGTAGCTGAGTGTGACACGTGTTGGCGTTCCTAGGCCAAACGCTATTGATGGTGCAATGCCCCAGCGGTCAATTTTCACTTCATCGCGCCCTGGCATATCACCACCCATGCGCATGACGTTCAGACGAAAAGCAGAGGTTTCGTTGAAACTATAGTTACCATCCACACTCAAGCGATATTGTTTATCGGTTCCTGCTCCAGCTGAGGCTTCAAAAAAGTCTCCCAAACGTGGCTTTTTAGTTTGCAAGTTAATACTGCCGCCGGTAGCCCCACGTCCTGTAAACGCCGAACTAGGGCCCTTGACGATTTCGACAGCCTCCAAATTAAAAGTCTCGTGACTGCCCCGAGCATAGTCCCGCACCCCATCAATGAAAATATCGGTGCTGGCCTCATACCCACGAACAAACGGACGATCACCCTGCGGAGTGCCCCCTTCCCCAGAGCCTAAAGTAACCCCAGGCGTAAAACGTAACACATCCTGTAATGAAGTAGCACCACGATCAACAATCACTTCTTCAGGAATCACTGTAACCGTACGTGGGGTATCCAATAAGGGCGCAGTAAATTTATGTGACTGAACTTGCTTGGCTTGGTAGTTTTCGGACTGACCTTGAACTCGTATAGACGGCAACTCTTTGACTTCTTCCGCTACATTTTGTGCCCACGCTCCACCACTTAAGGCTGCAAACAGCGCTGCAGACAAAACCGTTTCCTTAAACCCCAATGGGGTATAGACCGAAAACTGTGACATTCACCACTCCGTAATAAATCGATTTTTTTCAACACGGTGGGCAGCACCCCCAGAGTGCTCTGGCCTCACCGGCAACTTGACGTCAATAGTGACTAAACAAATCTCAAAGACTGAATGTTAATAATTCTTATTATTAAACACAATCTAAAAAGCATCTTTTAATTCATTCAGCCATAGGGAAAGCATTGAAATCGACGTTTTGTTGCTTTTTTGCCATGCTTCATTGATCTAAAACTACTTTAAGGAAAGGCTCAGCGAGAGGACGAAAAAAAACCCTGTGTGGTCGGTAAGACCGCACAGGGTTAAAAAAGCAAAGTCTTAAGGTCAAGCCATTAAGACGCAGTACTACAAACTTTTAAGCTTGCAACAGCAAGCGGTTAACACGCTTAACGAAAGTGGCAGGATCTTGCAAAGACGCCCCTTCAGCCAACATCGCCTGCTCCAATAACAACAAAGACCACTCTTCAAAATCAGCGTCTTCTGCTTGTTGCACCCGAGCGATCAAGGCGTGATCAGGATTAATTTCCAAAATAGGTTTCACTTCAGGCGCCTCTTGCCCCGCCGCCTGCAACATGCGTAATAGATGAGGACTTAGCTCGTTGGCATCGACCACTACACACGCAGGTGAATCAACTAAACGTGCCGTAATACGGACTTCCTTGACTTTGTCACCTAGAGTGGCTTGTAGACGCTCAACAAACGGCTTAAAGGTTTCCGCCACTTCAGCCTGATGTTTTTTCTCTTCTTCGTCCGCCATGGCGTCCAAATCTAGGCCACCTTTGGCTACCGATACTAAAGACTTCCCGTCGAACTCACGCAGATAAGAGAGCATCCACTCATCCACACGGTCCGAAAGCAATAGCACTTCTATGCCTTTCTTGCGGAACACCTCTAAATGTGGGCTATGCGACGCGGCAGCATAGGACTCAGCAGTGACGTAATATATTTTGTCCTGCCCCTCTTTCATGCGCCCAACATAGTCTGCAAACGAAACATTTTGTAGTGCGGTGTCATTGTGCGTAGAGGCAAAACGCATTAGGCCAGCAATGCGCGCCTGATTACCCATGTCTTCACCCGCACCCTCCTTTAGCACTTGACCAAACTGGGTCCAAAACTCTGCGTACTGTTCGGGTTTGTTTTCAGCTAAATCTTCCAGCAAAGAAAGAATACGTTTGGCACTACCTTCACGGATGGCTCGCACGTCGCGGCTTTCTTGTAAGATTTCACGCGATACGTTCAACGGTAAATCAGCAGAATCGATCACACCGCGTACAAAACGTAAATAAGCCGGTAACAACTGTTCAGCGTCATCCATAATAAATACACGCTTGACGTACAGTTTCACCCCACGGCGAGCATCACGATCCCACAGATCGAAAGGTGCTTTTTTGGGCACATACAACAGTTGCGTATATTCGCTACGCCCCTCGACTCGGTTATGCGTCCAAGCCAAAGGATCTTCAAAATCATGCGCTATATGCTTATAAAACTCAGCATACTGCTCGTCGCTGATCTCAGACTTAGCGCGTGTCCATAAGGCATTTGCTTGGTTGACGCTTTCCCATTCTTCTTGCTTGGCTTGTTCGCCTTTTTCTTCATCCCATTCTTCTTTACGCATTTGCACTGGCAAAGAAATATGATCTGAATAGCGACGCAGCACATTTCTCAAGCGCCAGCCATCTAGGAACTCATCCTCATCGGGACGCAAATGTAACGTAATAGAGGTGCCCCGCCCTTCCTTTTCTGCCGCCGCAATGGTGAACTCTCCTTCTCCGGTAGACTCCCAAAGCACAGCTTCCTGACCTTCCCCGGCGCGGCGGGTTAATACCGATACCTTGTCAGCCACAATAAAAGACGAGTAAAAGCCAACGCCAAACTGCCCAATTAACTGAGTATCTTTCTGCTTATCGCCCGTCAATTGAGAGAAAAACTCTTTTGTGCCGGATCGCGCAATCGTACCTAGATTCGCAATCGCCTCCTCACGCGACATCCCCACACCATTATCAGAAATAGTGATGGTACGTGCGTCTTTGTCATACTCAACTCGAATATGCAGATCACTGTCGCCCTGCAATAAATCGGGCTGATCTAAGGCCTCAAAGCGTAATTTATCGCAAGCATCGGAGGCATTTGATACCAGCTCTCGCAAGAAAATCTCTTTATTGCTGTATAAGGAGTGGATCATCAAATGCAGCAACTGTTTTACTTCGGCCTGAAAGCCTAGGGTTTCAGCAGTAGATACGGGTTCGGTTTGACTCATAATCACAATGTACGGTAAAAGTGTTGCCCAATTGCCGCTAGGCGGCACCATTTTTGGTAGATAAGGGCAAGTACATGGATTTCAAGTGGGACAGCTCCCCCCACTATACTTTTACTGCTCGATCACTTGAACTAAAACTCGTACCAGTTGCGCGAAAGAGCGCACCTGCATCTTTCGCATCACTTGTGCACGCCTCACCTTCACCGTAATTTCACTTACCCCTAACTGGTCTGCCACCTGTTTATTCAATAAGCCTTGAACCACTAAGCGCGCCACCGCTTGTTCACCCTCGCTCAGTGATAACCAACACTGGCGCAGCCCTTCATGCTCAGCCGCTTGTTCACGGCGCTGCTGATCTAAGGCAATGCCCCGCTGTATTGCATCCAGCAAATCTTGATCACGAAAAGGTTTACTTAAAAACTCAATGGCGCCATTTTTCATTGCCTGTACAGCCATAGGGATGTCTCCATGCCCTGTCATCAACACAACCGGCATCTCAATACCCAGACTACTCATCGCTTGCTGAAAGTCCAGCCCACTTTGCCCCGGCATACGTACATCTAGCGCGAGACAAGCAGGTACATCGGGACGCTCCGCTGCAAGAAAGCTGGCCACAGAAGCAAAACTGAGCACCGGTAGGCCTACGGAAGCGAATAAATCTTCTAAGGCCAAACGCATTGAGCTATCGTCATCAATCACATACACCATTTGGCTGCTTAAGCCGCTCGTCGATACGCTCATTACTCCTCCTTCTTGACACTGGGTAAGCGCAAATAAAATACAGCCCCCCCATCCCTACGATTGTTGCCCCAAAGTTGACCTCCTGCTGCCTCGATCATGCTACGGCTAATGCTTAAACCTATGCCCATCCCCTTGCGCTTAGTTGTCCAAAAAGCTTCAAACATTTGCTGCTCTTGCTCTGCGAGCAAGCCGGGCCCTGTATCCGCTACAGTAAGCAATATAGAATCGTCTTCAATACTCGTAGCAAGATGTAGCACCCGAAACTGAGGAGGAACACTGGCCATCGCTTCAATAGCATTCAGCAGTAAATTACCTAAGGTTTGCTGGAACGACACTTGGTCCCCCAAGGCCATAGGTAACTGCACCATCAAGTTGGTTTTCACACTAATTTTTTGCGCTTGGAGCTCAGGCTGACACAGCAACAAAGTCTCCCCTAGCGCCACATTCATATCGAAGGCTTCACGCTGTATTTGCTCACCCTGCGTTAAGCTACGCACCCGAGCAATAATGGCGCTTACTCTATCGGCGTCCTGCACTATCCGATTCGCAGACTGTGATGCTTTAAGCACATTGGGCGGCTCTTGCGCCAACCATCGCTGACAGGCTTGCGCACTGGTCAACATCGCGCCTAAGGGCTGATTGATTTCATGCGCAATAGAAGAGCTTAAGCCCGCCAAACTTTGTACTTGAGTTAAACGCGCCAACTGTTGCTGCGCTGCCTGCGCTTGCTGCTGAGCAGCTTGAATTTTAGCGTGCACATGCACAATTAATGCAATGGCAGCAATACTAATGCCCGTATTAATCAGCCCTGTACCCAGATTACCGGTGGGTGTGAGTAAAAAACTGAACACCGTCAAAAAAACGCAAACTATCGCTAAACGCAACAAGCTGGCGCGGCTAAGCCTACTGCCTACCGCCAAGATCAGCACAGCATAAAAAACCGCTACGGCAACTTCGTAATGCGTCAGGGTATCCAGCAAAAAGATAAGCCCTATGCCAACGATAAGAAGCGGCATACGACATAGAGATCGCCAAAAGCTCAACTGTCACCACCTTATAAAAAGTTAAACCTAGACGCCGCCAAGCAACGCCTAAAGCCCCATGCCTGTTAACATTATCGCACCGGTCCAAACCGCCTCTGACTTAATCTTTATTTGCATGGAGTTACTGCATGACTGAGCAAGCAACACCTTTACACGTACTCGCTATTTGCGGCAGCTTACGCAAAGGCTCTTTTAACGCAGCGTTGTTGCGCTGTGCGCAACGCGTTGCTCCCGCTAATTTTTGCTTTAAAGAGGCAAATATCGCTGACATTCCGCTATATAACGATGATGTTTACCAAGCAGGCTTGCCTTTGGCGGTGCAACAATTGCGTGCAGATATTGCACAAGCCGACGCACTGCTATTTGTAACGCCCGAATATAATTACTCTATCCCTGGTCTGCTAAAAAACGCCATAGACTGGGCCTCACGCGGCAGTGACCAACCCTTTGCCCACAAGCCGGCTGCTATTATGGGCGCCAGTGCAGGCCGCTTTGCCACCGCCCGAGCACAATATCACTTACGCCAAGTATTAGTGTTTTTAAACGTACACCCACTTAATCAACCTGAGATCATGATTCCCACCGCACAAAACCTTATCGCTGATGATGGGGAACTTAGGGATGAAACCACCGAAGGCTATGTACGTGCGCAACTGGTAGCGCTGAACCACTGGGCAAACCAGCTCAAAAGCAGAAAATAAAACATATAGCGCCCGAACTCATCTATACCCTAGGGCCATTCTTCAGCTCAATGGCCGTTTTACCAAGGCGCTTAGAACTGTTTCCGTGCCACCAAGGCTAGACCCCCTAGTCCTTGCGTGCCTCATCCCCTGTCGCAAACAAGCTTGTTTGTCCGTTGACCAAGGGATATTGATCCAACAATTCATACACGATTTGCAAGTTAGCTTCTAAGCCCTTACGAATGGCAGCGGGGATGTGCTGTGTCGTTTTCCGGCATAAACCTACCTGTGCTTCTAACTCAATATGCAATCCGCGCACCGTGCGCACCTCATTTTGGCCAGGCTGCACGATCAGCTTTATGCCTAACTGTTCATACAGTAAAGTCTGCATATGCCATAGATCATCCAAACTGCGTAATTTTTCCAGTCGGGCTACCAGCTTTTTCTCCTCTTCGCGCGTTAAGCGCAAAATTCGTTGGTCAGCGTAAGGCGCCTGTAAAAGTTGCTCTCGCTGGCAAATACAAGCGCCCGGTGGACATTCTTGACGTATAGGGAAAGGCAGTTCCATGACGATTTAAACAAGCAATGTAATAAACTTAATCCTAGCCTATTGTCCACGTAAAATAGCCAAAAAATGGGGTATTGCTGGATTATGGTTATCACTCAGATAAACACTCATGATCTGCGCTTGAAACTCGTCTGCATCTAATAAGGGCAAATACGTTAAGGTATCTTTACGCAAACGAGCTAAAGAGGCAGGAACCAAGGCTGGCGCAATGCCTGCCTCAACAAGGGTCAAAATAGTGGGAATTAAACTTTCCTGTGCAAATTTAGGCTCTCTGCCTGAACGAGCCGCCATACTATTAACTAATTGACAAAAGTAGCGCGAGTTTTCTCGTGAATAGCTTAGCAACTCGTATGAAAACACCTGCTCCAAGCTAATGCCCTGCTCATAGGTGAGCGCGCGAGTGTCATCATGTCGCACGACAAATCTCATAGGCTCCGTGGAGACTAACTCTGGATTCATGTCTGCATCCGCAAACGAAGGACGAATGAAGCCTATGTCAAACTGCCCATCGTACAAAGCAGCGGGCATATCGCGAGAGTTAAACTCCAGCACCTGTAGCAATACGTGCGGATACTGCTGTCGAAACGAATACAGTAAGCGCGATACCTCTGCGTAGGCGCTGCTTGGCGTTAAGGCCAAGCGCAATACCCCTGCTTGCCCACGGTGAATCTGCTGTACAGCCTGCACGGTATGCGCGTGCTCCATCGCCAGAAAGCGTAGACGTCGCTGTAGCTCCTGACCTGCAGCAGTTAGACGCACGCTGCGGGTGCTACGTTCAAACAAGGTAGCCCCCAACTGTTCTTCTAAACGTCGAATATTCTGACTTAACGGCGGTTGCGTCATGAATAAGCGTTGTGCGGCTCGACCAAAATGCAGTTCTTCAGCCAGTACCATAAACATTTCACTAAGGCGCGAGTCAAGCATAATGGATAAAGCCTTTCGATTAAGTGGAAAAAAGACCTAATTTATCGACAATATTATATTAGACAACATAATTAACGCTTCATAAGATACAGCTTGAATATATACGCGAACTGAGTAGGTGAACCATTAGCTCACGAAAAACTCAGACAGCAGTCACTAGGAGGAATATCCATGCGCCCTACTTTGATTCGTTACACCTTACTTAGCAGTCTATTTATGAGTGCACTGGGTTTGAGCTCAGTTGCTCAGGCACAAACCACTTATCCAGACAAAACCATCACTTTTGTCGTACCTTACGCCGCAGGCGGTAGTTCTGATACTCGCTCACGCATGTTGGCACAAAAAATGGCTGAATCACTAGGGGTCACCATTGTGGTCGAAAACAAGCCTGGCGCTAGCGGTAACATTGGCACTAACTATGTGGCGCGTGCCAAGCCTGATGGCTACACCATAGGGTTAGGCAACTTTGGCCCGATGGCTGTGAACAAATCCTTATACGGCGACAATCTGCCCTTTGATCCTCAAAAAAACCTGCAACCCATCGCCCTTATTGAGCGTGGTGCGATGGTTTTAGGAGTGAATGCTGAATCGCCCTACCAAACTGCCCAAGATTTGCTGGAAGCAGGTAAGAACGATCCCAATAAATTAGATTACGCCTCTACCGGTGCGGGTGGAGCCTCACACCTGATCACAGAACAACTCAAGGACATCGTAGGCTTCGAGGCAACGCACGTTCCATACCGTGGCGGGGCACCTGCTTCCAGTGACCTTATGGCAGGCAACATCAGCTTTTATCTGGAACTGGGAAGCTTATTCATTCCGCACATTGCTCCCCCTAATGGTCGTATTCGTACCTTAGCGGTAAGCTCGGAAGAGCGGCTGCCCGCCTTACCTGACACCCCTACATTCAAGGAGTTAGGCGTAGACTTAGTGGCTTCTAACTGGTTCGGCGTGATTGCACCCGCGGGAATCCCTGATGACGTACTCAACACCCTTAACAAAGCGGTCAACGATGCCGTGGCTGACCCAGCCTATCGCCAACTGGTGCAAGATCAAGGCGCCGAGGCGGTAGGGGGAACTCCCGAAGAATTCGCTGAATTTATTCTTCAGGAAGGAAAGCGCTGGGACAGACTCATCAAAGAAAAAAATATCACTATTCAGTAATCTAGAAAGGCCGTACTAGGTATGCAGCACCCCACCATAGAAGCACTCGAAGCACACGATAAACAGATTCGAGCTTGGTCCTATCTACCCCAAACCATAGAGCCGCCTAGTGAAGGGCCTCTAAACGGCTTAACTTTTGGGGTAAAGGATGTGATTGACGTGCGCGGGATGCCCACCTGCTACGGCGCTAATTTCCCCAACAAGGCTCCCGCCCTTTTTGACGCTGCTTGCGTCGCCAGACTAAAAATGGCGGGAGCTACGGTCTTAGGTAAAACGGTCACCGCAGAATTCGCTTATAAAGCTCCTGGGCCAACTCGTAACCCCCTGAACCTAGCTCATAGCCCGGGCGGCTCCTCAAGTGGATCTGCTGCCGCCGTAGCAGCGTATATGGCCGACTTTTCTTTGGGAACTCAAACTGGTGGTTCGATGATGCGGCCTGCCGCGTTCACAGGCTTGCTGGGGTTCAAGCCCAGTTTTGGCATTGTGCATCGCGCAGGAATGTTTTTACTCTGTGACACCTTAGACACCTTAGGTTGGTTTACCCGTGACATAAGCACCATGCGCGCAGTCAGCCAAGTGCTGCTACCGATGCCGGCCCACGCCTCAATGCCATCGCACCGTATCGCTATGATGTCGCTAAGCCACTTACATGCTGTCCACCCGGCTTTTGAACAAATTTTTGAATCATTCGAGGCTCAGGCTTCTAAAGTAGGCTATGAGTGCATCCAGATAGAGAATGATGAGCAGGCGCATGAGCTACTCACGCTACACGGCCAAATCATGCATTATGAAATGGCTCAAGCTCTACTACCGGTTTGGCAAGCCTGTGATGACGCTTTACGCGCAGAAACGATAAACGATATCAAAACAGGCTTAGCGATACCTAGCAGCGATTATCAGCAATGGCAAACACGCCGCAGAGATCTGCAAATACAGTGGGCCGAGCGCTATGCCCAATACGATGCGATCGTTACGCCGGCAAGCACCGGGCCCGCACCGCTAGGTATTCAAAGTACAGGCTCATCCATTTTAAACCGCATCTGGTCTTTACTGGGATGGCCTTGTATGAATATGCCATATGGACAAGCAAATGGTTTACCGCTAGGTTTACAAGTAGTGGGACGCCCACACCAAGATAAAAACTTACTTGAACTGCTCGACGTATTGGTACAGCAGGCCTCAAACTAGCCGCTCGCCCAGCCGTTAACCGGTAGCCAAAACGCCCATTAGTTCGCCGTCATGCCATAGGGCAAGACTTGGCTCATTAGGGGCCCCTGGCGCGTATGATTTCGTTGCGGCGCCAAACCGCGATAATCGGCAGCGCGCTGCTGTAACGAAGCAGCACTTAGTGCCCCCCCACTCACGGTGCTGCTTTCTAGCTGCACCCGCACATCCGCTTGATCTGCTAAGGCACTTAACACACGCTGTTGAAATAAGCTGGCGACGCCACTATCGGCTTGAAACGTTACGCTGAGCGCAATGCGTCCGACATCGGCATCCCACGCTTGGGTCTCAGGGCGCCAGCCCAAAATTTCCACACCAACACTAGCTGCCACTTTAGTAAGCACACGGCGTGCTAGATCACGATCAGACTTCAACAAATTGATACTTAAACGATGCTGTAAAGCAGTACGGTTAAAGAGTTTTAATTTAATCATTATTTTCTCCCGTAAAAACAAGAACGGAATAGGCTGCCAACAACGGCCAGCGCATCCATGCCTAGAATATATAGACAGAGCAGCCTGATGAGCCATTGCCATGGCTGAGCTGCATAAAAACGGGTCACAATATAGCTTGGGAGCCACCCGCAAAACAGGCTTGTGGAGATAGATTTTTTAGCCTGGACGAATCGCGTAGAAGCGAACCTGAAGTATCAATTATAACCAGCCTTGCTGACGAAGTCAAAAAAGCCAAAAAAATACACTTTAAAATCATATGATTAGCAATGCATTGCGTAAGAACTGCCCAAGTAAAACTATAACGTACCCTACTGCCGTCACTACCCCTCATAAAAAAACACCCCAATGTTGGAACGTTGTCCAACTTTTGGGGTGTTATTCGTAAAGCTTGGCTTTATACGCCAGCCGTTCCCGATTTAGTCCGCGCCTCCTTACCTAGCCGTGGCACGCCGTAGCGCTCTTCCTCGTATTTGCTTATACACCACGAACAGCAGCATAAGGATAACAATCGCCATAAACGTACCTGATAGAGGTCTGGTGAAGAACGTAGACATATCACCGCGGGACAAGAGTAAAGCGCGGCGGAAATACTCTTCCAGCATAGGGCCCAACACATAGCCTAATAGCAAAGGTGCCGGCTGGAACCCTAAACTGGAGGCCACATAACCAAAAACACCTAAAGCTAGCACAACATACACATCAAATAAGTTGTTGTTCGAGCTATACACCCCAATCGCCACTAAAAACAAAACCACGGGGAAAATCATACGATAGGGGACGGACAGTAATTTCACCCACATACCAATTAACGGTATGTTCAAAATCAGCAACATGATATTACCAATCAAGAAGCTGACTAAAAGGCCCCAGAATAGATCAGGGTGTTCCACCATCAGTTGCGGGCCAGGCGTAATGTTGTGAATCATCATCGCGCCTAGCATTAACGCCATAACCGCATCACCCGGTATACCCAAAGTAAGCGTTGGGATAAAAGCGGTAATCGCTGCGGAACTATTAGCAGCCTCCGGCCCTGCCACACCTTCAATAGCACCCTTACCAAAGCGGCTAGGGTCCTTAGCAGACTTTTTCTCTAGGGCATAGGACATAAAAGAAGCCATCGTCCCACCGGCGCCCGGCAATATACCTAAAACCGAACCTACGGCTGAACCCCGACTAATCGCACCCGCCGATTGGCGAATCTCGCCTTTCGCAGGACGGATAGACTGGCCAGAGACTGATTTTGAAATCAGAGTCCCCTCACCAATTTTTCCTGCATTAGCCAAGACGTCCGAAATACCGAATAAACCCATCGCTAATGCAATCAGCGCCAGACCATCTTGCAGCTCTACGATACCAAAATCAAAACGCGCCACACCGCTATTGACGTCCGTCCCGACCACGCCAAACAACAGGCCTATCACGACCGATGCGATACCCTTTAACGGCGAACCGCTAGTTAACGTGGAAGCGGCAAGTAATCCCATCACCATCAAGGCAAAATACTCAGCAGGACCGAACATAAAGGCCACGCCGGTTAATAAGGGACTAAACAGCATCATCAAAATAATGCCCACGACTACGCCAATAAATGACGCAAACATAGCCATAAAGATAGCGGCACCGCCGCGCCCTTGACGCGCGAGTGGATTACCATCCACACAGACGACCGCGTGCGAAGCCGTGCCTGGCAAATTCAAGAGAATGGAAGTCGTCGCCCCACCGAAGCTTGTTCCATAGTACAGACCGGCCAACATTAACAAGCCGCCTGTAGGATCTAAGCCATACGTCACAGGTAAAAGCATGGAGATGGCTGCCAAAGCACCAATGCCTGGCAAGACGCCGATAAGGTTACCTAAAAAGACACCTACAAAAGCGTAGAGCAAATTGTTCCACGATAGTGCTGTCTGAAAACCTAGTAGTAAATTTTCTAACATAATGCTGTATCAACCCCAGGTGAACAGAGGAAATTGCAACTGCAAGCCATAATGGAACAACGCAATGGCCGCTAACGTTACTCCTATCGCCAAAAACAAAGCGCTTTTAACGCTATTGGCACGGTCGCCCAAGGCAGCAATAAATATCAAAGCAAAGGTAGCTGGCACCAACCCACCGTACTTACCCACCAAAATAAATATCAACATGGAAACAACAATGGCTATCCATGGACGCATATGCTGAACTAGGGTTAACTCCCCCGCCTCTTCTTGCTCCTTAGCCTCCTCCATGTTGTCCATCAGGGCCATATCCTGGGCAGAGTCTGGCAAGACAAAAATCATGACGCCAAACACCACTAATAGAATTCCCAGTATGAGTGGGTAATAACCAGGCCCCATGCGAGCTGCTGTGCCTATGGTGTATTCAAAGCTTTGATATACCGCTCCTAGACCCATGAGCAGTAAAAGCATGCTTGAACCATATTTACGACGCTTCAAACGTTGACTTTGCATAGTGTTCTTCTCAACCTCTTGTTTTACGGCAGCCAAACAGCATCACGCTGCATAACCGTTCAGGGGCGAAGTCTACGCAAAACAACCTTTCTTAAACATTACCGTTTTGTCATGTTTGGGAAATAACTAGACCAAAACCTTTATTTATAAGGCTTACAGGAAGGCACAGGGGTTTCCCTAACTATCATATAAACGAAAATTAATCGAAAAAAACGAAGATTTTGGCCAGCACACTGAATCACTGGTTTTGCTGTATCCACGCCCGAAAAACTTGTAACGCTGGTAAAGAGGCATGGTGCGGTGGGAATACTAAATAATAAGCACGGCCACTCGTGATCGGCTCACCTAACGCACAGAGTTCACCCCGTTTTAATTCATTTTGTACCAACATTAGTGGCACCAAGCCCAACCCTATTTGGGCACGCACAGCCTGCAATAAGTGCGAGGTCAATTCAAAGCTAGGTCCAAGGCGCATGCGTCTGTGGTCCAACTGATACCGGCTAAACCAACGAGACCAGAACTGGCTATGACTGGTGACGGTTAAAAGCGTTTGCTCATACGCCCAAGCGGGCGATAAAGATGTACTGACAGCCTGTTGCGGGCAATACACGGCTTGCAACACTTCCTCTGCGATGCGCACCGAGACTAACCCGGGCCACGGCTCCACATCTACCGTAATAACGGCATCTAATGGTTCCAATGCAAAATCAATCTTACCAATGCGTGAGTGAATATGCAGCGTCACATCAGGGTGTGCCTGATAAAAGTCATGCAGTCTGGGTAATAGCCACGTAGAACCAAAAGTGGGCAAAGTGGCTAAGCGCAACGAACCTGCCGTCACCTGATCCGACATAGCCTGCAAACTCGCACTGCGTATACGCCCTAGGGCGTCATGGAGTTCTAAGTAGTAGCGGCGCCCTACATCAGTCAACACGACGCGTCGTCCAACGCGTCGAAATAAAGCGACCCCAAGCTGCTGTTCTAGGGTTTGCACTTGGCGACTGACCGCGCTTTGACTTAAATGTAACTCTTGTGCCGCTTGCGTGTAGCTTTCATGCCGAGCCGCTGCTTCAAAAGCCAACAATACCGACATGGAAGGCGTGAGCTTACGATAATTCATGCATAAAAGTCATCAATAAGACCTATATTTTCAATTTGTGTTCGTCGCAAACCACGTAGATACTATAAGCAGGTAGCCAAAAGATTATTCATGGCATGCATAAAAATCATTCTTTAGCGATTATCGCACTATTTCCCTACCATGCACATTGCACGTCTACACTCCACCACCCTGCCAGCGCTGACTCTTGAGTTTTTACAAGAACTTCAAGAGACGGGCTTCTCGGGCGAAATCAGCACAGACTACGCCACTCGCAATGTGCTCGCTACCGATAACTCTATTTATCAGCGCTTTCCCCAGGCTGCTGTGTTTCCTCTTCATGAGAAGGACGTACAAGTACTAACCCGAGTCCTATCTCTCAACGCGTATCAAGGTATTGTGATCAGTGCCCGTGGAGGGGGGACAGGGACGAATGGACAGTCGCTCACGCACGGGATTGTGGTGGACTTATCGCGCCACATGAACCAAATTTTAGAAATCAATCCCACTCAAGCTTGGGTGCGTGTACAAGCAGGCGTAGTGAAAGATCAGCTTAATGCCGCCTTGCGGCCTTATGGCTTGTTTTTTGCCCCAGAACTGTCCACCTCTAACCGTGCCACCATAGGCGGCATGATTAATACCGATGCGAGCGGCCAAGGTAGTTGCACCTACGGCAAAACGCGCGATCATGTCTTGGAGCTGGACACCGTGTTACTTGGCGGGCAACAAATTCATAGCCATGCCATAGACGCCCAGCAACTCAGTCATTACTGCGCCCAAGATGACCGTGAAGGGGAGGTGTATCGTTGCGCCGAACATATTATTACTACCCAGGCAGAGCTTATTGCCGCCAAATTTCCAAAACTAAACCGCTGCTTAACGGGCTATGACCTTGCACACTTAAGTACGCCTGAGGAGCATTTCAATTTAAACAGCGTGCTTTGTGGATCAGAGGGCTCCCTGGGAATTATTGTTCAAGCCAAGCTTAGGGTCTTGCCCATCCCTACTTACCAAACCCTAATCAATATACGTTACGCCAGTTTCATGGATGCGCTACGAGATGCACGCGCCCTCATGGCGATGAAACCGCTTTCCATAGAAACGGTAGACTCAAAGGTATTGTTACTTGCCATGCAGGACATGGTGTGGGATAGCGTAGCTCAATACTTTCCTAAAGACGAGCAACACGACACGCTTGGTATTAACCTCATTGAACTTAGCGCCAATACACAAACTGACCTAGACGAACAAGTACAACGCTTCCTTCGCCACTTGCAGCTAGACCAAAGCGTCGTCCGCTTAGGACATACCTTAGCTCAGGGGCGCGAAGCCGTTAATCGAGTCTACGCCATGCGTAAGCGTGCGGTCGGCCTATTAGGGAACGTACAGGGGGAGGCTCGTCCGCAACCCTTTGTAGAAGACACGGCTGTTCCCCCGGAAAACTTACCCGAATTTATCGCTGAATTTCGTGCTTTACTGGATAGTTACGGCCTACAGTACGGTATGTTTGGGCATGTCGACGCGGGGGTATTGCATGTGCGTCCGCTATTAGATATGAAACAGGCTGAACAAGCGGCTTTAGTACGTCCTATTTCTGATCAGGTAGCCGCCCTCACCTTACGCTACGGCGGTTTGCTCTGGGGCGAACATGGCAAAGGCGTGCGCTCAGAATATGCACCCACGTTTTTTGGTGAACTATACCCATCATTACAACAACTCAAGTCTGCTTTTGATCCACACAATCAGTTCAATCCCGGAAAAATTGCCACGCCACTGGGTAGCAAGGATCAGTTACTTAAACTAGACGAAGTCCCCCTACGGGGTGAATATGATAGGCAGATACCCCTGCCCGTTTGGGAAAGTTACGGCGCCGCGATGCACTGCAATGGCAACGGCGCCTGCTATAACTACGACCCAGACGATGCGATGTGCCCTTCCTGGAAGGCGAGTCGTGATAGAGTGCAATCACCCAAAGGACGCGCATCACTTATGCGTGAATGGCTGCGCTTACAACATCAGGCGGGCATAGATATTCAGGCAGTAAGCCAACATAATCCGTCGTGGCTCACAGGCCTACCTACTCGCATTAAAAACAGTAAGGGCGCCCGTCAAGGCGAGCCCGATTTTTCGCACCAAGTGTATCAGGCCATGGCAAGCTGCCTAGCCTGTAAATCATGTGCGGGGCAATGCCCCGTTAAAGTCAATATTCCAGACTTACGAGCACGCTTTTTACACCTTTATCACCAACGCTACTTGCGCCCTTTACGTGATTACATGGTCGCCAGCGTAGAGCTCAGCCTTCCCTATCTGGCCCGTGTAAGCGGGCTATACAATCGATTATTGCAAACTGTCTGGCTACAAAAACAGTTAAGCGCTAAGCTAGGCTTAGTAGACAGCCCATTATTTAGCCGTTTCAAATTAAAAGATACACTCAAGCGGTGGCATGTTTTACCCGCTAGTCCTGCGCAATTACAAAAACTTAGCCCAGAACAATGCCAACGTAGCGTGGTATTAATTCCTGACCCTTTCACTCAACATTTCGAAACTCCGCTATTCGCAGCCCTAATTGAGCTTTGCGCACGCTTAGGCTATCAGGTGTATATCGCGCCCATCAAAAGCAATGGCAAACCTTTACATGTGCAGGGATTTTTGCCAGCTTTTGAACGCGCTGCCCGCCGTACGGCACAAACATTACATGACTTAGCGCGTTTTAATATACCTTTGGTAGGCTTAGACCCGGCCATGACATTGGTATACAGGCAAGAATATAAACAACTGCCTAACTTACCCTCCTTCCCCTTAGTGCACCTACCTCAGGAATGGCTTGCTAGCAGTTTGCCAAGTATTGAGTCGGGCAGTCGCCAGACCTATCGTTTATTAGCCCACTGCACCGAAAAAACACAAGTGACTACTAGTTCAAAGCAATGGCAAGAACTGTTTGAAAGACGCCACCTACAACTCAACATACAAGCCACTGGCTGCTGCGGTATGTCAGGTACTTACGGCCACGAAGCACGTAACCTGGAAAGTTCGAAAACGATTTTTAATCTCTCTTGGGCTGAACCTTTAAGCCAGCCAAATAGCGAACAAGAAATGTTAGCTACTGGCTACTCGTGCCGCAGTCAAGTGCAACGCATGACACAACAACGCTTACGCCATCCTATCGAAATTCTGCTGGCAAACATACGCCAACAAGGTAGCAAGTAAGTCCGGGCTTGTTAATCAGATAATCTGCCAGCCTATGTTACGTAGATCAGTCTATAACAAGCCTCTCATCATTAAGAAGGGCTACTTTTTTTGAAAACGAATCGCCATACAACACGCTACGCATCATTTTCACAGTGCTAATTTCGTCTATAAATAAAAAATAAATAAAAGAAGCTACATTTCATTAATAACTAAAAATCAAATTAAATCTATTAATGAAACTTCTCATCGTAAGTCTGACGAACAGATATCAATGTTTTCACACAGCATCATCCACACACGGCGTAATATTACTATTTTCGCACTATTTCTATCTTTGCCCGGTATTCAAATGCACAGCAGAGCACTGAAATGGGCCATAATCAATAACACTTTTTATTGTTAGCTAAAAATATAGGCAATTTCAATACCGTATTTTTTAACTGCAAATTGTTTGCCCTGCCCGATTATTGCTAAGTAACTTCTTCTACCTTTACCTCAGAACCTTATGGGTACCCCAGTTTTTACAGACGCACAAGACATTGCTGATTTAAAAACCGCCATCGGTTTACTGGAAGCCCCAGCGATTAAACACCGTCTTGCTCAAGTCAGCCAACAAACACTCGCGCCGCACCCCAGCGTCGATGCCGATTGCACCTCGTTGTATCTGCGCAATGCTGTTCAACATGCACTGAGCACTGCAATCACCCAACTGTTACTTGCACCGCCTCCTACATCTACGCTAGCCCGCACATTTACCGCCATCTCCGGCGCCGTGGGTGGCTCATTTGGCTTTGCCGGTTCTATTTTAGAATTACCTCTAGCGATTCGGCTTTTATTGCAATCGATTGTTCAAATAGCAAGCCACCAACACTTTTGTCTTTCAGACACCGCAACTCGTAGCGCTTGCCTTACCATTTTCGCTCTCAATGGCGCCCCACCAAGCGACACCCCCCTCCAGCCATCTACCTACTATCTCACACGCGATCACTTGCATAATCTCACCAGCACCAACAAGAGCGCCCCCCTCCAAGAGCCTCCCGCGGTATGCAGCGCCCTACTGAAGTATGTAGCGCAACGCTTTAGCCAAGCCCTAAACGATAAGATTACTCTGCAATCGCTACAGCCACTTTCGCGGCACGCCGAAGAAAAAATCAACTCCGTCTTTATCAGCCACTATCTGGGCATGGCGCAAGGCCATTTCATCGTCCAACGGCTAGAAAAAAAGCATGGTTATGATGGGGTGCGCAAGGCCTATTTGCGACTACAACACATGTAGCCATAAAAAATGCCTCGCTGGCTGAAGGCCAACAAGGCATCTGAACAAACGAACTAATTAACTTAGTCTTGTCGATCGGTCACTTCAACTAGGTGATAACCAAACTGAGTTTTTACTGGGCCTTGCACCACGCCTACAGGCGCGCTAAATACAACCTGATCAAACTCGGGAACCATTTGTCCGCGACCAAAGCGCCCTAACTCCCCACCTTGACGTGAAGAGGGGCAGCTCGAATTTTCTTTCGCCACTTGAGCAAAATCAGCGCCGCCTTCAATTGCAGTTTTAAGCTCATTCGCTTTTTCTTCACTGCTAACCAAAATGTGTCGTGCGGAAGCTTGTGCCATGAAATACTCCTTAGTAAATAAGCCTACAGCTTAACGTGTTTTGCACACTGCTGTTAAGGGTTAGCAGTGTGCAAAACGTAAAACTTTTAAGCCTTTTGTTTGCGTTTACCGAGGAAATACCCCGCCAACACCACTAACACGGCCATACCAATTTCAACCGCTAGCTTCACTGCTAATTGGACCTCGCCAAAATGCTCTACCACAACCACATCGCTGATCATCATGCCGCCGGCAATCCAGCCCAACAGCGCAGCGCCAAAAGTAACCACAATAGGGAATCGGTCAATCAACTTCAGCACTAATGTACTGCCCCATACAATAATTGGGATACTCACAAGCAAGCCAAAAATAACCAACCCTAACTGGTGGTCAGGATCTGCATTCTGAGCGGCACCAGCAATCGCAATCACGTTATCCAAACTCATCACAAAGTCGGCAATGATAATGGTCTTGACGGCACTCCAAAGGGACACCCCTCCCTTCACATTACCATGAGCATCTTCTTCGGGAATCATTAACTTAATACCGATCCAAACCAATAGTATTGCCCCCACCAGCTTCAAAAACGGTATTCCTAACAGTGTCAGTGCAAAAGCAATTAACACGACACGTAAAATGATCGCCCCCGCTGTGCCCCACAAAATACCTTGCATACGCTGCTTGGCAGGCAAGTTGCGACAAGCGAGCGCAATGACCACCGCATTATCCCCGCCTAAAAGGATATCAATCAAAATAATCTGGAAAACTGCACCCCAGTGCATAGTTTGAAGGAATTCGAGCATTGCACACCCTAAAAAATAGATTGAGGATGGGCCATTTACTCGTCTGACTTGCCCCGCAAGCAGAAAAAAAATGGCCTGTCTGTAAGGGACTAGGCCATTTCATATTAAGAGAATGCACCTTGCCCATGAATGGCAAGGTCTTGCTTGCAACAAATGTTGCCCGGGCACCGGGAGCATATTTAAAACATGCAGCCGTGATGACGATGCGACGGTAAGTAAGCTACTCCCCTTGATAAACGTGATTTTAGTCGCAGGCCTCATAAAAAGCTAGCCATTTGTAGCCCTCACTTCCCTCAGCGCTGCATCTGTACCCACCTTGCCGTTTTTGCTCCAACCACGGCTGCAGACTCACCCCACACACCTATCAGTCATCCTTAAAACCCTTCGTCATTTCACCTAGTTGCAAAGCCATGAAAAAGTGATACTATAAAACTGACTGTGAAATTTCACTGTCTTGATTATGAAATTTAAGGAATAAGAAATGACTCGTAAAATACGTGTAATCAGCCCCGAAGTTGCCGAACCGGCTGAGCGCTTGTGGTCTAACTGCTTACGTGTAGACGATGCAGTGTATTTATCAGGTTTTACTTCACGCGCTAATGACGGCGAGACCATTCAAGGCGACAACAGCTATGAGCAAGCGAAAGTAATCTTTAGCAAGATGAAAAATTTATTAGAGGCAGCCGGTGGCACCATTGATGACATAGTCACCATGACTATTTTCGTAACAGACATGAAACATAATCAGGGTGTATGGCAAGCTCGACGTGAATTCTTTAGCGGTGATTACCCTGCTTGTGCACTCGTAGGCGTTAAAGAGCTAGGCAAGCCTGAAATTCTCGTTGAAATCCAAGGCCAGGCTCGCTTATCTAAGGCAGACTAATATGAAGCTCGTTCGCTATCTCGATGCTCAGAACACTCCGCAGCTTGGTGTACATCAGGGCACTGATGTTTATCCAGTGCAAGGTTATACCAACGTGCAAGAACTCATGCACAAGGAATTCTCCGCCCTACAGCAGCTTCCCCTAGGCTCTGCCGTTCCGTTAGCGAGCGTTCGCCTACTTGCTCCTATTCAACCAGAGCGTAATATTATTTGTGTTGGATGGAACTACCTTAAGCACTACACCGAAAGCATAGGAAAGCGCGAGGGTCAAGAACAAGACCTCCCCGAGCAGCCCACATTATTTACTAAAGCTACCACTAGCCTTGCCCATCCCGGGCAAACCTTGCCACTCCATAGCAGCCTTACCCAGCGTCTTGATTGGGAAGTAGAGCTGGCGGTAATCATCGGTAAAGCCGGACGCGATATAACAGAACAAGAGGCATTAAATTATGTGTTCGGTTATACCATTGCCAATGATATTAGCGCGCGTGATTTACAGCGCGCCCATGGAGGCCAATGGTTCAAAGGAAAATCATTGGACGGCACTTGCCCGCTGGGCCCTTTCATCCTGACCGCGGACGAGCTACCTAATCCACAGGCATTAGACATTGCCTGTTTACTGAACGGTGAGGTGATGCAGGCCTCCAATACCGAGCGGCAAATATTTTCCGTCGCTAAAGTAATAGCAGAGGTTTCTGCTGGCATGACACTATTACCAGGCGATATTATTTTGACGGGCACGCCTGATGGCATTGGCAATGCCCGCACCCCACCCATTTTCATTAAAGCCGGCGACGTCATCGAATGCCGTATTCAAGGCTTAGGCGCATTGATCAACGACTTCCAAGATCAACCTGCCGCTACATTTTCATCTTAATTAAATACTGACTCGCATCAGACACATTACAAAGGATAGTCGCATGAAAAAAGCTCTTATTGGCATGAGCCTAGCACTGGCCTGCTCAGGGGTCGCTGCAACAGAATTTCCCACCCAAACAATGACGCTCATCGTTCCCTACACAGCAGGAGGCTCAAGTGACTCCTTAGCCCGCGCAGTGGGGGCCGCTGTTGCAAAAGAGGCCGACAAAACACTTATCGTGGAAAATCGCCCAGGAGGAAGTACGGTCATTGGTGCGCAGTATTTATTAAATAAGCCGGCTGATGGTCATACCGTACTACTTATGGCAGCTAGCTTTGTAGTCAATCCCAACACCATTAAAGATCTCCCCTACGACACACAGAAAGACTTTAAGCCAGTAACACAATTGGCTGCTAATCCACATGTACTGGTCGTACGTAACGATCTGCCTGTGTCCAACTTGCAAGAGTTTATTGAATGGGCAAAGCAACCAAGCAGCCAAGGCTCCTACTCTTCCTTTGGTCTGGCTTCTTCGGGTCACTTAGGCTTTGAGTTGTTCAATAAACAAGCGGGTACCGAGCTTCTACACGTGCCCTACAAAGGGGCTGCGCCAGCCACACTCGCCGTTCTAACAGGTGAAGTAGACGCCACCCTAGGTGACATTGGTGTCGTTGCACCTCATGTACAAGCGGGTAAAGTAAAAGCTATCGCTGTAACAGGCGATACACGCATGGACATGCTACCTGATGTACCCACTTTTGCTGAAGCGGGTTTGCCGGACCTTAACTCTGCCAGTTGGTTTGGTCTGGTCGTCCCTGCCGCCACCCCTGATGAGCACGTGGCAGCACTTAATAAACTGTATAAGCAAGCGCTCAGCGCCGACACAGTACAAAACGTGATGCGTCAACAAGGCATGCATGCAGTGGCCTCCACCCCCGAAGAGTTCGCCCAATTTATGCAAGCTGAAAGTGATAAATACAAGCAAATCATAGACGACGCCGGCATCGTCTTACAATAAGCGGCTTGAAGCCATCTATAATACTGGCTCTATTAGTCAGCACTAGATGGCTTCTTCTTTCATATGGTGACCAAAATTCGCTCTGCTACACAGAAACCTTTAGCTAACTCATTAGGCGAGCAGGCTTATCTCGCGCTTAAAGGTTTGATTCTGAACGGTGAACTAAAGCCGGGTGATCAAGTCAATGTGGCACAGTTAAGTGAACAGCTAGACTTGGGTAAAAACCCCGTGCACTTAGCGACACATCGCCTTGCGCGTGAAGGACTAGTCGATATATTGCCACGCAAAGGCATTATTATTCGCGCTGAAACCTTAGATAGCTTTCTCAACCTATTAGAGTCGCGCGAGCTCGTTGAGCCTCATCTGGCCGCAGCAGCAGTCGACCACCTTAGCCCCGAACTGATTGCTCAATTAGAAGCACTGATAGAGCAAGGTCGCCGGTTCTATGCCCAAGGCGATCGCCAAGGGGGCATGAGAGTAGACAGACAATTTCATCAAATTTTATACGCAGCCGCAGGCAACGACTTACTGGCTGAGTTTGCCGGCCATTTGCTCGACCGCTCTATGCGTTTATGGTTTACTTCATCGCCCGCTAATAGCAACAAAAGAGCCAGCATAGAAGAACTGCACGATTTGCTAAATATCATGAAGCAAGGCGATAAAGCTCGCACCGCTGAACTCATGAAGGCACATATTAGCTCGGTACGGCAGAAATTTTTAGGGTAAACATGGGCAATCTCAAGCCTCACTAGCTCGCGATTAGGCCCGTTGCAAAAACCGTAAAAGCTCATCGGCTGGTAAAGGATGAGATACGTAATACCCTTGTATGTTATCGCACTCGGTGGTGTGCAATAAGCGAGCGTCCTCTTCGGTTTCTACTCCTTCAGCCGTCACTTTAAGGCCCAATTGCTTACCTAAGGCAATGGAACTACGCATAGCGGCTGCACGCGTTTCGTCTTGTGCCGCGCCGGCGACAAACATGCGATCAATTTTTAACTCTGTAAAAGGCACAGTAGTGAGCGCCTGCATAGAACTATAGCCTATGCCAAAGTCATCTTGGGCAAGCTGAAAGCCCTTTAGACGCAGGCGTCCCGCCCCCACCAACAACTGGCTCGTCTGCTCAGTTAACGTGGTTTCTAATAACTCAAACGTGATGTCTTGAGCGTCAATGTGATAGTGCATCGCCACTTCTAAAAGCTCGTCAGGCAAAGACTCCTGCTCAAGCAAGTGAGTAGGCAAATTAATAGAAATAGGCACGGTATAACCGTTGCGGCACCAGTCTTGGTAGTCTTGCGCAGCCAAACGAAAAATATGCGTTAGCAAGGGTTTATCCAGACCGTGCAGGGACACGTAGGGCAGAAATAGTGCGGGTGAAATCATTCCGCTATGAGGATGCTGCCAACGAGCCAAGGCTTCCACACCGACAATCGCACCCGTGCGTAAACACTGCTTGGGCTGATACCACGGGATAATTTGCTTTTCACGTAAAGCTAACTCCAGCGCCGACTGGTTAGGCGACAACACAATAGGCCGCTCTTTAAGGATGGTTTCCCGTCCGTGCTGCGCTACCTGTAATTTATGAGCAAGCTCATGTGCGTACTCGTCTATGAACGGCTTAGCATAGTGCCCCAACACCGTCAGGTTCTGCCCTCTAGCCACACGTACTGCGCTTTCCATGATATCTGGCATGCAGGCGCTACAAATGGCTAAGGCAACCATCGGCTGTCGTTGCGACAAAGCCTGAATAAACTGCATCCCATCCATATCAGGCATATCTAGATCGAGCAAAATCAAATCAAATTCATTTTCTTTTAATTGCTCTAATGCTTTTACTCCACCCTCTACTGCCTCAGCGACATCGAACCCTGCCTGCAGCAGTACATCCAGCATATATTGCTGCTGCAGAATGTGATCTTCGACAATTAGTATTCGGAATGGATAGGACATATGAATGCTGCAAGCAAAAAACCCGCACTATACCGGTAAATATCACCATAGATGAACGTCAAACCCGCCAATGATCTTTCACATAAGCCATCCCTTATAAGCTATTAGCCTGCATCAGGCGCCTCATACCAGCATCTTACCGGCTTATAACGACACCAGTTGCACTGTCACTGATTACCCATCATACCTGCGTGCCCCCAGCATACGCTATATGTCTCGACCATTCTGTTTTCTAGCTCTATTGAAATACCCCCGCCTGTACACAGTAAGCAATTAACTCTTGGTCATTTTTAGCATTTAATTTACGCATGGCAGAACGCTTCTGACTACTTACGGTTTTTATACTCCGGTTGAGCACCAGACTGATATCCGTTAACGATTGACCAGCAATAAAATGGCGCACCACCTCTAGTTCTCGAGGCGACAACTGAGTCAGAAAAGGTTGCTCTGTGTCCGGCTCAACGCCAATACTCGCTGCGGCCTCGCCAACATACACACGTCCCGTACGTATAGCATCCAAAGCCCTGCCTAGCTTGTCCATATCCTCAGTCTTTAGCACCACGCCACTAACCCCAGCCTTGTACAAAGACTGAATCACGACAGGACTGGATACCATCGTCACGACCAACACACGCACCTGGGGAAAGCGCCGTAGCAAATAACTAATGAAGCTCAACCCATCGCCGTAACGCTCATCACCAGGCATGGAAAAATCGGTTACCACGACGTCAGGGTGGTGGGCTGCAATCGCCGCGATCAACTCCGTAGACGAGGACACCATAGCCATGATCTCTACACTAATATCATGCATAAAAAACTCATGTAGCCCTGCTAGCACTAAAGGATGATCATCGGCAAACACTAAGCGTAAACGAGTCATTGATTATCCTTCATAGGTAAACACAGCCTAACTCGGTAAATGCACAGCGATTAGCTGTTGTAAGTCCTGCGCTAACTCCACTGCCTGCTGTGCCGCTGAAGTCATATCATGAGCTTTTAATGCGGCTTGAGCATGCTGTACACGTGCAACAAAAACGCTTTGCTTCATCGCTAGCAAGGCCCCTAACAAACGGTGTAAAGCCCGCCGTAACGCTACTTCATCTTGCTGCTGAGCTGCCCGAATAATCGCTTGCGCATCAGCGTTCATGGATTCACGAAAAAGCTTATGGTGGCGCTCTGGCACGAGCTTAAGTTCTTGTATAGCCTGGTCAAAAGCCAACGCGCCATAATCGTTATCCGCCATCGCAGTTGACGCTACTTCAGGCAATAAGTCTGTAGTCAAAGCGTTACTTGCATTTTCAGAGGCAGAGGCAGAGGCAACAGACGTCTTACTCCACTGCGCTAAATTGGCATACAAAGTATTTAAATCAATAGGCTTGACCAACCAGGCCGACATACCCGCTGCATGGCAACGCTGCTCTTCCGTGCGGGTTGCATTGGCAGTAACCCCCAAAATAGGGATGTTCAGATCTTGCTGGCGCACGGCCTGAGTAAACTCATAACCATTCATATTAGGCATATTAACGTCGGTCAAAATCGCATCAAAACGTTCTAACGGCCAATAACTCAACGCCTCTTGACCATCATCAACTATTCTCGCTGTACAGCCACATAGGGCCAATTGCTCAGCTAAGGTTTCCTGATTAATGGGATTATCCTCGGCTACCAGCAAATGGAGCCCAAGAGGTTTGAAACTTTTTTTCTGGATTGAAGGGGTACTTTGCCGCTCTCCGCGAACCAGCTTCAATATACCTTGTGCAATCTCGTAAGGGTTCGTACTTTCTATTTGCACTCCCGCCCCTTGTTCAGGCTGTATAGTCATACCCGCAAGTAGATACGGGCCTTGCCAATGACTAGGCGGTGCTGCCTGCGGTGTTAAGACATCCACAAAAATAGTGTCGTTGTCTGCTTGACCTAGATTCTTGCTTTCGTCCCAGCTCTGAGCTTGCGCGCCCCACACCTTAAACCACTGACAAAGGTTCATGCTCAGCTCTACATGAGGGCTACGCACAACAACCTGTAAACCTTGTAGGTTTGGTGCTTTCACAGAGTCAGCATCAGGGGTAGTGACAGGCAAACTGAGCTCTAAAGTAAAACTACTACCCAGGCCAGGCTCACTGGTTACGAGAATTTTGCCCTGCATTAACGTCACAAGCTCGGCACAAATACTTAACCCCAGCCCCGTCCCTCGCGCCATCAAACCACTATTTTCGACTTGATAGAAAGGGGTGAATAACTGGTCCTGGGCCTGCTTGGGAATACCTATCCCCGTGTCACTCACCTGAAAACTCAATAAGCTCTCAGTGGGGGCATTGGATTGACTACGTAAGCGCACCGTAATTTGCCCAGATTGCGTAAATTTCAACGCGTTGCTGATCAAGTTATTCAATATTTGGCGTATACGCTCAGGGTCGCCCACGACCTCTACCGGCACTCCGGTATCTACGCATCCAAATAACAATAGTTTTTTGCGCGCAGCCGCTGCAGCATACGTTTCTACGCAAGAGTGCAACAAACGACGTGGATTAAATTTTCGGCTGCTAAGGACTAACTGATTCGCCTCTATCTTGGTCACATCTAGAATATCGCCAATTAACTGCATCAAAGAATTAGCGGAGTACTGAAGACGTCGCAAATGGGAATGCTGCCCAGGATCCAAGGGGCCTAACAACATAAGCTCCAAAGTACCTAAAATGCCATATAAAGGGGTGCGTATCTCGTGGCTTACCGCGGCCAAAAAGCGAGTTTTTGCCGCATTCGCACTGTCCGCCTCAGCCTTCGCCCGAGACAAGACCTCCTCGTACGCTATTCGGTCGCTAATATCGGCGAATACGCACAACACCACATCCTGCTGCTTATATCGAGTTGGTGAATACACCGCCTGCAAGTAACGGCCGTTAATCTCTAAGCTGTTAAACACACCTGACTGGTCTGCTCGATACACTTCCGCTGGCAAAAGACCACTGGGTAAAACTTGTTTGGCATCCTCAATACTTAACCATTCGCGTGCTAAAGAGTTGCAAAAGACTAGTTCTCCTTGCCGGCGCGTAAAAACACATAAAGCAACCGGTGCAGTATCTAATAAAGTGCGATTAAAACCCTCACTTTCAATTAACGCTTGTTGAGCTTGCTCGGCAGGTCCCAAAACCCGCCGGTTATACCAGCGCACATATAAAATCACGCCCAAAACAAATAGAACCAATAAAGCCAACGCCGTACCGGGCAACCACAAATTAGCCTGGAATAAGGTGGAGTAAGACACTCTAAACACCCCCTGCCAATCTCCTTGCTCACTCACCAGAGTAAAAATCAATCCTGTACGCTCGACACTCACCCCAGGCTGACCTGGCCCAGGCACCTCCCCCTTACCGAGCATCAGGCCACCATAATCATGAAGGAGCCAAAACTCATCATAAATAGGGGTGTCGAGTATGTTTTGAAAAAGTTGCGTCCGCTCTATGGTGGACACCGTGACAGCATAGATAGAATCAGTAGGCCATAAAGGTTCACCGTTGGGCTCAAGATTCAACGGCAACTGCGTCATAGCCGCCAACCCCTCCGGCACCCCTTTCAGGGCTCGCCAATGTACCGGCCGTCTAGACTGGCTCAAGCCCAACGGTTGAGTTAAAAAATCCTGTATTTCGGTGATTGCTTGTGAGCCTACTTGTGCTCGTTGAATACCTTGCGGGCTGGAAGTGTCTGGCGTAGGTACTGTCAGTGAGAAACTTCCCTTGGCATCTAACACGATGGTGCGCGCCCCGGGAAAATAAGACTCAGCCCAATGGCGGGTATAGGCATCCGTTAAAAAATCGCCCAACCTGAGTAAGGGAGTATCGCCATCTAGTAGGCCTGTGAGCGTCGGGCAATATTGAGCCCCTAAGGGAAAGCAGTTTATCGTGAAGGGAACATCCGCAAGACGTGCTTGTACCTTATACAGAGTCTGTGCAGCATTAGGCGCGGAAATTTGCTGCACTGAAATAGGGACCACAGAGTGGGCTGCTACTCCACCTATACTTATAAGTTGGCGTAATTGCTCTAAAAAACGAGCCTGAGAATCAAGAAATGTCGTGAGTGAGAAAAAACTGAGACCTACTTTTTCGCGCTCTTGCTCAACAATTCTCTGGCCTCCCCAATAAAGAGCCACTGCTAATAACAACGCCAGTGATAGGCCACTAATACTAAGTACGTGTAGCCATTGAAAGGAGCGAACGATTTTTTGAAAGGGCTGTGCGGGCATGATACCTAAGCTCTACGACCACTAAGGTCCCAAGGTTATAAAAAACCAACGTACGCATCGCGATGCAAGCCGTCACTACCACGACGGCCATGCCATATTCTGGTTTTAGCATAAAAACGTATTAGTAGCGCCCCCCAACACAGGGGTATAAGCATCCCAACCCTAGAATTAACGCACTCTTCACGCTAACACCCAAGCATTTACCACTCAAATCATATCGTTCTAAAACGATATCAATGCAATGTTTTGCTAACACTTGGCAATTCACTGATAACGTCAGGCATAAAAAAACCCACCCTATAGAGGTGGGTTAAGTGCGCTATCCAAGGCTGGCTAACGCGTGATGACCTTCAGTAAAGTGAACAAAGCCAAAACCAAGAAAATAAAAAACAATACTTTAGCAATTGTTGCAGCACCTGCAGCGATGCCTCCAAACCCTAAAACACCAGCCGCAATCGCCACGATAAAAAATAAGATGGAGTAATACAACATAACTGTCTCCTAGTGTAAAAAGCACAAGGATGCCAATGCATCAACTACCGCTTTAGCTACCTAGTTATTACGATCATAAAAATCTTGTATTTCTTGCTGAGCTCGCTCTTTGGTATGACCATAACGCTCTTGCAAAAGCCCGGCCAAACGTTGCGCATCCCCCTGCACTTGCAGCAGGTCATCATCCGTCAACTCACCCCACTTGCTTTTTGCCTGACCTTTCCACTGTTCCCACTTTCCTTTAAAAACATCTTTATTCATAAAAAACCTCCAAGAAGTTTGCTGTGAAGTGGACTGCTTAGCTTTACCGTACGCCAAAGCAAGTCAAAACGTTCGCACAGAATGCAAGAAGCTGTAAATAATTACGTCGCCATCCCCGCTCTAACACTAAAACAGCAGCACCTATTTACAATACCTACACTCAGAAACATCGGTGTACTAACTAAGGCCGCGAAAGCGGACCACATAAAAGCTGCACAAGTAAGGCCCAAACAACTCTGTTTTAGCGCTAAGCTCTTGACCTATAGGCAAATTCAAGATAGAATTTTTTGCTTAGCTATTTTTTAGCTAAAGACTACAAGATTTGATCTAAACGATCAGTTTTTCAAGGATTTCCCTATGTACGCGGTTATAAAAACCGGTGGTAAACAGTATCGTGTTACTACTGGCCAAAAACTAAAGATAGAACAGATACCGGCTGACATTGGGCAAGAAATTTCGCTAGACCAGGTATTGTCCGTAGGCGAAGGTGAAGCACTACAAATAGGTGCTCCTTTCGTTCCCGGTGCCTCGGTTAAAGCTACTGTTCTTGCGCAAGGCCGTCACAAAAAAATTATTGTTTTCAAAATGCGCCGTCGCAAGAACTATCGCAGAACACAAGGCCATCGTCAAAACTTTACTGAAATCCGCATTGACACCGTTTCGGTGTAAGCGATCTCAGACGACTCTACAGGAGCTAAAACATGGCACAGAAGAAAGGCGGCGGCTCTACGCGAAACGGCCGTGACTCACAGGCCAAACGACTCGGCGTGAAAGTATACGGCGGTCAAGCCATTTCGGCAGGCAGCATTATTGTTCGCCAGCGCGGCACTCAGTTTCACCCGGGTGTAAACGTAGGTATCGGTAAAGACCACACCTTGTTCTCACTCGTTGATGGAAAAGTTAAATTCTCTATCACTGGTGCACTGAACAAACGCACAGTCTCGGTACTTAGCGCCGAATAAACGACTTTTGCGTCGCACTGAACTAGCCCTGCCTTTAGTAAGGTAGGGCTTTTTCGTTTATCATTACCGGATTACGGCACGCTTGGCTATACGCGCTCCTTCCGGCCACTTTTCCACAAGACACGATTATGAAATTCGTAGACGAAGCAACAATCGAAGTGATTGCAGGTAAAGGCGGTAATGGCGTAGCCAGTTTCCGCCGAGAAAAGTTTATTCCTTTCGGTGGCCCCGATGGGGGCGACGGTGGACGCGGTGGCAGTGTGTACGCCGTAGCAGACCGCAACATCAATACCTTAGTCGACTATCGCTATGCTCGTATGCATAGGGCACGTAACGGCGAGAATGGCCGCGGCTCTGATCAGTATGGCGCCTCAGGTACTGACATCACATTACGCGTACCGGTAGGAACCATGATTTTTGACGCGGAGACGGGCCAACAGCTATATGATCTGCGCAAAGACGGCGAGCAAGTCACCCTAGCACAGGGTGGCCACGGAGGTATGGGCAACCTACACTTTAAATCCAGTGTGAATCGCGCCCCACGCCAGTTTACTCATGGCAAAGAAGGCGAGCAACGCAAACTGCGTCTAGAATTAAAAGTATTGGCCGACGTCGGTCTGTTAGGCATGCCTAATGCAGGAAAGTCGACTTTTATTACTAAAGTTTCTAACGCTAAACCGCGTATCGCCGATTACCCTTTTACTACTCTACACCCGAATCTTGGCGTAGTACGCGCCTCTGCGGCGCATAGTTTTGTTATCGCCGACATTCCAGGTTTAATTGAAGGGGCTTCAGAAGGGGCAGGTTTAGGACATTTGTTTCTACGCCACTTAACCCGCACTCGTTTGCTATTGCACATACTTGATGTATCCACACTGGATCCAGACGTCGATGTAGTTGAAAAAGCCGTCACGGAAGCACGCGCGATTGTGGAAGAGTTGCGTCTATACAGTGAAGAACTGTATGAGAAACCACGCTGGCTTATCCTGAACAAACTAGACATGGTGGATAACCCGGAAGAGCTCAAAGCAAATATAATAGAAACGCTACAGTGGCAAGGACCAGTATTTAGCATCTCAGCACTGACTGGCGCAGGCACTCACGAGCTCGTTCTTAAAATTCAAGATTGGCTAGATCAACAACGCTTAACAGAGCAAGAAGCCCAAGATCGAGCGGCAGGCACCTATGTGCACAGCGACCCTCGCTTTGACGACTCGCGCTCCTGACCTCTTACCTCTTTAACTTGATGCACGCTTCAACACACATGTCCTCTATTGTTGCCTCATCTAAACGCCTGGTTGTCAAAGTTGGTTCTTCTTTAGTCACCAACGAAGGCAAAGGCATAGATATCAACGCGGTGGAGCAATGGGCAGCACAAATTGCGCAGTTGCATGCCCAAGGCTGCCAAATAGTATTGGTTTCAAGCGGCGCGATTGCCGAGGGTATGGCCCGCTTGGGCTGGCCTCGGCGCCCCAAAGCCATGAATCAACTACAAGCGGCAGCGGCTGTGGGGCAAATGGGACTCATCCAAGCCTATGAAGTGGCGTTTGCACGCCATGGCATACGCACCGCGCAAATTTTGCTCACTCACGAAGATTTGGCCTACAGGCACCGTTACTTAAACGCACGCAGTACGCTTTATACCCTGCTTGATTTAGGCGTGGTGCCTATCGTGAACGAGAATGACACCATCGTCACTGATGAAATTCGCCTAGGTGACAACGATACTTTGGGCGCCTTGGTCACCAATCTTATCGAAGCAGAAACACTGGTCATCCTTACGGATCAAAGCGGTTTGTATAGTGCCGATCCTCGTAGCAACCCCAGCGCCCGTTTTATCACCCATGCCCAAGCAGGCGACCCAGAATTGGAAGCCATGGCAGGCGGAGCTGGTAGTACGGTGGGTACGGGCGGCATGATTACCAAAATACTAGCTGCCAAGCGCGCGGCAAACAGCGGCGGGCATACGGTCATTGCTTCAGGCAGAGAACCTGATGTACTAGTGCGCCTAGCACGCGGCGAATCTATTGGCACTGAACTACAGGCTGTCCTACCGGTAAAATCGGCCCGACAACGCTGGATGGCGAATCATTTACGCACACGGGGCCGCTTAACTCTAGACCAAGGTGCGGTGGATGCGCTCACCCAGGGCCATAAAAGCCTGCTAGCAATAGGCGTAGTCCAAGTAGAGGGAGATTTTGGTCGGGGCGACGTAGTCGCTTGTGTTGACCAACACGGCGTGGAATGCGCGCGCGGTTTAATCAACTACTCTGCCGATGACACCCGCCGTATCAAAGGGCATCCTAGTCAACGTATTGCCGAAATCCTCGGAATTATGACTGACGCCGAGCTGATGCATCGCGACAATATGGTGTTTAACACGGAAAAGTTTGACTATAGATAAGCGCTTACAGCAAAAGGTTGGCCCAACCACTCGCTGACTGTTGTAATAGGTTGTAAACTTTCAAATTGATGAGCGTTCGGGCCGACCCTTCTTATATGCCCGAGCCCAAACCAGTAAGGGAACGTATGAGAATCGTCGTATTGGGTGCAGGTGTTATAGGCGTCACAAGCGCATGGTATCTGGCTCGTGAAGGCCATCAAGTTACTGTGGTTGATCGTTTACAAGGTTCGGCTCTAGAAACAAGCTTTGCCAATGCCGGGCAACTCTCTTTTGGTTACGCATCCCCTTGGGCGGCACCGGGCATTCCCCGCAAAGCTATTAAATGGATGTTTGACACGCATCCTGCACTGACTATCCGGCCTGATGGCAGCTTACATCAGTTGCAATGGCTCTACCAAATGTGGCGCAATTGCACCCCAGAACGTTATGCGGTCAACAAAGAGCGAATGGTGCGCTTAGCAGAATACAGCCGTCACTGCTTACACACGCTCCAATCCGAAACCGGCATTGCTTACGAAGGCCGCGAAAAAGGCACATTACAGGTTTTTCGAACCCAAGCACAAGTTGACGGCGTCGCCCCCGACATTCGCATACTAGAACAAGCCGGAGTGGCCCACCAACTGCTAAGCGCCCAAGAACTGGCCTCCATCGAGCCTGCTCTTGAGCATGTTGCTCACAAACTAAGCGGTGGTTTACACCTGCCTGATGACCAAACCGGTGACTGTCAAATGTTCACCCGTCAACTCACAGAAATGGCTAAGCAAGCTGGCGTCGAATTCAAATTCTCTCAGGGTATTCGTCACATACAAAGCCAAGGTCAACGCATCAGTGCCATCCAATGCGAGGATGAAACTCTCACTGCGGATGCTTACGTCGTTGCCCTAGGTTCGTGGTCCACACCTTTGTTGCATAAGCTTATCAAATTACCGGTTTATCCGTTAAAAGGCTATTCAATTACTGCCCCTATCGTAGATGAGACTCGTGCACCCATTTCCACTTTACTGGATGAAACCTATAAAATTGCTATCACCCGTTTTGATCAACGCATACGCGTTGGAGGCATGGCAGAAGTGGTAGGATTTAATAAAACCTTAAATCCAAAACGCCAAGCGACATTAAGCATGGTGTTAAGCGATTTATTCCCCGGTAGTTATCAAAGCCACGCTGATCTACAGTTTTGGACAGGCTTACGTCCCAAAACCCCTGATAGCACGCCTATTATAGGAAAAACAGCTTACGATAACCTGTACCTTAATACCGGTCACGGCACATTAGGCTGGACCTTAAGTACAGGCAGTGCCCAACTGTTAGCGGATATCATTTCAGGTAAAGAGACGGCTATCCGCTCTGATGATTTAGGGATTAGCCGTTACCACTAGTCTCTTTATTGCTGGCGTTGACTTCCGATCTCACATTCGGCAGAGAACATATAGCCCCAATTGTGGATGGAACGTATAGGCAGATCGGTAGCGTCGCGCTCAAATTTACGACGTAAGCGACTTACCAAAACCCCTAGACGATTCACCTCAGCCATACTGTATGAATGTTGCGACGCGGGCGTGTTGTCTGGGGCTAGACAACCCCGCTCATCAATGGCTTGTAGCAATTGTGCATGGGTGGCTTGGCGCTCGGGATGACGTAATAAGCAGTCAAAAAAAGAGCGCTCGGCCGAGGTTAAGGAAAATCGTTTGCCTGCTGGGCTACATAAAGCCCAGCCATTTTGCTCTAAACGCCAAAGATCAGTGGGCCGTTTATTGGCGACCATTGTCACTGGCAATTGACGCCTAAACATACTATAGGCGTAACACCCAAGCAGCTCAGGAGTGGCCGAAATAGGAAGAAGGCTGTCGGCACCACTTTGCAACGCTTGTAGTAAAGCCGATTCACTCCAGTCAGAAAGCAGCAGTATGCCCAAACGCGGATAACTCATGCGTAAACGCATGGTCAATGCCGTCAGCCCGTTTAACGTACCGGTTAGGCAGAGCAGTCCGGGCCATCCTCTATTTGTTGCATCACGGCGCTCTAAGGCGTCGCTAAGTGGTGCAAAGTCATCAAAAACACAAACAGAAAAGCCACGTTGCCGTAAAGCTTGGAACTGATCATCAGTTAAGGTTTGCCCATGATTTGGCAACGCTAGATGGAACACGGTAGGGCTTTGAACTTCCTGCATGCTTGACACCTCAATCAAAATGAGCAAAATTCACTAACCATGTCATTATAATCACGTTCGTTATGCTCATGCTATCACCACCGTGTTGTCACTAAGAACAATAATTCCTAGGTGGAACTCTTCAGTGATCGGCTACGCACAGCGCGCCAATATCGGAAACTCTCTCAAAGCTCCCTAGCCCGGCTTTGTGGACTGGCTCAAAGCGCTATTTCAAACTATGAAAACGGTACCCGTAAGGCACCCCGAGAAATACTCGTGCTTGCGCGCGCTTTACATGTAAGTCCCGAATGGCTACAAGAAGGCGTAGGAGAGATGCACTTGCAAGTGCAAGGAATACCTCAACTGTCTCAGACTGTAAAAGAAACCCCTAGCACGGATAGCGACGAGCATTGGCCCTTTGACAGTATTAGCCCACATGAGCTCAACGCTCTCGAACCGATTCAATTACAAGAAATAGAACGTGCATTACGCTTGATGCTCAATGGATTGACCGCAGGCAAGCAAGCCACCTAAAACTAATTGCTTATATAAAGATACGACGGGGCTTTTCGGCCTATACTACTTAGCACGCAGGGGTACTCGCATAAAAAGCGGGTTGAGACACACCCTCGTACCAGTACGGATAATGCCGATGCTGGGAGCGTGTACTACGGGTGCAATGCCCGGACTGTCATACTTCCTATATCGGCTCCTTTTTATTTTTGGAGCTGGAATGAATCAAAAAACCTCCCCATTTACCGCCAACACCGCCACGGTAGATCCCGCCGCGATAAAATCGCTCCCGTGTTCTAGTAAGGTGTACCAAGTTGGCTCTCGTCCTGATATACGCGTACCCTTTCGCGAAATTTCTCAACACGACACACCTAGCCATTTTGGCGCGGAACCCAACCCTCCTCTCACTGTGTATGACACTAGTGGTCCTTACACTGACCCTGACACACGCATTGATATCCGCAAGGGCTTACCTGCCCTACGGCAACAATGGATTACTGAGCGTCAAGACACCGAGCTCATGCCCGGTTTAAGCAGTCAGTATGGACAACAGCGCCTTGGCGACGACAAGCTACAAGACCTACGATTTGAACTCAGCCGTCAGCCTAGATGCGCGAAATCAGGGGCTAATGTGACTCAAATGCATTACGCTAGGCGTGGCATTATCACCCCCGAAATGGAGTTCGTCGCCATACGTGAAAACCTACGGCGCGAAATTTATTTAGAGTCGCTACACAATAGCGGCCCTAACGGGGCTGATATGGCCCGTAGGCTAAGCAAAGTGCATCCAGGCATGAGCTATGGTGCCAGCTTGCCTGAAAAAGTAACGCCAGAGTTTGTACGTGACGAGATCGCACGTGGCCGAGCCATTTTGCCTAATAACATCAACCACCCCGAAACAGAGCCCATGATTATTGGACGTAATTTTCTAGTGAAAATTAACGCCAATATCGGTAACTCCGCCTTAGGCTCCGATATCGGCGAAGAGGTTGAAAAAATGACCTGGGCCATACGTTGGGGCGCAGACACCATCATGGATTTGTCCACCGGTAAAAACATCCATGAAACTCGCGAATGGATCATTCGCAACTCACCCGTTCCGGTTGGTACCGTACCGATCTACCAGGCACTAGAGAAAGTAGGTGGGGTAGCCGAAGACCTCACTTGGGAAATTTTCCGCGATACGCTGATTGAGCAAGCAGAGCAAGGTGTGGATTATTTCACCATTCATGCGGGGGTGCGGCTCCCGTTTGTCCCCATGACCGCTAAACGAATGACTGGGATAGTGTCACGTGGCGGATCGATTATGGCAAAGTGGTGCTTAGCTCATCATAAAGAAAGCTTTCTTTATGAGCGCTTTGAAGATATTTGCGAAATCATGAAGCAATACGACGTCGCATTCTCCTTAGGCGACGGCTTGCGTCCAGGCTCAGGCTACGATGCCAACGATGAGGCTCAGTTTGCAGAGCTACGCACTTTAGGTGAGCTGACCCAAGTAGCGTGGCAACACGATGTTCAGGTCATGATTGAAGGTCCAGGGCATGTTCCCTTGCACCTCATTCCTGAAAACATGCAGATGCAGCTAGAGCACTGTCATGAGGCACCATTTTATACCTTAGGGCCGCTGGCCACCGACATCGCTCCCGGCTACGACCACATTACTTCTGGTCTAGGGGCAGCCATGATCGCTTGGCAAGGCACAGCGATGCTTTGCTACGTAACCCCTAAAGAACACTTGGGCTTGCCCAACAAAAAAGATGTGAAAGACGGCATCATCACTTATAAAATCGCCGCGCATGCTGCTGATTTAGCTAAAGGGCACCCCTCTGCTGCATTCCGTGATAATGCATTATCCAAAGCACGCTTTGAGTTCCGTTGGGACGATCAATTCAACTTGGGGTTAGACCCAGATACGGCGCGCGAATATCATGATGAGACCTTGCCCAAAGATTCGATGAAGGTCGCTCATTTCTGTTCTATGTGTGGCCCGAAGTTTTGCAGCATGAAAATCTCGCAAGATGTACGTGATTATGCCAAAGCAAAAGGCTTGGAAGAGCAAGCAGCCGTAGCCGAGGGTATGAAGGAAATGTCCATCCAGTTCGTACAGCAAGGTAGCAAGCTGTACCAAAAAGCCTAAATAAAAAAAGGCCAAACGTGGCAAGCAATTTTACCCGCTTGCCACGTTCTGTTTATCTTGGCCCGCCGCCCTAACGGCAGAGGGGCAACCCCATCATCATTATTGTTGGGGGGCGTACAAATACAACTCAACGCGGCGGTTTAAAGCACGACCTTCAGCCGTAGCATTGTTGCCTATAGGCTGACTATCCGCACGACCTTCAGCGATCAGACGATTACCGCCTACTCCCTGATGGCTTAGATATGTCGTCACCGCCTGAGCACGCTCACGCGACAAGACTTGGTTCGTTTGTAGCGAGCCGGTACTGTCTGTGTAGCCTACGGCTACGGCACGCAACTCGGGGTGTTGAATCAAAGCACGCGCAACACTATCTAATACCGGCAATAACGCTGACTTAAGCTGGTACTTGCCAGTATCAAAAGATACATGGCTAGGAATATTGACACGCAAAGAGCCGTCCGGCATCTCAGTAACATCTACCCCTAGATTGCTGGCACCGGATTGCTGCACGTCTTGCTTAATGCCTGACCAGTTATACCCCGCAATACCACCAGCCAACGCACCAATACCTGCCCCAATTAACGCTGCTTTACTGCTGTCGCCGATAATGGCCCCTAAACCCGCGCCAGCTGCGGCGCCTGCGCCTGCACCGATAGCCGTACGTCCACCCGTAGACTGAGTGGTAACACAAGCTGCCATTAAGGCCGTCATGCCTAGGCAAACACCAAATTTTGCAGTGCGTATGGAAATACTCATAAATCCTCTCGAGAATTAGACAAGCTTATTGTAAAAGGTGCTTGTAAGTGTCCCTATACTAGCAAGAGCCTAAGTATCTGGGCGTTACAGAGTGGTTCACTTTACCTAACTTAACATACATTCATGTAAGCCTTGCTGACCACTCTCAATACAATCGGGCTCCTGAGGCGGCCACTATATCTTCATATTTGGCCAGTTCATCACTGACCATTTGTGCAAACTCAGGCGCACTTAAAACGGCAGCCTCTGAGCCCATTTGTTTGAGAGTCTCGCGCACTTTAGGGTCTTGTAAGGCACGTGTATAGGCAAGATTTAGTTTTTCCACAATATCTGTAGGAGTACCGCCCGTAGCGAAAACACCAAACCAAGTCCCCAGGTCAAAGTTCTCTACTCCGGCTTGCTCCATTGTCGCTACATCAGGCAAAAAACTGGAACGCTCAACTGTAGTGACGGCCAGTGCCTTCAGGCGCCCTTCTTTGATCAATGGTGCGGCCGAGGCAAGGTTATCAAACATGAAATGAACCTCTCCCGCCAGCAAGGCTGTTTTAGCAGGGTTGGCCCCAGCGTACGGGACATGTACCGTATTAACATCGGTACGTGCATTCATCAACGCGCCTGCCAAGTGTCCAGCACTCCCGTTACCTCCCGAGGCATAATTCAACTCTCCAGGATGACGCTGTGCGTAATCAACCAAATCTGCCACCTGATTGATTTGATTGGCTTCGGCAAATGCTTGATTTACCACCAACACGTTCGGTACCGAGGCAACTAATGCCACCGGTTCAAAACTTTCTATGGGATCGAAAGGCAGATTACTATACAGCCAAGGGTTGATGGCATTAATTGCCACAGCCCCCATCACCAAGCTATACCCGTCGGGCTTAGCCTTAGCCACTAATCCGGCACCAATATTTCCTCCTGCACCGGCTTTATTTTCTACCACCACTGTGCCTAAGTCTTCTTTTACTTGCTGCGCCAGCAAGCGCGCCATGATGTCCAAAGGACCACCTGGAGGATAAGGCACCACGAACTGTATAGGCTTGCTGGGGTAACCCTCTGCCTGTACTGCTGTCCCTGCTAATAGCCCACCCAGGCTCAAGCATGCCGCCATCAAAGGACGATGCAGATAGCGCGTGATACTCATAAACCACTCCAAAAATAAATGTCAGGCGTTGTATAGACCGTAGGACATTATATTAGTGCAATATCTGCCCTAGGAAGGCTTGAGTACGTTCATTTTGGGGTTGATCAAAAAATATATCGGGTGGACTTTGCTCGATGATTTCGCCCTTATCCATAAAAATGACCCGGTCAGCTACCTTGCGCGCAAAATTCATTTCATGGGTGACGCACAACATTGTCATCCCGGTTTCAGCTAACCCCACCATCACATCCAATACCTCCTTCACCATTTCGGGATCTAAAGCAGAGGTAGGCTCATCAAACAACATAATTTTAGGTTTCATGCATAAGGAGCGAGCAATTGCTACCCTTTGCTGCTGTCCACCTGATAACTGACCAGGATATTTCTGCGCCTGCTCTGGGATCCGTACGCGCTCGAGATACTCCATAGCGATAGCTTCTGCCTCGGCCTTGGGGCGCTTCAATACCCAAATTGGGCCTAGAGTCAGGTTCTCAAGCACGGTCAAATGCGGAAATAAATTAAAATGCTGAAATACCATTCCCACTTCACGGCGGATCGCTTCAATCTGCTTTAAGTTATTACTTAACTCTACGCCATCTACCACTATATCCCCCTGCTGGTGCTCCTCTAGCCGATTGATGCAGCGTATTAACGTAGACTTACCTGAACCCGAAGGGCCGCAAATGACGATACGCTCACCCGCTGCCACTTGCAGGTTAATATCACGTAAAACATGAAACTGCCCATACCATTTATGTACATGCTTTAACTCAATAATGGCCATGCAACAACTCCTTAGAAGCCTATCAAGCCTCCATTGTTATCGATCACGCTCGTTCATGATCCGTGGCTAAGCGGCGCTCTAAAGAACGGCTATAACGCGAAATAGAATAACAATAAAGAAAATAAATCAGTGAGATAAAAATATATGCCTCGGCGCTAAAACCACGCCAGCTCGCATCTGCCAAGGCTGTTTTTGCCGCTTGGGTGAGATCAAAAATACCGATAATGACCACCAACGAGGTGTCTTTAAACAGCGAAATAAATATACCCACCAAAGGAGGAATAACTACTTTTAATGCTTGTGGCAAAATAATTTTGCGCATCGTTTGCCAATAGCTAAGGCCTATAGACTCCGCGCCTTCATATTGGCCCTTGGGAACCGCCTGCAAACCTCCACGAACGGTCTCTGCGATATAGGCGGCCGCAAATAAAATAATCGCAATTTGTGCTCGCAGTAGTTTGTCTATGGTAAAGCCAGCTGGTAAGAACAAGGGCAGCATCACTGACGACATGAACAACAAACTAATAAGCGGCACGCCACGAATCAGCTCGATATAGACCACACATAGTGCCTTGACTGCCGGTAGCCTGGAAGTGCGCCCCAAAGCCAGCAGCACACCCAACGGAAAGGCAAAGGCGATGCCAAAGGTAGCTAAAATTAGGGTCAGAGGCAAACCACCCCACAAGCTGTTGTCCACGTGAGTCAGTCCAAATACACCGCCCCACATCAACACTGCCACCACAAGCAGCCCCAAAAACCAAAATACGGGCAGCCATGGCTTCCAAAACCATCTTATGCAACTGCAAATTATCAAGGCTGTTAGCAATATAGTGGCTAACAAGGGGCGCCACTGTTGGGCATATGGATAAATGCCAAACAAAATTAAACGATGTTTTTCACGTATAAATGCCCAGCAAGCACCGCTTGCTTCGCGGCACTGCTGTGCCGTGGAGGCCTCAAAGTCGGCGTCAAAAAACAGCCAATTTAATGCCGCTGGCACGCTCATGAATAAAAACCATAAGCCCAGGACAGTAATAATGGTGTTTAAAGGCGTAGAAAATAAATTAAGACGTAACCACCCTAATACGCCGTGAGTTTGTTGAGGCGGTTGCAGTGCTACTTGGTTTGCGACGCTCATTTATCTCTCCACCAACGCAATGCGTTTGTTATACCAATTCATAAATAACGAAATCGATAAACTAACGGAAAGATATGCCGCCATAATAATTAAAATTCCTTCTATAGCTTGTCCTGTTTGGTTCAAGGTGGTATTTACCACCGAGACTATATCCGGATAACCTATGGCCACTGCCAAAGAGCTATTTTTAGTAAGATTTAAAAACTGGCTCGTCATGGGAGGAATAATGACCCGCAAGGCTTGTGGCAAAATGACTAATCGCATCAAACGTGCACGGCTCAACCCCAACGCTTCAGCAGCCTCCCACTGACCTTTGTTTACCGCTTGTATGCCCGCACGCACCACCTCAGCAATGAAAGCCGAAGTGTAGGTAATTAATCCGGCTAAAAGAGCGGCGAGCTCAGGTGAAAAACTGAGTCCATTAACAAAATTAAAGCCTTTTAGCTCGGGTATCTCGACCTCTAGCGGGGCACCAGCTAACCACCAACTTGCTAGGGGACATAACACTAGCAACACCCCAGCCGTACGCATCAAAGGAAATATCTGGCCACTACGCTCTTGCCGCTTACGAGCCCAATGTGCCAAAAGAACAATGATCAGTATGGCTATGCCTAATCCAGCAACAATCCAATCTAGGCCCCCGCCTACTAAGGCCGGTGTTTTCAAGCCACGATTTGACAGAAACACACCAGAAATTGGATTCCACGCCTGCCTTGGTCCAGGCATGGACTCGGTAATGAGTGCATACCAAAAAAATAGTTGTATCAATAGGGGAACATTGCGCATGACCTCGACGTAGACGGAGGCCAAGCGATTAATCAACCAATTCTTAGATAGTCGCGCTACCCCTAGCACCGTGCCCAATAAAGTGGCGGCCACAATCCCAATCACAGAGACTTTTAGCGTATTTACCAAGCCCACCACAATAGCCCGCCCATAAGTGTCCTGAGGGGAATAGGGGATGGAACTTTCACCTATAGCAAAGCCCGCCTCACGGCTCCAAAAGCCAAAGCCGGTAGAAATATTGCGTACTGCCAAGTTGTGCAGAGTATTCGATACTAAGTACCAAACCCCCATCCCGACTAAGCCCACAATGAGCACTTGATAAACCAGAGAGCGTATGAATGGATCGTGCCACGACAAACGCCAACGCGTTCTACGCGCTTTGGAAGTATAAGTATCCATACAGTGCTGCCATTGAATGCAATGCTAGATAGCATTGCGTTATGCGAAAGCCACTTTGCCCACAGGAGCAAAGTGGCAAGACTGCCAGAAATTGAATGTTACCTTACTGGCCAGCCGTACATCAGCCCACCATCACGCCACTGAGCATTTAAACCTCGCTCTAGTTTCAGAGGAGTTTGCATACCTAGGTTGCGATCAAACGACTCACCGTAGTTACCCACTTGCTTGATAATGTTGTAGGCCCATTTATTATCTACCTTGAGGCCTTTACCCATTTCGCCGCTCACCCCCAAAACGCGCTGAATATTTGGGTTGTCACTCTTTAGCTGCTCATCCACATTTTGCGAGTTAATACCGTATTCCTCGGCCTCTAACATGGCATTTAATGTCCAACGTACTAGAGCAAACCACTCATCATCGCCTTGTCTAACCATAGGGCCTAGCGGCTCTTTGGAGAAGTCTTCCGGCAAAATGATAAAATCGTCAGGACTGCCTTGCGAGGCGCGCATAGAGGCTAAACCAGACTTATCCGTAGTGAAAGCATCACAACGTCCAGAAGTAAAAGATCGCATCGCTTCTTCTGGGTTATTAATAACTACTGGGTTGAACTTAATCCCTTGGGCGCGGAACCAATCGGCTAAATTAAGTTCGGTTGTGGTGCCCGGTTGCACACATACAGCGGCACCATCTAGTTCTTTCGCACTATTCACCCCTAGCGACTTTTTAACCATAACACCTTGGCTATCATAATAATTCGTGCCGGTGCTCATCAGCCCTAAGGTTGTATCACGCGTGACCGTAGCGGTAGTATTACGTGTCAATACGTCAATCTCGCCAGACTGCAAGGCAGTAAAACGCTGTTGGGTAGTTAGCGGTGTAATTTTGAATTTATTCGCGTCACCAAAAATGGCTGCTGCGATAGCCCGGCAAGCATCGACATCTATGCCTGTCCAGTTACCCTTGCTATCGGCGATAGAAAAACCAGCAATACCGGTAGACGCCCCGCACTGCACAAATCCTTTCTGTTTTACGGCATCTAATGTTGAGTTGGCTGCGGCGTAACTGGAAAACCCAGCTAGAATGGCTGCAGAAGCGATGGCTTTAATTAACTTCATGCTATGTCACCTCCTGTTTACTTTTGGCAAAGGGATGCGGATTACAATGGAAGCAAGTTACAGGCCTCCAATCTAAAGGCTTAATGGTCAATGCCATATGGGGAATTTCCCTTTACTCGACTAAATAAGTAGATAGCTTGGCCTGCGATAGCAGCACCTTATGCTCTCGATAACCGTTCCGACTGCGAGCACCATGATAGAGTTTCAACACGTATTCAAATCTTACGGCCGAGGCAAGAATATTCTTGCGGACATTAATTTTTCTGTCGACGCTGGCGAATTCGTTTTTGTTTCTGGCCCTTCAGGAGCAGGCAAGTCTACGCTGCTACGTTTGATTGGTGGCTTAGAACCGCCTAGCCGAGGCTCTGTCAAACTTAAGGAGCATCGCATTGATCAGTTGTCTGCCCGTGCACGCCCTTATTTACGGCGTGCCGTGGGCGCAATCTTGCAAGACACTCACCTACTGTATGACCGCAGTGCGCTGCAGAATGTAATGGTGCCCCTTGCCGTCATTGGACTAGACTCCCGCACTGCGCAAGCCCGCGCTCGTGCAGCCATGGAAAAAGTAGGACTAGCAGGCAAAGAAGCGCACAACCCCGTCGAGATGTCCGGGGGAGAACAACAACGTCTGGCGATTGCGCGTGCCATTGTTAATCGTCCCGCTATCCTCATTGCAGACGAGCCTACCGCCAACCTCGATGCCGAAAGCGCACGCCGCATTATGGATGTTTTCCGTGATTTTAATCGCGTCGGAGTCACCACCCTGATTGCTTCACACGATAGACGCCTCATGGCCAACTATGCACGCCGAACACTGTTAATTGAGGCTGGACGTTTCAGTGATTTCCCCGGAGTGCAAGCATGAAACGTTGGCTAAGATACCACCACTACGCCTTTCAAGTCGCCTTACGCCGCCTGTCTGTGCAGCCTTTTTCTTCCGTGGCAAACCTGCTGGTTATCGCTCTCACGTTAGCCATACCAATCTTGGGTGGCGCCCTCTTGCAATCGGCTCAACCGGTGGTGCGCGAAATCCCCATCTCTCCCGAGCTCACGGTGTTTATGCAGCAAAATGCTGAACTTAGTGCTGCTCAAAACACGGCTAGCCAAGTCCAAGAGCGTTTCGGCGAACTCCTTGCAGGCGTAAGAACGATTGAGCGTGACCAAGCCCTAGCAGGACTAAAAAACAACCCAGCCTGGAGCGAGGCATTAGCCGTGCTACCCGATAATCCTTTACCACATGCAGTCGTCATCACACTGTTGGATGCTCCTGACTTATCGGCCCGGGCAACCACTCTAGCCACTGAGTTGCAAACCTGGCCCCAGGTCGATACCGTGCAACTGGATAGCGAATGGGTACAACGCTTAGAATCTATCCTGCACTTTATTGAAATTGGCTTCTGGATCGTCGTGGCCGGTGTCAGCATCGTGGTCATTGCCACTGTTTTTAATACCGTGCGCCTACAAGCGCTTAGCCAACGAGAAGAAATTGCCGTAGCACGTTTAGTGGGTGCCGACGAGGGGTTCGTTCGTCGCCCTTTTCTATACTTGGGTGCTTTAACAGGCCTTGCAGCCAGCGCTTTAGCGTGTACCATTGCCTGGCTTGCGCTCATCCCTCTTAATCAAGCTCTTGACCAACTTGCGGCCAGTTACGGCACTCAAATCGTTTTACATATGCCCAGCTCCTCTATGCTGCTTACCGGTGCCATCGCTGTCGCTATTTTGGCCGCCACAGCCGCTCGCTGGTCCGTCACACGGCACACTCAATTCTAGCCCACTAGGCGCCAGCCCGCGCTTGGGCTGGCGCCCCTAGGAGCATGGTAAAATGAAGCTTACCTACACAGGCTTTCTTTTTGCTCTGATCTAGATGCCCTCTTCCCTGCAAGACTTAGCTTCCTTTGCCCCTCAGGTTGTTGCTTGGCAACGAACTCACGGTCGTCATCACCTGCCTTGGCAAAACACCCAAGACCCTTACCGTGTATGGCTGTCAGAAATCATGCTGCAGCAAACTCAGGTTGCCACAGTACTGGCATATTACACGCGCTTTCTTGAGCGATTTCCCACAGTCGCCAGCCTTGCGAAAGCAGAGCAAGAAGACGTCATGCCGTACTGGGCAGGTCTTGGTTACTACGCCCGGGCGCGCAACTTACATCGCTGCGCGCAAACTGTCATGCTGCAATGGGACGGCCAGTTTCCTACTCAAGCGGAACAACTAGCCAGCTTGCCCGGCATAGGCCGCTCTACAGCTGCAGCCATTGCGGCATTTTGCTTTGGGGCCCGCACGCCAATTATGGACGGCAATGTAAAACGCGTCTTCACCCGTTATTTTGGCGTGTATGGAGAAACGCAAAAACGAGCCGTCGAGCAGGCACTATGGACTATCGCTGAAGATATTGTGGCGCAAGCCCCCGGCACCTTGGATATGGCTGCCTATACTCAAGGGCTGATGGATCTAGGCTCGCAATGCTGTACACGGACCAAGCCCGACTGTCAGCGCTGCCCCTTGCAAAGCAATTGTTATGCCCGTTTACATCAGGTACAGAACGAGCTACCCACTAAAAAGCAACGCAAACAGCAAGACGAACGTTACTGCCACATGCTAATCGTGCGTAGTGGTGATGAAATCTTGTTGGAACAGCGTCCCGACCAAGGTATTTGGGGGGGCTTGCTAAGCTTACCGGAAGTAAGCGACGAAAATGAGTTGATGAGCTTGGCTCGACATTATGACCCACACGCAGAACCTATACGTTTAGCCAGTTTTCAGCATGTATTTTCGCATTTCAAACTGCATATTAGCCCTTGGCTGTGCCAAGTGAAGCTTCCTATGCTTGCTGAACCACAAACAAAACATAGCCTGTGGATGCCCACCAACAAACTGGATCAAGCGGCCTTACCTGCCCCTGTGCGTAAAGTGCTCGACGGCTTATTTCCGCCCAGCGAGACAGCATTGTTTTAAATTTGCTTAGGTGGCCCCTTACTACGACTAACGCTCATTAAGATGCCGCAGGCCACGCCAAGCGTCATCAAGGCTGTGCCGCCGTAACTTAAAAAGGGCAACGGAACCCCCACCACGGGCAAAATACCCGTCACCATTCCAATATTAACGAACACATAAACAAACAACATCATAGACATAGAGCCCGCCAACAAGCGCTCAAACTGGGTATGTGCTGCCACTGTTATGCTTAAGCCTCGTGCAATCATGAGCCCATACAACACCAATAGCATCACCCCACCGTACAGGCCAAACTCCTCGGCAAAAACAGCAAAAACAAAGTCTGTTGTACGTTCGGGTATGAAATCCAGATGTGACTGCGTACCAGCCATATAGCCCTTGCCATACACGCCACCCGAACCTATGGCAATCATGGACTGAATAGTATGAAAACCTTTGCCTAGAGGGTCGCTGCTGGGGTTAAGCAACGTACACACTCGGTGTTTCTGATAATCGCGTAACACAACCCAGTCAAAGTCTGGCTGGCATATGGTGTCTTCATAATAAAGTAGCCCGCCTATCACAACCAGCAGCATCAACACGACTGGGGCCAATAACTTAAACGATAAGCCGGCAAAGTAAATCACGCAAAAGCCTGCCGCAAACACTAATAAGGCCGTACCTAGGTCAGGCTGTTTTACAATCAATAAAAATGGCACCAACAGTAAAAAAGCAGCGCCTAGAAAATCGAACAAGCGTAAAGACCCTGTCTGATTTCGATCAAAAAACCACGCCACCATTAGCGGTACGGCGATTTTAGACATTTCTGAAGGTTGAATACGCGTGAAACCTACATCTAGCCAGCGCGTCGCACCTTTGCTAGTGGCCCCAAAGAACTCTACACCTAGCAATAAAGTGACGGCTACCACATACACTAAAGGAGCCAGCACTTTCCAGCCTTTGGGTGAAATCAGGGCTGCGGTCCACATCACCAAAAAAGCCAATAAGAAATGATGCGTCTGATCCGCAAAACGACCGCCTGTGCTACCCACTGCCGAGTGCATAACAGTCAGCCCCAAAGCGGCCATCAAGCACAATAAAATCAGCAAAGGCCAATCAAAGGCCGTCAGCGCCCGCAGAGCAAAAAAATAAATTTTTTTCACGGCGCCGCTACCTCTTCTGTTTCCGCAATCACGTCTTGTTCTAACACAGGAGCGCTTTTGAGCTCAGGCCGATCTACCAGCCAATAATCAAACACTTTACGGGCAATAGGAGCAGCAACAGCTCCGCCCCAGCCAGCATTCTCGGCAATCAGGGCAACCGCAATTTGAGGATTGTCAGCCGGCGCATAGGCCATAAATAGGGCATGATCACGCAAACGTTCATCAATAGCACTGGCATTGTATTTAGCCCCACGCAAGCTAAACACTTGGGCCGTTCCTGTTTTCCCCGCCGCTTGGTAAGGTGCGCCGGCAAAAGCTCGGCGTGCTGTACCATGCTGAATAACCCCTTTCATCGCTTGTTTAACCAGTTGTACGTGCTCAGACTTTAAGGGAATTGTATGGGTGCTGACCCGCACCGTTTCTAAAATTTGATCGGTATACGGATTCACGACCTGACTGACCAAATGTGGTGTCATGTACAGCCCGTTATTAGCCAAGGTAGAGGTTGCCTGAGCCAATTGCAGCAAAGTAAACGAGTTATAACCTTGGCCTACTGCAACAGAAATACTTTCCCCCGCATACCAACGTTGCTGCGCGGGCTGCTTAGCAAAGGCACGACGTTTCCAATCCGTAGAGGGCAAAATACCTTGACGCTCACCATCCAGGTCAATGCCGGTCACTTGTCCAAACCCAAAAGGCTTCATGAAGTCGTGCAAATTATCTACACCGATTTCAGGCCCTAAAGAATAAAAATAGGTATCTGAAGACACAACCAATGCACGATGCATATCCGTAGGCCCATACACAGCGCCTCCGGCGTTACGGAACCGTTGCCCACCGAATTCGTAATAGCCCGGGTCGGGAAAACGATCTCCTGCCTTACGCTTATTAAGTTCTAATGCCGCCAAGGCGACAAACGGCTTATAAGTAGAGCCAATTGGATAGGTCCCATATAAGGGACGATTAATCAGCGGATGATCAGGCGATTCATTTAATTTGCGCCAATTTTCTACATCAATACCATCAATAAATAAGTTAGGGTCAAAAGAAGGGGCGGACACTAACGCCAATATTTCCCCTGTAGCAGGCTCTATCGCGACTAAAGCCCCTCGCCTACCAGCGAACTCGGCCTCAGCGATTTTTTGCAGGTTAATATCTAGGGATAAGCGCAAATTCGACCCAGGAACGGGGTCAACGCGATCCAACGAGCGCACAGGGCGACCAGAAGCAGCCACCTCCACCTCTTCCACACCAGTGCGACCATGCAATTGCGCTTCCCAGGTTTTTTCGATCCCTTTTTTACCAATGACTTGCGTGCCCCGATAATTGCCTAGCTCACCGCTTTCCTCTAAGCGATTACGATCCGCCTCGGAAATACGTCCCACATAACCAATAACGTGCGCAGCCGACTCACCTTCAGGATATTCCCTCACCCAACGGGCTTGTAAGCTAACACCAGGAAACTCGTAAGAACGGGTGGCAAACCAAGAGGCCTCCTCTTCATTCACGTTAGACCGTAAAAGAATCTCAGCATAGCGACTGCTCTGCTCTGCCGCACGCGTAAATAAGCGTCGATCTCGCGGACTCAGATGCACCAACTGTCCCAAGCGATCCAACATATCATTGATCGGCTCACCTATTTTTGCGGGCACTACGGACAAGGTATAGTCACGATAGTTACGGGCTAATACAACACCATTGCGATCTAAGATTTCGCCTCGACGGGGCGTGATGGGTACGACGGCGATACGGTTTTGGTCCGCTCGCGCCGCTAAGCCTTCGTAACGCACGACTTGTAAATACCATAAGCGCGCACCTAATATTCCAAATAAGGCTATGGCGACCAAACCCGCCACGCAGGCTCGAATCAGCGTGCGCTTGCGTTGTAAGTGGGTCGTCTGCTTGAATTCGAACATAACAATGCGGCTTAACTGCTGCCCGCGTCTGCATCATCCAGACGACGTTGGGGCAGGAACATAAGAATGTCGACTAAGGGCCAAATTGCTAGCGTCAGTAACGTAGCCCCCACCCACGACCAGCCCCCCCACTCCCCTGCTACCCAAGCATGGGCCAATCTACCAACAAGCTGAGCGAATAAAAATATTGGCAGCATATGTAACACATGGGTCCACACATTAAATTGCAGCATGCGCTTACGTAACACGCGGGCACCAAACACCACAATGACATAAGTCAGACTATGTTCGCCCAGCATTGCCCCATCATGCACATCCATCAGTAAGCCCAATACAAAGGCTAAACTAAGCGGTACCCGATGAGGCGCATGCACAGCCCAAAAAGCCAACATCAGTAGCAGCATATCAGGGGCGTAGATCCACAAACGCCAAGGCAACAGGGAAATCATCCATGTTACAAACAGGCTGCCCCATACCCACAAGGGATGACACTCTCTCAGAAATGGCTGACTATCGATAGGCTGAAGATCACTCAGTTGTGAACGTCTAAGCTTATTTGGTGAAGCCTGCTTACTGCTTTTGCTCACCATGGACCTGATTATCCTGTAAATCGGGTTTATCGGAAACAGAGACTAGCAACACGAGAAAGTGACGGTAACGCTCTGGATGGGATAACGGTTTGAGCACCGCCAATGCAAACCCTGAAGCAACGTCACGTTCGATACGCTCGACAGTACCAACAGGCAAGCCTGCGGGAAACAAGCCTCCTATGCCGCTAGTGATAAGAGTATCACCTTCTTCCAGATCCACATCAGCCGTAAGGTAACGAGCCTCGATGCGACCAGCCTGATTACCACCAAAAGCAATTAAACGCAGGCCGTTACGCAGCACTTGTACCGGAATGGATACCTTGTCGTCAGTCAGCAGAGCCGCCTCGGACGTAAAAGGCGTGACACGCATAATTTGCCCGACCACCCCACCCTCATCAATCACAGGCATACCCGGCATGATACCGTCAGCCGAACCCTTATTAAAGACGAGGTGATGCGAGAACGCATTGGGCGGCTCATAAAACACTTCTACGGCCACAGAGGACTGCGTGACCGTATCGGAGACCTGTAACAAACGACGAAGTTGCTCGTTTTCCGATAGTAATTGGGCGGCATGTGTAGAAAGCTGTGCTAACTCAATGCGCTGACGCTGCAGCGCTTCTTTTTCCGAGCGCGCCATTGAGGCTGCATCGGTCCAGCTACTAAAATAGGTCAGTAAGTCACGCGGCGCCATCACGGCACGCTGAAAAGGATAAATCGCCACCGCCAGCGCTTCTCGTGCTGGCTGCAGAATCGTCCAGCGCGCATCGATAACAATCAAACACGCAGCCACCAGCAAGAATCCAGCCGCCCGCAACTCTATGGCTGGTCCTCGCTTAAAGAGCCTCAGTGTTCCTTGTTCTTGCATCGCCTTTCGTTCCCGCATCAAGCGCTATCGCTAGCGCCTGGCTGCTGGCAGGGGTCAATCGTATATAAAAACGGCACCTAAACGTTCCAAATGCTCGAGGGCCTCACCACATCCGCGTACCACGCATGTCAGGGGGTCTTCGGCTACTACTACCGGTAAACCAGTTTCCTCTTGCAGCAAGCGGTCCAAATCATGCAACAAGGCTCCGCCACCGGTTAAAGCAATACCTTTATCGGTAATATCCGACCCTAACTCGGGAGGTGTCTGCTCTAAGCCAGTTTTTACGGCCGATACAATCTGATTTAGAGGGTCGGTTAGGGATTCTAGAATCTCGTTGGAGGACACCGTAAAGCTACGTGGCACCCCCTCAGACAAGTTACGCCCTTTCACTTCAATTTCCCGGATCTCTGTGCCTGGAAAAGCGGAACCAATCGTTTTCTTAATCAATTCAGCGGTGGGTTCGCCGATTAACATCCCGTAATTACGACGGATATAGTTGATGATCGCTTCATCAAACTTATCCCCACCTACTCGCACAGACCCCTTGTAGACCATACCCCCCAAAGAGATGACAGCTACTTCGGTGGTACCCCCGCCAATATCGACCACCATAGAGCCACTGGCATCGGAAACAGCCAGCCCAGCGCCTATCGCGGCAGCCATGGGCTCCTCGATCAGATAAACCTGACTTGCGCCGGCCCCTAAGGCTGACTCACGTATGGCACGACGTTCAACTTGAGTAGAGCCACAAGGAACGCACACAATAATACGCGGGCTAGGCGCAAACATACTGCGTGGGTGTACCATGCGTATAAACTGCTTGAGCATTTGCTCGGTCACCGTGAAATCGGCAATAACGCCATCCTTCATGGGACGAATCGCTTCTATATTGCCGGGCACTCGTCCCAGCATTTGTTTAGCCTCTTGGCCAACTGCTTGAATAATTTTTTTACCACTCGGGCCACCTTCGTGGCGAATGGCGACAACAGACGGTTCATCCAGTACGATGCCTTTACCTCTGACAAAAATCAGAGTATTGGCTGTACCGAGGTCGATCGCCATATCGCTGGAGAAATAACTGCGTAGGAATCCGAACATGGGCGCGCAACGTATTAAGTGTTTGGGAAGGACTACAGGTAAATTCGACGCGGAACTCTAGCGTGAACGGCAAGCGCAAGAACCAGGCAGCGAATTAAAATACCCCTGGGAAAGAAACGCTCAATGATAACTTATAATTGAGCACTCATAGGACTGTTTTAGTGGTCAGATAAATTCCGTAACCACTATAAGCCTTTAAAATGGGGGTTTCTGTCGTTAAAGATAGATTTTCTGCCATATTTTATTACTTTTTACAGATCATTTTTTATGTCTATCAATCAGCAGGACGTTGCCCACATCGCCCAACTGGCGCGGATCGACTTATCCGCCGAGCAGTCTGCGCAAGTTGAACAGGACTTCACACGCATACTCGGACTCATACAGGCTTTACAAACAATCGATACAAGTGGTGTCGAGCCTATGTATCACCCTTTATCTGCACACCAGAACATTAGCTTACGTCTACGCGAAGACCATGCTGAAGCCACTCGCAGCCAAGCAGAGCGTCAAACCATGATGCGTAACGCCCCCGCCGAACAAGATGGCTTGTTCCTGGTACCCACGGTCATAGAATAAACGTCCATTATGTCTCTACACTCAGATTACCCTAGCATTGCTGCCGCACGTCACGCTTTGGCCAACAAACAGGTCAGCGCGCGCGAACTGGCTGAGCAAGCCATGGCTTATGCTCAACAGCAACAAGCCCTGAACGTTTTTGTCGAACAAAACCACGAACTCACCCTAGCTCAGGCTGCACTGGCTGATCAACAATTAGCCAATGCTCAGGCTGGTCCTTTGTGCGGTATTCCTATTGCTCACAAAGACCTTTTTGTAACCCGCGACTGGCACACAACAGCATGCAGCAAAATGTTGGGCCAATACCTCAGCCCTTTTGATGCCACAGTCGTGCAAAAGCTGAGCGCTGCAGGCGCCGTATCGCTGGGCAAGCTGAACTGCGACGAGTTCGCCATGGGCTCGCGCAATGAAAGCTCGGTCTTCGGTCCGGTACACAACCCCTGGAACCCAGCGCTAGTGGCTGGTGGCTCCTCGGGTGGCTCGGCCGCAGCCGTCGCGGCTGGCCTGGTCTTCGCAGCTAGTGCCACCGACACGGGGGGATCTATTCGTCAACCTGCAGCCCTTTGTGGCGTCAGCGGCATCAAGCCCACCTATGGCACTATTTCCCGCTACGGCATCATTGCTTACGGCTCCAGCTTAGACCAAGCAGGCCCTATTGCCCGCAGCGCCCAAGACTTATTGGAAATGTTGTGCGTCATGACGGGCTTTGATGAAAATGATGCCACCAGCTTAGAGTTTTGCGATGAGCAAGCCAACACTGGCGAGCGTATTCGCCACGAATATCAAACGACACAAACTAGCTACGACCAACAAGGCAGCCTGCCCTTAAAAGGCGTACGCATTGGTGTGCCCGAGCAATTCTTTGGCGAAGGTCTAAATACGGAGATTGCCGCCAGTGTCGAGGCCGCCTTAAAGGTCTACGAAGGCTTAGGCGCTGAGCGCGTCAGTGTGCAACTGCCTCTCACAGAGCTCTCCATTCCTGCTTACTATGTCATTAGTCCTGCCGAGGCCTCAACGAACTTATCTCGCTTTGATGGCGTACGATACGGCCACCGAGCCGCACAGTACCACGACCTAGCCAGCATGATCAGCCGCTCCCGTGCCGAAGGTTTCGGCCCTGAAGTGGTGCGCCGCATTCTGGTGGGCACCTACGTGCTTTCCCACGGCTATTACGATGCCTACTATGTGCAAGCTCAACGTGTGCGCCGCATGATTGTCAATGACTTCCAAAAAGCATTTACACAATGTGACGTCATCCTAGGGCCCGTCACCCCGCAACTAGCAGCCGCTATTGGAGCTCAAGCCAACGACCCCACGGCCGAATGGTTGGGCGATATTTATACCTTAGGCGTGAACCTAGCGGGCTTGCCCGCCATGTCTATACCTTGTGGCTTTAGCACCACCACGGAACGCCCCTTGCCTATAGGCTTACACCTTATCGGCAACTACTTTCGCGAAGGCCAATTACTGGCTTTTGCTGATCGCTTCCAGCAAGCCACCGATTGGCATCAACGTCAACCAGGACAAAAATAATGGAATGGGAAATTGTGATTGGGCTGGAAACACATGCCCAACTTTCTACCGCATCGAAAATATTCTCCAATAGCAGCACCCAATTTGGAGCCTTAGCTAATACCCAAGCCAACGCCGTCGACATGGCCTTGCCTGGCGCCTTGCCAGTGTTTAACAAAGGGGCTGCCGAGCGTGCTATACGCTTTGGCCTTGCCGTGGGTGCACAAATCGCTCCTCGTTCGGTCTTTGAGCGTAAAAACTACTTTTACCCCGATCTCCCCAAAAACTACCAAATTAGCCAAATGGAAATTCCGGTAGTGTCAGGTGGCAAAATCCACTTTATGCTGGGCGATGAAGAGCGCGTCATCAACCTGACGCGCGCCCACCTTGAAGAAGACGCGGGTAAATCTTTGCACGAAAACTTTCGTGGCCCGCATGGGGAGCCGTCTACCGGTATTGACTTAAACCGAGCAGGAACACCTTTGCTCGAAATCGTCTCCGAACCTGAAATGCGCTCAGCAGCAGAAGCTGTTGCCTACGCACGTGCGCTGCATAGCCTAGTGGTGTGGTTAGGTATTTGTGATGGCAATATGCAAGAGGGTTCATTTCGAGTCGATGCTAACGTCTCTGTGCGCCCTAAGGGGCAAACCACGCTAGGCACTCGCTGTGAGTTAAAGAACATCAACTCCTTCCGCTTCCTAGAACGTGCCATTCAATATGAAGCTCGCCGTCAAATCGAGCTCATTGAAGACGGCGGTAAAGTGACTCAGGAAACGCGTCTTTACGACTCCGACAAGGACGAGACTCGCAGCATGCGCAGCAAAGAAGATGCACACGACTACCGCTACTTCCCAGATCCTGACCTGCCACCGTTAATAATTAGCGCCGACTGGATTGCCCGCGTACAAGCAGAGATGCCAGAGCTGCCAGCCCAGAAACGCGCTCGTTTTGAGCAAAACTTCGAACTGAGCAAGTACGATAGCGCCCAATTAACCGTTGACCGTGCTACCTCTGACTACTTTGAAGCCATTCTGGTAGCCGCCTCACCGGCACAGGCCAAACTGGCGGCGAACTGGGTGCTAGGAGAGCTGTCTTCTACCTTGAACCGTCTCGAACTGAATATCAGCGAATCTGCCATCAACCCTGCACAATTGGCTAAACTTATTGAGCGGATTGCCGACAACACGATTTCAAACAAAATCGCTCGAGATGTCTTTGCACTGATGTGGGACGGCGAACACAACGGTGATGCCGACGCCATCATCGCCGCCAAAGGTCTAAAGCAAATCACCGACACGGGCGCCATTGAGGCCATGGTGGACGAAGTGCTGCAAGCGAACCCCAGCATGATCGAACAGTATCGCGCGGGTAAGGACAAGGCGTTTAATGCTTTGGTAGGCCAAGTAATGCGTATCGCTAAAGGCAAGGCAAACCCGCAGCAAATCAACGACCTACTTAAGCAAAAACTAGACAGTTGAGTGAAAGTGAAAAGCAGGTTAAGCCGCAAGGCTTATCCTGCCTGGCATGTTCACCGTTCCAGCAACTCACACAGTAAATCAATGTGCCCTTGTTGGTAGTCAGCCAAATTTTTATGACGTCGCTGACCGAACACAACTTGCGCCAGTAGTGCATGCACCACTGGCGCCAAGGCCAGCCAAGGCTCTCGCACCACCACACTTGTGGTGGCTCGTTCAGAACCGCCAAAAGGCTCAAGCGCTTTGCCAAGTAAAGCCAAGTGCGGCTGAAGTACATTCTGCTCCCACTGAGCGACCAAATGCGGCATACGCGCACTCTCGGACACCAGCAAACGCAGTGTATTGACGCTTGTCGGAGACATCAGTGTATGGTGCAGTTGATGCACCAACCACGTGGCAATAGGCCGCACCCCATGCTGCGCATCGTACGCAGGCATCCCCGACCAGTCTGGCGGAGTAAACGAGCGCTGCAATAATGCCGCAAACACCTCGTCTTTACTTTTAAAGTGGGCATAGAGCCCCCCCTTAGACAAACTGCAGCGCTGCGCAATATCGTCCATACGGGTTGCAGTGAAACCGCGCTCGGAGAACTCAATCAAAGCGCCGTCCAGAATTTGCTCTATCCGGATCTCTGGAGCCAAACGCAAACGCACGCGCCCTAAGGCTTGGGATGGTACAGGCATAGTTGAATACTCATCAATCATATTGTATCTGGTCATTTTTAATGTCTATAATATCACTAACGACCGACTAGTCGGTTTTTAATGACATGTCATCATATCCACACGAATAAAATGGGTATTTGCGGTATCGTACTGTCATGCTCTTGCTCTACTCATCCATATAGCGAAGATTTAATGCATGCAAGCGGCTCCCATCCTCAATTGCCGATGCGCCTGCTCTGGCCTCACGGGCTCACCTCATTGGTTAAAAAACATGAAAGAATTCTCTCTTAGCTTGTATTCCCCAAAGCTACGTTATTTAGCTAGCATGGTTACGCTGATGGCAGTGGCTGGATGCGGGGCGCTAAACTCAACGCCAACTCCCTCCCCGCTACCCGTCGCTAACCACTACCCGGGCCAAACGGCCTCCCAAGATAACGCCGCCCTAAATAGCGACTGGCGTGTTCATTTCACGGACCCACAACTGCAACAGCTCATTTCGATTGCACTAGAGAACAACCGCGATTTACAAACCGCCGTCTTACGAGTGGAGGAAGCACAAGCCATCTATGGAATTCAGCGCTCAGACCAATGGCCAAGCTTAGGTATCGGTGCCGAAGCGGGGCGTGCCAAAGTGCCGGGTGACCTGAACATGAGTGGACAATCGATGGTCTCCGGAAAATACGAAGCGTATGCGGGGATGAGCACTTGGGAAGTTGATCTTTGGGGACGCGTACGTAGTTTAAAAGAAGCTGCCTTACAACAATACTTAGCCACTGACTCCGCACGCCGCGCTGTGCAAATCAGCCTTATCAGCGGCGTGGTCAACACTTGGTTAAGCTTAAGCGAACTGAACGAGCGCCTCCGATTAGCAGAGGAAACCATTGCCTCCCGACAAGCCTCTTTAGATTTATTTACGCACCGCGAAGCGGTTGGTGCGGCCTCTATGCTGGATTTGACCCAAGCTCAAACTCTTTTAATCCAGGCCCAATCGCTTGCCGCTCGCCTTGAGCAAGAGCGCGCCGCGCAAAACCATGCTCTAGCCCTTTTGTTGGGCGCCAAGGATACGCCTGAACAACCAGCCCAAAGTCTTGCTTATCTGGCTACGCACATCGCCCCCGTGCAGCCCGGACTACCAGCCCAGTTGCTCACCGCGCGCCCCGACATAATTGCTGCTGAACAACGCCTACTCGCTTCTCACGCCAATATTCAGGCAGCACGTGCGGCCTTCTTTCCAACCATCACCTTAACAGGTGCGTTTGGCTCATCCAGCGCCGAGCTAAAAGGCCTATTCGACAGCGGCAGTAAAGCGTGGTCTTTCCTGCCTAGCATTTCTTTACCCATCTTTGATGGCGGACGACGTCAAGCCAACCTAAGTCTGGCTGAAGTACGCAAAGACATGGCTATTGTGAACTATGAAAAAACCATTCAAACGGCTTTTCGTGAAGTCGCCGATGCGCTATCTAACCGTGAATGGCTAAACAAACAAGTCCACATCCAAGAACAGGCCTTACAAACCCAGAAACAAAGGGCGCAGTTGGCTCAAATGCGTTACGACAGTGGGGCTTCAGGCTATCTTGAAGTGCTGGATGCACAACGCAGCCTGCTTGATGCCGAGCAAGGGCTGGTACAAACCCGTCGGCTGCTGTTGTCTAATCAAGTGCTGTTGTACGCCGCCCTAGGAGGGGGAGCCTCGCCCTCCTAGCCTGACTCACCGGATACCAACGCAAAAAACACCTCTTTTAATTATTGAGATCAACACCACAAGGCTTGCAGATGGCTACCTCACTTACGCTCAAAAAAACTGTTTTTATCGCTGCCCTCGTCCTTTTAGCCGGTGCTGGCTGGTATGCATGGCAGCATTTTTCCGATGATCAACCTGCAGAAGGCTTTGCCCGCGGCAACGGACGTATCGAAGCAACCGAGATCGACATCGCGACCAAGCTACCTGGCAGGGTAGACGAAATCAAAGTGGGCGAAGGCGATTTCGTACAAGCTGGCCAAGTGTTAGCGGTCATGCAACTTACCACCCTACAAGCACAACGCGACGAAGCTTTGGCCATGAAGCAACAAGCCATTCATGCCGTGGCCGCCGCGCAAGCTCAAGTGACGCTGCGTGAAAGCGACGTTGAGGCGCTTAATGCCGTGGTACTACAACGTGAGTCGGAACTAGATGCCAGTCGTAAACGTTTAGCCCGTTCGGAAAGCCTCGCCAAAGGAGGCGCTTCATCACGCCAAGAACTAGATGATGATCGCGCGCGAGTCAATAGCGCACAAGCAGCACTCACCGCGGCCAGAGCTCAAGTGGTCGCAGGTCGCGCTGCCGTCCAAGCAGCCAAAGCACAAGAAATCGGAGCAAGCTCCCAGGTGACGGCCGCTCAGGCCACCATCGCCCGAATCGAAGCCGATATCGATGACAACTCCTTGAAATCCCCCCGTGATGGACGGATTCAGTTTCGCGTCGCACAGCCTGGTGAGGTCTTAGGGGCGGGGGGGCGTGTACTGAATTTAGTTGATCTCTCTGATGTGTACATGACCTTCTTCCTGCCCGAGGCCATTGCCGGACGAGTGGCGATGGGCACAGACGTGCGGATTGTTCTTGATGCGGCCCCCGAATATGTCATCCCCGCCCAAGTCTCCTTCGTCGCCAGCACGGCACAATTTACCCCCAAGACTGTAGAGACAGCAAGCGAACGACAAAAGCTCATGTTCCGCGTCAAAGCACAGATTCCTCCCGAACTGCTGCGCAAACATCTTCAGCAAGTCAAAACCGGTTTGCCTGGGGTCGCGTGGATCAAATATGACCCCAAAAAGGAATGGCCTGCCAATTTGAACGTGCGTCTGCCGGAGTAAACCATGCCTCAAGCCGCTTCCTTTATTGCCCAACTACACGGCGTTAGCCTGCGTTATGGCAAAACCGTGGCGCTGGACAAGTTAGATCTCGATATTCCTGCTGGAAAGATGGTCGGCTTAATTGGCCCTGACGGTGTCGGCAAATCCAGTTTGCTTGCCTTGATCGCCGGCGCACGCGCAGTCCAGCAAGGAAGCGTCATTGCTCTGGGGGCCAGCATGGCTGACCGCTCACATCGTCAAGCGGCTTGCCCCCGTATTGCTTACATGCCACAAGGGCTAGGAAAAAACCTTTACCCCACCCTCTCTGTTGAGGAAAACCTGCAGTTTTTTGGTCGCTTATTTGGCCATGGTGCGGCCGAAAGGCGACGACGGATCGACGATCTTACCCGCAGCACGGATTTGGATAAGTTTCTAGACCGGCCTGCTGGAAAACTCTCTGGCGGGATGAAACAAAAGCTGGGCTTGTGCTGTGCTCTGATCCATGACCCCGACCTCCTAGTGTTAGATGAGCCCACAACAGGCGTAGACCCTTTGGCACGCGCTCAGTTTTGGGATCTGATCGCTCGCATCAGGCTAGAGCGTCCCACGATGAGCGTCATCGTCGCCACCGCATATATGGATGAGGCTCAGCGGTTTGATTGGCTCGCCGCAATGGATAATGGGAAAATCCTGGCTACAGGCACTCCAGCCGAACTCTTACAAAAGACCCACGCTGAATCACTGGAAACGGCGTTCATCCGCTTATTGCCAGAAGAAAAAAGACGGGGTTACGAACCCGTCCATATTCCCGCTCTCGACGTTGACGACACCGACATTGCCATTGAAGCGCAAGGCTTAACCATGCGTTTTGGTGATTTTGTAGCGGTTGACCACGTCAGTTTTAAAATCCGGCGGGGAGAAATTTTTGGTTTTCTGGGATCTAATGGTTGTGGTAAATCCACAACCATGAAAATGCTCACCGGGCTGTTACCCGCCAGCGAAGGCAAAGCATGGCTATTTGGCAACGAAGTCGATCCTCACGACATCGAAACCCGCCGTCGCGTGGGCTATATGTCACAGGCTTTTTCTCTTTATAGCGAACTCACAGTAAAACAAAATCTGGTACTGCACGCCCGCCTGTTCCATGTCCCCGAGGCAGATATCCCCGCCCGCATCCATGAAATGAGCCAGCGCTTTGAGCTTGAGCAAGCCATGGATAGCCTCCCTGGCAGCCTGCCGTTAGGTATGCGTCAACGCCTATCGCTCGCTGTGGCCATGGTGCATCGCCCCGAGCTTCTCATCCTAGACGAACCCACCTCAGGGGTGGATCCCATCGCAAGAGATAACTTTTGGCGTCTTCTCATTGAGCTATCACGGCGAGACAAAGTAACTATTTTTATCTCGACCCACTTTATGAACGAGGCTGCACGCTGTGACCGCATGTCCATGATGCATGCAGGCAAGGTGCTAGATAGTGATACGCCGGCGGCCCTAGTAAAAAAAAGGGCGGCCAACGATCTGGAAGATGCCTTTATCGGGTATTTACTCGAGGCCAGCGGCCAAACGCGTGAGGAGCCTGTGTTGGCTGGCTCACCCAGCAGCCAAGATGCCCCCCCAGTGGTCAGCACTGCCCCCTCTACCCCATCACAGCGCCCCTCACGCTTTAGTCTGCAGCGAATGCTAAGCTATACGTGGCGTGAGGCGCTTGAGCTTCGACGAGACCCCGTACGTGCCACCTTAGCCCTGGCCGGCTCCGTCATCCTGATGTTTGTCATTGGTTTCGGCATTAGCATGGATGTTGAAGATTTACGCTACGCCGTACTTGATCAAGACCAAAGTAGTATTAGCCGCGACTATGCCCTGAATCTGTCAGGATCTCGCTACTTTATTGAGCGCCCACCGCTCAATAACCATAACGAGCTGGACGAACGCATGCGCAGCGGTGAACTTTCCCTGGCTTTGGAAATCCCGCAGGGGTTTGGCCGTAAGGTGCTTCGCGGCGAGAACGTAGAAATCGGCGCCTGGATAGACGGCGCTATGCCCACGCGGGCAGAAACCGTACAGGGCTATGTTCAAGGCATGCACAGGCAATGGCTTGCTAGGCAGGCGAGCGAGCGTTTAGGTATGCCTTTACAAGGCGTTGCCCAAATTGAAACTCGCTATCGATACAACCCTGATGTCAAAAGCTTGCCTGCTATCGTACCCGCCGTCATCCCCTTATTGTTATTGATTTTGCCTGCTATGCTCACAGCGCTTGCCGTGGTGCGAGAAAAAGAGTTGGGCTCAATCATCAACCTGTACGTTACCCCCGTCACCCGAAGTGAGTTCTTACTAGGTAAACAACTGCCTTATATCGGCCTGGCAATGGTGAATTTTTTACTCATGAGCGCACTGGCTGTCACTGTGTTCGGTGTCCCCATAAGCGGCAGTTACGCCACCCTCTTTCTTGCCGCTTTTCTGTTCAGTATTATTTCTACTGGCATGGGGCTGTTGGCATCGGCGGTAACACGCAGCCAAATCGCCGCGATGTTCTTTGCCATGATTGGCACCCTGATTCCCGCCACACAATTTGCCGGGCTGCTAGACCCGGTGTCTTCGCTAGAAGGGGCAGGCAAACTTATTGGGGAGATCTACCCTGCAACCCATATGTTTGCCATCAGCAGAGGCGTATTTAGTAAAGGCCTTAGCCTTGCAGATTTACACTATGCATTCTGGCCCCTGCTACTCACGATCCCCATCATTATGGGCGTAGCAATCGCTTTACTAAAAAAACAAGATAACTGAGCCAGGAACGACATGTATTTCGCTAACATCTATCGCCTCGGCATCAAAGAAATCTGGAGTCTGTTGCGCGACCCCATGATGCTGATATTAATCGTCTATACTTTTTCAGTGTCGGTATACACCGCGGCAACAGCCATGCCCGAGACCCTGCACCACGCCCCTATCGCTATCGTGGATGAAGATCACTCTCCCCTGTCAGCTCGCATCGCTAGTGCTTTCTATCCGCCTAACTTCAACCCGCCCGCCATGATTACCCCTCAGCAAATGGATGCGGGCATGGACGCCGGCCACTACACTTTCGTACTGAATATACCGCCTAATTTCCAACGAAATATACTAGCCGGTCGCCACGCTGAAATTCAACTCAACGTCGATGCCACCCGCATGAGTCAAGCATTCAGTGGCAATAATCACATTCAACAAATCGTAATGGCCGAAGTCAACGAGTTTGTCCAAGGCTATCGTAGCAATACAGTATTGCCAGTGGAACTAGTCATGCGGGCACGCTTTAACCCTACCCTGGAAAAGACCTGGTTTGGCGGCGTGATGCAGATTATCAACCATGTCACGATGCTCGCTATTATTCTGACAGGTGCCGCCTTAATCCGTGAGCGCGAGCATGGCACGATCGAGCACTTATTAGTTATGCCTGTGACACCAGCAGAAATTATGCTGGCCAAAGTGTGGTCCATGGGGCTAGTGGTGCTTGTCGCCGTGGCGGCCTCACTACTGCTAGTGGTGCAAGGCTTACTCAACGTACCCATTCAGGGCTCAATTCTGCTTTTCTTAGCAGGTGCTGCGCTTTGCCTGTTTGCCACCACCTCCATGGGTATCTTTCTTGCTACCTTAGCGCGCAGCATGCCTCAGTTCGGTCTGCTACTGATGCTGACCCTGTTGCCACTGCAATTACTATCTGGTGGCATGACTCCACGAGAAAGCATGCCCGCCCTTGTACAAGACATTATGCTCTTGGCACCCACCACGCACTTTGTCGACTTAGGTCAAGCCATTTTGTACCGAGGCGCCGGTATCAGCGTAGTTTGGAAGCCATTTCTGGCCTTGCTCGCCATTGGGATTGCCTTGTTTGCTCTGTCCCTCAGCCGCTTTCGCAAGACAATCAGCCAGATGGCTTAACGTGTCATTTACATTAACCGCGCCACCATTCGTACGTGGCGCAATCACCCCGGCCACCGATAGGCGGCTAGGGTTAGCTCTGTGGCGGTAACTACACGCCGTAACGTTGGCGATAAGCATCTACTTGCTCGTGATGAGCCGCTAGGGTCTCATCATTCCGCAAGAAATCCAAAATATCATGCAAAGAGGCAATACTCACCACCGGCATGCCAAATTTTTGCTCTACGTCTTGTACCGCAGAATGCTCAGAAAGAATCTGATCGTTGCCTGCACGTTCCATACGGTCAAGGGCGATCAATACGGCGACGGGTTCGGCACCTGCTGCGCGGATAATTTCTACCGACTCACGTACAGAAGTTCCTGCCGTAATCACATCATCAATAATCACTACCTTACCCTGCAAAGGGGCGCCCACTAATACCCCACCCTCGCCATGCGCCTTGGCTTCTTTGCGATTAAAAGCGAAGGGAACATCGGTGTGGCAATCAGGGTGTGCAGACAGTGCAATCGCCGTCGCGGTAGATAACGGTATCCCTTTGTATGCTGGACCAAATAGCATATCGAAGCTAATACCCGCATCCAACAGCGCCTGCGCATAAAATTGTGCTAAACGACCGACGCTGGCTCCGGTATTGAACAAACCTGCATTAAAAAAGTATGGGCTGATACGCCCGGACTTCACTTTGAACTCACCGAAGCGCAGCACCCCTTGCTCCAGCGAAAAGCGCACGAAATCACGGCGATTGCTGTGTATGGCCGACATAAAATAGATCTATAAAAAAAGATGAAGTTCTTATTATTTCATAGCCAAGCATAAGCGTACACGACCATCACGCGCTCACTCAGCCTCGCCCTCCCCTAACAGGCCTTAACCACCCACGCAAAAAATCTAAAAAACGCTCATCCATGGCATACGCGATATTGACCCGCATTGCCCTAGCGACACGCTTGTCCGGCATAAAAATACTCCCAGGGGCGATGAAAATACTGCGCTGGGCTGCCGCACTTAAAAACGCTGCCTCGTCAAGCTCGGAAGGCAACAAGACCCACAAATAGAACCCTCCAGAAGGCGGGCTAAATACGTTCAAGCCAAGTTCAGTCAAAGCCCGATACACCTGCTTTTGAGTACGTTGCACCAGCACCTTTAAACGCCTCAAATGTTTTAAGTATTGCCCGCGAACAATAAGGTCATACACCGTACGCTCCGCCCAATCAGAAGTGGCCACCAAGGTCAGCATTTTTAAGTCGCACAGAGCAGACAGAATTTTTTCTGGCCCGGTCACATATCCTACTCGTACACCTGCGGATAGCGTTTTGGAAAATGTACCCACATAAATCACTCGAGCCAGTTGATCTAAGGTGGCTAAACGAGGACTATCGACAGGTAAAATATCAGCGAATGGATCGTCCTCAACCACATAAAACTGGTGTTGCTCGGCTAGCGTTAAAATACGATGACAAACAGGTAGCGTTGCACTAGTACCCGTAGGGTTATGAGCTAAAGTCTGAGTAAAAAACAACTTTGGTTTATGCGTTTTGCACGCTAGCTCTAACTCTGCCAAGTCTGGTCCATCAACGCCACGTCGTACACCTACAATTTGTATATTGCAGTATTGCAACTTGCCGAATAATGGATAATACCCAGGGCTATCAACCAAGACCACATCGCCTGGATTCAGGCAATAGCGGGCTACTAGGTCTAAAGCATGATTAGCACCATAGGTAAGTAATACACGTTCAGAGCCAACCTTAATACCACGCTCACGTAGCATCAAGGCGATATGATCGCGTAAAGGCTCATAGCCCCAAGGGTTACCGTAACCATGATCCATAGTATCGTTCGTAGCCACTTGATTGCGTACCATTTTGTCCAAACCCCGTGCCCAACTGCTGGGTAAGCGACCATCCCCCACTCGCACCTCGTGCTGGCGTATCAGTTGTTCGCGTAATAAAGACACCGTATCCAAGGCTTGAACAACATGTGGCTGCAAGCTGCCCGTATTCAGCGTATCAGTTTCGGCTACAAAATAGCCTGACCCAGGACGAGCCACTAATAAGCCTTGCGCCACTAAGCGATCATAGGCGTCAGACATGGTGTTTTTCGACACACCATAGCGCGCAGCACCACTACGAATCGACAGTAAGCGCGTGCCGGCAGATAAACGCCCTGCCTCTATGTCTGCCCGAATCGCTCCGACAATTTGATAAACCGGCCTCATTCCGTTCTCCTAGGGTTAATGCGTACCTTCGCATAACCTGGGACAGTTTGCACACTGACCCAACAACTGTACCTTGTATTGTCCCATTTTAATTTCTATTATGGGCCCACATTGTCGCTTTAAAGTATGACATTTCTATCTCTTATTACACGCAGAGATAAGCCATAAGCACCATTTGGAGGAAAGTATGAAACAAATCTCTCGCCGCACCTTGATTAAAGGCCTAGGCATGGCTGGCGTCGCCACGCTGGGCGCAGGCGCTCATATTGCACGCGCTGCAGATACCGTAAACTGGCGTATGCAAGCTCTCTGGGACGGGGGCACCACACCACAAAAATTTGAAGAATATTTTGTCAAGCGTGTTGCTGAGTTGACCGATGGACGCTTTAAAATTGACCTGTACTCAGCAGGCCAATTAGTGCCCGCCAACCAAGCATTTGATGCGGTACGCGGTGGAGCCTTCCAAATGATGAAGACTTTTGACGGCTACGAAGCAGGCAAAATACCAGGCTTAGCCTTCACCAGCACTGTTCCCTTTGGCTTTCCTGAGGGAGATCAATATGAAGCATGGTTTTATGAGTTGGGAGGCATAGAACTAGCTCGCGAAGCCTACGCGCCAGCTGGCTTGTACTATATCGCCCCCACCGTCTACGGCCCTGAGCCCATCCACTCCAAAGTACCTATCGAAAGCATTGCCGACTTCAAAGGTAAAAAAGGACGATTCGTGGGCTTAGCCTCTACGGTTATGGGTTCCTTAGGCGTATCCGTCACACCCTTGCCAACTGGCGAGGTCTATTCAGCGCTAGATAAAGGCGTTATTGATCTGGCTGACCGCGGCGACTTAACGGCTAACCTAGAGGCGGGTTTAGGCGAAGTGGCCAAATACATCATTATGCCTGGCCCACATCAACCTTCTACCGCTACTAGCTACGTTGCCAATAAAGCCGCTTACGACAAGCTGCCTGAAAGCTTCAAAGTGGCTCTGGCTACGGCAGCCCGTGACACATCTGCGGCCTTACGTCAACACATCATGGTAGCCGACGGGAATGCCCTAGAGGCGTTCCGCAAACAAGGGGTGACCGTCAGCTCTTTGGATCCTGCGGAAGTTGCACAGGCGCGTAAGCAAGTGGTCGAAGTATGGCGCAAGGCAACCAATAACAATCCAAACGCGACCAAGATGCTAGACAGTCAAATAGCATTCTTGGAGCGCCTGGGCCTGCTGACTTAAGCAGCTCACCTGCACCACGCTGCAGCCAGCTCAACAGTGAGTTGGCTGCAGCCCGTATATCTCTTCCCTTTGATGCTCCGGACCAGAAGCCATGCAGCATGCCTTGCGTACCTATATACGCCTGATAACCACCCTGAATCGCTGGCTTTTTCAGCTAGCTGCCGCCCTTATGCTGATCATCGTACCTGTGATGCTCTATGAGGTAACTAGCCGTTATGTGTTGAACGCTCCCACCACATGGGGAATGGAACTGGCGGTACTACTGTTTGGACCGTACTTTCTGCTGGGCGGCCCATACCTCATGCACATAGGTGGCCACGTCAACTTAGACATCGTGCGCCGACGCTTAGCGCCACTACCGGGAAGAATCCTAGACTCGATTAACTTCACCGTCATCATTTTATTTTGCAGCATCCTCATGTATTACTCGTGGCCATTAGCCGTGCAAGCGTTTGAATACAAAGAAACAACATTCTCGGCCTGGAACCCACCTTTGTGGCCCTATAAATTTACTGTGCCTGTCGCTGCCGCCTTACTTGGCCTACAAACCCTGGCCGAATTCATCCATATTTGGCTCGATCCCACTGCCCGCTACAAGGAAGAAATAGCATGACCCCTAACATGATCTTATTACTCATGTTCGGCGGGCTAACGCTGTTCATGCTGACTGGCCTACCCATTGCCTTCGTATTAGGCGGCCTCTCGCTATTATTGACTGTCACTCTGTGGAACCCCGAGTCTGTCATTATTATTGTGCTGCAAGTGTTTGACACCATGCGCTCTGAAGCACTACTTGCCATTCCCTTGTACATACTCATGGCAGGAATCTTGCAACGATCAGGCGTTATTGAAGACCTGTATCGCACGATGGAGCTTTGGTTTGGTCGCTTGCGTGGTGGCTTGGCCATAGGCACGGTACTAATTTGTGTCGTGATGGCGGCCATGACTGGCGTCGTGGGTGCCGCGGTTACCGCGATGGGCGTGCTAGCCTTGCCCGAAATGCTGAAACGCAAATATGACCCCGCCTTGGCGACAGGTACGATTTGCGCATCGGGCACTTTAGGTATATTAATTCCTCCGTCAGTCCTGACTATCGTCTACGCGATTACCGCTCAGGTCTCAATAGGAAAAATGCTGATCGCAGGATTGGTGCCTGGCATTATTCTTGCTGTTCTGTACATTTTGTACATCCTTACCTTGGCCTACACCCGTCCCCACCTAGTGCCTAAAGGCAGTGGCGATGCGGTATCACTGCGTACTAAGCTGGCAAGCCTTAAGCAGTTAATCCTGCCGATTATGCTTATCGTAGCCATATTGGGCTCCATCTTTTTCGGTATTGCTACGCCTACCGAAGCGGCAGCTGTAGGAGTGGCAGGTGCGGTCATCGCTAGTTTTCTACGTGGACAATTAAACTTTGCCAACTTACAGGAGTCAGGTCTACAGGCATTAAAAGCTACCGCCATGATTCTTTGGATCACTGTAGGCGCCAAAGCTTATGTCGCTATCTTTACAGGACTAGGCGGTGCCGACACCTTAATGAACTTCATTCGTGACCTGAATGTACATCCGTACATGATCTTGGCGTGCATGATGTTAATTTTGATTTTTCTTGGCACGGTACTGGACGAGATTGGCATCATTTTACTGACCGTCCCCGTATTCCTACCCATTGTGCGGGCATTGGGCTTTGATGAGATTTGGTTTGGTGTGCTGTATGCAATCACCATCCAAACTGGTTATATCAGCCCTCCGTTTGGCTACACCCTGTTTTACATGAAGGGGGCCTTACCACCGTCAATCAATATGACTACCGTTTATCGCGGTGTGTTTCCCTTCATGCTCTTACAAGTCGTTGCGCTAATCCTGATCGCCGCCTTCCCAGGTATGGTGACATGGTTACCACGGCTCATGAGCGGCGCTTAAGCTTCACCACATCAAGGACTCTTCAATGAGCAACACTACACCTAGCTCCCGTCTTTCGGGTTTCCATAAACTCAGCCCAGAAGAACGACTACAACAAACGGCTGACTTTGCTCAGTTGGACGCCGACACGCAAGCTCATTTGCGTAACATGGGCAATATTGACCCACAGTTAGCGGACCGTCTGATAGAAAACGTGATCGGCACCATGAACATCCCACTAGGGATTGCCACCAGCATGAAAGTGGATGGCCAAGATCACATTATTCCCATGGCCACCGAAGAGTCTTCGGTAGTGGCGGCAGTATCTAACGCAGCACGTCAATGCTACGACCACCAAGGCTTTATCACTTCCATGTCTGGCACTCACATGATTGCGCAGATTCAACTCGTACAATCGCCCAATCCCCATGATAGTCGCCTGCGTATTCTTGAGCGTAAAGAAGAAATTCGTCAATTGTGCAATGAGTGCGACCCTATCTTGGTGAAAATGGGAGGGGGCTTCCATGACCTACAGGTGCGTGTGCTACAAACCGAAGGCGGCCCCATGGTCATCACCCACCTTATTGTGGACACCAAAGATGCCATGGGTGCGAATGCGGTAAATACCATGGCTGAAACTCTGGCCCCTCATCTTGAGCAATGGACGGGCGGCAAGGTGTATTTACGCATTCTGTCTAATTTGGCAGACCAGCGTTTGGCCCGCGCACGCGCCGTTTGGCCTTGTGCTGCTATTGGTGGTGCAGCGGTGCGCGATGGCATTATTGCTGCTTATCAGTTTGCTGCCGCCGACCCTTACCGCGCCGCTACCCACAACAAAGGCATTATGAACGGGATCTCTGCCGTCGTCTTAGCCACGGGTAACGACACCCGTGCTGTCGAAGCAGGTGCACACGCCTATGCCGCGCGTCACGGTCATTACGGTTCATTAACACAATGGGAAATCACCTCGGAAGGTGATCTAGCAGGCAGTATCGAAATACCCATGGCGGTGGGCCTAGTGGGCGGAGCCACCAAACTGCACCCCACCGCACGCGCATGTTTACAAATCCTTCACGTCCAGACCGCTGAGCGGTTAGCACGTATTATTGCCGCTGTAGGGTTAGCGCAGAATTTCTCGGCCCTCAAAGCGCTTGCTACTACAGGGATACAGAAAGGGCATATGTCACTGCATGCACAGAACATCGCCATGATGGCTGGCGCCCTAGGCGAAGAAATCGCTACGGTCGCTGATCGTTTGGTCGCACTAGGTAAAGTGCGCGTAGATATCGCTCTAGAAGAGCTCAAAAAATTACGTTCATAACGTCTCATCTACTTGAAATCAGCCGCTCAATTGAGCGGCTTTTTCGTCTACAGCTATGTTGCAATGACTCACTCAACCCTCTTTACCTAGTATTTTTTACCTAAAATAAGATTTTTGCGCTACAAAGATACAGTAACTTCGAGCTATGCCAGGCTATATATAGCTGTGCCCTCCTTCGTTATTCTTTTAATTAGGAAGAGTTATGACTCAGCTTAACAGTACAACACAAAGCGCCACCTTATCCTTACTCAGAGTGGTATCTGGGTACTTACTCTTGGTGCACGGTACAGCCAAAATCCTAGGTGTACCTAAACTTGAAATGTTTACCAACCTGCCAGTGCTATCGTTATATGGTGCGGCGGGCATCCTAGAGCTCATACTAGGCGCACTGATTCTTGTAGGTTTATTTAGCCGTAGTGCGTGCTTTATTGCCTCGGGTCTGTGTGCGGCCGCCTACTTCATCGGTCACGCAGACAGCACAAGCATACTCCTACCTTTAACCAACGGTGGCGAGGCGGCAGTATTGTTTTGCTTTATGTTTTTAGGGCTCAGCGTGTTTGGCCCTGGCCGTTTTAGCATTGATGCCTTACTGCAAAAATAATTCCCTTATTAAACAGACAAGAGTGTTAGCGATATGAGCTCCACCGTGCTACTCCCTACTTACTTTATCTCACACGGCGGCGGGCCGTGGCCTTGGATAGCCGAGGCTCAAGCAATGTATGCCCCGCTACGGGCGGCCTTGGCGAGCATCCCCGAGCAACTTAGCACGCCTCCAAAGGCCATACTGATGGTGTCGGCCCACTGGGAGGCGGAACAAGAACCTTTGCTGGTGATGGCTGCTGATCAACCTAGCATGCTGTATGACTACTACGGTTTTCCACCGCATACCTATCAGTTGTCTTACCCTGCTACCGGTCTGCCTGTATTGGCCCAAGAAGTACAAGCGCTATTAACTACAGCAGGTATACCTGCTGTACTAGACTATGAGCGTGATTTTGACCACGGTGCCTTTGTACCGGCCTACTGCATGTACCCCGAAGCACAAATTCCCATGCTGCAATTGTCCATTCATAGCGACTATGATCCACAAAAGCATATAAACATTGGCCAAGCATTACGTCCTTTGCGTGAGCAAGGGGTGCTTATTATTGGTAGCGGCCTAAGCTACCATAATCTACGCAATATGGGCCCTGGCGGGGTGCAGCCTTCGGCCCAGTTTGACCGTTGGCTACATGAAACCCTAGGCAATCATGAGCACCCAGAACAACGCTTGGAGGCTTTACGGCAATGGGAGCAAGCTCCTTCAGCACGTATCGCGCACCCGCGCGAAGACCATCTCATTCCTCTGATGGTGGCCATTGGCGCCGCACAAGAGGCCGTCGCCCATAGATTCCACCATGAAACTCAAGCTTTTGGTGGGCTCACTGTCTCTAGCTATCGTTTTGACAACTAGCATCAGTCTCTAGCAGCATTTATTCGTCTTGGGCCGAGCAAGCTCTACATGACGTGCTTTTAGCTGCAAAACTAGGACAAATAGGCTACAGTTTGAGGCACTTAATGGAGATCTGATTTGCTAAAAGTGACCTCACTAAATGTTAATGGTATACGGGCGGCCTTTCGCAAGGGGCTGCCCGCTTGGTTAGAACAGGAGCAACCGCATATTATCTGTATGCAAGAAATTAAAATTAGTGCCCCTGATTTAACCGATGAAATGCGCCACCCCGGCCCGTATCAAGGCCACTTTCACCATGCTGAGAAAAAAGGTTATAGCGGCGTTGGCTTATACCTGAACCCGCAGGCCGAGTCGGTTGCCATGGGTATGGACTGCCCCGAATTTGATGCTGAAGGTCGTATCTTACGCGCCGACTGGCAGGGATTAAGCGTAGTCAGTGCTTACTTGCCGTCGGGCTCTAGTGGTGATGAACGACAGCAAGCCAAATATCGTTTTCTTGACCATTACGAACGATGGATAGACGCTCTGATGCAAGAGCACAACGACACAGGGCGCGAGTTCATCCTGTGTGGTGACTGGAATATCGCACATCACGAGGCTGACCTAAAAAACTGGAAAGGTAATCTTAAAAACAGCGGCTTTTTACCTGAAGAAAGAGCTTGGATGACCAAGGTCTTGTCCGAAATGGGCTGGGTAGACGTGTACCGCAAACTCCATCCAGACACCACCTCGGAGTGCTATACGTGGTGGAGTAATCGAGGCCAAGCTTGGGCCAACAATGTTGGGTGGCGGATTGATTACCAAATCGCAACACCGGGCATCGCTGCCAAAGCATTACGTGCAGCGGTTTATAAAACAGAACGTTTCAGCGACCACGCACCACTGACCATAGAGTACGACTGGAGCTTATCCTAAAGCTATTGAATAAAGGATGGATACCGCAGCTTAAATGCACTGCATGCCAACTACTAAGAAGGGCTTTACTCGTATCATAGAGGGGCCCCTTCACTGTAGAACGATAATACAAATAAAAAGGCACTCATCAATAGATGAGTGCCTTTTAACTATCATGGATCTAACAGCTTAGCGTCTGGCCATTTCCCTGATGCGACGAGCCGCCGCTACCTGAGCTGCCAACATCGCCAGCTCGGCTTCCACTGCCGCAACACTTGCCTTGTCTTTGGTATCTACCAAGGCTTGCTCTGCACGCTCACGCGCCGCCAAGGCCTTAGCTTCATCCAAATCTGCAGCACGAATAGCCGTATCCGATAAAACGGTGACTGTTCCGGGCTGAACTTCGAGTATGCCGCCGGCCACGAAGATTAGCTCCTCACGGCCATCATCCATAACGATCTTCAGCGTGCCGGGACGAATCCGGGAAATCAAGGGCGTGTGTCCGGGTAAAATACCCAGCTCGCCTGATTCACCGGGCAGCGCCACGAATGTTGCTGTACCAGCAAAAATCGATTCTTCTGCACTTACCACGTCAACATGAAGAGTAGCCATGCTTAATCCTTACTGAATGGTCTTGGCTTTCTCGAAAGCCTCGTCGATGGAGCCAACCATGTAGAAGGCTTGCTCTGGCAGCTCATCACACTGACCTTCAACAATCATCTTGAAGCCACGGATGGTATCGGCCAATGAAACATACTTACCAGGGGCACCAGTAAACACTTCGGCTACGTGGAAAGGCTGTGACAAGAAACGTTGAATTTTACGTGCACGAGCAACGGCTTGCTTATCTTCGGTGGACAATTCGTCCATACCCAAAATAGCAATAATGTCACGCAGTTCTTTGTAGCGCTGCAATGTCTGCTGTACAGCACGAGCTACTGTGTAGTGCTCTTCGCCCACAATTTGTGGATCTAGCTGACGGCTACTGGAATCTAGAGGATCCACAGCGGGGTAAATACCCAAAGAAGCAATGTCACGAGACAACACAACTGTGGAGTCCAAGTGCAAGAAAGTAGTTGCTGGCGATGGGTCAGTCAAGTCATCCGCAGGAACGTAAACGGCCTGAATGGACGTAATAGAACCTGTTTTTGTGGAAGTAATACGCTCTTGCAGTTTACCCATTTCCTCAGCCAATGTAGGCTGATAACCCACGGCGGAAGGCATACGACCCAACAGCGCAGATACTTCAGTACCAGCTAGGGTGTAGCGGTAAATATTATCAACGAAGAAGAGAATATCGCGACCTTCGTCACGGAATTTTTCCGCCATCGTCAGACCGGACAACGCTACACGCAGACGGTTACCTGGAGGTTCGTTCATCTGACCAAAAACCATGGCCACTTTGGACTCGCTCAGGTTATCTTTCTGAATAACACCAGCATCGCTCATTTCGTAGTAGAAGTCGTTACCTTCACGGGTACGCTCACCTACACCAGCAAATACGGACAAACCGCTGTGCTGTTTAGCAATGTTGTTAATCAATTCCAGCATGTTAACGGTTTTACCGACACCGGCACCACCGAACAGACCTACTTTACCGCCTTTTGCAAAGGGGCAAACCAAGTCAATAACTTTAATACCTGTTTCCAGCAACTCTACTGAAGGCGACAATTCGTCGAACTTAGGAGCATCTTGGTGAATGGAGCGTAGCTCGTCGGACTCAATAGGACCGCCTTCGTCAATCGGGCGACCCAGTACGTCCATGATGCGACCCAATGTACCTTTACCAACAGGTACCGAGATTGGTCCGCCAGTACTGGCCACTTCCATACCGCGACGCAAACCATCGCTGGAACCCATGGCGATAGTGCGTACTACACCATCACCCAACTGTTGTTGTACTTCAAAGGTCAGGCCTTTTTCCGCAAACGAATGATCTTCAACGAGCTTAAGCGCGTCATAGATTTTTGGAATGCTGTCGCGGGGGAACTGAATATCCACCACGGCGCCGATGCACTGAACGATGGTACCGTTGCTCATGTTTAGTCCTTGCATAATAACTTAAATGGTATGCCTGGCAGCGTCACTTACACTGCAGCGGCACCCCCCACGATTTCAGAGATTTCTTCGGTAATAGCGGCCTGACGGGTCTTGTTGTAGACCAATTCCAACTCACCAATCACCGACTTCGCGTTATCCGATGCTGCCTTCATGGCGACCATCCGAGCAGACTGCTCAGAAGCCATGTTTTCAGCAACGGCTTGGTAGATCAAACCCTCTACATAGCGATGCAACAAATCGTCAATGACAGATTTTGCATCGGGTTCGTAGATGTAATCCCAACCATATTGCGACGTCGATGCTTCGTTATTTTCAATTCCCTCGTCACCAACCTGAAACGGGTCTTTCAATCCAGTAGGCAAAGGCAGCAAACGAATAAACGTAGGCTCTTGCTTCATGGTGTTGATAAAGCGTGTGCTAGCGAGGTATACAGCGTTGACTTTACCTGCCATATAGTCATCCAGCTGTACTTTAACCGCGCCAATCAAACGCTCTAGATTAGGCTCATCGCCCAGTCCAATTTCTTGGGATACCAGTTTGCCACCAATACGCGCAATGGTACCGGCCGCTTTACTGCCAAGAGCGGTCAACTGAGTGGAGACGCCTTTTTCATCAAAGTCACGCAGACTGCCCAAAACCAAACGCAAAATATTAGTATTTAAGCCGCCGCACAGACCTTTATCTGTACTGACAACAATAATACCAACCGCTTTGGTTTCGCTAGACTCAACCATATAAGGATGAGTGTAGTCGGGGTGAGCCTGCATCAAGTGCGCCGCAATAGCGCGCACTTTCATCGCGTAGGGACGACCAGCACGCATTCTATCTTGCGCTTTACGCATTTTAGAAGCCGCGACCATCTCCATGGCTTTGGTGATCTTGCGCGTGTTTTGCACGCTCTTGATCTTTGTACGAATTTCCTTAATTCCGGCCATCACACTTTCCTGTAAGGGCATGTTCGGGGTTCATGCTCAAGCATCAACCCCTTTAACCGTGACCCCAAATGTGGGGCCAGCAGAGAGCTTAGAATACGCCGTTCTTTTTAAAGTCCTGAATGGCTGCGACCAATGCAGCTTCATCGTCTTTAACCAGTTCAAGCTTGCTCTGAATACTCTCAACCAAGCTGGCGTACTTATTACGCAAGTGATCCTTCAAGCCTTTTTCGAAAGGCAGTACTTGCTCAACCTCGAGGTCATCAAAGTAGCCATTGTTAATGGCGTACAAGCTGACACCCATTTCCCAGACCGCTACCGGCTGGTACTGAGGCTGTTTAAGCAGTTCCACTACGCGTTTACCACGCTCTAGCTGACGGCGTGTTGCTTCGTCTAGATCGGAAGCAAACTGCGAGAAAGCGGCCAGCTCACGGTACTGCGCCAAGTCGGTACGAATACCACCGGAAACTTTCTTAATTAACTTAGTCTGCGCCGCACTACCTACGCGAGATACCGATACACCGGCGTTAATCGCAGGACGAATACCCGCGTTAAACAGATCAGATTCCAAGAAAATCTGACCATCAGTAATGGAAATCACGTTAGTGGGAACGAAAGCGGAAACGTCACCAGCCTGGGTTTCAATAATGGGCAGCGCGGTTAAAGAACCCGTTTTGCCTTTTACTTCACCGTTAGTGAATTTCTCTACGTACTCAGCATTCACACGAGCAGCGCGCTCTAGCAAGCGGGAGTGCAGGTAGAATACGTCACCTGGGTAGGCCTCGCGACCTGGAGGACGACGCAACAGCAACGATACTTGACGATATGCCCAAGCTTGCTTGGTCAAGTCATCATAAATAATCAGGGCATCTTCGCCGCGATCGCGGAAATACTCACCCATGGTACAACCGGAGTAAGGCGCCAAGTACTGCATCGCGGCTGACTCAGAGGCTGAGGCTGCCACAATGATGGTGTACTCAAGAGCACCGTGCTCTTCAAGTTTGCGTACTACGTTGTTAATGGTCGATGCTTTTTGACCAACAGCCACGTAAATACACTTAACTCCTGTACCCTTTTGAGCCAAGATGGTGTCAACGGCTACTGCAGTTTTACCTGTTTGACGGTCACCAATAATCAACTCACGCTGACCACGGCCAACCGGCACCATGGAGTCAATTGCTTTCGTACCCGTTTGCAGAGGCTGCGATACGGATTGACGAGCAATAACGCCAGGCGCTACTTTTTCGATAACGTCTGTTAGTTTGGCGTTGATGGGGCCTTTGCCATCAATAGGGTTACCCAGTGTATCTACCACGCGACCACATAGTTCGGGGCCTACGGGTACTTCCAGAATACGACCAGTGGTTTTAACTGGATCGCCTTCGGAAACGCTGGTGTACTCACCTAGAATCACCGCACCTACAGAATCACGCTCAAGGTTGAGCGCCAAACCGAACACATTGTTCGGGAATTCAAGCATTTCGCCTTGCATCACGTCGGACAGACCGTGAATACGGGTAATACCGTCAGCCACGGATACTACCGTGCCTTGCGTGCGAACGTCAGACGATGCGCCCAAGCCTTCAATGCGGCTCTTGAGCAGTTCGCTGATCTCAGACGGATTAAGTTGCATGTTCAGACTCCTGAAATCCTGTTTACTGAGCTGCCATCATGCAGTCAGCGTATCGCGCATGCTGGCCAGCCTAGCCTGCACGGAAGTGTCGAGCACCTGATCACCTACCACTACACGTACACCACCAATTAAACTGGGGTCTACGGTAACGTTCGGCTTGAGTTTCAGGCCAAACTTTTTCTCGAGGCCTACCAGCAGTTCATTGACTTGCGCATCATCCAAAGGAAATGCACTGAAAATCAACGCTTCGGCTGTGCCTTCGAGTTGGTGTTTTAATAAGTCGAACTGTTCGGCAATCTGCGGCAACAACAATATGCGCTGATTTTCCACTAACAGTTCAATAAAGTTGCGAGCTTTGTCATCCAGTGAGGTTTTTAACAAACTGGAAAACAGCTCTACCCGTTGCCTATTTTCTAGGCGCGGATCATTCAGTGCCTCGCGCACATCGTGTAGACCGGCCACCTGAGCCATTTCGGACAACAGGGCCGACCACGATTCGAGGGCTGTTTTATCGTTGCTTGCAGCAGCGAACAGCGCCTCGGCGTAAGGTCTGGCAATAGTCGATAGTTCAGCCATGGCCTGCCTTGAGTTTAAAGTTCAGCCTTGAGCTGATTTAACAGCTCAGCGTGTGCCTGTGCATCGATTTCGCGTCGCAAGATCTGCTCAGCACCTTTCACCGCCAAAGCGGCGACATCGTTGCGCAGTCCATCACGTACACGCTGAGCTTCTTGAGCCGCGTCCTGATGGGCTTGGGCCACGATACGGGCCTTTTCAACTTCAGCTTCGCCACGAGCAGCGTCGATAATCGCGGCAGCCTGCTTTTCAGCGTCAGCTACACGTGTGTGATTTTCAGACTTGGCAGCTGCATCCATCAGGCTGATACGCGCTTGCGCTTGGGCCAGATCAGCCTTGCCTTTATCAGCGGCGGCTAAGCCATCAGCAATTTTTTGTCGACGATCTTCAATTGCTTTCGTTATGGGTGGCCATACGAATTTCATCGTAAACCATGCCAAAACGAAAAACACGATCATCTGAAAAAAGAGAGTCGCGTTTAAGTTCACGGTCGTATCCCTTCAATACCCCATGCATCAACAGCAACATGCTGTGACGCTGTATTTTTCAAGTCACCGGCGGCACTACTTAGTACATAGTGATACTTAGTGCCGCTAGCGACTGCCTGCCAGCCAGTAAAACCTTGGTTTTTCTGCACTTATCCAATAAAAGGATTGGCAAAAGCAAACAACATGGCAATACCGACACCGATCAGGAAAGCAGCGTCAATCAGACCTGCCAGCAAGAACATCTTGGTTTGTAGAGCGTTCATCAGCTCAGGCTGACGAGCAGATGCTTCCAGATATTTTCCACCCATTAGGGCAATACCGATACTGGCGCCGAACGCACCCAGACCGACGATAAGACCGCAAGCAAGGGCAACGAAAGCTACGTTGGTCATGACAACTCCTTGGTTAAAAACTCTGTGTTCAAAAATTCAAAGAAAACGGCATAGCAGAAACATGCTCTGCACACCGAAGCCCGGTACCATACCGAGCCCGGTTATTGATTAATGGCCTTCGTGAGCCTGACCCAAATACACAAGGGTAAGCATCATGAAAATAAACGCCTGCAACAGCACAATCAGGATATGGAATATTGCCCATACCGAACCGGCTAATACATGGCCTATACCCAAGCCTATGCTTGCTCCATTAAACCCTGTCCATGCTCCGCCAAGCAAAGCAATCAACATGAATACCAGCTCTCCGGCAAACATATTGCCGAATAACCGCATACCCAAAGAAACTGATTTAGCCGCATACTCGATCAAGTTCAACAAGAAATTGACGGGGGCCAATAAAATCACCGCAACAGCGCCATTAGAAACAAATGGAGCAGTGAACAATTCTTTAACAAATCCACCCGGATGCTTAATTTTGATGCCGTAATAGAACATCAACAACAACACACCCAAAGACATGCCCATAGGGATATTAATATCTGCAGTGGGCAAAATACGATGGTAATACAGTTGATCACCTTCTTGGGCACCCAAGCCGGTTTGCATGAAAATCCAGCCCAATCCGTCTACTGGCAATAAATCCAGGACGTTCATGAGCAAAATCCAAAGGAATACCGTTAAACCTAGTGGCGCAATAAACTTGAGTGATTGCGCGTTTGGCACCACAGACTTAGCCTGATCCTGTACCCAATCCACCAGTATTTCAACTGCCATCTGAAAGCGATTTGGCACACCCGATGTAGCATGCACCGCGGCACGGCGTAACACAAAAATCACCACCAAGCCCATCAACAAAGACCAGAAGGCGGAGTCATAGTTAAAAACACTAAAATCGGCAATAACATTTTGTTTGCTACCGACGTTATTTAGGTGCACCAAATGGTGTTGAATGTAACTTGACTGAGGCGAAATATCACTAGCAGCAGCCATCTGTATTTACCCTGTTAATACGTTAAGGGCCTAAGCCCGTGAAAGCCAAAATTTCGTCATGGCATTTTGCGCAAAGCCAGCAGTAGCACATAACCTTTTAAGACGCAGATCAGGCCAAAGAGCAACGCAGGCCAACTTAACCAACCTGTATCTGTTACTACCGCCAAGCCTAAAATAAGCAATGCCGCCAATAACTTAAATGCTTCGCCCCAAAAAAAAGCCATTGGGCTAGCATCCCCGCCACCGAGCAAACCCAGTAGCAAACGCAGTGCAAACAAAGCATTAGGCACAAAATAAGCAGCTGCGCCAATAAGGGCTGAAGCTGCTGCATTGGTACCCGACACCAAAAAAGCCAGCAATACTGCCAGAACACCCATCAGTGCCTGTGCGCTTAAGGCATGCACTATGCCTTTGCTGGCTTTTTTAGCCATAGTAGCTTTTTGTTCGGCACTCAGTACTAGCGGCTGGTAGCCGTCTAACTGTTGTTTTTCAAACGGATCGGTATTCATGCCCGTCTCGATGTGCTGAACCATATATAGGAAAACGTCGATTTAAGTAAATTAGGCTTGTGGCCGCATAACACTAAAAAGTAGCGCCAATAGTCTGAAAGACCTAAACCAGGCAATCCTAAGAAAGCCGCTGGCTGTCAAACTCGTAAAGTATAACGTCTTTTTTTTGCAGCACGCAAACTTTACCCTAAGTTTCTTAAGGTTCAAAGGGGCAAGTGACCTGTAACACTGCTAGGCATGGACTTATGCCTTGGCATCACATCCCGCAGCGCAGCATTATTACAACAACACTAAGGTGCACTTGCCTTTTTTTATTTATTGATGCTTAAAGTTTGGTTTGCGTTTTTCAACAAATGCGTTCATGCCTTCTTTCTGGTCCTCGGTGGCAAATAACGCATGAAAATTACGGCGCTCAAACATTAGCCCTTCATCTAGCGTGCTTTCATACGCACGATTGACGCATTCTTTAGCCATCATCACCGAAGGTAACGACATGCTAGCGATGGCTGCCGCCGCCTCCATAGCCTCTGACAAGAGTTGTTCTGCGGGCACGATACGGGCGACCAAGCCTGCTCTCTCAGCCTCTTCTGCATCCATCATGCGACCAGTTAACACTAAGTCCATAGCTTTCGCTTTACCAATGGCGCGCGGTAAGCGCTGCGTGCCGCCATAACCTGGAATCACGCCCAGCTTGATTTCTGGTTGGCCGAACTTAGCGGTATCGGCGGCAAAAATCATATCGCACGCCATGGCCAGCTCGCAACCACCCCCTAGCGCGTAACCAGCCACAGCAGCAATAATGGGCTTGCGTATACGGGTAATGTTTTCCCAATCGCCAGCCAAGTAATTATCTTTATAGACGTCTTGAAATGTCCAGTCTTTCATTGCGGCAATATCTGCACCTGCCGCAAAGGCTCGTTCGTTACCAGTAAGCACGATCGCACCAATCTGCTCATCTTCGTCGAATTTTTTTAATGCTGCATACAGCGCTGAGGCCACCTCGTTACTCAGGGCATTAAGGGCCTTAGGACGATTTAATGTCAATAAAGCAACACGTCCTTGTACCTCGGTTTTTACTAATGGCTCATTCATACTGTCTCCGTGCAAAAATTAAATAGAATAGAGGGATGGATAAATTACCACTACTGTATCGCGTTACTCTGGCTGACTTACCAGGGCACCGCTTGCAGCTTGATCTGCATATCTCCCAGCCTGACTCTGAAGGTCAAGTGCTCAGTCTACCCGCCTGGATTCCAGGCAGCTACCTAATACGCGATTTTTCACGTCAGATAGAAAGCATAGCCGGCTTTTGTGATGATGCTCCGGTTGCCATCCGCAAACTGGATAAACATCGTTGGCAATGCGCGCCATGCTCTGGCAGCCTTCACATACGTTATACGGTATATGCATGGGACTTGTCAGTACGGGGTGCACATGTAGATGAAAGCCATGCTTTTTTCAATGGTACCAGCGTATTTCTCAAGCCTGAAGGACAGGATAAACAACCCTGCTTCGTAGAACTGGTCGAAAACGGACAATGTCCCAACTGGGGCGTGTACACCAGCTTACCTGAAGCACGCAAAAAGCTAGGAAAAATCAAGCCCGCAAAACGTTATGGCTTTGGTTTGTACGAAGCGCGTAACTACGACGAGCTGATTGATCACCCCGTAGAAATGGGCACCCCACAAGTCATTAGCTTTGAAGCGCATGGCGCGGAACACGAGCTTGTGTTCACGGGCGTAGCGCCAAACTTAGATCTTTCACGCATTGCGGCGGATGTACAAAAAATTTGTGCTACACAAATTGCTTTTTTCGAGCCTGAAAGCAAACGGGCGCCATTTCTAGAAAGCGGTCATCGCTATGTATTCATGACTATGCTTACCGATGATGGCTATGGCGGGCTTGAACACCGGGCCTCCACCGCACTGATGGCGGCAAGGCGTGACCTGCCTACCCATAGCAGCGACCGAAGCGTAAAAAGCGCTGGCTACCAAACTTTTTTGGGTTTAGTCAGCCACGAATACTTCCACACTTGGAACGTCAAGCGAATTAAGCCTGCCGCCTTTGCCCCTTATGATCTCAGCCAAGAGAACTACACCCGTCTACTCTGGGTATTCGAAGGCTTTACCTCCTATTATGACGACCTAATGCTCTTGCGTTCAGGCTGCGTCAATGAGGCTGAGTACCTAAACCTTTTAAGCAAAAACATCAGCGCTGTGCACCGCACACCAGGACGCTTTAAGCAATCCATTGCAGAAAGCTCGTTCGACACATGGACTCGCTTTTACAAACAAGATGAAAACTCGCCCAATGCTTTGGTTAGCTATTACAGCAAAGGCGCTCTGGCCGCTTTGGGGCTGGATCTAAGCATACGCGCGCACAGTCAGCAGAACAAAAGCCTAGACGATGTCATGCTTGCGTTATGGCGTGACTACGGCAAAGACTTCTATACCCGCCTGGATCCAGTCGGCGTGCAAGAAGACGCTATGCAAGCCATTATCTTGCAGGCTACAGGTTATGACGCCACAGAGTATCTCCAACGGTACGTATTTGGCACTGAAGATATTCCACTGCAAGCCCTGTTCGCTACACAAGGCATAGACTTGACGTGGCGCAGTAGCCAAACCACACCTAGCCTAGACCTTAAAGTGCGCCAAGTGGGCCAGCAATGTGAACTAGCGACGGTATATGAACATGGAGCCGCTCACGCAGCAGGGCTATCTGCCGGTGACATACTGGTTGCTATAGATGGTCTACGTGTCACCGACGCCGCCAGCCTGACCCGCTTACTGGGCGCTTATCAAGCCGATCAAGTTGTGCAAGTGCACGTCTTTAGACGTGATGAGCTACGGGCTTATACCGTACAACTGTCCAAGCCAGCCGCGGATGAATGTACACTGCAACGTCGCCCTTAACACGCGCACTTAACTTTGCTTTTCCAGCCCGCCTCTGGCGGGCTCTGTCCTTTACTGAGAGCAGCAGGCATGCTAACACGTCAAATTTTTATTAAAAACCTAGTGGTACCCGCTTATATCGGCATACTGGAGCACGAAATAGCTGCCGTCCAATCCCTACACGTGGATGCTGAGTTTGACACCCAGTTTTCTGTCCTGCCCGATGATCAAGACATTACCAGCGTGCTGGATTATCGGCTCTTGCGCGAAGCTATCATTGATGAAATTACTCGCGCGCACACGCATTTACTGGAAACCCTGATAGAACGTTTAGCAGCCCGAATCTACCAAGACTTCCCCACGGTTCAACGCGTTAAAATACGACTCAGCAAGCCTGCCGCCTTTGATGATTGCGATGCTGTAGGCATTGCCATTGAACGCCAGCGCACTGGCAACGCTTAACACCCTATTGACTCTCTTTTCGCTCCTTCACATGGCCAACGACCAAGATTCGCCCCACCACACCGCCCCCATTGACGCCGCTTTCTTTTCTCAAGCCGAGCGCAAACAGCGCAATGAAGACAACAAACTTAGCAAGCGCATTATGCGTGAAGTAGGCCGTGCTGTTAGCGACTTCAATATGATTGAAGAGGGCGACAAAATAATGGTTTGCCTCTCGGGCGGCAAAGACTCCTACGGGCTGCTAGATGTGCTTATAAAGCTCAAGCAACGCGCGCCTATCCATTTTGATTTAATCGCCGTCAATCTAGACCAAAAGCAGCCTGGTTTTCCCGCCCATGTTTTGCCCGAGTACCTAGAAAAACGAGGTGTGCCCTACCACATAGAAACCCAAGACACCTATTCCATCGTGACTCGCGTAATTCCAGAGGGCAAGACCACCTGCTCGCTGTGCTCTCGCTTACGGCGCGGCATACTTTACCGTGTTGCAAAAGAACTGGGAGCCACCAAAATTGCTCTGGGGCATCATCGCGACGACATTTTAGCTACCTTCTTTTTAAACCTGTTTTATGGTGGCCGCATGAAAGGCATGCCGCCCAAGCTGATGTCGGATAACGGTGAACATATCGTCATTCGCCCGCTCGCATATGTACCAGAAAAAGACCTGATCGCTTACGCCCAACTCAAAGAGTTTCCTATTATTCCGTGCAATTTATGCGGTTCACAAGAAAATCTCAAGCGCCAAGAGATCAATCGCATGATTGCTGAATGGGATAAAAAATTCCCCAGCCGCTCGTGGAACGTCTTTGGCGCGCTCACCCGTGTAGTCCCTTCGCATCTAATGGATCCGAGCATCTTCAACTTTGCGGATTTAAAAGCCAATAACGTCCCCAACCCCGATGGTGACAAAGGCTTTGATCAAGACTATTTTGACGACCATTTGCCCCAGGTTGAGGAACCCCTTATGCCCCCCATCGCCTCAACCCTGCCTGCCGATGCCTATACGCCCGCTACAGCCAGCGACACAGGGGAGCAAAAAATGATCTTCGTCAATAAGCGTAGGTCGGGGCAGTGAGCTTACTAGCGCTCCTAAGACTTTAAAATCCGCTATGATCAATGGGAAAGGATCAGCTGCAACATGCAGCTGACTCGTTAACTGCACCACTCTCTCATCCTATGTCTGCACCATCTGCCAACTCCAGCGTCAAAACCGCACTGCGTGTTATAGAAATTATTGAGGTTTTCGCCCGTGCAGGAAAACCCCTCTCCTTAACCGAACTGGCTCGCGAGCTGAATGCTCCCGTATCCAGCTGTTTAGCGTTAGTAAGAACACTGAGCCAGTTAGGCTATCTGTACGAAACCGCCCCACGCCAAGGTTATTACCCCACGGGTCGCCTACAAGCCATGAGCCAGCGTATCGCCCGCAACGATCCTATACTCGACAAGGTAGCTCCCACCCTAGAAGCCTTACGTCACTCAAGCTCTGAAACCGTCGTGCTCGGTAAGCTCGGATCTAAAGACTTTGTGGTTTATCTGGAAGTGCTGCCTTCTGTACACCCTATTTGTTACGTGGCGGACCCAGGCGCACAGCGCCACTTACATTGCAATTCTTTAGGCAAAGCCTTGTTATCCATGCATAGTCCTAGCGAACGAGCAAAGCTATTAGGTAAGGAGCCCTTCAAACAGTTTAACGAGCATACACTCACCACCTTTGAGGCACTAGAGCAAGATATACAACGTTCAAACCAGCAAGGTTGGTTTCAAAATCTAGGGGAATCAATGCCCGATGTAGGCGGGATTGCCTGGCCTGTAAGTTTGCTAGGGGGACAATACGCCATTTCGATCGCCGGCCCCTTGTACCGCATACAACCTCAACTACAAAACTTAGCGCAGCAATTGCGGGTAGCGTGTCAAAGCTTAAGCCAACGCCCCTAAAGCAGCTTGCCAACCCGACAACCTTGTAAAACTCGGTATTGCTTTAATATGACTTGGGTAAGCCCAGAACTTTTTCCGCAATGTAGCACATGATCAACTGTGGGCTGACAGGAGCCAAACGCGGAATAAAGCTCTCGCGCAAATAACGCTCGACGTGATACTCACAGGCATAACCCATACCCCCTAAGGTCTGTACAGCTGTCTGACACGCAAAGAAAGCTGCCTCGGCCGCTAAGTACTTGGCACTGTTCGCAAAGGGCGCACACTCCAGCCCATTATCATAATGATGGGCCGCCTTACACACCATTAAATGTGCTGCCTCCAACTGCATCCAAGCCTGCGCCAAAGGATGCTGCACTCCTTGATTTTGCCCTATGGGACGCCCAAAAACCGTCCGCTCTCCGGCATAAGCAACCGCTTTTTGCAAGGCGACTTGGCCCAAACCAACCGCTTCGGCAGCAATCAATATGCGCTCCGGATTCAATCCGTGCAAAATATACTCGAAGCCACGCCCCTCCTCACCAATACGGTCGCTTACAGGTATGCGCAAGCCATCAATAAATAACATATTGGAGTCTACCGCTTTACGCCCCATTTTCTCGATTTCGCGTACTTCAATAAAATCACGATTCAAATCGGTATAGAACAAAGAAAGGCCTTCGGTCGGTTTTTTTACTTGTTCCAAAGGCTTGGTGCGAGCTAACAACAACATTTTATTAGCTACCTGTGCGGTAGAAATCCAAATTTTTCTACCTTCTACAACGTAATGATCCCCTTTACGCGTAGCACGTGTCTGTAAACGGGTTGTATCCAAACCAGCATCGGGCTCAGTCACAGCAAAACATGCTTTATGCTCGCCAGCGATAAGAGGCGGCAAAGCTTTTCGCTTTTGTTCTGGTGTCCCAAACACAACCACAGGGTTTAAGCCAAAAATATTCATATGCACAGCAGATGCACCTGAAAAGCCCGCACCCGAGCGCGCAATCAACTGCATCATCAGCGCCGCTTCTTGGATACCTAAACCAGAGCCGCCATATTCCTCTGGAATAGCAATACCCAACCACCCAGCCTTCGCCAATGCCTGATGAAACTCGTGCGGAAAGTGCCCTTCTCGTTCACAACGCAACCAATAATCATCATCGAAATCTGCGCACAACTGGGTGATACCCCCCACCAAACCATGCTCATCCACTTCATCATAAAGATTCATTTAATCCTCCTTCGCAGCCTGTTGTGCAGCCCCAGAGGCCAGCAAACTGTTCACGTACGACTCACTTAAACCCGCTGAGCGTAGAACAGTACTTGTGTCCTGCCCCAAACGAGGCGCCCCTGTATGAATATGAGCTGGTGTGCGCGAATACTTCCCCACGGGTGCGGGCGTACGCAGCATCCCTTCACTAGGATGATGCTGAGTTTGTAAGGCTTGCACAGCCTGTATGTGCGGATCATCCATCAGGCTGTCTACCGTGTGCAAAGCTGCGGCGGGAATATCCGCTGCATTAAGTTGCTCTAACCAATAAGCAGTATCGTGTCCCAGCATAGTTTGAGCCACTAACTCATAAGCTTGCGCTATGTGCTTAGCCCGCTGACTATGCGTATTAAACCTAGCATCTAACCAGAGCTCTGAGCGGCCTATGAGCGCAAAAAACCGCTCCCAATGTTTATCGTTATATATAAGAGCCGTAATGTACCCATCACGCGTGGCATAAGGCCGCCGATAGGGTACCAATAAACGCGCATAACCACTTTGCCCTAAGGCGGGCTCAAAGCTGCGTCCTCCCAAATGGTCACCAAACACCATTTGCGACATCGCTTCGAACATGGGAATTTCAACCTGTTGCCCACAACCAGACTGCCTAGCCTCAATCACAGCAGCCAATATGGCTATAGCGACGTGCAAGCCTACCGCCCGATCCGCTAATGTCAACGGTACATAACTGGGCTCACGCCCAGTTTGCTGCTGATACAAAGCAGGCAACCCAGTCATCCCCTGAATCAAATCATCATAAGCAGGGCGACCAGCATATGGACCTTGATTACCAAATCCGTAAGCACCTACATACACAATTGCTGGATTAACCGCCTGCAATGTTTCATAGTCCAGCCTCAGTCTAGCCATTGCTTCCGGTCTGGTGTTGAACAAAAAAACATCAGCATCTTGAGCTAAGTGTAAACAAGCTTGCCTAGCTTGCTCTTGTTTCAAATCAAGCACCACTGAACGCTTATTGCGATTCAAATGCAAAAACAAAGCCCCCATATCTTTGTTTTTCATGGGGCCGACGGCACGCATACTATCGCCTGTTGGGGACTCCACCTTGATGATGTCAGCCCCTAAGTCGCCCAAAATTTGAGTCGCATAAGGCCCCATCACTACACTGCTAAGATCTAGAATACGTATCCCAGCTAGAGGCCCCATAGTTTTTTTCTGCATAATGCACCCTTTTACTTACTGCGGCGCCAAATTAGCATCCTGAATCCACTTACCCCATTGCTGGTACTGCTGTGCCACAAACTGAGCAAAATCTTCAGGGGTACCGCTGAAGGCATCAAAACCCAACTGAGCCAACTTGGCCTTGATCTCGGGGTCTTGAACCACACGATTGATCGCCGCATTAAGCGTTAAGGTAATATCCTCAGGCATATTGGCCGGGCCAAAAAACCCATTCCAAGAATTCAGGTCAAAGTTATCTACACCAAGCTCTTCCATAGCAGGTAGGTCAGGTAACAAGCTACTGCGCTCTGCCGTAGAGACCGCCAAAGCTTTCAGGCGATTATTGCTCACAAAGGGCATGCCTGAGGTCAAGTCAGTAAACATGAAATCAACCCGACCCGAGATCACGTCGGTCAATGCTTCTGGAGTTCCCTTGTAAGGCACATGCAACATATCCACATCCATAACATGCCCTAGCGTACCCCCTGCCACAATACCCGTGCTGTTACCGCTCGCGTAGGTCACATCACCCGGATGAGCTTTTGCGTAAGTAATCAATTCTTGAACCGAGTTATAAGGTCGCTCAGGACTAGTGACCAGAATAAACGGCAAGTTACCTCCACGTGCAATAGGCGTGAAGTCCTTCACCGGATCATAAGATACATTCTTCATCAACCAAGGAGCTGCAGAATGCGAGGTATTTGTGGTCACAAACAGCGTATAGCCGTCCGGCTTAGCACGCATCACATAGCTGGCTGCGATGGTGGCGTTGCCACCAGGACGGTTTTCTACTATGACGGGCTTACCTAAGTCTTTACTCAAGCTCTCCGCAAAAACTCTCCCTACCGAATCAGTCCCCGACCCCGCAGGGAACGGAACAACCAAGGTAATGGGGCGATCGGGGTAAGCTGCCATAGCCGCTTGTATGGGTAAGGCGGCAACGAACCCAACTGTTGCAACCATGGATAACAGGTCACGAAAAAATCGATTTCTCATCAAACTTCCTCCTCGTTTGCTCAGGCAAACTTATTACTATGATGGTTAGCGCAGCACTCGATCTGGATGCTCTTCGTAGGGAGGCGTATAAATCACTAGCACGCGCGCCGCTTGCTCACTGGTTACCGTAAAGATGTGCGGTACATCCGCGGGAAAGAAACAGCAGTCCCCTGGATATAAAGTACCTTGCTCATCGCCCACCTGTACTTGGGCTTGTCCCTCCAGCAAATAACACACCTGCTCTATCCCTGGATGCGCATGAGGTAAAGCACCTTGCCCACGCTCTATCGTGCCCAACAAGACTTCCACATGCTTAGAGCCGACCGTTTCGGGCGAAATCAATCGTCTATTTAATGTGCCGGTGTGATTCGCCGGGGAATAACCGGGAACATCTTGCTCTCTAACTATCCATTTAGGCTGTGACATCTTACTCTCCATAATTCACACTTATGAATTTAATTTTATACCTATGAATAAAGCGCGCACCTAGCATTTACCCTCAAGCCCTCTCAGCCGTCGAAAATTCCGTCGTCTCGCCTGGCTGTACACAACACGTTGCGCTTAAGCACGGCGCCCCTTTCTCCATAGAAAGATTGACCACGTTCGTTCCCACCTAAGTGATTTAACGACAGGTACGCCTTCCACAGGCATTAAGGAAAACAGATAACTTATATTTGATCGTGGCTATAGCTGGTATAGCTGTGCCACGTGCAGCAAGAAGGCCACGTACACACAGGCAAGCGGGGTAGTGCAGAAGTTTTGAAGACAATGGCGTCAGACAACGCCACTGCCGTAGATATAAATCTAAGCCAATAAAAGCCTTATTCGCTTATCTGCCCCGTTTGGCTACCGTCCCAGCGTTCGCCGGGGATGGTAATGCCAAACATGTCTAGGGCACGCATGACGGTATGGTCTACCATGTCTTGCATGGACTGCGGTCGCAAGTAAAAAGCAGGCATGGGCGGAAAAATAATACCGCCCATTTCTGTGACCGCGGTCATATTGCGTAAGTGCGCTAAATTGAAGGGGGTTTCACGCACCATCATCAGCAAACGTCGACGCTCTTTCAGCGTGACGTCAGCGGCGCGGGTAATTAGGTTATCTGATAAGCCATGCGCCACTGCTGCCAGCGTGCGCATAGAACACGGCACAACCATCATCCCTAATGTAGGAAAGCTACCACTAGCCAGTGTGGCCCCTACATCGCGGAAGTTATGCACATGATCTGCCAAGCCTTGAATATACTGACGCGTTAAGTCTAGCTCGTACTTAATATTCAAGACACCTGAGGGAGAGATAACCAAGTGCGTTTCTATGTCTGTATGCTGGCGCAACAGCTCTAGCATACGCACTGTATACACCGCGCCGGTAGCGCCAGTCATGCCTATGACTAGCCGCTGACGAGCAATCACTCTAGCGCCCCAGCCTCACGCAGCATAGTTTCTAGCTCACCGTTTTCATACATTTCGGTGACGATATCCGACCCACCTAAGAATTCGCCTTTTACGTATAACTGGGGAATGGTGGGCCAATTAGAAAAGTCTTTAATGCCTTGGCGCACTTCCTCATCATCCAATACGTTAACAGTGACGACTTGCTGCAAGCCCACTGCACGTAGAATTTGAATAACTCGCGCGGAGAAACCGCACTGCGGCATTTGCGCAGTACCTTTCATAAATAGGACAACGGTATTATCGGTAACCGTTTCACGGATGAAGTCTTGAACGTCGCTCATGATGCACTCGTAATCTAGGAAGTTAAAAGTTGCCCACCAGTGACCCGGTCATTGCCGGACAAATCCTGGTAAGTATGTATAGTGGAATAATTAGTCTGTTGCAATAAATGCCGTACAGCCTGCCCTTGGTCCCAGCCATGCTCCAGCAGTAAATAGCCACCCACCTTCAAATGTAAGGCTGCTTGTGTAATTATGGCATGCAAATCGCTCAGACCATCGGCCTCATCGGTAAGTGCCGAACGTGGCTCGAAACGGATGTCGCCCTGCGTTAAATGATGGTCACTCATCGCTATATAGGGCGGGTTTGAAACAATCATGTCAAAAGCAGCCTGACCCATTATGGCATCGTACCAATTCCCTGCGTAAAACTCGACTTTCCCACATAAGCGTTGGGCATTTAGGCGTGCCACGTGCAACGCTTGCTCGCTGACATCTGTCGCGCAAACCTGTGCATCAGGGCGCGCCAAGGCCAGAGAAATAGCAATGGCTCCGCTGCCGGTGCCTAAATCCACAATACGCGGCTGCTTAATATGCTGTAGCTGTTCTAACGCAACATTCACCAAAGTTTCTGTATCGGGACGAGGAATCAATACCGCCGGACTCACCTGAAAAGTATGTCCCATGAACTCGCGCTCGCCAATTAAGTAAGCCATTGGCTCACCTTGCTGGCGCCGTTCATCTAAGGCCCAATACTGAGCCACTTGATGAGGCTCCAGAACATCCGTGTCGTGCGCGATCAGCCATACTCGCGTCACTTTCAACACATGCTGCCAGAGCATTTGCTGCTCAAGTCGCGGTAAGGTGCTCCGGCCCATACAATCTCGGATAGACTGCATTAGGCATCCGCCAACGAAGCCAGCAATTCCGCTTGATGCTCAGCCAAGAGAGCATTGGTCAGTTCGTTTAGGTTACCGTCCATAATATCGGCCAGCTTATACAAAGTCAGGTTAATACGGTGATCCGTCATACGCACCTGAGGGAAGTTATAAGTACGAATACGCTCCGACCTATCCCCTGTCCCGACCAAACTTTTACGCTGTGCCGCCTCTTTGTTCTGCTGTTCACGCTGCTGCATGTCTTTGAGTCTGGCGGCCAATACTTGCATCGCCTTATCGCGGTTACGGTGTTGCGATCGATCGTCCTGACACTCCACCACTAAACCTGTAGGTAAATGGGTTAAGCGTACCGCTGAGTCTGTTTTATTCACGTGCTGACCACCCGCGCCACTGGCGCGAAAGGTATCTACACGCAAGTCAGCGGGATTTATCGTAATTTCGGTCAACCCATCGGCTTCAGGCAACACGGCTACGGTACACGTAGACGTATGAATACGACCCTGCGACTCCGTTTCCGGCACACGCTGCACTCGATGCGCTCCCGACTCAAACTTCAGCCGCCCATAGACATCTTCACCTTCAATACGAATGACGACCTCTTTGTAACCACCCAAATCGGCATCATGAGCGGAGATCAATTCGGTGCGCCATCCATTATGCTCGGCATAGCGCGTGTACATACGCAACAAATCACCCGCAAACAAGGCGCTTTCGTCCCCGCCGGCCCCGGCGCGTATCTCTATAAAGACGTTACGCGTGTCATCGGGATCGCGCGGCAACAACAGAATTTGGAGCTCGTCCTCAAGCACCTGTATGCGCTCTTTACCCAGTTTGTACTCCTCCTCACCCATTTCTTTTAACTCGGGATCACTAAGCATTTCTTGGGCCGTTAATAAATCCTGTTCGGCTGCCTCATAGGCCTTAAAAGCGGTTACTACAGGTTCCAGCTCTGAGCGCTCGCGAGACATTTTACGGAAACTATCCATGTCCGACGCAATTTCAGGTTCTGATAATAAAGCATCTACTTCTATCATTCGGCGAGCCAGTTGCTCCAGCCGACTGCGCATTGAGTCTTTCATAAAAGCGGTACTGCTAAAAAGGGAAATAGATCAGACTGTGAACAGCCTGTGAAAACAAGACAGGCCGCATCAGGCGGCCATAAACAGAGAGCCTCGCTAACGGCGACGGCTAAGAGACGGCAGCAAACGAGGTAATAGCTGGAGCAACTGCTCACGCTCATCACCTTCGCTGCGGTTAAGCTCGGACATAGGGCCGTGTAAATATTTTTGCGTCAGCCCGTACGCAAGCATTTCCATGACTTGCTCGGGGTCATCCCCACGCGCCAACATGCGTCGGGCACGCTCAAGCTCATGCTGCCGTATTTGCTCGGCCGTCTGCTGAAAATCGACGATAGTGGGCACAATGGCTCGGTTCTGCAGCCAGTGCATATAGCTTTGTACCTGGGTATCAATAATACCTTCGGCCTGAACGACAGCAGCACGACGCGCATCAGAGCCGCGCTGCACCAGGTGCCCGAGATCATCGACGGTATAAAGGTACACATCGTCTAAACGGCCTACTTCGGATTCGATATCACGCGGCACCGCCAAATCAACCATTACGACAGGGCGGTGACGGCGCGCTCGCACAGCACGCTCAACCATACCCAGGCCCAATATGGGCAAGGAGGAGGCCGTACAGGAAACCACGATATCAAATTCAGCCAAATGATCGGATAGATCACTTAGGCGCATCGTACTGGCCATAAAACGACCAGCCAGCGTTTCAGCGCGCTCACGCGTGCGGTTTGCGACCGTGATGCTACCTGGATTAGCAGCGGCGAAATGCGTCGCACAGAGCTCAATCATTTCACCGGCACCAATGAACAACACTTTGGTATCGCCTAGATCGCCAAAGATTCGCTCCGCCAGCTTCACTGCTGCCGCCGCCATAGAAACCGAATGGGCACCGATAGCCGTTTGCGTACGGACTTCTTTGGCCACTGAAAATGTGCGCTGAAAAAGCTGATGCAGCAAGGTCCCCAACGAGCCTGCCTCGCCGGCTACTCGCACCGCATCTTTCATTTGTCCTAGGATTTGGGGTTCACCCAACACCATGGAATCTAAACCACTAGCAACACGAAAAGCATGACGGACCGCTGCGTTTTGGTCATAGCGATACAAATGGGGAACTAACTCTACGGACTCAAGCTTATTGTAATCGGCCATCCAGTCGGGCAGGCGGCTAGCAACATCGCGCTCGGCAGCACAGTAAATTTCTGTGCGATTACAGGTAGACAAAATGGCGGCTTCCCGCACCCCGCTACCAAAAGCATAGCGCAACCCCTCAAGCGCAGGCTTAAGTACATCCATCGGGAATGCCACACGCTCCCGCACTGATACCGGTGCAGACTCATGATTCAAACCGAAAGTAAGTACGTCAACAGACATGGAGGTTCATCAACTCGCAAAAATAAGCTATGTTGTTACTGTCAGACAACGTCTGTATAAAAGTAACGCGAAAAATCCATTTTTATGATTATAATCCGTGCTCTGGCAAATTTCTCGGTTTGCGGGCATAACTAACAAAGTTACATGAACATCTCATGTAAAAAACAAAAAATTTGTTGTTATGCACACACATTTCAAAAACCGTGTTATAGTTCTTTCTTTGCCAAGCGCAAAAACGTGGCCTTGTAGCTCAGTCGGTAGAGCAGAGGATTGAAAATCCTTGTGTCGGTGGTTCGATTCCGCCCAAGGCCACCAAAGATTCAAACACTTAGCCCAGTCAAACGACTGGGCTTTTTGTTTTTCGAACCATAAACTCGCATGAGGTCGAGCCTCCATCCGTCCAACCTCGGCAGCTCTAGCACCCTATCTCTTTTAAAAAATATACCAAAGCAGATATCTCATTTACGTGTATCGTAAGCACACGTAGCAGATAACCTGAACTACTCACTCATAAAAAATAGTTCTAGTGTGTGCGCAACGGGCACGCTAACAATCATCTTGTAAGGCTGCTTGGGCCTTACTTATACACTAAAATCAAAAAACCATGACAAAACGCCACCTTCGCAGCGCCATGTGGGGAAGTATATGCTGGCTGTGCTTAAGCGTAGTCAGCGCCTTGGCGATCAGCAGCTACACTATTTACCAACAGTCCAATCAGTTTATTGCGCAGTCAAACATTGCTTACCGCTTACTCAGCCAGCGCTTAGCCCAGCACGATGTGATTCTAAATATGCTTAGCATCCTGCAGGCTCCCCTGACTAATACAGAGCAATTAGGCCTCTTGAAATCCATGTTTCCGCAGATTATCGATATCTACTATAAGTCTGCCGTTCACGCTTGGCCTGTTGATACGTGGGCAGATAATGAGGCTGAGTCCCGGCAACTCAAACGCGCCGTATTAGCTGATGTGGATTTAGATCACGCCACATATATTCTGATTTTAGCGGCAACACCCTACAGCTACGCATTAAAAATCAACTTATCTGTCTTACTTCCCCTACAGGACTGGCCTTTTGAAACGCGAGATGGCGAAACCTCTATACGGCTTAGTTGGCAGCGCCAAACTTGGGACATCAGCACCCCTCTTGAGACTCAACAAGGAGTGCAGACTTTTCACCTTAATAAGACCATCGCTTCCTTAAGCCAACCTTTTAAGCTGAGCACGACACGCAGTCTGCCTTACTCAGCCTTACCCTGGTTACTCATACTAGGCATGGCGTTAATAAACGCAGTCCTCATAGCCTTGTTTATATACATACGTAGTCAACGCGAGCAAAACATACGCTCCAAAGAATTATTACGACTGGGGCAAATTGCCAAATTAAACTCCATGGGAGAGTTGGCAGCAGGTGTCGCACATGAACTTAACCAACCCTTAACGTCGGTATTGGCCAATACCCAGGCCTCCATACGCTTGCTTGCGGAAGACCCGCCCGAGTTAGACGCCGCTCGCAAAGCTATGCAACAAGCTAGTGAGCAAGTGCGGCGTGCCGCCAAGGTGCTCAAACGCTTACGCAACAGCCTAGAAGAAAAAACTCTGCTACAACAAACGCAGTCCGTAGCGATGCAACAAGTGATTAATGAGACACTGTATTTACTCGGACCAGAGCTTGATCAGTTGCATATTAAAGTCAAAAGCAACTTACCTAATGCCACCCTTTATGTCAAAGGGGACAGCATCGCTTTGGGACAAATAGTTCAAAACTTACTCAGCAATGCCATGCACTCGCTAAGCGCCTCGAACCCACCAAGGAGCATCCTTATTCGCTTGCAAGCGAATGAGAAACATATAGACTTCTGGGTACAAGACAACGGCTCAGGCATAGAGCCCAGCCATCTCAGCCGTATATTTGAGCCTTTTTTCTCTACTCGTAGCTCAGGCTTAGGCTTGGGTCTGAGCCTTTGTGAGTCGTTAGCTCAGGCCATGGATGGCAGCCTAAGTGCGGCTAACTCACCTTCTGGCGGAGCCGTTTTCCATTTACGCTTACCCCGATTCGCTGCTGAGGAATAAGTGAAAAAAGAACACTCACTCTCACCTCTGGTGCACATTCTAGATGATGACCGGGCCGTATTAGAAAGCTTGGCACTATTAATTAGCACCGTAGGCTTACGCGTGCACACTTGGCACGATCCACAACAATTTTATGAGCAGTTCAATCGCGATGATATTGGCGTCATTGTGATGGACGTACGCATGCCTGGAATGAGCGGCTTAAGCCTGCTCGATAAGCTTAAGGAAGAACACGTAGACATACCCATTATTATGCTCACAGGCCACGGCACCGTAGACATGTGCCGACGCGCCTTTAAAGCGGGTGCAATGGAGTTTTTAGAGAAGCCCATAGACGATGAACAATTGTTGGAAACAGTACAAACTTCCGTGCGTATGCATATCCAGCGCCGTGAGCGCCTAACCGCAAACGAGCAATCCAAGCGTCTCTACGAAACCTTAACCGAGCGGGAGAAAGAAGTCTTAAAAGGTATTGTGGATGGCTTAAGCAATAAAGAAATCGCCCGTCAACTTGATGTATCGCCGCGTACTGTTGAAACTCATAGGGCCAATATTTTCAATAAACTTAATGTTGATAACTTAGCACTTTTAGTGCGTCAGTACGCGGATCTACTGACCTCTTAGTTTTACGCTCTGCTCGGCTCTGACGCTGCGCCGGTCTACGTAAAACTACGGAGAACGTTGAGTAGCCATACGAATTGTGACAAGGTGCAGTCGCCTCTTATAGTAACCACATGGCCGCAACGATGCGGAAATGACTCACTTTAGGAGAATCAACAATGTTGCGTAAAATTGCTTTAGTAGCCTTAGTTACCATGGGTGCCTCTGCCCAAGCTCAATCTGTCTTAACAGAAAAAAATATCTCGCTCGACCTGGCTAACGAATTGGCTACTACTACCGTCAATATCTGCCAGCAAAAAGGCTATAACGTTTCCGCTGCCGTAGTTGATCGTGCTGGTGTCCTACGTTCGTTTTCCCGTGCTAATAACGCTGGTCCGCACACTGTACAAGCCAGCATAGACAAAGCCTTTACTTCTGTATCTGGCCGAAACTTGTCTAGCGCTATGATGCAAGCGTCACAAAGCAATGCAGGCGCGGCGAACTTAGGCGATATCAACGGCTTTCTATTATTGGCTGGCGGTGTACCAGTTAAAGTAGGTGACGAAGTTATCGGTGCTATCGGCGTAGGTGGCGCACCCGGCGGTCATCTAGATGAAGAGTGTGCAGTGGCGGCTCTGGACAGCGTAAAAGCAAAATTGAAATAAATAGCAGCTTGGCTAAAAGCACAGCCTAACTACACGGTTAATACGATAAAAATCCCAAGCAGCATGTACGGTCTGCTTGGGATTTTTTGTACTCATCGCTCTACGCACTACTACCAAACGTAAAAGTAGCATCTAAAAAAGAATGTCATCTGATGGTAATAGAGTTTTTTTATGGTGTAGCCACCTTTACGTTTTTTGGAGTTAGTCATGAAAAAACTGAGCGCCTTAGTCATCCTAGCAGCACTGTCCACACCAACTTTAGCCTGCACCGTTGAACAGGCCACTGCCAAAGCGAACGAACTCAATACGAAGGTTCAGCAACTGGCTACCAGTAATCCACAAAAAATGGCTGAAATTGCCCCAAAACTGCAACAGCCCGATGCCGTGCCTACCGACCCACAAAAAATGTGCGAGTACTACGACAAAATGATCAAAGAAGTGGAAGGCAAATAAAACGGAACCCGTCACCCAAGCGCAGCTATCTGTGGGTCGCTACGCTAGGGTGACAGCAATACAGAGGCTGTTTTTTGCTAATTGTGACAGCCACTACTATTGTCTTGCTCATTGTCTAAACAGTTCGTCGCCCTAGCTGATCTGAAATAAATTCACTTGAATTTGCTCCAAGTGTTCGGTGAGAACTTTTTTAGCAGCCCTCGCATCACGGGCACGTAAAGCTTCAACCAATTCCCTATGCTGTCTTTCGTAGGCGCGCCTATTTTGGAGCGTTAAGGATTTTTTCTTCAAGTTACCCCACTCACCTTGATCGCGCACCTGATTCACCAGACCTAACAGCTGCGTAAAAAAAGCATTATGAGTGGCCGTGGCCAATGCCGCGTGTAGTTGTTCATCCCAATGCTCAAACTCTTCAATGCTGCTGGCCTGCTCAGAGTAGGTCAAGCACTCTTGCATACGTTCGAAGTCTTGCACGGTACCATTTTGTACGATCAATTGCGGCATCAAAGGCTCAATCAATAAGCGCGCCGCCATGAGGTCTGCAGGGCTCACATAGGCCGGATCGGCAGCGGAAGCGATCTGATGGCTACCCGCCCCCTGTAATAACAGAGTCGCTTTGTCCGTCACAAAAGTACCGCTTCCCGGCATTTGGTGCAATAAACCTTGCTCACTAAAGTTAGACAAGATCCTACGCACAGTACCACGTGAGATATTGAACTGCTCACACAACTCGCGTTCAGCAGGTAGACGCATAGCGGCCACTAGACTCCCGTTACGCATACGCTGTAGTAGATCTTGCACTAACAGTAACGCTCTAGGGGAACGTAACCCTAAATATAGTTGTTTATCGTCAATCATAGACCAAATGGTACATTTAAAATAAGCATTGGTTCATTTTTGTATTTTAGTGGTACTATTAAACCATATTCAACAAGGAGATTACATTGAAGCTGGCAACTCTTAAAATACAAGACAAGGTCATTGTAGCCGCTGTAGATACTGAAAAACAGCGCTACTGGCCAATTACCGCCGTTAATGGGGTAAACATCGAGAACATGAACCAGTTAGTACAACTAATTGGACCAAAAAAAGAATTACCACCGATTGAGGGTGAGGGACAAGACCTTCAACAGGCTCAAATTCTGGCCCCTATTCCACGCCCACTACGCAACGTATTTTGCGTAGGACGCAATTACCATGCACACGCTAAAGAACTGGCCAGCTCAGTCTTTAAAGACAACTCTGCCAAAGCAGACGAGTGGCCTATTGTTTTTACTAAGGTTCCTGAAAGCGTTATTGCTCACCAAGATACGGTACAACTGCCACACGGAGTATCCGAAAAAATTGATTACGAGGCAGAGCTTGCGGTAATCATTGGGGTGGGCGGCAAAAACATCAAGAAAGAAGATGCACTACAACACATCTTCGGCTACACCATTGTGAACGATGTGACCGCTCGGGACGTACAAATCCGCCACCAACAATGGGACCTGGGCAAGTCTTTCGACACTTTCTGCCCCATGGGTCCGTGGTTAGTTACTGCGGATGAAATTGACCCCGAGAACACCGAGCTGAACTGCTGGGTGAACGGTGAATTACGTCAGTCTGGCAACACCCGTGATCTTATTTTTGATATTGCCTCGTTGATCGAAACTTGCTCACGCGGCATTACTTTGTATCCGGGCGACATTATTGCCACAGGCACACCCGCTGGCGTAGGTATGGGCTTGAACCCTCCGCAATACCTAAAAACGGGCGACCAAGTGCGCATTGAAATCAAAGGTATCGGCACACTAGAAAACGACTTTAACTAGTTAGAACGTGGAGGAGACAAATGTTGACGAAAACACTCAAGAAACTCACCTTGGTAGGACTTTGCAGCGCCAGCACTCTGCTTAGCGGAATCGTATCGGCCAATACTTATCCCGATAGAAACATACAAATGCTGGTCCCCTTTCCCCCCGGAGGGGTGGCAGATAGCGTGGGTCGACCCTTCGCCCACTCTCTAAGCTCGACCCTAGGGCGTCCGGTAGTGATCGAGAACCGCGGTGGTGCGGGTGGCGCTATCGGTATGGCTGCATCAGCCAACGCCAAACCCGATGGCTACAACACGCTTTTTACCTTATCTTCTATCTCCATCATCCCCGAGGCTGATAAAGTTCTAGAGCGCAAGCCCGCGTATGTCTTAGATCAATTTAAACCCATCGCTCGTATCACAGCTGATCCTACTGTGCTCGTGGTAGGTGCTGACGCTCCTTGGAATACCTTAGAAGAATTCATCGCTGCCGCCAAAAAAGACCCCGGTGCGATCAATTACGGAAGCTCTGGAATCTACGGCACGATGCATGTACCAATGGAAATGCTCGCACAAGAAGCCGACATACAACTGAGTCATATCCCCTTCACGGGCGGTGGCCCAGCGGTAACAGCATTATTAGGTAAGCATGTGGATGCCTTAGCCACGGGACCCGCTACCGTCATCCAGCACATTAAAGCAGGCACACTAAAGCCACTCGCCCACTGGGGAACCAAACCCGTCAGCAGCATGCCTGAAGTAAAAAGCCTGAAAGAGCTGGGGTATGATGCAGAGTTCATCCAATGGTCGGGCATGTTTGTACCCGCTGAAACACCAGAGCACGCGGTTCAAGCCTTACTGGATGCAAGCCGTAAAGCAAGCCAAGACACAGAGCTACGCAAGACCCTAGAGGCGGCGGGCAGCCCAATGGACTACCTAGATGGCGAAGAATTTAACGCTTATTGGCAGGCCGATGCCCAGCGCTTAGCCAACGTGATACAAAAAATGGGGAAAGTCGACTAATTACAACGTAGTCGCCCAAGCGGGGCCAAAGCAGCATTGCTTTAGGCCCCTTTTTATCATCTAAAGCGTTCAGCTTGCTGCGCCATAAAGAACCCAAAAGGTGGCTAGCCGTGGTTATCGTCCTGGGGAACGGATTGGCCTGCGAGGCGCAGCGTACGTTCTAATAGCAACTCATAGATGGGGCGCCCCCCGCATGAGGAAGCGACCACACTGGCGGTCATGGCACATAAAAAACTGGGCACCGCCAAGCTGTAGGCACCTGTTAGCTCTACAATTAACACCACGCCCACCATAGGGGCGCGTATGGTGCTGGAAAACAACCCAGCCATACCTGCCACTGCTAGCGCGACTAAAAGGTCGGGCGACAAGGGCAAGAAAAGCATCAGCAGTTTGCCAAAAAACACACTAAATACGACCGCAATAGCTAAAATGGGTGCAAAAATACCTGCTGGAGTACCGGCGGCATAACTGGCTACCGTCATGACCAAACGCACGATCGCCAACAAGCCTAATAGCCCCAAAGACAAAGGGTGATGCACCAAGCGCTCAACCAGCGACTCCCCTCCCCCCGTGGCATCAGGTAGCCAAAGCACCATAGGGCCTATGCATAAGCCCAACAGTAACGGCCACAAATAGGCAGAGTATCGGACGCTGATCTGTTGGGCATAATCTAAGCTAGTTAGCACAAGGCGGTTAAAAAACACCCCCATCACGCCCAGCACGACACCTAACAGCACAAAGATAGGAAAAACGACTAATTCGGGGGCGGTGGCGGACATGGCCATGAATGGGGTTGGCCCCAACAAGGCCACCGTCGTGAGCACACTGGCCCCACTGGCTAAGATGACCGCATAATAGGTGCGCATGCTATACGGAAAAACACCGCGAGCCTCCTCGATGACAAATAACACCGAAGCTACGGGGGCATTGAAGGCGGCGGTTAACCCCGCCGCTGCTCCTGCCCCTAATAAAGCACGGGCCTCTGATACCGCCATCGTGACGCGCTGAGACAAGGCTTGGGCTATTGAGGCGCCCATGTGTATGGTGGGCCCTTCACGCCCGCCCACCAAACCAGAACCTAGTGACAATAAACCACCGAAAAATTTGACGGGTAATACGCGCTGCCAACGCACCTGACGTAAGCCTGCCATGGCCCCCTCAACCTCTTGCACGCCCGAGCCACTAGCTTCAGGAGCAAACTTACGCACCAAGAGGACAGCTAGGCACATCATGGATGCACACAAGAACGCCAAAAAAACGGCTGCAGCCACACCTTCTACACCTAAATAGCTGGGCACTTGGGGCAAATGCATTTGCATAAAACCCACGACGCGATGAAAAACCGTGCCCACTAAAGCCGTAGCAAAGCCGATCAATAAAGCAATGCCATAAAAGGCCATATCTTTCGTAACAGTTTCAGAGCGTGGTGGCGTCATAGCAAAAAAGGAAAATCAAGTGAAGGTTCACCTTAGCACGAACACATCGTTAGGGTGAAAATATCCAAGACGCCACCCGACAAGACATTATTGGCTTGACTGCCGCTGATCTAATTCAGGGAAACGCATGTCTTGATACGCTACAATCCCGCCCCCCTTAACAAGCCGATACGCCAGCCAAATCAACAAAAATAGCGGCAAGCCAATATAAGTGGCTAAAGCGCCGGCCCAATCAATTCGGTCGGTTAAAAACGCTTGATAGTTTTGCCCCAGAGTGATGAGTAAACACAGGCCAAACGCAAAGACAGGGCCAAACGGAAAAAACTTCGACAAGTAAGGTAAACGATCTACGCTACGCCCTTGCGCCACATAGCCTCGACGGAAGCGGTAATGGCTTAAGGCAATCCCTAACCAAGCAATAAACCCTGTCATTCCCGAAGTGTTTAACAACCAAATATAAACAGCCGTAGGGCTAAACACAGCGCTAATAAAACATAGCGCCGCCACAACGGTGGTAGCTAGCAGCGCATAACGCGGAACACCATTTTCAGATAAACGGCCAAAAATGCGTGGGGCTTTCCCTTCCCGCGCAAGATTAAATAACATTCGTGTGGAGGCGTACATGCCCGAGTTTCCCGCCGACAACACTGAGGTCAATACCACCGCATTCATAATGGCCGCAGCAGACAACAGACCCGCTTTTTCAAACACCAAGGTAAACGGGCTGACGCTAATATCATCTAAATCATTGCGTAGTAGTTGTGGATCGTTATAGGGAATCAATAATCCAATAATGAGAATCGCAAAGATATAGAACAAAAGAATACGCCAAAAAATGCGACGCACGGCTTTAGGGATACTGCGTGCTGGATCTTTAGACTCACCCGCTGCAATACCAATGAGCTCGGTTCCCTGGAAAGAAAATCCCACTATCATGGCCACCCCAATTAGGCTAGCAAACCCCCCAGGGAAAGGAGCATCGTCCACTGTCCAGTTTTGCAAGCCTGGCGACTCGTGCCCCTGCAAAATCCCAAATACCATCATCAAACCGATGGCTATAAATACAAGTACGGTTACTACTTTAATAGAAGCAAACCAATACTCAGCCTCGCCAAAGCCTTTGACAGAGATCATGTTTAATAAAAACATGAGTAGCAAGAAAATCGCACTCCAGACAATGCCTGGTACCTCGGGGAACCAATAGCTCATGACCAATTGCGCAGCGACTAGGTCTACCGCAATCGTCACTGCCCAGTTGTACCAATAATTCCAACCTATGGCGAAGCCAAAACCTTCGTCCACATAACGCGCGCCGTAGGTCGCAAAAGAACCGGATACGGGCATCGCGGCGGCCAACTCGCCCAAGCTGGTCATGAGAAAGTACACCATGACGCCAATAAGCATATACGCTAATAAAGCACCGCCCGGCCCGGCCTCGGCAATCGTCGCACCGGAGGCCACGAACAGCCCTGTGCCTATAGAGCCACCTATGGCAATCATGGATAGATGGCGCGGTTTAAGTTCGCGACGTAATTCTTGCGAGGAGTCTGGAGTACTAGTAGGCATAAAGATCAGGTATAGGGCATGTTGCCCGAGGTCTATGTACAGAGAAAACAGCAATCATAGCAATGGCGCGCCCAAAAAGAATAGCGCTAAGCCGCTTGATACATTTTTGCTCAGGAAGGCGTGGTAATACCACACGCCCTCAGCCCTGCCTATCTCTTTGTGTTAATCGAGGCGGGCGCGATGATTAAAGCGCTGTACCACCGAGCTGATATAAGCAGTAAAAATTGGTAAGGTGGTCATCCCTATACAGGCCAAAATGGTGGCAGAAGCCTTACCCATAGGGGTCACAGCAATAATATTAGAGCCCACCGTCGTGACGGTCATGGCTGCCCACCACAGGACATCGTAATACGTTTTTACCTGATGATTCACACCGACCTCAAAGATGTAAAAGATCAGAGTTTGAAAATAAATTAAGGCACAAAACAAAACAATGTAAGAAAAGAACAAACTATTGATGCGATTATGCGTTAGCATACCGGCCAAAATCACTAAGGCCACCCCACCACGTACAACAGGCAAGAAGCGCAGCAAATAAGCCGCTTCTGGTGATACATCAATCGCAAAATGACCAATAATGAACAGATAAGGCACCGAGAGCACAACCAGCACCAGATAACGCCAAAAAAACCGCCGTTTACTCTCTGAGCGTAGCAGTAGAACAATAAATTCCACTAAAAAATAGGCGCAGATCCAAAACTGTATCGCTAGGTATACGGAGGAGCTCATGTGGCGTCCGTACTGGAACGACTCTAAGGAAATACAGACAATGAGCACGATGGAAAAGACAATGGCCAAGACATTAAGTACTTTTTCAAGTAAATTTTGCCCATTGGCTTGCGATTCGGGACTTGCTGTGGCGATATCACTCATTACCGGAAACACTCTTTAAAAATACTACTACCCTTTCGTGTGGCAGCCGTAACGAGTATACCTTGGGCAACCATCCGCTAGAGCAGGCAATTATGCATCGCGTGCCCCACGCCCCAAAGCTCATCTGTATGAAAAGCCATTTCACTACTCGGGAAAGTCCCTAGTCGGTTTGTCCTAAAATGATTTCCTAGGGTCTGAAAATGATCTCCTGAATTTTCAAATCTACCGATAAAATTCACCTTCCACGACAGCAAAGTTGCTACCTCTTGAGCTCATCCAGATCACTCAACGCGCATGCACACCGTGTCGTTCAGCGTCGTTACTATGTCAGGAGACGTAAAATGAAATTACAACCAAGTTTGCTCAGCGCCTTACTCACAGGCCTAGTATTTGTTACTCCCGTTACCCTAGCAGCACCGGTTAAGGTGGCTATATTAGAAACCCTGTCTGGTCCGCAAGCATCCACGGGGTTAACTTACCGTGCAGCAACGCGTTATGCCATTGACAAGATCAATGAGCAGGGCGGCTGGCATGGCGAACCTTTAGAACTCGTTGAGTACGACAATCAAGGCGGCCCTGCGGGCGCTGCTGACAAACTCAGAGCCGCCATTGCAGATGGCGTACAAATCGTGGTTCAAGGAGCCTCCTCGGCCATTGGCGGACAAATTACCGAAGACGTGCGCAAACACAATTTGCGCAATCCAGGTAAAGAGCTGATTTACCTAAACGTCGGTGCCGAAGCATTAGACCTCATTGGCGACAAATGTAATTTCTATCACTTCCGTGTTGCTGGCAACGCCCCCATACGCGTACAAGCCATGGTAGCGGGAATGAAAGAAGCCGATGCCCTAGGCACCAAAGTCTATGCCATCAACCAGAACTACTCCTGGGGCCAAGACATGGAACAGGCCATTGTTGATAATGCAGCCAACGGTGGTTATGAGGTCGTTGAAAAAACCTTGCACGATGTAGGTAAAATTCAGGACTTTTCTCCTTATGTCAGCAAAATTGCCTCCAGCCAAGCACAAACAGTGATGACCGGCAACTGGGGCAACGACCTGCTGCTATTGATGAAAGCCACCCGCGCAGCGGGCTTACAAACGCGCTTTGGGACCACATATCTGGATCAGCCCGGCAATATCGCTAACGCCGGCGATTTAGCACTCGGTCACTTTGTCGTACAGGCTTTTAACCCAGAAGCAGCGGGTGACGCGGGTACAGAGTTCATCAAAGACTACGAAGCCAAAACAGGCCATGCGCCAACATTCATCGAACCCCAAACTGTGTTTGGCCTAATGATGGTGGCCGATGCGATGAAGCGCGTACAACCTGACGAGAACGGTAAGCTCAATGTGCCCGCACTGGCTTTCGAGCTAGAAAACACCACCATTGAGACACCTATGGGTACAACAAGCATGCGTGCAGAGGATCATCAAGCCTTGATGCCTATGGTCGTATCTATGGCCTCGAAAGATGCTGCTTTCAAAGCTGATGGCACCGACATCGGTTTCAAACCCGTCAAAGTTTTGTCTGCTGTAGAGGCTGCCACGCCCCCCACTGGCACCTGCAAGATGAAACGCCCTAGCTAAGCCTTAGCGTTTTATTCAAGCACGCCCCTGAGCGACTGGTTCGGGGGCCAGCAGCCAATTCATTTAGGAAATACAAATGGATCATCTTGTCATATCCCTGTTGAATGGCGTCATCTATGGACTGCTCCTATTCATGGTGTCAGCCGGGCTGACCCTGATATTTGGCATGATGGGCATATTAAACTTTGCCCATGCCTCGTTTTACATGCTGGGCGCTTACTTTGCTTATACCCTGCAAGACTCCTTAGGTTACTGGGGCGCTATCCTGCTTGCTCCTATCTTAGTCGGGCTCATCGGCGTACTGGTTGAGCGCTATATATTGCGCCGCGTACATCATCACGGGCACGCACACGAACTGCTGATTACTTTTGGTCTGTCTTTTATCATCGCCGAAATAATCAAACTCTTTTTTGGTAACTACCCCGTTAACTACCGCATTCCCGAAGCTTTGGACTTCTCTGCCTTTACCTTAGGTGGGTTGAGCTACCCTAGCTACCGCGTGTGGATGGGTGCTATTGCCATCCTTATGTTCATTGCGATCTATCAACTGTTGACTCGCACGCGCGTCGGCATCGTCGTTCGCTCAGCCATGTATCGCCCGCAGATGGCGCAAGCCTTAGGCCACAACGTTCCTCTGGTATTCATGGGCGTTTTTGGTGTTGGCGCTGGTCTAGCTGGACTTGCTGGCGCCGTTGCCGGTGCGTTCTACACCACGAACCCCAATATGGCCTTAGAACTAGGTGCTATGGTGTTTGTCGTGGTGGTCGTGGGCGGCCTAGGCTCGCTAGGAGGTGCCATGTTGGCCTCCCTACTGATCGGCATAGTGAGCTCGGTAGCAGTGGTCATCGACGCCTCACTGGCCGACTTATTTGCCTTGTTTGGAGCCCGCGAAGTGGCAGAAAGCTTAGGCGGCATCTTCGTGCTTAAAGTCTCTAGCTTGGCCGGTACCCTGCCCTTTGCACTGATGCTCCTGATTTTGCTGATTCGCCCCAGTGGACTGATGGGTAGTAAAGGATAAGAAATGAGAATTCCCGTTTTAGTCAGTCTAGTCTTACTGGCCGCACTCGCTGCTGCGCCATGGCTGCTATCAGCCACCTTGATAAACGCCGCCATCAGCATGCTGATCGCCGCTCTCTTTGCTACCGCCTACAACCTGTTGTGCGGTCAAGCTGGGATGCTCTCTTTTGGTCATGCGGCCTATTTTGGTATCGGTGCCTTTGCCACCATCCATGCCATGAACGCTATTGCCGGAGCTGGTCTATTACCGACTCCCCTCATGCCCTTGGCGGGCGCAGTAGGCGGCTTATTAATGGGCCTGCTAGCAGGTTGGTTCGCCACCCAGCGCAGCGGAGCCTATTTCGCCATGATTACCTTGGCCATTGCCGAGCTTATACACTCCCTATCGCCCCACTTACGCGATACCTTTGGGGGAGAAGCGGGCTTATCCAGCATGCGTATGCCTGCATGGGGCTTTGACTTTGGCAGTCAGATCGAAGTCTATTACCTGACCTTGGCGTGGGTAGCAGCGTGCATTTTTTTACTATTCCTATTCACACGCACACCATTAGGACGTCTCACACTGGGACTACGTGAAAACAGCCATCGCCTACGCTTTTTAGGCTACAACGTTCACTATATTGGGGTACTCGTCTTTGCGATCTCCGGGATGTTTTCGGGCGTCGCAGGCGGCTTGCAGGTCATCAATAACGAAGCAGCTAACTATGTCGTCTTTGACCCCGCCATTTCTGCAGCGGTGGTGTTGAACACCTATATTGGTGGCGTGCATGCTTTCTTAGGCCCAGCCTTAGGCGCTGCACTGATGACATTCTTTGGTTATGCCGTCTCCGACATGACGCAATCTTGGTTGCTCTACCAAGGCTTACTCTTTGTCTTGGTCATGATGTTCATGCCCACCGGTTTAAGCGGTTTAGTCATTCATAGCGTGCGCTACACCCAGCAACATGGCGCAGTGGCTTTCAGCAAATTGCTCGTTGTCTACGCCATCGCTGTCGCCTCGCTAAGCGCCGGCATCGTCCTATTAACTGAATTGACTGGCCGTGTGTTTTCTCAAGATTATAAGTTCTTGGCCCAAGCGGCAGGCCCAGCGGGCGCTCCACCCATTCAACTCTTCCAACATGAATGGCATCCCAGCGCCTGGAGCACATGGTTAATTCCAGCCGCGGCCATTGTGTTGGGTATCGTGTTGTGGCGTTGTGCCCAAGGCATCAGTGCCCGTCAAGCTGACCGTACACAAATGCTTCAAGAATCAAGGAGCGCGTCATGAGCCAAGCCATTCTGAGCCTCAAGGATCTGCGTAAATCATTTGGCCCGACTGAGATTATCCGTGGCGTCACCCTAGATATCGCCGCGCAAGAAAGGCACGCCATCATTGGCCCGAACGGCGCGGGGAAGTCCACGCTGTTTCACTTGATTTCCGGCAACATCCCCGCCACATCCGGTGATGTACAGCTTAACCAGCAATCGATTTTAGGTAAAACCCCCCAAGCTATTAACCGCCTAGGCCTAGCTCGTTCTTTTCAGATTACGAATATTTTCCCCCGCCTCACGGTATTTGAAAATATTCGTCTAGCGGTCATGCGTAGCTACGGCTTGCAGTTCTGCTTCTGGCGTTTTGCGGACAAGCAGAAAAAAGTTACGCTGCAAAGCGAACAATTGCTCGAGCTCGTCCGCTTATCCGAACGTGCTAGCACTATCGCAGGTGAAATGTCTTACTCCGAGCAGCGTTCCCTGGAAATTGCCATGACGCTCGCCTCCGACCCTAAGATTATTCTTTTAGACGAGCCTATGGCGGGTATGTCCAAAGAAGAAACCGAATACACGATGGGGCTGATCAAAGAGGTCACCATAGGCCGCGCTTTACTTATCGTCGAACATGACATGGAAGTGGTTTTTTCCTTAAGCGATCGAGTCAGCGTGTTGGTATATGGTCAACTTATTGCCACGGGCACCCCCGCTGAAATTCGTGCCAATGCGGCAGTAAAAGAAGCCTACCTGGGCGAAGAGGTACAAGCATGAGCCAGGACATTTTACTAAAAGTCGATAATGTTCACGCCCACTATGACAAAAGCCATGTACTCCATGGGGTGTCGTTAGAAGTCGCTAAAGGCGAAACCATTAGCTTGATTGGCCGTAACGGCTCAGGCCGCTCGACCACATTAAAAGCAATTATGGGCTTACTACCCCCTAGCAGCGGCTCCGTGCAGTTAAATGGACGCGAACTGGCTGGACGGCCCGCGTACGAAATTTGTCGTGCTGGCATTGCTTATGTACCCGAAGAGCGTGAGGTGTTTGCCAACCTTACGGTGGAAGAAAACTTGCGCATGGGCGAACAAGCGGGTGTGGACGGGACTCACAAGTGGTCGCTACAAGACATGTTCGATTATTTTCCTCGCTTAAAGGAGCGTCGCAATACCTACGCAGGCAGCTTATCGGGCGGCGAGCAACAAATGCTCACGATGTGCCGCTCATTGTTGGGCAATCCGCAACTCATCTTGATTGACGAGCCCACTGAGGGCCTGGCACCCATGATCGTAGCGGCAGTAGGTGAATGCATCCAAGACATCCATCGCAAAGGTGTGGCAGTCATTTTAGTAGAGCAAAAGCTAGCCATCGCTCTCAAAGTATCCAGTCGTATGTATGTGATGGGACAAGGCTGCATTGTGTATGAGGGCAGCCCCCATGAAATCGTCAATAACGAACAACTGCTAGCCGATTGGCTGGCCGTCTAACCCTTTTACTGGCCAAAATGTTAACGCTATGAAATCACGTCGCGATAAAGTCATTATTACCTGCGCCATTACTGGCGGGGTACACACCCCCAGTATGTCACCCTACCTGCCTTTAACGCCAGAACAAATCGCTTCTGAAGCGATTGCAGCCAGCCAAGCCGGGGCAGCCATTCTACACCTGCACGCCCGCGACCCTAAGGACGGCAGCCCCACTCCCGATCCAGCGATTTACCAGCAATTCGTACCCACCATCAAAGCGGCGTGCGATAGCATCATTAATATCACGACCGGCGGTAGCACGCGCATGTCGCTCGCTGAGCGTCTGGCTTATCCATTAGTGGCACAGCCAGAAATGTGCTCGCTCAATATGGGGTCAATGAATTTCTCGATTCACCCTTTGGCAGAGAAAATCGATGACTGGAAGTATGAGTGGGAAAAGCCATATATCCAGAATATGGAAGATCTTATCTTCCGCAATACCTTCCGCGACATCAAAGAGGTTATCCAAACCTTAGGAGCCAACGGTACCCGTTTTGAATTTGAATGCTATGACGTAGGTCATTTGTACAACTTAGCGCACTTCGTCAAAGAGGGCGTGATTGAAGGGCCGCTCTTTATTCAGTGCGTACTGGGCGTCTTAGGCGGTGTCGGTGCCGACCCCGAAAACCTGATTCACATGCGTGAAACAGCCGATCGTCTCTTTGGGCGCGATGGCTACCGTTTCTCTGTATTGGGTGCTGGTCGTCACCAAATGCCTTTAGCCACCATGGCAGCGATTATGGGCGGTAACGTACGCGTAGGTTTAGAGGACAGTCTATTCCTGAATCGCGGGGAGCTTGCTTGCTCTAACGCTGAGCAAGTCACTAAAATTCGCCACATACTGGAGGAGCTGTCTTTGGATATCGCCACCCCAGATGAAGCTCGCGCAATGCTTGGCCTGAAAGGGGCTGACGCCACCGCGATCTAACACACGCGCACAATAGGCATCAGCCCAAAGACCAAAGACTAAAATGCCCACCTTAATACGGTGGGCATTTTTTATCGAATACTAAGGCGATGAAGTCCAGGGCCTACAAATACTCAACGTTCGCATCCACGCTAATTGCTTGCCCGGTAACATTCACCGCAGCAGGTGAAGACAAGTACAACACGCTTGCTGCCACATCCTCAGCGGTAACCATACGCCGCAAAGAAATTTTCTCTACATACTGGGCCTGCATTTGCTCGGTGGTAATGCCTAATGCATCAGCACGCGCTGCAATCACACGACTCATGCGCTCACCTTCCACCACGCCGGGCAAAATCGCATTCACCCGTACATTGTCGGGCCCCAGCTCATTCGCTAGGGATTTCATCAAACCAATAACCGCCCATTTAGTTGCAGCATAAGGGGTGCGAAACGGATACGCTAAACGCCCCGCCACGGATGACATCACCACCACATGCGGATTCTGGCGGGATTGCTTTAAATGCGGAACGGCTTTACGCAAAAAGTAGAACTGACTATTCAAGTTGGTGCTAACAGTTTGTTCCCACGCTTGCTCGGTCAAACTTTCTACTGCTCCCGTAGGGCCGGCAATCCCTGCATTATTAATCAAAACATCCAGTCCGCCTAGACGGGCCACCCCCTGCTCTACGACCTGATCGACCTCCGTAGCTTGGCTGACATCGGCTCGTATCCCCTCTACGCCAGGTAGTTCTTGCCGAATTTTTGCCAACGCAGATTCATCAATATCACATACAAAAACCTGAGCACCAACTTCGTGAAAGCCCTGCGCAATAACACGGCCTATGCCCGCCGCCCCACCACTAATCAGCACCCGTAAACCAGCGGGCGGTAACAAACGATCAGCAATTTTCATTATCATTCCTTGCTTATAAACTGAGCCCGCCGGTCACTTCAATCACGGCGCCATTAATATAACTTGCCTCATCACTGGCCAAAAATGCATACGTGTTCGCAATTTCTTCTGGCTGGCCTAAACGGCGTAACGGCACTTGCGCACGCATTTTTTCCATAACGGTATCTGGGATGGTGGACAAGATAGGCGTCTCGACAAAGCCGGGCGCCACCGCATTAACCCGTATGCCCTTAGGCCCTAGCTCTCGACTCCACGTTTTGGTAAAACCGATAACGCCGAATTTAGTGGCGGCGTAGTTGGTTTGACCAAAATTGCCATAAATTCCCACTACCGAGCTGGCATTCAAAATCACGCCAGCTCCTTGCGACAACATCGTGGGCAACACTGCCTGAGCCACATGAAAAACACCGCGCAAGTTGACATCAATCACCGTGTCAAACTGTTCCAGGGTCATTTTTTCCAAACGCGCATCTTGGGTTATACCCGCATTATTCACCAGTACATCGACACGACCAAAGCGGGCCACAACGTCAGCAACCACCTTTTCGACGGCGGCGCGATCGGTCACATCTAAGGTGTAGCCCGCGGCTTGTGCTCCCGCCTGTTTACATGCCTGTAAACTTTGCTCCACTGAGTCAGCGCGGCGATCGCAAACTATTACCACCGCCCCTTCTAGGGCGAATTTTTTTGCAGTGGCGGCTCCGATGCCTTGGCCAGCTCCTGTAACAATCGCTACTTTATTTTGTAATCTCATGATTTTCGTGCGTTCCATTTGTGCTGCGACCAACGTGCGGCCTGGCAACATAAGCGTTGAATTTATTGCTTTACAAATAAGAGCTTACCGATATTTTAGCACTCTGGTAAGATCTTTATAGGACAGATAAAGATCAATATAGGCGAAGTGACCTTATGCGCAGTAAAACTCCTTTATATAACGAACGCATCCATGCTCCCTACAAAATAGCCGCGCTCGTGGAAGTGCTGGCAGAGCAAGGTATTACACCGGATATGAGCCTCAAAAACACGGGTATTTCCCCCACCCAGCTTCACGATGCCTCGGCCCTAACCTCTGTTCAGCAGTACGTCACCGTATGCGACAACGCCTTGCACTTGGGGGCCCTCCCTTCCACTCCTTTTGAGACAGGCTCAAGACTGCATCTGTCGGCCTATGGAATGTACGGCTACGCCTTAATGTCTTGTCTGTACATGCGCGATTACTTTCGACTAGGCGTTAAGTTTCACTCCTTGGCCACCCCTACCTTAACGATTGAGTGGAGTGAGCGTGATGGGCGTGCCGTGTGGACGTTTCCTGACGAGCTACTTTTTCACGACTCACGAGAAATTCGTCGCTTTTTGCTGGAACAACAATTCACCCAACACGTCACTCACTTACAAGACGTATTTGGACGGCCTTGCCCCCCTCTTATTGCCTATTTTTCTCATCCGGCACCGCTGTATGCTGACTTATACCAGCAATACTTGGGCTGCCCTTGCGTATTCGAGCACCCTCAGTCCGAGCTCCATTATGACGGCGTCATTCTTAATCAACGCCCACATTTGGCTCATCAGCTTTCTGCGGCAGTACTGCAACAAACGTGCGACCTGTTAGTCGATCAAGCTAGGGTCTATAAGGGCATGGCAGGAGAAGTCTATCAACGCTTACTGAAACGCCCTGGAGTATTCCCCGACATGGACGACATAGCCGCTCAGTTAGGCATTACCGCCCGCACCTTACGCCGCAGGCTACAAGCTGAAAACACCTCATTTTCTGCTATCTTGGACGATATCCGCTCTTCCTTAGCCTCAGAATATTTAAAAACGACTCAGATGAACACTGATGACATAAGCCTACTGCTTGGCTTTACCGAGCCTACCAACTTTCGCCGCGCCTTTAAACGTTGGACGGGCAAAACCACGAGCCAATACCGCCAAAACTAATACACCACACGCCTCTACTATGAATCTCGCTCGCTTCGATCTTATTACGCTCGCCCTCTTTCTCGCCGTCGCTCGCGGTGGCAGTATTTCGGCTGGCGCCCGCAGCATGCATTTAGCAATTGGCGCTGCCAGCAAGCGTATTTCAGACTTAGAAACCACCTTAGGAACGGAACTGTTTTACCGTCACTCTGCCGGGGTGGAGATGACCGAAGCGGGACAAACATGCCTGCAACATGCCTTGCGCATTCTGAACGAGGTCGAACAACTCGAAGTAGCACTTTCTGACTATACGCGTGGAGTCAGAGGGGAGATCAGGCTCGCCGCCAACACCTCCGCCATCACCCAGTTTTTATCCCAAGACTTGGCTGTCTTTATGCGCGAGCATCCCGCTATACAAGTGAACCTTAAAGAGGAAAATAGTCACACTATTGTTAAAGCCGTACAAGACAATCAGGCTGATATCGGCATATTTGCTGACCGCACCCCTTGTGATGGCTTATATACCTGCCACTATCGTAGCGACAACCTAGTCCTTATCGTGCCCCCCGGGCATCCCTTGTATCAACGCAAGCATATCTCTTTTAACGAAACCCTGGATTTTGACTATGTCGGTCTCAGCTCACGCACTTCCTTAGCCTTGCGCCTAGAAGAAGAAAGCCAGCGCCAGGGCAAACCGCTTAAGCTGCGCATACAGGTACGCGGGTTTGACTCCATCTGCCGCCTTGCATTGGCCACCAACAGCATAGGGGTTTTACCTAGGCTAGCCGTTCAGCCATTCTCCCAAACCCTACAGTTAGCCCTCGTCCCCTTGCAAGACGAATGGGCCCACCGAAATCTACTCATTGGGGCCCGAGACCCTGATCAACTCTCGGCCGCAAGCAAACTATTACTAGAACATTTGCGCGTTTCAGAACCCCGTTAAAGCCCTTTTTTCTCCTTAGCGCTTTCGTAAAATACGAAAGCGGTTATGAAAACTTGGTCATTCCTCGCCTGTGCTTTGCTGTGCCACACTGAATTATCTCGATTTCTCAGTTACTTGCTGGCAAGAGGCATATATGTCCAAACAGATTTTATCTGGCATTAAAGTTCTAGAACTAGGTCAGTTAATCGCTGGGCCGTTTGCAGCCAAGACCTTGGCTGACTTTGGCGCCACCATCATCAAAATAGAGCCACCCGGCTTAGGCGATCCCTTGCGTAAGTGGCGCCTGCTGCACGAAGGCACCTCTGTATGGTGGGAAGCTCAATCACGCGGCAAACACTCGGTATGCATAGACCTGCGCCAAAAAGAAGGCCAGGATATTGTGCGCCAACTCGCCAGCCAGGCCGATGTACTGATTGAGAACTTCCGTCCAGGCACCATGGAAAAGTGGGGCCTATCTTGGGAGAAGCTTCACGCTGCCAACCCTAAGCTGATCATGCTGCGCGTATCAGGCTATGGCCAAACAGGCCCACGCAGCCAAGAACCTGGCTTTGCCGCTATCGCGGAGGCCATGGGCGGATTACGTTATCTTAATGGGAACCCAGGCCAAGCACCGGTACGCGCTGGCTTATCCCTTGGCGATACGCTAGCGGGCTTACACGGAGCCTTGGGAGTATTGCTGGCCTTGTATCAGCGCGACGCACGCGGCGGCTTGGGCCAAATGATTGATGTGTCTTTATTTGAAAGCATCTTTAATCTAACCGAAAGCCTCCTGCCCGAATACTCTGTATTTAAAGCCATTCGTGAGCCCGCAGGCGCTTCCCTACCTGGGATCGCACCGTCCAATGCCTACCAATGCAATACAGGTGAATACATCTTAATTGCTGGCAATGGTGATGCTATTTTTCAGCGTTTAATGCACGCCATCGGCAGAGCAGATCTAGCTGCCGACCCGGAACTAGCACACAATCACGGCCGCGCGCTGCGCGTAGCAGAGCTGGACGAAGCCATTGGCGCCTGGACCAGCGCTCGTCATCCCGATGAAATTTTGCACGCTATGCACGCCGCGCAAGTGCCTGCCGGTCGTATTTACTCGGTACGCGACATTGCTGAAGACCCCCACTATCGAGCGCGCCAAGCCATCGCCACAGTCACCGCCGCCAGCGGCCTAGAAGTGGAGATGCCCAATATCATGCCTTTGTTATCCGACACCCCGGGCGCTATTCAGTCGCGTGCCCCATTATTAGGTGAGCACACCATCAGCACACTGCAAGCCGCAGGCGTCGATGCCAGCGTCATTGAACAACTACAAGAAAAGGGCATCATTGCATGAAAATCGGCGCCGACAACATAGAAATTAACGAGGTTGCTCCACGCGACGGGCTACAAATTGAACCGCAGCTTGTGCCAACGGCAGATAAAATTGCGTTTATAGATCAGCTTTCCACCTGTGGCTTTCGCCGTATTGAAGTCACCAGCTTTACCTCGCCTCGCGCCATCCCCGCATTGGCAGACGCCCAAGAGGTTATGCAAGGCATACGCCGCGACCCTGATGTCATCTATACCGCGCTCATTCCGAATCTCAAGGGCTTAGAGCGTGCACTAGCGGTAGGCATTGACGAGTGCAATATCGTCATGTCCTGCAGCGAAACACATAACCGTGCCAATTTGCGCATGACCCGTGCGCAATCTAAGCAGCAATTGCTCGATATTATCGAGCAGGCCCAAGCCCACAACCTGCCCTGCAATGTCTCATTATCGACGGCGTTCGGTTGCCCCTTTGAGGGCGACATCGCGCCCGAACAAGTCTTAGCCCTTAGCCAAGAGTTTATGGCTGCCGGGGCCACGGGCATCACACTGTGCGACACCACCGGCATGGCCTACCCCACCCAAGTCACACAATTATGCGCTCAGCATATAGCGCATATACCCGCCAGCGCCCTGACATTGCACTTACATAATACGCGCGGGATGGCACTGGCTAACGCTTTAGCCGGCTGGGGCGAAGGCATCACACGCTTTGACGCAGCGGCAGGTGGACTAGGCGGCTGCCCTTATGCTCCAGGCGCTAGCGGCAACGTCAGCACCGAAGAGCTGGTGCACATGTTCGAATGCATGTGGATCAACACTGGCGTGAACCTAAACCGATTGCTGGATATTGTGAAAGATCTACCCGCCTTAGTACAGCGCCCCTTAAGCTCCCCCTTGCTCACTGCCGGTACTCGCTTACAGACACACCCGGCTCCTGCCTGGTTAGCCGAGCATTTTGCTGCATAAGCCAGTTTTGTCATAACACGCTCAACCCAAGGGCGCGCCCGTTTCAACGCGTTTGTTTACTTCGTTCTTCGCTGACGACTCAGCACACTATTCATACACAAAAAAGGAGATATGCTGTGTACACCCCTAAAAATTTAACAGCACGACTATTCGCCAGCTCTCTCATAGTGGGCTGCCTAGGCTTACTGGGCACGGCCGCCCAAGCCAATGACTTCCCCAATCGACCTATTAATCTGTACGTGTCGGCAGCGCCAGGCGGCACCACCGATATTGCAGCCCGCATGATTGCAGAACCACTCGCCCGCGCCCTAGGCACCAGCGTTATCGTTGACAATCGTCCTGGTGGATCAGGTGGAGTCGCCGCTCAACAAGTCAGTCGTGCGCCCGCCGACGGCTATACCTTGTTGTTTCAATATTCAGGCTTTCAAGTTATTAGCCCTTTATTATTGAAAAACCAAAACTGGGACCCAGTAAGCAGCTTTTCCCCTGTGGCTAATGTACTGTCTGCCCCGCAACTGTTAGTCGTACGCTCTACGCTGCCTTACAAAACCCTAGAGGAACTGGTTAATTCGGACGCGGCAAAGAAAGGAGAACTCAACTACGCCTCCTCGGGTGTGGGTTCGCTTCAGCACGTCGCCACCGAACTTTTTAACCAAATGGCTGAAACCCAGCTGTTTCACATTCCCTATAACGGCACAGGCCCTGCGCTGAACGACTTGATGGGGGGCGCTGTAGATCTCACCATGACTACGCCACCACCACTGTTGCCCCATATTCAAAACGGTAACCTCACCCCCTTGGTCGTCACCGGTCCTAAACGCTTAGACTCATTGCCTGATGTCCCCACGGCGTCTGAGGCCGGCTATCCCGAGCTGGAGATCTCTTCCTGGTTCGCCATGTATGCACCAGCGGGCACTCCTGCTGATGTAGTGAATAAAATAGCAGCAGAAGTCGAAAAAATTACGCAAACAGCTGAGTTTCAAGAAAAAGCGCAGTCTCTAGGCGCCTATCCCAGCTTCCAAGGTCCAGCAGAATTAGGGGAGTACACCAAAGCAGAACTTTCCCGTTGGGGCAAAGTCATTGAGGCTGCCCAAATTGAAATGCCTTAAAGTTGTACCGTCTAAGTTAGACTGATCACAGCAGGGGGACTTTATAGTCCCCCTGCTGTGTCTTGCTTATGGGGCAGGTGCTGTCCCGCCCGAGCCCGTTTGATGAACATTAAACCCCGCTATACTGTTAAGTGAGGTCCACCAAGCTGCGCACGCCTGCCATCCGTAGGCGTGAGCGGTCTGGGCCCCCTTTCCATCCCGTACTGAGTAGAAATTCTATGACGACACCTATACGACTTACCCAATATAGTCACGGCGCAGGTTGCGGCTGCAAAATTTCCCCAAAAGTGTTAGATATCATTCTGGCGGGTAGCGGAGCGCAAAATCTTGACCCCCATCTTTGGGTGGGGAATACCTCAAAAGATGATGCGGCAGTTTATGGCTTGAGTGACGAGTTAGGTGTCGTCTCCACGACAGATTTTTTCATGCCCATCGTCGATGACCCCTACGACTTTGGCCGCATTGCTGCCACCAATGCAATTAGCGACATCTACGCAATGGGCGGAAAGCCTATCATGGCCATTGCCATCTTGGGCTGGCCCATTAACGTACTTCCACCTGAAGTGGCACGCGAAGTCGTACGAGGGGGTCGCGCCGCTTGTGACGCCGCAGGCATCACTTTAGCGGGTGGTCACTCCATTGATGCGCCCGAACCCATATTTGGCCTAGCGGTCACGGGCGTGGTCAGTCAACAGCATATGAAGCGCAACGACACAGCAACCCCAGGATGCCAGTTGTTTCTCACCAAGCCATTAGGCATAGGCATACTTACCACAGCAGAAAAGAAAGGCAAATTACGTCCGGAAGATGCTCACCTAGCCCGCGACTGGATGTGTACCCTTAACTCTATAGGCACCCACCTAGGGCAACTACCCGAGGTCACGGCCATGACCGATGTCACCGGTTTTGGTTTATTGGGACACCTCGTCGAAATGGCAGATGGCAGCGGCTTAACGGCACGCCTTCACGCAGACAACGTCCCCCTGCTGCCTGGCATCGCCCACTACGTCGAGCAAGACTGTATACCCGGCGGCACGCACCGCAACTATGACAGCTATGGTGAGCGCATTGGCGCATTAAGCCCTACACAAAAAAACATCTTGTGTGACCCACAAACCAGTGGTGGTTTGCTCGTAGCCGTCGCCCCCGAAGGCGTGACTGAGTTTCTACAAACCACCCAAAAACTAGGTTTAGCATTACAGCCCATAGGGGAATTAGTTCCCTCTGAAGCCCATGCCGTTGTGATCGTTTAAGGTCTACCAAGATCCTCTGCAGTGACTAAAACGAACAATTTTGTATACAGAAAATATGGCTACACAGCTGCGTTATAATTGACGTAACTAAAGATAGTGCGCTGTTGCCTAACCTCGGCACTTATCAGGAGCACTTGGGGAAACTCCTTAAACATTACCCATGCAAAAGCATTGTTAATGTTAATAATCTCTGACAAAGTTCCTTATACAGCGCACAAAAAGCCGCCACTATAATGGGTGGAAAATGTATTCTTTCTTAAACACAGCGGATCCTCGCCTATCCGGCCAGTATCCACCCCTTGATTTACCAATATCACTCACCCATTGGAGAGCCTCATGGTCAACATGAATCGGCGCCAATTCTTCAAAGTGACGGGGGCTTCGCTAGCAAGCTCCAGCATGGTGTTGCTTGGCGCAGCGCCTACCCCCGCCATGGCGGAAGTCAGACAATATAAGCTGACCCGCATGACAGAAACGCGCAATACCTGTCCTTATTGTTCAGTCGCCTGTGGCGTACTGCTGTACTCCCGCGGCGATGGCGGTAAAAATGCCGTAGCAAGTGTCGTACACATCGAAGGGGATTCCGATCACCCCGTGAATCGCGGCACGCTCTGCCCTAAAGGCGCTGGCTTAGTCGATTTTATCCATAGCCCAAACCGCCTACACTTTCCTGAGTACCGCGCGCCAGGCTCTGACAAATGGCAGCGTATTTCATGGGACGACGCTTTCAAACGTATTGCTCGCCTAATGAAAGACGACCGCGACGCTAACTTTGAAACCACCGCCAGCGATGGCAGCACGGTTAATCGGTGGCTCACAACCGGTATGTTGGCTGCTTCAGCCAGTAGTAACGAAGTTGGCTACGTTACTCACAAAGTAATACGCAGTTTTGGAATGCTAGGATTCGACAACCAAGCTCGTGTCTGACACGGCCCTACGGTGGCAGGTCTTGCCCCAACATTTGGCCGCGGTGCGATGACGAACCATTGGGTCGACATTAAAAACGCAGACATTATCTTGATCATGGGCGGTAACGCAGCAGAAGCGCACCCCTGTGGCTTTAAATGGGTAACCGAAGCCAAGGCACATAATAATGCCAAGCTTATCGTTGTAGACCCACGCTTTACACGCTCGGCGTCCGTGGCGGACTTCTACGCGCCTATACGCACGGGTACCGACATCACCTTTTTAGGTGGGGTCATTAAATACCTGCTCGACAACGATAAAATTCAGCACGAATATGTCAGAAACTATACTGACATGTCATTCATCGTGCGCGACGACTTCGACTTCGAAGAAGGCTTATATTCAGGCTATAACGAAGAAAAGCGTAGCTACGACAAAACATCCTGGGATTACGAGCTAGGTGAAGACGGTTACGTCCGTACTGACCCCAGCCTGCAACATCCCCGTACGGTATATCAGCTCTTGCGCAAGCATTACGAGCGTTACACACCAGAAATGGTGACACGCGTCTGTGGCACGCCTACCGACAAGTTCCTGAAAGTCTGCGAGATGCTAGCCTCTACCGCCTCGCCTGATCGTGCCGGAACAATTCTGTACGCGCTGGGCTGGACTCAGCATAGTATTGGCTCGCAAATCATCCGCACCGGTGCCATGGTGCAGTTGCTACTTGGCAATATAGGTATTGCCGGTGGTGGTATGAACGCCTTACGAGGGCACTCGAACATTCAAGGTCTTACCGACCTTGGGCTAATGACCAACCTGCTGCCCGGCTACATGACCTTGCCCAATCAAGCTGAGCAAGACTTTGACAATTACATCAAAGCCCGTGCGCCTCAGCCTATGCGGCCCAATCAGCTAAGCTACTGGCGCAACTATAAAAAATTCCACGTCAGCTTCATGAAAGCATGGTGGGGCGACGCAGCCACTGAAGACAATAACTGGGCATTTGAATACCTGCCTAAGCTCGATAAGCCCTATGACATGCTGCAAATGTATGAGCTCATGCACCAAGGCAAAGTCAACGGCTATATTTGTCAAGGCTTTAACCCCTTAGCTGCCGCGCCCTACAAAAAGAAACTGATCGATAGCTTCTCTAAGTTGAAGTACATGGTCATTATGGATCCACTCGTCACCGATACCTCGGAGTTCTGGCGTAACTATGGTGAGCATAACGATGTAGATAGCGCATCTATCCAGACCGAGGTCTTCCGCTTACCCACCACCTGCTTTGCCGAAGAAGAAGGCGCCCTGGTGAACTCGGGACGCTGGTTGCAATGGCATTGGAAAGCAGCTGAACCACCGGGCGAAGCCAAAAGTGATATTGAAATCATGGGGACACTGTTTACCCACATGCGCGATCTTTATCGCGATGAAGGCGGCGCATTCCCAGATCCTATCGTCAACTTATCTTGGCCTTACTCCAACCCCAACGATCCTACCGCGATGGAGTTGGCCAAAGAGTATTCCGGCCGCGCTCTTTCCGACCTACGCGACGCCAACGGTAATATCACTCGCCGCAAGGGGGAGCAACTGGATGGCTTTGCCGAATTACGTGATGACGGCAGTACGCTAAGCGGATGCTGGATTTACGCTGGGGCCTGGACCGAAAAAGGTAACCTCATGGCCCGTCGTGATAACAGCGACCCCACTGGCATTGGGCAATCCTTAAACTGGTCTTGGGCTTGGCCTGCCAACCGTCGTGTACTGTATAACCGAGCCTCATGTGACGTACAAGGCAAACCCTTTGATGCCCGTCGTCAATTGATTGCCTGGGATGGCGCACGTTGGACGGGCGCGGACATTCCTGACTACAAGGCGGATGAGGACCCCAACCTAGGGATGGGCCCTTTCATCATGAACCCCGAAGGGGTGGCTCGCTTCTTTGCGCGCAAAGGGATGGCAGAAGGTCCATTCCCAGAGCATTACGAGCCCTTTGAAACTCCGCTGGCCTACAACCCGCTTAGCCCAGACAATCAGCATGCGCTCAACAACCCTGCAGCACGCGTATTTCCTGATGACTTAGCCTCCATGGGTAAGCCCAGCGAATTCCCGTACGTAGGCACGACGTATCGCTTAACCGAGCATTTTCACTACTGGACCAAAAACGTCAGGCTCAATGCCATTTTGCAGCCTCAACAGTTTGTGGAAATTGGTGCCGACTTGGCCGATGAGCTTAATATTGCGGGCGGTGACACCGTTAAAGTGTCCTCCAATCGTGGGTATATTAAAGCCAAGGCAGTGGTTACTAAGCGGCTTAAACAGCTCAACATTGACGGCAAACCAGTCCATCACGTGGGCATACCTATTCACTGGGGGTTCGTCGGCATTGCTAAGCCTGGCTTCTTAGCCAACACATTAACCCCACCGGTGGGTGACGGAAACTCTCAAACGCCCGAGTTCAAGTCATTTCTGGTTAAGGTTGAAAAGGTTCAGGAGTAAGTCATGGCACTACAATCTTTGGATATTAAAAGACGCTCCGCTACCACTACCCCCTCCCCCAGCGTACGTATGCCTGTGGGTGGGGATGTTGCCAAGCTGATCGATACCAGCAAGTGCATAGGTTGCAAAGCCTGTCAGGTTGCTTGTATGGAGTGGAATGACACTCGTGATGAAATCGGTGAAAACATCGGGGTGTACGACAACCCCGCTGACATGACCGATAAATCATGGACTGTCATGCGCTTTGCGGAGTATGAAAACCCTGCTGGCGACTTGGAATGGTTAATCCGTAAAGATGGCTGTATGCACTGCGAGGATCCAGGTTGCTTAAAAGCCTGTCCATCGCCAGGGGCCATTATTCAATACACCAACGGTATCGTCGATTTTCACGAAGAAAACTGTATTGGTTGCGGATACTGCATAACGGGCTGCCCCTTCGACGTTCCACGCATTTCCGATCAGGACAAAAAAGCCTACAAGTGCACCTTATGCTCTGATCGCGTGGCAGTAGGCCAAGAGCCTGCCTGCGTCAAAACCTGTCCAACTGGTGCCATTGTTTTCGGCACCAAGGATGATATGAAGCAACACGCCTCCGAGCGTATTGCCGACTTGCAATCCCGAGGTTTTGAAAATGCGGGGCTGTATGACCCAGCCGGTGTGGGGGGAACACATGTCATGTATGTTCTGCATCACGCTGACAAACCCGAGCTATATAGCGATCTGCCTAAAGATCCCACTATCAGCCCGATGGTAACTTTGTGGAAAGGCGTAGCCAAACCACTGGGTATTGCCGCCATGGCCATGACAGCTTTATTTGGCTTTTTCCACTACATACGCACAGGTCCAAACGAAGTTAACGCCGACGATGAGCGCGCTGCTGATGAGGAAGCTCGCAAAAAAGAGGAGGCACACCATGAGTGAAACGAAACGTGAAAAAATGATCCAGCGTTACACCGCCAGTCAGCGGATTAACCACTGGATCATTGCTGGTACCTTTATTTTGCTAACGCTATCCGGCTTAGCATTATTCCATCCGGCATTTTTCTTTCTTAGTCACGTACTAGGAGGGGGCCCGTGGACGCGCATTTTGCACCCGTTTATCGGGGTCATCATGTTTGTCTGCTTTTTCATCTTTGCCGCACGCATGCTAAAACACAATATGTTTGCTCGCGGTGATCTGGCGTGGTTACTCGGTTTCAAAGACACCTTGGCTGGTCGGGACGACCACCTGCCCCCTGCTGGGCGTTATAACGCAGGGCAGAAAGTCTTGTTCTGGGGGCTACTGCTGCTAATGCTGGGTTTACTGGCCAGCGGCATCGTCATGTGGCGTGAGTTCTTCTCGGCTTACTTTCCCATTTGGGCTTTACGGCTGGCGTCGATGCTGCATGCCCTGTTCGCCTTACTGATGATTTGTGCCATTATTGTTCATATCTATGCGGGCATCTGGACCAAAGGCTCTATTAAGGCCATGACTCGCGGGACGGTCAGCCCAGGTTGGGCATGGAAACACCACCGTACTTGGTATCGTGAATGGCTGCGCAAACAGCCCTCACAACCCCCTAAGTAAATCGATACGGGCGGCCCTTAACGGGCCGCCACTTACTCCATACAAGCCTCGTTATTTTTCAGGAGTCTCCGTTGCCCCGTATTCTGCCCCGTGGTGAAATCGAAGGCCTAGACCACACCAGTATTCCGCGTCTACGCCTACCCAATCCTCATTCTATTTTTAAAGAGCGTGGCCAGCGCTTGCTCCACCTGGCTGCTGATCACCCCGCTCAAACCTATCTGCAACTAATGGCCGAGCTCAGTGCTGCTCAACACCAGACCCTGCAAACGTTAAGTAGCCCTGTCATTGATGAGCAGCATATTGCTCATGCCTTGCAACATGGCATGCCTCCACTTCTTAGCTCCGCCTGGCAACGCGACCCTAACTGGCAAAAAATAATGGCCACTCTGCTGCAGACACTGGCTAGTTCTAACACCGTACCCACTGCGGCTCAAGAGATCGCAGCACAACTGCTGCACCAACTCAAGCATGAGCCTGAGGTGATCGAAGCGCTGGCCGATGCCGTACTAACCCAGCAGTTAGCCCGCGGCGACAGTGGTAAGGCGGCTTTTATCATGGCCGCGCTGCAAGTCTACTGGACGCACTTGGCCAGCGCACTGAGCCACGAGCACATCCCTCTGAACACCCCCTTTGGCGTTTGCCCCTGTTGCGGCAGCTTGCCCGTATCCAGCATAGTACGGGTAGGGGGCAGCGCAGATGGATGTCGATATTTATCCTGCCCACGCTGCTCCGTCGAGTGGCATGTGGTACGCGTCACCTGCACACACTGTGAAAGCACCGATGGTATTTTTTACCACGGTATTGAAGATGGCCCCGCTGGCATCAAGGCCGAGTCTTGTGATAGTTGCCATACCTATAGAAAAATTTTCTATCAAAAAGATCAATTACATGTGGACCCCGTGGCTGACGACCTAGCCAGCTTAGCCTTAGATATGTTGATGGGCGAAGCCGGGTATGAGCGCAGTAGCGGTAACCCATTACTATGGCAAGAGCCTTAAATTGTGCTAGCTTTTAGCTCATGAGTACAGAAACCAACTTGCCCGCACCCTTAGCCCAAGCTAAAGACCTGCCCTCGCTAGATCGCTTACTCCAGCACCCGCAGGGCAAAGCACTGTTGCAAGAGTACGGCCACAGTCAAGTCAGTGCGGCATTGCGCCAGCACCTGCAGTCGCTGCGTCAGCTCGCATTAAAGCAATCACTACCACTCAGCGCCGTACTTCCTGAGCAGATTTTGCAACATAGCTGGCAACAGCTAGAACAGCAAAATCGCTCCCGTCTTCAGCCTGTTTACAACTTAACAGGAACGGTATTACACACCAACTTAGGGCGTGCTTTATTACCCGACAGTGCCATTCAAGCGGTGATAAACGCTTTACAGTTTCCCGCCAACCTAGAGTTTGACCTGTCTACCGGTGGTCGGGGTGATCGCGACGACCTGATTGCCGACCTGATCTGTGAGTTAACAGGTGCCGAAGCCGCTACCGTGGTAAATAATAACGCTGCGGCCGTATTGTTGATGCTCAACAGCCTCAGTCAACGCAAGCAAACCATTGTTTCACGTGGCGAGCTGGTAGAGATCGGCGGCGCTTTTCGTATCCCCGATATTATGTCCCGCGCGGGCGCAAAACTGCGCGAGGTCGGCACCACTAATCGTACTCACCTGCATGACTATGAGCAGGCCATCGAGGCCCGTACGGCTTTGCTCATGAAGGTACATTGCAGCAACTATGCCATTAAGGGCTTCACCAAAAATGTATCTATCTCACAACTAGCCGAGCTTTCTCAGCAGCACCAACTGCCTGCCGTTGTAGACCTAGGCAGTGGCACCTTAGTAGACCTCAGCCAATGGGGCCTGCCACCGGAGCCTACCGTCAAAGACACCATTAAAGCGGGCGCTGACATTGTCACTTTTAGTGGTGACAAACTACTGGGCGGGCCCCAGGCAGGCCTCATTGTTGGTAAGGCAGAACTCATTGAGCGCATCAAAAAAAACCCCTTAAAGCGAGCCCTTCGGGTAGGGAAACTCACCTTAGCGGCCCTAGAACCGGTGCTGGCTTTATATCGTGCCCCCGAGCTGTTGCCACAACGGCTCACCACACTGCGTCTATTTACCCGTCAGCCACACGCCATGCGGCTACAGGCAGAAACCTTACAACCCCTATTGCAGTCTTGGGCAGGCGCCACCTACAAGGTGCAAGCTCAAGCCATGTTTAGCCAAATCGGTAGCGGCTCGATGCCCGAGAGCGTGCTGCCCAGCTATGGGCTACATATATGCTACCAAGGCTCAGGGCGCCCTGGCCGTCATCTACTCGCCTTAGAAGAGCGGCTGCGCTGCTTAAGCCGACCAGTGATAGGGCGCCTACACGATGATGCGTTATGGCTAGATCTACGGTGTTTAGAACCGCAACATGAGCCCGACTTTGTAGCACAACTCCATCCCATTACGTCATGATTATAGGTACAGCTGGGCACATCGATCATGGCAAAACCACCTTAGTGAAAGCGCTCACCGGTGTCGCCACGGACCGTCTCCAAGAAGAACAAAAGCGCGGCATAACCATTGAGCTGGGCTATGCCTACAGCCCTACTCAACAAGCGGGTATCTTAGGTTTTGTCGATGCTCCTGGACATGAAAAACTGGTCCATACCATGATATCGGGCGCCAGCGGTATTGACTTCGGAATGCTCGTCATCGCTGCCGACGATGGAGTCATGCCCCAAACTAACGAGCACCTAGCCGTTTTGAGCCTATTAGGTGTACAACAAGGCGCGGTGGTGATTAGCAAAATAGACCGAGCCAGCCCTGCGCGTATTGCCCAGGTACAGGCACAGGTCCATGAGCTCACCAAAAACAGCTTCCTCGCCCAAGCGCCCATTTTTCCCGTCGATGCCACCAACCCCAATACTGAGGGAGTTAGACATCTAAGGCAGTATTTGGAACAACAAGCACTGCAGCAAGTGGCTCCCCATACTGAGCATTATTTCCGCCTTGCTATCGACCGAGTTTTTACCCTTCAAGGGCACGGCACTGTTGTCACGGGCACCGTACATAGTGGCACCTTTGATCTACAAAAAGCTAATGAGCTCATGCTGATGCCGGCCCAACGCCCGGTACGCGTGCGCAGTATACGTAGTCAAAATCAGGCCAGCACACTCGCTCAGTCTGGGCAGCGCTGTGCCCTTAACCTCGCTGGCATTGACGTCAACGACATACAACGGGGCGACTGGATCGCGCACCCAGACTGTTTCCTGCCCAGCTTGCGTCTTGACGTGACGCTACAACTTCTTCCTCAATCAGAGGCTGAGCTACGGACATGGACGCCTTGGCATGTGCATATCGGGGCTGCACATTATTTGGCCCATGCGGTTCCCCTAGAGCCCGCAAGCCTGCAAGCCGGTGAGCAAGGTTTAGTGCAGCTTGTGTTTGATCAACCCGTGTGCGCCAGTGTCGGCGACCGTTTTATCTTGCGCAATGCGCAAGCCAAGCAAACCGTGGGGGGAGGCCGCGTATTGGCCACAGAAGCGCCCGATCGCAAACGTCGCAGCCCTGCGCGGCTAGCTCTTTTACACGCCACTCAACACTGGCTCAATCTAGGCGAGCTACAGCCTTTGCTGGAGCAAGCCCCCTACGGGCTAGACAATACGGCCTTGCAACGCCTGCTGGGCGGCACGACCGACACATGGACACCGCCTGACGCCACGGTATGGTTAGCCAGCGAAAGCAAGCAAGTCGGCCCTTGGCTGTTTACTGCCAAGCGCCTAGAACACGTCCAACAAACAGTGCTTGCTACCTTACAACAGTTTCACGCACTGACGCCCGAAGAGCCTGGTGTCAACAGCAGTCGCTTACGGCGCATGAGTGCTCCAGCTATGCCACTCGCTCAGTGGCAAGCCTTAGTACTACACTTATTACGCACAAATCAACTCGTCCAACAGGGTAACTGGCTACATCTACCTGCGCACACCATTTCACTCAATGCCCACGACCAAGCTTTAGCCGCACGCATTTTGCCACTCAGCCTAGCAGGAGCATTTGACCCGCCGTGGGTCCGCGACATTGCCCGTCAGCTGGAGGTCGATGAGGCCTTAGTGCGTCAACTCATGCGACACTTAACCCGCCGTGGCGACCTCTATCAAATTGTGCACGATTTGTTTTATCACCATACGCACATGGCGCAACTTGCCCAAATTTTGGCCCAGCTTGCCGTGGGCCAGACAGGTGTGAATGCAGCTCGCTTCCGGGACGCAACAGGTTTAGGACGTAAACGTGCAATCCAAATACTAGAGTTTTTTAATCGCACCGGTTACACACGCCGCTTACGGGATCGCCATGTGTTACGAGGCGATCCCTGGCAAGAACTGAATGCGGTATGATGCACTATAAGAAGGAAAGCAATCGTGTCCGGTGGCACGGCTGGGCTTCAAACCCAGTTGGGGGCGTCAGACGTTCCTGGGTAGGTTCGACTCCTGCTGCTTTCCGCCACTTACTCATTAAAAGCAGAATACCCAACAGCACGCCCCATGCCACGCCGCAAGCCCTCTAAGCGAAGCGCTTGTCCTAGCGTAACATTGGCTAAATTCACCTCTGTACCAAAAAGGCTTAACATTTCCGCATGCTGGCGCGGAAACTGATAGGGATCAGCCTCAATCAATACGCGCTCGAACCACGAGCACGCCATTAATTCTTGCATTGCCTCTGGCCGACTAGCCGCCAGTAAGTCCAGTTCAGACTGCTCTAGTGTGAAATAATCTATGCCCAACGAGGACAAGTCCGCGACTAAGGCGTTTAACTCGTCCAGTTCCATCGCCTGCTGTGGATCCTTAGCCCCATATTCATAAATCACCTGAAAACCCGCGCGTTGAAATTTTTCGATCACACGCAAGCGTTCATCGCGTCGCATAAATACGCAGTTCTCAGATATTTCCAGAGCATCCAAACCTAGCCGCTGCAATAAACTAATCAAATCGTCTATCTGCCCCTTACGATGTGCGTACTCAAAAATAATGCCGCCGGCATAGACAGAGACACCGAAATCGCGATAACACCCTATCGCCCCCCTCATTGTCTGCTCGGGGATAAGCAATAAGTTAGGTGCATAAATTTTGGCAAAATCAATATAGTCTGCCGCACACTCCAAAGCAGCCCGTATCCCCGAGGCACTACCCCCCCAACCAAAAGTATCTGGCCCCCAATCAATTACCGAAGTCAGACCACGACGACGAGGCTTTGGCTCTCGGTTTGGCAAACTCAACTCTTTCATCTTCACTCCTCCATGGGGGCTTGCTTAGCGCGGCAGGCATATACGTACTCAATCGCACGCTGCACCGCTTGCGGAGCCAAGCCTAAATACGTTTTATGATCTAACAACGCCTCAATTTGTTGCTCTCCCAAATAATCAGCCACTTCGTGCTGCTCCATCAGGGCGCTGCGAAAATCCGTCTCTTGTCGCAATACTTTTTTGGCCGCCTCATGCACCAAACCATGAGCTTTATGTTTTCCCACGTAAGGGCCAAGTGCAAACATCACACGCTCAGCCATAATCAACCCACCGGTACGCTGCAGGTTGCGCTCCATATTCTGCGGATAGACTCGTAGCGTCGCCAATAAGCCTTCTGCGGCCTGCAACAACTTATCCATATTTCTAGCTAGATTAGCTAGAGAGCTGTCATTGCTAATTTGGTCCCTTTCATAAATAGAGACCATCCAGTCCAGTAGCACCGCCGACTCATGGGCAATTTGTCGCGATAAGCCAATAATTGCGGTAGCCTTACGCGGGTTTGACTTGTGCGGCATAGTGCTGGAACCGACCTCTTGGTTAGCTTCATCCAGCTCTGCAAAATCGTCACCTTGTAGCAAAAAAATATCTTGGGCCATGCGAGCCAAGCTCTTAGACATAATCGCCAATAGGCTCCCCCATTCAGCATGCTTGTCTCGAGTGCCCTTCCAGTCTGCCGCCTCCGCAGGCCCCAAGCCTAACTCCTGCATGGTCAGCGCTTCCACCTCAAAGCCCTGCTCTCCCAGCGCGGCATAGGTTCCTACCGCGCCGGCCAACACCCCACTATCTGTACGCTCAAGCCAAGCAAATAATCTCGCTATATTGCGTCGGTTCTCCAGCATCCAGGTCGAGACTTTCAAGCCAAAGCTGATCGGCAATGCATGCCGCCCCACCGTACGCCCCATCATAGGAGTCATTTGGTAGGCCTGCGCTAAACGCAACATGTGATCTTCAAGAACGTGAGCAGCCGCCAAAACATGCCGTGTAGCCGCGCGCATCTGCAAAATTTGCATCGTCAGTCGTATATCAGGCGTCGTAGCACCAAAGTGCAGAAAAGCAGCACTGCTCTCGCTTAACTGCTCCGACCAGGCTTTCAACGTGGCGACAAGAGGATGGCCCACCTGTTCAATATAAGCATCGATGCGATCACGTGGGGCATACTCCACTTGGGCTTTTTGCGTAATTTCGTGGGCCGCCTGTGCAGGAATAATACCCAACTGCGCCTGCGCCCGAGCGAGGGCCGCCTCAATCTGCATAATGGTAGCAACCGTAGCGCGCTCGCCAAAAATAGATTCCATAACAGCGCCTACATGTCCAATTTTTCAATCACTGCGCGCCAAGCATCTTGCTGCTCGGCCATCCAGGCTGAAAAACCACTTTGTTCGTCGGTTACCGGCTCAAAACCAATTTCTCGCAAGCTATGTTGTAGTTGCGCAGACTGCATCACCTTATCTAAGGCCTGACGCATACCCTGCTTCGCCTCCTCAGGCATACCCTGCAAGCCCACTAGGCCCACCCACAACTCCACATCAAACTCAGCGAACCCAGCCTCAGCAAAAGTAGGCACATCCGCCGCATGAGGATTGCGAGTGGCACCCGTTTGGGCCAAAGCACGCAGTTGACCTGCTTTTAAATACGGCAACACAGGGGCAAGACCAATAAACCCTAGATCAATTCGGCCTGAAATCATATCCACGATAGATTGGCCGCCCCCTTTATAAGGAATATGGATGAGGTCCACACCGGTCTGTTGCTTAAAAACCTCTCCGGCTAAATGGTGGACTGAACCTGTGCTGGACGCCGCAAAGGTCAACTCACCGGGACGTTGCTTGGCCATATCTACCAAATCTTGAACCGACTGCACAGCTAATTGGTCGTACACCACCAACACCTCTGGTGAGGTCGCTATTTTTCCTATAGGCTCAAAATTATCCATGTTCCAGGGCAATGACTTGACAAGCAGTGGCTGAATCGGAATAGAGTCCGTTACTAAAGCAAAGCTATAACCATCCGGCTTAGAGCGCGCCAACTCGCCCATACCAATCGCTCCTGCCGCCCCAGCCCTATTTTCTACCACCACTGTTTGCTTGAGCTCCCGACTCAAGCTGTCAGACACCACACGCGCGACGATATCCGTGGCGCCGCCTGCAGCAAACGGCACAATCAAAGTAATTGATCTCTCGGGCCACTGACCTGCCTGCGCAGCCGTACACGTTAACGCGGCCAGTGCCAGACCTGCCGACCAATGACATATTCTTGAAAACATAGGCCTCCTCCTGAATAAATAAAATTATGGAAACAGTATGCCCATGAAGGATATAACTTAGAATTCAGAAATACTCATGCAGTGATAACCAGAGCTTTTCACTTGAATACTTCTCTTCCTAATCGTCTTAATGCATTGCGCTTTCGACATCTGCAATTGCTGGAATATATCCATCAGCTTGGATCGGTGCGTCAAGCAGCTGATCATCTGTACATTACTCAACCGGCGGCCAGCGCCATGCTGAAAGAAATAGAAGCGGCATTGGGCGTATGTTTATTCACCCGCTCACACAGGGGGATGAGTGCAACCCCTGCTCTGCTTAATGTACTGCGCCGAGCCGGCATCATACGCCGGGAGCTACAAGCTATCGCTGCGGACACGACTCAACAGGCCAAACAGCCCCGTGACATGCTGCGCCTGGGCGTTTTGCCACGTAGCATGCACAACGTCATGCCAGCCGTATTAACGCAGATTCTCCAACAGCACCAACACATAGGCTTTATCTTGAGCGAAGCAACCTCGGATGTATTGCTGCGTGGCTTAGTTAACAATCACTATGACTGTATTCTTGGCCGCTTTACCCGTGAGGCCGCCACAGGGCGCTGGCCACAAAGTCAGTTTCATATCGAGACGGTATATGAAGAAGGCATGCATGTAGTCTGCAGCCACAACCACCCCCTAAGACACCACACTACGGTGAACTTGGATGATTTGCTCGGTTGGGACTGGGTCCTGCCGCCCCCAGGCTCTGTTACCCGTAATCTGTTGATTGATGAGTTTTTACACGCGGGGCTGCTGCCACCCGAGCCGGTAATTGTGTCGGCTAATTTTTTATCTAATCTGAATTTAGTCGAAGCGGGGCGGCTCTTAACGATTGCCCCTAGCTCAGCCGCCGAAAAATACGCTCGCATGCACCCCGTACATATCGTCGCTATCACCCTGCACATGCCCTTGCCACCTATCTCCCTGATGTGGCGCAAAGACAGGAAAATGGAAGGTGCATTAGATATACTGCGTCAGGCTCTGCCACACGACACCCAAAATATCGACAACAAGCACTAGGGTTCTAAACGCAGCACTTCTATATTCACATCGCCTTTGGTACTGCTAATCCATGCTTGTCCATCTTGCACGTTAATACTTAGGCTCATACCCCGTTCGCACAATTGAGCTAAAGCTTGGGTAGACTCAGCCGGTAAATAATACACACGGATGTTTTTTACGCGTGTCATTTTATTGCGTAAGCCTTGCCACCAAATATCGACACTGCGGCCATAGGCAATCACAATCACCTCGGAGGCACGGCCGCTTGCTTTAAGCAAACGACGCTCGTCGGGCAATCCCAAGTCGATCCACTGCTCAATCGCCCCTGTTAAGTCTTGGCGCCATAACTCAGGCTCGTCAGCCTCACTTAAGCCACGAGTAAAGGTCAACTGATCAACCCCCTCGCCGTTCACGTGCAGTGCAAACGCAAGCAGACGTACCATCAATCGTTCTTCTGTTTCCGAAGGGTGACGCGCTACCGTTACCGCATGACTGGCGTAGTAAGACCGATCGTTGTCCGCAATATGCAGCTCAGCTTTATAAATGGTTGCGCGTAACGCCATAAGTTTAATACCTAGCCAAAAAGCCACACTATACCTAGGCCATGCCATTCTGTCGCCACTTCGCTAAATGCCTGAGCACGCCCTGCCATCATTGCTTGAGCCTGTACTCACGCCCGCCCAAACTTTCAATTTAAAAGCACTAAAACACAGCAACATCTCTTAAATTGAGCCTTATCTACAACATTAACCTTCAAAAAAGATCTTTACCCCAGCGTAAATATGGCTTTACTTGCATATTCATTTGAACACATATAGCATTACACACATATTATCTATCCGACCCGTTTCTTTCAGGATTTAACCCGCCCCAGCGCAATTGAGCAAAGGCCAATACATGTCCAAAAAGCCCGCCAAAGCCATCGCGGCACCCAAGAGCAAAACCAAGCAAACTCCTACCCAAATAGGCAAGCCCACCCCGTCTTTTCGCAAGGTAGCAAGCCTGCGCGACTTACGCAAAGTCACCGCACACACCCAAGAGGAGCTAGCAGAAACACTTGGTGTAGGGCAAGGAACCGTGTCCCGGATTGAAAAACAAAACGATATGCTGGTTTCAACCTTACAGCACTACATTGAAAGCGTAGGCGGAAAGCTGACTATTGTGGCGTCTTTCCCTAACCGCCCACCACTCGTTATTGAACGCTTAGGTGGCAAGGCTCCCCCCTTGGAAAACAAGGAAACTCAACTGAGCTCCTCATCCACGAGCAGCTAAGATACTCACTGAAACAATGCACAATATACCTACCCCTTACTACCTCATCGATAAAGCAGCGCTACTGAAGAACCTGCAAACAATCGACTACATACGCAAACGTTCAGGCGCAAAAATGTTATTGGCCTTGAAATGTTTTGCGACGTGGTCCGTGTTTGACCTTATGCGTGAATACATGGATGGCACCACATCCTCTTCGCTGCATGAAGTTAAGCTGGGGTATCAAAAGTTTGGGGGGGAAACTCAAGCGTATAGCGTCGCTTTTGCCGATCATGAAATCGAAGAAGTCGTAGCTAACTGCGACAAAATCATTTTTAACTCTGTGAGCCAGCTCGAGCGCTACGCATCTTATACGCAAGGAAAACCTGTAGGGCTGCGTTTAAACCCTGGCTTTAGCAGCTCCAGCTTTGACTTAGCTGATCCGGCTCGCAGGCATAGTCGCCTAGGCGAAGGTAGCGCAGAACGTATTGCCAGCGTACTCGACAAAATCGACGGCGTCATGATCCATAATAACTGCGAGAACAAATCGTTCGAGCGTTTTGATGAAATGTTGACCAATACAGAAGAGCGTTATGCGGATATCTTGCATAACGTCAAATGGGTGAGCCTAGGAGGTGGCATCAGCTACACCTCTCCCGGCTATCCGGTCGATGCCTTCTGCGATCGCATTCGCCAATTCTCCGAAAAATACCAAATTCAGGTTTATCTTGAGCCGGGCGAAGCCTCCGTACGCGACAGCACAACCTTAGAGGTCAGCGTGCTGGATATCGGCTTTAACGGTAAACATCTCGCTGTTGTAGACAGCTCCACAGAAGCGCATATGCTAGATCTTTTGATCTACCGCGAAACCGCTCCAATAGTAGGCCATGCTAAGGGCGAACACCATTACCAGATATGTGGCAAAACCTGCTTAGCAGGCGACATTTTTGGCGAGGCTAGCTTTGAACAACCCTTAGAAATTGGCAGTCGCTTATCCATTGGCGAAGCCGCCGCCTACACCATGGTAAAGAAAAACTGGTTCAACGGCGTTCCCATGCCGTCCATAGTCCTTAAAGAAATTGATGGAACTATTAAGGTAGTGCGCCAGTTTAGCTACGACGATTACGTTAGCAGCTTGTCTTGATCACACACCTTTCTATTTTTAATCCGGGGATATTCTCATGAAACGCAATGTACTGATCATTGGCGCTGGTGGCGTGGCTCACGTTGCCGCCCACAAATGTGCACAAAACAATATTTTGCTTGGTGATATACACATCGCCTCACGTACCATTGAAAAATGCCAAGCCATCATTGACTCTATCAAAGAAAAAGATAATCAATGCGGCCCTGGCCGTATCGTTGCGCATCAACTTGATGCCTTAGACGTGGAAGCTACAAAGCAGCTTATCCACGACACCAACAGTCAAATCGTGCTCAATCTTGGCTCGCCATTCTTAAATATGTCTGTACTGCAAGCTTGCATAGAAACTGGTGCTGCTTACTTGGATACGGCCATTCACGAAGACCCAGCCAAAGTATGTGAAGCGCCTCCGTGGTACAACAACTACGAATGGAAGCGTCGCGACGCCTGCCATAAGGCAGGCATCACCGCTATTTTAGGAGTAGGCTTTGACCCCGGTGTGGTCAACGCTTACGGCCGTTACGCCGTCGACACCTATTTTGACACCGTAGACTCTATCGATATTATTGATATTAATGCGGGCAGTCACGACCGCTATTTCGCCACTAACTTTGACCCCGAGATTAACTTCCGCGAATTTACCTCCACGGTATGGTCCTGGGAAGATAGTCAGTGGAAAGCCAATAAAATGTTCGAGCATAAAAAAGAGTGGGATATGCCTGTGGTTGGCACACGCCCCACTTATCTCACCGGACATGATGAGCTGCACTCTATGTCAGCCAACTTAAATGTGCCCAACATACGTTTTTGGATGGGCTTTGGTGATCACTATATCAACGTCTTTACCGTCTTAAAAAACCTAGGCCTGTTGTCCGAACAACCAATACGTACCGCAGAAGGCCTAGAGGTTGTGCCGTTAAAAGTGGTCAAGGCAGTGCTGCCCGACCCAGCCTCGTTGGCACCCGCCTACACCGGCAAAACATGCATCGGCGACCTAGTCAAAGGCACTAAAGACGGTAAGCCACAAGAGGTTCTGCTCTACAACATCTGCGACCACGAAGAAAGCTATGCTGAGGTAGGCAGCCAAGCCATTTCCTACACCGCAGGCATACCCGCTGTTGCTGCTGCCATGCTGATTGCCGATGGCGCATGGGATGTCAAAGAGATGAAGAACGTGGAAGAGCTAGACCCGAAACCGTTTATCGAACTGATGAACCGCATCGGCTTAGTCACGCGTGTACGGGATAGCCAAGGCGATCGCGTTTTGGACCCGTACGCCGAAAGCGTAGAGCTTGCTGAAGCAAGCCTGCACACTGACTCCAACCACTAAGCGGCGACACCACTACGCCCAGCTAAAAGGCTGGGCGTAGTGTGCATTCCCCAAAACAACAGACTGCGTTGTTTACAGTGCTTTCAACATATCTTCGATGACTTTTTTTGCATCGCCAAAGACCATCATGGTCTTATCCATATAAAAAAGCTCATTATCCAAGCCTGCATACCCTGCCGCCATAGAGCGCTTATTCACAATCACTGTGCGTGCCTTATAAGCCTCTAAGATTGGCATGCCTGCAATAGGAGAAGCGGGATCTTGCTTAGCGGCGGGGTTCACCACATCATTGGCCCCTAACACCAGCACCACGTCAGTCTGACCAAACTCACTATTAATGTCATCCATCTCAAACACCTGCTCATAAGGCATTTCCGCCTCTGCGAGCAACACGTTCATATGACCCGGCATGCGCCCAGCCACCGGATGAATGGCGTAACGTACCTGTACCCCCTGCGCATCAAGCTTATCCGTTAGCTCTTTTAATGCATGCTGCGCGCGTGCTACGGCCAAACCGTAGCCCGGCACAATAATCACGGACTCCGCATTGCTCATCATAAACGCGGCATCTTCCGCACTACCTGCTTTAACAGGGCGGGCTTCTTGTTGTGCTGCGCCCGCGTCTTGTGTCGCGCTCGCACCAAAACCGCCTAGCAGCACATTAAAGAAGGAACGGTTCATCGCCTTACACATAATGTAAGACAGGATAGCCCCTGACGACCCCACCAAGGAGCCAGCAATAATCAGCATGGCATTATTCAACGAGAATCCAATGCCCGCTGCCGCCCAACCCGAGTAGCTATTCAGCATGGACACCACCACGGGCATATCCGCGCCCCCGATGGGAATAATTAAGGTCACCCCTAATATAAACGCCAAAATAATTAAAATGGCAAACGCCCAATAATGCTGGTTCAACGTAAAGGCAATCACGCAGATCAAAGCCAATATGCCTAACAACAAGTTCAGCATGTGCTGACCCGAGAAAACAACCGGAGCGCCTTGAAACAAGCGGAATTTATACTTGCCCGAGAGCTTACCAAAAGCCACCACAGAGCCTGAAAATGTCACCGCACCCACCAGCGTGCCTAACGCTAACTCCAACCGGTTACCTGTGGGAATAAGACCTGCCAGCGCACCCAGACCAAAGGCTTGCGGCTCCAGCACAATCGCAATCGCAATGGCCACTGCAGCCAAACCCACCATGCTATGCATAAACGCAACCAGCTCTGGCATTTTGGTCATCTGCACGCGCTTGGCCATCACAGTACCCAACGCTCCCCCCAGAACCAATCCGGCTAGCACCCGCGTTACCCCCAAAGCCGCCTGTTCCGCTTGCGCCAAGCTCCAAATCAAAGCTAGCGTGGTACCGACAGCCAGAGCCATACCCAACATGCCAAATGCATTCCCCTGACGCGAGCTAGCAGGATGCGACAGACCTTTTAATGCCTGAATAAAGCAAACTGAGGCCAGCAAATACAACAACGTGACCAAATTCATGGACATTAGTGTGCTCCCTTATCAGTACCGGCTTTAGGCGTTTTTTTCTTAAACATCTCCAGCATGCGGCGCGTCACTAAAAAGCCACCAAATACATTCACCGCGGCCAAGGCGGTTGCCAAAATCCCCATCGCCTGGGCCCAAGTTCCTTCGGTCAAGGCGGCAGCCAACATGGCTCCTACAATAACAATGGCTGAAATGGCATTCGTCACCGCCATGAGCGGAGTATGCAGTGCGGGGGTCACATTCCACACCACGTGATACCCCACATAGATCGCCAAAACAAAAATAATCAAATTAATGATTAAGGGAGATACCATATCCATGCTCAACTCCTCCTAAGCGCCACGGCTAGCCGGGAATAGCCTCTTGGCATCCCGACACACCAAACTAGCCTGCACGATGTCATCTGCCTCAGGAATGTGCAGTTGCGGTCCATCTTGGGCCACCAACAAACCCACGAACTGGCGTACATTGCGCGCATATAACGCCGACGCATCGGCAGCCACCTGTGACGCAAAGTTCAATTCGCCCACAATCGTCACACCATGACGCACCACCGTTTGACCCGGTTCAGTCAAGGCACAATTCCCCCCTCGCGACGCAGCAAGATCGACCACCACAGAGCCGGCACGCATTTTTTGCACCACCTCGGCAGCGATTAAGCTCGGTGCCGGTCGCCCTGGTATCAGCGCCGTGCTGATCAGCACATCGGCTTGTGCACAACGCTGGGCAACCACTTCGGCCTGACGTGCCAGCCAAGAGGCAGGCATTGCTCCCGCATACCCTCCTTTGCCTTCAGCCGCTACGCGCTCCTCTTCGGTCTCGTAAGGCACGTCAATGAACTTAGCCCCCAAAGACTCGATCTGTTCCCGCGCAGCAGGACGCACATCAGACGCTTCTACGACTGCACCCAAACGTCTAGCCGTAGCAATCGCTTGTAAGCCCGCCACCCCAGCACCCAATACCACTACCCGAGCCGCTTTGACTGTGCCAGCTGCCGTCATCATCATGGGGAAGAAACGCGGATATAAACTGGCGGCACGCAATACCGCCGCATAACCGGAAATGTTGGCCTGCGACGACAGCACATCCATGCTCTGCGCACGCGTGGTACGCGGAATCAACTCCAAGGAAAAAGCCGTCACGCCGGTTTGTGTTAGCGTTTCAAGAGCGTCCGTCTCATAGGGATCTAACAGACCTACCACCACGTGACCTGATTGGAGACGCGCCAGATCTACATCCTGTCTAGCCATGGGCAATAACAGCTCAGCCTGATAAGGGTCTCCTAGTTGAGCGCCCGCTTGGACATACTGCTCATCGGAGTAGTCAGCCCGCTCACCCGCCCCCGGCTCAATAATGCAGACATGGCCCGCTTGAATATATTGCTGCGCTACTTCTGGCGTCATCGAAACACGACGCTCACCCGCTGTCTGGGTACCAATTACCCCCAACCTCATGATGCCCTCCTCCTTCGCGTAAGGCTAATGTGCAGTTTTTACGTGCAAGCACGCACCTGCTTTTTCTATGTAATCTTGACACTTTGACTTGGTATGCTACTAAAGTACTACTAGGACTTACCCCAAAACCAAACAAAACTTTTATCTTCTATCTTTTAAAAATCTATTCCACGAGCAAGCGAACACTGACCTCAACACCCAAGATATCAGCTAGGTAAAGGCTCTAACAGGCCGCTCCCACTCAGAAAATAGACATATTCAGGCTGCGCTACGCAATATATACTTGAATCTTGTCCACTCTCCTGTATCCCCATGCATCGCTGGCTCGCCCTGCTTTTGTTGTTTATTTTTCCTTTTCAAAGTTTCAGCGCCCAAGCACAGCTGCCCGCTCCTACTGTGCAAATTGTGCTGTCCGTTGATTCCGCCACCGATACCTATGCCGATACGGAACAGAAGCTAATTCAGCAAGCCCTCAACGAATTTCTCGATCACTGCGAAGCGCCTCCGGGCGTATGTTTACAACACTACCGTCAGGCGATCAAACGGCTGTCGAGCTCCCACCCCAGCCAAGTACTACCCTATCAGCACCTGCCGGAGCGCCGACCACCCAAGAATCGTGCCCCCACCCCGCAACATGTAACTACAACTTACTTTTATAGTTAAACGCCACTACACTTTAGGCGTCTCTATTTACAGGCACACAACATGGAATGGCTAATGGATCCAGGCATCTGGATCGGTCTGATTACCTTGGTTGTACTCGAGATCGTACTCGGGATAGACAATCTCATTTTTATTGCAATCCTGGCTGAAAAGCTCCCGCCCCATCAGCGCGATCGTGCGCGCTTGGTCGGGCTTTCTTTAGCATTAATCATGCGCCTCGGATTGCTCAGTTTGGTTTCTTGGCTGGTGCAGTTAACCGCACCGCTGTTCTATCTGTTTGAACACCCTTTCTCTGGCCGTGATCTCATCCTGCTGTCAGGAGGCTTGTTCCTCCTGTTTAAAGCAACCACCGAGCTCCATGAGCGACTAGAAGGCAGCCCTCAACACGCAGGCGGCTCACGTGTCTATGCCAGCTTTGGGGTGGTCATTGCCCAAATCGTCGTCTTAGATGCTGTTTTTTCCTTAGATGCTGTGATCACTGCGGTGGGCATGGTAGATCAATTGCCCGTTATGATGGCGGCAGTTGTGATCTCAATTGCTTTGATGATCTGGGCCTCCAAACCGTTGACCAACTTCGTTAACGAACACCCCACCGTCGTGGTGCTTTGCCTAAGCTTTTTACTCATGATCGGCCTTACGCTCACGGCGGAAGGCTTGGGCTTTTTGATTCCAAAAGGCTATTTGTACGCGGCCATTGGTTTTTCCATACTCATCGAGTTTTTTAATCAAATTGCCAAACGCAGCGTGGCTCGTAACGAAGCGCGCTTACCAATGCGCGAACGAACAGCAGAAGCCGTATTGCGTATGTTAGGCCATAAACAAAATGGCTATACCAGCAACGACAACAACCTAGAAACCGAAATGCTAGGCGAGGATCAAGGCTTTAGAGCCGAAGAGCGTAATATGGTCAGTGGCGTACTGAGCTTGGCCGAGCGCCCTATACGCTCACTCATGACGCCCCGCAAAGAAATTACATGGATAAACCTGCGCGATGAGCTCAGTGACATTCAACTCTTGCTGCGCCATACCCCGCATAGCTTCCTTCCCGTCTGTGATGGCCAGCTAGACCAAATTGTCGGTGTTGCCCGATCTAAGGACCTGCTCGCCGATTTACCGCAGTACCCCGGAATACGCAACTGGCCCGATCTGCGCGCCCCTATATTCGTACACGAATACACCGACGTGCTCAACACCATCGCCACCCTTAAGCAATCTAACGGTCAGTTTGTGCTGGTAGCCGATGAGTATGGAGCCATCGAAGGCCTGCTCACTCCCATTGATATCCTAGAGGCGATTGCTGGCGAGTTCCCCGACGAGGATGAGCAACCCACTATTCAACAAATCGATACGCATGTGTGGAATGTGGACGGTGGTACCGACCTGCTTATGCTTGCCCAAGCCTTGGGGGTACCTGACCTAGATAGTCGTGACCAATCGTTCAGCACCGTAGCGGGTTTTCTATTGGAACGCTTAGACTCTTTGCCCAAAGTGGGCGACACCGTCCATGCTGATGGCTTATTGTTTGAGATCACCGAGGTCGAACAACGTCGCATAGCCTGGGTACGTGTCACTCGTTTAGACAACAATACGGAGCAGTACGAAAACACCGAATCATAGCCATCCAGCTTTTTTAAGCGCGCGCACAACAGTCTGTTGACCTTACGTGCGCGCTCACTGATTCTCAGCCTACTTCAGATAACAGCCTCTAACTTCTCAGCAAGATAAGCCAATAGCCTCCTAAGTACCAACGTCTAGTATCGCTTACGCAACATCATACTCCTGTAATTTTGAAGCTTCATACTTCAGCCAGTTTCATTCAACCAGGAGCAAGCATGTCCAATCATGACCTTATCGACAGCGAAGACATTCCCTGCAATCTGACGCAGAACACACATTTCCAAGAAATTGTGGAGCAAGCCCAAAAGCGTCGCGGCTTCATCAAAAAAGGCCTAGGTCTGTCTGCGGCCATGTTTCTGGCCGGCCCGCTAGCTGCCTGTAGCGGCGGCACGGACACCGGAAGCGGAAAAAAAGAGCAGGACGGCAAAGATAAAGAAGACGACAAAGGCAAGGACAAAGAACCTACCGCAGCATTGCTAGGATTCGAGGGCATTAAGTTCAGTACCGCAGACTCTGTCGTAGTTCCCGCCGGCTATACTGCCAGCGTCATGGCTCCATGGGGCACACCGCTAGTAAGCGGAGCCCCAGCATGGCGTGGCGATGGCTCTGAAAGCGCCGCCGATCAAGCAAAACAAGTGGGCGAGAACCACGACGGCATTCACTTTTTCCCCCTAGATGGCGAGAAAGGCGGTGGAAGCAATAACGAGGAAGGCCTGCTCGTTATGAACCACGAATACTGCACCACAACAAAACTGGCTGACAAAAGCCCAGCATACCAATTTCTATTCGGTGCAGATGCCTCGAACACCAACCCCTGGAGCGAAGAAAAAGCCCATAAAGCCATGAATGCGCATGGTGTATCAGTCATGCACATCAAACGCAATGCTCAAGGCAAATGGGATATTGTCAAAGACTCCAAATTCAATCGCCGCATCACGGCGCAAACTGAAATGGAATTAACAGGGCCCGTAGCCGGTGATGTTCTCGTGCGCACAAACGCTGACCCCAGCGGCCGTCAAGTATTTGGCACCATCAATAACTGCGGCAATGGTTGGACCCCATGGGGCACGTACCTCACCTGTGAAGAGAACTTTAATAACTATTTTGGTACCAAAGCAGACGACGATCAACGCACCGCCGAACAAAAACGCTATGGTCTTTCAGCCAAGGGCACCAGCTATCGCTGGGAAGAAGTCATTGATCGCTTTGACTATGTCAAAGAGCCTAACGAATCCAACCGTTTTGGCTGGATTGTAGAAATTGATCCTTTCAATCCGGACTCCATGCCCAAAAAGCGCACGGCCTTAGGGCGCATCAAGCACGAAAACGCTGCCTATCGCCTCGCTGAAGATGGCCGTATCGTTGTCTACAGCGGAGATGATCAAGCCAACGATTACATCTATAAGTTTGTCTCCGATGGCAAATTTGTTCAAGGTGGCGACAACAGCAAACTGCTCGATAGCGGCAAGTTATATGTAGCGAAGTTCAACAACGATAAAGCCTCGGAAGGCTTTTTGGGTAAAGGCGAATGGCTCTTGCTAGACCGCGATGCCAACCCCTTGCTAGCCGCCGATCCGCGTTTTGTTAATCAAGCATCGGTATTGGTTTATACCCGCTTAGCGGCCGACGTAGTAGGCGCTACCAAAATGGACCGCCCTGAGTGGGTAGCCGTACATCCCACCAACGGGGATGTCTACGTCACGCTGACAAATAACAGCAGCCGCACGGAAGGCGACGAAGGCCCGAACCCACGCCCACAAAACCGTTATGGTCAGATTGTGAGCTGGCGTGAAACCGGCGGCGATGCCACGGCCACAACCTTCGAGTGGGACCTGTTTGTATTGGCGGGCAACCCTAACGTGTACGGTAAGGACGACCCACGCTCGGGCTCATCCAACATCACCAAGGAAAACACCTTTAACAGCCCAGACGGCTTGGGTTTCGATAAGTTTGGTCGTTTATGGATTCAATCGGATGGTGCTTACAGCAACACTGGGGATTACGAAGGCCAAGGTAATAACCAGATGCTGTGTGCCGACCCGAACACCAAAGAAATCCGTCGCTTCTTGGTAGGGCCAAAGTCGTGTGAAGTCACCGGTATTGCCTTCACACCTGACAGCAAAACCATGTTTATCAACATTCAACACCCGGGCGAGGCCGGCGACAGCCAATGGCCTGATATGAATGGCGGGATTCCACGCTCTGCTACCGTCGTTATCACTAAAAACGATGGTGGCGTTATTGGTAGCTAAACCCTAACTGCCATCAATAGGCTGAGCCTTGGGCTCAGCCTATTTTTTTGCTTCGCCTGATTAAGGCCCACCAAATGCTTCCTTGGATGTTTTACCAAAGCCACTTTGATGCAATAAGCTACGCTCAATAAAGCGGCTCAATTGACTGCGGAACTCTAGGAGCTCCCGCAATTGATAATACACATCGGGAAACTTCATGCTTAACCAGGCATACAAGCTAATTTGCTTGCTCAGCATTTCCGCATCTTCCAAGCGTGCAGGGCTGGACGCTTTCATCCAGGATGGCACTGCTGGCATCGGCATCTCATGACGCTCTACATAGGCACGTAGACAACGCTTGTAATAATCCAGCTCATGGTCTTTATCTACCGAGACGGGAGCGCAAGCAAAACTAAACTTCTCGGTTAACGATAATTGCCCAGCTAATCTGTCCACCCAAAAACCCAACTCTATCGTGTCTTTCAAGCCTGCAGTTTGGAACAAGGGGTTATCCGAAGCCACCTTATTGGCAAAATACTGCAATAACACGCCGATACTCTGGGTGTTTAACAAGTCGGCCAAGGCCAAAATATGAGCTTGCGCAGGGGCAATGGGCAAACGTAAACTCACTTCCTGCAAAGGCTCATCTAGCATCTGCCGTATATGATTTAAATCGGCTTGATCCATTGCCCCAACATAACCTTTAGGATAAAGCCCGTAACGCCCCGCGCGCCCGGCTATTTGGCGCACTTCGGTCGCATTCAAAGGCCGCATTCGACGCCCGTCGAATTTCCATGCAGTAGAAAACACAACTCGCCGTATAGGCAAATTCAACCCCATACCAATAGCATCGGTTGCTACGAGGACATCTGCCTCACCACTAGCAAAACGCTCGGACTCGGTGCGCCGTACTTCGGGCGCTAAGGCGCCATAAATACTAGCCACACTTAAGCCTTGTGCACGGTAACGGGCACTGAGCGTTAAAACATCCTTGCGCGTAAAAGCAATCACCGCATCGCCTTTAGCCACACCTGCTGCTTCTTTCTGACGTTGTCGACGGCCACCTTGAGCCACAGGCGCATCCCGCTTTAACCGCGGAGCCTGCACCACCTGCGACATCACCTCCAGCGGCGTTTTGCGCTGGGTATACTCAAGCTCATAGCTTTCCTCCAAGCCCTTAACCACTCGTAGGCAAGGGTCCAGAACTGACTGGTCGCCGCAAACAAATAAAGTACGCGCAGGCATACCCACTAAGGCTGCCGTCCATGCCCAACCACGCTGTTCATCGGCAAGCATCTGCACTTCATCTAACACAGCCACCCGCACTTCCATGGTGGGGTCCATCATTTCTACTGTGCACGCCGTGTGCTGCGCTCCGGGCACCATGACTCGTTCCTCGCCCGTTAACAGGTTGCAAGGAATTCCCGCCTCGGTCAGCCTGTCGCGCACTTCCATCGCCAATAAACGTAAAGGCGCCAGGTACACGCCCGAGCGCGCCTCCATCAAGGCCTGTAAAGCTTCATACGTTTTACCCGAGTTGGTGGGGCCTAAGCGGAATACGACATGTCGTCGTATAGCCCTAGCTAAGGTGAATGTTTGAGGATAATCGCCCAAACGCAGCATATCTTGCGCGCGCTGCTGCTCCACTTGATCCAAAATACGGCGTACCGGCCCATGGCGCAAGTAAGCCTCCAAATTGCCCGCCTGAATAGCGTCTTGGCTGATACCGTCTTCTAGCACCTGGCGTAAGGCCTGCTGCAAATCGCGGTAGGCCTGGGCCGATACCATGGGCCGCTGAGTACTTAAAAAACCTTCCACGGTATCTTGCAACAAGCTGATCAAGCGTGTTTGCGCAGCAGCACCAAACGCCACCTCCAAACGCCCAGGCAAACGTTCTTGATCAGCCAAGGTACGCGGCAAGGGTAGGGCTACAGACATTTGTACATTTGCCCGCCATTCTGGCCTATCTATATCAGCAATATAAATAGGTAAGAACACATCTTTTAACCAGCGCAAGCGCGTGGGGTCATCGGGATCTGGCTCGTGGTGGCAACTGAACTGCTGCTCCATGCGCTCGAGCACCTGCGCTTGCAGCCATTGGGCACGCGCTCGATCTACACTACGCTGATAAGCATTACGCTGACGAGCATTCATGCCCGCCATATCCTTCGTGCGCCACGAGTCAATCAACTCCGGAGTTAGGGCGGCTAGCTGTGAAGGATGATGCATCAGGGCAGCCCCTCCCTTTTTGGCTCGGCCACGCTCTACACGAACCACGGGCAGACGTTTATCCGCTATCCAGGCCTCATACTCACTGCGCGTTATGCCCAGCAAAGCCATTGTTGCCTCAGATCCTATGCAGGCTTGTTCCCACTCCCAGCGTTCAGCACGCTCGGCTTTCAACTGAGCTTCACGCTCGGACTGCAAGCGTTGTAATTGACGATAAGCCGTGTCAGTCAAGCAATACAGGTCACGCAATACGGCAGCACTGGCGCCGCGCCCGTGCACCGTCATAAAGTCGCGGGCTCCTGCTCCTGACTGCAGGGCGGTAAATAACGTTTCAGGAAAGTGATCCTCGCCCACCCCCGCCTGCACAAACATCTGTTCTAACCGAGCGCGCGCCTGCGCCAGTTGATCCGCTTGTTGTGCGCGCTCACGCTCTAGGGCCTGCTCGCGTTCGCGGCGCGCCTGAGCCTGCTCCTGCTCGCGTCGTCGCTCGCGTTCAAACTCTTCTTGCCATTGCCAACGATAAGCACCTACTAAAGGATGAGCCTGCCACGCAATCGCAATGGCCATTAAGCGTTCGCGCTGCTCAGAGACTGTCCAAGGCGCACTGGGCATGATTTCCTGTGACCCTATACCGGCGGCCAACGCCTTACGCCAGTGCTCTAAGCCAACGTGCGCCTGAACAAACTCAGCCTCGGTACAGGCAGCGCGACTCATGGTGATTAGTAGCTGCAGACACTCACATACGGCTTGTGGAGCACCGCGGCTTTGTAAATGTGCCACAAACCCTGCTTGGTTTAACTCGTACTCAAGCACCACACTTAGTAAAGGCGCTTGCTCGGGCAGCCGCCACACTTTAAATAATAGACTCGATATGGCCGCCCGCTCGTCAAAACGCCCCTTTTTTAGGATACGGCGCGCCGTGGCCTCTAAACGAGGATAATCAAGCCAAGCAGGGTATGCCAATAAATCGTCTTGCAACGGAGAAAAAGAGTCGGTCACAGATAAGTCCGGGCCAGAAGCAGCCATATATGCTCAAAAAATAGGGAAGTCAGCGAGTGCCAAAAGCTTTATCTGGCTCAAAGCGAGAGACGTACAAAGCTCAAATAAAAAGGCACGAGCAGCTTAACCGGCTCGTGCTTACAGAGCACTCCGCTGATTTTACCGTCTTTATGGTAAGTGGTGCTGACCGCCCACTCTATAACAAGATTGGCCACTGAGGCAGCCCTATAGGTGCAAGCCCTTTTACAGATCAGACCTATTTAAAATAAAACGCCACCCCTGAACAAACGCTTGGATAGCAGCCTCCCCGTGCCCACATGCTTGGATCAATCTAAAGCTGACCTGAAAATCGGCGTGACGTTGCAGGCGCTGTGCCAATTCACGTGCTCCATCAACCATGCGGCGCTCGCTGCGACGCTGGTAACGGCGCTGTCTCTCAGTCAATTCCAACTCCTGCTCTTGTGGGCTCAAAGACTGCTCATATTCACCCACGCTGATCAATAACTGTCTTTTAGGCTCTGCTGGTGGAGCAGAGACAATAGCGCGTAAACACGCTTGAACCGCCTGCCCCTGGGCCCACCATACAGAGGGGCTAGAGACGACAAACGCCTGAAATACCCGACGGCTATGCGTTGCTGCATACAAGGCAAATAAACCCGCCAGAGAATGACCAAATAAGCATAGCTGACGATGATCCACCGCAAGCCTTGCCTGAACGGCAGGCAGTACCAACTGCTGCAAAAATGCTAAAAAATGTGCGGCGCCACCCGCCCGACCCACGGCATCGCAGGGGGGATAATCGGCTTCCCGCTCAACGGTGTCTACGTAACCCACGCCAATTAACGCGGCAGGCCAATCTGGCTCAAGCGCCAAAGTATGCCCCACAAGCCGTTCAAACTGTGGGGTATCTAGCACCAAGGCGGCAGGCCAACCCTGTGCTGGAGCCGACATAGAAGGCCAAGCCAAAGACACTCTGTACTCGCGCCCCTGCGGGCCATTGATAAAAAAATGCGCTTGCTGCATGAAACTCTGTCGTCGTTAAGTACAAATCAAGTCAATATCAACTATACTGCCTTTCTAGGTAAACAGTTCTCATTTAACTTCAGATGCCCGGTCACGCTACCCCTATTACTGACTATCAACGAATCATAAAACGCCGCTGGCTGCTAGTGGGTAGCTTATCGTGCATTATCGTTTTATCCATTCTCGCCGATTTCATGCTGGGCCCCTCGGGCCTAGGCTTAAGTGAGCTTCTGCACGCTCTGTTCCAACCCGATGCTGCAGACCCAACCACCCGTGTCATTGTCTGGGAAATTCGCTTACCTTACGCCCTGATGGCCATGGCTATAGGCTTAAGTTTGGGGCTAGCTGGGGCGGAAATGCAAACCATTTTAAATAACCCCTTAGCCAGCCCGTTTACCTTAGGTATTTCCTCTGCTGCGGCATTTGGCGCCTCGCTGGCTATTGTGTTGGACCTAAGCTTACCCGGAGTGCCACAATCTTGGACGATTGCCACCAATGCCTTTGGGTTTGCCCTCATTTCGGCCTTACTGCTAGATGCCGTGGCCCGCTGGGGGGCAATGAGCACAGCCAACTTAGTCCTCTTTGGCATTGCCTTGGTGTTCTCCTTTAACGCCATGGTCTCTCTGGTGCAGTTCGTGGCCAGCGCCGAAGCCTTACAAGGGCTTGTATTCTGGACTCTAGGCAGTTTGACCCGGGCTTCTTGGGCCAAAGTCGGTACTATGCTGGCCTTGTTTTGCATTATTTTGCCGCTTTCACTGCGTGACACCTGGAAGCTCACCGCTTTACGCCTTGGCGAAGACCGTGCGGCCAGCTTCGGTATTAACGTACCGCGCTTGCGTTTAACCGCCCTCATACGCATTAGTTTGCTCTCGGCCTTAGCGGTGTCTTTTGTAGGCACTATAGGCTTTATTGGCCTCATCGCCCCGCATATTGCTCGCCGTATGTTTGGCGAAGATCACCGTTTTTACTTACCTGGCAGTGCTTTGGTGGGTGGCGTTATTCTTTCACTCGCCTCCATTGCTTCTAAAAACATCGTCCCCGGAATTATTGTGCCGGTAGGCATTGTCACCTCATTGGTAGGCGTGCCTTTTTTCCTGGGTGTCGTGTTGCGTCGCCAAATGAAATAAGTATGCTTGACATCCAAAACCTAAGCCTTGCCTATGGCAAGCGTACTGTCATCTCCTCCTTGTCGCTTGAACCTGTGCTTCAGGCAGGGCAACTGGTAGCCCTACTAGGGCCCAACGGCTGCGGCAAATCAACGTTACTTAAAGCTATCGCGGGTTTGCACAAAGCTCAGCAAGGGCAGGTGTCCCTAGATGGGCAAAACCTTACCCGTTTGAGCTTTGAAGAGCGTGCCCAACACGTCGTGTACTTGCCGCAATCCTTGCCGGCCTCCGTGCATCTACGCGTATTCGAATCAGTCCTCGTGGCGGCTAATGCCTCGGGGCACCCTAGCCCGGCAACGACACAAGAACACGAGCGCATCATGCAAATGCTGCAACGTCTAGGTATAGAGCACCTTGCTATGCATTACTTAGACCAGCTCTCTGGTGGGCAAAAACAACTTGTGGGTTTAGCGCAAGCCCTCATTCGCAAGCCACGCCTATTGTTGTTGGATGAGCCGTTGTCAGCCCTAGACCTTAACTATCAGTTCCATGTGATGGATCTGCTGGCCCAAGAAACCCATAACCATCGAATAACCACTTTGATCGTTCTCCATGACTTGAACATCGCTTTACGTCATTGCGACTATGCCTTGCTCATTCATGATGGCGGCTTGCTTGCACAAGGCAAACCCGGCGATGTGATTACTCCTACTGCCCTTGCTCAGGCTTACGGCGTTCAAGCACGCGTAGAACACTGCTCGTTAGGCACCTCTCATATTGTTATTGATGGTTTGCGTAGCCCCATCTTATAGGTCAAAAATGAAAATATTTCGACTTTTCCTGAGTATGCTTTGCTTAGCCTTTGCCAGCCCATTCGCCCAAGCTCAAGCCATACATATCCAAGATGCCCTAGGGCGCGAAGTCACCCTACCCGAACCCGCCAAACGAGTGGTGATCACCCAGGCACGACATTTTCCCGTCATGGCACTGCTACACCCCAACCCGGCTGACATACTAATAGGTTGGTCTGACGAATTTCGCACATCGTTCTCAAACGAATACCAGCAATATGTGCAGCAGTTTCCCGCACTGGCTGACGTAGCGGTCGTCGCCCGTCACACTGCTGACTCTTTTTCTATCGAACAAACCCTAGCGCTACGCCCAGACCTGGTTGTACTCACCGCCAGTTTCGCCGGCCTCACGCCAGGCCAGAACCCAGAGGACTCGGCCTTACTCCAGCGTTTGAAAGCGGCCAACGTACCTGTCATTGTCATTGATTTCTTTGTTGAACCAATGAAAAACACCGTACCCAGTATCAAGGCTTTAGGCTATGCCTTAGGCCAAACTGAACGTACGGACGAATTTATTCAGTTTTACCAAGAGCATATGGACCGGGTGGCCCAGCGTTTAGCCGACACAGACCCCGCCCAACGACCACCTGTTTTTATCCACGCCCATGCGGGCAGCACAGATTGCTGCAACTCACCCGGCACCGGCACATTTAATGACATGATCAGCTTTGCTGGCGGACAAAACATTGGTGCCAAGGTCATTAAAAACGCAACCGGAAAATTGAATTTCGAATACATCCATGCACAGCGCCCCCACGTGTATGTCGCTACGGGCACGGGGTCAGGCAAGCGCACTCAGGCAGGCTTACATATCGGTACCGACACCACCCCAGAGCAAGCCAGAGCAAGTTTAATGTCTATAATTCAAGCCAATCGCCTTCAAGCCTTGCCCGCTGTACTCAACGGCAACAGCCACGGCATTTGGCATGCCTTCAATGACTCCCCCTTGCATATGATCTTCATTGAGGCACTGGCCAGCTGGATCCACCCCGAGCTATTCCATGACGTCTCCCCACAAGCCACCATAGACGAAGTCAATCAGCGATTTCTGACGGTGCCTTTACGCGGTACGTTTATCACTGACCTAAACGCTCAGCCTGCGCAACCCTAATGCAGCGCCTGGAACACCTGTGGAGCCTACCGCAGGCCCAAGACAAACCAGCATTACACTTTGGTCTGAGCCTGCCCGCTACCCCGGCGCCTGAAAAAGGGTGGCCGTTGTTATGCCTGCTAGATGGTGATTGGACCTGGCCTATTGCCCTCGCATCAGACCACCCTGCTTTGTCTCAATGTGCTGTGCTGTACCCCTACTATGGTGGAACACCAGCACACATCCGCCTATGTCGCGCCTGGGACTACACCCCCAGTAACACACAAGGACAAGCATGGCCTGACCCGAGGGTGCCGGAGTGGCAATGCGGGGGGGCGGATACTTTCTTAGCTGTGCTGCGGGCTGAACTCACCACCCTTACGCATACCTATCCCCAGCTAGACAGGCGACGTATCAGCCTCTTCGGGCACTCTTACGCTGGTCTTTTTGTGTTGTATGCCTTAATGCGCGACCTCGCCCCCGTGCAACACTTTATCTGCGCCAGCCCTTCCTTGTGGTGGCGCGCCCCATATATTTGGCACCAACTCGACTCCTGGTCAGGCAAGTCTGATTCTGCTTTCACCCTCATAGCAGGCTGCGACGAAAAATGGTATCCCCATGCCCAACAAGGCTCCGCCCCTAGGCAAGGCGGTATAGCCACACTAGCCCTGATGCAACGCTTGCAAAGCACCGTGCAACCCAAAGTGGAACACAGCCGCTTCATCACACTCGAACAGGCGGGGCATGGCCAAGTCTTGGCTCAGGCTACATTAGCCGCACTCGCATTAGCCCAGAAAAGCCTTAGCGACGCTTGACCCGATAAAGCGCTAGCGTTAAGCTGAACAAGAACCTAAAATGATAACGATTAACATTACCACTTCGTAGTAGTGCTTACCGTCGCCTATCCGCTCAACGTGCTGCAAAAACCTATGTCCCAGATGTCTATTACCCGCCGTCAATTACTTGCTGCTGCCTCGTTAGCTCCTTGGCTAAGCATGGTGCCACAACTATCGCATGCACAAGAAAAGCCACTAAAAATTGCGCTACTTACCTCCTTGTCGGGGCCTTTTGCCTCTTTAGGGGCCAGTATGCGTGCGGGCTTAGAGCTGTATCTGGAGCAATCTAATTACCAAATGGGCGGCAGAAAAGTCGAGCTAATTATTGAGGACGACCACGGCAAGCCTGATGAAGCCATACGCAAAGTACGCAAGCTGATCGCACGCGACCAAGTGGATATATTAGGTGGCGTCATTGCAGCCAATATTGCCCTGGCCATACGTGATATTGTTCACGACGCACGCTTACCTACCTTTATTGCCAACGCTGCAGCCAATGCTTTGGCCCGTGATGCCGCCAGCCCTTACGTATTCCGCACCACCAAAACCAGTTGGATGCTAGGCCATACGGGCGCCCTATGGACCTACAATCAAGTAGAAAAGTCCGGTGGCATGACGCTAGGCTCCGATTACACAGCAGGGCGCGAATATATCGAAGACTTCGCCAACACCTACCAAGAACAAGGCGGACAACTCGGCAAGCGTATCTGGACCCCTTTAGGCACCTCGGACTTCGCGCCGCTGATCATGAATATCGCCGCCGAACAACCTCGTTTCCTTTACACCTTTTTAGCTGGTGCCGATGCAGTCCGCTTCTTGCAACAAATGCAAGACTACAAACTGCACGATAACATTCAAGTCATTGGCCCAGGAGCCATTTTCGACCAAGAGGATGTCATCCCCGCTGTAGGGAACGCTGCGATGGGGGGAGTCAACACCTTCCATCAGTCGCCGGGCGCACCCGCTGCCCAAGAGTTCGTGCAGGCCTATCAAAAAACTCGCCAACGCTTACCTGGCGAAGCCAGTACATCGGGCTACGTCATGGGTCAAGTGATACACGCTGGCGTTGATGCGGTACAAGGCGACATCAGCCAGCTTGATGCCTTTAAAGAACATTTGCTGGCCAAGCCTATACAAACCGCCTTTGGCCCTTTGGCGTTTGATCCACGTAATAACCAAGCCATCTTGGATATCTACGTCAACGAAGTTCAGCAAGATCCACAGGGCACAGCTTTTAATACCGTTATCCATACCTATCAAGGGATTCAGGACCCCGGACCTCAATCGTAGCCTTGCATACCGTGTCTTACTACCTGCTCCAAACCTTAAACGCCCTGTCGTTTTCAGTCCTGCTCATGTTGGCAGGCTTAGGCTTGTCTTTAGTGCTAAGCCTAATGAATTTTATTAACTTAGCACATGGCTCATTTTTTCTGTTGGGCGGTTATATCGCCGTGCAATGGCTCGCCAGTGGCGCACCATGGTGGCTGGCATTTCCGGCTGCGTTTGTGCTCACCGGCTTAGTCGGTTTACTTCTGGATCGCTTCCCCTTTGCCCGCTTTTATCAACGCCCTCACCTAATGCAGGTGTTACTCACCTACGGCATTGCCATTATTTTTGCTGACCTCATGCGGTGGGGATTTAGTGCCGACACCCTTTCGCCACTACTGCCTGACATGCTACGTGGCGGCGTCTGGATACTAGGGCTACCCTTCCCCATCTATCGTCTGTTTATTATTGTGACCGGTTTGCTACTTGCCTTGCTGTGTTGGTATTGTCTGGATCACACCCTATGGGGAGCGGCCATCCGTGCCGCCGTGCTGGACGCACAAATCGTCGAAACACTAGGCATCAATACTAAACGTTTATTTACCCTAGGCATGGTGCTAGCCGCCGGCCTAAGTGGTCTAGGCGGAGCCTTAGGCGCTGGGATGCTATCAGTCTATCCAGGGCTGGATGAAGAAATTCTTGTCTTGGCTTTGCTAGTGGTAGTGATAGGCGGGCTCAACAACATACGGGGCACCTTATTGTGTGCGCTAATCCTAGGCTTTGTCACCACCTTCAGTCGCGTACTGCTGCCCTCCTTTGCCAACGCACTGAGTTTAGCAGTCATGCTGGGCTTACTTTTACTCTGGCCACAGGGTTTACAGTCTCGTCTAGGCAGACAAGTATGACGCTCAAGTGCCGCTTGCCCGCTCCGCTAGGCTTGGTCAGCTTCTATACCTTAAGCATCGTGGTAGTCCTTATTTTGGGCGATGGCTTTCTGTGGCGCTTTCTGGCCGAAGCCATGCTGATTGCGTGTGCCGTCATGTGCGTCAATGTCTTAATTGGCCACGGGGGGCTGGTTACCCTGGCGCAAGGCGCCGTGTTTGGTAGCGCGGCGTATGTCGCCGCCTGGAGCAGTCAGTTTCTAGGCGCCAACCTATTTGTCATGCTTTTGCTAGGAATGCTTAGCGGCGCCTTGCTCGCCGCCCTAATTAGCCTGCTAAGCCTACGCTCAAGTGGCTTGTTTTTTATGATATTAACCCTAGTCTGCGGACAGTTGGTGTGGGAAGTCGTGTTTCGCTGGCGAGATGTCAGTGGCGGTGCAGATGGTTTAAGAGGCTTTCCTAAACTAAGCGTAGGGGGCTGGGAGATCAATCACGCTGCACACCTTTTTGTACTGGCCAGCCTGCTCGCCATAGGGGCTTGGTATTGCCTGCGCAGCTATCTACATAGCCCTGCTGGGCTGGCGCTAACTGGACTTCGAGATCAACCCTTGCGCATGCAAGCGCTCGGCTATCAGTTGTGGCGCATACGCCTGCACGCGGCCTTATTAACCGGCGTGGTGTGCGGTGCCGCCGGCAGCCTTTATCCGTTTATCAATCAATACATCAGCCCTACCCAAGTGCACTGGAGCTTCTCGGCCACGCTGATTATTATGGGTGTGATTGGCGGCATACGCAGCCTCCAAGGCGCCTTTCTAGGTGCCCTAATTTACCTGTTTATTCAAACCTACATCAGCTCATACACCGAACGTTGGCAGCTCGTTATCGGTCTAATTTTTGTCGCCACCGTGCTCTTTATGCCGCACGGTTTGATTCGTAGGAAAGGCTCATGAACCCGCCTTTACTGCGCCTAGAGCACGTCAACCGCCAAATCGGCGGCCTACGTATACTCAATGACATCAACTTACGCGTAGAGCCTGCTGAAATACTCGGTCTCATTGGCCCCAATGGAGCAGGCAAAACCAGCTTATTTAATATCATTAGTGGTCAAACTGCGGCCGATAGCGGCCAGTTATATATGGCTGAACAAGTCATTACCACGCTCTCCGTTAGCCAGCGCGCACGCTTAGGGATGGCCCGCAGCTTTCAAACTAGCCGTATCTTTCCCGAACTCAGCTTGCTCGACAATCTGGCCATGGCCATACGAATTCGCCTAGGTAGTGCGTATCGCTGGTGGCGCTCTAAGCAATCGTTGGTAAGCAGCCAAGCCTTAGCCAGTGAGCTACTACAAGGTACTCCACTGGCCACCAAACAGGAACAGATGGCTGCCACCCTCTCGTATGGCGAACAACGCATCTTGGACGTACTGCTTTGCCTGGCCCAACAACCCCAGTTGCTATTACTCGACGAGCCCACCGCGGGGCTGTCACAAGCAGAATCTCGTGCCGTCATGACACTTGTGCACACCCATAGACACCAATGCAGCATTCTCCTGATTAGCCATGATATCGACATTGTCATGCAGCATTGCCAGCGTGTTGCCGTGCTGAGCCAAGGAAATCTACTTGCCTGCGACACCCCTGATCGCATCAAGCGACACCCTCTTGCACAACAGGCCTATTTAGGGGCTGCCGGTTTACCTGGAGTCAGCCCATGAACCCGCTCATACAGATTCAAGCACTCGATGCCTACTACCAACAAGCCCACGTACTGCATCATATTGATTTGCAGTTGCTTGCAGGACAGAGCATTGCCTTACTAGGGCGCAACGGCGCGGGCAAAACCAGCCTATTACATTGTCTGTTCAATATAGGGCCGCGCTGGCAAGGTAGCATCAACATTCAACAACGCTCAATCGCAGGCCTTGCTACCCATCAAGTAGCCCGATTAGGTATTGCCTTAGTTCCCCAAGGGCGCGGTGTGTTCCCCACACTAAGCGTGGCAGAAAGCTTAGGCCTGGCGCAACTGCACAAGAAAGCAGACCAGCCCTCATTCATTAGCCTAGAAGAAATTTACGCTGAAATGCCCCGCCTCTATGAACGTAGGCGGCAAAGCTGCTCGGCCTTAAGCGGGGGCGAGCGGCAGCTATTAGCGCTTGCCCGAGCCCTACTCACCCAGGCGCGTATCCTTGTTTTAGATGAACCCAGTGAAGGTCTCGCCCCTATGACCATCACCGAAGTGCTACAGCCCCAGTTGCAACGTCTCCAAGCTAAAGGCTATACCTTCATTTTGGCTGAACAAAATGCTGCGCTGGCCCTAAGCGTTGCTCAACGGGCATTGGTACTATTTAACGGCAGGCTGGTATTTGATGGTGACGTGCTCGCTTGGCAAGATAATATCGCGCAACAGCAACAATACCTAGGAATAGGCCTGTGATAGAACTGCACCTATTCCCCTTAAGCCTAGCCTATCAACAAGAACGCTATTTGCGCCAGCTCATCCCCGCTTTGCAACTGCAACATTGGCAGCGACGACGCCAACACGCAGATCAACTACGCAGCATTTTGGCCCATGCCGCCACTCGTTTATTGCTCGCAGATAAGCTGCACTGCTCCCCCTTAGCAATTCGCTTTCAACTAGAGCCTCAAGGTAAACCGGTAATTTCTTACCCAGACAGCGCATGGCACATGAATATTTCTCATAGTGGCCAATGGGTGGTGGTCGCCCTGGCGCCCTTTGCTGTGGGCGTAGACATAGAACAGCACGCCGGGGCACCAGAAGTTGAGCTAATTCGCAGTTGCTTTACCCCGCAAGAACAGCAAAGCATACACAGCACCGAGGACTTCTATCGCGCCTGGTGTGCCAAAGAAGCTGCCCTAAAAGCCGCCGGAACAGGCTTTGCCATCTCCCCGCTTGAGTTAGAGCTAGTCCCAACTAGTGCCGCACAAGCTCAAGTGCATTCGCCTCACCCCATTCTCAACGGCTTACACGTAGGTAGCCGCCTTTGGCACCAAAGCTATTCCTTGGCGTGGTGCAGTCAGCCCCCGCAGGGCCAGCCAAAATATGTCAGCTACGGCTTGAGTGACCTGCAAAAACACATAAAACGTCACGTCATCGCTGACAACTTTACCAATATATGCAATAGTTCTCATTATCATGAGCAATAACATTATCCCTCAACAAACATGGCCTGCTGAATTTGCGCAGCGCTACCGTGAAAAAGGCTATTGGCAAGGCGAAACCTTTGGCCAATGGTTACATGATCGCGCCCAACAGCATCCCGACCGCGAAGCCATCGTCGGCGGTGAGCAACGCTGGAGCTACCACCAACTGAACCAGTACGCAAATGAGCTTGCTGCCGGCCTGCTGCAACACGGCTTAGAAAAAGGCCAGCGCGTACTTGTGCATCTGCCGAATATCCCTGAATTCATCAGCGTGATCTTTGCCCTGTTCCGTATTGGTCTGATCCCCGTTTATGTCCTTCCGGCTCACCGCATCGCTGAAGCTGAGCACTTCGCTAACGACGCGCAGGCCGTTGCCTATATTGGTGTCGACCAACACGCCGGCTTTAACTATTTGCCGCTCGCCCGCGAGCTACAAAAGCGCTGTCCACACGTCGAAAAAATCTATATCGTCGGCCAATCAGAAGAATTCACCGCTTTGCACTCTGTGCAAGCAAAAGGGCAAGGAAAAGCTGTCCCTATCAATGCTGCACAAGCCTCGGATGTGGCCTTCCTACAGATTTCCGGGGGCAGCACGGGTCTGTCAAAGCTCATTCCGCGCACCCACGATGACTATATTTACACCCTGCGCGAAAGCGCCAAAATTGCCGGCCTAGACGCACGCAGCGTGTACTTAGGCGCTTTGCCCATAGCTCATAATTTCCCCATGAGCTCTCCGGGCTTTTTAGGCACGCTCTACGTGGGTGGCAAAGTGGTGCTCAGCACAGTGCCTAGCCCAGAACAATGTTTCACCTTAATTGAACGAGAAGGCGTGACGGACACCAGTCTAGTCCCTCCCCTACTGTTGCTGTGGTTAGAAGCAGCCAGCCATAACAAGGCTCAGCTCCATAGCTTAAAAGTCATACAGGTGGGTGGCGCAAAGCTAGCGGCCGAGGTAGCCAAACGCGTGCGCCCCGTGCTGGGTGTGACCTTGCAACAAGTTTTTGGCATGGCCGAAGGCTTAATCAACTACACGCGCCTAGACGACAGTGACGACCTTATCGTTCACACCCAAGGCCGCCCTATTAGCCCTGACGACGAAATCCTTATCGTTGATGATCAAGGCCGAGCTGTACCTGAAGGCGAACCGGGCTACTTGCTCACCCGCGGCCCTTACACCATTCGCGCTTATCACAACAATCCAAGCGCCAATGCACGCTCATTCACTAACGACGGTTTTTATCGCACTGGAGATATCGTACGGCGCACCGCCGAAGGCTATCTGGTCGTGCAAGGACGGGCTAATGATCATATCAACCGCGCCGGAGAGAAAATCTCTGCCGAAGAAATTGAAGATCATTTACTCGCACACCCACAAGTGTTTGACGCTGCCGTTGTCTCCATACCCGATGAATTTTTAGGTGAACGCAGTTGCGCCTTCATTATTCCTAAAGCGGAAAAACCCCGCCCCGTAGAAATTAAGCGCTGGATACGTGAACGTGGTTTAGCCGATTTTAAAGTGCCTGACCAAGTGGTCTTTGTTGACCAGTTTGTAGAAACAGCAGCACTCAAAATTAGCCGCAAAGAACTACGGGCCCAATTACGCGCGCAGCTACAAAATAACTCTGAACACTAATACACCATGTCTACTCCTTCTTTCCCTATCACGTTAGAAAGTATGCGTGGCGACATTGCCGCCATGCTGCACGAAGACCCTAGCGATATTCACGATGATGACAACCTACTAGACCTAGGGCTCGACTCCATGCGCATCATGACTTTAGCCACGCGCTGGCGCGAATCGGGTGCGCAGTTGGAATTCTCGGAAATGGCGGCCGTACTCACCCTGGGCCAATGGTGGGCGCTTGTCAATAACGGCCAGCAAGCATAAATCAGCCAGCCATGAATCACGCTCCATCCCCTGCGTCTATGCATACTAGCTCCTCTTGGCGCCCCCTCACTCAGGCACAAGAAGGCCTTTGGTACGCCCAAAGCTTAGATCCACAGAACCCTATTTTTAATACCGGGCACTGCACCGACATTCGCAGTCCGCTAAATCTAGCTCTGTTTATCCGTGCTATTAATCTGACCCTACAAGAGGCCGACTCGTTAAGCCTACGTACTCGTCAGAGCGCTCAGGGACCAGAGCAACAATTGCAGGCTCACGCCTGCCCACAAGTCGAAGTGATGACCTTAAGCGATCAAGCGGATGCGCTGGCACAAGCCCAGCAAATCATGCAGGACGACTTGCACCGCCCAACGCACACCGATACGCAGGCACTATCCAGACAGATTCTGTTTATCTTGGCCGATGATCACGTACAGTGGTATCAGCGAGTGCATCATTTGGCGGCTGATGGTTACGGCATGGCGCTCATCGAGTCACGCGTAGTCAGGCTCTACCATGCGCTACTCGAGAACCGCGACTTGGGCACACCCTTAGCCAGTTTTGATCTCGTGCTCGCGGAAGACGCCCACTATAGGCAGTCAGAACAAGCACAACAAGATCGTCAGTTTTGGCGCGATCATCTGGCGCAAGCCGAGCCAGCCCTCAGTCTGACTGAACAAACCGCCTTAAGTGCGCATCACTTTTTACTTGATCGGCGTACAGCAAGTGCGCAGTTGGTACAGGTATTACAAGCCAAAGTCCACGAAACCCAAATCAGTTGGCCTGATATTCTCACCGCTTTATGCAGTGCCTATGTTAAGCGCCATACCCGCCAAAACCCATGCACCGTGGGCGTTCCTTACATGGGGCGCTTAGGCAGTGCCAGCGCACGCGCTGTCGCCACTGTCATGAACGTGATGCCTGTGGTCATTCATGTCGATGAACAACTGCCGCTGAATGACTACCTGATTGCTGTGAGCAAACTTTTACGTCAAGCGCGCCGCCACGGTCGTTATCGCAGTGAGCAACTACGGCGCGACTTGGGGCTGCTGGGAGGCTTGCAACGTCTGCATGGCCCCATCATCAATATGCTGCCCTTTGATGCCGCTTATGAACAGGCCGGCTTGCAGGCCAGCCAAACCGTATTGTGCGCTGGCCCGGTCGAGGATATAAACTTTACCTTCAGAGCGGCTGCCGATGGCGCAGGCATGCGCATAGAGCTAGAGGCCAACCCCAAACTGTACACCCAAGAAGCACTGCATACGCATCAAGTGCGCTTACACGATTTCTTGCTCCAAGCCCTACATAGCGAAAGCTTGGTTAAGGTTCCCACGTTGACTCAGGCAGAGCACCAGCACTGGATTTACACCATTAACCAAACGCAGCATCCCGTGCCAGACGTCACACTATGGCAACTGATTGCGCCCCAACTACAGGCACGCGCTCAGGCTCCCGCACTAGAGTTTGAAGGACAACTATTGTCCTATGCGCAGCTCGATGAATGCAGCCAACGCGTAGCCGCTCAGTTACAGGATCAAGGTGTGATCAAGGGCGACATTGTTGCCGTAGCCTTACCGCGCTCGGTTGAACTAATCGTCAGTATTCTGGCCATATGCCGTTTAGGAGCGGCCTATTTGCCGTTAGATATACAACAACCCCACGATCGCCTAGCCGCTATATTAGCCTCTGCCCAAGCGCGTGCCATCATCCAAACTGGTCAGGAATCGTTTGCGCTACCAACAGTACAAGTAGACCTGCGCTACCCCCGTCGATACTGCGACGACTGCCCCGCCACCCCGCAAGACCCCGCTTATCTGCTTTATACCTCGGGCTCTACAGGGACACCAAAAGGGGTGCTGATTAACCATAGCGCCATTGTAAATCGCTTGCTGTGGATGCAAACCCATTACCAAATCAATACTCACGATCGGATTTTGCAAAAAACCCCCGCGACATTTGATGTATCGGTATGGGAGTTCTTCCTCGCCTTTATCGCGGGTGGCTGCTTAGTAGTAGCCCCGCCCGATGCGCATCGAGACCCTAGACACATCGCCCACCTGATACGCGAGCGTCATATCAGCGTCTTGCACTTTGTGCCCTCCATGCTGGCCGCTTTCCTAGACGAGCCTAGCGCCCAAGACCTGCAAACACGTTTAGTATTTTGCAGCGGTGAAGAGCTCCCCGCAGCTTTGCGTGACCGCTTTCATCGCACCGTTCAGGCCGAACTGCATAACCTCTATGGCCCCACCGAGGCCGCCGTCGATGTTTCCTACTGGCCAGCTAGTGCGCAAGACACCTCCCAGCCTATTCCCATCGGCTACCCAGTGTGGAACACCGCTTTATATGTGCTAGATGAATATCTGCGCCCCGTGCCTCCCGGTGTCAACGGCGACCTGTATTTAGCAGGGCGTCAACTCGCCCAAGGCTACTGGGGCCAAGAGGCTCTTACCCAAGAACGTTTTGTTCCCGATCCCTACCCGGTTCATGGCACGCGCATGTATGCCACCGGAGACATCGCTCGCTGGCGTCCTGATGGGGCTCTCCTTTTTTTAGGACGCTCCGATCATCAAGTTAAATTGCGCGGGCAACGTATAGAGCTGGGCGAAATTGAAGCCGTATTAGCGACACACCCAGCAGTGGCTCAATTAGCGGTCATTGCCCGCCAAGATCAAGCCAATCAGCAGGCCATTGTGGCTTATGTCGTCGCTCACCCTGGTCAAGCAACCGACAGCCAAACTTTACTCGACTTTGCGGCGCAAAAACTGCCAGACTATATGCTGCCTGCCGCCGTCATGTGGCTCGAGCAACTACCTGTCACCCCGAATGGCAAGCTTGATCGCAAAGCGCTACCAGCACCCTTTATCCGCGCACGTCAAAGGGGCGCTGCCCTACAAGGCGCCCTGCAACAAACCATTGCTGCCGCCTTTAACGAGGTGCTGTCACGCGACGGCAGCCCCGTCTATGCCGATGACGATTTTTTTGCCTTGGGCGGGCACTCTTTGCTGGCCGCGCGGCTCGCACTTCTCTTACGTCAGCGCTTAGCCCTAGACGTCTCGATTGGTACGATTTTTGAATACCCCAGTGTACGTCGCTTAGCACAGCATCTGCACACACGCTCTACACAAACTGGCACAGCCCACGAAGATGGCTTTGGCCCTATTTTGCACCTGCGCCCTGCAGATGAGCCCTCTTTACCTGCCTTATTTACGATACACCCCGCGGGTGGCCTAGGCTGGTGCTATGGTCAACTGGCACGCGAGCTGCCGCAAGGCCGGGCAATCTATGGTTTACAAGCGCGCAGCCTAGATGGGCAAACGCGCCACTTGAACCAAAGTTTGCACGCTATGGCAAGCGACTATGTGGATCAGATACAAGCTCTACAGGCTCACGGACCTTACCACCTTGCTGGCTGGTCGGTAGGCGGCATAATTGCTCATGCCATGGCAGTAGAATTACAAGCGCGCGGTGAACCAGTAGGCCTATTGGCCATGCTAGATGCCTACCCCAGCGATGCTTGGCGCGATCAGCCTGAGCCGGCCGAGGATGCCGTCTACAAAGCTCTGCTTCACATTGCCGGACACGACCCAGACACCCTGCCCCATGTCGCCCTCACACGCACCGGGGTTATTGACTTTTTGCGCAGCCAATCTCACCCCTTGGCGGCTCTTGCTGACGACAGGCTCAACGCCATCTTCCAAGTCGTCGCCCAAAACAACGCCTTAGTTCGGCGCCACCAGCATGCCCACTATGCGGGCAAGGCTCTGTATATACAGGCAGCCCTAGATCATCAGGGCACCCACTTACACCCCTCCATGTGGCGTCCCTATATTCAAGCCATAGACGTGCACCCCATCGACTCCCTACATGCCCACCTTACTGGCCCTCTTGCCACGCAAACCATTGCGCCTCTCATGCAAGCGCATATGCTCGCGGCCGAGGCTACGCTGCTTACGACTGGGGAATAACGATGTCTTTACAGCGCTTTTTCATTGATATATCGCCACTGCAAGTGAGCCGCGGTTTTCGTTACGCCTATGCAGCGCGTGCTGCGACGGTATTAGTCACCGGTATGCTCATGGTAGCGGCTAGCATCCAAATTTTTGATCTCACACAATCGAGTTTCGCCGTTTCCATGCTCAACGTTGCCATGGCCGTTCCTATGGTCAGTGCACTCATTGTGGGAGGGGTACTGTCAGATCGCATGGACCGCCGCTTGCTGATGCTGTGGTCACGCAGCGTATATGTCATTAGCGTCTTAATTTTTGTCGCCAACGCACTCGTGCCCCAACCACTGGTCTGGCCCATTTATGTCGCTGCTGCGATAGGGGGTGCCGCAGGTGGCATTAGCGTTCCCGCCATGATGGCCGCTGTGCCGGCATTGGTAGGCCGTGAAAAACTGGCCGCCGCGGCTGCCTTATCAGGATTAGCCATGCAAGTGGGAGGCATTATCGGGCCCGCTCTGGCTGGAATATTGATCTCTGGGCCTGGCCTCATTTTTTGCTATCTCATCGTACTGTGTGGCGTGTTAATCACCCCCTTCTTGTTACGAGCTCTGCCCTCCCTACCCCCACAAAATCAACATCGCCCCGCCCAAGCTCCTTTGCAATCACTGCTTGATGGCCTGCATTTCGTACGCCAGCATCCTTTGCTGCGCACTTTATTACTCATTGATTTGGGGGCTTTATTCTTGGCGACTCCTATGGCCTTGATGCCTCAATGGGGCGAGCAAGTGCTGTCACTAGGCTCCGAAGCAACTGGCTTTCTGTATGCTGCCCCAGCAGTAGGCGCCACGGCAGCAGCCTTACTAAGCGGTTGGTGCCGTAACACAGCCAAGCCAGGACGAGTCATTGTGATCGCCGTTTTATTATGGGGCGCCTCCGTAGCAGCCCTTCCTGCTTATCAAACCCTTTATTGGTCCCTCGCGTGCCTAACCCTCATGGGCGCGGCCGACACCGTATCAAAAATTTTACGGATGGCACTGGTACAGCGTCATACACCCGACCACTTATTGGGACGGGTCTCCAGCTTATGGATGACTCAATACTCTATGGGCCAAGCCCTAGGGAATGTGCAGATGGGTCTCGTGGCACGCCTTTTTAACCCTGCTTTAGCGTTCTTAATTGGCGGCCTAGCCTGTAGCACCATGGCTGGCCTGTTTGGAATGTCCAATACCAGCCTACGCACACTTGACCATCAAGACCAAAGCGAGCAAACGCCCGGGTCCTAATCAAGAAACATGTTTCCCCGCAGTACAGTAATCACGCTGTACTGCCTCCCAAATAAGGAACAATGATGCAAATCAATGTCAATTGCAGAAACTCTAAAAAAACAACGTGGCTGAAACAAACCGGCTTAGCGCTGGCAGCTCTCAGCCTTAGCATTAACGCCGCGTACGCGGCTGCCACTTTTGATCAGCCCGACTCCCACTTCAATGGCACGGTGAATGCTATGGGCGTGCACTACGCAGGCGATCAAGTGAACATCAATGGCCGCGCCTTCACCCCAGGCCAAGAAATTATCTTGCTTCAAAATGGCCACGTACTCACTGAAAAAGCACTAAAAGCGGATGACAAAGGAAACTTTAGCACCACTATCACCTTACCCGCTGACGCTAAGTCAGGGCAACATGCGATTGTGGTACAAGCGGCTGAGCCTTCCACCGCTGCGGTGTTTAAACTTAAAGTTTCAACAAAGTTCCCGCAAAGCGGCCAAGACAAGTTTGACATCACCACAGAGTCGCTCGTGCCCGGCGTCTACCAAAGTGCCTATAGCCCTAAAAGCAATGCCATTTTTGTGACCTCGGCGGTGGGGCGCCCCCCCGTGCGCGAATCCCAACTGCTCAAAGTTGATCCTAACACCCTAAAAATTACCGCTAGTGCCAAACCAGCCGCTCAGCAAGACCGTGACGACGGCCAGGTACAAGCCGTGTACGGCGTCGGGGTAGACGATGAGCACGGCACAGTGTGGGTCACCAACACACGCAGCAATACGGTGGCTGTCTACAAGCAGGCTGATCTGTCACTGGTCAAACAATTTGAAAATGGTGCCGCACCACACGCCCGCGACGTAGTCATAGACAGCAACAAGCAACGTGCGTATGTCTCTACACCAGGGGCTCCCACTGTGGCCGTATTTGACACTAAAACCCTCAAAGCACTTCCTGCCATTGAGCTTCTATCTGCTGGTTATGAGCGCCCTAGCCCCTTAAGTCTGGCCTTGGATGCAGAGGGAGGCAAGCTGTACACCGTATCGATGAATACCAATGAATTATTTGCGGTGGATCTCAATAAAAACGAAACTGCCGTTTTTGCGTTACCCGGCGCACTAAGCGCTTCAGGCGTGGCCATTGATGCCAAGCGTGGGCATGCCTATGTGGCGAGCCAAGGCAGTGACAACATCCTCATTGTTGACACCAAGCAAGGCAAAGTTCTGCACGATATAGAAATCGGCGCAGGGGCGTTAAACGTCGTGTTCGATCCCACCACAGATGTCGCCTATGCCGTCAGCCGAGGGGCCGGCACGCTAACCGTGATTCAGCCTGACGGCAATATTCTAGCTAATTTGAACTTAGGCAGCATGCCTAACCATGTCAGCCTGGATGGTCAGGGCAACGTCTATGCAGTCACTAAAGCACAGGGCAAAGATGACTCACTAGGCGGCGACCGTATTAGCCGTATCCAACTGAAGAAGTAAACGTCTGCTGAGCCACCTCCGGGTGGTTCAGCCACTAAGTTGACTGCCACCTTATGCCTATCTCTACTACGTCTATTGAACCGTTAAGCGTTGCTGACTACTTGGCCTCCTACCAAGCAAGTAGCAGCCTTTTTGCTTCACCTTCTACGAGTATTCTGGCCCAGGGCGCGGCCCTCTCCTGCCGAACCAATAACCGCGATGGCCAGTTACTAGCGCGCATACGCCAACTACTCCACCAAGCTGAGCGAGACGGCCTAAAACAGCCCATCATCCTAGGAGCTATACCATTTAATCCCCATAAAAATGGTTTCTTTCGTGTACCGCGCTCTTATGAACTGGCAGGGCCGCTCCATCGCTCAAGCTCGGCCGGCCGCTTACTATCCAGCAATACCGTGCAGCAGCATCGCCTCATTCCCAGCGGCGCACATTACGAACAGATTGTTAGTTCGGGCCTACGCACCATGGCAGAGCAGCATATTAGCAAGTTAGTCTTAGCCCGCGGCCTACAAATAGATTTAGAGCAGGCCCTAGACCGGCATACCGTACTGAGCAATATGCTACAGAGCAATCCGGCCGGTTATACCTATTGCCTGCCCCTAGAGCGCGACGAGCACCATCCGGACCCCGAGACCTTCTTGGGCGCCAGCCCGGAACTGCTTATCAAGCGCATAGGAGATCAAGTGATGGTCAATCCGCTTGCTGGCACATGCGCCCGCGACCCCCGGCCCGACGTAGACCAAGCTCAAGCACAACAGCTACTACAATCGGACAAAGATAGGCGCGAACATGCTTTCGTGATCGACGAAGTCGTACGCATTCTCCAGTTGTACTGCACTGATTTGCAGATTCCCACTGGCCCTAGTCTGACCCACACACGCAACTTATGGCATTTGTCCACCCACATTAGTGGCCGCTTACGGCAGCCGCATGTGAGCTCCTTAGAGCTTGCCCTGGCCATGCACCCCACACCTGCCGTGTGCGGCACACCCACTCACCTCGCCATGCAAGCCATCGAGCAACTCGAACCCGTCGATCGGCAACTGTTTGCAGGCGCTATAGGCTGGAGCGACGCAGCCGGCAACGGCGAATGGGCCGTGGCCATACGTTGTGCCCACTACCGCGAACGCACGCTCACTTTGTCTGCAGGGGCAGGCATCGTACCAGGCTCAGAGCCTGCTTTAGAGCGCTTAGAAACCGGCAATAAACTCATGACGCTCCTAAGCGCATTGGGCCTAACAACCACTATTGATACTTTGTGAGCCTCCTCCATGACCATCCACGCTTTACCCAGCTACATCCTGCCCAACGCCCCCGTCAAAAACAAAGTGAACTGGCTACCCAACGCCAATCGCTGCGCGCTACTGATCCACGATATGCAGGATTACTTTCTCAGTAAGTATGACGTCACTCGCTCGCCCGTACCCGAACTTATTCAGCATATTTCCCAACTACGTCAGGTATGCAAAAGCCTAGGCATCCCAGTTTTTTATACCGCTCAACCTATAAAACAAAACCCTGCCGACCGTGCACTATTAAATGACTTTTGGGGCCCTGGGCTGACCGCCGAAAGCCAGCATCACTTACAGGCAACAACGGCCGCACTTGCCCCGGAGCCGGACGATACCGTGTTATGCAAATGGCGCTACAGCGCCTTTCAACGTTCAGACTTACGTGCACGCTTACAAGCCGTGGGTCGCGATCAACTCATTATCACGGGCATTTATGCTCATATAGGCTGCATGAGCACAGCGTTGGAAGCCTTCATGCAAGATATACAAGCGTTTTTTACCATTGACGCTACGGCAGACTTCTCCCTAGAAGAGCACCTTATGGCCATCAAATACGTATCCCAACGCTGCGGTGTTAGCCTGACCTGTGAACAGATTACCTCCGCCTTAACTCAGCCCGCCGCCCAATAAAAACTTATGCAATCTTCCGAATTTTCTCAACAATGTGTACTGGTAAGCGGTGCAAATAGCGGCATTGGTGCGGCACTTAGCCAACAGCTCTTGGAACAAGGAGCAAGGTTGATCGCGCTTGATCTGCACACCGACCAACTCAACGTGCTCACGCAGCAATATCCCGAACAACTTAGCGCCATTCAGGTAGATGTTAGCCAAGCCCAAGCCGTTCGTGATGCGGTCGAGCAAGGCCAGGAAAAAATGGGCCCTATCGCTAAAGTTGCCTGTGTCGCAGGCGTTCTGCAAATGGGTCAGCTCTGGGAGCTGAGTGCGGCTCAATGGCAGCGCGCGTTTGCGGTCAACACTGACGGTGTCTTTCATGTTTGCCAAGCAGTACTGCCCGGCATGATTGAACGCCGGCACGGCGCTATTGTGAACGTTAGCTCGAATGCTGCCACCACACCGCGCGCCAACATGAGCGCTTACGCCGCCTCTAAGGCCGCCGTAACCCAACTGAGCCGCTGCCTAGGCTTAGAAGTGGCTCAGTACGGCATACGCGTCAATATTGTGTCTCCGGGCTCTACCGATACGGCCATGCAGCAAGCCATGTGGCAACAAGGCAGCTCCAGAGAGACGGTGATAGCGGGCGCACCAGAGCAATTTCGCCTCGGCATTCCACTGGCACGGATAGCCAAACCAGACGATATTGCTCAGGCCATACTGTATTTATTATCTGAGCGGGCGCGCCATATTACCCTGCATGATTTACGCGTCGACGGTGGCGCAACCCTAGATCAATAAGCTAATCAGTTTCTGCTGATCTCCGCGGGCGCCTCTTGATCATCAGCCGTTTTTTTGGGTGCTAGAAAGTGCTCTAGGGCTTGCGGCAATAGGCGCTCCCAACTGATATAGCCATGTGCGGTAGGAGACTCAACATACTTCACTGAATAGTCCTTGGCACGCAGCACATCATACATATGGCGGTTCGCACGCAGCAGCGTCACCCCCTGACTGCCCCGATTATCCTCGTACAGGCCTGCACTCATGAAGATATCCAGAGGGACCTTATCTTGTTCGACAAACTGCCGCACTAACCACTGCGCTTGCTCGTGGGGCCGTCCCCACCAGAATGAGCCCGACATACTTAACACCTTGCCGAAATGCTGCGGCAATTGCAGGCCAAGATTTAAAGCGGCTAAGCCTCCGTAGCTTGAGCCTGCAATAATGGTGTTCTCGGGGCTGGCTTTTACACCATGCTCAGCCATCCAGGGTAAAAGCTCTTGGTCAATAAAATCGACAAAGTCGCCATTATGAGGGGGCAGCTCCTGACCTCTGACTTGCACACTAGGATTGCCCACCAGCACAAGTTTAACGGGCGCTATTTTTCCGGCTTGAATTAAATGATCGACCACAGCTGGGACATTCACGATATTTAAGTAGTCCTCGCCATCGAGCAATACCATGACATGCTCAACCTGCTGGCCATCTGCCAACTTGGGCGTGTAGATGCGTACCTTACGCTGGTTCTCTAGGATAACGCTATTGAAGTCGAACGCCTCCAGCGTGCCCTGCGGCAGGATAGCCGATGGCTCATCCCCTAATAAAGGTTGAGCAGCACGATCCAAGGAAAGCACGGAACGATTGCGAAAGTTATCTCGCACCTGAGGATACAAACGGTGGCTATTGTGCGGGTCAGCCTGCAAGGCAGCACGCCATGCCATCCGGCTATCAACCCCTTGAGGCACATCGGGGGCAAATTGATAACTAAATACCGCATCCCGCGGGAGGTCGTAGGTAATATACCAAATATCGGAGTCCCCTAACTGCTGCATCTGCCCACCATCCATCAAGCTGGGCCCGCCTCGCATTTGCACTCTTTGTCTAGCACCGCGCCATACAAACGTGACCCTATCATGCGTATTACTTAAGCGTTCAATTAACGGGGTACCCACCTGAGCCACATGCGCCCAAAATGCCGCCGTGCTTTCCCCTGTTTGCAAGCGTCGCTGCCACTGACGAATTAAATCGCTTTGTAAAGGCTCGTCGAGCTGCTCCTGTTGGGCACTTAATGGCACAACCTGAGAAATCGTCCACATATAGTTGCCTTGCCCCGTCAGTCGTAGACGATATTCGCCATCAGCCGGTACCACAAAGGCAAACTCACCTTCGCGCTCTGAGGGTAAGCTTAAATCACGCCACAACACACCCTGTGCATCAAACAAGCGTACGCTCACAGCATCGTCTTGCTGCCAGCTACCCTCTACATAGTCGCCCTGATTTAACAGCAGTAAGCGTTCGTGTTGCTCATTCGCCTCTAGGTGCCCTTGTGCCCCTAAGTTAGCTGCTTGAGCGCCCGCTAACCAAAAACACATGCTTGTTACTACTACCTTCACTACCCAGGCTACACTTCGCATCACTGCCCCCGTCTTAATTGCTGGTTACGACACACACAGTATAAGACTAAAATTGCATGGGCTTTACCACGAGAACCTTTATACAAATAAGTAGTAAATAACGCTAATTCGCGTGTGTGCAGGCTAAGGTCAATAACAAGGCATCCCTAGACATCCAGTCTGAGGTTAATAGACCTTGATAATGGGATATTTCCATGCCTAGCGCCAATTCGCGCAACTCAACGCTATCGACGCCTTTTAGTACCGCCTCTAAGCCCAGTTCATGTATCCGATGTAAAGCCAGTTCTAGGCTCATTTTAAACACCGCATCGCCCATGGCTTGTTGGAGTATCGGTGCTTCGAACTTCACACCCACAATCGGCAAATTCTCTAAGGTATTAATTTGTTCAGCAGCCAAGCTCTGCACACTCAAATACACCTTTATCTTGTGTGAACGTAAATAATTTAATATTGAAATATAGCTTGCGTCTAACTCATGATGAGCCTTAAACACCACATCCAAACTTAAGACTTCAAAGCCAAGTTTGCGCTGCAACGATAATTCACACAGACTTTTGTATGTTTGCCGAAGATAATCAGCACTGACTCGCAGAGACACCTGCTGCGATCGCAAACCGTACTCTTGCCACCAACAGTTAATATCATCTAACAAAGCCTCAACGACCCCATCCTCCGTTTGCTTACGCATCAGTGCACTAGGCACTCTGGCCAGCAACTGCTCACTGTCATAGCGCTGTCCGTTTGCTAAGGTCCAATAAGGCTCCGCGTCCACCCCACTGATTTGGCCGGTATTAATAGCAACTTGCACCTGGTAGCTAAACGACTGGGCTCGATTGAACTCGGCGGGGTTGGCCATCAACTCCGCTACTAGCAGGGCTAACTTTTGCTCTGATAGGGCCTCCTCTGTCGGTAAATCTTGTGCATCAGGCTCTACGGCCGCCCCCCGCTCACGGTGGTCGGTAAGCGATTGTAGTGGCCCTGCAAAGGTATATCCCCAACCGTGAACAGACTTAATGGGTAACGCTATACCTCGCTGGCTGGCCTTACGGCGCAGGCGACTAATTAACGAGTCCACTGCACGGCTATCGGCCACATTCATACCTTTATCGCGCATCAGGTCGTCACGACTGATGCGTGCATCAGGTGCGCTTAAAAAGGCATCCATTAACTGTCTCTCACTGTGAGTCAGCTCCAAAGTTAGGCCGTTAGGCGCTAACAGCGTCCAGCCTTTTTCTTGTAACTGCCACGTAGCAGGAAGCTCAGCGCCTTTAACCTGCCCTATGTTAGGCTCGACCCCAACCTCAGCAGTTTGGCTAACGTTCACGCGACGTCGTAGGGCGTGGCTCCAAGCTAAAATTTCTGGGACTTCTACATCCGAGAACAAACAAGCATCGGCGCCCGTCAAAAGTAGCTGCACCCGCTGATCCGTACTTTGCACGCCTGGCAACGCAATAATCCCCAAGGACGGCAGCTCACTGTGCAGACGCGCAACTAAAAGAGACAAAAAGCCTGGCTCTACCGGCAGCACCAGTAAATCCACTGCATCATTACATGCCTGGGGCAACTCGGCCGCGCCACGCAGCATGGTAATCGTTGCGCCATACTGCTCTAACTTCTCTTGTAAAAGAAGTAAGCTTTCTGTCCGCTCAATCACCAGCAATACATTGTTTGCTTGCCTCATATCACTCAACTTTTCACTATACATTTCGACGTTGATGACAAATAACGTCGAAAAACATTACATTAGGACTTAAATTGTGCCCTTTTAAACGCAAAGCAAAAAGTTAAGTTAGGTTAAGCGTCAAAATTACAAATTTTTCTGTTATTTATCAATTAACTATGAAGCCACTATAAAAAAGGCAAATATTATCAAAAGTAATATTTGCCTTACTAGCGTTGCATTTTTCTTGTTGAAACAATACAAATAAAGTTTCGTTCGCCTGCTATTGCTGATCAAGCAGGGGATTCAATTTATCCGCAGGTAACCAACCGCTAATCATTTGCCCATTCGCAAAATAAGTGGCGGGCGTACCCCGTATACCCAACTGCTGCCCTAACGCCAATAGCTCATCCAAAGGGTGATCACAAGTTTTTGCCGCGGGCGCCTTATCACGCAACATCCAATCATTAAGGGCTGCAGCAGGGTCATCCGCGCACCACAGGCTCTCTGCCTTGACACGACTGTCTGCTGACAAGATAGGCATCATCATACTGTAGATGGTTACATTGCTCACTTCGTCTAGGGTTTTATGCATACGCTTACAGAAAGGGCAATTGGGGTCCTCGAACACTACCACTTGACGACTTCCATCGCCTTTAACCAGCTTAATCGCCTTATCAAGCGGGAACTCATCGATCGCCATTTTATTCATTTCTTGCAGGCTTTCTTCCGTCAAGTCCTTGCGAGTTTTACTCTCAAGCAAGGCCCCTTGCAGCACAAACTCTGCTTTGCCATTGGTGTACAGAAGCTCTCTGCCCACCCGTAGTTCATACAGATCGGGAAACACCGTGGCTTTCACGGCCTGTAACTCAATTTCCGGAAAAAACTGCTCAAACGCCGTACGCACCGACTGCTCTTGCTTGGACTCTTCACTCGCCTGGCCCTGTGCTTGCCCTACCATGGCCACCAGTAAGGCGACACCAAATAAGGCTTTGCCCCATAACTGCTTCATATGAACTCCACTCTTACAAATTTGCATAAGCTTATTATGACAGGCTATAAGCCGGTTCCGTTCCCTTGGCCTGCTGCATGCCCAATTAAGCTGCGCTTAATAAAAGGAATACGGTCACATACTCGCATGGCGGTGTTTCTAGCCCAAGACACCGGTAAGCCGGGCACGGCAAACAAACGATATAGGCCATCGGTGGCCAAGCGCATGGCGGCGATAGGCTCGGCGCGTAAGCGGCGATAGCGGTGCAAGACACGTAAATCACCCACTGAACGCATGGCTTCTTTTTGCGTTAGTACGGTCACTAGCGCCTCCACGTCACCGAGGCCTAAATTCAAACCTTGACCTGCCAAGGGGTGCACTCGATGGGCAGCATCACCCACCAAGGCCACACCCGGGGCCACCATACCGCTGCTTTCAAGGGTCAAAGGAAACGCGAATAACTGGCTACGCAGCGTTAACTGCCCCAGTTGCCCGCCGCTAATCGCATAAATTTCCCGTGCTAACTTAGCCTGTCTTTGCGCGGGTTCCATGGCCAAGTAGTGATCAGCCACTTGCTGCGACACCGACCACACCATAGAAACCTGGGCCTGCCCCTGTACGTCGGGCATGGGCAATAAGGCCAGGATAGAATCGCCCGTAAACCATTGTAAAGCGGTGTGCTGATGGGGGCGCTCGGCCTGTAAGTGCGCCACCATGCCGGCATCACCATAAGGTTTAGCTTGATGCGTAATGCCGGCGAGCTCGCGCAGCCGAGAACGCGCGCCATCGGCTCCCACCACCAATTGAGCAGATAGCTGCTGCCCTTTGGCGGTATGGAGGACATTATTTTCTAGGGCCACCAGCGTATCATCATGCCAATCCACACCAAACACCGACAAGGCCTGATGTAAGGCGCGCTCGATTTCACCTGACTCCACAATCCAAGCTAAGTGCTCTTGTGCTGCCTGCCAGGCATGCAAATGCAGGCAAGCCCCACTATCTCCGTACACTTGCATAGACTGCACTGCCGTCAGACGTTTTGCATTCATCAGACGCCAAACACCTAATTTTTCTAGGTAAGCCTGACTCGCTGCGGATAAGGCATAGACGCGCGGATGATAAAACCCTTCCGCCGGTTCAAACCCCTGCCAAGCCGGCGCCAGGATACTGACCGTAAAGCCTGCTTTTTTCAAACTCAGGGCTGTCGCCATACCCACAATGCCCGCCCCACATACCACTACCTGTTCTGCTTTCATCGTGCCCCCGGTGCCCCGGCCTGTCGCGGCCATAACAACCACATTCCACCCGTTTGTTTCATCCGCCCCGCTTTATTGCCAGCCTCATCACCTGTGCCCCAATAAAAGTCAGCTCTTGCCGCCCCTGTGATGGCAGCGCCGGTATCTTGTGCAAACACCAAGCGTTGTAAGGGCTGCTGACTAGCGGGATAAGTAGTAGACAGAAACACGGGGGTTCCTAACGGTACAAACGTGGGGTCCACCGCAATCGCGCGCTCGGCAATCAGCGGAATACCATAGGCCCCTTTGGGCCCAAGCTCAGGATCAACAATAGGCTCCTCGCGGAAAAACACCATTGCCGTATTAACGTTCATCAATTCTTGGGCTCGATGTGGATTGCGCTTGGCCCAAGCTTTAATATTTTGCATGGAAGTTTGCGCTAACGGTAACTCGCCTTGCTTAGCTAGCCATTGCCCTATCGAGGCATAGGGGCGGCCATTATGATCTGCATACGCTAACCGTACTGCCGAGCCATCGGGTAACACAGCACGCCCTGAACCTTGAATTTGCAAGAAAAAACCTTCAATAGGATCTTCTGCCCACACAATCACGGGCGGCTGCCTGTCTGCTTTGGCTACAATATCAGCACGCGCATCGTAAGGCACGACACGATTACCCACCTGTTTACCACGCACCCGCTTGCCTGCCAGCTCGGGGTACAGCCCCCCTAGGTCTATCGTCAACAAATCATCAGGCGCGGCAAATAAGGGCCACTGATACTGGCCGCTACGCTGGCGTGACGCCTTGAGTAGGGGCTCATAGTAGCCGGTCACCGTACCACTGGCGGCCTGCCCATTTGCATTGAGCAAACGCCAAGGACGCAAATGAGTTTGTAAAAACTGACGTATCGCCTGGGTATCCTGACTGTTTTCACCCAAGCCAGAGCTTTTCGCAGCCGCACAAACTGGCTGCCAGGCACGTGGGCTGGCTCGCGCCGGCGTCACTAAAGAGCCGCTCACTGGCCGCATCAAGCCTTTGCAATTGTTCACAAAGCCTTTCCAAACATGATCCAGTTGATCGGTCTGCCAACCGGGTAACACCGACCACTCAACGGCCACATATTTGCCTTTTAAGGCTCGGGCCGGTGTCTCGGGCAGTGCATCTAGACTGGGGACTCGTAACGGCTGCAAGGCTAGCTCGGGATCTGTGCCCGCGCTCGGCGTAGTTGTGGACGAACCAGTAGAGGGCTCTAGGACCACACTAGAACACGCGCTGAGCAACAAGCTAAGCGTAGCGACTACATAAATAACTTTCATACGGCGGTAGCAGGCAAAAGAAAATGAGCAAAAAAACAGGACTCAATGCAGAGTACGCGGAAAATGCAAAGAGACTTCATGGATGGGAACCTCAAAGGGCACGCCGTTTTCCCCCACGCAATGGTAGACGCCACGCATCGTACCCATGGGCGTACGTAACGGGCAGCCACTGGTGTACTCGAACGACTCACCTGGCCGAATCACAGGCTGTTGCCCCACCACCCCTAAACCGCGTACCTCTTGTACTTGCTGATCGGCATCGGTGATGACCCAGTGGCGACTAATAATTTGCGCTAACTCTGGGCCATGATTAGTAATTCTAACGGTATAAGCGAACACATATTGTTGTTGATCTGGCTCCGACTGCTCGGGCAAATACCTAGGCATAACCTGCACTTCAATGTGCTCTGGTTTCATATTGTTTATCCATAAACTACAGTTATCATGTCAGCACTGTACTTTGCGCTGCTTAAAACTACAATAATGACATAGACCCCAACTTTAATGTAGCCACACCTTGCACCGCCTTATGTCATCACCTACCACCACACGCATCGCCCCCAGCATTCTCGCGGCTGACTTCACTCGCCTCGGAGAAGAAGTTAACAGTGTTTTAGCTGCTGGCGCCGACTGGATACACTTTGATGTCATGGACAATCACTTTGTACCCAACTTAAGTTTTGGCCCCATGATTTGCGCCGCTATTCGTCCCTTAAGCTCCGCTGTCATCGACGTGCACCTCATGGTAGAGCCCGTCGATGCCATCATCCCCGCTTTTGCTAAGGCCGGAGCCAACTACATCACCTTCCACCCCGAAGCATCCCGGCACGTCGATCGCAGCCTAGCGATGATCCGCGACCTAGGTTGTAAAAGCGGTTTAGTTTTTAACCCTGCTACCCCGCTAGACTGGATGGACCATGTGATGGATAAAATTGATATGGTGCTACTCATGTCAGTCAACCCCGGCTTTGGCGGCCAATCCTTCATTCCTCATACCCTAGAAAAAATTCGCTTGGCACGTCAAAAAATTGATCGCTGGCACGAGCAAGGCGGGCACGAAATTTTGCTTCAAGTGGACGGCGGCGTGAACGTAGACAACATCGCTGAAATCCGGGCGGCCGGAGCGGACACCTTTGTAGCAGGCTCGGCGATATTCAACCAGCCTGACTACGCCCAAGTGATACAAGCCATGCGGGCTGAAATTCACAAAGGAGAAACCCGCTAAACCAACGCTAAAAGCATACCGCAGGCTTACTCCAAAGCCTGCCTTAGTGCTAAGGGGTGTCGCTGCTCTATGTGCATAGCGTTACCCGTCATTTTTTTCGCCTTAGCCTTTGCGGCACTTGCTAAGTCAGCCACCAACGAAGCCGTATATAAAGCAGGCTGATCAATCACTACTATGCCTAACGACACATGGATAAGCGTATGGAATACAGCCATTCCTTTTCTGTCTTCGGCTATATAGCCTCCCGCCAAAACATGTTCATCACGATACAAATGGCGTAAGACTTGCGGCACCGCATCTAATATTTGCTGACAGCGCTGACGCCAGTCTGGACTGCGGAAAATAATAATAAAATCATCGCCCCCCACATGACCAACAAAATCTTGATCCTCACACGCATGACGTTGCAACAGAGTGGCCACCACCTGCAAAACATCATCGCCTTTGCGATAGCCGTATAAGTCGTTATAAGGTTTAAAATTGTCTAAATCAACGTAGCAAACCGCACACGCCGTACCTTGCCTTAACAAAAAATCCAGATGCTCGTTAATAGGCACATTACCGGGTAGCTGCGTTAACGGATTGGCATAGCGCGCCGTATGCATTTGCAAACGCGTGATTTCTCGCATGAGTTCAGCGCTAGATCCCACCCCCGCATACACCCCTTGCTGAGTGATAATAAACCCATCAGACATATAGTGTTGCGGGCCTTGGGCAACGATCTCACCCAAATCCAACAAATTGGTAGCAATATCGACAATCAGAGGCTGATCTTGGATAAATTTAGAGCACGGCTTATTACCGTAAAGCTCGCGGTGATAAAGACGTGCCCATTGGTCATATAACTGCGCGCGCCGCAGTATGCCTAAGGGTACCCCCGCCTTCAAGACCACCACCGATTGCAAAGATGCCTGACGCTGAAAAAGCTCATAGACCTGATTCGTGGGAACGGTGTGCTCTACAGCAGGCGCATCTTGCAATAACTGGGCTGCAGTCAAATTACGCTCTCGGGTCAATAAAGGCCGCCGCCAACGACTGGCCCTAGGCCAATGCCCAAACAGAGGTTTAATTTCTGCGGCAATCTCTTTGTGGGGCTGATAAGCAGGACGAGCTAAGAAATAACCCTGCCCACAGCGTACCCCTATATGCTGCAACATCTGCAGCTCGGCAGCAGTTTCTATGCCCTCTGCCACCACAATAGAGTTGGCATGCTCAGCAATATCACAGATAGACCGCACGAGCTGCTGCTTGAGCACATCGGTATCAATACTAGAAACAAAATGCCTGTCTATTTTCACGTATTCGGGCTGTAGCTCAGACCACAAGCGCAAGCATGAGTACCCCTCGCCTAGGTCATCAATCGCAAACTCCAACCCGCTGCTACGCAACTGCGCAATCGCGCGGTTTAAATCATGATAGTTATCAGCGCGTTCGGTTTCGGTCAGTTCCATCACAATACGTTGAGGATCTAAACCTGCTAGATGGGTGCAGTAATTCAAGCCGAAATTGGGAGTTTCAGTCAAATCGCTAAAAAGCATCAGCACGACATCAGGGCTAGAGTTCAAAAACAGCTTACCCTGCAAGCCTTGTTGCAAAAAACCCAGCACATGCAGGCGACAGCATAGTTCTTCTAGTTCTTTTAATCGGCCCAGTTCACGCGCGGTTTGAAATAAAGTGGCCGGCACGAAGTCATTGGATAGGTGAGGCACTCGAACCAAACCTTCGTAGCCCACGAACTCACCACTGCGCAAATCAACAATAGGCTGAAATACCGAAGTAATCTTTTTTTCTTTGAGTATTTGATGAAAAATGTCATGCATCACGCGTACGCCTCAGGACACGCACAATATGATGGTGTTTTTATGTGGAGCATCAGAGCCTGATGCTCAAGGTGCTCACTACACCGCCTGACTGTTACTAAGCAAGACATAATAAACACTACTGCTGCATCCTAGGGAGAGTGGACTCTGTAAGCAGCAAGCGGCACTGAAGAAGCGTTAATTCATATAAAAAACTGCTCAGTTGCCGCATTGCCTACTCAACCGTCTAGATCTTGCCTGGCTACACTGGCAGCCGTATTACAAGACAAGGCCTGAACATTCCTCCACTGCTACAATATATAGGCAATTGGCGTTTTTCGATAGCCTATAAACTCCCTAATTCTCCCCTCTTTTCGCCTATTTGAAAGGCATTCTCTTCACTATCTTGCGTAAACCTTGGGTACTTTGCCTACGCTAAGGATATACAAAGCCACAAAAGCAGTGGTATAGTTCAAGAATACTTAACGTCGCTCTGTTCACAAAGCGCATTGGCCAAATTAACTTATTCAGTTTTACACCACAACATGTTTACTGCCCTTAATCACTATCCCACTTACGGCGCTTATTGGCGCTGGTGGCGTTCGTGTTCCGGGACTGTGTAAACCTGTCGTTGTATCTACCGCTTACTATCTAGCGGTCTTTATCAGGAAGTAGCCCGGAAACCGAAAGTGCCGGGCTATTTTTTTATTGTCCCGGCTTGTCGTACCCTCAGACTCACCGAGACTCTCATGACCGAAATAGAATTTAACGCGCTAAGTTCGCAAGGCTTCAACCGCATTCCCTTAATTGCTGAGACTTACGCAGACCTGGACACCCCGCTGTCCATTTATCTGAAACTTGCTCACAACGGACCCGAAGGCGGACGTTACTCTTGTTTGCTGGAGTCCGTGGTCGGTGGCGAGCAATTCGGACGTTACTCATTTATTGGCCTACCCGCCAAAACCATCCTACGTAGCCAAGATCAGCTCACTGAAGTCGTGCATCAAGGCGAAGTCATAGAATCCCACCAAGGCGACCCCTTAAGCTTTATCGAGTCATACATGGCGCGTTACAAAGTAGCCTTGCGCCCCGGCATGCCCCGCTTTGCTGGTGGCTTGGCAGGATACTTCGGCTACGACGTGGTCCGTCATATCGAGCCTAGCTTAGGCGCAGCCCCAAAGCCTTATCCCGACGGCCAAGAAGGTGGTGTGCCCGACATCATGCTGCTGCATGTGGATGAGCTGGTCATCGTCGACAACTTGGCCGGTCGCACCTACCTGTTGGTGTATGCCGACCCAACCAAACCCGAGGCCTACACCCAAGCCAAGCGTCGACTCAAAGAGTTGCGCGAAAAGCTACGCGCTCCGGTGGTCATCCCTTACGCTTACGCCAGCGTACAAACCGAGATTCAGCGCGACTTTGACAAGCAAGACTACCTAGAAGCAGTGCTCAAAGCCAAAGAGTACATTGCGGCGGGCGATCTGATGCAAGTGCAAGTGGGCCAAGTGATTAGCAAACCCTTTCGCGACTCACCCTTATCGCTCTATCGCGCACTGCGTTCGCTCAACCCTTCGCCCTACATGTACTACTGGAATTTCGACGATATCAAAGTGGTAGGCTCATCCCCCGAAATTCTAGTCCGCCAAGAAGAGCAAAGCGTTGAAGGCGAGCCGCAGCAAATCGTCACGATTCGTCCTCTAGCCGGTACACGTAAACGTGGTGCCACACCCGAGGAAGACGCAGCGTTGGCCGCCGAGTTGCAGGCCGACCCCAAAGAGCGCGCCGAACACCTGATGCTCATCGACTTGGCACGCAACGACATCGGCCGCATCGCCAAAACAAGCACAGTCCAAGTCACTGACACCATGAGCGTAGAGCGTTACTCCCACGTTCAGCACCTTGTCTCTAATGTATGCGGCGAACTCCAAGAGGGGCTCACCAATATGGACGTACTGCGCGCCAGCTTTCCTGCCGGCACACTCACCGGCGCCCCAAAGGTACGGGCCATGGAATTGATTGATGAGCTTGAGCCGGTGCGCCGCGGTATTTACGGAGGGGCGGCCGGCTACATCAGTTACAGCGGTGAAATGGATCTGGCCATCGCCATTCGTACAGGCGTGGTCAAAGACGGCATGCTTTATGTACAAGCAGCCGCGGGTGTTGTCGCCGACTCAGACCCTGAAATGGAATGGCAAGAAACCGAAGCCAAAGCACGCGCCGTACTGCGTGCTGCCGAACAGGTACAAGCGGGTTTGGATGAGCCCATTTAAATCAACGCTTAACCGGTAGCCTAGCCGGCCTATCACAGCCGGCCTAGCTAACAACAGTTTCTTCGACCTTCACGTCAAACGTCGCCTTTCCCTTTCGAGGTAGCCATGCATAAAGTATTCATGCTCGATAATTACGACTCTTTCACCTACAACCTGGTTCAGTATTTTGGAGAATTGGGCACTGAAGTCATTGTTCGTCGTAATGACCAAGTCAGTATTGCTGAGATTGAAGCGCTTAATCCCACTCATATTTGTATCTCTCCTGGGCCTAAGTCCCCTTCCGAAGCGGGCTTGTCGCTCGACGTGATACAGCATTTTGCAGGTAAAAAACCTATACTGGGCGTGTGTCTAGGCCATCAGGCTATCGGACAGGCATTTGGCGGCCGCATTATCCGTGCGCAGCAAATTATGCACGGTAAAGTGTCCCCTATTACCCACAGCGGTACCGATCTATTTAGCGCCTTACCCAGCCCGTTCCAAGTAACCCGTTATCACTCATTAGCTATCGAGCGTGCGAGCTTGCCCGAGTGTTTAACCATTACTGCCGAAACAGCCGATGGAGAGATTATGGGCATTCGTCATAAAACCTTACCCATTTATGGCGTACAGTTTCATCCTGAGTCCATCCTTAGCGAGCATGGCCATGCCTTGCTGAAAAACTTTCTTGAACTACCCTTGGCGGTACACGCATGACTACTATCACCCCCACGGAAGCATTAGTCCGCTGTATTGAACACCGCGAGATATTTCATGACGAAATGCTCCACCTGATGCGCATGCTAATGCGGGGCGAAATGTCACCCCAAATCGCCAGCGCCCTCCTAATGGGCCTACGAGTAAAAAAAGAAAGCGTAGGCGAAATCACTGCGGCAGCACAAGTGATGCGTGAGTTTGCGACTCCCGTCGTCACGCCCTACCCTGATCAGTTACTGGATATGTGCGGCACCGGCGGTGACGGCTCCAACACCTTCAACATTTCCACCGCTGCTATGTTTGTCGTGGCGGCCACAGGCGCCAAAGTCGCCAAACATGGCAACCGCAGTGCCTCTTCCTCGTCAGGCAGTGCCGATGTCCTAGAAACCCTAGGGGTGCGGCTCGACCTTACACCCGAGGAAGTCTCCCAAAGCATCGAAGATACCGACATAGGCTTCATGTTTGCGCCTGCTCACCATGGGGCGATGGCCAATGTGGCCGCAGTACGTAAAGAGCTAGGGGTACGCACGCTATTTAATATTTTGGGCCCACTCACCAACCCTGCCAATGCGGCCAACCAGCTCATGGGGGTTTTCCACGAAGACCTCGTCGGCATACAAGTGCGCGTGATGCAACGTTTAGGCGCCAAACATGTACTGATTGTGCACGGCAAAGACGGCATGGACGAAGCCTCATTAGGGGCCTCTACCCTAGTGGGCGAGCTCAAAGACGGACACGTCAAAGAATACCTGATTCACCCTGAAGACTACGGTCTGAATATGGCATCGAATCGCTGCATCCGTGTCAACAGCAGCCAAGAGTCGGCTGACATGATACTGGCAGCCTTGAACAATCAGCCCGGCACCGCTCGCGATATCGTTGGTCTTAACGCGGGCCTAGCCATCTATGCCGCCAACCGTACGGCCACCATCGAAGAAGGGCTAACCCTTGCATTCGAAACACTGGCTAACGGCGCCGCTCGTGACAAGCTGGAGCAATTCAGCGCTTATACCCGGAAGTTAAAAGCATGAACGATATACTCGCGCAAATCTTGGAGACAAAAAAATCCGAAGTCAATGCTGCTCGCCAACTTCGTAGCCAGTCCGACCTGCTACGAGAGGCCAAAAACCGCCAAGACCTACGCGGTTTCAGCCAAGCCATTGAAGAGAAAATTGCTCAAGGCAAACCCGCCATTATTGCCGAAGTGAAAAAGGCATCACCGTCTAAAGGCATCATACGCCCCAGCTTTGAGCCTGCCAGCATAGCCAGTAGCTACGCGGCGCACGGTGCAGCCTGTTTATCGGTACTTACCGACGTACAATACTTTCAGGGCTCATCCGACCACTTGCGTCAAGCTCGTGCTGCATGTTCCTTGCCCGTACTACGCAAAGATTTCATTATTGATCCCTACCAAATCATTCAAGCGCGGGCGCTGGGGGCAGACTGTATTTTACTGATTGTCGCCGCCCTGGAACCCACGCAAATGCAAGAGCTAGAAGCAGTGGCCATCGAGCTAGGTATGGACGTGCTGGTAGAAGTACACGATCACAGCGAACTAGAAGCTGCCCTGCAACTTCATACTCGTCTGCTAGGTATTAACAACCGTAATCTGCGCACGTTCGAAACCAGCATTCAAAACACCCTAGACCTGCTGCAATATATCCCGGCCGATAAGCGCGTGGTCACAGAAAGCGGTATTTTGACTCCTGCCGATGTTCAAACTATGCGCGACCATCACGTCAACGCCTTTCTCGTAGGTGAAGCCTTCATGCGACAAGAAGACCCCGGTGTCGCGCTGCAAGACATGTTTTTTGCTTCCTAAGCCATGGGCCTCGCACCTTGCTCCTTGTGCCACCCCGCTCAAACGCTTTGGGCGGGCAGTCAGTTTTACGTACTCGCGGTCGACAACAGCCCGTTCCCGGGCTATACACGCGTAGTATGGCAAGCGCACCACGCCGAAATGAGCGATTTATCTCGCCTTCAGCGCCATGCGCTGATGGATGCAGTCCACATGGTGGAAACCACTCAACGCGAGCTGCTGCACACCGATAAAATCAATCTGGCACAATTTGGCAATCAAGTGCCGCATCTACATTGGCATATTATTCCGCGCTGGAAAGACGACCCCTACTTTCCCGATTCCGCGTGGTCCCCGCCGCCCGAACGCAGCCTTGTGCAACAAAACGCCTGGCTCAGTCATGAGCACACGTTACAGCAAACGCTGCACGCCTACTGGTCAACCCTGCAGTCTAGGCTAGAAGCCGCCTTTGCCTAACCCTAACCAGCGCTAGCCCTACTCTATCTATAGGGTAGGGTGACACGGTGTTTAATCTAGATCAAAGCCGGCCCTTATTCTGCTCCCCCTCCCAGCAAACACAATATATAGTGGTCAACAGAAATTTAAACACTATATATAGGGTTTTCTATGGCCAGTTCCACGTCTGCCGTGCCTACCACACGGCTTGCCCCCAAGCTTGATGTCATACGCTCCATCACTGAATATCTGCAACAAGAAGATTGGCGCGTCAACGCCAATGCCAACCAAGGCTACTCCTTAGGCGGCTTAATTCTCAATACCTCAGGAAAAATGATCGCCAATTACTGGCTCAGTCATCTTTACCCCGAAGCCATAGGACAAGCTCACCGCAATGGTGATTTCCATATTCATGACCTAGATATGCTGGCTGGGTACTGCGCTGGCTGGTCACTACGCACCCTTTTGCATGAAGGCTTTAACGGCGTACCGGGCCGCATCGAGGCCGCGCCCCCTAAGCATATGTCTAGCGCGGTAGGTCAAATCGTCAATTTCTTAGGAACGCTACAAAATGAATGGGCTGGTGCCCAGGCATTTAGCTCTTTCGACACCTATATGGCCCCTTTTGTGCGCCATGACCAAATGAGCTATGCCCAAGTGCATCAATGCATGCAAGAACTAGTCTATAACCTAAATGTGCCTTCCCGCTGGGGCACCCAAACCCCGTTCACCAACCTAACCTTCGACTGGACCTGCCCTGATGACCTGCGTGCGCAAGTGCCTGTTATAGCGGGTCAGGAAATGCCCTTCAGCTACGGCGAGCTGCAAGCTGAAATGGACATGATTAACCAAGCCTACATCGAGGTCATGATGCAAGGCGATGCACTGGGGCGCGTCTTCACCTTCCCCATTCCCACCTATAACATTACCCCCGATTTCGATTGGCACAGCCCCAATAGCCAACGCCTGTTCGAAATGACAGCCAAGTACGGCCTGCCTTACTTCCAAAACTTCATCAACTCCGAGCTTAAACCCAATATGATCCGCTCGATGTGTTGTCGTTTGCAACTGGATCTGCGCGAATTACTAAAACGCGGCAATGGCCTATTTGGTTCCGCCGAACAAACGGGCTCGTTAGGGGTAGTCACCATCAATTGCGCCCGTCTGGGCTACCTGTATGCCCAAGATGAAACGACGCTATATGCACGCCTAGACGAACTGCTGGATCTGGGCCGCGACAGCCTGGAAATCAAGCGCACCGTCATCCAGCAACATATGGATGACGGCTTATTTCCCTATAGCAAACGTTACCTAGGCACGCTACGCAATCATTTCTCTACCTTAGGCGTTAACGGTATAAACGAAATGATCCGCAACTTTAGCCATGATGAGCACGACATCACTACGCCATGGGGGCACGCTTTTGCTTTACGTCTACTGGATCACATACGGGCAAAAATGGTCCAATACCAAGAATCCACCGGCCATATGTACAACCTAGAGGCCACGCCGGCAGAAGGTACCACCTATCGCTTTGCCAAAGAGGATCGCACCCGTTGGCCCCACATTCTACAAGCCGGTACCGCCGCTAACCCTTACTACACCAACTCGTCGCAATTGCCCGTGGCTTACACCGACGACCCGTTTGAAGCCCTAGAAAAACAAGACTCCTTACAGCGTAAATATACCGGCGGCACGGTACTACACCTGTACATGAACGAAGCCGTCTCAAGTGCCCAGGCTTGCCAACGCCTTGTTCAGCGTGCCCTTGAACGCTTTTCCCTGCCCTACCTTACCATCACCCCCACTTTCTCTATTTGTCCCCAGCACGGATACCTATCGGGTAAGCATCACTTTTGCCCCAAATGTGATGCGCAATTGCTGGCCAAAAAACGTCAGCAGCTTCCCCAGTCTGCCTAAGTCATACTTAGGCCCCCTAATATAGGAGTCATCTCATGTCAGAAAAACACCCTATCCTCGCCGACCACGAGCGCCAAGTATGCGAAGTATGGACCCGCGTAATGGGCTACCATCGGCCTATGCAATCGTTCAATATAGGCAAAAAAGGCGAGTTCCAAGAACGCCAATACTTTACCGAAGCCCAGACCAAACAGCCCCAACGCTAGTCATCCCACACGGCCATGAGTCTTCTGTCTAATGCTCGTTGCGTACAGCATCCACCTCGTTCAATTCGTATTGGCGGGGTGGCTCCTTACTCCAGCAGTGATTATCCCGGCCAACTGGCAGCAGTTATTTTTATTCAAGGCTGCCCGTGGCGTTGCGCCTATTGCCATAACCCACACTTACAACCACGACGTCTTGACCACGCCCACGATTGGGCTGACGTGCTGCAATTACTACAGCGCCGTATAGGTTTGTTAGATGGAGTGGTTTTTAGCGGTGGTGAACCCACTATTGACCCATTCCTAACGCTGGCCGTTCATCAGGTAAAAGACATGGGTTTTAAAGTAGGTATGCATACCGCGGGCATGTATCCGCAGCGCTTACAAGCCTTGCTCCCCCTGCTAGACTGGGTGGGCTTAGATATCAAAACTGATTTTCAGGCTTACGACGCCCTAACAGGGGTTAAAAACAGCCATCTTGGGCCGCAGCGCTGCCTGCATCTGTTACAGCACAGTCAACTGAGTTACGAGTGTCGTACCACCATACATCCAGCGCTACACAGCCCAGAAACAATCCTAACGCTGGCGCAACAATTAAAACAGTACAAGGTAGAACACTTTGCGCTACAAGTGTTTCGCCCACAAGGCTGCCAAAACACCGCTCTGAACGCAACCGGCCAAGCCATGATTGACTATCCCAGTCACGCATTGTGCCAGCAACTGGGAGAGCTTTTTCCGCAATTCACCCTTAGACCTGCCTAAATCGCTAGCCTGTTCCCCAAAACAGGCCAGCTTTCAAGCTACCTCTGCTTTGTCGCCGCCGGCATAAAACGGCCCCTCGCTTTTTGGCCTAACCGTGCTAAGGTGGCACGCCATAACTGCTGAGCGCCCAACTCGCTCAGATCAATCGCATCCATCGTGTTTTTCACCATCAGCCCCAACTCTGTATCGCCTTCAATACGTAAACGGCGATGAAAAAACAGCGTGTCTGGGTCTTCATCGCGACGCAACAACTGATAAAAATCCCATAATGTTGCACTAAGGCATAAATCAGGGGTAACTGCTGGGCGATACACCGCCTCAAAACCTTGCTGGTTCCAGGTGTAGTCAAACACCCACTGAGTATCCAGCACCTGCACCCGTAGCAAACGCCCCGCTAATTGAGTGCGTATATCGTCAGGCAAATGGGGGCGTAACCAGGTATTTAAGCCTGCTACGAATAACCATGCGCCGGGCGCGCGCGGAAAACGGGCGCATACTTGCGCCAATAAAGGCGGCAATGTTGGCGTAGAGTTAGCCATGTATTTGTCCTCCTGTGTCGTTAATTTGCGCTAGCCCTGCGCGGGCATGCCAATAGCCATTGCAGCTTTTGTCAGGCATGAAAGCCACTAGCTGTGGGTACGCCTGCTGCGCTGTGATCTGCCCCATGCTTACCGCGTGGTACAGAGACACCACCTGCCCCATGTGCTGCGATTGCGGACTTAACCTAATTACCTGCACGCCTAACGCTTGCAGCTCAGGCAATTCAAGCATCAAACTATGCACCTTGGCCGATTGGGTTTGTATGCCATTAATAGTCAAAAAACTTTCCCCTTCACGGGTATGGAGCACCAAGCCATCAGGATACTCTTGGCACACGTATTGGCAGTTATCTTTAGGCAAATTACGGTAACGCGCACTAAAACAACGTGCCGAAAACGCTAGGGGCATACGGCCATACGCGAATATCTCGGTAGCTAAAGCCGCCGGTGCATGGGCGAGCAAGGACTGCAATTGCGCCGCCCCCATTTCTAGGGGCATAACCCAGCGGCACGCGCCAAGCTCATGCATGCACTGCAAACTAGGCGGGCTATATACATTCAAATAGGGCCCTGCCACAAAGCGCTTGCCTTGTAAGCTGTGCACCGCCCCCATATCGTTCGCCTCAACCATATAGTCGGGGTTTGCACACACCTGCTCTAGCACTTTCATATCTTTGTTGGACTCCAACAAAGTCTGGGTCGATAACACCACCTCTTTGCCTGCGGCGCTAAGCATGGCAGCCACCTCCAGCCAATCGTTAAAGCGCATTGCATGGCGTCTGGAACACACATTTTCGCCCAGATAGACAATATCCACAGGCCACTCGCAGGCCTGCTCATAGAACTGCAGCACCGCTAGGCGGCTCCAGTAATAATGTAAAGGTCCTAAAGACAATTTCATAAAGCCTCCTATTTCCACGGGCGATGATAAGCACCCAAAGTTTGCTGTTGCCCCTCGGATACGTTGGATAGGGCTTGCATCCACGCAGGATGCACCGAATATCGCCGTGGCTGAGCGCGCGCTTGATCAATCGCTGCCCGCCATACTTGGGTCACCTGCGCCACATAGGCAGGGCTACGTTGACGCCCCTCGATCTTGATCGCTTTCACCCCCGCCGCCATAAGCTCTGGCAACAAGGAAAGCGTATTTAAACTGGTGGGTTCCTCGAGAGCATAATAGTTTTCATCGCCCACATTAAAACGACCTTTACATAAGGTGGGATAGCCCGCGTTTTCTTGTGCCCCATAACGATCAATTAACACATGGTTTAAACGCGACTCCAAGCCCGCTGCCGTCTCTTGCCAGCGCACATACTTAGCGGGTGAACAGACCCCATGGGTATTGGGTGATTCGCCCGTAACATAAGAGGACAAAGCGCACCGCCCTTCCACCATGACGCACAGGCTGCCAAACCCAAACACTTCAATTTCTACCGGCACCTGCTGGCATAATTGTTCCACCTGCTGCATGGCCAATACCCGCGGCAACACGGCACGTTGTATACCAAAGTGTTCATAATAAAAACGGATGGCCTGGGCATTGGTAGCCGAGCCTTGAACGGACAAATGCAAACGCAAATGGGGATACTGACGCGCGCTATAGGCCAGCAAGCCTAGGTCAGCCATAATAATGGCGTTAACCCCTGCTTCAACCGCCCTATCTACCGCCTCTTGCCAGCTAGACCAAGAACTAGCTTGCGGATAGGTATTTAAGGCCAGCAGCACCTGTCGTCCGCGCTCATGCGCATACCGTATTCCGGTTGCAATGGCTTGAGCGTCAAAATTAAGCCCGGCAAAGTTACGCGCATTCGTCGCGTCCCTAAAGCCTAAATACACACTGTCTGCGCCGTTATCAACGGCTGCTTTTAAAGCCGGTAAGCTCCCGGCGGGACACACCAGCTCTATACCTTGGTCGTCATGGGGGGACGAGCCACCTAAAACAAACGCCATCGCGCAATTCTCCTGTGCTGAACAAGTAAAAAAGGTGCCGCACCCCCCGTTTGGCAACCTTTCATACTATGCTGGAAAATCCCCCTTGGCGCCTTACGCCATATCAAGTGCAGCGCAAGAAAATACCAAACGGCGCCAGCACTGTCCTTTCATAGAACCGTGCCGGCGGCTTACTGCAGTGGTGATATCGGTACTGCTACAGCGGACGTAGGAGTTGATGGAGATGTTAACTATATCGTCATAGGCACTGCCGAACCTGCT
>NZ_JAPKND010000004.1 GCF_026344035.1 Alcaligenes endophyticus
CATCAAGCAAAGAAGAAGAATTATGAAGCATTTGGTTTGTTGTGTCAAGCACTTTGTGAAAATAATTTAAAAATCTTTTAAACTGTTTTCTGCTTGCTGCTGCCTATTGGCAGCTCCTACAAACTTCACTTCACTCATCACTTAGTGCAAATTACTTACTGCAGCAATCTGTACTAAGGGATGACTTCTTCGTAACCTATAAAACAAACTTGTTTTTAAGATCACCCAGTAAGGTCGATAACTATAACACGGTGATTTTGATTTGTGCAAGTTATTTTCTTACTCTGTAAAACTGAGTGGGCTGCCATTAGGCTAAACCGCACACTGTGATACAGCTTGTTTGCTTATTACTAACTAGCTAAAACCTGACCCCTAACGTTGTGTTAGTGGGTTGGTAAAGCGCTGATAAGCAACCAAGAACGAAACTATAGCAAGCCTAAATTAACATTGCAAGCGTTTTGTGAAAAAAGAGGCTTAGTTCGTTTTACGCATCGGTTTAAGGGATCCACTCCGAGCATGATGTCAGCTCGCTGTCGTATACATATATAACGATCCCTATATATAAAGGCGTAGCCGTCTGTTTATTTACCCCCTACACTGTTTACTACTCATTTGTTTACTGGCTTTCTTACATCATGCACGAAGACATACTGATAAACGTTACACCGTTTGAGACTCGAGTGGCTTTGGTAGAACAAGGTGCGGTTCAAGAGATTCACATAGAACGCAGCATACAACGCGGTTATGTTGGCAACGTTTATTTAGGCAAAGTATCGCGAGTCCTGCCTGGCATGCAAAGTGCTTTTGTCGATATAGGATTAGATCGCGCTGCCTTTATCCATGTCGCTGATTTGCGGCAAAACCGTGTAGAACGTACTCAAGGCGCCTCTCCCACCCCCATAGAGAAGCTACTATTTGAAGGGCAGTCTCTATTAGTACAAGTCATCAAAGATCCTTTAGGTACTAAAGGGGCGCGACTCTCCACACAAATTAGCATTGCAGGACGCATGCTGGTGTACTTACCGTTTGACCCTCATATTGGGGTCTCGCAACGTATAGGTGGTGATGCTGAACGACAAGCATTACGTGACCGTGTTATCAGCTTAATGCCCAAAGAAGAAAAAGCGGGGTTTATCGTGCGCACTCAAGCTGAATGCGCCAGTGATGAAGAAATCGCCGCAGATCAGCAGTACTTACGCAATTTGTGGGCAAGAATACTAGACCGAATCAAAACTCAAGGCGCTCCTTCGGTTGTATACACAGACTTAGACCTTACTCAACGCGTATTACGAGATATAGTGACGCCCAACACCGGATCGATTATTGTGGACTCTAGGACTGTCGTCCAAGAAATGAGGGACTGGGCAAAAATTTATACCCCATCGGTTATGGATCTTATCCAACATCACCGTGGCAGCCGTCCCCTTTTTGATACCGCCAATGTTGATGAAGAAATCAAACGGGCTCTGTCCCGCCGAGTCGACTTGAAGTCAGGTGGTTATTTAATGATAGACCAGACAGAAGCGCTCACTACAATTGATGTCAATACGGGCGGCTACATAGGGGGCCGTAATTTTGACGATACTATTTTCAAAACCAATTTAGAAGCCGCTGTCGCCCTAGCTCGTCAGCTACGCTTACGCAACTTGGGCGGCATTATTATTCTAGACTTTATCGATATGGATAACGCTAGACACAAAGATTCTGTATTAGAGGAGCTACATAAAGCACTCAGCAAAGATCGGACTCGTGTGACGATTAATGGCTTTAGTCAGTTGGGGTTGGTAGAGATGACACGAAAACGTACCCGTGACTCTTTAGCTCATCAGCTTTGCGAGCCTTGTCCAACCTGTCAATCTAGGGGCTCTGTACGCACCGCGCGAAGCGTGTGCTATGAAATTTTACGGGAAGTACTGCGTGAGGCTAAGCAGTTCAACCCTAAAGAGTTTCGTATTTTGGCATCGCAAGAAGTAGTGGACTTATTCTTGGAAGAGGAAAGCCAGCACCTAGCTGTGGCGGGAGATTTCATTGGCAAGCCAATTACGCTGGAAGTTGACCCCCACCACACCCAAGAGCAGTACGACATTATTCTTTCTTAGACTCCGGTTCGGCGTCATGCTCGCAAACACCTGGCGCCCGAATAGAGGCCAGCACTTCTTGCACCTGCGTTAAACCACCCGGCCTGTAGCTGTATGCTTGTACAACCGTGCTGCCACTAGCCAATTGGGTAAGCTCGAAAAGTATCGTGTTTTCCCAGCCGCCGTCTTCATTGCGTGCGTAACGTAGTGTGCCGTAGCTTGCTTGCCGTTCATCCATGCGAAACACAGCAGCTTTACCACACGCAGCTTGGTGTTGAAACAAGGCTTTTTGTATTTCGGGAAAATTGGCCGCTATTTTATATTCGCCCACTAGATAAGTAGCTTGGCGTAAGTCAGATTGACGTAGCCCCTCGGTTGTTGTGCTACAGGCCCCTAACAATAAGCCAATGCAAAGTGAAAGTCCTAGTTTGTACTTCAATTTTTGATTCCTTAATATACGCACTACGTTATGCCACTTCACTATTGGCGAACTGCAAACGGTACAAATTAGCATACACCCCATCTAGCTTGAGCAGCTCGTCATGGCGTCCGCGTTCGATGATTTCACCTTGATCTAACACCAATATCATGTCCGCTTTTTGGACAGTGCTTAAACGGTGCGCAATCACAATTGTGCTGCGCCCCTGCATCAGCGCTTCTAATGACACCTGCACCTGCCGCTCAGACTCGTTGTCCAGCGCAGAGGTCGCTTCATCTAGAATCAGAACGGGAGAGTTTTTAATTAAGGCCCGGGCAATAGCCAACCTTTGACGCTGCCCCCCGGATAATGCACTGGCATTCTCACCTACTTGCGTCTCTAGCCCTTGAGGCAAGCTTTTAACAAACTGATCGAGACTAGCTGCCTCTAAGGCGAACCAGATCTCCTCCTCGGATACGGCACCCTCAGCACCATAGGCTACATTTTGACCAATAGATCCTTCGAATAGTACGACATCTTGACTGACTAACGATATTTGACTGCGTAAATTACGTAAACTCAGCGTCTGTATATCAGTATCATCAAGCAATACCTGCCCAGACTCTCCCTGGACAAAACGCGGCAACATGTTCGCTAGCGTCGTTTTACCACTTCCTGACCGCCCCACCAGTGCGACGGTTTGGCCTGGCTCAACCACAAATGAAACATTGTTTAATGTGCGGTGTGCTGTATTCGGATACTGATGACTAACATTCACAAACTCCACACGACCACGGACAGGCTTATCCAGATCACCGCCTGCCAAATCTTGTTCGGCCTCTTGATCGACTAAACGGAAAACACTTTCAGCTGAAACCAGCATACGCTGCACAGTGCCTGTCATATTGGTTAAGCGTTTAATAGGATCGAAGATTTGACCTAATGCGGCCATAAAAGCAGCAAAACTGCCTATGGTCAACGCCCCAGTATTAGCTTGATATAAGGCGACAAAAATCACCCCTGCCACAGCCACCGCCACAAATAGCTGAGTAATAGGCGAAAGAGCGGCATCTGCCGCAGCAGCCCGCATCGCAAAACGGCGCAAGCGGGCGTTAACATAGGAAAATCTCTCTTGCTCGCGCTCATAACCATTAAACAACTTAATCACGCGTTGACCATCTATCGCTTCGTTCACCACTCGAGTCAACTCAGCATTCATATTAATGGTGTCACGGTTAATACGACGCAGGCGACGCGACACCATACGCGCCACAAACACCGAGATGGGCATCACTAAAAAAACAATAATAGTTAGCTGCCAAGACATGTATAGCAACACGCCTAGCAAGGCAATAACCGTCAGTACTTCGCGGGTCACCACAGTAACCACTTCAGTGGCCACGCCCGTCATGACCCCCGCATCGATGGTGAAGCGATTTAATAAACGCCCTGTATCGCCACGCCTGAACTCTTCGTCCGGAAGATTCAACAAGCGCTGAAACATTTCGGCTCGCAGCGAGAACAACATTTTGTTCGTCACCCAAGCAAACACATAGGTACTCAGATAGGTCGTCACACCTCGCAGCAACATTAAGCCGATGACAGACAAGGGCAAGAACCAAATATAATAAGGCTTACCACCTGTGAAGCCGTCATCAAGCAAAGGCTTCATAATAATAGCGAGCAAAGGCTGCGTGGCCGATGCAATACTAACAAGTATCAATGCCAGCGCCACTTCTTTCCAATAAGGGCGCAAACGGCTATAGATTCGGTTCCATAACTCAGCGCGTACTGGCTCGTGACTAGCTGCTTGAAATTTTAATTCCTTATTTTGCGGCAAAACAGACACCTATATACTATGTTGTTGATACTATTTTAACGTTGTACGCTCTTACTGAGTGTCTAATTTGCTGCTTCACCTGGTCTGTATTTGCATGTCTACACCTTCTGCCATTTATGTACGCTTACCCAACTGGTTGGGTGATGTATGCATGAGCCTTCCCAGCTTACAAGCCCTGATCGACAGCGGTATCCCCACAGTGGTGTGCGCTAAGCCTTGGGCTAAAGAATTACTCTTGGGGTTAAACATCGCTGGGTTTATACCCTTAACGGGTAAATGGTGGCCAGATAGCCAAACAATCAAAAGCTATCGCCGCACACACCGCCATCAGCAAGCAGCAGGGGTACTTTTGCCCGACTCACTGAGCAGTGCCTTATGCTTTCGCCTAGCGGGCCTACCCAGTGTAGGCTATAAAGATGATGGTCGCAGTGTATTACTGCGCTGGCCACTTAGCAAACCACTGCATAAATTGCATGCCGTGCAGTCGTGGTATTACATTGTGCAGCAAGCATTGCAACGTTGGTCATTCCCAACTCCGCGGGAACAGCCCTTAAAACAACTAGGTCTACAACTTAGTGAGGCTCAACGACAAGCCGGCGACCTTGCCCTAGCACAAGCCAACCTAGAGGCCGGACGATATATACTCATCGCTCCTACTGCCATAGGACTGCATAAGGGCAGAGTAAAAGTTTGGCCCTATTTCAATGAGTTATGCATCGCGCTTCAAGCTCGAGGATATACCGTATGCATGTGTCCGCCCCCCGCGGAGCGGCAGGCAGCGCTAAACACTGTGCCCCATGCCCTATGCCTTCCTTCGTTGCCACTAGGAGCCTTTGCCCGACTTTGCCAACAAGCCGCTTGGGTGGTGTGCAATGACTCCGGCGTCTCTCATGTAGCAGCGGCGATTCAAGCCCAACAACTCACACTTTGTGGTGTCACCAATCCAGAAGATACCGGCCCTTGGTCCGAACGAGCTCTGTGTCTAGGCCGCGATGGCCAATGGCCCAGCTTAGAGCAAGTACTTTCAACTCTAGAGCCTAGTTTATCCAGCCTATGAATCTCTCTTCCGTCCTAGCACAGCTCGTTGTTCCGCTAAACCTATGTGCCGCGTTACTGCTTCTTGCTTTATTGTTTTTTATTATTCGCTGGCGCAAGCTGGCTTTTAGCACGGCGTTATCTGGTTTGCTCTGGGTGGGACTGTGGTCAACGCCAGCTTTTAATATCTTAGCTGGCTCTTATCTAGAGCAGCGCTATCCTTACGTTGCTCCTGCTAATTTAGCTCAGGCTGATGCTATCGTCGTGCTAGGAGGACATACAGCACAAAACCGCAGCAACTGGTTTTTACCTGATAGCGCTAGTCGCACTTCTAGTCGTGTACGCATGGCTGCTGACATCTATCACGCTGGTCGCGCTCCAATAATTATACTATCGGGCGCAGCCCTAGATGGCGGGGTCAGTGAAGCGCAGATGATGACCCAAACCCTTATGCAATTTAATGTTCCACCATCCGCCACATTGCAAGAAGAGCAAAGTTTAACCACTGAAGGTAACGGCTTTTACAGCGCTCAACTGCTGCGTGAGCATCAACTACAACACGTGCTATTAGTCACATCGGCCTTACACATGCCTCGCGCTATGGCCGTTTTTAAAAAGCAAGGTGTCGATGTGCTCGCCGCCCCCGCACCCCCGCAGATCGTAGCGCCTAACCAACTATCGTTCTCGCTATGGCTGCCCAGTATGCACACCTTGCAATCTAGTCGCTCTATTATTAAGGAGTATTTAGGGATGACAATATATTGGGTGCGAGGCTGGATTTAACGTGCCGAGCTCAATCACCAGCAGTTTTAGCTGCCGTGCCCAGTGCGCTGCTTGTTGCATTGCGCCATCGATTAGCACCCCTATGCCCAAAATGCCACACGGTAAACCCGCTGGGGTGCGCTGTGCGCATTTGCTCAATGACTTACGCTGTGAGCTATTTGGACTAGCTACCCGTCCAAGAGTATGCAGCAGCTTACAAGCCAGCATGGAAATGTGCGGCAGTAACCGTGACTATGCTTTGCAATACTTGCACGACTTAGAGCGGTTAAGTAACCCAAGTACTCAATCACCTTAAGGTTAGGCGCTCAACTTTTCTGCCAAAATTTCGCGATAAAGCGCGTCATAGGCTTCAGCCACTACTCCCCAAGTATGCTGACTAGCCACTTGCGACATAGCATTCTCACGCAAGCGCTGTGCTAGCAAAGGCTGCTCGCCAAAACGACGTATATAGTCAGCAAGCTCGTGGGCATTTTCAGGATGACTCAACAGCAATGCTGTTTTTTCATGTTCAACATACTCTGCAAAGCCACACCAAGGGGTAGGGCTGAGGATAACAGGCAAACCAAACGACATGGCTTCTAACGGAGCCATACCAAAACTATCATTTAGTGTGGGGTGCACATATATATCGGCGGCCCGATAATAAGGCTCAACATTGGCTGTCGCTTCTTGAAAGCTCACCCTATCCACCAACTGACATTTCAGCAGCTCGGGCTCCAACTGAGCATATAAACTTGTCTCACCCCCCACCACTAATAATTTATAGTGAGGCGCCAGCATAGCCATTGCCTGTAAGACTGTATGCAACCCCTTACGTAAAGGATTACGCGCGACTAACAAGCAAACAATATCCTGCTTCTCCCAACCATAATTTTGACGTATTTTTTGGCGGACGGGGTGCTGAGGATAATAAGCTTGTACGTGCACACCGGGCGGAATAACCGGGTAGGTTTGCCCGGCATAAAGCTTGTGATAAGCCTGCTGCAGCTGTTCAACGATGAGCCCAGAAACTGCCACTACCCTGTGGCCTGCTCTAGGCTCTAGCCGTCTTTTCTCTAACCCCAAGTACATAGCAACCCTAGGACTAAGATAAGAATCTAGTGTTTTCCACCAAGAACGAACACGAACTCGCCACTGATAACGCACAGGGGTGACATGCACCACCTCTACGTCACCACACCAGCCGTTCATATGAGAGTGCACTAAATCAAAACCATCTCGGGTCAGTTTTGCTGCGGCGCGTGCGAAAAAAAAAGACCTAATCCAACTTGGCCAGTGACGTGAGAGTGTGATGGGCAAAAACGGTAAGCGCAAATCGCAGTGCGCATCGTATTCACGGGCGATGACAGTAATTTCGTAGTATTGCGCCAGCTGACGCATTAACTCAACACCATAAGACTCGGCACCACCAAAACGATTACCAAACTTATCGACAACAAAGGCAAGACGTAAGCCTCGCTTGCCCGCAGCAAACTCTGAGCCGGAAGCGCTGTGTAAACTCATTAGCGGGACCTGCGTTTATTATCTTCGAGTCGAGTTAAGCACTTTTGCAAAAAACGCACTATATTTGTTGAGCGCGAAACGGTTACCCGAGGAAGTTGTAGAAGATCGTCATCCATTCGAGCTAAACCACGATGAGTAGTCGTGGCATTAGTATAGCCAGCGTTCGAAACCTGATCACGAATATTGTTATCGTAGTGCCCATAAGGATAACAAAAAGCGCTAACCTCATGCTGAATCATATTCTCTAACTCACGCTTAGACTGCGTAATTTGATAGGCTGCTAACTCTGAAGATAGCTCGTTAAGATGAACATGGTCTAACGTATGAGAACCCACTTCATGACCTGAAGCGACCCAAGCGCGCAGCTCTGGCAAGGACATCAGACTGGAATGGGGTACACCTTTAGGCTGGTCCCAAAAATTAGACCCATCTAGGTGTCGAGCAACAAAATAATTTGTGGCAGTAAAGCCTAGCTCATCTAACACTGGCATAGCATTTTGAAAAACATTGCGATAGCCGTCATCGAAGCTCAAGCCAACAACCTTACCATGACGCTCGCCTCGTACATAAGGCAAGACTTGAGCCATAGATAGGCCTCGATATCCCAACCGTTTCAACCACACCATTTGGCGGCGAAAGTCGCTGGGATGCACCGTTAAACCCCTATAGGGAGAGCCCTTAGGAGCGGGTAAGCCGACTTGGTGGTACATCAATATAGGGATCATGAGCAAATTATAAGGTATTGCTTTACTGCGCACATACCTCGGTATAAAAATCCATGGTGCTCTGTGCTAACAAGCTCATAGAAAACAAATCTTGAGCACGCTCACGCGCCGCTTTTTTCATAGCCAGAGGGTAACCATTATCAAGCAAAGCCTGCAACCAGCTTTGGACTGCTTGCACATCTCCTGCAGGCAACACCCAGCCGTCCACCTCATTTCTAACCAGCTCCGGCAAACCGCCAGCGTTAGAGACCAACGTAGGCAAGCCCATCGCCAAAGACTCACACGCCGCGTAAGAGCCCGCCTCATGAAACGAAAATACAAAACCTATATCACTGGCAGCTAAAACACTCGCAGGATCACTGACCAAACCTGGAAAAATAACAATATCTTGCAAACCTAAACTATCAACCTCAGCTCTTACTGCTGGGGCAGGAGGATCTCCAGCGACTAGCAAACGTAAACGTTTTTGACTTGTCTTGGGGAGTTGAGAAATAGCACGCGCTAAAACCAACCAACCTTTATCTAAGTCCGTTCCGCCCACACTGCCCAATACCAGCACTTCATTACCGATGTCGCCTAGAAACCTTTGACGCGCTGACCGCCATTCAGGCTCAAGCACAGGGGCAAACCGTTCAAGATGCACTCCTAGACGAATTGTTTTAATAGCCAACTTTTGGTAACTAGACCGATGCAGCAATTCGCTCACCTTGTCGCAGACTCCAATTACCCCCGCCGTACCCACGTTTGCTCGCAAACGATGGCCTATGCTACTTACCGGCATAGTATTATGCTTGGTCCATACAATTTTGGGCGGAGTAGGCAAGAAAGCACAGGCCAAAATAGCCTGCTTGTGATCAGAGGATCCATTCACATGCACAACATCAAACTCTACATCGCGGAGTAGCTTATACAAACGTCGTGTCTCAGCCAGCATCGTAAAAAATCTAGAGCTAAACGTTGTGGGTAAGCACGTTACATTGCTTACGTTGCTAGCTAACGCATACAGGCGACTACTCGAGGGCGTAGCGATATAAACGTCATGCTCTTTATTAAAACTAGCTGCTAAATTAACAATATATGTGGCATGTCCCCCACCATTCCCTAGGTGAGCATTGGTATATAAAATTTTCATAAAGACGTTTACTTCTTGCGCCTAATCAGAGAGTACAGTTTCACATAACGATAAAAACTACCGGTAGCTGCCATGCCAGCCAAAAAAAGCCCCTGCCAACCATCTAAAAAACCTCGCCGCAACACATAGTGACGCAAGAACGTCCAAAAACTATGCCCAAATGGTCCAATAACGCTAGTACGTTTGCCTCGTTCGAATGCTTGCTGTGCCGCTGAGGAAGAGTATTGATTGATTTTATTAATAAATACTTCTAACGACGCGTACGGATAATGCAAAAAATGACCTTGAAGAGTTAAAACAGAACCGGATACGTTTACTCGCTCATGAACTTTGACCGTGGTAAATCTACCTAAGTCACGCCGGAACAAACGTAGTACCCGATCCGGCCACCAGCCACTATGACGTATCCATCTACCAGCGAACTCAGACAGCCTTGCGATACGATAAGCGGTTGCTCGGGGTTGTGTAAGCTCTTGCCGAATACTGTCAGCCAACTCAGGAGTAACTCGTTCATCAGCATCAATCGACAATACCCATTCGCTGGTGGCTAAGTCTAAGGCTCTATTTTTCTGCGGCCCAAATCCGGGCCAATCCGTCGTTATAGACACCTTGGCCCCAAAGGCTGCTGCGATCTCAACAGTACGGTCCGTACTACCGGAGTCCACCACAATAATTTCGTCGGCGAAGGCAACCGATTCTAGGCAAGCCTGAATATGAGCCTGCTCATTCTTTGTGATGATAATCACGGAGAGCGTAGGTAAGGTCATTGCTGACGTCTCCGTCGGCGCCAAGCTTTCCAAGCATTAAAAACGGGTCCGATTAAAGGGTGCACTGCTACATTTAAGCGACGCCCGACGGAAGCCCCTGTCGTATCGCGGACGGCAAATCTATAAATATGGGCAGGGGAAGTTCCTACCTGATTAGAACCGAATGCTTGGGTTGTATATAAATGAGTAAAACCTAGCTCTTGAGCAATGCGGACATAGTCTTGATCGAAATACCCTTGAGGCCAGCAAAAATGCGGAGAGACAGCGCCCAACTGAGTGATTAAGGTTTGACGAGACTGCTCGAGCTCCCAACGAATTTTTTCATTTTTCTCTGCCCGCTGTGCACCTAAATCCCAACGGGTATGCGTGTGCGTGTGGCTGTGAAACTCAATCACCCCCTCCTGCTGCATGGCACGAATTTCGCTCCACCGCAAGATAACCTCATCACTACGTCCTGCTGCGATCAACTCCTCACATTCTTTATGAGTAGGACAATAAGGTAGATCAGCCTGCCCCGCATAAGGCCGCACAGGGCCGTCGTTCACCCAGGAAGTAACGAGGAAGATCGTCGCCGTAAAGCCATACTTTTTTAGTAAAGGATAGGCATACACCCAGTTATCCAGATAGCCATCGTCGAACGTAATCAACACCGACTTACGCGGCACCTTACGCCCCACCAAGTGACCGGCAAACTGTTCAGCACTTAAGCTGACCCAGCCATTTCGCTGTAACCATTGTAGATGCTGCTCAAAATGCTCAGGTGTAGCATTGATCATGCCTCCCTGTGGAGTGACGTGATGATACATCATCACAGGCACTGTCGTTGCTCCGCTCATTTCCGCAACTCCTTTAACCAGCGATAATAGGCACTTTCTAGCTGCCCACCCATTGCCTTAGGGGTAAAAAGGTCATCTCGACGACAAAATGCTTTACCTGCCTGCCCCATTTCTTGCCGGAGGGCAGGATCACGTATCAAACACTCTAGGGCTAGCGTTAAAGCATCAATATCATACAAAGGAACGATTAACCCGCTTTTCCCTTCCTGTATAACTTCTGGCACCCCACCCACCCGAGTACCCACCACAGGTATACCGGCTGCGCCAGCTTCCAAGAAAACCGTACCAGAGGCCTCGATATGAGTGGCCAAAGCAAACACATCAAAATTAGGTAAAAGCGATGGTACATCAGCTCGCCTGCCCAGCAAATGCACGCGATCAGACAAGTTTAACTCTGTTATCAGAGCACTTAACTCCTCTCGCCCTGGAGTTCCGTCGCCTACTACCACCCAATGCAGATTGGCATATTTTTGAAATAAAGGCCTCAGGGCCATGAGGAGCTCTTTGTGACCTTTTTGCCGACGCAACACCGCCACGCAACCTACTAGCAAAGCCTGCGGATCTAGGCCTAACTCTACCCGTAAATCTAAAGTAGGCGCATGATCGATCTCGTCTGGATTGATACAAGGGTAAACAACCTGTACCGCTTCAGGCTTAACACCTTTTTCAATCAAATGCTGCCGTACGTACTCACTAGGCGTGATGACTCGATTCGGGACTATGGTGTAAGAGAGCAAAGAACCTACTTTTTTAGCTAAATGTCGAGTACGAACGATTACCGGCGTTCCCGCCAACCGTCCCGCCATCCCTGCTAGTAAGGTATCCCGTCTACTATGGCTATTAACCACATCAAACTGCCCCTGACGCAACACTGCGCTTAGTTGTTTGACACCACGTATATAGTTTTTAGCTCCATCCATATACAAGGTGTGCACCACAAACCCCTCATCACGCAAACGCGCCGTTAACTGCGCATGTGGTTGACAAGCAGCCTCGACCTGATGCCCTCGTTCACGCAATATTCGCATCACCTGTAAAATATAAGTTTCCTGACCACCAAAAGAAGTGGCCGCTTCACTGTGCAGGATTTTTAAGCTACTCATCGGTAAAATATTTCCACTTCACTTGCACTAGACCAGGCTTCCAAGCGCTCTAGCATGCTGTCAGCTAAACGCACTCGCCACTCTGCACCCAACTTCACGACGCAATCATAATCAGCTTGTTGCAATAAAACCTCTACCGGCACACCAAGAATATTATTTTCTGGTTCGGCTCGGTAAGGATTTAGCTGGCTATATAAAGTATCCACATCTAAGGTGCTATCGACGGTGATACGCAAATTGGTGGCGCGTGCTTCACGTGCCAACTGCAAATCAAAGATGGCATCGGCAGAAACGCGCAAGCCGCCTGTGTAATCATCATGGCTGACCTTTCCCTGAATAATTACTAACTGATCTTCGCGCAACCTATGCTTGTGCTCTTCAAACAGCTCGTTGAAAATCGCCACCTCAAGCTGCGCGGAGCCATCATCTAGGGTGGCATACAGCATTTTTCCGCGTCGCGTCATGCGCACCCGCACGCCCGAGAGTATGCCAGCAAACCATTGCAAGCTGCGCGATGGTTCAAGGCGTACCAAGGGGGTTGGGGCAAAACGTCGCACCTCATCACGCCATGCGTCAAATAAATGCCCGCTAAAACAAAAGCCTAAGGCTAATTTTTCTTGACGTAAGCGCTCTTGCAAGCTCCATGGTGCCACTTTGGCCAGTTCGCCTTCGACAATATCATCAGAATCATCGGCAAATAGCGAGGTTTGGTTAGCGCTACGTTCGGCTTGCTCCGCGGCCTCCATGGCACTACCAATACTAGCCAACAAAGCGGCCCGATTATCTTCTATGCTGTCAAAGGCACCAGCCCGTATCAATGCTTCAATACTGCGTTTATTGACGGACTGCCTATCTATACGACGACAGAAGTCAAACAAACTAGCAAATTCTCCGTCTGCCTTACGCGCCGCGACAATCGCCTCAATCGCCGACTGACCAGTGCCTTTGACGGCTCCTAAGCCAAAACGCATTGTTCGTGGAGGCAGCCCTTGAGCCGTATACGTGTCTTCAACAGGTTCAAAGCGATAGTTAGAGGCATTGATATCGGGCGGCAGTACCTTAACTCCGTTAGCAAGGGCATCTTTCCAAAATATCTGTACCTTGTCCGTATCATCCATGTCCGACAACAAGGTTGCCGCCAAGAACTCTGCTGGATGGTGAGCCTTCAGCCAGGCTGTCTGATAAGCGATCAGGGCATACGCTGCGGAGTGCGATTTATTAAAACCGTACCCTGCAAACTTTTCCATCAAGTCAAACAGCTTCACGGCCAGATCGGCGTCATAGCCTTTTTTAATCGCCCCTTCTTCAAACAGAGTACGGTGTTTGGCCATTTCCTCGGGCTTTTTCTTCCCCATGGCACGCCGCAATAGGTCAGCGCCCCCTAAGGAGTAGCCTCCAATAATCTGCGAGATCAGCATGACCTGCTCTTGGTAGACGATAACGCCATACGTGCTTTGCAGGGTGCTTTCTAAATCAGGATGAAAGTAATCCACCTCTGCTCGACCATGCTTACGATTTACAAAGTCCACCACCATGCCCGACTCTAAAGGCCCTGGCCGGTACAAGGCCAGCATAGCGATGATGTCTTCGAAGTTTGATGGTCGTAAACTACGCAATAGCTCTTTCATGCCCCGCGATTCCAGTTGGAATACAGCGGTAGCATTCCCTTCACACAGCAAAGCATACGTGGCCGGATCATCAAGCGGCAAACTCATGATATCAAAATCACGTTTATTGCTATTGAACTGGCGCACGTAGCGAACGGCCCAGTCCAAAATAGTCAGGTTACGCAAGCCTAAAAAGTCAAACTTTACTAACCCAGCTGCCTCGACGTCATCTTTATCATATTGGGAGACCGCATTGGCATCTGGACCAGGCTGAGCGTACAACGGACAGAAATCAATCAACTGCCCCGGCGCAATCAACACTCCGCCTGCGTGCATCCCTACACTGCGGGTCAAACCTTCTAATGGGCGTGCCAGGTCAATCAAGGAACGCACTTCCTCATCGGTTTCGTAGCGCTCTTTGAAAGCGGGCTCGTCAGCTAAGGCCCGCTCTAGGGTCCATGGATCGGCAGGGCTAAAAGGAATGAGCTTAGATAAACCATCGCACAAGCTATAAGGCAGCTCTAGTACGCGCCCCACGTCACGCACTACTGCTTTCGCACCTAAAGTGCCAAAAGTGGCAATCTGACTGACCGCTTTGCGCCCGTAAGTCGTCTTTACATAATCAATCACCCGTTCGCGATTATCCTGACAAAAATCAATATCAAAGTCAGGCATAGAAACGCGCTCGGGATTCAAAAACCGCTCAAACAGCAAGTCATAGCGCAAAGGATCAAGATCAGTAATACCTAACACATAGGCTACCAGCGAGCCGGCTCCCGACCCTCGTCCTGGCCCCACTGGCACACCATTATTTTTACCCCAGTTGATAAAGTCGGCCACGATCAGAAAGTAGCCTGGAAAACCCATACTAATAATCGTGTCACATTCTATTTTTAAACGTTCGCGATAGGCGGGGTATTGCTGCTCACGTTCCGTTGCATCAGGGTAAAGCTGCATCATGCGATGCTCCAGCCCCTGCTTAGCTAAGTCTATAAGGTAATCACCTAACCCCATACCATCAGGCGTGGGGAAGTCGGGCAGATACGGTTTGCCTAACTCCATTTCCAAATTACAACGCTTAGCGACTTCCAATGTATTGTGCAATGCCACAGGTACATCTTGAAAGCGCTCATACATTTGCTCGCTGCTCAAAAAGTATTGCTCAGGCGTAAAACGGCGCACACGTCTAGGATTGGCTAGCTGCTCGCCATCGGCGATACACACGCGTACTTCGTGAGCCCGGAAATCCTCTTGCGCAATAAACTGAATAGGGTGGGTAGCAACCACCGGAATATCCAAATCGGCCGCTAGCCGCATCGCAGCCTGTACATATAGCTCATCACCGTCCATGCCGCGACGTTGGAGCTCAATATAAAAAGAGTCTGGAAATAACGCGCTCCAGTGTTGCGCACACTGTTTAGCAAGCTCCAGGCTACCCGCCTCGATGGCTTGCCCTATATCGCCCGCTCTGCCTCCCGACAAAGCCAGAAGGCCGCTACGATTGTGTAACCACTCCTTCCGCACCTCGGCCCGACCCTTATATTGATTCGTTAACCAAGCCTGAGTCAGTATGTCGCACATTTCCAGGTAACCCGTTTCATTCTTAACGAGTAATAAAAGCCGTTGCGGCTTTTCCCTATCATCCTCATTCTGAACCCAGATATCGGCGCCCATGATGGCTTTCAAGCCCGCTTTACGTGCCTGGCGGTAGAACTTAATTTGGCCAAAAAAATTGCCCAAGTCGGTCAGTGCCAAGGCAGGTTGCTGGTACTCAACCGCTTTTTTTACCATAGCGGGAATACGAGCTATGCCATCGACCACAGAAAACTCAGAGTGGCTGCGTAAGTGTACAAAAGGAAAGGATTGTTCATTCATAATGAGATTTTAGCGGGGAAATGTATCCCTGGTATAACTAGCGCTGTAGGGCCGCCCATGCCTTTTCCAAACGTTTCACAGATACGGGCATAGGCGTGCGTAACTCCTGCGCCCACAGTGAAACTCGTAACTCCTCAAACATCCAACGAAAATCGCGTAGCGATTTATCTTCGGCTCCTTTTAAGGCCGCCACTGCACGTTGATATTTCTGTAACAAGGGGGTGATCTCTTGTTGTAAGCGTGCATCCCGCAACGGATCTAAACGAATTTTATCTATACGCTGCTGTATCGCTTTTAAATAACGCGGGTAGTGAGCTAACTGGCCATACTCTGTGCGTTCTAAAAACTGAGCGGGCATCAACGCTTGTAACTGCTGCTGTACGTCTTTATAGGCCTCAGGATACGCTTTCAACTGTGGTAGTTTTTTCTGCACTTGCGACCACTCGGCTAAAATGTGGCCACATAAACGCGCTACTTCTTGTGCCAATAAGCCCAAGCGCTCTCGCCCCTCTTGGGTGCGGGTAGCGAACTGCTCTGCGCTCTCAGGCCACGGCTCTTGCATGCACGACTGCTCTAGAGCGGTCTGTAGGATTTGTTCTTTTAACTGTTCCTGCGTGCCCAAAGACATATACAACATGCCCATACGCGTCAGATCTTTAATGTTTTTTTCCTGAAACTTTAACGGCTCTTTCAATGCCAAGCTAAATAAACGTCTTAAACCGCGTCTATGTTGGCGACGAGCCTCATGCTGATCGTCAAAAACATCTAAATCACAATGGCTTCCCTTGTCTAGTAACGCGGGATAACCAATATAGCTGCGACCTTTGCGTTGGATCTCCATGAGTTCAGGTAGCGCACCAAAGCTCCACCCCGTCAGTCGCTCATGGTCCAGTACTTTGGCCACCTGCTCATCACCTGCAGCCAACTGTTGAAACGAAGCTTGTGCCTGTTTACCATGCTCGGCTTTAAGCTGATCGAGATTACGTCCACCGGACAACATACGCCCATGCTCATCCACCACTTTAAAGTTCATGAACAAGTGAGGGGCTAAAGTTTCTGGCTTGAAATCGGTGCGTAACGGCCGTTGCTTACATTGCTCCCAGATGTCCTGAATGAGCGCATCAATTAAGCTTTTACCGGGATTGCGTAAGCGTTCATACCACCGTCGGTGAAAGCTTTCTGCGTACTCGGGTAAAGGAACACAATGCCTACGCATGCGTTGTGGCAACGACCTCAACAAAGCTTGCACTTTTTCTTTCAGCATGCCCGGCACCAGCCATTCGCATAAGGCACCATCCAACTGATTTAAGGCAAACAACGGCACGGTAAGGGTGACGCCGTCGCGTACAGAGCCGGGTTCAAAATGATAGTCCAACGCCATCTTGACGCCGTTCCACTCCACGCTACGGGGAAACACATCAGTGGTAATACCGGCAGCATCATGACGCATTAAATCGTCACGATGCAATAACAGACCTTGGGCTTGTTCTGGGCTAAGCTCTTTGTACCATTTCTCCAAACTCGCCGTTTGACAGATATGATCAGGAATACGTTCAGCATAAAACGCATAGATCAGTTCATCATCAATCAAAATATCTGGACGACGTGACTGATGCTCTAACTTTTCCACCGCCTGTATTTGCTGTTGGTTATGGCGCAAAAAGGGCAGCTTAGAATCGATTTCGCCCGGCACTAAAGCTTGTCGCAAAAATAGCTCTCTGGCCTGCGGAAGATCAATACGCCCAAAATTCACTCTTCGGCCACTGTAAATCATCAAGCCATATAAGGTCGCGCGCTCATTAGCGACCACCTGCCCTGCTTTCTTTTCCCAACGTGGATCAGAATAGGTTTTCTTTAACAGGTGTGCTGCTACTCGCTCTATCCATTGTGGCTCAATACTCGCCACACACCGAGCGAATAGCCGTGATGTTTCCACCAGCTCCCCCGCCAGAACCCAGCGTCCAGCTTTTTTCACCAGACTGGAGCCCGGGTGAATGACAAAACGAATCTCGCGTGTACCTTGATACAAGCCTGACTCCTCAGACTTGTGGCCCACATTGCCCAGCAAACCTGTTAATAAAGCTTTGTGTACTTGTTCGTAACTAGGAGCCAGAGTATTGACGCGCCACTTGTGCTCAGCGGCTAAGCTACTCAATTGCTTATGTACATCACGCCACTCTCGCACCCGTAACGGGGACAGCAGATTTTGCTTTAACGCAGCGGCAAACTTGCGCTGTGAAGGTTGCTCTTGCGTTTGGGCCTCTAACCAGTCCCATAGCTTCACGTAGGACAAAAACTCAGACTTATTATCTTTAAATTTAGCATGTGCTTGGTTGGCGGCATCACGCTCATGCATAGGCCTATCACGAGGGTCCTGCGTCGATAAGGCAGCGGCCACAATCAGCATCTCACGCAAACACTGTTCATGATGCCCCGCTAACACCATACGCGCGACACGCGGATCGACCGGTAGCTTTGCTAAAGCCTTACCCACTGATGTTAAGGCTTGCTGCTCATCCAACGCACCAAGCTCTTGCAAGATTTGGTAGCCATCAGCAATCGCTCGCCCAGTAGGAGGCTCCACAAAAGGGAAACTTTCTACATCCTCTAAATGCAGCGCCTTCATACGTAGAATAACGGAGGCTAAGGAGGAACGTAATATCTCAGGATCAGTAAAAGGAGGCCGAGATAAAAAGCTCTGTTCTTCATATAAGCGTATACACACCCCGGGGCCAATACGCCCGCATCGACCAGCACGCTGATTAGCGGAAGCACGGCTAATGGGCTCTATACGTAGCTGTTCGACTTTATTGCGCCAGGAGTAACGCTTAATCCGTGCCAGACCGCTATCCACGACATAACGTATGCCTGGTACAGTGAGTGAAGTTTCAGCCACGTTCGTGGCCAACACAATACGACGTGCGTTGCCCTGCGGCCTGAATATCTGCTCTTGCTCAGCCTGAGATAGACGCGCATATAAGGGCAAAATTTGAGTATTAAATAGCTTAGCGGCTTGCAACGCCTCGGCAGCCTCACGGATTTCACGCTCGCCAGGCAGAAACACTAAGACATCACCCTGACCATGCGTAGCACACTCACTGACCGCATCAACAATACCTGTATACAAGTCTGCCTCGTCGTCCAAGGCAGGCTCACCTGCATTATCGAGCTCGTCCTTACCTAATGGACGATATAAAATCTCTACAGGGTACAAGCGGCCGGACACCTCAATAACCGGTGCAGGCTTGCCATGATGAGCGAAATGTTGGGAGAAACGTTCTGCGTCAATCGTGGCCGACGTAATAATCAGCTTTAAGTCTGGCCTCCTAGGCAAAAGCTGCTTAAGAAAACCCAATAAAAAATCGATATTCAGACTACGTTCGTGCGCTTCATCAATAATGATCGTGTCATACCGGCTTAAGCTTGGGTCTCGCTGTGACTCAGCAAGCAAAATACCATCCGTCATTAGCTTGATAGCCGAGCGAGGACCTGTTTTATCGCTAAATCGTATCTGGTATCCTACCCACTCACCTAACTCTGTATTGAGCTCTTGGGCGATGCGCTTAGCGACAGAAGTAGCCGCCAAACGCCTAGGCTGCGTGTGCCCTATCAGTTTTTCTTGGCCACGTCCAAGCTCTAAACAAATTTTAGGTAACTGTGTCGTTTTTCCTGAACCGGTTTCACCGCAAACAATAATCACCTGATGCTGTTGTAAGGCGCGTGCAATCTCTTGACGCCGCGCACTAACAGGCAGATCTTCCGGGTAACTAATACGGGGTAAAACCGTAGACTGGGGCTTTATTTCAACAGACTCTTGCATGAATGGTACTTTCTTAATACGACCGTCATTATAATTTTGGTTTTAAGCATTGCCTAAAATAACGCATAGAGCTGAATCTCAACGACCTAAGCATTTCAACTGGACAAGCAAACGCAGACAATGAACAACGATACACAAGCCCCCACAGACCTTCAAGACTCCGAAGCAGCACAATTTGTACGCTGGTTCCGCGAGGTCGCTCCGTATGTACATGGCTTTAGGGGCAAAACATTTGTGGTTGGTTTTGGTGGAGAATTGATCAACGACGGACTGCTTAATACGCTCATTCCCGATCTGTCATTGATGTCGGCACTAGGCATTAAACTTATATTGGTACATGGCTCGCGGCCACAGGTCAATGAGCAGCTTAGTCTAAAAGGCCAAACCCAACAATTTGGTCGAGGCATTGAACCCACAAGTGTAACCGCACTTGAGTGCGCAAAAGAAGCAGCAGGTGAAATTCGTCTCGATATAGAGGCCGCTTTCAGTCAGGGCTTACCCAACACTCCCATGTCTCACGCCCAGATTCGCGTCATTTCGGGCAACTTCGTTACTGCCCGACCAGTAGGCGTTATTGACGGGGTGGACTATAAGCATACTGGCGCTGTGCGCAAACTAGACATCGACGCCATGCGCACAACCTTAAATCAAGGTGCAATCATTTTGCTGTCCCCCTTGGGTTTCTCCCCCACTGGCGAAGCCTTTAACTTAGCCATGGAAGACTTGGCTACCAGTGCGGCCATTGCTCTACGAGCAGAAAAACTGATCTTTCTGACGCCCGAGCATATAGGTCACTCTAATAATCTGGATATAGACACCGAGCTAGCGCGATTGGACGCCGAGGCGCTGATCAGCTCTGGTAGCCTAGATGAAGACTGCGCCACTTTTGTACGCTTTGCCTCTTTGGGCGTCAAGCGAGGCGTAGCACGAGCCCATTTAGTGCCTTACAAACAAGATGGCAGCATCTTACTAGAGATTTTTACGCACGATGGTGTGGGCACCATGGTAGTGGAAGACACCTTAGACGATTTACGCCCCGCTACCCTAGATGATGTGGGTGCTATAGTCCAACTTATCGAGCCTTTAGAGCAAGACGGCACGTTGGTGCCGCGCGGCCGAGCTGTGATTGAACGCGAGGTTGAGCGCTTCACCGTGCTGGAACACGATGGCATTATTTATGGCTGTGTAGCACTCATTCCCTACCTTGATGAGCAAATGGCCGAACTAGCCTGCTTAATCGTACAGTCGGAATGGCAAGGAGAAGGCGAAGGGGACATGCTACTGCGACACACAGAAGCCAAGGCTAGAGCGATAGGGGCAAAGCGCCTCTTCGTGCTCACTACGAGGACCTCTCACTGGTTTATCAAACGCGGTTTTGTTGCCGGTGGGGTCTCTGATCTACCTAAACATAAACAAGCCAACTACAATCGCTCACGCAACAGCATGATTTTCATAAAAAAACTGTAAGCCCCGTAGGTTTTTACATACTACGGACGAAGTCATTTTATTTTTAGAGGTATTGTCATGACACGTATGGTTCAATGCGTCAAACTCAAGCAAGAGGCTGAGGGCCTAGAGTTCCCCCCCTACCCAGGTGATTTAGGCGTCAAGATTTGGCAAAGCATTTCCAAGCAAGCCTGGGCCAACTGGATTGACATACAAACCCGATTAGTCAACGAAAACCGCTTAAATCTGGCTGATACTCGAGCGCGCAAATACTTAAAAGAACAAATGGAAAAGCACCTGTTCGAAGATATAGACGTTGAAGCGCAGGGGTATGTAGCCCCTCCTTTGTAAGTAGAACCCATATAAAACACCCCAAAAGTTGGATTAAAGCCCAACTTTTGGGGTGTAGTTCATACAAGCCGGTTTCTTATTTCATTCGACAACTAAATGAGTTCGTCGCCCTCATTTTCTTCTAAGGCTTCCCCGCGAGCAATACGTTCTACATTTTTGACGTTGGTGTGACGTACATCATCACCCCGCACCATGTAGATAACGCGTTCGGCCATATTCTTGGCATGATCACCGATACGCTCTAGAGCGCGAGTAATAAAAATCATGTCTATAGACAATGAAATCGTGCGCGGGTCTTCGATCATATAAGTAATCATGTGGCGTAAGGAACCTTTCCACTCACGGTCCACATTTTTATCGTGACGCACTACCGTAGCAGCATGCACTGCATCCTGCCGCGCAAATGCATCCAATACGTCGTGAATCATGGTGGTGACCGATAAGGCCATATGACTGAGCTCGATAACGGGTTCGTACTCCAAGTTATTGTCGTACAAACGGCGGGCCATTTTGGCGATACGTTCGGCTTCATCCCCACAACGCTCCATGTCGGTGAGCATTTTGGAGATCGATAAGATCAAACGCAAATCGATCGCGGTAGGTTGATTACGCGCGATAAGATTGGTAATGCGCTCATCAATTTCATTTTCTAGACGATTAACTTCTTTTTCACGATCGCGAACCTGATCCACTAAAGCCATATCGCCAGTACGCAAGGCTTGTACGGCATCTCTGACCATGGATTCGACGATACCGCCCATTTCCAGAAATAGTGAACGAGCAGCTTCTAGGTCGGAATGAAACTGTTTGTTAGTGTGTTCTATCATAGTAGCCTTCTGTGACGATACGGGAGAACTCGCCCCTAAGCGGTGCAATGTATCAGCTTAAAATAAAATTATGACAATGTCATGAAGCGCTTGAAAGCAAACGCTGAATACCTGCCTGACCGGCTAACAACGCCACCGTTGCAGGTTTCAATGCAAATAAACCACAACACACCACACCGGGGATATTATTGATGTGAGACTCTAGTTGTGCAGGATCACGGATGTCCAAACCTTCAACATCAAGAATAAGCCCTCCGTTATCAGTAATAAAACCTTCACGTAAATGTGGCCGCCCCCCCAATTTTGCTAGTTCTCGAGCCACCGCAGCACGAGCCATTGGAATGACTTCAACCGGTAACGCAAACGCACCGAGTTGCTGCACCAACTTAGAGTCATCGGCAATACACAGAAAACGCTGAGCCACTGAGGCCACGATTTTCTCGCGTGTTAAGGCTCCGCCCCCACCCTTAGTCATATTTAGCTGCAAATCAATTTCATCGGCACCGTCCACGTACCAATCCATAGATTCGATCTCATTGAGATCTTTTACGTCTATACCTAATTGCTGCATTAACTGCGTTGAGCGGTTAGAGCTGGAGGCCGCCCCCTTAAAACGATCTGCGTGCGGCGCCAGAGCATGAATGAAAAGATCCACCGTAGAGCCCGTCCCTACGCCCAAAATCGTGTCAGGTTGCAAATAGGGCAGCACATACTGCACTGCTGCTTGAGCAACCTGCTGTTTTAACTCTTGTTGTGTATACATAATAATTCCGGCCAATACTTCATCAACATTACAAAAAACGCTCGGCCATTTTCTTTTCGTTAAAGCCCACACTGACCTGCCCTTGCTGATCCACGACTAAAGGACGTCGTACCAAGGCTGGAAACTCAGCAATCAAGGCCAACCACTGTTGATCAGTATCTGGTTGCTTACGCTCCTCGGGCAGGTTGCGCCATGTCATGGAGGCACGATTCACCAACTTCGGCCATCCCCCCAGTTGCTGCGCCCAGTGTTGTAAATCGCTAGGCGCCAAAGGATGCTCACGGTAATCGGTGAACGTAACGGCAAGCCCCTGCTGCTCGAACCAGTGACGAGCTTTAATGCACGTGCTGCACTTGCTCAAACCATACATCTTATTCATGCCTACTCCTTCATGCTTAACACTACTGCATTGCCTTGCGTTCGCGGCGTACTTGTATTCGATTAGCGATTAAGACAAATATTCCAATGAGTAAAATAAACAAGGTTGCCAAAGCGTTAATTTCCGGGCGCAAGCCCAAGCGTACGCGTGAGAACACCTCGACAGGCAAGGTGGTATAACCTGGCCCAGACAAAAAAGAGGCAATCACCACGTCGTCAAGCGATAGAGTAAACGCGAGCAACCATGCCGCCATCAAAGCGGGAGCGATCGTGGGCACCACAATAAGGAAAAAAACCTTAAGTGGCGTAGCGCCTAAGTCTAAGGCAGCTTCTTCTTGGGAGCGATCTAGTTCGCGGATGCGGGCCTGAATAATCACCGTCACATAAGCCATACACACTAACACATGGCCTACCCAAATAGTAAACACACCATTTTGTTCGGGCCAACCAAAAATACTGCCTAGCTCTACAAACATGAGCAGCAAAGAAATACCCAACACCACCTCTGGGATAACCAAGGGAGCGCTGACTAAACCGATGTACAGCACAAAGCCACGAAAGCGTCCCATACGTGCTAAGACATAGCCTGCCCACGTACCCAATCCCAAAGCCGCCGTCGCGGTTAAGCCGGCCACTAAAAACGATAACCTCGCTGCCGCCAGTAAGGCCTGATCTTGGAACAAGGCTACGTACCAACGCAATGAGAAGCCTGACCATGAGGTCATGATGGCAGAGTCATTAAATGAAAACACCATCAGAAACAAAATAGGCACATACAAAAAGGCAAAACCCACGCCTAATGACAACGCACGCAGTAAAGGATTTGGTTTAGTCATTAGCTTGCCCTACCTTGCTTTTCCAATTGACGCATTTGACTGTACTGGAACAGGATTAAAGGCACTATCAGGATCAAGACCATCACACAGGTGACCGCCGCAGCCATGGGCCAGTCGGCATTATCAAAAAACTCGCTCCACATCACCCGACCTATCATCAGGGTATCGGCTCCACCCAACATTTGTGGTATCACAAACTCCCCTACCGACGGTATGAACACCAACATCCCCCCAGCAATCACACCGGGCATAGATAATGGCAAAGTGACTTGTAAAAATGCAGTCCAAGGTCGAGCACCTAGATCGTAAGCGGCCTCTAGCAAGCGTAAATCCAACTTCACTAAATTGGCGTACAAAGGCAGAATAAAAAACGGCAAATAGGCATACACCATCCCTATATAAACCGCCAAGTCTGTACGGTAGATTTCCAAAGGCTTATCAATCAAGCCCAGTGCCATCAACAGATAATTAAGTAAGCCCTCATCCCGCAAAATGCCTACCCAAGCGTAAACGCGTAATAGCAGTGACGTCCAAAAGGGCAAAATAACGCCAAGCAATAACAAATTACGCGTGCTGGGTGCAGATCGCGCAATATAGTAAGCCATAGGGTACCCAATCAGAATACAGCACAAGGTGGTGACGGCCGCCATGCGGACCGAACTGATATAGGTGTTCAAATACAAACTATCGGTGAACAGTAGCATATAGCCACGCAAGTTCACGAATAAGGACAACATTCCGTCTTCCAGCTTGGTTAAGGCTGTATAGGGCGGCACACCGAAGTTCAAGTCAGCAAAGCTGATCTTGAGCACCAATAAAAATGGCACTAATAAAAATAGCACCATCCAGATATACGTAGGGGCAATCACCCAGAACCGACGGACGGTTCTGGGATTACCCAAGCTGATCTTTCTCATGAGCTTAGTACCGTAGCGCTGTCATCTGACCAACTGACATACACCTCTTCGTCTACTCCCGGGGCATCGGGTTGAGCGAGAGACAAACTGGGCATATGGGCCTCGATTTGCATCCCCGAGTCTAGACGTATTTGATAACGAGCAAAACTGCCCATCCAAGCTACGTGCACAACCATGCCATGTGCCCAATTTGTATCCTCTTTGGGCATATCACGCAGCACCTGTATTTGCTCGGGACGAATAGATACGAACACATCCATACCTAGAGGCTCGCTAATACCATGACTCACCAATAAAGGACGATTCAGGGCATCACATTCGATATGCACATAGTCTGGCTCATCGACCGTAATCGTACCTGGAAACAAATTAGTCGAACCAATGAAGCTTGCTACGAATCTAGAGTTAGGAAAGGTGTAAACATCGTAGGGAGTGCCGCACTGCTGAATCTGCCCCTCGGACATCACCGCCAGGCGATGCGCCATCGTCATGGCTTCTTCTTGGTCGTGCGTAACCATAATGCATGTAACGCCGACTTGCTCTAGAATTTTGACCAGTTCTATCTGCGTATTTTGGCGTATTTGCTTATCCAATGCAGACATAGGCTCATCCAGCAACAAGAGCTTAGGCCGCTTCACTAAGCTGCGCGCTAACGCTACACGTTGTTGCTGTCCGCCCGATAACTGATTAGGTTTGCGACGCGAGTACGCCCCCATTTGCACCAAGTCTAACGCTTCAAAAACACGCTCGTGTATTTCTGCCTTAGCCACCCCTTCTTGCTTTAGGCCAAATGCCACGTTGGCCTCTACCGTCATATGCGGAAATAATGCATATGATTGAAACATCATATTGACCGGACGTTTATACGGCGGTAAATCAGTAATGTCTTCATTATCCAAGTAAATACGGCCCGACGTGGGCTCCTCAAACCCTGCCAGCATTCGTAGCAAGGTTGATTTCCCGCAACCGGAGCTGCCTAAAAGGGCAAAAAATTCGTGTCTACGCACGCTCATGTTTACGGACTTCACGGCTACAGTGTCGCCAAAAATTTTGACAACCTCTTCCACACGAACAAAGTCTTCCTCCCCTGCCGACCAGGAGGGGGAAAAGCTACGGGTGTCTTGCATGATTTCTAGCGCCCTGATTTCAACTCGGACCACAAACGGTTTTGCAGACGCTGCACTGGCAACGGCTGAGGTTTGATGACGTATAAACTCTTAGCCACCTCGCCCTCCGGATAGATCATAGGATTATCCGCGACTCGCTTGACAACATGTTTACGCGCTTCCTGATTGGCATTCGGAAAAAACATGGTGTTGGTAATTGCCGCGTGCACCTCGGGAGTTTCAATGTAATTGATAAACTCATGTGCCTCGTCGACATTCCCCGCACTTTTAGGGATGGCCATGGTATCAAACCAAATAGGCGCACCGCCTTGCGGAATGTAATAGTCGATACTGTAGGGCTTTCCAGCGTCCTCAGCACGCGTGGCCGCAATCATGACATCACCTGAATAGGCAAAGACCATACATAAATCGCCGCTTGCGAGCTCATCGATATAGCCCGATGAGCTGAATTGACGTATATAAGGGCGGATTGTCTTTAGTAAGTCTAGCGCAGCCCGCAAATCATCTGGATCGCTACTGTTTGGGTCTTTGCCCAAATAATGCAAGGCGGCAGGAAACACTTGCGCCGCTTCGTCCAAGACGGAAATACCACACGCACGTAGCTTTTCTGCGTTTTCAGGTTTAAACAACATGTCCCAGTTGCCCAAGTCCACGTCGTCGCCCATGATTTCTTTGACACGACTAACATTGTAGCCTAGGCCGTTTGTACCATAGCCCCATGGCACCAAGTAGTCATTACCCGGATCAACATCCGCTAAGACCGCCATAATTCCTGGGTCAAGATACTTTAAATTAGGGAGCTTCGATTTATCTAGTTTCTGGAACAGACCACCCTCAATTTGGCGCGCAGCATAGTGTGTCGACGGAACGACGACGTCATACCCTGACTTACCCGTTAGCAACTTTGCCTGCAAGGTATCATTGCTGTCGTAGGTGTCATAACGAGCTTTAATGCCCGTTGCTTTTTCAAAACCGGAAATCGTATCTGGTGCCGTGTACTCAGCCCAGTTATAAACATTAACTACCTTACTCTGCGCTATGCTGGGCATGACAGCCCCTGCAGCAACAAGCGTGGTCAACAGTAGTGGTTTACACATTCCCAAATTCATCGCGAGCCCCCTTCCAAAAGAAAGCGAAAAACCCAAAAGGCGTGATGATAAAGCCTTTTTGCACACAGTGGCGCATCAAGATTGCATCAGGCTTGAATAAATAAGATAAAATTTTTGCCACCAATGCTCTCCTGCTTGACCATGCAGCTTGACCAGAGAGCGACGCAGGCGCAATAAATTTTGTTGTATCAGTCTGGATGTTAGGGGAACTTGCTGAGCACGGTCAAAATCAATCAACCAAGCGGCCATCCCATCATCCAATAGAATATTGTAGGCGTTCAAGTCGGCATGCCAAACACCAAGCTGATGCATACGGGCAATCTCTATCGCCACGGGTTGTAAATACACATCACTCAAGTCACTGGCTAACGGTTTAGCACCGGGAATGCGTGCCGTTATTAATGCTGCCGTGTAACACAAGCCGTGGCGCCACCAGTAAGCACCAAGAACTTTAGGCACCGCCACATCCTGCTCATAAAGATACTCCATGATTTGAAACTCCCGCCACGAGCGAGTGCGCTCGGCCCCTGCCCAGAAGTAAAGACGATCAGTAACTTTAGCCATCAGACCGCCTCGGCGATAATGGCGCAGTACGACATCCCCAAATGAAGTAGTAATAAACCAAGCTGCTTGGCGCCCCCCCTGTCCCACTTTTTGCGCCTGCTCGCCATAAGTGAGCTCGTCAAAAATAGCTTGTATGCTCACTGGCTGAGCATTTGGCAAGCGATCTGCCAGCGTCTGATCCAGCAAAGCCCCCCCTTGAGGATAAGAGAACAATGAAACCTGGGCAGAGATTGTATTTTGAGTCATACGCTTAATAGCAATAAGGGCACCATCAATAACAACATACAGGCAAACGCCAAGCGCAAACGAGACTCGGAGCATGCAAAAGCCAAGCGCACACCATAGGGCACCAGAGCAATGCTACCCAACGCTAAAGGTATACCGACCAGCCAATCGGCTTGGCCATGCCAGCTATATGTACCTAAAGCCACGACAGTGCCCGGTATCACCATACTTAGCGCCAACGCCTGTGCCTGAGTTTGGCTATAGCCCATACGAGCCACCAAAACGGGAACAATCAACACAGAGCCGCCAACCCCAAACACACCACCAAACGTGCCAGCCAAGGCGCCTAACGCTAAGTAACGGTAACGAGTGTAGACTGTGGCCTTAACAGAAGCATCAAGCCGCGGAACGGAAAGGCGATGCCTTAAAACGTAGCTTTGATAGAAATAATACAGCGACATTCCCACGACAAAAACAGCATAAATCATGCGTAACAAACCCGCATCCATCGCTAATGCCAAGCGGGCTCCCAGCCAAGTAAATGCCACGGTGCTTAGCGCGCCCGATAATGCAGCACGCTTATCTATTTTTGAGCGTCGATTGTAATGGCGCACAGAAAGCAAAATCGCTGGCAACACCATTATTAACGCGGTGCCTTGTGCCAGCGCTTGATCCATCCCAAGTAACAAGCCCAGTAAAGGGATCGCAATCAAGCCTCCCCCTATACCAAGCAAACCACCTGTAAATCCTATCAGGGCACCTGCCGACAAGCACACGGGAACCAATATATACCAGTTCAATCGCTATGCATCCCGCAGTCGCGCTAAGGCTTGCTCTACCCGTTCAACTGGCCAAATCTCTAAGCCCTCTATTTCTTGTCGAGGAGCATTAGCTTTCGGAATCAAAGCCTTGGTAAACCCCAATTTAGCCGCCTCTCGCAAGCGCTCCTGACCTCTGGGGGCCGGCCGTATTTCGCCAGCCAAACCCACCTCGCCAAACACTACCAAGCCTTTGGGTAGAGGTTTGTTATTGAGCGAGGACTGTATCGCCAGTAAAACGGCCAAATCAGCAGCTGGTTCACTGATTTTCACACCTCCTACGGCGTTCACAAATACATCTTGATCGTACGTAATAACGCCGGCATGTCTATGCATCACCGCCAACAACATCGCTAGTCGGCTGCTTTCTAACCCCAAGGTCAAACGCCTAGGATTAGGCACATGCGCCGTGTCTACCAAAGCTTGTATCTCTACCAGCAAAGGACGCGTGCCTTCTTGAGTCGCCATGACACAAGAGCCGGGTACATCTTGCTGATGCTGCGACAAAAACAAAGCCGAAGGGTTACCTACCCCGCGCAACCCTTTTTCAGTCATGGCAAAGACGCCCAGCTCATTGACCGCGCCAAAGCGATTTTTAAAAGCTCGTACCAGTCTGAATGAGGAGTGTGTATCACCTTCAAAATACAACACGGTATCTACTATATGCTCTAACACTCTAGGGCCAGCCAAGCTCCCATCTTTGGTAACATGACCTATAAAAATCATCGAAATGCCGCTTTGCTTTGCCAGCCTCGTCAACTGCGCAGCACACTCACGCACTTGGGAAACAGAACCTGGTGCCGCGGAGAGCTGATCTGAATATAAGGTTTGAATGGAGTCAATGACCACCACTTGTGGCTTATGCGTTTGTAAGGCTGCTGAAATAGACTCCAAACGTATTTCAGCTAGTAAATCTACCCCTACTACAGGCACTCCCAGCCGCCGCGCACGTAAAGCCACCTGCTCAGCAGACTCTTCACCAGTGACATAAAGCACCGCTGTTCCTTGACTCGCTAACGAGGACACAGCCTGGAGCAATAAGGTGGACTTGCCTACGCCGGGGTCTCCTCCGATAAGGATAACCCCTCCGTGCACCAAGCCTCCACCAAGTACACGATCAAACTCACCAATACCACAAGGTTGACGCGACTGCTCGCGTGCCTGCACCTCAGCAAGGCTTTGTACAGGACTGGAGCCCGCAAGAGAGGCAAATCGATGCGCATCCTCTCCGGCAGCCTGCTGCACCTCTTGCAAACTATTCCAAGCATCACAATGAGGACACTTTCCGGCCCATTTGGGACTTTCTCCACCGCACTCCTGACACACATACGCGGTACGAACTTTAGACGTTTTTCTGGTAGCCATGTAGTTATTTAACGCCCTCCTAGTGTGCCACCGCCATCCACGCCGATATCCTGTCCAGTAATGTAAGCGGCCTCGTCACTCAATAAGAAGGTGACCAAGGCGGCGACATCGGCAGGCTGTCCAACGCGTCCGAGTGGAATGCCTGCCAAAATTTGTTGCTCTGACTCACTGCCTATGGCGTGCTCTGTGCGAAATGCTTCTGTTTCGATAGGACCGGGTGACACCGCATTCACGGTAATACCATAAGGTGCTAACTCTAGGGCCCAAGTCCGCGTGCATCCCAACAATGCACTTTTGGCTGCGGTATAACTGGTGCAATTGACCGCACCATGCGTGGCGCGGCTGCATATATTGATGATACGCCCTTCTTTACGAGCTTTCATGGACGCGACAAAAGCCTGCGTAACTTGCACTGCCACACGCACGTTCAAGTCAAAAGACTGATACAAGGCAGCCAGGTCCACCTGACCGAGTGACTCGGGTGCGCTCATGCCGACATTATGCACCAGAGCATCCACGGGGTATTTTTCCCGAATGACGCGCAACACTTCTTCTGTTTCGCCCGCATTGCTTAAGTCACAGGCGTATAAATACCCTGGAAAATCGATATTGTCGGTGTGGCGTGCCAAACCGACAACATGTGCCCCCAAGTCAGCAAGACGTTGACTGATCGCCCAACCTATTCCCTTGGTAGCCCCAGTAACCAATACACATTTATTTTTCATGAGCAAGTTTACACCTTCAAGTCCTGAATATGACGAGGAACTCGCGGCGCAACTGCACACATTAACTCATAGCCTAAAGTTCCGGAATGTGCAGCCACTTCATCTATGCTAGGGCCATTTTCGCCCCATAGCACAGCCCGACTTCCTACCCCGGCGGCTGGCACAGGCGTTAAATCAACCATTAACATATCCATGGATACACGCCCTAACAAGCGTGTTCTGATGCCATTGACATAAATAGGTGTGCCCGAGGGAGCATGACGTGGATAACCGTCGGCGTAGCCACAAGCAACAACACCAATGCGTAGGGGCTTATCGGCAACAAAGGTATAGCCGTAACCAATACCTTGTCCGGCCTCTACACCCCGCACGCTAATAATATCGGCGGCTAAAGTCATGGAAGGCAGCAAACCAAAATCAGTCGCCGGAATATGGGCGAAAGGTGAGCTACCGTACAAACATATACCAGGGCGTACCCACTGCTCTGCAGCAGCAGGCATATGAGCCCCTAAATCTGGACTTAAGGTTGCAGCGGAGTTACACAAACTAATTGGCCCGGGCAACTCAGCAGTCACCGCGATAAAACAATGAATCTGCTCAATGGTGGTGTGGACATCATCATCTGCCCGTGCAAAGTGTGCCATTTTCCCAATACTGGCCACTTTCCCTGCAGCCTGCAAACTTTGTGCTTGGCGAAAGGCTAACGGGTAATCAGGCACACTAAAGCCAAGACGATTCATCCCCGTGTTTAACTTTAACCAAATGCGTATTGGTACAGTCCCACCCCAACGCTCTAGCATATGTAATTGCTCAAACGTATGCACCACCACCGTTAGGTCATGGCGTGCAACAATCTCGAGATCGCTGGGTTCAAAAAAGCCCTCAAGCAACATAATGGGATGTTTCCATCCCAGCTCTCGGCACAGTACGGCCTCGGCTACATCTAGCATCGCCAAACCATCTGCTTGCTCAAAGGCGCGCACGGCTTGTGCTATACCATGCCCATAGGCATTGGCTTTAATGACCGCCCAAACACGCGGTCGAGCCTGTCCAGTCAGAGCAGTAGCGCTGTTGAGCGACTGAATAACAGTGTGTAAATTGTGTTCAAGTGCTGGCAGACTGATGGTCGCCAAAATCGGACGTGGCATGAATCTCCCCTACGGAATATGAAAGTCTAAACCGAACTACACAGAAGGGAAAGTACAGAGAGATTACGCGAAGCGTCACACTACCTTATACTTGCGTTCTATGTCAGTCGATCATTATGAAAACTTCCCCGTTGCCTCCGTACTTTTACCACGGCGCCTACGCACTCCGGTAGCAAATATATATAGATTTGCTCGTACTGCCGATGATATTGCTGACGAAGGTGATCATCCTGCACAAGAGCGCTTGCGATTACTACAAGAGTACGAGGGCAGGCTGCAAGACATACAACACGGCTTGCCGATTGTCTTAGGCAGCCCACACTACGAGGTCTTTGCGCCCCTGGCACACGTCATCCAAGCGCACTCTTTGCCACTTACCCCTTTTCACGACTTATTGTCTGCCTTTCAGCAGGATGTGACTGTACAACGCTATGCCGACATAGGTGGTTTACTTAATTATTGTCAGCGCTCCGCCAATCCAGTGGGTAGAATTTTGCTGCACTTGTATGAGCACTATGACGACGAACTGTTGAGTATGTCGGATGCTGTCTGTACAGGCCTACAACTTACTAACTTTTGGCAAGATATCGCCATAGATTGGCAAAAGCATCGTGTTTACATTCCACAAAACCTGCTTCACGAGCATGGACTCACGGAAGAGTACATAGCGAACCGCTGCCTACTTATACGTCAACCCGACGCTGACCAAGAATGGTCAGCGCTTATGGCTAAGCTAGTCGAAGACGCACGACAACGGTTAAAATCGGGCCTACCCTTGCACCAAGCCTTGCCGGGACGCATTGGCCTAGAGCTAAAGCTGATTGTACTTGGAGGCTTGCGGATACTAGAGCGCTTAGACCAACTTTCCTATGACGTCTTTGCTCAACGTCCTACACTAGGGAAAAGCGACTGGTTACGTCTACTGTGGCGTAGCACCCGCTCCACTCCCTCTATTTAACCTGGCTACCTTTCCTAATCATGAGTCCCGACGAATATTGTCAGAACAAAGCTGCCCGTAGTGGTTCCAGCTTTTACTATGCCTTTTTATTTCTGCCCCCTGAGCGCCGTAAGGCTATTACTGCCCTCTACGCGTTTTGTCGCGAAGTGGATGATGTCGTGGACGAGGTTAGTGAAGAGTCTGTCGCACGCATGAAACTAGTCTGGTGGCGCACTCAAGTCGATCAGCTTTTCCAAGGCCATGCCCAACACCCGGTCATGCAAGCATTAATGCCCCATATCCATACCTATGACTTAAAAGCCGAGCATATGCTGGCCGTCATCGATGGTATGGAGATGGACCTGGAAAAGGCCCGCTATGAAACGTGGGATGAACTTAAAAACTACAGTTGGCATGTGGCCAGCGTGGTCGGACTCATGTCCGCCCGTATTTTTGGACAAACACAACCACAAACCAGCGATTACGCCGAAAAACTAGGCTTAGCCTTTCAGCTCACTAACATCATCCGCGACGTGGGTGATGATGCCCGCCGCGGCCGCATTTACCTACCTCAAGAAGATCTAGAGCGTTTTAAAATTCGCAATACAGAAATCCTGGATCATCAGCACTCAGAGCGTTTTGAGGCCTTAATGCAGTTTCAAACTGAGCGAGCAAAGCGCTTATACCAAGAGGCATTACAGGCCTTACCAGAGGCTGATCGACGAGCACAACGGCCAGGTTTACTCATGGCCGCCATCTACCATGCTCTATTAAATGAAATTGCCCATGATCGCTGGCATGTTCTAGAACAGCGTATCGCATTGACACCGATCCGCAAGCTTTGGTTGGCGTGGAAAACATGGGTACGCGGTGGACGCAACTTAACGCAACAGTTCAAGCTATGAAAGTGGCCGTGGTCGGGGCAGGATGGGCAGGAGCGGCCGCTGCCTACCGACTGCAACAAGCAGGACACCAGGTCACCGTATTTGAGGCCTCCAGGCATGTGGGGGGGCGAGCGCGCAGCAACTATAGCCCCAAACTAAACCTTACCGTGGATAACGGGCAACACATCTTGCTAGGGGCCTACTCAGCGATCTTAACGCTCATGCAGTCACTCGGGCTGGACCTTAGCCAACGATTGCTGCGTGACGACTTAAGCATACGTTGCGCTGATCACTCACTTGTTTTACGCACTGCAGCGCTTCCCGCCCCTTGGCATTTACTCTGGGGGGTGCTGAATGCCCAAGGCCTAACGCTTAGAGAAAAATGGCAGCTCTTACGTATCTGTACACAATTACGGTATCAACAGTGGCAGGTGCCTGTAGGACAAACAGTTCAGCAATGGCTCCGACAAGGCAAACAAAGTGATCGTCTGGTGCGTATTTTTTGGCAACCACTATGCGTCGCTGCCATGAACACACCGATAGATATTGCGTGCGCGCAATTATTCGCCCATGTGCTACGCGATAGCCTCGGCGCTACGCGACAAGCCAGTCAAAGCCTGATTCCTTTATGCGGTCTTAGTGAACTCTGGTGCCAGCATGCATTAGCCCAGACAGATTTACGTCTTGGTACGAGAGTAAACACCATTAAGCAAGAGACCAACGGCACCTATCTACTCAATGAGGACACCTATCACGCGGTGATTGCGTGTGCTCAAGCGCCTCACACGGCCAGTCTTCTCCAAGATCTGCCCCCTGCCCTAGGAAGCGTAGAGTTACTGCAAAGCATGCAAGCCATGCAACATATCCCAATTGCCACGGTGTACCTAGAGTTAGAGGCCCCTTGGTGCTTACCGCACCCTATGTGGCTGCTCCAAGAGGACCCACAGGGCCTAGCCGCAGGACAATGGCTATTTGATCATTCATGCTTGCATCCTGAGTCCACCTTGCTCGCAGTGGTGATCAGTGACGCAGGACGCTTACAGCATACCGCTAAAGACACCATTATTGATGCCGTCATCGCTCAGATAGCAACACAAACGGCGCAATGGGCTCCCCCTATGCCTAGCGTGCGCGGAAGTGAGTTGATCATGGAAAAACGGGCAAGCTTTGCCGCTACTCCCGGACTTCAACGTCCTGACAACCGCAGCCCTTGGCCTGGCCTGTACCTAGCTGGCGATTGGACAGACACAGGCTATCCCGGAGTATTAGAAGGCGCGGTTCGCAGTGGCCTGCGAGCAGCTGATTTATGCTTGCAAGACTATAAAAAAGAGACGTGCCCAGTTACCCACTGTTAAGCCAATGAATAACTGAACACAAGCGGCTTAACTCGCTTTATACAGGTGCATGCTGTTCAATGTAGGCACGTACCTGAAGCAAATCGGCATCCATCACTACCACTTTCTGCGGTAAGTCTGCCAACTGCGCTAAATGAGCAGGAATAGGAGCAGGCGCTCCAGTAGCTTCTTCTATGGTTTCTGAAAACTTAGCAGGCAAGGCTGTTTCCAAGACCAGCATAGGAATGCCTGGCTCACGATACTGTTCAGCGACCTTAACTCCATCTGCGGTATGCGGATCAATTAACACACCATACTCTGCCTGTACTCTACGTATAGTCTCCAAGCGATCAGCGTGCGTACTGACGCCAGCCACAAAACCGTAACGTGCTTCGAACTCAGGCAAGTAGGCGCTAAGATCAAAACTGCCTTGCTCGGCCAATTGTTGCCATAAATGGCGCACTTGCTGACCGTCGCGACCTAGTAGGTCAAAGACGAAGCGTTCGAAATTAGAGGCACGCGAGATGTCCATCGAAGGACTCGATGTCGCATAGGTATGTGTTGCTGGACGAGGGCGATAAATACCAGTACGAAAGAACTCTTCCAATACATTATTTTCATTCGTCGCCAATACCAAACGGTGAATGGGCAAGCCCATCTGCCGCGCAATATGACCCGACAAAATATTGCCAAAATTACCCGAAGGCACAGCAAACGAAACCTTCTGCCCTGGCCCATTGCTAGCTCGCAACCAGCCCCAAAAATAGTAAACAACTTGCGCCGCGATACGTGCCCAGTTAATTGAGTTAACGGCTCCCAAATGCTTGGCAGACTTGAAAGCCAAGTCACCTGATAAGGCTTTGACGATATCCTGACAGTCGTCAAAAACCCCTTTTACGGACAAGTTATGAATATTTTCGTCTTGCAATGAATACATTTGTGCGCGTTGAAATGCACTCATACGGCCATAGGGTGAGAGCATAAAAACGCTCACCCCGCGTTTACCACGCAAGGCATACTCAGCCGCCGAACCGGTGTCTCCTGAGGTGGCACCAACAATATTCAAGGTTGTCTGACGTTGATCAAGCACGTATTCAAAAATTTGCCCTAAGAACTGCATGGCCATATCTTTGAACGCTAAGGTGGGCCCTTGTGACAGGCCCAATAAGGCGAAGTCTTGTTGCAAAGGCTTAAGCGGCACAATATCAGGGCTGTCAAACACGCTGGACTGATACGCTTGAGCGGTCAGTTGACGCAAGGTGTCCTTATCCAAATCATCAACAAACAAACCCAAAATTTGTGCTGCTAACTCAGCATAGCTCAGATCACGCCATGCTTCTAAAGTATCAGCCTTTACCTGAGGGTAGTGCTCGGGAACTGCCAAGCCGCCATCAGGAGCCAAACCCTCTAGCAAAATGTCACTAAAAGACAAGGGCTGCATGCCAGCACGAGTGGAAATGTATTTCATGCCTAGGCCTCAACTCGTAGACGGGTAACTGCGGAACGCACAAAGGGTAAGCTTTGGATTTGACTCAGAGCGCCGTTAATCGCTCCCTCACGCGCCTCGTGGGTAAGAAACATAATATCTGCATGATCGCCCGCAGGCTCTTGAATCATTGAACCGATAGAGATTTCCGCAGAAGCCAAAATACGTGCGACGTCGGCCAACACGCCTGGTCTATCATCCACACGTAGACGTAAGTAGTAGGCCGACTGGACTTCTTCCATAGGCAATATAGGCGTATCAGCCATCGCATCATGCTGGAAGGCTAAATACGGCACTCGCTGCTCGGGAGCCGCATTTAACAACCTAGCTACATCGACCAAATCGGCCACTACAGCGGAGGCGGTGGGTAAAGCACCGGCACCCGCACCGTAATACACCGTTTGGCCTACCGCATCACCATGCACCAGCACCGCATTCATCGCGCCCTGCACATTGGCCAACATGCTGTCAGCTGGAATGAGCGTAGGATGTACCCGCAACTCAATACCTTCTGGACGTGCTCGTGTAATACCCAACAGCTTAACGGTGTAGCCTAAACGCTGGGCATGTTGTATATCTTCTTGGGCCAATGAGGTAATTCCCTCAATGTGCGCTTTACTAAACTGCACGGGAATACCAAATGCCAACGAAGCCAATAAGCTGAGCTTGTGAGCGGCATCTATACCTTCGATATCAAAAGTAGGGTCCGCTTCCGCATAGCCCAAACGCTGAGCATCCGCTAGCGCTTCCGCAAACGATACCCCGCGATTACGCATCTCTGACAAAATATAATTAGTGGTGCCGTTGATAATACCGGCGACCCACTGAATGCGATTGGCGGTTAAGCCTTCACGCATCGCCTTAATAATGGGAATCCCGCCGGCTACCGCAGCCTCAAAGGCCACCATAACACCACGCTCGTGAGCGGCAGCAAAAATCTCATTGCCGTGCTTCGCCAGTAAAGCCTTATTGGCAGTAACAACATGCTTACCCTGCGCAATAGACTCTAAGACCCATTCACGGGCTAATTCAGTCCCTCCCACCAGCTCAACAACGATGTCTATATTTGGATCGCGCACGATCTCCATAGCATCTGTACTAATTCGCACCGAGTCACCTAGTAGCGCACGAGCTTTGGCCGTGTCTCGCACAGCGACAGCAACCACTTCAATATCTCGACCCGCACGACGTGCGATTTCGGTCGCATTGCGTTGCAACACGTCCCAGGTGCCACCACCTACGACACCTAAACCTAATAAACCTATTTTGACTGAACTCATTTAACAAAACCGTCCTTACGGAACATTTCCTTGATGCCTCGCACTGCCTGGCGTGTACGCTGCTCGTTCTCAATCAGGGCAAAGCGCACGTAATCATCCCCTAAATCTCCGAAGCCTACGCCAGGAGAGACCGCTACTTTGGCCTCGCTCAACAGACGCTTGGAGAACTCTAATGAGCCCAGGTGCTTATAAAATTCGGGAATTCTTGCCCATATATACATGGAGGCTTTGGGTAACTCCACTTCCCATCCCGCCTCTTGTAGCCCTTTGGCTAACACATCACGACGTCGACGGTACTGCTCTACAACCTCTTGCACACAGTCTTGTGGACCTTCTAGTGCAGCAATGGCGGCCACTTGAATGGGTGTAAATGTGCCATAGTCATGATAACTTTTTATACGCGCTAAAGCATGTACTAACTGTTTATTACCTACCATAAAGCCAATACGCCAACCGGCCATATTGTAGCTTTTACTCATAGTAAAAAACTCAACCGCCACATCACGCGCACCTTCTACTTGCATAATTGAAGGTGCTACATAACCATCATACGTAATATCAGCGTACGCTAAATCGTGCACGACCAAAATATTATGCTCACGCGCTAGCGCGACAATACGCTCGAAAAAAGGCAAGTCAACGCATTGCGCAGTAGGATTACTGGGAAATCCTAGAATCATCATTTTAGGCTTGGGTATAGACTCCCGCACAGCCTTATCAATTTCTTCAAAAAAATCAATCCCTGGCACCATAGGAACCGAGCGTATGTTCGCCCCTGCAATCACAGCGCCGTATATGTGGATGGGATAACTGGGGTTAGGAACTAGAACCGTATCCCCTTTGTCCAGCGTAGCTAACATTAAATGCGCTAGCCCCTCTTTTGACCCTATCGTTACAATAGCTTCATCTTCATAATCTAGGCTCACGTCATAACGCTGCTCATACCAAGCTGTAATCGCGCGACGTAAACGCGGTATACCACGTGACACAGAGTAGCCATGCGTGTCGGGGCGCGACGAAGCCTCTACTAGCTTATCGACGATGTGTTGAGGGGTTGCACCGTCTGGGTTACCCATGGACATGTCAATAATGTCTTCACCACGGCGACGCGCCGCCATTTTCAACTCAGCGGTAATGTTGAAGACATATGGGGGCAAACGCTCAATGCGCGGAAAGCTACTCATGACAGTCCTTGAAATAAGACGGAAGTATGAACATTAAACCAATGAGTTTAATGCATGAAAGCAAAACTGAGAATCGTCGTGCAACGCATGGCTAAGCCTAACAACATAACAGCTTTACGCTATTATCAGAACAGTCAACGGGAGAGCTATTGTGCAACTTCAACGAGAACACCATCCTAACCAAAATGCCATCACTGCTTACGGTGATGATTACATAGAAATTAACTTGGTCCGATACGTAAACTCCATCTACTTTTTACCAGAGGGTGACGTGCACCCACTTGCATTACGTTCTGCCCAAGAAATCACCAGTGATGAACTTGATCGCATTACAGGCCTAGATCAAATTCAACGCTCACCCATGGATTTTTTAGATGATGTTCAGCCTAGCAAGCCAGAACATGCTCCAGAGCTTATTGTGCTGGGGACGGGACATAAACAACAATTTCTACACCCTGCTGTCACGCAACGTCTGCTCAGCATGGGTATAGGAGTGGAAATTATGGATAGCCAAGCCGCTGCAAGAACGTACAATATTCTCATGTCAGAAGGCCGCAAGGTCCTCGCCATTTTGATACAGGAAAACCCATGAGTCAGTTAGAAATTGGACAGGCTATACCCGCCTTCACTGTGAGCAGTACGGCTGGAGAGCTCACCCAGGATCACCTATTAGGTCAAATCACGGTGTTGTTCTTTTACCCCAAAGACAATACGCCTGGCTGCACTACTGAATCACAAAACTTTCGTGATGCGCTATCCCAGTTTCAACAGCTAGGCGTACAAATCATTGGCGTATCCCGTGATACCTTAGCGTCACACGAGCGCTTTATTGATAAGCAAACGCTGAACTTTCCACTCATTGCTGACACCGAAGAAATACTATGCAATATCTTCAACGTCATCAAAATGAAAAATATGTACGGTAAACAGGTACGTGGTATTGAGCGCAGTACTTTTGTGATTGACGCACAAGGCGCACTTCTACACCAATGGCGCGGTGTACGTGTTCCCGGACACGTTGATCAAGTATTAGCTACTCTTACCGCACAACACTGAATCTCGCCTTACGCCCTGTCTGCAAGACAGACAGACGTAACACTCAGGAGTATGTCTTACATGCCATTACCCAGTCTGCCCACTAAAATGGGTGCTCTACTGAGCGAAGACAACTACAAGCTTGTCGCCACCGTCACCACAACCCCAGTAGAACCTGAAGCAATTCCGCCTAAGGCTCCACCTACCGCGAAGCCAAAGCCCTCCGCCACCAAAACCATTAGTAAAAAAACAAGTACTACGGCTACTACTCCTGCGCCAAGTCCTTTAGTCAGCGCCAACGGCACCCACACCAGCCCCAAGAAGCCACCCGCACCGCGAAGCAAAGTACGCCCTCGCCTCGCTAAGCTAGAACGTAAGCTATTTGTGCTCGATACCAATGTATTACTACACGACTCAAACTCGCTGTTTAAGTTTCAAGAGCACGATATTTTCTTGCCCATGATTGTGCTAGAAGAGCTCGATCATCAAAAGAAAGGTTTATCTGAGGTGGCCCGAAATGCGCGTCAAGTCAGCCGCTACCTAGAAGGTCTGGTGGGCAATCAAACCTTAGACCATGAAATTCATCTTGATGGCCTAGGAAATAGTGAGGCGCTGGGTTCTCTGCTATTCCAAACCACGGCGCTAGACACAGTACTGCCGATTACTTTACCTGATGGCAAAGCTGACAATGCCATACTAGGCGTAGTCCATGCCCTAGCTCAACTACACCCTGAGCGTGACGTCGTACTAGTGTCGAAAGACATCAATATGCGCTTGAAGGCAAAAGCCTTAAGCTTACTAGCAGAAGACTACCTGCACGACCATGTACTCGACGACTCTGACCTGCTGTACGATGGTGTCATGCCCTTACCGGCTAACTTCTGGGCGAAGCATGATAAAGACCTAGAGTCCTGGCAGCAAGGCGGTACAACCTTCTACCGCATTCACGGCCCATTATGCAGTGAATTCATGGTCAATGAATTCGTGTATACCGAAGGAGACGACCCTCTTTATGCCCAAGTGCGGGAAACCGCCGGCAACACCGCTGTGTTAGCCACTTTACGCGATTATAGTCACGGGAAAAACAATGTCTGGGGCATTACTGCACGCAATCGTGAGCAGAACTTTGCACTCAATTTGCTCATGAATGCCGACTACGACTTTGTTTCACTACTTGGGCATGCAGGCACAGGCAAGACCTTGTTAGCCCTGGCTAGTGCCTTAACCCAAACATTAGAAACCAAGCGCTATAACGAAATCATCATTACACGTGCAACCGTCCCTGTAGGGGACGATATCGGTTTTCTACCTGGTACAGAGGAAGAGAAAATGCAGCCCTGGATGGGGGCTCTGGAAGATAACCTAGAGGTTCTACATCTAGGCACAGGGAAAAACAATAGCGGTTTGTCCACGGCTGACTCTCCTCGCAACTCCACGATGGAACTAATCCGCTCTAAAATCAAAGTAAAGTCGCTGAGCTTTATGCGTGGTCGCACGTTCATGAACAAATTTCTGATCATAGACGAAGCCCAAAACCTCACACCTAAACAAATGAAAACCTTGGTAACTCGCGCTGGCCCAGGAACTAAAATCGTTTGCTTAGGCAACATTTCCCAAATCGATACTCCGTACCTTACTGAAGGTAGCTCTGGGCTTACTTATGTCGTAGATCGCTTTAAAGGCTGGCCACATGCGGGCCATGTTACTTTACAGCGGGGCGAGCGCTCACGTCTTGCCGACTATGCCAGCGAAGCCTTATAACTTACACCGCCAGGCCCCAAGCCTGGCTTTTTTCTTATGACCACACACCCTGCCCTACCCCTTGCCTTCACTATGGGCGATGCTGCCGGCATTGGCCCAGAAATTATTGTCAAACTGTTTGATGGGCAACTGAATTACCCTGCTGTTGTGTACGGGGATCCAGGCACCCTAGAACGCACTATTTTCCAGCTTGGCCTCCAAGCAAGCTTACAAGTGTGGCCAACCAAAAAACCTCTGGCAAGCCCTCAGGCAGGCCTTATTCCAGTAATCAGCCGTACCCCTCCCTTGCCCTTGTTACCGCTAGGGAAAGCTCACCCTGACGCTGGACGCGCCGCCTACGAGTACTTGTGCCATGCCATTGATGATGCACAAGCAGGCCAACTACGCGCCATCGTCACGGCTCCCTTAAACAAGCACGCTATGCAATTAGCGGGCATAGACGCCCCTGGCCATACTGAAATCCTCGCAGAGCGCACTGGCACCGAACATTACGCCATGATGCTGGTGAATCGTGACTTGCGGGTGATTTTAGTAACGATTCATGAAGCGCTAGCTAAAGTACCTAGCCTTATCACCACCGAAAAAGAGCTACACATTATTCAGCTCGCTTACACGGCTTGTCGTCAAGCGGGCATTGCTAACCCCCGAATTGCCGTGGCGGGCTTAAACCCCCATGCTGGCGAGGGAGGAAAGTTTGGGGCCGAAGACGAACTGATTATTCTGCCTGCTATACAAGAGGCGCACCGGCAGGGCATGCAAGTCAGTGGCCCTTGGCCAGGCGACACTATTTTCATGCGCGCACGCCAGGGTGAGTTTGATATTGTCGTGGCGCAATACCACGACCAAGGCCTTATACCCATTAAGTACTTAGGCCTAGATGAAGGCGTCAATGTGACCGTTGGGCTACCATTTGTACGCACCAGTGTAGATCACGGCACTGCTTTCGATATCGCTGGACAAGGGATCGCTGACCCCGCCTCGCTACTGAGCGCTGCACAACTCGCGCTAGAAATGAGTGTATCTAACAAAGTGTAAGAGCATGATCTGCACCCGCTCTGGATGCAGATCCGCTCTTACGTTTATAAAGGGGTGTAGTTCAAGAAACGCGTACTAGCACCCTGGAAAGTCAACCTAACCGTGCCAATAGGGCCGTTACGCTGCTTACCTATAATAATTTCCGCTGTTCCTTTATCAGGCGAGTCTTGGTTATAGACCTCATCGCGATAAATAAACAAAATCAAGTCGGCGTCTTGCTCAATGGCACCAGACTCGCGTAAATCACTCATCACAGGCCGCTTGTTGGGGCGTTGCTCTAGACTTCGGTTCAACTGCGACAAAGCAATTAGCGGACAATTTAATTCTTTGGCTAAACCCTTCAAAGAGCGGCTAATTTCTGACACTTCGGTGGCTCGGTTCTCACCACCACTGGAGGACATGAGCTGCAAGTAATCGATGATGATTAAGCCTAGTTGACCGCATTGACGTGCTAGCCTACGCGCCCGCGCCCGCACTTCCATAGACGACAACCCTGGGGTTTCATCAATATAGATTTGAGCCTCTTGGACTTGCTGCACTGCCTTGGTTAGTCTAGGCCAGTCTTCGTTAGTTAGCTTACCGGTACGCATACGGTGTTGATCCAACAAGCCTACAGAGCCCACCATACGCATCGCTAACTGCACTGCTCCCATCTCCATGGAAAACACAGCCACCGGCAAGCCCTGCTCAATAGCGACATGCTCACCAATATTCATCGAAAACGAGGTTTTACCCATCGAAGGACGGCCAGCAACAATCACCAAGTCACCCGCTTGCAAACCTGACGTCATTTTATCAAGATCGCTAAAACCGGTCGGCACGCCCGTCACCTCTGAGTCTCCTTCACGGTGATAAAGCTCGTCAATACGCTCTACAACCTGTCCCAATAGAGGTTGAATCTCCAAGAATCCTTGGGAACCACGCGCGCCCTCTTGAGATATCTGAAACACTCGCGACTCTGCTTTATCGAGTATTTCGCGTGCTTCTTTACCTTGTGGATTAAACGCTGCCTCGGAGATCTCATCAGCTACTGTAACTAATTTACGCAGCATAGAGCGCTCGCGCACAATTTCAGCATAACGTCGAATATTGGCCGCAGACGGTGTGTTATGAGCTAAGGCATTCAAATAAGCAAGGCCACCGACCTCTTCGGCCTTACCACTGGTGGACAATGACTCGTACACCGTGACCACGTCAGCGGGTCTGGATAGACCTATCAACTTAGTCATGTGCTGCCAAATCAATTTATGATCGTAGCGATAAAAATCCTCGTCATTCACCACATCTGCGATGCGGTCAAAGGCAGCATTATCTAATAGCAAACCACCTAATACGGATTGCTCGGCCTCAATAGAATGCGGGGGGATGCGCAGATAATCTAACGATGTATCTTTTGGGGCAGATTTGCTTTCCACTGCAGAACCTTTTTGAAAAAACAAAAAAAGCCGGTTTGCACCGGCTTTTCTTTAGCGCGGTACATCCGATGTTGGAATGTACCATGCATAGGGAAGACTCGCTTAAGCGGCCTCACCCACTACGGTAACCTGAATTTCAACTTGCACATCAGCATGCAAGACTACTGTAACAGGATACTCGCCAACTGCTTTCAAATGACCATCAGGCAGACGTACTTGTACTTTCAGTACATCAAAACCTTTTGCTTGCAATGCAGCTGCAATGTCCATTGTCGTAACGGAACCGAACAAGCGACCATCCACACCCGCTTTTTGCGAAATAGTGAAGACCTGACCATTCAGTTTCTCGCCTAGAGCCTGAGCAGCAGCCAATTTATCTGCTTGCAACTTCTCTAGTTCGGCACGACGCACTTCGAACTCCTGCAATGCTGCAGGCGTAGCACGACGAGCAATTTTACGTGGAATCAAGTAGTTGCGCGCAAAACCGTTACGCACACGTACGATATCACCCAGATTACCCAGGTTGACAACTTTTTCGAGCAAAATTATTTGCATGACTATAGCCCTCTGGATTACTTATGATTGTCAGTGTAGGGCAACAAAGCCAAGAAGCGAGCGCGCTTAACAGCGGTGTCAAGCTGACGCTGGTAGTGGGCTTTAGTGCCTGTCAGGCGGGCAGGAATAATCTTGCCGTTTTCCTGAATAAAATCACGCAGTGTATCCAGATCTTTGTAATCAATCTCTTCTACACCTGCTACGGTGAAACGGCAGAATTTGCGGCGCTTGAACAGCGGATTTTGTTGAGCAAATTTGCGTCGTTTGTCTTTGCCTCTACGGAAAGCCATATGTGCCTCGTTAATTACCGGTAAGAACCGGGAGTAAATTCATTGATGCGAAGCATAAGCGTACTTCGCTACGAATATTGGTTAAGCGTTCAAACAGTAGTAGAACCCTGGCCCGCGTACTGAGATTTCACGTTTTGTATGTGAAAAACCAAACGCGTAGACCCTTTACGGGCAGCAGCCAAAAAACCCTGTGTCTGTAATAAGGTTCCCAGAGGAGTTTGGGCTAACAAATTTGCCATGTCACCTAAGGCTAATGCCTGTATTTGCAAGTTAACTTGTCGCGGATGACCGGCTTGTACTACGTTTGACTGATGCTCCAGTAAAAGCTCTAGTGCTGGCACTCCACCTGGGGTGTAGCGTAAGGGCTTAATCTCTAAAATGTGAGCGCTAAGTGCGAACTGGTTCACCGTTTACCAATACTACTTATTCGTCTGCAGCTTCTTCAGTGATAGCTTCGTCGCTAGCTTCTGCATTGGCATCAGAACTGGTTTTACGCGCTTCTTCACGTTCTACCGATTTCATCATCACCGAAGCACCCTCAGGAGCTGTTTTAGTGCTGGAAATCAAGTAACGCAAGATTGCATCGTTGTAGCGGAATGAATGCTCCAGCTCTTCGAGTATGCCTTTGCCGCATTCAATGTTAAAGCAAACGTAGTGTGCTTTAACGAGTTTCTGGATAGGGTAAGCCAATTGACGACGGCCCCAGTCTTCTAAGCGATGGATTTTACCACCCTCAGAGGTGACTATCGTTTGGTAGCGCTCGACCATAGCAGGAACCTGCTCGCTTTGGTCAGGGTGCACAATAAACACTACTTCGTAGTGACGCATGGAACAACTCCTTGTGGATATCGCCTTTATTTACTTGACCATAAGCCAATACAAATCAAAGACGCGACAGCCCGCCTAATAAAATTAGGTTCGAGCAAAGAAACCGTAGATTTTAGCACAGCCTGCAAAAAAACAGCAAACTTAATATAAAAAGTGTTGCTTAACCTTCAACGCAAGCGTAGGCCGAATGATTATGGATGGACTCGAAGTTTTCCGCCTCAACTCGGAACCGTTGCACTCCCGGCTGCTGTTTAACGAGCACCGCCACATCACGCACTAAGTCCTCAACAAATTTCGGATTTTCATACGCACGTTCGGTGACATATTTTTCATCGCTACGTTTCAGCAAGCCCCACAATTCGCAGGAGGCCTGCTGCTCGATCTGAGTAATGAGCTGGGGGATATCAATGGCATCAGGGTGACGGTAAACAATTACCACCGTCACGTGCGAACGTTGATTGTGCGCGCCGTACTGAGAAATGGCCTTAGAGCAAGGGCACAAGCTAGTAACCGGCACCAGCACACTAAGTTCAAACTCATCTTGTGCCGCATCCGCTCCGACACGTGCTGTCCAGCCCAGGGTGTAATCCAGCAAGCTCGCCACACCAGAGACAGGCGCCAGCTTTTCCAGAAAAATCGGAAAGCTTGCGCTAATATCCCCTTGCTTTACGCCCAACAAGGTCAACATTTCGCGCGCTAACGCCATAAAATGGAACGGTGTAACGGCTACATTACGGTACTGTTCAAGCAAGGCGATAAAGCGCGACATATGGGTGCCTTTTTCTTGGGCAGATAAGGCTACCGTCATTTCCCAGTCTGCAACAGTGGGCGTGCTTTGCCCAGCCTCAAGGCTAAGTAACATAGGGTAGCGAACGCCACGAACGCCCACGCGCTGGATAGCAATTTCTCGCTGATCGACGCTGCTTTGCACATCCGGCATGCTCTCTAGAGCTTCCGATACAGTATTCATTATCATCAATATGGACTAAAACAGCCCTGTAATCGCTTAAGACTCGTATTATCTAACGCTTATGGTTGTCACCCCAGCATATCCTTACGGATGGTCTGGTATAAACAACAAAATTGCTCTCCGCACTTATTTGCGAATTCAGGCCTCGAGCAAATCGGAAAAACGCTCAGTTATCGAACGCTCTATACCTTCTGCCACCAGCCCCAAGTTAGCGGCTAGACGTTTTTGATCACCATGATCAATGAACTCATCCGGATAACCTAATGTCAGTACAGGCACGGTAATGTCGGCAGCACTGAAATACTCAAGCACTGCACTACCAGCGCCCCCCATCAGCGCGGCTTCTTCAAGCGTGACAAAGCCCATATGAGTCTGGGCTAACTCTTGCAGCAAACCGGTATCCAAGGGTTTCACAAAACGCATATCAATCAGCGTTAGATTGAACTTCTCAGCAACCTTGGCTGCCTCATATAAAATTGGCCCAAACGCCAGCAAGGCAATGGCTTTACCCATTCGCACTACCTTAGCTTTACCTAATTCCACACTGGCTAAGTTTGGTTGTACAGGTTTCCCTACGCCGTTGCCGCGTGGATAACGCACCGCAGCCGGACCCGGATGTTGATAACAAGTACTTAATAAGCAACGGGTTTCTTGCTCATCCGATGGCGTAGCAATCACCATATTGGGAACACAACGCAAGAAAGCAATATCATAATTGCCCGCATGAGTCGCCCCATCGGCGCCCACCAAGCCAGCACGATCGAGAGCAAACGTGACATCTAAATTTTGTAAGGCTACATCGTGAATTAACTGATCGTAACCACGTTGCAAAAAAGTCGAATAAATAGCCACCACAGGCTTTTGACCTTCACAGGCCAGTCCAGCAGCAAACGTGACTGCGTGTTGCTCAGCAATCCCTACATCAAAATAACGGGTAGGAAAACGTTGCTCGAACTCCACCATGCCACTGCCTTCACGCATTGCTGGTGTAATGCCATATAACCGTTCATCGTGAGCTGCCATGTCGCACAGCCATTGCCCGAACACCTGCGTAAAGCTAATTTTTTGCGGCTCGCTGGACTTAACTATTCCTACATCTGGATCGAACTTACCCGGGCCATGATAAAGCACCGGATCAGCCTCGGCCAATTTATACCCTTGGCCTTTGCGCGTCACCACATGCAAAAATTGCAAGCCACCTAATTCACGCAAATTTTGTAAGGTCGGCACCAAAGCATCTAAATCATGACCATCGATAGGGCCTACGTAGTTAAAGCCCAGCTCTTCGAACAACGTGGCGGGTGATAAAATACCCTTAGCATGCCCTTCAAATTTACGCGCTAAATCTAACACCGGGGGCACATGCTGCAGTACGGCTTTGCCAACATTTTTGGCGCGCGCATAAAACTGACCTGACATCAACCGTGCTAAATACCGATTAAGTGCCCCTACCGGCGGTGAGATAGACATATCGTTGTCATTCAAAATAACCAACACGTTCACACCCGGCGTGACGCCTGCATTATTTAACGCCTCGAAAGCCATCCCGGCAGTCATGGCACCGTCGCCAATGACGGCAATATGCTGCCGTTTAATACCCGCATTCCGCGAGGCCACCGCCATACCTAATACGGCAGAAATAGAAGTGGATGAGTGCGCCGTACCAAAATCATCGTATTCGGACTCAGACCGCTTAGGAAAACCTGATATTCCACCGAACTGGCGCAAACCAGCCATTTGCTCACGTCGGCCCGTTAAAATTTTGTGCGCATAGGATTGATGCCCCACATCCCAAACAATGCGATCGTGCGGTGTTTCAAACACGTAATGCAACGCACTGGTAAGCTCTACCGTGCCCAGATTGGAAGATAAATGCCCACCAGTTTGGGAAACCGATCGCAAAACAAACTCACGCAATTGGCTCGTGATGTCTCGTAACTCACGCATATCTAACTGCCGTAAATCAGCAGGTGCTTGAATTTGTTCTAAGGATACTTTGGCCATACACATGCTCTAAGGCAGAAAAAGGGGCATGCCCTATACAATCAAGGGGGAACTGAATATTGTAAACCGGTATGAGCTCAGGCCCTAATTATCGGTCGCGATCGACGATATATTCAGCTAACTGTTTCAAACGCAAGCCAGATGCCCCGATAGGTCGTATGGCAAGTGCTGCATTTTGCGCGAGTTCTTGCAGTAAGTTGCGTGAACCCTCCAGACCCATAATAGACACATACGTTGGTTTGTTATCAGCGGCATCTTTGCCCGCCGTTTTACCTAACGTTTTTGTATCGGCCGTCACATCTAAAATATCATCGGCTACTTGAAAAGCCAAGCCCACCGCATCGGCATAATGCTGTAAGCCCTGACGCACACTTGACGACGCACCCGCTACAATGCCACCAATTAAAATACTGGCCTCTAGCATGGCACCCGTTTTTAAACTGTGCATAGTTTGGAGCTCGGTTTGACTTAAGCTTTTACCGACACTATCACAATCTATCGCCTGCCCACCTGCCATACCAAGGCTGCCCGCTGCTCGCGCTAACAAACCCATGGCTTGTACCACCAAGGCGGGAGCCACCGGCATTTGTGCCAAGGCTGAAAAGGCCAAGGGCTGCAAAGCATCACCCGTTAGCATGGCGCAAGCCTCACCATATTGCACATGCACGGTGGGCATACCACGCCTAAGCTGATCATCATCCATACAGGGCAAATCGTCATGCACTAAGGAGTAAGCATGAATCAGCTCTACCGCTGCGGCAGCCAACCCCAAGGCCTTCTCCTGCGCTGCTGCCATAGGCTTACCTTGCAGCGCCGCCTCACCGGCGGCATAGACCAAGCTGGCGCGTACTCGCTTACCGCCACCCAGGACAGCGTAACGCATGGCCTCATGTAAGCGTTGCGGCGCTTGCTCTGCTAAAGGCAACACCGTATTTAAGACTGACTCTGTTTCGGTTATGCGCAATTGCAACCATTGATCAAACTCTAACGAGGATGTACTCATCACCTACTCCTGCTCATCAGCACTAGACAACGGGCGTAACAAATTTTCCTGCAATACGCGCACTTGCTCCTCGGCCTGATCCAGTCGGCTCTGGCATAGCTTGGCCAAACTTACACCACGCTCATAAGCTTTAATAGACTGCTCTAAGGGCAAACTGCCACTTTCCATACTGGCTACCAAAGCTTCTAGCTCTGCTAATGCTGATTCGAAATCAGCAGCCTCTACAGTTGCTGCTTTATCTTGACTCTCTAGCATGAATATATTCTCAATTTATAACCACTCTGGCAGCGTGCCAGCTTTGCATTCAGACCGAATTGTACGGGAATGTGCAGCACTTACTGTTAAAACCTCTGTTTTCTTCTTTACTAAATTATTCAAAGCACGAAAAAAACGCCGCTCAGCGGCGCTTATTGCACTTTTAATGAGTAAAAGGACTAATCCAGCTCTACAGGACGGCTAGCATCCGCGACCCACTCGCTCCATGAGCCAGGGTACAAATTAGACCCTGCCAAGCCAGCCATTTCCATCGCAAACAAATTATGGCATGCGGTAATTCCCGAGCCGCATTGATGCGTTACCTGCGGTGGCTTTATATGCCCCAGTAAAGCGTCAAACTCCTCGCGCAACTTTTCGATGGTTTTGAACTTACCGTCGGCCTCTAAGTTTTGCAGATGGCTGCGGTTCAGTGCGCCCGGAATGTGGCCAGCGACTGGATCCATAGGCTCGTGCTCGCCACGGAAGCGCTCAGGAGCTCGAGCATCCAACACGACCCGATTATCATTACCTAGCTCTGCACAAACTTGGTCCACCGTACGCACAGGCATTGCCGCGTGCTCTGACATAGGCAAGCTTTGCAAAGCCTGTGCTTCGGTGCGCGCGGGCTTGCGTATACCGGTCTCCTGCTCACCGCCTATCGCTAACCAAGAAGGCCATCCACCTTCGAGCACCGCGACTTTCTCATGCCCCAACCAACGCAACATCCACCATAAGTGACAAGCAAACAAACCGTTACTACTGTCGTACACCACTACCTGAGTACGCGTCCCCAGCCCTTGTAACCGCATTAATGCCGCAAAGTCACTACGCTTGGGTAAAGGATGACGCCCATTTTTACCTGTTTTTTCGGCCGCTAACTGCTGTTCATGATCGAGGAACAGCGCACCAGGTATATGCCCTTGTTGATAAGCGTGCAAACCCGCTTGGTGATTAAGCAGATCATGCCGAACATCAAAGATTAGGTACCCTGGCTCGTGCAAGTGTTGTTTTAATTGTTCTGGTGTAATCAAATATTTATACATGATCTTCCTCCACTCGCTGAGTCGTTGTTGCTCCTGCCTGCCCTCGCATAATACGATCTTCGTGATAGGTGCGCCAAACAGACAATAAACCAGAAGCAATAATTAATACCATTCCTGCCCAAGCCACGACATCGGGGATATCCCCCCAAAACATCATACCTAGTAAGGCGGCAAAGATGATGGTGGTGTATTGCAAGGCAGCCGTCAACAGGGCCGACCCCAAACCAAAGGCGCGTGTCATCGCTAGCTGTCCGATTAAACCCGCTAAGCCCACCCCTATCACTGCCGCCCAAGCTTCATAAGACAGATCGCTCCATCCTTGTATACCCAATCCAATGACACTGCTTGCACAGACAAAACACGAAAACAAAAATACAGTGCGCCACTCTGGTTCACCTACTCTACCTAAGGCACGTATCTGCATCATGGCAAACGCGGCCAGTGCCCCACCGGTTAAACCAAACATGGCATAGATCAGCTGTTCCTCGCTAATACTGGGGCGTAAAACAGCCAACACCCCTAGGAAACCGAACAAGACGGCCAAGATACGAATGGGGTCACGCTGCGAACCGCCCCACACCAATAGCCAAGTAGCAATAAATAAAGGCGCCGTGTAGTTCAAACTCACAGCGGTAGACAAAGGCAAGGTTGATAAGGCTAGAAACCCAAGCCACATCGACATGACACCCGAGATATTGCGACGGATATGCAACTTCCAACTATCTGGCCTGAGGCGCCGTGATCGTAGGTGAGCCCATAAAGCAATGAGCACCACAGAAGGCAAACCACGAAACAGCACAACCTGAGGCAAAGACACCCCTAAATCGGCGGAAATTTTTACACAAGCGCCCATCAGCGCGAACATGATGCTGGCAAGCAACATCCAAAGTGACTGCATGTCTGCGACCAAAAAGATAGTTATTCGTTAAAGTTATTACTATACTCTTTTGCTTGCAAAAATACGGTTCACCCCCATATCTAGCTCTAAGCTGTTGCATAAATTGCGTACAATTCTAGCTTTTAAAGCCTTTCAGTTGTGGCACAGACGGAACCCTCAGCCCAACCATCAGTCCTATCACTCTTTGATTCGCCAGGAATACTTCTCATGAAGCGCATTGTCTTATTTCTGATTACCAACCTTGCCGTCATGCTGGTCCTCAGCGCCTCCATGAATATTTTAGGCGTAGGTCGATATTTAACCTCGCAAGGTCTAGACTTAACCCAACTTCTGATTTTCTCAGCCATTGTGGGCTTTACTGGCTCCTTTATTTCATTATTGCTGAGCAAAACAATGGCCAAACACAGCGTTGGCGCTCACGTTATTGACCCTCAAGCGCCTCGTAACGCCGACGAGGCCTGGCTGGTAGACACGGTTCATCAGTTAGCTGACCGGGCCGGCATTGGACGTCCTGATGTGGCCATTTATGACGGCGAGCCGAATGCTTTTGCTACGGGTGCCTTTAAAAACGATGCCTTAGTGGCTGTTTCTACTGGCTTGCTGCATGGCATGACGGAAGAAGAAGTCACAGCGGTGCTAGGGCACGAAGTCGCCCACATTGCCAATGGTGACATGGTCACCCTCACCCTCATACAAGGGGTAGTCAATACGTTTGTTATTTTCCTTGCGCGTATCGTGGGTTACTTTGTAGACCGTGTGCTCTTAAAAAACGAACGCGGTTTTGGTGTTGGCTATTACGCTGCTGTGTTTGCCTGCGAACTTATTTTCGGCATTTTAGCCTCCATTATCGTGGCATGGTTCTCTCGCCAACGCGAATACCGTGCCGACGCTGGCTCTGCCCAACTATTAGGTGCACGCCAACCCATGATTAATGCCTTGGCTCGTTTAGGGGGGATGCACTCCGGTGACCTACCTAAAAACATTGAAGCAGCAGGAATTTCCGGCGGCAAAGCAGTCAGTGCCCTGCTCGCTTCTCACCCACCCATTCCTGCTCGTATTGCCGCTTTGCAAAATGCCACGGTAAGGTAAAAATACCCTTTACCCTGTATGAGCAGGCCCGCGTTACGCTATCATGGCGGGCATGAAAGAGATTCTTATACTGCTTAATTTCGGTGGCTATATCGCCTTGCTAATGTGGGGCGTACATATGGTACAAACCGGCGTGCAACGCGCATTTGGCGCGCAATTAGGGGTTTGGCTAGGGCAAGCACTAAACCGCCCTAGCAAAGCCTTTATAAGCGGCGCCTTAATTACCTCGGCCGTACAAAGCAGCACGGCCACAGGTCTCATGATTACCAGTTTTGCCGCTGGTGGGCTCTTGGCCTTAGTTCCTGCCCTGGCTGCTATGCTGGGTGCCAACGTCGGGACGACGCTCATCGTCCAACTGCTGTCCTTTAACTTTACCGCCATCGCCCCTGGCCTCATTTTATTAGGGGTATGGCTGTTCCAATCACAACGCCCTGGCCGCAAACGCGATCTGGGCCGCGTCGCCATTGGACTGGGGCTGCTATTACTAGCCCTACACGAGCTCGTGAGCCTATTTGCTCCTCTTGAGCAAGCCCCCTTACTTAAAACCATCTTAGATGCGCTGGCCGACGCCCCATTCATCGGGTTGCTCCTTGCCGCGGCACTCACTTGGGCTGCACATTCTAGTGTTGCCATTGTGATACTCATCATGTCATTGGCCAACCACAGCTTCATCGCTCCAGAGCTTGCCTATGCGATGGTATTAGGAGCTAACTTAGGCACGGCCATCAACCCTATCCTCGAGGGCACACAAGGCGAAAACGACCCTTCGGCCAAGCGCCTGCCTATCGGTAATTTTGGTACTCGCCTTGCTGGCTGCACTCTGGCCATGCTAGTGCTTCCTTGGGTGCCTGCAGCGATGAGTTGGCTGACTGACGATCCGGCCCGGGCAGTAGCGAATTTTCATACGCTTTTTAATATTTTCACTGCAGCCCTGTTTTTCCCTTTACTTAAGCCTTACGCCAAGCTACTTACTAAGCGCTTCCCCAAACGTAGCGACCCTGATGACCCTGCCAAGCCCCTATACTTAGACGCCTCCGCGCATGAAGTCCCTGCCGTAGCGCTGGGCAATGCCGCTCGGGAAGCGCTGCGTCTGGCAGATATGTTACAAAGCATTTTGGGTATGGCTCGCACAGCCTTACTAAGCAACCACAATCAAAACAATAATCATGTGCGCTATATTTTAAGTGCTGTGAACCGTTTGGAAATGGCTATTACTGCCTATCTTGCTAGGCTCGACAACGAAAACCTGAATACCGCCGATACTCGACGCTTAAACGAAGTGCTTGCCTTTGCTTCTAATATTGCCCATGCGGCTAGCGTTAGCGTCACTAGCTTATCGGCGCATACCGCTAACTTACGTAAGCTGGCCACGTCGTTATCGCCGTTACAAAAAGATGAACTCAATAAGGTGTTAGATAGGCTAATCCGTAACCAGCGGCAGGCTGCCGCACTATTTGTCGCCGAAGATGTCAAAACCGCACGTTATCTAGCCTTTGAAAAAGACTACTTTCGCGAGTTAGAAAGCACCGTTGCCGAGCGCCACTTACAGGCTATTAAAGCCGGCAACATTGATTCCGCCGATATAGGCTCGGTATATCTGGAGATTATCCGAGATCTTGGGGCCATTAACGCTTTCTTAGTTAGCGCTGTCGCCTACCCAATTTTGTCCAAGCATGGTGAGTTACTGGCCAATCGCGTACGCAGCAATCAAGACATGACGCCATAGGCATCTGGCCAATAAAAAAGCGCTAAGCTAATTCTAGCCTAGCGCTATGCAGGCTAGTGCGCCTGCTCCCAAGTGTCCCCCTCACCCAACTGCGCGACTAACGGCACATCCAAGGTCGCGACTTGACACATTAAACCCGGCAACTCTTGGTGCAATAACGCTAACTCGTCTAAAGGCACGTCTAGCACCAGTTCATCATGCACCTGCATCACTAATAAAGTACGCAGCTCGTGCGCTTCTATCCAATCCTGAACGGCAACCATAGCCTTTTTAATTAAATCTGCCGCAGTGCCTTGCATAGGAGCGTTAATGGCGGCTCGTTGTGCACCGGCAAGACGTGGGCCTTTGGCCCCTTTTATATCGGGTAACCACAGACGACGGCCAAAAACGGTCTCCACATAACCTTGTTCCTGTGCTTGGGTTTTAATGCGGCTCATGTAGTCCGCCACCCCAGGGTAACGTGCAAAATAGCGATCGATATAGGCTCTAGCAGCGTCACGTGTAATCCCTAAATTACTCGCCAAACCAAACTCACCCATGCCGTAAATCAAACCAAAGTTAATCGCTTTAGCAGCTCTACGCTGCTCTGACGAGACCTGAGCCAAAGGAACAGAGAACACCTCAGCAGCGGTTGAGCTATGTACGTCCCCACCCATCTCAAACACTTTTTGCAGATTTTTATCTCCTGACACATGCGCCATAACGCGTAACTCAATTTGAGAATAGTCAGCAGACACCACACGACCCAACTCAGAAATAAATGCACCACGTACGCGTCTTCCCTCGGCGGTGCGTACGGGGATATTTTGTAAGTTAGGATCTGATGAGGCCAGCCGTCCCGTGATAACCGAAGCCTGAGAGTAGCGTGTGTGGACTCTACCCGTGGACTTATTAATCATGGTTGGCAATTTGTCCGTGTAGGTAGACTTCAACTTGCTTAAGCCGCGGTACTCCAACAACAGCTTAGGTAAAGGATAATCTTGCGCTAAGCGCGTCAACACATCCTCGTCCGTAGATGGAGCTCCGCTGGCCGTTTTACGAACGACGGGTATACCTTGCTTCACAAATAGAATCTCTCCCACCTGCTTGGGTGAGTTCATATTAAAAGGCTGTTCTGCTAGTTCGTAGGCCGCTGCCTCCAGGGCCAGCATTTTTTGCCCTAACTCATGGCTCTGCTCGGCCAACACCTGAGCATCCACTTTCACACCATTGCGCTCAATAGTGGTCAAACAACGAGACACTAAAATCTCTAGATGGTAGATGTCCTCAGTGCCCGAATGTTCTGCCACCTTAGGACGTAAGCACTCATGTAAACGAAGCGTAAAATCTGCATCTTCACACGCATAATGAGCGGCAGTGGCCACATCGAGCTGCTCAAAACCAATTTGTTTAGCTCCTTTGCCGCAAATCTCCTCGTACGAGGTGCCCTTTAGGCCTAACCACTGCAGCGCCAACTCTTCCATATTGACGCGCTTATGCGATTGCAACACATAAGCTTGCAGCATGGTGTCATCGCTTATCCCCGCTAAGGAAATTCCTTCGTTGAGAAAAACATGCGTATCATATTTAGCATTATGCAGCACCTTAGGGGCCTCTGCGTCTTCCAACCAAGGACGCAATGTTGCCAAGACGAAAGCCTTATCCAATTGTTCAATATCACCCGGGGCAACATGCCCGACTGGGACATAAAAACTCTTCCCCGTCTGCATTGCTACCGACAAGCCCACCAGACGGGCCTCAAATGGATCCAGTGAGGTGGTTTCTGTATCGAGGGCCACCAGCTTGGCAGCCTTAAGCTGCTGCAACAGCGCGCTCAGTTGAGCTTCAGTAGTGATAGTTTGATAATCTAGCTCTAGAGGAGCGGCGGGGGTCTGCACCTCGACACGACTATCTCCGGCCGGAATACGCTCTGGATCTTGCGTCAACTCACGCAACCAAGTGCGAAATCCGTATTGCTCATACAGCTCACGGAGGACTTCTGTATTACGAGGGTGCGGCCTAAAAACGCTAAAGTCTTTTGCAAAGCCAGGTACTTGGCAATCTAATTTGACCGTCGTGAGCTGTCGCGTCAATTCAAAGTTAGGAATGAAGTCGCGTAAATTTTGCCCAGCCACCCCCTTAATTTTATCTGCTTGTTCGACAAGCTTATCCAAACTGCCATATTCAGCTAACCACTTCGCAGCTGTTTTGGGGCCCACTTTAGGTACACCTGGGATATTGTCCGAGGTATCGCCGATCAGCATCAGATAATCAATAATTTGCTCTGGCCGCACCCCGTACTTCGCCTCTACCCCAGCCATATCTAAACGTTCATTATTCATCGTATTAACCAGCTCCACGTGCTGGTTAACCAACTGAGCCAAGTCCTTATCGCCGGTAGAGACAATGGTGTGAATCTGCTGCTTACTAGCCGCCTCAGAAAGCGTACCAATAATATCATCGGCCTCGACACCTGGCTCGCAAATCAAAGTCCAACCCAACGCACGCACCGCATCATGCAAAGGCGCTATCTGAGTGGCCAAATCGTCTGGCATGGGAGGCCGATGCGACTTATATTGATCGTACAAATCATCCCGAAACGTTTTGCCTTTAGCATCGAATACGCAAACCATATAATCTGCATGGTGATCCTGCAACAAACGACGTAACATGGAAATCACACCATAAAGTGCCCCCGTCGGAGCACCATCAGCATTTCGCAGATCAGGCATCGCATGATACGCTCTGTACAAGTAGCTGGAACCATCAACAAGCAACAAGGTTTTTTTCATGTCTAACAATAAAGCAGTTCGTTTAACCGCCTCCGAGCAAATCCCAACCATCATGGAAGAGTTGCAAACAGCGGCTAACACCTTAAAAGAAATGGGGGCTGGAATTAGCGTTTTTGGTAGCGCACGCATCAAGCCCGGCACACCCTACTATGAAATCGCTCAGGAAGTGGGAAGACGTCTGGCAGAAGCTGGCCTGACTCTTATTGCTGGTGGCGGTCCGGGCTTGATGGAAGCAGCCAACAAAGGAGCCTTCGAAGCGCACGGGCAAAGCATAGGGCTTAATATACGCTTACCGCACGAAACCTCCAACAACCCCTACCAAACACAAAGCTTACAATTTGAGTACTTTTGCTCACGCAAGGCTACTTTTTTCATGCACAGCGCCGCGTACATCGCCTTACCTGGGGGGTTTGGCACACTAGACGAGTTATTCGAAGTGCTAACGCTAGTGCAAACGCGCAAGATTCCCCCTGCGCCCATTGTACTGATAGGAACCAAGTTCTGGTCAGGTTTAATTAACTGGATTCGCGATCAGCTCCAAACCCAGGGACTCATCGGCCCTCACGATTTAGACTTGCTCATACTGACTGACGACTTAGATATAGTGATGCATCATATACACGAATGCTGCGTCATACCCAGCTCTGAGCCTGTACTGCCTCAATAAAAGATGCTCTGAACGTAAAAAGCCTGCTTTCACGCAGGCTTTTTACTGTGCTTACTCGCGAAAATTAAGATTCACGCGAATGACGACGACGCTCGTGCTCTTTTAAATAGCGCTTACGTAAACGTATTGACTTGGGCGTGACTTCAACCAATTCATCATCATCCAAAAAGTCTACCGCGTACTCCAGCGTTAAACGAATAGGAGGAACTAAATCAATATGCTCGTCTTTACCCGAGGCGCGCACGTTAGTCAGCTTTTTCTCGCGAATGGGGTTAACCACCAAGTCATTATCACGGCTATGAATACCAATGATCATGCCTTCGTAAAGGGCTTCGCCTGGCGAGACAAACATACGTCCGCGCTCCTGCAGCTTCCATAATGCATACGCGACAGCGTCACCATCGTCTTGGCTAATCAACACGCCATTACGACGCTCACCTACAGAGCCATCACGCATAGGGCGATACTCATCGAAGATATGACTCATCAGGCCTGTACCGCGTGTCAGGGTCATAAATTCGCCCTGAAAGCCGATTAAGCCGCGCGCAGGGATACGATACTCTAAACGCGTCCGACCACGACCATCTGGAATCATATCTAATAAATCACCACGACGCCGGCCAAGCTCTTCCATAATGCCGCCCTGGTGTCCGTCTTCGATATCAACGGTCAACAACTCGTAAGGCTCAAGCTTCTCGCCATTTTCTTCGCGAATCAGCACTTGGGGACGCGATACCGCAAGCTCATAACCTTCACGACGCATATTTTCGATCAATATCGTCAAATGCAGTTCACCGCGGCCACATACTTCAAACACGGTGTCATCCGCTGTGTCGTTCACTCGTAAGGCGACGTTAGCCTTCAGTTCGCGGTCCAAACGATCGCGTATCTGCCGGCTGGTAACAAACTTACCTTCACGACCTGCAAGGGGAGAGGTGTTCACCATAAAGTTCATGGTCAAAGTAGGCTCGTCAATGCGTAACATCGGTAAAGCCTCTTGGGCCTCGGGATCGGTGACCGTACACCCAATACCGATTTCTTCTATACCTGTAATGAGTACGATATCACCGGCCAAGGCTTCGGCCACTTGCTCGCGCTCCAAGCCACGGAACTTCAGCACTTGGTTAATACGACCTTTTATCGGCTGTCCTTCTGGACCAAACTTCACCACTACATCTTGACCTGAACGTACTCGGCCACGATTAACACGGCCTACACCGATCTTACCGACGTAAGAGCTGTAATCCAAGGAACAGATCTGTAATTGTAGAGGACCTTCCGCATCGTCCTCGCGCTGCGGAACGTGTTCTATGATGGCACGGAACAAAGGTTTCATATCCCCGGAACGCACGTCATCAGTATGACCGGCATAGCCAGCTAGACCTGAGGCGTAAATAATAGGGAAATCGAGCTGTTCCTCTGTAGCGCCTAATTTGTCAAACAGATCAAACGTAGCGTTAATAGCGTAATCTGGACGTGCACCATGGCGGTCAACTTTATTGACCACCACAATAGGACGCAAACCCAGTTCCAACGCTTTACGGGTGACAAAACGCGTTTGTGGCATAGGCCCTTCTACGGCATCGACCAGCAACAATACGCCGTCTACCATAGACAATACACGCTCTACCTCACCACCGAAATCTGCGTGTCCAGGGGTATCAATGATATTGATATGAGTACCCTCAAACTCGGCGGCACAGTTTTTAGCAAGAATCGTAATACCACGTTCTTTCTCGATATCACCCGAGTCCATCACGCGATCTGATACGTGTTCGTTCTCTCGAAACGTACCCGATTGTTTTAACAGTTGATCGACCAGTGTAGTTTTACCGTGGTCAACGTGGGCAATAATAGCCACATTGCGCAATGCGCGACTCATAACTCATCCTTCCGATTGAAGTTTTTTGGGCAAAATCTCTGCTGGCAGGCTATCTATACTTAGCAAAGTAGACGATGGATTGTCCATTTGTTGCAAAGCCTCTAACCCATGGGCCGCCGAGATCGAAAACGGCCCTAACTCTGTTCGTCGCAATGCCGTTAAATGGGCATAGCAACCTAACGCACGACCTATATCCTGTGCCAAAGTACGAATGTAAGTACCTTTGCTACAACGGACAAATAAGCGTGCGCTTTGTCCTGATAAATCCATGATTTCAAGGTCATGAATCGTAATTTCGCGTGGAGCTCGTTCCAGTTCTATGCCCTGACGAGCATACTCATAGAGCGGTTTACCATCACGCTTCAGGGCCGAGTACATCGGTGGCACCTGTGCAATTTTACCGCGAAATTGTGGCAGTACTGCTGCTAGCTCAGCCTGCGTCACCCCTTGAAATGACGCAGTCGCAGTTTGAACCACATTTCCTGTTAGGTCACCCGAATCAGTTTCCTGACCAAACAACAAGGTTGCTTCGTAGGCTTTATCAGCCTCTAGCATGGTGGAGGAAATCTTCGTTGCTCGACCAAAGCAACACACTAACAAACCAGTAGCAAACGGATCTAACGTGCCGGTATGCCCTGCCTTACGCGCATCTAATGCACGACGGGCTCGTTGTAAGGCGTGGTTACTGGATAAGCCATCGGGCTTATCCAATAACAACACACCATCTATCAACTGCCCACGACGTCGCGTAGCCATTATTTATTTTGTCCGTGAATAAAAAAGGACGATCAGGATTGATCGTCGTCAGGATCTTCAGGGATCGAAGTATCCGCAGAGCCTGCGATGGCACTGTCGATCAGACGTGATAGTTCTATACCACGAGCCAACTGATTGTCGTGGATAAACTTAAGTGTAGGCACCGTGTGAATGTGCAGTAACTTATAAAGTTGGGAATATAGCCAACCAGCCTTTTCATTCAAAATGGTGGTGGTCAGCTCTGGTTCGGCACCAAGCACAGAAAAATAGACTTTGGCATGGGCATAATCCGCTGACAACTCAACTTCGGTCAGCGTTATTAGGCCTGCACGACTCATATCTATTTCGCGCTGGATCAATACCGCCAGATCCTTTTGGATCTGGTCGGCGAGGCGCAAATTGCGCCCTGGGTTAGGTTTGGACTTGTGTCTTGCCATAAATTAAAGCGTACGAGCGATCTCTTTGATTTCGAAGATTTCCAGCTGATCGCCCACTTCGATATCGTTATTGCCACGCAATGTGATACCGCAATCAAAACCAGATCTTACCTCACGTGCATCGTCTTTGAAACGGCGCAACGATTCTAGGTAACCTGTCCACTGTACGACATTGTTACGGAGTAAACGTACTTGTGAGTCACGTCGTACAACCCCTTCTGTCACCATACAACCAGCCACGCTACCAATTCGCGAAATATGGTAGACCTCTCGGATTTCAACCATACCGATTATCTCTTCACGCTGCTCAGGTGCCAACATGCCCGACATCGCTGATTTAATTTCGTCTACTGCATCATAAATGATGTTGTAGTAACGAATATCTACACCGTTGTTTTCGGCTAATTTTTTAGCACTTTGCTCGGCACGAACGTTAAAGCCAATAATCACTGCTTCAGAGGCAATCGCTAAGTTAACATCGCTTTCAGAAATTCCGCCTACTGCAGCGTGTACCACTTGCACTCGCACCTCTTCAGTAGACAGCTTAACTAAAGAAGAAACCAATGCTTCTTGGGAACCCTGCACGTCCGTTTTAATAATCAAGGACAACGTCTGTGTGCCTTCGCCCAAGTTGTCAAACATGGACTCTAGCTTAGCGGCTTGCTGGCGTGAAAGCTTAACATCACGGAACTTGCCTTGACGGAACAACGCAATTTCACGTGCTTTACGCTCGTCTACCATCACCACCATTTCGTCACCAGCGGCGGGAACTTCGGTTAGACCTTGAATTTCTACCGGAATAGAAGGGCCCGCTGTAGGCAGGTTCTTGCCTAGTTCGTTCACCATAGCACGTACACGGCCGTAACTAGAACCAACCAACACAGTGTCACCACGATTCAAGGTGCCGCTCTGTACGAGAATCGTCGCTACCGGACCACGACCTTTATCCAATCGTGCCTCAATCACTGTACCTTTAGCAGGTGCGTCCACAGGAGCTGTCAACTCCAGCATCTCCGCTTGCAGCAATACGTTTTCTAACAGTTCATCAATACCTTGACCTGTTTTTGCAGAGACAGCAATGAAAGGAACATCACCGCCATACTCTTCAGGCACCACCTGCTCAGCAACCAATTCCTGCTTAACGCGCTCGGGGTTGGCTTCTGGCTTGTCAATTTTGTTAATCGCCACCACTAACGGCACACCTGCAGCGCGTGCGTGATGAATCGCTTCGCGTGTCTGAGGCATAACGCCGTCATCGGAAGCCACCACCAAAATAACCACGTCAGTGGATTTCGTACCACGAGCACGCATAGCGGTAAACGCTTCGTGTCCAGGAGTATCTAAGAACGTCGCTGTACCACGATCTGTTTTTACGTTGTAAGCACCAATATGCTGAGTAATGCCACCCGCCTCACCAGAGGCCACTTTCGTGCGTCGAATGTAATCCAACAAGGAGGTTTTACCGTGATCCACGTGACCCATTACCGTTACAACTGGAGCACGGGGCATGGACTCAGCATCAGATTCGGACTCGACCAAGAAGGCCTCGGGATCATCCAGTTTGGCTGCAATAGCTGTATGGCCTAGTTCTTCCACCAAAATCATGGCGGTTTCTTGGTCCAGCACCTGGTTAATGGTGACCATTTGACCCAACTTCATCAAATGCTTAATCACCTCAGCAGCTTTAACCGCCATACGGTGAGCTAAGTCTCCAACGGTGATGGTCTCGGGCACGTGAACTTCACGTGCAATAAACTCGGCTACCTGAGGCTCACGGCGATCATTTTGCGCGTTACGTCCACGAGAGTTGCGACCGCCTCCACGTTTTGCACTGGCTTTCCAGGCTTCACGACCGCCACCTGCGGCCACGGAAGCCACTTCCGCTTTGGAGGTTTGCTTCTTGCGAGAGCTGTCTCCTGCCCATGCGCTGCCATCGGCTTTCACTACTTTAACAGGCGCTTTTTCGCCTTTTGCGGCAACTTTACCGTCTTTACGAGCTGCGCCCTTAACAGACTTACCTGTTTCTCCCTCAGTTTCAGGTGCGCGCAAAACTTTGCGTGGACGACTCAGCATCTCACGTAGCGCTGCTGCCTCTGCTTCAGCGGCTTTACGGGCACGCTCACGATCGACATCGAGCTCGGGCTCAGCCGCACGCGGACTTGCGGCGCGCGGCGCGGCTGTGCGTGGGCCTGCTGCACGAGGCGCTGGAGGGCGTTGGCCCTGCTGCGCCTGGGCATCACGACGAGGAGCGCTTTGTGCACCACTACGGGGTTGATTCCCGTTAGCCTGACCCTGGGGTTTATTGGAGGATGTATGTTTACGGTTTTCAGTCTCTGGTTTAACAGGTACCACTGGCTTCTCTTCGGTCTTGGCCTGACTTGCTGGAACCACAGGCTTAGTTTCTTGCGTAACCGATACAGCCACTGCTGTAGGCTCAGCAACAGGCTGTGGCTCGGGTTTGCTAATGGCTGTCTCTGCTGCTGGTGCAGTTTCAATATCTGCAGGAGCGGAGACAGGAACGTTTTCGGTTTTTGGTTGGTTTACTGCCTCAACAGGAGCCTCTGCTTTCTTTTCTGGCTCGGTTTGCTGAGCGACTACAGAGGGCTCCTCGACAGCAGCGCTTGCCTTAACAGGCTCACTGGTCATTGGAGCGGGCTCATTTTCAACAGCATTCACTACCGCGGGTGCTGGAGTGTCTGCCGAAGCTGGTACAGTGGGTGCTGTCGAGGCAGCAGGCATAACATCTGCCGACTGAGTCTCAGTGGCTTCTTTTTGCGTTGCTACTGCAGCCTGCCGTGCCTCTTGCTGCAGGTCAGCCGCTGCCTCTGCCGCCAACTCGGATGGATCACGCTTGACGAATACACGTTTTTTACGTGTTTCAACTTGAATCGTGCGTGAGCGTCCAGACCCATCTGCTTGGCGAATCTCGGAAGTTTGGCGGCGTGTTAGGGTAATCTTATTCCCCTCCGCACCTCCATGGGAACGGCGCAAAGACTCAAGCAGTTTCGCCTTATCCGAATCGGTAATGGGATCATTCACCGATTTGAGCTTAATACCAGCTGTTTGCAACTGTTCCAACAGTGCATCAGCTGGCATTTTCAGTTCTTGAGCGAACTGGGCGACAGTGTTACTCGGCATTCGACTCTCTCTTGCTTACTACTACTATTCTTAATGAATACAACTTAGGGACCTAATTAGCCATGATTATTCCTCGTCATCGAACCAGTGAGCGCGCGCACGCATAATCAACTGGCTGGCTTCATCGGTACTAATTCCAGCAACCTCTGCTAGTTCATCACTAGCTAGCTCTGCTAGATCATCTAAAGTTGCAACTTGGTTTTCAGCCAACTTGGCAATCAGCTCAGGAGTTAGACCTTCTAGCTCCTGCAGCTCCCGTGTAGCGGTTTGCACAAGTTCTTCTTTAGCTATTGCTTCGCTGAGTAAAGCATTACGAGCGCGTGTACGCAGCTCATTTACTGTTTCTTCGTCAAAGGCTTCGATCTCTTGCAGTTCTTGCAAGGGAACGTATGCAACCTCTTCAAGACCAGTAAAGCCCTCATCAATGAGGATATCTGCCACCTGCTCATCCACGTCCAAACGGGACATGAACATAGTGCGCAGCTCCGCACGCTCTTCTTCTTGACGATTCTGATTTTCTTCAGGCGTCATGATATTAATTTGCCAACCGGTAAGCTCAGAGGCCAAACGCACGTTTTGTCCGCGTGAACCAATTGCTTTAGGTAGGTTTTCTTCGTCTACCACCACATCCATGGCATGCTTATCTTCGTCTACCAAAATAGACTCGACATGGGCTGGCGCCAAAGCTGCAATCACAAATTCTGCTGGGTCATCTGCCCACAGCACGATATCCACTTGCTCACCACCTAACTCGTTACGCACGGCAGTTACGCGTGAACCTCGCATACCAACACAAGTACCAATAGGATCTATACGCTTGTCGTAGGCAATCACAGCGATTTTGGCCCGTATGCCAGCGTCGCGAGCGGCTGCCTTAATTTCCAACAAGCCCTGCTCTATTTCAGGCACTTCATTTTCAAAAAGTTCCTTTATGAATTCGGGAGCGGTACGCGACAAAATAACCTGTTGTCCGCGTGCAGCACGGTCTACTCGCTGCACCCAAGCTCGCACACGGTCACCTACCCGTATATTTTCCTTAGGGATCATCTCAGTGCGTGGCAAACGGGCCTCGATCTTGCCCATTTCTACAATGACATCGCCCTTATCCATACGCTTAACCGTGCCTGAAACAACGGTTTCCCCGCGTTCCAAGAAATCATTCAGCACTTGCTCACGCTCAGCATCACGGATTTTTTGCAAAATAGCTTGCTTAGCCGCTTGCGCACCAATACGACCGAACTCAATCGGTTCTAATGGCTCTTCAATGTAGTCACCCACTTCTAAGTCAGGATCAACCTCTACCGCCTCAGAATAGAGCTCTTGGCGATCAGGCTCTTGTAGGCCTGCCTCATCGGGCACGACTAGCCAGCGTCGGAAGCCCTCATGGCTACCCGTGTCCCTGTCAATGTCTACGCGGATATCAACATCTTCTTTGAAGCGCTTTTTCATGGCGGACGCCAGAGCGCCTTCCAGCGCACTAAAGACAACCTCGCGCGATACGTATTTCTCACGCGCCAACGCATCAACCAGCAATAGAATTTCGCGACTCATCGCTTCTTACCTTTGAAATCAAGAACAGGGTCCAGTTTGGCCTTATCCACCTGATCATAAGTGAATTGGAGTTCATTTAGCTGGCCTGCCACGTCGTCCAGTTCCAATCTGAATAGGCTAGTGGTCGGCACATCTAAGGCCGTTACCTGCTCGGGCGCCACCAATGTACCAACAAACACCTTGCGGTTATCTACCGCCTCGTGCAAGCGCACTTGCACCCGCTGACCAGCAAAGCGCACAAAATCAGCAATACGCAGCAATGGTCGGTCCACCCCTGGGGAGGTAACCTCTAAGCGGTTGTAATCGATGTCCTCGACTTCGAATACACGTGACAATTGTTTGGAAACCGTCTCGCAATGCTCGATACGCACCCCTTCCGGGTGATCGATGACCACGCGCAACAAGCCCAAGGGCGCACGTTCAACGTCCACCAACTCGAGCTCGGTGCCTGCCAGGGTTTCCTGAACCAAGGTTAAGATGTCTGCCATAAAATCCAAAAAAAATGGGCTGTATGCCAGCCCATGATTACTATGCAAGCCCAGCCACTATGCCGTGACTTGCCATGCACTGCCAACACACCCGCACACACGTGAGGTTATGTTTATATCACTATGCTGGTAAATATCCCCTAGCCCTAAACCAAGCCACTAGCGACATACAGCACAGCTGTGCACCCAGTGCAAACCTACTCATCTGGGTCAAGTCGTATATTCTAACAGAAATTCAAAAAAATACCTGCTATTTCGCGAGCTTAACCCAGATTTACGCACAAGTTAAAATTTACGCCCGTGCTCGTTGCGCGCAAACAAAACTGCCCTATGAGTCGCCACCACGAATCAAGCGTGACTCGTGAGCTGACTGACTTATGGGCTGCCAGTCGGCATCACGCTTGAGTTTGCTTACACGTCGAATCACCGTCGTTTTCTTTACTGGAGCAGGAGCTCGTTCGGATAAAACCTGAGACATAGGCTGCTCAGCACGCACCGCTGGCCGAGCTCTGCGGGGTCGCTTAGACGCAACATTTTCTTTTACCGCAGGCCCACGAGCATTCCCGTTACCTGCAGGACGACTCCGTCCTACTGTTTTACGCGCTGGTCTGGCAGTTGCACCTCTCCCCTCTCCCCGAGCAGCACCTCGACCGGCATCAGGATGACCGTTCGCTAGGCCACCACTAATAAATAACGCCGACCCATGGGACACATCTGCGGGCATCGCGTCACGAGACCTGGAGGGCCCACGACGAGACACTCGCCCTGAGCGACTTAATCTAGCTCCAATCAAACCGTTGTTATCCATCGTTCCAAACCCGGGAGGCAAAGCACTGTCATGGCTGAGCGGCTGACGCTCTTGTTGCTGACGACCTTCGTCCGCACCCGCTTCTTTGAGCAACCCCAAACGCAGCATAAACGCAGTGACAAGATTAGGCTCCAGCTCCTCCCAGCGACCACGCCTGAGCCCGCGTGGCAAAACCACATCACCAAAGCGTGTACGTATCAAGCGACTCACCGTCACTCCCGCCGCCTCAAACATGCGACGCACCTCGCGGTTACGCCCCTCATTAATAGTAACGCGATACCAGCGATTACTTCCTTCCCCGCCCAAGGACTCGAGCAACCCGAATTTAGCGGGGCCGTCCTCTAACTGCACCCCTTCAACCAAGGCGCGAGTCTGCTCTTCACCCAACTCACCTAACACCCTTACCGCGTACTCACGCTCCGCCCCATAACGAGGATGCATCATACGATTAGCCACATCGCCAGAAGTGGTAAAAATTAACAAGCCTTCGGTGTTTAGATCCAAGCGCCCTACCGACAGCCACTTGCCTACTTTCAAATGCGGCAAACGTGCAAAAACCGTGGCACGCCCCTCAGGATCATCATGACTAACGATTTCACCAGCCGGTTTATGATAAAGCAAAACCCGTGGCGGCTTTTTAGTATTGGGACGCGCAATCAAACGGCCATTGACGCGAACTTTATCGCTTTGCGCGACACGCTGCCCTATGTGGGCGGGTTCACCATTCACTGACACTCGACCCGCAATAATAAGGTCTTCCATGTCACGCCTAGACCCCACACCTGCATCGGCCAACACTTTGTGCAACTTAGGCTGAATTAGCTCGCTGTCCAAAAACTTACCCAAACGCTGCGACAAACGCGCCTGCTTCGCCAGATGACCTAGCGCGATATCATCCTCACCTTCAATGATTTCAACCGGCGCACCAACCTGCTCATGCTGACGCGGCTGAGCCCTACCCCCTCGCTTAGCCGCTGGTCGAGCGCCTGCACGCCTGTTTTGCGCGGGCCGACTCTGTCCTTGAGGCCCCCGAGTTCTAGCCCTGACTGGCTTGTTAGCTTGGCGCATGGGAGCCGCAGCCTGCGCAGCCTCACCCTCTGCCTGGTTCGCTACGGGCTTAGCAGCCGACTCAGTGCTTGCATCACCACGACGCCGACGAAAAGGAGTACGCAACTTGCGTCCCTGCCCACGAGGCTTGGAAGCTTTAGTACCATCGGCAGACTGTGCTGGAGCGTGCTGCACCAGACTTTCTTGAGATTCACTCATTTTGAAATATTTACTCCTGTATTTTTATATTCCTGTGCGGCCCAGCACTCAAAGGCTCCTCAACATGGGCGGAGCTCTGCACCTCCCCTGCCACCTCAGTCTTAATGCTGACCTCTAATCCAGCATGCACCCCCTCAGCAGACGCAAGCGGTATCCCTACCTGTTCCTGAGTAGTTTGCTGCTGTTGCAATTCTTCCTGTACGTGCCCGGGCAGTGTTCTAAACAAATCCGCCGAATCGAGATTATCGATATCGGGCAGTTCATCTAAGGAACGTAAACCCAAGTCCGTCAAAAACTGTCTCGTGGTTCCCAGCAAAGCTGGACGACCAGGTGCGTCTCTAAATCCTATGCTTTCTATCCAGCCTCGCTCTTCCAGCACACGTATAATTTGGCTTGAGACACCCACTCCACGAATATCCTCAATATCGCCTCGTGTAACCGGCTGACGCCAGGCTATGATCGCTAACGTCTCAAGCACTGCACGAGAATACTTAGGCGGCCTATCAAGCGTCAGCCTCGACAAAAATGGCTGCATAGAAGCACGACTTTGAAATCGCCACCCACCAGCCACTTGCACCAACTCCAAGCCCCTGTCTCGCCAATCTAACTGCAATACCGCCAAAAACCGTCGTGCATCCTCTACAGAGAGCTCCGGCGACACGAACATTTTGCGCATTTCCGCCAAGCTCATAGGGTGAGCCGCACACAGTAGTGCTGTCTCCAGCACTCTAATAAACTCGTTGTCAGTCACACCAAACCTGCATCGTGGTACACACTTGCATACTTTACCTATAAAGGTTATTATCTTTTTCTTGCCGCGGGGTGGAGCAGCATGGTAGCTCGTCGGGCTCATAACCCGAAGGTCGTAGGTTCAAATCCTGCCCCCGCAACCAAATTTGAAAGCCAGATGTATTGAGCATCTGGCTTTTTCTTTGCCTGCTCATTACCCCCTGCCCCATCAACGCGCCCGGTATTCTTGCGCGCAGCAAACCCCCTGACATTAAAGTCAGATTTAAAACTGGCAGCATGGAATAGGATAAATGGCGCAAACACACGACCACGTACAATTGCAAAAATAATAAAAGCTGAGAACTTCTTCGCAATAATCGAAAGCAATCCTTAGTATGGGATGCAGCTTTGAATCTTGCCTGCTACGCACTGTGTGCAGCACGGCTTGTGGCTTATTTCTATAAGTGCCAAATTGGCACCAACACCACAGCGATAATTTTTGAATACGGTTATCAGGGTAACTAACCTGTAATTATTTCACCTACGCTTTTTTAAGCTTTTTAAGTCTGATGAAAGTAAAGGTTGCCTGATCAATGGCTCTATTACACCATCAATTTCACCTACGAAGCAAGAATTTTGTGCCTTGTTTAAGACAGTCATGCTGAGCCGCAGACTCGACCATGCAATCCCTACCTGCTTTAGCCTGAACTCCGTCGATCGACGCCCAAATAATAACAGACGGGTTTGCCTACAGAATTACTCACAAAAACGAGAGGCAACCTTTGTTTTTACAAAATCATTATTAAAAACAGATTAAATACTAGACAAAGCTCAAAAAACTAGGTTATAGTTAACACTTCAGACGCGGGGTGGAGCAGCATGGTAGCTCGTCGGGCTCATAACCCGAAGGTCGTAGGTTCAAATCCTGCCCCCGCAACCAAATTAAAAAAAGCCAAACGTATCAACGTTTGGCTTTTTTGTTTTAAAGGACGCACTCAACTTCCACTGTAAACAAAGTGGATGTATGTTGGGCCGTAATCGTCCGTACCTTATACTTTAGTCACTTTTTCTTAGCTTTTTTACCCCACAACAGTGACTAATACTTATTCCATCGTTCACTCCTTACAGCAAGTTAATCCTCTAGCTTGGGATGCATTAAGCCAGCATGTGTTCACTCGCCATGATTTTCTCTATGCGCTAGAACAGGAAAATTGCGCGACACAAGCTACAGGCTGGAATATCAATTACTTATTACTACACCAAAACAATGAACTTGTAGGAGCCGTGCCTCTATACGTCAAAACACACTCACGTGGCGAGTATGTTTTTGATCACCATTGGGCTCAGGCTTATGCTCAGCACCAATTGGCATATTATCCAAAACTGCTGGTTGCCGTACCATTCACTCCTGTGTCTGGCCCCCGCCTATTAGCCAACAACTCCTCGCATAAACAACTGCTAGCTCAGGGCCTGCAACAACTCGCTGCACAGCAAAACTTCTCATCGCTCCATGTTTTATTCCCAGATGAACAAGATCGCCTGGCCTTAGAACAGGCTGGCTTTATGTTACGTACGAACGTTCAGTTCCACTGGCACAACGAATCGTACTCAAGCATGGAGGACTTTCTTGCTAGTATGACGCGCGACAAACGAAAAAAAATGCGCCAAGACAGCAAAAAAGTACACGCGGCCGGAGTCCGCTTCCGGCATCTGCAAGGAGATCAAATAACTCCTGCCGATTTAGACTTCTTTTATCAATGCTACGCGCACACCTATTTAAGCAGAGGGCAGCTACCTTACTTAAACTTCGCTTTTTTTAAGCGCTGGTACCACGATAATCCAGAGTCATGGGTACTCATCGTCGCGGACCAACACGAATCCGCCCTAGCCAGCGCTTTATGCATACGAGATAAAGACAGTTTGTACGGACGCTACTGGGGCAGCATGCACTATTTGCCCGGCCTGCACTTTGAAACCTGCTATACACAAACTATTGAGTTTTGCATTGCCCAAGAAATACGATCTTTTGAAGGTGGCGCACAAGGCGAACATAAACTTGCTCGCGGCTTACTTCCGATAACCACTTATTCGGCTCACTGGATTGCAGATGCACAATTTTCTGCTGCCATACAGCACTTTTTAGACCAAGAAACGCCAGCAGTAAATGAGTATGCAGAATCACTGACTCTGCATAGCCCATTCAAAAAGAAAACGGTTGAGCACAACTAGTCTTTTTTGTCGTCTTTCCCCGAGGGGGGAGTAAATGGAAAGACGGAAAACATCTGTCGAGTTTGATCCTGCATTTGGTCTTGCATCTGCACAAACAAGTTTTTACTTTGGTCAATATAACTATTCATCACTGACTGCAGTACCGGCGCCTGCACCTGCATAAACTGCGTCCACGCTTCAGGACCAAACTGACTACCATACATGTGCTTGGACTGTTCGGTCATACGCGCTTGAACCTCTGTGAAGGTTTGGATATTTTTCTCCAAATACGAGCCCATGACCCCTTGCAGGGCATTTCCATAAAAACGAATGATCTGCGTTAATACGGGGGTAGAGAACATGGGTATACCCCCGCTTTCCTCCTCAAGGATAATCTGCAGCAAAATACTACGGGTTAAGTCCTCATTTGTTTTTGCATCAATGACCGACAGTTCAATTCCATCCAATACCAGTTGCTTGACGTCGACCAGAGTAATGTAAGCACTGGCATGGGTGTCATACAAACGACGATTGGGATATTTTTTAATCAGACGAGGGGAACCCATGTTGTTTTATTACCCTAATAAAAATAGCATTGCACGCCTTATGTTAGCTCATATGTAAGCCGCCGTTTAGCGAGAAATCGGCGCCCGTAGCAAAAGCAGACTCCTCTGAGGCCAACCAAGCAATAATAGAGCCAATTTCTTCCGGAGTGCCCAGACGCCCCACTGGGATGGTGGCAACGATTTTTTCCAATACATCGGGGCGTATAGCACGCACCATATCTGTACCGATATAACCTGGGGAGACGGTATTGACAGTAACACCACGGCTTGCGACCTCTTGCGCCAATGCCATCGTAAAACCATGTATTCCGGCTTTCGCTGTCGAGTAGTTGGTTTGCCCAAACTGCCCCTTTTGGCCATTCACCGAACTAATATTAATAATTCGCCCCCATTGGTTATTCACCATGTCATCAATAACTTGCTTGGTAACATTAAACAAACTATTCAGGTTGGTATCCATGACACTGCGCCAGTCGTCCAGCCCCATTTTGCGAAATGTACCATCACGGGTAATGCCCGCGTTATTGACCAGTACCGAGACAGGACCATGCTCGGCGCGGACTTTATCAAAGGCCTCAACAGTGGAGTCCCAGCAAGCCACATTACCAACCGAGGCGTAAAATCTATATCCTTCAGCGGCCTGTTCATCAAGCCATTTTTCATGATCACGACTTGGCCCGCAACCTGCTACTACTGTAAAACCATCTCTTGCCAAGCGTTGGCAAATAACTGTACCAATGCCTCCCATCCCCCCAGTGACATACGCTACCTTACTACTCATAAACCCTCTCCTGATGGTGCTGACTGGTAAAGGTCATCGCTATGCGTGCAATGACCGGACAACAAACAGAAATCGACTAAAATTTATACAGCACGTACTTGAACATAGCTACCCGGCGCCAATTCAAGCTCTTTGAACTGTGCATTACCCAACTGCGGAGAACTATTTTGCTGGTGACCGCTATGGGACTGTAACCACTCAATCCAGTCAGGCCACCAACTACCATCATGACGCTGCGCATGCTCCAGCCACTGCAGGGCTGAGAAGTGTTGCGGCTCGACATCCGCCGTCCAATAGTGACGTCGTTTGCGCGCGGGCGGATTGACCACCCCTGCGATATGACCCGAGGCCCCTAATACAAAACGGTGCTGCGCCTGAGGCAGAGCACTCACACTGGCAAAGGCCGAGCGCCAAGGCACGATATGATCGTCACGTGAACCATAGATATACACAGGTAAGTTCAACTGACTGATATCGACTTGCAAACCGTTAATAAGCACACCACCTGGCTGCACTAACGAGTTCAATAAATAAGTATGCCGCAAGTACCAAGCAAAGAAATTTCCTGGTAAATGCGTACCATCTGAATTCCAGTAGAGCAAATCAAACGCGCTGGGGGTTTTACCTTGTAGGTAGTTACTCGTGACGTAATTCCAGACCAGTTCAGAAGGCCTCAAAAAAGAGAAAGTCGTGGCTAATTCCGCCGCATGAAGTACATTCCCTTGAGCTGCTTGCCACTCGCGTAATTGCACATGCGCTTCATCAATAAAAACATTCAAAATACCGGTATCAGCGAAATTAAGCATGCTTGTCAAGAGGCTCATACTGGCAGCAGGCTCATCACCTTGCGCCTTCGCTAAGGCCAACGCGGTAGCCAACAAGGTGCCGCCTATACAAAACCCCAAGGTATTAATTTTTGCTTGCGCTGAGACCGCGCGAACCACATCAATCGCTTGCAATACCCCGTGCTCAAGGTAATCGCCCCAACTTGCTTGATGCATAGCACCAGATTGCTGGCAAGCTGGGTTTCGCCAAGAAATCAAATAGACAGCAATACCTTGATCCAAAGCGTAACGCACTAGAGAGCTTTGAGGTTGCAGATCTAAAATATAAAACTTATTGATACATGGCGGCACAATCAATAAAGGCAATGCATATTGTTTTGCTGTGGTAGGACGGTACTGAATGAGTTGAATAAGCTCATTTTGATAAATAACCGCCCCTGGCGTAGTAGCCAAGTTTTCGCCTAACTGGAACTGTGACTCATCAGATTGGCTTAAGCGCCCTTTTTGTAAATCCTCAAAGAAATTACGCGCCCCTTGTAGCAATGATTCCCCTTGGGTCGCTAGTAAGGTTTCCCATGCCTGGGGATTACTACACAAAAAATTACTAGGCGCCATCGCCTCTACCCATTGCATTGCCGCAAAGGCCAGACGCTCACGCTCGCGCTCCTCAATATCCAGCTTTGCCACGTATTGCTGTAGCAGCCTTTCGGATAGTTCCCACATATGGGCCTGCCATAAAGCAGCAGGATGCTTTTGCCACGCAGGGTCAGCAAAACGACGGTCTTGTAAGGGAGGTAATTGTCCTTGCTGTGCTTGCTCAAAAAGTGCTTGGCAAGATTTAAAAAACTCAGTCTGTAATGCAGACAAATGCTCGGACTTCATGAAGCCCAACACCTCTGGAGAAAATGGATTACCGCTTGTCATTTGCCACCTAATATTACGCTTGTCTCTTTATACCCCATGATGGAATTACACGTAACAACGGTCAATTGGGGTAAATCGTTAGTCTGCGCCACAAATAATAGCTTAACGTGCAAAAACCAATGTACTTTATTTAGATGACTCTTTAGTTAAATAGGCCACACTGGCTTGCCGACCCGTAAGCGCCGAACGTCGATAAGAATAATAATGACTAGCTTCAGAATAAGTGCAAGCACGGCTTTGATGTACTTGCATTGACCCTAAACTTAATTGCTTTAATTTAAACTCAGCAATGCCGCTTAGATCCGCATACCATTTTCCAGAGATAGCACCAGGTTTAAAAAACCGTGTGAGCGCTTGTTCAGCGTTGACAAATTCCTCATAGACCTCTTGGCCCACCTCAAAACAGTCTTGACTAATTGCGGGCCCTATCCAGGCATGAAAACGAGTGCAATTGACCCGTTTGTTTTGCATGACAGCCCACGTATTTTCCAGCACCCCTGCTGCTAAACCACGCCATCCGGCATGCGCAGCAGCAATAATCGTACCCGCCTCATTCCACATGATGACCGGTAAACAATCGGCAGTAAGAATAGCTAATACTCTGTCCGGACGCGTCGTCACCGCGGCATCGACACGGCGCTGTGCCTCAGAGCCGAGGTCCTGCTGATCAGCATCCAACACCTCTGCGCCATGTACTTGAGTGAGCCATAAGGGCTGGTTAGGTAAATTTGCCTGAAGGTATAAACGCTCTCGGTTCGCGTACACTTGCGCGGGCTCATCGGGAGTGTTCAAACCTAAATTCAGTGCATCTGTTGCGTGCTGTTCATCTTGCACTAATTGCCTTCTAGTACAAAAATAGCGCACTCCCGAAAATGCCGGACCAGAAATTCCTTCAGGTACTAGGACGGTCTTTGATTCCATTCTATAGACTCCTGACATGCGATGTAATCATCCGCTAATGGCGCCTCAAAAACACGCTGCTGTTGACTGATTGGATCAATAAAGCTGAGCTCTCGAGCATGTAGCATCTGGCGAGGTGCTTGCTCACTGAGTTTACCGCCATACAAGCTGTCCCCCAACAAAGGATGACCTAAGCTCGCTACGTGCACACGTATTTGATGGGTACGTCCAGTTTCTAAACGACAAGCTAGCTCAGTAACAGCTTCACCTTCTGCGGAGTAACCTTGCCGCACTACTTGGTAGTGGGTTAATGCCGACTTAGGCGCAATACTATGCTCACAGCTCATACGTACAGGCACCCGCGCATCTCTTCCTATGGGTGCTTCTATTTTTCCTTCCCCAGTCAGCACCCCGTGTACCAATGCCTGGTAACGACGCCCCATGCTGCGATCTTGTAACTGTCGCACAAAATGCGTTTGAGCAGTCTCGGTACGGGCCACTACTAAAATACCGGATGTATCTTTATCCAACCTATGCACGATGCCCGCACGCGGCACATGGCGCTGCTCTGGGTAGCGGAACAACAACCCATTTAATAATGTGTTACGCCAATTCCCCGCCCCCGGATGGGTCACCAAACCGACTGGCTTATTAATGACCAGCCAAGCTGGATTTTCAGCTAATACGGTAAATGCCACATCATCGGCTTCGAATGCCAAGTCTTCAGGTGCTGTCTGCACCCAAACCTGGATCACATCCCCGGGATAAACGATGTGGCGTATCTTCACCTGCTGATCATTCACCAACACATGCCCTTGGGTCACCCAAGTTTGCATGCGACTACGAGAATGCTCTGGTAATAATTGCCCCAGCACCTTATCTAAACGCTCGGGAGTGGCAGAAATGGGTAAAATAAAACGCTGTGGCTCTAGCGTAAAAGAATTATCTTTTTCAGTATCTATGTCAGGCATGGCGACAAATCATATAATCGACGTGCAATGCTAACACCAAGGATGCTTTTGTGACTCGTTTCAATATCAATTTTTCACGCCTGCGTGGCCTGCGTCTGCTGGTCGCAACCTTTATGCTAGCGGCTCTAGCAGCCTGCAGCTCGGTTAAAAATGAAGTAGACCCTACTACTGGATGGACTGCTGATCGTCTGTACCAAGACGCCCGCGCTGAGATGAATGCCGGTAATTGGAAAGCCGCTCGCACACGCCTAGAAGCCATTGAGTCGCGCTATCCATTTGGCACTTATGCGCAACAATCACTTATCGACCAAGCATACATAAACTGGAAAGATGAAGAGCCCGCTCAAGCACTAGCTGCTATCGACCGTTTCCAAAAGCAGTACCCTAGCCACCCGGGCTCAGATTACATGCTGTATCTGAAAGGGCTTATTTCCTTTACCCCTCCAAGTGCGGCTTTATCCAAAATTACACGCCAAGATCCCAGTGAGCGCGACCCAAAGGGTTTACGGGAATCCTATGAGGCATTCCACGAATTGCTACAGCGTTACCCAGATAGTAAATATGCTGCCGATGCTGCCAAGCGTCAAACCTGGTTAGTCAGCACCATTGCACAGAACGAAGTCCATATCGCCGAGTATTACTACAAGCGCGGTGCCTATGTTGCTGCGGTAAACCGTGCACAAACCGTAGTGACTGACTTTAAAGGCGTCCCCATCGTCGAGCGCGCTTTATACATTGCCTACTTATCGTTCGATAAGCTTGGCAACACCGAACTGCGCGATGACACTGAGCGTGTACTACGAGCCAACTTCCCCAATACGGTCTACTTTGATCAAGGCCTAAAGGCTCAAGTCAATTACTGGAATCCGATTAACTGGTTCTAGCATGCAACACACTGCCTGTATCAACAGGTAGTGTGTTTACTCTTCCAGCTCGACTGGTAAGATTTTATGCTGACTTTTTTTCTCACGTAAAAAGGCTAAAGCTCGGGCTGGGTCTCGGGTGCGTGAGAAAGGCGGTAAGCCTCGCCAAAGCACTTTACCGTAAGGTTTATCAACCAAACGCGTATCACCAACCAACAGCACTCCCCAATCGCGCTCAGTACGAATCAAACGTCCTGCACCTTGCTTTAAAGCGATGGCTGCCTCAGGAATTTGATACTCCATGAAAGGATTACCTCCGCGGGCTTTGCACTCATTAATGCGAGCTTCTAAAACGGGGTCATCGGGGGGGGCAAATGGCAGTTTATCAATAGCGACCAAGGTTAAGCTTTCTCCGGGCAAATCTATCCCTTCCCAAAAACTGGCACTGCCTACTAACACGGCATTCTTACGGGCACGGAACTCATCCAACAATACTTGCCTAGAGCGCTGCCCCTGTCGCAATACCGTCCTTTCTATACCTTGAGCCTCGAAATGCTCAGCCAGCAAATCGGCCAAACGCTCCACCGCTCTTAAGGTTGTGCACAGCACCAAGGCCCCGCCATGATTTTCCTTAAGCAAAGGAAACAGGGCATCAACAAACGCCTCGTTAAAACTAGGATGGCTGGGTAAAGGCAAAGACGAAGGCACATAGAACAAGCCTTGTTGGGCGTAATCAAATGGCGACGACCACACCTGGGTGCGTGCCGACTGCAACCCTAGCTGACGCTGAAAATGGGAGAAGTCACCATGGACAGTTAATGTCGCCGACGTTAACACCCAACTTTGATCCTGTGCACGATAGCGCGAAAACACACCTGCTACTGACAGTGGCGCACTGTGCAAACGTAAAAAGTTACGGCCGATTTCTAGCCAACGGACCGCCTGCTCGGGGTGTTCCTGATCGTTAGAATCATCGGACAAATACGCATGGCGTCCCTGCCTGTCTGGTTGACTCCATTGAAATAATCTTGCACGAATATCGAGCGCCAATTTATGAGCGGCTGCCAGATCAGGATGGCGTTCGGCCACCATGCCCGATATTTGCAATAGTTTATCCAGCACTTCAAGCAAGGCCTCTAAGCGTTCATCAAACTGCTGCGCTTCGGGAATATCGAAGTAACCGACACGACTAAGCCCTTGCTGAATCGCTGGCGCGGTGCTCAGATGCAGTTCACGCCCTGCCTGCTGAACTTTTGCCGCTATTTGGCTCCAGTTAACCGTGTCTCTGGCATGGCCTAAGCCAGCGACTTCTACTTGACGACTCAGGTCAGTAATTTCATAAAGAGAAATACTGGTGCCTAGAAAACGCGTCGCCACATCGGGTAATTGATGGGCCTCGTCAAACACCACTAAGTCTACGGCAGGCAATAGGTCCGTAATACCGTCTTCGCGCAATGCCAGATCCGCCATAAACAAGGCATGGTTGACCACCACCACATCCGCTTCCTGGGCCTGTCGCCTTGCTTTCATGACAAAACACTCACGCACAAACGGACAGTCTTGGCCCAAGCAGTTTTCGCGTGTAGAAGTTACCCGTTGCCAAATTTCGGCCTCCTCGGGAACCGTCGCCAATTCACTTTTATCCCCCGAGCGAGAACGCTGTGCGAACAACTGTATTTCACGCAAGTACTGAACTTCGGTGCGTGAGCTCAGTGCGGCTTCATCGTACTCAAGTCTGTCTAGATAATAATGACAGACGTAATTACCCCGCCCTTTCAACAAAGCTAGCTGTATAGGAACCGCCAACATTTTGCGCAGCTGAGGAATATCACGCCTAAAAAGCTGATCCTGCAAGGTGCGTGTACCCGTGGATATCAGGGTTTTTCCACCACGTAGAAAAATTGGGACCAGATACGCCCACGTTTTGCCGGTACCTGTACCTGCCTCGGCAATGAGCACGGTATTATCATGTATTGCTTGTTCAATCGCTTGAGCAAGCTCCATCTGCGCCTGACGTGGCGTATAGTGGGGCGAATTTTCGGCAAGAGGCCCTTGCGCCGAAAAAACATCGGATAAATCCTGCGAAAACATAGTTTTACCAAAGAAGCTGACAGACAATTGTAGCGAATACTGTCTACAATTACAGTGATTACACAAGATGATACTCGCCATTCCTGGGTTACAGTCAGGCTTTATGGCAAAATGCGGCGCTTGCAGACCCTTTTACAACGACGGACTCATGAACGATACAACAGTTGAAAAAATAGCTCTGGATCAGGGCCAGGCACAAATACTCTCTTTGTTAGCCACTGAGTTAAACATACCAATGCGACAGGCCAGTGCGGCCGTAGCATTACTGGATGACGGTGCCACTGTTCCGTTTATCGCCCGTTACCGCAAAGAGGCAACTGGCGGACTCGATGACAATGTGTTGCGCGAACTCGAAGTTCGCCTGCTCTATCTGCGCGACATGCAAACGCGTCGCCACGTTATCCTTGAATCAATACGCGAACAAGGCAAACTCAGTGCCGAGCTTGAAGCGGCTATTTTGGCCGCTGACACAAAACAGCGCCTAGAGGACCTATACACCCCCTACAAACCCAAACGCCGCACCCGCGCACAAATCGCCCGAGAAGCAGGCTTAGAGCCTCTCGCTGACGCTATCTTGTCCCAAGACAACGTTGACCCCTTAAGCCTAGCTCAAGACTATCTGAATCCGGAGGCCAAGTTTGACACCCCTAAAGCGGCCTTAGATGGGGCACGTGATATCCTCGCAGAACGTTATGCGGAAGACGCCAACATTCTTGAGAAAATGCGTCACTACCTTTGGCAACATGCCCATCTACATGCCAAGTTAGCTGAAGGTAAAGAGCAAGAGGGCGACAAATTCCGCGACTGGTTTGATTTCCACGAGCCTATCAGCCAACTGCCCTCACACCGGGTCTTGGCGTTACTACGTGGCCGCCAACAAGGGGTACTTGAGCTACGAGTAGGTCTGGAACCCGAAACCGATGTTCTGGTTCCTCATCCATGCGTCGTCAAAAGCGCAGAGCTGATCAACAATGGCGCCGACTTCTCCAACAATGCCACGGCAAGAACACAGTGGTTAGCCGAGGTTTGTCGTTGGACATGGCGCGTAAAACTATTAACGTCCTTTGAAACCGAAATTATCGGACAATTACGTGAACAGGCTGAACAAGAAGCCACGCGAGTTTTTGCGGCAAATTTACGTGATTTATTATTAGCGGCGCCAGCCGGTCCCAAGGCGGTATTAGGACTGGACCCAGGCATACGTACCGGCGTTAAAGTGGCGGCTATTGATCGTACCGGGAAAGTCCTGGAAACAGCCACTATCTATCCTTTTGAGCCACGCCGCGACCGAGAAGGAAGCTTGCGTGTACTTGCCCAACTCGCAAAAAAGCATAATATTGAGTTAGTCGCTATTGGCAATGGCACCGCCTCCCGAGAAACAGAGAAACTCGTTGCCGATTTACAAAAAGCTCAACCCGAACTACCGTTAACGCGTGTGGTAGTCTCCGAGGCAGGCGCCTCGGTCTACTCAGCCTCCGAACTAGCTGCCGCTGAGTTCCCAGACTTAGACGTCACTCTGCGCGGAGCAGTATCGATTGCCCGACGTCTGCAAGATCCTTTAGCTGAGCTCGTCAAGATAGATCCTAAAGCAATTGGTGTAGGCCAATATCAACATGATGTGAATCAGCGTGAATTAGCCCGCAGCCTTGACGCAGTAGTCGAAGACTGCGTGAACGCCGTCGGGGTAGACGTTAACACCGCCTCAGCGCCACTGCTAGCGCGTGTATCCGGGCTAAATAACACCTTGGCTCGCAACATTGTGAGCTGGCGCGATAATAATGGTGCTTTTGGCTCACGTAAAGAGCTACTAAAAGTGCCGCGCTTTGGCGAGAAAGCCTTTGAACAGGCGGCTGGCTTCCTACGTATACCTGGCGCCAAAAACCCTCTAGACGCCACGGCTGTACACCCCGAAGCCTACCCCATTGTAGAAAAAATTCTTGCGCGAATTCAAGCTGACGCAGCCCAAGTAATGGGTAAGCCTGGAGCTCTTAAAAACGTCTCTCCAAGTGAGTTCACCGACGAGCGCTTCGGTCTTCCTACTATCATTGATATTTTCAACGAATTTGAAAAACCGGGACGCGATCCACGTCCAGAGTTCACAACGGCTAAATTCGAAGAAGGCATCAATACCCTCAACGACCTCAGCCCTGGCTTAATACTTGAGGGCGTGGTGAGTAACGTAGCCAACTTTGGCGCGTTTGTAGACATAGGCGTGCACCAGGATGGCTTAGTCCATATTTCCGCCCTCTCCGACACTTACGTCAAAGACCCGCGCGACGTCGTGCGGGTAGGCCAAACCGTCAAAGTAAAAGTGCTAGAGGTTGACGTGGCCCGTAAGCGTATCGCCCTTTCGATGCGCTTACATGACGATGCTCCAAGCAATGCACGCCGTACGGCCCCCAGCACCGATAACCACAAGCGCGCACCGCGTCCTAGCAAATCCAGCACTGTGCCTGAAGGCGCTATGGCAGCAGCGTTTGGAAAACTGAGGAAATAACTATGAGTATCAATAAAACTGCTTTAATCCGTTTACTGGACCTGCTCGCTAACTGCGAACAGCCCGCTCATAGCCTACAGGAAATTGCTGACCGTATTATTGAGGCACTAGAAAGCCCTCAGGCAATGCAAGCGGCATACGGGCCTGATACCCAAGCCCTAGCCGCAGAAAACCCTGCTAGCAGCCTGTTATTAGCCTTAAGCTATGAACTGGATGATTACTTTGCTCTGGGTGACTCTGTCGACGAAATATGGGAAGAAATTCTTGCTGCCTTCGAAACGCCCGCTATGCCGGCGTTCCCTTACGAAGAAATGCCTTTTCAAGACATTGAAAGCTTTTTTATCTGGGCGAATGAACAATTACAACTGGCACACCCAGATTACGGCCTGATTGAATTTGCACATAACCCTGAATATGCCTTTCAACTCATACTGATACAACATCAGTATATGGACGAAATTTTAGAGTTATGTGAGCAGTTGGGCTTGACCGCTGCAAATATATTGGAATAAAAACCGCTTTATATATTTTTTACAGCCAGCCCTCATCAGGCTGGCTTTTTTATCCGACCTACTTATTCGCCCTGAAAACTTTCCAAGGCGTGGCGCAAGCTACCTTCCTGTTCAACAGACACATTGGCCACATGGCGCTCTTCCCAAACAATGTGCACTTGTTCAGCATCAGTGACCAAATATTGTGCAAAGTCAGCTCCTTGCAAAGCTTTAATCAGTGCACCTGCCTCTTTAGGGTTATCGAAGCCCACAGACAAAAACAATTCCACGTTATCACCATCGATTAGACGGAAATGAAATTTGCCATCTGATTCACGAAACTGAATAAATTTTGCTTTTTTGGACTTTTGTACAGTTTGCTCTACCACCTTGGTTTGGCGCGCGCCCCGTAAGCCTACTGCGGCCCGTACTTGCTGCATTAACGGTATGGCATGAGCACGTGCCTTGTCCGCTCCTGCTTGCAAAATATCCTCAATTCTTTCAGGACGGGCAAGCAGTTCAAAATAACGCTCGCGCATAGGAGCTAAGAGACTCTCCAGTAGCTCATACAGGCGCTGCTTAGCCTCTCCCCAAGCCAGCCCTTGTTGTAGGTCATCACGTAGCTGAGCGCTTTGCTCTGCGCTAGAAAATGCCTGATACAGCATGAACAGATGCGAACCTTCCGCTTCCTTGGCTTGCCCCGGCGCGCGCGAATCGGTCACAATCCGAGCAATAGCAGCCTTCAATGCAGCGCTACCACCTTCAAATAAAGGGATGGTATTGTCATAACTTTTGGACATCTTACGCCCATCTAAACCAGGCAGTATGGCCACATCGTCATCTAACAAGACTTCCGGTAGCACAAAAATATCTCGCTCTGGCGCATACAGATGATTAAAGCGTTGCGCCATGTCGCGCGTCATCTCTATATGCTGGACTTGATCACGCCCCACTGGTACTTGTTGTGCGTTAAACAGCAAGATATCTGCGGCCATCAGCACTGGATAACAAAATAATCCCATGCTAATGCCGTCATCTGGGTCGGTGCCCTTCAGTTCATTTTGATCCACCGCCGCCTTATAAGCGTGGGCGCGATTCAGCAAGCCTTTACCGCTTACGCAGTTCAGCACCCAATTCAATTCAGGAATTTCCGGAATGTCAGATTGACGATAGAACGTTACACGTTCGGGATCTAAGCCTGCCGCTAACCATGTTGCTGCAATCGCTAACCTAGAATAGGCCACACGCTCAGCATCATCACACTTAATCAGTGCGTGATAGTCAGCCATAAAGAAAAACGCATCAACATCGGCTTGCTGACTAGCACGTATAGCAGGACGCAAGGCACCAGCATAATTACCTAAATGGGGGATGCCTGAAGTAGTGATCCCGGTTAAGACTCTGGTCTTCATAAATTTTCGACTTAAAAAGCAGTGCAAACAACAAAAATAGGCCTATAGCGTAACCGTCATTCTACGCTCGGACTCAAGATATTCACGCGACTGCATTTCCAACAAACGGGATACAGTACGATGAAACTCACTGGACATCACTCCTTCCACATATAAGTCTTCAGGAGGGCACTCAGCTGCCAAAATTAACTTCACCTTATGGTCGTAGAGCACATCCACTAACCACGTAAAGCGACGTGCGGCAGATGCATCTCTGGCGCTCATACGAGGGACATCGGACACAATAATAGTCTTGAAACGCTCTGCTAGGTCTAAATAGTCGTTTTGTGAACGAGCTTCTACACACAAGGTTTTAAAATCAAACCACACCACGCTGCCTGCTAAAGCTAGTGCACGCACTTGACGGTTTTCAATTTTCAGCTCTGGGTTAGGCTCGGGGGTGGCATCCGCCAAGGCATCAAAAGCCGCTTGCAACTGTTCAGTAGTCGCTGCTGACAAGGGGGTTAAATACGTATTCACTTGCTCTAACGCCCTACGTCGATAATCCACACCCGTATCCACATTCAAAATATCCATGCGCGCTTCAATCAAAGCAATGGCGGGTAAAATACGATCTCGGTGCAAACCATCGGGGTACAGTTTATTAGGCTCATAGTTCGAGGTCATCACAAAAGAAGTGCCTCGGTCAAACAAGCCCTGCAATAACTTATGCAAAATCATGGCATCGGCAACGTCTGAGACGTGAAACTCATCAAAGCAAATTAACCGGTAACGTGCTGCAATGCGCTTGGCAACTTCGTCAAGCGGGTCAGGCATACCGCGCACTTCGTCCAACTGTTTATGAACGCCACGCATAAACTCATGAAAATGAAGACGTCCTTTACGCTTTAAAGGAACGGCAAGATAGAAAGCATCCATTAGAAAACTCTTGCCTCGTCCTACCCCTCCCCATAGATAGACACCACGGGGCACTGCCGGTTTTTGTAGCAAACGGCGCAAACGTGAAGAACGCGCTTGCTTATACGCTTCCCAGTCCTCGTAAAACTGCTGTAAGCGCGCTATTGCACGCTCCTGAGCAGCATCTGCATGGTAACCTTTCTGGCTTAGCGCCTGATGATAATACTCAGTAACGTTCATAAAACCTTTTACTCTCCTGATACCGCCACACCATAACCTGCTGGCATCAGAACTTAAATAGACCTGCAAAAAAAAGGGCGAGTATATGCTCGCCCTTTTGCTCCTAAGCCAACACCTAAGCTTAGAAGTTTAACGCACGCGTATCAACTGCCAATGCAGCCTCTTTCATGGCTTCCGACAAGGTCGGATGAGCATGACAAATGCGAGCGATATCTTCTGCTGCGCCACGGAACTCCATAATGGTGACAGCTTCAGCAATCAACTCGGATGCTACGGGCCCCACGATGTGTACGCCCAATACTTCGTCAGTTTTTGCATCCGCTAAAACCTTCACAAAACCAGTCGTATCACCTAAGGCCCGAGCACGGCCATTAGCCAAAAACGGGAAGCTACCAGAGCGATACTGACGACCCGCAGTTTTCAGTTGCTGCTCAGTTTGACCTACCCATGCAATTTCAGGGGAAGTATAGATAACCCAAGGCACGGTATCAAAGTTCACATGAGGATGTTGGCCGGCTAGTCGCTCGGCCACGGCCACGCCTTCCTCTTCAGCTTTGTGGGCCAGCATGGGGCCACGCACCACGTCACCCACTGCCCAAATGCCTGGCAGGCTTGTCGCGCAATCGTCATCCACAACGATAAAGCCACGTTCGTCTAGCTTAAGACCAATCGTTTCTGCACCAAGGCCCTCTGTATTAGGGACGCGGCCAATCGATACAATCAGCTTATCAGCCTCTACTTTATGCTCTGCGCCTGCAGCATCAGTATAAGGAACCGTTACTTTTTTCGCTGTTTTCTTAATCTCACCGACTTTAACCCCTGTGTGAATGGTCAAGCCTTGTTTGGTGAATGCCTTCAGTGCCTCTTTTGCTGCGTCACGGTCCACCGTGGCCAAGAACTCAGGCGCCCCTTCCAAAATAGTGACTTCTGCCCCCAAACGACGCCATACACTACCAAGCTCTAAGCCAATAACACCAGCACCGATGACTGCTAATTTTTTAGGCACCGACGCTAAGCGCAAAGCCCCATCGTTGGAAAGGATTTGTGTTTCGTCAAAATCTAGGCCTGGCAAAGCTCTTGCAGAACTACCCGTAGCGACGATAACGTTTTTAGCCACCAGCTCTTCGGTTTGTTCGCCGCTCACGTTAACTGACCAACCTGCGTCGACTTTGGCACCAAACGACGCCTTGCCATGGAAGAAAGTAACTTTATTCTTTTTGAACAAATATAGAATACCGTCGTTGTTTTGCTTCACAACGGTATCTTTACGCCCTAGAAATTGTTTGATATCCAAGGAAACACCTTCCACTTTCACGCCATGCTCAGCCAAGTGTTTTTGGGCATGCTCATAGTGTTCGGAAGACTGCAGTAAAGCCTTGGAAGGAATACAACCTACGTTGGTACATGTGCCTCCAGGTGCTGGCTTGCCATCGGCCGTAGACCAGTAATCCACACAAGCCACGCTCATGCCCAATTGGGCGGCACGAATAGCCGCAATATAACCACCAGGACCGGCACCGATAACGACAACATCAAACTGTTTTGCCATGATTTTTTCCCATTCTATAACTACTTTCCAACCCGGCTTAATCGGTCTACACACTCGGGTAAAGGTGTAGGAGCAGGGGGACAAAGAAAGTCGGCCAAGGCTTAATAACAAAGCACTTGGCCGCAGCTTACATCAACTATTGCGACAGACGCATGCTTACAGATTCAACAGCAAGCGCTGTGGGTCTTCCAATGCCTCTTTCATGGCGACCAGACCCAATACTGCTTCACGGCCATCAATAATACGGTGGTCATAAGACATGGCGAGGTAGTTCATTGGACGAATCACAATTTGTCCATTTTCTACCACGGGGCGCTCTTTGGTGGCGTGAATACCTAGAATCGCAGACTGAGGAGGATTAATGATAGGCGTAGACAGCATGGAGCCAAATACACCGCCGTTAGAGATAGAGAACGTACCGCCTGTCATCTCTTCCAGTGTCAACTTACCGTCGCGCGCACGAGTACCGAAGTCAGCAATTTGCTGCTCGATTTCTGCAATACTGAGTTGATCAGCATTACGCAAAATAGGTACTACCAAGCCACGTGGGCTGCCTACTGCTACCCCGATGTCAAAATAGCCATGGTAAATAATATCTTTACCGTCTACCGAGGCGTTCAGCACTGGGTACTTTTTGAGTGCTGCCACTGCAGCTTTCACAAAGAAAGCCATGAAACCTAATTTTACACCGTGCTCTTTTTCGAAATGATCACGATATTTTTTACGCAGATCCATGACAGCTTGCATGTTGACTTCGTTAAACGTAGTCAAAATAGCATTTTCTGCTTGCGACTGTAGCAAACGCTCAGCCACACGAGCACGCAAGCGGCTCATAGGAACACGTTGCTCGGGACGACCATCTAGGGAGAAGGCGGGGGCGGGAGCAACTGCTGCCGGTGTGGCGGCAGGCGCTGCTGTGGCATTAGCCGCTAAAGCATCTGCCTTAGTAATACGACCACCACGACCAGTACCCTCTACGTTACCCGCCTCAACGCCTTTTTCCGACAGAATTTTGGCAGCGGCAGGAGACGCAACGGCGCTGGCGCCTTTCGTCGCTGCTGCTGGTGCTGCGGCTGGCGCTTCTGCAACAGCCGCAGCAGGGGCTTCGGCCGCAGGTGCAACGGAAGCGGTAGCAGCTGAGTCAATACGCGCCAAAATTTCACCTGATGTTACGGTGCTGCCATCCGCCTTAACAATCTCGGTTAACACCCCTGATGCAGGGGCAGGCACTTCCAACACCACCTTATCCGTTTCCACTTCAATCAGGATTTCATCGGCCTGCACCGCCTCACCCGGCTTCTTTTTCCACTCAAGCAGTGTTGCTTCGGAGACCGACTCAGAGAGTTGAGGTACTAATACTTCAGTAATTGCCATGATAATAATTTCCGTATTTAAAAAATTGGGATGCGTTTATTTGGTCAGCATGAATTTGGCACGTGGAGCAAAAGCTTGCTCTAGCAAGGCCTTTTGCTGCTCTTGGTGTTTGGCCAAATAACCTACCGCAGGCGATGCAGATGCTGCTCTACCCGCATAACCCAACTTCTGACCTTCGGTCATGTTTTCATAGATGTGATGCTGCACATAGAACCAAGCACCCTGATTCTGTGGTTCATCTTGAACCCAAATGACCTCTTTAGCGTTGCTATACTGTTGTAGCTCGGCTTGGAAAGACTTATGAGCAAATGGATAAAGCTGCTCAACACGGATAATGGCAACATCTTTGCGCTCTTGCTCGGTACGGCTATTGACCAAGTCATAGTAAACCTTACCTGAACACACTAACACACGTTTCACTGCGCCGACATCAATGCTGTCGTCCTGCTCACCAATGACAGGCTGGAAATGACCATCAGCTAAATCACTTAGTGGAGAGGTAGCATCTTTGTTACGCAACAAGGACTTAGGCGTCATAATCACCAAAGGCTTGCGGAACGGGCGTATCATTTGACGACGTAACAGGTGGAAAATCTGTGCCCCTGTAGTAGGCTGCACCACCTGAATATTATTATCAGCACATAACTGCAAGAAACGCTCAATACGTGCCGAGGAGTGCTCTGGGCCCTGCCCCTCGTAACCATGAGGCAACATCAACGTTAAACCACAATGACGTCCCCATTTTGCTTCACCAGAAGTAATGAACTGATCGATAACAACTTGAGCGCCATTCGCGAAGTCACCAAATTGCGCTTCCCAAATGGTTAAAATATTAGGCTCTGCAGAAGCATAACCATATTCAAATGCCAACACAGCTTCTTCGGACAAGACAGAGTCTATAACGGTAAACGTGGCCTGTTCGTCTGAAACATTTTGCAGTGGGATATATGTACCATCATCCCAGCGCTCACGTTTCTGATCATGCAGTACAGCATGACGGTGCGTAAACGTTCCACGACCAGAGTCTTGTCCAGTAATACGAATAGCGTAACCTGAGTTAAGCAAGGTCGCAAAAGCCAAGTGCTCCGCCATACCCCAATCAACACGAGCCTCACCACGAGCCATAGCGCGGCGATCGTTGAGCAAACGGTTGACTAAAGGATGAACAGTGAAGTCTTCTGGTACTGTGGTGATTTTCTCGCCGATTTTGGTCAAGAGACTAATGGGCAAACCTGTGTCTGCTTGATCCGTCCACTTGGCTGTCAAAAACGCCGTCCAGTCAATCGCGTATTTATTTTTATAGTCGGTCAGTACCGGCTCAACGGTGCGCTTCCCATCTTCCATCAATTGACGGTAGGCTTTCACCATTTCATCTGGCTCGTTCTCAGCCAGTACACCTTGAGCGACTAATTTATCGGCGTAAAGCTTACGCGTGCCGGTGTGCGTACCGATTTTTTTGTACATCAAGGGCTGCGTGAGCGACGGAGTATCCTGCTCGTTGTGGCCCAATTTACGGAAACAAACAATGTCAACGACAACATCGTGTTTAAACTCACGACGGTAGTCGAGCGCCAATTGAGTCACAAAAACCACTGCTTCAGGATCGTCACCGTTCACGTGGAACACAGGCGCTTCGATCATTTTGACTACGTCTGTGCAATACAGGGTAGAGCGCGTGTCACGTGGGTCAGAGGTCGTAAAACCAATTTGGTTATTAATGACAACGTGCAACGTGCCGCCAGTGCCATAACCGCGTGTTTGGGCTAAGTTCAAGGTTTCCATCACCACGCCTTGACCCGCAAATGCCGCATCTCCGTGCACCAGCACTGGCAACACTTTAGACCCATCGGCATCGCCACGTCGATCTTGACGGGCTCGAACTGACCCTTCGACCACTGGGTTAACAATTTCTAAGTGTGATGGGTTAAAAGCCAAGGATAAGTGAACAGGACCGCCACGGGTTGATAGATCGCTAGAAAAACCGTTGTGATACTTCACATCGCCATCAGTTAAGCCTTCTGCATGACGCCCCTCAAACTCAGCAAAAAGGTCGCCTGGCATTTTACCCATGATGTTCACGAGCATATTCAGACGACCACGGTGGGCCATTCCAACGATGACTTCTTGAACACCGTTTTCGCCAGCATGGTTGACCACTTCATCCATACATGCGATAAAACTTTCGCCGCCCTCAAGGGAAAAGCGTTTTTGACCGACATACTTAGTATGCAAGAAGCGCTCCAATCCTTCGGCTTCGGTCAGTTGCTGCAAAATATTACGTTTTTGCTCGACATTGTAGCTAGGCTTGCCATGCACAGACTCTAGGCGCTCTTGAATCCAGCGCTTAGCGACAGGATCAGAAATATGCATGAACTCAGCACCTACGGAGCGGCAATATGTGTCACGCAAAGCCTTGAGCATGTCACGCAGGCTCATGGTGTCGGCTTTGGTAAAGTAGGTGTTTGTCGCCGAATAAACTTGGTCGAGATCTGCTTCGGTTAAACCGTAAAAAGCAGGATCAAGCTCTGGAAAACTTGGGCGCTCAGAACGTTTAAGGGGATCCAAATCGGCGATACGTGCGCCTAAAGAGCGATACGCCGCGATCATGGATTGAATGGAGACTTGCTTCATAGCCATCGCCAGATCAGGCGCTTGAGCTCGGCTCAAGAAACTATTGGCTTTAGCACGCTGTGCGAAAGACTCGACGATAGGCGCGTGCGCTTGGTCACGTGTCGAATCGGAGCCGTCTGTGGCGGGCAAGTTCTGAAGTTGATCGAAATAGTCGCGCCAGTTATCGGCGACGGAACCAGGGTTGTCGAGGTAAGACTCATAGAGTTCTTCGACGTATGGAGCATTACTGCCAAACAAATAAGCGTTTGACTGCAGATCTTTTTGTGATGACATTATTACGCTTCACCTATCCGAGTGTTTCACTCGCGTTGAGATGCAGGAGGACCTTCCGCGACACGGCCACGCCGGTTAGCGGATAGCGGAGCAGAAGGCAACGTTGGACGCCTTGTACAAGCCGTATAGCTCTTAGTATACCGCCCCAAACAAGACCTGCAATTGCCCATCACATATATTTATGTTTGAGCGGTCAGGCCGTTGGTCTAAACAAACACAATTGCTGCACTGCACGATAATAAACTCCAGACAAAACTCTCAAAGAGCGCTATAACTAAGGGCTCACGCACATAGTGAAAACTATAACCACTATATGAAAAACAGCAAAGAGACTGAAGAAAAATATTGCAAACGGACTTGCTTAGGCTGACCGCACAGGGCATATTGCTTATTAATATCGCATTAAACGGGATCACAGCACAAACAAATTCGGGCTATAACAAAATAGCTCATCCTGAGTGCCTATTTTTCTTATAAATTACTGCTATATTTCACGCCAAAACATATACAGGAGCTTTACCACGATGGATGCCAATGCCGATCTGGCCAAACTAGCGCTGGACTATCACGCATACCCCACTCCAGGCAAAATCTCGGTTGTCCCTACTAAGACGCTAGCCAACCAAGACGACCTTTCACTTGCTTACTCTCCAGGTGTGGCATCTGCCTGCATGGCCATTTACGAAGAAGGTGAAGAGGCTGCCGCCAAATACACCTCGCGCTCTAACCTTGTTGCTGTGGTAACCAACGGAACTGCAGTACTCGGTCTAGGTAATATTGGCCCCTTGGCGGCTAAGCCTGTCATGGAAGGCAAGGGCTGCCTATTCAAAAAATTCGCTGGCATTGACGTTTTTGACATTGAACTAAACGAAAATGACCCTGACAAACTGGTAGATATCATTGCTGCCATGGAACCCACCTTAGGTGGCGTTAACCTAGAAGATATCAAAGCGCCCGAGTGTTTCTATATAGAAAAGAAACTACGCGAGCGAATGAAAATCCCCGTCTTTCACGATGATCAGCATGGTACGGCTATCATCTCTTCAGCAGCCATTATCAATGGACTGAAAGTCGTCAACAAAAAAATTGACGAAATCAAACTGGTGTGTTCCGGTGCTGGCGCCGCGTCCATAGCATGTTTGGATTTATTGGTAGCGATTGGCGTTAAACCCGAAAATATCTATGTAGCTGATTCTCGCGGCATCATTTGGAAAGGCCGTGACGAAAACATGGAGGCCAACAAGGCCCGCTACGCACAAGATACTGATGCCCGAACACTAGCCGATGGCTGCATTGACGCCGATGTGTTCTTGGGATGTTCTGCTCCTGGTGTACTCACCGCGGATATGGTGAAAACCATGGCACCAAGCCCCTTGATCTTAGCGTTAGCAAATCCCGAGCCTGAGATTCGCCCAGAGTTGGCTAAAGCCGTTCGACCTGACTGCATTATTGCGACTGGCCGCTCCGACTACCCTAATCAAGTTAATAACGTATTGTGTTTCCCCTTCATCTTCCGTGGCGCTCTCGATGTCGGCGCAAGCGTCATTAATGAAGAAATGAAATTGGCTTGCGTACGGGCTATTGCTGAACTGGCTCAAGCCGAACAAAACGACGAAGTGGCTACCGCCTACGCCGATGAGGACCTCAGTTTTGGCCCTGACTACATCATTCCAAAACCCTTTGACTCCCGCCTTATCGTGCAGATCGCTCCAGCAGTGGCACAAGCGGCCATGGACTCCGGGGTAGCGGCTCGTCCTATCGAGGACATGGAAGCCTATCGCCAAAAACTCATCAGCATGATCTACCACTCTGGTCAGTTAATGCGTCCATTGGTCATGCAGGCTAAATCTGATCCTAAACGTATTATTTACGCAGATGGTGAAGACGAGCGTATCTTACGCGCTGCTCAAACCATCGTAGACGAAAAGCTAGCTCAACCTATTTTGGTAGGTCGTCCTAGCGTCATCGAAATGCGTGTAAAAAAAGCTGGCTTACGTCTGGAAATTGGTAAAAACATCGAGGTGGTTGATCCCGAAGATGACGTTCGTTTTAACGAAACCTGGACTGCTTACTATCAAATGAAAGGCCGTGACGGCGTCACTCCCGACATCGCCAAGGCCATGATACGCAAACACAACACCCTGATTGCTGCCATGTTGTTGCAAAGGGGTGATGCGGACGGCATGATTTGCGGCGTTACCAGCAACTACGACAAGCAACTCAACCACGTGCAAGAGGTTATCGGCAAAAAAAGCGACAACCACACATTGGCTGCCATGAATGTCTTGATGCTGCCTTCACAGACACTGTTTGTTTGCGATACGCACGTCAACGAAGATCCTACCGCCGAGCAAGTCGCTGACATGACTATCCAAGCGGCAGAAGAAGTGAAACGCTTTGGTGTAGTACCACGTATTGCCTTACTTTCGCACTCTAACTTTGGTAGCCGTAAAACAGCTTCCTCACGGAAAATGGCTAAAGCACGCGATCTGATCCGTGAACGCGCGCCCGAACTGGAAGTTGATGGTGAGATGCACGCTGACTCAGCCCTATCTGACAGCATACGTTTTAAGGCCTTCCCAGACACTACCCTGCGCGGTGCCGCCAACCTACTCATCACACCTAACTTAGATGCAGGCAATATTACCTACAACATGTTGAAAATGACAGGTAGTAACGGGGTGGCAATGGGGCCAATCTTGTTAGGCGCTGCCCGTCCTGTACACATCTTAACCACCAGCGCTACCGTGCGTCGTATCGTAAACATGACCACCTTGGCCGTAGTCGATGCACAGCAGGAAGCACAAGTTAAAGCCTAACTCTTAAACACTAGGCCATGCAAAAAGCCAAGTTCCCCATCGGAACTTGGCTTTTTTTATGACCACTGGCAAAACCCGGTGGTCATTCACTTATGTTACACAAAACCATACACCTAGCGATAATAGGTTTTAGGGTGCAACTGAGCGTAAGACTGGTGCAGTTCCTTTGAAAAAACTGTTGATACCCAAAAACGCTGCCAGCCAAACAACGGCTGCAATACCCCACAGGATATTGCCAGTAATTAAGGCTTGCCCTAATAAGCCAGCCTGAATGGCATAGTACGACATAGGAATTAGGGTTTTACGTACGATTTCACCTTCACGGTTCATCATGCCTACCACTGCCCCAGCCGCCACAACGTTGTGTACACAAATCATATTCCCGGCAGCTCCGCCCACCGCTTGCAAGGCCACCACTACCGCGGTTTGATCAATATTCAACGCCAAATGCTGAGCGGTAGAGAACTGGAAGTAAGCGAACATCATATTACTCACCGTGTTCGAACCCGCAATAAAAGCACCTAAACTTCCCACCCATGGTGAAAAGTTAGGCCAGGCCTCCCCTGCTATCGCAGCAGCCCCTTGAGCCAACATCAAAGGCATGCTGAGTAAGCTACCATCAGCCGAGGCAGAGTTAATGAATACCTGCACCATAGGGACGGCTAACAATAGCGCGGGTGCGGCATCTAGCATTGTTTTTGCGGAGCGTCGCACACCTGTCATGTACTGACTACCATTCATTCGGAAAATAGCAATACACGCTAAAGACACGAGTATCAACATAAAACCTGGCGAGTAGAGAAACTGCGCAGAACTAGTGATATTTGTACCAAAGAGCTGACTAAATTTAATCGTCGCGATAGGCCCGGTTAGAAAGGCCTTAACTTCCGGAATAATACGGGTCACGATCAACATTAACACCACTAATAAATAGGGTGAAAAAGCACGCAGCACTGAAAAACGCGGTGCGCTAGTATCCTGTTCGTCAGCATCTAAAGACAAGGTTCCTAGCCATTGTGACTCCCATTGACTGCGCGGCGGGAAATCAAATACTTCTTTAGGTTGAAACCACCCTTTACGCGCTCCAGTAATGACGATAGCCAAACCAATCATAGCGCCTAACATAGACGGAAACTCGGGCCCTAAGGTGATCGCTATAAAGTAGTAAGGCACGGTAAAAGCGAGGCCTGCAAACAACGCAAAACGCCAGGCTTTTAGACCTTGAGTAAATGAGCGCTCGGCACCAAAGTAGCGCGTGAGCAAGCCACATAGTATCAAAGGAATAAACAAACCGATTGAGGCGTGCAGCAACGCCACATCGGCCACAATAAGCTGCAAATACTCCACTGGGCTCAGGGGAGCAATGGCCTGGGCTACATCCGTTTTATTATCAATACCCGACATGACCCCCACTATCATGGGCGTGCCCACAGCACCGAAAGATACAGGCGTAGACTGAATCACCAAAACCGCCATCACAGCTGCCATAGCGGGGAAACCCAAGGCTAAAAGCAACGGTGCACCCACAGCTGAAGGGGTGCCAAAACCGGAAGATCCTTCAATCAACGACCCAAACAACCAAGCAACAATAATGACTTGGATTCTGCGGTCTGGCGAAACATCCATGAAGCCTTGGCGAATGGCATGCAAGGCACCACTTTCTTTAAGTGTGTTCAACAACAAAATAGCGCCAAACACAATGAACAATAGGGTCACGGCCGTTACCAGACCATGCACCGTAGCAGCCGCCACGACAGTGGGCTGCGTTCCCCAAACCGCTAATGCCAAGACGGCTGTTACTACATAGGCAACCCCCATAGATGTCTTTGCGGAGCGGCTCAGCACCACCATTAACACAAAGACCACTGCGATAGGCGCAAGCGCCAACAAAGTGTAAACGTTAGTCATAAACTCATCCTTAAGAGATAAATTGCGACTCGCCTAGACCGCCTACACGGCAGCTGGTTTTTTTGGCTTAATAAAACACCCATTAAGCTCGTCGTCTTGTAAGCAGCGTTTATCTTAGTAGTCTAACCATCTGGCGCTTATCCGAGATAACCCTTGAAAAACGCACTAAAAATCAAGAAAAACGCTAAACTGGTAAGACCACTCTAGTAAAACACCCTCTATGTCTATACCTCTTTCTGAAATACTCGCCAAAAAGATAAGAATACTGATTCAAGAACAAGCCTTAGCTGTTGGGGATCGCCTGCCCTCAGAACGTAAACTGTGTGAGCTACTTAATAGCTCCAGAGCCCCCATACGAGAGGCATTACGTATATTAGGCAGCCAGGGTTTGTTACAAACTCGTCATGGCGGTGGCAGCTATATTAAAAAAGACTATGCAGAATGGCGCGCCGAGTTTATGACGCCAGTTAACGCACTCCTGCAAAGCGACGTGTATTATCGTTACGATGTCTTAGAAGCACGACGTGCCCTAGAAAGCAGTTGCGCATGGTTTGCCGCTTTACGCGCCACTCCCAAAGACAAAGACGCCATTGAACGCAGCTTTGATCATTTGATTAAGCTGCAAGAACAAAATCTTGTTTTCGAGGCTGCGAAAGCGGATGCGCAATTTCATTTAGCCATTGCACAGGCCAGCCAAAACGCCGTTATGCTGCAAGTTATGCGTGGTTTAGTAAATTTGCTTTTTTCTACCGTGCATGAAAATAGACGTATTATTTTTCAGTTTCATGATCGTCGTGCGGTAGAAAAGCTGACGCAGCAGCATCATGCACTGATGGAATCGATACTGATGGGTGATGCGAAAAATGCAAAATCACATGCTGAGCGACACCTAGATTATGTACAACACAGCATACGCAAAGTAGAGGAAGATGATGCCCGTCGACAACGCTTAGAGCGTCTAAAAGTACAATTACATAATTAAAAATAAGTATGCTCTACGTTTAAACGGCGGCTTGTTCGCGTCGACAAACTGGGCACTAAACTGCCCTAAGGGACGCTAGCGAACATATTTAGGGTATCAACAATAAAAACACCCCAAAATTTACAGGCATCGCCTATTTTTGGGGTGTTTTTTAATGAAAAGCGCAGCTTTTCATAACACAGCGAGAACGGAATTAACGCTCTAGATTAACATCGCGGCGCTGTGAGCCAACATACAGTTGACGTGGGCGGCCAATTTTGTAATCTGGATCAGATAGCATTTCGTTCCACTGGGCAATCCAGCCTACTGTACGTGCCAACGCAAAAATAGCAGTAAACAAAGAGGTAGGAATACCAATAGCACGCTGCACAATACCTGAGTAGAAGTCTACGTTAGGGTACAGTTTACGCTCTACAAAGTAAGGATCTTCCAGCGCAATGCGCTCAAGTTCCATGGCCAGCTTGAACAATGGGTCGTTTTCTAGGCCTAAGGCACTCAGCACTTCTTTGCAGGTTTCTTGCATAAGTTTTGCACGTGGGTCGTAGTTTTTGTAAACACGATGTCCAAAACCCATTAAGCGCACGCCAGAAGATTTATCTTTAACCTTCTCCATGAACTCGCCCACTTTTGCCACGCCACCATTTGCCTGCAAGTGCTCAAGCATATTCAAGCATGCTTCGTTAGCACCGCCATGAGCTGGGCCCCACAAACACGCTACGCCGGCGGCGATAGCTGCAAATGGATTAGTACCCGATGAACCACACAAACGCACAGTTGAAGTAGATGCATTTTGCTCATGATCTGCATGCAAAATAAAGATGCGATCCAGAGCGCGCTCTACCACTTCATTGACATGGTAGTCTTCACAAGGCGTAGCAAACATCATACGCAAGAAATTACCCGTGTAAGACAGGTCGTTTTTTGGATAGATGAAAGGCTGGCCCAAAGAATACTTATAGGTCATCGCCACCAAAGTTGGCATTTTCGCAATTAAGCGTATTGCCGAGACATGACGGTGATGGGGATTAGTGATGTCTGTGGAGTCATGATAGAACGATGACAACGCACCGACCAGACCCGTCATAATAGCCATTGGATGAGCATCAGGACGGAAGCCACGCATAAAGTGCTGCATTTGCTCTTGAACCATGGTGTGGTTGGTTACCAAGGAGTCAAACTCTTGCTTTTGCTGGCCATTCGGTAAATCGCCATTCAAAATAAGGTAACACACATCCATGAAATCGCATTTCTGCGCCAGCTGATCAATGGGGTACCCACGATACAGCAACTCACCTTTATCACCGTCAATGTAAGTGATAGCCGACTCACATGAAGCGGTAGCCATAAAGCCTGGGTCATAGGTAAACATACCTGTTTGGCCGTACAACTTGCGGATATCAATTACGTCTGGACCTACCGATCCTTTATAAACCGGGAACTCGATAGGAGAAGTGCCATCGGAAAACGATAGCGTAGCCTTTTTATCTGACAATTCCATCACTTACTTCCTCAAAGATTAAAGCTCTCTCATAACTGCAACTAGGCGCCGGATGTCAGGCGTGTCGTAGGGACCCTCTAGCTCTTTACGAGCTAGCAGTACATCTAGTAACTCCGTATCATCCATAACGAATAAACGGGTCAAAGCTGAGACTTCAACTTCCGTCAACTCGGACTCAAAACGATCTAAAAACCGAGTAATGATTAAATCGTTTTCTAATAAGCCCCGACGGGCGCGCCATCTTAAACGTGCGCGCTCTAGCTCTGATAAGGTTCCCATGCCTGACACGCTCCTTAAATACTGCGCCGTACAAGCATTTCCTTAATCTTACCGATGGCAAGTGACGGATTTAATCCTTTAGGACATACATCCGTACAGTTCATGATGGTATGACAGCGGAAAAGACGATATGGATCCTCTAGGTTATCCAAACGCTCACCGGTGGCTTCGTCACGAGAATCGGCGATAAAGCGGTATGCTTGCAATAGACCTGCTGGACCAACAAATTTGTCGGGATTCCACCAAAATGACGGGCACGAAGTGGAGCAACAGGCACACAAAATACATTCGTACAAGCCATCCAGCTCCTCACGCGCTTCGGGCGTTTGTAAACGCTCTTTCTCGGGCGGAGGCGCATCGTTTATCAGGAAAGGCTTGACCGAATGGTATTGATCAAAAAAGTTAGTCATATCCACGATCAGGTCACGTACAACGGGTAAACCTGGTAGCGGACGCAACACGATGGGCTGCTTAAGATCGTTCAAGTTAGTCGTACATGCCAGACCATTCTTACCATTGATATTCATGGCATCTGAACCACACACACCTTCACGGCATGAGCGACGAATGGCCAAGCTATCATCGATATCATTTTTGATGCGCACAATGGCATCCAACAGCATTTTATCTGTTGGCTTCAAAGTGACTTCAAGCTTCTGCATGTAAGGACGATCGTCTTTGTCGGGATCGTAGCGATAGATCTCAAACTTAAGGGTACGGGTTTGACTCATTTCAGTAATCCTGTCTTAGAAAGTCCGTGCTTGGGGAGGAATGCTCTCGGCAGTCAAGGGCTCCATCTGCACAGGCTTGTACTCAAGCTTACTGCCTTCGGAGAACCATAAGGTATGACGCAGCCAGTTATTGTCATCCCGCTCAGGGTAGTCGTTCAAGGCATGTGCGCCACGGCTTTCTGTGCGAGCTGCGGCAGAGCGCGTCGTTGCACGAGCCACTTCAATCATGTTTTCAATTTCCAACGCCTCAATACGTGCCGTATTAAAGACTTTAGATTTATCTTTGAAATACACTTGACCGACTTCTGGCACCAAGCTTTCTATTTTCTCCACGCCTTTTTCTAGCAGATCCATAGTGCGGAATACACCGCAATGAGCCTGCATGGCGTGACGAATTTTCTCACCGACATCCTGTGCTTTTTCGCCTGAGGTGCGGCTTTCCATACGGTTCAGACGATCCATGGAGAATTCGATGGTGGACTCGTTGATTTCTTGGTGAGCATGGTCACGCTCGGGATGCGAATCAACAATGTGATTACCTGCTGCACGACCAAACACGATCAAGTCGAGCAAGGAGTTCGTGCCCAAGCGGTTAGCTCCGTGTACGGAAGTAGCCGCACACTCACCGATGGCGTACAGACCATTCACAACTTTTGCTTCACCACTGGCAGTTTGCGTCACAACCTGGCCGTAATAGTTGGTTGGAATACCACCCATCTGGTAATGAATTGTGGGTACTACAGGGATCGGGTCTTTGATAGGATCAACGTTACCGAACTTGATCGCAATTTCTCGAATAGACGGTAAACGCTTTTTAATGACGTCAGCGCCCAAATGATCCAGCTTCAAGACCACGTAACTACCATCACCACAACCACGACCTTCTTTGATTTCTTGGTCCATTGAGCGCGAAACGAAGTCGCGCGGGGCCAAGTCTTTCAGGTTAGGGGCATAACGCTCCATGAAGCGCTCGCCATCTTTGTTGAGTAGAATACCGCCTTCGCCTCGTACCCCTTCGGTAATCAAGACTCCTGCACCAGCCACCCCTGTAGGGTGGAATTGCCAGAACTCCATATCTTGCAACGGAAGCCCTGCACGTGCGGCCATACCTAGGCCATCACCGGTGTTAATAAAGGCGTTAGTAGACGCGGCCCAAATACGACCGGCACCACCTGTGGCCAACACTACGCGCTTACCCTCAAGAATATAGATATCGCCCGTTTCCATTTCCAGGGCAGTCACACCCAGCACATCACCTGCTTCGTTACGCAGCAAGTCTAGGGCCATCCACTCTACAAAAAACTGCGTGCGAGCGGCCACGTTGCGCTGATACAAGGTGTGCAGCATGGCATGCCCAGTACGGTCAGCTGCAGCACAGGCGCGTTGTACAGGTTTTTCACCGAAGTTGGCAGTATGACCACCAAATGGACGCTGATAGATAGTGCCATCGGCGTTACGGTCAAAGGGCATACCGAAGTGCTCAAGCTCATACACAGCGTGCGGTGCTTCACGACACATAAATTCAATGGCGTCTTGGTCGCCTAACCAGTCGGACCCTTTCACCGTGTCGTACATGTGCCAATACCAATGGTCTTCGCTCATGTTGCCCAAAGAGGCACTCACACCGCCCTGTGCAGCGACAGTGTGCGAACGCGTTGGGAACACTTTGGAAAGAACGGCAACAGACAGCCCTGCCTGAGCAAGTTGTAGGGAGCAACGCATGCCGGCACCACCGGCACCAACTACCACCACATCAAACTGGCGGCGAGGCAAAGAAGATTTGACAGCAGCCACGGTTACAGACTCCAAAGAATTTTTGCGAAATAGACGATGGAAGCAATCAGCCAGAGCAAGGTGAGCGTCTGCAATAACAGACGCAAGCCGGCAGGCTTAACGTAATCCATCCAGATGTCACGCACGCCAATCCAGGCGTGCCAAGACAAAGCGAAGAAAAACAGCGTGGCCAACAACTGCCCTAGCGGCAAAGCGCCCACGTGAAAAGTAAACAGATGGCGCCAAGACTCATAATTAAGTTCGCTGGTAAACAAAATACCGAACACAATGACTAAGGTATAAATAGCCATAATGACAGCTGTTACGCGCTGAGCAATAAAGTCAAGCGTACCGTAATGCGCACCCACTACCAGGCGATGAGCTCCTATGCGTTCACGATTAGCCATTACCAGACTCCAAATAGTTTCAGGCCAAAGATAGCAGTCAGCACTAGGCTCACCGCGAAGACGGCAGTAGCCGATTTTTTCGCACTATGTTTATCATTACCCATTTGCAGATCTAAGCACAGGTAACGAATCCCAGCACAGAAGTGGTGCATATAGCCCCAGATCAAGGCCAGCACGATCAACTTACAGAAGGGATTATCAACATAACTACGTAAGCTGGCGAACGACTCAGGTGAGCTAACACTCAGCGCAAATAGTGGCAATATCACTAGCGGTAAACACAGAAATAGTAGAGCACCACTGACTCGATGCAAAATCGATGCTTTTGCAGCCAAGGGCAAGCGGTAGCTTAATATCTGCGGCACGCTGATATTGCGATACTGCGGACGCTGCTTAGGTGCGGTATCAGACATGATGGCCTCGAATAAAAGTAAAAAAATAAAATAAACCTAGGTATTTTCGCTGATTTAACGATGCCGTGCAGCATCAATTACGTATATTGAACGCTTAGTTGAGATGGTTTCGGTAATGGAACCTGTCTGTGAGGTACCAACCACGACGAACCTCTACAGGTCGATCGCCATAGGTAAATGATACTCGCTCAACGTGCAGCAAAGGACTTCCGGGTGTCACCTGCAAAAGCGTTGCCGCCTCATCATTAGCTGAAACCGCCTCGATTTTCTCATCAGCACGAACCATACTTACACCAAACTCACTTTCAAACCAAGCGTACATAGGCCCTTTGTTTTTCTCAGCCAATTCCAGAGTGAGTTTTTTAAAAACCGTGCCAGGTAACCAAATATCATCAAAAATAGTTGGCTTATCATCAAATGATAAGACGCGCCGCAAATTAACGACCATATCTGCCGTGCGTAAATCGAGTAACAAAGCGATGTCAGCCGGCGCTTTAAGACGAGTGCAATCGAGAATTTGGCTGGTAGAAAGGCCCACTCTGCCACTATCAGGAGTGAGACGTAAGAAACGAAAACGAACATTGGCTTCGTGATGCGTGGCCACGAACGTACCTTTGCCTTGTCGACGTATTAGCAGGTTATCCGCTGCTAACTCGTCGATAGCTTTGCGCACCGTACCCTGGCTGACCTGATAACGCGCAGCCAGTTCAAACTCACTAGGGATAGACTCGCCCGGCTTCCACTCACCACGATCCAAACTTTGCAGCAGCAAAGCCTTAATCTGTTGGTATAACGGACTGTATGCCGCACTAATCGCTGTTTTAGTCATTGTTGATTCGATTTTCAGTCAAAAAATGATTCACCTTATTACACCCAAGCGTACCACTCTCTTGACAGGACACGACTTACTTTACAAATAACACCGCTCAATTTTCGCATGCATTAGGCTGAATGTCTAACACTCTTCTGTCTTATATAAGATATAAGATGATTTGACGCGCAGTAAGTTTTACACTAGGCTGCGCAAATCAGTCTAGCTCTTTAGCAGACCCTTTGTATCATTTTTATATCATCCATCAGCCTAGATAAGGCTCGAAGGATTACACTCTATTTTTACGACCGACTTTCAACACCTACGGAGTCATACTCTCATGTCCAAACCAGCCAAGCGCGTTGCCGTCACCGGCGCAGCCGGACAAATCGGCTATGCCCTGCTATTTCGTATCGCATCCGGAGAAATGCTAGGCAAAGACCAGCCAGTTATTTTGCAATTGCTGGAGCTACCCGATGAAAAAGCCCAGAAGGCGCTAGAAGGCGTCATGATGGAGCTGGACGATTGTGCATTCCCCCTCCTACAAGGAATGTCCGCACACAGCGATCCAGAAAGTGCTTTTAAAGATGCTGATATCGCTCTACTTGTCGGCGCGCGTCCTCGCGGGCCAGGTATGGAACGCAAAGACCTACTGAATTTCAATGCTCAGATCTTCACCGCTCAAGGTCGCGCACTGAACAAGGTCGCTAGTCGTGATGTGAAAGTTTTGGTTGTCGGCAATCCGGCCAACACAAATGCCTACATTGCAATGAAATCGGCTCCCGATCTGCCAGCGAAAAATTTCACCGCCATGCTGCGCCTAGATCACAACCGTGCACTATCCCAATTAGCCGCTAAATCCGGGCAAGCGGTTGCCGACATCGAAAATCTGATTGTTTGGGGCAATCACTCCCCAACCATGTACCCTGATTCACGCTTTGCCACCGTTAATGGCGAGAAAATCGACGCTCTGATTAACGATCAAGCTTGGAACCGCGATACCTTTATTCCTAAAGTTGGTAAGCGTGGCGCCGCCATCATCGAAGCGCGCGGCCTCTCTTCCGCAGCCTCCGCTGCCAATGCAGCCATTGACCACATTCGTGACTGGGTTCTAGGCTCTAACGGTAAGTGGGTAACCATGGGCGTACCTTCAGATGGCTCCTACGGTATCCCTGAAGGTATTATTTACGGCGTACCTGTTATTACCGAAAACGGTGAATACACACGCGTTGAAGGCTTAGAGATCGACGCTTTCTCACGCGAACGCATGGATCACACGCTTAACGAACTCTTGGAAGAGCGTGACGGGGTAAAAGACTTGCTGGCATAAGCCAAGCCTGTTTTATGCTCAAACGGCACCTTACATAAGGTGCCGTTTTTGTCTTTCGCGACTCAAGTAGAACGATTTAAACGCCGCCACAAGGTACTACGACTAATCCCTAATTTTTTTGCCGCCTGCTCTCGATTGCCACCACACTCTGCCAACACAGCCTCTAGTAAACGTTGCTCATCCTGATGCTGGCGCACTTGCCATTCCCCCCCACCCTCTGCCTGCCTGTCATACAACTCAGGTACGATTTGGCTCAATTGCTGCTCTTTTGTTAGTAAACCCGCCATACCCAAAACGAGCACCCGTTCGACAATGTTTTCCAGCTCGCGAATATTACCTGGCCATGCATACCCTACGCCCAAGCGTAACAGCGCATGAAACAAGCTGGCTTGACTCGTCGCATCCAGTCCTAGGTCATGCGCCAACTTTTGCTGTAAATGCTGCATCAGCGCTGGCAAGTCTTCGAGTCGCTGCCGTAAAGGTGGAAGCTTTAGCACCAGAATATTGAGGCGGTAGTACAAATCCTGCCTAAAGCGACCTTGCTCAACTAACAACTCTAAGTTTTGGTGCGTGGCGGCAATTACCCGCACATCAAGCGGTGTAGGTTCGATAGCTCCAATACGCAATACTTCCTTTTCTTGCAGCACTCGTAACAATCTAGTTTGCAAGGCAAGCGGGAGTTCGCCAATCTCGTCCAAAAACAAAGTACCGGTATGAGCCGCCTCAAATAAGCCTATTTTCCCCCCCCGGCTTGAGCCAGTGAAAGCGCCCTCTACATAGCCAAACAGCTCACTTTCCAGCAAAGACTCGGGAAAAGCTCCACAATTAACCGCTATAAAAGGTTGGGCGTGACGCGCACTGGCATTATGTACCCCTTGCGCCAAAAGCTCTTTACCGGTTCCGCTCTCACCCACAATTAGCGCCGTGGCACTACTACGTGCGTAAGCATGTGCGACGGCGCGTAAAGATTGCATGACATCGCTGTGTCCAATCAGATCATCAAGGGTATATCTTGTCGCCTTGCCTGTACGTGAACGACGGCTACGCAAGCTACGATCCACTCGCTGAATAGCAGCCGGATCCTGACACACCAAAACCGCACCGTTTAATTGCCCCTGCTCAATAATGGGAAGACGAGTCACAACCAAAGTACGCCCCATTATCTGCTGAACTTTCTCCAACTCGGGCTTACCGCTACGCAAAATGGCTTGCAAGCTCAGCTCGGGCTGCACCTCATGCAGAACCTGCCCAAGCAGATCAGCCTCCTGAAGATTCACTACATTCAACATAGAGGGATTTAATGCATACACACGATCATGCACATCCACCGCCAACACCCCGTCGCGTAAATGGCCTAGCATGGCTCGTAATCTATCATGGCGCGCGGCCTCAGCACGCGCAGCGCGGGCCATTTCGATGCCATCCTCCATGGCTGCCCTAACGGCTGCAGGCGAATACAACAACACCGCCTGCAGCCCCACCGCTCGTGCTAAATCCACCACCAAGCCTGGAGCAAGCACCACCTCCACCCCTAGATCCTGTAGACGTTGCACGCACGTTTTTGCCTGATCCTCGTCCTGATAGCTCAGCAAATGCACAGGGAGGGAAAATTCACTGACCAACGCCCGCAAGCCCTCAGGGATTTGCCCGTGCACGACCATCGCAAGGCTGCGGGTTTGCCTTGCTGCGTGGGCTAGCAACTCCATCAGGTCAAACCCTCCTGCACGCACGGTTGCAACTGGCACGGGCAAATGAGCCCGCAAGTAACTCCCATTAGAACCAGCAGAGACAACTGCATCCACGCCATCTTGACGCAAAAGTGCTTGCACACTTTGCACGGCCTGCTCATACCCCTTGTCAATGATAAGAATATCAGCCCGATGCGCATACTCAGGCGCCAATTGCTCCAGCATGTCACGCAACCCATGCATGCCTACTGCAGCAATTCTTAGCCTAGTGTCAGACCTATTCTTTAGACCAGCGGCAGTATCGACCATGAAACACCTGAAACGAAAACGATTCAAAAATGAAACATCTTAACAGCATCCTGCAGCCCATCATTTTTTTTCTCTGATTATCGATAGCGCCGCGCCTGATACACTCGGCCTTAGGAAAACAACCGCATCCATTTAAAAACTGGCATGATTTTTGCTTAATGCACTTATCAATCTACTATTCTTTTCTAGACCAAAAGGACGATCATGAGCCAAGCCAATACCTCTCTACACTCTGCCGGTGCCGCATTTCGCCAAGCCTTGCGTGAAGAACAACCGTTACAAGTCATCGGTGCTATCAATGCTAATCATGCCCTGCTGGCAAAGCGCGCCGGTTATCGCGCCATTTATCTGTCCGGGGGTGGCGTCGCAGCAGGCTCGCTAGGTTTACCAGACTTAGGCATCAACACTCTTGATGATGTGCTGACCGATGTACGTCGTATCACCGATGTATGCGATGTACCACTAATGGTAGATATCGACACCGGCTTTGGCGCTTCAGCGTTCAACATCGCTCGCACTATTAAAAGCTTGATCAAATTTGGCGCTGCGGCGTGTCATATCGAAGACCAAGTCGGCGCCAAACGCTGCGGCCATCGCCCAGGCAAGGAAATCGTCAGTGCAGGTGAAATGGTTGACCGCATCAAAGCCGCTACTGACGCTCGCACTGATCCCGACTTTTTCATTATGGCGCGCACCGATGCCATTGCCGTAGAGGGCATAGATGCGGCACTGGAACGTGCTATTGCTTGCGTAGAAGCGGGTGCTGATGGTATTTTTGCAGAGGCTTGCTACGACTTGGAAAGCTACAAACGCTTTACCGATGCCTTAGACGTTCCCGTACTGGCAAACATTACTGAGTTTGGACAAACTCCTTTATTTACTCGCGACGAACTGGCATCTGTAGGTGTACAAATCATTTTGTATCCTTTATCTGCATTCCGAGCAATGAATAAAGCAGCCGAACAGGTATACCAATCCATCCGCCAAGAGGGCCATCAAAAAGAAGTTATTAGCTTGATGCAAAGTCGCGAGGAACTCTACGACCGCATTGGCTATCACGAGTTTGAGCGCAGCCTAGACGCTTTATTTCAGAAAAACAAAAATTCTTGATCAAAGTGCCACGGCACATCACGACGATATTTTTATAACATCAGGAGCACATCTAATGAGCAATACAGAAACACAAGCCACTAGCAGCACCTTTAAACCAAAAAAATCAGTCGCTCTCTCTGGCGTTGTAGCGGGCAATACCGCTTTATGCACCGTGGGCCGCACGGGTAACGATCTTCATTACCGTGGTTACGACATCTTAGATCTGGCCAAAGCGTGCGAATTTGAGGAAGTGGCTCACTTGCTCGTACATGGCAAGCTGCCCAATAAAGCAGAGTTACAGGCCTACAAAACTAAACTCAAGCGTCTGCGTGGATTACCACTAACTGTACAAACCGCCCTAGAGGCTCTACCTGCGCATAGCCACCCTATGGATGTGATGCGCACAGCCGTATCGGTGTTAGGTTGCACTCTGCCTGAAAAAGACGATCATAACTTACCCGATGCACGCGATATCGCCGACCGCCTTATGGCAAGCCTAGGCTCCGCACTACTGTACTGGTACCACTTCAGCCATAACGGCGAAATGATCGATGTACAGACGGATGACGACAGTATAGGTGGTCACTTCCTGCACTTGCTGCACGGCGAAAAACCCAGCCCTGAGTGGGAGCGTGCGATGCACATTTCCCTCAATCTTTATGCTGAACATGAATTTAATGCATCAACCTTTACCAGCCGAGTAATCGCTGGTACGGGCTCCGATATGTACTCGGCTATTACAGGTGCGATTGGTGCTCTGCGTGGCCCCAAACATGGCGGCGCAAACGAAGTTGCTTTTGAAATTCAAAAACGCTACGAAACTCCAGACCAAGCTGAGGCAGACATTCGCGAACGTGTGGCTAATAAAGAAGTCATTATCGGATTTGGTCACCCTGTCTATACAGTATCCGATCCACGCAACGAGGTTATCAAGTCAGTTGCCAAGGAATTAGCCGTAGCTGATAACAACACAAAAATGTATGACATTGCAGAACGTCTGGAGACAGTCATGTGGGAAGTGAAAAAAATGTTCCCCAACTTAGACTGGTTCTCAGCGGTTTCCTATCACACCATGGGAGTACCCACTGCCATGTTCACCCCTCTATTTGTGATTGCCCGTACCGCCGGTTGGGCTGCCCACATCATAGAGCAGCGTGTCGACAACAAAATTATCCGTCCTACAGCTAATTACGTAGGCCCGGAAAATCTAGATTTTGTTCCCTTGGATCAGCGCTCATAAATCAGAGTATGGCTCAATCAAGCATTTCTGCTTGCGCGGGCCTAAATATCTGGCAAACTAGCTGCACACTCAAAGCCCTAGCTCTTCGCTGGGGCTTTTAACGCCATACTCTGCACTGCAACATGTTATCCACTTTTGTACATTACGCCCTGCCCTTTAGTGCTACCTTGCTCGTGGCCTGCGCCTTTGCTTGCCTTGTTTCTGGTCTGTATCTGTTTTTATTCAATCTACGTAAAACAAACCAGGCCTTGAAGCATCCTTACCTAGAGAAATATAGTTGGGAGCAGTTGCCACTCTCATTAAAAATGGGCATTTTGTTAGATTACTTTATACGTTTAAACTTTTCTAACTCTCGTGGCTGGATTTTTGGCCAAGCCAACACCCTACTCCCACACGTCAAAGCCGATACGGTTCCACTCTCTGTTAAGTGGCCATTAATGGGCTTCTGGGGAGGCTGCTTACTGGGCATAATCAGCATGCTAAGCGTATGGGCACTTATTGGATTACAGACAGCTTTAGCTTAATCATTAGGACTTTGCTATGCACCGGACAATACAACACGATCGCGACGAGCAACAGTTTTTTTACCTAGAAGACGGCTTACGCAGCATTATTGATTACGAGTTACGTGATCAAGTCATGACCATTACCCACACTGTTGTCCCCTCTGCCTTAGAAGGCCGTGGCATTGCTGCCGATTTAACGCGGCATGCTTTACAAACAGCCCAGAAAAACGACTGGAAAGTTGTTCCCGCCTGCAGCTACGCCGAGGCGTACATTAAGCGTCATCCTGAATTTGCTAACTTGTTACCTTAAAACAGCGGCCCAAGTCTTATATAAGATATAAGACCATTGATTCATACACCGCTTCAATCTACAATTGAAGCAGTCACTCATTATTTGTACTCAACCTCTTACCGATAGGCCTGCCACATGTTGGAATCTTACCGTGAACACGCTGCCGAACGTGCAGCGCAAGGCATACCACCGCTGCCTTTGTCAGCGCAGCAAACTGCCGATCTTATCGAACTGATCAAAAACCCACCGGCTGGCGAAGAGGATTTCCTGCTGGACCTATTAGTTCATCGTGTCCCCGCTGGTGTGGACGAAGCCGCTAGCGTTAAAGCCTCCTACTTAACTGCTTTGGCATTGGGCACGGAAGCCTGTAGCCTAATCAGCCGCGCCCGTGCCACCGAATTACTCGGCACCATGCTGGGCGGCTACAACATTTCGCCGCTCATCCAATTATTGGATGATGCCGAACTCGCTCCCATCGCTGCCGACGGCCTGAAAAAAACGCTATTGATGTTTGATGCCTTCCACGACGTCAAAGAAAAAGCAGATCAAGGTAACGCACATGCTCAAGCTGTGCTACAAAGCTGGGCCGATGGCGAGTGGTTCACCAGCCGTCCTGAAGTCCCCGAAAGCCTGACTGTCACCGTATTTAAAGTCACTGGCGAAACCAACACTGACGATCTATCTCCTGCGCCCGATGCGTGGAGCCGTCCTGATATTCCGCTACATGCACTGGCCATGCTTAAGAACCCTCGTCCAGGTATTGAGCCCGACGAGCCCGGCAAAATTGGTCCTATTAAGTTCATTGAATCCTTAAAAGAAAAAGGTCACTTGATCGCCTACGTGGGTGACGTAGTTGGTACAGGCTCCTCACGCAAGTCCGCGACCAACTCAGTGCTGTGGTACACAGGCCAAGATATACCTTTCGTCCCTAATAAGCGGTTCGGTGGTGTTTGCCTAGGTAGCAAAATTGCTCCTATCTTCTACAACACCATGGAAGACGCTGGCGCGCTGCCCATTGAGCTTGATGTATCCAATATGGAAATGGGCGATGTGGTGGAACTGCGCCCCTATGAAGGTAAAGCACTGAAAAATGGCGAAGTCATTGCCGAGTTTGAAGTCAAGTCCGATGTCCTCTTTGACGAGGTTCGTGCAGGTGGTCGTATTCCCCTGATCATTGGTCGCGGTCTTACCACACGTGCTCGCGAGGCGCTCGGATTGCCTCCTACTACCTTGTTCCGCTTGCCGCAGAATCCTTCAGATACCAAACGTGGTTTTTCCTTGGCGCAGAAAATGGTAGGTCGTGCTTGCGGTCTACCAGAGGGTACCGGCGTACGCCCAGGCACCTACTGCGAACCACGCATGACTACCGTTGGTAGTCAGGATACCACTGGCCCCATGACCCGCGATGAATTGAAAGACTTGGCTTGTCTAGGATTCTCGTCTGACCTAGTCATGCAGTCATTCTGCCACACCGCGGCGTATCCTAAGCCCGTAGACGTCAAAACACATCATGAGCTGCCAGCATTTATTAGTACACGTGGTGGTGTTTCCTTGCGTCCTGGTGACGGTATTATTCACTCTTGGTTGAACCGCATGCTCTTGCCTGATACCGTTGGTACAGGCGGTGACTCGCACACTCGTTTTCCAATCGGCATCAGCTTCCCAGCTGGCTCTGGCTTAGTCGCTTTTGCAGCTGCCACGGGTGTCATGCCTTTGGATATGCCCGAATCCGTACTGGTGCGCTTTAAAGGCGAAATGCAGCCTGGCGTTACGTTGCGCGACTTGGTTAACGCCATTCCTTTCTATGCCATTAAGCAGGGTTTATTAACCGTCGAAAAAGCAGGCAAGAAAAACATTTTCTCAGGGCGCATTCTAGAAATCGAAGGCTTGCCGAACCTGAAGATCGAACAGGCTTTTGAGCTGTCTGATGCTTCAGCCGAGCGTTCCGCAGCAGCATGTACTGTCCGCCTGAATCAAGAGCCCATCATTGAATACTTGAACAGCAACATTACGCTGCTCAAGTGGATGATTGCAAACGGCTATGAAGATGAGCGCACTATTACACGCCGCATCAAAGCCATGGAAGAGTGGTTGGCTAATCCGCAACTCCTTGAGCCAGATGCTGACGCAGAATATGCAGCAGTCATCGACATCGATTTGGCAGAGATTCATGAGCCTATCGTAGCTTGCCCGAACGATCCCGATGACGTGAAAACGCTTTCAGACGTTGCTGGCACCCAAATTGACGAAGTCTTTATTGGTAGTTGCATGACTAACATCGGGCACTTCCGTGCTGCGTCTAAGCTATTGGAAGGCAAACGCGATATTCCTACTCGTTTATGGGTCGCACCACCTACCAAAATGGATCAACAACAATTGACCGAGGAAGGCCACTACGGTGTGTTAGGCGTAGCCGGGGCTCGCATGGAAATGCCAGGCTGCTCTTTGTGTATGGGTAACCAAGCTCAAGTGCGTGAAGGTGCTACGGTGATGTCTACCAGCACCCGTAACTTCCCCAACCGTTTGGGCAAGAACACAAACGTGTTTTTAGGCTCTGCTGAACTGGCCGCCATTTGCTCACGCTTGGGACGTATCCCCACACGTGAAGAGTACTTGGCCGATATGGGCATTTTAGAAAGCGATAGCGACAATATTTATCGCTATATGAACTTCGATCAAATTGAAGAGTTCAAAGAAATTGCCGACTCCGTAGGTCTGTAATGTAACTGCTCCACCTGAACACCCCCGCTGCCCTAAGCATCGGGGGTGTTTTTTTTGCTAGCCTACTACGCTATATTTATCCTCATGGCGGGTTAAACTAGACACATAGCTATCCAAAAAAGTCGCCATGCCCTTTATGACACCTCAACTGTTTACTCAGTCACCTAAAGACGTACAGCGTCTCATCCACTACGCTGACGCCATGATGCGTTCTGGCTCGCTCGTAGAAGAAAAATACTGGCATAAGCTATTGTGTAGCCTACTAAACAAGCTGCTGAGTAGTAAAAAAAATCAGTCTATTGAACAAACACTCGACTTACTCCTCCAACACGAGCTCTTACAGCACTATGAAATAGTCCTAGAGCACACAGAATCTATGGCTGAAAGCATGGTCATCGAGCATCAAGGGCAGCACTACGAAGCACTGCTATTCACTGCTCCCATGACACTGTGGACTCGCTATCAATTGCCTCCGGGTCATTTACCCTCGCACAGCATAGATACGCTACGCCAAGGCCTACAGGAGCATGTCTTTACTGCCCACACTCGCCTAGCTTTGCTACACGAGCTGGTTAATTACGACACCATGCCTGAAACCTTCAGACAGGTGCACGAATGGACACAAAAACTTGCGCATCAGGCGCTCGTTCCCGACGGTGCTGGGTTTGAACTTGCCAATAATAGTGAAACCGGCAACTTGCTGGCTGACGCACGCTTTTTAGTTGGTGTGGCTATTACCCCCGTAGGGATGCCTCTGTTTCAATGGCAGGAAGCCCTAGATGCTCCCCCTGAAGCCACTGAGCGCGTGCATCAGTCTTGGCGTGAGTTATGCCAACAACAACTTGCTCCTCTGCTTATGGGCTGCCAAGTACAGTTTTTACCTCCTAATGGCTACTATCATAATATTCGCGAAGCCGATCGTGAAATTCGTCCCTTAACAATACAAGCTGGGGTCAGTTGGCTACAGGCTGCCGCCAATATCCAACCTCAAGAACTCATCGTTTCTATTGCTGCTTGCGGTCAAGAACACATCGAAGAATATCGTGTTGGTTTTAGCGTCAAAGGCTCTAGTGCTGTGATATACGGGTGCATTTGGCCTGTGCTCAGCCAAGACGAAGTCGATAGCAGCAAATCAGATGCAGAACACATCGATATTCCGGATACGATTGCAGCCTTATTGAAAAGCTTAGGAGTGGAAGGCATACAGCGCCATCCCGGCATCTATACTCCCGAGACTTGCGAGGACTGCCAGGCTCCATTTTTTCCTAGCGTGCAGGGAGAACTGAAGCACCCTGAGCTTCCCGACGAAATTAACCTTGAGCCAGTCCAGCTACATTAAACCTATGACCCCTAATGGCGCTGATATTTACTGCCGCGTTATCGATAACTATGGCGACATTGGGGTATGTTGGCGACTAGCACGCCAACTGCGGCACCAATTACCACAAGTACGTCTCTGGGTCGACGATCTTCATAGCTTTACCCATATCAATCCAGAGATTCAACCTCATCTACACTTACAACGCAGCCAAGGAATTGAAGTCCTAAACTGGCGCCAAGACTGCGTATTTCCACCTCCATTAGAGCTACTCATAGAGGCTTTTGCCTGCGAACTACCAGAAAGCGTCAAACAGCATGTTGGGGCACACACCTTGTGGCTCAATCTAGAGTATTTATCGGCTGAAAAGTGGGTACCTTCTTTTCATCTGGGTGCTTCCCCCCAAGCGGGAGGCCAAACAAAATACTTTTTCTTCCCCGGTTTCACCCCCGAAACAGGCGGCTTACTGCGTGAAAAAGATCTTGTATCTGAACGCGACGCACTACAAGCAAATAGTGAGACAAGACGGGATTTTTTACGTTATTTAGGCGTAGACGAAGAGCTGGTAGCTCAACTCGCACAGCGTAAAGTTATCTTTTTGTTTTGCTACCCCAACGCCCCTGTTCAAGAGCTATTACAAGTTTTGCAGGAACACAACACCTTGCTCCTGGTTCCAGCCAGTGTGGCCCGGCACTTTACGTTTACGCCCACACCAAAACTTGCCTTGCATATCCTCCCCCCTATTAGCCAAACCGATTTTGACTGCGTGCTTTGGTGTAGCGACCTTAATATAGTGCGTGGAGAGGACTCTCTAGTACGGGCTATTTGGGCCGCTAAACCCATGATTTGGCAACCCTATTACCAAGATGATAACTGGCACCTGGAAAAACTCGCGGCTTGGCTACAACACACCTCGTATAATCCTAGCGTACAGCAGGCACATTACGCATGGAGTCAAGCCGCGGGGCATGACTTACGTCCGGCGCTAGAGCAGCTTTTCCAGCCCCACAACTGGTCTGAATGGCAAGCTCAAGCGGCAAGTTTTAGTGAAAAACTCATCAACGGGCCAGAATTAAGCAACGCTATTCTGTCTTTTTATGCTCAAGTCGCCCGAACACGGTAAAATACATGGTTTACGCTAATGCTCCTCGATATGCGCGGAGCCCCTGAACGGAGTTCTTTTTCCATGAAAACCGCACAAGAATTGCGCGTTGGCAACGTAGTCATGTTGAACGGCAACCCACTCGTAGTTCAAAAAACCGAGTACAACAAATCTGGACGTAATGCTGCTGTTGTCAAATTAAAATTCAAAAACCTGTTAACAGGCTCACCTAGTGAGGCAGTACACAAGGCCGACGAAAAGTTTGAAATAGTCATGTTAGACAAACGCGAATGCACTTATTCGTATTTCGGTGATCCTATGTATGTATTTATGGATCAAGAGTACAACCAGTACGAAATTGAAGCTGAAAGCATGGGCGACGCGCTAAACTACTTAGAAGAAAACATGGAAGTAGAAGTAGTATTCTATGATGGCCGTGCTATCTCTGTTGAGCTCCCCACTATCGTGGTACGAGAGATCACCTACACCGAACCTGCAGTACGCGGTGATACGTCCGGTAAAGTGCTCAAACCAGCAAAACTATCCACTGGCATGGAACTGAGCGTACCTATGTTCTGCGACATCGGTGACAAAATTGAAATTGACACTCGCACCAACGAATACCGCAGCCGTGTAAACTAAGCTGTCGTACAAGTAACACAGTAAGGGCCACTCATAATGAGTGGCCCTTTGCGTTAACGTACTTACTAAGCAACGGCTTTATTGCAAACGGTCGTCATCCAAAAAAGCAGGGATAGGCATCAGCTCTACGCCATCCTCCAGCAACTCCAAGCACTCCTTCTGAGTAGCCTGCCCACGGATAGCGCGCGCTTCTATATCCCCTTCATGCATACGCCTAGCCTCTTGGGCAAATCGCGCTCCTACATCTTCTGTTTGCCTCACCAAGGCGCGTAACTGCTTTATAGCCTGACTTTGCATTGTCTCAACACTAGGAGTCACAGCGCTAGCTGCAGTACTTGTGCTGGGTGCTGAGGTCGGTTCTTTCGCTCCTGTATTAATACGGGCGGCGGTCAGCTTACGTTCGATTTGCGCGCTGCTGCAGACAGGGCACTGCAATAACCCCTGTTCGATCTGCTGATCAAAGTTCTCTCTGGAGCGAAACCAGCCCTCGAAAACATGACCGTGCTGGCACTGTAAATCAAAAACTTTCACGGCATATTACCTAACAAAGAATTGAAACATATAACTGAGCATTGTAGAGGTGCCCACATGAATTGGTAATGATCTTGGCTAGTTAATGCGTGGCACTGCCGCTAAAAGCCGACGTGTTTGCTCTGTCTGCGGATGAAATAAGATATTCTCCGCAGCCCCCTGCTCAATAATGGAACCTGCGTCCATAATAGCCACTCGGTCCGCCATGTACTCGACAACACCAAAATTATGCGTGATCAACAAATAAGCCAAGCCTAAATCGGCTTGTAATTGTTGCAATAAATCCAGAATTTGAGCTTGTACCGAGACGTCTAAGGCTGAGGTAGGCTCATCACATATCAACACCTTAGGCTCAACGGCCAGGGCTCTAGCGATCGCAATACGTTGCCTTTGTCCACCCGAAAACTCGTGCGGATATCGGATGAGCGTGTTATTTGGCAAACCCACTTGCTCTATAAGCCTTTTTGCCCTAGCTTGGCGCTCTGAGCGAGAAAAATCAGTTCGTAGAGCGGCCATGCCCTCATCTAAAATCTCGCCCACCATCATACGGGGATCTAATGAAGCGTACGGGTCTTGAAATACAATTTGCAAGCCGGAACGGATGGCATGCAAGTCCTTGCCGCGAGCCTTCAACACATCCTGTCCCAAGAAATCCACCTGTCCTGCTACTACGGCCTGCTTATCCAATAAGCGCAACAAACTACGCGCTACCGTGCTCTTACCACACCCCGAAGAACCAAGCAGCGCTAAGGTTTCACCCGCATATAAATGTAAAGAAAAGTCTTTAACAATAGCCACAGAAGAGGTTTTTTTAAAAAGCCCACCTCTCTGTTTATAGCTGACCTGCAAATTACTGATATTTAATACCTTTTTAGCATGCTCCAAGTGTTTGGCAGGCAAACACTGCCCACTGGTCAAGCTATAGCCGCGGCGAGCGAAAGTAGGAATGGCTGCTAATAACTCTTTAGCATAGGGGTGAGTAGGCGCTGAAAAAAATGATTCCGCTGGCCCTGATTCTACAATTTCCCCTGACCGCATCAAGGCCACATAATTGGCATGCTGACGTACCACTGCCAAATCATGCGTAATCAATAAAATTCCCAACCCCATTTCTTGCTGTATGTCGGCAAGTAACTGTAAAACCTGAGCCTGTACAGTAACATCTAAGGCTGTTGTTGGTTCATCGGCCACGAGTAGCTGTGGCTCAGCGGCTAAGGCTAACGCAATCATAATGCGCTGTTTTTGACCACCGGAAAATTGAAACGGAAAATCATCATAACGCTCGCTAGCGTTAACAATCCCAACACGATCCAACCAGGATATCGCTTTCTGTTTATGCGCAACACGACGACCGCCTTCATGACGCGCGATAACTTCCGCAACCTGCTGCCCGATGCTCATGACCGGATTCAAACTCGTGGCAGGTTCCTGAAAAATCATACTGATTTTTGCTCCGCGTACATTTTGCATCGCCTGCTCACTAAGGCGTGGCAAGTCCTCGTGTCCCAAAATAACCTCGCCCGCTTCTATGCTTGCCACCTCTGGCAGCAAACGCATTAAAGCCATGGCCGTCATGCTTTTTCCACAGCCTGACTCACCCACTAAAGCAAAGGTCTGGCCACGAGCAACGGCTAAAGACAAGTGCTTCACGGCAAGATGTACCCCATTTTCAGACTGCACACTGACCTGTAGACCGCGCACATCCACTAGGGATGCAGTAGAACTAGTCATGCTTGGCTCCGTGCACGCAAACGAGGTAGGGCCAACCTGCGGGTACGTGGATCAAAGGCTGTTTGCACTGCATCAGCAAATATATTGGCTGACAGCACTAGAGCTAACATCGTCATAAACGCTCCGGTTAGGCCCCACCAAATCATGGGGTCGCGAGCCAGTTCAGTGCGTGAGGCATCAATCATCCGACCGAACGAGGGCATGCTTGGGTCAACTCCTATGCCTAGGTAAGAAAGCACCGCTTCGTATAACACAAGCCCCGAAAACTCTAGCACTATCGTAATGAGGACAATGTGCATCACATTAGGCAATAAATGCTTAAACATGATCCGTGTGTGGCCTACACCAAATGCTTTGGCCACTTGCACATAATCGAGCTCGCGTAGTTTCATGGCCTCGGCACGCAATAAGCGGCATAGGCCCGACCACCCTGTCAACCCCAAAATCAGACACAGTAAAAACAAGCGCAAATCAGCTCGTGCCGCCACGGTCGTAAAAAGCTCCGCATGGGTATCGATATACACTTGCATCATCAACACGCAAGCCGCGATTAACAACACCCCTGGAATCGATGTTAGGGTAGTGTAAAGATATTGAATTAAATCATCGACCCAACCCCGAAAATACCCTGCCGCCAAACCAAAAATCAAAGCTGGAGGCAACATCGCAAAAGTCGTCAGTGTGCCAATGACTAACGCAGTACGCACACTTTTTAGCGCTTGCCAGACAATATCGTTACCCGTTCGATCTGTCCCTAACACATGGTAATTACTGCTAAAAACAACAATACCTATCAGCACAAAACCTAAAATGCCGGTTGTGACCCACACACCACGCCATGGGACTAGACCTTGCCCTTGCCACCAAAACAACAATGCGTTGCGCCAGCTATTGACGCCTGCTCGGGTCCGCCCCCACAGGCTAAGTAAAACGGCTAAGAATATGCTCCAGAGCAAACCCCAACATATCGACCAACTAGCTAAACGCCATAAGTCTTGTTGATGCTGTGCGTGGGTATCGATGCCCACCCCTGCCGCCTTTAGACGCGGAAAATCTCGTACCGCCTGCCCATCCACTAGCATGCTTTCTTTGGAAAACTGATAGCGTGATAACGGTGCAGAGTATGTTTTCTCAACCGCTGCCATATTCGCCCAATCCAATACATCATCTAGCACTGAACGAGCAATGGGAGAATATTGACGGGTACTATGCTCTTGACCTGGGGCCGGAGCTATCAGGGGCCGATAATGAACCGAGTCTAATAAGCCAACCAACAAAAAGAACAAAAGTATGACAGCAGCGCACATCGCCGAGGGGGTGCGTGCCACGCTAGCCCAGGCTGATCGCAATGAGGGGCTACGCTTAACTCGTATAATGTAAACCAATACTGCCAGCACTAAACATAGTACAAAGGTATCGGTCCAAAGAAAAATAATCTCAGGCATAGGCATTAGTCAAAGCGAATACGAGGATCGGCTAGGGTATAAGAAATATCAGCTAATAACAGCCCTAGGATATACATCACGGAGCCCAGAAACACCATAGCGCGCACAATCGAAAAATCTTGCGCGTTAATGGCATCAATGGTGTAACTACCCAGCCCGGGAATACCAAAGAAAGATTCCGAAATTAAACTACCCATAAACAATAAAGGCAGCGCCGCCACTGTTCCTGTCAAGATGGGTAGCATCGCATTGGGTAGCACATGTCTGAATAATACCCACCGCTCTGCCAAGCCTTTGGCGCGTGCAGTACGTACATAGTCCTTACTTGCTTCTTCCAAAAACAAGGTACGATAAAAACGTGCCTCGGGCCCTAGCCTAGAAATAATACCAATGGCGACCGGCAGGACTAAAAAACGCCAATTGGTCCATCCCTCATTCCAGCCTGAGTATGGCACCCATTGCAGCACCCGTGCAAACATCCATTGCCCGGCAATAATATAAAACAGCCCGGATATGGATAGTAAGAAGACACAGAGGCATACACTGGCAAAATCTAATCGGCTCCCACGGAAAAACACCATCAGCAACGCAAATGACACGCAAACTAGCAAACCTAAGATAAAGGTTGGTATGGCCAGAGCTAAGCTGGGCATCATGCGCGTTCGAATTTGGTGCCCAATATCTTGCCCCTGATCAGACAAACCAAAATCCATACTAAGCAAAGGCACCGACCGCTCATAAAAAATAGTGTCGGTCCATTTCTGACTACCCTGTGCTGCCTGGTTATACATTAAGGGTTTGTCATAGCCCCGCTCGGCTTTCCAGTTGTCAATAGCAGTTTGGCTGACGCGCTGCCCCCCAATGGCTAAACGGGCCATGTCATCGGGCGTATTCACTGCGAAAAAGAGGACGAAGGTCACCAAGTTGACCCCTAACAGAACGAACACACCATAGAACAATCGTCGAATAATGTAAGTGATCATCCGCGGCTCCGAGTAGTCTTGGGTTCCAAAGCCTGAGCTTGATGACGCCTTTTCGCTAAAGCACGAACTAACGCTATCAGCGCCCATATGGCGGCAAAAAAGAACGCCATCGGCCACCAATTCGGTCTATTCCATTGCTGCGTCAACAGATTGCGCTGCTCACTATCCACACGCAAATACTGTAGTGAGTCACGCACCATTTGAGTGGGTTTAGCATTTCCTACCCAAGACTGATAGGCCCCCCCTGAATTAGGTATGTAGCCCCACATCCATGCGGCATCATGGCGCACTATGTCAACCATGCGATGAATAACTGACTCTTTCTCCGGTCCGTCATCTAAATAACGCATTTGTTCAAATAAACTATCGTACTCAGCATTATGATAATTACTGGCATTTTCGCCCCCGTGAGCCACCTTAGCCTGTGGACCATAAAGCAGGTACAGAAAGTTTTCAGCATCAGGATAGTCGGCGTTCCAACCCCAAATAAATAACTGTGCCGCCCCTTTTTTCATCTTTTCCTGGAAACGATTGTAGTCACTGGCGCGTACTTCTAGCTGTATACCGATCTGCCCTAATTGTCGCCGCATCCAGTCCATACTGGCATCAGCACCCATCCCTGTCATTGAGTCAAAATACAAGATCAACGGTTTGCCCGTTTTGGCATCACGGCCATCGGGGTAACCGGCCTGTGCTAACAATGTACGAGCTTCCTCAAGACTACGACGCTTGATTTGATCAGCCTCTTGCTCGTATACGTAGGGATTAGCCCCCTGGGGCAAAGGCTGATAACCTAACACTCCGGGCGGTACAGGGGACTGTGCCACCAACGCTTGGCTATTCATGAAGATAGAGACGTACTGCTCCCAATCAAACGCGATGCTTATGGCCAAACGCAATTTTCGATTTCGCTCTGCCTGTTCTGCACTATCCCCCTTCCCTACAACAGGGTCGAGCCAATTAAAGCCTAGATAAAACAAACCTGGCTCAGCATTCGTGCGCAGTTGCAAGCCTCGCTCGTCATATAGTTGTGCTTTATCTGCTGAGTCGCCCGCCGCGACAGTCATTGCCACGCCGTACTCGCCACGCTCAACCTGCGGCACATCATAATAACCTTGCAAAAATTTCCCCATCAAGGGAACGCTTTCCTTCTCTATACTAAAAACCACCTTATCCAAAAACGGCATCATTTGCCCGCAGTCACGCAGCAGGCCAGCAGCTTGATCGCCTGGCTCTCCCGTACAAGGATAAGGCTCACCGCGATAGTTAGGATTACGCTCTAAAATGTGCCTACGGTTTGTAATCGACTCCGTCAACATAAAAGGACCTGTCCCTACAGGCCAACTGTTCAGACTTAAATTATGTTCGGCCATGCCAGGCTGACTATAAAAACGCTCGGCCTCCCACGGCACCGGAGCAGTGAACGTCATCGCCAGCCAATATTTAAATTGGGGATATTTACCTAATACTGTAATTTCTAAGGTGAGGTCATCAATCGCCTGCACCCCTTCCAGGACTGGCTCGCGCAAATCGAGCCATGCAGATCTAGACTCTTGTCGATCCAGTTCGGCTAGCTGTTTTACAAACTGCTCGAAACCCAATATGTGCTCAGCCATAACCGCCGAAATAGGAGAGGCCAACCGTGGGCTGGCCAAACGCTTAAAGCCATACACGTAATCATGAGCGGTTAAGTAGCGAGTACCCACCTCAGGAAAATCAGCAATACTGTAAGCATGGCTTAAGTCAAGAGAGGGCATGGGGTAATAACGATACTGCCCCTTGGCATCGCGGGCGAAAGCAGGATGGGGCTGATACTTGATACCTGATTTAATCCGAATGGTATATACACTTTTGTAGACCTGTTCGCCCGGTGTGATTTGCGGCAATACCTTACCCTGCTTGTCGTAATACACGGGCTCACTTAGCTCTTGCGCTGTTTTAGGTATTAAATGATAGGGGCGCTCTAGATAATGATAGCCATATAAGGGCTCATAAATAGAATAGGTAAAAGGGGTTTCATCCCCCGAGTACGACAACGCCGGGTCTAAGTGTTTAGGGGAGCGCGAAGTAAAAGCGGTATATAAGGCGTTTTCTTCCATCGCCTTGGGGCCATACGGACTATTAATGGGGTGACGCACCCCTAGCACTAATAAGACCATTAGCACCACTAAGATCAATACGATCCGCAAGTTTTTTAACATGCTGATTTCTGCCAACAATCGTAACGCCATTTCCAAGGAGCGATAGGTTTTGGTGAAGACCATAAACCGCGCTTATTCGTACGGGCCTGATCCTCCAAAGTAAGCATCTGCTTATCATGTAGGAAACGGCCTTTTTTTTCTTGATTGGCCCAGGCTAAACCCTGCTCTACTAATATTTGATTCGCTGTCTGGCCATCAGGCAATAACACATCACAAATCGCCCTCTCGTAGTGATCATACTCATAGCAGCGTAGGTTTACACTGGACGCATCCACCAGATCACTGAGTCTGCGTGCAGAGTGCTGAGCAAACTCCTGCCCAGGCTGCTGCGGGCTTTTATACATCTCGGGTGCATCTATGCTAGCTAAACGCACACGCTGCGTCTTGCCATTGGATAGCCTTATGGTCAAGGTGTCGCCGTCGGCCACCCGTACCAAGGTGCCTGCCAGGGAAAAGCTACTTGGCGATGTCGTTGGTTCGTCTGACGGAGTTGCCAGCAACATAGCCAATACCGCCGCAAGCGCCACCGCATAGGCTGATACTTTTTTTTTCGACGTAAGCAGGGTATTTTTTTTCAAGTAATAGACCCAGATGAAAAACCATGAAAACAACACAAGGCCTACAAATTATAGGTATTTATAGAACGCTGTCTACTCCGCCAAAAATCACAGCCACTTCATTTTTTTGAACTTCCAATACAAGGTGCCACAAACACCTCCCATCACACTGAGTATAAACGGGTACCCTAAAGTCCACTCTAACTCGGGCATAATTTTAAAATTCATGCCATAGATACCCGCTAAAGCGGTGGGAACAGCCAAAATAGCAGCCCACGCAGCCAGTTTTCGTCCAGTGTCGGTCTGTTTCATCTGCTCTATCATCATGCCCCCCTCAAAAGCAAAAGCGACCGCCTCCCTGAGCGCGTAAATGAACTCCGATGTACGACGCACACGATCTGACACTTCTAGGTAATAAGCACGAGCATGCACATCAATCACCTCGCTCTCGATACGCGATAAGCGCTGACAAATTTCTGCCAACGGAGTCACCACTGTATGAGTCCGCAAAAGATCACGGCGCAGACGATAAATTCGCCGTACATCCGTCTCGCGAAAGCCATGCAACAGGAACTGTTGCTCAATACTTTCTACGGCCCGCTCTAGCACATCTAGAGCCTGCAAATAATGATCAACGATCAAATCCAGCAGCTCTGAGGCCACGTAGTCGGGGCCTCGTGCTAATAAATCAGGGGCATTTTCTAAACGAGCGCGTAAATCGCTATGATGAATCAACGAGGAACGCCGGATAGTTAATAGAAAATTTTTACCAATGAGCAGTTGTGTCTCGCCAAAGACAGGACGCTTATCTTTGAGCCCGACCGTAATCACCACCACTAACAAAAAATCGCCATACTCAATCAGCTTAGGGCGCTTATGAGGAGTCAGCAGTTCTTCTATTGCATCGGCCGGTAGACCGTAAGCCTGCCCTGCCTCATGGAGCATCTGTGGCTCGGGATTATATAAGCCTGTCCACAGAAGCCCCTCTGCCTGAGCCAAAATTTTGGGCACTTCCCCAGTCTCTATCTGTCTAGCCGCTTGCCCCGGCCTGTACCAAACCTGTGCCCTAACGCCTATAGGCTTACTCTCTTGCTGCTTGCTGGCGGACATACCCTTTTTACTCCTGTCGCTATTTTTTATCCGATAATAGCAGCAAGCAGCTACCTTTATCAGGTACTTCCATCTTTTACTAATCCGCTTACAGACAAAGCACCAACGATGAAACAAACTTATTATTTACGCTGGGGCACATTTTTTCTCTTTATGGGCGTCGCCTGCGGTGCCTTTGGAGCCCATGCCTTGAAGGCTCGTGTTAGCAGTGTCGATCTGGACATCTGGCACACTGCGGTGCTCTATCAACTAATACACGGTGTGGGTTTGCTCGTTCTGTCTGTCTTACCTCTAGAGCGCTTTCGCCTTTCCCTCATTCGTTGGAGTGCACGTCTAATGGTGGCAGGTATTATACTTTTTTCGGGTAGCCTATATTTTCTAGTGTTGAGTCAAGTCAGGATGTTGGGGGCCGTAACCCCCTTGGGTGGAACGGCTCTTATGCTGGCGTGGCTATTACTTTTTATCGCCAGTTGTAAGCGTACAGGATAACGATAGTCGAGCTATTTCTATAACTTGCCTTTTACTCGCTACACTAGGCACTATCCCCTTCACCCATCCTATGGAGCGACGATGACTTCCAGCACCTTAACGGCCGCCCTACGTGCCCTACCTAAAGCAGAATTACATTTACACATAGAAGGCACCCTTGAGCCTGAACTCATTTTCGCACTCGCTCAACGCAATCAGCAGACTTTACCCTATCCCGACATTGCCAGCTTGCGGGCAGCTTACAGCTTCACTAACTTGCAGTCGTTCTTAGACTTGTATTATGCCGGTGCCCAAGTACTACAAACAGAGCAAGATTTCTACGACATGAGCATGGCTTATCTGCAACGCGTGCATCAAGATGGCGCCGTACACGTAGAAATCATGTTCGATCCACAAACTCATACAAGTCGCGGCATTGACATTGAAGTCGTGTTTGCAGGACTAGCACGGGCCCTACGCCAAGCACGTACAGAACTAGGCCTTAGCAGTTATCTGATTATGAGCTTTCTGCGGCATCTGAGCGAAGCCGATGCTTTCGCCTGTTTAGAATCCGCCCTTCCCCTACGCGAACAATATGCAGACCTCTGGATCGCCATCGGCCTGGATTCGGCCGAACTAGGCAATCCCCCAGAAAAGTTTCAACGTGTCTTTGAACGCTGTAAAGAGTTAGGTTTCAGACTGGTCGCCCATGCTGGTGAGGAAGGCCCCGCAGACTATGTACGCGACGCCCTAGACCTACTACAAGTAGAGAGAATCGACCACGGCATACGCAGCGAGGAAGATCCAGCCCTAATGATGCGCCTGCGCAGCCAGGCCACACCCCTTACTGTGTGCCCTCTCTCCAATCTACGCTTAAAAGTCGTTAATGACCTCACACAACATAATCTTAAGCGATTGCTAGACCAAGGATTGTGCGTGACGATCAACTCAGACGATCCTGCTTATTTTGGTGGGTATCTGCTGGATAACTACACGCAAACGATCGACGCACTGGATTTAACAGACGTAGAAATACGTCAACTCGCTGCCAATAGCATCAACGCCAGCTTTCTACCCCCAGAACAAAAACAACACTGGCTAAGCAAAATTTCTCAAAGCCCCTTGCCTGCATGAGCTATCAAGCACTACATCGTGATTTTTATCACCGCGACCCCCGTGTGGTCGCGGTTGAGTTACTAGGTAAATACCTGATCCACGAACACGCCGGGCAAGCTTGTCAAATAGCCCGCATCGTAGAAACAGAAGCCTATCTAGGACCTCATGATAAAGCTGCACACAGTTCCAAAGGCCGAACCGCACGCACCGAAGTCATGTTTGGAGAACCGGGGCACGCGTATATTTACCTTATCTACGGCATGCATCACTGCTTAAATGTCGTCACGCAACAAGCTGGGCTAGCCTCGGCGGTCCTGCTACGGGCCTTGGAACCTGTCAGTGGCGTGACGCTAGCCACCCATGGCCCTGGACGCCTGTGTAAGGCTATGCATATTAACCGTGAACTTAACGGCACGGACTTATGTCATGGCCCCCTATGGATAGCCGATGCCCCTGCCTTAAAAAGCTCAACGATCCATGCCGGCCCCAGAATAGGTATAGACTACGCACAGGATTGGGCCTTGGCTCCTTTACGTTACTGCATCGCCAATCACCCCCACCTTTCACGAAAATCACCTTAACTAGCTATAGGCGAGAACATATCACTGACGCTATCATAATAGCTATACCTTTACATATTTAAGGAGTAGATGATGACTCTGAAAATGTTCCCCGTCATCGCTGTGATAAGCTTGCTAGCCTCCTGTGCAAGCACCAAAGAACCCAACTCGCCACGTGCCCACACGTCGCTTAGCTCACAAGGCTGCCGTGCAAGTCAGGTCAATATTATTGGTCAAACCGCCAGCGAAACAACGCTCAAACGAGCCCAAGAACAAGCTGGGGCTGATAAGCTTCGCGTCATGCAGCCCGACCGTATGTACACCACCGATTACGATCCGACTCGCTTATCAGTACGAGTGAATGCCAACAATAACATCCAAGACGTCTATTGTGGTTAACGCACAGAATTTGGCTCAAGCGCAGCAATACCTTAAGCAAAACTTACCCGCTGCTTTACGCGCCCACCCTCCCAGCCTAGAGGAACTACGACCCGGGACGGTCGTTTTACGGCAAGCGATGCACACAGGCTTAGCCCAAAACAATGGCCAATTATGTTGCTCTACGTTTACGGCCCTAACCTGCTTCGTCATGCAGTTGGCTCACCTAGACGTGCCTGAGCTTGCGGTGCAAACCTGCAACACCAGCTTAGCAAATAAGCCAAGCGGAGACAGCATAACAATACACGGTTCTACTTTACGGCGGGGCCGAAGCTTAATTTTCGGTGAGGTCAAAGCTTACGATGAACACATGCAACTTCTCGCCCACAGCACCTGTACATTTTCTTTGTAAAAAATACCGTAAAGTCTGGCCTTCATAGACATAGATCAGTTAACTTTACTCTTACGTGGCCTACAAGATTTTACTAGGCTCAGTCGTCGTGTTTGAAGCGTTTATCACTTAAACCTTTCGGAGAGTACACAAATGGCAAAAATACTGGTGCTTTACTACTCAGCGTACGGACATATCGAACAAATGGCTACCGCCGTTGCCGAGGGCGCACGCTCTACAGGCGCAAGCGTCGACATCAAACGCGTGCCAGAGCTTGTTCCCGAAGCTGTCGCTAAAGCTGCTCACTTTAAAGTGGATCAAGCGGCGCCTGTTGCAACGATCGCTGAACTAGAAAACTACGACGCCATTATTATCGGTACCGGAACACGCTTTGGCCGCATCAGCTCGCAAATGGCGAGCTTCTTAGATCAAGCAGGCGGTCTATGGGCTAAAGGGGCACTAAACGGCAAGGTAGGGGGAGCATTCACCTCGACAGCCACTCAACATGGTGGTCAAGAGCTCACTCTAATGAGCATCATCACGAACTTATTACACTTTGGCATGGTCGTCGTAGGTTTGCCGTATAGTTTTAACGGCCAAACACTCATTGACGAAGTGACAGGCGGAAGCCCTTACGGGGCCAGCACTATTGCCGCAGGAGATGGTTCTAGACAGCCTTCAAAAAACGAGCTGGATGGCGCCTACTACCAAGGACGTCATATCGCTGAAATTACGACAAAGCTACACGCTTAATCGCATGTAACTAACAAAAGCAAAGGCCGTTGCGCAAACAACGGCCTTCTTGCTTAAAAACGGTCAAAGAAATCAGGATTGAGCAAAATAGAGCGATCGACGTCGGCGATATCAGTACGACCGCAAAACGCCATGGAAACATCCAATTCATTTTTCATCAGTTGCAATAAGCGCGTAACCCCCGCCTGCCCCCCTGCACCCAAAGCATACAAGAAAGCACGCCCAATCAATACTCCATGAGCCCCGAGTGCTTTGGCGCGCAATACATCCTGCCCCGAACGAATACCACCATCTAGCAACACTTCAATCTTATCGCCCACCGCTGCCACAATGCTAGGCAATGCAGCAATCGAAGAAGGGGCTCCATCTAGCTGACGACCACCATGATTGGAAACAATCAAGGCATCTGCCCCACTATCCACAGCATGACGCGCATCCTCCGCGTCCATAACGCCTTTTAAGATAAGTTTGCCGCCCCACTCTTTTTTTATCCACTCAATGTCTTTCCAGCTAAGACTAGGATCAAATTGTTCCGCCGTCCACGTTGATAAAGAGCTTAAATCAGATACCCCTTTAGCGTGCCCCACGATATTGCCAAAGCTGCGCCGGTGGGTTCCCAACATCTGACGGCACCAATACGGTTTAGTCGCTAAATTAAGCAGGTTTCGCAACGTAGGTTTAGGTGGCGTAGAAAGGCCGTTTTTAATGTCTTTATGACGCTGCCCCAAAACCTGTAGATCAAGCGTTAATACTAAAGCAGAACAACCTGCCGCCTTAGAACGGGCAATAAGATTACGAATAAAATCACGATCTCGCATGACATACAACTGAAACCAAAAGGGAGCTTGAGTCGCTTGCGCCACGTCTTCCAACGAACACACACTCATCGTCGAGAGCGTAAAAGGTACGCCAAAATCACGGGCTGCCAACGCAGCTAGCATCTCCCCATCTGCATGTTGCATTCCCGTGAGCCCCGTTGGCGCAAGCGCTACAGGCATGGATACGGGGCTACCTATCATGGTACTGGCCACACTACGATGCTCAATATCCACTGCTACGCGCTGTCTGAACTTCAAGTGCTGGAAATCAGATTCATTTGCTCTGTATGTGCTTTGTGTCCACGACCCAGAGTCCGCGTAGTCATAAAACATTCTGGGCACACGCCGCTGGGCAACACGCCGAAAGTCTTCAGTGCACGTTATTTTTGTAAGATCCATTTGTATTAACTCCAGCTACTTCACGATGGGTAACTACCAAATTTGTCGACGACTTCATCAGCCCCCCCTTTACTAGCAGAGCACTTCCACTTACACGCTATACGTCGAAACCCACACAGCATATAACAAACCCACCTACAAACTAAAGCATTACGCTATTTCTAGCAAAAAAGCAGACTTCATGTTCGCTTCATTCGAACTAAACCATGTAAGTCGTTTTGGCCTGCCTCTTAGGGCTTGAAGAGTATATTTTGAACCTAAAACTGATAAAAATCATGAAAACACTTGCGCACTTTGTTTTTTTAATGCTATATTACTTTTCTCACAGCGGCTGTAGCTCAGTTGGATAGAGTACTTGGCTACGAACCAAGGGGTCGTGAGTTCGAATCTTGCCAGCCGCGCCATATTTAATAAAGGGTTACGTGTTTACACGTAACCCTTTATTCTTTTTCAATTAGATGAGCAATAAATGCTCCAAACTGAGTCCTATTCTTGTAACCAGCCTCTGGTTTGCACCTCTTTGTGCCACTGATTTAGCGTAGGGAATTGACTACGCCATCTACCCTCAAAACGCAAATCAAGATAAGACAATGCAACAGCCAAGCTAATTTCACCAATATGCGGACCAGCTTGCTGCTGCTGGGGTAAGTGTTGCTCGAAATACGACAAAGCTCGCTGCACTTTACCCCGTTGATGCTCCAGCCACTGTCCCCCATGCAAATGCACTGGACGAAAACGCGACTCATACATCTGCAATAATGCAGCATCTAGTATGCCGTCTGCCAGAGCCTGCTGCACTAAAACAAGGTGCCGTTTTTCTCCGATTGGAATCAACCGCGATCTGCCATCATACTCGTTCAAAAAATCAATAATGACAGATGAATCAAACAAAGCACGGCCATCTCCTAAAAGTAAGACTGGCACCTTGCCTAAAGGATTCTGTTGACGCAGGCTATCATCTGGATCAGTTGTATCGGCAACCTCCACGCGGATATCCAATTCTAAGGTTGCCGCCGCCAAGCGCACTTTCCGGCCAAAGGGCGAGGCCAGAGAAGTGCGTAGGACCCAGCCTGTAACGGCAGAGGGGTCATTAATTAACATATTTATACGCCCGCAATCAATCCACCATCGACGCGGATGACCGAGCCCGTAATGTATGAAGCTCTTTCACTGGCGATGAAAGTCGCCACATCAGCAAACTCCTGAGGCTCGCCATAGCGTTGCATGGGGATAGTGGCAGCACTTTCCGCTGCTATCTGCGCAACACTGCGATTTTCTCGCTGTGCTCTTTGCTCATCCAAAAATCGGACACGTGCCGTCGCTACACGACCCGGAATAATTAAATTACAGGTCACTCCGTCTTTAGCTACTTCTCGCGCTAGAGTTTTCGACCAAGTCATCAAGCTAGCGCGTAAGGTGTTTGATATGCCCAAGTTAGGAATAGGTGCTAAAACTCCAGAAGAACTGCTGGTAACAATGCGACCAAAACCACGGTCCCGCATACCTGGCAATACCCTATCTGTCACCGCTATCACAGAGACCACCATACTTTGAAAGTATTTCATCCATGTAGTGGCATCTTGCCCTGCAGCCGACGTGGGGGGTGGGCCTCCGGTGTTATTAAGCAATATATCGATACCTCCTAACTCTTGCTCGATATGCGTAATATGCGTATCAATCAAGCTCAGGTCCCCCAAATCCCACTCTAGGCAGACCACTTTTGTTCCCGCTTGACGCAACTCCTCACCTAATTGCTCTACGGCCTCGCCATTAATATCGGCCAATGCCAGTTGAGCACCTTCCTGTGCTAAAGAGCGTGCAATGGCGCCCCCTAAGCCTCCACCTGCACCAAACACTAGGGCTGTTTTGCCATGTAAACCTAAATCCATCGTCTTCTCCTTAATTGCTGTGGCTAAACTTCAGAGCAGTTTGCCCGGATTCATAATCTGATTCTGATCCAAGGTCTGCTTCAATAACATCATGAGTTCCAGTTCTACGGGGTTTTTATAAATGCGTAGCTCATCCCTACGCAGTTGTCCGACCCCGTGTTCCGCACTGATGCTGCCTTGATACTGGTGCACCAACCCATGCACCGCTTTATTCAGGGTTTGAGTCCACGTTTTTATTTCCGCAGATCCCAACCCCCCCGGCAACAGCACATTGAAATGCAAATTGCCGTCACCCATATGTCCAAAATTAATTAAGCGCAATCCTGGACTCAGCGCGCTTACCGCTGCACTGGCTTGAACTACAAACTCGTCTAGAGCGGAAATAGGCAGCGCAATATCATGTTTCACACAATGGCCAGCACGCACCTGCGCTTCGGAAATACCTTCTCTAATTTTCCATAGCTCCTGCCGCTGACTAAGGCTCATGCACAAAATGGCATCGTCTATATAGCCTTTCTCCACCCCTTGCTCCAGACACGTCTCTAGCATTTCGGTCAAACTATCAGTATGCGTATCAGCCAGTTCTATCAAAGCATGGAAAGCATGCTGACCTTGCAAAGGGCTGTTACTCGCTGGCACATGTTGCAGCACCAAATCCAGTGCCTCTGCGCTCATCATTTCAAATGCCACTAATCGTTGACCACACTGCTCATACAATACGCTAAGCATATGCAGCAACGCCGACATGCTGCTTGCCCCTACCCAAGCAGTGGCTTGCGTGGTGAGCCGAGGAAACAGCTTTAACACCGCGGCAGTGATTACCCCTAACGTTCCTTCTGAACCGATAAAGAGATCTCGCAAATCGTAGCCAGTATTATCTTTACGTAATGCACGTAAACCATTCCAGATGCGTCCATCGGGTAAAACCACCTCCAACCCTAATGCCATATCTCGCATATTGCCGTAACGCAATACAGCGATGCCCCCCGCATTCGTGGCTAAATTACCGCCTATCGTGCAACTGCCCTCTGACCCCAAACTTAAGGGAAAATAACGCTGCACTTGCTCGGCAGCCTTCTGCACCTGCGCTAAAATCACTCCGCCCTCTACGCACATGCTATTGTTCAGCGCGTCTACTTCTCTGATCTTATTCATCCTCGACAGGCTCAATAACACTTGTGCCCCACTACCGTCAGGTGTGGCCCCCCCACTCATGCCCGTATTCCCCCCTTGCGTTACCACCGGGGTTTGATTTTCATAACACAGTCGCATGACCTGAGAAACTTGCAAGGTTGTTGCGGGGCGCACCACCACACAGCTATCACCTTGCCATTTTTTTAACCAGTCTGTGTCGTACTGACGCTTATCCTCTGGAGCGCTGACTAAGCCCTCTGGCCCTACAATTTGCTCCAACTTGCTAAGCAAAAAATGGACCCGTTGCGGTTGCTCTTGTCTATTCACTTCAGGCCCACCCTAATTGCAAACGTCCTAAAGCCATACTTACCGCTGCTTGGACTGGCTCAACCACTGGCATAGATAATGCTTGAGATAAAGGTTCACGAAAAGACGCCATCCCAGCACAGCCCATAATCAGTACCTGCGCTCCATACTGGTCACGCAATTGCTTGCCTGCTAGCTGCATAGCCTCTAACGTAGCGTGCTCATCGCTCAATTGCGCAACCGTACGCCCTATAGCCACCTCTCCAGCAACGCGTTCATGTACTCCCATCGCTGACCACATACGCCAATGCCTGGGTATAGAGTTTGGCAAAATAGCTATTACGCCAAACTTTTGTCCCATGCTAAGGGCTGTTAGGACCGCGCATTCACTGATTCCCATCGATAACACCCCCTGCATCTCACGCAGTCCGTGCAAACCTGGATCACTAAAACAAGCGCTAATAAACCCCAAAGCGTTTTGCTGATGCTCGTGAGCAAACTCTTGCACCAGTACTGCCGCCTTATCTACATCCAACTGACTTTGAATGCCTGCTGGTCCGTCCACCATGGTCACGCATTCGATGCGAGGCACCCCTGGCCCCCTAAATATGTTCAGTGCCTTATCCAGCCCTGCCGTTACTGCCTGATTACTGTTTGGATTGATAATATATAGTGTGTCTCGCATCTCATTTTCCTAAGGGGTGAAACAGGCAAAGTTATGCCAAACTGCGCTCAAGTCTATTCATAAGGCGACCTAACTCCTCGTGATCATTCGCATCTAACAATGGACCAGGACGACGCACATAGGCTGAACTAATGGCTCCCCGACGATGCAAAATTTCTTTGCGCAACGCTAGGCCTATGCCATATTGAAATTCATGGCGTAGCAGAGGCAAATAAATATTGAATAAATCTTCTGCTTCGTCGGGTTTGCCAGCATCAAACAAGGCACACACTTGCACTAACATTTCTGGATATGCAAAACCCGTCATCGCACCATCTGCACCACGAAGCATTTCTTGTGGCAAAAATAGGCCCCCATTACCCACTAGAATACTAATGCGCCTACGACCCTGCTCGCTCGCCTCCTGGCGAATCTGACTCAACTTACGCATGCCAGGAAAATCTTCGTGCTTAAGCATGACAACCTGCTCAAAATCATCCACTAACTGATTGATCACTGATACAGAGGTATGCACACCCGTCACCTGCGGAAAATCCTGCAAACAAATGGGAATGTCCGGGCCCAACAATTGCGCTACTGTTGCATAATAGTTATAGACTTGTTCGTTTGTTTTCAGATTGGCGACCGGAGCCAACATCACGCCCGCTGCACCCAGATCCATCGCCTCACTCGCTAGGCTCTTCACGTGCCTATTCGATGCATGACTCACTCCCACCACAATAGGTACTGCACCATTAACGCGTTTGAAAGTGCGTTGCATTACCGCAGTGGTTTCTTCTAGGGTTAATTTGGGGGCTTCACCCATCATCCCCAGTATGGTCATCCCGGCAACGCCTTTCTCTAGGTAAAAGTCAGTCAGGCGGTCGACGCTCTCAAGGTCTAGCTCTCCGTCATCTTTGAACGGGGTGGCGGCAATAACATATACACCGCGAGACTTTTCATCAATAAGTGAATTGTTGCTATACATGGTTCAAACTCCTTCTGTAATTCAATAATTTCGGCGTGCCATCTCCCCTACTCAAAGGTGATGAGCACTAAAAAATGGGGGGAATAAGCTTTTTATTCGTGACTGCGGCGCTGTTCTAAATAGCCCAACCAACGAATCAAAGGCCATAAAAGAGCTAAGTACATGAGTGCTGCAAGCATGACTGGCGAAGGGTTATAGAGTAATGACTGAGCATCTCGCGCCGCACGCAATAGCTCTGGCAAAGCCACCACACTAGCCAGCGTAGTAAGTTTCACCACTTCTATACTGTTGCCCACCAAATCGGGGAAAACATTTCTGACAGCTTGAGGGATGAGCACAAACAATAAACTTTGCAGTTTGCTCAAGCCTGTGGATCGTGCTGCCTCCATCTGTCCTTTGGGAATACTCTCTAAGCCAGCGCGGAAAACCTCGGCGTAATAACTCGCATTATTCAGTCCAAAAGCAATTAACACCGCCGTTAACTTATCCAGCTCCAAACCCAAAAAAGGCCAACCAAAATAAACAAAAATAAGTAACACCAAGGGCGGAAATGCACGAAATACGTCTATGTAGGCCACGATAGACCAGTATAAAAATCGACTTTTGGTTTGAGTCATACCTACCGCTAGCAGTAGTCCTGAAAGCAGCCCAACCGGAATAATCAAAGCCGATAAGCCAATAGTCATCCACAGACCATTTAAAAGATGGGGGAACACCTCTTGGTAAACAGCCAGATTGAAGAAATTGTGTATTAAACTTTCCATTACCTTCTCTCTACTCAGCAACTAGACCAACGGGTTTCTAGCCAGCGTGAAAACACCACCAAGGGTAAAAAGATGGCCAAGTAAGCAACCGCTGCCATAACTAGCGGCGTCGGATTTCCAGAGTAGCTACTGGCTCCTTGAGCATTGTTCAAAATCTCGTTTAACGCCACGACAGAACCTAAAGCGGTATTTTTGGTAATAGAAATAATCCGATTGGTCAGCGTAGGAATTGCCCTCCGTATAGCTTGTGGTAAAACCACCCACACCATGGCCTGCAACCACTTCATTCCAGTGGATCTTGCTGCTTCCATTTGCCCTTTGCTCAAAGAATTAATGCCAGCCCATACACTTTCCTCTGCATATGCCGTGAGCACTAACGACAAACTTAACCACGTGACTGTAAAAGCTGACATGGGCATATTTAAAGCTGGCATCCCGAAATACATAACAATCAGCAGAACCAATGGCGGCAAGGCACGGAAGATGTCCGCAAAAGCAACAATTAGCCATGTCAGAGGACGACAGCGCAGCGCTCGCAATACCGCAAGCAAAACACCGCAAACAGTGCCTGTCACAACAATGGCAAGGCCTGTATACAGGGTCACTATGGCGCCGGCAAAAATACTCTCCGCGTATTGCCGTGCTACGTCAAGATTGAAGAAAGTAAATACGAACTGATTCAAAGAGTCCATCATGCTATATTCCTAAGCCACCTTACGATTGGTATAGCGTGAAATGAAGTTCTGAGTCCTAACCTCATGCGGATGCTCAAATACGTCAGCAGCACTGCCCTCTTCCACCACCACTCCTTCATCCATAAAAATAACCTTGTCGGCCGCTGCATGAGCAAAAGCCATCTCATGTGTTACTACCAGCATAGTCATGCCGCTTTCGCGCAACTGACGCATCACTGATAACACATCCTCAACTAATTCCGGATCCAAAGCACTGGTGGGCTCATCAAACAAAATTATTTTAGGATTCAGAGCAATAGCCCGAGCGATTCCCACGCGCTGCTGTTGCCCGCCGGAAAGTTGACCAGGCCTAGCTTTTGCTTTATGACCTAGCCCTACTTTTTCTAACGCCTGTAAGGCCTGTTGCTCAGCTTCATCCTTGGTTTTTTTCTGCACTTTTCGCAATGCTAAGGCCACGTTATCCAAGGCAGTCAAATGGGGATACAAATTAAATTGTTGAAACACCATACCCACATCCTGGCGCATACGATTGACGTCAGTATGGGGGGCCATCACATCATGCCCATTCGCTACAATCTTTCCGGAGCTAGGTGTTTCCAATAAATTGCAGCACCGCAGCATGGTGCTTTTCCCCGAGCCTGACGGGCCAATCACACACACTAACTCACCTTTGCGAACAGTCAAGCTGACACCACGCAAGACTTCTGTTTCACCATAACTTTTACGCAGATCAAGCACTTCTAAAATTATCGGATTTTCTGTCATATATTGGTCTCCCACTAAACACGAGAGAAGGCTGGCGCCACACCGAGGCCTTCTGAATCACCAAACAGACTCTCAACGGTGCTGTTTGAGTGTCACTGTGCTCGATCTGAACTGCTTAACTTAAGCATTAGAACGAACACGAGGAGATTATGAACAAACCGGTTTTACGGGCGTGGGGTCATAACCCTCTGTTTCCGGCACGCCAGTGCCCTCAACTACCGTTATCGCTGAGTTACCGGCTTCCGGTACTATGCCAAACCACTTCTCTGCCAACGCAGCTACCGTGCCGTCTAGCTTCATACACTTCAATATATTTGATACTTTGGCGCGCCCCTCTACATCGTCCTTACGAAATGCTAGAGCCCAAACCAAGCCGGTTTTTATGGTGTAACTAGTCTGTAAATTCGGATTTTGCTTCGCCACCCACGCCACTACCGTGGTCCCCGCTAAGTTGTAATCCGCACGGCCTGACTGAACCGCCTGTACAGCATCAGCATTAGAACCGTAGACGTCATACTTAAAACCATACTGCTGCGCATTATCGCGCGCCCAACCTTCATAATTGGAGCCTTTATTCACCGCCAGAGTTTTACCCTTCAACTGTTCCAAAGATTCCACCTTAGGGGCATCTTTCTTACCCAAAAAGGTATAGTCCGTATCAAAGTAACCTTCAGTAAATAGTAAAGACTTTGCTCGCTCTGGAGTTACCGTAACAGGAGCCACCAAAAAGTCGTAACGGCCGCTATTTAACCCAGGAACTAATCCAGAAAACTCCGCGCCTTCAATCACGATTTCCTTGCCCACACGCTTAGCTATCTCCTCACCCAAGTCTACGTTAAACCCTTGTACACCTCCCCCTAGCTTGGTCATAGCATGGGGAGCGAAGGTAGCGTCAACCGCACTCCGCAACGGTTGAGCTTGGGCATGGCCGTAGGCCGCAGCACTACACGCCATTACTAAGGCCAACATACGGTAATAAGTAATTTTTTTTATCTGCTTCATGTCTCACTCCTTGTGTGCGTTTTATAGACCTATCGATCCACTATTCGTATCCATTATTTTTAAACTTCTTTAGTCCCAACAACTCACCAAAAACCCGCCTCCCGGAACTTGGCTTATGCTGCAGCACAGGCTCCGGTCGATTTCGCGCAACAAGTTGCCCGCTGCCACGCTCCACGTGCAATTGACCATCACGGACTACGCATCTTCCTCGGCTATATACTTGTACTGGCCAGCCTTGCAGCTCTCGCCCTTCATAAGGCGTATAGCCCACTCTGTCGTGCAACATATCGGCACTTACTGTGACTCGTTTCTCGCTGTCCCAAAGAACCAAATCAGCATCAGCACCTACAGCGATACGTCCTTTCTTTGGACTCATGCCATACATCTGAGCGTGATTCGTAGCTGTTAAAGCTACAAACTCTTCAATCGTTAAGCGCCCCTTCATGACCCCTTCTGAAAACAACAAAGGCAAACGCAATTCAATACCCGGCACTCCATTAGCCATTTCTTTAAAGGTAGTAGCCTCACCTTTCGGCAGCTTTCCTGTCTCGTCAAAACGATACGGAGCATGATCCGAGGAATAGACCGTCAAACAACCATCTTTAAAACCTTCCCAAATTGCTTCCTGGGATTCCTTGTCGCCTGGCGGAGGACTGCAACAAAACTTCGCCCCCTCCATACCAAGTGCATCAGTCTGGCTGGCCTCAAGAAACAAATACTGGGGGCAGCTTTCAGCATACACGGGCGCACCCAACTTCTGAGCATGGCGAATAATCTGCACCGTCTCCTTACCAGCCACATGCACGATCAAAATAGGCACATCCAACAAACGAGACAAAGAAATAGCGCGTTGAGTAGCTTCGGACTCAGCCAATACGTCATGTGCCACGGTATGGAAAGTTGGCGCGGTATGGCCACGCTCTAGTAAACGTCTGGCTACCCATCGAATCATGTCGTGATTTTCCGCATGCAACATAATCATGGCGCCATGCTCGCTCGCCACAGCCATTACATCCAGCAATTGGTAATCATCCAGCTTCAACATGTCGTACGTCATATAGACCTTCAACGATGTAATTCCGGATTGAATCGCTAGTGGCAGATCCACCTCTAACGCCTGCTGATCAGGATTTGTCAAGATCAAATGAAAGCCATAATCAATCACGGCCTTTTCCTGTGCTCGCCGTGAGTAATCAGCTAAGACATCCGGAATCCGATCATTTCTGTGCTGGGCAGCAAAGGACAAAATAGTCGTCGTACCACCAAAAGCAGCCGAAACAGTACCAGAGTAAAAGTCGTCTGCACACATCAATCCCATGCCCGACAGCTGTTCAATATGAGTATGACTATCAATACCTCCAGGGAGCACCCATAAGCCTCGTGCATCTACATCCTGCTTACCCGCAGGCAAACCAGGCTCAAGAGCCACGATGACACCGTCCCGTACGCCAATATCAGCGTAAGAGCTGCCATCATTATTGCAAACGCGCCCATTACGAATAGTGAGATCAAAGTAGCGATCTGAGGAAGAAAGACTGTCTTTTTCAATCATGGCGGCCAGTGTGGATAAAAATTTAATATGAATCATTATTCCCTAGCGCCTGCCATTCTGACTATTATTGTTTTGGCCCTCACCCTTAACATAACGTTAAGGAATAGAAAAAAACAAACACCAAAACAAATAAATAGTCGTGATATATTAATCACTTAAACCATATTGATATTTACAAAAAAAACGAAGCCATCACTAGGTGTTAACCCTAGCGATATTACAAGTAGAAAAATTGGAATGGAATGAAGCTGAATCTGCGCCAAGTTGAAGTGTTTAGAGCGGTGATGACGACAGGAACCATACGGGGCGCATCAGAACTGCTATTTGTATCGCAGCCCGCCGTAAGCCGACTGCTATCTCACATGGAAATACAAATTGGTTTTGCTCTGTTCGAACGGATACGAGGCCGCTTACACGCCACGCAAGAAGCGAAAAAGCTTTACCACGAGGTAGAAGCCGTTTACGAAAGAATGCAGCGACTTAATGAGCTAGCGAGTGAGCTCAAAGAACATCAAGAGGGCATTTTAAATTTGGTGGCCAGCCCTAGCTTGGGGCAGATGTTAATACCCAGCGCGATTGCCCGGTACAGGCAGCATCACCCACAGGTCAAACTAGGTTTTCATTACTTAACCCACTTGCCTTTGGCAGAACGCTTACTAAAACAACAAGCAGACTTAGCCGTCACCATACTCCCATTAAACCATCCCAACTTGGCCCAAGAAGAAATAGGCACAGGGAAAATGGTATGCATTTGCCCCTATAACCATCCCTTATCTCGCTTAGCCATGTTAAACGTGCAAGACCTATTGCCATACCCGTTTATATCCTATGACCGTAACTCACCCTTTGGGAAAATGGTGCAGCAGTTTATGCAGCAGCAAGAGCAAAGCCCCAAAGTCGTATTAGAAGTTGGTTCGCCCCAGAACGCTTGCGCACTGGTACAGGCCGGCGTAGGCATCTCGTTAGTCGATCAATTTTCCGCCCAAAGCTGGGCCACCAGCCGTTTCGTGACCCGTCCTATCATGAACGCACCCTCTTTACATATTTACCTGATACACGTACGAAGCGAGCCCGTATCTCGACTCGCCCAAGCCTTTATAGAAACTCTTAAAACTGTTATTGCTGAAGAGCGATATTAGGTATGTAGGAACTAGATTACAAATGAGAAAGAAAACATAGCCTCAAAAAGAGGCTATGTCGGCTAACTTCTAGATGCTGTACTGAGCAGCTCTATATTGCTCCTAGCTAGCGATTAGGCCTTGCTCTTGTAAAAACTTCTGGGCTACTTCCTGCACCGATTTTTTATTTACTGCAACCTCACCATTTAAACGTTGCATGGTTGGATTATCCAAAACTGCTGATAAGCGATTGAGCAGATTCACCACCTCGGGTTGAGTATCTGCTACCTCTTGCAATACAACAGGCGTCATGTTGTAGCTGGGGAAAAAGTTTTGGTCATCTTCCAAAATAGTAAAATTCATGGAAGCCACTCGTCCATCCGTAGAAAACACCACTCCTATATCGACCTGCCCCTCTTGTAGCGCAGGATAAATCAACCCAGGATGCATGGAAACGAGATTAGCTCTCCCTACCCTAAAATCATATTCTTTCTGTAAGCCCAATAACCCATCACTACGTTTAGCAAACTCAGTCGTGCTCGCTAGTTTAAGTGCCTTGTCAGTTTGATAGCTCGACGCCAGATCACTGATAGTGTTGATCTCTTCCAGCTCACCGCCTCGCTTTGCCAAGGCATAACTATTACTAGCTTGGGCAGGATTAAGCCACACCATGCCTAACTTCCCATCTAGTTCTTTTACACGTTCGTAGGTTTGCTCCGGACTTAAGCGTTCTGTCACCTTGTTATAGGTAATGAGAGAAGTTCCTGTATATTCCCAGCACAGATCAACTTGTTTATTTTCCATCGCCTGACGCAATAAACTGCTCCCCATGCCAGTCATGGATTTAGCAGCGATGCCGTTACCATTGAGCAATTGTTCTGTCATCTCGGCCAGTAACTGCTGTTCAGCAAAGCTTTTTGCACCAATCCTTAACTCTTTGGCCAACGCTGCACTGCCCATTAGCATGACTGACGCTGTCACGGCGCTAAAAAGTATTTTCTTAAACATATTCTCTCCTAGATTACAAAAGTAGATGACTCGACTGTTCTCAACGCGCAGGATTCACGCCCCGCGGAATCAGCCAGTACTGCATCTGGCCCAATATAAAATCAAGCAACACCGCTAATAAGGCGACAGGAATCACGCCCGCTAGCAACATGTCTATTTCATTTAAATCGATACCGGTAAAAATAAGCTCGCCTAGCCCGCCTCCACCTATCAAGAAAGCCAGAGGAGCAGTGCCTATATTGATGGCAATAGCTGTCCGTACACCCGCAAAAATGACCAGCAATGCGTTGGGCAGCTCAACGTGCAAAACGATAAAAAAAGGTCGCATGCCCATTCCCTGCGCTGCCTCAACTAAATGTGGTGCCACTGACTTAAGTCCGGCGTAGGTATTGCGCACAATAGGCAGCAATGCCATGACCCACAAAGCGAATAAGGCGGGGATCTTGCCCACTCCTAACACGCTCATAGACAGCGCCAATACCGCTAAGGTAGGAATGGTAGCGCCTATATTCAGGACCTGAATCAGTGGTTCAGCTAAACGAGCCATGAAGGCACGACTTAACAACACTCCCAGCAACACACCTGCCACTATGGCCAAGCCGCCCGAAATGGCCACCAATTCTATATGCTCAACGCTTAAATAAAATATGTCTTCCTGATACAGCTCCATCGTGTGGAGCAACACTTCCTGATGTCGGTAACCCAGCCCGAATAAAAGGCATAGCACTGCCACCCCGTACCCTAGGGGAAACAAACGTCTCATTCCGACTCCTGCTCAACACGATAGATATCCCCTAATGCATGGCGCACTGCACGCTGTGTAATGCAACCTTGGAATCGCTCTTGTTCATCCACGCAGGGCAACCAAGAAACGTTATGGCGAAACATGCTGGAGACGGCAGAGCGTAAATCCTCTTCCATATATGTTTTACTAGGTAGACGCTCGTAATGCTCATGCACCAAACCACTTTTCTCGAGTATATCTTCCAAGTAAAGAGCCCCCCGCACAGCCTGTTGAGCATCGACGACCACCATATAGGCCTGGCCATGCTCTTGCATCAGCCTTTGCGCATGAACTAGGGTTGATGCAAGCTGTACGGTAGGAGCGTGCACATCGATAACATCACTAACTCGTAATAGCCGCAGGCGCTTCAGGGTACGGTCATTGCCCAGAAACTCAGCCACAAACGGGCTAGCAGGATGCGCTAATAAGGTATCAGGAGTGGCGAACTGCTCCAGTTTACCTTCGCGAAAAATAGCGACTTTGTCGCCCATCTTCACTGCCTCATCAATATCATGGCTGACAAATAAAACCGTCTTGCGCAACACCTGTTGCATCTTCAAAAATTCATCTTGTATGCTTTCTCGGTTGATCGGATCAATCGCACCAAAGGGCTCATCCATCAGCAAAACCGGAGGATCTGCCGCTAAGGCACGTGCTACACCCACCCGCTGTTGCTGCCCGCCAGATAGCTCCTTAGGGTAGCGCCGTAGAAACGTTGCAGGATCTAAGGCCATCATCTCTAGCATTTCGGCTGCTTTACGCTTGGCTTTTAACTTGTCCCAACCCAGTAGCTTAGGCACTACGCAAATATTTTCCTCTATTGTCATATTAGGAAAAAGCCCAATTTGCTGGATAACATACCCTATACTGCGCCTCAATTGCACCGTATCAATCTGTGCGGTATCGCGGCCGTTAATGAAAACCTTGCCTGAAGTCGGGGTAATGATGCGATTAATCATTTTTAACGTGGTTGTCTTACCGCACCCTGATGGCCCTAACAGCACGCAAATTTCACCCTCGGGCACTTCCATGGATATTTGGTCTGCAGCGATGACCTGACGCCCAGGCAAATCAAATATTTTGGTTAACTTATCTAATCGGATCATATTTTTGCCTTGTTATATCCTTTTTATCATTCACGCCCCTTTTGGCGTCCAGTAACGCTGTAAGGCTGCCAAGCTGTAATCGGCAAACACTGCCAATACACTGACAGCCAACGCCCCGGTGATCAGTTGTAGTCTGTCTGTTTGTGCAATCCCATTGCTGATAAAGTCTCCCAATCCCCCGGCACCGATGTAGGTGGCAATGGTCATAACACCAATATTCATCACCACTGCGATTCTTACTCCAGCCATAATCACCGGCATCGCAATAGGAATCTCCACACGACAAAGGCGCTGCCAAGGATGCATACCCATCCCCTTTGCTGCTTCCCGCAATGCTGGGTCAAGATTATGAATAGCCGAATGCGTGTTACGTATGATGGGTAGGAGCGAATACAGCAAGACAGCTACCATGGCAGGAACCGGGCCTACGCCGTACCCGATTGGTGACAGTAATGGAATCATCAGGCCAAATAGGGCTATCGAGGGAATCGTAATCATCACAGAAGCCATATACAGCACACAATCAGCCACCCGCTTGTGCTGAGTAATCGCAATACCTATTGGTACACCTAGTAATACGGCTAAACCTACCGCGATGCCCACCAAAGTAATGTGTTGCACAGTACGTGCCATCAAAACATCGATATGGGCGAGGATAAAGCTCATAAGCTCCACAGAACCACCTTTTAACTCCTTCTTGCGTGCAATGGTAAGTCCACTCGTCGCCTGTGTTTGCCCAGCGCATTATGACGGCAACGTGGACAGCCTCACCGCCAGTCTGCACTACACGGCACAGCGTTGGTCATTGAAGCCTGTTAACCCTAACCGTAGGGCCAGAAAAGTATGGATAAGCCTCGCCAATTATCAGGGAGGCTAGCTAGAGGCATTGACGCCTGAGTTTTTACGCCACAATGGGTGAAAAGTAATAGATTTATTTTGTCGCCGTGGCGAACAACAAGAGGCGTAAATACGCGTTAATGCAGAACGTATAACAACACAATACGTTAAAACTTTAAGCAGCAAGGATTATAACATGCTGCAATAAGTCAAAAAAAACCGCTCAAGCAGTGCCTTACACAATCAAATATTCCAGGCACTCATAGCCACTTCACAAGAAGAACTGGATGGGCAGTAGTACGCGCTTTTTGCTAAGCCCACGCCAATCCACACACGCATCAGTCTTGGCATGAGGATGTCATTCAAGCGGAAATATCATATCCGTTGTTAAGCGTCGGCGATCAGGCTCAGGGGCGGTGAGAGGCTCCACTTGTTCCATGCTTTGCAGGCACCGTTGCGCCAAACGCTGATATAAACGAGTGCCAAAGTGCTTGCGATCAATGGTCGCTTGATCGAGCTGGCGAATGATTTGTGCGGGGGCGCCGGTCACGAGGCTATATGGCGGTATCTGCATACCTTTTTTCACAAAAGCCTGTGCCCCAATAATACTATTAGCCCCCACATCAGCATGATCCATTACCACCGCATTCATGCCCACCAACACATTCACTCCAATCGTGCAACCATGTAAAACGGCAGCATGCCCAATGTGTCCGTCTTCGTGCACGACAGTATCTTGCCGATAGGTGCCATGGATAACACAGCCGTCCTGAACATTTGAGCCTGCTTTCATTTCGATACGCCCATAATCACCACGCAAGCTTGCTAGGGGGCCGACATAGACGCCAGGCCCTATGATGACATCGCCGATCAAAACAGCAGTTGGATGAATGTAAGCGGTGGGGTGCACCACAGGAATAATGCCATCGATAGAATATATATTTTGCATAACTTGTCTCAATAAGCTCCCGCTACTTAGGCGAGCGCATTGTTTTGAATTTACCTGATTTAACCACAAATCATCACTCGTGATAGCAACGCTGTATTTACTTAGAGGGCACAATCCTCACTACACTCCTTTTACATTTTAAAAAAGCAAAGAAAACGGCGCCTCAGCGCCGATTCTGTCAATCTTTTGGTTCTAGGACACAGCCTGATTGTCGTTAAGACGCAAAAAGCCCTTCACAATTCTGTATATGTACCAGATGCCAACGGCTGCCAGTAAAATGAACCCCACGCCTATCATAAGCAGTAAAGCGGATATTACCCCCCCTAGCAGCGTCCACCAGAAGGTCTTAATTTGCCACTCAAAGTGACTTTCTAACCAAGTACCACGCATATCATCGCGTTTAACATAATTCATAATAATTGCCACGATACTAGGCAAGCCACCCATAAAAAGGCTTAACGCATACAAGCCATAGATGACCATCGTTAAACGACGTTTAGCGTTTATTTCCTCAGTACTAGCTTGCGTGGTTGGCACCTGAGTATTGTTTTCCATACCACTCTCCCATGACAAATAATAAAGTCGGAATTATAAACTAAGGCTGATGACCCCGTTATTGCAGCTCAGCAAGTAACTGTGTACTGGTGCTTAGGCGTAGCCCCTGCTTTTTAGCTTGCTGCAAAAAAATCTGATAGTCGTCTTCAAAACCACTAATCACGCTGACACAATCTTCTAACAACACATAACGCGACAAGTCCCCGTCCCGTCCGTATTGCACAATATGCTCTAAGGTGCAGCGCACACAATGGGACGCTGCCTCACCGCCTACAATCACCATATCCGAAGCCTCTAAGCTGTTCAATAAAGTCTGGTTAAGCTGACTGGCTGGATCGGCCACATCGGGCACCTCGGCCACTAAAGCACTGTAATGCTCAGTATAGGGACTCATACCTTTTAAGACCTTCGCTACAGGTATACCGCTCATTGCCTCCCACCCATGAAGGGCTCTCAATATATCAGCATGCACTTGATGCCCCCACGTACCCACTTCACAATGGGCAGGCCATACCATGTGGGTGAAACGGCCTTGCTGCTCTAGTGCCAATAAATAATCCATAACAATAGTCTTGAATGCTGAATGTCGCACGCGATAACGCCCTTGCTGCACGTCTTGTGCCCGTACGGGGGTAAAAGCGGGTAGCTCACCACCGTCTTGCGCTAACCACATACTAGGACGTTCAATGGATACGCCCAGGTGGGAATCCAAGGTGACGGTAATCCTATCCAAAGAGTTAGCAGCTCGTTCAACAAAGCGTGCTAAACGCTGCATATCAGCATGAGCACCTACGATAGGCAAACTAGGCTGCAGGCGCGCTCCTGTTTTAGAAAGCGGGTCTACTGCCCAGTAAGACGGCGGCAAATCACAAAAATCATTTTGTGGATCAATAATCAGCATATGCTTACTACTCATAGGTCCTCCACTTTATAGGTGTGAACAATCAAGCTTGTCGGCCGGTAGAAAAGGCAAACCATTTTATTCGTTTAAAAATAAGCTGCTTCTTGTCATAAACAGGGCGACAACCTGCTTAACTATACAGGCCTGAATCAAGCCTGAGTCTTTCCGTTACCGCTGCGGCGGAATACGCTTTATGCTATACCAGCGTAAACCCTAGGTATATCAATTGTGCATAGAGTATCCCAATCAAAGAATTAGTTGTATCAAGAAATCGGGCTTATTGTATAGATACATAGGAAAGATTTTGTATAGGTATCAGACATTTGCCTCATCGTCTTGATAGCTTAAGCACTACTAATATATATGACTGCCATGCCTACTGCATCGACTGTTTTCGATGGTTTTTCTCATCAGGCGTCTCGGGCCAGCTACTCTACTTGCACCCCGCATACCGTTGCTCTGAGCCCTGCCCTAGATAAAAGCGCTTACCCGCTCTTAAGCCGTGAGCACGCCAATGCTGACTTGACGCAACTGACACAATTCATTGCCGAGCGCTCATCGTATGCTTTGTCGGTTAGCTTTCCCTACCGAACAGTGCTCGACAGCGTACGAGCGACACTTCCCGACACAGTACAAGTTGAGCAAATCGCCCTGCTTACCCAAAAAATACTGCAAGAAATTGGGGATGCTCACGGGCGCTTGGTCAACATAGAACAGTACATTCCTGCCGTTTTTAGCCCTGTGTGTTTCGGGCGTGTCGGTCGTTTATGTTTTGCCTATGATCCTGTACAACGCGAGCTATTAGACCCGCTCTACCCTTACGTACACAGTATAGATGGCCTTCCCATTGACAGTTGGCTAGCCTGTGCTGATGCACTAAGCGCTGGCACCTATGGCTCTAGCTCGTCAAAAACGTTGCGTGGTTTTCTATTTATGCGCTACATAGGTCTACTGCGTAATGAGTTAGGCCTACCCCAACGCGACATACTGCGCATAAGCTTACGTAATACAAATGATGATGCCTTAGTCGAGCACCAGGTGAGCTTAAGTGAACAGCTCATCACACCGCCTGCGCCGCTCAATCTACCCAAAGAAAGTCGTATGTTGGATAACAATATTGCGTATCTACGCATTTACTCCCAACATGATGACGCCCTGCCTCCGCTGATTCATGCCAACATGGCGCGCTTTAAAGATAGCCGCGCCCTGATTATTGATGCACGTCAGTGTGGTGGCGGCGTCAGAGATAACCTCTTGGCGCTGTTCCCTTACTTTATGGCGCCAAACTCTGCGCCCTACATAGCCAACGTTTGCAAACTACGCATCCCTAAGGGCCAGGAGCCAGAGTTTAATCCTATAGGTCAGCTCGATACCTGGGATAAAAAGGTGCCCTATCGTCATGACCCTATGGTCGCTGCCAAGGACATTGCAGCCTTAGAGCAATTCTTGTCTACGTTTCAACCCGTGTGGGAGCCCCCTCCCAAAGCATTTAGTGACTGGTACTTCATGGCATTGCGTCCTGATAGTCAAAAGTACTACTACGACAAGCCCGTTTACCTAATGGTGGACTGGGGGGTTGGCAGTGCTGGCGACATTTTCAGTTCCAGCTTTAAAGATTGGGGCAATATCCAATTGGTTGGCATGCCAACCAATGGCCGCAGTGGCAACGCCATAACATTCACACTGCCGCACAGCCAAGTAAGTTTCATGCTCTCTACGATGGCTTCGTTCCAAAAAGATGGGCAATTATACGAAGGGACAGGTGTGAGTCCTGACTATCACCTTGCCCACACGATTCAAGACTGGCTGGGACACACAGATAGCCAACTAGAACGCACCCAGCTGCTGATTCAACAACAGCTTGATGTTTAAACATGTACCTATTTACTGACGCAACATGACTACGCCAATCGTTCTACAAGAAAAGCAAGTTCTCGCTGTTGAGAATCTGAGCGTGCAATTTAGCCGCAATCAGAAAACAGTTGATGCGGTCAAGCATTTAAGCTTCACCGTCGCTCAAGGTGAAACACTTGCCATCGTCGGAGAGTCAGGCTCAGGAAAGTCTGTCACCTCGTTATCATTGATGCGCTTGGTGGAACATGGAGGTGGAAAAATCACCCATGGCAACATGAGTCTGCGTCGCCGCAATCAAGAGATTGTGCGTTTAGATCAAGCCAATAATACGTTGATGCGAAGCATACGTGGCGCCGACATGGCCATGATTTTCCAAGAGCCCATGACTTCGCTGAACCCTGTATTTACCGTCGGCGAGCAAATTGCAGAGTCTATTCGCTTACACCAAGGCTTAACCGCCTCCGCAGCGCATGCGGCCGTATTACGTATGCTGGACCAAGTACGTATTCCGGACGCGCAGTCAGTTATAGGCCGTTTTCCTCATCAACTATCAGGCGGTATGCGCCAACGAGTCATGATTGCCATGGCTTTAGCCTGTAAACCTGCCCTACTTATTGCTGACGAACCTACGACCGCCTTAGATGTCACGATACAAGCGCAAATTTTGCAGTTGATCCGGGAATTGCAAAAAGAAATGCAAATGGGCGTCATCTTCATCACCCACGATATGGGGGTAGTGGCCGAAGTAGCTGATCGCGTGTTGGTGATGTATCGCGGTGATAAAGTTGAAGAAGGCAACACTGAGGGCGTGTTCAGTACCCCCCAGCACCCCTATACTCGGGCACTGCTCTCTGCCGTACCCAAACTGGGCTCCATGCATGGCACCATTTTGCCTGCACCCTTTGAGCTCATTCAAGTGGATGCACGCCAAGCCGACACTGAACCGGTAATTGTACAAGCCAAGGCCCCCGACTACAGTGCCGAGCCTATTCTACAAGTACAAAATTTAAGCACTCGCTTTGATATTCGCACCGGACTGCTCAATCGAGTCACCAAGCGCGTTCATGCGGTAGAACACATTAGTTTTGACCTGTGGGCTGGCGAGACACTTGCCTTAGTAGGTGAGTCGGGCTGCGGTAAATCTACCACTGGCCGATCTTTACTCAAACTGGTGAACAGCCAAGCGGGGAAAATAATCTTCGATGGTCATGACATCAGTGACTTGAAGGGCCCTCAACTGCAGCAGCTTCGCCGCAATATACAATTTATTTTTCAGGATCCCTATGCCTCGCTCGACCCTAGGCTAACCGTGGGTTACTCCATTATGGAACCTCTGTTAATTCACAAGGTGATGAGCCGTGCACAAGCACAACAACGAGTGACTGAGCTTTTAGAGCGTGTTGGCTTACCTGCTAATGCTGCCAAGCGTTATCCGCACGAGTTCTCAGGTGGGCAACGTCAGCGTATTTGCATTGCACGGGCTTTAGCGCTGAATCCTAAAGTGGTAATCGCTGACGAATCAGTGGCCGCACTGGATGTCTCAATTCAAGCCCAAATTGTTAATTTAATGATGGGGCTACAACAGGAGCTTGGTGTCTCGTTCTTGTTTATCTCACACGATATGGCAGTGGTTGAGCGTGTCAGTCACCGTGTAGCAGTGATGTATCTGGGACAGATTGTTGAGATTGGCCCACGCAATGCTATTTTTGAAAACCCCCAGCACCCGTACACCAAAAAGCTGATGTCAGCTGTACCCGTGGCTGACCCTACTCGTCGAACAATGAGCCGCCAATTGCAAGTGGACGAAATCCCTAGTCCAGTAAGAGCCATTGGTGACGAGCCCGCTATCCTGACGCTAGAGGATATCGGAAACGGACATTTTGTTGCGCGCAGCTAAGCGCGATTTTCTTCACTTTCCATCGCAGGTAAAGACCCTATGAAAATCTTTAAACCTAAAGCAGCTCTATTAGCCGCCGCGCTATGTGTAGGAACGTTAAACGCCCCGCTAAGCCTGGCAGCCGATAAACAAGTTACCCTGGCCATTTCCTCTGCCATTGAGTCACTTGACCCCTACAACACTAACAGCTCGATCACTCGATCAGTCAGCAAGTCAATTTATGAGGGCTTGTTCGAGTTCGATCAGAATCTTAAGATTCAAAAGGTACTGGCTGAAGACTATTCAGTAAGTGAAGACGGCTTGGTGTACACGATCAAACTACGCCAAGGTGTTAAATTCCATGACGACACCGACTTTACAGCCAATGCCGTTAAGGTCACCTTTGACCGCGTCTTAGATAAAGCCAATGGATTGTCACGCTGGAGTCAGTTTAGCCTTATCAAAGAAGTGAACGTCATTGATGAGCACACTGTAGATTTTGTGCTCGAAAAACCGTTCTCCGCTTTTTTAAGTACCTTAGCGCATGCTGCCGCCATGATTATCTCGCCTGCCGCGCTAGAAAAATATGGCAATAAAGATATCGCCTCCCATCCTGTGGGCACAGGCCCTTTTAAATTCCTCGAATGGCGCCCATCTGAGCACGTTAAAGTAGAAAAATTCGATCATTACTGGCGCACCGGCTGGCCTAAAGTAGACGGATTAACGTTCCGTTTTGTAACCGATAACAATACTCGCTCTTCAGTGATTCAGACTGGCGAAGCGCAATTTGCCTACCCTATTCCTTATGAGCAAGCCAAGCTACTAGAGAAAGCTAAAAACATTGAAATCGTCGCTACCCCATCGGTGTCCGATACCTACGTAGCGCTGAACTATCAAGTCAAACCCTTTAACGACATTCGTGTTCGTCAGGCTCTGAACTACGCCGTTAACAAAGAGGCTCTAGCTAAAGTGGCTTACGCTGGGTACGCGCGCCCAATGGAAGGAGTAATACCTCAAGGCGTACAGTACGCGCAAAAAATGGATCCATGGCCATACGACCCCGCCAAAGCGCGTGAACTACTTAAGGAAGCGGGTTACGCAGACGGCTTTAGCGTGCCGCTCTGGTCTGGCTATAACGATGGCACCGCTACGAAAGTCGTGCAGTTCTTACAACAGCAATTGGCACAAGTTGGCGTAAAAACATCCATCGAAATTTTGGAAGCGGGCCAACGAGTCGCACGGGTTAAGCAGGTATCTAATCCAGAAACCGCTGGCAACCGCATGTATTACATTGGTTGGGCCTCGTCCACCGGTGAGGCTGATTGGGTCCTGCGTCCTTTATTGGCCACTTCTTCTTGGGTACCTGCATTCGAGAACAATGCTTACTACTCCAACGAGTTAGTCGATAAGGCCATTGAGGCCTCGTTGCTGACCACCGACGAAGCAGAGAAAACAGCTCAGTACAAAATGGCTCAAGAACAAGTTTGGGCAGATGCACCATGGATTTTCTTGGTAACTCGCGATCACGTTTATGGCCAAAGCGACAAGCTGAAAGGTATGTACGTTATGCCTGATGGCAACTTCTACTACCCTGAAATCGAATTGCAATAACGCGACTAGATTACTTTGTCATTAACGGGAGGGTTGCCTCCCCTCCCAGCCTGCGCATCACATCATGTTTATTTACGCACTTAAACGCATTTTCGGCATGATCCCCACCTTAATCATCGTACTGGTGGCGGTCTTCATGTTTGTTCACTTACTACCCGGCGACCCGGCGGCCTTAGTGGCAGGCCCTGATGCCGATGGTGCCACCATTGAGCTTATCCGTCACCAGATGGGATTGGACAGGTCGTTACCTGAACAGTTTATGCATTATGTCGTCAATCTGTTGCAAGGCGATTTCGGCACCTCCTTGCGAATCAATCAACCCGTTTCCAGATTGATCGCGGAGCGCTTTTTCCCCACCATGATGCTAACGGTTACCAGCATGGTGTGGGCTATAGTTTTTGGTCTGGTAGTCGGGATCATTTCTGCCGTTTGGCGCAACAAATGGCCTGACCATCTGGGCATGTCAGTAGCCGTATCGGGAATTTCCTTCCCTGCCTTTGCGCTAGGTATGGTGCTGATCCAACTTTTTTCTGTCTATCTAGGTTGGCTGCCCTCTATCGGTGCGAGCAGTTGGCAGCATTACATACTGCCCTCTATTACCCTTGGCGCCGGTGTGGCCGCCATTATGGCCCGCTTCACGCGCGCCTCATTTGTGGAAGTGATCAAAGAAGACTTCGTTCGTACTGCACGCGCTAAAGGTTTGAGTGAAGAGCGTGTGATCAACAAACACGTATTACGTAATGCCTTAATTCCAGTGGTCACCATGATGGGCTTACAGTTTGGGACACTGTTGGGTGGCTCAATCGTTGTGGAAGCGGTTTTTAGCTGGCCCGGCATGGGCAGTCTGCTGATTGACTCAGTCAATATGCGTGATTACCCCGTAATACAAGGCTTGATTTTACTTTTCTCGCTAGAGTTCCTGCTCATTAATCTGGCCGTAGACTTACTCTACGGGGCGATTAATCCAGCCATACGTCTGAAATAAGCAAAGGACCCATCATGAGCTCCAACTTTGTACCCAATGCTGCGGTCAACAGTGCTGAAGAAGAAAAAATTCTGACGCCCATGGCTGAGTGTTGGCGTAAATTTAAACAACAAAAACTGGCTGTTGTAGCCGCTATTTTTATTGCATTTCTGGTTGTACTGGCTATCTTGGCCCCCTGGATCGTGCCTTACAACGCTGAGAACTACTTCGATTACGATGCCTTAAACCAAGGTCCCTCGTGGCAGCACTGGTTTGGTGTGGACTCACTCGGCCGAGACATATTAAGCCGCATCTTGATGGGCTCGCGTATTTCCTTATCAGCCGGTTTAATATCCGTCGCCTTAGGGGCTATCGTAGGTACTTTTTTCGGATTGATGGCAGGCTATTACGAAGGCTGGTGGGATCGCATCACTATGCGCATGTCTGATGTACTCTTCGCGTTTCCAGGCATGTTACTAGCGATTGGAGTGGTCGCTGTGCTGGGTTCTAGCATCATCAATGTCATTATCGCGGTGGCCGTCTTCAGTGTGCCAGCCTTTGCTCGTTTAGTACGTGGCAATACTTTATCCATTAAACATATGACGTACATTGAGGCTGAGCGCAGCATCGGGGCATCGGACTGGACCATTATCTTTAAACATATTTTACCCAGTACGATATCTCCTATCGTGGTCTACGGTACCATGCGTATCGGGACATCCATCATCACGGCGGCTAGCTTGTCATTCCTAGGAATGGGTGCCCAGCCACCTACTCCAGAGTGGGGCGCTATGCTGAACGATGCCCGCTCTGACATGGTTTTGGCGCCTCATGTGGCCTTGTTCCCTGCCTTGGCAATATTTTTAACCGTCTTGGCGTTTAACTTGGTTGGCGACGGCCTGCGCGACGCGCTAGACCCAAAAGTAGATTAAAAATGTAGATCTGCGGATGAAGGCGGCACCGTCAATTGGGCCGCTTTTTTTCGCAATAAATCCATGTAGTGGCGTGCCAATAATGAAGGCGTACTGCGGTTAGGTGTCGCCATATACACGGATGTATCTAAAGCGGGCTCAAAAGGCCTAATGGCTAAGCGCCCTGCGAACGAACGAGCCACGTAAGGGTTCACCACCCCTAAGCCAGATCCTTCGGCCACCAACGCACAAATGGTAATCGACGAAGTAGCCGCGATAGTGCGCTCAGGCTCTATACCCAAGTCGCGCATAATGCCTCGTAAACGTATCGTAAAGTCATCATTATCACTTAACGACAATAAGCGATCTTGTAATAAATCGCTGGGCTGAATACACGCCCGACTCGCCAATGGATGAAGACTGGGCATCACACAAACAGCCTGAGACTGGTGCACCCGTTCGGCCTCAAAATCAGACTCAAGATTACCTGTACTGAACGCCACATCGATAAGATCTTGATGCAAGTAATCCACCAATTGCTGTGTCGTCGTTGTCTGTACTTCGATGTGTACATCAGGAAATAGCGTCAAGAACTCCTGTGTGACTGGTGGCAGTAGGCCTAATGCCAAGGTAGATGTGCTTCCTAAGCGCAGCACGCCCACACCTGAACGACGCATGATGGCGATGACATTTTCAATACTTTCTAAGCCATCAAAGTGTTTTTGTATGGTTTTGTATAACAGCTTCGCTTCGCTGGTAGGCCGCAAGCGCCCGCGATGCAGCTCGAACAGCTCTAGCTCAGTCGCCGATTGTATTTCGCTAAGGCGTCGGCTAATAGAGGGTTGCGTTGTATTCAGGTACTCGGCAGCGCGTATCGTCGTTCCCAATTCCATGACTGCTTTAAAAGCCAGTATTTGTTGAAAATTAAGGGGTCTGGACATACTTAAGCGCCTAAAAAACTCTATATCAAAACTGAATAGATTGTACAACAAAAAGAATTTGTTGACATACCCCATGAGTGCTAACTTGAGTCTTGCATGACGGCTGAACTCGTCCTCTTATGAGCTTATATCCGAGTGGGAACTCTTTGCATGTCTGAAAAAATTATCAAGTACCCCTGCCCCATACGCCGTGCTGGCACAGGGCCTAAACATCATTTCTTTGGTTACTACAATAAGTCAACCTGGGATCGCTCCGATCGCTATCTATTAGCCAATCAGGTTCCCATGATGGATGCCGACTTACAAGCGGACTTAGAAGCTGAAATCGGTTTTTTTGATTTAGAAAACCAAGATGCCTTTACCGTGGTTGACACCACCACCACGTGGAACTGGCAAATGGGTTGCCAATCCCAGTGGTTAGATGGTCAGCCTGGCCGTCAAATTATCTATAACATCCGCAGCCAGAATACTCAGTCACCGTACCCTAACTTAGGTTCGCGTATTTTCAATATTGATACCGGAACCAGTCGTGATTTAGACCTTCCCATCTACGTTGTGGCGCCCAACAGTCAGTTTGCCATTAGCATTGACTACCGCCGCCTATGGATCACGCACGAAACAATCGGCTATTGTGACGCAGAGCCCCAAGCACCATTAGCGCTGGCCCCAACCACAGATGGTCTGCGCTACCTAGACCTGAACACAGGCGAACATCAGCTTTTAGTCAGTTATGCTGATTTGAAGAGTTTTCACCATGTACCCTCTATGGATAAAGCCATACACTGGGTTAGCCATATAGAGATCAATCCAGCTTCGTCGCGTATCTTATTCCTTCACCGCTGGACCGAGCGAGTGAAAGATGAAACATGTTTCTTACATCGCCTGATCACCATCAACCCCGATGGTACTGATATGCGTTTACTTGAATGCTCCGATCACCCCTTGCCCCAGTTGGCCGAGGACTTCGATCCCAGTGCTGTAGGTACTTTTGATTACGAAAAATCCGAATACCAGATATCTCACCCCCTATGGTGCGATGACAACCGTATTATCGTTTGGGGGCCCCATCAAGGCAGCATCCATTACCATCTTTATACGGACGCGGATAATGGCCCAGTAGAAGTCGTAGGCGCTACCGTACTAGATGAAAACGGCCACATGACCTTTTCTCCTGTGAATAAACGGTGGTTGTTGAGCGACACTTACCCAGACTCAGAAACGAATCAACGCATTCTTTTCTTGTACGATATGGAACAAGATCTACGTTATGACTTGGGTAGCTTTTACACGGACCCAAACTTACGCAAGGAAAATCGCTGTGATTTGCACCCACGCTGGAGCCGCGACGGCCAGCTCGTTTGCATAGACTCAGTGCATGAAAACATACGTCAAATGTACATCATTGATGTCAGCGAGTTAGTAGGCAAGTAAAGTTTTTCTACCCTAACGAAAAACCCCGTAGGCAAGCTCCAAGCTTGCCTACGGGGCTCAAGTATGCAGTCCTGTTAAACCCGCCAGCTTCCTGCAGGCACTATTTCTCGGCCTGGTTGCATAGCCTGCCAAGATAACGCCTCTAGCGCTGCTCTGGGTCTGCTCTGTAAGAGCAAATGACTGGCTAACTCAGAGGCTGCTAACAATCCATGTAGCGCACTGCCACCAAAAGCCGTAAACCAAAAAAATGGATGACTATTAGGCTCCCAGCCCACTACATAATGCCCATCCTTAGCTTGGCATAAGCGTTCGACCCAACTAGAAACGGGAAAACGTGCTCGTATACGACTCACACTTTCCAGTTGATAGATGCTATAGGCTAAATCTATTTGCGCACGTCGTGCCATTGTCTGAGCCTGCTCAGTACTTACGTAAGGGACAAGGCTGGAAGTTAAACAAATGTGCCGCTCTAACGTGCGCAAGGTATAACTGGCGTCAATACCTGCCACCACAGCGTTCTGGCGGCTAACCCCGTCAAACTCAGCATCAAACAGAAAATGGGTATATTCGCTCGTCACCAGATCCTTAGCACCCACCCCACAAAGCTCGGCTAGGTCGTTCGCCCCTGCCCCAGCAGCATTAATCAATACGCTGGCCTCCAAGCTCATCCCGTTAGCTAATCTCACGTGCCACCGCCCAGCGTTATAAATGGCTTCGGTGACTGCGCTATCAACTAAAAACCGACAGCCTGCCTGCTGCGCCTGCTCAGTCAACCAAGACTGCATCCCTAGGGCATTGACCTCCAGAACTTGATCAAGCAACAAGCCTCCTTCAAGATAGTCATCCCGCAAAACGGGCAATAACTCTCGTAGATGCCCTGCTGACACTAAGCGCGTTGCCTCTCCCGTGAGTTGCAAAAGCCGCTGTCGCTGCTGTAGCAGTGCACCTTGGCCCACTGCAGCGGTATACAGAAATGGCCTCCACTGGCTCCACCCTTGCTGCTCTAATTGGGGCACACTGAGGGCACATAACTCACGTACCAACTGGGGTTGCCCATCCGTTCTAGCGATGCCACAGGCCCATCCCCGAGCATTCAGTACATGGCCAGGGGTTTTATCAATAACCAGAACCTTAGCATGCTGAGCCAAGTAAAAACTCAGGGCTGATCCGGCCATACCAGCACCAATAATTAAGAAGTCTACGCGCACACTACACCTCGAGCACATCTAGCGGAGCCGCCATCGACAGAAACAATGCCAAATAGCAATAATACGCACAAATGGAAATAAACAGAGAAGTGCACTATACACTATGAATAAAGGAAACACATAACATGTATTTTGCGCATACATACGCGAAAAAAGTACGTTTTGTTCCTGTATTTGACTATGTCAAAACAAATGCGGAAGCATCAAATGCAAACACTCTACCTATGCCGTTTTCGGCAGGTTAATACTCCGACATGGCCGCATCCAACTGAGCCACATAAGGTTGCACCAAGGGCACCAAATCACGCGTTGCAACTAACGCCAGCACCTGCTGTTTGCTTTGTGCAAAACTTTTTAATAATTGCTCCAGCTCGGCCGTAGAATATTGCCGCGCATTGGCATTCAAAACCTTTTCCAGCTCATTAAGCTCTGTGTATAGCTGCTCAATCGCCTGCGCATCGGCCATGTATTGGCGGGTCATCTGTACCTGGTCTGCTACTAACGTCCACTGCTCAATACTGTCAAAACCGTAGGCTCGTACTTGGCGGTCAAGTTGACGATAGGTCTCTGTCCCATTAGCTTGCGCAGCCTGTTCTATAGCGTGATAGAGCGCCGCTCCCGGCTCTTGCCAAAACAAACCATCGCGTATCAATTCGTACAGCGTTGCTTGCATAGCAGGTAGGCTCGCCACGTATTGACGTACATGCAGGTCGCTGAGCGAATCATCAGCATAAGCGCCTGTCGGTGCAAAACCGAGAAAAAACGCGCAGCAAATACCTATCACTCGTTTGATCATGGGTCACTCCAGTATTAAAACAGCAGGCTCACCACGAGATTGTAATCAAGGCCTCAAACAAAGCATAGCTCTCCCCGTCAGAGAGAACATAGGAAAAAAACATATTGACAGATGCAGATCAAAGTAACCCTGGCCTAACAAAATTAGATACCCAACTCATCCCCCTCTGTTCGCTGCTGGCCCCTGAGGGCAGACTGCATCAAATTCCGTACATACAGTCTGCTGTCGGGCATCTAATAGCTCCTCCAAGGGAACTTCAGTGGTGTCTTTCACGTTTTTTAATGCAATGTAAGTAAAGTGCTTGGCAATACCAATTTCCGCCGCAAACATCCGCTGTGAAATAGAATGCAAGTGCGCCACGTCCACGGCCATCACTCGCAATAGATAGTCAAAATCCCCACTAATTAGCGAACATGACAAAACCTCTGGCATGGCACAAATGTACTTTTCAAAAAGCACAAAGTCTTGTGAAAAATGCTTCTCCAGCGTAATTTCCATAAACACATGCACGTGCTGAATTAAACGCTCGGTATTGAGCACAGCCCGGTACTGATTAATCAATTTCGCTTTTTCAAGCTTACGTACTCGCTCAAGACAAGGGCTAGATGACAAACCTACTTTCTCGGCCAAAGCCGAGTTCGTAATACGAGCATCTTTTTGCAACAACAAAAGAATCTTTAAATCAATCCGATCAAGTTTGATTTTAAGCACAGTTGGCCTCCTAGGAGCGATGAGCTGGAACCGCTAACTCTTTTACAAAGGACGATTAGCCCTTGCCAGCGCGCTATGCAAAAGCACATTCAAGCCTGGGCTAAGTTGCTCAGGGGTAGCGTCTTCTTTTTCATTATGAGAGTAGCCCATATCGCAGGGTGTAAATATCATCGCTGTGGGCGCGACCAAAGCAACTTGATAAGCATCATGCCCTGCTTGGCTCTTAATTTCCATAGAGTCATACCCCAATTTCTTAACGCTCTGCTTCACTGCTGAGATGACCTCTTTGTCAAAACTATCCATGCCGTACTTGAGTTCTTTTACGATCTGGATACTAACTTGAGCTCTTTGCTGCGCCTTACCGATTGCCTGCTTCAACTCTGCCAGCATGCTTTCTACGCCTGCTTGCGTCGGATGACGCAAGTCAACCATCATTTCAGCATACTCAGAAATAATCCCTTGTTTATTCGGAAAGGCGACAATACGGGAGGTGGTGGTTTTCGCGTCTTCCGCATGATATTTCCAGCCAATCTCATTCAGCGCCGTGGTAACGTAGGCCGCTCCTACAATGGCATTTCGACGCTGGTCCATAGGCGTAGGGCCCACATGTGCAGTTTCTCCCTTGACTTCAATAACCAAACTACGAACAGCATACCCACCCACCACTACCCCCACCTGTTTGCGCTCGGCATCCAAGATAGGCCCCTGCTCGATATGCAATTCTAAATAGGTGTCGAGTCGTCGACTTGGCAAGGGTGCTGAGCCTTGATAGCCCGTCGACTGCAGCGCCTGTTCAAAGGTAATGCCGTCATCGTCTTTCGCATTCAAAATGAAGTCTAAGTCCCAATTGCCACAGAAAGCGGCAGATCCGCCCATGGTAGGCACAAAGCGGGCTCCCTCTTCGTTGCTCCACACAATGACCTCAAGTGGGCGTAAGGTTTCTATTCCCTCGTCATTGAGAGTACGAATCACCTCCAAACCCGCCAGCACGCCTAAGATACCGTCGTAGCGCCCCCCATTCACCTGAGTATCGAGGTGGCTGCCCATGGCGACGGGATCTGAGCCCGGCACCGTGCCCTCACGCCGAGCAAAAATATTACCCACTTGATCAATCGTGATTTCGCACCCTGCCTCCCGACACCATTGCACGAATACATCGCGCATGGCTTTATCCTCCTCGGTAAAGGCTAAGCGCTTTAGACCTGTTTCTCTATGGGTTCCAATCCCATTGGAAACTACCATCGTTTTCCAGAAACGCGATTCGTTCATTGTGATAGAGTTTTTCATTGCGCTGCCTATGTTTCCGTGTAATTTAGTAAAGCTCATTGAACGATGCGTCCAGCGCATCAATAAACTGCTCTGTGTTCGCTATTGAAAAAGGCAAAGGCGGACGTATTTTCAGCACATTGTTACGCGGCCCCGCCCCGCTGATCAACACTCCCTTATGACGCATGAGATTCACAATCTGCGCGGTTTGCTCGGTGGCGGGCGTCTTGTTTACTTTATCTTCTACCAACTCCACCCCAAGAAATAAGCCCGCTCCCCTCACATCCCCGATTAAAGCGTGTTTTTGCCCCAGCTCGTTCAGCGCAGCTTTCAAGGCACCTCCAACTAGGTGAGTATGCTGTAACAGCCCTTCGCTCTGAATCACATTCATCACCGCAAGGCCCACGGCACACGAAACCGGATTCCCCCCAAATGTATTGAAATAACGACACTCACGCCCAAACTGGTCGAACAAATCAGCTTTCCCTACCACCCCAGCCATAGGGTGACCATTACCCATCGGCTTTCCTAGGGTAACTAAGTCAGGCATGAGTCCATGCCGCTCAAAACCCCACATGTGGGTACCGGTGCGTGCAAAGCCCGCTTGGACCTCGTCGGCAATCAACAGACCGCCGGCGCCTTTTACGGCAGCGGCCGCTTGCACTAGCGCATCGGTGACATCAGAAAGAACCCCATCACTAGACAAAATCGAGTCAAACATAAAAGCTGCCACACCGATGCCGCGCTGAGCTAAACGTTCAATCGCTCCTTGAACTTCGAGAAGAAACAATTGGCAGGTTTCAACCCCATGGCGATACGGATCGGGCGCTGTCACTAATTCCACAAAATCAGGCTGGCTATAAGCGGCCCCTAGGGCAGGGGAGAGTTCAGCGGTAGACTGCGTGACTCCGTGATAAGCATGCCGGGTTACAATCACCCCCTTTGCTTTCGTCACACTACGCGCTACGCGCAACGCCAGATCGTTAGACTCACTGCCAGTACACGTAAACATAACTTGCGCCAACGGACTGGGAAACGTGGCCAACAAAGTTTCGGCGTACTCAAGCACGCTGTCGTGCAAATATCTAGTGTGTGTATTCAGGATGCTGGCCTGAGTACAAAGCGCGTGCACCACCTGTGGATGGCAATGGCCCACCACAGGCACATTGTTATACGCGTCTAAGTAAGCCTTGCCTTGGTCATCGTACAACCACACTCCTTGGCCCCTCACTAGGTGGAGAGGTTCATCATAAAATAGACGATACGCAGGCCCTAGCAATTGCCGACGCCGCTGTAATAAATTTTGATCCACCATTATGCCGGGCTCCTCATGACTGCGGCGTAGCACTTAGCTCTCAAATACTCTTGGAGCTCGGAGTGCGGGTAGGATTGCAAACACCGTAATCCAGCCCATGCCGCTTCGTTATTGCGCAAAATATAAGCTTTATTTTCCGGGTAGCGTGCCGCGCGCCATCCCGTTATCGCCACATTCATCACATACCGGGTGGCGATGAGGTCAACCAGTAGGCTGATCTCAGCCCACTCCAAGATACTGGCTGACTGATAGCCCTCCAGCATATCAGCGACGGGCTCAAGCGGATGCCCCTTAGAATCTAAAAGATAAGAAGAGGTAATTGCCACGTCGTTAATCAATGCCGTCCTTACCATATCGCCAAAATCTAAGATTCCTGCCACTTGAGTGACCTGCGTGGGATCAACTAATAAGTTATGCGGATTGAGATCGTTGTGGACGACTTGTGTACGCAGCAAAGGTAAAACGGGTTGAACATGGCGATCAAACCGGTCCAAAAAGTGCTCAGCAAGTACACGATTATCTTTATCCGGGATATGGACCAGTAACTCCCGTAGGTGTCCTGCGTGCTCTATATCCCATAAAATATGATGGCTAGCAGCCGAATGATGAAAATCTCTTAAGGCCAGTGACAAGCGCGCGGACAAATGACCGATGTTGAAACGCTGCTGCCGGCTTTTAGGCGCTTTATACAAAGGCTCACCCTCAAGATAAGACAACATTCTCACTACGGCTTGCTGCCCATTCAAAGGGATAAAGAAATTATCCTCTCCATCTAGCGTCTTAATCACACGAGGGACGGGCAAACTAGGGTCTAATGCAGCCACATGGTTTAGTGCCGCCGTCTGAAAAGCCGCTACCTCATGGCTTTCCGCCGTATTGGCTATCTTAAAAACAAAAGATTGCCCTTCGGCCGTGCGCACATGAAAGTTTTGATCACGTTCACTGGCCAAGCGCGTAGCCGTCACCCGCATCCCATAATGCTGTTGCACCAGTTGCACAGCAGTCTGGACGCTGCAATCGGGTGGAGACGTTTTTAAGGGCTCAATAATTCCGGATAGTGTTGTACAAGTCACGGATTACTCTCCGAAAATAAATAGCAGTTTCCCGCTAGACATGTTGCCCACCATTGATATGTATCTCTGCACCATTGACATACATCGCATTCGATGAACATAGAAAAAGGATGACGGCGGCCACTTCCTCGGGCGTACCCAAGCGCTGCAACGGGACGCTGTTTTTAATGATGTCGTCGGTGCCAGCAGACAAGATAGCCGTATCGATTTCACCCGGTGAGATCGCATTCACACGAATGCCATGAGGGCCGAACTCATGAGCCATTTCACGTGTCAAACCAAGCAAAGCCGCCTTGGAAGCTGCGTAAGCAGAGCCAGCAAACGGGTGGACCCGCCCCCCTGCAATAGAAGTAACGTTGATAATCGTTCCCCCTCCTGCCTTTAGCTGGTGGAACAGGCCACGGGCCATTAGCGCTGCACCAAACACATTGACGTTAAATACGCTTAACCATGTTTGATAGTCACTATCCAATACACCAATACGCCCTCCACCATTTTTTTTAGGGGAAATGCCGGCATTGTTCACTAAAGCATGGATCTTGCCCTCAGGCAGTAGCTTGCTCAGGTCTTTTAAGCCCTGCTCGATCGCATCGGTACTTCCCAGATCCAGCTGCAGATGATTCTCAGCGCCAGCACTCCAGGGACAATCATCCGTAAAAGCCTGGCGTGAAAGAGTGATCACACGCCAGCCAGCAGCACTAAAACGCTTAACAGTCGCGTGGCCAATCCCGCGACTTGCGCCGGTAAGCACCAAAGTTTTTGTTTCCACCGATTTCCCCGAAAAAGACAATCAATCGTTACGCGTTAGGGCTCTAAATTGAACCAACTAGTTTTCAGATCCGTATATTTGTCGAGAGCGTGCAAAGACTTGTCGCGTCCACTTCCCGATTGTTTTACGCCACCGAAAGGAACCGTAATGTCGCTATCAAAGAAACAGTTGACCCAAACTAGACCTGCTCTAAGTTTGCGCGACACTCGGTGCGCCCGCCCTAAATTCGAGGTCCATAATCCAGCGCCCAGTCCGTAAATGGAATCATTGGCGTAAGCAATGACTTGCTCTTCGGTATCAAAGCGGAGTACTGCCAGTACAGGGCCAAAAATCTCATCGCTGACAATGGATAGCGCCTCTGAATCACAGTCAAATACGGTGGGCTCAATGTAGTAGCCTCCTGTATCGACTCGGGTACGCTGGCCCCCTAAACGCAAGCGCGCTCCTTGGGCTTGACCACTCTCTATGTAGTCGAGCACTTTATTCATTTGCCGCTCATCCACAATAGCTCCCATTGTGGTTTCGGGGTCCAGCGGATCACCGGGCCGTATCGCCTGTATACACGCGCTTAGCTTTTCCATGAATTGTTCATAGATGCCGCTTTGAACGTATAGGCGCGAACCAGCAATACACACTTCGCCCTGATTAGAGGTGATGCCCACCGCTGCGGCCAAGGCCGCTTTATCCAAATCAGGACAATCATCAAATACGATATGGGGAGACTTGCCGCCGCACTCAAGCCAAACTCGCTTTAGGTTTGATTGACCGGAGTACTCCATGAAACGCTTCCCTGTGGCTGTCGACCCTGTAAAGGTCAAACAATCCACATCGGGGTGCAGTCCTAAAGCTTGACCCGCCTCAGGACCTGTTCCTGGAACCACATTAAAAACGCCGGGGGGAATGCCCGCCTCTTCCATAAGGCTCGCCAACTTCAGCACACTCAAGGGCGTCAGTTCAGACGGTTTGACTACGATGCAATTGCCTGCTACCAATGCAGGAGCAATTTTCCATGAGGCCATTAATAATGGATAGTTCCACGGGACAACCGCGGCAATAACCCCCAGTGGCTCGCGGGTCACCGTAGCTAAGGCATTCGCGCCTGTAGGGGCAATCTCGTCATAAATCTTATCTATGGCCTCGCCATACCACGCATATGTTTTGATCGCCTCGGGTAAATCAAACAATAAGCTCTCAGCAATAGGTTTGCCCACATTCAAGGTTTCAAGTAAGGCAAACTCTTCTTTATCACGCTCAATTAGCGCCGCCAAGGCCACTAAGCACTGTCCACGTTCCCGCGGACTTTTCCCAGACCACACTCCTGATTCAAAGGCTTGTCTTGCTGCTTGCACAGCCAAGTCTATGTCTTCTTTTTGGCAATCAGCCACGTGTGTGAGCACAGCGGCAGAGGCCGGGTTCATGATAGGTAAAACACGCCCTCCTAAGGCAGGTACAAACTTCCCATTCACGAAGGCTTGAGCCGGTAAGCTTAATTCAGCTGATTTTTGTTTCCAGTAGGCTGCATTGTGTAAAGTCATAACCATCCTTATCGAATAGAAGCTGGAAGAAAACCACGTAAAAAGGCGCGCAGACACCCCCCTATTTCATCAATCGCGTACCCACCTTCCTGCACAATCACTGTAGGCAGATTTAGCGCTTGAATACGCCGCCCCACTTCGTAAAAGCAATCAGTGTCGAGCTCAAGCACGCTTAACGGATCCTGTTTGTGTGCATCGAACCCCAAAGACAACACTAAAACCTCGGCACCAAATGTAGTCACTGCCTGGCCTGCCTGATCAAGCGCTGCTAAAAACTCAGCGTTGCCTGAGCCATGTGCTAAAGGCAGGTTCAGGTTGTAACCTTCACCCTCGCCAAAACCTATTTCGTCAGCGTAGCCAGTTTGATAGGGGTAATACTCCGTCGGATCGGCATGCATAGAAATGGTCAATACATCATCACGTCGATAGAAGATCTGCTGCGTGCCGTCTCCGTGATGAATGTCGACATCCAACGTAGCCACTTTGGAGAATTTTCCCCGCAGGTGTTGTGCCGCTACCGCGGCGTTATTGACATAGCAAAAGCCTGCTGCTCTGTCGCTATGCGCATGATGACCCGACGGTCTGCATAAAGCATATGCAGCACGGTTGCCCCCTAATACCGAGTCGCAGGCTGCCAGCGCGGTATGCGCCGAGCGCAATGCAGAGGTGTAGGTATGCGGCCCAATCGGACAGGCAAGGTCCCCCAAGTAAAATGCTGCTTGGCCTACTATGGATGTCGAGCGGCAGGGGCTACGCATCTGGTCTTCCTGACGTGCATTCAAGTAATAGCTAACGTTGGGTAATACCTCGGGCCCGGCCTGTGCGTGCGCGCTCCAGCGTGTGTAGGCATCGTGCAAAAATGCCAAGTAATGGGGAGCATGTACGGCCAATAAAGGGTCTAAGCCATAGTCTGCGGGTTCATGTACAGAAACTCCCACACTAGCCAGAGCATCAAGCAAGACCTCGGTACGACTGGGCAAGTCATTGCACTCCGCAATTCGTCCCATACGCATAAATTGAAGAGGGTCGTGCAACATCTGAGCGCGCGTAAAAAAAGCGTTCATTCCAGTCCTTTGATCAATTTTCTTTCCGCAAAGCAAACGCCGCTTCGCGTATTTGGCTCAGCGTCGTCTCTGGGCTAATGCCTTCTACGTCGTACTGAATTTCAATTAATGCGGGTAAATGATGACTGGCGGCAAAGGCCAGACTTCTATCAAAGGCACTAGCAAAATCTTCAGTACGGGTAACCGTTTCGCCATGCCCACCATAAGCACGAGCAATAGCGGCAAAATCAGGATTAGATAGCCCCAAACCAATCACGCGCCCTGGGAACTCTCGTTCTTGATGCATGCGTATCGTGCCCCAGGTACTGTTGTTAAACACTAAAACGACCATGCCCAGCTTTTGCTGTGCGGCGGTACCCAGCTCTTGCATCGTCATCTGAAAACATCCATCACCCGCATAACACACCACCACTTTCTCTGGCTGTTCAAGCTTGGCCGCGATAGCGGCTGGCAAACCGTACCCCATGGCACCCAAAATGGGCGACAACTGTGTCCCTGGCGCCGATATCTGAATATAACGATGAGGAAATAAGGCAAAATTACCTGCCCCTGCCGTTACACAAGAGTCGATCGGCAAGCGTTTGGCCACAATGCTGGCGGCCGTATTCAGATTCATAGGTCCCGGCATATCTAAAGGAACCAAACTATCCAAGTATTGTTGATTTGCCTGAACCACATGCTGCCCTCGCGCCGGCGCGGAAATCGGCTGCAAATTTTGGACTGCCTCTGCAAACCCATGAATGTCTGCCTGAATAGCTAAAGTCGGCCTATAGGTTCGACCCAATTCATCAGCATCTGGATAGATATGAATCAGCTGTTGCGTAGGCTGCGGGCTGACAAGCAAGGTATAGTCCACGGTTGTAGGCTGATTTAAGCGCGACCCCAATGCGATGATCAGATCGGCTTCTTTAATGCGTTGCTCTAATTCAGCGGTCAGCCCATAGCCTACGTGCCCTGCATAATTAGGGTGACGATTATCAAAACACTCCTGCCTACGCCAGCCCACCCCAACAGGGATTTGATATCGGCTGGCAAACGATTCAATAATCTGGCGTGTAGCGGGAGTCCAACCATTACCACCCAGCAACAGAAATGGCCGTTCAGACTGTTGCAGCAAACTTTGCATCTGCGCGAGTTCGGATGGCATGGGACTGGGGTGTGCTTTTTTGAAGGGCATGACATCAGCCACTGTCGCGCTACCCCATAAAACCTGTTCCGGCAAGACCAACACAACAGGCCCCGGTCTGCCCTGGGTGGCCACCGCAAAGGCCCGCGCCAGATACTCTGGCAATCGTTCTGTGCTGTCCACTTGAGCGACCCATTTACTCATGCAGGAAAACATACGCCGATAATCAATTTCTTGAAAAGCATCCCGGTCTTGCGTGCCCGCATCAACCTGTCCGACAAATAAAATCATCGGGGTGGAGTCCTGATACGCGGTGTGTACCCCGATGCTGGCATTAGTAGCCCCTGGCCCTCGCGTGACAAAGCAGATACCTGGCGTACCGGTCAGTTTGCCGTGCGCCTCGGCCATATAGGCAGCCCCACCCTCTTGCCGGCATGCAACCGCCTGAATCTCACCCTGATGGTCATACAAGGCATCGATACAGGGTAAGTAACTTTCCCCTGCCACCATAAAAATGCGCCGAACACCATAGTTGCGTAAGTGTTCTATTACTATTTGTCCGCCATTGCGAATGCGTAAATCTTTTGACATACAAGATACCTTTTCTAGGAGCTCAATGACTGACGTCATTGCGTAACATTTGGACTCGGGAACAATCCCACGCTTTACCCGGAACAGCATCAATGAGTTTCTGTGTGTAAGCATGTCGCGGGGCGTCAAAAATCTGCCCTGGCGAACCCTGCTCGACAATGACCCCGTGTTGCATCACCGCTAAACGATGACAAATTTGGGCCGCCACGCGTAAATCATGGGTAATAAATACAATGGTCAGATTTAACTTACGTTGTAATTCGGCTAACAGCTCCAGCACTTGCGCCTGAACGGAAACATCCAGAGCAGATACCGACTCATCTGCCACCAATAGCTCTGGCTCCATGGCTAACGCCCGCGCAATGCCGATACGCTGGCGTTGACCGCCAGAAAATTCATTCGGGTAGCGCTCAAACGCCTCAGTTCCTAAGCCCACCAACTCAAGCAATTCACGCGCTTTTTTTTCTGCTGTATGACGATCCACCCCATGCGTCATTGGGCCGTCCATAATCAGACGCCCCGTTTTATGCCTAGGGTTAAGGGAGGCAAACGGATCCTGAAAAATCATCTGTATCTTTTTTCGGTATGGACGTAACTCGTGGACATCCAAATCGGCAATATCTTGACCACAAAAGAGTAATTGCCCACTATCGATTCTGAGCAAACGCACCAGACATTTCCCCAACGTCGACTTACCCGACCCTGACTCACCAACAATGCCAAAAGTCTCTCCTGGATAGACCTCAAAACTGACGTCATTGACTGCTTTGAAGAGACGTTTCTTGCCGAATAAACCACGGGAAAGAACATAGTCTTTCTTTATATTTTTGACCTCAATCAGAGGCTGAGTCATATTGCCGTCCCACTGCCCTGCTCGCAAATGGGGCACGGATGCAATCAATCTCTGGGTATATGGGTGCGTCGGCGCATTCAACACCTGTTCGGCAGTGCCCTGCTCTACCAGTACTCCCTTTTCCATCACCGCCACACGATCTGCAATTTCTGCAACCACGCCAAAGTCATGCGTAATAAAGATCACACCCATTCCCATGGATTGTTGAATGCTTTTGATTAAAGCCAGTATTTGGGCCTGAGTCGTCACATCCAATGCGGTGGTGGGCTCGTCCGCAATCAATATTTCCGGCTCAAGAGCCAACGCCATGGCAATCATGACGCGCTGACGTTGACCACCTGACAAACGGAAGGGATAACTAAGCCTTAAGCGTTCGGGTTCAGGCAAGCCTACCAAAGTCAGGAGCTCTAACACGCGCGTTTGTCGAGCCTTATCACTGTGCACCCCATGAACCTCAAGCACCTCTGCAATCTGCTCGCCCACACGCATGATGGGATTGAGCGCCGACATGGGCTCTTGAAAAATCATGCCAATTTCTTTCCCCCGCCACGCTAAACGCTGCTCCTCTTTTTGCTTCAGTAGGTCAACTCCTTTAAAGAGAATTTGCCCTGACTGAGGCTTCATGATTTCAGGCAGCAAGCCCATAATGGCATTCGCGCTAACCGATTTGCCAGAGCCCGATTCGCCGACGATGCACAGAATCTCTCCTCGCTGTACGCGAAAAGAAACATCTTTAACTGCGTAGGGACGATCACCGCCATTTTGTAAAGCCACTCTCAAATGGCTTACCTCTAAAAGCACTTCTTCACGCATTACGCCGCCCCCTTTTTACGCAGTTGAGGATTCAGGGCGTCATTCAGTCCTTCACCGATCAAGTTAATGGAAAGAACGCAGAATAAAATAGCCAACCCGGGCATAACACTCATCCAAGGCGCTTCCCGCAACATGGTGCGCGCCGCCCCGATCATGTAGCCCCAACTCATCAGGTTACGATCACCCAGACCCAGAAAAGACAATGCTGCCTCTGTCAGTAAGGCCGAGGCCACCATCAACGAGGCCATAACAATGATGGGCGACAAAGCATTAGGTAAAATCTGATTAAAAATAATTTGACTCGGCTTTTGCCCTAAACCAATCGCCGCATGTACAAACTCGCGCTGCTTCAACGACATGAACTCACTTCGTACGAGACGAGCAACAGGAGGCCAAGAAACCAACACGATGGCACCGATGATGGAATAAATAGACGGTGTAAAGATCGCCACCACAACAATTGCCATGGCTAACTGCGGTATGGTTTGAAAAAATTCTGTCATTCGCATCAGCAAATCGTCTAACCATCCTCCGTAATAGCCTGCTATCGCCCCAACAAAAATGCCGAAAAATACTGCTACTAGCGTTGAGGCAACACTGATCATCAAAGAGACTCGCGCACCGTAGGCCAAGCCCGCGCCGATGTTACGACCCAACATATCAGTGCCAAAAAAGTACTCGGGATTCTGGAAAGGGGGAATTAGGGGCGTCGCCACCATCATCCACGGCGACTCTTCATACCAAAGCGACGCAAAAATGGCGACCACAATAATGACGGCGAAAATTACCGAACCTAATAAAGTGCCTTTATTAGAAAAAAAACGCTGGAAAAATAACTTCATGTCAGGCCCCCAATTCGATTCGCGGATCAATGAGCTGATAAACCAGATCCGTAAGGAGGTTAAACAACACCACCATGACCGAGGTCATCAAAAATACACCTAGCAACAGTTGATAATCACGTTGCATCAAGGCATCAAACATCAAGCGACCTATCCCTGGCCAGCTAAAGACGGTCTCTGTCAGTACGGCTCCACCTGCCATCTGACCAAGCTGGATGCCAGCAAAAGTCACTACCGGCAGCAAAGCATTGCGCAACACGTGCCGACGTATAATCAACCCGCTAGGTACGCCTTTGGCCCGAGCTGTTTTGACAAAATCCATCCCGATAACCTCGAGCATTGAGGCGCGGGTCAATCTGGCATAGACCGCCATAAAAAAACATCCGAGTGTGACTGTGGGCAAAACGAGATGAGTCGCGATATCCCAAACCCGGGCAAGCCCCGTCAGGTTGGCTCCTATACTTTCCATGCCAAAGGCAGGTAACCATCCGAGCACCACTGAAAATAGAACAATCGCCAGCAAGGCCAGCCAAAACAAAGGTGCCGCATAGATCACTAAGGCACAAATCATGATCAGACTATCCAGCCATTTTCGCTTTCCGGAAAAACGGCTCTTTGCTGCTAGCACACCTAAAGTCACCCCGGTAATAATCGAAAAGACAAAGGCACAAGTCATCAGCAACAAAGTAGCGGGTAAACGGTCAAGGATCAGATCTAGTACCGGTAGGCCATTGCGATAGGAGTACCCAAAATCCAAGTGGAATATTCCCTGTATGTAAATCCACAACTGCAGCAAAATAGGCTTATCAAGGCCAAACTGTCGCCGCAGCTCCTCGATATATTGAGGATCTGTGGCTCCTGCCTCTCCAGCCATCACGGCAGCAGGGTCGCCAGGAGCCAGATGTATCAATAGAAAATTGACCACCACAACCCCCAGAACCACTAGCAATGCCTTACCAATACGCGCCATCAAGAAAGATAAAAGTTTCACTTCATACATCCTTGGAATATTTGCACTAACCCCCCGACAGCCCACGCCGGGGGCTCAGGCTTAAACTCCTGATTTCCAGTCATCAATGGGTAATGGGCTTACTTCTGGATAAACACGTTATCAAATGAATCGCTGACGCCAACGGCGCTATTGATCAAGTTTTTAACGCTAGAGTGATAAATGGTGGGGTTCTCAATCTCAAAGAGGTAACCATTGGCCACGTCTTCAACCAAAAGCTTTTGGGCTTCAGAATAGTATTTTTGCCGCTCAGCCAAATCCACTGCTTGGTCTCCCGCCGTCATGAGTTCGTCTGCTTTCGGATTCACGTAGTTCTGCACGTTGGCGGTATGAGTGCCCTTCACAATATTGCTGGACAAGTACAGTCGGGAAACGCCCAAACCAGGGTCACCGTATTGAAAGGCATAATTAAAGCTCAGGTCATAATCCCAGTTTGAGATTCGAGTGAACCAACTACCTGCATCAGAAACCGGCTCGGTAGTAATCTGAAAACCAATTTGCTCAAGACTTTGCTTGGTATATTCCGCTATCCGATCCCAACTAGTACCATAAGGTATAGGCAGCATTTTCACCGGCGTTTTTGACAGATCAACCCCTGACTCTTTAATCAGTTCTTTGGCCTTCTTGATGCTGTAGTCATAAGTGGGCACATCAGGGTCATAAAGTAGAGTCGTCGAAGCAATCGGCCCTGTCGCTACTTTCCCCAGTCCAAACAAGATATTATCGACAATAAACTGCCGATTGATGGCGTGCATGACAGCTTGGCGCACTAGTACATTATCGAAAGGTGGCTTGCGCATATTCATGATCATATACGCATGGGGGGAGTACATTTCCCAACCTTTTAGCGAGTACTCGGTATCCGGCAAAGCTCGCAAACGCTTCACATCCACGTTATCCACATCGCCGCCCCGCAACACGTGGACATCGCCTTTCTCGAAGGCTACAGCGCGTGACGCGGCATCAGGGACTACCCTGAAGATCACTTCATCCAGATAAGGCTGGCCCGGTTTCCAATAATCCGGATTGCGCACTAACTTAATGTAAGAGCCTCTTTTCCACTCATCGAATTTAAATGGTCCAGTACCGACTGGCGTCAGATTGGCTGGATTAGTTTTGTAATCTGTGCCCTCATACAAATGCTTAGGAACAATCGGAATCGACCCCGCCTCGAAAGCATAAATAAAAGGTGCAAAAGGAGACTTCAAAGTAAACTCAACCGTAGATTCGTCTGTTGCAACGATCTTGTCTATATACTTGTTAATTAGTGTACGGATACGCGGCTGTGTCTCACGCAACAATTTATCGACGGTGAATACCACATCTTCTGCCGAGAAAGGGTGCCCATCATGCCACTTAACCCCCTCTTGCAAAGTAAAGGTATACACCAACCCATCATCTGAAATTGTCCATGACTTTGCCAGACTGGGCTGAGGAGTTAAATCGGCGCTATACGTTAATAAGCCTTGATAAATTTTTGCTGCTACATATAGCGTGGGGCCTTGCTGGTTAATCCCTGACATCAATAAAGGGGGTTCGGGCTGAACGACGGCCACTAAAGTCCCCCCTTGTGTCTGAGACCAAGCGACGCCTTGCGTCAACACACCTCCCACCAGCACTGTGGCCATACAGGCAGCGCGAGCGAACGGCATAATAGATATCAATTTCATGCATGTCTCCAGGAATTCTGTTTTTATATGATGTGCACTACTCACAAATTATTATGAGCACTTCGGTCGCAATATATACACGTTCCTAGAGAATGCCACCGTACAATATTCTGCTATTCTGTCGTTTTGAAGAATTAATTGCTGAATGCTTAATTGACCCGCTAGACACGCAAAAAGATACCGCGCTTACAGCGACAAAGAAGGTCCAAGAGGGTAAGGGTAGACGGTTTCAACCGCTGCGTGGAGAACGCATCGAACATAGGCTTGAAAAAGAAAAAAGCCCTTGAATCATCAAGGGCTTCAATCTAGTGCTGGCGGAGACGGAGGGATTCGAACCCTCGATACGGGTATAAGCCATATGCTCCCTTAGCAGGGGAGTACCTTCAACCTCTCGGCCACGTCTCCAGCTCTAAAGAAGACGTAACTATAGCATAATTCTTTTATAGAATGCCAGCTTTTTATAGTCTCTTATTTTTCCTGATCTAATTCAAAGGTTTTATGCAAAGCACGTACTGCTAGCTCCATGTACTTATCGTCAATAATGACCGAGGTTTTAATCTCGCTGGTGCTAATCATCTGGATATTGATACCTTCTTGCGACAAGGTGCGAAACATCGCGCTGGCCACCCCAGCATGACTGCGCATACCAATTCCGACGATAGAGACTTTACAAACGGTGTCGTCATACACAATTTCACCAGCTCCTACCGCAGGCCCTACCTGAGTACTCAAGAGATCGTGGGTGCGCAAAGCATCGTTACGATTTACGGTGAAGGAAAAGTCGGTCATTCCTTGCACGGAAACGTTCTGTAAAATCATGTCTACATCGATATTGGCCGCAGCAATCGGGCCCAGAATAGAATACGCAACACCGGGGGTATCGGGTACAGCACGTAAGGTAAACTTGGCTTCATCGCGACTAAAAGCGATGCCTGATACGACGGCAGCTTCCATTTTTTGGTCTTCCTCGAAAGTAATCAGTGTGCCCGAAGCCATTTCCTCTTCGAGCGGAATCAAAGGGTCTGTTAGCGAAGACAAAACTCGCACGGGAACCTGATATTTACCAGCGAACTCTACCGAGCGAATTTGAAGGACTTTGGAGCCCAACGATGCCATTTCCAGCATCTCTTCAAACGACACAACTTTCATGCGGCGAGCCGCAGGCACAACACGCGGATCGGTGGTGTACACCCCGTCCACATCAGTAAAGATTAAACATTCCGATGCCTGCAAGGCGGCGGCAACCGCTACCGCTGAGGTGTCAGAACCGCCCCGCCCCAGTGTCGTAATGTTGCCATCCTCATCCACGCCTTGGAAGCCCGTTACGATGACTACACGGCCAGCGTCCAAGTCTTCACGGATACGCGTACCCTCGATAGCACGAATACGAGCGCGCGTATAAGAATTATCAGTGCGCACTGGAACTTGCCAGCCAGCATAACTACGAGCGGGAACGCCTTGAGCAATGAGAGCCATTGCCAATAAGGCACTACTGGCTTGCTCGCCAGTTGCGGCAAGCATATCTTGCTCGCGTGGATCGGGTTGCGCACTAAGCTCTTTGGCCAAACCGAGCAATCGATTCGTCTCGCCGGACATGGCTGAAGGCACGACAATAACTTGATGACCAGCTGCGTGCCACTTCGCCACTCGACGAGCTACATTTTGAATGCGCTCGACCGAACCCATAGACGTGCCGCCATACTTTTGAACAATAAGGGACATCTTTAACTCTGCTTCAAATGGCTGTGTCTAAAAACACGGAAAAACACTCTATTCTAACGGGTTTCCGCCACGCTAACGCTTGCAATGTTACAGAATTACCAAAAAGCGATCCCTAAAGCCTTTTTTTGGCAACATAACAGCTAGAGTTAACGCGTTTGCTATCTAACTGGATGACGCTTGGGCTGTTTGTAAAAAAACTCGTCCGCGGCGGCACATAATGGATACATCACCATGCTTCACATTAAGATGCCTGTCGTGCCCTAAGGCATGCAAACCACGCAGTTGCCGCATGAGATCTCGCAGCCTTGCTTCAGTAGGCATAGCCAAGCCTTGGCGTTGCAACCAATAGCGCAATACCAATGCCTGCCGTTCGTGACTCAATAACCGCCAGGCTGCCAAACTAAATCCGTCTTGTTCATCAGGCTCGAGCCCCTTCCAATCTTGGGCAGCAACCTCTTGTAAGATTCGACTGTGCTCTTGGCTAAGACGAGCTTGACGTGCCAAGACCCCTTGCCAACCAGGCCAACGCTCGTCCAGAATGGGGGTTAAGCGATCGCGTACCGCGCCACGGGTATAATCTGGATTGATATTGGTTGGATCCTGAACTGCTAACCAGCCAGTGCAGCGGGCAAAATCATCGGCCGCCTGTAGAATGTGATGTCGAGCAACGCTAAGCCATGGGCGCCAAAACGTAAGGCCTTGGCGCTGCACAACCGTTTGCATGGCCCCTAATCCGTCTGGCCCAGCGCCACGCAGTAAGCGCATCAGCACGGTCTCCGCTTGATCGTCTTGATGATGAGCTAACAATACAGTGGAAATCTGGCACTGCTGCGCCAAGGTAGCCAAGCCTGCATAGCGTGCCTGCCGAGCGGCTGACTCCATGCCATCTGCACGAAAACGCGTGCTATCCACGTGAACACGCAAACTATGGCATGGGCGCCTCAAATGCTGAGCCAACGCATGCACATGCTGCTGCCACCCGTCCGCAGCACCTTGCAAGCCATGATGTATGTGAAAATAGTGCAGCCCTACACCATGTTGCTGTGCCCAGGTATGCGCATGCACAGCCAACATGGCGGAGTCCGCTCCACCACTTAACGCTACCGCCAGCTTACGGTCTTGCTCCAGCGCCTGCTTCAACCAGGGTTGCAACGACTGGCTTAATGCCCGTAACAAAACGGGATCAGCTTGCCACTGCCCCGATTGTGCTACGTGCTGCAACTCAAGAACGAACTTCCTGGACACGGCCATATGCCATAAGACGCTCCATGCGCTGCTGCAAGAGCTCTTCTGTGGACAACCCTGTCAGTTGACGTAATGCATCCGCTAAAGCTCGACTTAACTGTCTTGCCATCATGGTGGGATCGCGGTGCGCTCCACCCACTGGCTCGTTGATCACTCGGTCAATTAAACCTAGATCTTTTAACTTGGGGGCGGTAATGGCTAATGCCTCCGCAGCGGTAGAGGCTTTTTCAGCACTACGCCACAAAATGGAGGCGCACCCTTCGGGGGAAATCACCGCATAGGTAGAATACTGCAGCATGGACACCACATCACCCACGGCAATGGCTAAAGCCCCTCCTGAACCGCCCTCACCAATAATGGTGGCAATAATAGGCACACGCAGCTTAGCCATGGCATACAAATTATGTCCAATCGCCTCGGACTGGCCACGTTCTTCAGCACCGATACCAGGATAAGCGCCTGGGGTATCAATAAACGTGAACACCGGTATACCGAATTTTTCCGCCAAGCGCATTAAACGCAAGGCTTTACGGTAGCCCTCAGGGCGCGGCATACCGAAATTACGTCGAGCACGCTCTTTCGTGTCACGGCCTTTTTGGTGCCCAATAACCATGCAAGGCGTACCATTAAACCGTGCCAACCCACCCACAATAGCTGGATCATCACCATACATTCTGTCCCCATGTAACTCATGGAAATCAGAAAAAATTTCACGTATGTAATCCAATGTGTAGGGGCGTTGCGGATGGCGTGCCACTAAAGCGGTTTGCCAAGGTGTTAACTTGGCATAAATGTTTTTCGCTAGCGTCTGACTTTTTTGTTGCAAACGACTCAGCTCATCTGAAATATCGACAGCGGAATCAGACTGCACATAGCGTAGCTCTTCAATTTTGCCTTCAAGCTCAGCCAGTGGCTGCTCAAACTCCAGGAATGTATTTCGCATTATTAAGTCTTCAAGTTAATAGACTAACTCAGTATCGTACCGCAACTGTGTCCAGACTGCGCCATAAATGCCAAGTTGCCACAGTGCACCATGGAGCCCACGCTTGTGCAACTTCACGTGCCTCAAAACGGGAGACAGGCTCACCACTGAAATAATGTTGAGAAATGGCCCTTAATAAACCAGCATCGTCTAATGGCAAAACATTAGGTCGATGAAGATTAAAAATAAGAAACATCTCTGCCGTCCATCGCCCGACCCCACGAATGGCACACAACTCAGCTACTACAGCTTCATCAGTCATGTCGCCCCAAGTATCGGGCATGATTTTACGCTCGTTAAAATGTAGCGCCAAATCACGAATATACTCAACTTTACGCTTCGGCAAACCCAAAGATCGTAACGTTGCTTCATCCTGCTGCAATAACGTTTGCGGGTTAATTTCTGCACCGCATTGTTCCACCAAGCGCAACCATAGCGTATCGGCTGTGCGCAGGGCCACCTGCTGTCCGACAATAGAACGCGCCAAGGTAATAAAAGGTGAGGCCGTATGCTGCAAAGCTTCCTCGCCGTACTGTGGGATCAGCTTACGCAAAATACGGTCGCGCTTCACTAAATGGCGCACCGCCTCGTCCCAATACTGAGGTTTCGTGCTAGCGTGACCGCCACTATGCTGCAAAGAACCGGCTATGCCCTGCGCCATTGTGTAGCACCTCCAGGACGATCTTCCAGTTCGATTCCCTTAGCTTTAAGCTCGTCGCGTATCGCATCGGCGCGGGCAAAGTTGCGCTCTAGCTTCGCTTGAGTACGTTCAGCCACTAGGCTCTCAATATGATCAGGGTTCAGTGACTCGTCTGGACTCTGGGTTTGCTGCAAATAACGACTACTCGTTTGCCAATACAGTTGAGGATCTACCTGCAAAAGCCCTAACACAGCACCTAAAGAGCGCATCAAACCGCTCACTTGGCCTGACTTAGTGCGGTTAGCTTCGGTAGCCAGCTCAAATAGTACCGCCACCGCACCCGCTGTATTGAAGTCATCGTTCATCGCTTGTGCAAAAGCCTGCGCTGCCTCATGCTGCCAATCGACCACAACGGGTTCAGCAGGCACATTCGCTAAAGCTTGGTATAGGCGATCCAGCGCGTGTTGCGCATCCAGCAAATTATCTGGCGCGTAGTTTTGCATGCTGCGATAGTGGTTGCGCACAATAAAGAACCGCACCATTTCTGCTTCACGCGGATTCGCTGTGTAACTACTGTGGTCGTCGTGCAAATCGGACTCAGCCGCCAACGTGTCGCGGATTCGACGAAAATTACCCAACGATTTGGACATTTTTTCGGAATCTACCATTAAGGAGCCGCAATGCATCCACACCGACGCTAGCTCACCACCAAAAGCCCCTTCCGTTTGAGCAATTTCGTTTTCATGGTGGGGAAACTTCAGATCAGGGCCACCACCATGGATATCCAACGGTAAGCCTAAGAGCTCTTTACTCATCGCAGAGCACTCAATATGCCAGCCCGGACGCCCAGTGCCGTAAGGTGACTCCCACTTAGACTCAGCAGGCTCTTCGGGCTTGGCAGATTTCCACAGCACAAAATCTAAAGGGTCACGTTTAGCGGTATTAAGCGCTACGCGCTCACCTGCTCGTAACTCATCCAACGAACGACCCGACAGTTTTCCATAATCAGGGAAAGATCGGACAGCGTAGTTCACGTCGCCATCCTCGGACTGATAGGCCAAGCCATTCTCTTGCAACTTGGCAATAATCCCTAACATCGCTGGTACGTGTTCAGTCGCACGTGGTTCGTAATCGGGACTTTGCACCCCTAAAGCACGCTCATCCGCATGCATGGCATCAATATAAAAGCTCGTTACCTCGCGCATGAGCTGATTGCGCTCTACGGCTCTACGTATAATCTTGTCATCAATATCAGTAATATTGCGTACGTACTTGACGTCATACCCTTGCACCCGCAACCAACGCTGCACCACATCGAAACTAACCAACATGCGCGCATGGCCCAGATGGCAGAAATCGTACACTGTCATTCCACAGACATACATGCGCACACGATTCGGCTCAACGGGTTGGAAAACTTCTTTGGAGCGAGTGAGGGAGTTATAAATACGCAACATTGGCTGTAATCGTTTTAAAATGGTGTATGAAGCGATCGCATGCTACTTTACTTGCAAGCTAGCTGACCTTGCCGTTCGTGAGCGTACTAATTTAACTATCCGCCCACTACCATATTCGCTCCTGATAATACGCAGGTTAGAATGATGGTCGATTAGTATAGCAAGCCGCCCGACTAAATGGACAGCAACAGATCAACCCGTCTGGCAATCAACCAAACATTAACGGACTATTTACTGTGTTCAAACATTACTGTTATATGCCCAAGGGCAAGCATTCTGTGGCTTCCGTCATGCTGGCCCTTACTGTAATGGCACCCATCGCGAACGCACAAAATCAAACTTCCACGATACCGGCCACATTGAATTCTAACGCGCTTGCCCCCTCTGCGCCTACTGTCAATGACCCTTTATTAGAGCTTGCACCTAAACCCGAACGCGGCTGGAAGGGATTAGCCCAAGCCCTAGAAGTGCTCGCTCCTAAGGCAGACACTGCACTACCTTTAAGTGGCGCTCAAGTTACCGAGCGCATTTCCTTGCTATTGGCCCAAGGAAAAAACGAAGACGCCTTACAAGCCATTGAGAATCGTGCGAAACAGCGCAATCAAGAATTAGAACCTGGCACGGATGTGCAACTGCTTTTTTTAAAAGCACGGGCCCTATCTGGCCTACAAGAGCACAATAAGGCGATACAAATTTATCTAGACATGACTAGTTTTTATCCCGAACTACCCGAGCCCTGGAATAACTTAGCCGCCGAATACATGCAACAAGATAAACTTGAAATGGCACTGGACTCGTTACAAATGGCGTTGGTGGCCGACTCAACTTATACCTTAGCACGTAGCAACATGGGTGAAATTCAGCTTATGCTTGCCAACCAATCTTTCGACGAAGCCTCTAAGGCCGGATCCAGTCGAGCTCGTACGCGGGCTCAACAGACGTTGAAAATTCTGCAACAATAGCCACTTCTGTTTACTTGATTATTATCATGTCCAAACAAAATCTTTTTAGCTACGCGCCACTTTTGCGCACCATTAGTATGGCTGCTTGTCTATCACTAAGCTGTGTCCTCACCAGCCCAGCGGCAGCCACTTCTTCAACTTCCCCTCAAGGCACAACCATGAGCACTACACCTCGCGTCAAGCTGCACACTAACCAGGGCGATATCGTTATTGAACTGGACCGAGAAAAAGCACCTGAAACGGTAGATAACTTCTTGCGCTACGTTGCAAACGATTTTTACAATGGCACGATTTTTCACCGCGTCATCAATAACTTCATGATTCAAGGTGGGGGTTTTGAGGTAGGCATGAAACAAAAACCTACTGAAAGTCCTGTTAAAAACGAAGCTGACAATGGGTTGAAAAACGATAAGTACACGGTAGCTATGGCTCGTACCTCTGACCCCCATTCGGCCACAGCACAATTTTTCATTAACGTTGCTGATAACGACTTCTTAAACTTTACTTCACCCACACCTAACGGCTGGGGATACGCAGTATTCGGTAAGGTTATCGAAGGTACTGACGTTGTAGATGCGCTAAAAACAACGCCCACCGGTAATAAAGGTTTCCACCAAGACGTACCCGTAACGGACATTATCATTGAAACCGCCACTGTGGTCGAATAAGCTACAGCAAACAGGAACCCTCTGGATTGCCGCTGATCTTCACCTAGGGCCGGACACACCGGCCACCACGGCGGCTTTCCTTAAGTTTCTGCAAGAAGCGTCCACGCAAGCGGACGCTTTATTCTTATGCGGCGATATTTTTAATGCTTGGATAGGTGACGACCTATGCCAGCAAGCTCCTGCGTGGCTAGAGCAGATAAACTCGGCCTTACGCGCATACAGCCGCCATCACCGCCTATATTTGATGCGAGGCAATCGCGACTTTTTACTTGGCTTTGATTTCGCCCGTCACGTGAACGCCGAACTACTGCCAGAGCAAATCTTGTTGCAAAGTGATGCTGGACTCATTGCACTGTCTCATGGTGATGAGCTATGCACAGACGACATCGCCTATCAGCGCTTTCGACGTATCGTGCGTTGGCCATGGTTGCAGGCCTGCTACTTACGCTTACCGCTGTCTTGGCGCCAAAAAATTGCTAATTATTTTCGTGATAAAAGCCAGCGACAAAACAAAACCAAGCCTAACTACATTATGGACGTTAACCCAGAGGCAGTAGCTCAACAAGCCTGCGCCGTTGACCCAGTTGCGTTAATCCATGGTCATACCCATAGACCTGCACGGCACATTCTTCGCCACGAGCCCCTAGTGTACCGTTGGGTTTTACCTGACTGGGATTACGAGCATGACCAGCGCGGCGGGTTCATTAGCATTAGTGCAAAGGGCATCTGCCTAGTACAGCATCAGCACACGGAGCTATGCCAAGATAGCCCCCTTTTTACTTCAGCCCAATAAGGCGGCCTTTGCTAACCTGCCGCCATCGCCTTGAATAACGTGCTTAGCGCGCCATCAGCCAAATAAATACGCAGCAACCTAAAGCAATCCGGTACCAAGCAAACGGTCGATACGTATGACGTGAGACAAAATACAAAACGGCTTTCACTAATACTAAAGCGCTGAAAAAAGCGGCGACAAAACCAATAGCAATCGCTGATGTTTGTGCCTCGCTTAGTGCACCACCATTACGGTATAAGTCGTAAACCGTCGCCGCTAACATAGTAGGCATCGCCAAAAAGAAAGAAAACTCAGTCGCTGTTTTACGCTGTATTCCTGCCAGCATGCCCCCGACAATGGTCGCCCCAGAACGTGAGGTACCGGGAATCATGGCGACACACTGGGCAAAGCCAACAATCAGTGCCTGCTTCCAGCTAATTTGCTCTAGGCTGAACGCTGTCGCCGCTTGTTGTACTACGGTATCGTTATTATCGTGATCACTAGCTTTCGCATACTGAGGCTTACGCTCTACCCAAAGCATAATAAAACCGCCCCCGATTAACATCACCACAAATACCATAGGATTGCCAAACAACGCTTTGATATATTGTATGGTTAGCGCACCAATGACGGCAGCGGGTAAAAACGCAATTAATAAGTTACGCGCAAACATAAGCTCACTACGCTCTTTTTTCAGTACACCTGAAATCAACTGCAAAATGCGTGCACGAAAAATCCAGATCACCGCCAAAATCGAACCGAACTGTATCACCACCTCGAACACCTTATTGTGATCTGAGGCAAAACCAATCCAGTCACCTATCAGTAGCAGGTGGGCAGTACTAGAAACCGGGATGAACTCGGTAAAACCTTCTATCAGGCCCAACACCAGTGCCTTCAACATATACAAGGTGTGATCAGTCATGAAAACAATATCTCTTCGATTAGTAAGTAGTGTCAATGTCCGGCGTGACAGCCGGGGCGAAATCGTGGCGCTCAAGTAAAACCGACGCAATACGGCGGCTGTCCAGTTCGAGCACAGTGAAGGTATAACGGCTGTTCCCCCAATCGAAATCACACCGATCTCCAACTTGGGGAAGTTGCCCAAAACGTTTCAACAAATAGCCTGCCAACGTCGTGTACTCCTCATGTTCGTCTGACAAGCCATCCACACGCAGAAACTGCTGTAAGTGATGCAGATCGGTGGCTCCGTCCAACTGCCACTTATCGGGTTCTAAACGCCGGATATCCGGCATTTCTCCTTCATCAGGAAAATCACCGGCAATCGCCTCAAAAATATCTAAAGGAGTCACCAGCCCCTCAATGGCGCCGAACTCATCACTCACCAGCACCATCTGTCCACCCGACTGTTTAATAATCCCCATTAACTGCAACACCCCGACAGACTCGTAAACATATACGGGTTCGCGCAAGTTTTGCAGTTGAATACCGCCATGAGCCATTAAATCGGCCAACAGCTCGCTGGTTCTTCCTATGCCCACTACGTGATCTAAGCCACCACGGCAGACCGGCAGCATACTATGAGACAAGGTGGAAATATAGGACAACTGCGCCTGAGCAGGATCGTTCAGATTGAGCCAACTCACGTCGTTACGCGGTGTCATAATGGATTGTGCCGTGCGTTCAGAAAGCATTAAGACTCCGCTCACCATATTGCGCTCTTCTTCGCGAAATACGGCTTGCGGCACACTTGCTTGGGTATAAGCAGGAAGCTGTTCATCAGGTGCCCCCTTACCCAACATACGCAGCACCGCTTCGGCGGTACGTTCCCGCATCGGGCGTCGCGCTTCAGCCAAGCGCAGGTTACGCCGGGCCAGTTGATTAAGACTTTCAATCAGAATGGAAAAGGTAATCGCGCTGTAGAGATAGCCCTTAGGTACGTCAAAGCCAAAACCTTCTACGAGCAAGGAGAAACCAATCATGAGTAAAAAGCACAGGCAAAGCATCACAACACTAGGCCGACTATTCACAAAATTGGTTAAAGGCTTAGAAGCGAGCAACATGAGAGCAATAGCAATAATGACGGCGGCCATCATAATGGGTAAATGCTGAACCATACCTACTGCCGTCACTACGGCATCAATAGAAAACACAGCATCCAGCACAACAATTTGAGCCACAATCACCCAAAAACTGGCATACGCACGCACCGGAGCAGTATGCACCGTACGTATCTCTAAACGCTCATGGAGCTCTAGCGTTCCTTTAAGCAGCAAAAAAAAGCCGCCACCTATTAGGATTAGGTCGCGAGCCGAAAAATTATGATCAAGAACGCTAAACAAGGGGCTGGTAAGCTGAATAAGGTAAGACATTACCGTCAACAGCCCCAATCGCATAAGCAAGGCCAAACTTAAACCCACTATGCGCGCACGATCACGCTGCTCTGGAGACAACTTATCAACCAGAATGGCAATAAATACTAGGTTATCAATGCCCAGCACTATTTCCAGTACGACTAGTGTCAGCAAGCCCGCCCACACCGTGGGATCCAGTAACCAGTCCATCCCTGTAACCCCTTGCTCAGATAAGGAAATCCCACTACAAAAAGTGGGATTTGATCAAGGATTTAATCTTTCATATAAGACAACATCTGGGGGAACAACTTAGGCGTTGCCGCTAAAATATTACCCGATTCCTTCCAGGTTTGTTCACCATCGAAGTCAGACACCAAACCGCCTGCCTCGGTAATAAGTAATACACCTGCAGCAAGGTCCCATGGTTTTAATCCTGTAGCGCAAAAGCCATCTAGGCGGCCACACGCCACATACGCCAAATCAAGTACTGTTGCACCAACACGACGCACTGCTGCACATTCAGACAACATTTCTGCAAATGGCGAACTGCGTCCTGGTCCATAACCAGACTCGGCCACATGCGCACCAATTAAGGCATCGTGATAGCGAGTTAAGCCTGACACACGCACGCGCCTGTCGTTAACAAAGGCGCCACCCCCACGACTCGCGGAGAAGATCTCGTTACGGTTAGTGTCGAAAATAACCGCATGCTGTGCTTGCCCACGGTGCAACAAAGCAATAGAGATCGCGTAAAAAGGAAAGCCGTGAATAAAGTTGGTTGTACCATCAAGGGGGTCAATCACCCACTGATACTCGGGCGTTTCATCACTTTGACCTGCTAAGGGCATACGTACACCGCCCTCTTCACCTATAAAACCATGATCAGGATACGCCTCGGACAACACTTCAATAATCGCTTCTTCTGCAGCACGATCTACTTCCGTGACATAATCTTTAGGGCCTTTACGCGCAACAGAAAGACGCTCCAGTTCAAGACTGGCGCGGTTGATAATATTGCCAGCACGGCGAGCCGCCTTGATGGCGGTATTTAGCATCGGGTGCATAAGATTCCGTTTTTTAACAATCAATCGACCTGTACGTAATCCAACTGTGCCGCAAAGGCATCCCAGTCTTACACGACAAGTATCTTTTCAAACCAGCTATTTTAAATGACTCAGACACAAGCAACGGCATTTAGTCAAAATTTTGCCCAGGTTCGCTTCATTATGGTGCAACCTAGCCACCCTGGTAATGTAGGAGCAGCCGCCCGCGCCATTAAAACGATGGGCTTTCACCAACTTTGCCTCGTTAATCCAAAAGATCCTAACGTACTACAGCATCCTGAGGCACAGTCTTTAGCCAGTGGCGCTACCGACATTCTAGCCCAGGCCAGTGTAGTATCCACCTTAGCCCAAGCCCTAGAGCCGGTTACCCTGGCTTTTGCGCTCACTGCCAGGGCGCGCTATTTAGGGCCACCACCTTTAGATATACGTCAAACTGCCGAACTTAGTCGCCAGCACTTGGACCAACACGCAGGCCAAGTAGCTATTGTATTGGGTACTGAGCGTGTCGGGCTAGAAAATGAACATATTAGTCTATGCCAATACCTCTGTCACATCCCCGCCAATCCGGAATACAGCTCTCTTAACGTCGCCCAAGCGCTGCAGTTAGCGGCATGGGAAATGCGCTACGCCTTGCTGAGCAATACCGGCGTTGACCTGCTCCCTCATACCGAGGGTAAGGCAGATCCAGGGAAACGTTTAGCCAGCAATGAGAAAGTACATGCTTTACTTGAGCACTGGGAGCGTGCGATTGAAGGCGTAAAGTTTTTAGACCCTAAGCACCCCAAGAAACTGGTGCCCCGCATGCAACATATGTTTGTCCGCAATCAACTAAGCCAAGACGAAGTGGATATGCTACGCGGTTTGTGTACCGCGATGATTAAAACGGCCAAAGCTGCGGGCTACTATGTCCCCGAAACACGAAGGGATATGCCCGACGAGCCAAAAAACATGCAAGAATAAACACCTATGTTTAGTCAATTACGCGAAGATATACAGTGCATCCTGCAACGAGACCCCGCGGCGCGCAGCCGCCTAGAGGTTCTCACCTGCTATCCCGGGCTGCACGCTATTTTAATCCATCGTATGGCCCACGGCCTATGGAAACGGCGGCTTTACTGGTTGGCTCGTTTTTGCTCACATGTGGGTCGAATGCTGACAGGCTTAGAAATTCACCCTGGGGCACAAATAGGCAGACGTGTATTTTTTGACCATGGCTTTGGTGTGGTAGTTGGCGAAACGGCTGTTATAGGTGACGACTGTACGATTTATCAAGGCGTCACACTAGGCGGCACTAGCCTTTACAAAGGCACCAAGCGCCACCCTACTCTAGAGGCGGGTGTCGTGGTTGGCGCCGGCGCACAAATCTTGGGCGGTTTTACCGTGGGTGCAGGGGCTCGCATTGGCTCTAATGCGGTAGTGGTCAAACCTGTACCAGCCGGAGCCACTGCGGTTGGTAACCCTGCGCGTATTATTAGCAAGCGCGATATTTCCACTCCTAGCACTGATGAACAGCTTAGCGCCGCACCCGAATCAGCCCCAACCCCGCACTCCCCCTGTCAAGCAAGCGACCTGCAGCAAAGCTCCTTACTAGAGCTACTAAAACAATCACGCACTAACAACGACATAACAGACAAAAATATCGGAAGCACCGCTTTCGAAGCCTACGCGGTGGGTGCACAGGCCAATGACCCCTTAACTACGGTCTTACACGAGCTTATTACGCATACTGCACAACAAGACGCTCGAATCCATCGACTATGTCAAGCGCTGGAAAGCTTAGGACAAGGCATTGAAAATGGCCAAACTCCTTTGGATGTCGAACGACTGAACAAAATGGTCGAATAGAGTGAAGATCTGTGTATAAGTTATTCTCAAACTCACCTCATGGATACATCAAAAGACACTGACACGGCAGGCCCACGCACCTTGCAACGTGGTTTGCTATTACTAAAAACCTTGCAACAAGCCGCAGGGCAAGGCTTGAGCGTCACAGAGCTATCACGTTTAACACAGTTACAACGACCCACTATTTATCGACTATTAGCCGCGCTGATTGCGCACAATTTAGTAGCTAAGCACCCCACAAGACTTCGTTACCAAGCATTACAAACAGCCACTAACAACATTACGGAGCAAGATTCCCGCATTTGCATCATGCAGCCCCTTATGAGGCAACTGGCTCAAGAAACAGGCGACGCCGTTTTTTTAGTGGTACGTGAGGGCCATGAGTCAGTCAGCTTATGGCGTGAAATTGGTGCTTATCCCGTGCAAATTTTGGCAACTTATGCTGGAAAACGTCAGCCTCTTGGAGTAGGTTCCGGAAGCATGGCCTACTTAGCCAAGCTTGACGATCAGAGCATCCATGAAATCATTGCTCATAATGCGGAGCGTTTAGAACAATACGGCGGCATGACACAACGGGACATGTGGCAGTTGATCGAAAACACCCGAATACGTGGCTATTCGGTTGTAGGCAACTATGCCGTACGTGGTGCGCTAGGAGTTGGATGTGCAATGTGCGACCAAAAAGGCCAACCCATTTTGGCGCTAAGCATTACTGCCATTACCGAGCGCATGCATGCTCAACGCCAAAAGGAAATTGCACTGTTATTGCGGCAAGCGCTCAATAGCGCTGCCAGCCACTTTAGTGCTTCTTGTCAAGATTGACTGCGTATACCTGCCGCGCAGGCACTGGCATTTGAAAGCCAGCCTGAGCTAACGTTTTGACTATGTCTTTATGCAGTTCAAAGCGCAAATTCCAATAGTCTTCGACATTTGCCCACGCCCTAATATTCACACTCACGACGCTTTCTTTGTAGCCCATTGCCATGACTTGTGGAGCAGGATCTTGCAACACATCGCTGCGTGCGCTGACTAACTTGGTTAACAGATCAATCGCTTGGTCTACATCATCACCATAACGTACGCCCACCTCTATATCGAGACGACGGGTTTTATTACGGCTGTAGTTAATAATAGGGTTGCCCCAGATCAGGCTATTCGGTAAGGTGAAATAAATGCCATCCGCTTGTACAAAGGTACTGACAAATAAACCCACCTCGTGTACCGTCCCGTCGCCCTTGCCTACCACGGACACAAACTCACCTGCGCGCAAGGGACGTAATACCAGCAGCATGATGCCTGCAGCGATATTTTGTAGCGTGCCCTGTAAGGCCAAGCCTATCGCTAAACCGGCGGCACCTAAAATGGCAATAATACTGGCCGTTTGAACACCAAACCGAGCCAATACCGCAATAATCACAAAGATACGAATTGCCCAAATCACCACAGACTGAGCAATAGGCACGACGGTGTGGTCTATTTGGGAGGCTCGTCTGATTATCCGCTCTACCGCACGACCCGCCAATGACGAAATCCACCAGCCCACCACCAATATGACTAGAGATAAAAGCAAATTCAAGGCTATTTGCTCGAAAGCTGACAAATCACTGGCCCAAAGGCTGACACTTTCCATGCGTTAACTCCTGCTAGCTGACGAAAGGCTTAAATAATAGCCGCTTATGGTTCGGAAACTCAAACGAGATCACACTTCCACTTATCCCCAAAGCATGTGGATAGCATTATTAACAAGCTGGGCAAAATGCAAATAAAACGTTAAAAATCAACAATTTAAAATAACTGATAAAAAATCAGTCATATCCACATTAGGCGCCTTAGCTTATCCACTTATTCTGTGGATAACACTAAGATAAGCAAGTGCACAGATAAAAATAAACCTTTAATAACAATAGACTACAAGAAAAGACTGGTTTTTTTACAGAATATGTTATTTTTTGCAAAAAAACCAAGCTCAGCTAAGAAGGTCGTTAAGCCTTCAGCTTTATCCACAAAAATTGTGCATAACTTGGCGGATAATACTTGGAATAAATACTTTTATCTTTGAAAATCAACCACTTAAAAACCAAGCACACACAACGCCCATTCTTTTATATTTTTCGCCATACAGAAGCTAACCATGCCTGTTGAGCATGGGGCACTCCCGCTGGGCGGTAGTAATGATCAATCGCTTCAAATTGGGCTTGCTCTACTCGCTCACGCCACTCTTGCCAGTCGTAATACACACCATAGCGACCAGCCTGCCAGCCTTCTTGCCCCTGCCCACGAGGATTAGACGTGAATAGCACCCCGCCTGGGCGTAAACATTGATGTAGCTGTGCTAACACGGAGGCAATATGTGTTCTAGGCACATGAAAAAGTACGGCATTTGCAAACACCCCATCAAAGCGCTCTGCCGGCAGGTCTAGGGTCAATAAGTCTTGATGCCACACGGGACAAGCAGTGTATTGCTGGGCCATTTGAACAAATGCAGCGCAGCCATCTAAGCCTACGGGGTTATGACCCAACTCATGAAAATGTTTAATATCCCGCCCCGGCCCACACCCCAAATCAAGTATGTCTAAAGCGCCAGTAGATGGCAGTGCGCCCAAGAGAGCCTGTATATTTTGACTAACATCATGATCGCGCGTACCTTCCCAAAACTGTTCAGCATTGGCTTGATAATGCGCTAGGGTACGAGTTGCGGATTGCTCCATACCAACCTCAAATAAATAAGTGGGGACTTGACGAACCTTCTATCTATTACGACTATACGTTACATCCCTTTGTTTTTGGTCAGCATCATGCCTACTCACTACCCTCTTTCAGTATTAGACCTTTCCCCTGTCGCGCAGGGTTCTAGTGCGGCACGCTCTTTTCACCAGTCCGTGCAAATTGCCCAGCAAGCCGAACAATGGGGCTACCACCGCTATTGGTTAGCCGAGCATCACGGCATGCCTGGAATTGCCAGTGCAGCCACAGCAGTGCTTATCGCCCACATTGCCAATCACACCCAGCGTATCCGTGTGGGTGCTGGCGGTATTATGCTGCCCAACCATTCTCCTTTAATCATTGCCGAGCAGTTTGGCACTCTAGAGTCCCTCTTTCCCGGCCGGATCGATTTAGGCTTAGGCCGAGCTCCGGGCTCTGATCAAACCACCGCGAGAGCGTTACGGCGTAACCTAAATACACACCCCGACGCCTTTCCACAAGACGTGCTCGAACTGATGGACTACATGTCTCCAGAGCCTAGGCAACAGGTGCTAGCGGTGCCCGGCAAAGGTCTTCAAGTACCTATTTGGATCCTCGGCTCCAGCTTATTTGGTGCCCAGCTCGCCGCTTCGTTGGGGTTACCTTATGCTTTTGCCTCACACTTTGCGCCAGCGCAAATGATGCCCGCCATCGAACTCTACCGGCGCCAATTCCAACCGTCTAAGCAGCTTAGCGAACCTTATGTCATGCTGGGGTTTAACGTTTTTGCAGCCGACACGGTAGAGCAAGCAGAATATCTCGCCTCATCTTGGCAGCAATCTTTTGTGTCGTTACGTACAGGACATCCGATTCAACTTCCTCCGCCACAAGCTAACTTCTACCACCACTGCCCACCCGCTGCGCAAGCTCTGATTGACTCTGTTTTATCGTGCTCTGCTGTGGGCGACCCTGACTCGGTACTGCAACAAATGAATGCCTTCATTGCGCTCACAGAAGCCGATGAGCTTATGGTGACCTCCAATATCTACGATCACTCTGCACGCCTGCGCTCTTACGAGTTACTGGCACAACTGCGACCGAAACTACGCAAACGTACCACCGAGCTATGAACATACGGAGCATTCAGGACAGCGCGCTACGCTATTTTTATGAAGTCGTGCGCTACGGCTCAATTAGTGCAGCGGCACAACACTTGCATGTCGCCGCTTCTGCCATCAGCCGTCAAATAAGTAGCCTAGAACAAAGCCTTGGAACTCCACTTTTCGAGCGTCATCCACGCGGCATGATTCCCAATGCCGCGGGCGAGGCGTTGGCTGCTCATGCCCGCCGCGTGTTCCTCGATGCCGAGAAAACCATGCAAGAAATTCACGCCCTGCACGGTCTGAATGTAGGCCGAGTCCGCATCGCGGCTTCAGAGGGTTTAGCAACCTGTTTCCTGCCACAACATATTAGCGAGTTTCGCCAGCGACATCAGGGAATCTTGTTTGACGTTAACGTGCAACCCCCTCACATTATCAGTGAGCAACTGCGCAAGGGTGATGTCGATATAGGCTTTCAATTCACTCGTTTGTCCGAAAAAGACTTACATGTTCTATATCGCCAAGATGCTCCTGTACTGGCTTTGACCCCCCCTAACCATCCATTGGGGCGCTCCAAGCGTATTACCTTGGCCACCTTATTGAGCTACCCACTCGCGCTACCTGATGTGCATACCACCGTACGTCAATTACTGGAAGTTGCGTGTAGCGCTCAGCAACTGTCGCTACAACCAGTCTTTAGCAGCAATAACATGAATTCCTTACATCAGTTTGTGCTCGCTGGTGGCGGTGTCAGTGTCTCGGCTGAAATCTCTGCACGGCATCTATTAAACCAAGGCTTAATGCAGGCTGTACTCATCCAAGAGCCTGTGTTGCTCAACCGGCAAATCGAGGTTCAGGTACTAGCTGGACGCCATTTACCCAATGCCGTCCAAACATTTGTTGATTTTATTTTGCCTCGCTTACAAACACCGTAGATATTGATTTGCCTTTTTAGCAAAGATACCCTAGTAATTTGTTGCTGGTATAGCAAAGCGCTTGCTCGTATGATCCCAAGATCTGTCTTTTTCTGGGGAGGCTTACAATGCAACAAAGTTTCATCAATAAAATAGGTATGGCTCTCGCCTTCAGCCTGTGCTTATGTCAGGCCGCCAATGCGCAAGATTGGCCCGATCGAACCATTCGTTTAATTGTGCCTTTTCCTACGGGCGGGGCAACGGATATTGTCGCTCGTGTGATTGCTAATCAAGCAGCCGTCGAGTTAGGACAAAGTATCATCGTAGACAACAAGACCGGCGCGGGTGGCACCATAGGCGCTGCCGAGGCCGTACGCAGCAAACCAGATGGCTACACTTTATTATTAAGTACCAATAGCACACAGGCTATTGCTCCCCACCTGTACACCAATCTTTCCTATCAACCCAACGAAGACTTAACCCCCATTGCACATTTAGGCGATGCCGCAAGCGTCTTGCTGGTCAATCCTAATGTACCCGTCAACTCCTTGCAAGAACTCGTAGAGTACGCCAAAGAGAACGGCGATGAGCTCAATTACGCCAGCAGTGGCACCGGCACCATCGTGCATCTGAATACAGAGCTTTTTATGCACCAAACAGGTGCAACAATGTCCCATGTCCCCTACCGGGGTACAGGACAGGCGATTGCTGACATGATTAGTGGCAATGTACATGTACTGATTGATGCGATCCCCTCTGGGCTGCCTTATATACGTAGTGGGCAATTGAAGGCGTTGGCAACCACAGGGCAGCACCGCAATGGACTCACCCCGAACCTGCCCACCTTTATCGAAGCGGGTTTACCGGAATACGAGTCGCTAGCATGGTTTGGCCTGTACGCGCCTAAGGGCGTCAATCCGGACATCCTCAATAAAGTGTATGATGCCTTTCAAAAAAGCATACAGAATCCCGAGGTGCGCAAACAACTAGAGGCTCTGGGTGTAGAGCCCCCCCGCAGCACGAACACACAAGAGTTCATTGAGCTCGTCGAACACGATAGCGCACGCTGGAAAGACGTTATCGTTCAAGCTAATGTCCCTACTCAATAAAGGTACACACATGGACTGGACACAACCTTACTCTTCCGCACGCTCGGCCGTATTAGGCCAAAACATGGTAAGCACCTCGCAGCCTCTGGCGGCGCAAGCGGGCTTACGCATGTTGTTGGCGGGTGGAAATGCTGTAGATGCAGCGTTAGCCGCTGCGATTGCTCTGACCGTAGTGGAGCCTTCTGGCTGTGGTATTGGCAGTGATGGGTTTGCTATTTTATGGGATGGCAAAGAGCTACATGGCTTGAATTCTTCGGGTCGCGCCCCCCAAGCCTGGAGCCCCGAACGCTTTAAGGACCACCAGGCCATGCCTGACAAAGGCTGGGAGTCGGTAACTGTTCCCGGCGCAGTCGCTTCTTGGGTGGCACTCTCAGAGCGTTTTGGGCGCTTATCCCTAGAGCAAGTCGCTGCACCTGCTATAGAGTACGCGCGCAACGGTTTTCCGGTGTCTCCGATTATTGCGCGCCTTTGGGAATTGGGTCGTTTGCGCTTAGGCGATCAACCTGGCTTTGCTGAGTGCTTCCTACCCACTGGGCAAGCTCCTAAAGCAGGCGAGTGGTTTCGCAACCCTGATCAGGCCGCAACCCTAGAAGCTATTGCCACCACTGGCGGTGAAGCGTTTTATCGCGGTCATTTGGCAGAAAAAATCGTCGCGTTCTCTGCCAAGCATCAAGGTGCCATGACCTTAGAAGACCTAGCGGCACACAAAGCCGACTGGTGTGGCACGATCGAGCAAAAATTTGCTCAATCCGTAGTGCATGAAATCCCACCAAATGGTCAAGGTCTTGCCGCTTTAATGGCTTTAGGTATTTTGGAGCATTTGAATGTAGGCGAGCAAGGTGTCGACCACCCAGACACTTTGCACTTGTGCATAGAAGCGATGAAGCTGGCATTTGCCGATATCTACGAGCACCATGCTGAGCTCGAGCACATGAAACACCTGCCCGAGCATCTATTGGACCCGGCTTACTTAGAAGAGCGAGCAGCACTGGTTAACCGCGCTGTCGCGGGTGATCCTCAATACGGTACCCCTAAGCCTAGCGGCACTGTGTACGTAACTGCGGCCGATGCAAGCGGCATGATGGTATCGTTTATTCAGTCAAACTATATGGGCTTTGGTTCAGGTGTCGTTGTTCCTGGTACCGGCATTAGTATGCAAAACCGTGGCCATGGTTTCAGCTTACGTCCAGACCACGTGAATCGTGTCGCGGGTGGAAAACGCCCTTCCCACACCATTATCCCCGCCTTTGCTATGCATGCTGATGGAACACCGCAGATGTCTTTTGGCGTAATGGGCGGCCCGTTTCAATCTCAAGGGCATGTTCAAATGGCCTTAAGAGTCTTGTTATACGGTCAAAACCCACAAGCCGCTGCGGATGCACCACGTTGGCGAGTAACCGGAGGCAGGGGTGTTGCTGTAGAGCCTAACTTCCCTCCTGAACTCGTGGAGGCCTTAAAAGCCCGAGGTCACGAAGTAACCGTAGAGCCTGGCAGTGGAGTATTTGCATTTGGTGGTGCTCAACTAATTCTGCGTCAAGGCCAGCATTACGTTGGCGGCTCAGACCCTCGTAAAGATGGTTTAGTTGCGGCGTACTAATCTGCATCACTGACGTTGCTACTGAAGTGCCCGCATCTTGCGGGCACTTTTTTATCTGTTTTTTACTCTCTTTAACCCTGTTTCGCGCGGTTTGCACAGCCTCCTGCTACTAGGTAGAATGAATTAACTTCCCTCGTGCCTGAGTTGACCCTATATGGTCGCTATCTAAGCCACCTTCTTCTTATTCGTTAAAAAATGAAGCAATCATGAGCAAACACTACGATTACCTCGCCATCGGTGGCGGCAGCGGCGGCATTGCATCAAGCAACCGCGCTTCCATGTACGGTAAAAAATGCGCCCTTATTGAGTCCGATCGGTTAGGCGGCACCTGCGTCAACGTCGGTTGCGTCCCTAAAAAAGTAATGTGGTATGCCGCTCATATTGCCGAGGCCCTACAAGACATGGCGCCCGCGTATGGTTTTCAAACTCCCTCCTACCAGTTTGACTGGGGCACATTAGTGGCACACCGCGATGCCTATATCAAACGCCTAAACGATATCTACGACGACACCCTTAACAAAAATAGCGTGGACGTCATCCGAGGCCATGCCCGTTTCATTGATGCACACACCGTAGAGGTAAATGGCGAACAATACACTGCCGACCATATCCTGATTGCAGTCGGTGGCGAGCCCGCTATTCCTGATATTCCAGGAGCCCAATTAGGTATAGACTCCGACGGTTTTTTCCGCCTACAACAATGCCCTCAGCGCGTAGCGGTGATCGGTGCAGGCTACATTGCTGTCGAACTGGCCGGAGTTTTACACGCCTTAGGTTCGGAAACTCATTTATTTGTGCGCCAAGCAACTCCTTTGCGTCACTTCGACCCTTTATTAAGCTCTGCCTTGGTAGACGCCATGCAAGCCCAAGGTTTGAACTTGCACCCACACTCTACTCCAAAATCACTGCATAAAAATGATGACGGCAGCATCACCCTAACATTAGAAAACGGGCAACAACACACGGTAGATGAGGTTATTTGGGCAGTAGGTCGTCGCCCCAAACTTGAGCAGCTTAATCTTGCTGCAACTGGCGTAGCTCTAGACGAGCGTGGTTATATTCAAACCGACAAATATCAAAATACCAATATTCCTGGGATCTACGCTGTGGGTGATGTTACCGGGCGTATTGAACTGACTCCCGTAGCAATTGCTGCAGGACGTCGCTTATCCGAACGTCTTTTTAATAACAAGCCCGACGAGCACTTGAATTACGACAATGTACCTACCGTGGTGTTTAGCCATCCACCTATTGGTACAGTGGGCTTGAGCGAGCCCGAAGCTCGAGAACAATACGGCGATGCAGTTAAGGTGTATCAATCTAGCTTTACCTCTATGTACACCGCGATCACCGAGCACCGCCAAATGACGAAAATGAAGCTGGTCTGCGTTGGCCCTGACGAAAAGGTCGTGGGTATACATGGTATCGGCATGGGCATGGACGAAATATTACAAGGGTTTGCAGTAGCGCTCAAAATGGGCGCTACCAAAAAAGACCTCGATAATACCGTGGCGATTCATCCCAGCGCCGCCGAAGAATTCGTGACCATGCGTTAAAGGCAAGTAGCGCCCTTCTTTACATGTAGGGGCGCATCTGCTCCCAGTCTATGCCTACGCCCCCGCAGGCAACCACTACAATATGTTCAGCGTCAGGGTAATACTGACGCAGTGCGGGCAAAGCCGCCAACGCAGCACCGCACGCGGGTTCGACCGCAATTCGATGCTCTGCTAAAAAGCTGGCGCAAGCCTGTAAAGCATCTTGATCACTCAACACATGACTGCGTATCGTCAACTCATGTGATAGGTCATACGCCTGTTGACACACCTGCCTGGCGCCTAACGTAGTTGCAATAGAGGTAATGACGCCAATGTCCACAGGACCTTGCTGTGCTAAGGCCGCCGCATAAGAAGCGGCTCCTGCCGTTTCCACGGCTAATATGCCCACGTCCTGCCACCCATTGCGTAACAAACCAGCGCCAATCCCCGACAGCAAGCCTCCGCCCCCAACCGAACAGACAATAACATCTGGTTTGCGGGTTTGAGACACTAACTCATCAACCAAGCTAGCATGCCCCTCCCACAATAAAGGATCATCAAAAGGATGAATGAAGCGATCGCTGGCTTGCAGCAAAGTATGTGCGTAGGCATTAGCATCCACCCAGCTGGCGCCGTGCACGATCACCGTCGCACCGGTAGCTTGAATTAAGCGCCGCGCACGCGCTCCGGTAGTTTCTGGCACGACCACCGTTACAGGTATGCCTAATAATGCGCCAGCTGTGGCCGCCGCATAACCGGCATTGCCGCCTGAGGACGAAATAAAACGCTGTGCACCTTGAGCCTTAAACAATTGGCAGGCATGCCCTATACCACGAATTTTAAACGAGCCCGATGGCTGGATCGACTCGAGCTTTAATTGCACCTGCTTCCCAGCCCCTGCCTGCGCAGAAAAAAACGGGGAATGCACCAACGGAGTGGTTAAATGTAAAACTGGCATGATGAGTCCTGGGAAAAATAAACAAGCAGTCTAAAGAACAATACTCCATTATGCTGTTTCACAACGATATATCCTTAACAGCACTACGAGCCCTGAATACATTGATCACCAGGGCTGCTAGAGCACAGGCGATGGCAACCCCCACACCCAAACTTGCCCCATAGGTGGTGCTTAAATGAAAAGACAATCCCACTAACGTAGTGCCGAAACTTTGCCCAAAAACGCGTGTAGTCGCCTGCATACCACCAGCTGCTCCACTGCGACTTAAGGGCGCACCCGCTAGCATGGCACGGTTATTAGGTGTCTGAAAAAAACCAAACCCTACCCCTGCTACTCCCATAGCTGCCGCCAACCAAGCGAAATGAGTTTGAGCGGGCACCAAAAGCACTCCTCCCAAACCTAAAGCAATACCAGCAGCGCCCAAACCAGACAAGAAAGCTACCGCATAGCGGTCCGACAATACCCCCGCAACGGGTGCCATCAGAGCCATACCCACCGACCAAGCCCCCAACAGCATACCGACTTCCGTATAGCCGTACCCGTGGGTTTGCTGAAAGTAAAAGGGCAACACCACAAAAGCAGACGCTTGCGCCGCAAACGAGAAGGCTGACGCGCCTACGGCATAAGCAATAGGTGTGATGCGTAACAGGTCTACCGGCACAATAGGCGCTAACTGATCCCGTGAACGCCGCACCAAAGTCCAAGCCGCTATACCCGCTAAAAGAAAACATAGCACTGCGATCAGCGGCTGCTTTACCAAGGCATCTAAACCGATAATACTCAGACCAAAAACAGGAACGCTGAGTAGGCACGCCAGCCAGTCGAAGCGTCCACTCTGACGGGGTGGCTCAGGTAAAAATCGCGCCCCACAATAGCCTAGTAAACATAAAGGAATATTGGCAAAGAATATCCATCGCCAAGATACCCACTCTAGCAACAGGGCACCCAACGTAGGCCCTAGCACCAACATAAAGCCAACCGTCATCGCATTTAGGCTAATGCCCTTGCCCAGTTTATGCAGCGGATAAATACCACGGGTCAGTCCCCCAAACAGGCACATCAACATGGCAGACCCTAAGCCTTGCAACACTCGGGCCAAGATCAATCCCGCAAGCGATTCAGCCATAGCCGAGAGGATCGAGGCAAGGCCAAAGATGCTCAGCCCCAAAACAAATAAAGGTCTGAATCCAATCCGCTCTGCTAATGCTGACATCGGTAAGAGCGACACCACCACGATCAAGTTATACGCGATCACTACCCACACAATGGCCGCTGGATCGATTTCCAACGACTTGGCAATGGTGGGTAAGGCCACGTTAATCATGGCCGAATCTAAAACTGTAATGGTCAAGGACAACAAAAGTGTCAATGCCGCCCAATAACGCCTAGGCGTTGCAAGGCCATCGGCAAGCCGTGTGGTTTGTGACATGAAGCAAAATAGTAAAATTAATATATGAAGCCAGCATACATGGAAAGCTGATACAGCACACAATGTGTGGTGACGTAAGGCCAACTAAAAGCGGGTGTACTGAGCCTGCAAAGGCTCTACACTTAATGAAAGCCACATTTTCACTCAACTTATCGCTAAGTTTTTTATTCGAACATCGGTGCCATGGAACTGCGTCAATTACATTATTTTGTCCGTATTGTTGAGCTGGGCAGCATGGGTAATGCAGCGCGCGAACTGGGCATAGGTACCTCGGCACTGAGCCAGCAAATCAGTCGCTTAGAAAGCGAACTCTCTACCCGTTTGTTGCAACGTACCTCTACCGGAGTCATACCTACAGCAGCTGGACTGGCATTACGCCAAGAGGCTGAATTAGTGCTGCGTCATGCCGCCAATGCTGCTCAAGCCGCTCAAGCGGCTCGCTTAGCGGGGCATGTATCTATAGGCATGTCCCCCACCACTTCTTCAGTCTTGAGCGTACCTTTACTCATGGCCATGCAACAACGCTATCCGGATGTACGCCTGCATTTGGTAGAAAGCCTGTCAGGCAATCTTGCTCAGATGCTAGATCGGCGCCAACTCGATCTGGCTGTCCTGTTTCATGCTAGCACTCGGCAAAACTGGACTCTGACACCCCTTTTATCAGAACAATTATTCGTGATTGCCCATGCCGATCATTTCCCTCTGTGCACCGACAAGGGTCTACATTTACACGACATCATCGAACTGCCCTTAGTGCTTCCCAGCGCCTCACACGGCTTACGCGCCATCGTGGATGCGGCTTTTTTTCATTACGGTTATGAGCCCAACCTTAAAGCTGAAATTGATGGTCTCTCCATGCTGATGGATATCGTACTTGCCGGCATTGCCGCCACCATACAACCCGGCTCAGCCATCGTGCGCGCGAATCACCAACACTTACTCCGTGTGCCCTTACACCACCCCCATATGGTGCGCCGTAATTTAGTCGCCAGCTTGTCTGACGATCAACTCTCACCGGCCGGTTTGGCCGCTAGAGTCGTGTTAGTGGAGACCATGCGCAAACTCGTCACTCAAGGAAATTGGCCTGGTGCTACACTCACGTCCGCGCAAGGCCTTTAGTTTTACTAAACACCTATACCCTAACACCTCGTAGCGGCTGAACAGAAATCACACTACAGTCCTTTAAGTATCAAAACTTAAATGGATTCCCACATGCTTGATGTACTCGTGATTGGTGGAGGCAATGCGGCGTTATGTGCTGCCCTGAGCGCACGTGAAGCGGGGGCCAGTGTGTTATTACTTGAGGCGGCACCGCGCGAATGGCGAGGAGGTAACTCGCAGCACACCCGAAATTTACGTTGTATGCACGATGCCCCACAAGACGTGTTGGTGGATGCCTACCCGGAAGAGGAATACTGGCGTGATCTGTTGGCCGTCACCGGTGGCCAAACTAACGAAGAGTTAGCTCGTTTGGTCATACGTGCCTCGTCTCACTGCAGAGACTGGATGCGCAAACATGGCGTTCATTTTCAAGCTCCGCTCTCTGGGGCACTACACGTGGCACGCACCAACGCTTTTTTTATGGGTGGCGGCAAGGCCTTAATCAACGCCTATTACCGTAGTGCAGAAAGCTTAGGTGTACAGATTCGCTATAACGCCCCGGTCGATCGCCTAGAAATACAGCAAGGGCATTTTCTCGCCGCGTTCGTTAAAGGAGAACGCATCGAGGCTCGAACCTGTGTTTTAGCCGCTGGCGGATTTGAGTCCAATCGCGAATGGCTACGCGAGGCTTGGGGCCAAAATGAACGTGGGGAATGGCCTGCCGATAACTTTCTGATCCGAGGCACTCGCTTTAACCAAGGGGTACTACTAAAGCATCTGTTCGAGGAGCACAAGGTAGATAAAATTGGCGACCCCACTCAAGCCCATATGGTTGCCATTGATGCTCGTGCGCCGCTTTATGACGGTGGAATTTGCACCCGTATTGACTGCGTTTCCTTGGGCGTGGTGGTCAATCAACAAGCACAACGCTTCTACGATGAAGGCGAAGACTTTTGGCCCAAGCGTTACGCTATTTGGGGCCGTCTGTTAGCCAATCAGCCAGGGCAAACGGCGTACTCAATCATCGATAGCAAAGCGGTGGGACGCTTCATGCCACCCGTTTTTCCCGGCGAAAAAGCCAACACCCTACCTGAACTAGCACAAAAACTGGGCCTAGACGTGGACACCTTTATGGAGACACTCAATGCCTATAACAATGCTTGCCAAGTAGGAACTTTTAATCACACCCAATTAGACGACTGTCACACCGTTGGTTTGACACCTGCCAAGACGCATTGGGCTCTACCCTTAGATCGTGCGCCCTACTACGGCTACCCCCTACGCCCAGGCGTCACATTCACCTACCAAGGCCTATACACCGACAAAACGGCGGCTGCTCATTTTGATAAACAGGCCAGCGACAACTTATTTGTGGCTGGTGAAATGATGGCGGGCAACGTGTTGGGTAAGGGGTATACCGCGGGTATAGGCATGTCAATCGGTACTGCGTTCGGACGTATTGCGGGCACCAACGCTGCGCAGGCAGCACGTACTCATCGCCCCGCTAGACAGGCTTAGGAATCACTTATGCAGCAATTAGAAAATCTGACTCAAGAAGCCCTCGAGCTGGGTGCAGGTGTCTTACCCTTAAACGCGACAGAAAGCGAAGCCCAACGGCAGCTACAAATCTGTAATGCCTGCCGTTATTGCGAAGGGTTTTGTGCCATGTTTCCAGCCATGACGGAGCGTCTAAGCTTTGAGAAGGCTGACATTCACTACTTGGCCAACTTATGCCACAACTGCGGCGCATGCTTACATGCCTGTCAATACGCTGAACCGCATGAGTTCGCAATCAATGTGCCCCAAAGCATGGCCCAGGTACGAGGGCAAACCTATCAAGACTACGCTTGGCCTGCCGCACTAGGCAGACTGTATAAAAAAAATGGCTTGTGGGTTTCCTTATCCCTTGCAGCAAGTTTAGCTTTTTTCCTACTGTTAGCCGTTGCTCTACAAGGCCCACTCTGGAGGGCCAGCGAAATCGGAAATTTCTATGATGTCTTTCCTCACAATCTACTTGTCAGTTTATTTGCGCCTATTTTCCTCTATGCCATCCTTGCTTTAGGCATGAGCGTACGTCATTTTTTACAAGATATACGTCCTGCTACCGGAGGAGTGGCGGCAGATTCATCATCAGCCATAGAAGCTACCCATGCGGTGTTGCAACTGAAATACTTAGACGGTGGACATGGCCAAGGTTGCAATAACGAAGACGATCGTTTCACTTTATCGCGCCGGCGGTTTCATCACCTTACCTTCTATGGTTTTATGCTGTGCTTTGCCGCGACAGCATTGGGCACCCTCTACCACTACGTGTGGGATCTCCCTGCCCCCTACAACTTCCCCAGCCTGCCCAAGTTACTTGGTGCCATAGGCGGGCTGGCTCTGTGTCTAGGCACCGCAGGACTATGGCGTTTGAACGTGCGGCGTCATCCCCTGCACGGCGATAGCGCACAAAAACCCATGGATCTGGGCTTTATCGCCCTGTTATTTCTCATTGCCAGCAGTGGCTTAGCGGTTTGGCTAGCTCGTGACACGCCTGCCATGGCTACTTTGCTGTGCTTACACCTAGGCGCTGTCATGGCCCTATTTCTAACCATGCCTTATGGGAAATTTGCCCATGGCTTCTTTCGTAGTGCAGCGTTACTTCGCTACGCCGTAGAAAAACGACAGTCTGACAAAGCGACAACAAGCAAAGACTGATTCACTCTTACCATTAGAGGAGCACAATAATGCAACTTAAACAATTACTAGCCTGTACGGCACTCGTAGCGGGTTCCACCCTCACCGCTGCTGTCCATGCAAATTCTGTCCTACCGAACAAGCAAATTTCGTTGGTAGTGGGTTTTGTGGCCGGTGGAGCCGCCGACGCCTCAGCCCGCCTGATTGCCCAAAAGCTCAGTCAAAACATAGGCCAAAGTGTCGTCATTATTAACAAGCCCGGTGCAGGTGGAAACATCGCTCACCAGTATGTAGCGCAAGGCCCTAGCGATGGCAGCATGCTCTTGTTAGGTTCGGTAGGTCCCCTCACCATCTCCCCGCATCTGATTGATGTCAGCTACGACCCATTCAAAGACATACAAGCTATTTCTGGAGGCGTGAACTTCCCCAATGTGCTGGTCGTACACAAAGGTGCGGGTATTAACACCTTAAAAGACTTTCTTGATCAAGCGCGCTCCAATGCAGGCGAGATTGAATATGCCTCATCAGGCTTTGGCGCCGCCTCACATATGGCAGGCGAACTTCTAAATATGGAAGCCTCGGTGGAAATGGTACACGTGCCCTATAAAGGGGGCGCGCAGGCCATGCAAGACTTATTGGGTGAGCGCGTTATGTCTTATTTCGCTGCGCCTCCCACAGCAATGCCCTATGTGGCCGAAGGCATGTTAATTCCATTAGCCACCACAGGGTTAGAACGACCTGCTTACCTTCCCAACATCCCTACCGTGGCAGAATCGGGCTACCCAGGGTTTGAGGCGCTCAACTGGTATTCCTTCGCGGCTCCTGGCAAGACTCCCGAACCTATACTAGAAAGCTGGAACGAAGAAATCGTCAAAGTACTGAACGATCCAGAAATCATCAACAAACTTACCGAATTCGGCATGACGCCACAACCCACCACCCGCCAAGAGTTCATTGACTACACCCGCCAAGAGTATGAGAAATGGGGAAAGATCATCAAAGAGCGTAATTTGAAAAAGCCGTAATCACTGCTGGTTTTTGCCTCGTTACCCAGCAACACTTCAGCGCTAAGTAGCGAGGCGTCAAGTCACCACTAAACCCACGCACCTAATAATCAAAGCACCGATACTACAAAATGTGCGCGGCGACGGAAAAGAAGTGGGAGGTAGTGCCCATGAGGACAAAAAGATGCCAAACACCGTGGGCGTGCTTGACTCTGCTTGAAACTCGGTAAAACAAGGTCCCGACGGTATACAGAACCGCCCCCGAGAGCAAGAGTACAAAGGACCTGTTGCCAAGTACCTCCCACTCTAGAAACACCGAAAAAACAGCCAGCCAACCAAGACCTATATATAGCCATACCGATGGCACGGCTCCCTTCTTGGAACGAAGCTCCAGCCCTACCCCAAGTGCCGCAAGCGTCCACAGACCTGATATTGATACCCAAGACATCCAATCCATTCTGGAGCTGACGATAAACGGGGTGGCCGTACCAGCGATCAACAAATAGATTGAGCAGTGATCAAGCCGTTGCCATCGTGTTTTAATGGGTCCTAGGCTACTGTGATAGAGCGTGGACGCCAAATACAGCAACACTAGGGTCAAACCGAAAATAGCCGCACCCACTACGCAGGCATCATTTCCTGTGTTGATCACTTCACCCAACAGCCATGCCGTACCCAGCACAGCCAGGATTAACCCAAACAGGTGGCTGAAGCTATTAAAACGCTCACCCTCATACATAGGCGTTCCCTTTTATTAAAACAATAGTAGATCACGCTAGTGGGAAGCTTTGATGACAAGCGATCACCAAGTAGAAGCGAAAGCCCTCGGATAGAATAGATGGGAAAAATCAGGCTCTGCTAAAAAGTTACTACCCCACACAACTGGGGCATATCCACTTGGCTGCCTTGAGTATGCTCTATATGCGTACAATATTATGGATTACCTATCAAGTTGCTCTCTGGTAAGAACAACGTAAGGGGCAGGCACTGCCCGAAATTTCACCAATACCCCCCAGTACGACCACAAGAGTTCTATAAGCAGTTAATTGAATGAATAAAACAGACCTATCCTCGCACACCCCCATGATGCAGCAATACTTGCGCTTAAAAGCCGAAGCGGGCTCGCATTTGCTGTTTTATCGTATGGGCGATTTCTATGAGATGTTTTATGAGGATGCAGAGCGAGGAGCCCGACTATTAAATTTAAACCTTACTAAGCGTGGTACCTCAAACGGCGAACCTATCCCTATGGCAGGTGTCCCCTTCCATGCTATGGAGGGATATTTATCGCGCTTAGTGGCCTTGGGCGAGTCCATCGCTATCTGCGAACAAGTCGGTGACCCCGCTACCAGCAAAGGCCCTGTGGAGCGAAAAATCGTACGTATTGTCACTCCGGGCACCTTAACTGACGATGCTCTCTTGCCACCTAAAGCAGACCGCATGATTGCCGCTTTTGTTACGGCTCGGCAACAGCGTCAAGAAAAAGCAGGTATTGCTTGGATGAACCTAGCCAGTGGCGAATTTCTAGTCTGTGAGTGCACGCTAGAAATGTTAGACAATGAGCTACATCGTATTGCACCGGCAGAATTGTTGTACCCCGAAAGCTATCGACCCGCACCAGAGATTGGACACACCAGCAGTCACACCCTACCAGATTGGCATTTTGCGGCCGACGGCGCACAGCAAACCTTACTTGAACACTTCAACGTAGACAGCCTAAGCAGTTTTGGCTTAGAGCATCTTCCCGTTGCGGTGCAAGCGGCAGGCGCCCTATTGCGCTATGTAGGTACTACCCAAGCACAAGCGCTAAAGCACATCACTGCATTACGGGTCGAGCACGGTTCTGACTTTGTCATACTGGATGCGGTCACCCGTAAAAACTTAGAAATTACGGAAACTATTAGCGGTGAAACTAGCCCATGCCTATACTCCATCCTAGACCACTGCCAAACCCCCATGGGCAGTCGCCTACTACGTCGTTGGTTACACCACCCTTTACGCCATAACGGCACGGTGCAACAACGCCAAGACACGATTACCGCCCTAATCCAAGCCCAACAAACGGGTGCCTTAAACGCAACCCCCGTACTAGAACAGCTACGCCAAGCCTTAAATCGCTACCCTGACCTAGAGCGTATGGCAACACGCATTTCTTTGGCTAGCGTTCGCCCCCGCGAGTTAGCCAGTCTACGTGATGCTCTAGCCGCATTACCCAGCTTACAAGCGTTGTTAAATCAGTACTTTGAGTCAGCACAGATCTTAGATGACTATAAACAGCGCTTGGCACTCAGCCCCGATCTAGAGCTGCTACTAGGTGCGGCTATCACCGCTGAGCCCTCACTTATGATTCGAGACGGAGGGGTGATTGCCGATGGCTATGATGCAGAGTTAGACGAGCTGCGCAGCTTGGCTAACGACAGCGGCGACTTCTTATTACGCATAGAAGCGCGTGAGCGCGAACGCACTGGCATCGCCACACTACGCGTGGAATATAATCGGGTGCATGGGTTTTTTATCGAGGTCAGCCGTGGACAAGCCGATAAAGTACCGGATGACTATCGTCGACGCCAAACGCTCAAAAATGCCGAGCGCTTTATCACCCCTGAGCTTAAAGAATGGGAAGACAAAGTTCTTTCTGCCCGCGACCGTAGCCTAAGCCGTGAAAAACTCCTATTCGAAGATCTATTAGCCCAACTGCAAGCCTTTGCTGCTGGTTTATCAATATGCGCCAGTGCGCTGGCCGAGCTAGATGCCTTAGCCAGTTTGGCACATCATGCGTTAGACCATAACTGGGTAGCACCGGAACTCCTAGAGGGCACAGGCATCTGGATACAAGCAGGCCGCCACCCCGTGGTGGAACGCAGCATAGAACGATTTACCCCTAACCACTGCGAGCTCCATACTGAACGCCGCATGTTGTTAATTACGGGCCCTAACATGGGTGGTAAATCAACCTATATGCGTCAAATTGCACTCATTGCTTTGTTAGCACGCATAGGTAGTTACGTGCCGGCGCGCCATGCTCGCATAGGACAAATTGACCGTATTTTTACCCGCATCGGGGCAGCGGACGATTTAGCAGGGGGACGCTCCACCTTCATGATGGAGATGACAGAAGCCGCGGCTATTTTGGCGGCGGCTACAGAGTACAGCTTAGTGCTCATGGACGAAATTGGGCGCGGTACATCAACCTACGACGGGCTCGCTCTGGCGTGGTCTATCGCTCAGCGCTTACTCACGCATAATCAATCCTTAAGTCTATTTGCCACCCACTATTTTGAAATTACCCGCCTGCCCAATGAACAAGCCACTGCGGTCAACGTACATTTAGCCGCAGCAGAATCCCCCAGTGGCATCGTGTTCCTGCACGAAGTTCAAGAGGGTCCTGCCAGTCGCAGTTATGGTATTCAGGTGGCCCAACGCGCAGGTATTCCCGCGGCGGTAATTCGTCAAGCCAGTCGAGAACTAGCTCGCCTAGAAGCGCAAAACGATCCTAGCTCACAACTAGACTTATTTAATGCCGGTAGTGCACCAGAGCTTGCCCCAGAGCTAAACGCCCGCGAGGAAGCGGCACTAGAGCTATACCAACGTCTGGAGCAGCTAGACATTGATGAGCTCAGTCCACGTGCCGCACTGGATCTGCTCTACCAATGGCGTAAAGCACAACATTCGTAAGCCACATAATGGCTAGGGCCCGCCCTAGCCAAGCCTAGACATACCACCCGTGTACTATTTACGCCACTGCAGCACTTGCTCATCACTAGGCTGCACGCTAGCACCATCGATATAACGAATATCGACCATTTTCCCATCTTGCAAACGACCAAGATAGGCGCCCATTGTCGACTGGTGGTCACTCTCGCGGTACTGTATTGGACCAAATGGGGTACTCAGTTCTAAGCCTTTAAAAGCCTCTATCAACGCCGCATCCTCTGTACTGCCTGCCTTAGTAATTCCTGCGGCTAGGGACTGTATAGTGGCGTACCCAATAATAGAGCCTAATCGGGGATGATCCTTATACTTATCTTGATAGGCCTGCAAAAAGGCCTGATGCTCTGGTGTATCAATCGCATACCAGGGGTACCCCGTCACCACCCAGTCCTGCGGAGCCTCTTTGCGTAAAGGGTCTAGGTACTCAGGCTCACCGGTTAACATACTGACTACCGGCAAACCGTCAAAGAAACGGCGCTGATTTCCCGCCCTCACAAAACGCAATAAGTCAGTGGCGAATAGTACATTAAACATCGCCTCTGGCTTAGCCTCGGCTAGGGCATTGACCACACTTCCTGCATCGATCTTGCCTAAGGGCGTGGCTTGTTCCACGACAAACTCAACATCAGGTTGTGCTTGCTGCAACATACTTTTAAAGGTGTTGACGGCAGATTGTCCATACTCATAATTCGGATACACAATCGCCCAACGTTTTTTATTTAACTTCACCGCTTCCGGAATTAGCATGGCCACTTGCATATACGTGGACGTACGCAGCCTAAAAGTATAGGGATTCGCATCGTCCCATACCAACTTATTAGTTAATGGCTCACTGGCCAAGAAGAAACGTTTTTTATGCGCGGCTAAATCAGCAACAGCCAAACCTATATGGGACAAAAACGTGCCTGTTAGAACATCTACCTGCTCGCGCGCCCATAGATCCTCTGCCACCAATACCGCATCACTGGGATTACCATTATCATCGCGAATCACTAATTGCAAAGGCCTGCCCAACACTCCTCCGCCAGCATTAATTTGCTCTACAGCCAGTTCCATCGCTTTACGATATGGCTCCAGAAAAGCCGCCTGCGCTTTATAACTATTTAGCTCCCCAATTTTAATAGGCTTTACCGGTTCAGCTAAAGCAACCCCGCCACCTAGCAGCACAGCAGATAGGGAAAAACTGACATACAATCGTTGGACACTCAACATAGGGATGGCCCCAAAAAAGTAATGTTAACCAATATACTCCATATGAGCATATTATTCGAGAACCACTCCCTCTGTCAGAGGTTTTTCTGCTCTGTCGCTAATCTACCATGCGTACTTTAATTTATACCTTTATTCCCACTGCACTGCTCATGCTCACGGCTTTTAGGCTGATTTTTTCAGTTTGGCAATGGCAACGTGTTAAGCAGGCTGGCGGTTTGGTCCCTGTATTACTAGGCGGCTTACGCATCGACTTATTGATGATCGCGGCGATTATAGCGCCTGTAGTATTGTTAGCCCCCTGGATAGGTCACTGGCCCTGGGCAGTCACCATAAGTGCAATATGGTTTACCTTCGCTTGGTTCCTGCTCGTGCTTTTAGAGGTCTCTACCCCACAATTTATTATTGAGTACGACACGCGTCCCAACCGCTTATATGTGGATTATCTTAAGCACCCACAAGAGGTGATGGGTATGCTTTGGAAGGGTTACAAGCTGATGCTGCTGGTTGCCATACTAGCCCTGACCGCCATCGTGTGGGGGGGATGGAGTCTATTTGGCACCATAGCAGCGGATCAATCTATGGGATTATGGTGGCGCCCCGTGTGGATGATAGTTGCCATGGCGCTGTGCACCCTAGCTATTCGTGGCACGCTAGCCCATCGACCCATTAACCCCTCTACAGTGGCATGGTGTGGCGACAGCATGGTCAACACCCTACCGCTAAACTCGCTGTATAACGTGGCATACGCCATTTACAGTATGAAAAACGAACGTTCCGCCGAAGACGTATACGGTGGCATGCCAACTGAAACCATGCAAAATATAGTGCGTGAGTGTGCAAATATACCTGCAGGCCCTGACCATCTGCCTACCCTACATCAGCAAACTGCACAAAAAAAACATGCACGTCCGCTCAATCTAGTGTTGATTGTGCAGGAAAGCTTAGGAGCGCAATATGTGGGCGCCTTAAGTGGTGCAGGCCTTACCCCCGAATTCGACAAGCTCAGCGAGCAAGGCTGGCACTTTCGCCAAGCCTACGCCACTGGCACCCGCTCGGTGCGCGGCTTAGAGGCCATCAGTGCAGGCTTTCCACCTACTTTGGCGGATGCCGTATTACGTCTTCCTGGTTCACAAAGCCAATTCTTTACTTTGGCTCAACTACTGAAACAATTTAATTATCGTTCGCGCTTTATCTATGGCGGCGAAGCCCATTTTGATAATATGAAAAGTTTCTTCTTGGGCAATGGCTTTGACGAACTGCACGATCTTCCCAGCTTTGAAAATCCTGCCTTTGTAGGCACTTGGGGGGCTAGCGATGAAGATATGTTCAACAAGCTACATCAACTACTTGAACAAGATCAAGAACAAAACCAAACCTCCCTTACCCTGGCATTTTCGGTTAGCAACCACTCTCCATGGGAATACCCAGCAGGTCGTATTGAGGCTCAAGGAGACCCAGCCACCGTCCAAAATACCGTGCGTTATGCTGACTGGGCTATTGGGGATTTTTTTCGCAAAGCTCAACAAGCTGACTACTGGGAAAACACCGTCTTCTTAGTCGTCGCCGATCACGACTCACGCGTAGGAGGCGCCAGCTTAGTACCTATCCGCCACTTTCATATTCCCGCCCTAATTTTAGGAGGCAGTGTGGAAGCTCGCCAAGACGAACGTATTATTAGTCAGATCGATCTCCCCCCCACTTTGTTGTCCCTGATTGGCATCAGCAGTGAGCATCCCATGATTGGTAAAGACCTTTGCCTGCCCTTTGCTCCCGAGCACGCCTATGGCCGCGCGATGATGCAATACAACGAAAACTACGGCTACCTAAAAGGTGATCAATTACTGGTTTTAGCTCCTCACCATGAGCCTGAACAGTATCAATACGTGGCTCCAGACAGCTACACGCCAGTGCCGATTGATCAGCAACTTAGCCAAGAAGCGCTTGCCCACGTCCTTTGGCCCGCTTGGGCTTACCACCAAAGAGCCTATTCGTTACCGCATTTACAAACAAAAAACACGGCCTACTCACCAAGCTAGATACTTGCTAAACCACCCTAGCAATGCTACTATTTACGTCTTTGCCAGTCGGGGCGTAGCGCAGCCTGGTAGCGCATCTGGTTTGGGACCAGAGGGTCGTAGGTTCGAATCCTATCGCCCCGACCATTTACTGAAAAGCCATGCATCGCATGGCTTTTTTGTTACCTAGGCCTGATGAGCATTAAGCTGTAACAGCGTGCTTTCCTAAACGTCTTGGCTCTGCTAACCACGCACGATACACATGCAAACCGGTGTTGTTGGCCTGCTCTAAGGCTTGATACCAGCTCGCTTGGGCCTCACTGTTTTGATGAGTTGCATCAAGGATGTCTGCCCGTAGACATAAAATTTCTGGCCACATCAGTACTGAGTCTCGCTCCCTACTAATTTTTTCAGCACGCGCCAAACATACTAAGGCTTGCTCATAGTTTTGCCGCTGTACGTAGCAACGCGCTACCACGCATAAAAACGCATCTAACCCTAAGGGCATGTTTTGTTCAAAAGCGGGCAGCAACTCACTGACTTTGGGCAATACCGACTGCGCGTCAAACCCTGTGTCATGCGTCAATAAACTATATGTTTGTAGCACTGCCTCCCAGATACTACCTTTAAACGACGGGGGCAGTAGAGACAATAAATGGCGGCTGTACTCCCCTGCCTGTTTTAACTGATTAGTCAAATACAGACCACGCAAAAAGTGTATTTCACAAATCATAGACGAAACAGGCGATGCGGCTGTCTGCCGCGCAAGCGTTATGGCTTTTTGTAGAGGCTTCAGCTCATTAGCCCCTTTTAACACCCGCACTAAACCCAGCAAGCTATGGGCCAGAGCGGGAGAATGCAAACCTAACGTTCGACTTATATCAGGCGCTCCCGGAGTATAATCGAGCAGCTCGATTGCCTCGCAAAGCCGTTGTTCTGCTGGCAAGGGACTACCTCGCCAAAACCAATACTGCGCCTCTGCATACAACCCCCAACCAAACCACACACTGTGGCGACTTTTCCAAGCCTGTTTCTGCAGGTGGCGAGATAAACTTAAGCCAGTATTCAACTCACCCGCCCCGTGCGCCACCACCCAACGCCCCCATATTAAAGGTAGCTCTGCTTCAGGAGTCACTGGCAACTCCGATGCTCGCTCATACGCCTGGACTGCTTCGAAGCAAGCAGGCCCCTGATGGCTAATACCCAAACTCGCTTGAGTCAAGTGTGCCTCGTACTCAAACTGGCGCCGCAGAGTGATATCTTTCATATACTGCAAGCTTTGCAAAGCGTTCGATAAATGCTCGGCTGCTTGCGGCAAATCTCCCAAGCCCAATGCATTGTCAACCGCTTTATGCCACCACACTAGCGCTTCCGAGCTTTGCGCCTGCAACAAGCACTGAGCCACCTCGGCCGCATCGTAATCATGCTGAATCAAATAGTTGGCAAGCATCCCGTAAAGCTCTTGACGATCTGCCTTCGTCATAATTTGACGTGCAGCGTTGCTCATAACCTGATCGCACTCCACCTTTCCGTGGCTATTGCTTAACAAGCCATAGGCTAACAAGCGTTCCTGCATAGACTGTTGTTGCGCCAGATCTACGCCTTGCATTTGGGCGAATGCTTGGGGGGTACCTTTGTCCCACAACGCCCACAAATAAAAGCAAGACCGTACCTCAGGCGCTAACATTGCCAATTTATACAACAACATATCGGCTACCCTAGGCAAATAATTAAGTGGTAAACCTAAACGCAGCAAATGCAACATAGCTTCCAAATAAGCTGGCCGGCCCCTACTGTGCGTACTCAAATACCATTTATCTTCGGAGCTACATTTCAAGGTTCGCACACTGGCTTGCACATACTTTTGTGTATCTAGCTCATTTAACGCAGGTAAACGCAACGCGACACACTCCGGGGGCAAAGGCAACTCTTTCCGAGACAAAAACAATATCATCGCCTGGCTATGGCCTTGTTCAAACGCCGACCACACAGCATGTATAAACTTAATATCCTGTGCCCGTAACGGATTTATATTGTCTAACACTACCAATAATGGGCACGTAGATTCGAGCTGCTGTAATACTTGCAACACTCTGACCAAACCAAACTTCTGCCCAGCACCCGTAAGCGCCTGCTCGCGCTTACACCATTGGTTTTTTACTGCCTGCATATCCTGCTCGCTAAAACCTAACGTAGTAGCGATTAAGCAAGAATCAACGGTATAGCTCGGAGGCAATGCCCCCTTATTTGTGTCAAAAAATTCCGCCACCTGTTCTTGTAGCTCAAGCCAGCTTATAGCATCCAAATTTAGCTTGACCACCCGCGCTGTATCGCGGGCAGCATACTGACTCAAAGCCGCCGCCAAACGCGTTTTCCCCACTCCATACGGTGCATGTATTTGCACCCCTACAACTGTTTGACGCTCACGGCTTGCCTTCCATTGCGCAATTAAATATTCAAACTCAGTTAACCGCCCTATCAATGCCGACTCAACTTTTGCCGCTGCGTCGACTACCCGGTACACCGTCTTTCCTGCTCGTACACAACGCTCAACCGCCCGCTGCGGCAGACGAGCAGCGGCTTGCGTACTCAGTAATATTTCCCCATGCTCAGCCAACCACACTAATGGTGTTAACACTTGCCCCAGCAAACCATTAAAATTGCTTTGAAAATCGCCATTCAGCAGTACCAAATTAACGTGTATGGCTATACCTATTTTCACCGACTCGGGTGTTTTATACGTGCTGACTTGCTCGGCCAATAACCAAGCTTGCTCCACAGGGTCCTCAAGCTGCTTCGGATAACCAAAATGCACGAAGATCGTTGAGCCTGCATGCTGATTGACCCATCCTCCACATTTAGCAGCCTCTTCAACTATCTGTTCCTGCCATAGCTGCAAGAAAATACGAGCCTCCTCGGGCTCTGCATCATCCTCCCACCAAGTAGAGTCCTTTTGAGCGGCTACATTATCATCCCAAGAAAGCGCAAAAGCCACCGTTGCGACTGCTCGGTACATCGAGGTATCAGTGTGTTTCATTAAGCACTCTGTACCACCTACCGCAGTTTGTAACAACGCCTGAGTTTCAATTGAAGGAGCGCGCCCTTTGTGCTGGTATAGCCACCAACTGCAATACCTATACGCTTGCTGTGCCTTTTCAGAGTGGCCCAGCAAAAGCAAAATCCGTATAACAAAACGATGATAGTGCTCCTCGTTCGGCCTATTTTGCAACCAATTCTGGGCCTTCACTAAGGCGGGTAACAACTCACCGTTCTCAAGTGAATGCTCTATGTATTCCGTGCGATAGCGTAAAAGCTCCTGCTCCCACGCCTCTTGCCAAGGTTGCCGCCACGCCTGAAACTCTTGATGTAGCGGCAACTTCAAACCAGCGAGAAACGGTGACTCATCCAACATCACGCTACGCAGCTCTACAGACTCCCCATATCTGTCTAATAGGGACAATAAATCAACTTTCAACTGCTCTGCTTGCAAACTCACCCCACACGCGGTGCCAACCAAGCAGCCACTATGCTCACCTAACGCTTGACGTAAAGTATGCAGTGCATGACGCAAACGAGCCAAGCCTTTAACACGTGGTAAATCAGGCCAGAACAACGCCGCTAGTTTATCTCGGGATACCGCTTTACCCTGCGCCAGACACAACACCACCACAAGGAGCTTGACCTTATCGTAACTCAATAAATCAGTGCAATTTTGCTGGCCTACGGTCAAACTAAAGCGGCCTAAAACTTGTAATGTAATCACGGATAATGCGCCATCTTTCGTGGCGATAATGAGTAGTTATTGTCTCAATAATGTAGCAGCACCATAACGTAAGAAAATACGCTAAATCGCTCACTGCCCACCCAACAGTATAGGCAGACTAATATAAAACAAAGCGCAATAGGCAATATAAGCAGCTTATCTCTAAAAAAAGTAAGGACCTGTAAAAGAAAGATTTGCACCCAGCACTTTTGAGCTTGCTTTATTACTACAAAAAGTGCTATTATTCTTTTCTTCGGGGCGTAGCGCAGCCTGGTAGCGCATCTGGTTTGGGACCAGAGGGTCGTAGGTTCGAATCCTATCGCCCCGACCATATTTAAAAAAAATCCATACACTACCTAGTGTGTGGATTTTTTTTGTCTTTTTCACTTACTGCCTAAGCTGATTACTCTTGCCATCACCGGCTCTATAAGCTTTACAATCTAAGCAAATCAAGTTGCTAAGGTGCTGTATGTTGAATCAAGAAGACTTGGGTCGCCTATTGCTACGATTGACCGTAGGCATACTCTTACTACTACACGGTATTGCCAAAATCCGCTTTGGTATTAGCGGCATAGAAAAAATGGTGGTCGCACAAGGCCTACCATCGATGCTCGCTTGGGGGGTCTACGTTGGCGAGGTAGTGGCGCCACTGTTATTGATTCTAGGCACGTATGCTCGGTTAGGGGGCCTGTTGGCAGCCGTCAATATGGTGGCGGCACTTATTTTGGCCCACTGGAACCAGTTTGGTTCGTTCAGCGCTCAGGGAACGTGGGCCTTAGAATTGCCCATGCTTTTTTTGGTTGGTGCCATAAGCTGTGCGTTGTTGGGGCCAGGGCGATACAGCATAGGCGCGGCCGGGCGCTGGAACTAAAGTGTCTAGGTCATCACTGGCAGATACAAGCGTATGCATAACCCTCCGCGGCAGGACCGCTCTGCTTGTAATTGCCCATGGTAACTTTGCACCAGTTCACTTACGATATCCAAGCCCAACCCAAAACCGGGATGACGCTCATCAAGTCGTTGTCCTCGTCTAAAAATTCGCTCGAGATGCTCATCCGCCAGTCCGGGGCCATCGTCTTCTACCCTAATTTGTACCCTATTTTGCATCACGCCAACATGGCACCACACCCTGTTTTCAGCCCATTTACAAGCATTATCTAGCAAGTTGCCAACCATCTCTTGTAAATCCTGCTCCTCGCCACGAAATATTAGTCCCAAATCATCCTGCTCCAACACGAGCTCTATGGGAGGGTAAATTTTTTCCATGACGCGGCATAAAGAAGTGATGACAGGGTATATAGGAGTACGCACTCCCACTGTGCGCACTGCGCTTGCCCGTGCACGACTCAAATGGTGATCCACTTGTCGCTGTGCGGCTGTCACCTGCTCTTGGACTAAGGCCGCCAGGCCAGGCTCGTTAACACGTGCCGCATTAGCCAAGATACTCAACGGAGTTTTTAGGGCATGCGCCAAGTTTCCAGCTTGCGCCCTTGCTCGCTCTACCATCTCATCATTGGCTTTCAATACAGCGTTAAAATCCTCTACCAATGGCTGCACCTCAGAGGGGAAATGCCCCTGCATGGTACGTGAATGCCCTTGCTGCACCTCCAGTAAGCGCGCCCGTAAAGTGCGCAAGGGATACAAGCTTAAAAACAATTGCAATAAGGCCGCTACAACCAAACCCAGCACCAGGCCGCCCAACGACCACAGCAAAATACGATGCAAACGCTCTAAAGGTTGGGCGACCAAACGTACATCCCCTGCTACCGTAATTAGCAAGCGTTGTCCTTGTTCATCAACGTCTTCCAACTCTTGACTCAACGACAACAAGGCTTGATGCTCTGGACCTAACAAAGTGTCTGTTAGTACGCCTAACGTTGGTAGCTCAGTCTCTAACGCTTCATCCCAAAGCGACGTAGAACGCAACACCACTCGCCAGCCCGCGGGCTCACTCAAAGCAATTTGCCAGTACATGCCCGAATAAGGCTGCTCAAATAAGGGATTGCTTAAGCGGGATTGCAAAACCAAATTATCCAGATCATCCAGATTGATATCAGCCATAATCTGGTCAATATGCGTTTGCAACGTCATCTCAAACTGACGATATACATGGTCCTGAAAAAGACGATATAAGCCGAACCCCGCCACCGAGACAAGCAATACTATCCACGTCAGGGTTCCCAGCAACAAACGACCTTGTAAAGACTTAGGCCATAACGTTAGGTATTGCTTTTTCATGCTTGAGGATCAACTAGCTTATAGCCCAACCCACGAACGGTTTCTATATAACTGGCGGGAAACTTTTTCCGCAGACGGCCAATAAACACTTCAATGGTATTAGAGTCCCGCTCGAAATCTTGGGCATATAAGTGTTCCGTCAAGTCAGCACGAGAAAACACCTTTCCCGGATGATGCATTAAAAATGCTAACAATCGGTACTCGTGGCTCGTCAGACTCAACGCTGTGCCAGCATAAGTCACTTGGTTGCTACTGGTATCCAAAGTCAATTGCCCTAGTTTTAACTGTGCGGAGACCTGCCCTGCAGCCCGCCGCAACAATGCTCGTAGGCGGGCCATTAACTCTTCCATATGAAAAGGCTTAGCTAAATAATCGTCAGCACCGGCATCAATCCCAGCCACTTTTTCGTGCCATTCGCTACGTGCCGTTAGAACGAGTACCGGCAACGCTACACCTGCCGCGCGCCATTGGCGTAACACCGACAAACCATCTAGTCCAGGCAGGCCCAAGTCTAGAATCGCCGCATCATAGACTTGCTCAGCGCCCTGGTACAAGGCCTCAGGGCCCTCAGCAACGTGTTGCACCACATATTCAGCACGCTCCAATGCAGACTTAAGCTGCTCCGCTAACACAGGCTCATCTTCTACTAACAATATACGCATAACCCTCAATGTCCTTTCTTAGATTTATGGCGACCACGCACACGCAACACCTCTGCTGTTAACGCATCCACTTTTAGACGTAGCAATATTTTATCTTCCTGCAGCATACGAATGTCATACACCCAGACATGGAAATGGGGATCAAAATGAAACTGCACGCGCAATATACGTCCCGGATATTGAGGGTATAGATGCTGCAAAATTTGTCGTAAAGGTTTAGCTTCACCACGACGAACGGCTTCAATCGCTTGCTCGTGCCCGCGATACGCAGGCTCGGAGAAGGGAGAGTCGAGTGACTTATCGGATGAGGTGGTCAACCGCGAAGGAGCATCAACCTGCGCCCAATGGACGTGAGCCGACGGCCTAAACGGATAAAACTGTTCTGTGCCTAACGACGTTATTGTCCAAGCAGCGGACTGAGCATGCAACGAGCCCCACTGTGCCATCAACAAGCATACCCCCACCCCCCATACACGTGCATAGCCGCACATCATTTCCTCCCAGCATGAGACAACACCATAAGCTTTATATAGCAAGGTCCAGATGAACGAAAGATGAACGGGCACTTCAGCATCGGTTCAGACTCAGTCCTGCACAATGGCATCAGCTTAACGCAAATCGTTGTTTCAACGCACGGAGTTTTAAATGAACGCAAAACACATACTGAGCAGTATCACTCTAAGTTTGGGCCTATTAGGCGCCACATCCACATGGGCCCAAGATGCCGTCAAACCAGCCGTTCCAACCGAGCAGACACAAGCCCCTAGGGCTGAACGTAATCATCAACGACTCACTGCAGAACAGATTCAAGATATTGGCCCTGTCTACGAGCAATTAAAGAAAGACGGCTACACAAAGGTAGGTAGCATTAAACAAGGCCGTCAAGGAGTAGTAGTGACCGTAGTCAACACAGAGGGTCAGGTACTACGCTTGAAGCAAGAGGCTGGCAAAACTGGGTTTACCGTCTGGGAGCACAAAAAAGACGATAGGCGTCAACGCCGGCATCATCGTAAAGACAAGCCCCAGCAAAACCCCGAACACGCTAATCAGTCATAATAGCTAATCCACCTAAGATCGAATTGCCGAAACCCAAATACGGTTTCGGCTACCCCTGATTTATACGTATAGGTTTCACTTCAGAAGCGCTATACCATATATAAATTCAGAAGAAACGACCTCAAGGTGCATCTATGCTTGACCCCAGCTTGGACTACCAAAATAATCAACAACAATTTCACTGGTCCATCCCCACGTACTACAACATCGCTCACGACGTCTGTGATAAGTGGGCCGATGGCTCTGACAAACTGGCTCTTATCCAAGAAGACGATAACGGTCATACCCACTATTACAGCTTTGATCAGTTAAAATCTTGGTCAGACCACTTTGCAAACGCCTTACTAGCAAAGGGCATCAGCCAAGGCGACCGCGTAGGTATATTGCTGGCTCAGGGCTTAGAGACCGCCATCGCTCACTTGGCCGTCTATAAAATCGGCGCTATCGCCATGCCTTTATTCTCTTTGTTTGGCTATGATGCCCTACAGCACAGATTAAAAGACTCAGGCGCTATAGCACTGATTACCGACCCACACGGTCTGGAAAAAATCACCCCCATTCATGCCCAGTTAACCGCCCTGCAGCATATTTACTGTGTAGGGCCTAAACACGACGCTCTGCTGTCCACTTCAGATTTTTGGGAAAGCATTCACGATGCAAAGCCTGATAGCCCAAGTACGCCACCAACTAAAGCGGAAGACCCTGCCCTATTGATTTACACCTCGGGCACTACGGGTTCAGCCAAAGGTGCTCTGCATGCCCACCGCGTCTTACTCGGACACTTGCCCGGTGTAGAGATGTCTCATAACTTTCTCCCTAATCAAGCAGAGCTTATGTGGACGCCTGCAGATTGGGCATGGATCGGAGGTCTACTCGATGTACTGCTACCTGCTTGGCATCATGGAATTCCGGTACTGGCGCACCGTTTTAAAAAATTCACCCCCGAGGCCGCCTGCGAACTAATGGCCAAACACGGGGTTAGTCATACGTTTTTACCCCCTACCGCCCTTAAAGCTCTGCGCCATTTACGTGGCATTAAACAGCGCTGGCCATTAAAGCTACGCTCTATTGCTAGTGGCGGCGAGTCATTAGGGGTGGAACTATTGCAATGGGCTAAAACAGAGCTTGGCATAACGATTAACGAGTTCTACGGCCAAACAGAATGCAATATGATTGTATCGTCCTGCTCAGCTTGGTTCCCTAATCGGCAAGGCATCATGGGAAAAGCAGTGCCTGGGCACGATGTGCAAATTGTTGACGAGCAAGGGCATCCACTACCTGTTGGACACGAAGGAAATATTGCCGTACGCCGCCCCGATCCCGTAATGTTTCTTGGTTACTGGAATCAAGCACAGGCTACAGCGCAAAAGTTCGTCGGTGATTTTTTACTAACCGGTGACCGCGGTGTGCAAGATGACGAAGGTTATCTGCGCTTCGTCGGCCGGGCGGACGATGTAATTACCAGCGCGGGCTATCGCATTGGCCCTGGCCCGATAGAAGACTCTTTACTGGCCCATTCTGCCGTCGCACTTGCCGCGGTTGTCGGAGTACCCGACCCTGAACGCACCGAACTAGTAAAAGCAGTTGTAGTGCTGAAGCCTGGCTATCAGCCCAGCCCTGAACTCGTTACAGATATACAAAATCATGTACGTGAGCGTGTTGCTGCACATGAATACCCACGTATTGTAGAGTTCAGAGACAGCCTGCCCATGACAACCACGGGCAAGCTTATTCGACATGCTTTGCGCGATGCCGAGTCTTAACACGGAGTACCGTTTAACCGAAGCGTCCAGTAATGTAATCTTCGGTTTCTTTCCGACTAGGTTTCACGAAAATCTGGTCGGTTTCGCCAAACTCCATGAGTTCGCCTAAATACATATAAGCGGTGTAATCAGAACAGCGCGCCGCTTGCTGCATATTATGCGTAACAATAACGACGGTATAGTCGGTCTTGAGTTCAGCTATAAGCTCTTCAATTTTAGCCGTAGAGATAGGATCCAATGCCGAGCACGGTTCATCTAACAACAATACCTCGGGCTTAATAGCGACGCCACGAGCTATACACAAACGTTGTTGCTGACCACCGGACAAGCCATTACCGCTTTGGTGCAGCTTATCTTTCACCTCTCCCCATAGGGCGGCTTTAGTCAGTGCCCACTCAACACGCTCATCCATTTCGCCTTTACTTAGGCGCTCAAACAAACGCACCCCGAAAGCAACGTTATCATAAATACTCATGGGGAAAGGCGTAGGTTTTTGAAACACCATTCCTACTTTTGCTCGTATCAAGGAAATGTCTTGCTTAGAAGTCAGCAAGTCTTCGCCATCGAGCAAAATGTGGCCCTTTGCCGTCTGCCCAGGATAGAGTTCATACATGCGATTAAGGGTGCGCAACAAAGTAGACTTACCGCAACCGGAAGGTCCGATAAACGCAGTCACTTTATTTTCCTTAATCGACATATTGACATTCTTTAGAGCATGAAAATTGCCGTAATAAAAGTTTAAGTCTTTAATTTCTAGCTTAGTACGTACATCAGCAAAATTTATTGCAGTCATATTCATCAGCCCACAAGGGCGCTCCATGTAAGCTTATTTATTTCGGAACAGGCTACGCGCGAGTATATTAATACTAAGAACCAGTAAGGTAATCAGTACCGCTCCAGACCAGGCTAAGTTGTTCCAATCCTCGAACGGGCTGGAAGCAAAAGCGTAAATAACAAATGGCAAGTTAGCCATAGGTCCATTCATGTTGAATGACAAGAACTGGTTATTCAATGCTGTAAACAGCAATGGTGCGGTCTCACCAGAAATACGAGCAACAGCCAACAGTACCCCAGTCACAATGCCTGAACGCGCTGCTTTATAAGAGATGGACAGAATAATTTTCCATTGAGGGCAACCCAAGGCAGCTGCCGCTTCGCGCAAACTATTAGGCACCAAGGACAACATATTATCGGTTGAGCGTACCACCACAGGAATGACTAGAATAGCCAGTGCTAAGGCTCCCGCCCAACCCGAGTAGTGACCAACCTGAGCCACGTACACCGCATAAATAAACAAACCGATCACAATGGAAGGTGCAGACAGCAATACATCATTCAAAAAACGCGTAGCCGGAGCCAACCAACCTCGTTGCCCAAATTCGGCTAAATAGGTACCCGCCAAGATTCCAATGGGTGTACCAATTAAAGTACCTACCGCAGCCATCATCACACTACCCAGTATGGCATTGGCTAAACCACCAGCACCACCAGGGCCAGGTGTACTTTCTGTAAACAAAGACCAAGCCATGGCGGCACTGCCTTTGCTAATTAAGGTAATAATAATCCAGAACAGCCAGAACAAGCCAAACAGTAAGGCAGCAAAGGAAACGGTCAACATCACCTTATTGACCAAGCGTCGGGTCCGGTAAACGGGATTATCCGTATGTATAGCAGATTTATTTTGTAGCATGGTTCTGGTCCGTATTAGCGTGATGTACCTTCATTTTTTGCGAGGCGCAACAGCAGTAACTTGGAGATGGCTAACACCACTGTAGTAATCAAGAACAGAATTAAACCTAGCTCTAATAAGGCAGATTTTTGCATACCACCCGCTTCGTTAAACTCGTTAGCCAAAGAGGAAGCAATGGAGTTAGATGGAGCAAATAAGGAATGTGGTAAGCGGAACGAGTTACCGATAACAAAGGTAACTGCCATGGTTTCACCCAAGGCCCGCCCTAGACCAAGCATAATGCCGCCAATGACGCCATTTTTTGTGAACGGCAAGACAACACGCCACATGACTTCCCACGTCGTACTTCCCAAACCATAAGCAGACTCTTTCAGCATGGCTGGTACAAGCTCGAACACATCTCGCATTACCGCCGTAATGAAAGGGATGATCATAATGGATAACACCAACCCTGCAGTAAACACCCCAATCCCAAATGCCGGTCCAGCAAAAAGCTGATTCAATACAGGAATGTGCTCAAAAAGGGAGATCATGTGTGGCTGTATGTAGCGCTGAAACAGCGGTACAAAAACAAACAGACCCCACATACCATAAATGATGGAAGGAATCGCAGCCAGCATTTCGATCGCTGTGCCCAACGGGCGGCGTAGCCAAGTAGGCGATAATTCAGTTAAGAACATCGCAATACCAAACGATACAGGTACAGCGATCAACAACGCGATTAACGATGTGCTAAGGGTACCCACTATAGGTACTAAAGCACCATAAACTCCGTTGACAGGATCCCAGTTGTTCGTCCATAAAAATGATATACCATATTCTAGGATAGACTCGCGGCTCCCATAGATAAGGGAGATGGATATGGCAGCCAAAAGGATAAAGACCAGGAACGCAAAACTTCGCGTCAGCCCCCTGAAAAGGCCATCATAGAGAGCATTCTGATTTCGTTTCATATAAGGACGTCAGCTAAACAACCGGCAAAATTAAAGGCGGCACATCGCCGCTACACACAAAACCGACATTTTGACATAATAAAGACGGCGGTATCAAAGACACCAGCCGTCTTATGAGATCAATTTACAACTGATCACAGTACAGCACTAAATTACTTCCACACCGCAGCGCCGTCTTTACTCTTAACTTCGGCAGCCCAAGTAGCACGGATTTGGTCAGTAACTTCTTTAGGTAGAGCAACGTAATCTAGCTCCCCTGCTGACTTTGCACCGTTTTCGAAAGCCCAGTTAAAGAAATCCAATACCGCTTTGCCGTTCTCAGGTTTATCCTGAATTTTGTGCATTAGCACAAAAGTAGCAGAAGTAATAGGCCACGACTGAGCACCTGGCTCTTCAGTCAGAATAACACCCATACCTGGTGCTGACTTCCAATCGGCATTGGCCGCTGCAGCAGCAAAACTCTCTTGGCTAGGTTGTACAAAGTGACCATCTTTGTTTTGCAACTGTGTCCAAGCCAGATTATTTTGCTTAGCGTAAGCGTACTCAACATAACCGATGGAGTCTTTCAACTGACGTACGTAAGCAGCAACACCTTCGTTACCTTTACCGCCTTGCCCTGTTGGCCACTTAACAGCTTTACCTTCACCGACTTGATCTTTCCAGTCTGTAGAGACTTTAGACAAGTAGTTGGTCCAACCGAAAGTTGTACCGGAGCCGTCGGAGCGGTGTACTACAACGATGTCGCGGTTAGGCAGTTTTACATCTGGGTTAAGCGCTTTGATAGCGGCGTCATCCCACTTGCTTACTTTACCTAAGTAGATATCGCCCAATACTTTACCGGACAGTTTCAACTGACCTGGAGCAATACCTTCGACGTTCACAACAGGAACTACACCACCGATTACCGCTGGAAACTGCAACAGACCGTCTTTATCCAGCGCAGCACCGGACATTGGGTCATCAGAAGCACCAAAGTCTACCGTTTTAGCAATAATTTGCTGTTGACCACCACCAGAACCAATGGATTGGTAGTTCACACGGTTATTGGTTTCCTTAGCGTATTCGGCAGCCCACTTAGCGTAAATAGGATACGGGAAGGAAGCACCCGCGCCAGTAATATCAATTGCATTGGCACTTGCTGCAAAGGCACTGAAAGCCAGAGCAATAGTCACCTTGTTAAATACACGTTTCAACATCGATATGTCCTCTTGGTGTTAGTCATAAGGCAGTTTTGAACTGCTATGTCTAAACATGTTAAGCCCGCATTATGACATGTACATGACAGTTGTAAAAAACACGCTAACCTAAGCGCTCCATTAAGTAGTTATGCAGATTAAAGGGTGCTCTACGGGTCCGAATACGGCTATAAGTGCCATCTGCATTGCCTTTCCAAGCCAGCTGATTATCTTTTAAAGCGAAAGTAAAGGCTTCTGAAATAACACGCCGTTTCAAAGTGCGATCCAACACGGGCACTGCAAGCTCAACCCGGCGAAAGAAATTTCTATCCATCCAGTCGGCTGAAGACATATAAACGTCTTCTTGGCCCTCGTTGTAAAAATAAAATATGCGTGAGTGTTCTAAGAAACGCCCCACCAACGAGCGGACCTGTATTTTTTCGGATAAGCCGGGGACTCCAGGGCGCAGGGCACAAGCACCACGTACGATTAAATCTACACGCACTCCTGCCTGACTCGCGCTATATAAAGCCTCAATAACCTTAGGCTCAAGCAAAGAGTTCATTTTCGCCATAATGCGAGCACGCTTACCCTCTCGCGCTCGTTCTTCTTCTGCTTTAATTTTCGCGATCATGGTGTCGTGCAAGGTAAACGGTGATTGCAACAACACTTTTAATGGCCGCCACGCCCCTAGCCCTGTAAGCAAAGAAAAAACCTTATCCATATCGTCACAGATATCTCGATTAGCTGTGATCAGGCCGAAATCGGTATACAACCTAGCCGTGCGAGGGTGATAGTTACCTGTGCCAACATGACCGTAACGCCTGATCTCACCATTTTCGCGCCGCAAGACCAATAGCATCTTGGCATGTGTTTTGTTTCCTACCACCCCATAGCTTACATGGGCACCCACTTCTTCCATTTTGGCTGCCCAGTTGATATTAGTCTGCTCATCAAACCTGGCCATGAGCTCCACCACGACAGTGACTTCCTTACCGGCTCGTGCAGCCGATAACAGCAAATTCATTAGCTCGGAGTCTTCCCCTGTACGATAAATAGTTTGCTTGATCGCTACTACGTCTGGATCGACCGCCGCCGCACGCAAAAAGCTTAATACAGGCTGGAAAGACTGATAAGGGTGATGGAATAGCTGGTCGCGCTTAGCGATGGCTGCAAACAACTGGCTGGGGTGATCAAATGCGGCATCAAACGGTGCAGGGATAGGCGCACGGTACTCTGGAAACTGGAGATCTGGACGCTCTGGCACATTACACAACTGCATTAACCGCGAAAGATTAACAGGCCCTCGTACCCGGTAGGTATCCCAAGCGGCCAATTGAAACTCTTTCTGCAAGAAAAACTCCAGCTCTTCCGGCATGCTTTGGTCAATTTCTAAGCGCACCGCGGCACCGAAGTTACGCTGCGATAACTCGCCCTGCAATGCTAGTCGCAAATTAGTAACTTCTTCTTCATCTACAAACAAGTCACTATTTCGAGTGACACGCCATTGATAACAACCCTTGACGTCCATACCCGGAAAGAGCTCATTGACAAACACGCTGATGAGCGAGGTCAAGAGCATATATCCTTGAGAAATATGGGAGATTTCATCAGGGACTCGAATCAGCCTAGGTAAGGCTCGAGGTGCTTGGACAATAGCAATATTACCGGTACGCCCAAAAGCGTCATTACCGCTTAACTCAATAATGTAATTCAAGCTTTTGTTATAAACACGAGGGAAAGGATGGGCAGGATCCAGACCTACCGGTGTTAATAACGGCATGACGTCGCGCATGAAGGTTTGATACGCCCATTCCCGCTGGCTTTCCGTCCACTGCGCGGCAAATAGTAAGCCAATTCCCTCTTCCATCAAGCTTGGCAATACCTGCTGCATCAGCAAATTATTTTGCTTATCCACCAAGGCATGTGCGGCCTCCTGCACCCGGTTAAAAGCTTCTATGGGCAAAAAACCATCCTCACCGATCTTATGGGGATTTTGTAACACCTGCTCTTTAATGCTAGAGATACGAATTTCAAAAAATTCATCTAAATTCGAACTCACTATACACAAATACCGCAACCGCTCTAATAATGGGGTACTGGGGTTTTCTGCCATAGCCATGACTCGCTCATTAAACTTCAACAAGGAGAGCTCACGGTTTAGCAAGGTAGTATCAGGTGAGGAAAGCATAAAATATCTGAAACCCAACAAGTTAAGAGGAAGACTTCCGTACTTTTACTACACTTATATTACTATTCGATGAAGGCGTGTTAAGACTGTCTCAAAGTCACCATAAGCGAGCATAGCAATAGACTCTTAATGCCAGAAACTGAAATAAATGCAATATCTGCTACAAACTCCGGTGCATCTATACTTATAATCGCAGAGTATTCATATTTAGCGATCAACATGGACCATTTATTAGCCGCCGTAGACTTGGGTTCCAATAGTTTTCGACTGTCCATCGGGCGCGTCGTGATTAATAATGGGCAGGCTCAAATTTACGCTATCGACCGTCTAAACGAATCCGTGCGGCTCGCAGCCGGCATGGGAGCCGATAAACGCATTAGCCCCGACGCGATTGAACGTGCCATCACTATACTGAAACGTTTTAACGAGCGCTTGCAAGGGTTCCATCCTAATCGCGTACGTGCTGTAGCAACCAATACCTTCCGTGTCGCCTGCAACCTTAGCGAAGTTTTGCCCAAGGCTGAAGCAGCACTGGGCTTTCCGATTGAAGTTATTTCGGGACACGAGGAAGCTCGCCTCATCTTTTCTGGGATTAGTAATGAGCTACCGCCCTCCGAGCACCGACGCCTCATGATAGACATAGGGGGAGGCTCTACCGAAGTCATCATAGGAAAAGGACTCAAGCCCCAACTGCTTTCTTCACTTTATATGGGCTGCGTCAGCTTTACTGATAAATTTTTCGACGATGGTCGTATCACCGAAGAACGGATGAATAAGGCCATACTGGCTGCCAGACGTGAACTCGAAGGCATTGCGCGCCAATATAAAAAAACCGGATGGCAGGAAGCATATGGATCGTCCGGCACGGCAAAGGGACTCATCGCCATACTTGAGGAAAATAACTACTCAGCCAAAGGTATTACTTTGCAAGGCATGGAGGCCTTAAAAAAACGACTTATCCACGATGGCAAAGTTGATATGGACAAACTGGCAGGTGTCAAACCACACCGAGCCCCTGTTTTAGCAGCCGGTTTAGCCATTATGATGGCTGCTTTCCAAGAGCTAAAAATAAAAAACATGTTGGCGGGTGAAGGCGCCCTACGTGTGGGTGTGCTTTATGACATGCTAGGACGCGACTCTGAACAAGATCAACGCCTGCTTACCGTACAGCAACTTAGCAAGCGGTATCATGTGGATGCTCGCCAAGCACAGCGTGTTGAACGCACCACAGAAGTTCTATTCAAACAATTAGGGCCACATGATCCTAATGATCCGGACCAGATAGAGCGTTTACTGGAATGGGCTGCAGAGCTGCATGAGATTGGGCTAAGCATCGCGCATACCGATTACCACAAACACACTGCCTACATCTTAGAATACGCCGATATGCCCGGCTTCTCCAAAGATGAACAAACCTTACTTAGTTTTCTTACCTTAGGGCATCAAGGAAGGCTCAGTAAATTAAAACGTTTTGAAGCCCCCACTTCTTGGTGGTGTGCCATGCTGTGCTTACGCTTGGCCGTTATACTTATGCGGCGCCGTGAAGACTTAGACGAACTTCCCGTCCGTCTAGTACGCAAAAACAACGAACTGATGATAAACGCCCCAAAAAAATGGCTTGAGCGTCATCCATTAACGGAGTATTCGCTTCAAACGGAACAGGCCGAATGGGAAAAAATGCCCTTGGACGTAATACTGAATGTACACGACTAAGCGCTTAGCTAGAGGCTGAGTGGAATAAAAATAAGGCCTGCAATAGCAGGCCTTATAACACTTGCTTAAACCTCTTCAGGCCAAACCAAAATGTCGCTTATAACGCTCGTCCATCGCCTCTAAGTCAAGCAAAACAGGAAAGTCTGCGGTATTAAAATCAGGATCCCAAGCGGGTTCACCACAAATAGTGGCGCCTAATTTTAAATATCCTTTTATCAAGGGTGGAATACGCGCTGGCAAAGTGCTGTGCAAACGCTCTATCGGATAACGATGCAGTGGCTTCACCATAGGAACCTCGGGATTAGCTTGCATCGTCTTTTTTGCTGCACGCCACACTTCAGCTGCTGTAACCCCATCATCACGCAAGCTAACGCTAGCGCAACCAAGCAGGTAACGATAACCACCTATGCGCATTAAGGCTGCGATACCCCCCCACAACATCATAATTGCCGCACCAGTGCGAAAATCAGGATGTATACAAGAGCGTCCCACCTCAACCAAACTATTTCGTATAGGGGCTAAAGCACTAATATCAAATTCTGACTCTGAGTAATACCCACCAGCCTTAGCTGCTTTCTCGGGCGTCAAAAAACGATAAGTACCGATTACACGGCTGCTTTCTGGCTCGGAGACCATAAAGTGCTCACACCACTGATCAAAATGGTCTATGTCCAAACCCTCAGTAGCATCAGGAAAGACAGCGTTCATTTCTTCCGTAAAGACCTGAAAACGCAAACGCTGCAAGATCTCTAGTTCCTCATCGGTGCGCGCCAAGCGTAAGGTCAAGCCACCCACGGTGTGCCCCGCCCATACGGAAGCTAGGTCAGTAGATTCAGAATGTACTCGTTCAAACTCAAGCATCGTTCCACTCCATAAGCTTTCATGCATGATGCACAAGCAATGTTTCAGGCTTTTGCCAATTACATTACTGTTTTGTGAAATCTACAGCAAGTAATTTCTCAATACCCGATTGCGCTAGTTCAAAGTCTTCTGCCTCGACCATAATACGCAGCTTGGGCTCGGTACCCGATGCACGAATTAATACCCGTCCCTTACCTTGCAAATCTGCCTCGACTTGAGCGGTAGCAGATTGCAAGCCCGGATGACTTTGCCAGTCTATCCCCGGCTGCAAAGGCACATTTTTCATAATCTGGGGATACATCTTCAGATCACGAACTAACTCCGATAAAGAACACTTACCATGACGCATCGCCGTTAGTACCTGTAGGGCTGCAATAATACCATCACCTGTGGTGTGCCAGTCCAGACACAATAAATGCCCCGAACTTTCACCACCATACAACCAACCACGCTGTTGAATCAACTCCAGCACATAACGGTCCCCCACCTTAGCCCGTTCAAACGCCACTCCCAACTCTTGAAAGCGTTTCTCTAAGCCAAGGTTTGTCATTAGCGTCCCAGCAACACCCTTCACATCATGTGTAAGCATACGGTCTTGCACGATGACGTAAAGCAACTCATCGCCGTTGTAAATACGCCCATCAGCATCCACCATTTGCAAGCGATCCGCGTCTCCATCTAGTGCAATCCCTAAATCGGCACTATGCGCTTTGACCGCCTCGGCCAAACGCTCAGGATAGGTGGCACCCACTTCGTGGTTAATATTAAACCCATCAGGTTGCACGCCAATAGCGATGACTTCCGCACCCAGCTCACGAAAGACATGAGGCGCTATGTTATAAGCTGCACCATGTGCGGCATCGACCACAATACGTAAGCCGTCTAAGTCCAGCTCGTTGGGAAAACTGCTTTTACAGAACTCAATGTAGCGACCAGCAGAATCTTGCAAACGGCGCGCCCGTCCCAACGCTTCAGAGCGCACCCACTGCATAGGTTGCTCGATGGCGGACTCGATTTCCAGCTCTAGCTCATCAGGCAGCTTCGTGCCTTGAGCCGAGAAAAACTTAATTCCATTATCGTAGAATGGATTGTGGGAAGCGCTAATCACAATACCTGCGGTCAAACGCAACGTACGCGTCAAATAAGCCACAGCTGGCGTAGGTACGGGGCCGGCCAACAACACATCAATACCTGCTGCCGACAAACCGGCCTCAAGGGACGACTCCAACATATACCCAGAAATACGTGTGTCTTTACCTATCACTACGGTAGGACGGCCCGTGCCCTTATGCTCAGCCGCCAACACTTTACCGGCCGCATAACCCAAGCGCAGTGCAAATTCGGGATTAATGACTGGTCCGCCAACTTCCCCTCTGATCCCATCTGTACCAAAATATTTACGTGTAGTCATTCTTCCACTCCATGCTCTATGGCATTCCAAATTTGCAACGCTTCTCGGGTTGCTGCTACATCATGCACCCGTAGAATGCTTGCTCCACGCTCAGCACATGATAAAGCTGCTGCCACACTGGCAATCAAACGCTCCGCTGGAGGCTTACCAGTGATCTGTCCAAGCATCGTCTTACGCGATAAACCTATCAGAATGGGATAGGATTCTATCTGTATTTCATTCAAATTCCGTAACAGCTGGTAATTTTGTTGAGTCGTTTTACCAAAACCGAATCCAGGATCGACGCTAATGCGCTGCGCAGCTATTCCTGCCACACGTAAACGTCTAATTTGTTCAACTAAAAACTCACGAACTTCTAACGTGACATTTTTATACTTAGGCTGCTGTTGCATCGTGCGCGGCTCGCCCTGCATGTGCATCACGCATACACCGGCGTGGCTGTTGGCAATAGCCTCTATCGCCCCGGGCATTCTGCACGCATAAATATCATTAATAATATCAGCCCCTGCTGCCAGCACTGCCTGCATAACCTGAGGCTTAAATGTATCTACAGATAGAGGAACATTTAATTTATGCAAGGCCTCAACTAACGGGACTACGCGTTCCAACTCCTGCTCTAGTGGCACCGGGTCGGCTCCAGGCCGCGTAGACTCCCCACCAATATCAAGGATGTCAGCCCCTTGTTCTAACAATCTATGGGCATGCTCCAGAGCACGCTCTAGACTAGCATGTTGATTGCCGTCATAGAAAGAATCGGGTGTCACATTCAAGATACCCATAAGCAAAGGGCGCTCCAGCCCAAGCTGAAAGCGCCCACATGACCAAACGAAATGCTTCATTCGTGGTAAACGAAAAGATTAAACCGGAGTTGTAGCTGCTTCGCCCTTATCATCAGCAGGTTTAGGACCTGCTGCAGGAGGCGTTTTGTCGGACGACCCATTCGTGCCAGTAGGAATATAAGGGGCACGAGGTGGCAAACCTTTCATAATATCGTCAATTTGCTCAGCATCAATGGTTTCCCATTCCAACAAGGCTTTAGCCATGGCTTCCATTTTGTCACGGTTGTCTTCAATCAGTTTACGAGCAATATCGTATTGTTCATCGATAATATTGCGTATTTCCTGATCTACTTTCTGCATCGTAGCTTCGGACACATGAGTGGTCTTAGTCACGCTACGACCCAAGAACACCTCACCTTCGTTCTCGGCATAAACAACCGGGCCTAGGGTATCTGTCATACCGTAACGCGTAACAATATCACGAGCAATTTGTGTTGCACGCTCAAAGTCGTTAGAGGCTCCAGTGGTCATTTGATGCATAAAAACCTCTTCAGCAATACGACCGCCAAACAACACAGCAATCATATTTAGAAGACGCTCTTTATCCATACTGTAACGATCACCCTCTGGTAACTGCATGGTAACGCCCAGAGCCCGACCACGAGGAATAATAGTGACTTTGTGAACTGGATCTGTTTTAGGTAACAAACACGCGACCAAAGCATGACCTGCTTCGTGGTAGGCCGTATTTTTACGCTCTTCCTCAGGCATAATCATGCTGCGGCGCTCGGCGCCCATAATGATCTTGTCTTTGGCTTTTTCAAAGTCTTGCATATCAACGGTAGAACCATTGCGACGAGCAGCAAACAAAGCAGCCTCGTTGACTAAGTTTGCTAAATCAGCCCCTGAAAAACCGGGCGTACCGCGAGCCAACACGACCGCATCAACGTTATTGGCTAAAGGCACTTTGCGCATGTGAACTTTAAGAATTTGCTCACGACCGCGGATGTCGGGTAAGCCTACCACTACCTGTCGGTCAAAACGACCTGGCCTCAGCAAAGCTGGATCAAGAACATCAGGGCGGTTTGTAGCGGCTATCACCAGCACGCCTTGGCCTCTTTCGAACCCATCCATTTCTACCAGCAACTGGTTCAGCGTTTGCTCACGTTCATCGTTACCGCCACCTAAGCCAGCACCACGTTGACGACCTACTGCGTCAATCTCGTCGATAAAAATAATGCAAGGCGACTGCTTCTTAGCATTTTCGAACATGTCTCGGACGCGGGAAGCTCCCACACCGACAAACATTTCGACAAAGTCGGAGCCCGAAATACTGAAAAACGGTACTTTTGCCTCGCCTGCAATGGCGCGCGCCAACAATGTTTTACCCGTACCTGGTGAGCCTACCATTAAGATACCACGTGGGATTCGGCCACCCAGACGTTGAAAACGAGTAGGGTCACGCAGGAAATCAACTAATTCCTGAACATCTTCTTTGGCCTCATCACATCCGGCCACGTCGGCAAATGTAACTGTATTCGTATTCTCATCGAGCATGCGAGCACGCGACTTTCCAAAGCTGAAGGCTCCGCCTTTTCCTCCACCCTGCATTTGTCGCATGAAAAACACCCATACGCCAATTAACAACAGCATGGGGAACCAAGAGATGAAAATGCTGGCTAAGAAAGATGGCTCTTCACGCGCTTTGCCAGATACCTGTACCCCAGCCTTAACGAGCTCCGGCACCATCCAGAGATCGCCGGGTGAGGTCAGTGAGTAACTACGTCCACCGTCAGGTGTGACATGCAAAGTGTCGCCCTGGATATCAACTTTACTGATACGTCCAGCGCGCGCGTCGTTCATGAATTGGGTGTAGGTGACACCGTCTGAGGCTACCGGCCTGCCATCAAACTGCTTAAAAACAGTAAATAGCACAAGCGCAATAACCATCCAGATAGCGACCTTGGAAAACGAATTATTCAAAGCCAATCTCCTGCGATTGCGGCATTTTTCCAAGCATGCTTACACATACCTGAAACAAGCATGATATATCGCCATTCTACCTGAATGACGGGGCCCTGTTCTATAATATCTTGCATTAATCAATTCTTTAGGTCGCGTGCGACCAAAAAAGTTTCTGCTGACTTGTCTCGCGACGCTTTCGGCTTGCGCTCCACCACCCGTACAAAATGATTTTTATACAGTTTGACGATTTGTGAAAAGCCGCTGCCATGAAAAGCTTTTACTATGAGCACTCCGTCTGTCTTTAGATGAGCCAACGCAAACTCCAGTGCTAAGTCACAGAGATGCTGCATGCGAGCCGAGTCAGCGGCAGCTACTCCTGATAAGTTGGGGGCCATATCTGAAATAACAAGGTCTACCTTCTGTCCTACTAAACTTTTTTCCAGACGCTCTAACACCTCGTCTTCACGGAAATCGCCTTGCATGAACTCTACGCCCGCTATCGGCTCCATTTCCAATATGTCTAATGCAATAATACGCCCATCCAGCACCCCACCAGGGCCCACCATCTGCTCACGTACGTATTGCGACCAACTACCTGGGCTAGAGCCCAAATCAACGACTCTCTTACCTTTTACATTGATTTTTTCTAGCTCTAAAATTTCACTTAATTTGAAGGCTGCCCTAGCCCTATAACCTTTTTGTTGCGCCAATTTAACGTAGGGATCATTTATATGTTGATGAACCCAGTCTTTTGAGAATTTTTTCTTGGCCATTCCCTTACAATCTCTTTATGCCAACACTGAACTTAACATCCCAAGAGCGTAGCGCGCTACGCGCCGCCGCACACTCACTTCGTCCTAGCGTCATTATTGGTGACAAAGGCCTGAGTGATGCTGTGCTCAAAGAAATAACAATACACTTACAGGCCCATCAGTTAATCAAAATTCGAGTTGCCGGTGATGACCGGGAATTACGGATACAGATTCTGACACAAATCTGTGAAGCGTTGGATGCTGCCCCTATACATCATCTGGGTAAAATCCTTACTATTTATAAACCCAACCCCGATCGTCCTGACGTATTAGCTCCGGAAACCATCGCCCCAACCCGAGCTGTGCGCAAAGCATCTGAGCCTTATACGCCCAAAAAGCTAGCAGCTAGTGGACAGCAACGGACGCGTCAAAGTGAACGTGCAAGACGTGAAAGTTTCAAGGCGGAGAAAAAGCTCGACGAAGAACAACGTGCTATTCCTAAGGCGCAGAAAAAGTTTGCTACGCCTGTTAAACCTGCTTCACCACGCAGCGCTAGCCGTACAGGGGGAGCTCGCCGCACAGGTAGTGCTTTATCCTTGAAGGCAGGGGCACGACGCAGATCGGGTTCTAGCAACTACTAAAAGAACCTTAATTATACCTGCCTGTACTCACTATAATGCAGCAGCTTAGCACTTCTCTCTGGGACACAGGCTAGCGATAAGTGCATCACCCACCTGCTGCATCCCAACAAAGCCGGTGAGCCTCTGACAGTCTCACAGCAATTCACTATCTAGATGAGTACTGCCTGTGAACGGGGCTATTTATAATCGATGCTGATTATTTCGTACTCACGCAAGCCCGCAGGTGCTTGCACCGACACCACATCCCCTTCATATTTGCCAATTAGCGCACGTGCCACAGGACTGGAAATAGAAATCAAATTATTACGTATATCAGCCTCTACATCACCTACGATTTGATACGTTAGTGTGTTGCCCGAATCTAAATCTTCGATCTGTACGGTGGCTCCGAACACAATACGGCCATCGGCGGTATCTAGCTCTGTGGGGTCGATAATTTGCGCATTCGACAAAATCCCCTCTAGTTCGTTAATACGACCCTCAACAAACCCTTGGCGCTCACGCGCTGCATCATACTCGGCATTCTCCGACAAATCGCCTTGGGCACGCGCCTCGGCAATTGCATTAATAACAGCAGGACGCTCTACACTTTTTAGGCGCTGCAACTCTGCTTGCAAGCGTTCAGCACCCAGCACGGTCAATGGAATTCCAGACATAATATTCCTGAAAGCAAGATAAAAGACGCTCCACGTAGGGAGCGCCTGATAGATTTTTTAAGTTAAGGGAATTTACTACCCTTTGCGGCTTTACTGGTTGGCTTGAAATAAGTTGTGTATGTGCCAAACCAAATAAAAGCCCCGAATAAAACCGGGGCCTGTTAAGTATATTGTGCGCAAAGTCTTGCAAAATAGCAAGACCCCCAGCAGTGCGAACATGATATTGATCAGTTGTGACAATACCACTCAGGCCAACCATTAAGCGGTGGGGTTGGTTCCTCGGCCACGCAATAAGGCATATAACAAAATAGCGCCAAACGTCGCACACCCAATACCATCAAGCTTAAACACACCGAACTCTAGGCTGAAATTCCCGCCACCAATAACCAAAGTGACCGCTGCCACTAACAAGTTGCGGTTATCACTAAAATCAACCTGATTGACCACCCAGATTCGCGCACCAGCTATAGCGATCAAGCCGAACACGACCACCGACATGCCGCCCAACACTGGCCCAGGGATCATCTGAATCACGGCGCCAAACTTAGGCGAAAACCCAAGAAAAATGGCTATACAAGCAGCCACGGCGAAGATCAGCGTCGAGTAAATACGCGTGGCAGCCATTACGCCGATATTTTCGGCATACGTGGTGACACCTGTGCCGCCCACTGAACCCGCTACCATAGTGGCTATGCCATCGCCCACAAAAGCACGCCCTAAATACGAATCCAAGTCCTTACCTGTCATGGCACTAACAGCTTTGATATGTCCTAAATTCTCAGCCACTAAAATCACGGCCACCGGGACGATGACTGTCATGGCATGAAACTCAAAAATGGGCTGATGGAACGTAGGCAAACCTAGCCAAGCTGCCTGTCGCACGGCAGTAAAATCAATGGCTGTGCCTAACTGCATCACATTGGCAAAAAACCAGTACAGCAGACAAGCAACAATCAAACCTACTAAAATTAATAAGCGCTGGACAACACCACGGGTATATACCGCTACGCCACCCACGCACAATATGGTCATCAGCGCCATAAGGGCTTCAAAAGTGGAGCTTCCCATTGCCCCTTTGGCTGCCAAAGGAGCTAGATTCAGGCCAATCACCGCCACGATAGAACCCGTCACAACGGGTGGCATCCAGCGGTTAATTAAACGTGCAGCACCACCGTGACTACGCTCATTACTGATCCACACCAACAAACCGATTAAGGTGTAGACAAAACCACAAGCAATAATAGCTCCCAACGCCACGCCAATATTGGGATTACTACCACCTCCGGTATAGCCTGTAACAGCGATCACCCCGCCAATAAAAGCGAAACTAGATCCTAAGTAGCTGGGCACGCGTCCACGTACGAAAAGGAAAAATATCAGCGTACCTATTCCCGACATCAAAATTGCCAGATTAGGGTCAAACCCCATTAGCAATGGTGCAAGGATGGTTGAGCCAAACATAGCCACCACATGCTGTGCGCCCATAGCGATATTTTGTGCAGGGCTCAAACATTCGTCCGGTTGCACAACAGCCCCTGGCGACAGGCTATCTACGCGTCGCCAACGAGGGAAAAAAGATTCAGACATAGGTATTCCAAAAAAGCAGTGTCGTAAAGCCATCGTAGTGAACAAAGGAAATGCTCTGACTCACCTTACGGGCTTTTTCTCATTGGGGCACATTTTAAACTTTAAGTGAATGGAAAAAGACGAAAAAGCATGTCCAGACCCATTGCAACCCCAAGGTCTAATCTATACGTTACATTCCTACTACAATAGAAGCATCACAATGAGCCTTTACTCCCTCTCAACCTTGATTTACGTAACGCATCATGACTACCCACTTTTATTTGATACGACACGGCGAAACGTCTTGGAATGCCGAAAAAAAACTGCAAGGCTGGCAAGACATTGCTTTAAATGAAACCGGTTTACAACAAGCCGAGCAACTGCAGCATTATCTTGCTTCAGAGGCTTTTTCAGCACGTATAGACCGTTTAGTCAGCAGTGACTTACGCCGCGCATCAGATACTGCTCGCATCGCTAGTCGCCACTGGGGCTTACCAATAGAAATGACTGACCAATTACGCGAGCGCGGTTTTGGTGAGCTGGAAGGCCAAAGCTGGGCGAGTGTGGGGTATCCCGACCAACCCAACGCAGACCATACTGATATTGATGCTAGCCCCCAAGGAGGTGAATCAGTACGTGTTTTTCATCAGCGTGTGCTGAACTCTTTTGAAGAGCTTACCGCCAAGCACAGCGGGCTGACCGTGATGGTGTTCGCACATGGTGGCGTTATTGATCAAGTATGGCGTAAGCTTAATCAGCTCAGCCTATGGGAGCCCCGTACACAAAGCATTCTTAACACCAGTATCAATCATTTCAGCATAGACCAACAGGGTGTTTGGAATATCGAAAACTGGGGCCAATTACCCCATTTAAGCACGGCGTTAGATGAAGCTCCTTAACCATCACAACACCTATGACCCGAACTTATTTGTGTCTGGGTTTGCGTGGAGCATTGCGCGCTAACCTATCATAAATAACGTTCGGCAAGTAACGCATTATTCGGCTAACCACCCCCATAGGCCAAGGAATTACCACATAACTACGCCCCTTGCTGATGGCTCTTTTAGCACGCTGCGCAAACTCGGGAGCTGACAATATAAAGGGCATGCCATACGGGTTTTTTTCTGTCATGGCAGTTCGTACGTAGCCTGGTGAAATCGTGACTACACGCACTCCGCAGGGCTGCATTTCAAGCCTTAAGCTTTCACAGTAGGCAATAACCGCGGCTTTAGATGCACTATACGCACCCGCTCCTGGCAAGCCTCGTATACCCGCAACACTTGCTATACCCACTAAGGTTCCGGAGCGCTGTTTTTTCATCGCTGACACAAAAGGTTCAAACGTAGCCCAAGTGCCCATTACATTAGTTTGCATCACTCGCTCACTGACTTGGAAATCGTCCAATTCTTCCGTTAGCACGCCCACGCTGATGCCCGCACTGGCAATAACAATATCAATTTTTTGCCCGCAAAACTGTAGAAAATCCTCAGCTGCCGCATGGACGGCCTGACGATCACAGACATCGGCCACATATACTTTGGCTTCACAAGGTAAGGATTCAGCCAGCTCTTGCAACACCACATGACGCCTGCCCAGCAATCCTAGTTTACAGCCCTCTTGAGCATACGCTTGCGCTAAGGCCATACCAAGACCACTACTTGCTCCAGTAATAAAAACATGTTTGGCCATCTAGTTTGCCTCGCTTATTAACGTTGACTATAAAAAAATCCACGCAAAGAGCAAGGCCACCAACGCCCACTTCAATATGTAATAGACCGTTTGGTTCTTACGTTTAATGGCTTTACCCATACGCCGGAACGCATAAATTCCACCAAAAACACGATTAATTCCTCCGGTGCTATCGCCCTCTTGGTTAGGTGCAGCCGCTGCCCGTAATAAAAACCCGCCAATCACGTGGTTGATGCGTTGCGCCCAACGATAACGCATAGGTCGCTCTATATCAGCAAAAAAGATCACTCGATTTTCATCTGTTTTATTTTGTGCGTAATGAATGAATGTCTCATCAAACATGACTGCCTCACCGTCTTTCCAATAGTAGCGCTCACCATCAACCTCAATAAAGCAGTCTGGGCTGTTAGGAGTCATTAATCCGAGATGAAACCGCAAGGAACCAGCATATGGGTCACGATGACTAGGCAGCTTACTGCCTGGCGGCAACGAGGTAAACATAGCAGCTTTAATACTCGGAATATTGGCTACCATCGCGGCAGTAACGGGGCAATACTGCTGTGCGGAGGGATGTTTTGCGCCGTACCACTTTAAGTAAAAACGAGTCCAACCCGTTTTAAAAAAAGAGTTAAACCCCGCATCATCGTATTTATCGGAAGCCTTAATGTGTCCATCACCAAATAAGCGTTGTGCCTCGGCACGAATTTCATCGCTACGCTCCACTAAAACCTGTAACTCGGGGAAGTCTTTTAAATCTAAATAAGGTTTATTAGGCACCGCGCTAAAAGCGTACATAAAACAGTTCAGTGGCGCAAAAAAGCTCGAGTGATCTAAAGCCTGACGAGCGAACCTGTGTCGTACGCGCCCACGAAAATGCACCACTATAGAGCACACAATAAAAACCGCTAAAACAAACCATTTCACGAGTTGTTTACTCCAAAAAAAAAGCGCACCGTAACTGCGGTGCGCTCTACTTCTAGCTCGTCGAACTTATGCTAATGAAGCGTGCAGCTCTTGCAAAGCATACACTTTCAAGCCATCCCCATCACGTAAGTACTGCAAGCCTTGTACAGCGGCCTGAGCACCAGCGATTGTCGTGTAATAAGCTAAGTTAGCAGCTAGCGCATGTGTACGAATTGTACGGGAATCTGTGATTGCGTTACGACGATCTTCTACTGTATTGATTACCAGAGCGATTTCGCCGTTCTTCATCATATCCACTATATGCGGGCGGCCTTCAGTTACCTTATTTACTACTTGAACGGCAATCCCAGCCTGCTCGATAGCCGCTGCAGTACCACGAGTAGCAATGACCTTAAAGCCTAAGGACACCAAAACTCGTGCTACTTCTTTGGCGGCTTCTTTGTCCTGGTCTCGAACACTTAAAAAGGCCATTCCACTTTCAGGCAAGTGTACACTGGCCGCCATCTGCGACTTCACGAAGGCTTCAGCAAATGACATGCCAACCCCCATTACTTCGCCGGTGGACTTCATTTCTGGCCCAAGAATGGTATCCACACCTGGAAACTTCACAAATGGAAAGACTGCTTCTTTAACGCAGAAGTAATTTAACTTCACTTCTTCGTGTATGCCTTGCTCGCCTAAACTGCGGCCCGCCATCACACGTGCAGCAATCTTGGCTAATTGCAATCCTGTTGCTTTGGACACGAATGGTACCGTACGCGAGGCACGAGGATTAACCTCGAGTACGTAGACGTCGCCATTTTGAATCGCAAACTGAACGTTCATCAAGCCTTTAACGTTCAGAGCCTTAGCCATCAGCGCTGTTTGACGTTTGATTTCAGCCACTACTTCAGCAGATAGAGAGTATGGCGGCAAACTGCATGCGGAGTCTCCCGAGTGCACACCCGCTTGTTCGATATGCTCCATGACGCCGGCAACAAATACATGCTCACCATCTGCCAGGCAATCTACATCTACTTCAGTTGCGTTGTTCAAGAAGTGATCTAGTAGCACGGGCGAGTCGTTACTGACTTTCACCGCGTCACGCATATAACGTTCTAGCTCGGACTGTTCGTGCACGATTTCCATCGCGCGACCACCCAATACATAGCTAGGACGCACCACTAGAGGGTAAGCAATCTCTGCTGCTAAGGCCAACGCTTCGATTTCCGTACGTGCAGTACGGTTAGGCGGCTGACGCAGACCGATTTTATTCAACAGTTTCTGAAAACGCTCACGGTCTTCTGCGACGTCGATAGACTCGGGGCTAGTACCGATGATAGGCACACCATTCGCTTCTAAGGCACGCGCAAGTTTCAAGGGGGTTTGGCCACCGTACTGCACAATCGTACCGACTGGTTTTTCCAGGTGCACAATTTCCAATACATCTTCAAGCGTCAAAGGCTCAAAGTACAAACGATCGGAGGTATCGTAATCGGTAGAGACTGTCTCGGGGTTACAGTTAACCATGATGGTTTCGTAACCATCTTCACGCAATGCCAAGGAGGCGTGTACGCAACAGTAGTCAAACTCGATACCTTGTCCTATACGGTTTGGGCCTCCCCCCAGCACGATAATTTTTTTCTTATCGGTAGGATTAGACTCACACTCTTCCTCGTAGGTTGAGTACATATAGGCGGTATTCGTCGCGAACTCAGCAGCGCAAGTATCCACCCGCTTGTAAACCGGGCGCACATTTAACTGATGACGTAATTTGCGAACCTCTGACTCGATAGTGTCTAACAAGAAAGCCAGGCGACGATCGGAAAAACCGCGACGCTTTAAACCAAAAAGCGTTTGACGATCAAGATCAGCCAACGTTTTTTGCTCTAGGGCCAACTCAATGTCCACGATTTCTTTGATTTGTGCCAAGAACCAAGGATCGATTTTTGTTAGTCCATGAACTTCTTCCAGGCTCATGCCTTGTGCAAAAGCATCGCCTACGTACCAAATACGCTCGGGGCCGGGTTCGCCAAGCTCAACCTGCAGCTTTTCACGGTCGGTGGTTTTCTGGTTTAAACCATCGACACCTACCTCTAGACCACGTAGTGCTTTCTGGAAAGACTCTTGGAAAGTGCGTCCAATAGCCATCACCTCACCCACTGATTTCATTTGCGTCGTTAAGCGCGAATCAGCCTGGGGGAACTTCTCAAAAGCAAAGCGAGGTACCTTAGTAACGACGTAATCAATCGTTGGCTCGAACGAGGCCGGAGTCGCTCCACCGGTAATCTCGTTGTGCAATTCGTCTAAGGTATAACCAACTGCCAAACGCGCAGCAATTTTTGCGATGGGGAACCCCGTAGCCTTAGAAGCTAATGCAGAGGAACGTGATACGCGTGGGTTCATTTCGATAACAATCATGCGACCGTTATCTGGATTTACGGCGAACTGTACGTTAGAACCGCCTGTATCAACACCGATTTCACGCAGTACCGCAATAGAAGCGTTACGCATGATTTGGTATTCGCGGTCGGTCAGTGTCTGGGCAGGAGCTACGGTAATGGAGTCACCCGTATGCACACCCATAGGGTCTAGGTTTTCGATGGAGCAGACGATAATGCAGTTATCGGCACTATCACGCACTACTTCCATTTCGTACTCTTTCCAGCCCAGCAAGGACTCTTCAATGAGTAACTCTTTGGTAGGAGAGGCCTCTAGACCACGACGACAAATAGTTTCAAACTCTTCTGGGTTATAGGCGATACCTCCGCCCGTACCACCCAAAGTGAAGCTAGGACGGATAACAACCGGGAAACCCGATGTACCAATTTCTAGCGCAATGCTTTTTTGAACTTGCCAAGCTTCGTCCATAGAGTGTGCCACACCAGACTTGGCTGATTCCAAGCCAATGGAGGTCATGGCATCTTTAAACTTCAAGCGGTCTTCGGCTTTATCAATGGCTTCGGCATTCGCGCCGATCATTTCTACGCCGAATTTCTCCAGTACGCCGTGCTTAACCAGTTCTAACGCACAATTCAATGCGGTTTGACCGCCCATGGTGGGCAGCAGCGCATCTGGACGCTCTTTTTCTATAATTTTCTCGACAGCCTTCCAGGTAATAGGCTCGATGTAGGTAACATCAGCTGTTTCTGGGTCTGTCATGATGGTGGCTGGGTTACTGTTCACCAATATGGTGCGAAAGCCTTCGGCTTTTAAAGCCTTACAAGCTTGTGCACCAGAATAGTCGAACTCGCAGGCCTGCCCAATAATGATGGGGCCCGCCCCAATAATAAGTATGCTTTTTATATCTGTACGCTTTGGCATGGTGCGATGATTCTTACGCGGCCTTATCGGCCTGGTGAGCAGCCATTAGGCTGATAAATTTATCGAACAGTGCGGCAATGTCACGTGGACCTGGTGTTGCTTCAGGGTGCCCCTGGAAGCAAAACGCGGGCCTATCAGTAAGTTCAAAGCCCTGTAAGCTTTGATCAAACAACGAAACATGTGTCACGCGTGCATTGTCAGGTAAGGTCTGTGCATCCACAGCAAAACCATGATTTTGGCTGGTGATGAAAACCCGGCCACTAGCCAGTTCTTGTACTGGATGGTTCGCACCATGGTGCCCTGATTTCATTTTTACTGTTTTTGCCCCTAAGGCTAAGCCCATAATTTGATGGCCTAAGCAAATTCCGAATAACGGCATTTTTTGTGCCAACAGGCCTTGGCAGGCCTCGATGGCATAAGTGCACGGCTCGGGGTCCCCGGGGCCATTAGACAAAAATACACCATCCGGATTTAAGGCTAGCACTTGCTCTAAGGATGTCTGGGCTGGTACCACAGTGATTTTGCAACCGCGGTCTGCCATCTGACGCAAAATGTTCGCTTTGACGCCAAAATCGTAAGCAACAACATGGTAAGCACTGGTGTCGGGAGTGGTAAAACCACCTCCTAGCTCCCAAGAGCCTTCGGTCCACTCGTAGGAAGTGGGAGTAGAGACTTCTTTGGCAAGGTCTTGACCCTTTATGCCAGGGAAGGAACGAGCCAACTCAAGCGCTCGCTCAGCATCATCACCTACGAATATGCAAGCGCTTTGGGCGCCTTTTTCACGCAAAATACGTGTTAGTTTACGAGTATCGATCCCTGAAATAGCAACCACGCCTTGCTGTTTCAAGTAGTCGGGCAACGATTGGGTGGATCGGAAATTAGATAAGCGAGCTGGACAATCACGAATGACTAAACCAGCAGCGCGTGTCTGAGTAGACTCGGCATCCTCCGGATTGACTCCGGTATTACCAATATGCGGATAAGTGAGCGTAACAATCTGATTACTGTAACTCGGATCTGTCAGGATTTCCTGATAGCCAGTCATAGCTGTATTAAAGACGATTTCCGCAACACAGTGCCCTTCAGCACCAATAGAAACACCTGTAAACAGGGTTCCATCCGCCAGGGCTAGGATTGCACTTTTTACAGCGCGGAACTCCTCAGGAAATAAAGACGGCAGCACGTTTAAAACCCCGGTTCTGAAATTAACATTAAACTTTCTGATTATACTTCGATATGCTTCGCATCGAAAGCAAATCCCAAAAAAGCACGAAAAACAGCAACACATCTCATTTTTCGACTACATTGATCCATTGACTGATGCACTTGGCTTTTAGATGGACTAACAGATTTATGAGTACTCTGCTTGAATCTTTGCGCCAGCACACAATCGTGGTGGCCGACACGGGCAACTTTGAAACCATACGCGAGTTCCGCCCGACCGACGCAACAACTAACCCTTCACTTATCCTTAAGGCTGTACAGCAAAGCGAGTATCAGCACTTGCTTGAGCGCGTTGTTAAGGATCATCCCAACGCTAGCGTAAGCGAAACCAGTGATTTACTTCTGGTGGCATTTGGCACAGAAATACTGCGTATCGTTCCGGGCCGCGTATCCACTGAAGTGGATGCCCGCCTTTCGTTCGACACGGCGGCAAGCATTGAGCGTGCACGCCAAATTGTCGACCTTTATGAAAAGCACGGTATCGAGCGTGAGCGCATATTAATCAAGCTAGCAGCCAGTTGGGAAGGCATACAAGCGGCCAAAGCCCTACAAACAGAAGGCATTAACTGCAATTTGACGCTGCTATTTTCCTTAACCCAAGCCATTGCCTGTGCACAAGCTAAGGTTAAACTGATTTCGCCCTTCGTGGGGCGTATTTACGATTGGTATAAGAAATCTGCTGGACAACAATGGGTAGAGACCGAGCATGTTGGCCCCCAAGACCCTGGTGTGCAGTCCGTACGCAGCATCTACAACTACTATAAAACCTATGACATCAATACCGAAATCATGGGTGCTAGCTTTAGGAATATTGAACAGATTCTGGCCTTAGCTGGTTGCGACTTGCTCACCATTAGCCCCGACTTACTCAGCAAGCTAGCACATACTAACGGCCATGTGGATGCTTCTCTGAGTATCCAACAGGCTAAAAGCATTGCACCCGAATGGCGTGCAAGCAACGAGGTTACTTTCCGTACTGACCTGAATGCTGATGCCATGGCTAGCGAGAAGCTGGGTGAAGGCATACGTCTATTTACAGCGGATGCCCTTAAGCTGGACGCGTTAATTCAAGCCGCCCGGCAAGCCAACTGAAAAAAGTGGTTTACAAAAAAGGCAAGCTTCGCAGCTTGCCTTTTTCATGAGCGTATCACTTTTTTCCTACAGTTTCTGCGTTTCACCACTCTTAGGCCGCCATACCAACATACGCTCTTCAAAAACGGTCACTAAACCATCGAGAATCAACGCAAAAATTGTTAACACAACGATGCCTGCAAACACTGTATTCACATCTAGCGAGCCCTCTGCTTGCAAGATCAAATACCCTACTCCGCTAGCGGAGCCCAGATATTCGCCCACAACAGCACCTACAAAAGCCAAGCCGACCGAGGTATGCAAGCTAGAAAATACCCAACTGGTCGCCGAGGGAATGTAGACAAAACGCAATAGCTGCTTACGATTAGCCCCCAGCATACGCGCATTATCTAACAGGGTTGTGCTCACTTCCCGCACGCCTTGATAGACATTAAAAAATACAATAAAAAACACTAAAGTAACGGCTAAAGCCACCTTAGACCAAATACCTAAGCCAAACCACATACCAAAAATTGGCGCCAAGATAACCCGTGGCATTGAGTTTGCCGCTTTAATATAGGGATCAAGTAAAGCGCTGGCTCCGGCCGACAAGCCCAGCCATAGACCAAATCCTAAGCCACCTACGGTACCAATCACAAACGCCAGTATCGTTTCACTTAGGGTCACGCCTAAATGGCGATAAATATCACCGTTAGTGACAAACCACGCCCAAATAACCTGAGCGACATCGAGCGGACGGCCAAAGAAAAAAGCCATTTGTGGATCTTGAGTGAGGAAGTGCCAGAACAACAACATCACTAACAGGAGCATCACCTGCCAACATCGCAGACTCCATTTACTCTTTGCGAACTTAGCCATATTTATGCCTGTTTTTGCTGGGCATAGCCCTTTAACACTTCTTCTCGAAGCACATCCCAAATAGCCTGATGAAGTTCAACAAAGCGGGGATTACTACGCACTTCAGCCACATCCCGCGGACGCGCTATGTCAATCTCGAACTCACCAATAGGATGTGTTCCTGGACCGGCTGAAAGCACCACCACCCTATCGCTCATGGCAATCGCCTCGTCTAAGTCGTGTGTAATAAACAGCACCGCTTTACGTTGGGCCATCCAGATATCCAAGACTTCGTTTTCCATCAATTGGCGGGTTTGTATGTCCAACGCGGAAAAAGGCTCATCCATGAGGATAAGGTCTGGGTCGCGAATCAGCGTCTGGGCCAACATGACGCGCTTGCGCATCCCCCCCGACATCTGATGCGGGTAACGATCTTCAAAGCCGCCCAGCCCCACACGCTTCATCCACTCACGTGCAAGCGCTTCGCTTTCTGCCGCAGGCTTACCAGCAAATTCCAGACCAGCCATTACATTGGACAGGGCATTACGCCACGGGAATAGTGCCTCGCCTTGAAACATATAACCGGCACGCTCGTTAACACCTTGCAACGGCTTACCGAATATGCTTACTGAGCCGCTAGAGGGCTGTAACAAGCCAGCCGCCACATTCAGTAGCGTAGACTTACCACATCCTGTAGGGCCCACCACCGAGACAAATTCGCCGGCAGCAATCGTTAAACTAGCATCCTTTACCGCGGTATACAGGCCTTGGCCGTCTCGGGATGAGAAAACACAACTAATATTATCTAACTTAAGAGCTGAGTTAGGCATTGGGATACTTCTCGTTTGCCTTAATAGCAAACTCATTCGTGAAAATTTTCTGAATATCGATTTTGCTACGATCAAAGTTAGGCGTAAAAGCAGCCAGCGCGTTTAATGCGGTCTCTGGACCGTCTGCTGCCACCATGCCATCCGGAGACAAGGCTGGACGATTGGCCTCCAAGCACTGCTTGTACAGAGCCACATCGTTCAATAGATACGATTCAGGCACGGTTTTCACTATATCGTCCAAGCTACTGGCTTGAATCCACTTGTCCGCGCGCACAATAGCATTCGCTAGGGCTTGTGTAGTCGCTGGATTAGCATCAATAAAACGCTGCGAGGTATACAAACATGCTGAGGGCATATTTCCGCCAAATACTTTTTGAGTTTCAGCTAAGGTGCGTGTGTCAGAAATAATCTCGATAACGTCATCTTTCAGCAACGTGCCTATAACAGGGTCTAAGTTGGCGATAGCATCTATTTGACCCGTGCGCATAGCGGTAATCGCGCCAGCCCCAGCACCGACTCCAATAAATGATACGTCAGAGGGCTTTAAGCCATGCTGCTCAAGGAAAAAGCTGACCATCATATTGGTCGATGAACCTGGGGCGGTCACGCCAATTTTTTTGCCTTTTAAATCAGCCGGCGTTTGATAGTTAGGCATAGTGCGCTTAGAGACAGCCAGCACTATTGCTGGAGCCTGACCTTGCTGCACAAACGCCCGATAAAACTGGCCTTTAGACTGCAGATTGATGGTGTGCTCAAAGGCACCCGAAACCACATCCGCGCTGCCGCCTACCACTGCTTGCAAAGCTCGTGAACCACCTGCAAAATCCACAATATTTACATCTAAACCTTCGTCATCAAAAAAACCGCGTAATGCAGCAATTGACAATGGCAAGTAATAAATCAGTGCTTGTCCGCCCACGGCGATGGTCACCTCTTTCTTTTCAGAGGATTGAGCATTCACCATACCAGGTAAAGCCAAAGCAGCGCCACCGGCACCCACCAGCTTCAACATGTCGCGACGAGATAATTGCATGTTATTTCCTTTTTATAAGTACAAAGCAAGCTCAGACCTTCTTTCACAAGAAAAGAAATGTCTTTTTACAAGCGCTAGCTTTGTAGTATGGTATAAAACCAAAGGATTAGTACAGTGTATTAGGGGCTTTCCCTAATCACTTAGCGACGCTCCATGAGCGCCCATGCCAAGGTGCTTGCATCGACGTATTCCAATTCGCTGCCCGCTGGTACCCCACGCGCCAACCTTGTCACTTTTAATCCTTCCGACACCAATAGCTCAGTCAGATAATGAGCCGTCGTTTCGCCTTCGGCGGTGAAGTTCGTGGCTAAAATAACCTCTTGGACTTTGCCGTCAGTCGCCCGTTGCAAAAGGCGCTCAAACTGAAGTGCTTCGGGCCCTATGCCCTCTAGGGGAGCTAAGCGTCCCATTAGCACGTAGTACAAGCCTTGATAGCCATGGGTTGCTTCTATCATGTTTTGATCTGCGGGCGTCTCCACCACACAAAGCAACCCTGGGTCGCGCCGGGCACTGGCACAGGTCGCGCAGACCTCTATTTCGGAAAAACTATTGCAACGCACGCAATGCCGTAAACTTGTTACGGCATGCTCTAAACTGCGTCCCAACTGCTCTGCCCCCACGGGATCGTGCTGCAGCAAGTGGTAAGCCATTCTTCTGGCGCTACGTTCGCCCACGCCCGGTAAGCGCCGCAAAGCCTGAATCAGGTTCTTGAGCGGCTCTGGCTCAGCCAGCAAGGGTTCATTCATAACGCCGTTACATCAAAAAGGAAATTTCATGCCTGCAGGCAAAGGCATGCCCGCGGTTAACGCCGACATTTTCTCTTGAGAGGTCGCTTCCGCTTTTCGCAAAGCATCGTTAAAGGCAGCTGCCACCAAGTCTTCAATCATTTCTTTGTCGTCTTGCATCAAGCTAGGGTCGATATTGACACGTCGGACATCGTGACGGCAGTTCATTGTCACTTTCACCAATCCACCGCCCGAAGTACCCTCTACTTCTATGTCGGCCAACTCTTCCTGAGCCTTTTTCATATTTTCCTGCATTTGCTGAGCCTGACGCATCAAGCCCGCTATCTGACCTTTCATCATGATATAGATTCCAAAAAAGTAAGCTGCCCCTTAGGCAGCACGGGTAAGTGGATGCGCCCTCACAGAATCAGCTCGAAGCTGTCCGTCAAAACGCTGAATTAATGCCAACACCAAGGGGTCCTGCTGAGCTTGCTGTTCAGCGGCGCGTTGACGCTCTGCCAATTGCGCTTGCTCTACCGCATAAGCCGTTCCATCGCCAGTGCTGCCGTATTCAATAAGCACCTGTACAGCTTGGCCAAAGTACTCACTTAACACGGTACGCAACCGCACCCTAGCTTGGCTATCATCCGCAGATTTTATCTGCACTCGTAGTCTAATCTCATTTTCTTTGCCTGACAGCCATTCACTTTGACGAGCCAGCTCCGCTGCCCAGCCACTAAGTGGTAAAGCATCCGCAATTTGGGGCCACTGCTCATACTTGACGGCACTCAGCTTAGGAGCGCGCCTGCCCAGGCTGACCGCGGGCGCGAAAGCGGCTTGAGCTTGCCCCACTATCGCCGCGATAGGCACATCGTCAGGCATCGTGGCGGTAGCAGCCGCATCTGGCTCTCCCTCGTCTTCGATATCCTGCATAAACGCTTCATTAGGCTGATAATTTTCAAAATCATCGTCCGGGGCGCTATGCCAGTCGGGCACCTCATCGCTAACAGATTGCCCCATATTGGTTGCGGGTGCTGCAGCAGCATCTTTTGCCATAGCCTGCTCATCGTCAGCTTGAGGCAGCGTGGCAGATTCTGCAGCCTTTACCACCGAGGCAGGTTCAATGACAGATAAAGGCTGCCCTACAGACTCCTGGCGAGGCTCATCTTCCCAAGCTGGCACCACTGGGCCCGGACTCTGCACTACAACGGCACTGGACGGCGCGGGCGCGACGACAGAGTCTGCTGCATGTGGCTCTGGAGGCGAAGGCACCGTAGCAGGTGCAGCAGCCGCCACAGACTGCTCGCTCATAAGCGTCGACGTGAACTGCCCACCAGAAGGACCGTCTGGCGGAGGTTCAATAGGCGCAGGCAGTAAAGCCAGCATTCGTAAACAAGCCATCACAAAGCCCGCATATTCATCCGGTGCTAAGCTAAGCTCTTGGCGGCTATGTACTGCCACCGAGTAAAACAGTTGGACATGATCGGGACTTAATAGCCCCGCCATTTCGCGCACAGGTCCCGCTAGGGGGTCATCATCACTGATGGCCCCCTTAATACGTTGTTCAATCGCAATTCTAGACAACAATACGGCCAGATCGGATAAAGCGCCTGAAAATGACAGCCCACGCAAGGCCAAGTCATCTGCTACTTTGACAATGCTTTTAGCATCGTAAGCAATCAACGCACGCAACAGTTGCGCCAGATGACTTTGATCAATAGTACCCAGCATTGCCTGCACTGCTTCGGTGCTAAGGTTACCCGAGCTATACGCAATCGCTTGATCAGTCAGGGACAGAGCGTCACGCATTGACCCGTCGGCAGCCTGCGCCAGCAAACGTAAAGCCGGTATCTGGGCAGGCAATTGTTCTTGCTCAAGCAAATACTGCAAGTGATCCACAATAGCGGGTACGGTCATTTGCTTTAAATTAAATTGCAAACAGCGCGACAGTACGGTAACCGGAATTTTTTGTGGGTCGGTGGTAGCTAGAATGAACTTCACATGAGCAGGAGGTTCTTCGAGGGTTTTAAGCATGGCATTGAAGGCATGCCCCGTTAACATATGCACCTCGTCTATCATGTAGACCTTATAACGTCCTACACTGGGTGCGTAAATGGCTTGCTCAAGCAACTGAGACATTTCTTCGACGCCACGATTGGACGCCGCATCCAACTCTACATAATCAACAAACCTACCGGCGTCGATCTCAGTACAGGCGCGGCACACACCACAAGGCGCAGCAGTAATACCTGTTTCACAATTCAAGGATTTTGCTAGGATTCGCGATAAGGTCGTTTTACCTACCCCGCGAGTACCGGTAAATAACCAAGCATGATGTAAACGTTGCGTCTCCAATGCATGCGTCAATGCCTTGACCACATGGTCTTGGCCAATCAATGTGTCAAATGAGCGAGGCCGCCACTTACGCGCCAGAACTAAGTAAGTCATGCATATTGCAGATAGATATCCGCCTCAATAAACCGAGCAGCAAAAAGTGTACCGGATTCGGTGGGGAAGGTGGAAACAGGATAAGACAAGATGGGTGATATGACCCCATAAAAGAAGGCCAAAAGAGGATGGCGAGCCTGACTCCGGCACTGACTCTGCACGGCTATGGCTGCTTCGTTCCCGACCTGACCAGGTTCACCGCCGAACCATGCGGAGGGGCCCGCCACGTGATAGTGTAACACTAAACCGTCTGATGAGGCAGCCATAAATCTACCCGTGGAAAATAAAGTGCTGCTTTCGCGGGTCGACCGTCTAAACCTGAAACCTGCCGACAATAACGTTCGAGTTGCTCTGAGTAGCGCATTTGCATACGAGTAATGAAGTCTTGTGTTGACTCCCCCTCATGTGGCACAGATGTTTTATAGTCAACCACTAACCAGTGATCTTCCCTTGATATGGCCAAATCAATGATCGACACTCGCCCACTCCCATCGAGTAATGACCATTCCCGATGTGCTTTGGTTAAGCCCAACAACCATTGCCCCTGCTGGGAGTTTAACGTAGCTAGCAAGGTGTCATGCACCTCTTGGGTGGCGCGGCTTAGCTGAAGGCTGGGCACACCAGCCCGGCGCAATTGCAAGTTCATCACGTTCATAGTTGTCGCTAAACGTGCAGCATCCCACTGCTCCACACCCTCTTTACCGATGCGCTCTAGCCATGCATGAGCCACTTCACCCATGGCTCGCTCAGCCCCCTGCTCTGCACTCCACTGCCAGCTTTGATGATCAACTGCTGTGCTCGCGTGGGGGACTTGCACGGCAGCAAACTCCGCGACGGCTAAACGTCTCAATACCCCTTGCGCTCGCGCGTTCACCTGAGCTTGCTGCGGGGTAGGTTCGCGCTTGCTTAAGCTTTCCCATTGTGGCGGGGGTAAGGCATCTAAGGCAGGCCATAAACGACTCAGCAAAGATCGGCCATCTGGCGCTTGCACACTCGAGTCCGCCTTAAGAGATAACTCAGCACATAAATGCAACTCTTGTCTGGCACGCGTAAGCGCCACATATATCAACCGGCGCACCTCCTGCTCGGAGCGATATTTTTCCCGCTCTGCTAAAAACCGCGCGATAGGATCACGCTGTTCGGTGCCGCGATGAGCCAAGGGGCCCAGAATTAAGCTCTCCGCACTATGCTCTATCCGTATTAGCGGATCCCGATCTGCCGTGGAGATATGATGCAAACCATACAAAATCACTGACTCAAACTCTAGCCCCTTGGACTTATGTATCGTCATCACCTCTACTGAGGCACCCTTGTTTTGCGGTGTTGCATAAAGTTTGCTGATACGCAAGGCCAGCTCAGCTTGATCGGGCGGCCCATAAGGGCATAAGTCTTCCAGCAAGCGAAATACTTGTTCCGCATCCGCTAAATCAGTGACAGAAGAATAGGCTCGCTCGCCCCCCAATCGACGCCAACACTCTTGCACCCAAGTGGCAAACGGGAACTGACCGCTACGATTGCTGGTATCAAGCAACACTTGAGCGGCATGCTGCACACGCAGCCATTGCTCAGGCTCGTAATCGTGCTGCTGTGCTTGTGCCAGCAACTCCGGCAACACGGCGTTGGGATGGTCTGCACACAAGCGATGTAAGCTGTGTAAGCTTAAACCGCACAACGGAGACCGAAGTAAGGCTAAGTATGCCAAGCGATCACCAGGATGTGCTAAGGCGCCAATCAACTGCACCAAGTCCACCACCACTGGCCGTTGCGCCAAACTTTCTAACTCTACAGCACGGCAAGGAATGTTTTGCTCTTGCAGCAAACGCACCAAGCCACGCAAATTGGACCGTGTACGCACCAGTATAGCTACCGGGTGTGCGCTGTCTGGATAACGAGCCAGGGCATCTTTCACCAAGGCCAGTACGCACTCCCGAGACTGCTGTTGGGCTAAAAGCGCCGCTGGCTCAGTGTACGGTTCCTCTTGCTCTCGGTAATGCCAAGCAGGGTGAAAATGAGTGCGTTTTTCGTCCTCCCCCTCATTAAAGGGCACCGAAGGCGCATAGCTCACTGCCCCCATTAATGGATCGGCTTGCGACGCAAACAAATGACTACCCGCTTTATTCACCCAATCCACCAACATAGGATGTGAGCGGAAATTATTACTAAGTTGCAAGTTAATCAACGGCACTGAGCCCAAACATCCCGCTTGGCTAACTTGCAAAAACAAGCCTACTTCTGCTTTGCGAAAGCGATAAATGGACTGCATGGGGTCGCCTACTAAGAACAAGCTGCGGCCGTCCCCAGGCTCCCAGCCTGAGGTCAAGCGCTCTAGAAGCAGTACTTGCGAATGGCTGGTATCTTGAAACTCATCCACCAATAAGTGACGTATGGCTTTGTCCATTGATAAGAGCAAGTCGCCGGGCTCGTCAGCCGTGCCCAGTGCCATCAGGGCGCGTTGGGCTATTTCAGTAAAGTCGACCTCGGCCTCTTGAGCAAAGCGCAGTTTAAGCTGAGCCGACGCCAACCACAAAACATCAATCAAATTGCTCAGTATTTCCGCCTGCTCAGCACTGTAGCCCTGTGGCAAGTGAGCGACTTGGGCCAACAAATTAATCCATGGCTCATTACCTGAATAAGTCGCAAGCCATTGCATGATACGTTCTTTCTGGGGAGTTTTAGGGGGGAATCCCTGGCGAGCATCTACCCGTTTACGTAAGCCTCCTGTGCTAGTGAGCAACGCTGCTGCCAAGGCTTGCCAATACGGTAATGCGTCAAGCTCCGCCTCAAACTCAGCTCCATCCCAATCTAGCAAGCAGCGGCTTGTATCGTCATTGAGTATCTGTGCGGCAAAGCGCAAAGGCTCAGCCAGCTCTGTCCACCACCCAAATGGCATGACAGAACTCACCCGCTCTAACTGCTGTACGACCACTCTTTCTAGACTATCGCCAAGCACGGCCATATTATCGGCGCCCGCAAGCAAGGCCTGCCACTGATCTCTGCTCGCCAACATATCTGCTAATACTTGTTGCGCAGGTTTAATATTGACGTCCATGTGCTCTAGGAAACGGGCCACCGCTGGCTCAGTTTCCACCATATCCAAGCAAGCCTGTGCCGCCGCCTCATAATGCGCGCGAGCATCTGTAGCAATCGCCGGCATGCCACCTAGGCCCGTGACCCAAGGCATACCATGAACCAAATGAGCGCATAACGCGTCAATCGTGCGAATGCTCAGACGGCCCGGGAAATCGAGCAAATCCCATCCCATTTCCCGGTTGCGTTGCATCGCGGCACAAGCCAGTTCCCAACTGCGCACCTTGTACGACTCTGGCGGCCGCCCCAGTTGGGCACTCGCTAGTTTTTCCAGCACTCGTGCATGCATTTCAGCGGCCGCTTTGCGGGTAAAAGTAATCGCAACTATTTCCTCTGGTCGCTCAGCAAGCGCCAATAAGGCCAAGATACGATCGGTTAATAGTTCTGTTTTTCCTGACCCCGCTGGCGCTTGCACTAAATAAGAATAGCGTGGATCAATGGCTTGGGCACGTGCCTGACTATCACTGGGTTGCTTCATCCTGATCCTCGCGCTCATCGTGTAAACGTAAAAAAGGTAAAACATCGCAATAGCGCAAGTCGTCTGTATTGACACTTTGATTGGATGCGACGCCAATGTTGAACTCGTGCGCTAATTGGTGGATAGCTTGGCGCCATGAGTTCAGTAGCGCGCCCCAGCTATGCCCATCGGGCCAATCAATCAGCCCAGTTAGCACCAGCCCTTCTACACCCATGCCTACCAGCTCTACCTGTCGAGCATGTAAACGAGCAAGGCTGGCCGCCACTACGTTTTGTCCTTGCTCTTGCAGTACCACGGCATAAAAAGGCAATTGCAAGTTTATAGGACGCGGACGTAACCACTCTTGTTTCAGCCTGAAGTCTCCACTGCCCGTCTTGTAATCAATCAGTACACAACTGCCATCTTCCAAACGATCTAAACGATCGAGACGCAACCGCAACTGTAAGGCTTCGTATTGCCACGTATGTTGCTGCTCGATACCCGCCACACTATAGGGCTCGCGATGTAACTCTAGCTCGACGTAATTAGCCAAAATCGCCTGAGCACGCTCAATTTCCAACGCTTGTAATACCGCCCCATAATCACCCAACTGCGCTTGGGCAGCCTCCTGCGTCACCTGCCCAAGAATGGACGGTAAACGCCCTTGCGACAGAGCATGTTGCAACGCCTGCTGATCTGGCAAAGCAACGCACAACAACTCCAATAAATGATGCAAAAACAAGCCTCGACTATTCATATCAGCCAAGGTAGCGTAAGCAGGTAACTGCCGAGCATGCAAACGATAGCGCACAAAAGCCCATAAGGGGTTACGTGCTTGCGCCTCTATGACCGCTACTCCCCCTGCAGTGCGCTCCTGCGACGTTAAAGCCGGCCCTTGCTCATCGTGATACCACTCTACTTGCACCGCTGGGATAGCCTGCGTAGCACGACTGGGCTCGAAGTGGTGACGCGGATAAGAGGCAATCAAAGGACTAGGCCGCAATAGCTGCTCACCCTCGCTTTGCGGGTAACTTAACCACACCGTATCCGCGCTGCGCAGCAAGGAGTGCATGATTAAGCGAGCCCATGCCAGCTCTCGCTCAGGGGTCGCTCTAGGCGCCTGCATGCGTCGCTGCGCGGGGGCGGGAAGTAAAGGATTCGGACGCACCACAGCAGGCAATACCGCATCACTTAAGCCTAATACCCAGACGGCATCCCAACGTCCTCCTTCCGCCTCAAGGAAGCCCAACACATCAAGCCTGGCTTGTGCGGCACGTTGGGGCTGGAAAGGCGTTTCACGCAACTTTAAGCTAAACAGTTGCTGGGCATATTGCACACTTATCGCCCCCCAAGCAGGAGCCTGCGCTGCCAATTGCTGTAACGCATGCTGCAGCGCTTCTAAGGTTTGAAAACCGGCGCTATCAAGGGCAACATTACCAGGGAAGCCCAAAATTTCCAGTGCTTTTCGCCAATGCTGCGCCCAAGCCATGCTGTCTTGGAGCCGAGGCGCCTGTACCGTTAGCGCGTATGCTTGCTCCCAAGCCTGCGCTAAAATGGGAGCATGTTCGTACAAGGCTTGTTGGAACCGCTCGGCTGTAATAGACAGCTCTTGTCGTTCGCGCCATATCACATCGATAAGGGCTCGCCCCCCTGCCTCGGCCTGCCCCCCCGCGCATAAGCCCTGCAATAACGCCGACGCCAAAACGCTGGGTTCCGCATGCCGCTCAGTGGCCAACACAGCCAGCACTTTTACCCAAGACAATGCCGCACGCGCGAATGGCCACTCCGCCAAGGGGCGCGCCGCAGCCACGTTATAGGCATGCACGGATTGTCCTTGATCCGACAATGCCTTCCGCATTACTCGATGAACCAGTGGTATTTGCGTTTCCAGTGAGGGGGCAACAATAGCCACCTTAGCGTCAGGATCTGCATCTAAAAGCTGCCGAGCCCAACTTGCCGCTTGATGCCACTCATCATGGGTGTCGATCGCGCTATGGCAATACACATGACTGGCGATCGGCTCTGGCACGATGAGCCGATAAATCTGCACGCCTTGTGCTTGGATGGCTTCAAGCAAGTCGGTGAAGCGCGGGGAAAACTCGTGAAAGCCAAGCACTACAAGGCGCTTGAAATCAAGCGCAAACGCCTTATGACGGATTGCAGTGAGTACGCGTTCTATGCTGGTATTGGCATCATCAAGATCCAACTGCTGCAACTGCTGTCGGTACGCGCTACGCCACTGCAAAAAATGCTCATAATCAGCGGTGTGCTCTGGCGGCAGTACTCGAATCTTCCACTCATCTTGCAACCTGTCCGCCTCGGCAGCACTACGAGCGGCCTGAGCAATATCCAAAAAATAGCCATCCTCTTCGCAAGCCCGAATAGCTTGTTGCCATAATAAGTGACTGGTAAAGTTGTCGACTTCATGGGCTGCTGGCTCATAGCCGGCAACAAAACACAGTTGATCACTAATTTGACGTAACCACGCCCCAAAAGGCACAATTGCTGGGATGGTCAAGCTAGATTGTGTGCGCTCCACACGCATCGACAACTGTCCTAACAAGCGCCTAGCATAACGATTGTTAACAGTAATCACTAAAGTGCTATTGCTCTCGAAAGAGAGCAAATCATCTAGGTTTAAGGGTTCAAACTCCTGCATGCTCAGGCCCCGTCCTTTCCAGAGGGTCTACAATAAGGCTATTGTAACTGGCAGGAATTACCTGTGCCCTACTTGAATACAGCCCTCATACTCTTACACTTAAATCATGCCCAAGAACCAGCCCTTGATCGAAATCAACAGCAGTTTGTCCCTAAGCACGGCGGGGCGTAGTTGGGGCAGTGCCAGACGCATGGCCTTGCTTGCAGCTATCGCCGAACACGGCTCTATTTCTGCTGCCGCGCGGCATATTAACATCACATACAAGGCAGCCTGGGACGCCATCGAAACCATGAATAACTTGGCCGGTGAGCCCTTGGTTGAACGTACAACAGGGGGAGCAGGCGGTGGTGGAGCGCGATTGACCCAGCGAGCAAATGAGCTACTGCGTCACTTCCAAGCCTATGATCGAATGCACCAACGGTTCATGAACCGTCTTAGCCAAATTGGACAATTTGGCGCTAACAATGTGGAACTATTACAAGCCATGATGCTACAAACTTCTGCCCGCAATAATCTACAAGGCGTGATCAGCGCAATCAAAACTGGCGCCGTAAACGATGAAATTATTTTAGATATTGGCCACGAGCAACAAATAGTGGCTTCCATTACCTCGGAAAGCACCCAAAACTTGGGCTTAAAAATAGGACAAAAAGCTCTTGCTTTTTTAAAAGCCTCTTCCGTATTAGTAGGCGTCAACAACGATGGCGCAACACTGTCTGCACGCAATCAGTTAGCAGGAAAAATCACACGCATTATTCCTGGCGCTGTTAACGCCGAAGTCAGTATAGAGCTGGCTCCGGGGCAAACCGTTACCGCAACCATTACGCTCGAGAGCGTAAGACGCTTAGGCTTACAAGAAAACCAAGTCGCTTACGCTATATTTAAAGCTTCTAGTGTCATGTTGGCTACCCTAGAGTGATATCTTCTCGATGCGATGCTTTTAAATCTAAGGCATGGCATTGATCAAACACTCTGCCTTGCCTAATTCGAAACACTTGCTCAGACAAAACGCGCGCATCCTCAGGATCGTGCGTGATGAGCACCGTCGGCATATCAAGTGAATGCTGTAACTCAGCCAGTTCAGCGCGCAAGCGAATCCGTAAGTCTTGGTCTAAGGCCGCCAAAGGCTCATCCAGCAATAATAAATCGGGCTCTACCGCTAAGGCCCGTGCTAGGGCGGTGCGTTGCTTCTGTCCGCCCGACAACTGGGCTGGATAGCTACGCAGAACACTGGTTAATTCAAATGCATCGACCCAACGCTGTGCTTGGGCAGGCAAATGCCGAGCAGAGCGATTAAACCATGAGTGATTCAAACCGAAGCAAATGTTTTGCGCCACCGTCAGATGCGGGAACAAGCCGTAGTCTTGAAAAAGATAAGCCACTTTGCGCTGCTGCGGCGCCAAGTTAATTTTTTTTTCTGAATCGAAAAATACTCGATTTCCTACTTGAATTTTGCCTTGTTCGGGCGTTAGCAAACCTGCTATTGCCTGCACCGTCATTGATTTGCCCGACCCAGAAGGGCCGTACAAAGCAATATGCTTAGCGTCGCTATGCAAATGAATATCTAAAATAAACTCACGCGTAGGCGAGACTAATTTACGCTGTATAGCCAACAAAAAACTCATCGTTCTCTCCGCGTCTGTCGAGGAGACAAGGCACTCGCACTCCACAGCACCACGACACACGTGATGGAAATCACCATTACCAAGAACGTTGCTAAGCTATCATCCCCTGCCTGCACCGCCTCGTAAATAGCAATTGACATGGTTTGGGTACGCCCAGGAATGCTTCCAGCAATCATTAGCGTCGCCCCAAACTCACCTAAGGCGCGCGCAAAAGCCAACAATACACCAGCAAAAATACCTCGGGCAGCCATGGGTAGGCTGACCCGAAAAAAAACGGCTATTGCCCCAACTCCTAGTACCCGAGCGGCGTCTTCAACTCGCCCATCCACATCCTCAAAAGCCGCCCTCGCCGCCTTCAATACCATAGGAAAAGCCACAACAGACGCTGCAAGCACCGCTCCTTGCCAGGTAAACACCAATTCTATTCCTATACTAGCCAAATACTGTCCTAATGGACTGCGCCGGCCAAAAAGCACTAATAAATAGTAGCCAATTACCGTAGGCGGAAGCACCATAGGCAGCGTCAAAATAGAATCTACCAAGTCACACCAGCGTGAAGGCCAGCGTGACAAGGCATAGGCAATACCAATTCCCATTACACACGCAATTAAGGTTGCCCAACCGGCAACCTTGAGAGACAGCATTAATGGAACCCAAACTGTATTCATAGAAATTTATTTGAGCAACAATTAAGGTTTGGCAAAACCAAACCTCGCCAGTACTTCTTGGCCCGAGGGAGACAACACAAACTCTTCAAATGCTTGGGCTTTATCGTTACGACCAGCACGCTCGACTAGAGCGATAGGATACAGAACAGGCTCACGGGTTTTTAGCACTTCAATCACGTCTACTTTATCTTTTGCTGTCGCGGCATCGGTGGCAAAGACAAAACCGGCTTCCACTTCACCTCGGGCCACATAATCCAATACCTGACGAACATGCTGACCTAAGATTTTACGCTCATCCACGGATGCCCAATTGCCTGAGTCCTCAAGCGAAGCTTGTGTATAACGTCCCACCGGCACCGTTGCGGGATTACCCATGGCGATACGCTTGACTTCCGGCTTAGCCAAGTCAGCTAAGGAGCTGATCTTGCTAAGGTTATCGCTTGGTACGATCAGCACTACTTCGTTCTTTACAAAGTTATGTCGCGTAGCGGGATCAACTGCTTTTTCTGCTACCGCTTTATCCATCGCTTTTTGATCCGCGGATGCGAATACGTCCACTGGAGCGCCATTTACAATTTGTTGCAAAAGTACATCAGAAGCAGCAAAGCTGGTCAGCACTTTGGTGCCTGGATGCTCTTGTTCGAACTGAGTGGCAAGCTCTTTAAAAGCATTGGTCAAACTGGCTGCAGCCGATACCACCAGCTCATCTGCCATTGCAGGAGCTTGCAGCGCTACGGTTAACGTGCAAGCGGTCAAAATACGTTTAATCATAAACCTTCTTCCTTAAGTAATTGTCATACGCCAACGTAATATATATAGGTATATATCGAAGGTCAAACAACAAGCCGCTCCTGTTGCATCAAAGTAGCCTAAAAAAACTATTTTTATCTTCAAGTAAAATGAACGGCTACGGAGAAAACCGGAGCACTTTGAGCCGCCCCGCCTCTACCCTTACTCTTCAAAGCGGGACACTAATAACTCGGGATGATAGACACCTTACTTATACTGGGCGTGATTGCCCTAGGCACTTATTTTCAGACGCTTACTGGGTTTGGTCTAGGGATTATTGTGATTGGCTTAGTAAGCGGTTTTAACTTGGCCAGCGTGGCTTTTATTGCTTCAGTTATTAGCCTTTGTAGCATTGTGAACGGCTACGCCGCCCTACATGGGCACTGGCGTCAACTTAACCGAACCGTAGCGGGGTGGACCTTAGCAGGAATTATTCCCTCCACTATTGCCGGTACAGTCCTGCTTAACTACCTAAGCCACGAAGCCAACCACGTTCTTAAACTGCTCCTAGGCCTATTAATTATCTATAGTGGCATCAGTGCGATGCGTAAGCCAGTACAGCAGGACAGCCTGTCACGTAGAAGCACATTCTTTCATTATGGTTTTTTCTCAGGCATCTGTGGTGGTCTCTTCGGCATGCCGGGTCCACCTATTATTCTCTTGTTCTATCGCCAACCCTTAGCTCATGCTCATATACGCAGTTTGCTGCTGCTTATGTTCACTGGAACTGCGCTGTTACGCACGCTTTATGAGCTAGCCACACAAACGCTCAGCGAAGATGCTGTGTACCTTGCTTTACTCGCCTTGCCTCTGGTCACACTACTTACTTTAGTGAGCAAACGTTTACCGCCTCCACTAAGCCCTCAAGGCATACGAAAGCTGTCATTTTTCAGCTTACTACTAATTGGAGTAGGCCTCAGTGCCGAGAGCCTATGGCGTATGCTTGCCCACTAAGAGCAATATAAAATATGAGAAAAACACGCATAAAGCTTTCACTCATCTTTACATACTGCTAGAATTTCAAACTGCCTTTCCTATACGTGTACGTACGGCGGCAGAATCAAAGAAAAAGTTAGGCCCCATAGTTAAATGGATATAACTTTCCCCTCCTAAGTAAATTGGGCACCCGATACTGAAAAGTTCGGTGTGAATGCGCTTAAATTCGGTGAACCCCCTGTATGCTTTAATACGAGGCAACCCCGAGCGAAGCCGCTGCAACGCGGAACGTGTAGAGACTCGACAGGCGCAACCTACGGCATAGCTATGGTTAAGATAGAGTCCAGACCACAAACAAAAACTGGCGGTGAAAACCGTAGTGGTACGAAGGGAAGATTGTAGGTTCGATTCCTGCTGGGGCCGCCACACTGGTATAGATGATGCCAACTATTAAAACACCGCACAGTTAAACACTTTGTGGTGTTTTTTATTTTTGGATGTGCGCTAAGGCAACGTAACATCTCCCCTCTTGCGCCCGTTCGTTTGGCTGCGTCTTATCTTTCGACATCACCACCACATTGCTTAATCTGAATCATCACGGGCATTACTGCTAAGCCCAAGTGATAACGATTCAATATAGCTTGGCCCTTAAAAACTATTAGACATGTATAGGCCATCTAGCCAATAGTAAAGGCATCGAATTAGTAGCGGGAACAAGAAAAAATGATTCATCATCTAGAAGTGGCTTGCATTCCGGCAGAACTCAAAAGCCTGCGCTGTGGCATCAAAGCTTTTATAGCTGAGCACTTACCTGCGGCAGCACCTGAGCAGCGGGCACGGTCTTGGATGGGCTTTAATGCAGAGTTCAGCCAGATGCTGGCCAAGCATGGCTGGCTAGGCTTAACTCTGCCGCGCGTATACGGAGGGCAAGGTATGGGATTTTTTGCCCGATTTATTGTGGCAGAAGAATTACTCGCAGTCGGAGCGCCTGTCGCCGCACACTGGATTGCAGATCGTCAAAGTGGGCCTTTAATTGCCCGCTACGGTACTGAAGAACAAAAACAATTTTACTTACCTAAGATCTGTGCGGCACAAGCCTTTTTTTGTATCGGTATGAGCGAGGCCAACTCAGGCTCGGATCTAGCCAGCATCCGCTCTCACGCCGTTGACGCCGGCGAACACTGGTGTCTGAGCGGCAGTAAAATATGGACCACCTACGCCCAACATGCCCACTATATGCTGGCCTTGGTGCGCACGGACGGTAGTCCTACTGATCGCCAACAAGGTTTATCGCAGCTAATCATAGATTTACGTCTACCAGGCATCACCATCCGTCCTATTACAGACTTGGCCGGAGACGAACACTTTTGTGAAGTGTTTTTTGATGAGGTGAAAATCCCGAAAAATGCGCTGATCGGTGAACGGGGCAAAGGATGGGAACAGGTCAATGCAGAGTTGGCTTATGAACGCAGCGGCCCAGAGCGATTGCTCTCGAGCATAGTGTTGGCACAAGAGTACCTGTCATATCTGCATACCCAACCGTCTCTGACAGACAACGACTATGCATTACTGGGCAAAATGGTGCAATGGCTAAGCACCTTACGTGCCATGTCTTTATCCCTGACGGCCGCCTTGGAAGCAGGACAAAACCCTGCGTTGGCCGCTGCCCTGGTCAAGGATTTAGGCACTAGCATCGAGCAATCGATCCCCGCTTGGATAGCTGATTCGCTAGGTGAGAATCCTGACGCACAGTTACCCGCCTCCCTCTTGCGCACACTAGCTTACACCGAACAAATGGCACCTACTTTTTCATTACGCGGCGGTACGCGTGAAATTTTGCGCGGCATTATTGCGCGTGGTATGGGTCTGCGCTGATCCGGGCCGATTATTAAGAAGACATCACCATGAAACAATTATTACTAGCGGCCCTGAACCGCCAACTTGACGAGCACTGCGATGTTCAAGCTGGGGCAAGCATCGCTCTGGAGCTAACACAAAGCTCAACTAGCCCTCGTTATACGCAAATATACTCAGCCATGCATGAATCCGGTTTTCTGGATCTCTTGGTACCCGAAGAACAGCAAGGCGCTGGACTAACGTTATTGGAAGCAGGAGAAATCTTGATGCTACCCGGCTACCACCTATGTCCATTGCCCATGGTGGAAATGCAACTGGCACGAGCTTGGTTGGCACATCTCATGCTACCGATACCCGACGGCTCACTGAGCATTGCCAACACAGTCATGCGTAACCATGCTGAGGGTGGGCACGAGCTGCCCAGCCAGCACCAAGGGCTGATCATAGACCAGATTTTGGCCTGTGATGAAGACGGCACTGTTAGGCTCTGGGATTGCCATCAAGCAACAAGACTGACGTTAGATGATGCTCGTAGTTTGAATGCCAGCTTAATCTGGGACAAAAACTATCGTGGTCAGCAGTTAAACGTACCAAAAGAACGCGCACCAGACCTGTCCGCCCTAAATGCTTATGCTTTAGCCTGCCTGATGAGTGGGGCCTCTGAGCGCATACTGGCTATGAGTCTGAACTACGTTAATGAACGAGTTCAATTTGGACGCTCGATAGGTCGTTTCCAAGCCATACAGCAGCAACTCGCCGAAATGGCCCAATGGGTAGGAGCAATGCGTATGAGTGTTCTACAAGCGGGGCTGTCTGCCCAGATAGCGAATGGACAGTATTTGTCTTTATGGATAGCCAAAAGCATGGGTGCTGAACTGTCAGGAAAAGTCGCTGATATCGCCCATGCCGTGCATGGTGCTATAGGCACCACCGATGAATATCCCTTGCATCACTTTAGCACCCGCCTTCGCCAATGGCGCAGGCTTGGAGGGGGGAGCCGTTATTGGCAGACTCAAATTGGTCGTCAGCTACAGGCAGAAGAAGGGGGCGACATGCTCGACATGATGCGAAGAATTACCGCTTAAAGCTTTCACGCAAACGTTGCACGGGGACACAATTAGTGTCTCTGTGCGTGACTAAAGACAAGGAGATAGCCGCCTGTGCATCGGGGTCTTTGAGCTGGATGAATCTCACATGGGGATTGGAATACGTCTGGCTTACACCAGGCACTAAGGCAACGCCCAAACCACTGGCCACCAAACTGACTAACGTCTGCACTTGCACAGCCTCTTGGTAGATATGAGGGGCGAAACCCGCCTTAGCACATAAACTTAACGCCACACTATTCAAAGCGGGCACATGCACGGGTGAATACATAATAAAGGGATCAGTACCGCAGTCTTTCAAGCGAATACTTTTACGATGGGCAAAACGGTGTGCCTGATTCACCGCCAAGACAAAACTATCTTCTTCAATCACCCAGCTCTCTAGATGAGGATCTTGGGCTAACGGGCCGCGTACCAATGCTGCGTCAATCTGATTCATGCGCAATAAATTCAGCAATCCTTCGGTGCTGTCTTCAAGTAGGCTAACTTCTATGTTGGGGTAACGCGCTCTGAAAGGCGGGATCGTCAAAGGTAATAAATTATAGGTGGCAGAACCCACGAAGCCTAGGCGCAACTTACCCAGTTCCCCATGCGCCACAAGACGCACTGTACGTAAAGCCTGATCAGCATGGAACAATGTTCGGCGAGCATCGTCGAGTAATGCATGCCCTGCAGCGGTGAGCTCAGCCCCTTTGGCGCTACGAAAAAACAGCTTGGCACCTACTTCGTGCTCAAGCTTCTGAATTGAAACTGTTAAGGCAGGCTGAGCGATAAACAGCACTTCCGCTGCACGCCTATAACTGCCTGTTTCAGCGATAGTCACGAATTGACGTAAATGACGCAGCTCCATAGCGATAACAAACCATTATCAAAGTATACGTATCTTATATTAGACGATTATACCTGGTGATAGCTAAGATCAAATCATCACTTGAAACGAAAAGAGGCTACACATGTCAACACCCAGGGCCATGACAGGGGCGCTGTCTGGTATCAAGATTCTAGACCTGACATCCGTCATCTTTGGGCCATACGCCTCACAAATACTGGCTGACTATGGTGCCGATGTAATCAAAGTCGAAGCCCCTGCGGGCGACTCGACACGACGCACTGGCCCTGCGTATGAAGAGGGGATGTCAGCCATGTTTTTAGGCGTCAATCGTAACAAGCGCAGTATCGTGCTGGATCTGAAGCAGCCGGAAGCCAGAGATGCGCTACTAACCTTAGTAGATAGCGCTGATGTATTCATGCATAGCATCAGGCCACAAAAAATGGCCGCATTAGGCTTATCTCCAGAACAACTTTGCCAACGTAACCCACGTTTGATTTACGCCGCTTTATTGGGCTTTGGCATGGGCGGGGCATATGAAGGCAAACCTGCCTACGACGATACGATACAAGGCTTAAGCGGAATTGCGGACATTATTGCCCGCCAAACTAAGGTGCCAGGATACTTTCCGGTGATTGCTGCCGACAAGACCAGTGGTCTGGTCGCGGCACACGCTATTCTAGCTGCGCTTTTCGAGCGTAGCCGCAGCGGTCAAGGCCAGTCTATAGAAGTGCCGATGTTCGAGGTCATGACGGCATTTAATTTGGTTGAGCACTTTTATGGCCATCATCTGCCTGATCAGGACCAGCCTATAGGCTATCCGCGCCTGATGTCTCCGTGGCGCAAACCCTATCAAACCAAAGATGGCTATCTATGTCTCATGCCCTATACGGACAGTCATTGGCAACGGTTTTTTAAGCTTAGCGGGCACGAGGCTTATGCGCAAGATCCCCGCTTTACCAGCATCAAAGAACGTACCCAAAATATTGATCAGCTGTACGCCCTAGCACAGCAGATTGTCTCTCAGAAAGACTCCGCGTTTTGGTTGGAACTGTGCGAGAAGGCCGAAATTCCCGCTACCCGTATAAATGCCCTAAACGAGCTGGAGCATGATCCTCACCTTCAAGATGTGGAGTTTTTCGTTGATCTGCAAGATACACAGAATAGAACTTATCGCTTCGCTCGGAACCCCGTACGCATGCAATCGGGCAACTGCGCGATACGCTTACCCCCAAAGCTAGGCGAGCAAACACGCGCAATTCTTGAGCAGGCTGGTCTGGAAAAAGAACATATCGATAAGCTCTATGAATCCGGGGCAATTTACTAATACTAAACAAGAAGGAGAACCACATGTCTACAACCACCATGAATCTAATGGGTAGAGGCTTTTACTGGGAAGAGCTCAGTAAGGGACAACAGTTTCAAACTTTCCGGCGCACCATCACGGAAACTGATTTAGTGAATTTCATCAGTGTCACGGGCATGCTAGAAGCCATCTTCATCGACAGCACCTTCAGCGAAGGTGCCATGCAAGGAAGGCCTGTACCAGGAGCATTGACCTATGGAATTATTGAAGGTTTTGTCATGCAATCCATGGTGCAGGGCACTGGCTTAGCCATGCTTGAAGTCCATAAAAAAGCGCTCGCCCCCGTGCTGGTGGGAGACACCATTTGGGCCACCATTGAGGTTACTGATATTAAGCCCACATCAAAGCACAACCGCGCTGTGGTCAGCTCTCGTATCGATGTAAAAAACCAGCATGGTAAAGACGTCATGACCTATACCGCTGTGCGTATGCTCGCCGGCAAACCCCAACACTAAGCTATACCCATGGTGTCACTGCATTCGAATAGCGGCACAAACAGTCAAAACAAGGAGACAAATAATGAAACTCTATCAAAAAACCATAGTCAGTTTATGCGCGGGCCTAAGCCTATTAGGTCTGGGCACCGCGCAGGCCCAAAACTACCCCGAACGAGCGGTCACCATGGTCGTCCCCTTTCCCGCGGGTGGGCCAACTGACTTAGTTGCACGGGTAGTAGCACGAAAATTAAGTGAGCAAATGGGAGAGACCTTTATCGTAGAAAATAAAGGTGGTGCCAACGGTGCCATAGGGATGCAGGCGGTTGCTGCCGCTCGCCCTGATGGCTACACCATTTTGTATAACACCTCATCTATTGCCCTGACTCCGAATCTGTATAGCAAACTCAGCTTTACCCCCTCTAAGGACTTTGTGGGTGTTAGCTCTACGGCCACCGTACCCATGGTCATACTGACTCACCCGTCAGTACCTGCCGACACTCTTGAGGAATTCATCGCCTACGCCAAGGACAACCCAAATCAACTCTCCTTTGCTTCTGCAGGGGCAGGTAATGTCACGCACTTAACCGCTCACCTGCTCAATCAGGCGACAGGTATCTCTGCTGCCCATATCCCCTACCGTGGTAGTGCACCAGGTTTAGTGGACCTCGTGGGAGGACAGGTGCAATTTATGGTGAATACCATCAATGACTCGTATCCGATGATACGTGACGGCCGCGTCAAAGCCTTAGCCGTGACCAGTTCAGAACGCAGCCACCTGCTACCCGATGTCCCCACTGTAGCGGAAACAGTACTGCCTGGCTTTGAAAGCGGTGCCTGGCAAGGAATCGCCGTACCGGCGAAAACTCCGACGGAAATTATTGAGCGCTTAAACAAAGAGATCACCATAGCCCTGCAATCACCAGAAGTAAAAGAGCAACTTGACACCCAAGGAACCCAAGTACTAGGTTCGTCCTCAGAGGATTATCAAACCTACATAGCCCAAGAAACCAAGCGTTGGGGTGAAGTGATTCGCGATGCGGGAGTGAAGCTGGATTAAGCCCCACCACTGCATTATTAAAAAGGGCTCCTTGTCAGGAGCCCTTCAACAACATCAGACTGTACAAGCGACCTTACGGATTCACATACCAGACTGTTTTGGTCTGCTGATATTGATCCAACGCCTCCAGCCCTTTATCTTTACCACCAAAGCCAGACAACTTAAAGCCTCCAAACGGAGCAGTGATGTCTCCTTCAGAAAAACCATTCACCGATACCGTCCCTGCTTTGATCTGACGTGTCACCCGCTGAGCGCGTCGTAAATCACGCGTGTACACCGAGGCGGCCAAACCATACTGAGTATTGTTGGCCAGAGCAATCGCCTCCTCCTCGGTCTCAAAAGTAGTCACCGCCAAAATAGGGCCGAAGACCTCTTCCTGAAACAAACGATCCTCAGGGGTGACCTGATCAAAAATAGTAGGCTCGATATACCAACCGCTACCTAACTCATTAAAGATGCGTCCACCATGCACCAACCGAGCATTATTGCCTGGATTGGTCAAGAAACTGGCTACTTTATCGAAATGCGCTTTTTCGACCATAGGGCCAATGGAAACCGTTGGATCTGTAGGCAAGCCCACTTTCCAGTCGGCCAACCCTTGCTTGAGCTTTGCTAGCAAACTCTCTTTCAAGCTGCTATGCACAATCAAGCGCGAGCCACAACTGCAGTTCTCGCTCATGTTCCAAAACGCAGCAGCCAATATCGCCGGTACAGCTTCATCCAGCAAAGCATCCTCAAACACTACCTGAGGGCTTTTACCACCACACTCCAGCACGACCTCTTTAAGGTTGCTCTCTGCCGAGTACTTCAAAAACAAGCGTCCTACCTCTGTAGAGCCAGTAAACGACACCATGTCGATGTCGTCATGGCGCCCCAAGGGCTCTCCTACCTGCTCGCCTGTTCCCGTAATCAGAATCAGAGCACCTTCCGGAACACCTGCCTGATGGGCCAATTCGGTCATGCGACACGCGCTCAAACTTGTGAGCTCAGACGGCTTAACAATCACCGAATTACCGCATATCAAGGCTGGTGCAACTTTCCAAGCATACATTTGAGCAGGAAAATTCCAGGGCAATACCGCTGCCACCACCCCTATAGGCTCTTTCATAATTAAGCCCAATGCATCGGAACCAGTAGGCGAAATACGGCCAAAACACTTATCTGCCGTTTCTGCGTACCAACCGAATGTCTCAATGGTAGCGGGCATATCCGTATTCAAACACTCGGTAATAGGCTTTCCTGCATCCACACAATCAAGTGCCGCTAACTCCTCGGCATGCTGCTCCAGCAAGGCTACCCATTTGAGCATGACCTGCTTGCGTTGTGCCGGTGACAAACCTGACCACTGCCCAGACTCAAAGGTGCTGCGCGCCGTGCGTACAGCTATGTCGACCTCGGCCGCGCCGCCAGCCGCCACTTGGCCAATCACGCTCAAATCGATAGGACTAATATTATCGAACTGTTCGGATTTGGCTTGTTGATGCCCAGGAATCAAATGCGAAGCATGCAATTTGCCTGCTCGCGCCAATTCAAAGACGGTATCTATCTGCTTGCTCATTCATCCCTCCTGAGTCTGGTCGTAGGCGGTAATTAAGGCCAAAAACTCATCACGCTCTTGTTGCTCAACGGGCAATAAGGGCAAGCGTACCTGACCGACATCAACGCCGTGTCGCACACAACCCAATTTGGCTTTCTGGTTGTAATTACCCGACTCCATCGCTCCGATGGCGGGCAACATGGCCTTCATCATGCTGCGCACTGTAGCCCAGTCCTCGCGCTCTGCCGCCTTAAGCATTTGCACCTGTTCGGCTGGAAACACGTTAGCGCCACCACTAATCCAGCTACGGACTCCCCAGAACAGGAAGTCGGCGGCCTGATCATCACACCCGCATACCACCTGAAAATCAGGCAGATCGGCATTCACCATGGCGACTACTCGACTGAAATTACCGCTGCTTTCCTTGATACCAACGATATTTTTTACTTGCGCCAGTTCGTACACTGACTCCAGCTCAATCTGTACCCCGATACGAGCAGGAAAGTTATACATTACAATCGGCAGAGTCGTTGCGGCAGCAACCTCTTTAAAGTAAGCGACTACCTCGTTTTGGCCCGGCAAGCTATAGGGAGTAGGCGACAACATCAGTCCCTCGTAACCTAACTCCTCGGCCTCCCGAATACGCGCAATAGCTTCAGCCGGTGACATAGAGTTCACGCCCGCTATCAGCGAAGTACGTCCGCGCCCAGTTTCAGCCACGATTTCCAAGACACGACGGCGCTCGTGGGCGGTCAACGCGTAGTACTCACCGGTCGTACCGCACGCCACTATGCCGCCCACACCCGCTTGAATAAAGCTTTCAACCAGCGCTTTCAAGGCCGCTTCGTTAAGTTCGTTGTTAGCGTCAAAAGGGGTAACAATAGGAACAAGAATTCCGTTCAAATTCATGATGTCTCCAGCAAATTAATAACAGTGATAAGTACTTATTCAATAACTTTGCGAGTAAAAGCACTGAGGTACTCCATCAATGCTTCAGCACCACGCAAGGCCATCTCGGGATTACCATCCTGGATCCCTTCCGCCAAGGTTAAATGGGCCTGAGCCCCGGCTTCTAGGTCGCCTTCGTATTGAAAGGCGTACCAGAATCGTCTGCACTGTACGATCATGGGGATGACCGCTTGCACAGCGAATGTGTTACGACAGGCCACATGCATCAACTCATCTAAATGATGATCAGCCAACATATAGGCATCAATATCTTTCGCATCGGCCGCTGCTACCATAGCCTGAGCATGGGTGAGCAAACTGCTGCGCTGTGCTGGGCTCGCCCAGCGTGCAGCACCTTGCACAATCAAACGCTCCAGCACACGGCGTGTTTCAATTAAAGTTAGGTGTTCCGCTACACGTATCTCGCTCACACGCAGACCACGGCGAGGCTGCTGCTCAATCAAGCCCATCGCTACCATACGCATTAACGCTTCGCGTATTGGCGTACGCCCCAAACCCGTCAGCTCAACGAGATCACTGTCCACAATGGCCTGACCCGGCTCAAGCTTGAGCGTAGCGATTAATTGCTCAATCGCCTGATAGGCTGTTTCTGCAGCACGAGAAGGAGGAACGGAACGACTCACACAAACTCCAATACAATAAATGCGTTAAAAACCAGATACTTGTTGCGGTAACCAAGTCGCTATCATGGGAAACAAAGCAACGAACAACAAGGTCACCAACTGAGCCAGAATAAACGGTACAACCCCTCGACATACTTGTCCGTATGTCATATCTTTAGGCGCAATCGATAATAGATAAAAAATCGATGAGGCCAACGGAGGAGTGAGATAACTAGTTTGAATCACCACAATAACCATTACTCCGAACCATAAGGGATCAAAGCCACTGGCGACCACAAAAGGCAAAAACAAGGGGACGCAAATCAACACGTTCGCCGTCCAATCCAGCACAAAACCTAACAGGAAAACAATACCTAAAAACAGAATAATTGTGCCGGTTGTACCCAAACCCAAATCACTAGTAAGCATGTGTACAAGCTTGGCACCACCATTTGCCGCAAAGGCTCCCGTGAACATAATCCCGCCAGCCACAATTAGCATAATCATGGCGGTGATACGCACTGTGATGCGTAACGCGCTGCTCAACACTTCCCAATTAAACTGGCGATAAAAGACGCACAGCACAGCGGCAGCCGCCGCGCCTAAAGCAGCCGCTTCAGTAGGCGAAGCAATTCCTTTCATCAGCGAGCCAAGAACTGCCACAATTAGCAGCATCATCGGCACCAATCCGCGCATAGTGATACCAATTTTCTCGCTCATAGGTTTACGCATATCTTCATCGTCCGCCCGTGGTCCTAGCTCAGGCTTCAGCATCGTCGCGATCAGAATATAGGCTACAAACAAACCTGTCATGATCATGCCAGGGAACAACATCGCAGCAAACAACTCACCCACAGGTACCTGCGCCAACGAAGCATATACAACGGCGACTACTGACGGAGGAATCATGGTGCCCAAAGAACCCCCCGCGCATATGGTTCCAGCAATCAGTGAGTTGTTATAGCGAAAACGCTTCATGGCTGGAATAGCCATCAAACCCACCATAATCTCTACAGCGCCCACCACGCCTGCTGCGGCAGCAAAAGTCGCCGCCATGGCTATGGTGGCGATGGCCAAGCCGCCCGGCAAGCCTCCCAACCACAACTGCATCGTACGGAATAAACGAGCGGCAATGCCCGAACGCTCGAGTAATGCCCCCATCAAGACGAACATGGGAATAGCCGACAAAATATGATTGGTTGCTGAGCTATACAAGGCACCGTACAACTGATCGAACACCATTGGCCCGAAGGCATACCACCCTGCTAGGAAAGCAGGCAATATTAAGGCAAACGCTACGGGCATGCCTTGAAAGATTAATAAGAACAAAGCAGGGAACATCAATCCCGCGATCCATAGATTCATGATCTCACCTCAGCATCGTTGGGCTGCTGCACCTTGCAGGCTAGACGCAAACCATGCGCTAACAACTGCGAAGTAAAAGCCACCAAGCCAATCGCGATGCACGCATAGAAAGGCCACATCAAAGGTGCCCAGGGGCTGACCATTTCTACTTCGCTCAATTTCCAAGCCATCCACGCTTTATGTATGCTGACCTTAGACAGCACAGCAAACAAAGGAAACAGGATGAACAAATATAAGACCACATCTGCAATACGCATCAAGGAGGCCGGTAAGTGTTTACGTACTACATCAATACTGATGTGCTCTTTCTGGCGCATAACCCAAGCCATACCTAGCAGAAAAATAGCACCGTTCATCATATAGGCCACATCAAATGCCCACACGGTAGGGGCATGCAAAGCATAGCGAGCAAAAACTTCCCATACCATGGCCAGAACTAAGATTGCCGCAGCCCCTTCCGCTAGGCGGGACGTTGCCAATGCAATTAAATCAAGTAGTTTCAAAACAGGCTGCAGCATGACAGCACTCCTTTTTTTGAGGGGGGCTTAGTCGCGAATCAAATAATCACTCTCACTGCGCCAACGATTCAAAAACCCGTCGTAATCGACCAGCAGGTTTTTCATGTAATCGTTACCCGCTTGTGCTTGAGCATCTGCTTTCTTATGGATCCAATCATTGCCCGCATCGGACAACTGCTTGATAAAGGCTGGATCCAACGTAATCACCTCGTTACGTCCCTGACGGTACTTCTCCATGGCCTTAATATCTGCGTTGTAGAAATAATCTAAAGACTGATGCGTCGTCAGATCAGCTGCCGCCTCGATAAGTTTTTGCAAATCCGCCGGCACCTTATCCCATGTCTCTTGCTTCAGCACAACTTCCCACATGAAGGTAGGCTGATGCACTCCTGGCACGACAATATATTTAGCTGCCTGATGAAACCCCTCAGGTGCATTAGAAGAAGGTGTCGCCCACTCTACCGCATCCACCCCCTTGCGTTGGAGCAAGGTGTAGGTGTCCCCTGCTGGAACCACGGTAGGCACAGCCCCAAAATAATCCTTCATCACATCAGCCCATGCACCCGAGGTTCTGTACTTAAGTCCCTTTAAGTCCTCTGCATTGCGAATGGGGGTGTTGGCATGGGCTAGAACCTCTGTCGAACCTAACCCAACAATCATGGTTTTCAGGCCGCTTTTAGAACGCAATTCTTGTAGCTTTTCTTTACCACCGCCCTCGTACAGCCATACACGATACGCATCGGGCCCCATACCACCGGGATAGCCTGCAAACACAGCATTGGCTGGATCTTGATTCACCAAATAACTAGAGGTGGAGTGACCTGCTTCGACAACGCCTGTCTCTACGGCTTCAAATACTTTCAGAGCAGGTACGATTACGCCCGCCCCAAAGGGTTGAATCTCAACCCGGTCTCCGGTAAGCAGCTTCACATTCTGAGCGAAGCGCTCAAGAAAATTTTGATAGAAAGGCGAGCCTTCAGGTACAGAAGTAGGCACACGCCAGCTAATTTCCGCTGCTTGTACCGATGCCATACCACACAACAGGAACAAGCCAGCAATACGGGATGCCTTAAGCATAGATTTCATGTTTGTCTCCGGGTAACTTTTATAGTTCATGTCCATTAGATTGGGATCAGGACAGGAAGACAAATATTAATATGCCGCTAATATATTAGCAATATATACAAACTGGGGTTTGCCCTAGTGCAGGAAAAAAATACAAAACTGAACCCTTATGCCAGCCATGTATGACTACATGCCTGTAGAGAGAATGTCGCTTACGTTGGTGCCGCGAGCAAAGCACTCGCTTTTTCTTTAATTGGTAAGTTAACCATTGCTGCAATCAGTGCTAAGGCCATATCCGCCCACCACATCCAGCCATAATCACCAAAGCTGACCAATGCCACGCCCCCAAGATACGCCCCAAAAAATGCGCCTACTTGGTGTGATAATAAAGTCAGCCCAAACAACGTCGCCAAATAACGGGTGCCATACAGCTTGGAGACAATTCCCGCCGTTGGTGGCACGGTGGCTAACCAGGTAAAACCCAAACCAATGGCAAAAGCATAGAAGACCCAATCCGTTTTTGGCATTAATACATACCACAGGATCAAGACTGCGCGCGAACCATACATCCATGCCAATATATATTTACTTTGATAGCGCGCGACACATGAACCTGCAACAATACTGCCAAAAATATTGGCTAGCCCGATCAATGCCAATGACCAACTCGCTACCGAAGGCGGTAGACCACACAGATCAATTTCACCTGGCAAGTGTGTCACTAAGAAAGCTATGTGAAAACCGCAAGTGAAAAAACCGATATTCAACAGCATAAAATTGCGGTCTTTAAGGGCAAACATCACTGCTTTACCCATCGCCGGCACAGGTGCCGAATGCACAGTGGGTGCAGAACCACTTTGCTCTGCTCTGGCTGCGGGCGTCAGCTTGCGTATCAGTGGTAGGGCTAATAAAGAGGCAACGGCTAGGGCACCTAGGCTACCCATCCAGCCCACTGCCTGGATGAGCTTTTGTGCTAACGGGGCAAATACAAACTGCCCAAACGAGCCACCAGCATTAATTAGCCCGGAAGCTTCGGCCCTGGCATTGGCAGGAATGCGTTGTGCAGCCGCCCCCATCAGAGCAGAAAAGCTAGCCACACCAGCTCCCACATTGGCAATCAAGCCCATACTTAGTGTTAGGCTCCAAGTAGAGGAGCTAAACACCGTTAACGCACAACCTACAGCTAAAATCAGCAGACCTGCAATCAACACCTTGTCCGGGCCATACTTATCAGCGTAAACGCCTGCAACGGGTTGAATTGCGCCCCAAGCCAACTGCCCTATTGCCATCGCCAAGCTGATGGAAACAATACTTAACCCAGTGCTTTCTGCAATAGGGGCAATGAAAAGACCAAAGGATTGGCGTATCCCCATGGTCACCATAAGTATGCCAGCCGCTGCCAGCGTAACCACCATTACGCCCGGTTGACGCAGTGACTGAAACATATACCCCCCTTTCATTTAGGTATAAATTACTAAGCAAATAAAAAGTAGCGCTAGGGCTATTTATCCAGAGCCACCTGAACAGGCTTTGCATTCAAGCCTTGCACAAGTACTTGCGGAGAAATGCCCAACAAATAACCGCGTCGACCACCGTTTATATATATCAATTCGCAGGCTAATAAGCCTTCCTCTATATAAACGGGCATGGTTTTACGTGTAGCGAAAGGCGAAGTGCCTCCTACTAAATAACCACTATGGCGTTGAGCTTGTTCTGGCTGACAAGGGCTGATTTTTTTCAGTCCTAACTGGCGTGCCAAGTTTTTCGTAGACACTTCTTTATCGCCAGGCATCACCACAATTAGGGGCTTGCCCAACTCATCCTCCATCACCAGCGTCTTGGCGGTAAGAGGTAATGCTACCCCTAATTGACGGGCGGCCTCGGCAGCGCCACCTCTGTCTACGTAATCGTAATTATGTTCAGTGAAAACTATTTTTTGCTTACGCAGCCATTGCGTTGCGGGTGTCTCGCTATTATGTTTACTCTTAGCCATGATTTTTTCACATTGAATAACACCGCTAGCATATAACTGAAAACGGGCTAGGTACAGAGCAACTCAAGCTCGCGGATGATGTTTACTATGTAAAAGCTTTAAGCGTTCGCGGGCCACGTGGGTATATATTTGTGTAGTAGAAATATCTGCATGCCCCAACAGCATTTGCACGACCCGCAAATCCGCCCCATGGTTCAATAAATGGGTGGCAAACGCATGTCGCAATACATGAGGCGACAACGGCACCTGTATCCCAGCACGTAAGGCATATTTTTTGATAATGAGCCAAAAAGACTGTCTGGTCATAGACTCGGTACGAGCAGTGACGAAAACATAGTCGCTGCGACGCTGTAGCAGCAAGCGAGGCCGCACCTGTTCTAAGTAGCTTTGTAACCAATGCATGGCTTCTTCGCCTAAAGGTACCAGCCGATCTTTCCCACCCTTGCCTTGCTCTACACGAATCACCCCATCACTTAAACTTAGGTTTGCCAGCTTTAACTCTGTAAGCTCACTGACTCGCAAACCCGTGGCATATAAAGTCTCTAGCATGGCTCTATCTCTGCGCCCTAGATCCACCTGCACATCGGGTGCCTGCAATAGAGCAACCACCTGTGCCTCACTTAAGGTATGAGGAATTCGATCTGGCGTGCGTACCGACCGTAGACTCAAACACGGATCGTCCTGCCGCTGCTGCTGGCGCACCAACCACTGATAGAACCTTCGTATCGTAGCCAATCGACGATTAACGGTACTGGCCTTGGTACGCTCAGCATCATCACGCAACCACTGCCTTAATTGCTCTGTATTCAACTGCGTCAGCGGTGCCGAAACTTTGTTATGTTCACACCACTCAGCCAGATTTTCCAAATCTTGCTTATAGGCGCTCAGAGTATTAGCAGCTAAGCCGTCTTCCAGCCAGCAGGCCTGAATAAACTCATCAATAGGACAGCCCGTTGCCATACACTATTCCTAAATAAACCTATTTGACATCGCCATCATAACGCTTTGCTTAGAGCTGATAAGCGTTAACCACAAGCTATTCACTTGTACCTAAGCCCCTGCTCCCTAGTCCACGCAAGCCGCTTGCACTCCACGATACACGCCATTCCACAGCATGATGCAGGAAAAAACAGACAAAAAAATAGCAGCCGAAGTGCAAAACCTGGCTGCGGAGCGAAATGACTGTTGGTACTGTTGGCATCAAGCCTGCCTAACGGCAGGCTTGATGTCGCTTTACTGCCCTTTTTGATTCGCTTCAACTACAGTCAACGCCGTCATATTAATGATGCGGCGCACGGTAGCACTAGGGGTCAGGATATGCACGGGAGCATTCGCACCTAACAAAAACGGGCCAATGGCGACATTGCTACCCGCAGCCGTTTTTAGTAGGTTATAGGCAATGTTCCCAGCATCTACGTTGGGGCATACCAATAAGTTAGCCGCACCTTTTAAGGGTGAGTCTGGCAAAATACGCTGTCGCAACGATTCGTCCAAGGCGCAATCGGCGTGCATCTCGCCATCCACTTCTAATTCAGGCGCTGCTTGCTGCACCATTTCTAATGCCGCGCGCATTTTGGGGCCTGATTGGGCACTGTCTGAGCCAAAATTAGAACGCGACAACAAGGCAACTTTAGGTTCTAGCTGCAACTGACTCAAACGACGTGCTGCCGCCACAGTGAACTCGGCAATCTGCTCGGCGCTGGGATTGTCATTGACGTGTGTATCCGTCAACGCCAAGGTACGCTCACCCAACAACAAAATATTCATCGCCGCATAGCAGCTTGACTGCGCCTTGCGGCCAATCATTTCGTCAATGTATTGCAAGTGTGCATGGTACGCACCTAAAGTGCCGCAAATCATACCGTCAGCCTCGCCTAAATGCACCATCGTGGCCCCAATCAAGGTTAAACGGCGACGCATTTCTACACGTGCCATTTCCTTACTGACGCCGCGGCGGCACATTTTCTCCCAGTAGATAGTCCAATATTGATGGAACCGGTCATCGGACTCTGGGTTGGTGACCTCAACGTCCACACCTAAGCGCAAACGCAAGCCAAATTTCTTGATTCTTGCCAGCAATACGGCTGGGCGCCCGACCAAAATAGGTGTGGCCAGTTTCTCGTCAACAATTACCTGAACTGCGCGCAATACGCGCTCTTCTTCGCCTTCTGTGAAAACAATGCGTGACTTCGCCCCATCACGCACCAATTGGCGTGCTATCGCAAAGACAGGCTTCATGAACGCACCGGAATGGTAGACAAACTGTTGTAGTTTTTCTGCGTACGCACCAATATCTACTAAAGGACGCGTAGCCACTCCCCCTTCCATTGCCGCTTGCGCCACTGCCGGTGCGATGCGCACAATCAAGCGTGGGTCAAATGGCTTAGGAATCAAATACTCTGGGCCAAAACTTAAACCATAGCCACCGTAAGCTGCTGCGACCGTTTCATCCTGTTCTTCCTCAGCCAAGGCGGCTATGGCGTACACCGCGGCTTTTTCCATTTCACGGGTGATAGTGGTTGCCCCCACATCTAATGCACCGCGGAAAATATACGGAAAGCACAACACGTTATTCACTTGATTGGGAAAATCGGATCGCCCCGTTGCTAATACCACGTCTGGACGAGCTGCCTTAGCCACTTCTGGCAAAATTTCCGGCGTTGGATTAGCCAATGCCATCACAAACGGCTGCGCAGCCATTTTTTGCAGCATCTCAGGCTTCAGTACGCCGCCCGCCGATAAGCCTAGGAAAACATCGGCCCCCTCGATCACATCGCTCAAGGTGCGTAGGTCAGTATCCTTAGCGAAACGAGCCAATTCAGGCCCTTGCGCACCGGGTCGACCTTGGTACACCACGCCATCGATATCAGTTACCCAGATATTTTCTTCGGGCAGGCCTAAGTCACACATTAAATCTAAACAGGCCAGCGCTGCAGCGCCTGCACCGGACGATACAACCTTAATCTGGCGTATATCTTTGCCCACCACTTTCAAGCCATTCAGGAAAGCAGCTGACACAGTAATGGCAGTACCATGCTGATCATCATGAAAAACTGGAATTTTCATTCTGGCACGAAGTTTACGCTCAACCTCGAAACACTCGGGCGCCTTAATATCCTCAAGGTTAATCCCGCCAAAGGTTGGCTCCAGACCAGCGATAATATCCACTAACTTGTCAGGATCGGTTTCGTTAATTTCAATATCAAAAACGTCCAAACCCGAAAACTTTTTAAATAAAACAGCTTTACCTTCCATGACAGGCTTAGACGCCAACGCGCCAATATTCCCTAAACCCAGTACTGCTGTACCGTTAGAGATCACCCCTACCAAGTTACCACGCGCGGTATAACGAAAAGCATTCATGGGGTCAGCGGCAATTTCTTCACACGCTGCTGCCACACCCGGTGTGTAAGCTAGACCCAGATCGCGCTGTGAAACTAAAGGCTTAGATGCATTGATAGAGAGTTTTCCCGGCTGCGGAAACTCGTGATAATCCAATGCTGCCTGTCTATCGATATTACTCATGTCAAAAAGCTCCTTGCGCGCAGTCTCTAGAAAGCAGCACTGCATCATCTTTATTAAGTCGGTGAATGGCCTTAAGGTAAGCGGAGGTACCGGCTCAGCCTGCTGTCGCCAGAATATAAATCAGTGTAAATAAGCAAAGCCGAAGAGCTATTCGCATTTATAATAGGGGCATAAGTAATTACCTATAGGTAGGCATGGACAAGCCCTCTTCCGCTGGCTGGGATATTAATCATCGCTTAATGAATCGATTAAAAATCCGGCATCTGGCTCTACTCTTACAAATCGAAAAACTAGGCTCCTTGACGCGAGTCGCCGAAGCAATGGCCACTAGCCAACCTTCTGTTACCCAAGCTCTCGCGGAAATGGAAGACATGTTTGGTGCGCCCTTATTCGAACGCACACCCCGCGGTATGAATGCGACACAGCAAGGTCTACTTGTATTAGAACGAGCGCGCAGCATGCTCAATGATATTGAGCTGCTTCAACATGATATGCATGCACTCAAGCACGGGCGCCAAGCTCATTTGCACGTGGGGCTCATCCCTTATATTTCAGGCAAATTAGTCACGGCAGCGACGCAATCTGTTTTCGCTCAACATAGGCCTCTTACCTTAAGCCTGCACGAAGGGCTGAGCAGTGATTTAATTGGGATGCTGCGCGAGCATGCCCTAGATTGCGTCATCGCCAGGGTCAGTCCAAAACTGGCCACTCACGACCTACAACAGCATGTTTTATATAGCCAACAACCGCGCTTGATTAGCGGCCGCAAACTGGCTGCTCGCTTAGGACGAAGGAAACTGGACTGGAAAGTACTACAAGGCTTGGATTGGGTACTAGGCCCTAAACATACCCCCATACACAGGCAAGTCATGGACTTATTCCTGTCAGTAGGCGTTACCCCGCCTGAGGCCATTATAGAAACGGCCTCTAGCAAGCTAGTTGGGGAATTCATCAGTCACAATGACAATGCTGTTTCTATCGTGCCAGCCGAAACAGCCGAGGACTTGGTACGCATCTCCAATGTCTCTATCGTTCCTTATTCTATTGATTGGAACTTGGCGCCGATTGCCCTCTTCACCCGTAGCCAGGGCCCAACTCGCGACGTAGATAAAGCATTTAGCCAAGCTTTGAAACAGCTATGCCAAACACATCCCGCAAACCGATCTCCGGGCAGCAGCTACTTTTATTAAAAAAGCCGCTGACAGGGCATTTCCTATCAGCGGCTCAAGCAAACTGAATAACTGGCGTTACTCTAAACTAATACCACCTTTGGTCACCACTTCAGCAGCCCAGTCGAACTGCTCTTTAATTTCTTTGCCGAACTCTTCTGGCGTATTGCCTGAAGGCGATGCACCTTGTTTGGCTAATGCCTCAATGACTGCTGGCTTTTTCAACGCTTCTGCGGCAGCTGCATGAAGTTTTTGCACAATCGCGTCTGGTGTACCTTTAGGGGCCAACAAACCATACCAAGCAGGGCTGTTTAACTCGGGATAACCTTCTTCTGCCAAGGTAGGCACATCAGGCAGTAAGGCTAAGCGCTCAGGCCAAGAAATCGCCATAGCGCGTAAATTCCCGCCTTGGATCTGTGCCATGGAGCTAGGTAGATTATCAAACATGATATTAATTTGACCGCCTACCGCATCGGTCACCGCCGGGCCAGCACCGCGATATGGAACGTGAATAACATCCGTATCGGTAGATTGTTTAAATGCTTCACCAAATAAGTGTAAGACCGAACAAGTACCCGAACTACCATACGTGTAAGTACCTGGATTCTTTTTCAGCTCAGCAACAAATTCTTTAAAGTTTGCGGCAGGGAACTTAGGGTTAACTTCAATGACGTTAGGTAAATTAGCAAAGTTCGTAACAGGAATAAAATCTTCCAACGGCTTATAAGGTAAGTCGTCAGGACGACATGCAGGATTTACCGCTAAGGTAGATATGGTAGCTATCGATAAAGTATAACCATCGGGTTTAGCTCGAGCAGCCTCGGCCGCTCCGATTGCTCCACCTGCCCCTGCCTTGTTTTCAACCACCATGGGTTGCCCTAAAATCTCACCCATCTCTCGGGTGACGATACGGGTTACGATATCTGTTGAGCCACCGGGCGCAAAGGGCACGATAACGCGGATAGCATGGTTAGGATAATTATCCGCGGCTGTAGCAGCAAGCGGGGTAACGCCGACCGCTGCAACTGTTGCACATAGGGATAACAATGCGAATTTTCGTTTCATTATTGACATTGATCGGGTCTCCACAAAACAATTAAAAATACCTTCCCCGGGGGAAAACCTCATCATAATAGCTCAGGCTTTAGACAACAGCGTTAAATATCACACTCTTTATTAATAACAAATCATTTACCCTTAAACGCTTTAAGCATCAATAGTTTAATCATGCCAGCCATTTTACAACTCATCGCACCCGATTTTTTATTGATAGGCTTAGGTTGGCTCTTATTACATTACCTACATTTTCCCGCTGATTTTTTTCGTTCTTTAGAGAAGTTGGTCTACTACGTGCTCTTTCCTGCGCTGTTGTTTTCTTCCCTAACCCAAACTCAATGGAGCTTAAGCGAAGCTAGCTGGCTCTTACTTGCCGTATTAACGGTAATTCTATGCGCCGTAGGGTTATCGTGGCTGGCACAGCCTTTTTTAAAGCCCGATGCACGCTCTATGGGCTCCATTGCCCAATGCGGGTTTCGTTTTAATACTTATCTTGGCTTATCTTTAGCGCAAGCAATTGGCGGCGCTCAAGGTGCTGCAGCCATGGCTTTATTGGTAGGGTTTGGTGTCCCTCTATGCAATATGGCGGCAGTTAGCGGTTTGGCTCGGGGGCGGGGGAAGCGACGTATGTTCCAGGCAATGGCAAAAAACCCGCTTATTCTTGCCACATTATTAGGGATGATCTGGAATCTAGGACGACTGCCCATTCCAGGCCCCTTTGCGATCAGCTTAAGCCGTTTAGGCGCCTGCGCCTTAGGTATAGGACTACTTTGCGTAGGCGCTACGCTTTCTTTGCAAGGGGCGCGCGCGCACCAAAAGCTGATAATCTGGATAAATGCCGTAAAATTGTTGGCCATGCCGGCCTTAGCATTACTCTTAGCCTACGCCATGCAGCTTAATTTGATCGAAAGCCAAATGCTCTTGCTTTACTGTGCGCTACCTACGGCCTCGTCTGCCCATGTACTGGCCGCACAAATGCAAGGCGATGCAAAATTGGTCGCATTAACCATGTCTCTAGGTACATTATCGGCGATCCTTACTATACCTTTATGGCTACACATCTTTAACTGGATTTTTCAATAACTCCCCGTCATGAGCTCCACAACACTCCAATTACATTTAGCGGATGAAGAGGCCACCAACGCTCTGGCACAACAGTTGGCACCTCTCGTAGCTGGACACACACACGAGGTGGCCATGGGCGGCCGAATTCACCTTCATGGTGAACTGGGTGCAGGAAAGACACACTTTGTCCGTGCCCTCCTCCAAGCGGTTGGCGTAAGCGGTCGAATTAAAAGTCCAAGCTACGCATTGCTTGAAAGTTATAAAGTTTCTAGCTTATACTGCTATCACCTTGATTTTTATAGATTTAGCGACGCTCGTGAATGGTTAGATGCTGGTTTTCGTGACATTTTGCAAGAAGACGCACTCGTTCTGATTGAATGGCCCGAAAAAGCAGGTAATTTGCTACCGCCACCCGATCTGGATTTACATCTGGATTACGCGCAAGAAGGACGTCGAGCCACCCTGCATGCACGCAGCACAAAAGGAAAGATATGGATAAGCAGACTCAACCCCAGCAGGCCACGTTAGGCAAATCTGCTCAGGTACGTCGCCGCGTTCTTACCGGTGCGACCACGCTACTTCTAGTGCCTGTTATCCCCAAGCTCGCTCATGCTAGTACCATCGTAGCGGTACGTACTTGGCCCGCCAACGAATACACCCGGGTAACACTCGAGATGGACAGCGAATTAAAAGCTGAACATTTCACACTAGAGAACCCGCATCGTATGGTGGTAGATATAGAAGGACTGACCTTAGACCGTGCTATGCAAGAGCTGGTCTCTAAAGTGCGGCCTAACGACCCCTATATTAATTCCATCCGTGTAGGACAAAATAAGCCCGATGTCGTGCGTTTAGTCATCGATCTTAAACAATCTATTGCACCCCAAGTTTTTACGCTTAAGCCTATAGGGGAATACAAATATCGTTTGGTGCTTGACCTGTACCCGCGCGTCGCGCAGGATCCGCTCTTGGCTTTGCAACTCCAAAACGAAGACGATCCGCTTGCTGCCGTGCTAGAGAACTTAGCGCAAAACTCGCCTGACGTCCCTGTGCCAAGCGTCAAAGGACAGTCCTTACCGCCAGTAGCCAAACCAAGCCCTGCACCCGCACCTGCTCCAAGCCTGCCCCGTGGCACGGCCAACCGACCTATTCTCATTGCACTGGATCCTGGGCATGGTGGCGAAGACCCTGGTGCTATTGGCCCCGCAGGCACCCGCGAAAAAGATGTAGTGCTGAATATCGCCCGCCGGCTCAAGCGATTGATCGACGCCCAACCAAATATGCGTGCTTACATGACCCGTGATGCCGATTTTTTTGTGCCGTTAGGGGTGCGTGTCCAAAAAGCACGACGGGTCAAAGCGGATCTGTTCGTCAGCATACACGCCGATGCCTGGATCAAGCCCTCGGCCCGTGGATCCTCTATTTACGCCTTATCACAAAATGGTGCCACAAGTTCTGCTGCACGCTGGTTAGCGCAAAAAGAAAACGATGCTGACTTAATCGGCGGGGTAAACCTGGGTTCACAAAATCGCCAAGTCGCCCAAATTTTGCTGGATTTATCTACCGCCGCACAAATTACAGACTCAGTAAACGTGGGGACACGCATTCTTAGCGAAGTAGGCAAGATTAACCGCCTACATAAACGTCAAGTAGAACGAGCTGGTTTTGCCGTACTCCGCGCGCCCGATATTCCCTCTGTTTTGGTAGAAACGGCATTCATTAGCAACCCTCAGGAAGAGCAGCTATTGCGTAGCCCCGCACACCAAGACAAAATCGCGCAGGCGATGCTCACGGGCATACGTGGCTACTTTGCAGAAAATCCTGCCTTAGCTAACCGCGCTTAAGCGCGGTGGTTATCAGGCTGCCTAAGCCAGCAGCCTGATACGGTGGGGCATACCGTAGCGTGTATCAGTGTTGTACCTTACGCTTTACCAACAGCTTCCAAAGGCCACCAACTACCACTGGCACTGCCGCTGCACTAATTCCTATTAACACAATAGTATTCAGGTGCTCTTTAATAATTGGCACATTACCAAAAAAGTAACCCAGGGTAATGAGACTTCCCACCCACAGCACAGCACCACTAACGTTATACAACTGAAAGCGCAATGGATTCATTCGTGCAACCCCTGCAACAAATGGTGCGAAAGTTCTAAAAATGGGCAAAAAACGGGACATTACCAATGTTTTTCCACCGTGTTTCTCGTAAAAGGCGTGCGTCTTAATCAACGCTTTTCGGTCCAGAAAACGGGATTCAGTCGTGAACACTTTAGGTCCAATATAGCGGCCTACGTAATAATTAACGGTATTTCCCGTGATTGCCGCAACGATGAGCACCATCGCCAACAGAACCGGATCGAGCATGCCATTGGCACCAAAGGCACCAGCAATAAACAACAAGGAGTCACCAGGTAAAAATGGCAATACAATCAACCCCGTTTCACCAAACACGATGGCCGATAAAATGACATAGATCCATGCTCCATACATTTGTACCCACATGCCCAAGTGTTGGTCAATGTTAAGGATCATATTCAGAATTTCAGGCATACATACACCAAATAAGAACAGCTTGGTCATCAAGCTGACCACACGCTGAAAGACAACAAAATAGTAGAATAACAGGCTATTGCTATAAAAATACGCCATCCTGCGCAACAATAGCCATACAGGTTCAAGTCATAATCATGTCAGAACGACGCTCTATTATCCCCCTACCCGAGTTACTCGTCAGTCAAATCGCAGCAGGCGAAGTCATTGAACGCCCTGCTTCGGTACTCAAGGAACTCCTAGAGAACGCTATTGATGCGGGTGCTAGCGCCATTGAAATCCGATTAGACGGCGGCGGCATTCGCCGCATTTGTGTTAGTGACGATGGCCACGGTATTAGCAAAGATGAATTGTCATTAGCCCTGACACAACACGCGACCAGCAAAATTCGCAGCTTGGACGAGTTAGAGGCCGTGGCTTCCATGGGGTTTCGCGGAGAAGCCTTGCCCTCCATTGCATCGGTAGCCCGCCTGAACCTGCACTCACGCACCGAGGCGGACGAACACGCTTGGCAATTTAGTCTGGGCAAGCAGGCACCTGAGCCCTCTTCGGGCCAAATAGGTACTCAAGTAGACGTGCGTCAGCTATTTGATGACATCCCTGCCCGTCGTAAATTCTTGCGCGCTGAACCCACTGAACTAGCCCACTGCATTAGCGCGCTGGAACGTATTGCTTTAGCTCAACCGCACATTGCTTTTCGTGTCTTTCACAATGACAAGGCTTATCGCAACTGGCGTGCAGGCCCGCTTCAGCAACGCTTGCTCGACATTCTAGGACAGGAATTCATTGAGCAATGCCTTCCAGTTGCGCGCGAGCAAGGTTTGATTAAATTACGTGGCCTGATTGTTCATCCTGCACATGCCAAAGTACGTAGCGACAGGCAGTTTCTATTCATTAATGGCCGTTTTGTGCGTGACCGTGGCGTCAGTCATGCTATTCGGACCGCTTACAAAGATGTTCTACACGGTGATCGGCTGGCCACCTATGTTCTTTTTTTAGACGTCGACCCCGCCACTTTGGACGTGAATGTGCATCCCGCTAAACACGAGGTACGATTTCGAGACGGTGGCGCGGTCTACCAGTTTGTCTTATCAACTCTGAACGAAGTGCTCGCCCAAGGGCAAACCACTGATACTCATATTGCCGATATTCCACGGCCAGAAGGCTCACCCGCCCCGGCATCGTCGCCTTTGTCATCCACCCCACTAGACGTAGATGCCTACCCTGCCTTAACAGCGGCCTCTACGACCCAATATTCTGGCACCCCCATGCCACGCTTCCAAAGCCCTTTACACCTGCATGACTCAGGCTCTACGAACGCAAACTGGCAATCCTTATATAAGCCTCTTCCCGACGCTTCAACGGCTTCTCAAGGTGAAGATGTACGCGGGCAGCCCATTGAAAGTGCACCAGAAGCGCATCCTTTAGGGATGGCATTGGCACAACTGCATGGCATTTACATACTGTCTCAAACACGCCACGGTATGATCTTAGTGGACATGCACGCAGCCCATGAGCGTGTGGTGTACGAACAGCTCAAACTGGCTATGGACGGCCAACCCCTTCCTTGCCAAGAACTCCTGGTTCCGGTGGTTTTTCAGGCTAGCGAAACAGACGTAGCCCTGGTTGAAGAGTTTGCCAGCACCCTAAGCGAACTAGGACTTGATATACGGGCCACTGGCCCACAGACTTTAGTCGTGCGTGCAGTGCCTAATCTGTTGGCACAAGGAGATATCGAGGCATTGGCACGTGGCATCTTACGTGACTTAAGCCTGATGGGCAGCTCACGCTATCTGGAAGAAAAACGTAATGAGCTCCTTTCTACCATGGCATGCCACGGCTCTGTGCGCGCCAATCGAAAACTGAGTTTGCCCGAAATGGATGCTTTATTACGCCAAATGGAACAAACCGACAGGGCCGATTTGTGTAATCATGGCCGGCCTACTTGGTTTCACTGGAAACTGAGCGATTTAGATAAACTTTTTATGCGTGGACAATGAAGGCTATCCCTGTTTTATGTCTTGCTGGCCCCACTGCTAGCGGCAAAAGCGCCAGTTCACAATTGCTCGCACAGCACTGGCCCATCGAAATTATCGTGATGGACTCGGCCACCATTTACCGTGGTATGGACATCGGCACGGCGAAACCCAGCGCCACCGAACAAGCTCTTTGTCCGCACCACTTGCTGGACATACGTGACCCCGCTGAGAGTTACTCGGCGGCACAGTTTGCGGCAGACGCTACGCGGCTGATAAAGGATATTAAACAACGAGGACGCTATCCTTTGCTTTGCGGTGGCACGATGTTGTATTACAAAGCCCTGCGTGAAGGCTTAAACGACTTACCTCAAGCAGACCCTGCACTACGGCAGGAGCTAGATCAACGCGCCCAGGAAATTGGCTGGCCCGGTATGCATGAAGAGCTATCACGTGTAGATCCTAGTACAGCGGAACGGCTGGCTCCTAACGATAGCCAGCGTGTACAGCGTGCTCTAGAGGTGTTTTACAGTAGTGGCAAGCCCATGAGTGCATGGCTACGTGAACAAACACGACAGCACAGCACAGAACAGTACATAACCCTTAGTCTAGAGCCCACTGATCGCTCATGGTTACACGCCCGTATTGCACAACGCTATCACGCCATGCTGAATCAAGGTTTGCTGCAAGAAGTACAGGCATTGCACCAACGGGCTGATTTACATCCTGGCCTGCCATCAATCCGATGCGTGGGATACCGGCAACTATGGTCGTACCTAGAAGGGCAGGTGGATCTAAACACGGCAGTGGAACAAGCAATTGCGGCTACGCGGCAATTAGCGAAACGCCAGCTAACATGGTTACGCTCCGAGCCAGAGCGTTTACCCTTCGAGTGTGAGGCGCAGGATACTCCTGGTCGCATTCTTACCACGGTAAAAAACTATTGGCCGCAGTAAAAAGCCACTCACCTGCAGTAACAACGAACTCAACAGACAGTCCAGACAATAAAAAAGGCAGCGTGAACGCTGCCTTTAATTTAGGGAAGACTACAAAAAGCGTCAGGAAATCTGCGTCTGATGCTGACTCTCTTGGCGTTCAATAATTTCACCCAAAGAGTAAACAGTTTCACCCTGCTCACTAAGCGTAGCGCTGATAGCCTCGGCCTGCTCGGCAGGAACCACAATAATCATTCCAATACCGCAATTAAAGACACGGTACATTTCTTCATCGGCCACATTACCGTTCTCTTGCAACCATTGAAATAAAGGAGGCAAGGTCCAAGCACTGCGATGCAAACGAGCAGCCAAATGAGCTTGCAAAATACGTGGCACATTCTCCAGCAATCCGCCGCCAGTAATATGCGCTAAGCCTTTAATATCTTTGCCATGTTTGGCCAAAGCGGCAAGCACTGACTTCACATAAATACGGGTGGGCGCCATCACTACATCCGCCAAGGTGCGGCCATCGAGCTCTTGGGTAGGATGTGCGTTAGCATGACGCAAAATTTTCCTAATTAAAGAGTAACCGTTGGAGTGAGCACCGCTAGAGGCCAAGCCCAGCACGACATCCCCTACAACGATACTTTTGCCATCAATGATCTGAGCTTTTTCAACCGCGCCAACGGCAAAGCCAGCTAGGTCATACTCACCCTCAGGATACATGCCTGGCATTTCGGCTGTTTCACCACCAATGAGCGCACAACCCGCTTGCGCACAACCCTCTGCAATTCCGGCTACCACTTGCGCTGCCGTGTCAACCGCCAATTTGCCACACGCGAAGTAATCCAGAAAGTACAGGGGCTCAGCACCTTGAACTAGAATATCATTAACACTCATGGCAACGAGGTCAATACCTACAGTGTCATGGCGTTGCCAATCAAAGGCCAAACGCAACTTGGTCCCTACGCCGTCCGTTCCGGACACCAACACAGGTTGCTTTAGATGCGCAGGCAGTTCGAATAGGGCACCAAAGCCACCTATGCCTGCCATAACGCCGGGGCGCATAGTACGTGCTGCCAGAGGTTTGATACGATCGATTAGGGCGTCACCTGCATCGATATCGACTCCTGCATCACGATAGGTCAGGGATACGGAAGAATTGTTTTTCATGAGAAAAGCCGTGAGATATATGTAAAAATTGCGAGTTGGACGAAATTGTACGACACATGAGCGAGCAACTGATTCTGGATATTTCGCCAGCACCGCCTTGTTCACTGGAAAATTTTATTGCCGGTGAGAATAAAGCGGCCCTGGAAGCACTGTACCAGTGCGTACCCGGTAGGGCGATATACCTATGGGGTGCGCCCGGTGTAGGCCGTACTCACCTGCTTCTAGCGATGGCCGGTAAGGACCATACTTGCTATTTTAATGCAGAAGACCCTCCTGCACGCATTCATCGTATCGCTACTGATGACAATATGCCCTATCGCCTTATCGCAATTGATGATATTGACCTCTTTAGCAAGAATGGCCAAGCTGCAGTATTTGCCCTGTACAATCGATGGCGTGCCACGGCAACAACTGCTGGTCACTTTGCTCTTGTTGTCGCTGGCAACCGCGCCCCGTTGTCTTTATCCATCCGTGAAGACTTACGCACACGCTTAGGCTGGGATCTTGTGTTCCGATTGGTGCACCTGTCAGATAAGCACCGTGCTGAAGCTATGCAACAACGGGCACGTGAACGCGGACTGCAACTGCAAACTGAAGTCGTCAACTGGATACTGACCCATTACGCTCGCGATATGAATAGACTTACCGCCTTAGTTGATGCCCTGGATACTTACTCACTGGTAAAGAAACGTCCCATCACTTTACCTCTACTTAAAGAATTATTGGCGTACAGCCAACCCTCTGAGCCTTGATCCCTCTGCCATGACAGCCACCCCTTTTCTTGCTTTATTTGACTTAGACCACACTCTTATCCCCCTAGATAGCGATTATCAATGGGCTGACTTTCTTGCCCGTAGCGGCCGAGCAGGTGATCCTGCCGAGGCCATACGCCGCAACGAAGAGCTAATGGATCAGTACAACGCCGGAGTCCTCAGTGCTACCGAATCAGCCGAATTTTTATTGGGTTTGCTTACCCAAGGTACCCAAGAGGAACTGCTAAGCTGGCAACAAGAATTCATGCAGTCGATTATTCTTCCTGCCATACAAGCACCTGCGCTAGAACTGCTTGCTAAGCATAAAAAGCAGGGACATTTAGTAGCCATTGTCACGGCAACCAACGAGTTCGTCACTCGTCCGATCGCCGATGCTTTAGGTGTAGAGCACCTGATTGCCACTATCCCCGAACAGCACAATGGGCGTTACACTGGTAAAATCCAAGGCGTACCCAGTTTTCAAGCTGGAAAAATTACTCGTGTCCAAGATTGGCTTGCAGGCTTGGGCCTCAGTCTAGACGGCTTTGAGCGGTGCTGGTTTTATAGCGACTCACCCAACGATTTACCCTTAATGGACGTGGTAAGCGACCCGGTTGCCACCAACCCCAGTGAATCATTGCGCAGCATTGCTCAAGAACGCGGCTGGCCTATATTGGACTTATTCGCTGACATGATGGATAGCAAATCCTAAACGCATTCATGCTTAAACAAACAATAAAAACATTCGTGGCTCGTCTCTTGGGCCCTTCTACCCGCCAAACCGGCTTGAAACGTTACACCCAAGAGCAACACGGCATAGATAAACGCATGGTTTCACGGCATGCCGTTAAGGTATGCGAAGTACTTCGAGACCACGGTTACGAAGCTTATATAGTCGGTGGTGCCGTACGCGACCTTATCATAGGGCTAGAGCCCAAAGACTTTGACGTGGCAACCAATGCCACGCCAGAGCAAATTCGACCACTATTTCGACGTGCTCGCATCATCGGTCGCCGCTTCCGTTTAGTGCATGTGGTGTTTGGCCAAGAAATTATCGAAACCTCTACCTTCCGTGCTGGGGACGACGCCAAGCAAACTGACGAGCACGGGCGTATCTTGCGCGACAATGAATTCGGCTCCCTAGAGGACGATGCTGCTCGACGCGACTTCACGCTCAATGCTCTGTACTACGACCCCCTCAGTGAGACCGTAGTCGACTACTATAACGGCGTCCAAGATCTGAAAAATAATCTTGTCCGTATTATTGGCGTAGCTGAGACGCGTTACCGCGAAGACCCTGTACGGATGCTACGTGCGATACGCTTCGCCGCCAAACTAGACGCCCAAATCGAAAGCAGCACGAATGCTCCTATTAAAAAACTAGCACCACTGATCGAAAACGTACCTGAATCTCGACTTTTTGACGAAACCATTAAGCTACTAAGCTGTGGGCATGCCATGAATTGCCTTACACGGTTGCAAGCTCACGGTCTGCACAGCAAGTTGCTGCCCATGCTGGATCCCGTTATCGCCTTACCTGACGGTAAAGAATTTTTAAGCATGGCCTTGGCGCGTACCGACAGCCGTATACGCACCGGTAAAAGTAGCAGCCCAAGCTTTATTTATGCTAGCTTGCTGTGGAAACTGGTGCGCCATAACTGGCAAGCCCGAATCGAACAAGGTGAGCCGACCCAGCCAGCCTTGGTGAGTGCAGCAGACGAAGTGATCGAGCAACAAAGCCGCATCATGAGCATACAAAAGCGCTTTCAAAGCGATATGCGTGAGATCTGGTTTATGCAACCCCGTTTCGAACGCATTAATAACCGTGCTATCTGGCGCATGATCGAACAAGCACGCTTTCGCGCAGCGGTTGATTTCCTTCAATTACGAGCTGAAGCTAAGGAAGTTGATAGCGTCATGGCTCAATGGTGGATGGATCTAGCTAATGCTAACGACGACACACGTCTACAAATGATTGAGCAACGCAGCAGTCCCCGTAGCACCGTTGGTACTCGTCGTCGCCGCACCCGCAAACGCCCTACCCATAAGCTACAGAGCCCATCATGAGCCAAACACTCGCCTACGTTGCCCTAGGCGCCAATCTTGGCGATCCAATAGAAACTTTACTGCTGGCAATCGATGACTTACGTGCCCTAGCGACCAAGCAGCAACTGGAACTCTCTGATTTTTATCGCACTGCCCCCCTTGATGCTGGCGGCCCTGACTACATCAATGCCGTAGTCCGTTTTACAACGGAATTACCTGCGTTAGTCTTGCTACATGCGCTACAAAAAATAGAAAACCAGCATGGCCGTATACGTAGTGAAAAAAATGCACCACGCACCTTAGATTTGGACTTATTACTGTACGGGCACGAGCAGCATGCTACCGAAGAGCTGCACGTCCCCCACCCGCGCATGCATGAGCGCGCTTTCGTGCTTTACCCCTTAGCCGATTTAGCCCCAGATATGGTTCTTGCTCAAGGCCCCTTAAGTACCTTGCTTGAGCACGTCGCAGGACAAGAGATCGAGGCCTTAGGCTGGGCTGACGACGAAGACGATCTCTAGCTCTAGGCACATATCCGCCTATACTACATAAAAAACGCTCCACACCCTACAAGAGGTGGAGCGTTAAGCTATGCTATGCTGTAGCTGGAAGCAAAACGTCTTAAGCAAGCTTTTGCAAGGTTTGACCGACCGCATTAAATAGACGATCGAAATCCTCGGGGGTGCTGGTAAACGGCGGCCCAAACTGCAGGGTATCGCCACCAAAGCGTACATAGAACCCTTGCTCCCATAAAGCCAAACCTGCCTCAAAAGGACGAATAGCAGCATCACCATCTCGTGGAGCCAACTGGATCGCACCAGCCAAACCAATATTACGTATATCCACGATGTGCGGGCTGCATCGCAGTTCATGCAGTTTGGCTTCAAAAACTGGGGCTAACTCTTGTACACGCTGCACCAAATGATCTTGTTCAAAAATATCCAACGCGGCCAACGCGGCCGCACACGCTACGGGGTGTGCCGAATACGTGTACCCATGACCAAACTCCACGGCGTGTAACGGTAGGTCTTGCTGCATAAAGGTTTGATAGATATGCTGAGAAGCCACCACCGCCCCCATAGGAATGGCGCCGTTAGTAAGTTGCTTGGCTAAGGTCATGAGATCAGGTTTAACGCCAAAATAAGCGGCTCCTGTTGTTGCTCCCAAGCGGCCAAAACCAGTGATCACCTCATCAAAGATAAGCAAAATGTTATGTTGATCACAAATTTGGCGTAAACGCTGCAAATACCCTTGCGGAGGCACCAATACTCCCGCTGAGCCTGACACTGGCTCTACCATAACCGCTGCTATCGTAGAGGCATCATGCAACTCGATAAGCTTGAGCAGTTCATCAGCCAGATCAACCCCACCTGTTTGCGGAATGCCGCGGGTATAAGCACAATCAGCTTGCAAGGTGTGGGGCAAATGATCCGCATCTAGCAACTGCCCGAACATCTTTCTATTACCGCCTATTCCGCCTAGGCTAGTCCCCGCCACGTTCACACCATGGTAACCGCGGGCGCGCCCAATAAAGCGCGTCTTGCTCGCTTGCCCTTTCAAGCGCCAATATGCACGCACCATCTTGACGACCGTATCGGTGCACTCAGAGCCCGAATTAGTAAAAAACACATGATCCAAGCCATCGGGCATGAACCCAGTAATTTTTTCGGCTAAACGAAAAGACAATGGATGTCCAAACTGAAAGCCTGGCGCGTAGTCCAAGGTACCTAGCTGCTGGCTTACCGCCGCTTGTATCTCGCTGCGGCTGTGCCCTGCCCCGCAGGTCCATAAGCCCGATAAGCTATCGTAAATTTGCCGGCCCGACTGATCATAGAGCCAGTTTCCTTTGGCACCAACAATCAACCGGGGATCCTGCTGAAACTGACGGTTGGCGCTAAACGGCATCCAATGCGCTTGCAGATTTAAACTTTGCGCCAGCGATGGCGCCTCGTGAACGGGATAATTCATCTACGTCTCCTCACTCTTACACTGACCAAGTTATTAAGCATAGTATAGGCAAGCCATTAAACAAGTAAAATACGTATTCACTTAACATTAGTTATTAAAATACTCACCTAATGAAGACAAACCGCCCCCTCTCTCAAGTGACTGATTTTGACTTGCGTCTGCTACGTGTTTTTAAAGCCGTCGCGCAGGTAGGTAGCTTTGCAGCGGCAGAAAGTATTCTGGGCATTAGTCGCTCAGCGATTAGTCTACACATGAAGGATTTAGAGAAGCGTTTAGGTATACGTCTTTGCCAGCGCGGCAGAGCTGGCTTCGCCCTCACCGATGAAGGGCGTACAGTGTTACAGGCAATTGATACTCTACTAATGGCCGTGGGCGACTTTCGCAATGAAATTAATCAACTGCATCAAAGCTTACGCGGCACACTCAATATAGGTATTATCAATAACCTCGTGACAGAACATCGTATGCATGTCACCGAGGCCTTACGAGCTCTACGGGCACAAAGTAATCAAATCCACATTAACATTTCGATGAGTACCCCTGAAGATATTGAGCTGGGCCTATTAGACGGACGCCTGCATGCCGGAGTGATCCCCTTCATTCAACCCTTACAAGGACTAAAATATTTACCTTTGTATGAGGAACCTCATCATCTTTATTGTAGTGATCAACACCCCTTATTTGCGCAAGCCCAGCATATTAATCCTGCCGAACTACGCGGTGTTGCCAGCGTCGTACCTAGTTATAGGCTACCGGCGGAAACCTTTGAGTTGCTACAACAACTAGAACAAGCCGCCACCGCCACCGACCGAGAGGGCATTGCCTTTTTAATTCTTACCGGCGACTATGTAGGCTTTTTACCGAGTCACTTGGCTCAAACTTGGGTAGAGCAAGACAAAATGAGAGCGCTCGCCCCACAACACATGCACTTTGCCTTACCCCTAGCCGTGGCTGTGCGCCAAGCGGGTCGACAAAATCTTTTAATTGATGCATTTTTAGAAGCCCTAACCGCCTATTGATACGCTCTGCTTGCTACTCAAACTGGCTGCGCAAGCGATGCGCCAAATCATGGCACAATAAAACATGAACGCGCTCAAATAAGTGCAAACCTAAACGTAATCATGACGCCAGATACCTTCCTCTACTTTATCTGGCCCACCTAGACACCAACATGCCTGCTAGTCACTTTACGTTCGTTCCCGAACGCGATAAAAAAAAACAAGGGTCTCTCACGGAGCAAATCGAAACAAGTATCACGCTAGCGATCCAAGAACGTCGCTTACGGCCTGGTATGGCTCTGCCCTCCATACGTAAATTTGCTCAACAATACGACATCAGCACTTTTACCGTAGCGAATGCCTATAGTCGTTTAGTGACTAAAGGCTGGCTAAGTGCCAAAGCGGGATCTGCCTATCGGGTTGCTCACAAGCCTCGAACCTCTCAGGTATATGCACTACAGCACTGGCAAGCCCCGAAGCTGGACCAAGGTTGGCTGCTCTCTGATATTTTTGCCGACCAATCTATTCCGGTGAAAGCCGGCTGCGGTTGGCTACCCAACGAATGGTTAGAGCAATTAGGTCTGACGCAAGCGTTTAGAGAGCTCGCTACTATAAATGCCAAGCTTTTAACCAGTTATGGCCATCCTTATGGGTACACCCCTCTTAGAGAGCAAATTTGCGCCGAGATGCATCAGCATGGGCTTCGCGCCGAACGCCATAATGTAGTCATGACTCGTGGTGCCACCGAAGCTATTGACCTAACCATACGTAGTTTGCTGCGGCCCGGCGAAACCGTGATTGTCGAGGCTCCTTGTTATGCCAACCTATTACACATGCTACGCATGGCAGGCTTACGCGTCATCAGCGTTCCTCGTACTACTGAAGGTGTAGATGTCCAGCTCTTGGCAGAGCAGATTAAAACCTATCAGCCCCGCGCCATCTGTATCAATACCGTATTGCAGAACCCTACCGGCTCCAGCATGAACCATGCGAATGCTTTAGGCTTGCTCAAATTGCTCAAGCAGCATGACATGCTACTGATAGAAGATGACGTATCCCGCGAACTCCTGCCCGGTGCGGGCCCCCTACTAGCCACGCTAGAAGGGCTGGAAAAAGTTATTTATATAGGTGGGTACTCTAAAAGCGTCAGCCCTTCCATGCGCGTAGGCTATGTAGTGGCATCAACCGAGCTAGCTCGACAGTTAGTACACACCAAAATGGCAGTAGGTTTAACGTCCCCTGAAATTATGGAGCGTGTGGTGCTGTCCATTATTCAGTCCTCGAACTACCCAGAACACTTACAGCATTTACGCAGCCGCCTCCAAGAGGCACATATCCAGGTAATGCGGCTCATGGATGAGCGAAATTTCCAGATTTTTGAGCGGCCAAAAGCCGGCTTATTTTTGTGGGCTAAGCCACCGGAAACAGCCTCACCAACAGGGGCTAATAATCTAACACAAGCGGCACTTGATGATGGTATTTGGCTGGCGCCCGGATCGTATTTTGATAGCCAAGAGAAAGACAGTACATGGATGCGTTTTCATGTAGGTTACTCACATCATCCAAAACTCTGGCAGTTTTTAGACCATAGACTCGCCAAGTGTCGTACCCCTGCCTAAGCCCTACACTTAGACAGGGATGGCATTGCTTACAAGGGATCTAAAGGAAAAATAGGACGACGTACATGCTTGAACTCCAACTGGGAGTAATCCGAGGTGCATACCCCCAAGCCGGCGCACTCAATCACCTGCTGCGCCAATTCGCCAAAGCCGGCACGCCAGTGTACGCGGCTTTTTAAAACGACATATTTTTTCATGTAAGGGTCAACGCCTACTGAAAGTAAGCAACTCAAATCAAATGGCTCTTGATGCTCCGAGATTAAAACGATCTCAACCTTACCTGTATCCAACACGACGGTAGGCCCAGTGTTGTTCTCTACCCCCTTATACATAGGCCCACGATTGCGGTAGCGCCCGTTAAAAATCATTTTCACCCGCCCTGTGACCTCCACAGGATGACTAGGCTCGGTCAGCGCAGGCATCGCCGTCTTGCCTCCTAACATCAGCGTGACCTCTGCATCTATTCCTGCCGAGATTGCTTGCTGTACGGCCTCAGGATCGTAAATAGCGTAAAACACGGCATTTTCCAACCCTTGCCGCAGCACCTCTGCCAGCACTGCCGTTGTGTCCATCGTGCCTCCCGAGGCACTGTTATCGTAGTGATCTAGCAGAACAACTGGACCGGACTCTATTTGCTTAGCGCGTGCCACCGACTCCGCTAAAGGCTCAATCTGAAAGACAAAATCATGACGTGCCTCCCAGGCTTGCTGCAAAAGTGCATCGCATACCGATTGCGCTTTTGCAGCCTGCGCATCCGTGCACACAACCACTCCTAACCCTGCATGATGAATGTCGGCATTGGGAAAACCGACAAATAAAGAGGCTGCCAGTACTTCTTGTTTCTGCTCTAAGTCGATGCAACGGGCCTGCAAGGACTTATTTGGCTCCATATGGGTTCCCTGTTGCATCACATGCGGTAGCATCGGCTTAGTCCCCCATGCCAACACTGGCGCGATTTCCCCGCGGATCGTTCGCACTAACAACTGAGCGCAGCGAAACCCCGCATCGTACATATCGACATGAGGATAGGTGTGGTATCCCGTTAACACCGTGGCATTACTGACCATGTTTTCATACAAATTAGTATGCATATCCAACGTAACACCAATCGGTGTGTGCGGATCTAACTCACGAATGCGGCGCAGCAATTCGCCTTCCGCATCTTCGAGGCTCTCCGTTACCATCGCACCATGCAAATCTAATAAAATACCGTCATAGCCGCCTTGCTGTACTGCGTCCAGAATATGGCGTAGCAATTGCTCGTAGGTTTCATCACTTACCGGCCCGCTTGGCCAAGATTCAGCCGCCAACGCTATATCAATCTCAGCACCCTGTTGCTGGGCAAGATCAATAAACCCACCCAGCCCACTACCGGTGCCGGTGTAAATTTCCAATGCATAGGCACCCGTGTGTACGTGCGGATCATATTTAAAAAACCGCTGAAACGGTGTTTCCACCGGTGAAAAAGTATTGGTTTCATGCTTCAGCATGGCCATTAACAAACGCATAACTGTCTCCGACATCAATTATTTTTGATGATTTATTTTCCCAACTGCTTATGTTCTGCGCCATATACAGTTGATCAACGATCATCAGACTGTGCAGGTTACTTGCCCTATAAAAATGGCTCACTACGTATAAAGCAGTGAGCCATTTTCTTGCTTGAGCGGCGTAAGGCTTTATAAGGCCAGCCTTACACGACACATTTACTGCACGGGTATCAACGGGATTTCAGCAATGCGCTTGCGCCATTGTGCTGGACCTGTGGTGTGCACTGAGGTTCCGCTGGAGTCTACGGCGACCGTCACCGGCATGTCCTTAACCTCAAACTCATAAATAGCCTCCATCCCCAAATCTTCAAAAGCCAATACTTTAGAAGCACGAATGGCTTTCGAGACCAAGTATGCAGAGCCCCCTACGGCCATCAAATATGCAGACTTATGATGGCGTATTGCCTCAATCGCCACAGGACCACGCTCGGCCTTGCCTATCATAGAAATCAAGCCGGTTTTAGCCAGCATCATCTCGGTAAACTTATCCATACGGGTAGCCGTAGTCGGACCCGCAGGCCCCACCACCTCATCCCCAACCGGATCGACCGGGCCTACGTAGTAAATCACACGATTGGTAAAGTCGACGGGTAAAGGCTCTCCTTTTTCCAACATTTCCTGAATGCGCTTATGAGCAGCATCGCGCCCCGTCAGAATTTTACCGTTAAGCAACAACGTCTCGCCAGGCTTCCAAGAGGCTACTTCTTCCGGCGTTAACGTATCCAAATTAACTTGGCGCGATTTATTATAATCAGGCGCCCACTGTACATCAGGCCAAGCGGATAAGGGGGGAGGCGTCAGCTCGGCTGCTCCACTACCATCCAAAACAAAATGCACATGGCGCGTTGCGGCACAGTTAGGAATCATCGCTACGGGTTTAGAGGCAGCGTGAGTAGGAAAGGTGTTGATTTTTACATCCAACACCGTCGTTAGGCCCCCTAAACCTTGAGCTCCTATACCCAAAGCATTCACTTTCTCGTACAACTCAATACGCAACTCTTCTAACTTATTCTGCGGCCCACGTTGCAATAGCTCATACATATTAATGTCTTCCATGAGGGACTCCTTAGCGAGCAACATGGCTTTTTCGGCAGTCCCTCCCACTCCAATCCCCAACATACCTGGAGGACACCAACCAGCGCCCATCAGTGGCACCGTTTCCATCACCCAGTCGACCAACGAGTCGCTAGGATTCAACATGGCGAACTTACTTTTATTTTCTGAGCCACCACCTTTGGCTGCCACTTGTACATCCAGCTGAGCACCAGGTACCAGCTCGACATTGACAATACAGGGAGTGTTGTCACGCGTATTTTTACGTGTGAACAAGGGGTCACTTAGCACCGATGCGCGCAGAGGATTCTCGGGATTTAAATAGCCACGGCGCACGCCTTCGTCACAGATGTCTTGCATCGAGCGCTGACTTTCTATGCGTACTTGCATACCCAGCTTCAAGAAGACGTTAACCACTCCGGTGTCTTGGCAAATGGGTCTACGCCCCTCTGCACACATACGCGAGTTAGTCAGAATTTGAGCGATAGCATCTTTCGCCGCCGGGCTCTCCTCACGCTCGTACGCTCGCGCCAAATGCTGAATATAGTCAGTAGGATGGTAATAACTAATAAATTGAACCGCGTCAGCAATGGACTGGATCAAATCATCTTCTTTAATGATAGTCATAGGATGTTTCGTATAAGGAGGAAGTAATTTATTCACCACGCCAAACGGGTTGACGTTTTTCGGCAAATGCCGTGGCCCCTTCTTTCGCATCAGCGGAAGTAAAAACATGCGCCACGCGAGGGCGCTGCAAATCAAACATATGGGTTTGCGGCCAATCACGAGACTCAGTAACAATACGCTTGGCGGTTTGCACTGCTAACGGGCCATTTTGAGTGATTTTTGTCGCCAGCTCTACCGCTGCCTCAAGGGACTGCCCTGGCTCTACTAAACGATTAAGCAAACCAAATTCTGCTGCGCGTGCTGCGGGGAACATGTCGCCGGTCAAGATTAACTCTAGGGCAATATGATACGGAATCCGGCTAGGCAAGCGCATCATGCCACCCGCGCCCGCCACAATACCGCGTTTGACCTCGGGCAAACCAAACGTTGCACTCGTTGCCGCCACAATCAAATCGCAGGCCAATGCAAGCTCAAAGCCCCCCGCCAAGGCATACCCCTCAATAGCAGCAATCATAGGTTTACGAGGCGGCCGTTCACACATGCCACCAAAACCACGGTCGCCCACATAAGGGCGTTGACCATCCTTAGCAAAAGCTTTCAAATCCATGCCCGAGCAAAACGTATTGTTAGCACCCGTTAAAATACCTACCGCTACCGACGGGTCTGCATCTAAATCATCTAGTGCATCCGCTAAGGCGTGGGCGGTTTCGTAGTTAATGGCATTTCTTGCCTCAGGCCGATTAATCGTAATAATGCGAATCTTGTCTCGTGTCTCTACCGTAATTACGCTGCTCATGCAAAACTCCTCGGGATACAAATAACGCCCGCACGTGGGGCTATTCTTATAAGCATCTTTATGATGCGCGTTTATGCTAAGTTGGAAAATATGCTAGGCAGTATAGCCAATCACAGCACTACTCTGTAAGCCTGCCAAGACAAAAAATCGTTCTTTGCGCGTGAGTATCTATTGCTAAGCCCCTGTAAGTGCCAGAACACGGTAAAATAGAAGACTTTTCGCGGCACTACGCTTTACTGGCCATCGCTCATGCTCACTTTTCAGCAAATTATTCTTACGCTCCAGCAATACTGGGACAAACACGGATGTGCGCTGCTACAGCCTTACGACATGGAAGTCGGTGCTGGCACCTCGCATACCGCTACTTTTTTACGCGCTATCGGGCCAGAACCATGGCGAGCTGCTTACGTGCAGCCCTCTCGCCGTCCTAGTGATGGTCGCTATGGTAACAACCCCAATCGTTTGCAACACTATTACCAGTATCAAGTGATCCTTAAGCCGGCACCAGAAAACATTCTGGATCTTTATATAGGCTCACTTGAAACCTTAGGTATTAACCCCCAAGAGCACGACATACGTTTTGTCGAAGACGACTGGGAGAATCCTACGTTAGGTGCTTGGGGGCTCGGCTGGGAAGTCTGGCTCAACGGTATGGAAGTCACCCAATTTACCTACTTTCAACAAGTCGGCGGTCTAGACTGCACGCCAACCACAGGAGAAATCACCTATGGCTTGGAACGTTTAGCTATGTACTTACAAGGCGTTGAAAGCGTTTATGACTTGGTCTGGACAAGCAATGCCCAAGGCCAAACCGTGTTTTATCGCGACGTGTTCCACCAAAACGAAGTTGAGCAATCCACCTACAACTTTGAACATGCGCATATCGACACGCTATTTAGCCACTTCAACGATTACGAGGCAGAAGCGCAGCGCCTCATCGCGGTACCGTTAGCCTTGCCCGCTTACGAACAGACACTCAAAGCAGCCCATACTTTTAATATGTTAGATGCCCGCGGTGCTATTAGCGTTACCGAACGTGCTGCCTACATCGGCCGTATTCGCAACCTATCCCGTGCGGTCGCACAAGCTTATTACGAGTCTCGTGAACGACTCGGTTTCCCTATGCTTAGCAATACTTCATCGGAGGCCTCAGCATGAGCGCGCCGACTACACAAGCCTTATTAGTTGAACTATGCACGGAAGAGCTGCCCCCGAAAGCTCTAGAGCAACTCGGTATCGCCTTTGCCCAAGGATTACAAAAAATCCTAGAAGAGCAGGCTTTACTCGCTCCTGGCTGTGCTGTGCAGATTTATGCTACACCGCGTCGCTTAGCTGCCCACTTTTCGCAAGTGCTCAATCAAGCAGAAGACCAGCCCTATACCGAAAAGCTGATGCCGGTTCATATAGGTCTTGATGCTGACGGCGCAATTACTCCAGCCTTAGCAAAACGACTTCAGGCTAAAGGTCTAGGGCATATACAAGCGGGAGAACTGGTAACAGAGTCAGATGGTAAGCAAGATTACCTGTACGCGCGCGGTCTAGCCAAAGGGGCAAGCCTTAGTGACGCCTTACAACAAGCTCTAGACTACGCGTTAACGCACTTGCCTATCCCTAAAGTCATGCGCTACCAACTCAGTGATGGGGTCACCAGCGTGCGGTTTGTGCGTCCTGCACATGCATTAGTAGCATTGTGGGGTGATGATATCGTGCCAGTACAAGCGTTAGGCTTACAAGCAGGACGAACAAGCTTTGGCCACCGCTTCATGGGTCGCGCGCACCTTGAGATCACTCACCCCGACACCTATGCCCAACAACTACTCGAGGAAGGTAAAGTCATTGCTTCGTTTACCGAGCGCCGTGCACTGATCCTTGAGCAATTGCAAGCTAAAGCGGCGGCACTACAAGTCACCATTGGTGATGATGCCGAAGTCCATGCACTACTAAACGAAGTCACTGCATTGGTTGAGCACCCTACCGTTTACGTAGGTGAGTTCGAACAGCAATTCTTAGCCGTACCAGCAGAGTGCTTGATCCTCACCATGAGGCTCAATCAAAAATACTTCCCCTTGTTCGACCCTAACAGCGGCAAGCTCAGCCATCAATTCCTGATCGTGAGCAATATGCAGCCTGCTGACCCCAGCCATATTATCGAAGGTAACCAGCGCGTCGTACGTCCACGTTTGGCCGATGCCCAGTTCTTCTTCGAAACAGATCGCAAAACACCCTTGGTGCAGCGCGTCGATAGCCTCAGCTCCAGCGTCTATCATAATAAACTAGGCTCCCAACTCGATCGTATTGGTCGCTTACGCAGTATTGCTCAATACATCGCTAAGGCTCTAGGCGCAAGTGTAGAGCTGGCTGATCGCGCTGCCTTACTTGCCAAGGCCGACCTTAACTCTAGTATGGTGGGCGAATTCCCTGAACTGCAGGGTATTATTGGGGCCTATTATGCCCAAGCAGATCAAGAGCCAGAAGAAGTCGTGTTGGCCTTACGCGAACAATATCGACACCGCCTAGATAAGCCCGTCACTGCCTTTAGCCTTACCCAAGCCATACTCTTTCTGGCCGAACGCGCAGAGGTGCTCATAGGTATCTGGGGAATAGGTTTAGCTCCTACGGGCGAGCGTGATCCTTATGCTTTACGCCGCGCCGCTTTAGGCTTAATTAGCGCTTTCGAGCAGCTAGGTCATGGGCAGTTCTTAAGCCACTCCGGGCCACAGACTTTACGGCTCAATGAACTTTTAGCCTTTAGCGCGAGCACCTTTACGCCTGGCGTGCTACAAGAGCAAACTCAAGAAGAAGTATGCCACTTCATTTACGAGCGCTACCGTAATCAGCTCATAAACGACTACGACCGTCATGTGGTTGAAGCCGTATTAAGCTTGCACCCCCATCTAGTAGAAGTACAGGCCCGCATTCAAGCCTGTGCCGCATTCGCCCAACGTCCTGAGGCAGATAGCTTGGCGGCAGCGAACAAACGCATCAGTAATTTGCTCAAGAAAAACACTGAACAAATTACCTCCTTGCAAGAGTCCTTGCTGCAAGAGCCTGCCGAACAAGAGTTGGCGCGCACAATTGCTGCACTACAACCCGTCGCTCAAGCGCAATATGCAGCCGGGCAATTCGCAGCGAGCCTAGAAACCCTGGCGCAGGCAAAAGATGCCGTTGATAACTTTTTTAAAGATGTCATGGTCATGGCGGACGATCCGGCTATTCGTCACAATCGCCTGGCGTTACTAGCAAGCCTGCACCAACTGATGAATCAAGTCGCCGACATCTCCAGACTGGCACAATAAGCAATGAAACTGGCAATACTCGACCGCGATGGCGTCATCAACCAAGACAGCGATGCCTTCATAAAATCTCCTGATGAATGGCAGGCCATACCGGGAAGCCTTGAGGCAATGGCTCGCCTTACTCAACAAGGCTGGAAAATCGTGATCGCTACGAATCAATCCGGTATCGCTCGAGGCTTATTTAGTATGGCTACCCTAAATGCTATACACATGAAAATGCGTCGCGAATTAGCCGCCCTAGGCGGTATGGTCGACGCCATTTTCATTTGCCCCCATGGGCCAAACGATCAGTGCTTATGCCGTAAACCCGCTCCCGGCATGTTTCAAGACATTGCTCGGCGCTACGAAGTCAGTCTAAAGCAGGTCCCAGCGATTGGTGACTCATTGCGCGACTTACAAGCAGCGCATAGCCAAGGATGCCAACCTTGGCTTGTGCATACAGGAAAAGGGGAGCGCACCTTAAAAAAAGGGAATCTGCCTGAAGGGACCAAGATTGCCGAGAATCTGGCCTCTGTTATTGACACACTGTTGGCCGAGGCTTAAAACCATGGGTGTACTACGCGCCGTCATTTATCAGCTTTTTTTGCTGATCACTGTAATTCCTTACGCCTTTCTCTGTTTATTATGTGCGCCTTTACCTCTACACTGGCGCTATAAAATTACCGTAGGCTGGCCTCGCTTAGCCGTCTGGGGCGCTAGGACTATTCTAGGTATACGCTGGCAAGTAAAAGGATGGGAGAACCTACCTGACTCAGCTGCCATCATTCTTTCCAAACATCAATCAGCTTGGGAAACCTTATTTTTCCCCGCCCACCTACCGCGCCAAGCTTGCTTTGTGTATAAACGCGAACTACACCGCGTTCCTTTTTTTGGCTGGGGCTTAGCGCTACTGCGTATGATCCCCATTGACCGAGCTCGTGGCCGAGACGCCTTTGAGCAAGTCATACGGGTGGGCGGCGAACGTATACGAGAAGGCCGTTGGCCTCTGCTTTTTCCAGAAGGTACGCGCACTAAAGTTGGCACGACCAATCGCTACAAAATGGGTGGTGCACTGCTAGCCACTCGCACACAAACTATTGTCATCCCCGTCGCTCATAATGCGGGTGAATGCTGGCCTCGCAATGCTTTCATTAAAAAGCCAGGGCTAATTACCGTCTCTTTTGGCCCACCCATAAGCCCTGAAGGCTTGAGCGCGGAAGAAATGAACGCCAAAATACAAGACTGGATAGAAACTGAAATGCGCTTACTGAATCCCGAACGTTATGCTGGATCGCCTGCAACTCGCTCTGTTTCCTAAATCTTTATTCCCTCTGCCTAACGAGCAGGAGGCTACGCCTTTGCCGGTCACTAAGGCCAAACCTGCTCAACTTCCCTACTGTCAACCCGCCGTCCTACCCTTGGGCACCCAATGGCACACGATAACGCTAAACGGGGTCACGCTAGGCTATGTACTCAAACGCTCAAAACGCAAAACAGTAGGCTTAAGTGTCAATGACAGCGGCTTACAAATCACCGCACCGGTTTGGGTGTCAACGGCACAGCTAGAGTCCGTGCTACAAAAAAAAGCCAATTGGATTATCACTAAACTTCAGCAACTCCAAGAGCGCCACGCTCTATTAGCCCTACAGCAAATTACTTGGCAAAATGGTGACCGCCTCCCCTACTTAGGGCAAGCTATTGTGCTACAACGGAATCCCGTACTGCCCACTACTATTTTTCAGGGTGAGTGTTTTGCGCCCCAAGACGGTAATATCCTATACTTACCTCTACGCCCAGAAGCCGATTCAGCGCAAATGCGCGATTTGACTCAAAGCTGGCTCCAACAACAGGCTCGACGCTACTTTGAGCAGCGCCTACAACATTATTTAGATAAAGGTGCCCTAACCATGCAGCGCTTACGTTTGGCTGCACCGGCCAAACGCTGGGGTTCGTGTAACAGCGACGGCACCATCATGCTGAACTGGCGGCTCATTCATTTCCCACCTCATCTTATAGACTATGTCGTGGCTCACGAAGTGGCTCATTTAAAAGAAATGAATCATAGCCGAGCTTTTTGGGACTTTGTCGAATTTCTGATGCCGGACTACCATTATGCACGCGCACAACTACGCCAGCATGAACCCGGCACCTTACCATTGCTATAAGCAATTTTTATCTAACAGGAGATCCACATGCGTATACTGCACACCATGCTGCGAGTCGGCAACCTTGAGCGTTCACTGGCTTTTTACACTGACATTCTAGGCATGCAGCTGTTACGTCAAAATGACTACCCAGACGGGCGTTTCACCTTAGCCTTTGTTGGCTATGGTGCAGAAAGCGACACGGCTGTACTAGAACTGACTCATAATTGGGACACTGATAGCTACGACCTAGGGAATGCCTATGGCCATATCGCAATCGAAGTAGAAAATGCCTACAAAACCTGTGAGGACATCAAAGCAAAAGGCGGTAAAGTAGTACGTGAAGCTGGCCCCATGAAGCATGGCCAAACTGTTATTGCGTTTGTTGAAGACCCCGATGGTTACAAAGTCGAACTGATTCAAGCCAAAGGGCGAGTCGACTAAGCAGCGTTCGTTTATGGGCCGTTCTCACCACGGCCTATATCATTCCAGCCCAGCTCACTGTAATCAGTCGCATCCATACCATCCATACCTCTAGGCTCTTACTGTTTTTGCCACATGCTTAATATTCTTTGGCTCTGGTTTTTCCTGATTGCTGCTGCTAGTAGTTTTTATCAATGGCTAGCCCATGGTAAAGCCGACATCTTCGCCGACATGGTGCGCAGCCTATTTGATATGGCTGCTCTATCCGTCGATATTATGGTGCTGCTGTTTGGCACGCTGACACTATGGCTAGGCTTTTTACGCATCGCTGAGCAAGCGGGCTTAATCGACGTTCTAGGCCGCTGGCTTAGCCCCATATTCAGCCGTTTAATGCCTGACGTGCCCAAGGGTCACCCAGCACTAGGGCTTATCACCCTGAATTTTGCAGCGAACGGCCTAGGTTTAGATAATGCAGCCACTCCTATAGGCCTTCGAGCCATGAAAGAGTTGCAAAGTCTGAACCCACACAAAGACACCGCCACCAACGCGCAAATTTTATTTCTCGTTTTAAATACCTCTTCGCTCACCCTCTTGCCCGTCACTATATTTATGTATCGTGCCCAGCAAGGCGCTAGCGATCCCACCCTAGTATTTTTACCTATTTTATTAGCCACCTCAGCCTCTACTCTAGCAGCCTTATTTAGTGTCGCTTTAGTTCAACGCATACGCTTGTTAGATCCTGTGCTAATAGGTACTTTTGCTGCCCTAGCCGTTTTGCTGGGTGGTCTCATGGCGTTGCTGGCAACTTTAAGCGCAAGTGCGATACAAGCACTTTCGTCCTTAATGGGGAACCTTACCCTGTTGGGAATTATCTGGCTCTTTCTTTTCGTGGGCTGGCGTAAAAAAGTTCCCCTATACGACAGTTTTGTCGATGGAGCCAAAGAGGGCTTTCAAGTATCCAAAGAACTATTGCCCTACCTTGTTGCCATGCTATGCGCCATTGGTGTCTTGCGTAGCTCTGGCGCCCTAGATTTACTGCTAGATGTAATCCGCTGGATAGTAATGCACATAGGCTGGGACACTCGTTTTATTGATGCCTTGCCTACAGCCTTAGCTCGCCCCTTCTCGGGTGGCGCAGCACGCGCACTACTCATAGAAACCATGCAACACCATGGTGTAGATAGCTTCCCAGCATTAATCGCTGCTACTGTACAAGGTAGTACCGAGACTACTTTTTATGTACTAGCGGTGTATTTTGGCTCGGTGGGGATACGCAGAGCCAGGCATGCTGTAGCGTGCGCCTTAACTGCCGACATCACCGGCATCGTCGCATCCATCACGGTGTGCTATTGGTTTTTTGCTTAACAATTAGCATGGCCCGTTTGGCAGTGTGCTATGGGCCATGATTCATCAAGCTTTTAGCAGACCTACATCCTGTATAAAATCAGACAGAGCGATGTACTGTTCTAGACTTAACTCTGCTGGCCGCGCTGTATCTGCAATGCCTAACCCCTGCCAATCAATCACACGACTCCAATCGCCTAAACCGCCTCTTAGCATTTTTCGTCGTTGTGCAAAGGCACGTGTGAGCACCTGTGAAAACACCTTCATACTGCGTGGTTGAGGCCTGTCTTGAGGCAAGGGGATCATACGCACCACTGCTGACACCACTCGTGGAGGAGGATCAAAAGCGTCAGGCGCTACGTCAAACAGCTTATACATACGATAGCGAGCCTGCAGCATCACGGAAAGACGGCTGTAATCAGCCGACCCAGGCTTAGCTACCATACGGTCAATGACCTCGCGCTGCAGCATAAAATGCTGATCAATCACCTGATCTGCCGCGCCAAGCAAGTGAAACAACAGAGGGCTAGAAATATTGTAGGGCAAATTACCTACAATTCGCAGTTGTGAGCCTAGCGTCGTGAAGTCAACCTGCAACGCATCAGCCTCAATTAACTCGAACCTATCCGCAGGATATTTTTTTCTTAAGCGCGCCGCCAGATCACGATCAATTTCTACTACTTTTAGCTTATCTAACTGCTGCACCAATGGTGCAGTTAAGGCAGATAAGCCTGGTCCGATTTCAACCATATTGTCACCAGCGTGCGGGGCGATAGCCCGCACAATGGAGTCAATGACGGCTTCATCGACTAAAAAATGCTGCCCAAAGCGTTTACGGGCCTGATGTTGCGCCATGTAAAAAAACCTCGCCTACTCTGCACTGCTGGATTTCTCCAGTCGATTATCAATATAGGCTTTACCACGCACACCATTTAACCAGTCTTCAAAGGCTGGCTCGGCACGACGTTGGAAAAGAATTTGGCGTGCCTGAGAGCGGCGGTATTCATTTTCCATATTCCGAGTGCGGCGCTCAATGACTTGAATTAAATGCCAGCCAAACTGACTTTTAACCGGCTCCCCCACTTGACCATCTTGCAATTTATCCATCGCCTGCTCGAATGAGGGGACTGTTTCGCCCGGAGATAACCAGCCTAAATCGCCTCCTTGAGGAGCAGAACTATCCTCAGAGTAGCGTTTGGCCAGATCCTCGAAGCTTTCACCATGCGCAATACGCTGTTGTAATTGTCGTATACGCTGCTCAGCCTGCGCATCATCCATGACTTGCGACAATTTAACCAGAATATGGCGTGCATGCGTTTGCGTCACCATCATGGACTGATCACCTTGCTTACTTTGTGCATCGGCAAGGCGAGGCTCCACATTTTGCGTTCCGCCTACGGAGTCTAAAACTTTCAGAATATGATAGCCCTGGCCACTGCGTATCAAATCCGACACCTGCCCCGGATTTAATGAGCGTGTAGCCTGAACAAATAAATCAGGCCACTCTTCTGCGGCTCTTACCCCTAATACTCCACCTCGCAAGGCCTCTTGACCTTCAGACTGTGCTACCGCTAAACCAGCGAAATCAGCACCGCTACGCAACTGTTGTAACAGTTGCTGTGCTTTTTGGTGAATAGCCTGTTCTTCGGCAGCCGAGGCAGACTCTGGAACACGTAGTAAAATCTGCGCCAAAGCCAGTTCGGCGGTAGGTGATGCCGTTGCTCCGCCCCCACCCAACGCAGCGATTCCTTGCTGCCCCCCTTCGGTACGTAAAAAAGCATCAATATCACCATCTGTGATGTTAATAGTGCTATCTACAACGCGCATGCGTAATTGGTCTTGCATAATTTCTTGACGCAACGTGGCCATGTAATCTTCCCACCGCACACCATTGCGCTCTACCTCAGCACGCAGTTGTTGCTCAGTGAAATTATTACGCTGGGCGATCACTTGCAACGCTTCTAAGACATTCGCATCAGTAACCCGTATCCCTAAGGCACGTGCCTCTTGCTCTTCCAATCGCTCCATAATCATGCGCTGCAAGACCTGGCGACGCATGGTCTCCATATCAGGCATAGGCACATTCTGATGTTTAAGCTGTGCCACCAAAGGCTCTAACTGCCCCTGCACCTGACGCAAGGTAATCACATCATCATTGACTACTGCAGCAATCCCGTCAACAAAACCATTAGCTGGCGCCTGTGTTGACGCTGCCTTCTGCGCCCAAGCGGTAGATACCACCCCGAGCGCAGAACTTAAGCCTACGGCCAACACAGCAGTTTTTAAACTGAAACGCATCTTACTCATACCTCTCAAAGGTCGATTTTTCTGGTATCGGTGTGGTCACGGGCTCATAACCTACCACTCGATCGCGCAACAAGCGCATCGGATCGTTGCCTATCCCGCCGAGACCCGACAACTCTAACTGAAAGAAAATTGCTTGGTTGGTTTCTTTAGCTGAAATGGCGTAACGTTGGACCACCATTCTACCTACCCAACAACAATCCCCTTTATATTCCAGACCTAAAATAGACTGGGTGCTGCGACTTTCGTTCAAGGAGTAATCAAACCTTCCTATCCCATAAAGCTTATTACTTAGGGGCCACTGGGCCGTCAACGAGACACTTTCTTTAGTTTTATCTTCACCTGAAAAGTACTGATAACGCACCACATCAGGATCTCGCTCATAACGGTAATTGGCGGCCAATGTCGCTAAACGCTGTGGCCGCCAACGCACCCCAGTGGTCATACGATTACGCTCACCACTTTCAGATCTAAACTGGGCATCAAAATTAACGGAAAACGTGTTCGTTAGCGCAGCATATGCACCAACCAAATAGTCCGAGCGGGTATCGGTACGAGCTTTACGCTCAGACAATGTCACTCGTTGGTCTTCAAAGTATAAGCGCTGTGCGGCCTGCAATACCACCCGCTCAAAGCCGGTATCCGCGTCCATCCAACGAGTCGTTAAGCCCAAGCTTAGCTGGTTGGCATTGGCGATTCTATCCCAACCACCCGAGTAAATGTTTTCGCTAAAGGCTTGAGCAAAGTTAAAGCTACTTATGTCGGTATCAAAAATAGGTAAGTCGTTTTGATCGCGATAAGGAACATATAAATAGTAAGCGCGCGGCTCTAGCGTTTGTATGGATGAATTCCCAAACAAAGTAGTATTGCGCTCAAACGTCATGCCTGAATCTAAAGAAAAAAGAGGCAATGCACGCCCAGCTTGCGTGGGCTTGTTAATGTATTGCGGTAAATCAGTGGTGTGCCAGCGCGTATCATACTGACTAAGGTGCATGCCCATTTTGGGTGTGACGTACCAGCCTGCTTTAACAACAGGATAAGCCACCGTGGTATACGACGTTAAACGACTGCCATCGGGTGCACGGCGTTCACCTCGCCAACGATCAAAAACCGAATGGCGCCCAGAATAAAAGGGCATGTGAAAGCGTGTTGCGGTGTTTTCACTCGTAACGTCAAAACCACCCCAGTCGTAATGCCGAGCATCGACCCGAAACTCTGGTAAGCGGTCATACTGAGGGGTACGATAACCCGCCGTTGCATCCTGCAGAGTCTGGTATTTATAGGCCCGCACCGAACTGCTCACATACTGAGAAATTCCCCAATTAACCCCCACCGTACTACTAAGATCTTGCAGCGTGGCATCGTCTATACCGAAACTGCTGAAATCACGAAAGTAATCATCATCGGATACTTTACGTAAATCGGCATCCCACGTCAGGCTGGGAGCCAAAGTTTGGCGAAACGTAGCCGCCCCGAACCAGCGTTTTCGGTCAAGCTCTTTATCTTTCGCCAGATAAGTACCTGAAAGCTCACCAGAGTAACCGTTACCAAGATACCGAAACTCGCCGCCCAGCATCATGCCTCGTTTCCATAATAAACGAGGAGTTAAGGTGGCGTCGAAATTAGGGGCTAAATTCAGATAGTAAGGCAGGCTGATATCTAAGCCACTACGCGTCGTCATACCGTACGTGGGCATGAGGAATCCAGACTTGCGCTCTTTTCGCAAAGGAAAGCTCAAGTAGGGTGAATACAGTAACGGCACACCCTTAAAGTACAACACCCCGTGTTTGGCTACCCCTTCGTTTTCTGCCGAGTACAAATCCAGCGTGGGTGCTTTAATGTACCAAGCAGGCTCTGGGCACGGGCAACCTGAATACACCACTGACTGTAAGCGGGTATGATTGCGACTAAGAATGCTTGCTTCAGCCGCTTGGCCGGTGCCCCCTGCGTTCCCTAACCAGAAATGGGGTGCGCTCATGGTGCCCGTTTCGGCATCCAGGTTGTAGCGAAATCCAGGGCTGCGTGCGATCGTGCCATCGCGCATGATTAAACCATTGCCGCTCACTACCACTTCACTGGTATTGCGGTCATAATCTATCTGATCGCCTTTTACCACGGAGTCGATGCGGCGTACTTGAGCATGACCTTGAATGCGCAATTTACCCTCTTCGGTAGCATTCATTTGATCACCAATCAGGTATACGCTCATATCCTCTTCGGGCATAGGTCTGGCGGTTAGCTGTGGTGATAGCTGCAAAGCGGGACGCGCATTATCCGGCCCAGCCGCCCCTACGAGGCTCGTGCCTGCTACCCACAATGAAAGGACCCAAACGGTAATTCGCACTAAAAAGGCGCCTCCTGGTTTGTATACCTCATTTTTTGCACAAGACTACTGCGATTGAGGCAACGAGCCAGTATTATAGTTAAGCCTGCCCTGTAACGGCACATATAAAATCAAATCAGTTCTCGCCTCAATTACATTGCTCATGTCAGACTCTCTTGCTTTAGCCCACGATCCTCGTTATCAACAACTACACAACTGGCTCACCGCCTTAAAAGAAAGCCATGCTTTAGACTTAAGTTCATTAACGCCCGCCTCTAGTGATGCTAGCTTTAGACGTTATTTCCGTATAAATAACGATAAAGTGTCGTTAATTGTCATGGATGCCCCGCCGCCCCAAGAAGACATTGCCCCTTTCTTGCATGTTACGCAACTGCTGCAAGCGGTAAATGTCACCGTACCGGAAATTATCGCTGCCGATACGGAACATGGTTTTATTTTAATGTCCGATTTAGGGCACCACAATTTTTACCATGCCTTACAAAACACGCCCACCCAAGCTGAAATAGATGCACTCTATCGCCCCACTCTGGAAGTGTTAGTCCGAGTTCAAAAGGCAGACACTACCGGTTTGCCCGTATACAACGAAGCGAAATTACTTGAAGAGCTACAAGTGTTTCCCGAATGGTTTCTGGCAAAGCACGCCAATATCACCTTAAGTGATACCGAGAGCGTGCAACTGCAGGAATGCTTTCAGATGCTGACGCATTACAACTCACAGGGCGCACAAGTCATCGTATTGCGCGACTTTCATAGTCCTAACCTAATGCTACCGCTACCAGGCAGTAATGAGCCGGGCCTGATTGATTACCAAGACGCCGTTTTGGGTCCTATTACTTATGACATCGCCTCGCTCATCATGGATGCCCGTCATACTTGGGACGAAGCGCAACAACTGGACTGGGCTATACGCTATTGGCAAGCCGCTTTTGCCGCAGGCCTGAATGTCCCTGACGACTTTGCCGTTTTCCATCAGCAGTACGAGTGGATGAGCCTCCAGCGCAACCTTCGGATTCTGGGCGTTTTTGTACGTCTGTCCTTACGAGACAACAAGCACCACTACTTAGAGCATCTGCCCCGCTTATTGACCTACGTTCGTCAAGTGGCTAGCCGCTATCAAAGCCTTAGCCCTATCTTAAAAATAGTGGATCGGGCAGAAGGGCGAAAAACGGTATTAGGAGTCACTCTCTGATGCGCGCCATGATACTGGCGGCGGGGCGTGGTGAACGCATGCGCCCCCTTACTGACATCCGCCCAAAACCTCTTATACAAGCAGGCGACAAAGCGCTGATCAGTTGGAATATAGAAAAGCTGGTTCAAGCTGGTATTTGTGACATTATCATTAACCATGCTTGGTTAGGCCAGCAAATTGTTGATTACCTTGGTAATGGACACGCATACGGGGCTACGCTTCATTACTCGGCAGAAAACCCTGCCCTAGAAACCGCTGGCGGTATCGCTCAAGCACTGCCTTTTTTTGAAGATCAACCATTTTTAGTGATCAATGCTGATATCTGGACGGATTGGGATGCCTGCCAAGCATTTGATATGGCCGCTCAGTTAATGCCACAAGATTTAGCCAGTTTGCTCTTAGTGCCTAACCCTGAGCATCATCCTGAGGGCGACTTTGGCGTTCAAAGCGACAGCGCTTACTTATGCCCCAAAGATCGGCCCAACAGTTCCGCCTACACCTTAAGCGGCATAGGGGTTTATAAGCCAGAACTCTTTGCATCCATACCCGCAAAACAAAGTGCCAAGTCAGCCACTTTATTGCATCAAGCGATTGCCCAATCTCGTATCAAAGGCTTTATACATCCAGGCTATTGGATTGACGTCGGTACTGTAGAACGTCTCCACCAACTCGAACAGCACTTGGAATCCAAGCAAGGCTCGCGTTACACTTAGAGAACTGCTAGCCCGTATCTAAACCCTACATTCGGCAACAAGCCCTGTTCGCTATCACCACACAGGGGCTTTGCCGATTATGCTGTCTGATTTTGTAAACTGGAATCTTCACATTCCGCCTGCCTCACAGGAACATGTGTCCCTATGCTTGGTCCCAAACGCCCCGTCTTCAAGCCCACTGCCTATGGTTCTTCGCGCCGCAAACGACGCGTCCCCCGCTGGCTAGTCTTAATCCTCACTGGTATAGCCCTGGGAGCCGGTGGTCTTTTGTTCCTGCAAACCAGCTATGGCCCTACCCGCCTTACCGCAGAGCAGTCTGAGCAGCTACATTTTGATTTAAATAGTGCTAATAACGATAAGCAACGCTTACAAGCCGAGCTGACTCAAACCTCACGTCAATTCGACGAAACTCAAAGCTCAAACGTAGCGCTGACCACCGAGCTTAACCAACTTAAGTCTGAACTCAGTAAACTACAGGCAGATTTAGCACTATTTGCCGATGCCATGCCGCCCGATCCGCGCGGCACCTCGCCAGGCATACGTGCCGGCACCTTCTCCAGCGACAACGGCGAGCTAAGCTATTCAATCTTGCTCATGCAAGACAAAGGCAAAACCGACACCTTCAAAGGTAAAATGGAGTTTGTCGCCGCTGGTCGCTTTAGCAACGGCCGTAGCGGAAATATTGACCTACCGCCCATAGAGCAATTTAGTTTAGGGCGCTATGAATACGTGGAAGGTCAAATGGAATTACCCGCAGGCTTTACGCCGCGTCAAATTACCATACGAATCAAACCCATTGACTCCGAGCGTGTCGTGGCAACCCGCACTTTGGTCGTCAATCGTTAACGGCCAAAACTTTCTTACTTGGCCCCTACATTGTCAAAGCAAAACCCAAAAAAAGCCAGCTTACTACACATAAGCTGGCTTTTTTGATCCCTTACACGTGCTTAAAAAGCGGGAGCAATCGCGCCTTTATACTGCTCTTGAATAAACTCACGCACCTGATCGGTTTGCAAAGTTTTTACTAATTGAGCAATACGTGCGTCATCTTTTTTGTCGCCGCTGGTCACAATCAAGTTCGCATAAGGAGACTCAACGCCTTCGATTAACAAAGCATCAGCGCTAGGATTAAATCCGGCCTCTAGCGCATAGTTAGTGTTAATTAGAGCAATATCCACGTCTGGTAACACCCGAGGCAAGGTTGCAGCCTCAAGCTCTTTGAACTTCAAATTCTTGGGATTTTCACTGACGTCACGCGCAGTTGCTAAAATGTTCTCTGGGTCTTTCAGCTTGATAAGCCCCGCGCTTTGCAACAACAATAAGGCACGTGCGCCGTTAGAGGCATCATTGGGAATAGCCACCATGGCGCCATTCTTGAGCTCATCTAGATTTTTGATTTTGCTAGAATAAACACCAAAAGGCTCTACGTGTATCTGCCCTACCGACACTAAATCAGTCTTGCGCTCAGCGTTAAACTTATCCAGGTACGGCTTATGCTGGAAAAAGTTGGCATCCACCTTACCCTCAGCCACTTGCAGATTGGGCTGCACATAGTCGGTGAAGACAAGGATATCCAGTTCCAACCCCTCTTTTGCCAAACTAGGTTTCACAAACTCCAATAACTCAGCATGCGGTACAGCCGTTGCTGCGATAGATAACTTCTCTGCTTGTGCCGCGCTCGATAGGCTACCCGCTACCACCAAAGCAAGGGTGGGGATAATTTTTTTTAACAACATACCAAACTCCACAAAGATAGGCAGACACTGGTCTGCACTTTATTTTCGACTCAAGCGAGCCACAAGAAAATCACCGGCCAACTGCATTACTTGCACCAATATGACCAGTACCACCACCGTCGCTACAGTAATATCTGTTTGAAAGCGTTGATATCCGTAACGCATAGCCAAATCACCCAGCCCGCCCCCTCCAATCACACCAGACATGGCCGAATACCCCACTAAGGTAATCGCTGTGACCACAATGGCGGCGGCAATTCCACTCATGGCTTCCGGCAACAAAGCCCACATTACCGTTTGTCGAGGATTAGCCCCCATAGCTCGACACGCTTCTCCTACACCTGGATCGAGCTCTCGCAATACATTTTCAACTAAACGCCCAAAAAACGGTGCAGCGCTGACGACTAAAGGGGGGATGGTACCCTGAACACCTAACGCAGTCCCCATCAATACCCGCGTCAAGGGAATCATCACGATAAGCAAAATTAAAAAAGGCACTGAGCGCAAAATATTAACGACTAAGGACAAAGCCTGATAGAACCCCTTATGTGCCAATATTTGCTGAGCGCTTGTTAAAAACAATAGAACTCCCAGCGGTAAACCTATGATGACGGTGAGCAATAAAGACCAAGCCGTCATAGACAAGGTTTCCAAGGAGGCCTGCCAAATCATGAACCAATCCATGCTCAGGACTGCTGAAGATATCCCAGCCATACTCATGATCGTAAAAGCTCCACATCAATATTTGCTTGCTGCAACAATAATCTTAGCGCGGCTAGACTGTCTGGTTCTGTAGGCACAGCTACCACTAACTGCCCATAAGGCTCATCTTTAATTCGGCTGACCGCACCCTGCAAAATGCTCACATCTACATTCAATTCGCGCGTGATCTGGCTAAGAATAGGCTGCAAGCTGGCTTCACCCCTAAAACTTAACCGCAGCAAGGTGCCCGGTGTTTGTTGGGCCAGTACACGCCAACCTTCTGGGTCTACGCCGGTTTCATTGAGCAAAGATCGAGTCACAGAATGGGTCGGGTGTAAAAACACGTCAACCACCTCTCCTAGCTCCACGATCTTACCTGCGTCAATCACCGCAACACGGTCACAAACGCTACGGATAACATCCATCCCATGGGTAATCAGCACAATGGTAATGCCCAGATCTTGGTTGATACTGCGCAATAAGCGCAAGATAGATTGCGTCGTTTCAGGATCCAAGGCCGAGGTCGCCTCGTCACACAATAATAAGTCAGGCCGATTCGCCAAAGCTCGTGCAATCCCTACTCGTTGCTGCTGCCCCCCTGACAACTGTCGAGGATATTTATGCACATGCTCTTGCAAGCCAACTAATTCAAGCATTTCTAGGGCACGCGCGCGCCGCTCTTTTAAGGGCACTTTAGCTAAGCGCAAGGGAAAACAAACATTATCTAAAACCGTACGTGCGGTCAGTAAATTAAAGTGTTGAAACACCATGCCTACCTTTTGCCTAAACCCATACAACTGATGGCGAGTAAAGGTAGTGATGTCCTGCCCATCCACCCATATTTTTCCTGTACTTGGGCTTTCAAGTAAGTTAAGCATACGAATCAACGTACTCTTACCTGCTCCGGAGCGGCCAATTATGCCAAACACTTCACCTTTACGAATGGTTAGGTCTATACCATCTAGGGCACGAGCATGGCGACCTTTGGCACTATACGTTTTAGAAATATCTTCTAGATGAATCACAGCTGCTTAGCCTATATCATAGGGTGTAAAGTAATAAAACAAGGCGTGGAAAGAAAAAAACAGCATATAGCAATTTAGCCCTTGGCTGAACGCTCATACGCCTATGTCGTTATAACCAAAAAATATAAGTATCCATCGTCATACGTTTCTTGAACAATAAGAACAAACACACTGACAACAGCGAGTATGCCTAGCTTGGGCGTAGCCTGCAGCATATTCAATTTATATTAGTCAGGGACCTTGGTACCCAAAACCTCGTTTTTTAGACATAAGCACAACAACACTGGGATCACGGCCAACATTGCCTGCCAAAAATAAACTCGCCCAAAAGCTAACGCGCTTACTTCACGCAAACTTGTCATAGTAGGGCTTTGGGCAAAGTCTGGGTTCCCACTGACTAATATTCGGATGACGTCAGCCGCCACAAGATCAGTAGAACCTATTCCCTGTGTGAGAAACAGCAATAATAGAGCCATCAGCACGGCGGCCCCCATCGCTGACCCCAAAGAGCGAGAAAATGCGGAAACTCCGGTTGCGACCCCTAAGTGTCGCACAGGTACAGCATTTTGCACCGCTACGGTCGCCGTGGGCAGTTGCAGCCCCAAGCCAATGCCTATTGATGACAGGCAGACAGACAACGCGAAAAAATTAACCGGATTGAGTACAGATAGAGCATATAGAGCGAACGGCACTAATAAAGCACCGACCAGTTGTATTCCCTTAAATGTACCTAAACGACTCATGAGCTTACCGCCTATGTAAGCCCCCAAGGGTATAGCCAATGATAGCGAAATAATACGCCACGCTGCCCCTCCTGGCCCTAGGTCAGTCAGCATCTGCAGTTGCAACGGAATTAATATTGTCAATGCTATCAACTGAATCAAGACAAAGAACAACATCAGGCAGGAGATAACTACCGTACGAATACGGAAAAGACTCAAAGGAATAATAGGCTCGGGCACACGCAAAGCATGCACAATAAAAATCAACAAAAAGGTCAGCGCCCCAACAAACAAAGCAATATTACTCACTTCACTCAGTGGTACTCCTTGCCCTAAACGAGTGATGCCTAATAATAACGCCGTTAAGCCAGCACTTAATAAGCCGGCTCCTAAGTAATCGACCTGGCGTTTTACACGTGGGTGATGTAACTGCGCTAACGCCCGTCTGGTTAACAATAAAGCAGGTATACCCAACGGTAGGTTGATCCAGAAAATCCAACGCCAAGAAAGATAAGCGGTAAGCAGGCCCCCTAACACCGGCCCCGACACGCTAGCCACAGCAAAAGCCCCACTAATATAGGCTTGATAACGCCCCCGCTCACGCGGGGCAACCACATCAGCTATCGTTGCTTGGGCAACCGAAATCAACCCGCCGCCACCCAAACCTTGCAAAATACGGGCAGCCACTAAGCTTGGCATAGTAGGAGCCAAGGCACACAGCACGGAGGCCAATAAAAACAAGACGATTGCGCTACTCAATACACTACGACGACCGTATATATCACCCAACTTACCATAGATAGGGGTAGCCACCGCCATGGCAATCAAATAGCCAGACACCACCCATGCCAGCAAATCAACACCTTCTAATTCCGTTGCCATTTTAGGCAGCGATACCGAAATAATAGTTTGATCTAAGGCACCTAGCAAAATCACCAGCATTAAGCTGGTGATGATCGTTCTAATTTGAGCTTTCTGTGTCAACCATTAACCTCATTACTATCAACGGCCAGCCACCCTGGCGCTGCCTCCGGTGATCGGATAAACAATAATAAGCCATTTCGAACTGACGGGGAGAGGGTTACTAAACAGCTTACAATCGCTAAGGTAAGAATTGACACCATACGCTTTCTATCTTCAACTCGATAGCAGCATTAAATACACATTCTGATACGGTATCGCCGCACCACAAAGAAACAAAGGTGAACGCCCACAACATGTGGCCATACCAGCAAAAACAAAAAAGCCACAACCGTTAGGTAGTGGCTTAAATGTTTTGTATCATCAGTAATGTGGTGGGTCGTGCGCGACTCGAACGCGCGACCAACGGATTAAAAGTCCGCTGCTCTACCGACTGAGCTAACGACCCCCGACTGAAAGATGAAATTATGACATGCTTTTGTTTTTAGCGTCAAGTGTTTTTTTAGAAAAACTGACAAAACAAATTTTACACATCTGTCTTTCGACCTATTCAAAACCACAAGTGCTTTGAACAGGTCGACAAGTATAGCAAGGCTTCAAGAGTTTTGGTAAATATTTTTGAATATTTACCAAAATATTATCGAGCTCTTGAAATTCGCACTTCCGCACCGCGACGTTTTACCTCTAATCCCTCAGAAGGCAAAATCTTCAGCCCTTCCAGACCCTTGATATAACTAGATCCCTGCATTTGCATTACGCGGATTTTATTACGCATGACAACAGGGTTGTGCTCGGGCATTCCAAACATCCACACCTCATCCAGCAAACGAGCGGAGTTAAATTCGCTAATATGCTGGGCCTGCGGCCCTAAACAAAGCATATGGCCTTCACGGCCAAACACAGGGATACTGTCTAGGCCAACCTCGACGTCTAGTACCGTCCCGCCTTCATAACGCCACCCAGTACGCATGTCCCACCACGCCTCACCTGCTGGGAGATAAACCTTGGTTTGGATGCCTGAGTGTAAAACAGGGGCTACCAACAAAGCTGGCCCTAATAAGTATTGTGTATCCCACAACCGAGCCTGCTCATCGTGGGGGAAGGCTTGAGCCATCGAGCGCTGCACCGACAAACCAGTACGTACAGCATCTTCGATAATACCCAATACGTAGGGCACCAAACGGAATCGCCACTGCAACCAATGATTAATCAAAGCGCGCGTGTCTGCATCAAATGCCGACGGCAACAAGCCTGGAGCACTTTGGAATGCAAAGTTAGCTGAGAACACCGCGCTTGCAAGCCAGCGCAGATAAAGTTCGGCCGTCATCGTGCTGGTATCGGCTAACGCATTCCCCAAGCGGTGAACCTGGACAGGCACTCCACTATTGCCAACCGCTAAAGCGCTTTTAAGGCTGCGTTCCAAGCCGTCCCAGGTGTTTTCTACACGTGGCCCCTGTTGCCAAGCAAAGCGCTGGGCTGAGGGAAACAAATTACTACTAATAACCAAACCCTCTTGGGGGGTTTTATGGCCTGCATATGCTTCAAATAAGGCTTGGCGTGCCAAAATTGGATAGATGGCGCGTAACAAATCACCTGTCTCTCCTCCTCGGCCAGTTACCTCATCCGCTATTTGGAAATTCGCATCGCAATAAGCGTAAGCGACGCCTTCGTCAAACATCTGTCGCTGACGCTCTGTCCACATGCGCATGACATCTTTGTGGGTCAGGTCAAGCAAGCCAAAGGGCCGCCCTTGGGTGTATTCATCGCCAGGGTGCTGATAGGCGCAGCCATCTTCATCGTTGATTAACAGCCACGCACGATCTTCCCACTCTTCGAATAACGCTGTATCGGCCAATACGATAGGACGCCCTGCGGCGGCCAACTGTAATTCAAAGCGCCTTTCCGCAAAGGCCTTCGGATGCGCCAAACGCTCGGCATCCCACTCTAGCAATGGCTTATCTGCCTGAAAAACGTAGGCATCACGTACTCCTAGATCAAGTACATCTAGGCAAACACCTTGCTCTTCGAGCTCAGCCACCACCGCATTAATTTGCTCTGCATTTTGATGCGCTTGGGCCTCGAGCCATAAACCCATTGGCGCTAAGCCAGACTGCCCTGCTCGACCAGTTAAGGCCGAGTACTGATTGATGATCTCAGAAGGTTCTCCAAAAAAGAGAAAGAGATCTAACTTCGCATCGTGAACCTGTGCGACATATAGCTCAGCGTGCTGGTGCCCCAAGTCATGCGTCACAGGACTAAACGTATTCACATAGAGCCCCCAGCCGCGGGTACTCCAGAGCAAAGGCAAGCGTGCCAAGCCGGTAGAAGATAAGCTCTCACCACGACGATCAAGCTCTTGTTGTGTGTCACCTAAACCATAAAGCGCATCGTCTTCATGTAATAGTGTGGTCCACTGCCACGCGGAATCATCCAAGCGAGTCAAGACACTCGGCTGACTTTGCCAAATAACCTGCTCATTACGCTGCAATACGGCCTTAAAAGGCGAGCGATACAACAATAGAGTTGTTTCACCTTGAGCCAAAGACCACCCCACATCATCTGGTAAGGTGGCCAGCTCCATCTCGCTCACTGCCTCTTCCCGAACCAAGAGCATTTCCTGATGCACCTTGGCCCGCGTGCTGAGCTTCTCGTTATTAAGTTTATCGACAGCAAGAACGCGCAGGCGGAACACCCCGGGCGCATGAGCTTCGACACGCAAGGCGTAGTCAGTCTCTACGAATGAAAAATCGACACAGGCCGATTTGGAACTGATCAAGCTGATATGGTTATACAATTGCGTCACATCGTCTGAAAGATTTTTGGACGGCACAGTGCGTTCCCCAGGGCCATGCCCATAAAGCTAAACAAGGCCACTATTTTGACGTATATGCCCAACAAAAGGAAATCCTAGATTAAAAGAGTCGGTTTTTTACGAAAAACCAGCATTTAACGTGGATAAAGCGCCTTTTCCAGCCGCCTCTCCAAAGGTGAAGGTTCCCCACATTGCCTTGCGGCGTAATAATCGGCCAACAACATGCTCCAACTTAAGCCTCGTGATCCGTATGCTCCCGTCAGCCAAATATGCGGATGACCGGGCACAGGACCAGCTACCGGCAAATGATCACACATGGCAGCTCTCCAGCCCGCCCACCCCTGAAAACTCTCGGGCGCTTGCCACAAGCGTGTCGAAGAGCTGAACATACTTCGCGCTTTGATTTGATTTTCTTGGTGTCCTGCTATAGAACATACTGCCTTCCCCTCTTGTTGGTAGGTGCTGCCTAACACCTGAAAGCTGTCACTGCTAGGCAATACATACCCGTTACCACTGACTATATGCGGATACTCTGATACCCCCTGCTCTTTAGGGACATAGCTCACTTGCCCAGCCAAATGCCGAACTGCTTGCAAACGCGGGCTAATAGCTGGACTCAAAAGGCCCTGCATAAGGCCAGGGATTGCTCCTGCTGTAGCCACTACCACGTGCTGGGCCTGCATCAAACATCGACCACCTGCATCCAGTAAGCGATATCCTCCTCGAGCTTCAGGCTCAATTGTCGCCACTGCCGTAGCATGACGTCCAATTAAACAAGAGGCGTATAAAGCTCGTAACAAATGCACGGGCCGAACCAACATCCCCATAGAAAAATATAAGCCTGCCCCTACAGGTGCGACTTGATTATCCTGAGCATGCCGAGCTGCCTGCCACTGCACCCACTGAGTGGGAAACTGCAAATGAGCAAGTGCTCGCTGAACTCGTTCCGCTTGATGTACCTCTAGGTCTAACACCAAGGTTCCGCATTGTTCTGGACGCGCCAAGCCGGGAAAGCCTTCCCAGCGGCTTTTAGCACGCAACACCCCTGCCCTGCTTAAGCGCGCAATAGGTGCATCATCCATCGCAAACACAGGCGACAATGCCGCCAACTCGTGCCCTACATGTGTTGTCTCGGCTCCATACGCAAAAGCAGGATCAAAAACTTCTACCGCATGACCTCGTAAACTCATCGCATAAGCAACGGTAGCCCCAGCTAGACCACCCCCAATTATAGCCGTATGGGCATTTTCAGTAAGCACAACCTTATTGCGGCCTAAATGTGAGCGTAAACGCCCTACCAACATCTCGCGCTTACCAGCAAAACCAGGCATGCGTTCCAGTTCAAACCCAACAGCCTCTAGATCGCGGCGCACCTGCCCCGCACTACACCACGTTGCCGCGGTAGCCTGGGGTGCGGCAAGCCGCACAAACTGGGAGAAAATGGCACGTGACCACATGTCGGGATTGTGCTTAGGTGCAAAACCATCTAAAAAGTAAGCGTCTACGGTCGCTTGTACGTCTCGCACAAAGTGCTGTATCGGCCCCAATACCAACGTTAAGCTGACTTTTCCTTGAGCTAAATCCAAGCGATGTATGCCCGGTGTCAGCAGGGGCCAATGAGCACGTAGCTCAGCGGCGATATCTTGGACATGAATCGGCAAGCGCTGATGCAGCACTTCTAAGCTTTCCACCTCAAAGGGGTGCGCCTCAAAAGACAAAAAATGCAAGCGCTCGCTACGTAACGAATCTTGCCGCCATGCATCCCAACAGGCCAAAAAATTCGCTCCTTGGCCAAATCCAGATTCACATATAGTGAAGGCCTGCCTACCACGCCAGCGCTCAGGCAGGCCGTTACCACGCAGAAATACATAGTTAGCCTGAGCCAAAGCTCCCGCCTGCGCATGATAAACGTCATCGTATTGGGCACTTACCGGAGTGCCATGAGCGTTAAAAGCAAGCTGAGCTGGTTTTAAGGGATAGATTGCGAGCGTCATAAAATAATCAGCTAGGCCATTTCTTGCCTGTCACAGGAGTCCATTACAATAACGAATTCGTCACATTTTAATCGAGTCTGACCCATGCCATTATCTCGTATGCCCTTAAGTGCTTATCTGGAAGCAGCTGTTACCGCAGCACATGCTGCTGCGTCTATTTTACAAGGTTATGCAAGCAAGCGTGGTGAACTGGTTATCGACACCAAAATGCGTAATGACCTAGTGTCGCAAGCAGACCGCGAAGCAGAAAATGCTTGCATCAATCTGCTCCAAGAGCGTTGCCCCGAAATAGGCATTATTGCTGAGGAAAGTGGAGGACAACGCAAAGAGCTCGGCAACTGGGTGATAGACCCTCTAGACGGCACGACCAACTTTTTGCATGGCATTCCTCATTATGCTGTGTCCATAGCCCTCGTCGCTCCAGCGGGTACCCAAATGGACCACACGACCCTAGCTGACGATACCCCCATCATAGGGGTAGTTTACGATCCATGCCGGAATGAGCTTTTTACCGCTGTGTACGGTGTAGGCGCATGGTTAAACGGGGTGCGCATTCAATGCTCTGCTAGCACAACACTACAAGACAGCCTGCTTGCAACCGGCTTACCGTTTCGAGACTTCAGCTTTAGCGCCCAATATATGCCAGGCTTAGAGCAAGCCCTACTACAAACGCGTGGCATACGCCGCATGGGGGCCGCAGCCCTCGATTTAGCCTGGGTGGCATGTGGACGTTATGATGGCTATTGGGAGATGGGACTGGCACCTTGGGACGTAGCCGCTGGCACCTTGCTGGTGCGTGAGGCGCAAGGCCTCTGTGAGGACCTATATCAACGCGAAGCTTGGCCGAGTGGCGGCTATCTATACGCAGCCAATCGGGCCATCGCTCCGCAACTACACGCCATGTTAAAACCTTATTTAACCACTAAGCCAACCACCACAGTTACTCCTTAACTGTCGGGGTATTTAGCTCATCACGTAATACGCGACGCAAGATTTTACCGACATTGCTTTTGGGTAACTCGGTACGAAACTGATATTGCCGTGGACGTTTATAGGCCGTTAAACGCTCCCGGCACCACTGCCGCAAATCATCCTCGCTCACACTGCTGTCTCGCAAAACCACATAAGCTTGGATGAGCTCACCCAACTGCTCATCTGGAACTCCCACCACTGCGGCCTCCAATACGCCTGGATGGCTGACCAAGACCTCTTCTACCTCGTTGGGATAAACATTAAACCCTGACACCAGTATCATATCTTTTTTACGATCTACGATACGAATTCGCCCTAGCTCATCCATCACCCCGATGTCACCGGTTTTAAAATAACCATCGGTCGTAAACGACTTTTGTGTCTCTGCGTCTTGTTGCCAATAGGCCGACATCACCTGAGGGCCTTTAACGGCTAACTCTCCTTGTTCACCCCAGTCAACTGCTTGGTCCTGATCATTAATCAACACCACATCAGTGGACGGTAAAGGAAACCCTATCGTGCCGCTAAACTCGATAGAATCCGCCGTATTTACCGCTACTACCGGAGAGGTTTCAGTCAGGCCGTACCCTTCAATCAACGCACTGCCCGTCAGAGTGAGCCAATGCGCCGCCACTTTACTTTGCAAAGCAGCTCCTCCAGCCAAACAAAGACGCAACTGGGAAAATGGCAATCCTTGAAAAGCCGGAGTGTTTGCTAAGGCATTAAATAAGGTATTGACCCCTGGCACGATATGCGGTGGACAGTCCGCCCATGCTTTACTCACACTGGAAAGATCGCGAGGGTTCATCACCAGTACGATACGCATTCCAGCTACCAAGCCGAACAAGCCACACACCGTTAACGCAAACACATGGTACAAAGGCAAGGCCGCAAACATCACATACGCCTGCTCACGCACATTACCCAATGCAGGCTTAGCAAACTCCTCAATTTGCAGCACATTAGCTAGCAAATTACGCTGACTCAACATTGCCCCTTTAGGACGCCCTGTGGTTCCCCCTGTGTATTGCAATACAGCTAAATCATCGGCTTGAGCTTGATGTGTTTGACAAGGTAGGGCGCTACCCAATTTAACGACCTGACTAAAATACAGACTATGCGGCAGGTCGTAGGCTGGCACCATACGCTTCAAGTAACGCACGGCCAAATTAAGCACTCCCCCTTTCAACCCCATCAGATCCCCTAAGCGCGTGATAACCACATGCTTGGGTTGAATCTGTTTAGGGACTTGGGCAAGCACATGGGCAAAATTTTCCATTATAAAAATTGCTACTGCACCGCTGTCTTGTAGCTGATATTCCAGTTCCCTTTCGGTATATTGAGGATTAACGTTAACCACCACCATACCACTACGCAGAACCGCTAATAGGCTCAACATATAAGGAAAGCCATTGGGCAACATTAACGCTACCCGACTCCCTTTGGGCAGGCCAGAGGCTTGCAGCCAAGCCGCCACATAATTTGCATAGCGGTCTAATTCGGCATACGTTAAGGTCTTACCCATGAACTCAAGCGCTGGCTGCTTTGCAAAGCGAGTGACCGCTTGATTTAGTACGCCGGTTAGGGTTTGCTTCGGGTCTTGCACTATGTCATGCGCCACCTCGGCAGGATAGTGCTGTAACCAGGGTTTAGATATTTGTCTCAATCGTTGTCCCCTCAAAACGCAAGATGTATGTTTAGATAATACAAGTCTTACTAATACTCGTGTATTAGCCATTTCTAGAAACAGGATACCACCATGAAACTGCTCGACACCATCATGACGTGGACAGATGAAATTCAAATCGTGCGTCGCGACCTACACGCTCATCCAGAACTGTCTTACGAAGAACACCGAACAGCTGAAAAAGTAAACCAGCTTTTACAATCTTGGGGCGTGGAGACGCACCGTGGCTTAGGCATAACGGGGGTGGTGGGCATTATCCGCGGCGAATGCGGTACGGGTCCCGCTGTAGGACTACGTGCAGACATGGACGCTTTACCCATGCAAGAGCTAAACGACTTCGAGCATAAAAGTCGCCACGCGGGAAAAATGCATGCCTGTGGTCACGATGGTCACACGGCCATGCTTTTGGGGGCAGCACGTTATTTAGCTAGCCACAGAAACTTTGCTGGCACCATTTACTTAATTTTTCAGCCCGCCGAAGAAGGACATGCCGGGGCTCGAAAAATGATCGAAGATGGCCTATTTAAACTATTCCCTATGCAAGCCGTCTTTGGGCTGCATAACTGGCCCGGCCTGCCTGTCGGCTCGTTTGCCGTTATGCCCGGCGCCATGATGGCTTCGAGCAACTCTTTTCAAGTGCGGCTCGTCGGTAAAGGCGCTCACGCTGGCATGCCAAATTTAGGCGTAGACCCCGTCATGACGGCCGTGCAGCTAGCGCAAAGTATGCAAACCATTGTAAGTCGTAATCTTGACCCTCTAGAGCCTGCCGTACTTAGCATCACTCAAATACACTCGGGCTCAGCGGATAACGTCATTCCTAACGAGGCCATCCTGCGCGGCACAGTACGCACCTTTTCCCTAGAGGCGCTCGACTTAATTGAGAACCGCATGCGCGAGCTGAGCGAAAACACGGCAGCCGCTTTTCAGTGCGACGTTGAGTTTGAGTTCGACCGACGCTACCCCCCAACGATCAATCACCCAAGAGAAACCGAATTCTGCACACAAGTCATCGAGAAACAATTTGGCGCAGAGTATCTGCATCGCAACCTCCGCCCAAGCATGGGCGCAGAAGATTTTTCCTTTATGCTTCTAGAAGTACCGGGCTGCTATGTCTGGTTAGGCAATGGCGACGGGGATCACCGTAGCGCCGGGCACGGCCTAGGCCCGTGCACGTTACATAACGGTAGCTACGACTTCAACGATGCCCTTTTACCCATTGGTGTCACCTATTGGGTGCGTCTGGCGCTTGACTGGTTAGCTCAACACCCTAAGGCTTGATAAAGTCATATATACGTTATAGTTCAGCGATTACAATGAAGGCATTGCTAGCCCTATTCTCGTCTTACTTACTGGAACACTTTTGAACTCCGACCTTACCTCCAATACCCTGCCCTCACAGCATCAAAATCTAGCATTACGCGTCATGCCTATGCCAGCCGATGCTAATATCCATGGCGATGTGTTTGGGGGCTGGATTATGGCTCAGGTAGATATTGCCGGCGCCATTCCTGCCACCCGTCGTGCGCAAGGGCGGGTCGCTACCGTCGCGGTGAATGCTTTCACCTTTAAGCATCCTGTGTTTGTCGGTGATTTACTCAGTTTTTACGCCACGATCACCAAAACAGGCCGCACGTCTATTACTGTTGAAGTGGAAGTCTACGCTGAGCGTAAGCGACTACAAATTGAGGTCATCAAGGTAACCGAGGCCACCTTAACCTACGTGGCAACAGATGATGAACGCAATAGCCGCCCCCTGCCCACGGTAGGGTAAAACCAATTATTGTGATAGGCCTATGCAGGAACATAAAACTAACAAAGCCATGGAAAAAAGCAGCTCCTCGCAGCGCCGTTTAGATCGAGAGGATGCGCAGCAAGCATTACAACGCCTGCAGCACATACTCAAACGCCAAGAGGTAGTCACCTCCTTGACCGAGCGGCAAGTCGAGGACACCGACCGCTCTACCTTGCTGGAAGGACTCATGCATAGGCAGCATGAAGCCGAAATTCAAACCCTCATCAATAGTTTGCATCCGGCCGACATCGCCTTCATCCTTGAATCCTTACCCGAGCAAGATAGGCGGGCAGTCTGGCAACTAGTAGACGCTGAACACGATGCCGACGTACTGCTAGAAGTTGAAGACTGGGCGCGCGAGTCGCTCATTAAGTCTATGGAAGCCGACGAGCTTATCGCCGCCGCCGGCAATATGGACGCCGACGAAATAGCAGATCTGGTTCCCGACCTACCGCCTGAGGTAATAGCCGCAGTACAGCGGGGTCTCACCGAGGAAGAGCGAGCGCAACTGGTCGAAGCAATGGGTTACCCGGAAGATACCGTTGGTGCCCTAATGGACTTCGATATGGTGCGGGTACGCGAAGACGTCACTCTAGAAGTAGTATTACGCTACCTACGCCGCCTCCAAGAGTTACCTGACCATACTGACCAAATTTTTGTTGTAGACCGTACCGACAGACTACAAGGTGTTTTATCTGTCACCCGTCTACTTGTATCAGAACCTGAAAAACTGGTGTCTGAAGTCATGTCTACGGATTATTTAAGCCTTAACCCTCTTGACTCCGATTCTGATGCTGCCAGCGCATTCGAGCGCTATGACTTAGTCTCTGCACCCGTCATCGACGATTTGGGACGACTCGTAGGCCGAGTTACCATCGACGAAGTGGTTGACGTACTACAAGAGGACTCTCAAGAACAAGCCCTCTCACGCGCCGGACTCCAAGAGGAAGATATTTTTTCGCCAGTAAAAACGGCTATACGAAACCGTGCTCCTTGGTTGCTTATTAACCTATGCACAGCCGCCACCGCTTCGTTTATTGCCTCTCGCTTTGAAGACACGGTAAGCCATATCGTTATTTTAGCTTTCCTGATGTCTATCGTAGCCGGTATAGGCGGCAACTCGGGTAATCAAACAATGACCATGATCATTCGCGCCATGGCTACAGGCAGGGTCACCGGGAGCAACGTCATCCCCCTCATCAAGCGCGAACTGCTTGTCACCTTTTTAGTGGGTGCATGTGGCAGTTTAGTTACTGCCACCTTTGCGTGGTTTATCTCTGGTTCAGTTGCTATAGCAGCGGTAATGATGGCCGCCATGATAGGCAATATGCTTATCGGGGCTGCGCTTGGTGTTCTTATCCCCATCCTACGTGACCGTTTTGGCAATGACCCCGCTGTGGGCTCGTCGGTGTTACTCACTTTTGCCACCGATTCCTTAGGTTTTCTACTTTTCTTGGGGCTAGCCACCGTTTTTCTTTTATAAGAAGAGTACTTTTACGGCATCATACTATCGTGACCACGACGCCTAACAACATTACGTTTTACGTTCGCTTTTAATCGCGTAACTCCTGATAATTAGGTAATCCTTATTCACTTATTCTTGATTTGTTTAACACTATATATATTTATTTCATTACCTATCGTACAAAAAGCGTATTTTTTTCTATCTCTACAGGTTAACGCTAGTAGAAAACCTTTTTTGCTTGCCTATACAATAGCTCTGTCACTAACGGTTTAGGTGAGAGTCTTCTCACTCATGAAGCGCCGACGGAGCAACCACCCCGGAATCTCTCAGGCAAAAGAATCCTAATACCGTGACAATCTGGAGAGAGGCATGTATGCCCACCGAAGGGGACCATAGCAACACACTATGGATAAGCTCTCAGGTCCAAGGACAGATGGGGTACGACGCTTACATGGGCGTTGTCTACCTTACTGCTGCACGGAGAGCCTGCGATGATTAGCTACGCCGCCTACTATCATTAGCCGCAACGGCTACACGTTAAATTCCATTGATAACTTTATCAATAGCTCAACATTGCGCTGCTCTCGTCCCACACCTATCACAAGGTTATATGGGCGCAAAATGCGCTAAGAATATCCTATCAAGCAAGTGCTGAAGTCGTGACATATATCCCATTAAAAAGGGTTTAAATACACTCCTTCCGCACCATGCAACTACTTAAATAGCTCACCTAATTTAATTATTTGGTATGCACCGTTTTTGCAGGGCGGTTTGTACCTTTTTGCTGTTAACAACAGTGTTACACCTAATATTTGGACGAAAACCAAGGAGAAACGTGTGTCTCAAGAACACTCACCAGGACTGCAACGCTCGCTAAAAAATCGGCATCTGCAGCTAATTGCCATTGGAGGAGCTATTGGTACCGGGCTATTTATGGGCTCAGGTCGCACCATTAGTTTAGCTGGACCTTCGGTCTTATTTACCTACATGATCATCGGTCTATTTCTCTTTTTTGTGATGCGCGCAATGGGAGAATTGCTACTGCATAACCTAGAATACAAATCCTTTGTAGACTTTGCTGCGGACATTCTAGGGCCCACTGTGGGGTACTTCTTGGGTTGGACATACTGGTTCTGCTGGATAGTGATAGGCATAGCCGATGTGGTTGCCATTACCGGTTACACCCAGTTTTGGTGGCCAGATATTCCCCTGTGGCTACCTGGCATTGCCTGCATTATCTTTTTAATGGTCTTTAACCTGCTCTCCGCAAAACTCTTCGGGGAGCTTGAGTTCTGGTTTGCCCTAATAAAAATAGTAGCCATTATTGCTTTGATTGCTATGGGCGCCTACCTACTGGCGACGGATTTTGTGGGACCCACTGGCGAAACGGCTAGCCTTACGCACTTATGGGATCGCGGAGGCGTCTTTCCCAATGGACTCAACGGTTTCTTCGCTGCTTTTCAAATCGCGATTTTTGCTTTTGTAGGCATTGAATTGGTGGGTACAGCCTCCGCAGAAACCGCAGACCCTGAAACAAACCTCCCCAAAGCCATTAATAAAATTCCCGTACGAGTTATTATATTTTATGTTTTCGCGTTAACCGCAATCATGACGGTGACCCCGTGGGATATGGTGGCTCCCGACAAGAGCCCCTTTGTAAACATGTTCCTATTAATAGGTATAGGGGCAGCCGCCACGATTATTAACTTTGTGGTGCTCACCTCTGCCTTATCCTCCGCCAATAGCGGTATGTTCTCTACCGGACGCATGCTGTATGGCTTATCGCAAAATAAACTTGCGCCTAAGTCGTTTGGTGAACTGTCACGCAGTGGCACACCCTGTAAAGGCCTCATTTACTCCTGCTCATTACTGCTATGTGGCGTCTTTTTACTGTATGCAGAAGGGGATGTTATGCGCGTGTTCACTATCGTGACGACAGTGGCCAGCATTTGCTTTATTTTTGTATGGGCAGTAATTGTTATTTCGTATCTGAAGTACCGTAAGATACTGCCTCAAGCGCATGCAAACTCGAAATATAAAATGCCGTTCGCTATCCCTATGTGCTATGCGACATTAGTATTTTTTGCCTTCGCTATCTATCTATTCAGCCAAGAAGAAGAAACCTTAATTGGCCTAATGGCCACACCCTTTTGGTTCTTAGCCTTACTTTTATGTCTACCTTACTATAAAAAACGTTTGCGTAACCAATTTGGCCTCCGCAACAAAGTAAATACTTAGGCAACTGTTGCCTGATCAATAATCATTAAAAAAGGGGCTAAGCACTAAAAAGTGTTCTAAGCCCCTTTTTCCACAGCCGTTTGATTTACGCATCATACACGTTGGCTGAAGAGACGGCCTTAACCACCTACGAGCCACCACAGTCCATTAGGGCTTAATAGTGCCCCAAGATTGCTTTAGCGCATCGCGTAGAGCAACCTTGGGATTCTCTTTGCAATACTCATGTACCACTGGGGTGACTTTAACAATTCCCTCCACGTCCAGTACTGTAGTTTGTGTCTGGTCAATACGGTTCAAAGCCTCTGCATAACCTATGGCAACTGGCTGTAATTGGGTGTCTGCAGCGAGGTAATCGCTACAAAGCCAAAATGGCTCAGACTTTGCCTCTTGAGCGTGAGCACCACCAACGAAAAAAGATGCGCTTAACAGAGTTCCGATCAAAATAGCGTTTTTTTTCATTTCACGTCCTTATTTGATTTCAACTAAGTGCTCCAATTATTACCCCCCGTAAGCGTGGAGCGAACACTCCGGGTCAGTTGACGCTCATATCAAAACCACAACGAGGTGCAAACATTATCTGAAAGAGGTTCCTCGTCGAGCCTTTTTCGATCTTTTTAAAACAAAAAACCATTAACAGGATAGCACTTTAGAGATAAACCTTGATGCTAAAACCCCTTAATGTATGCAGAAACCAACACCCCTGAATACAAGCTATACGTAAAGCACATACATGCAACCGTTAGCGTCGCCCAAGAAAGGGAATTGATATAGACCAACTTACCGCCACTTTTACCCATACAACAACACGAGCGATAAGAAAAAAAGCTTAAGTTCGGAGCTTTATCGAACTTAAGCTTTAATAATCAAGCACTGCCGAAAAAGAACAGCGGCTTAATTTATGCGGCCATGACAATGCTTATATTTTTTACCGCTACCACAAGGGCATGCATCATTACGTCCAACACGAGGTACTTCGTCTACTGGTAGTTCATCAATACCAGGATCCTCACCACTTAATGCTGCATCATAATCAGAGTGATGAAAACGCACGTTTTCCATCACAGGTTTTTCTTGCTCGATTTGCTCTGCCGCTTCAGGACTTTGGATGCGTACTGTCATCAATACACGTACAACCTCATCACAAATACGGTCTAGCAAATCAGAGAATAGGGCAAATGCTTCGCGCTTATATTCCTGCTTGGGATCTTTCTGCGCATAACCACGCAAGTGAATACCTTGGCGTAAATGATCCAAAGACAGCAAATGAGAGCGCCACTGCATATCTATCGATTGCAGCATAATAGCCCGCTCAAAATTGCTCCAGTTTGGTTGCCCTACTGTTTGAATTTTTTCCTCAAGTTGCACCCGTGACTGCTCTAAGACTCGTTCAAGTAAATCTTCTTCTGTAACATTGGTCTCGTTCTCTAGGATCTCTGCCAAAGGCATACTGATTTGATAGGTAGACTCAAGCGTAGCCGTCAAGCCAGCAATATCCCATTGCTCTTCCATAGACTCTTCTGGCACAAAGTCGCGAAACATACGAGTAATCGCTGCCACACGCAAGCTAGCGATAGTTTCGCTAATATCTGACGATTCCAAGACCTCGTTACGCTGAGCATAAATCACCTTACGCTGATCGTTAGCGACGTCATCATACTCAAGTAGTTGCTTGCGAATATCAAAGTTACGAGCCTCGACCTTACGCTGAGCCGACTCGATGGATCGCGTAACCATACGAGCTTCGATGGGCTCATTCTCAGGCAAACGCAAACGCTCCATTATCGCTCGCACTCGATCCCCAGCAAAAATACGCATAAGCGAATCATCTAGGGAAAGATAGAATCTTGACGAGCCTGGATCGCCCTGACGCCCTGCACGACCGCGCAATTGATTATCGATTCGACGCGACTCATGCCGTTCTGTACCGATAATACGCAAGCCACCAGCCTGCTTAACTTGTTCATTAACAGGCAGCCACTCTGCGCGAATAGCCTCTAGCTGCTGCTGTTTTTCCTGCTCACTCAGGTCGGGGTTGGTTTGAATCTCTGCCACCTGACGAGCAATACTCCCCCCCAATACGATATCCGTTCCTCGTCCAGCCATATTAGTAGCGATCGTGATATGCCCTGGCTTACCGGCCTCGGCCACGATATCTGCTTCGCGTGCATGCTGCTTAGCATTCAGCACTTCGTGCGGCAGTTTGTACTCTTTTAAGCGATTCGAGATGAGCTCGGAATTCTCAATACTTGTCGTGCCGACCAGTACCGGTTGGCCGCGCTCATGGCAATCTTTAATATCGTTAATAATCGCGTGGAATTTTTCAGCGTCTGTTTTAAATACCTGATCATTTTGATCAAGACGCTGCATCGGGCGATTAGTGGGAATAATAACGGTTTCTAGACTATAAATTTCTTGGAACTCATAAGCCTCAGTATCCGCGGTACCCGTCATACCTGCCAGCTTCTCGTACATACGGAAGAAGTTCTGGAAAGTAATAGAAGCCAAGGTTTGGTTCTCGTTTTGTATACGGACCCCTTCTTTAGCCTCCACCGCTTGATGCAAGCCATCCGACCAACGGCGACCACTCATCAAACGCCCAGTGAACTCATCCACAATGACGATTTCATCATCTTGTACCACATACTGCTGATCGCGGAAAAACAAATTATGTGCCCGCAATGCCAACATGAGATGGTGCATTAATGATATATGACGCGAATCGTACAAGGACTCGCCTTCAGGCAATAATCCTAGCTCAGCCAGAATACGCTCGGCATTCACATGACCAGCTTCTGAAATATGTACTTGCTGATTTTTTTCATCAACCCAATAGTCGCCTTCAGGCTCAGGCTCTTGTGGGCGTGGCTCTTCGCTCATGCGTGTCAGCATAGGCGGTAAAACATTCATACGAATGTAAAGCTCGGTATTGTCTTCGGCTTGGCCGGAAATAATGAGCGGAGTGCGTGCCTCGTCGATCAGGATGGAGTCTACCTCGTCGACGATAGCAAAGTGCAAACCACGCTGACGACGGTCCTCAGCGCGATATTCCATATTATCGCGTAAGTAGTCGAAACCAAATTCGTTATTGGTACCGTAAGTAATGTCAGCCTGATACGCGGCGATTTTCTCGGCATTATCTTGCTGAGGGACCACTACCCCTACACTCATTCCTAAGAAGTTATACAGGCGCCCCATCCACTCGGCATCGCGACGTGCTAAGTAATCGTTCACCGTAATCACATGCACACCTTTGCCCGTCAGTGCATTGAGATAGACGGCCAGCGTGGCCATTAAGGTTTTACCCTCACCGGTGCGCATTTCAGCAATTTTTCCGTTATGCAGCGCTATAGAGCCTAACATCTGCACATCGAAGTGACGCATACCAAACACACGCACACTGGCTTCACGCACAATGGCAAAGGCTTTGGGTAACAGGCTGTCGAGGGACTTACCCTGTTGATAAGCCTCGCGCAATTCAAGCGTAGCAGCAGCAAACTGCTCGTCAGTGTATTGCTTTATTTCTGGCTCTAGCGCGTTAATGCGCTCAACCATCTTACGGTACTGTTTGAGCAATCGATCATTGCGACTGCCTATAAGCTTTTTCAGCAAAGAAACCATTCTTGTATCGTCTATGAGGGACCGGACTGCAGGAATACGAATACTTGCAACGATACCCCATTTCCTATCCATAGAGGTTAAAGGGAAGCGCAAGCTAACAATACAGTTTAACGCACATGTGCGTTATTTTTGTGAATCTGTGCTGTTCAATTGCGCATAACGTCTTTCTTCAGGGGCTCGGTCGGCCAAAAACACCAAAGGATCCAATGCTTGACCGGCCATTCGCACTTCGAAATGCAAGTGTGCGCCGGTAGACTGGCCCGTGGAACCCACTCGCGCAATCATTTGACCTTTCTCAACCACGTCTCCCAATTTAGTAATAATTGAAGAGGCGTGGGCATACCGTGTAACGAGACCGTTACCATGATTAACCTCCACCATCTTGCCATACCCAGGTACATAGCGCGCCTCGGTCACAACACCGCCGGAGGCAGCATAAATCGGCGTTCCCCTTGGCGCAGGAAAGTCGACTCCCTCGTGCAAGGTATGCCGGCCTGTTACTGGGTGTCGCCGCCAGCCAAAAGCCGATGACATCTCGCTGGAGTCTATGGGGCGATAATTAGGCAATAAAGCCTCAGCACCGCTACGCTGTGTTAACACTGAGTCCAGCATAGATAGCCAGTCTTCTTGGTCGGACATCTGCTGTGCTAACGCATCCAGCTTTTCACCTAAGGTATCCGAACCCCAGGAAAACTTATCCGTCATCAAGCTATCGGCGGCGTCTGGGGCATCGCTGGCGCTGGGCTCTAGGGCTCCCATTAGCTCGGGGTCGGTGTAAGCTAGCCCAGCAGACTGAGCAACTCGTTTGCCTAAACCGTCCATAACAATAAGCTTTGCCTGCATGACGCCAATGCGTTCGGCCAAATGATTAATACTGTCCCGAGAAGTGGCCTCAATACGAGCCTGATGCTCCAGCAAGCCTTGGCTTAACACTGGGTCAGTGGGCACCAAATGCGATTGCACCCAAGCCCCTGCTGCTGCCGATACGCCTAAGGCAAGTAAAGCAGCCGCGATCAGTATCCCCTTAGAGGGGCCTTTGGCGGTAGAATCAAGAGACCGTTGCTTACGTAAAAACCTCACTATTACTCATCCAAATTATGTCTCGGCCCCCTGCAAAACCTCGCTCTAGCCTTTTTCAAACCTCTGGCACTCATGCCATGGGGTGGCTAGCTGCGGATGCACATGGCGCCCAGGTACTAGAAACAGCACGTCAGCTTCAGACGGCACAAACCTATGTAGAACAAGCTTTACCTCCAGCTCTAGGCCGGGCTTGTCAAGTTGCTCGTATTGACAGACAACAAATGTGGCTTGCAGTTCCCAGTGCTGCCCATGCGGCTAAGCTACGGCAATTAGCGCCCACTGTCGTTCGACACATGAACCAAGCTGGTTGGAACCTTACCGAAGTTTTGGTGCTGGTACAAGCTCATTTATTTGTCGCAGCGACAAAAGAGTCTGTACGTAATATAGAGTGTTTAGATGAACAGGCGCTGAACGCTTTTGAAGAGCTACTTACCCATGTACAAGCGGGGCCGCTGGCGGCAGCCATAGACCGCTTATTAAAAAACCATCGTAGCTAAGCGTAAGGATTAGGCAAATTTCCACTCACTGGTGTAAGCATGTGGAGCTTCTGCAGCAGATTCAAACGATACAAATTCCCAGCTATCTTGCGCGGCCAATAGCGTACGCGCAAGTTGGTTATTCAAACCATGACCAGACTTGCACGCCACATAGCGCGCAATTAACGGATGGCCAATTAAATACAGATCACCAATAGCATCTAAAATTTTATGCTTTACGAACTCGTCTTCGTAACGTAATCCGTCGCTGTTAAGAACTCGATATTCGTCCATAACAATAGCGTTATCTAAACTGCCACCGCGCGCCAAACCTGCAGCACGCAAAGCCTCAACCTCGCTAGCGAAGCCAAAAGTGCGGGCACGAGCAATGGTTTTTACGTAAGAGTCTTGGGCAAAATCAACTTCAGCAAAATTGGCTGTAGCATTAATTGCAGGGTGTTGGAAGTCAATCGAAAACTGTAAGGCAAATCCTTCGTAGGGCTCTAGTCTCGCCCACTTAAGATCATCCCCCTCGCCTTCCGAAACCTCAATGGTTTTTAAAACTCGGATAAACTTTTTCGCCACCGCTTGTTCTTGCAGGCCTGCTGACCTTAGCAAATACACAAACGTACCGGCACTGCCATCCATGATGGGTACTTCTTCGGCAGTAATATCAATGTGTAAATTATCAATACCCAAACCAGCTATCGCAGACATTAAATGCTCTACCGTAGAGACACGCACATTGTCTTTTTGTAATACGGATGCCATACGCGTACCGCCCACTAAACTGGCCTGAGCAGGCAGGTCAACAGGTGGTTGAATATCAACACGGTGAAAGACTATTCCGGTGTCGGGTGCTGCAGGACGTAAGGTAATCTCAACCCGGCGACCAGAGTGCAGGCCTACCCCTTTGGTACTGATAGCGCTTTTAATAGTGCGTTGGCGTAGCATAGCTGTTCTTCTTGCTAAAACAATATTGCAGAATAATAAGTGTAACCGCGTTCAATGGTTTGCACTACGAGAGAGTGTCAGGCTTTGTAGACGCGTGCCTAGAGCGTAAAATTTACGACGTTTGCGGCAAGCAGCAGCGGGTTGGACAAAAACTTCGTCCAACCCCTGGTGTGTGAGTCATCAAAAGGCGATTCGGGCTTCGCCTTCCAACTTAATCTGCTTGCTTACGTAAGAAAGCAGGAATATCAAAATGATCCATACCAGCCGTTTCCAAGGCACGTACTTGCGCTGATGCTTGGCTACGAGGGTTACGAATCACCGCCGGTACATCCGCATGGCTAAAATCCGGGGCGACATACGGGCTATCGTCAGTTCCTGTGCGTAACACTTCGGCATTACTTTGTACGAGCTGAGGACGCGCCTGAGTGCGACCCAAACCCGTTGCTACGACAGTGACTCGTAAGCTATCGCCCATAGACTCGTCATAAGCCGTACCGAAGATAACGGTTGCATCTTCTGCAGCGTAGCCACGTATGGTGTCCATAATCTCGCGTGTCTCGCGCATTTTCAGCGTTTTACTCGAAGTGATATTTACCAACATGCCGCGTGCACCATGAAGATCCACACCTTCCAGCAACGGGCACGCAATAGCACGTTCGGCGGCAGCTCTGGCGCGATCTTCGCCTGCAGCGATCGCCGTACCCATCATGGCCTGACCCTGCTCACCCATAATAGTTTTTACGTCTTCAAAGTCAACGTTTACGTTTCCTTCCACGTTGATAATCTCGGCAATACCAGCGCAAGCATTATGCAACACGTCATCGGCTGCTTTAAAGCAGTCAGATTGCGTCGCATCTTCATCCATCAAGTCGTACAGATTCTCATTCAGCACAACAATTAACGAGTGCACATGTTTGCTTAGCTCATCTATGCCTTCTTCAGCCATCCGCATGCGGCGATTGCCTTCAAATTCGAACGGCTTAGTCACCACACCCACGGTGAGAATGCCTAATTCTTTGGCGACTTCGGCCACGACCGGGCCTGCTCCTGTACCCGTACCTCCCCCCATGCCTGCTGTAATAAACACCATATTGGCACCATTTAGAGCAGCTCGAATTTCTTCACGAGCTGTTTCTGCGGCGGCACGGCCTTGTTCAGGCTTAGCTCCTGCTCCCAATCCAGTGCGTCCTAGACGAATCTGTACAGGCGCTTCAGAGCTTGCTAGAGCTTGAGCATCCGTATTTGCACAAATAAAGTCTACGCCCTGAACGCCAGAACGTATCATGTGCATCACTGCATTACCGCCAGCTCCCCCAACACCTACCACTTTAATCACTGTGCCATTGCGGCTAGTGTCTAACATTTCGAAGTTCATCATGATTAACTCCCACACAAACTACATTAGTAAAGTCCCAAACTGCTTCCCGATTCAAGCTGGTTTGGAATCGACTCAAACGCATCGCCAACCGTGGATTCGCAAAACGTTTGATGCGTCTCCAAGATAGGCCATCAAACCTATCTCTAAGAGCCGATTGGCTCTTAATTCATAAACCATTCGCGCATACGCGCCAGCAAACTTTTAACGCTGCCCTTTTGCTGTGCTACTTTACGTCCCCGTGCATGCTGCACACGAGCTTCACTCAATAAACCCATAACGGTAGAAAAACGTGGATTGTGCATCACATCAGCTAAGCTGCCTTCATAGCTAGGAACTGCTACCCGTACTGGCTTTAAAAACACGTCTTCTGCCAACTCAACAATGCCCGGCAACATAGCTGTCCCGCCGGTTAACACTACGCCGGAAGATAGTAAGTCCTCGTAACCTGACTCTCGTAAACTTTGCTGTACGAAAGTAAACAGTTCTTCCACCCGTGGCTCAATCACCGCCCCTAGAGCCTGACGTTTCACTTGGCGATTTGGTCTGTCACCCAGGCCAGGCACTTCGATCATTTCGTCTGTGTGTGCCAAGCCCTGTTTAGCCAAACCAAACCGCAACTTAATTTCCTCTGCATCGGGTGTGGGCGTGCGCAACATCGCAGCAATATCACTGGTGATCTGATCGCCTGCAATCGGGATCACGGCCGTGTGACGTATCGCCCCTCCTGTGTAAATGGCTATATCTGTAGTACCACCACCAATATCCACCAACACCACACCTAGCTCTTTTTCATCTTTCGTTAAACAAGACAAACTGGATGCTAAGGGCTGCAAAATTAAGTCTTGCACTTCTAATCCGCAACGACGCACGCATTTAACAATGTTTTGCGCTGCACTGACAGCCCCGGTGACAATATGAACACGTACCTCTAAACGTAAGCCGCTCATTCCTATGGGCTCGCGTATGTCTTCCTGAGAATCCACGATGAATTCCTGCGTAAGCACATGCAGCACCTGTTGGTCTGTGGGGATGTTGACCGCCTTTGCCGTTTCTATGACTCGCATTACGTCGGTAGCTGTTACTTCCTTATCCTTGACTGCCACCATGCCGCTTGAGTTAAAGCTAGTGATATGACTGCCAGCAATTCCCGTGTAGACCTCCCGTATCTTGCAGTCAGCCATTAATTCGGCCTCTTCTAAGGCTCGTTGTATCGAGTTCACCGTACTTTCAATATTGACTACTACGCCCTTGCGCATACCTTGGGACTCATGTTGCCCCAAACCCAATACTTCAAAACGGCCCTCAGGCAGAATCTCCGCAACCACCGCCACCACTTTGCTGGTGCCTATGTCCAGAGCAACGATGAGGTCTTTGATGTCACGAGTCATATATTTACTTCACAGTAGTAGTAGGAACCGGGGTGAGCATAATTGCAAACCCATTCGGATAACGTAAATCAGCACTAGCCAAGGTCCGGTCGCCCAAACGCTGCATTAAAGCCGGCCAAGCTTGAACAAATCTTTCAATACGTGCGGCAAAAGGCAAAGCGCCTTGACGCCCATGCAGATCGGCCACATCAGCGCCCGGATCGCGCCCTAAATTTAAATGCACTCCGTCAGAAAGGTTGACATCCCACGCGTAGCGGGGGCTTAAACTGACTTCCTGTACCTGCAAGCCCAGCGGCGCAAACCAACGAGCCAATTCCGCATAGCGCTGCACTACCAACCGCTCTGACGAGGGGGGGCCACTTAGCTGGGGCAAGCTGACTTCGTCAGGCACGACTGCACGATTAGCACTAAAAGCCTCGCCCCAAGTGTTAATCATTTCATTCTCATTCCAATAAGCCAGAGGTTGTTGCTCTTCGATACGTACTGTTAGCGCATTGGGCCAAACTCGTTGAATTTGAGCTCGGCGCACCCACGGTGCGGACTCGATCAGCTTTCTGGCGCTATTTAAATCCAAGGTAAAAAAATTGCCTGCTAAACGCCCTGCTACCGTCGCAGCCACCCCTTCTGGGGTGACAAACACTAAGGGCCCCTCTTGCACTGCTTCTATCTGTATGCGCTGAATGGTAAAGTAAGGTCGACGCACTACCCACACCAGCACACCCACTACCAAAGCGCTAACAGCCAGTAAAGCTATCGCGTTGGCAATCATATTGGTTAGGCGGGCGTCAGTAAACATAGCAACTGCTCAGCTTATACAGTACGGGCGATGGCTTGCACTTTGCAGCGTGCACTGGCCAAAATTTCCACACATAAGTCCGCATAAGACAAACCATCTGCCTTCGCCCCCATCGGCACCAAAGAATGACTCGTCATGCCTGGTGAAGTATTCATTTCTAACAACCACGGCTGCCCTTGCTCATCGAGCATAAAATCAGCCCGCCCCCACCCCTCGCAGCCTAAGGCCACATAGGCTTGAACGGCGAGGCGACGAATCTGTTCGCTCAGCTCATCACCCAAAGCGGCAGGACAAAAATACTGCGTCGCATCCGACAAATACTTATGCTCAAAATCGTAATTGCCCCCCGGAGCAACAATCTCGATCACAGGTAAAGCGCGTGCTTGTTCCCCGGCACCCAACACTGGTACGGTTAACTCGCGCCCACGAATAAACTGTTCGGCCAACACCGAGGTGTCATAGTGCATAGCAGTAGTAAAAGCCGCCTCAGCCTGTTCAGCTAGGTCCACCCGCGTAACACCAACCGTGGAGCCTTCATGCGGCGGCTTCATGATTAACGGCAAACCTAATTGTTCAACACTGGCTGCAATCAAGGCAGCATCACGTAACTCGACAAAATCGGGGGTAGGTAGTCCATGTTGCTGCCAAATACGCTTGCTCATGACCTTATCCATGGCCAAACTCGATGCCATCACGCCACTTCCGGTGTAAGGGATACCTAACCACTCCAACGCCCCTTGCAGCGTGCCATCCTCACCAAAACGACCATGTAAATTAATAAATACGCGATCAAACTTTTGTTCCGCCAGGCTGCTCAGCGTTTCAGCCCCCATATCAAACAAATGGGCATCAATACCTTTGCTACGCAAAGCCTCATGCACGCCCTGCCCAGACATCAGTGAAACTTCTCGCTCGGCCGATTTACCACCATATAAAACCCCTACACGACCAAAATCGACACTCATGCTAATTCTCCTAATTGGGCTGGCACGCGACTGATGGACCCTGCCCCCATCAGCAAGATCACATCACCATCTTCTGCAAAATCAAAAATTGTCTGCGGCATGTCTGCAATATCAGCTATGAATATAGGTTCTACCTTGCCAAGCACACGTATCGCGCGCGCCAGGGCTCTGCCGTCGGCCGCTATCAATGGTTGCTCACCGGCTGCATACACCTCGCTTAACAGAACTGCATCCGCGCGGCTCAATACTTGAACAAAATCCTCAAAGCAATCTCGCGTACGAGTGTAGCGATGGGGCTGAAAAGCCAGCACTACACGACGATCGGGCCATGCGCCTCGGGCCGCCTCTAAGGTGGCTGCCATCTCAACGGGGTGGTGGCCGTAATCATCGATTACCGTAAAGGTGCCGCTCCCACGGCTAGCTGGCACAGCAAAATCGCCGACTAAGGAAAAGCGTCTTCCTACACCTTTAAACTCATCCAATGCCGTCGCAATACAATCGTCCGATACACCTAGTTCGGTTGCCACGGCAATCGCAGCTAAGGCATTAAGTACATTATGGCGGCCGGGTAGATTCAAACTGATGGCTAATTTAGGCAAGGTACCTTGTGGCCCTTGACGCAACACATCAAAACGCATGTGTGTACCTTCACTGCGCACATTCACGGCTCTTACTTGAGCCTCAGTGTCAATGCCGTAGCTGGTGACAGGGCGAGAGATAAAAGGAATAATTTCTCGCACATGAGCGTCATCACTACAGACAATCGCACTACCGTAAAAAGGCAAGCGATTAGTGAAGTCTACAAAAGCACTTTTAAGTTTGGCCACATCATGACCGTAGGTATCCATGTGGTCTAAATCAATATTGGTGATGATGGCCATGACAGGCAATAAATTCAGGAAAGAGGCATCCGACTCATCTGCCTCCACCACAATGTATTCCCCTTGCCCTAACCTAGCATTGGCCCCAGCAGAGTTCAAACGCCCACCAATCACAAAAGTTGGATCTAGGTCAGCAGCCGCCAACAAACTGGCCACCAAACTTGTAGTGGTAGTTTTTCCATGCGTCCCGGCAATAGCAATGCCGCGCTTAAGGCGCATCAACTCCGCCAACATTAACGCGCGAGGTACCACTGGTATACGTGCTGCACGCGCCGCCAATACCTCGGGATTATCTCCACCTATAGCTGTGGAGGTCACAATTGCCCCCATCCCCTCAATATTCTCGGGTTTATGGCCAATAATAATACGCGCGCCTAGGGAGGCAAGCCGTTTAGTGACTGCACTCTCCTGAATATCTGAACCACTGACCGTATAGCCAAGATTAAGCATTACCTCGGCAATGCCACTCATGCCCGATCCGCCTATACCAACAAAATGTAAACCTTTAATCCGATGTTTCATGCTGCTCTCCCTGCTACTTGCTGACATGCCTCAGCAATGAGCTGGGTCGCGTTCAACTGTGCGTGTTCCTGTGCATGGCTGGCCACACGCATGAGTTCTTCTCGGCTTTGGCCTTGCAGCCATTGAGCCAGCCACTGCTCTGTAAATTCTTTTTGCACCTGCAACCAAGCCCCATCGCAATCGCTCAGGTACTTGGCGTTGGCCGTTTGGTGATCATCAATCGCGTGCGGTAAAGGTATAAATAATGCCGCCACGCCTGTTGCTGCCACTTCCGCGACCGTCATCGCCCCCGCTCGACAAATCAACACATCAGCCGCTTGCATCGCCGCTGCCATGTCAGCGATAAACGACACACATTCAGCCTCCACATTCAGTTGCTGATATGTCTGCTTTAGCTGGGACAAATGTTGTTCACCTGCCTGATGCGTCACCACGGGACGCTGCTCACTTGGTAATAGCGCTAAGGCTGCGGGCACCACTTTATTTAAAATTGCTGCCCCCAAACTGCCCCCTACGACCAATATTCGTAACGGCCCAAGGCGGCGAGCATAACGCTGCGACGGTGTTTCTGACTGTAAGAAATCGTCACGTACAGGATTTCCGACCATAACAGCACCGGGCAAAGCTCCCGGAAACCCCACTAACGTACGGCGCGCTATTTTAGCCAGATATCGATTGGCCGTTCCAGCCACCGCATTTTGCTCATGTATCACTAAGGGGATACCTAGCCACTTCGCTGCTAAACCACCTGGGAAAGCCACATACCCGCCCATACCTAGCACTACATTGGGACGCACTTGAGTCAAGCGAGCTCGCGCCTGCAGACAGGCAGAGAGTAGAGTGAATGGGAGCTTTAATAAAGTTAGTAATCCCTTACCACGTACACCGGCAAAATGCAGAGGTAACAAAGGAAAGCCATGCTGAGCCACTAAACGGCCTTCCATTCGTTCTGGATGTCCCATCCAATAGACTGTCCAGCCAGATTCTTGCAAATGCTTGGCAACTGCTAGCCCGGGCATAATATGCCCCCCCGTGCCGCCAGCCATAATAACGATCGTAGGCGCTGTCATGTTCGCTTACCTCTCATCATGAGCCGGTTTTCCACATCGACACGCATCAGTATCGCCAAAGCCACAAGGTTCATCACAATTCCTGAACCCCCGTAGCTGACCAATGGCAAGGTTAGACCTTTCGTAGGCAATAGCCCCAAGCACACACCCACATTGATGAACGTTTGAACCCCAAACCAAATAGCCACGCCTTGAGCAACTAAACCACTAAAAAATCGATCCATCGCTATGGCCTGACGAGCGATAGTGAAACTGCGCCAAACAATAAATCCGAAGGCTAGGACTAAAGCGAAAACCCCTACAAAACCCAACTCCTCGCCAATCACGGCAACGATAAAGTCTGTGTGAGCCTCTGGCAAATAATGCAGTTTCTCAACACTAGAGCCGAGTCCTACCCCGAACCACTCACCACGCCCTAGAGCAATTAAAGAATGGGAAAGCTGATAGGCACTACCGTAAGCGTTATCAGGATTCCATGGATCTAAATAAACAAACAATCGCTCACGTCGCCAAGGAGAAAGCCAAATCAGCAGTAAAAAGCTACTCACCAAGATACCTAGCAACGCAGAAAAAAGCTTGCCGTTAATGCCACCGACGAACAACACGCCCACCGCAATGACCACGATCACCATGAATGCGCCTAGGTCTGGCTCTAAGAGCAGTAAAATTCCCACCATGCCCAAAGCCACTGCCATAGGCATAAACCCGCGCCAAAACTTTTGCAAATGCTCCTGCTTACGCACGGTATAGTCCGCCGCATATAACACCATGGCGATTTTCATCAGCTCTGAGGGCTGAAAATTAATCAAGCCCAACGGTAGCCAGCGCCGTGCACCATTCACTTCGCGTCCAATTCCCGGCACCAACACCACCACAAGTAAAAGCATGCTCAGGAAAAACAAAGGCAAGGCCACTTTTTGCCATACTCTCATCGGTACGCTGAAAGCCATGCTGGCAGCAACCAACCCCACCAAAATGAACAAAGCGTGTCGCAATACAAAGTAATAACGTCCGTAACTTTCATAGCGAGGACCATCTGCAAGCGCAATTGAGGCCGAATAAACCATCAACAGGCCAAATAAGCTTAGCAACAAGGCTACCGATAATAGCGATCGGTCAAAAGTAGGTAAGGCAGTACGAGTGGGACGCACTGCATTGACACCAGAGGTCAGCTCAGCAAATAAACTCATGCGGCCTCCCCTTGATCTAAAGCCAACTCTGTCAGTGCCTCAACAAATACCTGCCCTCGATGCTGATAATTACGGAACATATCCATACTGGCGCAGGCGGGTGAAAGAATCACGGCATCCCCTGCTTGCGCTATATCGGCCGCACTACGTACCGCCTGCTCCAAACTGGCTTGATGCACGATGGGTATGCCTGTATCAGCTAAGGCCGCCTCAATTAAGGGGGCATCTTGACCGATTAAAAAAACCGCTTTCACTTTGCCCTGTACTGCGGCCGCTAACGGCGCGAAGTTTTGCCCTTTACCTAAACCACCAGCAATTAAAATCAAAGGCTGATCTAATCCATTCAAGGCTGCCACAGTGGCCCCTACGTTGGTGCCCTTGCTATCATCAAAATAGCTCACTCCCTGCAGGAGCCGGACCAGCTCCAGACGATGGGGCTCCCCTTGATAAGTGCGCAAGGCATGCAGCACGTCAGACCAGCGTAAACCCAAGACTCGTGCCAATGCCAATACGGCCAAAGCATTTAGGGCGTTATGCCGCCCTTTGAGTTGTAGTGCTTCTACAGGCATGAGCTTGTTAACCCGCCCAAGCGGGCGAATTGTTGGCTCAGCAGTGCCAGCTTGGCGTTTACGAACAGTGCTTTCCTGCTCAGAAAAGTCTGTGGCTTCAGCAGCTAACAGCCACTCCATCCCCCCTTCCAGACCCAAGCCTAAATCACCTACATAGCTTGGAGCATGGGCAGAGAACCCGCGAGTGCAGGCCGCATTAACGTCGGGCAGCATCGCCACCACCTGCTCATCATCACGGTTAAAGACCTGTACTTTACTGAGGGCAAAAAGCTTGGCTTTGGCTTGTGCGTATGCCTGGGAACTGCCGTGCCAATCCAAGTGATCATCAGTGAGGTTAAGTACGGCGCCAGCATCGCAATGCAAACTATAGGTGGTCTCTAACTGGAAACTGGACAACTCCAGAATCCACACCTGAGGCAGATTGTCTGTCTGTATCTGCTGACGCAAAGCCGTCAACGCTGCGGGACTTATATTGCCAGCTATGCATACGTGCAGACCAGCCGCTCGCAATACATGGGCCAATAAGCTCACGACTGTCGTTTTTCCATTGGTTCCCGTCACGGCTAACACATGAGGGGTATAACCCTGTGATCGTAGCTGCTGTAACGCGCGCGCAAACAGTTCAATCTCGCTAATGACCTCGATCTGTAGGTCACGGGCCCAAGCCAAGAACTGCGCGATAGCGGGATCTATGGGTGACAAACCAGGGCTGATCACCACCGCACTAACCCCGTGCAACGCCTCAAAGCATAAGGCCTGCTCTCCCAGTAACTGCTCTACCTGATCTGTATCACCTTGAAGCTGACCCAATATATCAATATGAGCACGCGTATCGAGCAGGCGCAAAGCAGCGCCTTGATCTAAACACCATTGTGCTGCAGACAGACCCGTCTCCCCCAAGCCGAGTATGGCGATGCGGCCAGTTGTATGAAGAGGGGAGCTATGTTCGGTAGTCATCGTAATTTCAATGTAGATAGGCCTAGCATGACTAACATCATGGTGATAATCCAGAAACGCACCACTACTTGCGTCTCTTTCCAACCCGATACCTCAAAGTGATGGTGCAAAGGAGCCATACGGAAAATGCGCCGTCCTTCACCATAGCGGTGCTTGGTATATTTAAACCAACCTACCTGCAACATAACGGACAAGGTCTCTACCACAAACACCCCGCCCATAATAAAAAACACAATTTCTTGGCGCACAATAACGGCAATCGTGCCTAAAGCACCACCCAAAGCTAGCGCCCCTACATCGCCCATAAATACTTGCGCGGGATAAGCGTTAAACCATAGAAAAGCCAAGCCCGCGCCGGCTATCGCCGCGCAAATAATCATCAGCTCCGAAGCGCCGGCGATATACGGAAAAAACAGATACTTGGAGTAATCAACGCGCCCTACCACATAAGCAAAAATACCCAGTGCGCTGCCCACCATCACCGTTGGCATAATCGCCAACCCATCGAGCCCATCGGTTAGATTGACCGCATTGCTCGAACCCACGATGACTGCCCACGTCAAACAGACAAAACCAAAAACACCTAGGGGATAGCTAACGGATTTAAAAAATGGCACGATCAAGTCAGCGCGTGTAGGCAAGGACATCGTGAAGCCACTTAATACCCATTCTTTGAACAGTGGCCAAAGCTCGGCATTGGCAGGAGCGGACACCGCAAAACTTAGATATATGGCGGCAATCGCACCAATAATGGCTTGCAGGCAAAACTTCTGACGTGAGGACATCCCTTCAGGGTCGCGATGGACGACTTTTTTATAATCGTCTGCCCAACCTATCCACCCAAAACCGAAGGTGACTAACAACACTACCCACACAAAACGATTAGTCCAATCGGCCCACAACAAAGTGCTAAAACCGATGGAAATAAGTATCAGCACACCTCCCATAGTAGGAGTGCCGTTTTTTTGCAAGTGTGTGCTGGGACCATATGCCCTTACAGCCTGACCAATTTTCAACTCGGTCAACTTACGTATTACCCAGGGTCCGCAGAATAACCCCATAGCCATGGCCGTAGCACATGCCAAAATAGCACGCAGAGTGATATATTCAAAAACGCCAAATGCACGTATGTGTGAATCCGACAACCAGCGTGCCAACTCAAGTAGCATTGCAAGCTCCTTCTAGGTCAGTTGTTAAACCGTCCTCAAGAGCACTTACGACCCGTTCCATACGAGCACTACGCGAACCCTTGATTAAAATATGTGAGGGTTCCAAGGCCTGCAAATAAGCCACCATGTCTTCAAAAGCTTCAAACTGATGGGCCCTCGCGCCAAAAGCCTGAGCGGCATGACGCGCATCGTTACCTAAAGTCAATAGCTCATCTACGCCACGTTCTTTAGCATAAGCCCCCACCTCTGCATGAGCAGCGGTGCAATCATTGCCAATCTCGCCCATATTGCCCAAGACCAACACCTTACGGCCGCTTAATTGTGCCAAGACATCGATTGCCGCACGTACAGAGTCAGGGTTGGCGTTGTAGGTATCGTCGATCAATTGAAAGCCGCTAGTTAAGCGTTTTGCTTGCATACGTCCGCTGACTGGTCTGAATGCTTGCAAGCCTGCAACAATGGCACTCAATGGTGCCCCTGCAGCCTGCGTACATGCCGCAGCCGCCAAGGCATTGCGCAAATTATGAACTCCCGGCGTGGCCAGATTTACCGTCGCCTCTTCATCGGCAAGATGTAAGGTAAAACGCGTATGGGCAGGCTCAGCAAAAATAGCATCTGCATAAACAGCCTGATGACTGTTGAAACCAAAACGAACTTGCTTACGGCCGACGGTCATTTGATTCCACATTTCTGTGTAAGCATCATCCCCTGGATAAATAGCGACTCCATCCTGAGGTAAGAAACTAAAGACGCTACCGTTTTCCAGGGCAACCGCTTCTACCGTATGCATGAACTCTTGATGCTCACGCTGAGCATTGTTTACTAAGGCGATATTTGCTTGTGCCATCGCCGCTAACACGGCAATTTCGCCGGGGTGGTTCATCCCCAGCTCCAAAACAGCTGCCTGATGCTTCGCTTGCAAACGCAAAATGCTCAACGGTACCCCTAGGTCATTATTCAAATTACCTAGTGTGGCCAAAACCTGATCTTCCCCTAGCCATGCTCGTAAAATAGCGGCAATCATTTCCTTGGTGGTGGTTTTACCATTACTACCAGTCACAGCAATAACAGGCAAAGTAAAGCGTTCACGCCATGCCTGCGCTAACTGCTGCAAAGCAATTCGTGTATCACCTAAGACAAGCTGCGGTAGTTTGATCGAAGGTTGCTGTTGCTCAACAATGGCAGCAACGGCTCCTGCCTGAGCTACTTGAGTCAAATAGCCATGACCATCGAAGTTTTCGCCTTTTAAGGCTAAAAACACATCACCTGTGCTGATAGAGCGCGAATCTGTCGACAGCCTGACGCCACGCAACCAGCTCAATGCCGCACGCGCCCACTCACGATCATCGAATGGACGCCGCTCAGCACCAATTTCCTGATAGGTTTCATGGCCTTTACCCGCCAGCAAAACAATATCATTCGGTTCTGCAGACCAAATTGAAGACAAAATAGCTTGTGTACGATCAGGCTCGATACGTGGATGAGCCGGCATACCAGCAAGAATTTGCGCAATAATGCTATGAGCATCTTCATGGCGCGGATTATCTGTGGTCAAAACCACTTCATCAGCCAGCTTCGCAGCGATCGCTCCCATAACAGGACGCTTAGCCGTATCCCGATTACCGCCACAACCAAATACGCAGATCAGACGTCCTCCACGTACCGTAGCCACTTCCCGCAATGCTTCTAAAGCCCGCTCTAGGGCGTCAGCGGTATGAGCATAGTCAACCACAACCAATGGCAGGGGAGTATGCTTACCTATAGTGCTGATAGGGTCGACAATTTGCAATCGCCCTGGAACCGAAACCAGGGTAGCCATAATGCGCGCAATCTTAGAAACAGGCCAACCGACTTCCTGTAAGACTCCCGCTACTAACAGCAGGTTGGCAACATTATGCTCACCTAATAAACGCGTCACGATCTGCGCAGTGCCGTGTGTCGTGACTAAATTAAAAACCTGTCCGTCGGCCCCTGTATGAATATCATCAGCTAGCAGGTCCACGCCAGCATGCTGCATAGAATAACTGACTTTACGTGCTTGCAATGGAGCGGCTAGCAGCTCTTGACCGATCTCATCGTCGGCATTAATCACCGCACTGCGCAAGCCGGGCCAAGTAAACAGAATTTGCTTCGCTTGCTTGTACGCCGACATGGATCCATGGTAGTCCAAGTGATCATGTGTCAAGTTGGTGTAGCCAGCGATATCAATCGCTACGGCGTCAAGACGCCCTTGCTCCAAACCAATGGAAGACGCCTCTAACGCCACCACCGAAGCCCCCGCCGCACGTATCGCCGCTAAACTACGATGCACAGTTAATACATCAGGGGTAGTCAGCACCCCGCCTAAATTGCTCCCGTCAGGCAAAGTAACTCCTAGGGTGCCGATCGTGCCGCAAGGTACTTGCGAATTATTGATCGCAGCAGCCACCCATTGCACACTAGACGTTTTACCGTTAGTGCCAGTCACGGCGACCACTGTCATGGCCTCGGAAGGCCGACCGTACCACTCGTGTGCAATCGCTCCTAGTTGAGCGCTTAAGTCCTTCACTTGCAACACCGGCACATCTAATGCTGGCGCTCCATTATCTGAGTGCTCACGTACAATTGCACAAGCCCCCTGACCCACCGCCTGCTGCTCGTAATCTCTACCGTCACCCACTATTCCTGGACAGGCAAAAAATATGTCACCCGCCTGCACTTGACGCGAGTCCAAACACAAATGCGCCGTAGGCGCGGCATGCTGTGCCAACCACTCTATGATTGCGGGGGCATTCATCGCACTTCCTCCCCACCGGGGCCTATCGCCACCAGCGACTCAACGGGCACGTCGGGCTGCACACCTAAGCGCCGCAGACTTCTGGCCACAATTTCTGAAAAAACAGGCGCTGCAATGGCACCGCCGTAATATCTTTTACCTTGCGGCTCATCTAAACTTACAGCCACCACAATGCGGGGGTTTGAGGCAGGGGCAAAGCCTACGAATGAGCCGCGATAGAGCGACTTGCTATAACGTCCATCAACGATTTTCCTCGCTGTGCCACTCTTGCCGGCCACTCGGTAACCTTGCACTTGAGCCAGCTTAGCGCCAGCGGGGCCGGCAGCAGCCTCAAGCATAGAGCGCACTACTGTGGCCACTTCTGGCTTAAAGATGGGTATGCTGGAGGCACGTCCTTCACGCTTTAGCATGGTTAAAGCAACCATGTCGCCATTACGTGCAAAAACAGTGTAGGCCTGCGCCATTTGCAGGAGCGAAACAGATAGGCCGTATCCATAAGCCATGGTTGCCCGCTCGATAGGACGCCAGCGATCCCACGGCCGTAAGCGTCCACTGGCCACGCCTGGAAAATCGGTTTGAGGCGTACGACCAAAGCCCAAGTCATTAAACTTGGTCCACATTTCCTGCGACGTTAAACGTTCGGAAATCATCGTCATGCCAATGTTACTGGAACGCCGCAAAATACCTGCTGGATCCAATACACCATTACGACTTACATCAGAGATCGTGTTGCCCTGATAACGATATTGTCCATTGCCTGTATTAAACTGCGTTGCTGTAGAGATGCGTCCAATGTCTAGAGCTAGCGCCACAGTGAAAGGCTTCATGATAGAGCCTGGCTCAAAGGTATCAGTTAAGGCTCGATTTCGTAGAGCCGCACCTTTTCTATCATCTCTATCATTAGGGTTATAGGTCGGCAAATTAACCAGAGCCAACACCTCACCAGTTTGCACGTCTAAGACGATAGCCGCCGCCGCACGCGCTTGCGCATCCTCCATGCCTTTTTTTAACGCTGCATAGGTGTCAAACTGCAAGCCAGCATCGATAGACAGACGTAAATCGTTACCGTGAGCAGGCGGTATAACATCTCGCACATCCTCTACCACACGCCCTAAACGATCTCGTATGACCCGACGCGAGCCAGGCGTGCCCGATAAAGCGTCATTAAAAGCCAGCTCTATGCCTTCAAGCCCTTTGTCCTCAATATTGGTAAAGCCCAGCATATGCGCCATCACCTCACCCTCAGGGTAAAAGCGCCGCATTTCTTCTTGCTGATGGATACCGGGAACTTTTAACGCCGCTACTTGAGCGGCGAGATCTAAATCAACTTGGCGTTTAACATACACAAAATGCTTGTCTTCCATGGTTAAACGCCGGGTGATATCGGCTTCACTCATATCAAGCAATTTTGCTAGCGCGGCAATCTGCTCCGGTTTAGCATGGCGTGCATCTTCTGGAAGTGCCCATATAGCACGCACCGGCACACTAGAGGCCAGCACAACCGAGCCTGTACGATCAAACACCTTGCCACGCATAGGAGGCAGCACCACAGTGCGCTCATAACGGCGCTCACCTTGTTGCTGCAAGAACTCAGTGGACATGCCCTGCAAATACAAGGCCTTACCTATTAGCGCAACGAAGCCTAGCATTAATAACACCAGCACTAAGCGCGCACGCCAAAACGGCATTTGCGTGTTAAGGATAGGATTATCGTGATAGCCGTAGCGCCTCATGGCTGGCCTCCTTGCCCTAGCTCCACAGAGCTCAAACGCTCACCTTGCAAAAACAGCGTGCGACTTAACTGCCCTTGCACTAAACCCAACTCATTACGGCCTATATCATCAATTCGGGCATTGCGTGTTAACTCGGCACGCTCTAATTGCAAACGGCGCCAGTCCGTATCCAATTCACGGGCTTGAGCGCGCAATCTATCTGTTTGCACAAATAATTCGCGCGATTGATAACGCGCGGTTACTAGGGAAATCGCTGATAACAGAAGGATAAATGCCAACGCAAGCACTAAACGAGTCATTTGCGCCCCCTACTGCTTTGAGCGCGCAAACCTGACATCTGCGTCAGTTTATCGGACCACTGCTGCATCCAAACCTCATCGAGTGGCTCAGCAGTACGCTGGGCCACTCGTAATACCGCGGAGCGAGCACGAGGATTGTCCTTACTTTCGGCAGGGGTGGGCAAAATCCGCCCTAAACTATGCAACCAAGGCTGGGGCATGTCTTTTTCCATAATGGGCAAACGCGCCTGTTCCTGGCCGGGCCTAGCTGCTGCCGCCATGAATTGTTTCACCATTCTGTCCTCGAGCGAATGGAAAGCAATCACCGCCAGTCTTCCTCCATATTTAAGACGCCTTAATACTGCCGGGAGCGCATACGCGAGCTCCTCGAGCTCACGATTGAGGTAAATCCGTATAGCCTGGAAAGTCCGGGTTGCCGGATGGTGACCCTTTTCGCGCGTGCGGACGACACTGGCGACGAGCTCGGCGAGATCGTGCGTAGTGTGCAGCGGGCTGGATTGGCGGCGATCAGCAATCGCCTTTGCAATCTGGAAAGCAAACCGTTCTTCGCCATATTCTGCTATGACCTCCTTCATTACTTCGATGCTAGCTTGCGCCAGCCATTGCTCAGCAGTTAAACCACTGCTGGTATCCATACGCATATCGAGTGGACCATTGCGCATGAAAGAAAAACCACGATCAGCATCATCGACCTGAGGTGATGAGATCCCTAAATCCATCATCAAACCATCTATTTCTGCGATTTCCAGCTCATCTAGCCGTGTAGCAAGATCAGCAAAACCACTATGCACCACCAAGATACGTGAGTCCGTTGCCGCCATCTGCTGAGCGACCGCAATGGCTTGAGGGTCTTTATCAAAGACCACCAAACGCGCGTCGGACGCAAGAAAGCTTAAAAGCAAACGACTATGGCCACCACGCCCGAAGGTGCAGTCCACATAAGTGCCTCTTAGCTGACCATGTGCTTGAGGCAATGCACACCAGCGCCTAGCCTCAAACTCGGGATCAACGAGGGCCGCTACCGTAGGCTCTAGCAGCACGGATCGATGAACCAGCTCCATGAACAACTCAGAATGAAAAGGTTTCAAAAACTTCGGTCGCGCTGGCAGCCGCCAAGTCTTCCGCTTGACGACGCTCCAGCTCCGCAGCATTCCATAGCTCAAAGTGGGTAGCTAAACCAATTAGCATGGCCTCACGTTCTAAACCTGCCGCGTTGCGCAACTCGGGTGCTACCAAAATACGGCCAGATGCATCTAGCTCCACATCTTGTGCATTTCCCAATAGCAATCTTTGCAACGCGCGGGCATTCATGGGGAAACACGCAATCTGCTCACGCTTCTGCTCCCATACCGAACGCGGGTACACCAACAAGCAACCATCCGGGTGACGTGTTAGGGTCAAGCGCCCTTGTTCCTGCTCCAGCAACGCGTCACGATGCCGAGTCGGGATAGAGAGCCGACCCTTCGCATCTAGAGTGAGTGCACTGCTGCCTTGAAACACGTTTCCCCCACTTTTTTACACTATTTCCTACTTTTTCCCACTCTACGGCCTAAACGCTTTCCGGTCAAGCTCGAAATTGCAATTTTTTCAATCACAACAAGCACTTAGCAGGCCACCCCAGAGCTCAAATTTACAAATTTTCCTGTTAAATCAAGAAATTGCAGGGTATTGTGAAAGCAGAGCCTGAAGTTAAGGCGCAAACCGCCCCCATAGCAGGCATTTGCGATGCTTAACCATTGATTTCAAAAGGGTGATAATTATGCAGTTTTGTGTCACTCGGTAACGAGTGAGGTGAGACAGGTCTATAGGCCGGATTTTGTAAATCAGCACCTAGGGTGCCAATTGGCAATCATTCCTCTGGGCCCGCCATTACTAACGGGCTCTAGCTACCTACCCGCATGCTCGAACGAGCCGCTCTACAACCTTATTGCTAAAGTTAGCGCATGCCTATTTGGTATTGCTCCGGGTAGAGGTTACCGCGTTTCACCCTAAGACCTTAAAGCTCGCGCTTAAAACTACGGAGTCGCCGTAGCTGTGCTTGCGGATGCAAGCCCTGATCTTAGTCTCGTCTCTGTGGCCCTATTCCTCGGCTCGTTTGACACTTACCGGACGGCTGTTAGCCGCTACCCTGCTCTGTGGAGTCCGGACCTTCCTCGCCGCCTAGCGACGCGATTGCCCGACCTGCCTCACAAATTCATTGTAACCTGCGACAATAGAGAAAATCGTATTCATCGCAGATATTTTCTGGAAGCTTTATGTCGCTCAACCTTATTTCACTCATCGACGCTCAGTTAGCTTATGGCCATCATCCTTTACTCAATCATGCCGAACTCACTGTACAAAGCGGCGAGCGTATCGGCCTGATCGGACGCAATGGCGCAGGCAAATCGTCGTTATTAAAAATCATAGATGGTCGAGCAACACTAGACGATGGTCAAATACAACGCCTCGGCGGTCTACGAGTCGCTACGGTTGAGCAAGAGCCTGAGCTCCCACCCGAAAGTAGCGTATATGATATTTTATGTGGCGACATCAACGAGTCCGAAGACTGGCAACGCCCTGCTCGTGTCAACGCCTTAATCGACAAGCTGGGTTTAAACCCAGATGCTTTAGCCGGTAGCCTGTCTGGTGGCACCACTAAACGAGTCGCTTTAGCAAAAGCTGTCGCCGATCAGCCAGACTTACTCTTGCTTGATGAGCCCACTAACCATTTGGACTTCGACGGCATATTATGGCTGGAGCAACTATTGCTAGACTTCCGTGGCAGCGCCATTATCATCACCCACGACAGACGCTTCCTAGACTCCGTAGCCACCCGAATTGTCGAGCTAGACCGAGGTCAACTATTCAGTTATCCCGGTAATTTCACCCAATGGCAAGAACGTAAAGCAGAATGGTTACAATCCGAACAACAGCAAAATGCCAAATTTGATAAGTTTCTAGCTCAAGAAGAGGTATGGATACGTAAAGGCGTACAAGCACGCCGAACCCGCGATGAGGGGCGTGTGAAACGCCTAGAACAATTGCGACGCGAGCGGGCCGAACGCAGGGAGCGCTCAGGGAATGTTAGTTTTGCACTTTCTGAAGGGCAACGTTCGGGCAAGCTAGTAGCTGAAGTGGCAAACATCACTCACGGTTTTGGCGATCGCACCCTCATTAAAAACTTTTCCACACTACTCATACGGGGAGACAGGATCGGCCTAATCGGCGCCAACGGAGCCGGAAAAACGACCCTACTCCGCATATTACTTGGCCAGCTTGAACCAAACATCGGCACCGTCCGTCACGGCACTAACCTAAAGATAGGCTATTTCGATCAAATGCGTGGGCAGTTAGATGAGAACGCCTCGCTCGCTGAAACCATTAGCCCCGGCAGCGAGTGGGTAGAAATAGGTAATGAGCGCAAGCACATCATGAGCTATCTAGAGGACTTCTTATTCCCCGCAGCACGAGCACAATCTCCGGTACGCAGTTTGTCCGGAGGCGAGCGTGCGCGTCTAGCCTTAGCACGCATGTTTGCCCAGCCTACTAATGTGCTGGTGCTAGATGAGCCCACTAACGATCTGGACATCGAAACGCTTGAGCTCTTAGAGAATCTGATCCAAGACTACACCGGCACCGTTCTGCTAGTCAGTCATGACCGCAGCTTCCTCAACAATGTGGTTACCCAAGTCATCGCCGCTGAAGGGCACGGAGTGTGGTCCGAGTACGTAGGAGGTTATGATGAGTGGTTAGCCCAACGACCTAAGAAAAACGCATCAGTTGCTACCGAGAAAACAAGCAGCAAAGCAACTGAGCCGTTTACGCCCACGCCTGCAGCGGCGCCTAAAGCACAAAAGCTCGGACGCCTAGCTCCGTGGGAGGAAGTAGAGCTGGCGCAGCTACCAGAGAAAATAGCAACTATAGAAGCGCAGCAAGGCCAATTAGCTGAACAACTAGCCGACCCTGACCTCTACAAAGAGGGCTCTGCTCATGCGGATGCCATCAACGCGCAATTGGCCCAACTTAATCAGCAGCTTGAAGAGTTGTTCGAGCGTTGGGAGTTACTAGAGGCTAAACAAAAAAACTCCTAGTAAAAATAGCCTGAATCCCCTGCTCGCCAAAACTTATCTACGCGTCAGCAGGGGATACAAAAACCTATTTCAACCGGCCAGACAAGAACTGGGTAAGACGCTGGCTTTTGGGCTGCTGCAACACCGTGCTTGGATCGCCCTGCTCTTCAATCTGCCCCTGATGCAAAAACACTAAATGATTGGACACATTACGGGCAAACTCCATTTCATGTGTTACGACGATCATCGTGCGCCCTTCTTCGGCTAAGCTTTGCATTACTCGCAAAACCTCGCCGACCAACTCTGGGTCTAAAGCCGACGTTGGCTCATCAAACAGCAATACCTCTGGCTCTAGAGCCAAAGCTCGGGCAATCGCCACCCGCTGTTGCTGACCACCTGATAGCTGTGAAGGATATTTAGACTGTACCTTTGCATCTAAACCCACTTTATTCAGATATAAACAGGCACGCTCCTCAGCTTGGCTACGCGAGAGCTTAAGGACATGGATTAGGGCCGCACAAATATTCTCCATCGCTGTCATGTGAGACCACAAATTGAAATGCTGAAACACCATTCCCAAACGCGATCGAAAGCTTTGCAACTGTTTGCTACAGCCTGCCTGGAGCTCGCCCTTATGGCGTTTGCAGGGCACTAATTTGAGCGCTTCATCACCTAAATAAATTTCTCCTGAGCTGGGCTTCTCTAACAAATTTATACAGCGCAAAAAAGTACTTTTCCCTGAGCCACTTGAACCAATGATACTGATTACATCTCCCTTATCGGCCTGCAACGACACACCACGCAACACCTCGTGATCACCGTAACTTTTATGTATATTGTTGACTCGCAAATTATGCATAGCTCACCTCACCGAGACGTAGGTTTGAGAAATACCAAGTAGCGCTTTTCCCATCTACGGAATAACAGCACCAGCAAAGTAGCGACTAGGGCATAAAGCACCCCGGCCAGACCGAAAGACAAAAAGGGTGTGAATGTTTCGCTATTCACATCGCGGGCGACTTTTAATAACTCAGGCACCGTTGCAGTGAAAGCAATCGACGTACTATGTAAGATCAAAATCGTCTCATTGCTGTAGTACGGCAATGAACGCTTTAAGGCAGAAGGCAAGATAATTTTGGTGTACAGGGTAAAGCGCGAAAAGCCATAAGCATGAGCAGCCTCAATCTCCTCTGCAGGAATTGCCTTAATAGAGCCAGCAAGTACTTCAGTTAAATAAGCACAGCAATTCAAACTGAACGCCAAAATCACACAATTAAAACCACTGCGAAAAAACTCAGTCAGTAAGTCCGACTCCCGTACAAAACCCAAGCTAAAAAAACCTGTATAAACCAGCAGAAGCTGTACATACAGCGGCGTGCCTCGTAAGACATAGGTATACAACTGCACTGGCCAACGTAGCCAAGGACACGATGACACACGACAAATCGCTAAGGGAATAGACAACAGCATGCCGAAGGTCAGCGACAACACCATGATCCATAATGTCATGCTTAACCCGCTTAATTCCCACTCTCCATGCACTATGCCCAAGTACTCTAAACCGTACTCGCGTATTAACTCCATGAGTGTCATAAGTTGGCTCCTTTGATGCCCCGATTGACGCGTCGATTCAGCAAGGCCAGTAAAAGCAAAGCAATCGTAGTAAAGGCAAGATACGCGCCGGCTGCAACAAAGTTAAAGAATAGGAACTGCTGTGTGGATCGACCTGCTTGCTGTGTAATACCAATAATATCGACTAGCCCAATAATAGACACTAAAGCAGTAGACTTAATCACCACCTGAATATTATTGCTATAACCAGGAATAGCTAACCGCAACATTTGCGGCAGTGTAATGGAACAGAACACCCGAGTGTGGCTCATGCCTGTGGACAAGCCTGCTTCAGCTTGCCCCCTGGGAATAGCTTCAAGCGCACCCCGAAAAGTTTCTGTCATATAGGCGCCGTGGATAAAAGCCAGTGTAATCACCCCGGCAGTAAATGCATCCAATTCGATACGACTCCACCCTAACCACAAACATACAGTATTGATTAATGTTTGCAGGTTATAAAAAACCAACAACATAATAACCAAGTCTGGAATGCCTCGATTAAGGGTGGTGTACACCTCCATCAAGCCACGCACCAAGGGGAAACGTGAGTTTTTTAGCAAAGCCCCGAAAACCCCAACCGCCGTGGCGCATAAAATGGCACAGCAGGCTAGGGCGACGGTAACGCCCACTCCCTGTAATACTAAGGGAAAATAGCCATACATCATGCTGTCCTCTTACTCCGTCACGGGAGCAGTAATACCGTATTTACTATAACGCTGCAAAATATCATCATATTGTCCGCTCGCGACCATAGCCTCTAATGCGCCATTGATACGCTCTAGCAAGGCGTTATCAGTTTTCCGCAAACCGATGCCCGTTCCCACGCCGAATACTTCTCGATCGCTGATAGCCTCGCCGGTCATGTGAAAATTAGCTCCTTCTGGGGTTTCAAAAAAGATGGCTCCCGACGCAGAGTTTTGCAACGTGCCGTCAATCCTACCCATCGCCAGATCCTGCTTGGCAAGATCGTCGTTCTGATAAGAGATCAGCTCAATACCCTTACCACGCCAATGTTTGTTAGCATAAGCCGCCTGTGAAGTACCTTGCACGATACCAATACGTTTGCCTTTCAACGCCTCGGCGTTCGTAGCAAAGTCCTTATCCTTCAACGTCATGATGCGCGAGCTCGACGAGTAAATAGGATGCGAAAAATTAACTTGTTTAGCCCGCTGCTCGGTGATCGTAAAGCCAGACAAAATACCATCGATCTTGTTGCTATTCAGCGCTGGAATCGCCCCATCAAAATTGATAATCTGCCAATCACACTCCACCTTTAGATGCGCGCAAATAGCATTACCCACCTCAATATCAAAGCCTTGTAGCTGGCCTTGAGTATCTCGCCATTCAAAGGGCGGAAAAGTGGGGTCTACACCAAAGCGTATCGTTTTTTCTGTACTGTCTGCCTGGGCTGCTCCTGTAGCGCCCAGCATTGCACTCATACCTACTACGGCTGCTAATAAGATTTTTTGATACTTCATGTATGTCTCCTTGTTTATCCAGACTGTATGGTTTAAAGTTTAAATGCTCCTAATGTATAGACAACTAGGAGGAACCCTTAATAAGCAAAAAAAGGAGACAAGAATGGACACTTATTTGATGAACGAACGCCCTTCTTACACCGCCTACAGAGAGCGGTTTTTGGCAGCCGTGCAACGGCATCAGGGTCGTGTAAGCCATTACGAACACCCTCTAAAAGGGCGAGATGGTGAAACACTGTATACGGATGTTGCCGAAATTGGCAATCCGGACGCCACCAAATGGCTAATCATTATCTCCGGTACTCATGGTGTTGAAGGGTACTACGGTTCCATGTGCCAGACTCTGTATTTACAAGGCCTAGACCTACACTCCCTCGATGCAGACACCGGTTTGTTATTCATTCACCTTATCAATCCGTGGGGAACATCGTGGCTACGTCGGGTAAATGAAGACAATGTCGATTTAAATCGCAACTTCATCGACTTTACCCGTCCTCTGCAACACAACGATGAGTATGACAATATCGCGTCGGTGTTTAATCGCGAGGCGATCGAACCCGAGCAGCGGCGTATCAACGAGCAGCTCTGGCACGACCGAGCTGCAGAAATAGGAGAAACCTCTTTACGTAGTCAAATTACCGCGGGACAACACCAAGATCCGGAAGGTATTTTTTATGCTGGGCAATTTGCCACATGGTCTAACCAGACCCTAAGAACTATCTTTGCGAATTTACCGAAATCATGCAAACAGGCTATTTGCATGGATTTGCACACGGGCGCCGGCGACTTTGGTCATCCTATGTTGATGGCCATTACAGACCATGACTACCCCGGTTTAGAAGCTGCTAAAAAGCTTTTTGGCCCTTGGCTCTATACCGTTCATACCGCGATGGGGAATACCAGCGATACAGGTGTGTCGGCTTCGGTAGATGGTTACACCTCCCAAATGCTCATCAACGCCATGCACGACAAAGATTTTATGCAGTTAGTGATAGAGTGCGGCACTTATAGCCCCAGCATGTTGGAACACTCATTACGGTTCGAACACCTGCACTACCTAGAAGGCAACGATCCGGGGGGCCATCAGGAGCCAGGCCATAGCTTAAAGTCTGCTTTATTGGAACACTTTTTCCCGCACGATCAACAGTGGCGCGAAATAGCCTGGGTGCGCACTCGACAAATTTTTGACCAAGCGTTGGTTTACCTTCGCGATGGGCAAACACATTACTGATTTGAACGATGGCGGGCTGCACGAGGACGCAGCCCTAAAAGACTAACACTAAGGCTGAACTACCCAGCCTAAGGTAGTGCCGTTCGCTAGAGGCACCACTTCTTCGCCTGCCAAAGGCAGTTGATCAGGAACAACATACTCGGCTCGCTTTAACGTCAATGTTGCACTATTAACCGGTAACCCATAGAAAGCAGGGCCATTCAAACTAGCAAAGGCTTCTAATTGATCCAATCGCCCGATCTGGTCAAACGCCGTAGCATAAAGCTCCATAGCATGTAGGGCGGTATAACAACCCGCACAACCACAGTCCTGTTCTTTACGACCTCGGGCGTGCGGTGCGCTATCGGTACCCAAAAAGAAACGGCCTGAAGTGCTAACCGCCGCCTGTAAAAGAGCTTGACGATGCCGCTCGCGCTTGAGTACTGGTAAACAGTACCAGTGCGGCCGCAGGCCACCTTGGAACAAAGCATTACGGTTATACAGCAAATGGTGTGCGGTGATTGTCGCTGCTATGGGCCCTTCCGCCTCCGACACATAAGCCGCACCATCAGCTGTCGTCAAATGCTCAAATACAACTTTTAAGGCGGGGAAAGCACGGCGCAGGGGCAACATAACACGGTCAATAAACACGGCCTCGCGGTCAAACAAATCGATGCTTGGATCAGTTACCTCGCCATGCACCAGAAGCGGCATACCCACTTCTTGCATCACTTCTAACACTTTAGTACATCGGCCCAATAAGTCCGTTACGCCAGCATCCGAATTAGTGGTCGCCCCGGCAGGATAAAGTTTTACGCCATGCACAATGCCCGACTCTTTTGCTCGCCTTATCTCATCAGAATCCGTGTTGTCGGTTAAATACAAGGTCATAAGTGGCTCAAACTTGGCGTCCGGCGTAGTCTTGTTTAAAGCCGCTACGATACGTTCACGGTAAGCTTGGGCCAGAGCTGTCGTCGTGACGGGTGGCGTCAAGTTAGGCATGATAATAGCGCGGCCAAACTGGGCGGCAGTATGTCCCACAACGGACTCCAAAACAGCCCCATCGCGTAAATGTAAGTGCCAGTCGTCGGGCTTTTGTATTGTTAATTGATCCACTGTGTTTGTCATCCATGTACCTTATATCTACTACAAATAAAAAGTTTGATGTGCTGTTTGCTATTACTGTGCTTACGCACCGTCTTGTACCAAAGCCGCGAACATAGCCACGCCCGTAGCGATTACATCATCATTAAAATCAAACATGGCATTATGCAATACCCGCCCCTGCTCTGCACCACCTTGCCCTAAACGAAAATAGGCGCCTGGGCAGACCTGCAACATATAGGAAAAATCCTCAGCCCCCATAGAGGGTGTAAACGGACATTGCACCTGATTTGGACCCAATAGCTCGGTTGCAATACGTGCTACTTTCTGAGCCTGTGGTACATGATTAATCGTTGCCGGAAACAAACAGCGATAGGTCATCTCAATTTTAGCGTCATAAGCCTGCGCAATACCGTCTAGAACACTTTGCATGCGGGTCTGCACCAAGGCTTGAGTCTCGGCTTTAAAAGTGCGTACTGTACCGCTCAACTGAGCCTGATCCGGAATCACGTTGCGAGCTTGAATAGTCCCTGCTTTGATTGCTGCAACGGTTATGACTGCCGCATCCATAGCAGGAACATTACGTGCCACAACGGTTTGTAAAGCATTGATGACCTGCGCTGCAATCACAATTGGATCCACCGTTTGATAAGCATGTGCACCATGCCCACCTTGACCATACACGACGATATCAAACTCATCTGCTGCCGCCATCATAGGGCCCGGATTCACCCCAATGACATCAGGTGGCAATCCCGGCCAATTATGTAGCGCGTAAATTTCATCGCAGGGGAAACGAGTAAACAAGCCGTCCTCTAACATGGCCTGTGCTCCCCCCAAGCCTTCCTCGGCGGGTTGAAAAATAAGTACTACCCGACCACTAAAAGCACGCGTACTGGCTAAATACTGTGCTGCACCCAATAAAATTGTGGTATGCCCATCGTGGCCACAAGCATGCATGATACGCTCATGCTTTGACTGGTAGGGAAGATCCGTTTTTTCTTGTATGGGCAAGGCATCCATATCAGCCCTTAAACCAATACTACGCTCGCTGCCCGGTAGGTCTCCCTGCAGCACTCCCACCACCCCCGTTCCGCCAATGCCTGTGTGGACCTCATATCCCCACTCACGTAAACAATTGGCCACGATTTCAGCGGTACGGTGCTCCTGAAAACCCAACTCAGGGTGAGCATGTATATCTTGCCGTAACCGTACCCAATCAGGTAATAAACGACGAATTAATTCAAAATCGAGTCTAGTCATGGATGTCACAATAATTAAGTGAAAAAGCTTGGCGAGCCTGCCTTGCACATGCCATTATGACTAATACGTAGGCAATTGCTAAGCGCTAAGTGCTAAACCCCTGGGGTGTCGGCGCCCCAAACGCAGATAAACACGCTATATATAAGTTAAGCCAGTTCTCACATACTGGTTTTTTGCTTATCGCTTTATTCTAGGAGTTCTGTTCATGGCCAACACTGACAACAAACCTGCACGTAAATCCACCTCTGGGTTTATGAAGCCCCTAACACCCAGTCCCACCCTAGCGGCCGTTATAGGTCCCGATGCTATCCCACGCACTGAAGTCACAAAAAAAATCTGGGAATATATTAAAAAACACGACTTACAAGACTCTGCCAATCGCCGCAATATCAATGCGGATGATAAGCTACGTCCAATATTTAATAAAGAGCAAGTCTCTATGTTTGAACTCACCAAGTTACTTTCTGCTCACCTTAGTTAAATTTTTTCCATGCGTCCTACACTCAGGCTACTCGAACCTCAACTGCCCACCAATCGTCTCATTGACTTATGTTGGCTTAGAAGAGATCTACGGCTACACGACAACCATGCTCTTTTCCAAGCGCTACAAGGGGATGTAAGCGTAGCCTGCGTTTTTATTTTTGACCCACAGTTACTCGATGAGCTTGAGCAGGACAGTAAACAAGTGGCATTTATGTATGCCTGCTTACAAAGTCTACAAACCGATCTGCGACGTCATGGCAGTGAGTTAATCATTGCTTACGGCCCAGCAGAGCGCGAGCTCCCCCGTTTAGCGCGCCAGTGCAACAGCCAAATTGTGTACGCCAACCGCGACTATGAGCCTTATGCCAAGCACCGCGACCACCTTGTTGGGCAAAGCCTGCTGGCGCAAGCCTGTACGCTACAACTCTACAAAGATCAGGTTATTTTTGAGCAGGACGAAGTGCTCACCGGTCAAGGTGCGCCTTACTCTGTCTTTACCCCCTATTGGCGTAAATGGCTGCTACAACTGGGTAATATAGGCGTGCCCAGCTTTGACAGCCTATCAGCTTGTCATCGTTTGCTTCCTCTTGCCCCCCTCGCATTACCTTCTTTAACTGAACTAGGCTTTTCCGAACATACACTCACCAAGTTGCTGATTCAAGCGGGTTCGGCGGCGGCACAAGAAGCCTTACAAAAGTTTTCCACGCGGCTTCATTTATACGAACAAAACCGAGATTTTCCTGCGGTCAATGGTGTTTCTCGGCTATCTCCACATTTACGTTTCGGGACACTTTCCATACGCCAATGTGTTGAACAATGTTGGCCTAGCGACTCAGCAGGCGCCTCTTGCTGGTTAAAAGAATTAGCATGGCGCGACTTCTATCAGCAGTTCTTATGGCACTACCCCGATACAGCAACACAAAGCTTTAAAAGCGAATATCAGAATCTTGAGTACAGTAATAATGAAGACTGGTGGCTAGCATGGTGCACGGGGCAAACAGGCTACCCTCTCATAGACGCCGCACAACGCCAACTCTTGCATAGCGGTTATATGCACAATCGACTACGCATGATATCAGCCTCTTTTCTGGTTAAAGACTTACTGATCGATTGGCGTCGTGGCGAACGGTTTTTTGCTCAACACTTAATAGATTATGATCAGGCCGCCAACGTGGGAGGATGGCAATGGGCCGCTTCCACGGGATGCGATGCACAACCTTACTTTCGTATCTTTAACCCGATCACACAATCACAAAAATTTGATCCCAAGGGCGATTTTATACGTCGGTATGTCCCCGAACTCGCAGCGCTAGACAACAAAAGCATCCACGCCCCTTGGCTCAGCCGCCAATTACCCCTAGAGTTCCGGCTAGGCCTGCATTACCCAGCACCGATTGTGGATCACAGCACACAACGCGAATTAGCCCTAGCCTTATATAAGCGCTCATCAGACTCTTAACTCTCTCCCAGCTCCGCTACTAAGGCCACTCAACAGAAGTAGTGGTGAGAGGTAAGAAAATAGCCTAATAAGCTCAGTGTTTGCCCTACACCAAGTCAATGCCAAGACTCTTCTTGATGACTTGATCTATTCAAAGCACAAGAAACAGACATAGAATGGCTGCATAAGAGAAAGCGAGGTTTACTATGTCCCCTAGCATGAAACAGAATCAAGAAAAATCCTCTCACTTGCATTTACTACACCATTTGCAACTATCGCATCCTCAGGCGCAAATCGCTCTGCTGCAATTCAAAGCTGACACGTGCTCAATTGGTATCGCTCGCTGGGGGGTACCAATACACACAGAGAAATTCAAAAACATTGGTCTTGAACACTTGCTCAACACCGTGCTTACCCACGCCAATCCCGACGCACTCCAAGCCGAGCAAGCTATCGAACGCATAGAAGAGGCAATCATGCCCGCGCAGCTTGATTTACGCCAGTTCCAGGTTTTCACGGCAGATCCCGAAGCGCTTACTCTTTTGAAGTGGGTGCAAACGCTTAATCAACAGCAGCATAAAATACTTCACCTAGACATGGTTGAAGCATGTTTTAACCTGTATGCTGAAGCGGCTGTCGGCGATTGGCCGATCTCAACCCTGCCCTCCAATACCAAGCTATGGGCCTATCTGATCTTATTACGTGAAACCATGCATCATTTATATATAGAACAAATACATGTGCTCAGTACTTAAAGCTATCACTGAGAATAAAAAAAGCTGACCAGTTAATGGTCAGCTTGTGCAATAGACATCATTATTATTAGTAGCTATACCCTAAGGTTTTACCCTCTAGCAAAGCAAGCCATCCGCGTATCAAACGATAGATAATCCAGATGGTAGTAATAAAAATACCAATCCAGCCTATGAATAGTAGGGTTAGTATCCCGCTCACACAATACCAGAGCAGACCCCACCAAAAAGTTTTAATTAGCCAGTCAAGGTGACTAGCATATATCGTTCCAGAGGCTTCGCTACGTTTTATATAAGCCAGTACAATCGCTGCAATTGTAGCAATCGTTAGCAGGCCAGCCGTCACCACGCCTAGAGCAAATAAGCCATAGCTCACATGCGTTAAGATTCGCAAAGATACGCCTTGCTCCAGCTCAGGCTTGGGGGAATGATCCATCAGCTTCTCCTAAACAACAATAAAGCAAAAGTCCTACCGTTATTTTACTCTGAATCCAGCCTAGATATAGCCTATGCACCTTATCTATAGCAGCTATCTACTCAAACTACCTCAATAACAACGCCTATCTGTTATCAGTATGATAAATCACAGATATTTTTC
>NZ_JAPKND010000005.1 GCF_026344035.1 Alcaligenes endophyticus
GGGAAGCAACGCGAACGGAGAGTATGTGAAATATGCAGACGGCACTCAGATTTGCTATCTCCCTTGGGGAGCTGTTAGCTCACCCGCGCTTAGTGCGTACGGCGTTGCATTCAGTGCGGACCTGAACTGGACATTCCCCAAGCCATTTTTAGCTCCGCCCGCTGTGTCGGGGTCTTTTCAGCCGCTCAGTAGCCGGGGCTGGCTGTCGGCATCTAGTGTGAGTAAGACAATGGCGGTTTTGACGCTATGGGCTGCGTACAATGAGGGGGCTGGGAGCGATCAGTCTGTGATGGCTATTGGCAGGTGGGGATAGCTACGATTTTTAATAACTTAGCGTCAGACAAAGTTGATGAGATCATTCGGGAATACCCAGCCGCCCAATAGCGCTATAATTCGTCGATTTTATAGCTAGGCTACTGACTCGTGAGCGCACCAATAGCATCAAAGTATCGGGCAGATATTGATGGTCTTCGGACGATCGCTGTTATGTCTGTTTTCCTTTTTCATGCCAATTCTTCTTGGATGCCTGGCGGATATATCGGTGTTGATATTTTTTTCGTCATATCCGGCTTCTTGATCACCCGTATTATTGCGCGTGAAATTGAGAATGGGGATTTTTCTTTAAAGATGTTCTATGTACGTCGAATAAGAAGAATTTTGCCTGTTTTTTATACTGTGGTTTTGGCGAGTATTTTTGTTGGCGCATGGGTGCTTTTGCCCGAAGATTTGCATTCGTTGCTTGATTCAGCTAGGTATGCGGTGTTTTTTGCTGCTAACGTCTACTTTGCTCAGGATAAAGGCTATTTCGATATATCCGCCGATGAGAAGCCTTTACTGCATCTTTGGTCACTGTCGATTGAGGAGCAATACTATTTTGTTTGGCCCCTCCTTTTAATGCTGTTGTATGCTCTGGCCAGCAGGTGGAACGAGAAATTAAGAGCTCTAAAAGAAAACCTAATTATTGGTTTCACAGCTTTATTCGTCATTGCAGGTTTTGTGTATACACAGTACATGCTTATCACGCGGCCGGGGGATGCGAACACCTATTTTTTGCTACAGTTTCGTTTCGGCGAACTAATGATAGGTTCTCTGACAGCGTTACTCGCTGTCTGGAAAAGTAGGTTGGGGATGCGCATGCTTGCCTATGCAGGGGCGATTCTTGTTTTTCTTGGGCTTTGGACGCTCGATAGGGACTCTGTATTTCCGGGGGTTAATGCTTTATACCCGTGTGTGGGTGCCGCCTTTATTATTTACTCGGGCCAAGCAGGAGGGGGTGGGGGGAGCACTGCGATACATCGTTGGTTGGGCCTGAAACCTATGTCGTTGGTTGGCTTGTTGTCGTACTCAATTTATTTATGGCACTGGCCGATTTTGGCTTTCATGCGATACGTGTACGGCAGTTATAGCCTGCCCTGGCAGTGGATTTTATATGCATTTGTTTTTACATTTGCGTTGGCCTTTCTATCCTACTATTTGATAGAGCGTAATACAAAAGGGGCAAAGCTTAGTCTAGGCAAGGCTTTTATTTGTATGTTTTTAATACCGGCCGCGTTGGTTTATGTCGTTGCAGAAAAACTAGAGGCGTCTCGTCCTGTTACCCCAAAAAGTCTTGAGTTAGCAAACTATGGGACGGATGTATGCCATGGCGTGGACAGTGGTCAGTGCGTTAGAGGGGATCGTAATTTGTCCCCAACCGTGCTCGTTACCGGAGACTCACATGCGGCGATGTTTAACTCTTTCATCGATGTGGTTGGCAAGCATGAAGGGTGGGCGGCTGTGGTGAGAACTGGCAGCTCATGCTCTCCGGTATTTGGATTCAACGAGACTCTTCTTCCTGTATCAGCACAACAACCGTGTGCTGATTTAAAGGAGTTTGTAGAGGAGAGCTATGGGGACTATCAGGCGGTAATTTTCGCTTCGTACTGGGCCTATCAATTGGGTCTAATTGAGAAAGGCGCAGACCCGCTGTATTTAACAAGGCTGGAGCAGACGCTACGAAGCATGGCTGAGCGAGCTCCTGTGTATGTACTCTCTGATGTTCCTCGCTTGCCTGTTCATCCTTTTAGGCAGGAACATTTTTCCCGGATTGGCCTCCTAGTGGATAGGCAATTGTCAGCTTTGCATATGCAAGCTAATGAGGTTATAAGAAAAATCGTTGAAAAGATACCTAATGTATATTGGATTGATCTTTCAGCGGCGTTGAGTGGTTTCGACTATATGAGTATCTATTCAGGTAAGCCCGTTTACTTTGATGACAACCACCTGAATGTTTATGGATCTAGTTCTTTAGGGGAGCTTTTTATTAGGAACCAGCCCCCACTCCTAACGAACAGATGATTTGTGTATGAGCCGCGTTACAGCGGCTTTTTTTACGTCTACAGCCCCTAACGGGGCTTTTTTATTGGGGGTAGCAAATGCCTCGTAAAGGAAGTTTTATGCGTGACGACATAGCGTTTCCAGTGACAACGGGCTCAGCAGTAGCGCTGTACGGCTGGACGCTTCAAGAGGTAGTGCTAATTCTATGGGCGCTGTATGTGCTGGTACTGATTGTGATCAAGCTGCCAGAGCTGACTATCGCCATGGTGCGTATCCGTGGGTGCGTGCAGCGTCGGTGGATAGAGCTAAAAGGGGTATTTAATCGTGCGAAATAAAATAGCTGGGGGTGTGCTGGCAGCAGCAGTAACGCTAGTAGCAGCATGGGAGGGAAGGTCGTTGATAGCGTATGCGGATCCGGTAGGAATACCGACTATCTGCGAGGGCTACACCCACGGGGTCAAACTAGGGGATGTGGCCACGCCTGAAAAATGCGATCAGTTGACACGGCAAGAGGTGCAAAAGGCGCTAGTCGTTGTGGATCGCTCGGTGCCACGACAATTACCTGACGGTATGCGCATCGCGTTTGCAAGCTTTGTCTATAACGTGGGGGCAGGGGCTTATCAGCAGTCAACGCTACTGCGGAAAGTGCGTGCAGGTGACTACGCGGGCGCGTGTAATGAGCTGCCGCGATGGGTATATGCAGGAGGTCGAAAGCTACGCGGATTAGAGCGTAGACGTTACGCAGAGAGGGAAGTATGTCTATCAAGTCTGGGGTAATTGGAGTCGCTGTCGCAGCGGCTCTTTTTTTTGGCCTGCACATTTACGGAGCCAAGCAGCACAGCAAGGGCTACAAACTGGCACAGGCAGAACACGCGACCGCTGTAGCGCATGCAGAAAAGCAGGTACGTAAGATCGAGCGTGAATTAACTGAAAAAATGGAGGTGTTAGATCGTGAAACTCAACAAAAGCTTGAGCAAGTCGCTATTGCTGAGCGCGGTGCTGCTGATGAGCGCGTGCGCAGCGCAGCCGAAGAATATGCAGCCCGTTATCGTCGAGCCACCGCGCTTGCCACCGCTACCGCAGAGCGCGAGGCAGCCGACACCTCCATCCGAATGTTTACCGAGCTGCTTGGCGGGCTTGATGAAATGGCGGAAGTCTACGCGGCAGAGGCTGACAAGCGAAGAGTAGCGGGGTTAGCGTGTGAGGCTGCTTATGCTCACGCGCAGATCCATTGAATCTTGCACAGCAGCACAATAGCCGTTTGAGTGGCAAGCAGACGCTGCGATAGATGCTACGCAGTTACGAGTGCTGCGCTATATTAAGGTAGAGGCCAGCAATTGAACGGATTTATGTTGACACTAACAGAGATGATGCTCAAGGGATATGTGACGCAGGAGCTCAAGCACTTCCGAGAGCTACCAGCTAGAGACAGAGACTTTAACGATTACTAGGCCGTAACTATACTGAGCCATTCGAGCACTTCTCTAAAATAAGACCCTAAGGCTGCTCCGAGTATGAGTGTGATTGACCACAGAAAGGCGGAGAACGCAAGACGCGCAGGCCTACCCTTCTCAGATTGGGTTGTGAGCTCTTGCCGCAGAGCGGTTTCCATCTCGGACTTGAAGGCCGCGAATTGCTCCTGCCCAGTTTTTGCAAGCGTTTCGTACTTTGAGGCCAATCTCTTTTTTTCTTCGATCTCTTCAAGGACGTTGTCGAGCAGTTGTGTTTGCGAGCAGAGCTCAGATTGCAACTGTGAAATAATTAGGCTGGCCTGCTCAATGTGGCTTCGTGCTTCTTCTACGCGCTGCCGTGCAGCTCTGTCATCCGTAGACATAGGTAGAAGGTCTTTAAAATACTGGCCGACAGTATGCGTTGCGACTTGACGGATCTGTTCCTCGGTAAATAGTCGCCCGGTAATTGTTCGGATGGCCTCAGAGCCGATTACGTTAAAAATTTCTAAAAAAGACATCGCCTGAACCTACTGTTGAAAATCCACGCTGCTGAAGATGCGTTCGTTGAATTGTTTTGTTTTTCGAGAGACAGCCTCTCTCCAATGATAGATGTACTTAACCGTTTTCATGGAGAGCATACCTCAATTGATATCTATGCCTTGCTCATTCATCCAATTTACGGCATCTTCTGGGCCGAAACGAAGGCGTGGGAAGCAGCCGTTAGAGAGGGCAAAGTTGAAGACTTGAAAATAGGCGCCCAGAAAACGTCCTTCGTCACTGCAGTAGGTTGTATATCTATGCAGCTCCGCGTAGTCGAGTGCTATACAAGGTAAGTTGATTGTATTGAATAGCGAAAAAAGCTCCTGACTGTATTCGTTATATGTGTCGTTGAACATTTCACGCACAATTGCTAGGGAGAGGATTTGGCGCTTTCCGAGATTAATTGAAATCTCCTGCCCATCCATTAACATTTTGAAAGGGCGGTACGTATCCACGTAATTTACTGCGCCGGAGATCTGCTTAAGCGCGCTCTTGAGCATTTTTATAGACGCCAGCCTTTTTCGTTGTAGCGTGCGACTCTGGATCTGCGCTGTATTTGGAGAGTCTTTGGCTTGTATGATCAGGCAGGTTGAGTCTGTGATAATAATAATGTCGGCAATCTCTTCCTTGTCATAGAACCGTTTAGGTGCGTGATAGATTTGCTCGGGCTTGAATACGCGATGGAGGAGATTAATGATGTCCAGTTCTTGATAAAGGCCTGCATTTTCTCTTTCTAAAGAGGTAAATCCAAATCCTTTGTTTCCATGATAGAAATGTAGCTCCGGGCGTAGGTCATTAATTATTATGTCTTCGGGAAAAAGGGGAGCCGTAAAATTGACTTGAATAGCATCTGCGTCTTCTTGGGCATCCCTCAGGCCAAACCAAATCATCGCTTGTTCACTGGCTGCATTGAGGTCTTTGCCCTCTAAGCTGCTTAAGTTTGCATGCTCTAGGCGGACTTTGGATGTTAAGGGAACTTTGATTTCTGCAGAATAGCCCAAAAGCTCCCTGTTTTGCTCATCGAAGATATGAATCATAGCCTCGCGCTTCGATAAGGCATGGATCATGTCTAACGTATCGCTACTGTGATCCAAAAAACGCAAGCAAGTGAGCGGGGCATCAGGGTCATCGAAGAAGGCGCAAAGCAACCCAACTGAGTAGGTGCCAGAGACCTCAATAGGGGAGACATATATCTTGAATCCCTTGTTTGTTTTCATCGGAAGAAGGTAGTTGACTGGCAGCTTCAGAATGATTCGATAGACGTTCTCCTCATTAAGTCGAACGCAGTGAATGCCACCTGGAAATAGCAAAAGCTCTTTAGTGATATCTGGGGCTAGTAGTGATAGCATTTTGTGGGCTCCGGGGTATTGTTTTTATCCACTCTACCAATAGCTACAGTGCGGTGTAAAATAAAGTTTCGAATAAGGCCGTTTACAACCAAGCTCATTTGATTGTTCGTATATGGAAAGCAGTAGACACAAAAAAAGCCCGCTCGGTGGCGGGCTGTGTATTTCGCGCATGTAGATAGGGTTTGGGTGTGTGGGGATTTGTGGAATATCATTGGTACTAAGTGGGCGCTTATGAGCCTTTATAGTCAATTGTAGATTGTTTTTATTGTTTTAAATCAATGGGCTGTGGTTTGATTGCTTGCATGGGGTGCAAGGGGTCGAAGGTTCGAATCCTTCCGTTCCGACCAAATTTAAGTAGTAAATCGATGGCTTACAGCATTTGTCGCTGTAGGCCATTTTTGTGTTTGATATGACCCCGGTAGTCAGCTCGTTTGTTGGGTATCGTTCTTGGGGTGAGTTTGGGTGTAAAGAAAGTCGCCGCATTAGGATTAAACATGACGCGTCGGGACGAGGGCAGGCTTAGATAGCCACTAATGATGACAAGCTAAATGCCTTTACCACTGTGGTGTTTACCAAAAGAAGTAAAAAATGCCATGCCTTATTGGGCATGGCAGAACCACCCATAAAGCTAAATATTAAGTCTTTGAGGGATTCCTGGTTTTGTCATTATCCTTATATTTTCTGCTTAACTCTTTCCAGATATCAGCATTTTTCACGCCTGCGACATCAGGGTCAAAGATAGGGTCTAAGCCCATCTTTTTTTGTCGTTCATAATCCTTGATGGTTCGTAGAGCAGGTTTGGATAGAAATAATATAGCGATAAAGTTAAGGTAGCTCATGCTGCCAAAGCCAATGTCGCCTAGTCCCCACATTAAGTTTGCCGATTGAATGCTGCCAAAGTAAATAATGATTAAAAAAACAATTTTTAATACCAGCTTTAAAACTGGATATTTCAATTTTCTGTCTAAGTAGACGATAGTCGTTTCTGCGATGTAGTAATAAGCCATTAATGTGGTAAAAGCGAAGAGGAAAATGGCAATTGCGACAAAAGCAGGGCCAGCATTTGGAAAAACGGTAGATACGGCAAGTTGAGTCCATGCGGTACCTGCTTGGACGCCAGGTACATATTCCACTAATGCCACCGAGGCATTGCCGGGAAAGACGTTGTACATATTAGTAATTAAGATCATCAAGCCGGTAGCTGTGCACACGATCACAGTATCTATGTAGATAGAGAATGCTTGGATCAGACCTTGTTTTACTGGGTGGCTGACCTCTGCAGCAGCTGAGCTAAAAGTGGCTTCACCCGCACCAGCTACATTAGAGAAAACAGCTCGCCTAACACCCCAAGAAACAGCAAGACCCACTATCCCGCCAAATACCGCGTCCATACCTAATGCACTGCTAAAAATCAATGCGAACATATCTGGAATTTTATCGGAGTTCGAACCTAGTATGAAAAACATCATCATTAAGTATAAAACCGCCATTACGGGTACTATCTTATCTGCTGCTTTAGCGATACGTTTAATTCCTCCAAAAATCAAAATAGCCATCAAAATGGTAACAATGGCTCCTGTAATTTCTGGATTTATATTGAACGCATTTTGTAACGAGTCAGAAATAGTATAAGCTTGAATACCGGGTACTAAAACGCCATAAGAGAGGCAAATTACAGCGGCGACAAAAATGGCAAAGTACTTAAGCTTTAGCCCCTTTTCTATATAGTAAGGGGATCCTCCACGGTACTGACCATCTCCTTGTTCCTTGTACACTTGCGCTAGGGTTGACTCTACGCAGGCACTAGCACCGCCAAGCAAACCCATTAGTACCATCCAAAAAATGGCTCCTGGGCCGCCTGCGGCAATGGCTGTTGCTACACCCGCTATGTTACCAACCCCGATACGTCCGGCGAGGGCTAAACAGAATGCTTGAAAAGAAGAAATCCCATTTATCGAGGCTTTATTTTCTCTAAGAAGTTTTATCATAGTGAAAAAATAGCGAAATTGAATGCCTCGTGTAGCAATAGTGAAATATAGCCCTACTCCTAAAGCCAATATCACTAGTGAAGTGCCCCAGATATACCCAACTAATATGTTAACAATGGTTTCCATTGATATCTCCTTTGATTCTGTGTTTGGTTTTTATTTTTTGTTTATTTTTTATAAAAATCTATCAATAGATAGGTTTTTATAATTTAGTGATGGCGGCTTATTAAAAAATAATGACTCAATAATCTTTGCTGTGTAGGGAGCATGGGTTAGTCCTAAGTGCTGATGACCAAAAGCAAAATAAACGTTATCTTTTCTATCTATAATTGGTAAGGAGTCAGGTAGGGTGGGTCTAAATCCCATCCACGGTGTATTGCCTTCAGTGTCTAATGCTTGTTTAAACATGGGGTTCGCCAGGCTGAGTAAGTTCAGCGCACGCTGCATATTTGGTGGGCGTTCTAATCCAGCAAACTCTACGGTGCCCGCAAGCCTAAGCCCTGAATTCATAGGGGTCATGATAAATCTGCGATCAGCACTAGATATGGGAATTGATAATCGAGATTTTTCTGTCGGCAACATAAGGTGATAGCCGCGCTCCGTATCCAAAGGTATTTTTATTCTGCTTATCATCTCTGTTATTTTTTTAGAGTATGCTCCACATGCTATGAGTACGTTATTTGATAAAAAATATTTTTCATCACTAACTATGCGTACTTGGTTGTTTGTCTCTTTGTATAAGGCTTTGACATTCATTTCCTCTTCAATTTTCCCTCCTAGCAGTAAAAATTTATTTTTTAATTGATTGATAAGTTCCTTTATATCGACTACATGCCCAGTATTTGGATAAAACAATCCCCCCAGTTGCGAAGCGGAAATGGCTGGCTCACGCTCTTGAAGATTTTTAGCTGATACCCACTCATTTTCAACACCAATTGCACATAGTTGTTGGCCATGTTTTTTAAGCTTGGCAAGTGATTTTTCGGTTTCTGCCACCAGTAATGAGCCTTTAATATGTACTAAATCACTCAATTGCCATTTTTTGATAAATGCTTCCCAGGCCGGATAGGCTTCGGCATTCATGCTGGTAAGTGTTTCGTGTATTCGTTGAAACGGCATAGGACGCATATTGCCGACAAGCTTCAGCATCCACGGCATAAGGTGCCATAGGTAACGCCAATCTACCCGCAACGGTCCTAAAGGATCTAACAGCATTTTAGGAAGAGTCTTTAGGATGCTTGGATCGGCGACTGGGTAGACCTGCTCCATAGCAAGGTGACCAGCATTTCCTAATGAGGCCCCTGAACCAATTGTGTTTTTTTCTAAAATTAAAACTTGGACGCCTTTACTTTGTAAGCGTAGTGCTGCGCTAAGCCCAATAATGCCGCCCCCAATAACAGTCATTTGATTGATTTTATTCATGACTTATTCAGAAAAAATGCCGTACCTGAATGGGTCGCTGCCATCAATCAGTAAGGTGTTGTCAGCGCAAATATAGGCTGTCCCTTTGATAGTAGGAATAATGCCGTGAGAGTCGGATTCGACGTAACTGGCTTCAAACTGGCTGCCGATAATGCTGGCTTGACGCCATATTTCACCTTCTTTTAGAAGCTTGTCTGCTGCTAAGCAGGCTAATTTTGCACTGGTTCCAGTGCCGCACGGAGAGCGGTCATAGGCACCACCAGGACACAAGACAAAGTTTTTACTGTCTGCTGTTTGGTCTGCTTGAAAAAGTTCAATATGATCAATTTCTGCTCCATTCTTGCCCGTTATTTTTTGCTCTGCTAATGCGGTCTTTATTGCCAAACAAATACTTGTCAGTTGCTTAACGTTATGTAGATGGATATCACCCAACAGCTGATTAACAAGAAAGAACCAGTTTCCACCCCAAGCAATATCGCCTTTAATTTTTCCTAATGATGGAACGTCTACCTCTACGTCCTTTCTGTAACGATAAGAATAAATATTTTGGATGCTGACGCTATTATCTGAGTGGAGCGTTGTTTTTACATCGCCTACCGGGGTTTCTATTAGATGTTCGCCTGGATGAGCTAAGCCTAAATAGCGTAAAGACGCCATTAAGCCTATGGTGCCATGGCCGCACATGCCCAGATAGCCTTCATTGTTAAAAAAAATAACCCCTGCTGTGGCCTGTGGATTGTTAGGTTTGCAAAGTAAAGCACCGACTAATACGTCATGACCACGGGGTTCTAGCATAACGGCTTTGCGCCATTGATCGTGATCGTTTTTTAGTGTGTTTAAGCGTTCGCTAATGGATGCTTTATTATTTAACTCGGGGAAGCCTGAAACGATTAAGCGTGTAGGTTCGCCTTCTGTATGTGAATCAATAACACGAATGCTATGATATTTATTGTCCATATTAGCACCTTGAATTCAAACAATTAATGTTGAATAGTGTGCCGTTTTTTTTAGTGTGGGTCTTGAACGTATACAGGGGAAAAAGTGCGTTTTTTAGCACAGTCAGTGCCCAAGTTAGTCGGGCTAATGCAGTCATAGGTAACTTTTCTACGCTACGCGCCCTGAGCGCGACTGGAGACGTACTGATTAGCGTGTATAGTGCTTAGCTTTCTGATTGCTGCGTCGTACCTCTTAGCGTTCTACAAAAATGGATATAGACGTGTCCTGTGTTGGAGACTAGTTCAAGATATTCTAGCTTCTCGTTAGTGTGCGCTGACCGATAGGTACATAATGGCTAATAAACATAAGTTTCTGATGATGTTTTAATGCTGCAAGTGAAGGTGTACAGGTAGAAACTTACCAATAGGAAAAATGAGACATGTTGGCAATAAGTGATGTTTTTTATATAAGCCATACAAAAAATATTTGTCACGTTGAAAGCTTGGATGCTTTTTTGCGCTATGTAAATGTAATCATGCCATTAATTAACTCGCTTTCAAATTTAACTTTTTTTGTGAAGAATACGGATGCTCGTTATTTGCTAGTAAATGATAACCTTGCAAAAAGATGTGGGATGCAATGCGTGAAAAGTATAATTGGGAAAAAATCAGAGGAGGTGTATCATTATGATCTTGGGTTGGGATACAGTGAACAAGACGAGGAGGTAATGTGTAAGAATAGGGCGGTAGTTAACCGTTTAGAGTTGCATTCTTATAGCTCAGGTGTGCTTGGATGGTGTCTAACGACAAAAATGCCTGTTTCCTTAGAGTCTGGGGAAATGGTGGGGGTAGTCGGTATTTCTGTTGATCTGCAAGAGGAACGATTAATTCGTCAAAACATAAATACCAAACTAAAATTGGTAAAGAATTACATAGATGAGAATTTTTGCTCAGATATAAAAATAAAGGAATTATCTAGTGTGGCGGAAATGTCTACGTCTCAATTGAATAGATATTTTAAAGATATATTTCAAATCACGCCGCAGAAATTTATTCAGAAAAAGCGCTTGGAACTTGCTATTGATTTGTTACGAAATCAGCTCTCTATCACTGAAATAGCCGCCGAATGCGGGTATAGCGATCATAGTGCGTTTAGCAGAAAGTTTAAAGAATTGACTACGATGTCGCCTACTGATTTTAAAAATATGATGTATAAATAATAGTAGTTATAAATATTTTTAAAGCTCAGCTAGGTGGCTTTGTTGTTGACTGCGTTAGCTTGCGAGACAGGCTTAAGGTGTTTTACCTAGTGGCCTGTCTCACGTTTCATGGCTGTTTATTACTCAAACTGTCGGACTCGACAGCATTACCAAGGCATCTAGCGCGACCACACCTTGGCCTTGCTCAAGCACGACAAGTGGATTGATGTCGATGGATTCAATTTGATCACGACTCGCATAGGCTAACTGGGATAGACATGCTAGTGCTTTGGCTAAAGCCTCAATATCAGCGGGAGCCCGCCCTCGGGCCCCGGCCAAGATCTGGCTGGCGCGTGTCTCTTGAATCATGCTTATGGCTTCGGTCTCGTCAAAGGGGGCCAAGCGAAAGCTAGTGTCTTGCAGGATTTCCACGAAGATTCCACCCAGACCAAACATCACCACCGGACCAAATACGGGGTCACGGTGTACCCCCGCTATGCACTCTATGCCGCCGGCGATCATAGGGGCGATCAGTACTCCGTCAATTCGGGCCGCGGGAGCGTGTGACTGGACGTTTGACGTGATGTCCTGAAAGGCCGTGATGGCGTCCTCCGGACTAGTAATATTGAGCCGTATACCGCCAATATCGCTTTTATGAAGAATATCTCGCGAGAGTATTTTCATCACTACAGCGCGATTTAGCTGCTGGCTAATAGCGGCTGCTTGAGTAGCGGAATGAGCAATCAAAATTGGGGCAGATGGTATGCCCGCCTCGTTCAAAACCGCTAGTGATTCCACCTCGTTCAATGTCGTGATATCCGTAGGTAGAAGAGGTAGGGCAGTTGACGAGATAGAAGGTGGTGTGCTGGAGATGCTCTGGTTGCGTTTAAGTAAGGCTCCCACCGTGCGTACGGCGGTGCTGGGATCAGTAAAGGTGAGACACCCTAGTTTTTCCAGTGCGCGGCGGCGCGGCTCAGGCAGTAAAGCAACCAGAGCAAAAGGGATGTCAGGGTACGATGCACGCATGGATTCAGCAAAGCGTTCGATGTGCGGCCAGAAAGAATCACTACTCCCAGCCGCGGCTAAAAACACAACCAAAGCCCCAAACTGGCCTGATGACAGCATGTCATGAGCGGTGTCGCTAAATAGGGTGGGATCAGACACTGCTTGACCTGTGACGTCAACTGGGTTCTGTGTTCCAGCGAAAGGGACTCGTTGCAGCAGGCGGTTTTGAGCTTGCTTTGGCATGGCTGGCAAGCTTAGGCCCATTTCTTGTGCATCGTCTGCCATGAGTGCGCCGACTCCGCCTGACAGGGACATCACTGCTAGACCTGTATTTCTAGTTGGATGCCTCCATACGCTTAGCGCTTGGCCAACATTGAAAAACTCGTCGATGGAGTGGGTGCGCAGTATGCCGTATTGATGGAATAGTGCATCGTAGACGGCGTCGTCACCGGCGAGGGCTGCAGTGTGTGAGGCGGCAGCTTGAGCCCCAGCTTGAGTACGACCGACTTTTGTGATGACAATGCGCTTGTTGGCTTGATCAGCAGCGATGAACGCTCGTTTAAGTTTCTCACCGTCCTGACAGCCCTCTAAATACGCCATAATCACGTCGGTGTGGGGGTCAGCCGCGAGTAAAGCAATGCAGTCGGCCACATCTATGTCGCTTTCATTGCCGGTAGTGATCCAACTGGAAAGTCCCATGCCGCGGTTTAGCATTAGGCTGCATGCATAGGCCCCAAAAGCGCCGCTCTGTGACACGACGCCTATATTTCCAACTGGTATCTGATGATTCATCGCAACAGGTGAAAAAGTAGCAAACGTATTTTCGCGGATGTTCATAAAGCCTAGGCAATTGGGGCCTAGAAGGCGTATGCCTCGCTCTTGGGCGAGTGCACTCAGACGTTCTTGCTCAATGCGGCCAGCCTCATCAATTTCTGCAAATCCAGATGAAAATAACACAGCGCCTGCTACCATGCCGGGGCGTGCGTTCGCCAACGCGGTGTATGCGTGTTGGGCGGGTACAGCAATGATGACTAAGTCGATAGGGGTCGGTATATCAGCTAGACTTGCGTAACAGTCCAAGCCCTGAATCGTGTGGGAGCGGGGGTTAACCGGGTAGATATCTCCTTGGTAGCCGTACTTTTTGAGCAAGGTAATAGGTATAGCACCAATTTTACCAATTGTTTCTGAAGCGCCAACAATGGCGATACTTTGCGGGGCGAATAGCTTTTTCAGTGTGTCAGGTGAGTTCATTGGATTGAGCTTAAAGAGTCATGTCAATAATCGTTCGTCCATGTGTTTTACGGCAAAGCATGGCTTCCATGGCACGTGGTAAGTCTGTCAGTGAAATCACGCGTCGGATCGTTTGCAGTCTGGGAGGTAGGTAGTCGCTGTGTAGGCGTTGCCACACTTGTTGGCGTAGAGGCATGGGGCTATTGGCATTAATGCCGAGTAACTTTACGCCTCGTAAGATAAAGGGATAAACAGTGGTCGGTAGTTGAAAGCCTCCCGCGTTGCCAAAGGCGGTGATAACTCCTTCTGCTTGTGCCGTGCTAAGTAACCAAGCAAGCATGTCTCCGCCAACGCTATCTATGGCTCCCGCCCATTGAGCACTGCGTAGTGGACGGTTTTCGGTAAAATCCGGTGTAAGCTCGACGCGTTCAGCACCTAAGTCGTTGAGGTAATCCGCCATGTCAGTTTTGCTGGTGATGGCGCATACTCGATAGCCTCGGTGGGTCAGCATGGCGATAGCAAGACTAGCGACGCCTCCGCTTGCACCTGTCACAGCGACTTCGCCTTTTTGTGGGGTGAGACCGCATTGCTCCATCCAGTGCAGCGCAAGCCCTGCGGTATAGCCAGCTGCTCCTAGGCTACAAGCGTCTAGTAAGTCCATGCCATGAGGTAGATGCATCACCCAGTTGGCCGGCACTCGCGCGTACTGAGCGTGGCCGCCGTCATGATTCACTCCAACCCCAAAACCATGGACGATGACTTTGTCGCCAGGTTTAAACATCTCATTAGATGAGGTTTCTATGTAACCGGTAAAGTCTATACCCGTGACTCGTGGGTAATCACTCACGATTTTGCCACGGCCTGCATAGGCCAGAGCATCTTTGTAGTTGAGGCTAGAGTACGCGACGCGAATAACAACATCACCTTTACTGAGGTCATCTAAGTTGATGGTCTCTATCCTACAGTCTGGTTGTGTGTGGGTGCGGCTCTGGTGTAAGCGTAAGGCAGTAAAAGAAGTCATTGTGTTTGACACCTGTGTACAGTGCTGAGTTAGGGATGAAGTTGACGGTAGAAAACGCGGCGTGCCAGCATGGCACGATGCAGCTCGTTGGCGCCATCGTAAATACGAAATGGACGTGCTTCGCGCCAGATGGCCGATACGGGTGTGTCGTCTGACACGCCTAAGGCCCCCATCATCTGCACGGCCCGATCGGTCACGCGTCCTATGGCTTCAGATACAAATACTTTTGTCATGGCTGATTCGTGGCGAATCGAGACGCCTGCATCTAGACGTTGCGCGCAGTGCTGAGTCATCAGGCGACTGGCGTGTAGGTCGATATGCGAGTCGGCAACCATGGCTTGGATTTGTTGTGTTTCGGACAGTAACTGACCGAAGGAGTGTCGGGTGGAGACATACTCTTGTGCAAGTTCGAGGGCTCTGCTGGCACGACCAATGAACCGCATACAGTGTGCCAGGCGTGCGGGCTCAAGGCGTTGTTGCGCGTGCTGAAATCCTGCACCTATTTGGCCTAGTACCTGGGCATCATCAATAAAGCAGTCGCGTAGTTGAATTTCTGCATGTCCTCCAATTTGATAAGAGGTGACCATGCCAACATCTCGTACGACCTCAAACCCGGGTACGTCTGTGTCAATGATAAATAAGGTAACCCCTTCGTTTGTTTGGGCTGGAACAATAGCAAAGTCCGATTTGACGCCACCACTAATAAAAGTTTTGTGTCCGCTCAGCAGCCATCCGCCGTCGGTCCGCTCTGCGTGTGTCGTTAACATGTTTGGGTCAGAGCCCGCGCCAGGGGCAGGCTCTGTCATGGCAAAGCAAGCCCGTTTTTGACCGGTCGCTAAAGGGCCTAAGTAACGTTCCAACTGCTGTGGAGTGCCTAGTTCAAGCAATAGCCACATATTAGGTTGGTCGGGGGCGGCGCAGTTTAGGGCCAGCGGGCCTAGCAAACCACGGGCAGCCTCTTCGAAAATAACCGCACAGTCGGCCCAGCTCAAGCCTAGGCCTCCCCACTCCTTGGGTAGCTGAGGAGCATAAATGCCAGACTGCCTTGCTTGTGTTCGCAGGCTGAGAGTGACTTCATCAAGCTTATCGATATCTCGTTCTATAGCTTGGTTTTCTAAAGGGATAGCTACTTGGTCGACAAATTTCCTGACTCTTTGGCGTAGTTCGTCTAAGTGAGTGTTAGTGCTTGCTGTACAATTGTTCATGTCTTAATCCCTATACTACTACTGACGTGGTTGACCGTCGCACACCGTTTTTGGAGGTCATTTTCACTGCGTTGGATAGGCAGCTAGCTACAAAATCATTCGCAATGTATTCGAAAATGCGAGCGTCAGAACTCCTCATCACGAGACTGATCACGTGATAGAGGAAGGGTGTGAGTGATGTGGAGGGCGTGGAGTCATGCGCTCCACCCGTGGCCTTTAGTTCAGCGTGGTACCGGTGCGTTCAATCAGCTCCGCCCACCATTGGGTTTCATCTTTGATTTGTTGAGCAAACTCTTCGGGAGTATTGCCGTGCGGCTCCGCCCCAAGTTCTGTCAGACGAGCTTGCATGGCGGGCGTGGCGAGTATGTCGGTGCTCACGCTATATAGTTTCTGAATGATGCTATCGGGCGTGCCCGCGGGAGCCATCAAGCCTTTCCAAGCCATCACGGAGAAATCGTCTACTCCGGCCTCTTTAAAAGTCGGCGTATCAGGTAAAGCCGCGGAGCGTTCTGGACTGGGGACAGCAATAGGTCGCAGCGCGCCGCTTTGTATGTAAGCCATTAGGGGCGGCATATTGTCGATCATGACCGTAATATGGCCAGCCAATAAATCGACAACTGCAGGGCCTGAGCCCTTATACGCAACATGAGTCATATCTAGGCCCTGCATGTGATTAAACAGCTCGCCAGACAGATGACTGGGCGTGCCGGTGCCAGGTGAGCCAAAGGTAACGGGCTTCTCTTTGGCATAGGCGATAAACTCTTCGAGCGTGTTAATAGGTGTGGCGGCGTTCACAGCCATTACGTTGTGCTCGCGAGTCAGTGCCGTGATGGGGGCTAAGTCCGTCACGGGGCTAAATTGCATGTTTTGATATAGGCTTGGGTTGATGACGGTAGGGCCAGCCGCTGCAACCATTAAGGTGTAGCCGTCAGGCTTGGCGCGAGCAACGTAACTGCCGCCGATATTGCCAGCAGCCCCCGCTTTGTTTTCAACAATGACCGGTTGACCCAGACGCTTGCTCATTTCTTCGGCTAGTAGTCGGCCCAGAATATCGGTGGATCCTCCCGGAGCAAAAGGTATGACTAAAGTCACGGGGCGTTGGGGGTAATCGTCCTTTGCGCTAGCCGGTGAAATAATACTGGCAAATGCGAGGGTTGCTGCGAGTAGGTTTCCGCGTAGCATGTTGAGTCTCCTGTGGTTTTATAATAGGTTGGTAGGGTCAGCACACTTAACGTGCCAAGGGGTAACCGGCAGCGTTAAGTGTTAGCCGGGCAATATTCAACTGGTGAATTTGGCTGGTTCCTTCGTACAGACGAAATAATCTGACATCACGGTAGAAGCGCGCGACCGAGTTATCTAGGATATATCCGTAACCGCCGAACATCTGTACGCAACGGTCAGCGACCCGGCCACACATTTCTGACGCAAAGTATTTGCAAATCGAGGCGTTCATGGTCACGTCTTCTCCGTCATCTCGCTGGCGCGCCGTTTGTAAGATCAATGCCTTGGCTGCTTCAATGTCGGTTTTGCAGTCTGCAATCATGGCCTGAACTAATTGGAAGTTCATCAAGGGTTGTTTAAATTGCTGGCGATTGGCAACAAATTGGATAGCGTCATCGAGCATACGGATAGCTGGTCCTATGCATAGAGCGGCCAAATGGATTCGTTGTTTGTTCAGCACTTTCATTGCAGTGCTAAAGCCTTGGCCTTCTTGGCCGCCGATAAGACTGCTACGCGGCACACGACAGTTGTTAAAGTAAACCTCTGATACTGGCGATCCTTCTTGGCCCATTTTTTCGTAGGGCTTGCCCACGGTAAGTCCTGGCGTGCCACGCTCAATGAGGAAGGCTGATATTCCCTTTGCCTTGGGCTGTGACGGGTCTGTTCGGGCCAACACGGTAAATAGACCGGCGATGGGCGCATTGGTGATAAAGCATTTCGTCCCGTTCAGAATGTAGTGCTCCCCATCACGTACGGCACTCGTTTTCAATGACGTAGCGTCGGATCCCGCATCGGGCTCGGTCAGCGCAAAACAGCCGGTCAGTTCTCCGCTAGCTAGTTTTGGCAGGTAGTGAGCTTTTTGCGCTGTCGTGCCATCGGCGACCACCGCTTCCGAACCTATCCCTGTGTTAGTGCCCACGCGCGCACGAAAGGCGACGGAGCATTGGGATAGCTCAATGGCGGCCAGAACGAGCTCTTCGGTGGTTAAACCCAAGCCGCCATATTGTTCAGGAATGGAATAGCCAAACATGTTTTGCTCAGCCATTTTTTGTACCAGATCTTCAGGTACATGATCTTGCTGGGCGACGAGCTGCTCGTTAGGAATGAGCTCAGTACGTACGAAACGACGTAACGTGCTCAAAAACTCGGAAAAAGATGCGTTGTCTCGAATCATAGTCAATGCTTTGTTGGTGAGGTTTTAGTGCAATAGTTTTAAATTAGATTATCATCGTGTTGTGTATATTAAATTTTTTGTTTCGCTATGTTGAATTCTAGGCAGTTCGCTACAACAGTAGACAATGGTTTCAAAGTGCTTCTGTGTTTTCGCGCCGGCGAGCCAGCGCTGACGAATAAAGAGCTGGTACTACGCACAGGGTTGTCGAAAGCGACGATTTCGCGCTTGACATATACCTTGATGCTCAAGGGCTTGCTCACCTGTGATGAGGATGGACGACGTTACCGATTGGGTGCAGGAGTTTTTTCGCTGGGGTATCCGCTGCTGGCTAATATGACCTTGCGTCAAATAGCGCGGCCATTCATGCAGCAATTGGCGTATGAGTCGGGCGGATCTGTTTCCTTAGGCACCTATCATCGGGGCCATATGGTGTATGTGGAAACCTGTCGGGGGCATGACGTGATTGCGTTTCGCCCCGATATTGGCGCACGTTTGCCGTTACTGGTGTCTGCTATGGGCAAGGCCTGGTTAACTCAAATCGACGACACTCTCGGTCCAAGTATCGTAGCGACGCTTGAACAGGTGCATGCGCAAGAAGACGTTCATCTTTGTGATGCGCGGCGTTTTAATGACACATGGCATTTAGCTAAGCAGGAATATGCGCAGCATGGTTATTGTGTCAGTCGTGGTCAGTGGCTTGCTGATGTGCAAGCGGTAGCGGCCCCTTGGGTTCAATCGATAGAGGGCGAAGTGCTCATCTTCAATTGCGGTGTTCCAGTATCGCGCCTAAGTGGGCGCTCAATAGATGAGTTTGGGGTCAAACTTGTAGAGATGATAACTCTAGTCAAGGAAGCATTCGATGCACGCGAAGCCCATTAAGGCAGCCCAAAGAACGCTTGTAGCCAGCCCTTTAGCAGAAAGCCCTACGACCGTAGACAGGCAGTTTGCCAGCACTCTGGCCAGTGCTATCGATATATTGGCCTGCTTTAAGGCAGGCGAATACTCGCTGGGCAACAAGGATTTTGCTGAACGCACAGGATTGTCGCGCAGTGCTGTTGTGCGTTTGACTCATACCTTAATTGCTTTGGGCTATTTGCGTCGTGCCCCCGATAGTCGGCGTTATCGCTTGGCGCCCGCTGTATTGACTTTAGGATACCCTTTGTTGGCGAGTATGCAGATCCGTCAGGTAGCTAGGTCACTGATGATGAACCTAGCTACGCAAATCAATGGCGCTGTCTCTATGGTGATGTTTGATCGACTGCATATGGTGTATGTGGAAACCGCAAGGTACAACAATGCTCTGCCCACTCACCCAGATATTGGCTCGCAGCTCCCACTGTTGACGACAGCCGCGGGGCGAGCTTGGTTGTCGAAGGTCAGTTGCCATGAGCGAACGTCCGTCCTGAATCGAGTGCGTCTACATCAGCCGGAATACTACTTGAACCACCTAGACGGTTTCCACCAAGCCTATGCTGCCTTTGAGCAGGAAGGTTTTTGTAGCAACGAACAAGCTTGGAACCCCGATACCTATGGCTTTGCCGTTCCAATGAGTAAGCCGATCGATTCAAGTTTATTCGTCTTTAATTGCGGAGTACCCGTTGAAGATGGCCCATTTAAAGAACGACAGGCTCAGATAGGTCCTCAACTTATTGACTTGGTTAGAAGCCTTGAACGAGTCTTGCAGAGCTAGTATTTGAATGTTGACTTCCAATAAAGGATGGCGGTTACGCCTTGTAGCGCCAAGTTTAGTGGTTTCATGCAAAATATCAGCGGTAATTAGAAAGGAGTGTTGTCATGAAGAAAGCGCTACTGGTAGGTGTTTTACTGTCCTTCTTGTCGGCCTGTGCAGTTCACACCCCGCGTGGCTCAGTGATCGTGGATCCTGATAGTCATCATCGTTCCGGTGGGTTTTGTCCCCCGGGGCAAGCTAAGAAAGGAAACTGTTAAAAGCCCCTGTTGTGATGCGCGTCGGCGAACAATAAATTTGCTGAGCTCTAAAGGGACAGCAAGATTCTATAACGGTGGGCATAAAATAACTAATTTGTAACAATGCTATCTATATTGTGGAATACAGGGGATAGTGTCCATAGGGTAATGTTTCCCTGGAATAATTAGGACTTTTACATTGAAAACAGAAATCGGTATTGTGAAGTGGTTTAATAACGAAAAAGGCTTCGGTTTTATCTCACCGGAGAATGGCGGCAAAGACCTCTTCGCGCACCACACTGAAATCCAAGGGACAGGTTTTAAGTCTCTTGAAGAAAATCAACGCGTATCTTTTGTAGCAGCTAACGGTCAAAAAGGCCCAGCAGCTACACAAATCCAAGTTATCTGACCCCTTTGCTTGCCTGTTAGGTAAGCATAGCGCTGATCACTGAAGGCCGAACCCTTTGAAACATTGGGTTCGGTTTTTTGTTTTTTGATGGTAACAGTTTGCATCATAAAAAAGACAAGCAACTCAAATATGGTTCGCTATAAAGCAGAGCTTAATATTGTCAGGCGGTAAAATACAACGAAAGGCAGCAACTTTTTTCGCTCCATGTTTTTATCGGCTTAATGGCCCATGGTCGCATGTCTATGATTAAAGTTCACTGCGGTAACTACCTTGTCCTCATTTCGTAACTGATACGTTTGCTTGCTGTGTTTTGCCGATTTTTGTATCCCTCTGAAATAAATTATTCACTAGGCGTATTAACCTATGAATACGGACTTCGGAGGTTGATATGGAAATAAAAAACACTCAAGACTTATCGGGCTCTCGCGGTGACAAGGAGCACGTGGATGAGCAGGGTTTGCCAAGCGTGGAGCCTTGCGCTCCTAAAACGGTAGATGGTTTTTTTGATTGTTTTGCGAACGGGGTGACTCGTTTTGCCGGTTCGCCTGTGATGTTCGGAGTCGCAATACTGGCTGTGATTGCTTGGGCTATTTCTGGACCATTTCTCGATTTTTCGGAACGATGGCAACTGATCATCAATACTGGGACAACGATTGTTACATTTTTGATGGTTTTCTTGATTCAACAAAACCAGAATAAAAACAGCAAAGCCGTTCATATTAAACTTGATGAGTTGATACGCTCGTTGACGGATGCCAACGAACGCCTGATTGATGTGGAAGAGCTCGATGAGGCACAGTTAAAGCGCTTAGAGCAGTATTATTCATCTATCGCGGCAAGAGCCCGTCGACAACAAGGGGACGTTGAAAGGTAGGCTTACTGTTCATAGTGATTTCCCCCTAGTAGCAGAATGCGGATTCAGCTACTAGGGGAAATTATGCTTGTTGCTTAGAATAACTTTTCGCGTTGCTGTTCTGCTCGGGATGCACCTATCGCTGTTTCCACTTGTTTTTTCTCTTCCGGCGGAGGCAACACAGCGGGATAGCCTAGTGACTGTATCCATAACTCTCTGGCCCAGCCTTGAGTGTGATACAGGTGATGCGCTTCATCGACCGCGACGGCCTCATGAGCCTGTTTTAACGCTTTGGCTACTTTGGCGTCTTTCGTTTGTTCGGCTGCTAGGCCAATCAAATCCCAATTCATATGGTCTTTGGTTTCCGCAAGTATCACGCATTCAGCGGCCACAAGCTCGGCAGCTTCAGCATTGCCGTCAGTCATCGCCATCTTCATAGCTTTCACTAAAGAGTCGGCAATGTGGCCTAACACTTTGCGGCCTGGGGTTTGCTGCGCGGGGTCTAACCCCAGTTGCTCGAAGACCGTATATAGCACACGCTGATGCGTCTGAGTTTCTCTTAAATACCCCTCCCACTCTTTCTGTAAATCTTGATTTAATGTACAGGAAAGAGCTGTTTTATAGACCTGTTCTCCGCCCAATTCGGTTTCTAGGGCTTGGTATAAAAGTTCGTGTAGCTGGGTTTGATTAGCATTCGCTTTTTTCATCGTCACCTCTGCAATATGTAGGAAAACGCTCGTGAGTTCCGAGCTAAGGTCTGAGCTGGAGTACGCTCACAAACCTGATGCTATCGTCGTGCGAAAGAAAAGAAATTTAACGGAAAGCAGCGTTAGGAGAACTGCTTGGGTTGTGGAAAGTGTTCACTATGAAAGGCAAAGGGGTGCGCGTCCGATTAAATTCATCAAGGCCTGAGTGCCAGAGCTTGAATCCTAAGCAGGCTCCCCATTGATTTTGCTCATGCAGCCACAAGGTTTTGCACGAGAAACATTGATAAAGCGTTTTTTGAGTACGTCCGCAATCCGACTGTCGTTCTGAGAGCTTGTTCATGAGGTCGTGCTTGTTGCTAAATGCTTGTGATAGCGGCAATCCTTGACACGCCGTGCAGAGATCACCAACGCTTTTCATGCCCATACTTATCTCCCGGTAGTTGCTACTTAAGAAAAGTTTCTGCTGCTACTTATTGCTACTTTAGCCAGACGGAGGGGAAAACTAGCGACTAATTGTTAGCGAAGGTTAGTGTTTACATTGAAAGCAGGTGTCATTCCAGACGTACGAAGGTCCTTTAGTGAGATATTTTTATCGACGAGCGGTATTTACGCTCGCGCATACTCAATCTGAGGTGCTGCCAGTTGCTCCAACCTAAGCACAACACAACTTGCACGTCCATTTCAAATATCAAGCGTGATTGCCCGAACTTAAGCTGATATATAATCAGGCGTCGTGGCTTAAAGTGCCCTCTATTTGCTTGGTAATAGGATGATAAAAAAGCTTCCAGATATCGCGTTTTTTGCTGCGGCTGTGTTAAGTATCATAAATATCTTTGCCGCTGCGTTTGGTCTGGGGCCCGCTTTGACATGGCTTACCGGTGTAGAGTTTTGGAGCAGTATTACGACGCCTTTGGCTTTGCTCGGCATTGGGGCTCTCATTTATTCATGGGTGAATTCCCTACTCAGTAACCTCTCTGGGATGGGTATTTATATTGTCAATATCGCCTTGGCACCGTTTGCTTACGGATTGCTGGGGTTGCCCTATGCCGCGGCATTGGTGATAGCGATGGCTCCGCTACCTATCTATTTTGGTTTGGGTTGGCTGTCAGATAAACTAGAAAGCGAACGTTAACGCTCATCCTACTTGGTGTTTTCTTTGTACTACTGTTGTGGTAAAGCCTCTTTTTTTGACGAATCAGGGTCAGTCAAGAGAGTTTTTTTATTACTAATTGTATGTTCCGGTTTTCTATGTTCAGGCGGCTTGAAAGTGTTGGTGCTTGGGCTTGGACCCTGAGTAAAAACAACGCCTGCACATCAACTGGACTGAATTACCCGTGCACGGACATGCACGTTTGCCTGTCTTGGCCTCGTCGTTGGGGCCACAGCTCGGTAGTTAGGGGCACTATAGTAATTATTTTCTGTCCTCAAATGGTCTATGATTCAAACTATAACAAAAGCAACTAGAGTTTTTAGCTTAAGGGGAAGCGATGATTCGTTGCGTAAGACTGTCCGCCAACCAGCAGGGTCAATCACAGGTTGAAGAAGGCTTTATTGCTTTGCCTACTGGTGAGCGTGGCGACCTAGTCGGTCTGGCCTGTAAAGCGGTCAGTATTTCATTTAGACAAACTAGTGGCGGCGGCAGTTTCGATTGGCATACGGCACCAGCACGTCAATTTGTTTTGACCTTAAGTGGTGTGCTGGAGTTTGAGACGCGCAGCGGTGAGCGTTTTCAGTTACATCCTGGTGATGTGTTGCTGGCTGAGGATACGGTAGGCGGAGGGCATAAATGGCGCCTGCTCAGTGATGAACCATGGCGTCGTGCCTACGTGATTCTACCTGAGGGTGAGAGCCCGCCTTTTGTCGTGACTTAATAAAACAGCAACTCTAGGAGAGGGTGATGAGCAATTCAACTTTGCCTGAACATGCCGACATAGTGATGATTGGCGCGGGCATCATGAGCGCCACGCTGGGTACCTTGCTTAAGGAGTTAGAGCCCTCCTTGAATATCGTCTTTCTTGAAACCTTAGACGATTGTGCTCAAGAAAGCTCCGATGGGTGGAATAATGCGGGCACGGGACATGCGGCGAATTGTGAAATGAATTACACGCCTCAACGACCCGATGGCAGCGTGGATATTTCTAAAGCCTTGCAGGTCAATACCGAGTTTGATTTATCGCGTCAGTTGTGGGCGTACTTGGTGGGCAAAGGGGCTATTGCCGATCCTGCTGATTTTATTCATGCGTGTCCACATATGAGTTTTGTGTGGGGGCAGGATAATGTGAAGTATTTGCGTGAGCGCTTTAAACAGATGTCGGCCCACCACTGTTATCACGGCATGGAGTACAGCGAGGACCCACAGCAAATTGCGCGGTGGATACCCTTGGTGATGGAAGGGCGCAAACCTGATCAGCCTATCGCCGCCACACGTATAGTGACAGGTTCCGATGTCGATTACGGGGCTTTGACACATTTGTTGTTTAAGAATTTGGCCCAGCAGTCTGGGGTGGCCGTGCGCTATCTTAGCCGTGTCCTGGATCTTAAACGCGAAGCATCCGGACGCTGGCAGGTCTCAGTGCACAACACCCGTACCCATGAGCAGCATAGCATTAGTGCCAAATTTGTGTTTATTGGCGCTGGAGGCGGCTCTTTAGAGTTGCTTCAACAATCGGGCATTCCCGAAGGACGTGGATATGGGGGCTTTCCTGTCAGCGGAATTTGGTTGCGTTGCGATGTAGACGAGATAAGCGCGCGCCATCATGCCAAAGTTTATGGTAAGGCTCCTCATGGGTCTCCTCCTATGTCTGTACCGCATTTAGACACCCGTATTATTGCTGGTAAGAAATCCATTCTTTTTGGGCCGTATGCGGGTTTTTCTTCGCGCTTCTTAGTGCATGGCTCCTTGGGAGATTTAGCCGAGTCGGTGCGGCCTAGCAACGTGTTGCCTATGTTGGATGTGGCTAAGAATAACTGGCAATTGTGTGAGTACTTAGTATCTCAGGTCTTACAAAGTGCCTCGCATCAGTTCGAGATGCTGCGTCAGTTTTATCCCGAGGTGCGTACCCATCAATGGACTAAAGCAGTAGCCGGACAGCGCGTGCAGATTATCAAGCCTACTCATCATCATGAGGGTGGCGTATTGGAGTTTGGTACCGAACTGGTGAGCTCTGCAGATCAGTCTATGGCTGCTTTGTTAGGCGCTTCTCCCGGTGCATCAACGGCGGCTTTTATTGCGTTAGAGGTTTTAGAGCGCTGTTTTAGCGATAGACTCACGGCTGCTGGCTGGTTGAGTAAGTTGAAAAAAATCATTCCTACTTACGGTATCGACTTAAAAGTGGATGCTAGTACTTGTCGCGCTATTCGGGCGGACACAGCGGCAGTGTTGAAATTGGAAAATGTTTAACAGAGGGCTATGAGTGGTACGGGCGGTAATGGATGGGCAAATACCCACTGTTATCGGATTGGTTAAAACCAAATTTTTAGGGTGCTAATAAGCTAGCGGAAAATGATGTAGTGTTGCTGTTTTTCTGTTCTGCGCTATGTAGGGGAGGGGTACTCTCTGTGGGGATAGTCGCAGGATAAAACTGTTGGTTCTCACCTAGATAATTATTATGGTAAATGAAATGGTCGTCGATTTGTCCCGCGTGCAGTTTGCGGCGACAGCGCTTTATCACTTTTTGTTCGTTCCGTTAACACTGGGCTTATCCTTGTTAATCGCCGTCATGGAGACTATTTACGTCACCACTGGGCGAGAGGTGTATAGGCGTATGACTCAGTTCTGGACTAAGCTTTTCATGATCAACTTTGCGCTAGGTGTGGCAACAGGTCTGACCATGGAGTTTCAGTTTGGAATGAACTGGTCGTTTTACTCCAGTTTTGTGGGGGATGCTTTTGGTACTCTGCTCGCCGTAGAAGGTCTAATGGCTTTCTTTATGGAGTCCACATTTATTGGCTTGATGGTGTTGGGCTGGGATCGTATGTCTAAAGGCAAACACTTAGTGGTGACCTACTTAGTAGCGCTGGGTTCCAATTTGTCTGCATTATGGATTCTGGTCGCCAACAGTTTTATGCAAAGTCCCCATGGTGCGGAGTTCAACCCCGTCACGATGCGTATGGAGCTATCCAGTTTCTCTGAACTGTTTTTTAACCCCGATGCGCAAGCTAAATTTGTGCATACCGTGTTGGCAGGCTATGTTACCGCTGCGGTATTTGTCTGTGGCGTCAGTGCGTTCTACATGTTGCGCAATCGTCATATGGATATCGCACGTCGCTCTTTCCGTGTGGCAGCCTTGTTTGGCGTATTAGGCACTGCAGGGGTGTTGACGCTAGGCGATGCCTTAGGTTTTGTAGGCGCAAAAGCACAACCTACCAAGCTTGCGGCGATGGAGGCCTTGTGGACGGCGGAAGCTGCACCGATGTCATTCAACGCTATCGCCATTCCTTCGCAAGAAGAACAGCGTAACTTGATGGAAATTCAGGTGCCGGCTTTGCTGTCCATTCTGGTCACCCACTCGTTGGATGGAACGGTGCCCGCGATTGATGAGTTAGAAGAGCAGGCTAAGGTCAGAATTAAAAATGGCCTGCCAGCGGTAGCGGCGATGCAACGCTTAAGTCAAAATCCCAAAGATGCCGAGGCATTAGCTCAGTTCGAGGCACACAAGGAAGATGTAGGCTATGGTTTGTTGGTACAGAAATATGCGCCTGAGGGGGAACTAAGTTTACTGACCCAAGCACATATTGACCAGGCTGCTAAGGACAGTATTCCAGAGGTTTGGTTAATTTTCTGGGCGTTCCGTATTATGGTGGCGCTAGGCTTATTGATGCTGGCTTATTTCGTGGGGGCAATTGTCTTGACCTTGATGAATCAGGTTCAACATCATCGGTGGTTTTTGCGCACCGCTGTCTGGATGATACCAGTGCCCTTTATTGCTTGTGAAATGGGCTGGGTCGTGGCCGAGGTGGGTAGGCAGCCTTGGACTGTGTATGAAATTTTACCCACTTGGTTATCGGCCTCTACCCACAGTGTGACCTACATGATTGTGTCGCTCACAGGTTTTGTATTGCTCTATACGATTTTTGCGCTAGTGGAGATGTATCTGATGGTTCGCAGTATTCGTAAAGGCCCAGACGACGCACCTGAAGCTAAGCCTTCAGTTATTCAACCCCCAACGGCGTCTGCGCTATAGGCTAGGGAGCAATCATGGAAACTTATTTCGTACTTCAAGTGATTTGGTGGCTGCTATTAGGTGTGCTGCTGATGGGGTTAGGGGTGATGGTGGGTATGGACATGGGCGTGGGAACGTTACTGCGCTATGTGGGCCGTACGGATGCCGAGCGCCGCGTAGCTCTGAATATTATTGGCCCACATTGGGATGGTAATCAGGTTTGGTTTATTCTGGGCGGTGGTGCAATTTTTGCGGCATGGCCTTTGGTATATGCGACGGCATTTTCCGGTTTTTATATCGTAATGCTGGTGCTGCTGTGGAGCATGATTATTCGTCCCTTAGGGTTTGAGTACCGTAGCAAATTGACCAGTCCTACGTGGCGTAATGTATGGGACTGGAGTTTGTTAGTGTCGGGCTTGGTTCCTATGGTGATTTACGGTGCTGCCGTGGGCAACGTTTTACAAGGAGTGCCGTTTCATTTTGATTGGCGTATGACTTCTTATTACACCGGCAGTTTCTTGGAGTTGTTAAATCCGTTCGCAGTATTGTGTGGCGTGGTGTCTGTATCGCTTTCTATTTATATGGGTGGTGCTATATTGATGAACGGTAGCGTTGGCGATATCGCCAAACGTGCGCGTAAAGCATCATTGCTGGGCGGTACTGTAGCCTTGGTGTTGTTCACCTTGTGTGGTGTCTGGGTAGCTAATATGGACGGTTTTCGCATTGTTGCTTCTCCTGAGCCCGGTATAGCGCAGATTCCTTTACACCAGACCGTTGAGGTCGTCGCGGGAGGTTTGCTGACTAACTTTCGCCAGTACCCAGCTTTGTGGGTGGTGCCCGCCTTGGCATATATTGGTCTAATCGCTGGCATGTTGGCGTTACGTGCGCAACGCCCAGCAACAGGATGGTGGCTGGGTGCCATGGCATGGGTTGGAGTTTTAGGCACAGCAGGGGCTGCCATGTTTCCCTTTATTATGCCGTCCAGTACTAATCCTTCGCATAGTCTTACGGTGTGGAACTCGGGCGCTAGTTCATTGACGATGAGTTGGATGCTAGGGTTTACCGTTATCTTTATGCCACTAATTATTGCCTACACAAGTTGGGCATTCTGGGTGATGCGCGGTAAGGTCACGACCAAAAGCGTTGAGAACTCAGAGCATGCTTTATAAAAGGAACACGAATATGTCAGTATTAATGCGTTGTATTGTGCTCCTGATTTTGGCGGTTATCGTTATTTTCTTGGCAGTCATTCTCGGGGATTACGGCCCTTGGTATTTGTCTTGGTTACTAGGCACCGGTTTTATGGTGCTAGTGGCAGCAATGGGAGGGGTGATGTTCGAAGAGCAAGAAGATGCTCTTCAGAGGCCTGAGAAGGTATCGGATAAATCGTCTTCAGGATACTGATCATTAAAAATGACGATATGGGTTTGACTACATTGATGTGAGAGTCAGTGTAGTAGCCAACCCTGTACTCAAGCCAATTGAGGGAGCGCAGCAGTTTGTTAACTGATTTTCTGCCGCTCCCTTTTTTGATATGAGTGTGTGCGTCTTAGCGCGTTTTTCTGGGCGAGTCACATGGACTCCCCTTGTTGGAACTCCTCTGTATTCCGTGTTACTCATCTACACCATAGTAGGCCTTGAGCTATCGTTCGCTCTCATCGGTTAAGGTCTATGCCTTTCGTTTATAACAGCCTTTCTGCCATCACAATATATGAAAATGAAGCCAACCTTACGCATTCAGTTACGGCCCCTTTCTTTGCGAAGGGGTGGGCGAAAGAAGCTATGCGGGATGGCGCTAGTGGGGCTTAGTACAGTCTCAGTGGGCGCTAAGGCTTTGGAAGTGCCAGAGACCTTTATTACCCCAGAGTTTTTAGCTTCGCATACCTTATTAGATATTCGTGCACAGTATGCCTATGCAAAAGGTTATACGGGTAAAGGTATCTTAATTGCGGTGGTCGACGATGGTTTGGATATTGCTCATCCAGAGTTTGCGGGGCGGGTATCGCCTTACATGGCAAGTTTCATTGAAGGGGTGGATCCTACCTATGTAGGGCGGTACCCCGGGCAGATTGGCTTTGCCCATGGTACGCACGTTACTGGGATCGCAGCTGCAGCGCGTGATGGTGTCGGAATGCATGGTGTGGCTTACAACGCTGAAATACTGCCTTTGCGTATATTAGGAGGGAGATCGCTGGACGATACTGAGTCGAATGCTTTCGATCATGCAATAGCTCACGGCGCTAAAGTGTTAAATGGTAGTTACGCGACCCGGCCGTTTCCGTTCGAGTTTTTGGAAAATCCAGTGACCGGTGAGCCAGTGCCTAATCCTCATTATAAAGAGTTGGACTTTCAACCTCTTTTAGGAAATGTTTTTCAGGTGTATGGGCTTCTCAAGCGTGCCGCTGACGCGGATATCGTTTTAGTCTTTGGTTCGGGGAATGCTTATCAGGAGCAGGGTAAGTCAAGTGTTAATCCCGTTGGGAATGCGATGTTTCCAGCCATTAATCCGAAGAATACGAGTGAAGGGTGGTATAGGCTTGTACTGAATTCTTATTCGGATGATATGGATCTCACTAATCCCAACACATGGGTATTGAGCGAGCTCGATGACCCAGTGGGGCTAAAGGTGGATTTTTCTGACTTGCAGGGCGCATTAATCGCGGTCGTGGCGGTAGATAGAAAAGGTGAAATAAGTAGCTACAGTAACCGCTGTGGCAAAGCTCAATTGTGGTGCATCGCCGCACCTGGTGGAGATTATCCTACACCGGGCTACACTGCAGACGAGGGCCAGATTTACTCCACGGTGCCAGACAGCACCTATGGCTACAAAGTAGGCACCTCTATGGCGGCGCCCGTGGTCAGCGGTGCGGCTGCGGTGCTGCGCGAGGCCTTCCCCTACATGACAGCTCGGCAAATTATCGAACTTATTTTGACCTCGGCCAACAGTACCGATTTGGACTGGGGCAACAAGGACATCTACGGCTGGGGCATGCTGGATCTTGGCCGAGCCATTGATGGACCAGTGCAATTTGGTGCGGAAAGCTTTGCACAAACCTTTGATGTTAATACCCAGGGGTTTAACTCAATCTGGAGTAATGATATCAGCGGCACCGGAGGTCTAAAAAAATCAGGCCAAGGGCATTTGGTCATGACGGGCCACAACAGCTATGCGGGTGCGACGCACATTCAAGCCGGTAAACTGACCGTCAACGGGGCCTTGGTCAACTCCACCGTGACCATTGATGCCGATGCCGCCCTAGGTGGTACGGGTAGCGTGGCGCATTTGATTGCGGCCGGCACCATACAGCCCGGTAACTCTATTGGTACCTTAAGCGTCACGGGCGACTACACGCAGTTAAGCGGTTCGCGTTTAGACATCGAAATCGACGCCCAGGGTCAGTCAGACCGACTTGTCGTGCAGGGCACAGCTGACATCCAAGGGGGAGAGTTACGTGTGCTGGGCCTGAACCCCGATGCCTTAGGCCGTGATTTTACTTTCTTGCAAGCTGGCCAGATCAGTCCAGGCAGTCAATTCGACAACGCCGATATATTAGGGACACCTTTTATTGACCTAGCGCTTCACCCTGTCACGAGCGCTACGGGCTCGGGTTTGTCCTTAGCGGTGCGCCGTAATGATGTTACCTTTACCTCCTTGGCGGCTAATCGCAATCAAGCGGCGGTAGCGCAGGCAGTCGAGGCACAAAACAATTTCAGTCCAGAATACCGTGCCGTGGTGATGGCGGACACTACCCAAACCGCGCAACAGTATTACGGCCAGCTTAGCGGTGAGGTTCACGCCTCCAGCTTATCAGCGTTGATGGATACCAGCGGTGTGCTCCGCCAGGCCTCTTTAGGGCGCTTAGCCACTACAGGTGCCTTGGCGGCTGATGCTGGCAACGAACACGACGCCACCAACGGCGTGTGGGGACGCGCACTGGGCAGTTGGGGCAGCTTGGCAGCCAGCCATGATACGGCCCGCATGACCCGCTCCCTAAGTGGTGTGATGTTTGGGGCCGATACTCGCTTAGGCGAACAAACCCGTGCTGGAATCGGGGCCGCCCTTAGCCGTTCCTCTTATGGTACGGATGCGCTAGGCTCCGCCAAAGCCGACGGCTATCACCTGATGGCTTATGCCAGCCAGTCCGTAGGTGCCTTGGCCTTACGTGGTGGCGCCTCGTACTCGTGGTACCGCTTACATAGCAAGCGTCATATTGCGATGCCCGGCGCCGAGCAACAAAAAGCCAGCTATAACGTAGGCAGTGCCCAGATTTTTGCCGAGGCAGCTTATCAACAACAATGGAATCAGTGGGCGCTAGAACCCTATGTAAATGTGGCTCAGGTATGGATGCGTCGTGGTAGCTTCAGCGAAACGGGTGGCTTGGGCGCCTTACAAGGTAGCTCGCAACAGCACAACACTACCTTCTCTACCTTAGGGGCACGCAGTCAATTTAGCTTGGCGCAAACCAAGCACGGCGACATAGCTGCCACGGTCAACATGGGCTGGCGCCATTTGTTTGGCAATAAAACGCCGCGCAGCGAGATGCGTTTTAGCACGGGGCCTAGCTTTAGTATTCACGGTGCCCCACTAGCCCGTGATGCTTTTATCAGCGAGCTTGGTCTTGAGCTACTCAACAGCCGTGACCACCGTTTTAGCTTGGTCTACACCGGCCAGTTTGCCGGTGGCACACGCGATCAAGGTGTACAGGCTAGGGCCAGCTGGGCGTTTTAATCGCTTGCTTACTCACTTTTCTTCATCACGGAGAAGAGTGAGTGCTGGAGTACCAGCTTATTAACATAGGCTTAAAGTGTGGCTTATTTACACATCAAGGCAGTGATAAAACAATTATTAGTTTATTGTTTTTTTAATTAATTTTAATAAATAAAAAATAATCCACAATAAAAAATATATTTGGCATATGGCCAATAATTCTAATCAGATGTTTTATATTAGAATTATTGGCCTTGATTTTTTTGTTGTTTTCATGGTAAAATAAAAAATATTATAGACGTGCAGTATTTTCTATGGTATTCGAGGGTATTTTTTAAGTGACAACATGTCGATATTCTATCGGCACTTAAAAACGACCTTTCTTAAAACACTAATTATTAAAAAATGCGCGCTGCGTAGGTCAATGCGCGCGCCATAAAAAGAAATGGAGTTTGTTTTGTCTAAAACAAAAATAGCTATTCTAGGTGCAGGTCCTAGTGGACTGGCTCAGTTACGTGCCTTTGAGGCCTTACGTAAAGCAGGTGTTAAGGACTTACCAGAAATCGTTTGTTACGAAAAACAGAATGATATTGGCGGTATGTGGAATTATACGTGGCGCACTGGTTTAGATAAAAATGGTGAGCCTGTTCACGGCAGCATGTATCGCTATTTATGGTCTAACGGCCCTAAAGAGTGTTTAGAGTTTGCTGACTATAGTTTCGATAGACATTTTAATCAGCCCATTCCTTCATACCCACCCCGAGAAGTATTAAAAGACTACATCATGGGGCGTATTGATAAGCGCGCCATTTTTAATTATGTGCGTTTTGAGTCCCCTGTGCGTTGGGTAACTTTCGATAATGACACTCAATTGTTTAGCGTTACCGTTATGAATCACAAGACGGGTGAGCAGGAAACGGAAGAGTTCGACTATGTCATTGTCGCCACAGGTCACTTTTCGACGCCTAATATGCCTTATTACAAAGGGATGGAGCAATTCCCGGGGCGAGTCTTGCATGCCCATGATTTCCGCGATGCGCTTGAGTTTGAGGGGCAAGACGTTCTGTTGGTAGGGGGCAGCTACTCTGCCGAGGACATAGGTTCTCAGTGTTACAAATATGGGGCTAAATCAGTGACGATAAGTCACCGAGGCGGTTCATTTGGTTATAACTGGCCTGACGCGATTAGTGAAAAACCAGGCTTTGATTATATTGATGGTAATGTGGTGCACTTTAGCGATGGTACCACTCAGGCGTTTGATGCCATCATTATGTGCACCGGTTATATCTTTCACTTTCCTTTCTTGCCGGATGAGTTGCGTTTGGAAACGCACAATTGTTTGTATCCCGATAACTTGTATAAAGGGGTTGTTTTTCAGCGTAATCCCAAACTTATTTATTTAGGTATGCAAGACCAGTGGTTTACATTTAATATGTTTGACGCGCAAGCTTGGTATGTAAGGGATGTGATTTTAGGAAAAATTCAATTACCCGACGAGCAAGAGCGTCGTAAAGATATTGATGCTTGGCTGCAGCGGCATGAGCAACTCGATAGCGACGAAAAGTCAATTGATTTTCAAGCCGACTACATCGATGATTTAACAGGTCGCACGGATTACCCGAGTTTCCCGGTACATCAACAGGCTGAGTTATTCAAGCAATGGTTAGAGGATAAAAAATCTGACATCATGGGGTTCAGAAATAAATCATATCCGTCAACTATCACTGGAACTATGGCAGCTCAATTGCCTAAACCTTGGTTGGAGATCAAAGACGATACCCTAGAAGGCTTTATGGCATTAAAGTTTAAAAATTAAAATTCAGTCTAAAGAAAATATTCCAATTAAACCGCAGCATTGATTGCTGCGGTTTTTTATGTGTGCTAATAATTCTTATAGGCTGTGTATACAATTTTGGTTGTGTCAGGGCCTAAAGAGCGATAGCGTGCCAATAGGAAGCAGTACTCAAGCAAGTATTTATGCTGACAAAAAGCTGAACTTTCTGTATTAATACGTTTCTAAACAGATTGTCTTCCTATGAGAGCACAGGTATGTCCATACAAAATATTTTGCAACAACTGCTTGCATCCGCTCAGTCTATGGCTAGCGGCACTGGCATTGATGCGTCCACATCAGCTAAGAAAAACGATTTTTCAGTGAAAACTTTCGCTGGCGGAGCCTTGTCAGGAGGTGCTTTGGGGTTGCTCATGGGGAATAAAAAGTTTCGTAAAATGGGCGGTAAAGTGGCAGCTTATGGGGGCGCTGCAGCACTGGGCGCCTTGGCCTTACGCGCCTACCAAGATTGGCAAAATAAAACTCTTACACCAGAGCAAGGCAAGGTAGAGGCGCCAGCCAGTATCTCACCGCTACCTGTGACGGCTCCACAGGTTGAACAGCAGAGCCGCACTATTTTGGTAGCAATGATCGCTGCGGCGAAAGCCGATGGACACTTAAGTGCGCAGGAGCAGTCCTTGCTAGATAAGGAGTTTTCTCAGTTACAAGCGAGCGCCACTGAGCATCAATGGTTACAGTCGCAGTTAGCGCAACCGGCGGACCCAGCTGCAGTGGCAGCATTAGTTACTAGTCCAGAGGAAGGTGCTCAAGTCTACCTAGCGAGTGTTTTGATTAGCGGGGCCGATAATTTTATGGAGCGTGCGTACTTGGATGAGCTAGCGCGGCAGTTGAAACTGGATCAAAGTTTTCAGCAGCATCTCGAAACTCTGGCTTTGGAGCAGTAAGTCCGCAAAGCTCATACGAGTTGGATTTCAACCGCTCCCACTTGCGGAGCGGTGTTATCAGCACGGTAGGCGAACAGCAAGTAAGACTGAAAGTAGTGTTTAAGCATGCCAAAAAATAATTATAGGCAGGCAAACACAGGTTTTTTAGCCATCCCTGCCTACATTTGCTTTGTCTGAGTGCCGAGGTCATAATCTAAGCATAAACTAATTAAGCAGGCTCTGCGTAAGCAGGTCCCATTTACTGAAAACACCATAAAGCAGGAGACGGGTAAATGGTTCTTGATAGTGCGCATCATGCGCGTAGAATCCGGCAAATAGTGGAGAAAGGAGAATATTGTCCCAGCGATGTCAGTGATGTAGTGCTGAGCTCGTGGCGGCGCTGTTTGGAGGGATATGGTCTCGACCCAGAGCAAAGCCAAGTGCCTCCAGTGTTGACACGTGCGGAGTTTGGGGAACGACATGAGCGCTCAGCTGAGTTGCTTTATGAGGCTAATCAAGAAATGGAACTGCTTTACCATCAGTTGGCTGACGAGCAACTGGTGGTCGTGCTGGTTGACTTGGACGGTACCATTTTGCATTTGGTTGCCTGCGCCCCGTTAAAAACTGAATTGCATGCATTGAATTTTTGTCCTGGAGCCATCTGGAGCGAACGTTTTGCAGGCAGTAATGGCATGGGGACTTGTTTGGCTACCGGGGCACCCACACTAATCCGCACCACCGATCATTTTTACTCTGAGCATACCGCGCTAACTTGTGCTGCGGTGCCTATCTTTGATCCTCAAGGCGAGTTGATCGCCGCCTTAAATGTGACCGGACGCTCTGGGATTCTCCCACACTCCTCTATGGTGCTGATTAATTTAGCAGCGCGCATGATAGAGAACCGTCTGATGGAGGCCTCATGTAGCGATGCTTTAACCGTTTATTTTCATATGCAAGCGGAAAGCGTCAATGTTGTATATGGCGGCATCTTAATGGTCAGTACACAAGATGGCAGCATCGTGGCGTTAAATCGCAATGCATTATTGCTTTTAGGCTATCAGCATGCCTCTGAGGTTTGTGGGCGTGCTATCGAGAGTATTTTTCAGTTGTCCTTTGCTGACTTGTTACAACGTAGCATAGAGCATTCCTTTCAGCCCATGCCAGTGTACAGCTGCGGTTTAGGCAATCGTTTTTTTGCGGTAGCGCAGTATTCTAGAAAAACGCTTTCGCATTTGGTGGCACGTGGTGGTCAACGCTTTGTTCCTACGTATAAGCAGGACTTATATGGTGTTTCAGAGCCGGCATCTCCTCAACGTAGTAGGGTGGAGTCCGTGGTAGAGTTTGGTGATACAGAGATACAAAAGAGTTTTCAGCAAGCCTTAAAGGTAATGAGGTATCAGGTACCTATCTTGCTACAAGGGGAGTTAGGCACGGGGAAAGAGCGTTTTGCCCGCGCTGTGCACCAGCACAGTGATCGAGCCGAACAGGCATTTGTGGTGCTAGATTGCATGCTGCTGGGGCAAGCACAGCCAGTGAGCGATATTGGTGTAACGGAGATAAGTGTCGAGGTGGAATCCAGCTTGGCGAGGAAAGTTGCTCAAGCAGCACAAGGAGTTTTGTTTTTAGATAAGGTGCAAGAGCTATCCCTGCCTGCTCAGGCACAATTGTTAAGCTTGCTTGATCAGCAAGAAAGTGTGGGTGACGAACAGCGTGTTTTATTGATTTCTTCTAGCTCGCTGTCTTTATTGGATAAAGTGGCTCAAGGAAGTTTTAGGGCTGATCTTTACTATCGCTTGAGTGGCTTGGAGTTAAATTTAAAACCACTTCGGGAACGTAGCCATCCGGCTAATTTGTTTCGCGCTCTTTTGTGCCAAGAAGGGTGCTCACAGTACTTAAGTCCAGAAGCGGAGGCCCGTTTACTCGCATACACCTGGCCCGGAAATGTGCGTCAACTCTCACATGTGCTGCGCGTGATGGTGGCCCAAAAAGAAGATGCTGCTCCTTTTCTCGAGCAACATATACCTTTGCATCTATTGCGTATGGCGGGTGAGCCGCTCGTTTCTAGCATCAGTATGCAGCCGTTGGTACAAGCAGTACCAAGCACGGCGATCGGGGGGCTTCCTAAAGAGCAAGTGCTGGGTTTAAACCCCTTAGAGCAAACCGAGCGGATGACGCTACTGCGATTCTTGGAAGATAATCGCTGGAACATCAGTAGCGTGTCTAAGCAACTTAATATGAGCCGCAATACCTTGTATCGACGCTTGCATAGGTTGCAGATTCCGCTACGTACGGAATAGAGGTTTCTAGCTCTGTTTACGTTAGCGTAAGCAGAGCAGACTTGAGCGCCTCATGAATAGCGGGTTCGTGCGCTAAGTGTTGTGCCGGAACCATTTCTACACGCATGCTGGGCATGTGGCGCTGTAGCCATGCCATATTGCTCACAGGGCAAAGTGGATCATTCTTTCCATGAATAGCGACTCCACTTATACCATGCTGATAGGCACGTTGTGCCTGCTGAACAAGGTACGACCGCGAAAGAAAGCAGTGCTGTAACAGATAGTGGGTTTGCACCAAATACTTAATGCGTAGAGCCTGTGCTTGAGCAGGTAAGAGTCGCGGCTGCCGTATAGGTTTGTAGGGCATCAATAAGGCACGCTCTAAGTTACTGTAGGCTTGGGCGATTTTCCCTGCTTTGGGGCTTGCTTCTTGCAAGCCTTTATGGACCATAGTCAAAAGATCTTGTACGGGGGCATCCTCGGTTAAATTGGCCAAGTGTTGCCACGCTTTGGGGCGCCGTAATCGAGTCCGATATAGCAGATTGCGTACTTCATTTGGGGTGGCTAAAAACAAGCTGCGTAAGACAAGACTGCGTACGGCTCCTGGATGTGCGCCAGCATAAACTAGCGCTAAAGTTGCTCCCCATGAGCCACCATATACATGCCATTGCTTAATGTGCAGATGCTGACGTACGCGCTCTATGTCGTTCAACAGTTGCTGAGTATTGTTTTGCCTTAGCCTCCCTTGTGGGCGAGACTGGCCACATCCGCGCTGATCGATCATGATCAGCAGATGTTTATCCAGGTCAAACGGGGCGCTCATCCCCAAACTGCTTCCTGAGCCCGGTCCCCCGTGAAGTAATAACACTGCTGTGCCCTTGGCATGCCCTATAAGGCGTACAAAAATACGCTGGGAATCACCTGTGCGCAGGAAAAACTCATGTTGAATACGCTGATCAGGGAATTCCCTGTGATGCATCGAAAGTGGGTTGTTTAGGGGACAGTTTGTCATCAATATGGGGCATTGTGTGTTGGATTCGGGACGTCTAATTTTTGTTGTTGCATCATCTAAGCAATTGATATTAAAAGTTATCTTGTTTTCTTTTTGACGCGTTGCTAGACTGGCTCGGCGTGCTCAAAGTGTAAGCACTCTCGTCCTCAAAGTGTACCTTAGTAGTTTAACCCTTAAGTATTTGCGCAGACTAAGCGCGTCTGTGATCCAGGAGGTCAAAATGAAATGGAGTAAACCATCTTACGTAGACTACCGATTTGGCTTTGAAGTCACGATGTATATTGCCAATCGTTAAGCTTCACATGGGGGTTCCGGCAGCTTAGGCTGCCGGCTAGAAATTGTGCATGAAAATTAAAATTTTAGGTTCTGCAGCTGGGGGCGGATTTCCTCAGTGGAATTGTAATTGTCCTAATTGTGCTGGCCTGCGAGCGGGTACGATAAAGGCCCAAGCAAGAACTCAGTCCTCGATAGCAGTCAGCACCAATGATCAAGACTGGTTATTGATTAATGCTTCTCCGGACTTGCTTAAGCAAATACGGGACAACCCAGAGTTACAGCCAGCACGAAAAGTACGCGACACGGGTATTGCGGCGGTATTACTGACTGACGCGCAAATTGACCATGTAACTGGGTTGCTGATGTTACGTGAGTTTGCCCGACCTTGGCCCTTGTATACCTCGGCAGCGGTGTGGGAAGATATTTCTACCGGTTTTCCGATCACTTCTATCCTGAGTCATTACTGTGGTGTTGAGCATCACGAGCTTTCGCTGACGGGGCAAGCGATCACAGGGTTAGATTTTCTACATGATGTTCGTATCACTGCGGTGCCGTTAAGCAGTAAAGCGCCGCCTTACTCACCGAATCGTGATCGACCTCAGTTAGGCGATAACATTGGCTTATGGATAGAAAATCTAGCTAGTGAGCAATGTTTGTTTTATGCGCCGGGGCTGGGTGAACCGGAAGAGCACGTGAGCCATTATATGCGGCGGGCCGATGTGGTATTAGTAGACGGCACTCTATGGGCTGAAGATGAAATGATACAGCTCGGTTTGTCGGCAAAAAAATCGTCGCAAATGGGGCACCTTGCGCTATCGGGGGCTGGAGGCATGATTGAGTTGCTCGACAGCTTAAACCATCAGGGGCATGTTCCGCGTAAGGTCTTGGTACATATTAATAATAGCAATCCCATATTGAGGGAAGACTCTGCCGAGAGGGCGGTGCTGACGCAACACGGTATTGAAGTGGGCTATGACGGTATGGAATTCGAGGTCTAATCATGACAAAACAAGCAGCGGTATGGACGCCAAGTCAGTTCGAGGCGAAGCTACGCTCTTTAGAGCAGTACTATCACATCTACCACCCCTTTAATATTAAGCTCAACAAGGGTGAGTGTAGTCCAGCTCAAATTCGGGGTTGGGTGGCGAACCGTTTTTACTATCAAATCAATATACCGCTTAAAGATGCTGCCATTATGGCCAATTGCTCGGATCGAGAAACGCGCCGGCGCTGGGTGCTGCGTATTCTTGATCATGATGGTTGGGAGGATAATCCTGGCGGCATTGAGGCGTGGGCTAATCTGGGCGAGGCGGTTGGACTGACGCGGGACGAGCTTTGGTCTTTAGAGCATGTGCTGCCGGGGGTGCGGTTTGCAGTGGATGCATACGTTAACTTTGCTCGTAGAGCACCGTGGCATGAGGCGGTGTGTTCTTCTCTGACTGAAATGTTTGCACCCAAAATTCATCAAGATAGATTAGCCAATTGGCCCCAACATTACCCTTGGATTCAAGCAGAGGGTTTGCATTATTTTCGCTCACGAGTACCGTTAGCTAAGCGTGATGTAGAGCATGGTTTGGCCGTGACTCTAGAACACTTCACCACACGCGCAGAGCAAGAGCGTGCGGTGGAAATATTACGCTTTAAGCTGGATGTGCTGTGGAGCATGATGGATGCCATGGAGAAAGGTTTAATGCCATGACAAATATAGAGCTCGACAGTTTCCCAGTAATGAAAGCTATGTTTCGTCTGCAGTGGGAGCCGGCGCAGCAAGCTTATGTGCTGTTGTATCCAGAGGGTATGGTGCGCCTTAATGACAGTGCAGCTGAAATACTCAAGTATTGCAACGGTGAGCAATCGGTGGCTCAAATTAGCGCTGAGTTAGCGCGGCAATTTGATGCTGATGATATACACGAAGATGTCATACAGTTCTTAGCCCATGCGATGGAGCGGGGTTGGGTGCAGAAATAGTGTTTAGGAGGTCACGATGATTACTTCTGGCTCCACCGCGACAGGACCTTGTTATTGGCTGTTGGCGGAGTTAACTTATCGCTGCCCTTTGCATTGCGCCTTTTGTTATAACCCTGTTGATTATAGCCAGGTGGGCCGCGAGCTGGATACGGCGACGTGGTTGTCTGTGTTGGAGCAGGCTAGAGCCATGGGGGCTGTGCAGTTAGGCTTATCGGGAGGTGAGCCTTTGTTGCGCCCCGATTTAGAAGAGATCGTGGCGCATGCACATGAACTAGGGTTCTATATTAACTTGCTGACCTCTGGGGTTGGGCTGACCGAAGTTCGCTTAGCAGCATTAAAAGCAGCAGGTTTAGATCATATCCAGCTTTCCTTTCAAGACTCGACGCGTGAGTTGAATGATTTTTTATCTAATACGCGTACTTTCGAGTTAAAGCAAAAGGTGGCAAGGCTGATTAAAGAAGCCGGTTACCCTATGGTGATGAACTGCGTGATGCATCGCTACAACCTGCCGCATATTGAACAAATTATGGACATGGCAGTGTCTATGGGAGCAGAGTATTTAGAGTTAGCGAACACGCAGTATTATGGTTGGGCTATGAAGAACCGTCATCTGTTATTGCCTACCTCAGAGCAGCTACAGGCAGCCGAGGCGGTGGTGCAACGTAAACGTCAGCAGATCGGCAAAGCGTGTGAGGTGTTGTTTGTCGTGCCAGATTATTTTGAGCAACGCCCGAAACGCTGCATGAATGGCTGGGGGAATGTGTTTTTAGTAGTCGCCCCTGACGGCGTAGCCTTACCTTGCCATGCGGCGCGCGACATTCCTAATATTGAGTTTCCTAACGTACAGCAACAGCCGTTGCAGAGCATCTGGTATGACAGTCCTTTATTTAACAAATATCGAGGCACCGACTGGATGCAAGAGCCGTGTCGCAGTTGCCCAGAGCAGGCGCAGGATTTAGGCGGATGCCGTTGTCAGGCCTTAATGTTAACGGGCGACGCGAGCAACGCGGATCCAGTGTGTAGTAAATCATCGTATCACCCGCTGATTCGTGCTGCTGTCGAGCAGGCTCGCCCTGTTCCTGGTTTGACCAAGCAGGATGTCCCGATGGTGTTTAGATCCAATCCTGAACGCGAGCGTGTACTACCAAAGCAGTCTAATTAAGTCTTAAAGGCTAGTCTGCCCCTGATGAATGGACTTTCCCTTTTTTTCCTTTGATGTTCAAAAAGCCACGGCGCGGTATGCCGCTTAGATAATAAAGAGTCAGCCATAGCAGTGCTAAGCCGATCCACAGAGGGCGTGTACTCAAGGGACTACTTTGTTGCTGTGTGTGAAGCTTGTGGGGCAATAAGCTAAGTACGGATGTAGCGTCGTTCAAGTCAGCATAATGTAATGCGGTATCTAGCGCGAGTTCTTGTAAATAGCTTTGTTTGACCGATGACAAGTGTTCTGTGCCGTGCGCCTTACTGGCCCCGAATGGGGCGTTGCGAGGGTGCCATCCCTCACGATCTTGCGATCCGCTGGGAGGTATGCCTAGGCGGTTCTCTTGATCAACCTCATCCTCTTCATAGAAGCCAATTTCATGGCCTTGATCATTGAATTTTGGGATGGGGGACAAGGCTCTAGCACCAGCCCCTAATATAAAACCTTTTGGGATGTAAGGGGCATTATCAGGCGCCTCGTAAACCGGCCCACCGTGGTAGGGCAGTGGTGGAGACTCTTGACCATCGCTAATGAAAATAAGGTCACTTTGCAGCCCCTGTGCTAATTCTAGGGCACTGTGAAGACCGCGTGCGATATGGCTATCCCCTTCCCAAGCCATACGCCAGTTGAGCATATTGATTGACTGAATCAATGGGCTATAGTTCTGGCAAACCTCAACGTTTTCTAGTAGCAGAAAGCTGCGCCTTTCGGTAAAAATAGAGAGTGCTACTTGTGAACCGCAAGGCAGCTTTTGCAAGATATCTATCATTACTTGTTTACTGCGCTCTAAGCGGCTTTGTGGCTCATCTTGATATTGATAATCACGCACATTCATGCTTCCAGTGATGTCGACCGTAAACAGGAGGCGATAGTAATTTTGTTGGCTTGGCCAATGCGGCTGCCACAGAGCAAGCAAGCAGCATAGCAGCGACAGAGCAAGCAGGACTTTGCGTAGTCGGTGTAAAGTACTAGGAATCATGGCAGGCCTCGTGGAACGCCGGGAACTTCGCTCCATAGCTCTTCGGGTTTTTCTATTTCTGTCGCTTCATCCTCTTCCTGTATGGGCTGGCGTGGCAACTGGCGCACCATCCGAGCAGTGATGTCCAGGTTGTAGCGTGCATCCCAATGCTCAGGGGTTAGGCTCAGGGTGCGGGTGTAGTAGTCGCGTGCAAGCAATAGGGGCTGTGTTGCACGTTCAAGCCGACCCTGTTCTAGCAAGCTAATGCCTTGACGTAGGCGGGCATTGGCAAGGTTATACAGTGCGTCAGCAGCTAGACTTTTTTCTGTTGTCTTTTTTGCTCGCAAGTAAATGGTTTCGGTGAGCAAGGTTGCGTCATCGAGTTGTTCGCGAAATCCATATTGCTGTGCTTGGGAAAATAGAACGTATAGATCATCCTCTAGGTCAATCGGCTGTTCATAACCTTGACTAATGCGGGCAACTGTCTGAGTGGTGCGCTGGGACTGTATAAGCAAGACGACTTGTTGAAAGAGGAAAGCCAGTACCACCGCTATTAATAGCGCGAGCACTATAGGATAGAGACGTTTTAGTACATGCAAGGGCGGGGCAGGACGGGTTAAAGTACGCATGGATGGGCCTCTAATCTTCGTGAGGTAAAGCGAACGTAAACGAGCGTTCTAGCCATAACGCGATAGCCAACAAACCGACGCACAATAACGCTAGGCCAGTAGCGTAGTGAACTAAGTCGGTACGGGGGACGTCTTCTATATAGCGTATGGTTTGCTGTTCTTGGGCATCGATTTGCGCTAAAGCAGTGGCTACGGCGGAGGGAGTTTCAGCCTCAAAAGCATGATAGGGGATACCAAGCGACTCAAAGAACAAATGCAGATGACGTTCTGGCATGGCTTGCGGAGTATCCCGGCGTCGGTCAGACGGACGCTCATAGATGCTGGGTGTGCCGCTGCTACGAATAAAAAGCCAATACAATTGAGTAGGTTGACGCAATAAGTTGTTGCGCAGTTGGTCTTGCACTTCACGGCTGATGACGCCTGCCCCATCCGAGACCAGTATGACTGCACGAGAGGTGAGAGGGTCTGGGTGTGTATAAAGCATGTTTAATGACAACAGCAATGCTCTGCCTATGTCAGTGTGGCTCAAGCCGGGGTGGTCGATGGCTTTGATCGCAGCCTGAATCGCTTCAGGCTTAGAGGTTAACGGAAGGATAGGCATCGGGGTGGTTGAAAAGGCCACTACCGCTATCTGATCTTTATCGCGTTCCTGAGCAAAATCACGTAGCAATAGCTTAGCTGCTTGGGCTTTGGATACATCGCTTGTTGAGCCAAGGTGGCCAAAAGACTCGTTCATACTTGAGCTACGATCAATCACTAAGGCTAAATGGGCTCCTTGGGCGATTTTTTCTACCTGGCCACCGGGTAAGTGTATGCCAGCTAAGGCAAGGCTTAATGCTAGTGCTGCCAAACTGCCTAAAAATCGTAGTCCGATATCCACCACGGATGAACCGCGGTCTTTGGGAAGACTGTTTAAATAAGGCGCAAGTGAAATGAGTCGGGGCCTTAAGCACCAAGGTAGTAGAGCTAGCAGCAAGCCGATATACACAGCACTAATATGGTCTACAGCGAAGGCAGGTAGTAAAGACATTTAAATGCGTTCCTTTCGTTCCGCTTGGCGCAGAGCTTTAGCGAGGTGCAATAGTTGCTGCCATGCCAGTTCAAGCTCGGTCTCAGAAAGTGGGTGGTCAGCATAAAATACCGCTTGAGAGTGCTGAAAAAGTACTTGAAGATCTGCTGCTAGAAAAGCGTAAGTGGGGTGATGCCGCAAAAAAAGTGGCAGGTCCTCTTGGAGTAGGGTGGCATTAGCATTAACCTGTCTTAAGGCTTGATGCAGATGACGCAAGGCTTGTTGGTAACGATGCATAGTGGGCTGTTCAGACAGGCGTTGAACCGCTCGATAGGCATGAGCGAAGGCTCGATGGCCACGGTGCTGAAAAGGCCAATAGCTGTAATGGCGGCACAGGAGCAAGCTCAAGACTAGTAGCACTAGAGTAAGCCAGACTATTTGTTGTTCCAAGGCAGCGAGACTAGGAGGGCTTAGCAGTCTATCGGCTTGCAGCACGGGCAGGCTGTCCGAGCTGGCTAGGGTAACAGGCCGCAATGGTGACATCGTAAAAGTCCACGCGGGAATAGTTAGCTGGCTAGGGTTGGCGTCGGAAGGGGATTGAAAAGTTAGAATAAAGCTGGGTGTTTCTCTAACACTAACATCCAGGGGGATGTAAAAGCTTTGATAGATGAGTTTCAGCACATAATAATAGTGCCCCTTGCGCTGCCTGCTGTTCAGCTCAACCGAACGCAGGGTAAGCCAATAGTTAAGGGGGCCTGGAGCAGGCAGTGAAGCCTCGATAAGAGCTTGATCCAAGGGCGTCTGTAGCACAAACTGGTGCTCAATCAAGTCGCCCGTGAGCCAAGCAATGGTTCTGGGTGTGCGTTGCTCAAGCAACTGGGGCCCGGCCAGACAGAGCCCGGTGATCAGTAACAAGCAACATCCAACTATGTATCGTAAAGCCCTCATGATTAGCGCTCCATAAGATGGCGGGCAAAAGCAGTGAGCCAGTCTGGCTGGGTGGGGCGAAACGGAGCAATGCCGTAACGTAGCAACAGCTTATTTAATGAGTGTTGACGTGCTGCTTGATCGGTGCGCCATTGCTGTAAAAGTTTGGGACGCATAAATAGCAATCTTTTTTGCCCTGATTCAGCGTCATGCCACAAACTTAAGCCCCACGAGGGGAAATGATCTAGGGGTTGGGTATCCATGACGATAGCAATCACGTCGTGGCGCCCCAGAGCCTGCAAGACTTGCTCGCAATACTGTGGTTCGAACATAAAGTCCGAAATAAGGAACACGATGCTGCGCCGCGCTCCCAAACGTTGGGCAGCTTGTAGTAAGGCTTGAGCACCTTGTGCTTGGGCAGGTGTTTGTTGCAAGTGCTGATAAATATGCTGCGCACTACGGGCACGAGCCCGTTGACCTGGGCCAGCCGATTGCAGCTCGATTTGAGAGCCACAGGCGTAAATGCTTAGGGCATCACCATTACTATATGCCGCATGACTTAAGGCTGTGCTTAGTACTTTGGCGACCGTAATGGGAGTGGGCTCGCCACCGGCTCGCATGGAAGCCGATACATCGATAAGAATATGCACTTGCACGGGAGTACGAGGCTCATAATCTTTAACATACCATTGACCGAATGGGTCACGTACGCTGCGGCGTAGATCAATTCTACGTATGTCTGGGTGGCGACTAAATGCTTGAAAGCCCTTGAAATTACCGCTGTCGCTATGCCCGGTGGCTCGATGAGCGCCATACAGCACACTATTGACGCGCCAACGTAGGGGGTAGCTCAAATCGACACCGCCCCTATACGATTTTTTGCCGTTCATGGTGTGGGGATATGCTGAAAAATTGTTTTACATAGACTAGGTAACAAGGTGTCTTGCTGCATGCTATAGAAGGGGTTAAGGAAAACACGGTGAGCGACCGTTTCGTAAAACACGGCGCGTATATCATCAGGCAATAATATGTTTCGCCCCTCCAGCCAGGCTCTTACTTTGGCGGCTCGCACTAACATGGCCATGCCTCTAGGGCTTGCACCTCCCATGATGAGTTCGTCCATATTGATACCTGCCAAGACGATACCTACTCGTTCCGGATACCGGATGGCTTCCCACAAACGCAACACATAGTCCTCAAGTAAAGGGCTGGCAACGACATGTTGCTGGATTTGCTCAGCGATGCGTCCCAACTGTGAAAAGTCGATACCACTATTCGGAAGGGAATGTATCAGCGCGTCTACATCGTGAAAGCGTGAATTGAAAATGAGTTGTTTACGAATTTCAGGCTCCTGGGGAGGCTCTACTCGTACTTCCATAAAAAAGCGGTCACGTGCAGCGGCAGGTAATTCGAACGTTTCCTCTTTTTCAACTTGGTTGCGGTCGGCAAATACCTGTAAATGAGGGAAGAAATAGTCCTGATTAAAAGCACTTAGGCTGCGCTCGGCCATCAGACGTAATAACAAAGCATGAACTTGTGGACGAGCGCGATTAATTTCATTAAAAAAGAAAACGCTTAGCTGTTCGCCTTGCTGTAATAAGGGGCCAGGCTTTACGGCTGGTTTGCCCGCCTCATCTAGGTAGGTGTAATACACCAGATCGGCAGGCATGAGGTCAATGGTGCCTTCTACTCGACTATAAGCGCCGCCTAGTACTTTAGCCATGGCGCGTAGTAAAAGAGTTTTTCCTAACCCGACATCCCCCTCTAGTAAGACATGGCCACGCGCAAAAATAGCAATGCACAATAGGCGTACGACGTGTTCTTGCCCTAACACCAGTTGGTTTAGCTGTTGCTCCATGGATAGAGCTTGTTGCCGCCACAGGGCCAGTTGATCCAGACTGGTGGTGCTCGTAGCTACCATAAGACGATTCCCTCTAGTCAGTGTATTTAAGACCAGGCGTAGGGCTACCTAGCGATACGCCTGGAAGAGCTGCAGCAACTAAGCAGCGCGCTTAGGAGGCTGGGATTTTCTTGACGTCATAGATAAATTTGCCGGTTTTTTTATAATGCTCGACACGCTGCTTGTTACGCGCCTCCATGGCTTGGATGCTTTCTTGCTGTTTAGCGAGTTCTTTGGGATCGTGTTTAGGGTCGTATTTGCTGCCTGCGATCTGTTCAGGATAGCCGGGCTTCGCTTGCCAGCAGTTGCCTGGCTCCTTACATTCAGTCCCGGTATACGCGCTGGCAGAGCCTGCGGCTAAAGAAAAAACGGAGACCGCGAGCATATTTCCGAAGCGGCGCCATAGTGTTTTTTTCGTCATGATGCTTCCTCCTGTGGTGTCCAATAAATGGAGCGATTATGTGCTTCTAAGGGCACTGTTTAGGTATGCAACAAAATTACTACTTAGATTCTTCTTTATAGGGTTGGAAGGTACTTCGTTGTTCGTCGGTGAGCCAAACCGCACTGTCTGGGTCACCGGTATAGAGATGGCGCACCCATGCCATGACATGCAAAATTTCATCTTGGGTGAGAAACTCATTCTGTGGCCCCATTTGGCGATCTGCTCCACCAAAAATGACCTCGAACAAACCCTTGTCGGTTTCTAGCTCATAATGCCAGCCGTCGTGGTTGAGGGCCGGGCCGATCTTGCCTTCGCCCAAGTAGCCATGGCAGCCTGAGCAGGCCGTGTTAAATATTGAACGCCCTTTTGGTAAGGCTTGCTGATCTTCGTTATAAGGGTTTTGCATGGTTTGTAAGAACTCTTTGACGGCAGGGGTGTCGCGCTCCTCTTCACGTCCAGTGTCTAGTTCTAGGGGCTGCCCCGACACGGCATTGATAAACATCTGTGCCGCCGCTGGTGTGCTGGCAAGCCCGCCTGCCATGATTAGGCCACTGAGCATGGACTTCCATCCCGTTAACTTCATAATGTGTTTCCTATTCGTATGCGTAAAAATAAGGTGAGCGTTTAGGAGTCGATGGGGAGCAAGGGAATCCCTTCCTCTTGTAGAATTTGATCAATCTTGGCTTGCGCCTTAGGCAGAGCTTGATTCAACGCATCCAGCAGCGCTGTATCGTCCTTGCGAACCGCCATAGACTCTGCGTAGACGAACTCAATGGTTTGATTGTTGTGGTCGGGGACGATGTCAGGCGGCAAGAGGACCATGTCTAACGGAACACTAGACGCTTTCACATAACGCGCTACTTCACTGCCAAAGGCCATGGCGCCATCGGCTTTGTTTTGCACTACGTCACTAATCATGCGTGAAGGGTCTACGCGTACGTATTGGTTACGAGGTTGTTTGAAATCAATCAATGAATACATATAGTTCATATTGTTTTCGAACTTGCCGATGGCCTTAAGCATCTCCACGGGCGGAGAACCTAAAGGAACGGCGATATTATTAAGTTTACTCAGGTTGTCATCATTCCAATCTTTGATGGTGATGTTTTTGTCTTTGCGTGTGACCAACACGTAGCTGGTGCGATAGTAGGGCTTGGTGGTCAGTACACGGGGGTCACCTGCGTCAAGGCCCATAACTACGTCACAGAGATTCTCGTCTAAGTAGTCGCGCACTAAGTAAATACCGGGGCGCTCACTGTAGACAAAAACCGGCTTGCGTCCCATGGCTTCAGCCATGACGACAGCAATCCGATTTTCAAAACCGAGGCCATCGTTTTGCGAGAAGGGAGCCTCATGCGTGGCGCAGATGCGTAGTTCTTCTTCAGGACCAGCATAGGCGCTAATAGATAAGCAGCTCATGGCCAAGGATAAGGCTGCGACGGCCCATTTTTCCGTGTGGCGGGTAGGCTGGAGAGAGCAGTGTTCACGGGTCATAATTGATTCCATACATCGTTGCGCTACTGCGCAATGAGTGTGATTGCGCAGTAGGTGATACTAAGAGTAGGTGGAGTACTTAGCTGTCTGGGTATTCAGCAAAAGTGATGTCTTCGGTGTAGGGAGACTTACCGTCCAATGAAAATACCATCACACCACCGCCCATTTGGGTGTAGTGCTGAATATTCTTAAAGGCACCTACTGAACCTAAACCGGCTGTCGGGTCATCTAAGTCAAACACCAGACCAACGCCAGGCCATCCGCCTACGCCATAGAATATGGCGACGTATTGCACACCATCTTGCTCAAAGGTCATGGGGTGACCAATTGCACCAGAAGGCAGTCTGTGCTTCCACACCAGTTCGCCTGTATCCGAATTACGCGCTTTCAAGAAGCCATCGAGGGTGCCGTAGAATACTAAGCCACCCGCTGTTGCCATGGTGCCGCCCCAGACGGAGAAGCGCTCCATTTTTTCCCAAGCAAAATCGCCCGTAATGGCGTCATACGCTTTCACTTGACCTAAGCCAACGAAATTCTGACGATCGCCTTTGGGACCTGGGTACATAGATAGCGTGGCGCCGACAAAGAACTGACCAGCACGGTAAGGCAGCATAAAGGGCTCCCAATCCATGCAGATATGGTTTAGTCCCATGAAGAACTTTTGACGTTTAGGATCGTAAGAGTCGTGTCCTTGGTTGTGGTAACCCATCGCTCCAGGGCAGATATCACGTGCTTTGTGGTCCATACGAGTGCCGTACTCGGGATCGCGCATGGGCAAACCGGTTTTTAAATCTACATGTTTGACCCAGTTGACCGTGTCATCCATTTTGTCAGCGGATACTAACTCACCTGTTTCGCGGTCTAGCGTGTAAATAATGCCGTTGCGATCGGGGTGGGTGAGCAGCTTGCGCATGTTGCCGTCTTTGTCTTTTTGCTCACTGAGCATCATGACGTTGACACCCGCATAGTCCCACTCATCGTGAGGGGTTTTTTGATAAGCAAACTTTGCTTGGCCTGTGTCCACATCGCGCCCCCAAATGGCCATCGTCCATTTGTTGTCGCCTGGACGCATGGTTTCGTTCCATGGAGCAGGATTACCACTGCCGAAATAAATCATGTTGGTGGAGGGATCGTAGGCGTACCATCCCCAGTTGGTGCCACCGCCAATTTTCCAGGCGTCACCTTCCCACGTAGACACTCCTAGACCACGTTGGCCGTACTGCGGCGTTTGATCATTAAAGTCGTCGGCTAATAAGATGTCTTCATCAGGGCCGGTAGCATAGGCGCGCCATACTTGCTCGCCCGTATGTACGTTGTATGCTGTCACATAACCGCGTACTCCTAACTCAGCGCCAGAGGAGCCGATAATAACGAGGTCTTTAACGACAAACGGAGCAATGGTTAATGTTGAACCGACTCGGTAATCCGAGTTTTCTATTTTCCAAACTTCTTCGCCCGTTTTAGCGTCTAGCGCGACCACGTGGCCGTCGAGCAAGGTTTTAAGAATCCGCGGTTCTGTCTTGTCGTCGCCAGGCCAATAGCCCAAACCACGGTTGACCACGTCACAACATGCTACAGAGCGCGCAGCAGCACTTTGCTTAGGTTTGTGGGACCACAGGATTTTGCCGGGCTCTTTTAAGTCTAACGCATAAGTATTATTCGGGAATGGCGAGTGTATATACATGACACCGTCCACTACCAAGGGCGTTCCTTCGTGACCGTTTAGTAGGCCCGTCGAAAAAGACCAAGAGGGGCGTAACTCTTTAACGTTATCAATGTTGATCTGATCCATCGGGCTATAGTTGGTAGCACTATAGTCCTTACCGGGTAACACCCAGTTATTGTTGGATTGCGATAGCTGAACTAGTTTGTCGTTGGCTTGGGCAGTAAAAGCACTAGCCCCCATGACGACAGCGAGCACAAGACGCTTCATCAGGTTGTCTCCATTATGGTTTTGTGACAAGTCTTTTGACCGTGGCAAGACCTACTGGCTTGCTCACAGCGTGCGTGCTCAAAGTGTGTTTTCTCGTGTCCTTGAACACATTATGTCGGTCAACTATTTATTATGCAAGTCCAAATAATTAAATGGAGTTAGGCGCAAGAGCCGCATTTTAAGCGGGTTTGAGTAAATTAAAAAAGAAAAGAAACTAAAAGTAACGGAGTTTTTCTCATCTTTGGAGCACTGTTGTTTCACGCATGGAGCGAAGTGATCCGTAGCCGTTACACACTGACTTGTGAATCAGTGAAAGTTATCGCTCAAACGCCGCTACGCTAGGGGTTGACCGCCTTGTATTAAGTGGCGCTGCATCTTAGACTTTGTGGCGGCATCAACTTGATAGGGCAATTGATCTGTAGCTTGTCGTTTACATGTGCACAGCGCATGCAGTATCCACTGCCCAGATATCATGAATTTGAATAATAGGAGTACGTCGATGTTGAAAACGAGAGCAGCGATAGCGTGGAAGGCAGGGGAGCCCCTGACTGTTGAGGATGTCAGCTTAGAGGGCCCCAAAGCGGGTGAGGTGTTGGTGGAAATTAAAGCCACTGGTATTTGTCACACTGATCTCTACACCTTATCAGGTGCTGATCCTGAAGGCCTGTTCCCGGCGATTTTAGGCCATGAGGGGGCGGGTGTCGTGCTGGAGACCGGACCTGGTGTTAGCAGTCTGCGTCCTGGCGACCATGTGATTCCTTTATATACACCTGAGTGTCGTCAATGTAAGTCGTGTTTGTCGCGTAAGACGAACTTGTGTACAGCCATTCGTGCTACACAGGGTAAAGGTTTGATGCCGGATGGTACCTCGCGTTTTAGTATAGACGGCAAACCTATCCACCATTACATGGGTACGTCCACCTTTGCTAACCACATTGTGGTGCCCGAAATAGCATTAGCAAAAATCCGTAACGATGCTCCGTTTGATAAGGTGTGCTATATCGGCTGTGGAGTCACGACAGGGTTGGGGGCCGTATTGTTTACGGCCAATGTCGAGGCGGGTGCGAACGTGGTGGTTTTTGGTTTGGGCGGCATTGGCTTGAACGTGATTCAAGGCGCCAAAATGGTGGGCGTCAATAAAATCATTGGGGTTGATTTGAATCCCGAACGTGAAGCCATGGCGCGTAAATTTGGTATGACCGATTTTGTGAACCCCAACGAGGTGGAAAACGTCGTCGATCACATTATTCAGCTTACCGATGGCGGCGCTGACTATAGCTTTGAGTGCGTGGGTAATACCAAGGTGATGCGTCAGGCGCTAGAGTGCTGCCACCGCGGTTGGGGGCAGTCCATCATTATTGGTGTTGCCGAAGCCGGGGCCGAGATTCAAACTCGTCCTTTCCAGTTGGTGACAGGCCGTGTCTGGAAAGGCTCCGCTTTTGGTGGCGCCCGTGGGCGTACCGATGTACCTAAAATCGTCGATTGGTACATGGAAGGTAAGATCAATATTGACGATTTGATTACTCATCATCTGCCCCTAGAACGTATTAACGAGGGGTTTGAACTCATGAACCGAGGTGAGTCGATTCGTTCTGTCGTAGTTTATTGATATCGCTAATCTTTTTTTGGCTTGCCAGCACAGTGTGTTGGCAAGCTTTTTTTTGTCTGATATATGTTGAGCGTAGAGCGATGATAGGTTTACACCAGTAAGACATGGGTTACTATCTTGCGTTGATTACGCGATTGCGTCGACGTAAGTCCGTAGTGAGAGCGTTGTTTTTCGAGTTTTTGCCGAGAATGTATGTCTGATACCGGTTCTGAACAAGCGCCTATTATTACCACTGAGCGTCGTTTTGCTCAGCTCCCATTGCTGTCTACATTACGGCACTATACGTTCGGCGATGCGCGTGCGGATGCGCTGGCCGGTTTGTCAGTGGCTGCGATTCAGATTCCTACTGCGATCGCCTATGCAAATTTGGCGGGGTTTCCCCCGCTCATAGGTTTATATGTCTGCATCTTGCCACTCATTGTGTATGCCTTTTTAGGTTCATCGCGACAGCTAGTCTTAGGCCCGGATTCAGCTACGTGCGCCATGATCGCAGCGGCTCTTGCACCATTGGCCATAGCAGGTACTGAGCACTATATTGAGCTGTCCGTGGTGCTGACTGTGATGGTGGGTGTGTTTACGATACTGGGGGGAATACTGCGCTTAGGGTTTATTGCTGACTTTTTATCCCGTCCTATTTTGGTAGGATTCATGAATGGGGTTGCCTTAGCGATTCTGGCGGGTCAGCTTAGTAAAGTAATGGGCGTCACCATAGAAGCGAAGGTGTTTTTTCCGATTGTCTGGGAGGCAGGACAAAAGCTTGGCGAAATGCATTGGCCAACGGTTTTGGTTAGTGTTGGCACCTTTCTGATAACGGGTTTATTGCTCTGGCGTCTACCTCGCTGGCCTTCTCCTTTACTGGCTATAGTGGCGCTGAGCGCGGTCAGTTGGGCTTTTAAGGTAGAGCATTACGGCGTGGAGTTAGTGGGCGAAGTGGCAGGGGGCTTACCCAGTTTGCAACTGCCTAAGGTCAGTTATGCGGAAACTCGAAGCCTATTTGGCGATGCATTGGCAATTAGCTTAGTGAGTTTTTGTTCTGCCATGTTAACCGCTCGCAGCTTTGCCGCACGTAATCACTATCGTATCTATCCGAATCAAGACATGATTGCTATTGGCCTGGCAAACGTTTCTGCAGGACTGAGCGGAGGTTTCGCTATTAGCGGCGCCGATTCCCGTACCGCTATTAATAATATGGTGGGCGGTAAAACTTCTCTGGTCAATCTCAGTACGGCTTTTTATGTCTTTATCGTAGTTCTGCTATTTTCTGATGCCTTAGCGTGGATTCCGGCCGCTGCACTAGGCGCCGTATTGATTCAAGCCGCCATCAAGATGATTGACCTAAGCGCGTTACGGCATCTGTATAAGGTCAGCCCTTCGGAGTTGCGGATCTGCTTGTTAACCTCTTTAGGAGTGTTAACGCTAGGCGTGTTGCAAGGGATTTTGCTCGCCGTATTGCTTGCCTTAGTTAACCAACTGCGTACGGTAGCTAGGCCACGAGATGCAGTGTTAGGGCAGGTTCCGCAAGGCGGGCGTTTATTTAATATCGCGCATGCGCCTCTAGCACGACCTTTATCTGGGGTGCTGGTGTATCGCTTTGATGCTTCTTTGTTATTTTTTAATAGCGACTACTTTCAGCAACGCCTCAAAGAGCTTATTGTGGAAAGTGGTGAACCTATAAAAGCCATTGTATTAGATGCGCAAGCATGTGCTAATTTAGACGTAACAGGGGCGCTGTGCTTAGCCCAATTACAGGCTGAGTTTCACGCGCAAGGCGTACGTTTTTGTGTGGCGGCTATACATGGTCAGTTTCGAGAGCTGTTTGAGCGCTGCGATTTGCGTACGACATTTGGCGCAGAGAATATTTTCAGTACCTCTTTAGAAGCCGTAGAGCATTTACGTTTTACGTTTGAAGACTCAGCATCACCTTAACCAAACTAGCGCTACATAATGTTCTGTAGTTATCTCATTGTTTTATGGGGCTTTTAAGGCAAGTCATGATGTTAGCCTTTACTCTTGACGACGTCACTCACCCTGACGCACGAGATTAAACGGCTAAATGCCATTTTATTGTAAAAGTACAGGGTAAAATAATAGCCTTAATGATAAGGATATGCTTTATGCGACGTAGCTCACTGTATGTAACGGCCTGCCTAGTAGTTTTAGGGGCATGTACCGCCCAAGAAAAACACGTTGTCAAGGAACTGGAAGACTTGCCCGGTATTACCTGTGATTTCGGTGACAATAATGAAGTTAACGCTACGAACTGTCATCCTGATCAACTCGGTCCAACCGATCCAGGAGCGTAAATTCATCGTTACAGTGCTGAAAAACGCTAACGAACACACTGTCATAAGGACCTGTCATGCGTCGTGTTGTAATGTTAAGCCTCGTAAGTGTATTGTTGGGTTGTTCCACTCAACATGCGCCGTTGGCGGTGCAGTCTGATGTCGACCTTAAAAAGTATGTAGGGAGCTGGTATGAGCAGGCTCGTCTACCCAACAAGTTTCAAAATAGTTGTGTTAGTGACGTACGGGCCGACTATGTGTTGTTAGCTGATGAGCGCCTTGGTGTCACCAATCAGTGTAAAAACCGCGAGGCAAAAGTTGATCAGGCACAGGCGGTTGGGCGCCTGAACCAATCTGTTTCGCCCGTCAGTAATGCTAAGCTACAGGTGCGCTTTGCGCCTGCTTGGCTGTCTTGGCTACCAGCGGTATGGGGTGACTACTGGATTATGAAAATCGAGGGCGATTATCAGTACTCGTTAGTGGGTACACCTAATCGCGAATATCTTTGGGTGTTGTCACGCCAGCCACAGGCTGATAAAAAACGCGTGCAAGATTTACTCGACTACGCCCAAAGCCAAGGCTTCGATGTGCAAAAGGTTATCCCTACCTTACAGACTGAAGCTAATTAGCCCATCTGATAGGCCAATGTGATGAATGCTTGGTCGTTTGATGGACTAGTAACAAGCAAGGGTGAACACGATAGCGGTCAGCCTAGAAAAACAATAATGACGCTTATTTTATGCAGGCGATGTTACTGAGCCAGTGACAGAGAATAATGTGTGCCTAGTGTTAAACAAGGCGCTAAATTAGGTGTGGGTATGTGGAATTGTTTGTTAATCGAAGACGACAAAGAAAATGCACGCTATTTAGTGAATGGCTTGAGTGAGTTAGGGTATACCGTGATGGTCAGTCATGACGGGGTGCAGGGCCTAGACAACGCCATGAAAGATATCTGGGATGTGATTATTTTGGATCGCATGCTGCCCGACAATGTGGATGGCTTATCCATTCTGTTTACCTTACGTGCTCTGGGCAAAAAAGTGCCTGTGCTGGTGTTAAGTGCCTTATCTGGAGTAGACGATAAGGTTGATGGGTTGAAGGCGGGGGGCGACGATTATCTTATTAAGCCCTTTTCTTTCCAGGAGCTGGCGGCCAGACTGCAGGCCTTAATTCGTCGTAGTCAAGACATGACAGAGCTCAAGAATTTGCAAGTGGCCGATCTGGTCATGAATGTAGCCAGTCAAAAGGTCACAAGGGCAGAGCAAATTCTAGATTTACAGCCACGAGAAATTAAGCTCTTGGCCTATCTAATGATGAATTCTCATAAAATCGTCACGCGTACCATGCTGCTAGAGGTAGTTTGGGGGTATAGCTTTGACCCACAATCGAACGTGATTGATGTGTTGGTGAGCCGTTTGCGACGCAAAATTGCTCGCGAGGGGGCACGAGATTTATTACACACGGTGCGTGGTAGGGGTTATGTGCTAACCGATAAAGATACCGTTGATGGCGTGACCATAAAACACAGTGATGATTGAGCGTATTAAACGTCTTTGGGACTCTACCTCGTTTAGATTAACGTTGAATTACAGTGCCTTAGCTATATTTACGACCCTGTTCTTGATCGGCTTTTTCTATGTGCAGGTCTTTGGTGCGCTGCGCAGCGAATATATACGTCAAGTCAACTCTACTATGCAAAGGCTGAGTATTGCGTACGAGCGAGGGGGGCGCGAGGGCGTTTTACGCATTACTGAACTCATCTTTTCGGATCGAGTGGACTCCGGCCAAGAGGTTTTTCTGTTTTTGGATGAGCAAGGAAAAGTGCTCGCAGGTAACCTCAGGGAAGTCCCCGATATTTCTACTATAAAAAATAATCAGATTCAGAAGCTGCCAATCAAGTACGGCAGCAAATGGACAGATGGCCAAGTGAGAGTGAGTTACTTACCGGGCGGGGAAACACTGATCGTGGGGCAGGAGCTTGGACGTCTCGCTGATTTAAATATGCTCATTGCTAGGGTTTTATTGGCGTCGCTTATTCTGGCCTTGGTTTTAGTAATATTGGGCGCCTATGTGTTCAGTAATGAGCTAAGGGTACGTGTGGGTAGAATCCGTACCTTAACCGATCAAGTTGGCAAAGGGCATATCTCCAAACGCATACAAGCCCCCAGTAATGATGTCTTTGGTCTGATTCATGACGATATTAATCGGATGCTGGACAAGATAGAAAGTCTCATGAAAGGGGTGCGGCATGTGTCCGACACCGTTGCGCATAATATTCGTACACCATTAACCCGCGTCATTGGGCGATTGCGAGAGGCGGAGCATGTGCCCGACACGCCTGTTATGGTGCAGGATGCGCATCAGGGAGCGATAACAGAGCTCGAAAGCTTAAGTGTTTTATTGGGTAAACTCTTACAAATATCCGAACTGGATGCCGGCGTTTCTAGAAAACAATTTAAAGCCTGCCGCTTAGGTCTTATAGCGCACGATGTCTATGAGCTGTATTTACCTTTTTCGGAAGAAAAGGGCTTGCTCTTGCACGCCAATGTGGATCCAACCGTGTGTTTGCAGGGCGATAGTGATTTGTTGGCCAGTGCTTTAGCAAATTTGCTTGAAAATGCGCTGAAGTTTGCTCAGTCCTCGGTCACCATCGAGGTTAAGTATTCGCCTTCTGGCCAAGCGTGCTTGTCGGTTACGGATGATGGCCCTGGAGTTGCGGAGAGTGAATATCCTAACTTGGGACAATACTTTTACCGTTTGGATACGCACCATTTGGGCTCAGGTTTGGGCTTAACGAGTGTGAAAAGTATCGTGCAAGTGCATGGGGGACAACTCATATTTACGAATAACCAACCCGGTTTACAGGTCACCATGGTTTTGCCACGCTAAAAATAAATATCGATTGCCATGAGAGTGTCATGTCGGACAGGCACTATACAGCCATTTTATTCTTGAGCTTTAAAGGATTTCGAGATGGCATTATCGATTCAAGGTGGTAATAAGCGTACCGCTGCGTCGGTGCTTGTAATGACTGTATTAGCATTGGCGTTGACCGCATGTGGCTCGGACAGTAGCACCACAACAGCGGTTAACACCCCTAAGCCTAACAATGACAGCCCTGTCGTGGAGCCCCAACCAGAGCCCACACCACGCTCGATATCGTTAAAGCACGTGAGTCGTTATGCTACGGGTGTATTTGAACAAAGTGCCGCCGAAATCACCGCGTTTGACGCACAAAGCAAACGTGTTTTTACCGTTAACGCACAAAAAGGCACGTTGGATATTCTCGATTTGACCGATGCTGCTGCACCAACGCATATTGGAGAGATCGAAGTTAGTGGTATCGCTGTGGGGGCAACCGTCAATAGTGTAGCCGTCCATGATGGTATTGTTGCGGTGGCAATTGAGTCCTCTCCAAAAACAGCGCCAGGTTATGTCGCCTTTTATCAAGCAGCGGATAGCCGTTATCTTAGTCATGTGCAGGTAGGTGCTCTGCCCGATATGCTGGTATTTACCCCTGATGGTAAAAAGGTGTTGGTGGCCAACGAAGGTGAGCCCAGTGATGATTATCAAATCGACCCTGAAGGCAGCATAAGCATTATCGATATCAGTAAAGTGATGGCACCAACGGTACGTACCGCCGATTTTACCGCCTTCAACGATCAGCGCGCAGCCCTAGTCGCTAGCGGGGTGCGTTTGTTTGGCCCTGATCAAACTAAAAAACACCCGGGGCGTGTCGGTGATTACCCCCGTGCTTCTGTCGCCCAAGACTTAGAGCCGGAATACATTGCTATATCTTCCGATGGCAAGCTGGCATGGGTAAGCCTGCAAGAAAACAATGCTTTGGCTAAAGTGGACATAGACGCCGCTAAAGTGATCGACATACTCCCCTTAGGCTTTAAAGACCACGGCCTTGATGGGCAAGGCTTAGATGTCACCGATGAAACTAAGCAAATAGATATCCGTCCTTGGGTCGGCTTACACGGTATGTACATGCCGGATGCGATCGCGGCCTATGAGGCTGACGGGAAAACCTATGTTGTATCGGCTAACGAGGGCGATGCGCGTGCTTGGGGGGAAGGAAATGTCGCCTATTTTGAAGGCGATTTATCGCAAGGTTTTGTAGAAGAAATACGCCTTAAGCACTTGGTGCATAAAGATGGTTTTGCGCGACGTCTAGGAGACGATATGCCGGCACATTTGTATGCTTTAGCCGATGGTGCCATGTTAGACCCTAATGTCTTTGCTTACTGTGGTGCTAAACCAGGCAACAAACCGGGCGATTGTCGTGCTGATGAGCAATTAGGACGTTTGAAAGTTAGCTGGACCTTAGGATACAAAACTAAGCCCGACGGCACCCCTCTTTATCACGATGTGACAGGTAAAGAGAATCCCACAGGGCGTTGGTTAATGTACGATAAGCTTTATGCTTTCGGAGCACGTTCGTTTGCCATTTGGGACCAAGATGGCGCGCTAGTGTGGGACTCAGGAGATCAGTTTGAGCAGTTCCTCAGTTCGGATCAGTGCAAACTGCGTGCGGAGCGCGACTTGCTTTGCGCCGACTTTTTCAATAGCCAGCATAGCGCCGTAGGGCAGTTGAAAAATCGCAGTGATGACAAAGGCCCTGAGCCAGAAGGCGTAGAGCTTGGCCGTTTAGGCGACAAGACTTTTGCGTTTATTGGTCTAGAGCGCATGGGCGGGGTGATGGTCTACGACATAACCAACCCTAAACAGCCTGTTTTTCAGGACTATCTCAATACTCGTCAAAACTGGGAGTTGAATCCTGAAACTGAGTTGGCTCAAGTAGGCGATCTGGGCCCAGAAGGTTTGAAGTTTGTTCCAGCTAAAGATTCGCCTACGGGCCAGCCTTTGTTGATCGTGGGCTTTGAGGTAAGCGGGACCACGTCTATTTTTGAAATCGAGCAGCAGTTCTAAGACTTGCGCGTGAGCTGGGGAGGATAGTTGTGCCTATCGCCCCAGCTATTGTTTTTATATATTGCCACTAAGCCAAGCGTGTACAGCCATAAAGGCTGTTTAATGCTTTGTTTATGATTTTGTGTAGGGCTGAATAACGGCTTGCCCGTCCTCTTTTGTAAAAGCAGCTCTTTGCGGTTGCGTAAGAATTTCTAATACTATTTCTGAGGGACGGCATAAACGAACCCCTAAGGTGGTGACCACAATAGGGCGATTAATCAGGATAGGGTACTGCAACATGAAATCGATGAGAGCTTCATCGCTCCATTTTGGGTCGTCTAGCTTAAGCTGCGCATAAGGAGTGCCTTTTTCCCTTAATAGAGAACGAGCAGGCTGGCCCATAGCGATGATCAGGCTCAACAGAGTAGGGCGGTCTGGGGGCGTCTTTAAGTATTCAATGATAGTAGGTTCTATCCCTGCATTGCGAATCATGGCTAAGGCATTGCGTGATGTGCCGCAGTCGGGGTTGTGATAGATAGTGACAGGGCTAGTGACATTCAGGTGTTGGGTAAGAGTATGCATTTAGATACTTAAGCGTAAGGCCAACGCTGCTAAGGTAATCAGTAGCACAGGCGTAGTTAATAAAGCGCCTACTTTAAAATAGTAAGCCCAACTGATAGTGGTGCCTTTTTTAGCCAGTACGTGCAGCCATAGTAGTGTGGCTAGGCTACCTATAGGGGTGAATTTGGGGCCTAAGTCGCTACCAATGATATTGGCGTAAACCATCGCTTCTTTGGCTAGGCCCGTTGCCGTCGAGGCTTCAATAGACAGGGACACCGCTAAAACGGCTGGCAGATTGTTCATCACGGACGACAATAACGCAGACAGCACGCCAGTACCTAGTGTGGCACTCCAGATGCCACCCTGTGCGAGGTAGTTGAGCAATTCAGCGATATGAACCGTTAAGCCAGCGTTACGCAGCCCATAAACGACCAGATACATCCCTAATGAAAATATAACAATCTGCCATGGTGCTTCCAGCAGCACCTTACGTGTGTTGATGGTGCTGCTGCGCGCCGCGACAGCCCAGAGCAATGTGGCGCAGGTGGCTGCTACCGCGCTGACAGGAACTCCCAGCGGCTCAAGAGCAAAAAAGCCGAGTAACAGTGCAATCAGTACCAACCATCCTGCGCGAAACGTGGCAAGATCTTTGATGGCTGACGAGGGGAGTTGAACTCGTTCCAATGAATAAGTAGCGGGAATAAGGCGGCGAAACAGCAAAATGAGCACTGCTAGGCTGGCCAACACAGAAACTAGATTGACCGGTACCATCACCGCAGCATAATCAATGAAACTAATTTTAAAATAATCGGCAGAAACGATATTCACTAAGTTAGAGACAATTAAGGGAAGGCTGGCGGTGTCAGCGATAAAGCCCGCTGCCATAACAAAAGCCAATGTGGCCCCAGGGGAAAAGCCTAGCGTAAGCAGTATTGCCATGACGATGGGCGTTAGAATTAATGCAGCGCCATCATTAGCGAATAAAGCGGCCACGGCTGCCCCGAGTAGTATCACTAAGATAAATAGCTTCAGTCCACTACCGCCCCCCCAGCGAGCGCAATGTAGTGCAGCCCATTCAAAAAAACCCGCTTCATCAAGCAGTAAGCTGATGATAATAATGGCAATGAACGTAGCCGTAGCATTCCACACAATACTCCATACAATCGGGATATCGCTAGGTTGTACGACTCCTAACAACAAGGCCAGCGCACCACCTATCGAGGCGCTCCATCCAATGCCCAATCCATAGGGTTGCCAAATAACAAGGGTAAGGGTGAAGACGAAAATAAGGATGGCTATCAGCATATCGATATGGCGCGCATTTAATTGGCGCTAGAAGGCATGATGGTGGGTAGGCAGGGGCTACCTTGGCAGCAGTTTTCAGTGAGATAAGCCAGCAAGTCGTTCATGGTGGAAAAGTGTGCTCGGTACAGCACATTACGGCCCTGGCGCTCGGCGACGATAAGTTGCGCATACGTGAGCTCTTTAAGGTGAAAGGATAGAGCGTTAGGAGCGATCCCTAATTGGTGCGCCAACAAACTGGGAGTCAGGCCGTCCTTTCCTGCCACGACGAGTGTGCGGAAAACCTGTAGTCGGGTTTCGTGAGCGAGGGCGGCGAGGGCTTGAACAGCATTGAGTTCTTTCATGGTGTAATAATACATCAATTGTTGAACTATTGTTTGTTATGGTTTGTTTTTATATTCAGACTGCCGTGCCCGCCTCTGCGCTTGGGTCAGCAGTTTCTAGCCTATCAACGACTTATTTACCGTTTATCCTAGCAAAGTTATATAGGGGTTTGATGGTGTCATAGCCACGGTCCGAGCTCATCCATGGTATTGCTTTGTGGCTTGGGTTTGGGAAAAAATCAGCGATCGTTAGTTTGTAACAGTGCTATCTATATGTTGGGATAAGGGTGATAGTGGAGCAGGGTAATTTTTCCCGTGTGACTTAGGACTAACATTGAAAACAGAAACTGGTATTGTGAAATGGTTTAACAGCGAAAAAGGCTTCGGCTTCATCATGCCGGAGAGCGGTGGTAAAGACCTCTTCGCACACCATAGTGAAATTCAAGGCGCTGGGTATAAATCGCTTGACGAAAACCAACGGGTCTCTTTTGTAGCGGCTAACGGTCAAAAAGGCCTTACCGCTACCAAAATCCAAGTTATTTGATTCCTATGCTTACCTGTTCAGGTAAGCATAGCAGCGAATTATTAAAGCCGAGTCCTTTGAAGCATTGGATTCGGCTTTTTGGTTTTATAAGGTACATCATCCAGATAAGACGGGCCTTATCGTTAGAAGTAGCCTATGCTGGAGGGGTTACTAGAGCAAGTCTGCACTAGTGTTCCGTATTAAGTGAGAATGACGTGGAAAAGAAAGATAAAGACCCAGTTAAAACAGAAACGGTTAGTACTAAACCTGCCATTAAGCAGCCACGCTGGCCTAATCAGGGTTCCCAGTCTGGGGTTAAAAGTGCTAAGTCTATTCATGGACGTATGCCCACTGGCAGAGGGGCCGCAAGAGGGCGTTAAGAGATAGCTGCACTCGCTACCTTTTATAAGCCAAACCCAGTCCGCTGGTGGGCTTTGAAAGTGGAAGCCTACAGTGCTAGAAAGGTAGCCCTGGAAAACGATCTTTCAATTGTTGAACGACCTCTTGGCGTGTTTTTACCATTCGTAGGGCGAAACGTTCATTGTCTTCAGTATGATGTTGTTCCGCTTCGAGCAAAGAAGATGTCGGGCTGCGACTGCCCAAGTTAAACTTTTCGTGAATCATCAAGGCCTTCACGCTTAAACTATTTACCCATACAGAACGGCAGCAAGCATGGTCTGCCAGAGGCGTGATGTAGGAAATAGCCAGCGCATTGAGTTTATTAGCTAGCGAGATTGCTAGCTTTTTCTATGAGTGTGAACTCATGCAGGCACTATGAGGCTTGATGGTAATGAAGTACAGGATTATTTTGTAACGATATTCTGATCGTCTTTAATAATTAATTTTACTTATTATCGAAGTTTTATGAGGATCGCCGTTCGGCGCCATGTCCGTTTTTACAATGGACATGGTAATGTTATTTCTTCGTCTTTTTTCCTTTTTTGTTTTTTAGATTCGGGTGCTGGTATTTCCGTTGTTGTGGAATCTTGCGCCTTTTCGGGTTTATTTGGTTTTTTCTTCATCATGTATTTTCCTTTGAGGAAAGTCCAAGTTGAATGTAGACAGTGATCTTAGCGAAACATGAATGTGGTTTTTGCCTGAGGTTGAGGCAAGGGTTGTTCTGTTGGCTTATCTCCTATCGGAGGTATTTTCTGTTGGTTATCACTGTCTTCGTCGTCGATTTTTTCAATTTCTATGGGCCTTTTGTCTCTTGGGTCTTCTTTTTCCGGTATGGCCGTACTTTCCCCTAATTTATTCGGCAAGTTATTAGTGTTTTCTTGTTTAGGGTGATTTGGAAAGAAATTAGTCATTTAGATGCTCCGGATGAGGGTGGACACTGTATAAGTCATTCAAACTAATGGGATACTTTTTCTGCGATCGGATTTGTGATGTCCGATCCCCATAGACGAGGCAGGGGAACTAATTGATATGAGGCATATGAGTGAAATCGTTCAGGGTTTCCAGGCCATAATTTAAATCCTAAACAAGAACGCCATTTATCCGTTTGATGAAGCCAGTGCGTAGAGCAGACGGTGCAGCGATACAAGGTCTGAGATCCGTGTGTGCCTAAATCCTTGGTTTTAAAGACAGCCTGCATATCAGCATGTTTTACGGCGTGTGCTACCGACAAGGGCAACGAGGTGCATTGCGAGCATAGTGCTTCATGTTTGAGTATAGCCATTGGAATTCTCCGATGAACTGCACATAACTATTGTGTTAACGAGTCCAGGGTTAGGAGAACGCTGTGTTTGCGTTCTCCGTCCCCGGGCAGTCCCGTATAAACAGGACCACCTCAATTCACCTATTTATTGGTAGGTTTATTGTCTTCAGGCTTGTTGTCATGCGGCTTACTGCCTTTCTTTTCATCGTCGCGTTTTTGAGGTGTTGGCGTTTGGCCAGCAGGCGAGGTTGGATTAGAAGGTTGGCCTGGTTTGTTCGTAGACTGTTGAGTCATGGTAGTACTCCGTTTAAGACGAGAGTGATAGCACCTTACCCTATGGGCTGTTTGCCCCTGCGGTAATGTTAGGTGCTAGAAGTAATGGTCAGCGCGCTTTAGGCACGACCGATCATTTTGGGTATTTGTTGCTGCTAAGTGATAGATTGTTTATTTGGTCATAATTGGTGTGCCATTGAGGGGTTGGCAACACATTTTTATCTGACTCAAAATTACTTAGCGGATGAGGGCTGTTCAGAGGTCCGGAAGGGACGAGTATTGGTTTATAGGATAAGCTCATCGGAATCCGAAACCAATTAGATATTTTCTTAAAAATAGAGGAGCGATAGGACATGATATTCCTTGCTGGACTAGCGCAATACCATTCAGGGTGCTGAGTGGTAGTGCTAGTAGCCTTTTCAGGGTAATACCTTGAAGGGCTGTATTCATACTAGGCCTATTTCTCCGTAATACCTCAATTTACTTTGTAAGTCATTGTATTTATTGTTTTTTCATGGTTTAAACGAATTTGATTCTCTTCGCTTTAAACGCTTATGCTAAAAACTCGGCAATCTTTTTTTGGGAAACTGATGAATACAAAAATTACTGAGGCCATGTCTCAATGGAATGATGATGGTGGCTCTCAACTGCGTTCTATGGCGGTAAGCTCAGCAGTAGAAAAAATTGACGAAGAAGATAGAGTTATTCTTGCTTTTTTAGGGATGTCGGTGATTAGCTTGTGGGATGATTTACCTGCTGAGCAGCAGAAAAAGATTTTGAATACCGAGGCTATCCGAGATGCTTTTGATAAGGCCGAAATAAAAAGTCGCCTAGAGCGGCTGGAAGAGCACTTAAAACCTATCTTAGGGAGTAGCTAGGTCAGCATTTCGCTGCCTACTGCTGCTTTCGTCGTCGTCAACACCACCCGTTATTACGAGTAACCCTGTATACGCAAGATGAGGAAGGCAAGTGGTAAGAAGAAAGTCGCAAAATACGCTCATTTGAATGCGGAGCACTTAGAGAAGTACAGTTTTCACGTCACGTTTAGGTCACACCAGTTTTTAGAAAGCAAAAAAGCCGAGTTGCGGTCGGCTTTAAGTGCTTGAAACCAAACGGTATTTTTGGTGGGCCCAGCTGGACTTGAACCAGCGACCAACGGATTATGAGTCCGCTGCTCTAACCAACTGAGCTATAGGCCCACGTTTTATGTTTTATAAACTTATAGAGTTAAACCCATGGTGTATAAAACAAAAACCAACTGATCTTTCGATCAAGTATGAAATTATGACACAAGTTTTAAAAAAAAGCACTACTTGCTCCATGCTAGGTAGCCTTGGGCGTGGGGGTGGGTTTTCTTGAGTAATTTTTCGCTTGGATGTGCTGCTAAGAAGAGTAGGTGTGTAGCCGCGCTCGGCTTGGCTCTGTTTGGGGTGCAAGGCTGTGTAATAGGCTTTTTCGGGTTATAAGTTGTCCGTGTTGGCGGTGTGGTGAGGCAGTGGGCTCACTACTATCTAAGAGGTTTATCAAATCAAGCAGTTCGTATATATTTTCAGGAGGAGTTACGATGAAAGACGTATTTGTAATGGCAGCATGTCGTACGGCAATTGGTGATTTTGGTGGTTCTTTGAAAACGCAGACGCCTGCTGAGTTGGGAACTACGGTATTAAAAAGCTTATGGGAACGTGCTCAAGTCGATCCAGAGCAAGTGCAGCAAGTCTTTGTCGGACATGTTATTAACACTGAGCCCCGTGATATGTATTTGTCACGCGTCATGGCATTGAACTCAGGTATGAATCAGGCCAGCGTGGCGATGAACGTAAACCGCTTATGTGGTTCAGGCTTGCAAGCCATTATTTCCGCGGCGCAAGTAATACAATTGGGTGATACAGATTGGGCTGTAGGGGCGGGGGCGGAAAGCATGAGCCGTGCGCCTTATATCAGCACTACTCACCGTTGGGGAGCGCGCATGGGAGATAGCGCGCTTCTGGATATGATGACGGGTGCCCTCAGTGATCCATTTGACCGGATACACATGGGGGTCACCGCAGAAAACGTTGCTAAAAAATATAACATTACTCGTGCCGATCAAGACCAGTTGGCAATGACGTCACATCGTCGCGCCGCTAATGCTATTGCTCAGGGTTACTTTGCCGAGCAAATCGTGCCTGTGGTGATGAAAACACGGAAAGGCGAGGTGGTGTTTGATACCGACGAGCATGTTCGTGGTGACATTGATGAAGCAGCGCTGTCAGGCTTACGCCCGGTGTTTCAAAAGGAAAATGGTACGGTTACGGCTGGGAATGCATCGGGCTTGAATGATGGCGCAGGTGCTTTGTTGTTGGCTTCGGGTGAGGCGGTGAAGGCCCATGGGCAAAAGCCTTTAGCTCGTCTAGTGGCATGGGGTCACGCTGGGGTTGATCCATTACATATGGGAATTGGCCCCGTTCCAGCGGTACAAATTGCGCTCAAAAAAGCCGGTTTAACAGTGGCTGATATGGATGTGATTGAAGCTAACGAGGCGTTTGCTGCGCAGGCATGCGCAGTCAGTCGCGAGTTGCAGTTTGATCCGGCCAAAGTCAACCCGAACGGCAGTGGCATCAGTTTGGGACACCCTATCGGAGCCACAGGAGCCATTATTACCACCAAGGCTTTATATGAGTTGCAGCGTATACAAGGCCGTTACGCTTTAGTCACCATGTGTATCGGTGGCGGGCAGGGAATCGCGGCTATTTTTGAACGAGTTTAGTCGTCATCTTTAGGGCGGGTTTCACGGTAGGGCGTTGCCCTGCTATGATTTGATACTTTAAGTATTACTGCTTGTTAATGTAAAGGATGTCGATGATCCGAACCCAAGAGCTAGATCACCCGACTTTGTCGGAAAGTGGTGGCGTGCGTTATTTGCATTTTGGTACTGAGTGGATTCAGGGTGCGATGCGTATACGTAAGCCTTCCGAATTGTTTTTGGCTTATACCCAGCAAATGATGGCGTGGCTATTGTTTTTAACGCCAAGCAAAGAGGATAAGCTGGCGATACTGGGCTTGGGAGCGGGTTCTTTGCTGCGTTACAGCCTTAAACACACACCGTGTCAAATTGACACGGTAGAGTGGAATCCTGCTGTCACCAGTATTTGTCAGGCTTATTTTCGCTTGCCGGGTAATGTGCGCTCGCACATTACCCATGCTGACGCAGGGTTGTGGGTGTGTGATCCGCAGCAGCGCGGTCAGTACCTAGCCCTTATGGTGGACTTGTATGACGGCGAAGCACAAGGCCCCGTGCGGGATAGCCTTGAGTTTTATCAAGGTTGTTATCGCAGTTTGGCAGATCAAGGCATTATGACGGTGAACCTGTTCGGATCACACCACAGCTTTGAGCATAATATCGAACATATACGCCAGGCTTTTAAGGGGCGAGTATTATTACTGCCAGAAATGGATGAGGGCAATCAGATTGTGATTGCTTTTAAAGGATCGGTATTGTCACTGACTACACAAGAGCTGCTCGATAGAGCGGAGCATGTGCAGGTAAAGTACGAAGGCCTGCCCGCTGTACGCTGGGCACGCGAACTACTTTCTCAGCGCAGTGTTGAGCAGTTAGATGTGTAATAGCAGGGAATACCTGCAAAGCCTGGCGACGTGTTTCGCGCTAGACTCTGGTGCAAGTTTTACTCAATTAGTGATTGGTGTTTAAGGAGCTTCGCATGAAGTTAATCAGGTCCGTACATAGTTTGGCTGCTGCGCTGGCTTGCGCAGGCTTGATGGGAACAACCGTAGGCGTGCAAGCGCAGACGGTCTCTGTTTCCTCGATTGTTGAGCATCCCGCTCTAGATTCTATTAAAGACGGTGTGCATAAAGCTTTAAGTGATGCTGGGTATACCGATAAAAAAGATTTCAAATGGCAGTTCCAAACAGCGCAAGGTAACCCTGCCATTGCGGCGCAGATTGCGCGCAAGTTTGTGGGCGATGACTCCGATGTTATCGTGGCTATCTCTACCCCTTCAGCACAATCCGCGGTTGCTGCAACAAAGAATATCCCTATTGTGTACTCGGCCGTCACTGATCCTGTTGCTGCTCATTTGGTGCCTTCCTTAGATCCGTCGGGAACGAATGTGACGGGTGTATCGGACGCTTTGGCTTTAGAGGCTCAAGTAGAGTTGATCAAGAAGGTGGTACCTCATGCCAAAAAAGTAGGGATGGTTTACAACCCCGGCGAGGCGAACTCCGCTGTGGTGGTAGCGGAAATGAAAAAGCTGCTTAATCAACAGGGAATGGAATTAGTGGAAGCAACGGCCGCGCGTACGGTGGACGTTGGTGCAGCCGCCCGCAGCTTGGTTGGGAAAGTAGATGTGATCTACACCAATACTGACAATAACGTGGTATCCGCCTACGAGGCCTTGGTGAAAGTGGGCATGGATGCCAAAATACCCTTGGTCGCTTCAGATACTGACAGCGTTGGACGTGGCGCTATTGCGGCGTTAGGGGTGAACTACTATGACCTAGGCGTCCAAACCGGAAAAATGGTCATTCGCATATTGAACGGAGAGAAACCGGGCGATATTGCTTCCGAAACCAGTTCCGAGTTGGAATTGTTTGTTAATCCTAAGGCGGCTAAGCAACAAGGTGTAGAGCTTTCCGAGGAGTTTATTAAATCGGCCCAAAAAGTTGTGGAATAATACGCTTTCCCACTTTTTTTAGCAGGTGGCGGCTACAAGCCCGCCACCTGTTTTTGCTTTAGACCAAGAGCTATGTCTATTTATTCTATGTGGGGTGCGCTTGAGCTAGGTTTGATTTTTGCTCTGGTGGCCCTAGGTGTTTTTATTTCTTTCCGCATACTGCGTTTTCCGGATTTAACCGTAGACGGCAGTTTTCCCTTAGGCGGCGCCGTTGCAGCCACCCTAATCAGTATGGGATGGAATCCCTTTAGTGCAACCATCGCCGCAATCCTTAGTGGCGCGTTGGCCGGTATGATCACCGGTTGGCTGAATGTACGTTTGAAAATTATGGATTTGCTGGCGAGCATTTTGATGATGATAGCTCTGTATTCCATTAATTTACGCATTATGGGGCGCCCCAATGTGCCCCTTATTATGGAGCCTACTGTATTTACAGCTTTACTGCCTGAAGGGGGAGTGGATTATATTGCTCGCCCAGTCATGTTGTTAATATTGGTAGTTATGGCCAAAGTTTTGCTCGATTGGTTTTTTTCCACGCAAACAGGTTTGGCGTTGCGCGCAACCGGTTCCAATGCACGTATGGCACGGGCTCAAGGTGTCGCCACGGGTGGAGCTATATTGTTAGGGATGGCTATTTCAAATGGCTTGGTTGCCTTAGCGGGAGCTTTATTTGCTCAATCCCAAGGTGGTGCCGATATTTCTATGGGTATTGGTACTATTGTCATCGGATTGGCGGCCGTTATTGTGGGTGAAAGCATATTGCCCAGCCGTAAGTTAGTGTGGGCAACCTTAGCGGTGATTTTAGGGGCCATACTTTATCGCTTCTTTATTGCCATGGCTCTGAACGTGGATGCCATAGGGTTGAAAGCGCAAGATCTGAATTTGGTGACTGCCGTATTGGTTACTGTGGCGTTGGTGATTCCCTTGCTCAAGAAAAAGCGCGCTAGCACTTCACAGGGGGGCAAGTGATGTTGAAAGCACAAAATTTACAGCTTACCTTTAATCCCGGCACGCCCATTGAAACTAGGGCTTTGCGTGGTTTGACACTGCAAATACCGGAAGGTCAGTTTGTGACGGTAATTGGGTCAAATGGGGCGGGTAAATCGACCTTTTTGAATGCTATTTCCGGTGAGCAATATGTTGACTCTGGTCAAGTTTTGATCGACGGTGAAGACGTGAGCCGAGTCCCCGTATGGGGCCGCGCGCACATGGTGGCACGTGTCTTTCAAGATCCAATGGCAGGCACCTGCGAAGACTTAACGATAGAAGAAAATATGGCATTGGCCTCGGTGCGAGGTTTGCGCCGTGGCTTAGGCGCTTCGGTAAAAAGAGAACAGCGCGCCTTGTTCCAAGAGCGTCTGGCAATATTAGGTTTAGGCTTGGAGCATCGTTTGAATGATCGCATCGGGCTCTTGTCTGGCGGCCAGCGGCAAGCAGTCAGCCTGTTAATGGCAGCACTGAGACCATCACGTATTTTATTGCTGGACGAACATACCGCTGCCCTAGATCCGCGTACCGCTGATTTTGTGTTGCAGTTAACCGATAAAATCGTGCGAGAGGATAAACTGACCACGATGATGGTCACTCATAGTATGCGTCAGGCCCTAGACGTAGGCGATAGAACAGTGATGCTGCATCAAGGGCAAGTGGTTCTTGATGTCAGTGGTCCCGAGCGTCAAGGCTTGGAGATCCGTGACTTGCTTGAAATGTTCGAGAAAGTACGCGGTGAAACTCTCTCTGATGATAGCTTATTGCTTACTTAATCTAGATTCCGTTGTTTGCTTAGGAACCGTGCTGACGAACTGACGTTAGCGCGGTTTTTTTGTGGGGCCTCTACAGCCCCAGGATACTGCTTGAGTGCTTTTTCTTTTAGCGGTAGGCTAGCTTGAGCAAGGCAGGAATGATTGTCGTCAATACACGGAAAACATGACGGGTTGACACGAATTTTTCACAACCTTGACTCTATACTGTGGCATCAACAGTGCGTAAAACTTAGCATTTAGTTGTCTTGTCGTTATTGTTTTTAAAAAATGTTGTTTCGTAGTGTGCCAAAATCATTTTTTTTGACATATACTTCATGCTTGCCCAAACCATACTGGGCAGTCAGTTTTTGGGGAAACTGTAACCCGCATGACACAGGAGCTATTCATGTCTTTTTCTCGTCTGCTAGCTTGGCAGCCCTTGCGCGTAGCCGCATTCACCTCGCTTGTGTTGTTAGCCGCGTGCGGCAAAGATGAGCCACAGCAGGGCATGGCGGGCATGAAAATACCTGTGAATGTGGTCACCGTTCAGCCTGAGGCGACAGAGTTATTTTCAGATTTGCCTGGCCGTATAGAGGCAATTAAAGATGCAGAAGTTCGTGCTAGAGTGAACGGCATCGTATTAGCGCGCAATTTTGAGCAAGGTAGCTTAGTTGAGGAAGGGCAATTGCTCTACACCATTGACCCTGCCCCGTACAAAGCGGCTCGGGATCAAGCCGCTGCAGAGCTACAGCGTGCACAGGCCAATGCGCAAAGTGCGGTAGCCTTAGCCCAACGGTATGATCGCCTTATTAAAGAAAACGCTGTGTCACGTCAAGATTATGACACCGCAAAAGCAGGGGCAGCGCAGGCTCAAGCCGCCATTGCAGCAGCTAAAGCGGCGTTGGCCAATGCCGACATTAATCTAGGTTATACCAAAGTGGTAGCTCCTATTTCGGGGCGTATCGGTAAATCGTTAGTAACCGAAGGTGCTTTAGTTTCCGCTAATGCTGCGACGCCGCTGGCGGTAGTGCAGCAGCTTGATAAGGTATATGTCGACATTACGCGTTCGACCAATGAAATGTCTCAGTTGCGCCGTGCCGCGGCCCAAGGGAAGTTCGTCTTGGCTAAGGAAGGGCAGGCTAAGGCAAGGATTCGCTTGGATGACAATAGCTTTTATGAGCCTTCTGGACGAGTGCTCTTTGAAGGGGTAAGCGTTGACCCCAGCACCGCACAAGTGAGTCTGCGTGCTGAATTTGATAATCCTGAGCAAATATTACTGCCGGGCATGTATGTACGTGTAGTGCTTGAGCAAGGCGTAGCCCAAAATGCCTTACTGGTGCCGGCGCAAGCTATTCAGTATGGCGGTGACGGTCTTGCTTCGGTGGTTGTGGTGCGTGAAGGCAAACCGATTAACACCGCGGTTACCTTAGGTGCTGAGAAGGACGGCCGTTATATCGTGCAAGATGGCCTACAGCCGGGTGACCAGGTGTTAGTTGCAGGATTCCAGAAACTGATGCCGGGTGCTACCTTGCAACCCATACCCTGGGACCCTAATAACCCCGAAGCAGAGCCAAACACTCAAGCAGCGCCATCCCAGTCAGGGGAACCAGCCACACAAGACGCTAAGACAAGCGAGTAATCGTCATGCCACAGTTTTTTATCGATAGGCCGATTTTTGCCTGGGTGATTGCCTTAGCGATCACCTTATTGGGCTTACTGGCTTTGCCCAATATGCCGGTAGCCCAGTACCCCGAGGTTGCTCCTCCCGCCATTACTATCTCTGCAACCTATCCAGGTGCAACGGCTGAAGACGTCGCGAGTAACGTGGCCAGCGTGATCGAGGATGAGCTCAACGGTGCGAAGGGTTTGCTGTATTACGAGTCGGTCAGTGACTCCAACGGCCAAACTCAAATCACTGCTACCTTTCGCCCTGGTACTGATGCTGATATGGCTCAGGTGGATGTACAAAACAAGGTAAATAATATTACCGCTGCCCTGCCGGCAGCCGTAATGCAGCAAGGTCTGAAAGTAGAGCAATCTAATACGGGCTTTTTGCTGGTGGTCACCTTGTCGTCGACAGATGGTTCGATGGATCAAACCGCATTGGCTGACTATATCCAGCGTAACGTACAAAACACCATATCGCGCGTACCTGGTGTGGGTAAATTCCAGTTGTTTGCAGCCCCCCGTGCCATGCGTATTTGGGTAGACCCAGCCAAACTGGTGGGCTATCAAATCAGCATGAGCGAGGTGAACGCAGCGATTGCTAACCAAAGTGTTTTAGTGTCAGCTGGTGTGTTGGGCGCTCCCCCTAACCCTGCTAGCCAACGTGTCACCGCACCTATTGTTGTCAATGGCCAGATGGCGACGGCTGAAGAGTTCGGTAATTTGATCCTGCGTTCTAACCCAGACGGCTCTACCGTGCGCATTCGTGATGTGGCAAGGGTTGAAGTGGGGGCAGATAACTATCAATTTGGGGCTCGTTTAAATGGCCAGCCTACAGCGGCCTTTGCGATTTCACTCTCTCCCGATGCGAATGCTTTGGAAACTGCCAAAGGTATTAAGCAGCAAATGGAAGAGCTGTCGAAATACTTTCCTGAAGGGATACGCTACGACATTCCTTACGATACTTCACCGTACATTGATGCATCCATTACACAGGTAGTGCATACCTTGTTGGAAGCAATGGTATTGGTGTTTATTGTAATGTTCGTGTTTTTGCAGAACGTGCGCTATACCGTTATTCCCGCACTAGTGGTTCCAGTCGCTATCTTAGGTGCCTTTAGCGTGATGCTTTTGCTAGGCATGTCGGTGAACGTGCTCACCATGTTTGCGATGGTGTTGGCCATTGGTATTTTGGTGGATGATGCGATTGTAGTCGTTGAGAACGTCGAGCGAATTATGGTCGAAGAGGGTATTGGCCCGAAAGAAGCGACCAAGAAAGCAATGCCTCAGATTACTGGTGCGATCGTGGGGATTACATTGGTTTTGACCACGGTGTTTTTACCCTTGGCGTTCATGTCAGGTTCTGTGGGCGTTATTTATCGTCAGTTCTCTGTCGCAATGGCCGTGTCCATCGCATTCTCGGCTTTTTTGGCTTTGTCGTTCACCCCCGCTTTGTGTGCGACTATTTTGAAGGCTATTCCTAAAGGTCAGCACGAACAAAAGCGTGGGTTTTTTGGTTGGTTTAACCGTGGTTTTGACAAAACCACCTCCGGTTATAGTGGCTTAGTGGGCATGTCCTTGCGTCGTGGCGGTCGGATGATGTTGATTTATGCCATGTTGTTGGGCGTATTGGTTTTCATGTACGTGCGTATGCCTACAGGCTTCTTACCCGAAGAGGACCAAGGCTACATCATTGCCAACATTGAGCTGCCGGCTGGGGCATCTGCTAACCGCACTGTAGAAATTATCGAAGAGGTTGAAGAGTATTTTAAAAAGCAGCCACAGGTGGCAAATATCGTTACTGTGCAAGGGTTTAGCTTCAATGGTAACGGCTTGAATTCAGCCATTGCTTTTGTACCTTTAAAAGGTTTTGATCAACGTAAAGGGCAAGAAAATTCCGCACAAACGTTGGCCGGCAAAGCCATTGGTGCCTTATATTTTGGCTTGCCTGACGCTGCCGTGTTTTCTATCGTACCGCCTGCGATTGCGTCTTTGGGTAACTCCTCTGGGTTTGACTTACGCTTAGAAGACCGTGGTGGTAAGGGTGGGGCTGCCTTACAGGCCGCAGCTCAACAGTTAATGGGGCTGGCTCGTCAAAGTCCCATTATCGATGCGCAGTCGGTCCGAATCACAGGGTTAGGCCCAGGCCGGCAGATCAAACTAGATGTGGATCGTGATAAAGCCGCTGCGCTGGGTGTGGATTTCAATGAGATTGCCAGCCTGATTTCTACTGGTATTGGCTCAAGCTACATTGGTAAGTTTACCAATCAGGGCAGAGTGCAAAATATCTGGGTACAAGCAGATGCTGAGGCTCGTATGACCGTGGATGATTTGTTGCAACTTAACGCGCGCAACAATCAAGGTCAGATGGTGCCATTGTCTTCATTAGTGAAGGTGTCTGATACCCAAGGTCCTGTTCAGGTCGTACGCTATAACAGTTATGAATCCATCCGTATCGGTGGTGGCGCGGCCGAGGGGTACTCCTCCGGTCAAGCAATGGCTGAAATAGAGCGTCTTTATACCCAGTTGCAGCCGGGTTTTGGTATTGAATGGACGGGTTTGTCCTACCAAGAAATTGAGGCATCAGGTCAGTCCACCATACTCATGGGGCTAGCGGTATTAGTAGTCTTTATGGTGCTGGCTGCTTTGTACGAAAGTTGGGCTATCCCGCTGTCTGTGATGTTGGCAGTACCGCTGGGTATGCTCGGCGCTGTGTTGTTGGTGAACGGCATGGGAATGGCAAACGATGTGTATTTCCAAGTAGGGATGGTGACAGTGATTGGGTTGTCAGCCAAAAACGCGATTTTGATTGTGGAGTTTGCTAAAGATGCTTACGCACGCGGCGATTCGCTGTATGAGGCGACGCTGACTGCTGCAAGGTTGCGTTTCCGACCCATTTTAATGACTTCGTTTGCCTTTATCTTAGGTGTTACGCCCTTGGCATTCTCCACGGGGGCAGGAGCTGCTAGTCAGAATGCAGTTGGCCTGGGCGTAATGGGTGGAATGTTGGCTGCCACGCCGTTATCAGTGCTGATGGTGCCTGCTTTCTTCTTAGTTGTGATGAAGATTTTCAAAACTAAACCGCGTCTGTTTGGCGAGGCTTTACGTGAGCACGAGCGCGAATTGGCCGCGAAGGCAGCTCAGGAACAGGCTCAAGGAGGACAACACTAATGGCTCGTTTCATACTTAGTAGCTCAGCCTTAGTAGGCCTGTTGGCACTGTCGGCATGCTCCTTCACCCCTAAATATGAGCGCCCGCAAATGCCAGTTTCGGCTCAGTACCCTCAGGCCGAGGCGGCCGGCAACGGTCAAGTTGCAGCGGTTGATTTGGGTTGGCGCGAGTTCTTTACCGATCAGCGTCTACAGGCTCTGATCGCCTTGGCTCTAGAAAATAATCGCGATTTGCGTTTAGCCACGCAGCGTATTGAGGAAGCCAGAGCGCAATATGGTGTGGTCAGTAGCGACCGCTTACCCACTATTGGGGTTATGGCAGCAGAACAGGCTACAAGGTATCCCGAAGCCGCTCGTCCAGCGGGGCCTGGATCTCCTTCCGTATCGCGTAGTTTTCAGGCTGGAGTCGGAATTTCGTCGTTTGAACTGGACTTCTGGGGACGCGTTAAGAACCTCTCTGAAGCAGCTTATCAGCAGTATTTAGCAACTGAACAAGCACAACGTACGGCTCATTTAACGGTCGTGGCAATGACCGCCGAATCCTACTTTCGCTTGCGTGCAGCCCAAGAGATGCAAAAGCTGATGCGGCATACCCTAAAAAGCCGTACCGAGAGCTTGCGCTTAGTGCAAACCTCTTACGATAATGGTGTGGCTTCAAGCTTAGACTTGAATCAGGCTAAGGTGCAGTACAGTACGGTGCTATCTGACATGGCGGCAGCGGAACGTAGTGAAAAACAGGCGGAAAATGCTTTGCGCCTCATGCTGGGAACCGAAATCCCCGATGATATGCCTGCAGCAGCAGATTTTACTCGGGCTCAGTTATTGCCTCATTTGCCGGTAGGTTTGCCTTCCGAACTCTTGGAGCGTAGGCCTGATATTATTGCCGCCGAGATGCAACTTAAAGCGGCTAATGCCAATATTGGCGCAGCTCGTGCCGCTTTTTTTCCTAACGTTACGCTAACTGGTTTATTAGGCTTTTTAAGCCCACAGCTTGGTGGATTATTTAGTAGCGATAATCGTTATTGGCAGTTTCAACCGCAAATCGTGATGCCGCTGTTTTCAGGTGGAACTCGTGGCCGTTTGCAGGTAGCAGAAGCCCAACGTGATATGGCCGTGACTCAGTACGAGAAAACGATTCAGACGGCATTTCGTGAGGTCGCCGACTCCTTGGCAGGTGAGGCTACGTACTCAGGGCAGATCGACGCTCTGAGCGACGTAGAGAAAGCTGCCAGCGAAACTGTACGCTTGGCTAATCTACGTTACGAGGTAGGGGTAGATAGCTTTCTTCAGGTGCAAACAGCGGAGATAAGTTTGTACGGCACGCGTCAGGCATATATACAAACGGGTTTGGCTTCTTTACTGAATCGGGTTGAACTGTATAAGGCCTTAGGCGGAGGATGGAACGCTGACACCATTACTCCCCAAGATGATAAGGCTTAGGCGACATTAAGGTGATAAAAGGCGATAATACACCCTGCTGAAATCTCCCTTTACATGACTTGGAGGGTAAACGGGAATGATAGAACTGGGTGTAAATATTGACCACGTAGCCACATTGCGTCAGCAGCGCTTCACGCGCTATCCCGATCCTGTGCAAGCAGCGATACGGGCTGAGCAAGCGGGTGCAGACCTTATTACCGTGCATTTGCGTGAAGATCGGCGTCACATTCAAGATGCCGATCTTTTTGCTATCCGCCCGTTATTACAAACGCGCATGAATCTAGAGTGTGCGATTACCTCTGAGATGCTGGATATCGCTTGTCAGGTGGCACCTCAAGATGTGTGTTTGGTGCCTGAACGCCGCGAGGAATTAACCACAGAAGGGGGCTTAGATGTATGCACTCACTTTCAGCAAGTGTCGGCAGCCGTAAAACAGTTGCAGCAAACGGGTATACGAGTCTCGCTATTTATCGATGCGGTGGCTGAGCAAATTCAAGCAGCCCATGAGACAGGCGCGACCGTTATAGAGTTGCACACAGGCTGTTTTGCGGATGCACAAGACGACTTAACCCAGCACCAAGAGCTAGCTCGTATCGCAGCGGGGGCCCGTCAAGGGGTAGCGTTGGGCTTGCGTGTAAATGCTGGCCACGGCTTGCACTATGACAACGCTCAAGCGGTCGCAGCATTACCCGGCATAGCTGAACTCAATATTGGTCACGCCATCGTTGCGCAAGCCATTTTTGATGGGTGGGATAAAGCGGTGCGTGATATGAAAGCGATATTGGTCACGGCCCAGCAAAGTCGTCCTTAATCCGCTTACTACCATGCTAAATAGTGGTCTAGGCTAATGAGTGTATTCCGAGTTTCTTAGAAAGATTGTTTTTAGGTTATTACATGACTATCATCGATTCCATTTTGCAGCGACGCTCCATGAAAATGGTTCAGGGGCCAGGCCCCAATGCAGAACAGTTAGATACTTTGTTGCGGGCGGCTATGTGTGCCCCTGATCATGGGCGTTTGCGGCCTTGGCGTTTTAAGTTGATTTGTGATGCTGATGTGGTAGCGTTGGGTGAATTAGCGATTGCTGCCAATGAGCGTGCAGGGACACCCCTTACCGAGCAGAAAGCGGCCTCTACCCGGGCTTGGTTAGCGAAAGTGCCTTTGCTGATTGCCGTGGCGTGCCACTTGGATCATAGCAATGAAAAAATCCCTGAAGAGGAACGCTTACTGGCTTGCGGCGCAGCCGTCACTAATATTTTGAACGTGGCCCATGCTTTAGGTTTTGGGGCTTTCTGGAGCACAGGGTTAGGCACCTATACCGATGAAGTGCCTGAGGCCTTGGGTTTTGATGCCTTAGATTATCGTTTTATGGGTTTTGTCTCCATTGGTACACCTATACACAAGCTGGGTGCGCCAGAACGTCCAGACCCGGCCGAGTTTGTTCAGCAATGGCACGCAAGCTAATACACCGTGCAGCGCTGCTCCATATGAAGGACTTGCTTAGCAGGTCCTTTTTTACGACTATGTTCTGCGGCTCTTAAGCGCCTGTGGTTAGGGTTGGGCTGGGATGTATAGCCACTAAACCGCCCGCATGGCGCAGTTCGTTCAAAGCGGTGTTTATCAGTTGTTCTTGTCTAGACCCAGGCTGATCACTGCTCCAGTTTTCGTTGGGTATTTGCTCTGGGTGCCCGTGCTCGATGAGGTCGGCTAAAAGCTGTAAAAGCTGCTTGTCATGGGGGCTACAAGGTGTGTGGGGTTGAATGGAGTACGTAGTGATGGCATTGTTAATGCGAGCAGCGCCAGCGATGAGAGGAAACCAAGATAGCGCTTCTTGACTAGCCGCAGGAGGGTCGGAGAGTTGTTTTTGCAAACTGCTACGTAGATCGGCCAATTGAGCGTAGGCAGCGTGGCGAGCACGATGGATTGCACTCTCGTCCTTACCTTCTGGTTCTTCTAATAAAGTGCGAAGGTAGTTGGCCAGTGTGCTGCGTAGTGCTTGAAAAGAATCAGAGAAATGTTTGTGCCTAGATTTATTAGGCCAGATGATATAACCAAAAAACAGGGCGATGGCGCTGCCGATGAATGTGTCGATCAACCGTAGTACGGCATAGTCAATGCTGATGTGCAACGGTATTACATATTCTAGCAATACCAAAACTAACGGCGTGAGAAACAAGCACATGAAAGCATAGTTACGCTGTGCAGCCCAAGGGAGCAAGGCAGCCAATACGGCCATAAACAGTATGAAGACGGGGCCCGAGGGTACGAAGTAAAGAATGAGTCCACCTATTACTACTCCTGCACTAGTGCCTATGCAGCGTAAGGCAGTGCGGGCAAAAACTGATCCCATGTCAGGCTTCATTACAAGTATGACGGTCATAGGTATCCAATACCAGTGGTCGTAATTGTCTTTCCAACGCAAGTTGTAGGCAATGAACGTACAAAGCGCTAAGGCGCTCGCAGTGAGTAGCACCTCTTTTCCAGGGCTAAGCTCTCCTACAAACGCCCAAAATCGTTTTCGTGTCGTGGTTCGTGGGTTAAACAGCGTAATGTGTAATTGTGTGAGCAAACGACTGCCTGGCTTTTCCCATAAGGTGGTAATCAGCGTATTAAGGTAGCCTTCCAGTCCGTCTTGAGTTTGGCTGATCAGCCCTGAGGGCAATGCTTGGGGAGTTCGATAATACGCTTGGGCACACAGTGTTAAGCGCTGTGATAGGGCGTGTAGGGCGTTCGAGTCCTCAGAGCCAATAATCGCCGCAAACAAGTTATCGCAATGCTGCAGCGTGGCAGCGATATGTTCAGAACTAATACTGCGTCCTGGAGACAAGGAACGAGTATGAAACATCAGCGTGTACAGCGAGCTCATCAAATTACTGAACTTTTGCGCCATGAGCTCTGTGTCTTGGCCTTTTGCTTTGGCATCGGCTAGTGTGGCCAAGCTAAGTAATATTTGATGGGAGTATTCTGCCTCTTGTGAGCGTCGTGAAAGCAGGGCTTCTATCGCCAACATGAACGCATAAAAAAGGCTACTGGCTAACAATAGGAGCGCTGACTGGTAGTAATGACCTCCAGATGAGGTGCTGACAGAAATGGTCCCTAGCATAATCATCTGCATGGTCCCAATCGACAAGGCGGAGGTGTAGCTACTTAAAATCGCAGACAAAAAAGCGAGTAAAGTCATGCAGAGAGTAACGACCTCCCAAGGGAGGCTGCTTAGGTAACCAAGCATCATTCCTAACATGGCTAGGGGAGTAATAATAAGCATGCGCAGAAAAATGACCTGATACGGATTATCCCGCTCGGAACTGATCTGAAGCATGAAACCTAATGATACCCACAGGTAAAGGTCGAGTTGATTCGTTAGCAAGCCAATGATTAACGGTAAGCTAATGCCAAGCGCCGAGCGCAAGGAGCGCGGCCAGTTCCAAGCGGCCGGTTGCAGATGCGTCAGTTGCTTGAGCCACGTGACAGGGTGCGCAAAGGACGCAGACTGAGTGGGAGTGCTTGCTATATTTTTCACTATCAGTAGGTCCGAGTTTGGGTAAAGTAAAGGTAAGACAGACTACCGCGCATGTTTTAGGCTTAGAACGATAACTCTTATTCTTATAACCTGTTTATAGCAGTCTGTGACGCCGTTGAATAGGACTGACGCTAGGAGTGATAGAGTGCAGGCATTGGGCAACAAGCAAATGCTCAGGCTGTACCAGTAGTTTAATAAGAAAAAGGTAACGTTTTGTTGTTGTCATTGCGTAGACATGTACCCGCACCATAGTATTTAAGAGTGCACGCTTAATGGGCTACAACATGTCCCAGCACTTTTACTCAAACGTATCCCTATTGAGGTACCACATTGACCACGCAAACTGATTCCGTTAAATATGACGCTGTCGACTGGCACTTGGGTGGGGACTACCCTGGCGACCTAGGCCGGCAAGGCGGACGTACCCATATTGGCCTATATTTGGCCTGGTTGGTAGAAAAAGGCCTGTTAGCCAATACCTTTACTGAGCGCTATCCCGAGCAGGTTCGCCAGTGCAAAGATCATCTACTGACAGGCTCGCAATTGCTACAAGACTGTTGCGACGATGTGCTGGTCAGCGAAGATATGACGCCGATCGGCAAGGCCTTCAGCGATTTTTATTATGACGACCTTTATCTGGATGATTACGTGGACACTTTAGACGACGAGATATTCCCGTCTATCTACCATGTACCAGACAATTGGGATACGTATGAGACCTTGCACCCGGTTCTAGAGCAACGCTACGAGCATTGGCGCGGCGAGCAAGGGCTGGACGGCTAGTTTGTGCTTGCCTTAGGTGTACGTGGAGCGGGTGATGGGAATCGAACCCACGACGTATGCTTGGGAAGCACAAGTTTTGCCATTAAACTACACCCGCTGTAGCAAGACATAAACAGTAACGCAGTCCTATTTACTTGTCCAGAATTTTTTCTTTTTTGATAATAATGCGTGTGTCTTGTGGTGGTGAATGCGCCTAAATAGCGGGATTTAGTTAGTGGGCTGCTGTGGGCAACTCACTAAGCTTGTGCGCCGTCTAGCCCATTAAGTATGGCGCACTCAGGGTCGGCGTCACCTCTACACTGCTCGGCTAGTTGTTTCAACTGTGTCGCCATATTCAGTAGCTCTTGGGCGTTGGCCTCCAACTGTTGTATGTGTTTTATAGCAAGCGCCTTGACCTGCGCACTACTGCGTTGGGGGTTGCTCCAGAGCAAAGTGAGCTCTTGTATGTCTTGTAGGCTAAATCCCAGTTTTCTCGCCTGCGCGATAAAGCGTAAGGTGTCAATGTCTTGTTGGCCGTAATGCCGGTAGCCGTTCGCCTGGCGATGACTGCTGAGCAATCCCATTTCTTCATAGCGGCGTATCATTTTAGCGCTCAATCCACTGAGCTTGGCGGCTTCGCTGATTAGCATCGTGTTTTGCCTCGGGGGTGGTTGATAAACGTTATTATAGGGGTGAGTGTTTTATTCTTTTAGATGATTTTTTGTGAGGTGAGAGTGATGTCATTCGAAATTCAAGTTAAGGATATGACCTGTGGTCATTGTGTGCAAACCATTACGCATGCCGTGCAAAGTATCTACCCTTCTGCGCAAGTGCAGGCAGATGTCGCCACACATCGGGTACAAATTCATGGTGAAGTGGATCAGGCAGCGGTCTTACAGGCGATTGGCGATGCTGGTTTTACACCCGAAAGCCTGTAGGCCGACTTGAATGGGTTAAGTCATTTTTATCGATCAAACATTAAGGAGTCGGCATGCAACAAATAAGTTGTGATGTAGCTATTATCGGTGCTGGGACAGCGGGGATGACTGCCTACGCAAGCGCTAAAAGGGCAGGTCAGCGCGTGGTGTTGGTAGAAGGTGGCCCGTACGGTACCATGTGCGCTCGGGTAGGGTGCATGCCCTCTAAGTTGTTGATAGCGGCGGCAGAAGCCGCTCATGCAGTAAGTGAGGCTGGCGTGTTTGGGGTGAACGTGCCCAGCTGGTCAATAGATGGTCAGGCAGTGATGCAACGTTTGCGCCACGAGCGTGATCGTTTCGTGCAAAGTGTGATTGATGATGTGGATGCCTATGATGCAGCCGATAAAGTGCAAGGTTACGCACGATTTTTAAGCAACCATCGCTTGCAGGTAGGCGAGCACACCCAAATACAGGCCCAACATATTATTGTGGCTACTGGTTCGTTGCCAGTAAGACCAAAGCCTTTGCTGGCTTTGGGCGAGCGTTTAATTAGCAATGATGATGTGTTTGATTGGCAAGACTTACCTCAACGCGTGTTGGTGGTGGGTGCGGGCGCCATCGGGCTGGAGCTTGGGCAGGCATTGTGTCGCTTGGGGGTTCAGGTAAGCATGGTGTCGCGCAGCACGAGCTTAGCGGGTCTTCAGCATCCTGATTTATTGGCCTTGGGCCACCGTACCTTCGCCACTGAGCTGGATATTCGCTACGGTGCGGATGTCCTAGGGGCAGAGCTTCGTGACGGGCAAGCGTGGGTGAGCTTACGCTATCAAGACCAAGAGCTAAGCGAGTCTTACGACTTTGTGTTGGCTGCTGCGGGGCGTGCGCCGCAATTGGAAGGTTTGCAATGGGAGCAAACCACGGCTCAGCTCGATGAGCGTGGCCGTCCAGTGGTTGATCCAAAAACCTTGCAGGTGGTGGGCACGCCTATTTATTTAGCAGGCGATGTAAGCCCTACGCGAGCCTTACAGCACGAAGCAGCTGACGATGGACGTATGAGTGTGCGACATGCCGTAGAAGGTCAGGCCAATCCTAGCTTGCTTAGTCGCCGCAGCCCTATCGCTATCGTGTTTAGTGATCCACAAGTGGCCCAGGTAGGTACTGTGTATAAAGATGTACCTCAAGACATTGTATGTGGACGCATGGATTTTAGCCGTCAAGGTAGAGCACGGGTTATGGCAAAAAATAAGGGGCGCGTGCATGTGTATGCGCTCGCAGATGGGCGTTTTGTAGGGGCTGAAATGTTGGGTCCGCAGGTGGAGCATTTAGCCCACTTGCTAGCTTGGGCGCATCAACAAGGTTTGACGGTAGAGCAAATGCTGGCTATGCCGTTTTATCATCCCGTTTTGGAAGAGGGGTTGCGGACGGCTTTACGTGATGCGCAGCAGCAACTGCGGCAATTGGCTTCTTAAAAGCAAACAGCTAGGCCTGTGAATAAGCCTAGCTGTTTTTTTACGTTTGAAGCATTGAGTTAGAGTAGTTTGCGTACCCCATCGGCTAGCACGTCGACAGCTTCGGAATCGGGGGCCAAAAATCGGGCTTTACCGTTACGGTCAAAAAAATACACGCCACGACTATGGGCAACTTCGTAGCTGTTAGGGTTATCGCCACGGGGTTTTTCTATTTGGTAGGCCACACGATAACGGCGGGCGAAATCAGCAATTTGTTGTTCCGTTCCTGTTAGGCCTATGGCGTGAGCGTCAAAGGCATTGACATATTGCTCTAAAAGTTCAGGGGTATCGCGGTGTGGGTCGACGCTGATAAACAAAATGCGTACTTGCGCGCTGTCTTGTTCCCCGAGTTGGTCCATTACCTGCGATAACTGCGCCATGGTGGTGGGGCAGATGTCGGGGCAACTGGCATAACCAAAAAAAAGCAGTACTACTTTGCCTTTGAAATCGTCCTGAGTCACCACCTTATCTTGCGGACCTTTTAAGGTAAAACGCAGATCAGGCAAGAAGCCGCGTACTGGATTTAATGATTGCGCGACCGTCGCCGAGCTGAACGCGAAAAAAAGTAGGGCCAGTAGGGGGCGTCTAAGGGTGACAAACCAGGACATAGTAATGCTCGCAAATTAGTGAGTGCTAGCCAGTGCCTCCCCCAAGCCACTGTGCTGCAAGAGTGCGTTAATAGACGGATCACGTCCACGGAACGCGCGGAAAGAATCGGCCGCCGGACGCTCACCGCCTACAGCCAGGATTTCTTTCCAGAAACGGTGTCCTGTGTTGCTGTCTAGCGTGTCGCGTGCACCATCTGGATGCTGATAAGCGTTTTCCTCAAACGCTGCATAGGCATCAGCAGACAGTACTTCGGCCCACTTATAGCTATAGTATCCTGCGCCGTAGCCGCCTGCAAACAGATGAGAGAACTGGTGTGGAAAGCGATGCCAGTCAGGTGGGATAATGACGGCTACTTCAGCGCGCACTTGCTGTAGGTTTTCCATGACCTGTGTGATCGTTAAGCCCGTTTCTTGCGCATGAATCAGCATGTCAAAAAGAGAAAACTCGATTTGACGTACCATTTGCATACCGCTTTGAAAGTTGCGCGCTGACCATAGTTTTTGATACAGATCACGTGGCAAGCTGGCACCGGTTTCGACGTGACTGCTGAGCATTTGCACGACCGGCCATTCCCAGCAGAAGTTCTCCATAAATTGAGAAGGAAGTTCAATCGCATCCCATTCAACAGCTGAAAATGCGGAGGCATCAGGATCGTCCACGCGAGAGAGCAGCGTGTGCAGAGCATGGCCCGACTCATGAAATAGCGTGATGACATCGTCGTGGCTAAACAGAGCAGGTTTGCCCCCTTGCGGAGCCGCAAAGTTGCAGATTAGGTAGGCAATGGGCAAGGTTAGGCCATGATCTGTGCGTCGGCGTGTGCGTTCACTGTCTACCCAAGCCCCGCCTTGCTTGCCTTGGCGGGCGTACAAGTCGGTGTACAGTAAACCTAGCACGGTGCCGTCAGAGGCGCAGACTTCATAGGCGCGGGCATCGGCGTGCCATAACTTTTGCTCATGAGGGCGTAGGCGCACGTCAAATAGGCGTTGCACTACTTTAAACAAGCCCTCCATTACGGTGGGTTCGGTAAAGTATTGCTTTACTTCGTCTTCTGAATAGGCATAGCGCTGTTCACGTAGACGCTCCGAGGCGTAGGCGATATCCCAAGGTTGTAAGGTTTCTAGGCCTAGTTCTTGTGCTGCAAATTGGCGTAATTGAACTAAATCTTTTTCAGCATAGGGTTTGGACTTGGCCGCCAGTTCGCGCAAGAAGGCCTGCACTTGCTCGGGCTCATCGGCCATACGAGTTTGCAAACGCATATGCGCAAAGCTGGGGTATCCCAGCAGGGCAGATTGCTGCGCGCGTAAATCCAATAAGGTTTCAATTTCGCTTGAATTATCAAATTCCGGCGCGCCTTGCTCTGATGCCACGGTGGCATAAGCGCGATACAGTTGTGCACGGATTTCTGAGCTTTTCACATACTGCATCACAGGGATGTAGCAGGGCATTTTCAGGGTGAGTTTATAACCCGTTTTACCATCAGCTTTGGCGGCTTCTGCGGCAGCCTCTAGGCTGTCCGCAGGCAAGCCGTCTAACTGGTTAGCATCTTCTACATAAAGTGACCAAGCATCAATAGCATCTAATACATGCTCGGAAAAGCGTTGCGAGCTTTGCGCTAGTTGCTCGGATATTTGGGCATAACGCTCACGGTCTTGGCCTTCTAGTTCTACGCCGCTAAGCCTGAAGTCGCGTAACGCGGTATCAATAATGCGTTGTCTGGATGGGCTTAGCTCTTGGTAGGCGGGGCTGTTAGCAAACGCTTGGTACCGGGCGAATAGGTCGCGATTGAGCCCCACCCAAGTAGAAAATTCACTGACTTGTGGCAAGCAAGCGTTATAGGCCTCACGTAGCTCGGGGGTGTTCACCACCGAGTTCAGATGGCCTGCGACAGACCAAGCGCGATATAAAACCTCTGTGGCATCCAATAAGGGATCTACAAGGTTAAGCCAATTAGGGCTGTTGTTGGCCGAGCTGATGCCTTCAAGAGCCTGCCTTGCTTGCGCAAGTAGTTCTGGAATGGCCGCTTGTATGTGTGCAGCTTGCACTTGATCGTAGGCAATAGGCGCGTCAATGGGTACCAATAAAGGATTCGTCATAAACTCAATAAATTCAGGGCTGTTGGAGACGGCGTTCTGCGGCCTCTAGGGTGTTGACCAATAGCATAGCAATAGTCATGGGGCCTACGCCACCGGGTACCGGAGTGATGGCGCCCGCGACCGCCGCCGCGCTGTCGAACTCGACATCACCACATAGTTTGCCGTCGCTATTGCGGTTAATGCCTACGTCGATCACCACCGCACCTGGTTTAATCATGTCGCCGGTCACGATGCCAGGGCGGCCTGTGGCCACCACGAGTACATCGGCTCGGCGTGTTTGGGCGGCAAGATCACGTGTTTTAGAGTTGCACAAGGTGACGGTGGCACCTGCGGCAAGTAACAACATGGCCATAGGCTTGCCCACTATATTGCTGGCTCCTACGACCACCGCCTCGGCACCACGTAACTCAACCTGTTCGGATTCCAGCATTTTCATGACACCATAAGGTGTGCACGGACGGAATAAGGGTTGGCCTGTCATGAGTAGGCCTGCATTGCTAACGTGAAAACCGTCTACGTCTTTATCGGCAGCAATGGTTTCAATGACTTTGTGCTGATCAAGATGGGCGGGCAACGGTAATTGCACCAAAATGCCATGCACCGTGTCATCCTGGTTCAGTTGATGGATCAGTGCCAGCAGATCGGTCTCAGAGGTGTCGCTGCTCAATCGTAGGACATCGGATTTGAAGCCAGCAGCCTCGCACGCTAGGGCTTTGTTTCGCACATAAACATGGGATGCAGGATCGTCGCCCACCAATACCACGGTGAGCCCAGGCTGTATGCTTTGTGCTTGTAAGGCTAGGACTCGCTGTGCGACCTCGTGACGGATTTTTGTGGCGAGTGCCTTGCCATCGATAATGCGAGCAGTCATTTATGCTTCCTCGCCTTTTACTAGCGCGATTTTCATTAGATCTGCGACGGTAGTGACTTCAAGTTTTTCCATGATATTGGCACGGTGTGCTTCGACGGTTTTAATACTGATGTTTAGATCACCAGCGATCTGTTTGTTCAGACGACCCGCGACGATGCGCTCTAGGACTTGTTGTTCTCGTGCGGTGAGGCGGGCGAGGATTTCTTGTTGATCTTTTTGTGCCTGAGCATGGCTGGCGCGTTCTTGGGCATGTTCCATCATGCGTGCCACAATCGTACGCAGGTCCGCTTCGTTAAACGGCTTTTCGAGGAAATCGATAGCCCCTTTTTTCATCGTGGTAACTGCCATTGGCACATCACCATGACCAGTTATGAAGACAATAGGAATAGGGGCTTTACGGGCAATGAGTGCCTCTTGCAGCTCTAGGCCGCTCATGCCAGGCATACGTACATCGACAATCAGTACTGCTAATTGGGTGGGGTCATAGACACCTAAGAACTCTTCGCCCGATGCAAAACAGCGTACTCGGTAGCCATTGGCCTCAAGTAGCCAGCGCAGTGAGTCGCGTACTGCTTCATCGTCGTCTACAACATAAATAATGCACGGCAATTGTTGGCTGGTCATTTAAAGCATCTCCAGATTGTTATCGGGTGTCTCTGAGTTTTCACTTACTGCACAGGGTAGAGTAAAGCGGAAAATCGTTCCACCTTCGGGGTTTTCAGTGGCCCAGAGTCTCCCATGATGGGACTCTATAATGGTGCGACAGATGTTCAGACCCATGCCTAAACCTTCTGACTTCGTACTATAAAACGGTTCAAATAAGCGTTCAGGGTTTTGTAAACCGTGACCGCGGTCGATGACAGCCAGTTCGAGCAGGTTGTCTTGCCGAGTGACTACTACATGTAATACATGATACTGGCTTGCCTCCATGGCTTCTACCCCATTTTTAAGCAGGTTCAATAATACCTGCTCTATGAGTATCGGGTCAGCAATTACGTCCGGTAGTGGATCAGGCAGTACAAGATCAATGTCAATTTGGCGTTTGCGGGCATCGATATCGGCAAAGCTGACGGCGTTCTCTATGATGCCCATCATCTTGACTTGCTGGCGTCGGGGTTCGCTGCGTTTGACGAATTCACGGATGCGACTGATGATTTTTCCTGCTCGCTCGGCCTGTTGAGAGGCTTTCTCAAGGGCGGATAAAAGGGATTCTGGGTTATAGCGCCCTGACTTAAGCATGGCAACGGCGCCCATGCTGTAGTTGCTAATAGCTGTTAGGGGTTGGTTTAGTTCGTGCGCCAGAGAAGACGCCATCTCACCCATGGTGGTTAAACGGCTAGTCAGTTGAACTTTTTCCTGTTGTACACGAGACAGTTCTTCATGTTTGCGACGTTCTGTAATGTCGCGTGCCACTTGCAAACGAACTCGGCGACCATCGGTCCAGGCCAGCATGCGATGATGGACTTCAAACCAACGCTGCGCGGATTCGGCGAAAATCTCTACCGTTTCGTCCGTAAAACGCCCTAAGCGCCCTCCCTGTAGTTCTTCGTGGCCATTCGATTGAGCCCCGAAAAATCGTCTGTACGTGCGATTGGCAAACAGTAGCTCAAGCCCGTCACTGGTATCGGCGACGACAGAAATGGCATCGTCTAGCCCCTCAAGGACGGTCATGAAGCGCTCGTGTGCGGCCGTTAAGGCTTCACGAATGCGCTTAGGCTCAGTAATGTCCGTCATTGAGGTCATCCAGCCAATTTGAACCCCGTTGGGGTCACGCAGGGGGGAGACATACATACGTGAAGTAAAGCGCGATCCATCGCGTCGTTGCGCTTCTACTTCAAGCCCGCTACTGGGTGTGCGGCCCGATAGCAGCAGATCTAGAGTGTCTTGATGTTGTTGATGGCGTCCCGGCAGCCAATAAGGAAAGGGCGCCGTCCGACCAACAAGATCGGCCTCGTTCCAGCCTATCATGCGGCAGAAGGCCGGGTTCACATAGGCAATCCGACCATGCATATCAAAAACACGCATGCCGGTAGACATGGAGTTTTCCATGGCACGTCTAAAACCTGTCTCGGCGATCAGGGCCGCTTCAGCACGGGTGCGAAAGCGTGTGTAGCGCCATAAGGCCAGCAAACTGACCACAATGACTAACGATAATGCGATGATCACCATCATCAGGCGTTGTTGACGTGTTTCTTGGTCGATCGTTACAAACATGACGCTGTCGTTTTGCAACCGTTGCAACCAGATAAACACGCCCATCACGCAGAGGTACAAAAACAGTACCAGCACTGGGGTGAGCCAATACAAGCCACGTTTATTATGTGTTGCTTGTTCGTAAAAGGTAGTAGGAATCAGGGACTTTTTAGAATGGTTAGCCATAGCTGCAAACTCGTATAGAGTTGGCATTGTAAGCGTTATTTTGGGGTGCGAAATTCCACATTATAAAAAGCTTTACCATAAAATGAAATTTTACTTGAGCGTTTTGCCGTTCTTACCTAGAATGGGGCTGTAGCAGGCATAACCCGCCCAGCACGTACTCGGTTCGTAGTTAGGAGCTTCCAAGGATAGCCTTATAAAACAAGGTTGCCGAGCAGAGAAGTCCGGACTCATTTCCTATACACGGAGACACTATATGTCCTCACAACAAGACAGTAGTTCGGCCCAAGTCGATCAAGACCAAGCCTTAGAAACACAAGAATGGCTAGAGGCCCTAGAGGCCGTTGTTGATCGCGAAGGTCCAGATCGCGCCCATGAGATTCTCGAAAAGTTAGTGGATCTAGCTCGTCGCTCAGGCGCTCATATCCCTTTCTCGCCGAATACGGCTTATGTCAACACCATTCCTCCCGGCCTAGAACCCCCCCATCCTGGCAATCTCGAAATCGAAGAACGTATTCGTTCCTTCATTCGCTGGAATGCCATGGCGATGGTTGTTCGTGCTAACCGTGAGACGCCTCCTGATGGGGGCGGTTTGGGTGGGCACATCGCCTCATTTGCTTCCTTGGCAACCATGATAGGTTGCGGGCAGAACCATTTCTGGCACGCAGAAACCGAGGATCACGGTGGTGACATGGTGTTTTTCCAAGGTCACTCATCTCCTGGTGTGTACGCTCGTGCTTTCATGGAAGGTCGTTTAACTGAAGATCAAATGGATAACTTCCGTCAGGAAGTCGATGGTCACGGTTTACCTTCCTACCCGCATCCTAAGTTGATGCCCGAGTTCTGGCAGTTCCCGACGGTATCCATGGGACTGGGGCCGCTGATGGCTATTTATCAGGCGCGTTTTCTAAAATACTTGCATGCTCGTGGTATTGCCGACACCTCCGGCCGTAAAGTCTGGGTATTCCTGGGCGACGGTGAAATGGACGAACCTGAGTCTTTAGGGGCGATTGGTTTAGCGGCTCGAGAGAAACTCGATAATCTGATTTTTATTGTTAACTGCAACTTACAACGTCTGGATGGCCCAGTACGGGGTAACGGCAAAATTATTCAAGAACTGGAAGGCACCTTCCGTGGTGCGGGCTGGAACGTTCTAAAATTGATTTGGGGCGGATACTGGGATCCGTTGTTGGCCCGCGATAAAGAAGGTATCTTGCGCCGCGTGATGGAAGAAACCATCGACGGTGAGTACCAAGCTTATAAAGCGAACGATGGTGCTTATGTGCGCGAACACTTCTTTGGCAAGCACCCGAAACTGCTGGAAATGGTCAGCCGCATGAGCGATGACGATATCTGGCGTTTGAATCGTGGTGGCCACGATCCCAATAAAGTATTTGCTGCCTTTGATGCTGCGAGCAAGCACGAGGGTCAGCCTACCGTTATTCTGGCAAAAACGATTAAAGGGTACGGCATGGGCCATGTAGGCCAAGCGAAAAACCCGTCGCATCAGCAAAAAAGCCTAGACTTGGATGCAGTGCGAGAATTCCGTGATCGTTTTAACATCCCCGTGGCGGATGATAAGCTGGAAGAGTTGCCTTACTATGTGCCGGCAGAAGACTCGCCGGTCATGAAGTACCTACACGAGCGTCGTAAGGCATTGGGCGGTTACCTGCCTAAGCGCAGACAGCGTGCTGATGAGCAGTTGGTGGTGCCTAGCCTAGAGGCTTTTAAAGCTATCCTAGAGCCTACCGCCGAAGGTCGTGAAATATCTACTACTCAGGCGTTCGTACGTTTCTTGAATCAATTGTTGCGTGATAAGCAAGTAGGCCCACGTGTCGTGCCTATTTTGGCTGATGAGTCCCGCACTTTTGGTATGGAAGGCTTGTTCCGTCAGATTGGTATCTACGCACCTGAAGGCCAAAAATACACGCCGGTTGATAAAGACCAGGTCATGTATTACCGCGAAACCGCCGATGGTCAATTGTTGCAAGAAGGTATTAACGAGCAAGGCGCATTTAGCTCTTGGATTGCTGCTGCTACGTCATACTCCAATAGCAACCGCATCATGATTCCATTCTTTATTTATTACTCTATGTTTGGCTTCCAGCGCTTTGGCGACTTGGCGTGGGCAGCGGGTGATATGAAGGCACGTGGATTCGTGTTGGGTGGTACGGCTGGCCGTACAACCTTAAACGGTGAAGGTTTGCAGCACGAGGATGGTCATAGTCATATTCAATCCTCCTTAATTCCTAATTGCATTTCATATGATCCTACTTTTGCTCATGAAGTGGCGGTGATTTTGCAAAGCGGCTTGAAACGCATGGTGGAAAATCAGGAAGATGTATATTTCTACGTCACACTGATGAACGAAAACTATGCTCAGCCTGGTTTGGTGGATGGTGATCAAGAGGGTATCTTACGTGGGATGTATAAGTTCAAATCAGTGGGCGAAGGCAATGACTTGCGCGTTCAACTGATGGGCTCTGGAACCATTTTGCGTGAAGTGATTGCGGCACAGGAACTGCTGGAAAAAGACTGGAACATCGGCTCTGATGTGTGGAGCGTCACCAGCTTTACCGAATTACGTCGTAACGGCTTGGATTGTGAGCGTTTTGCGCTGTTGAACCCAGAAGCTAGCGATGCGCCCGTGGCATACGTTACTGAAAAACTCAACGGCACACAGGGCCCAATCGTCGTCTCCACTGACTACGTGAAGTCCTTCGGTGACCAAATTCGTCCGTTTGTACCCGCAGGCCGTACATTAAAAGTGTTAGGCACAGATGGCTTTGGCCGTTCTGACTTCCGTTCCAAGCTGCGTGAGCACTTTGAGGTGAATCGTCATTTCGTCGTCTTGGCTGCGTTGCGCGGTCTGGCTGAGGAAGGCAAGCTGCCCATGAGTAAAGTGTCTGAGGCAATCGCCAAGTACGGTATCAACCCGAATAAAGCTAACCCGCAGTACGCGTAAGGGACTGATCATGAGTAATATTATTGAAGTCAATATTCCAGATATCGGCGCGGACGACGAGGTCGACGTAATTGAAATTCTGGTCAGTGAAGGCGATACCATTGAGGTTGAGCAAAGTCTCATCACCGTAGAGTCCGATAAGGCCTCTATGGAAATCCCTTCATCGCATGCAGGCGTTGTAAAAAGTATCAAGGTTAAGTTGGGCGATAAGGTCAAAGAAGGCTCTCTGGTTCTAGAGTTGGAGGCCGCCGAGCAAGCTGCCCCCGCCGCTCAACCTAAGGCCGAGACTACGGCCGATGAGCCCGTGGCGGCATCTAAAGACGACGCTAAGGGCGAAGCACAACCTCCAGCGGCAGCGCCTCAAACGCCGGTCTCTGAGTCCGTGCAAACCGTTCATGTACCGGATATCGGCGATGCAGCGGATGTAGATGTGATTGAAGTGATGGTGGCGGTTGGCGACACGATCGATGTCGACCAAAGCCTCATTACCTTGGAAACAGACAAAGCGTCGATGGAAGTGCCTTCCTCACATGCTGGGGTAGTAACCGCCATTAACGTGAAAGTTGGCGATAAAGTAAGCCAAGGCTCAGCCATACTAGAAGTGCGCACGGCGGCAGCTCCAGCTGCCGCCAATCAGCAGCCTGCAGTCAGTCAGCCAGCAGCCAGTCAGCCAGCAGCCGCTCCGGCTCCAGCCCCAACTGCGCGCGCAGAGTCTGCTCCGGCAACGGTGCCCGGCGTGGCGAATCGCGTTTCGCCTACGGCAGCCTATGCTGACAGCGAAGTAGCTTTGCGTAACCTGCCGCATGCCTCTCCCAGTGTGCGTAAGTTCGCGCGCGAATTAGGTGTGGATCTAGAAAAAGTCCATGGGTCGGGCAACAAAGGACGTATTACCGCGGATGACGTGCGTGGCTTTGTTAAGCAAGCTCTAGCAGGTGGTGCGGCGCCCATAACGGCTGCAGGTACAGCCGCGCAAGTGGGTGGCCTAGATGTATTGGCTTGGCCTAAAGTAGACTTTAGTAAGTTTGGGCCTGTTGAAACTCAAGCCTTGTCACGCATCAAGAAGATATCTGGGGCTAACTTACATCGCAATTGGGTCATGATCCCTCATGTTACCAATAACGATCTGGCTGACATCACTTCTCTAGAGGCTTTCCGCAAGCAAATTAACGAAGAGGGAAAAAAAGAGGGCGTGCGCATGACGATGCTGGCCTTCTTGATTAAAGCGGTAGTTGCTGCGTTGAAGAAGTTTCCTGAGTTCAACGCCTCTTTGGATGGCGATAACTTAGTCTTGAAGCAATACTACAACGTAGGTTTTGCTGCGGATACACCTAATGGTCTGGTGGTCCCGGTCATCCGTGACGCAGACAAAAAAGGTGTGTTGGAAATTGCACGCGAAACAGGTGAACTGGCGGCCGCAGCACGAGATGGCAAATTGTCTGCGGCGCAGATGCAAGGTGGGTGTTTTACCATCTCGTCCTTAGGTGGTATTGGTGGTACCGACTTTACCCCTATCATCAATGCGCCTGAGGTAGCTATCCTAGGTGTGTCTCGCTCTTCTATTCAGCCTGTATGGGACGGCAAAGAGTTCGAGCCTCGCTTGATGTTGCCCTTGTCGTTATCGTATGACCATCGTGTCATTGATGGTGCAGCCGCCGCTCGCTTCAATGCTTTCTTGGCGTCGACGCTCGCTGACTTCCGTCGCATCATACTGTAAGGGGGCAAGATGAGTTTGATAGAACTGAGCGTACCTGATATTGGTGATATCACTGACGTAGAGGTCATCGAGGTGCTGGTGCAGGTGGGCGATACCATCTCTGCCGAGCAAAGCCTGATTACCGTAGAGTCCGATAAAGCTTCCATGGAAATCCCCGCCGAAAAAGCGGGTGTGGTCAAAGAGCTGTTGGTTAAACTGGGCGACAAAGTTTCCCAAGGCACACCCATCCTTAAACTAGAGGAAGCCGCCTCGGCAGCTCCTGCAACCAAGAAGGCGGCTGCACCGGTCGCAGCTGCTGCGCCTGTCGCTGCACCCGCCGCCGCGCCGGCGCCTGTTGCTGCGACACACAGCGGTGCCGCCGACGACAGTTATGATGTGGTGGTGTTAGGCGCTGGCCCAGGCGGCTATAACGCAGCTTTCCGTGCTGCAGACTTAGGTTTGAAGGTAGCCCTGGTCGAGCGTTACAGTACATTGGGCGGCGTGTGTTTGAACGTTGGGTGTATCCCATCCAAAGCCTTGCTGCACACCGTGGCTGTGTTGGAAGAAGCCAAAAGTCTGGCCACTCATGGCATTAAGTTTGCAGAACCTGAACTTGATATAGATGCTTTGCGTGCCTATAAGGACAAGGTGATTGGCAAACTTACGGGCGGCTTGGCGGGTATGGCTAAAGGTCGTAAAGTGACGGTTATTCAAGGAAATGGTTATTTTCTTGATCCTAACCATCTGGAAGTGACCGCTGCCGAGGGTAAAAAGCAGGTGGTAAAGTTTGGCTCAGCCATTATTGCAGCCGGTAGCCAATCGGTAAAACTTCCTTTTCTACCCGAAGATCCCCGTGTGGTTGACTCCACCGGCGCACTCGAATTGAAATCAGTGCCTAAGCGTATGTTGATTGTGGGCGGCGGTATTATCGGCCTAGAAATGGGCACGGTGTACTCTGCTCTGGGTGCCCGGCTAGACGTGGTTGAAATGCAATCGGGTCTGATGCCCGGTGCCGACCGCGACTTGGTCAAAGTATGGGAAAAACAGAACAAGCATCGGTTTGACCACATGATGCTTGATACCCGTACTGTGGGCGCGGAGGCGCGGGAAGATGGTATTTGGGTGACTTTTGAAGGGAAAAATGCGCCAGCCGAACCACAGTGTTATGACTTGGTCTTGCAGGCCGTAGGGCGCTCACCTAACGGCAAGAAGCTAGGCGCTGAAAATGCCGGTGTGCAGGTGACCGAGCGCGGCTTTATCGACGTTGATGCTCAGCAACGTACCAATGTGCCGCATATTTATGCCATTGGCGACATTGTGGGCCAGCCTATGCTGGCACACAAGGCCGAGCATGAGGCACATGTGGCAGCCGAGGTCATCGCTGGCGAAAAGGCTTATTTCGACGCTCGCGTGATTCCTTCAGTGGCTTACACTGATCCGGAAATTGCTTGGGTGGGTCTGACCGAGGACCAAGCCAAGAAAGACGGTATCAAGGTAGAGAAAGGGGTCTTCCCTTGGGCTGCTTCCGGACGAGCGATCGCTAACAATCGTGATGAAGGTTTCAGTAAGGTATTGTTCGATGCTGATACTAAACGGATTGTGGGTGGGGGTATAGTAGGCACGAACGCCGGTGAGTTAATCGGCGAATTGTGCCTTGCTATAGAAATGGGTGCTGATGCGGTTGATATGGCAAAAACCATTCATCCACATCCCACTTTATGCGAATCGGTAGGTAAGGCAGCAGCCGTGGCAGAAGGCACATGTACCGACTTGCCTGCGGCACGCAAACGCTAAGCTGACGCGTCTATTTAGCTGAGTCTACGCTCAGAAACAGCGGCAGGTGCTATCATCAGCGCCTGCCGTTTTATTTTTTTCATCGTTTTATGTCTACCACATTAACTGCCCAATCTGATCTTGAACAATGGTTATCCTATCTGGAAAAACTCCATCCAGTCGGAATAGATATGGGGCTGCAACGTATCCAAGCGGTTGCTGAGCGATTGCAGCTAAAGCTGGATAGCGTCATCATTACTGTTGCTGGCACAAATGGCAAAGGTTCAACCTGTGCCATGCTTGAGGCCATGTTGATTGCTGCAGGTTATAAAGTGGGTGTGTATTCGTCCCCCCATTTGCAGACTTACAACGAGCGCATCCGTTTAAATGGCGAGCTGGCTAGCGATGTGCAAATTGTGGCGCAATTTGATCGGATTGACCGTGCTCGAGCAGACATCTCCTTGACCTATTTTGAGTTTGCGACTCTGGCTGGTCTGCTCTTGTTTCAAGATCAACAAGTGGATGTTGCTGTGCTGGAGGTCGGGCTGGGTGGGCGTTTAGATGCGGTGAATATGATAGATCCGGACTGTGCCATTATTACCAGTGTGGACATCGATCATGCTGAGTATCTGGGTTCAGACAGAGAACATATAGGCTGGGAGAAGGCACATATTTTCCGTGCGGGTCGTCCTGCCATTTGTGCGGATCCCGTCCCCCCGCCCAGTATTGCCCGTTATGCCCAAGAAATAGGAGCCGATTTATGGCAGTTTGGTCAAGACTTTAACTATTCGGGTGATCAACAGCAATGGGCCTACGGAGGGCGAGAACAGCGTCGTCCGGGCTTGGCTTACCCTGCCTTACGAGGGGCGAATCAGCTATTAAATGCGTCCGCCGCCATGGCTGCTTTGGAATCATTGCGCTTACGTTTACCGGTACCGGCTCAGGCTCTACGCTTAGGTTTGGCGCGTGCTACCTTACCAGGGCGTTTCCAGATTATGCCAGGTATGCCCTGTGTTATTTTTGATGTGGCCCATAATCCGCATGCTGCTGGAGTATTAGCACAAAATTTAGACAGCATGCCTTCTTACCCCAAAACAGTCGCAGTGGTGGGTATGTATAAAGACAAGGATGTAGCCGGGGTCCTGCGCAAGTTGGTGGGGCGCGTAGATCATTGGTTTTGTGCCTCCTTAGATGAGCCTCGGGGGTTAAGCGGCCAAGAGCTGGCAACGCAAGTCCGAGCGGTGCTTGATGACCCTGATTTAGGAGTGCCCGAGGTCGAACCCGAGCAGTATCATCCCGAGGGAACGCGCTTACGACCAGCCGTGCGTCCAATGAGCCGAGCTGTCAGTCATGGGCCAGTGTTAGTATCTAGTTACAATTGCCCCACAGAGGCGTATCACGCGGCACGTGCAGAGGTAGGGGACAATGATAGAATTGTCATATTTGGCTCATTTGCTACGGTTGCCCCTGTTTTGAAGCAGGTGCAAAACTAGTCTGGCATTGTTTTACCGATTTTTATACACGGGTTACTCTAGATGGGATTTTTCTCACGTAATGATTCATCCTCAACTGCTCGTCGAGCAGGTGCAGGCTCTAGTGACGCTCAGATAGCCGAGATGCGCAGTCGTGCTAGACGACGCTTGATCGGAGCAGTCGTGCTCGTGCTGGCGGTAATCGTGGTGGTGCCTTTATTGATCGACAACGGTGTAGAGTCCGACCCCGAGCCCACCTTAGCATTAGGTAATGCTCCCTTAGTGGTACCGGGTTCTATCTCTCAGCCTCCTCAAGCGCCTAGCTTGCAAGTGGAGGAGGTCGTGGTTCAGCCCCCCGTCTTAATTCAGCCAGACCTAGATGCGCAGGGTGTTACAACCACCATAGACCAGCCGCCAGTGACTCCACCAAGTACCGAGGAAACGGTGGTGCAGGTGCCTCTTGAAGCGCCCAAACCCCAGCCTAAACCCGCTGTTGAGAAAAAGCCCGAACCTAAGCCTAAGCCTGCTCCTACCAAGCCAGACAATAATCGCACGGATGATGGCTCGGTAGCATTAGCCATGCTCGAGGGGCGTATTCCCGCCGGCAGTGCAGCCTCCAAACCTGCAGCCGCGCCGCAGCGTGGTAATTTTATTTTGCAAGCCGCCGCCTACTCCTCTGAGAAAGATGCCCAAGGTAGACGCCAACAACTCATTTCGTCTGGGGTGACTAATGCCTATGTGGAATCAGCGAGTGCGGGTGGACGTTCCACCTTTCGTCTACGGGTAGGGCCGTTTTCCTCCCGTGAAGCAGCGGTGGCGGCGCAGACACGACTGCGCTCCTTAGGTTATCAGGATAGCTTTATCTCCGCCCAGTGAGCAACTTTGATTATCTTGTGATGGCCATAGTAGGCGGATCAGGCCTGCTTGGTCTGATTCGCGGCCTGATCAAGGAAGTGCTTTCTTTGTTAGCCTTTCTTTTGGCTTTTCTAGCCGCTATCTGGTGGGGGCCCAAGGTTTCTGGCTGGATCGCTGGCTGGCTAGAGAACGATATGCTGCGTGCAGGTGCTGCGTATGCGACTGTTTTTTTTGTTGTGCTATTGAGCATAGGGCTGTTTAATATGTTGTTGAGCAGTTTAATAGCACGCACCGGATTGACTCCGGCTGATCACGGCTTGGGGGCTGTGTTCGGTATTATTCGCGGTTTGGTTTTTGTGTTAGCGCTAGTGACCTTGGCGGGTTATACCGAGCTAACCGCCGAGCCCTGGTTTGAGCAGGCCCAGTTTGCCGCTCCTGCAATACGAGTTATTCAAACCCTTAAAACCAATTTGCCTCATCCCGTGGCAGAGTGGTTGCCTTACTGAGTACACTGACAGGAACATATCATGTGTGGAGTTGTAGGGGTCGTTGCGCGCGGCCCTGTAAATCAGTTGATTTACGATAGTCTTTTATTGTTGCAGCATCGAGGTCAAGATGCTGCGGGTTTGGCCACCTGGCATGATCAGTTTTTTAGCATGTACAAAGGGCCAGGCTTAGTAAGGGACGTGTTTCGTACTCGTAATATGCGTACCTTACAGGGCAATAGCGGTATTGGGCACGTAAGATATCCAACGGCAGGAGCGAGTGATAATCCTGACGAGGCCCAGCCTTTTTATGCCAACGCGCCTTTTGGTATAAGCTTTGTCCACAATGGTAATTTAACCAATTGGCAAGAGCTTCGAGCAGAGCTTTTTACGGTCGATCGTCGTCATATCAACACTAACTCTGACTCTGAGGTACTGTTGAATGTGTATGCGCATGAGTTACAAGAAGCTGCCACGGGCGCGGAGCTAAGCCTTGATGAGGTGTTTACGGCCGTAAGTAATGTGCACCGTCGTGCGCGGGGAGCATATGCAGTCATTTCCCAAATTGCTAATTTCGGTATGGTCGCCTTTCGTGATCCCAATGGTATTCGCCCCCTATGCTTGGGAAGAAACGACAGCGAATTAGGCACGGAATGGATGTTAGCGTCTGAGTCCGTAGCGTTAACAGGTTGCGGGTTTGAACTTGTGCGCGACGTAGAGCCTGGCGAGGCCATCATTATTGACTTAGACGGAAATTTACACAGCCGTCAGTGTGCTGAGCTTGCGCGTTTGAATCCATGTGTTTTCGAGTATGTGTATTTTGCTCGACCCGACTCTACCTTAGATGGCATTTCAATTTATGATGCACGCCTGCACATGGGTGAGTATCTGGCCGATAACGTTGCCAAGAGCTTGCGTTTAGCGGAAATTGACGTGGTGATGCCTATTCCTGATTCAGCGCGTCCCTCTGCGATGCAATTGGCGGCTCGTTTGAACTTGACCTATCGAGAAGGCTTTATTAAAAATCGCTATATTGGTCGAACCTTTATTATGCCCGGCCAAGAGGTGCGTAAAAAATCCGTGCGTCAAAAGTTAAGTGCGATACCCATGGAGTTCCGTGGGAAAAACGTACTTTTGGTGGATGACTCTATCGTGCGCGGCACTACCAGTCGACAAATCGTTGAGATGGCACGTGCGGCGGGGGCAAATAAGGTCTTTTTTGCTTCTGCTGCACCTCCTGTACGCTTCCCGAATGTGTATGGGATCGATATGCCTACTCAATCAGAGTTGATTGCTACGGGGCGCGATGTGGATCAGATTGCCCACGAAATCGGTGCCGACGGCTTGGTATTCCAAAGCCTTGAAGACATGGAGCGCTCTTTGTTAGATCTTAACCCTGCCATTAACGGCTTTGAGGCCTCGTGTTTTAACGGTCAGTATGTAACGGGTGACGTGGATCAGGCTTACTTGGCTAAGCTTGCCGCCTCTCGAGCGTAATAGCCTAAAGCAGGCTGCGCAGGTACAAGCAGGGCCAACCACGTTTAGCGGTTGGCCCTATTTTTTATGATGGCAATGCTTTGTTCAGCTTTTGGTTAATTCACTAGAGCACTACTTATTTGCGTAAAGCTGCATAGGCAGATAGCGCAAGCGTTATGGTAAACAAACCCATTCCCCATAAGGCATATTCTAGGCCAAGTAGCTCTACGCGGGCGTCCATGCAAGTAGCATAAATACCGAATAACCAAGGCACCGCCGACTCTAGGCCGCTTTGTGTCATGACTTGATCGGCGAAGGTCATGTCGCACGAAAATTGCTGCGCCGCAACGCTGTATTGATACCAGGCTGACAATATGCCGCCAAGGCTCAATATGGCGCTTAACGCTGCTAATAAACGGCCCAGAAGGTGTTGCGGGCTTGTCAGTAGTATTAGCCCGCCTATACCTGCACTAAGGGCGAGCAGCAGTAAAATGAGCCGTTGAAACACACACCATGCGCACGGTCGCATGCCCAAGTAATGCTGTGAGTATAGGGCTATGGCTAGCGCAGCCACGCAAAAAACACTGACTAGGAATAGAAGGCGTGCGGGCAGGGTCGAGTGAAGCATAGCGTTAGTGTGTGGCGGTTTGTAAAGAAGCTTGGTGTAATAAGCTGAGAAATAGTTCCTGAAAACCAGCCCAGACAATTTGTACGCCTAGGCAAAGCAAAATGAAGGCAGATAAACGCATCAGTACTGCTGTGCCGTTGGCGCCAATTTTATATAAAAACTGTGAAGCAAAGCGCAAACAGAAATAGACTACTAATGACGCGCAGGCCATGCCAGCCAAGGAACCTAGCAAATTAGTACCGGTGTCTACGATACGTGGTACGTGTAAGGTAGCGCCTACAGTCAGGGCGGCAGAGATAGAGCCCGGCCCGCATAGCATAGGAAAAGTTAGCGGATAGAAAGCTTTTGATCTGACTTGCTCCCAGGTATATGTACTTGCCATTTTTTGCGCTTGAGCTGTGTCGCTATCCGTAGCATTGACTAAGCGCCAAGCTGCTGAAATAACCAGCAGTCCTCCGCCTAAGCGCACGATAGGCAAGGAGATACCAAATAAATTCAATACTATATTGCCGGCTATCATCGCCACCGACAGCATAATAAAAATATTAATGGAAACGGTTTTAGCCAGCCGAGTACGGTCTTCTGCGGAAGCACCGTCTGTTAAGGTTAAGTAAATAGGCGCTGCCGCTGGCGGATTGAGCATAGGCAATAAGGTGGCCAGCGTAAACAAAAAGCTGTGCATGAGCAGCGAAAGCATGGGAACTGAGTTCATGGTTTAGAGGTGAGGTGTGGCCGGGGCAATGGCGTGTAAAATATCTTTTAAGAATTGTTGTTGCGCTGTTTGTCGATGTAGGCTTGGGCTCAATAAACGAAAAACGTCTTCTACTCGATCGCCTAAGGTGAGCACTTTGGCCGATTGTAGACTAATTTTGTGACGCTCAAAAACTTGTGCCAGACTATACAGTAAACCGGGCTTGTCGGTGGTGGTAAGAGACAGCTCCCACGTATTTTCGTTGTCGGCTAGCGGCGTCAGTTCTACGCTTGATGGAACAGGGAACACCTGCGCGCGTCGAGAGTGAGCGGAGCGGTACTGACGGGATTGGGCTCCAAGAGTGTTGTGCCCTTTACGTAGATTTTTGCTTAACTCATGTTCGATTAAGTGCGGATCTAGGGCAAGCATATGCTCATAGTTGGGCAACAAAACGATAAAGCTGTCTAAGGCCCACCCATGACGCGTTGTGTAAATGCGAGCATCTTGAATGCTCAAACCCTGTGCATCAAAGTAGCGGCATATGCGTAAAAACAGCCCCTGAGTGTCGGGGGTGTACACCAAGACCTGGATAGCATCGCTATGTCCGGCAGCGCGAATTTTTACAATGGGTTCACTGGCGTTGGCTTGAAAATAGAGTTGTTGAGTATGCCAGGCAATGTCATGGGCTTCATGGCGTAGAAAGTAATCCTCATCTAGCAACTGCCAAAATTTTTCACGTGCCTCGTCCAACAGGCCAAGAAGGCGAATTTCGCTGCTAGCGTCTAATCGGCGTTGCTCTAGTACGGACAGGCTGTCGGTGTGCTGGTGTTGCAGCACTGACAGGCTTAGCTGGTATAGGTCTTCCAGTAATTTAGCTTTCCACGAGTTCCAAATGGTGGGGTTGGTAGCACAAATATCGGCAATGGTTAAAAGATACAAGGCATTAAGACGGCGCTCGGTGCCCACAATGCGGACAAAGTCGAAAATGACCTTAGGGTCGCTTAAGTCGTGCTTTTGAGCATACATTGACATGCTAAGGTGTTCACGCACTAAAAACACCACTAGTTCAGCGTCCTCGGCCTCAAGCTCATGATCAAAACAAAACTGTTGCGCATCCTGGGCGCCCAAGTCTGAATGATTACCGCCTCGTCCTTTGGCAATATCATGAAAAATAGCGGCGATATAAAGCAACCAATGGCGGGGGTAATGGTTAATTACTTGGTGTGCAAGGGAAAACTCATGGCTATGCTCTGGCATCGTAAAGCGACGCAGATTACGCACTACTTTTAAGGTGTGCTCATCGACCGTATAGGCATGAAATAGATCATGCTGCATTTGCCCTACAATGCGTCGAAACACAGGCAGGTAGCGAGGCAAAATATTCATCAGATTCATCAAGCGTAACGCACGCACAATGCCGCGTTGCTGCTGAAAAATTTGGATGAACTGTAAGCGGTTTTGGCGATCTAGACGAAAACCCTCATCTACCAAACGCCTTGCATGCCAAAGAGACCGCAAAGTATGGGCTGACATGCCATGCAGTGAAGGGTTTTGTTGTAAGGTTAGGAAAGCGGCGAAAATCAGTTCCGGTGAGCGTGCAAAATCTTGCTCGGGGCGTAACTCCAACAATGCTTGGCGGCTTTGGAAATGCGGGCTCAGTATGCGGGGCGCCTCATGACACGGAAACAAGCGTTCCTCTATGCTTTGCATCAGTATCATATTGAGCTGACTCACCACTCGAGCTGCCCAGTAGTAACGTTGCATGAGTATTTCGCTTGGACGACGATTGTGGCTGGCTTTAAAGCCATAAATGTCGGCTAAGGCGGGTTGCAAATCAAATAGCACACGGTCTTCCGCGCGTCCGCTCAGTAAGTGCAATTCAATGCGCAAACGCTTGAAGGCTTGGTCAACACGGACAATAGCGCGTTGTTCAGCAAACGTTAGTTCGCCCGAGTGGGCGATATCACGCCATGAATTACCTAGGCCAGCGGCTTTGGCTAACCACAACAGCATCTGTAAGTCACGCAGAGCACCGGGTGACTCTTTGCAGTTAGGTTCTAAGGCGTAGGGGGTGTCTTGGTAATGAGCATGCCGTGCTTGTTGTTCGGCACGCTTAGCAAGGAAAAAGGAGCGGGGATTTAATTGCTGTTTGAGCTGCTTTTGTAGTTGCTTGAGCAAGGGACGAGAGCCGTGCAAGTAGCGTGATTCGAGCAAAGATGTTTGCAGGCTGCTGTCGTGTTTAACCTGCTCTAAGCATTGATGAGTTTGTGCTACGTGATGGCTAGGTGCTAGCCCAATATCCCACATGGCGGCCAACAACTGCTCGATACGCTGCCTAGCCTCTTGATCTGGCGCATCGGGTAAAAGCACGAGTAGGTCAAGATCAGAGTGTGGGTAGAGCTCACCTCGTCCATACCCGCCTAGTGCGGCTAAGCTAGCGCCTTCCGGAAGGGGGTAGAGCAGCAAGAGTTTACGCACCACCTGATCGCAGATGCGGCGTAAAGCCTTGAGTAATGCGTCGCTTTGTAGGTTTTGCCGGTAAGCGGCTACGGCGGCCTGTCTACGCTTGTGCAGTAAGCGTTTAAGCGTAGGCAGTGTGCCGGAAGCCATTAAGCAGATGTACCTATAAAAGAGGGCGGTGCCGGCATTTCGGGCGAAACCGTAAGCACTTCGTAACCGCTGTCAGTGACCAGTACCGTGTGTTCCCACTGGGCAGATAGGCTACGGTCACGGGTGACTACTGTCCATTGGTCGGGCAGGGTGCGAAGGTCGCGTCGTCCAGCGTTAATCATGGGCTCTATAGTGAAAATCATGCCGGGCTCTAAACGCTGCCCGGTGCCGGGACGGCCGTAATGCAAGATTTGAGGGTCTTGGTGAAACTGCTGCCCAATACCATGACCGCAGTATTCACGCACCACTGAGTAGCCGCGGCCTTCTGCGTATTTTTGAATCGCGTGCCCAATGTCTCCAAGCGTTGCCCCGGGTTTGACTTGTTGTATGCCCAGCCACATGCAGTCATAGGTGGTCTCGCATAAGCGACGTCCCAAAATACTGGGTTCGCCAACAAAATACATCCGACTGGTGTCGCCAAACCAGCCATCTTTGATAACGGTGACATCAATATTAAGAATATCGCCATTTTTTAAAACTTTGGGGCCTGGAATGCCGTGGCAAATAACGTGGTTAACCGAGGTGCAGATGGACCCGGGGAAGGGTGGGTAACCTGGGGGGGCATAGCCAACGGTGGCCGATTTTACCTGTAGTACATCGGTGATGTAGTCTAGGCACAGTTTATCGAGCTCGCCCGTGGTGACCCCCGCTTTTACAAAAGGCGTCAGGTAATCGAGAACGGAGGCCGCTGCTTGGCAGGCAGCACGCATTTTGGCGAGATCGCTGGGGTCTGTGACAAGAATACTCATAGTTACTTGATGTGTTGGGTAAAAAAATAGTAGAATAATAGGCTTTCTTGATTTTTGCTTTTAAAGAGCCTGTAAGGCATCTATGTAAAGTAGGCGTCTAGAAAGAAAAGCTTTTGGAAATGATTGCGGCCCGTGTATTTAGAGGGCCCCAAAGTGGTGCTAGTTACTGGATAATAGCCGCTTAGCGAAGCTTGTTTTAAGGCTATTTTAAACCTACTTGTAGGCTAGAGCCAGTAGCAGGGTTTTAGTGCTTTGAAAACAGTGGTGAAATAGGGCGGTCAATATTGACGTTTGTCGTCGCTTTTTAGTATGGGTGGAATGCCGACGTTGCGTGGATTGAATTAGTAAGCCGATTGATATGAGTCGTTTTGCTAATGCAATGGCCTCGCAAATAAAGCTTGGTTGTGCATGAAGTGGGTAAGCCATGTGGCTGAACCTTAATTTAGTAGGTAGTAAATCGCGTATTTGCCCGTCTCGGGGTGTCTGGAAAGCAATTTTAGTTTGCGTCCTTGCCGGATACTGGGTGAATGCAAGACCAAACCCTTGGAGAATCTTATGTCTTTAATGCGTGAAATGCTGGAAGCTGGTGTGCACTTCGGTCACCAGACTCGTTACTGGAATCCAAAAATGGCTCCTTTCATTTTTGGTCAGCGTAACAATATTCATATTATCAACCTCGAAAAAACAGTTGTTCAGTACGAAGAGTCCATGAAGTTCGTACGTCAATTGGCGGCTCGTGGTGGCAAGATTTTATTCGTTGGTACTAAGCGCGCTGCTCGCGAACTAGTGGCTGCTGAAGCCGAGCGTTGCGGTATGCCTTACGTCGACAGCCGTTGGTTGGGCGGTATGATGACCAACTTCAAAACAGTCAAAAGCTCCATCAAGCGTTTGAAAGAAATGGAAGCTCAAGCAGCCGAAGGCCGCACCGAGACCATGACTAAAAAAGAAGCTTTGATGTTCGAACGTGAGCTGGAGAAACTGAATAAATCCATCGGCGGTATCAAGGATATGAACAATTTGCCTGACGCATTGTTCATTATTGACGTGGGTTACCACAAAATTGCTGTGGCCGAAGCACGTACGCTGGGTATCCCAGTGGTGGCAGTGGTGGATACTAACCACTCTCCAGAAGGTTTGGACTACGTTATTCCTGGTAACGATGACTCGGCTAAGGCTATCGCACTGTACGCCCGCGGCGTCGCGGATGCAGTATTGGCTGGACGTGAGCAGAACTTGAACGGTTTGGTGGAAGAAATCGCTGCTGATGAAGAGTTCATCGAAGTAAACGCTGAAGTACAAGAGTAAGTTCGGCGCGTCTACGTATGTATGTCATACGTAGACTCTATACTGGTATTTTGAAAGCCCCGGTTTGCGCCGGGGTAAATTCTACAGATTTGGAGAAAACCGTGGCTCAAATCACCGCATCTATGGTTAAGGAACTGCGCGAGAAAACTGACGCGCCCATGATGGAATGCAAAAAAGCATTGACAGAAGCTGACGGCGATATGGCTCGTGCAGAAGAGCTGTTACGCGTCAAGCTGGGTAGTAAAGCCAGCAAGGCCGCTAGTCGTGTAACCGCTGAGGGCCTAGTTACTGTTTACATCAGCGAAGATGCTAAAACCGGTACGGTTGTTGAAGTGAACTGCGAAACTGACTTCGTTGCAAAAAACGAAGACTTCATTGGTTTCTTGAACGACGTTGCTAGGCTGATTACCGAGCACAATCCTGCGGATGTGGCGGCTTTGGCTGACTTGCCGTTGGCTGACGGCACGGTTGAGTCAGTACGCACTGCGTTGGTAGGTAAAATTGGTGAAAACATCACCGTACGTCGTTTTCAACGTTACAGCACAGACAATAACCTGGCCAGCTACGTACACGGCGGCAAAATGGGTGTCATCGTTGACTTTAACGGTGCCGACGAAGTGGGTAAGGATTTGGCTATGCACATTGCTGCAACTCGTCCTAAGGCACTGGATGCTGATGGCGTGGATGCCGCGGATATCGAAACCGAGCGCTCCGTTGCTGCACAGAAAGCCGCTGAGTCGGGTAAGCCTGCTGATATCGTCACCAAAATGGTTGAAGGTGCAGTAAGCAAATTTTTGAAAGAAGTAACCTTGCTGTCTCAGCCTTTCGTTAAAAACGATAAGCAAACGGTACAGCAAATGTTGACAGAAAATAAAGCTGATATCACAGCTTTCACCTTGTTTGTGGTAGGTGAAGGTATCGAGAAACGCACTGACGACTTCGCTGCTGAAGTTGCCGCCGCCGTTTCCGGTCAGGCATAATCGCTTTTTTATAAACAGGGCAGGTGCCGTACTAGCGGTACCTGCCCTGCTGCTTTACACTCTCATTCTGTATCAGTTCTCGGAATTATTCTGCCATGACCACCCCTTTATATAAGCGTGTTTTGCTCAAACTATCCGGCGAGGCGCTGATGGGCGAAGACTCGTTCGGTATTAATCGCAATACAATCTTGCGTATGACCGAAGAAATTGCCCAAGTCGCTGAATTGGGTGTCCAGTTAGCCATAGTGATCGGGGGCGGCAATATATTTCGTGGCATTGCACCTGGTGCACAAGGGATGGATCGCGCTACGGCCGACTACATGGGTATGATGGCGACGGTAATGAACGCCTTGGCGCTACAAGATGCTCTTAAGCATCGTGGCTTAGATGCGCGTGTACAGTCAGCCTTGAACATAGAACAAGTTGTTGAGCCCTATATTCGTCCTAAAGCCCTGCGCTACTTGGAAGAGAGTAAAGTGGTGATATTTGCTGCTGGTACGGGCAACCCTTTCTTTACCACCGATACAGCCGCTGCTTTACGTGGTGCTGAAGTGGGCGCGGAAATTGTCTTAAAAGCAACTAAAGTCGACGGCATTTACAGTGCCGATCCGAATAAAGATCCTGGTGCAACGCGTTACTCGCGCATTAGCTTTGATGAAGCCATCGTGCGTCGTCTAGAAGTGATGGATGCCACAGCGTTTGCCTTGTGCCGTGATCAAAAATTACCGATTAAAGTGTTCTCTATCAATAAGCCCGGTGCTTTAGCACGTGCAATTACCGGCGAAGACGAAGGCACCTTAGTCCACGTTTGATAAAAGGAATCTAGTATCATGAGTTTGTCTGAAATAAAACAATCGACTGACACTCGTATGCAGAAAACGATTGAGGCATTGAAACTAAACCTGTCGAAAATCCGTACGGGACGCGCGAACGCGGGCTTGCTTGATCATATACAGGTGGAGTACTACGGTTCACCAGTTCCTATTGCTCAGGTAGCCAATATATCCGTTCTAGATGCCCGTACATTAAACGTACAAGTGTGGGAAAAAAACTTAGCTAGTACGGTAGAGAAAGCAATTCGTGATAGTGACTTAGGCTTGAACCCTATTGCGATGGGTGAAAGCATTCGCGTACCGATGCCTGCGTTAACCGAAGAGCGTCGTCGCGACCTTACGAAAGTAGTGCGCGTAGAGGGTGAAGACGCTAAGGTGGCCATTCGGAACTTGCGTCGAGACGCGAACGACACCGCGAAGCGGCTCTTGAAAGACAAGGAAATCTCCGAAGACGATGATCGCCGTAGTCAAGATGAAGTGCAAAAGCTAACCGATAAATATGTCGCCGAGATCGATAAGCTGGTTGCACAGAAAGAAGCCGAGGTCATGACGGTTTGATCACTTGGCATACACAGGTGGGCAGGTAATGCAAAGCAGTTCGACACAAATAATTCCAACATCGGGTTCAGTACCTACTCACCTGGCCATCGTAATGGACGGCAATGGCAGATGGGCCACCAAACGTCATTTGCCGCGTACAGCGGGCCATTTGCGCGGCGTACAGTCTGTGCGCCGTATTATCGAGGCCTGCGCTGAGCTAGGGGTTTCTTACCTGACTTTGTTTGCATTTAGCTCGGAAAATTGGCGCAGACCAGCAGACGAAGTCTCGATGTTGATGCGACTGTTTATGAAGTCGTTGCGCAAAGAGATGAAAAACCTAAGCGAACGCGGAGTATGTTTGCGCGTAGTGGGTGAACTGACGGCGTTTAATGCGGAGCTGCAAGAACTAATAGCTGAAGCAGAGGCGCATACGGCTGGAAATAAAGTCTTGACGCTTACCATTGCGGCCAATTATGGCGGGCGCTGGGATATTTTGCAGGCGACTCGCCGCATGCTTGCGGCGCATCCAGAGTTATCGGCGCAGCCTGATCTTATTAACGAAGCTAGTTTAGCTCCTTATTTAGCCATGGCGTATGCGCCCGAGCCAGATTTGTTTATTCGTACAGGCGGAGAGCAACGCATTTCCAATTTTTTAATCTGGCAAATGGCGTATACCGAATTGTATTTTACTGATACGTATTGGCCAGACTTCGACTCTGCGGCGTTGGAGCAAGCTTTTGAGTGGTACAAGGGCCGTGAACGTCGATTCGGGCGCACCAGTGCGCAACTTAAACAGGCTTGAATCTGTTAGGGGGTTGTTATGCTAAAACAGCGCATTATTACTGCTGTCGTGCTGTTGTTGGTTCTGGGTGCAGCCATGCTAGCCCCCTCAAGTTGGCCCTTGTTGCTGATATTACTGTTAGCCAGTAGCTTGGCCAGTTGGGAGTGGCTGCGCTTAACATTACCAGCAAGCCAACGTGCTTTGGCGCCCTATCTAGCGGTTGTGTTAGCGGCGCTGTTGCTCTGGCTCAGTTACGCAAGTTTTAGTGCTACACCGTCCTCTGAGTCGCAAGCTATCTTGCAACTGATATATGTTTATATCAGTCCGCTGGTTATTCTTTTTTGGTTGCTCTACGTTCCACATCTGATTCGCCAAGCGCAAGTTCAACAAATTCAGCAAAGTGTTGTCCTAAGTGCCATGGGCATACTGGCTCCCTTAGTTACCTGGGCGGCATTAGTGCAGATGTGGCTAAGTCGCGGCTTGTTATATGTGTTAAGCGTGTTGGTACTTATTTGGGTGGCTGATATCACCGCCTATTTTGTTGGGCGCGCTTTTGGCAAAGCTAAGTTGGCCCCTCGTGTTAGTCCGGGTAAAACGTGGGCGGGGGCATTGGGCGGGGTGCTGGGAGCGTGTTTGTGGGTGGCTCTGAGTACTATCTGGCCTAACACCCTAGGAACTGTTCTATATCAACAATGGTCTGCGGTAGGAATGGTGCTAATTGCTGCGGTATTAGCCGCTTTGTCTATCATGGGTGACCTGTTTGAGTCCTTATTAAAACGCCGTGCTGGAGTCAAAGACTCAAGTCAGTTATTGCCTGGGCACGGTGGTGTCTATGATCGCATTGACGCTTTATTGCCGGTCGCTCCCTTAGCCATGTTGCTGGGTGGTCAAGTTGGCTTGTAGTGTGGGCTGGGTCTATTGCTTAGGGTGTCAGAAATGAGTTTTCAACAAGTTTGCGTGCTAGGTTCTACCGGCTCCATAGGGGTAAGCACTCTGGATGTCATTGCTCGGCACCCAGACCGTATGGCCGTTTACGCACTGTCGGCATACAGTCGTATGCAAAAGCTTGCTGAACAGGCCATGGCTTGTGCGCCTAAAGTGGTGGTGGTGCCAGATTCCGCTGCACGTGAGCGTTTTGTCCAAGCTTGGTCATCCAGTGCGCCGTGTGCCATGCCTGAAGTGCGTGTGGGGGCAAAAGCCCTAGAGGAAACCGTTGCCGACGCCCAAGTGACTACGGTGATGGCCGCCATTATTGGTGCCGCCGGTATGCCCGCAGCACTCGCTGCGGCGCGGGCAGGCAAGCGTATTTTGTTGGCCAATAAAGAGGCTCTGGTGGCAGCGGGTAGCTTATTTATTGAGGTGGCCAAACAGGGTGGGGCGGAACTACTACCCATCGACTCCGAGCATAGTGCTATTTTTCAGTGCTTAGACCAGCATCATAAATCCGTGCCAGGTAATCCGTTAGCCAACGATGTACGCCGTTTGATAATTACCGCTTCCGGTGGCCCTTTTCGCCAAACACCGTTGCTTGAATTGCCGCAGGTCAGTCCTGAGCAAGCTTGTGCTCATCCTAACTGGTCCATGGGCCGTAAAATTTCTGTTGATTCAGCCACGATGTTGAATAAGGGCTTAGAGGTCATCGAAGCGTACTGGCTTTTCTCGGTGCCTATAGAAAAAATAGACGTAGTGGTACACCCTCAAAGCGTTATTCATTCTATGGTGGAATACATAGACGGCTCCGTGATGGCGCAATTGGGACAGCCAGACATGCGCACTGCTATCGCTTACGGATTAGGTTTTCCCGAGCGTATAGACAGCGGTGTGGGGCTGTTGGATTTGGCTAGTATGGGACGCTTAGATTTCGAGGCTCCCGATTTACAACGTTTTCCGTGTTTGCGCTTGGCCTTTGATGCGTTGCGATCAGGGCAGGCAGCTTGTGTTAGCTTAAATGCCGCCAATGAAATTGCTGTAGAGCGTTTCCTAAATCGTCAGGTTAGCTATACTCAAATACCGCAAATCATAGAACATACCCTCGACAGGCTACAACGGTGCAGCGACGCGGCATTAAATAGCCTCGACGCTATTTTAGCTCTCGATCAAGACGCGCGTCGTGTGGCCGCGGATTTCTGCCGCTAGTTTTTTGGATATTACCTATAAATGCTCATCAGCTTGCTCGCTTTCATAGTAGCTATTGGGGTCGTTGTCACCCTGCATGAATTGGGGCATTACCTCGCCGCTCGCGCTTGCGGAGTGCACGTGGAGAAATTCTCCTTTGGTTTTGGGCAATCTTTATTGCGACGCTATGATAAGCGAGGCACTGAATGGGCGATTTCTGCCATTCCCTTAGGCGGCTATGTACGCATGCGCGACACGGCTTGGCCGGGGGCTTCTCAAGCAGAGCAAGCCAGCTGCTTTGAGAATAAATCGTTGCTACAACGCGCTTTTATCGTTTTTGCCGGTCCTCTAGCTAATTTCTTACTGGCTGTTTTCTTTTTCGCCTGGATAGGTATGCTGGGTATTACCATGCCCGCAGCGCTACTGGGTACCCCCGACGCCCAAAGCCCTGCCGCGCTGGCGGGTGTGCAGCAGGGCGACCGTCTCTTGGCTATCGACGGTAAGGGAATAGATAGTTGGGGCGATGTACGCTGGCAGTTGCTCGAGGTGTTGCCCAAAGGTGGAGATATATCGTTACAGATAGAGACCGCACAAGGTGATCGAGTCGAGCGCAACTTGTATTTGCCTCCTAATGCACTGAACCCTGACCATACTACTGACCCTCTAGAGAGTACAGGCCTAACACTGGCGCAGCCTAAAACAGTGGTTGAAAAGGTATTGAGCGGAGCCGGTGAGCGAGCAGGCTTGCAGGCCGGAGATGTGATTGTTCAGGCTGGCGAGTTGCATCATCCCAGCGCTAATAGTTTTATTCAATTAGTGCAACAATCTGCCGATCAGCCATTTATGCTTCAGGTATTAAGAGGGGGGCAAATATTATCTTTGCAGATTCAGCCTGATGCAGTCCTTAATGATCAATCGCAGGCAATGGGAAAGATTGCCGTGGTGGTGCGGCCCGACTATGAGTTGCGACAAGTCAATTACGGTTTAGTAGGTAGCGTAAAATATGGAATACAACGCACCTACGAAACAGTCAAGCTTTTAGCTAAAATGATGTTCTACTTGGTGAGCGGCGATGTTTCAACAAAAAATTTGTCGGGCCCCATCGGTATAGCGGACCAAGCTGGCCAAACAGCAAAAATTGGTTTGGTCGCCTATTTAAGTTTTATTGCTATGATTAACGTTAGTATGGGTATATTGAATTTATTACCTATACCTATGTTAGATGGCGGTCATCTGCTGTACTATGCCATCGAAGCAGTGCGTGGTCGACCACTTTCCCTAGCGTGGCAGATGGCTACACGCCGGCTAGGATTCGTTATACTAGCTGCTTTAACCGTATTTGCTCTATTTAATGATGTCACACGCCTTTTCAGTTAAGAGCGAGTGCCGTAAAATCTACAAACTTTTGACCGACCAAGGATTCTCCAGGATGTCGTTAAGCCGGAAACCCAAGTTTGCATTGCGTACCTTGCCTTTTTTGCTGGCAAGTCTGTTAGCGCCTGCCTTAGCAAGTGCTTTTTCGCCTTTTGTTGTGCGCGACATCCAAGTAAACGGGATACAGCGGGTAGACCCCGGTGCCGTATTCACCTCCTTACCCGTTAAGGTGGGCGAAGAATTCTCCGAAGAACAGGCAGCCGCCGCAATTCAGCGTTTATATTCCACCGGTTTTTTTAGCGACGTTCAAATCGACACCGCTGATAATGTTTTGGTGGTGAATGTGGTCGAGCGTCCTACTATCGCATCGGTTAGTTTTAATGGTATGCGCGAGTTTGACTCGAAGGCCATTATTAACTCGCTGTCGCAAGTGGGCTTTGGCGAGGGGCGGGTGTTTGATCGTGCCATGCTAGAGCGTGCCGAGTTCGAACTCAAACAGCAATACCTATCTAAAGGTAAGTATGGGGTCGAGATTACCTCGGTCATTACGCCCTTGCCGCGGAACCGCGTAGGGGTAAGCTTCGACATCTTCGAAGGTGACTTAGCGAAGATTAAAGAAATTCGAATTATTGGGAATGAAAGTTTCTCAGAGGGCCGTCTCCAAGATGAAATGGAGCTAACGACTTCTGGTTTCATGACTTGGTATACCGGTACAAATAAATACTCACGAGAAAAACTAGAAGGTGATATGGAGCGTATTCGCTCGTTTTACCTTAATCGTGGTTATTTAGAGTTTTCCTCTGAAGCGCCTCAAGTATCGATTTCGCCCGATCGGAAAGATATATTTATCACCATGACCATACACGAGGGCGAGCCCTATACCTTAAGTGGTGTTAAGTTAGCCGGTGACTTGTTGGGCTTGAACGAGCAAATAGAGCCTTTGTTAAAACAAAAGGCAGGCGAAACGTTTTCCTCGGATGCGACCACTGAGACAGTAAAAGCTATTACCGAGTATCTGGGTACCTTAGGCTATGCCTTTGCCAACGTGAATCCTAACCCAGTGCTGGATCGTGAAAATCACACTGCTGACTTAACTTTTTATGTCGATCCAGGTCGACGTGTGTATGTGCGCCGCATTGAAGTGGGTGGTAACGTGCGCACGCGTGATGAAGTCGTACGTCGCGAAATGCGCCAGCAAGAAGCTGCTTGGTACGATGCCGATAATATCCGCATGTCGCGTGACCGCATTGATCGCTTAGGCTACTTTAACGAGGTTGACGTCAGCACCTCTCCCGTCCCAGGGTCTCCGGATCAGGTAGACGTGAACGTTAATGTCTCTGAAAAACCTACGGGTATGATTAACCTAGGTGTGGGTTATGGTTCTACCGATAAGCTTATTTTGTCGGCGGGCTTAAGCCAAGATAATATTTTTGGTAGTGGTAATAGCCTATCTTTGCAACTTAACACCAGTAAAATTAATCGTACCGCAGTATTAAGTCACACTAATCCGTTCTGGACTCAAGACGGCATTAGCAAAACCACCTCAATATATTATCGCCGCACTACACCCTACGAAGGGGAAGATACTTACGGTGACTATCGTAATACTGCAATTGGTGGGGGCTTTAATTTTGGTGTGCCAATTTCTGAGTATGACCGTGTTTTCATGGGCGTTAACGTAGAGCGTAACGAACTCTCTAAGTTAAGCACCTTGTATACTCCGAAAGCCTACCAAGACTATGTTGCTGAATACGGTAAAACGACCAATTCCGTCATTTTTAATTTAGGCTGGTCTAAAGATACTCGAGACAGCGCCATTGCTCCAAATCGTGGTTACATGACAAACTTGTCAGGTGACTTATCGACCATGGATTTGCGCTACTATATGTTGCATGCGAGCCACCAGCATTATTTCCCCGTCACACGCTCAATTACTTTCGCGGTGAACGGTGCGGTCGATTGGGGTAAAACGTATGGCAGTAAAAACTTTCCAGTCATTAAAAACGTTTACGCAGGGGGTATTGGGTCGGTAAGGGGCTTCGAAGGGGCTTCGCTTGGGCCTCGCGATACACTTACCGGTGACTACTTAGGTGGCTCCCGACGCATGATTGCTAACGCGCAGTTATACTTGCCTTTCCCGGGTGCATCGCGCGACCGCACTTTACGCTGGTTCTTGTTCTCAGATGCGGGTAAGGTAGACAACAGCAATGGCACCTGCGCACAAGGCCGTAACAATCGGGTCACGGATCCATGCGGTTGGAAGTATTCAGCCGGTGTGGGGCTATCGTGGGATTCCCCATTAGGACCACTACAACTCTCTTATGGTCGAGCCATGAACGCCAAAGAGGGAGATGATAAGCAAGCCTTCCAATTTCAAATTGGTACCGCTTTCTGATGTCATGGTTTAATGGCACAATTGATTTATTATGCAGCCTAATTTGCAAGGTATATTTTTCATGAAGTTAAACATCACCTCACAACTTAACGCGATTGTTCGTGGTTTGAACCGTGGCAATAGAGCTTTGGTTTTGGCTGCTGCACTTGGAGTGAGCGCCATGGCAGCGTCTCCAGTGGTTCAAGCGCAATCAACTAAAATTGGCTTTGTGAGCACCGAACGTATACTGCGCGACTCTAAACCTGCTCAGGCCGCGCAGGCAAAAATTGAGTCGGAATTCAAACGTCGCGACCAAGAGTTGAGCAACCTTGACGATACGTTGCGCAGTCAAGTGCAAAAGTTCGACAAAGATGCCCCTGTTTTGTCTGAAACAGATCGTATTAAGCGTCAGCGTCAACTGGCCGACCTCGACTCCGATTTGCAGCGTAAACGTCGCGAATTTCAAGAAGATTTCAATCGTCGCCGTAACGAAGAGTTTGCTGCCCTAGTTGAAAAAGCTGACGCGGTGATTAAGCAGATTGCTGAGTCACAAGGCTACGACATCATCATTCAAGATGCTGTGACGGTCAGTCCTCGTGTAGATATCACCGAAGAAGTGCTAAAAGCCTTGGGCGGTTAATGTATTATGCCGGTATTGCTGACACCGGATCAGGCGTTTTCTCTGTCTGATCTCGTCCTACAGATCAACAAAGCCGGTCTGGACTGTAAGCTGATCAATAATACCTCTGAGCCTATGCCCCGTTTGCGGGGCCTAGGCTCCTTGCTTTCTGCAGGCCCCGAGGAAATCAGCTTTTTATCCAACCCACGCTTACAAGCTAGTTTGGCCAGTACTCAAGCAGCAGCGGTTATTCTGACCCCCGAGGTCTTCGAGCAGCTTGATTTTCAACCAAATTTTGTACCGGTGCTGTGTTCGCAGCCTTACTTGATGTATGCGTTGTTAGCGCAACGTTTTGATCAAGTACGCATGGATCAATTGCCTCAAGGCATACACCCTACGGCCGTGATCGACCCTAGCGCAGTGATTGCTGAAGGGGTGAGTATTGGCGCATTTTGTGTTATTGAACCGGGTGTGCAGATCGCTCGCGGTTCTCGCTTAGGTGCTCATTGCGTCGTCGGTGCTAACAGCAGCCTAGGGGCTGATTGTTTGCTTCATGCTCGGGTAACCCTCTATCACGGTGTGCATATCGGTGCGCGAGCCATCTTGCATAGCGGCGTGGTTCTCGGTGCTGATGGTTTTGGTTTTGCCCCCGACCCCAAGCACCAAGGAGCCTGGGCTAAGATTGCTCAGATTGGTCAGGTTCAGATAGGCGACGATGTAGAAATCGGCGCTAACACTACAATTGATCGTGGAGCCTTAGACAACACGATCATCGGTAATGGGGTAAAGCTCGATAACCAAATCATGATTGGTCATAACGTACAGGTGGGTGATCATACGGCGATGGCCGCTTGTGTAGGGATAGCAGGTTCTACTCGGATAGGGAAACGCTGCACGATAGCTGGTGCCGCTATGTTGGCAGGGCATTTGGAACTAGTTGACGATGTACATGTTTCTGGCGGTACGGCGATTACTTCTAGCATTAACCAAGCGGGCCGTTATACGGGGGTCTATCCTTTCGCGGCGCATACTGATTGGCAAAAAAATGCCGCTGTACTGTCACAATTGAGCCCTCTTAGACGTCGTTTGCGTAGCCTAGAGCGTCAGCAACGAGACGAAAAATAGTTTTTAACTTATAAAAATACAAAAGCAGGATACCTAATGGAACTGGATATACGACAAATCATGGATCGCTTACCGCATCGTTACCCGATGCTATTAGTTGATCGTGTTCTGGAAATGGTCCCGGGGAAAAGCATCGTGGCACTGAAAAATGTCTCTATGAACGAACCGTTCTTTACAGGGCATTTCCCACATCATCCAGTTATGCCTGGTGTGCTAATTATCGAAGCTATGGCGCAAGCCGCCGCGATCTTCTCATTTGCTGATCCCGACGACCCTTACGCTAAAGTGGATAGTAAGTTAGCGTATTATTTGGTGGGTGTTGATGGTGCTCGTTTCCGTAAACCTGTAGTGCCAGGCGATCAATTACGGATGGAAGTCAGTGCCGATCGTATCAGCCGTGCTTTGTGTAAATATACAGCACGTGCTTTGGTAGATGGGCAAGTGGTCGCCGAAGCAAAGCTAATGTGTGCCATTCGTCAACTAGAAGAGTAAATTCATGGGTATTCACCAGACGGCGATTGTCCATCCCGACGCGCAATTGGCCAGTGATGTGCAAGTGGGCCCCTACAGTATTATTGGGGCTAATGTCAGTATAGATAGCGGTACGGTTGTTGGACCGCATTGCGTGATAGACGGCCATACCCGTATTGGTAAAAACAATAATTTTTATCGTTTTTGCTCTATAGGTGGGGTACCCCAAGATAAAAAATATGCGGGTGAGCCCACTAAGCTTGAAATTGGCGACTGTAACACCATACGTGAGTACGTGACGATAAATACCGGTACCGTGCAAGATATTGGCGTCACCCGCTTGGGTAACGATAACTGGATCATGGCGTATGTACATATCGCTCATGATTGTCAGTTGGGCAGTCACATCATTATGGCCAATAGCGTTCAGTTAGCCGGGCATATTCATATTGGTGATTGGGCTATAATCGGCGGGCTGTCGGCAGTGCACCAGTTTGTGCGTATCGGCGCCCATAGCATGATAGGCGGCACGAGCTCCATTCGCCAAGATATTCCGCCTTATGTGATCGGCGCAGGCGATCCGTTTCGGCCAGTGGGCATTAACTCCGAGGGGTTAGGGCGGCGTGGTTTTTCTCCTGAACAAATCGCGCAAGTTAAAGAGGCCTATAAGCTGTTGTATCGTCGTAACCTAAGTGTAGAGCAAGCACTTACGCAGATGCAGCACTTGCAAGAGCAGCATCCTGAGTCCGCAAAGGCAGTAGGGCTGATGCTCGAGTTTTTACAAACGTCCACGCGCGGTATCGTGCGACCATGATGCGTATAGGCATGGTAGCCGGGGAACCCTCTGGCGATCTACTAGCAGCGCGCATTATTCAGGGCATACAAAGCCAACAGCAAGCGTTGATAGAAGGGATAGGCGGTCCCGAAATGCTGGCACGGGGCTTTCATAGCCACTACCCTATGGATGCCTTAACAGTGTTTGGGTACGTAGAGGCACTAAAGCAAATCCCAGTGTTGCTTCGCACCTACCTAGGCATGAAAAAGTATTATTTGCGCCAGCCCCCCAGCGTCTATGTAGGCATCGACGCTCCCGATTTTAATCTGCGTATGGAGCATCAACTGCGGCAGGCTGGCGTACCTACAGTGCAGTTTGTGGGCCCTTCTATCTGGGCGTGGCGTTACGAGCGTATCCATAAAATCCGCGCCGCGGTATCGCACATGTTGGTGCTGTTTCCCTTCGAAACCGAAATTTACGAAAAAGAGGGGGTGCCGGTTACCTATGTAGGTCATCCCTTAGCGCAGAATATTGCTTTTAAGCCCGACACTAACGAGGCTAGAGAGCGCTTAGGCATGGAATTGCCCGCGGGGGCTCAGGTACTCAGCCTACTGCCAGGCAGCCGTTCCTCGGAAGTGAAGTTGTTATCGCCGCGTTTTTTGCAAGCAGTACAGATATTGCAGCGAGAAGCTCTGGACTTACATGTTTTGGTGCCTATGGTGAACGCAAGCAGACGAGCAGAGTTCGAAGCTATTTTGGCGCAGTACCCAATTAAAAATTTGCATATATTGGATGCGCAGACCCCCGGTGCGATTTATGTGGATGAGCAAGGAATAGTGCGTCCAGCAAGCTGGACGGCTTTGCAAGCGGCGGATGCGGTGTTATTGGCCAGCGGTACGGCCACCCTAGAGGCAGCTTTATTCAAAAAGCCTATGGTCATTTCGTATGTTCTGAGCCCTGCCATGGAGCGTATCATGCGCTGGAAGTCAGGCCAGGCTCGTCCTTACTTGCCGTGGGTGGGGCTGCCTAATGTTTTAGCTCGTGATTTTGTTGTGCCTGAGTTATTGCAAGACGATGCACAGCCCGAAAAGCTTGCTCAAGCCTGTTGGCAAGCTCTGCGTGATCCAGCGCATATTGCCAAGGTAAAAAACACTTTTCTCGCGTTGCACCAAAGCTTACATCGAGATACTCCAGCCTTGGCGGCAGACGTTATTTTGAAATTAGCACGACAGCATGCAATTTGATGTATTGAACCAAGCGCAGTGGCCTCTATTACTGGCCGGTGTTGATGAGGCTGGCAGAGGCCCTTGGGCAGGCCCAGTGTTTGCTGCAGCCGTTATCCTCGACCCTACTAAACCCATCGAGGGCTTGGGGGACTCAAAGAAACTAAGCGCAAAAAAGCGCGATCAGTTAGCTATGGCGATTAAAGAACGCGCGCTCGCTTGGCATATTGCTAGCGCTAGCGTAGCAGAGATTGATCACATTAATATTCTGCAAGCCACTATGCTAGCCATGCAGCGTGCCTGCAATGCTTTGCAGCCTGCGGCACAGCTAGCGTTGATTGACGGCAATCGCTTGCCTGCAGGGTTACATTGCCAGGCGCGCACCCTGGTAAAAGGGGATGCGCAAGTGCCGGCTATATCAGCAGCATCTATTTTAGCTAAAACAGCGAGAGATGCACTCTGTCAGCAAATGCACGAGGCCTATCCCATGTATGGTTTTGATCAACACAAAGGGTATGGTACGGCTTTGCACCAAGAGCGGTTACGAGAGCATGGACCCTGCGTGGAACACAGGCGTAGTTTTGCGCCGATACGCAAAATGCTGGAGAACGTATGAAGCTTATAGAGTCGCGCGATAATGCGATGTATAAACGTGTACTCAAATTAGTACGTGATAAGCGTGAACAGGTCGATACGGCCCAGTATATTTGGTTAGAAGGCATTCATTTATGCCAAATGTGGCTAGAGCATAAAGGCCTTCCTGAACTGGCGGTGTTCGAGCACGAACGTGTGGGCGATGAGTTAGTCGAGCTATTGCGCTATATTCCAGATCGGCTTTGTGTGCACTTTAGCGCGCAGTTAATGAGCACTCTGCGTCAAGTGGTGGGTAAGGGGCAGGGGGTGGGGTTTGTGGTGCGTGTCGAACCTAGCCTTGCACCGGTAACCATTCAGGCCAATGCATTGTTGTTAGACCAAGTGCAAGATCCAGGCAATGTAGGCACCTTACTTAGAACGGCGGCCGCGTGTGGCATTCAAGCGGTCTACTTAAGTAAGGGATGCGCGTCAGTATGGTCACAAAAAGTACTGCGTAGTGCCCAAGGCGCGCATTTTTCTTTGCGGCTTTACGAGCAACTAAAGGTAGAGGAAGTCATACAGGCTTGTCAGGTGCCGTTGTTGGTAACTAGTTTGGCCCCCGATGCTCAAGACCTGTACGCTTCACCGCTTCCTAAGCAAGCGTTGTGGGTGGTCGGCAATGAGGGCCAAGGAGTCAGTGTAGAGCTGCAACAGGCAGCAGCTCTACGTTTGTTTATACCGCAAGCAGCCGGCGTGGAGTCGTTAAATGTATCTATTGCTGCGGCATTGTGTTTGTATGAGCAATACCGCCAGCATCGGGCTAGCTAGCGGGTTTAAGCCTGTTTGATGGGTAGAGCTTAGTACAAGCGCCTGTCTAAGCCGATTTCGTCGAGTATTTTGGTGGAAATTTCTTCGATAGACTTCGTTGTAGTCGACAGCCAAGGAATGTTCTCCATTCGCATTAGGCGCTCTGCGTCCGCTACTTCGTTTAAACACTGGCTTAACGAGGCGTAGCGACTATTAGGGCGGCGTTCATTACGCACCTCAGCCAAACGTTCTGGCTGTATAGACAAACCAAAAAGCTTTTTACGATAGGGCAGTAAAGTAGCCGGTAAGGTATCGCGTTCGAAGTCGTCTGGGGTCAGCGGATAATTCGCTGCTTTGACCGCATATTGCATCGCTAGGTACAAACTCGTTGGGGTTTTACCACAACGAGAGACACCCACTAAGATGACATCGGCCTGTTCTAAACCGTTTACATATTGACCATCATCGTGTGCCAAACTGAAATTAATAGCTTCAATTCTGTTGTTATAGCGTTTGTTCGAGGTGCCTGCTGAATGCGAGCGGCCTACAGAACGACTTGATTTGACGCCCAGTGCGCGTTCAATATGACGTACAAAAGCACCGAATAAATCTAGGAAGGTGCAGTTGGCTTTGCCTATAATGTGCGCCATCTTGGGGTCTACCAAGGTGCTAAAGACCAACGGTGGTTGACCTTGCTCTTGGGCGCAGCGGTTAATGCGGGCGGCGACCGACTCCGCTTTTTCGATCGTGTCGATAAAAGGAATGCGTATGGCTTCAAATTCAAACTGTGCAAACTGAGACAGCACAGAGTGACTGAATGTTTCGGCGGTAATGCCGGTGCTGTCAGATACGACGAACACAGTACGTTCAATTGGCGATAGGGACATGGAATAAGTGGTGCAGATTGCTAGGGAAACGGTACAATTTGCAAGGTTAACAGTCACGTTAAAGGCAGGCAAGGCAGGTTTGCTTAACGCATAAGCCTAAAAGCGCGGTTTCATGCGTTTTATGTCTTAAGCAAACACGCTTTTTTTTCTATTAAGGTGACGTTATGTCTTATGTAGTGAAGTTCGACCAGCTCCGCATGACGGATGTCGATACGGTCGGAGGCAAAAATGCCTCTCTGGGTGAAATGATCAGCCAATTGGCTGATGCGGGGGTACGTGTGCCAGGTGGCTTTGCGACGACCGCCGAAGCATTCCGCATCTTTTTGCGTCACGACAGCTTAGATCAGCGCATTGCTGATCGCCTCTCGACCCTAGATGCTGATGATGTGCGTGAGTTGGCCCAAGCCGGCGCTGAAATTCGTCAGTGGATCATCGACACCCCATTTCCTGCTGAGCTTGAGCAAGCAGTACGTGCTGAGTTCGCGGAACTGGACGCTGATGGTAAAGGCTCGTTTGCGGTGCGTTCATCAGCTACCGCTGAAGACTTACCCGACGCCTCGTTTGCCGGACAGCAGGAAACTTACCTGAACGTTGTGGGAATTGACGAAGTGCTAGAAAAAATGCACCACGTCTTTGCCTCCTTGTACAACGATCGCGCTATCTCTTATCGTGTGCACAAAGGCTACGCACATGCTGAAGTGGCCTTGTCGGCGGGCGTGCAGCGCATGGTACGCTCCGACAAAGGCAGTGCTGGAGTAATGTTTACCCTGGATACCGAGTCTGGCTTTAAAGATGTGGTGTTTATCACGTCGTCTTACGGTTTGGGCGAGACAGTGGTACAAGGTTCCGTGAATCCAGATGAGTTTTATGTATTTAAACCCACTTTGGCATCCGGACACTATCCTATCGTTAGCCGTCGTATTGGCTCCAAGCTAATAAAAATGGAATTCGACGATAGCGGTAACACGAGCCACGCGGTGCGCACCGTAGACGTACCCGTTTCAGAACGTAATCGTTATTCCTTAACTGACGATGAAATCATCGAGTTGGCTCGTTACGCCACCATTATCGAAGAACACTACCAGCGTCCTATGGACATTGAGTGGGGTCGTGATGGTATCGATGGCAAACTATACATTTTGCAAGCTCGTCCCGAAACCGTGAAGTCGCAACAGTCTGCTAGCGATGTGCAAGAGCGCTATCGTCTCAAAGCAACGGGCGAAGTCTTGGTAACTGGTCGCGCCATTGGTCAAAAAATTGGTTCGGGCAAAGTGCGTATCGTTGCTGATGCCTCAGAAATGGACAAAGTAAAAGCCGGTGACATTTTGGTTACCGACATGACAGACCCCAACTGGGAGCCTATCATGAAGCTGGCCTCTGCTATTGTGACCAACCGTGGCGGCCGCACTTGCCACGCCGCGATTATCGCGCGTGAGCTTGGAATTCCGGCGGTAGTGGGTTGCCATGATGCCACCGACGTATTGAAAGCGGATCAAGAAGTAACCGTATCGTGTGCTGAAGGTGACGAGGGCCGCATTTACGACGGTTTACTTGAAACTGAAATTGAGGAAGTGCGCTGGGGCCAAATGCCAGAAATTGGTCTTAAAGTGATGATGAACGTAGGTAATCCTCAACTAGCCTATGATTTTTCACAAATTCCTAACGCGGGAATCGGTTTAGCTCGTCTTGAGTTCATTATTAATAACAATATTGCGGTGCACCCCAAAGCAGTATTGGATTACCCCAATGTGGATGGTGAACTGAAAAAAGCGGTTGAATCTGCGGCGCGGGGCTATGCAAGCCCACGTGCGTTCTTTGTCGAGAAGTTGGCCGAAGGGGTGGCGACATTGGCGGCTGCGTTTTATCCCAAACCAGTCATCGTACGTTTGTCTGATTTTAAATCTAACGAATACCGTAAATTGGTGGGCGGTTCACGCTACGAGCCCGAGGAAGAAAACCCAATGCTGGGCTTCCGTGGTGCCGTACGTTATTTATCTGAAGACTTTGAAGAGTGCTTCAAGATGGAGTGTGAAGCGCTGAAAAAAGTGCGTGATGAGATGGGTCTGACCAACGTCGAGATCATGGTCCCGTTTGTACGTACCGTGTCACAAGCTGAGCGCGTGGTGGCGCTACTGGCCAAGCATGGTCTGGCACGAGGTGAAAACGGCCTGCGTTTAATCATGATGTGTGAAGTGCCCTCCAACGCTATTTTAGCGGATGAGTTCTTACAGCACTTCGATGGTTTTTCAATCGGCTCGAACGACATGACGCAACTTACGTTAGGTCTGGATCGTGATTCCGGTATGGAGTTGCTAGCGGCTGATTTTGACGAACGCGATGAAGCGGTGAAGTTTATGCTGAGCCGTGCAATCAAGGCATGTTTGGCACAAAACAAATACGTCGGTATTTGTGGACAAGGGCCTAGCGACCATCTGGATTTGGCATTATGGCTGCGTGATGAGGGTATCCTGTCCTTGTCCCTGAACCCTGATACGGTGGTAGACACTTGGCAGCGCCTAGCCGATCAAGGTTAAGCATTAAGGCTGTCTCGAAGCGTTGAGCTAAAAGGCTGAGTCCCTACCAGGGTTCAGCCTTTTTTACGTGCAGTGATAGGTCATGAGAGAAGGCTAACTAGCTTTGCTTTGGCGGTGTCCGACCGTAGGCAAGCATGAAAATGTCGCTGATATGTTTTACTTCTTGATCGACCCGAGCGCTGTCCCAAGGATCTACTGCCCCCATCAGCAAGGGAATGAGTTCACTTTCGCATAGGCAGCGTAGGTGTAGACACATCAATTGAGGGTCTTGTTGACATAGACGGCCGCGTTCTCCTTGAGCTTTAAAGAACTGCGCCACGTTAGACCAGATATCATCGTCCAAAACATCAAAAAACCGCCGACCGATATCAGTTTTACCCCCTACAGAAATGGCCACGCGTAGTAACTGAGCGGTCTTGTGGGAATATAAAGTGGTGAGCAGGGGGGCCAGAAATAAGGCCAATTGCTCACGTGTATCGCCTTCGGGATCCAGCGCTATGAGTAACTTATCCGTATAGTCTTGCGCACCTGCTAGCATAGTAGCTAGCAACAGATCCTCTTTGGAGGGAAAGTAGTTATAGAGCGTACCTTTAGAGCCGCCCGCCAAGGCAGCAATTTGGGACATAGAAGCCGCCTCAAAGCCATGCTCCCTAAATGTGGCAGCAGCAACTTCAAGTATTTTAGTGCGGCGCTCTCGTCCTTTGCGGGTGTAGCGAGCAGATTTTCTGGGGACGTCGTGTTGCATTGTTGTACTGATAGGACAAGCTATAAATTAAAAGAGGATTTTGTAAGCGGTGCTACTGTGTATTATCGCCGTATTCAAGGCTATTTTAGCCTCATCGTTCGGATTGGTACTTTTGTATAGAGTTTATTTGTTTTTTGTACAAGTTATATCGTGTACTTTCTGCTACTGTAAATACTTATAAAAGATGGAGTTCGGTATGGCCAACACACTATCAAAAAAAATTATTATTGTTGGTGGAGGGGCGGGGGGGCTAGAGCTTGCCGCAAAGTTAGGAAGGCGCTTTGGACGTGAGACTGTATTTTTGATCGACAAGGAGCACGATCATATTTGGAAGCCGTCTTTGCATGAAGTAGCAGCAGGTACCTTAGACATTCACCGTGAAGGCTTGTCTTACTTTATGCTTGCGCGCGACTGTCATTTTACCTTTTTGCCAGGTGAGATGTTGGCCTTGGATCGTGATAAGCGAGAAATCTCCTTGGCGCCGGTAGTCGGCCCTGATCACGAGGAAGTGTTTCCGGCGCGCAGCGTGGAGTACGACTACCTTGTGCTCTGTGTAGGTAGTCAAACTAACTTTTTCGGTACCAAAGGGGCGGACGAGTATGCCGTGGCCTTAGACTCTACTGCGCAGGCTGAGCGCTTTAGGCTTAAGCTGCTCAATGAACTCATCAGCACGCATAAACGTGCGCAAAAGGGGCTGGACGATGACTTGTGTATCAGTATCGTAGGCGGGGGCGCTACAGGCGTAGAATTGGCTGCAGAACTATTAGAGGCAAGTGCTGATTTGCATTTTTATGGGGTTAACACGCCCGGCCATACTCAACAGCGCGCTGTGCGTATTACCTTAATGGAAGGGGCCGATCGTATTCTATCGGCATTACCCGAGAAAGTATCCGCCTCCGCCCATGCTTTGTTAGTACAACGTGGTGTGCGTGTACAAACGGGGGTTCGTGTGGCGGAAATTGGCAAGCACGTGATTATCGATGCCGAAGGTAAGGAGTATCCTAGTGACCTATGTGTGTGGGCAGCGGGTATCAAAGCGCCAGCGTTTTTATGTCATGTAGGGTTACCTGTTAACCGCCTCAATCAACTCATAGTGGACGCTTACCTGCGTACAGAAGATCCTAATATCTGGGCGATAGGAGACTGCGCGCAAGCGCCGTGGGGCGATAGCGGTACGTATTTACCGGCGCGAGCGCAAGTAGCGCATCAACAGGCAAGTTATTTATATCGACGCTTTAGTCAAGAATTGCGAGGGCGCCCACCGCAGCAACACCCTTTTCAATTTAAAGATTATGGCTCGCTGGTCTCTGTAGGACAAAGCCGTGGCGTAGGCAGCTTAATGGGAGTGCTAGTGGGGCGGAGCTGGTTCGTTAAGGGCGTGTTGGCCCGAGGCATGTATATGAGCCTGCATTTAATGCATCATATGGCCGTATTGGGCTGGGTACGCACGTTTACCTTGGCCCTAGGGCGTTTGCTGAGCAAGCGCGCCGCACCTAGGGTTAAGCTGCATTAAGATGGGCGTCTGTAGCGGTCTGCGCCCAGCGTCAATAAGTTAGGTTTATAAGCCCCAATGCTGGGCGCGTTGGACCAACTGCTGGGCTTGGCTCACCACGGGCGCGTCAACCATCCGGCCTTCAAAGCTAAATGTCATTAAACCTTGAGCACGCGCTTGTTGGTCCTGTTCCAGTAAGGCGCGAGCGCGAGCAAGCGCTGCGGGAGCAGGTGAGTAGGCTTGGTTAGCGGGCTCAATTTGACTGGGGTGTATACAAAATGCTCCAGCAAACCCTAACGCTGCGGCGCGTTCTACGGTTTGCTTATAAGCCTCTTGGTCAGCGTAATCGGCTACCGAGCCAATAAATCCAATGGGGGCAATACCTGCCGCGCGACAGGCGGCTAAAGCCAACATATTGGGCAGGTACAAGCTGTCGCTGGTGACCTGCATTTGCATGGAAACGGCTAAGTCTTCTGCCCCTACGATCAGGCCTATGACCCTAGGATGAGACTTGGCAATAGCTTCGATGTCGAGCAGAGCTTGCGCATCTTCAATCATAAGAATAAGACGCATATGTCCAGCCGGCATGTTTCGTTCTAGCTCTAGCTCATCAAGCACCTCGGCGACGGCTTGAACAAAGCCTGCATTGGGTACTTTAGGAAGGGTTAAGGCTTTTATGCTAGGCCAGCAGCAAGCCTCTAGGTCACGTACGAGATGGCGCCAAGGGCGATTGATGCGCACAATGACGTCTTTGCCTAAGGATTGAAAATCTTCTGCCAGCGTACACACTTGTTCTCGGGCCAGTTGTTTATCGCTCAGCGCCACGCTGTCTTCTAAATCCAGCTGTATCGCATCGGCTTGGTTTGGTTTTTTTGCGCTATGCACAAAGCGTGGGTTAGTGACTGGCACAAATAACATGGAGCGCCAAGGGAAAACGGGTGTAGCCATGAATTACTCCTGCTTAAGGGTGGCCAGTTCGGCCAGTATTTGTTCAGTATGTTCGCCTAAACGTGGGGCAGGGCGACGAAAGCCACCCGGACTGGCCGATAGTCTAGGGGTAATATTATGCATGGGGACTTGGCCCAATTGTTCATCGGGTAGCTCCACCAAGGCTTGACGTCCTAGTACATAGGGATGGTCTAGAAGCTCGTCCATGCTGCAAACAGGTCCAGCAGTGACGGCGGCTTGCTCAAATAAGGCGAGGTTACTCGCTTGGTCTCGCTGCCCAATAAAGGCCTGCAAAATAGTATCTAATTCGTCCTTGTTTTCTACCCGAGCATCATTATCTACGAAACGAGGATGAGTTTTCAGTTCCGGCCTTCCTATTGTGTCAAAAATTCGCTCCGCCATCGATTGCATAGAGCCGGACACGGCGATATAACGGCCATCGGAGCATAGGTATAAGTTGCGCGGCGCGGTATGCGCCGATTGGTTTCCAGAGCGCATGGTGGTGAGGCCGGTCGCCTTTACCTTGGCTGCCTCCGATGAAATCAATGACAAAATAGGTTCAAACAAAGAAAGGTCCACCACTTGTCCCTGCCCAGTTTTTTCGGCGTGCCGTAAGGCGGTCAGCACGCCAGCAGCGCCGTACATGCCTGCTACCATATCAGCCATCGCCAATGGGGGGAGGGCAGGAGGCTTATCGGCAAAACCGTTCAAGTGAGCGTAGCCTGACATGGCTTCTACTAAGGTGCCAAAGCCGGGCTTGTGTTGATAGGGACCATCTTGGCCCCACCCAGATACGCGAGCGATGACTAGGGCTGGGTTGATCTGATGTAGCCTTTCAGGACTCAACCCCATCTTTTCTAAACCACCGGGAACAAAGTTTTCAATCAGTACTTGGCTACGACTAATGAGCGTGTGCAGATGCTCTTTGCCTTCTGGCGTTTTTAAATCCAAGGCAATAGAGCGCTTATTACGTCCATATACTTTCCAGTACACATCGTGGCCGCCTTCACGCCAATGGCGCAGATCATCTCCGTGCCCAGGCCGCTCAACCTTGATAACATCCGCGCCAAAGTCGGCTAGGTACACACTGAGCATATTGCCAGCAACCAAACGAGACATATCGATCACGCGCACGTCGGCTAACGGACCATTGAGCTCTGGATTGAACTGCTGCATAAAAGTATCCTTAGAGAAGTTAATTGACTTGGGCGCCAGAGGCCTCTAGAAAATGGCCGGCACCAAGCCTCCCATTACATCAGTCATCCCAGCAGATACTCCACGGTAAGGAATATGCTGCATTTTTAGGCCGCCCTTTTGGTCTAGCATGCTCCCCAGTAAATGGTTCAATGAGCCATTGCCGGCCGAAGCATATTGGTAGTGATCGGGCTGATCCTTAATGAGCGCAATAAACTCTTCCAAGTCCTGCGCAGGGAAGTCTGCATTGACGCAAAGCACATTAGGAACAGCGCCCACTGCCGCTACTGGCTCGAAGTCAGCAATAGGGTCAAAGCCTGGGTTACTGTACAAGGCGGGGTTGATGGCTTGTGAACTACTGATGGTAAATAAAATGGTATGGCCGTCTGCCGCTTCGCGAGAGGCAATAGCGGTGCCAATATTGCCGCCCGCACCAGCCTTGTTAAGCACGATAAAGCTTTGTTTAAAGTCTTTGCTGAATTCCTCTGACATGATGCGTGCCACGATGTCGTTGGTACCCCCTGGGGCTTGGGGAACGATAACGTTGACGGTTTGTTGTGGATAAGAGGTAGAGGCGTAAGCGCTGTGAGCCAAGGTAAGTCCCAAACTAAAGACTATGAGTGCGCATTGACGTTTGAACATGATGGGTTGTCTCCGGCAATTTATAAGTGTTTTTTTATTGTTGCCGTCGCACCGCTATATGTAAAATACTATTGAACAATGAAAGCTATATATAAAAACATATGACTTTGACCCAATTACGTTATTTTTTAGCTGCTGTGCGCTATGGAAGCATCTCTGCGGCCGCACAGCATATTCATGTGGCCCAACCTGCCTTATCGCAACGGCTTAAACAATTGGAAGACGAGTTGGGTGAATCTTTATTTGTGCGCCACTCTCGTGGGGTGGCGCTAACTCAAGCAGGTGAGTACTTGTATGGGCAAGCGCAGGAAATCGTGCAACGAGTGGACACCCTAGGGCAAACGTTTCGTTCTTCTCAGGACAACCCTTTTGGACGGGTGCGAGTTGGTTTATCCACGGCGGTCAACACGCGTTTATGTGTGCCGTTAATAGAGCGTTGTGCAGCGCTATACCCCAATGTGGAGCTCAGTCTAAGCGAGAGTATGAGCGGAACATTATTGGAGTGGGTTCAAGAGGGGCGTGTAGATGTGGCGGTGGTGTACGATGTGCCCGTTGAGGCTGGGCTGGAGGTAATACGGCTGGGAAGTGAGTGTTTGTATTTGGTAACATCTGCACAACAGCTTAAGCAGTTAACGATGCCGCTGGATTTAGAACAAGTGCTTGGCTTACCCTTGATCTTGCCTGCTTTCCCGCAGACTTTGCGCGTCATGATAGAGCAAACTTTCCAAAGCCAATTAGGTCAAATCCCGAGCGATGTCCAAGATGTTGATTCTACGTATGCGATCAAAAAACTCGTTATAGCCTCTAAGGGATATAGTATTTTATCCAAACACAGCCTTCAAGACGAGTTGATGCGTAAAGAGCTGCAGATAATACCCTTTGCTTCTGGTTTGTTTCAACGCTCGATTAACGTGGTTAGCCGTAAGGATCAAGCGGCCGAAGTCGTCGTACGTGCTGTGCGGGGCGTGGTGCAGGAGGTTTGGCAGCAAATAGCGGCAGGGTAGAAGAGCCATACAGGCTCCTCTGGCGCAGTATACTAGTCTCGTTTGCGCGTGTCGTGTTTGAGTAAGCGCTCTTGTTCACGTTTCCAGTCTTTGTCTTTGGAGCTGTCGCGTTTATCGTGTAGTTTTTTACCACGGCCCAAACCAAAGTCCATTTTTATCCTACCTTTCTTATAATGCAGGTTTAACGGTACTAAGGTGTAGCCACGCTGTTCAACTTTACCGATGAGTTTACGAATTTCTTCGGCGCGTAATAATAGCTTGCGAGTGCGGGTAGCGTCAGGGCGTATGTGGGTAGAGGCAGTAGGTAAAGCGCTAATATGCATGCCAATGACGAAAATTTCGCTATCTCGCACGATAATATAACTTTCCTGTAGCTGTACATGACCAGCCCGAATAGCTTTGACTTCCCAGCCTTCCAGCACCAGACCCGCCTCGAATCGATCTTCGATAAAGTACTCGTGTCTTGCTTTGCGGTTGTCAACAATGCTCATGAATTCATCAATTGTCTTAAAGTTGTAAAATCAATACATTCTATCTAGTAAGTAGAGCCGATGCATACAGTAAAACGTTCCGTTCTTGTTCCCTATAGCTGCGAGCAAATGTTCGACTTAGTGGCAGACGTGGAAAAATACCCTGAATTCATGCCTTGGTGCGGTGGCGCCAAGGTAAACGAACACACCGATAAAGGCATGGAGGCATCAGTCACGATTAGTATTGCCGGTGTACGCCAAACTTTTACTACCAGTAACGAACATGACTATCCTAAGCAAATCATTTTACGCCTAGTAGACGGCCCTTTCTCGCAACTCAAAGGGGACTGGCAGTTTACCGCATTAGGTGAAGATGGATGCAAAATCGTGTTTGTCATGGATTATCAATTTTCTAGTCGCGCCTTGGAAATGGTCGTAGGACCTATTTTTAATCGAGTGGCCAATAGCTTTATTGATTCCTTTACCCGACGAGCGGATGATATTTACGGTGACTGATCCTTTACTGCGAATACGAGTGGTGTATATAAGCTCGCACACTTCCTGGGACCAATGGTACAGCTTACCTCAGGGCGTTACTTTAGGGCAGGCCTTAGAGCAATCAGGGCTGTATACGGCATTACGCACTGAACTTGCAGACGAAGGTGCACTGGACGAGTTACAAGTTGGTGTATGGGGCCAGATCAGCACGCCTGAGCTTATTTTGCAAGATAAGGATAGGGTCGAGGTTTATCGACCCTTAACGTTTGATCCGATGGAATCGCGCCGTCGTCGTTATGCACATAAGCGTAGCCAAAAACCCCCGCGGCCCCGACGGCAGCCGCGCGCGACAGTCAGTCTATGATAAGAAACGGAGTGTGGGGTAGCAAAGTCTAGGTTACTATTTTTGTGTCATCCGTGTTGAGGGCCTAGCAATGACTGCCACACATCCAAATAATCAACCTCTAGCCGTGCCAAATTTTGTGCTGCAAGCCTGCCGCTTATTAGCACAGGAAGAACCAGCGCCCACGTTGACTCAATTGGCGCACCGGGTACAGATCAGTCCCGCGCATTTGCACCGTGTATTTTGCCAACATGTAGGGATGAGCCCTAAGGCTTATGCCGATGCGTGTCGCGCAAAGTCGTTACGCTCGGGATTGATTGAGGCTGATAGCGTGACAGACGCGATGTACGCTGCTGGTTATGGTTCTAGCAGTCGATTTTATGCACACAGCGAAAAAGCCTTAGGGATGAGTGTTAAACAGTATCGTCAGGGCGGACATAAAGAAGTCTTGTATTTTGCTTTAGGCTCTTGCAGTTTGGGCGAGGTGCTCATTGCCAGTAGTGAGAAGGGGCTGGTGGCCTTGTTGCTAGGGGAAGATGCTCAAACTCTTTTGGAGTTAGCCCAAGCACGTTTTCCGCATGCGCACTGGCAGGGTGGGCACCCCAGCTACGATCAATTAGCCTCTCAGGTATTAAGTTTCTTGGATCAGCCTGATCAGATCCCAGCCTTTCCACTCGATTTGCGCGGTACCGTGTTTCAGTGCCAAGTTTGGCAGGCTTTGCAGCGGATTCCCGTTGGTACTGTGCTCACGTATAGCGAGCTGGCGCAACGTATAGGGCGACCTGCCGCTGTGCGAGCCGTTGCCAGCGCGTGTGCAGCCAATCATCTGGCCGTTATTGTGCCCTGTCACCGTGTGGTTCGCCAAGATGGTGGTTTAGGGGGATACGCGTGGGGTTTAGCGCGCAAGCAGTATTTATTAGACGTAGAGAATTCCCTAACCTAAGCGGCAAGACAGCCTAGCTTGGCTTATGCTTGAGGGTTGAATTGTCGTAGAAATGACAGCCTCATTCCTAAGCGAGTATTAAGGTACTTTAAAAAAGGAGACAAGCATGCAACTAACTGAAGAACAACTGGCTTTTGCGCAAGCCGCGCGTGAATTTGCACAAAATGAATTGGCACCACAGGCGGCCCAATGGGATGCCGAAGAAATTTTTCCCAAAGAGGTCTTTCGTCAAGCGGGCGATTTAGGCTTTTGTGGTTTATACGCGAATCCGGCGATAGGCGGATTGGGCTTGGGCCGTTTAGATGCCGCGTTAGTATTTGAGGAAATGGCAGCTGCTGACCCCTCCACAACGGCTTTTTTGACGATCCACAACATGGTGACCTGGATGTTAGGCGAGTGGGGTACGCCTACCGCTCAAGAACGTTGGGGCGAGGCCTTAAGTCAAGGACAGTTACTGGGTTCGTATTGCCTTACCGAGCCTGGCTCAGGCTCAGATGCCGCATCACTACGCACGCGTGCTCAGCGTCAAGGCGACAAGTACGTCTTAAACGGCAGTAAGGCGTTTATCTCAGGTGCTGGCGACACGGACGTGCTGATTGTTATGGCCAGAACAGGGGATGACTCAGCGCGCGGTATTTCCGCATTCGCAATCCCTGCCGATTTGCCCGGCATTGTGTACGGGCGCAAAGAGCAAAAAATGGGCTGGAATAGTCAGTCTACGCGTCCGATCAATTTTGATAATGTTGAGCTAGAGCCGTGGATGTTGTTGGGCGAAGAAGGACAAGGTTTTCGCTTTGCGATGAAAGGTTTGGATGGTGGTCGCATTAACATTGCTACGTGTTCAGTGGGGGCGGCGCAAGGCGCTTACGACGCAGCACGTTTACATATGTCTGATCGCAATCAATTCGGTCAGAAACTAGACCAGTTTCAGGCACTGCAATTCAAACTGGCGGATATGCTCACCCATATTGTTGCCTCGCGGCAAATGGTACGCTTGGCCGCGCATAAGTTAGATCACGGAGATCCTCAGGCCAGCACTTATTGCGCTATGGCTAAACGTTTGGCGACCGATCTTGGTTTCCAAGTGTGCCTAGATGCGCAACAGTTATTTGGTGGCTATGGCTATTTGAAGGATTACCCGGTTGAGCGCTTGGTGCGCGATACCCGAGTGCATCAAATTTTAGAGGGCACTAATGAGATTATGCGCGTTATCATAGCTCGTCAAATTATCGATCAGGGAGCTGACATCCGATGAGTGAATCTGTTGTATTTGAAGTGCGTCCCACCGCGGGCGGACTCAACCTTGGGGTAGCGCGCTTGAATCGCCCCGATAGCCTAAATAGTCTTAATTTAGAGATGTGCTCGGCGCTGTACCAGCAGTTGCTGCAGTGGCAAGATGATGACAGCATTGCCATGGTGCTGTTGGAAGCGAGCGGCGAGCGGGCATTTTGTGCCGGGGGCGACTTGCACGGTCTGTATGCAGGGATGCAAGCGAACACGAGTGGTCAAGCTTGGGATAACCACTATGCGCGTGAGTTTTTCGATGTTGAGTATCGGCTGGATTACTTGTTGCATCGCTATGCTAAGCCTGTGCTGGGCTGGGGTAGCGGCATCGTTATGGGCGGAGGGGTAGGTCTTTTCATGGCTTGTAGCCACCGTGTATGTAGCGATACGACTCGTTGGGCCATGCCAGAAATATCCATTGGTTTGTTCCCTGATGTGGGGGGAACCTGGATGCTTTCGCATTTGCCCGCTGGAATGGGGTATTTTCTGGCCCTGACTGGTGCCCAGTTAGGCGCCAGCGATTGTTTGCATTTAGGCTTGGCGAATTACTACGTTGAACAGCAACAGTATGCGCAACTACAAGCCGCTTTGCTGCAGCAGAATTGGACGGCATGCGCGCAAGATAACGCGGCTTTACTGGATGCGCTCTTGGCCCAGTTTACTCCGCAGTCTTTGCCAACCGGCCCGTTGCAACAACACTATCAAGCTATTAGCGCGGCCTTTGCAGGCTTGAATTTCGACCGCATGTGCGCACAAATTACAGCTTGGGCACAATCCGATGATGCTTGGCTAGCACGTGCGGCCAAGACTTTTCAGGCGGGTGCTCCCGGCTCCGCACGTTTAAGCTACAGCCTTTTACGCCAAGCGCGGTATTTATCCTTGGCCGAGGTATTCAGGCTTGAATACATTGTTTCTTTGCAATGTGGTGTTCAAGGTGATTTCCAAGAGGGTATTCGGGCTTTGTTGATTGATAAAGATAAGCAGCCCAAGTGGCAACCCGCCACGTTGAGCGACGCCACCGACGAATGGGTGAAACGTTTTTTTGTGGCCGCATGGCCCGCCGATACAGAGCATCCTTTAGCAGACATAGATGCCTAAACGGCACAATACAAAGGGCTTGGAACTGACTCCAAGCCTTTAAACCGGAGACAAGATGAAAACAATCGCATTCATTGGTTTAGGGCATATGGGTAAACCCATGGCGTTAAACTTGCAAAAAGCAGGGCATGCCTTACGAGTCTATGACCTGCAACAAGCAGCCATGGACGAGTTAGCAGCAGGTGGAGCAGTAGCGTGTGAAAGCGTTTTAGAAGCGATTCAAGGCGCCTCAGTCGTGATTACTATGTTGCCCGCAGGCAAGCACGTGAATAAGGTCTATACGGGGCCTAATGGCATTATCACGCAGGTTGATCAAAGCGCGTTACTGATTGATTGCAGCACCATTGATGCGGCGACATCGCGCCAATTAAGTGCACAAGCTCAGGCACGTGGCTTGGTTATGGTGGATGCGCCTGTGTCAGGGGGCACCGGTGGGGCCAAAGCAGGTACCTTAACATTTATTGTCGGAGGTTCTGCCGAAGGACTAGAGCAAGCACGTCCTTACCTAGAAAAAATGGGTAAAGCGATATTCCATGCTGGTGACGCGGGTGCAGGGCAGGTTGCTAAAGCGTGTAATAACATGCTGTTGGGAATTTTAATGGCTGGTACGGCCGAGGCCTTGGCTTTAGGCGTGTCGCAGGGGCTAGACCCAAGCGTTTTGTCAGGAATTATTGCGCAAAGCTCGGGACGCAATTGGGCCACTGAGTTATACAATCCGTGGCCTGGTGTGATGGAGCACGCGCCAGCCTCCAACAATTATGCGGGAGGCTTTGGGGTGGACCTAATGCTGAAAGACTTAGGCTTGGCAACAGAAAGTGCAGTCTCTGTAAAAGCAGCCACCCCACTAGGTGAGCTAGCACGCAACTTATACGCACTGCATAGTGGAAAAGGGCATGGCGGCGAAGACTTCTCCAGTATTTTGAAGCTTTACCAGCAAGCCCAGTAAGCGATTATTCTTTTGTTAATCGATAGGGTAGCGCCTGTATATACAGGCGCGGCCCCTGAGCATCACGAGCATAAAACTCAGCGCTCTCCAGATCGACTAACTGCACCTCTAGCAATACGTGTAATAGCCCTTCATGAATGGCTGCATTGATGATGCGGCCACAAGGGGCGTCAGGATCAGCCGCCTGCACAATATCTTGACCCGCCCACGCTGAGGCCAAACCTAGATCGTACTGAGCCTTTGTACAGGCGTAGGCCATGCGACGCTTAATGGTGCCACGATAATGGCTACGCGCCACAACTTCCTGACCTGGGTAGCAACCTTTCTGGAAGTTGATCCCATCAATCAAATCAAGGTTTAAAGTTTGCGGAATGTAGCCTTCGTAGGCGGACTGATCGACCCAAGGTAGACCGGCTTGCATGTCGGCAATTTGCCACGGGGCACTGTCTTCTTGGGCACCATCGATTTGCGTCGGGCTAATCAGCCACCAACGCTTTTCTTGGGCGACTTGTGGGGCGCTTATCCATGTCAGGTGTTGGCTGGGCATACGGCTCAACGTGTAGGGGGGCGTGTCCTGCGGTGGCGTCAAGCCATTTAGCGAGGAGGGGCCAGTGTAGCCATACACATGAACGGGTAGGCGCTCAATGCTAACTTTACTACGCAGCACAAACATACGTAGACGATTCATTAAGGCGTCTGCGATATCCGCTTTGACCAAAGCTTGAATGCCAGTGTCATCAGGAGTACGCCAGAACACCAAGGTAGCCTGCACTCGCCCTTTGGCATTGCAGTAGGCGCCCAGCTTAGCCTGATGAGGAGCTAAATGCTGTACGTCTTGGGTAAGTTGAGCATGTAAAAAACTAATCGCGTCAGCTCCTTGGAACTCAAGGACGGCTAAATCAGACAGCGTAAAAAGGGCAGCGGAAGAAGACATAAGCAAGCACAGTTAACAGCAAGTTGAAGTGGTATATCTCTTTATAATAGCGCCCTTGGTGCATATTGGTAGTAGTAGGCTTGCATGCTGTGGGAATTAGTTAAGGTCAGACGTGTCTTATGGATAAAAACGCCATTACAATGCAAAGCGCATGAAAAAAATCTATAGAAATATTCTTTGGCTGCTTCTAGCCGTGGTAGTGGTCGGTGCGGCCTTGACGGCTGGCGCTTGGTATTGGGTGACTCAACGAGCCGTGCCCATGCAAGCCGAGCGTATTGACTACGTGGTTGAAAGTGGATCCGGGCCACGTGCCATCGCGCGCGTGATGCGTGATGCAGGGATTGAGCTCGATGAGCGTCAATTTGCCTGGCTCGCGCGCTTAAGCGAGCAAGACACCTTATTGCAAGCAGGTGCCTACGAGGCGACGCAAGGCGACACCCTTTGGGATTTGTTGATACGTATGTCCAGCGGCAATATGTTGCAAACTCGGTTAACTGTGCCCGAAGGCTGGACCTATCAACGCATTCGTGATGTCTTGCACACGGATCCAGCAGTACGCAATACCCTCACACCAGTGACCGAAGCCGCACTTTTAGCCTCCGTGGGTGTAGAGACAGGGCATCCCGAAGGGTGGTTTGCCCCAGATACCTATGTATTTGTACCGGGTACTACAGATGTAAACCTGTTACGACGAGCGTTTGAAGCACAGTCGCAATTGCTCCAACAACTATGGGAGGATCGTGACCCTGATCTACCCTTAAAAACACCCTATGAAGCGTTAATCTTAGCGTCTATCGTAGAGCGGGAAACAGGCCATAGCCAAGACCGCGCTCGTGTGGCTGGCGTGTTTATTAATCGCTTACGTGCCAATATGCTGTTGCAAACAGACCCCACCGTTATTTACGGCATGGGAGAGAACTACACAGGGCGTATTCGCAAGGTGGATTTGAACACCGATACTCCGTGGAATACTTATACGCGTCCGGGTTTGCCACCTACACCCATAGCAAGTCCTGGTAAAGCCGCTTTATTAGCCACCTTGCATCCAGAAAAGCACGAGTATTATTATTTTGTTTCCAGAGGCGATGGTACGAGCGAGTTTTCCAAAGACTTGCGCGCTCATAACAATGCGGTCAACAAGTACATACGGGGCCGTTAAGCTTTAGGGTGAAGCAGGCGATAAGCCTGCCACTGTTGCTCTACGCGTGCTTGTAGCTCAGCCAATGTGCCGTTGTTGTTAATCACCGCATCATCGGCGTGTATAGCAACTCCCCACTCCGATGAATGCGGGTTGACGACTTGGCGTTGCTCACGTTGAATATGCCAAACTTGCCCACCGGACTTACGGATAAAATCGGCTTCATTTTCGTAGCGAATATCGCGAATCACTACACAGTCTGCTTGCCTAGCATCGGGATACACATAGGTGTTGGGCCACACGGGGCGTTGAGCACGTCGCCATGCGTAGTCGGGAAAACGTGCTAGGCACAGCTGTTCCAAACGTGTGTAGGCCTGCGCATAGCTGATTTGCCAAAATTGGCTTTCCGCTTGCTCGGGTAACATGCCGTAAATGGCCAACATGGCCATGTTCAGTGCGGGAAGCTGTGGTGATGCGCAGGGCGCAGGGGTGTTGAGTAGTTGCTCTGCTCTCCGTATCCAGTGGTCCGGGCGTTCTTGACGCATCCATTCTGTGCCCACTAACTGAAAAAACTGCCGTGGAGAAGTGTTCCACAAGGGAATAAGCTGCTCTTTATAGTGATCAGTCCAAGTTTCTTCGTCGTTTAGCCCAAACAAAGCTTGGCAGGCCATTTTGACCGGATCAGCCAAAGCATACGAGCTAATGTCAGCGTGTTGGAGTAAGTAGTTGGCAACGGTATCTTTGCCTGAGCGTGCTCGGGCTGCCAAGCCGATAAGATGAAACACAGCATCGTCCTCAAAAAACAAGGGGATAGTTTACCGTGCTTATACCTTGCAGTTGTAGCAGACGACGCTAGTATTACAATGGTGGATTGGTGGTTCATTACAGGATGACATCGGTGTCGGATTTTCCCACATTTTTACCTTGGCACCTTAATAGTGCTCAGCAGTGGTTGGGGCAGCAAGAACGTTTCGCCCATGCTTGGTTGCTTCACGGCTTGCCTGGTATAGGTAAGCGCGAGTTTGCTAAGGCCGCCGCCGCTTGCTTGCTGTGCGAGCAAGCAGAACAACATATGGCGTGTGGGCAATGCACCTCGTGTCAATGGATACGCAGTGGAACCCACCCTGATTTACGGTTTTTACGCCCAGACGCCATCACCGTTGCGGAAGACCCACAGACAGAAAGTCTCAGCGAGTCGGTGAAAAAAGCGCCCTCCAAAGAAATACGAATTGAGCAGTTGCGCCAGTTGCATACGTGGTTTAACACCGCGACTCATCGCGGGGGGTGGCGCGTCGCCGTACTTTACCCGGCCGAGTCAATGGGGCACGTCGCGGCGAATGCCTTATTGAAAGTGCTGGAAGAGCCTCCGGCACATACGGTGTTTTTAATGGTGGCGGATGCGCCCGATCGTTTATTACCGACCTTGGTGTCACGTTGCCGTCGTCTACCTTTGGCTGTGCCTGCCCCCGCGGTGGCCAAGCAATGGTTGATGCAACAAGGTGTAGCTCAGGCAGACGACTGGTTGGCAGCCTGTGGTGGGGCGCCCGTAATAGCATTAGAAAACAGTCGAGCGCATACTCAGGCCTATCCTCAGTGGTTATTGAGCTGGTTAGAGCAACGCTTAGGGGAGGGCGGTGCGGATGATTTGTATGCGAGTCTGGAAAATGTCAGCCCCGTAGACTGGATACCTGCGTTTCAACGCTTGTTCACCGATCTGCAATTGCAAGCTTTCGGGCAAGGGCCACGTTACTATCCCAGTTTAGCCGAGCGCAGTGGGCGCGTAGCGCGTCAAAGTCGTCCTCAAGCTTTGGCTGAAGCCTTGCGTTGGTTGAATGAGCAATACCATATTGCGCGTCACCCACTAAATAATAAAGTGTTTGTGCACCATAGCTTAGATCGCTTAGCTCTAGCCTGTAGTGCTAACGTCCCATCTTATTAAGTCAATATTTATGTATGTAGACTCTCATTGCCATTTAGATTTTCCACAATTGGCCGAAAATCTGGATGAAATCCTGCTTCAGATGAAGCAAAATCGTGTGGGCTGTGCCTTAGTGGTCAGCGTCGACTTAGACGATTGGCCAGGCCTGATGAAGTTGGTGCAGCCTCATCCGCAGTTATATGCTTCGGTGGGTGTGCATCCTGATTATGAGAAAATTACCGAACCTAGCGTCGAAGATTTGTTGTCACGTACTCAAGATGAAAAGGTCATTGCGATAGGCGAAACAGGCTTAGATTATTTTCGTAAACCTGAGCCCTTGGATTGGCAGCGAGAACGTTTTCGGGTTCATATTCGGGCCAGTAAAGCGAGTAATCTGCCCTTGATTATCCATACAAGAAACGCAAGTGCAGACACCATCCGTATTATGCAGGAAGAGCGCGCCGAGCAAGGCGTGATGCATTGCTTTACGGAAAGCTGGGAGGTCGCTCAGGCTGCACTGGATTTGAACTTTTATATTTCTTTTTCTGGCATAGTCACTTTTAAGAGCGCCCAGGATTTACAAGAAGTAGCTAAAAAAGTACCTTTGGATAGGCTCTTAATTGAAACTGACTCCCCCTTTTTGGCGCCGGTGCCTTATCGAGGCAAACTCAATCAGCCGTCTTATGTTGTGCATGTGGCTGAGAAAATTGCAGAACTGCGAGGCATGACGGCTCAACAAGTCGCTGATGTAAGTACTCGGAATTTTTTCAATCTTTTCAATAAGATAAAGAATAAATCGGATCTAATGCTTTAACTTTCTTTTTTATTAAATTTATTTAAAATCAATAGCTTATGTCAAATATATAAAGCCATTTCTAGATGGGTTTATAGTTGATGACTAACATCAGATAAGTGCGCTAAGTAATGGTTATAAAACGACTTTTTTCTTTTTCTGTTTTTTTTGTTGCTCTATGTGCTAGCGCTTTTTTTAGCCATGCTTGGGCCGATGATAGTGCTTGGCGTGTAGCCATTGAGCAAGACAGGTCTCAGGAGGTGATGCGTGAACTAGCGCAAGGCATGGATCCTAATAGCCGTGATTCAGAACTTAATCCAGCGTTAATGGTGGCTATTAGAAACCAGTCGTGGGGGGCTTACGATGTGTTATTGGCGAATCGAAACACCGACATAGAACTGGCCAATGGTCGTCAAGAAACCCCTATGATGTATCTGGCTTTGCTGGGTGAAACGAAGCGTTTACAAGCCTTGCAGCAACGTGGTGGGCAGGTGAATCGCTTAGGTTGGACGCCATTACATTATGCGGCCTCTAAAGGCCATCTGGATACCGTGCGTTATTTATTAACTCAAAAGGCGATAGTGAATGCTCCGGCACCGAATGGCACCAGTCCACTCATGATGGCGGCTTTTTCGGGTAAACGTGATGTGGTCGATGCTTTATTAGCGGCGGGGGCCGATAGCCGCATGCAAAATGCCGAGCATCTAAAAGCCAGCGATTGGGCACGCTCGGCTGGGCATGAGCAGTTGGCCAGCTATCTCGAAGAGGTGGAGCAAGGCCGTCAAACTCCTAGCTCTTCTGTCAACTCATCAGCCAATAAACCCGCGCCTGCTCAGTCGCAAAATAAGCGCTCAGCCGTGAAGCCTGACGCTAGCCAAGGTAGTGCCCGTTATTTTGATTTAGACCGCTTTGATGAGCCGAGTACCCCCTAATTTGGAGGCTGCCGTTTGACTTTTACTCAAACGGCAGCGTTCCTAGGGCCTCAGGAGGGTAAGTAAGCGGGACGTAAAACGGTTCGTAATTGACTGTACGGTATAAGCAAGCTGGGTTGGCCCGCGGAATACGGTGCAATATCATACGAGTTGTATTTAATTACCAAGCCTTGGTCGCTCAAGCCCACATTGTCAGTGGCTTGAAATGGCCACATGCGTAAGTAATTAGCGGGATCGTCAATGGCGTCTTGGTTCGACTTTAACCATTGCTGATGGGCTTGACGCAGCAAGGCCTCGAAGTTGGCCTGTTGATTGGGGGCCAGCATGTCTGCTAGGGTAATACGGCGGTTTGCTTGGTTGTCCCAGTTTAGATACTGTACGTGGGTCATTCCATGTGCCGCACTAGTGGGATAATAGTAGGAACTGAGCTCGACCACGGTAATGGCTGCGTTACGGTAAGGGGTACGCGCGGCCAGAATGAGTTCATCACGGCTACCGGCTTTTTGCCAATAGGCTTGCTCTAACTGTTCCAAGCTTTGTATACCATGTAGATCCAAGTCGGCGCTGGCTTGTTTAATAAGCAGTGCTTGCACAGTGTTTGTTAAAGCCTGTTTGCCTGGAAATACTAAGGCGTCCATACCTAAACGAGGGCAGGTTCCATGGCATCCGGGTTTACTACGTAAATATTTTTGCGCCTGAGTAAAGGCCCCATCCCGACTGCTGATTTGATCAGTTTGGGCAGGAATCAGTGAGCTTTCAGGGCTAGGGGTAGTGCTACAAGCGCTTAGCCCTAACGACAGGATGGCCCAAGCTGCCACCATAGGTAGGCCGCGACGCTGTTCAGTTAAGAGTGTACGCATGTAACGTCCTTATTTGACGGTGCTGGCGTCTTGGCCAAAAAGTATTTTTTTGGCCTCTTCACTATGTGTACCAGCTTGAGTATTGTAACGCTCTGCTAAGGCATATGCGCGTGTGGTAGCCGTACGGGCGCGTATGCGTTCGAACCATCGCTGTAAATGAGGAAATTGGGCTAAGTCTTGCTGTTGACGCTCATGCGGAACGATCCAGGGGTAGCAAGCCATGTCGGCAATAGAGTAATCGCCAGCGATGTAGTCACGATCTTGTAACTGTTTGTTTAATACACTATACAATCGACCCGTTTCGCGTACGTAGCGGTCTATCGCGTAGTCGATTTTTTGTGGCGCATAGACTGAAAAGTGGTGGTTTTGGCCAGCCATGGGCCCTAAGCCACCCATTTGCCAGTACAACCACTGCAAGGTCTCTGTTCGTTGACGAAGATCATGCGCCAAAAACTGACCTGTTTTTTCGGCTAAGTACTGCAAGATGGCGCCTGATTCAAAAATGGAAATCGGCGCTCCGCCATCAGTTGGGGCATGGTCGACCAAAGCCGGGATACGGTTATTGGGTGCTATAGCCAGAAACTCTGGCGAAAACTGTTCGCCGTTGCCTATATTGATAGGATGTATTGAATAGGGTAGGCCGGTCTCCTCAAGAAATAGGGTGATCTTATGTCCGTTGGGGGTGGTCCAGTAATACAGGTCTAACATATAGGGCCTCGTTGCTAGAAGAGTAAGCCTGGCTAATGCTCAGCACTTGAGGCATTTGTTCCAGGCGACTATATTTGTGTTGTTGTCGTTATTTGATTGCGAGAAATTTGTTCATGTCCAAAATTTACCATAACCCGCGCTGTAGGACCTCTCGTAAGGCCTTGGCTTTGCTGGTAGAGCATGCATACACGCCGGAGATTATCGAGTACTTGAAAACACCGTTAACGGTAGAACAATTGCAGGTCTTGATTCAGGCCGCTGGGTTAAGCGTACGCGAGGCTATGCGAAGTAAAGAAAACGTTTACGCCGAGCTAGGTCTAGACGACCCTGGTTTACAGGATGCGCAGCTATTACAAGCTATCGCAGAGCATCCCATTTTATTGAATCGGCCTTTTGTCGTGACAGATAAAGGTACCCGTTTAGCTCGGCCACTAGAAGCCTTAAACGACATACTCTAGTACACGCAAGCTAAACAGGCATGTGAATACTTATTGCGCGATGGCCTCTAGAGCGATCGAGATGTCCGTGGCATCACTCACCGCTGGGGCGTTTTTGCCAGCGTTAAATTCGCTCCGATGAATGCGAATGAGGCCGTCAGCCCCAATAGCCTGCTTGCCTAACATGGGGTGAGGCTGGGCTTTAAAGTGGGTTATTTCTAAGGTTACAGGCTTGCTGATACCTTTAATCGTGAGCTCCCCTTCGGCGGATACGGGGGTATCGCCCTCGAATTTAATTTTATTTGACACAAAGCTTGCTTTGGGGAAAGCGGTGGTGTCTAAGTGGTCTTTACCGTTTAAATGTCCATCAAAGGTGGCTAAACCTGAACTTAACGACGCACTGTCAACACTGACATCAATGGCACCAGTCTTGGCTTCAAGATCCAAAGTAATTGTGCCTTCAATATGATCAAAACGAATTGATTGGGTGCTAAAGCCTAGGTGTTGATAGCGTGCTTGCACGTAGGTATGCGTAGGCTCAATTTTGTAGGTGATCGGTGCGGCGCTTACAGACGCGGTAAATAAGGCGGCAATACTTAGGGCTAATAACGGTTTAAACATTAAATTTCCTTTCTGAATAATAGGTTTAGTTGGCCGGGGCAACGGCGATAGAAAAGTCTATGGTGACCTCGTTAGCGACCACATCAAAGTTAGCCCAAGGGCCTTCTCCAATATGGAAATCACCACGTTTTATCGGAAGCTGGCCGACTAACGTAGCGTGTTCCCCGTCTGTATTAAGAACGGCGTCAAAATTAACAGCTTGTTGCTGACCTTTAATTTCCAGCTGTCCTTGCACCTGATAGCGACTTGGCCCGTTAGAAGTGATGGTTTCTGCGCGGAAAATGGCTTGCGGATAGGCAGCACTATTAAACCATTCACTTTTCTCTAGCTCTGCATCGGCTTCAGCCAGCCCAGTGTCTACACTACTAAGCGCCAGTTGGAGCTCAACCTTGCTTTGCTCGGGGGCATCCGTATCGAAATAGAAATCACCGTTGAACGACGTAAACGCACCGTCCATATCAACCCCCATTTGTTGGTAGTTGAAGCGTATGCGGCTTTGTTCGGGCAAAATTTGTTGGTAAACAGTGGCATGTGCGGCTAAGGGTGCTAAGACTAAGGCGGCGACGCTAAGGCGCAGTTTCATGTTTTTTTCTCCGGGGTAAAGCGTAAGGTAATACGGCTGAAAATACGGTCACGATCAATAAACTGATGCTTCAGGGCAGCCATCACATGCGCAATCACCATAGTTATCAAGGCGTAGTTAAGCCAGATATGCACAGTGACTAAGGTATTACCGAGCTCTTTGTTTTTGCTGATCAAGTCAGGTAAGGGATACAGACCAAACATAACGGTAGGAATCCCTTTGGCCGAACTCATTAACCAGCCAGTGATAGGAATAGCCAGCATTAGGCCGTATAAAAATAGATGCCCTATTTTTGCTGCCCATATGCTGATAACACTCATACTGTGAGGTAACGAAGGCAAGCGATGCGTGTAGCGCCATAGCAGGCGCACCACCACCAGTGTTAACACAGATATCCCCGTCCATTTGTGCCATGAATACAATTGGAACTTGACGGGCGACATAGGCAAAGACTTCATGTAATAGCCCAGTATCACCATGCCCAGTAGTAATATCGCCATCAGCCAATGTAAAAAACGGCTAAATAAGGGATAACGCGTGGGTGGGGGAGTGCTCATATTGATAATGCCTTTCATTTAACATTGGTTCTACTTTAACCTGAATGTCAGTTTGGATACAGATGCTGCAGTGCAAGAGACTATTGCGTAGATGTGCATAATCAGGAAAGGTTCACTTGAAGGCCCATTAAATAGTCAAAGGGTACAAGTAGGGCTTAATTCTTGTTTATGGTGATGCTGATTTTTGGTTACCATGAGGTCATCCCCATGCCTAGAAAAATTGCATTGTAAAGGAATGCTTTATGCGTTATATGCATAGAAAAGTGACAGTACTGATAGCCTTGCTTGCCTTAGCGGCATGCGGTAGCGCGAAAGACGCTAACCAGGATAATTTTTCGCAAGCCATACAGGATTATCTCGCCAGTCAAACCGGATTTTGTGCGGGCATTCCTGCCAATCACTATCCCTTTACTTTAGCCACCGAAGAGGTTTTTGTAGAAAGTAATAAGCGTCGCGCGGATGCCTTTGTGAGCGCAGGTTTATTGAACAGCAGTGATATCCAAATAAAATCTAGGTTTAGCCAAGCCCAAACACCGGCTTTAGAATATAGCCTTAGCAGCTTAGGGCAAAAACACTTAGTGAAGGCAGGGGCTGGTGGGCTAGGCAACCACGATGCGTTTTGTACGGGAGATTACATCGTGCAAGACATTGAGTCGTTTACCGAACCGGCGGATGCCATGGGGCTGAAAATTTCTCGTGTTGCCTATACCTACAAGTTAAAAGACGCGCATAAATGGCTGCACAACGAAGCAGTGCAGCGCGAGTTTCCTGAATCCGTTGAACAGATCGATACCTTAATAGAGGGTCGGGCTGTGCTGGTATTAACCAATAAAGGCTGGGTACATGAGCGTTTATTGAAGCCATAAACACCGTTATGAGCGACCCATTACGTGTTGGCATGCCAGTTTTTGTTTAGATAATGCAGATCGTCGGTAAGCCAATGTACCCATAAAACCATTTTACGTTACTCTAAAAATGCAATTAACGGAAAAGATAATCCAAACATGAAAAGATCAGTTCAGCAAGCAACAGAGGGCAGGGAGCAGCAAGAATTGCCCTTACTGGGGCAAAACGCCCGTTCCATAGATGCCATGGCGCTATTTGACACGTGGTTAAATCGCCAGCAACCTCGTTTTTTGCTGAGTACACAGAATGTTTATCGTACGTTATGGCGACGGTTTATCGAGGATATGAAGATCCGGCAAAAAGACCTGCATCAAATTGACTCTACCGATATACAAGGTTTTTTAGCGACCTTAGAGGGAGTGAAACGACCTCAACGAGAGCGTTATCAGCAAGTAATAGCTCGCGCCTATACAGAAATGTTGCGCCATGATCCCCTACACCCTAATCCCGCCGTCTCTACCGCTATCAATGATCCTTACCATGAGAATTGGCGGCAAGCGCCTGACAACGACGCGACGCAATTTTTAACTGAGCCTCAAACGCAAGCGCTAAAACTTCGCTTAAATGTTCAGTTGCTGGCCCTGCAGCGATCAAGCGACTATACCCAAGCGGGTTTATGGCGCAATACCAGAGACTTGGCTATTGTTGGGCTTTTATTGGGCTGCGGCTTACGCCCACAAGAACTCACTCAGTTACAACGATATCAGTGGCATAGCGCAGCAGATAAGGGGGAGCATGCTTCTTTCATTCACATTACCGGCGAGGCTCAACGACACATACCTGTGCCCAAATGGTTGGAGCCTCTATTACAGTTATGGGACCGGCGCGCTACGCTCGATGCGCATGAGCTTATGTTTCCTAGTAGCCGTCAACTCAGTGCCGCGCGTCCTGCGGTCAGCATGAATCCAGCTACGTTGGCTCGTATCGTCACTAAGTGGGGTAATAAATATGCGGACATGATGCTTACCCCGCAACGATTAAGAAATGTATATGGGGCGCAACTATTTGCACAGGATAGCAGTCTAGCCGAGGTAGAGGCCCTTATGGGCTACGCCCCTGGTGCAGCCAGTGCATGGCGGTTACAAGCCGCATGGTTGCAATGGTGCCAGCGTGAAAATGACCCAGCACCCGCAAAGATTAAATAGAACGCAACTTATTATTGCTACACCACGCTTTATCGGGGAATTAAGAAGCGTTGCCGCGTCTTTTCATGCTGTAAAACAGTAAACTCTATCCCAAACGCCATTCCTAATAAATCAGGATCTAGCATTTGTGCTGCGGGGCCTTGGGCAAACAAAGTGCTGTCGTGCATTAGCCATAGATGAGTCGCGTAGCGCTGGGCAAAGTGTAAGTCATGAATAACAGCAACGACTGTTAAGCCTTGAAGACTCATTTTTTCTAGCACAGTGCTAATCAAGTTTTGTTGTGCAAGATCTAGGGCGGAAGTAGGCTCATCCAGCAGTAACAAGGCGCCACAGGGGCGGTCCACGATTTGAATTAATGCCCGCGCAAATTGCACTCGCTGTTGTTGACCACCCGATAAACGTAAATAATCATCATGGCGCAATGTTCTCAGCTCTAGCAACGTTAGAACCTGCTCTAAGCAGTTCATTCTGTGCAAACTCGTATCCTCTTGATGCGGCAGACGCCCGAGTAAAATAAACTCTTCCACCGTGAAGGAAAAAGGTAGATGTGTGCTTTGTGGCATGTAAGCCAGCTGTTTGGCTAACTCTCGAATATTGGAGTGGCGTATATTGGCTTTATTAAGGTGTATCTGACCGGTATACGCGTGCTCTGCTACCAGACAGCGTAATAGGGAGGACTTGCCGCTGCCGTTTGGCCCCACTAGGGCAATACGTTGACCCATTTTTATCTCAGCATGAATGTCTCTTAGTATGAGCGTGCCTTGGAGTGTCAGATGGAGATCACTGACATCGAGCACGGATTGTTCAAGATCTGTACATGCCTTAGGTGCTAAAAACGGTGCTGCTTGCCGTGTCACATGCTCACTACTTGTTTTTTTCGCACCGCTGCTCACTGACCATGGACGTCTGAGTAAATAGAGGAAAAAAGGAGCGCCTAGCAAAGCAGTTAAGACTCCGATAGGAAGCTCGCTAGGCGGAATCAATACGCGTGCTAACAAGTCGGCACTGCATAGCAAACACGCGCCAATTAACATGGACAGGGGAACCACACGCTGATGTTTAGGGCCGGATACTAAACGAGCCAGATGTGGGGCTACTAAGCCAATAAAGCCTATCATTCCCGTAAAAGCTACCGCTACACCGGCACAAGCCGCCGTGCTCATTACTATATGTCGTTTGAGTTGCTCTACAGGCACCCCTAATTGTTTGGCGTTGTTGTCACCCAGCAATAGCGCATCTAAAGCGTGCCGTTGATGATAAGCAAAGAAAAATACAATGGTACTAATGACGGCCATCAACCCAGCAGAAGTCCAGGTGGCACTGCCTAAGCTCCCTAGACTCCAGAAAGTAAGATTGCGCAGTTGATCGTCAGTAGCGACATAACTTAACAATCCTACGCACGCCCCCGCAATGGCATTCATAGCTATACCGCATAAGAGCAAAGTTTGTGCTTGAATTTGTCCATTTTTCATTGACAGCATAAAGATCAAGGCCGCGCTGATGGCAGCACCGAAAAATGCTGCTAAAGGCGTCAGCCATACACTGAGCAAAGCACTTTGGGTGATCCAGAATCCCCCCAAAACGATCGCACCAACGGCGCCTAAAGCGCCTCCGGCGGACAATCCGATTAGGCCGGGATCAGCCAGAGGGTTCTTAAATAATGCTTGCATTAATGTGCCTGCTCCCGCCAAACCCGCGCCAACAGCGATACCTAGCACCACTCTAGGCAAGCGCACCTGTTGTAGAATGATCGCGGCCGTTTGTTGGTTTGGCTCGCTACTATCCCAGAATAGCAATCTCCAAATTTGTTGAGGCTCTATGGCCACAGCACCTTGGCTAAGTGATAAGACGCCGATGAACAGTAACGCCATGATGGCCATAACACCGTAAGCACGTGCAGATAAAGCTATCCACCTCATGGCGTGTGCTCCTGAAGCACTTGCTTAATCTGTGTGCGTAAAAGACGAACTCCAGTAGGTGTGGAAAGCCCGACTCCTTGCAAGTAACGGCCCGGTAAACTGAACAACGCGTGCTTTGTATAGGCAGTAGTATGCTGGACGCCGGGTGCTTTAAGCACAGCAGCCAAGCCATGCTGATCTGTATGAAGCCCTTCTTGATTGGTGAGAATAAAGTCAGGCGAAGCAGCGACTAATGCCTCTTGGCTCATGATTTTATAGCCTTGCATAACATCAGCGATGTTTTCCACTCCTGCGAACCCTAATAACGCAGCAGCGTGAGTATCCCGTCCGCCGGCTACCGTTGGGCGCCCGCCGCCCGCTAAAATGAATACTCCTTTAACGTTTAATGGTTCTGCTTGCACCTCTTGTTTTAGTTCAGCCATTTGCTGGGAGAAGCGTGCCGCTAATTCCGTCGCTTCAGCAGTGCGCCCCAAAAGCTCTCCTACTAAGTGAATGCGTTTTACCGCACCACTTAGCGTAGACTCGTCATTAAGATCAATAATGTTGATGCCTAAACGTACTAGTTGTGCACGAGTTTGGGGTTGAAGACGTTCTGAGGTTTGCACAATATGTGTAGGCTTTAAGGCAAAGAGGGTCTCGCTAGACCCTTGTTTAAAGCCCGGTAATTTAACGCTATGAGTAAGCTCTGGCAGAAAGTCAGCACTGCTACTGGTAGCAATAATTTGATCTTGCGCGCCTAAGGCAATAATAATTTCCGCTGTGGTGCTATCCAATACGATCAATCGCAAGGATGCCAAGGCGCTGGCGGGTGCAATAAAGCAAGCCACACAGCATAACAGCGCATAATAAAATTTAAGTTTTTGCATTCAGCACCTCAGCGATCTGGTCGTGCCACTGATCGGCACCAGCACCACCCACCTGTATACGTAACCGACCGCCTAGACCATCCCACGCAGTGAGACTTGTCGTACTAGAGGCTTCCAGTGTGACTTTGGCAATGTATCGTGTCGCAAAGTGAGCGCGAAACTGGGGCTCTGAGATGTGGCACCAGTGCTCATCGGTCTTGCAATGACGTATTTCGCCGTGAAAATCGCCTTGTCCGGCCGCGCCCGCCAGGTGTAGAGAGCAGGCTGACAAGCCTGTAAGGCCGGCGATCCCCAGCGCAAGTGCACGTTGTGCTGGGCCGTTGTAGTAGGGCTTGGGTTTGCAGGGACGCTGGGTGATCAGTTTATTCAGTTGCTCTGTAGGCAAGACGATTTGTTGCTTTTGCCAATAAGGCCAAGCGAGTTCCTGTCCTTTTTTTGAGCGTAAAAATAGCTTCGCTAAAACCTTGCCCTCGTTATCGAAGAAATTAATGCTAACCGAATGGCCGCGGTGCGTGGTTTCTCTTGCTGCAAAGACGTAACTGCAACGATCCGTGTGATAGCTGACGGTTTGAGATTCATCAAATAGTCGAATGTAGTCTGTTTCTATCATGCTTTGTGCATGCATCACATGAATGCTAACGCCAAGTATATTTCTCTGTACGGCGAATAAACGGCGCCAATCATGTATGGGTTGCAGAAGCATCTGCATGGAGGGATGGGGGATCAAACAGTTCTCTGGCTGCGCTTGATGCATAGCATAATAAAGAGCCGCCTCAGGCACACCCAATAACTGTGCTGCCTGAGTGTGATGCAAATGTGGCTGCTGTTGCAGCAAAGTTTGGAACGCCGCCCAGAGCTCAAGTGGATCGCTCAACGTTGAGCATAATTTAAAATTCATAACGTACTCCCGCGTAGGCAAAGCGTGCTGGTGGGTCCATAGTGACGCCACGGGCCCCAAAGTTGATGGGCTGACGTTGGTTAAATAGATTGTCGATGCCCATATAAAGTTGCCACTGTCGTGTCAACTGATAACGTAGTTTCAGGTCCGTGCTACCGTAGCGGCTATTGAAGGGGGTGGCATTGCGTAAGCTGGGGTCCGCAGCATAGAAGTCAAAATAATGCCTATGATGAAGATTGGCTGTCCAGGGGCCATATTGATATTGCACACTAAGGCGGGCAATTTGCCTTGCTAAGCCGCTTAAGCGTTCTTTCGTTTCTGCATCCCGTGCATCGAGATAGTCCCAGCCTGCTTGAATGTTCCAATGCTCGCCTAACCGCCACTCGGTGCGTAGCTCGCCTCCACGCAAGACGGCCTTGTCTATATTGGTGTAAACATGGCGGCTGCGGACGCTAGGCGCGTCGCCTGATAGAGGAGGGCCAGCTACGGTGGCGACCAGATCATTGACACGGTTATCGAACACGCTCAATCCAACCTCACCCCACGCATGCTCATACTGAAACGACAACTCCCAAGCACGGTTTTTCTCTGCCTTGAGGTTCGGATTGCCCACAATCAGGCTAGGTCCGCGGGTAAAGGTAGAGTATTGCTCTAGCACGGTCGGTGCTCGGTACGCCTGACCGTAACCCAGCCGTACCAGATAAGAGCCTTGTTGAAATTGCAGGGCGGTGCGGGGTGTCACTTGCTGACCAAAATCGGTAAACTGGTCATAACGCAAACCAGTGAGTAAGGTCCAGTTTCGGTGCCAATGCCACTCGTCTTGAGCGTAAAGATAAAAGTTATCGCGTGTCGCCTGACGTGTAATGGTGGTGATATCAATCTTGTCGTTAATCCACCCGGCGCCGTACGCTAATTGATGTTGGTCAATATCGCTTATACCCCGTAGCTGGGCTTGCCATTGGTGATACAAGGTATCCTCAATCAACGGAAAACTGCGTGTGGTAGAGCCTTTGCTATGTCCATAAGCGATATCCGCTCGTAACTCAGTCGTTTGTAGTCGTTTTTCCCACGCCAGATTCGTAAACCAGCGCGTTTCTTTTTCATAAGCCTTGAAAGACTGTGGTGAACTTCTTGGGTTTGCGGCCGCAGTACGACTAGGGTAACGGTCGTGCTGATCCATGTACTCAAGGGTCCATAGCAAAGCTTGGGTATCATCCACATGCACCCCACCGTCATACGTAAAAAACTGCTGTTTAAGGTCACCAAGATCAGCGGGTACAGCATCTTTTTCGTACGAAAAACGGCGTCGATTTTTACTTTCCAAGCTTAGTTGATGACGTACACGCTCCGAGCCAAAATGTAGCCCAGCTCGACCAATAAACGTGCCTCGCTGGCCATCGGCGGGCAGCGCTCCATATAAGGCCTCGACATGTCCGCCTTGGTCTTGATAGTCGAGTGCTGAGCGGGTCCAAATGTTGATGGCGCCGCCGGTTGCGTCAGCGCCGTAAAGGGCTGACATCGGGCCTCTTACAATGTCTACTTGGCGAATATTGTTGAGTTCTAACAAACCAGGGTTAATGCCAGCGTACTTGCCTGGGCGCCTTAAGCCATTAATCAGCAAAGCCCCTGGCCGCACACTAAACCCGCGTATCACCACACTATTATTAGACCCTTGGGCACGGGCATCAACTCCGCTTGCTTGAGTCAGAATTTGTGGCAAGCCTGTACCACTAAAAGACTGTATTTGCTCTTGCGTCAACACTTGAGTCGACGCGATAACGTCTTGAACCTTAGCTGACGAACCTCTGGCATTCACGACAATGGTAGGTAAGGTATCACTGCTTGCCTGCGCACCGTTCGGCGCAACGCATAGAGTACCCATGGCGAGATACAGGTGTACCCGCCACGTAAAGAAATTAACTGTTTTCATTCGCTCGTAAGTTCACTAGTGCGCATGCGGTCTAGGCGTATCCAAAACACGCGAGTAGACGCGACAATGCCTTAGCAGGCGCGTGCGCAATTAAATATAGAATAGGGAAGGGGTGTGTGAACTACACGAGGGGAGGGGCACGAGGGCCTAGAGGGGGGCCTGCATGTAAGGTATCAACGGGTGGGGCTTGTGATTCAGGTAAGACGAAGCGTACATCGGGCAAGCGTAGATCGCTAAGCTCGATGGGGACAGCCAGAATAGCGTCCACATTCGCTAGCTGAAAAGGGCAGGTATGTATACTTCCGGCCTGCTCAGTAGAGTGCGAGGTGTCGTCTTGCAAAGACTGCAAAAACTGCTCGAAAGCGACGGATTGTGTTCCAGCAGGAAGGCAAAAGCTCAGCGATAACGGGCTCGTTTCAGACTGCGCGCTTTGAGTAGGCATGTAGCCGTTCGGTATCAGCGCCCGCAAACAAAAAGCCAGCAGACTGAAGCAGAATAATAGCTGCCAAAGTCTATCTGATTTGCGTGCCGTAACGAGAAGGAAACGATTCATGCCTGCGTTTGAAAGAGTACTAGTAGGCTAAACGAAAAGCGCTTAGGATACCTTAATTCCACTGCACAAGTATATGCCAAGCTGCACGTTGCATGTAACGGATGATGGTCGTACTATAAGTGCATAGTGACGGAGGTACGGATGGCAAACGTAAACGCAAGAGTTCAGAAACACAGGGATTCGCTTCGGCAGGCAGGGTTGCGCCCGGTACAGCTTTGGGTACCTGACACACGTCGGCCGGATTTTGCGGCGGAATGCCGCCGTCAGGCGCTGCGGGTAGCAAAGGCAGATAAAACTGACGTGGATACAGAGCTTTTGATGGATGAGACTCTGGCTGACCTTGATGGCTGGACAGAATGAGGCGTGGAGATCTAGTTACTGTTGCGATGCAAGGGGATTTTGGAAAGCCTCGGCCTGCGTTAGTTATTCAAGCGGATTTATTCGCTGCGCATTCGTCAGTGACGGTACTTCCCGTGAGCAGCACAATGGTGAACGCACCCTTATTGCGTATTAGCATTCAGCCAGACTCCGAGAATGGTTTACAAAAACCATCACAAGTCATGATCGATAAGGCATTGACGGTTAAACGGGATAAGCTTGGCCAAGCCTTTGGATCTGTTAACGCTGATACGTTGGTGGAAATTGAACGGTGCCTCGCTGTTTTCTTGGGAATCGCTAAGTAATACGGACAGTCATGCACAAGACTGCTGAACAGGCTCGTTTTCCTCCCTCGAGGACGGCTGCGAAAAATCGCATAATGTATATTATGTAAAGTCGAATAATGACTGAGTAATATGCGTCTCCTCCATCGGTTATAGATCTACAGAATAATTCAGCTATATACTTATCTATATAACGCTTGAGGTATATCAAACCTACTTCAAAGACATAAAGCTTCTAAGTCATGGAGTTCTTTATCATGAGGCGTAAGCGTTTTTTCTGTTCCCGATGTTTTAGCGATGAGAACTTTGCTATGAAATTCTGGCCTAAAGCCCTTGTTTTTGCCTGTGCGGCACTGGGGGTTGCCTATGGTGGTTCGCAGTGGATAGTGTCGGCACGACAGGCTGACCAAACAGCCGATGCCACTGATCTGAATGACCAAACCTTAATCAGCCAAGGAGCCTATGTTTCCAGAACGGCTGATTGTGTAGCCTGTCATACGACGCCTGGCGGCAAACCCTATGCAGGCGGTTTGGCAATGCAAACCCCGTTGGGAGCTATTTATTCCACTAATATCACGCCCGACACCGAGACCGGTATCGGAAAATACACTCTGCGTGACTTTAAAACGGCAGTGCAACACGGAGTACGCCCTGACGGCGCTCCACTCTATCCGGCCATGCCCTACCCGTCTTATGCAATCATGACTGACGCTGAGATGGAAGCTTTGTACGCCTACTTCATGAAAGGTGTCGAGCCAGTTAAGCAGGAAAATAGCCCACCTACTTTGCCTAAGCCCTTCCAAATGCGATGGACCGTGGCTTTTTGGCAGTTCTTGTTTGCCCCCACTCATCAGCAGTTTGTTAATTATGATGATAAAGATGCTGTGTTAAACCGCGGCGCATACTTAGTGGAAGGCCCTGGGCATTGTGGCGCCTGCCATACTCCCCGAGGCGTAGGTTATCAAGAGTTGGCGCTAAGTTTGCGTCAGGGTGACGATTATTTATCCGGTGCTGTTATTGATGGCTGGCGTGCTAAAAGCTTACGCGGTGAAGGCCGTGGCCTGGCCAGTTGGAGCGAGGCCGAGTTAGTCGATTTCTTCGCTACCGGCCGCACCGACAAAGTAGCTGCCTTTGGCGCCATGTCTGATGTAGTCGAGCACAGCACGCAGCACATGACTTCCGCCGACCAACACGCTATGGCCGCCTACCTGAAATCGTTGCCACCGGTGCAAGGGCGTGATCCTGTTATCCCTAAACAAGAAGACAAAACGACTGCAGCCCTGCTCGACGGGCAGTATGTATCGCGCGGTGCTTGGTTGTATATGGAGCATTGCGTAAGTTGCCACCGTGCTGATGGTAAAGGCGTTGCTCGTATATTCCCTGCGCTAGCAGGTAACTCAGCCGTGTTCGCTAATAATCCCCAGTCCGTCATTCAGGTTACGTTGGAAGGTGGGAAAATGCCTCACAATGAAGCGGATGCGATGGCTTTTACTATGCCCGCTTTCCGTCATCTTAGTGATGAGGATATCGCCGAACTGGTGACGTATATACGCAGCAATTGGACTAACCAAGCGCCCGCTGTCGATGCGTCTGAGGTGGCACATATCCGCCAATTCGTGAATCAGAAAGCACCTAATATTCTACCCGCAGGAGCCCAATAATGCCTAAGTCTATAAAAGTTCTGGGTATTTCGGCCTTGGTGCTAGCCTTAACCGCAGTAGTCGCCTATGCCGTCGTGTCTAAACCCGCTCGAACAGGGGAAAACTTGAAAAGTTATCCAATTATCGACAAGGCGAGCAAGGCTGTCGTGGGTCACTACCAAATCCCGCGGGACACGGATATTTCGAATGAAGCGAATGCCGAGCAAATTCTGTATGGTAAGCGCTTGCTCAATGAAACAAGGCGTTTATTGCCTAATAATGTGGGCTCCATGATGAACTGTAATAGTTGTCATGTCTCACAAGGTAAAGCCGAGTTTGGGGCGCACTATATCAATAGTTATTACAGCTATCCTAAAGTTATGCCTCGAGCAGGCAAAGAAATCAATCTGGCTGGACGTATCAACGGCTGTTTCCAGCGCTCAATGAATGGGAAACCATTACCTGTGGATTCGGCAGAAATGACGGCTATGCTGGCGTATATGAAATGGTTAGCCACCGGAGTTGAGGCGGGGCAATATGTGGACATTCCCATTGCGGGAGACATAGACGAGAGCCTAGTACCCAATCCTGAGCGCGGTAAACGACTGTATGCAGCGCAGTGTGCCACTTGTCACGGCACTGAGGGTGAAGGTATCAAGGACGAGCGCGGTCATATCGTTTTCCCACCGCTTTGGGGCGATGAGTCCTTTAATATCGGCGCAGGAATGGCCCGAACCTATAAAGCAGCCGCTTTCATCAAATACAATATGCCCATGAGCGTCAGCACGCACGGTGCGTGGGGCCAGGGCGGCGTACTGAACGACCAAGACGCGGTAGATATTGCCGAGTTCTTCACCCACATGCCCAGACCAGACTTCCCAGCCAAAGTTAACGACTGGCCTAACGGGAAAAAACCCAAGGATGCGCGCTACTAGTTTAGCTGTCGCCTGATCACTGGCCGCTTTGCAAAGCGGCCAGTATAGACTCCCCCGCTCTTTCCCGCGCCAGCCTAGCGTTAAACGGCCATTTATCCAAGGCTGCTCTGTATCGTATAAAGCATAAACAAGTAGCACTCCCCCCCTATTTTACATAGCACCTTACAAGCGCTACAGTAGATCGGGCATTTCTGCTGCCATGGCTGTCCTGTACACTCAGGGCATATCTTGTTTATCTTAGGCTCAAAGGGCCTGTGTATGGAGTTGCCGATGAAAGCCGTAGGTTTTACTCAAAATCTTCCCATTTCTGACCCCCTGTCTTTACTTGATTTGGATTTACCACGGCCTGTCTTGCGTGATCGAGATCTATTAGTTCAGGTGCAGGCCATATCCGTTAATCCAGTTGACACAAAAATACGTCGCAATAGGCCGGTAACCGCCGGTGAATATCAGGTGCTGGGATGGGACGTTTGTGGCATCGTGCAGGAAATTGGCCCCGCGGTGAGCTTATTTAAGCCAGGTGATAGGGTTTGGTATGCAGGCGCTATCGATCGCCCTGGTGCGAATAGCCAATGGCATGCGGTTGATGAACGTATCGTTGCATTAGCGCCTACCAGCCTCAGTGATCCCCAAGCCGCTGCCCTGCCCTTGACCGGAATTACCGCGTGGGAACTGTTATTTGATCGTTTGCAAGTGAGCCGATCTGCCGATGCGCCCGCCAAAACCTTATTAATTGTGGGAGCCGCAGGTGGTGTAGGGTCAATTCTCGTGCAATTAGCCGCTAAATTAACCTCGTTAACGGTCATTGCCACAGCATCACGCCCTGAAACACAAGCGTGGGTAAAACAATTAGGTGCGCATCATGTTATTGATCACAGCAAGCCTTTATCACAAGAGCTCAAAGCTCTAGGCTATCCGAGTGTAGACTTGGTCGCCAGCCTGACTCAAACCGATCAGCACGTAAGCGAACTGGCGGTTAGTATCGCCCCACAAGGAAAACTAGCTTTAATTGACGACCCCACCACATTCGACATTAAGCTATTTAAAAGCAAATCAGTGTCGATTCACTGGGAGTTTATGTACACCCGTTCCATGTATCAAACCGCCGACATGCAGGCGCAACACGAACTGCTAACAGAGTTGGCTGAGCTGGTGGATAAAGGCGTGCTAAAGACCACTTTGGGCCAACATTTGGGTAGCATTAATGCCAACAATCTGCGTCATGCCCATACATTATTAGAAAGCGGCACTACTCAGGGCAAGCTGGTGCTGGAAGGCTGGCGAGAGTAAGCGCCTGCGCCGTTTAGTTTTTCTGCCTCGATTCTGCAGTTGCCCGTTATAGTAAGCATATTTTAATACGACGGGCAGCATTATGAAGCGATCATTTGAACTGGCGGAGCAAGATCCACACACCGATCATGCATGGGCGCAAGAAAAGCTCAACGAGCTGCGCCCTCTGCTATTGCATTGGCAGCAAGAACGATTAGAAAAGGCTGATCAGGCCTTACTGATCGTCGTAGCGGGGATGGACGGTGTGGGTAAAGGTTCCGCCGTTAATACCTTGAACACATGGCTTGATCCTCGCCATGTACATACCTTGGCTTTTTCCGAGCCTACCGAAGAAGAAATCATGCGCCCTGCTATGTGGCGTTACTGGAATAGTCTACCCGCCAAGGGGCAGACAGGCCTTGTTTTTGGTTCTTGGTATGGCGCACTCATGAATGAGTTGCAAAGTAAGCACGGCGACCCAATTAAACTAGATCGCTACGTGCGCGTCATCAAGCAATTCGAGGCAGAGCTGGCGTACCAAGGCGTAAAAATACTTAAGCTTTGGTTCCACTCGTCCCAACAAGCACAAGCCCAACGTTGCCAAGATTTGCTCGCTAATCCTGATACTGCTTGGCGAGTGACCAAAAAAGACTTAAAAGTACAGAAAAAATTCAAGCAAATACGCCGCGCAGCGATGGAAACCATCACGCTGACGCACACTTCTCATGCGCCTTGGGTAATGGTGCCTAGCGCTGATCCCTTCACGCGCGACCTAACCGTGGCACAAGCCGTTCTGAACGCCATGCAGAAACCCGTGCAATCGCAAGAAGTGGAGGCACCGGAGTATCTGGACTGGCCACTCGCAAAGCCGCCTTTGGAACTACGTGCTTTGAAACAAGTAAAATCGCCTATGTCTAAGGAGCACTATGAAAAAGAGCTTCTACATTGGCAGGCTCGGATCTCCAAAGCAGTACGCGGCAAAGCGTTTCAGAGTCATTCTTTGATTATTCTGTTTGAGGGCGAGGATGCCGCGGGTAAAGGCGGTGCTATTAAACGTTTAACTGCTGCGCTGGATGTACGTGACTATGATGTTCACCCGATTGCAGCTCCTGCCGCCTACGAGTTAGCGAGACCGTACTTATGGCGCTTTTGGACACGTCTGCCGCGACATAAAAAAATAGCGATATTCGATCGCTCTTGGTACGGACGAGTGCTGGTAGAGCGTGTGGAAAAACTCGCTCCCGTTGCTGCTTGGAAACGCTCCTATGCGGAAATCAATAACTTTGAAGCTCAATTGGTGGCGAACTCGACCTTGGTCCTTAAGTTTTGGTTGTCCGTCAGCAAAGACGAACAACTGCGCCGCTTTCAGGAGCGCGAGACCTCCCCCCTAAAGACATATAAAATTACCGAAGAGGATTGGCGCAACCGCGGCAAATGGAACGCTTACCGTACAGCCGCCCAAGACATGTTGGATCACACCCACACCGGCTATGCGCCTTGGCATCTCGTGGCCAGCAACGATAAACGAACCGCAAGAATACAAATACTGAAACAAGTTTGTGAGGTGCTGGAATCTTTACAGCATGCACACAGCGACACCTACCTACGACTTACCGAACCCGAGCCCACGCAATTGATTAATGAGCAGGTCTAAGGGCTATGTCGCCCGGTAAATGCAACTAGCCGAGCGACATTTTGGGATGGTGGTAAATGGATTAATTACACGTAAAGTGTTTCGACACTCCCGCAATCCTGAGTGGGGGCTATTTTACAAGCATCGCCGCCAAACGTTGCTGGAGGAGGTGGTGCGCCTGCTGCATAATGCGATCCATCAATTCTTGTACGGTAGGGACATCATTGATCAGCCCTGCCACCATACCGCAAGACCAGACACCAGCATCCATTTGCCCCTGCTGCATCACTTTAGGATAAACACCAGCTACCTCAGGAATAATATCCTCGAACCGTAGCTGCTCTCCTAACGCTTTCTCCTTGGCTAACAAGCGCTTAGCACTGTCATTGTTTAGCACACGCTCGGTATTTCGCAAAGGCCGCATGACCAGACGAGTGTCCAGTTCACTGGCGGCCAAAATAGCTTGTTTAACATTCTCGTGCACAGGGGCTTCCTGAGTCATTAAAAAACGGGTCCCCATATTGATCCCATCAGCTCCCAAAGCTAAGGCAGCCACCAGAGAGCGACCATCTGCCATCCCCCCCGAAGCCACGAAAGGAATTTTCAACTCATCTGCCGCTCGCGGTAATAGGATGAAATTAGGCACATCGTCTTCGCCAGGATGACCTGCGCACTCAAAGCCATCAACACTAACGGCATCACAGCCGATTTTTTGGGCCTTTAGTGCATGACGCACAGAGGTGCACTTATGAATAACTTTAATGTTTGCATTTTGTAGACGCTCCATCCAAGGCTCGGGATTATTTCCCGCCGTTTCAACCACCTTAATACCAGACTGGATTATTACGTCTATGTAGCCGGGATAATCGGGAGGGGTACGGGCAGGCAAAAAAGTCAAATTTACGCCAAAATTGCGCTTGGTCAGGCTCTTGCAGCGCTCAATTTCTTTAGCTAATGCATCGGGGTTGGGTTGGGTTAACGCAGTAATCATGCCCAATCCACCCGCATTGGCCACTGCTGCCACCAAAGGAGCCAGACCTACGTGATGCATGCCACCCTGAATAATGGGGTACTGTATATCAAACAATTCTGTAATTCGAGTTCTCATTGCTTTATCCTTTGGCTAGCTGGGCTAATACTTCATCAGTGTGTTCACCTAACGCTGGGAGGTGAGCGGCGTTACGCGCTTGTCCATCCAAGCTAAAAGGCAGACCTGGTAAACTTAGATTTGTGCCTTGACTAGAAGTGATCGATACGAACAGATCGTTCGACACTCCCCCCTGCCCTGCTTTAACCTGATCCATAGTGCGTATAACCCCAAATACCAAGCCTGCTTTATTGAGTAATGCAGCCAAAGCGTCGACGGACATGGAGCCAAAACTATCGCTTAGCGTTGCATTAAGTTCAGAGCGATTAGCGACTCTGGCTTGGTTATTGGCAAAACGATTGTCTTGCAATAAGTCCATGCGCTCAATGGTACGACACAACACGGAAAAATGAGCATCTGTATAGGCTGATAGCACGATTAGGCCGTCTTGGGCTTGCAATACTTCCGCCGCTGGGGCCACGGTAGCCTGACCATTTCCTCGCCGCAAGGGCATTCGTTGATTCAGACCATATTCGGCCCAGGCATTGGCTAAGGCTGATACAGCAACGTCAATTAAAGACACATCAACCAATGCTCCTTTGGCGTGTTCGTAGCGTCGTAACAAAGCGGCCAAAACACCTGTGACCAAGGCTTGAGAAGCTAACAAGTCAACGACAGTAAAGCCGATTCGTACCGGATCACGATCGGCGAAACCATTCAGGCTCATCATGCCGCTTTCCGCTTGCGCGGCAATATCGAAACCAGGGCGTTGGCTGTACTCACCATTTTGCCCAAAGGCGCTGACTTGGCCATAAATTAAAGCAGGAAAGGTTTTTCTTACGGTGACGCTGTCTAAAGCAAATTTTTCCATTGTTCCTGGTCGCGCATTTTGTAATAACACGTCACTTTGAGCGATGAGGGTTAAAGCCTGTTGCAGATCTTGTTTCTGTCGTAAATCGAGCACCACGGATCTTTTACCACGGTTATAGGCTGAGAACATCGGGCCAAAATCATCTTTTTCCCATCCGAGACGCCGAGCGGTATCCCCACCTGGTGGCTCTATCTTGATAACATCAGCTCCAAGATCTGCCAAGGTCTGTCCGGCAGCAGGAGCAGCAATATACTGCCCGAATTCAATTACCCGCTTTCCATGCAAAGGGAGCTGTTCTCGTTCAAGAGTGGCGTGATGATTCATGATTTGTTTTGCCCATTATTAAATACCGGGGTGCGTTTTTCCAAAAATGCTTTAGCTCCCTCTTGAAACTCAGGTCCAGCAAATAAAGCAGGGGCATTATCCAATTGAAAGTCTAAGGCCTGTTCGATCGACATGGGTGCCCGTCTCAAGCCGGTTTTTATCCGACCTAAAGCACGTCGGGGGCCTGCGGCAAAACGTGCAGCAGCAGGCAGTGCTAACTCCAAACCGCTGCGTTCGTCGCTCCACTCATCAGCTAAACCGCATTGGCCTGCTTGTTTGGCAGTTAACTCTGTTGCACCTAACATCATGCGGCGGGCCTGGGCAATACCCACCCTCGCCGGTAACGACCAGAATAATGCAGCATCTGGCATGGCTCCCACGCGGGTAAATGCGCTGCAAAACACACTTTTCTTCCCCGCGACTACCCAGTCGCACGCTAAAGCCAGCCCTAGGCCAGCTCCATAGGCTGGTCCATCCACAGCAGCCACGATCAACTTATCGCTCAAGGCAAGACGCCGGTATACAGCAGCATTCTGCTGCATAGCCTTTCGGGTTTGCTGTTCAGTATTAGCAGACAATTGCTGTAAATCGCCCCCTGAACAAAAGGCTCCACCGGCCCCGGTCAAGACCGCAGCCCCTAGGCTATCATCATGTTCTAATTGCTCTAGAGCCGCCAACAGGCTTTGGACCAAGCCAGGGGCTTGCAAGGAGTTGCGTTTTTGCGGCGCATTTAAGGTAATGAGCAAAACCTGATTACGGCGCTCAGTTAATACAACTTGCTCATTCATGCCACCACCTCTAGTTCTAGGGCTGCTAGCCTATCTAAGTGCTGCGCCCGATTACCAAACAAAGTGCTAGCGACCGCCAAGCGGCGCAGGTAAGCCCCCAATTTATACTCCTCGGTCATACCAATAGCCCCGTGCAATTGCAATGCTTCTTGCCAAAGCTTATCAGCCATTTTCTGCGTTTGAACCAACAAGGCAGTGACTTGTCGTTCATCTGGTTGACCGGCTACAGCACGCCAGAATGCTCGTACTTCTTCAATCAGCACGTATAAATCCACCAACCGATGCTGAATTACTTGATTACTCCCGATAGCACGTCCAAACTGGCGACGTTCGCACACATACTCCCGAGTCAGTTCAAAGGCTGTGTAGGCAACCCCGGCTAATTCAGCGCAATACGCGACTATGCCTGAGTGTAATGCCTGGTTTAAAAGCTCTAGGACAACGGCTGGATTATCTTGCAATAGCAAGACAGCAGGTGAGCCGTCTAGCGACAGACGTCCTGCGTGCCTATCATCGTAGAAAATAGCCTGTTCACACCGTAAGCCCTCAGCATTCTGGGCTACTAAAAAAATTCCTAGATCGGAATTGTTCGCTATATGGGCCACCAGCAGATAATAATCGGCCCCCCCCACACCTATCATCCACTCTTTACTGCCATACAGTACGTAGTGCTGTCCTTCTTGTAGGTGGGCCTGCATCTGAGGCAAGCCTACGGTGCCGACTAAACCCGGATCCCAGATAGGTAAGCAGAGGCGTAATTGACCCGTTAGTATTTGCTCCTTATCTACGTAAGCTAGGGCCTTTGTGCCAAGCTTGTTCAGCAAGCTCAATGCCATGACCCCACAAGAAACGTAGGGCTCCTGCAAGAGTACTCGGCCGAAGCCTTCAGCGAGCAGGCCCATTTCTTCCGTGCTGCCCCCCACGCCACCCCAATCCTCGCTCAAAGCTAGACCTAACCACCCCATTTCTCCTAGCTCCTGCCAACCAGCTGGAGGGCAACCATGAGCGTGCGCAGTGGCTAAACCTCTACGTTCATTGGTGTACACGCCTTCGGCCCAACGCGTCACGCTATCTGCCAGCATCTGCTGGACATCCACATCCAAGTGACTCATAGCTGCAATACCTTTTTTGCCAGAATGTTATGGAGAATTTCCGAAGATCCGCCCGCCATGGTGTATCCCCGAGCGAGGAAACGACGCGCTGAAGCGGTGCCTGATAGGGCATCGATAGGTAGGCTGGCGGGCGCCTGTGCTTGTATCCACGCCGAGTCCTTTAATTGCCCCTCTATGCCCAGTGATTCCACAATCAGTTCTTCCCAAGACTGGATGAGTTGACTGCCTCGCATTTTCAGCATCGAAACCTCTTCGCCTAGCTGCTCACCCGCTTGCTGGCGGGCAATAAAACGTGCGGCATTGGCCTCTAAAGCCATCAATCTCGCGACCAGTTCAGCATAACGATGGCGGAACCATGGCTGTTGTGACACTGCCTGGCCCCCTTGCTTGCGTGTTGAGCCGGCAAGGCGGGCTCTTGCCATACGCCGTTTGTTCTCGCCTACACGAGCTAATTTCAGGCGCTCGAATTGCAATAAAGACTTAGCGATAGCCCACCCTTGATGCTCCGGTCCGACGCGTAACTGGACGGGAACCCGAACTTGATCTAGGAAAACCTCATTAAATACCACCCATCCGTGAATTCCTTCGATAGGACGCACTTCTATGCCCGAGCTTTGCATATCGATCAGCAAAAATGTAATACCTTCTTGGGGTTTTCCATCTAAGCGACTACGTACAAGGCAAAACATCCAGTCCGCATACTGCGCATAAGAGGTCCAGATTTTTGAACCCGTCACAACGTATTCTTGCTTATCACGTATCGCACGAGTTCCTATGGAAGCTAAGTCTGAGCCCGAATTGGGTTCAGAATAACCCTGACACCACCATTGTTCTCCGCTAGCAATGGCGGGTAGAAAACGCGCCTGTTGTTCGGGTGTTCCTTGTTGAATAAGGATAGGGCCAATCATATCAAAGGTAACGCTATTCAGTTCTGGAGCGTCGGCAAGGGACATTTCCTCATCAAACACCATTTGCTGCGCGACACTCCAAGCTCGCCCGCCCCAGCGCTCAGGCCAATGAGGTACCAGTAATCCCTGTTCGGCTAAAATACGGTTCCAGCGACGACTTTGTTCTACAGTTAGTTGTTGGCCGTTTTCGCTGCTAACACGTATATCATCAGGCAGAGCCTGTTGTACAAAACGACGCACGGATTGTCGAAAGGCGTCCAGATTGTCGCTTGCCTGAAAGACATCACCTGAAAAAAACATCTTGTTCATGCCGATAAGCCTTTATGTAAAACACGACGACCAATCGCCGCACGATGCACCTCGGAAGCGCCGTCATAAATCCTAAATGGCCGCAACATACGTAAAATACTGGATAGCGGAAGGTCTTCAGACACCCCTAAGGCTCCGCAAAGTTGAACAGCAGAGTCAGCCACCTGATAAACAGCCTCGGCCACGTAGACCTTTGCCATAGAGGAATGATGACGTATGGAGAGGCCCTGATCCAAGCGCTTGGATACGTCACGGGTCATCATACGGGCGGCATATAACTTAATATGCGCATCGGCAATTATGCCCTGTACGAGTTGATGTTCTCCGAGTAGACGCCCCTGCGCTTCACGGTGCATGACATAATGTTGGGCCAAATCCATCGCTCGAGACGCTAGCCCGATAAAACGCATGCAATGGAATAAGCGCGCACCTTCCAATCGCCACTGCGCATAATCTAGCCCTTTCCCTGGTTCACCCAGCAGTGCCTGAGCTGGCACATGACAGTTTTCCAATATAATTTCGCCATGCCCGCCCATATCAAAGGGCTCCATAGTCGGAATATCCCGAATCAATTTGAAGCCTGGATTATCCGTATCGACTAAGAACCAAGAGACGCCTTCCTCTGTTCGGGCGACGACGATAGCAAAGTCGGCTTGCCCAGCACCGGTGATGAACCATTTGTGTCCGTCCAATACCCATTCATTGCCAGCACGTCTGGCACGGCTGGCTAACATTTGAGGGTCAGATCCTGCCCCTGGTGCCGGCTCTGTCATCGCAAAACAAGACAGGCGTTTACCTTCCAATAAAGGCTGAAGATATAGACGTCGTTGCCCTGAATTAACTAGTTTTTCTAATACAAAACTATCTGGCTGTATGGGAGGGGCACATTGCAAAGCTACCGGCCCCAAATAGCTACGCCCAGCGATTTCCATTATTTCGCAGCTTTGTTCCCAGTTAAGGCCTAGGCCTCCTATCGCTTTTTCGGCCTGTGGTGCTCCAAGGCCGATAGCTAAAGCCTGCTGTTGCAAATATCGAGCTGTGGTTTGCGCTTGCTCGTGAGTTTCACTGCGCCATGTTTCACGCGGAATCACCACTTCATCGATAAAACGACGCAATTGCTGCTTAAACGTATCAAAAGGAGTTGCGCTACTTTTTGTCATGGCTGTATCACCTTGACTAGTTCGCTCCATCGCTTCGCGTCGGCATCTAAGAACTGTTGGAATTCATTGGTATTCATACAAGCGGCTTCGCCGCCAGCATTAACGATGCGCTGCTGAAACCCAACAGTCTGGCAGGCTTTATTCACAGCATCAGACAGGGCTCGCAGTATAGTCTCGGGAGTACCTGCCGGAGCATGTAAGCCATACCAGGAAAGCGTAGTGACCTCAGGAAAGCCCGCTTCGGCGATAGTTGGCACATCCGGTAATTGGATTGAGCGGTGATTACTGACATTGGCTAAAGCCCTAATAGTGCCTGACTGCACGTGGGGAATCGCGACACTAGAAGGCAGCACGGCCATGGAAACCAAGCCATTAACCAGATCAGGAACGATAGGAGGGGCCCCTTTATACATTACCGACTCTAAAGGGATGTCTGCTACGACCCGAAACAACTCATTAGACATTGTCTGAGGGGTACCGGTGCCACCGTTGCCATACTGCCAACTAGGAACAGCCTGACGAGCGAGATCAGCAAACTCTTTTACGTTATTTGCAGGAGAGTTAGCGGGCACGACAAAATAACTCGCTGATAAAGCGAACCGGGCGATAGGGGTAAAATCGTCAGGCTTCCACGGCAAGTTTTTTTCCAGTAAAGGATTGTTGATTAAGAAACTTGCCGACACCATTAAGGTATACCCGTCTGGCTCAGCTGCCGCTATTTGTCTGGCGGCGATATTGCCACTGGCTCCTGGCCTAGCCTCAACCACCACTACTTGTCCCAACACCTCGTGTAAGGCTTCTGTTAAAGCTCTGGTCTGAACATCTACTACCCCTCCTGCTGCGTAGGGCACAATCACTCGTATTGGCTTATTAGGATAAGTTCCCGAAGCCAATACAGAACCGGCGCTGACCCCTAAAGCCAACGCGCACCCTGCCGTGCGCCAGAAAAATAAAGCACCTAGCATTGTCTTGTCTCCCAATATTATCGTCAATTTAACTGCCATTAGTTTTAATTATGTGGCATTGCTGTCATGATAGGTTTGACTCAAAAAGACTGTCAATACCTGTTATGACAGGTTTGTTTGTTACTTAATTTGTTTCTGATAAGCATCTGATATATAGCTAATTAATTTTCTTCTTGAAAATAAAACTAAAAAACAGAATAAAGAGCTATCATATAAGCTTGTGCTTAAAACTAAACAACTATGCGCTTATCAATTTCTCCCTCTCGACCCTTAGACCCTACTGCTCATATCCCTTTGTTTGAGCAGCTTAAAGAATGTTTGCGGCAGGATATCTTGAAGCTACGTTTGGCTCCTGGGCAGAAGTTACCTTCAGAGCAGAAAATGCAACAGCAGTTTGGCGTTAGCCGGATCACTGTTCGTCAGGCTTTATCGGCATTGCAAAGCGATGGACTGATTGAGACCATTAACGGAAAAGGCAGTTTCGTGACGCGCCCAGCCAATGCCCCTAGGCTTGGCATGCTAAGCGGCTTTTTCGATTACATGCGTAGCCGAGGTAAAGTCGCCCAAGGTAGAGTGTTATCCGTCCGCAAAGCGCCATCCTCTAAGCTAATCAGCGATGCTTTAAAGGTACCTGCGGGGACAGTCTTGACTACGATTCAATCATTACGGCTAGTAAACGACACGCCGGTTACCGTAGGGCGGATCGTAGCGCCCTGTGCCTTAGCCGAACAATTACTACAAGCAGACCTAGACAATGAAGACGTGATGACCCTGCTAGAGTCCGATTGTCATATTCGTTTGGAAAGTACTCATATCGAAGCCAGCGCCGTGACAGCCGGCGAAGTGCGCGCTCGTCAACTAGAAATTGCTAGCGGTAGCCCCTTACTACGCATACGCTTTGTTCCACATGATTTGTCTGGCAAAGCGCTTATTTTTGCAGAAATGTATTTTCGGCCCGATCAGTTTTCCTATCGAGCTATTATCCGTCGCTAGGCAGCCGACAAGCCATCGGCATAAGGGTACTGGCCTAACGTAGCGATCACTTGTTTGAGTAAGTGATCGCTTTCATCTTGACGCCACGCCATACTGAGCTCGGCCAAGTGTTCTTGGGGGCCCTCCAAAGGTAGATAATGCAAATGCATCAGGCGATAACGAGAAAAGACAGACGGCACTAACGCTACTCCTATTCCGCCTTCTACTAAGGATAAAATCGTTGGCAACATGCCTTGTTGCACCGGGTTGACGCTTATCTGATGCTGCGCCAGACAACGATTCACCAAATTAAAAAAATAGGGCGACAGGCGCGGATCATACATAATCATATCGGCTTGGTTCAGTTCATGAGGGCTCAGACTGTGCCGCTGAGCAAAAGGATGATCGGCGGGCACTGCGATACATAAAGGCTCTCGGTACAACAAGCAACTGGCCAAATCAGGGATAGGCGAGAGTAAACGGATCAAGCCTATATCTAGACTGCCATTTCTGATTTGTTCATGAATCAGGTGTGTGCTGGACTCAACAATATTAAATTCGACTGCCGGAAAATGATGCCGCAAATGGCGCAATAGACCAGAAAAATTGGAATACATGCCAGAGGGGGTGATACCCATATTAACCACCCCTTGCTTGCCCTCCCCCAAGGCGCGGATTTTCTGCCTTAATTGCATCGTTTTTGCCTCTAGATCCCGTAGCTCAGGGTATAAAGCCTGACCGGCCCGGCTGAGGCTGACGGAACGGGTAGTACGTATGAACAGCTCTGCCCCCAACTCCTCTTCTAGCTGCCGTATAGCCTGACTTAAGGGGGGTTGACTGATAAATAAACGCTTGGCCGCACGACCAAAGTGCAACTCTTCCGCCAGAACACAAAACATGTGGGCAAGACGTGGATCAATTAACATTGTTAGCTCACAGGATATAAATAGCTAAATAATATTATATTGGACGCTATAAATAATGCTATCTAGAATGAAGTTATAGACATAAAACCCCTGGAGACTTGACACATGTTGAACAAACCTACCCTATTAGCGACCGCTCTGTGCGGCGTGATGACTTTTGGCTCTAGCTGGGCGAGCAGTTTTCCGTCCGAGCCTATTCGTATCAACGTACCCTTTGCTCCGGGAGGCGGGACAGACTTTTTGTCTCGCAGCATCGCTAATAAAATGGCCGAGCAAACGGGGTGGACCATTATTGTAGAAAACCGTCCTGGCGCCGCTGGCACCATTGCGATGAGCCACGTAGCGCGCTCTACGCCCAGCGGTCATGAGTTAATTATCGGTCAGCTCGATACCTTAGCCATCGCCCCCGCCATCTATCCTAATGTGACCTGGGACCCGATTAAAAACTTTGAGCCCATCGGCTTGATGGCGACAACTCCTTTGCTGATCGTATCTAATGCTACGGGCCCCTATCAGAATTTGCCTGACGCCCTGGCAGCGGCCAAGGCTCAACCTGAAAAAATTGATTATGCCTCACCCGGTGTAGGCAGTATTTCACACTTGGCAGTCGCACTACTTGAACAAGAAAGTGGCACCAAGATGCAGCATATTCCGTACAAAGGTGCCGGTCCCGCTATGACTGATCTGCTGGGAAATCGGGTTTCGCTCTATGCTGCCTCGATTGCTGCCGCCATGCCGCAGGTGCAGTCCAAAAACGTGACCCCCTTAGCCGTTACCGGCGCTCAGCGCAGTGCTGCCTTGCCCGATACGCCTACCGTGGCCGAGCTAGGCTATCCCAATGTCAATATTGATGTGTGGTATGGCCTATTCGCCCCCAGCGGTGTGGATGCCGAAAAACTTGAAACCTTGCATCAAGCCTTAAATAATGCCTTGAATGACCCTGAAATCGTTAAATTACTTGGCGCGCAAGGCTTGATGGTTAAACCTGATTCACGCGATGCTTTGCGCACAATAGTAGAGACGGACGTAGCCCGTTGGCCTGCCATTGTGCAACAAGCAGATGTTAGCCATTAACACTATGTCCATTACACAGGAAGGATATCTGCAGTCTTTGTCCTACCAGCTTGAGCGCCTATATGGAATAACCAGCCGCGCCCAGGCTGAGGACATACAAGCAGAGATCCTACGCATCAACCAGGCCGTACAAACCATGGCGGCCACGCACCTTAACCCTATACAGCCTTTAATCAGTTTTCAGGCCGCTTTACTTAGCGAGCAAGACAGCAGTAACCAAGAGGAAAAAGCATGAGTGATTCCGTCTTAGACCTGCATCTGCACCAAGCCCATCAGGCCTTACAGCAGGGAAAAGTGAATACGGTGGAGCTGGTCGAACATGCTCTAGAGCGCGCGCACGAGGTACGCCATTACACTAATGCGTTCGTACAAATCCATAGTTTCCCTGCGATGGCTCGAGCGCAAGCATTAAAAAACCAGCCTGTTACTACGCGCTTGCAGGGTATCCCCTTGGCCCATAAAGACTGCCTTGCCCATGCCGGGCAGACTATGGGGGTGGGTTCGCCGCTACAGCGTCAGCCGGCACATATAGACTCCACCGCCATCAGTCGCTTGCAAGAACAAGGCGCTATCGAAATTGGTACGCTTCATCTGAGCGAAGTGATTGCTGGCCCATCAGGCAACAACGTGTTTTTAGGTGATTGCCACAACGCGTGGAATGCAGCGTATATCTCGGGCGGCTCGTCCAGTGGCTCCGCGGTCGCGGTCGCAACAGGAAGCGTTTACGCCGCCTTAGGTACTGACACAGGCGGTTCAGTACGCATTCCTGCGGCGTTAAATGGGCTGTTTGGTGTCAAGCCTACGTTCGGACGGGTATCTCGCTATGGCGCTTTCCCCCGTTCAGCATCTAGCGACGTACTCGGACCGTTGGCGCGCAGCGCTAAAGACTGCGCCATTGTTTTAGATACGATTGCAGGCCCAGATCCCTATGACTCAGACACTATGGGGATACCCAAACCGGACTACGTAGCTGGACTGGAGCAGGCTCATGAAGGCAGCCGTCTCGGTGTTTTTCAGACCGGTACTGATATTGATGAGGATGTGCAGACCTGCTTTGAGCATTTACTTAGCCTAGCTTCAAGCAAATGGGGGCAGTTAGTCAATCGCCATTCCGATGACTGGCAACAGCTTTATGCTTTAGGCGATGTGCTCTCCAAAGTCGAGGCCGCGCAAGTGCATTCAGCCAGCATGGCTGACCAGCCTGAGCAGTACTCCAAAGGGGTATTTACGCGTACCGAGCCCGGTTTGTTATTGCCAGCCACTCGTTATATCGAAACTCAACAGTTGCGTCCTTTACTGATGCAACGCTTTGTACAGCAAGCATTTGCACAAGTAGATGTACTATTGCTCCCCACTCTACCCATCTGCACTCCCTTGATAAAGGATATCGATATGGAGGCACAGGGCCAGGTGCACCATCTGGTTCCTCGTTTGACACGCCTGACACGTCCTTTCAGCTACCTAGGCTTACCGGTGGTATCTATGCCTATGGGGCTAGACAGTCGTGGCATGCCTGTGGGAGTTCAATTAGTTGGACGCCCCTATGCTGAGTCCCGTCTGCTTTCCGTCGCTCATCATCTAAGCCTCTTGCTTGACTGGTCGTTCAAACCATCCCAACTAATGCGTCAGTTGAAAGAGAGTGCACACGCTTCGCCCTGATACAACAGACGTTGTAAGAAAAATATCCCTGCCCCCGTGCCTTCAGGCCGCGGGGGCATTTTTTTTAACCTGGTATTTAGCGTTCCCTTTTTGAGGAAATGAGTGACTTAATCTCGCCAATCATCATCATTTAGTAGTGCTTCCCCTTGGTGCGCTAAGAATCTTTCGACTCTCCCGTTTGATCAGGGTATATTTACGATTTTGCCTATACAACTCAAGGCAACACACAGGGTATAACTAGGAGACGAGCTTGGATACCTTACAAGCGTTATTCAATACTTTAGGAAACTGGGTCTGGGGACCCGCCATGCTTATTTTGTTGGTCGGTACAGGCGTATGGCTGACTGTTTTGTTACGAGGAATACAGTTCAGTAAATTGCCATTTGCTCTGCGGCAGGCCTTTGGTAAGCCCCCGGGGCAAGATAACAAACCCGGGGATGTATCTCACTTTGCTGCGCTTATGACAGCACTCTCTGCCACGATTGGTACCGGCAATATTGCTGGTGTGGCCACAGCCGTCGTGCTAGGTGGCCCGGGCGCCGTATTCTGGATGTGGATAACCGCTATTTTTGGTATGGCCACCAAGTACGCGGAAGGTATTTTGGCGGTGCATTATCGCGTTGTAAATAGTAAAGGGGAAATGGCAGGCGGCCCCATGTATTACATCGAGCGAGGCTTAAAGCTGAAATGGTTGGCAGTACTGTTCGCTCTGTTTGCTGTACTGGCATCGTTTGGTATAGGTAGCTCGGTACAGTCGAACTCTGTTGCTCAATCGATCGAGGCCAGTTTTGGCGTAGCACCTATGCTAACGGGTGTCGTGCTAACCGTATTAACGGCCCTGGTTATTCTAGGCGGTATTAAAAGTATTGCTCGTGTTGCCTCTGTTATTGTGCCTGTCATGGCTGTAATCTACGTGCTAGGCGGCTTGATTATTATTGGCTTGAATCTGGAGCTACTCGGTCCGGCAATCAAACTCATTTTTGTTGATGCCTTTACCGGTGAAGCTGTTGCTGGTGGTGCCGTCGGTGCGGCCATACGATATGGTGTCGCGCGCGGGGTGTTTTCCAATGAGGCCGGTATGGGTTCCGCACCGATTGCAGCCGCAGCGGCTAAAACCGACCATCCCGGACGTCAGGCGCTAGTCTCCATGACAGGAACCTTTCTGGACACCATCGTGGTATGTTCGATTACTGGTTTGGTGCTGGTCATGGGTAACATGTACACCAGTGGACAAACGGGCGCGGCATTAACCACGCACACTTTTAATGCCTTGCTCCCCGGCTGGGGGGGGTATTTGGTCACCTTTGGCTTAGTGTTTTTTGCTTACTCCACCATTTTGGGATGGTGCTACTACGGTGAAAAATGCGCAGCCTATTTGTTAGGCGACAAAATGATTATTCCCTATCGCATTGTCTATGTGGCCTCGGTTATGCTGGGCACGGTTGCTAGCCTGGACTTGGTATGGGCAGCTTCCGATACCTTCAACGGTTTAATGGCCGTTCCTAACCTGATAGCCCTATTACTACTGTCGGGTGTAGTGGTTCGCCAAACCAAAGACTTCTTCAATAAGTTGGATACCGGCGAGTTACCGCGTTAATACATAATTCAAACGCATGCGGTCACGACTTAAGGTCAGTGACCGCATAAATGCTAAACGCCGGTAAAACACCAATGATAAAAATGAGTCCGCTAACGCGAACTGCGCTGATCCACCTTAAACAACTCGCTATCAGTCGCGCTTGACCACCTGCACAAGGTTGGCTGCTTTCTTGGCCGTAGTGCGTGCGTTGTCCACGTTAGCATCGTAAGCTAAGGCTACCCCCATACGACGCTTCTCAAAGCTTTCGGGCTTTCCAAATAGTCGGATGTCTGTTTGGGGGATACTTAAGGCTTGCTCTACCTGTAAAAAATCTACGCCCTGAGCCTGCACACCACCATAAATGACGGCACTGGCGCCCGGACTTTTTAGACGTGTATCGACGGGCAAACCTAAGATGGCGCGGGCATGTAGCTCGAACTCGGACTGCCATTGCGTAATCATCGTTACCATGCCGGTGTCATGTGGACGCGGGCTTACTTCGCTAAACCATACCTGATCACCTTTCACAAAAAGCTCTACCCCAAATAATCCTAAGCCACCTAAGTTGTCGGTAACGACTTTAGCGATATGTTGAGCTTGCTCTAGTGCTTTGCTGCTCATGGCTTGCGGTTGCCAGCTTTCTACATAGTCTCCGTCCACCTGCTTATGACCAATCGCTTCGCAAAAGTGCGTTTGAGTCTCGCCTTGCGCGTTGCGTGCTCTAACGGTTAGCAAGGTAATTTCGAAGTCAAAATCAATAAAGCCTTCAACGATGACTCGTGCTTGGCTAACCCGCCCTCCTTCCATCGCGTAATTCCAGGCTTTTTCTACATCGGCGGGTGTGCTAATTTTGCTTTGCCCTTTGCCTGAACTGCTCATTAAGGGCTTGACCACACACGGATAGCCAATTCCCCCATCAATGGCTGCCTGTAGCTGCTCTAAGCTATCACAAAACTGATACGGGCTAGTGGCCACACCTAGGGTTTCGGCTGCTAAACGACGTATGCCTTCTCTGTCCATGGTGAGGCGAGCTGCACGAGCCGTAGGAATGACTTGCACCTTACCCTCGGCCTCTAACTCCTCGAGTACTTGGGTGGCAATTGCCTCAATTTCAGGCACGATAAGAGTGGGCTGCTCTTGTTCGATCAATTGCCGCAATTGTTGTGGGTCGCTCATGCTAATGGTGCGCGCATGATGAGCCACTTGATGACCCGGAGCATTATCGTAGCGGTCGACCGCTATGGTCTCTACCCCCAAACGTTGTAAGGCAATCAGCACTTCTTTGCCCAGTTCGCCGGCACCTAGAAACATGATTTTTTTTGACGTTGGTAATAAAGGGGTACCCAGCAGACTCATAAGAATAATCCTGATAAAAAGAGTAAAAGCAAGACGGGTTTTTTAGCACTCTGCCCTGCCCTTTTATTGTAAGCGCTTTCGATAGGCTCCTGGTGCGCTGCCTGTCCATTGACGAAAGGCTCGGTTAAACGCCGTGGCATCCTCAAAACCCAGCTTATGAGCAATGTCAGCGACCGGTATGCGTGTTTTATTCAGCAATTCCACCGCAAGGTCGCGTCGCAGAGTATCTTTAATGCGTTGAAAGCTGCTGCCTTCATCCGCCAAACGGCGAGCAAGGGTACGCGTGGAAACATGTAAGGCGCTGGCGACCTGCTCTAAGCCAAGCGGTTGGCCCATACGTTCTGTAAGATAGCTGCGGACGCGATAAGTGTTGGGCCGCTCGGTTTCTAAAAAATAGAACCAGTTCATGGGAGCATTACGCAAGAATTTTCGTAACGAGTTTTGGTCTTGTCGAATGGGCTCGTTCATATAAGCAGGGTCCATATATAAGGCTGTGGTCGGTTCGTTAAAATAGACGGGCCCCGGGTACAAATGCTTATATTCGGCCGCATGCTCCGGCTTAGGAAAAGGAAAGCAGATGCGAACGAAAGGTATTTTTTTGGCAATCATCCATGACGATACCCCTTGTACCAACATCAACATCAACTCTAGCGCCAAGACACGCGAGCTACCCAAGTGGCCTACCTCATGCAGAGCGATTCTCACCAGACCTTCAGGCGTGTGACTCACCTCGAATTGCACGTCGACATTGATTAAGCGGTAAAAATTACAAAATCGGTTTAATGCCACACTGAGTACTGGTGCACTGAGCATGCACAGGCACAAATATTTGAGCGTGCCGTTGCGTAAAGGCAAAGAAAACATGCCTAGCGTTTCGTCGTCCGTATGTATTGCTAAGGTTCTATAAAGCTCTGCAAATTTTTCCATCGTAATACGAGCGCCCTGCAAATTAAGGAGTTCTGGAGCGAATCCAGTGTTGCTTAACCAGGATGGGTCATAGTCGGTGCGTGTCACCACATTGCTCAATAGCGCCTGAACAAAACGCACTGAAATAGTTTGAGTCTCGAATTTCATGGAAATGCACCAAAAAATCAATGGGAGAAAGCCCCAAACCAGTGGCAGAAATTGCAAAGTTTTAGTCTTGCTCTGTCATTCATGTACGGGCGCTAGTGACATAGAATAACTAAACAGATCGGTGTTTTACAATGCAGTACGCAAACACACGATCAAAAAACATAAAAAGTCAGACGTCATAAAAATGGCGTGCTTGGCAAAATATAAATGGGCAAGTATTGATTGCCCCAAGGAGACAAAGTGGATACTCAGGTTTCCACACCCATTCTGGCGCTCAGCGAGATGACGCTGGCGTTCGGGGGTGTACGCGCCCTTTCTGGTGTGAGCTTTGCTGTGCAGCCCAACACCATCACGACCGTTATCGGCCCCAATGGCGCCGGAAAAACGTCTTTGTTCAACACTATTTCGGGTTTCTACAAGCCCCAATCCGGCACCCTCTTTTTTGAGGGCAAAGATATCACCCAGAGCTCGCCGCCGTCGCGAGCCAAGATCGGATTGGCACGGAGTTTTCAAAACATCGCCCTGTTCCGTGGCATGACGGTTTTAGACAATATCAAACTAGGGCGCCATGTCCATTTACGCAGCAACATCCTCGATTCTCTGTTCTATCTTGGTCGTGCACGACGGGAAGAGCAAGAGCTACGTCGAGACATTGAAGAGCGCATCATCGACTTTCTTGAAATTGACCATATTCGCCATCATCCGGTCGCCGCCCTACCTTACGGATTACAAAAACGGGTAGAAATGGCTCGTGCGTTGGCCATTCAACCTAAGGTCTTGATGCTGGATGAGCCAGTTGCCGGCATGAACCGCGAAGAAACTGAAGACATGGCGCGATTCATACTGGATGTGCGTCAGGAATGGGGGATCACCGTATTGATGGTGGAACACGACATGGGCATGGTGATGGATTTATCCGATCACGTTGTGGTGCTCAATTTCGGGCAAGTGATTGCCGACGGTACGGCTGAACATGTTCAGCGCAACCCCGAGGTAATCAAAGCCTATTTGGGCTCGGGCGATATTGCGGATTTACGTGAACGCCTACGACCCGGTGCTCGTCGGGAGGCAAATTAATGGACTGGCTATTTTTTGCAGAAGTAACTCTGGCGGGCTTAGGCACCGGCGGTTTATATGCTCTGACCGGACTGGCTTTCGTGATTATCTACAAAAGCACAGGGGTGGTTAATCTGGCTATTGGTGAAATGCTAATGCTGGGTGCCTATTTGTGTTACGGCTTGGCGAGCGGCCTAGGTTTGCCTATTTGGCTGGCTATTATCGGCGCCATACTCAGCAGCGGTTTAGCCGGCGGAGTGATTGAGCGCTTAGCCATTCGCCCTATGTTAGGTGAATCACCGATATCGGTATTTATGGTTACTGTGGGCTTGTCCGCCGTATTAATTGGCTTAGTAGAGCTGGTATGGACCGCTGATCCACGCCGTATGCCTCCTTTTATGCCCGACGAGCCTGTATTCATCGGCGAAGCTTTTGTTCCCTCAAAAGTGTATTACGGCTTTTTTGTGACCCTCGTACTGATTGCTTTGGTGTTGGTGGTATTCCGCTTTTGGCGTGGCGGGGTTGCCCTAAGGGCGACGGCCTCCGACCAAGCCGCTGCCTACTCCATGGGCATCAATGTGCCGCGCGTGTTTTCTTTATCGTGGATGGTCGCAGCCATGATTGCCGCTGTATCGGGCATGATTGTCGGCGCCATAGGCGGAATCTCGCCAGCCATGGGCGTCTTTGGCTTGTCGGTATTGGTAGTCGTGATTGTGGGTGGCCTAGATAGCGTATTGGGCGCCCTGGTCGCGGGTATCATGATTGGCCTTCTAGAAGCGTGGGCCAGTGGTTTTCTAGGTGGCGAATACAAAATAGTCGCTACTTTTTTGGTTCTGATCGTCGTACTGATGATACGCCCCTACGGGTTGTTCGGTACACGTGAAATCGAGAGGCTTTAACACCATGCGTATCGGTACCGCCAAATATACTTATGGCCAAGACGAGGCTTTATTTGATAGCCGCACACAGTACGCGTGGCTGATTATTCTGGCCTGCGCTTTATGTGCATTTCCTTTTTTCGCCAACGAGTATTGGCTTTATTTAGCCTGCTTGGTTGCTATCAATATAGCTAGTGCCACGGGCTTGAACATATTGACTGGCTATACGGGATTGGTCAGCTTGGGCCAAGCAGCCTTCATGGGCTTAGGGGCCTACACCGTTGCCTTGATGGAGCCAACCTTTGGCTTGCCCGTGATGATTAACCTGCTCGCGGCAGGAGGAGTCGCCATGCTGGGCGGCATAGTGGTGGGTATTCCTTCCTTACGAGTCAAAGGCTTATACCTGGCCATTGCCACCATTGCAGCATCGATGATTTTACATTTCATCTTTTCTAATTGGACCTCAGTAACCGGAGGAACAGCAGGTCTAACAGTGCCTCCAGCCCGCATCCTAGGTGTGCAGCTGGACACGTCATTCAAGTTTTATTGGATGGTAGTGCCTATTACTGTGCTGATGTTGCTGGGTGCGGCTAATCTTTTTAGAACGCGTATAGGGCGAGCCTTTATTGCGATTCGAGACCGCGATATTTCGGCCGAGGTGCTGGGCATCCCTTTGCTTCGTTATAAATTGCTTTCTTTCGCCATCTCTTCCTTTTATGCCGGCTTAGCAGGTGGCATGTGGGCGTACTTTTTTAGAATCATTACACCTGAAAGTTTCCCCTTGTCCATGTCCATCTTTTTCTTAACGGCAATTATTGTCGGCGGAATGGGTACCTTACTTGGCAGTATTTTAGGGGCCGCTTTTATCACGATGGTACCGGAGGCACTGAAAATTATCGTTAGCATACTGCCCTTGAGCGCCGATGCCACGCTGATTCTTTCACCAGTTCGCACCATTGTTCTGGGCCTGCTCATTATCGGCTTTCTTATTTTTGAACCCTTAGGTTTACAAGAAATATGGCGCCGCATACAGCGCTTTTTCCACCTATGGCCATTTCGGTCATAACACATAACAATCAGGAGACAAGTCCATGAGTACAAAACGTATAAAACACTGGCTCAAAGGCTCGCTAGTTGCTGCCTTGCTGGGCAGTGCGATCGTGGTACAAGCGGCAGAAAAAGAAATTGTCATTGGGGGCTCTATTCCCATGAGTGGTGTCTTTGCCTTTGCGGGAATCGGGATTCATGCGGGCATTCAGGATTACGTCAAGATAATCAATGATGCCGGTGGCGTAGAGGGCTACAAGTTGCGCTACGTGCCGGAAGACAGCGGCTACAAGGTGGATGTTTCGGTAGCGGCATTCAAGAAAATCACGGGCCAAAATGATGTTAATTTCTACTACGGCGACTCCACCGGTTTTAGCAAAACCATCAATGAGGAGCTCAATCGAAGTAACTCTATATTAATGTCTGGAGCGTCATTTGCCACAGAGCTAAACGACCCAGCCAAATTCCCTTATCAGTTTATTCCAGGCCCTGATTACACCGAGATGTTTGGCATTATGTTGCGCCATATTGCCAATGAAAAGCCTGGGGCTAAAGTGGCTTTTATCTATTCGGATACCGAGTTTGGTCGTGACCCTATTCAAGCCAGTAAAAAGACGGCAGAGGAACTAGGACTAACCGTCAGCGCCGAACTCATGACGCCGCCCGCTAGCGTAGATGTATCCACTGAAATTGCTAAATTGCGCCGTGCGCGTCCCGACTTCGCTATTTTTCATGGTTATATCCTAGGCCCTATTCCTGAATTTATCGGTCAAGCCCGAAAAATGGGCTTGGACACCCAGTTTATGGGCACCTTCTGGACGATGGACAATTCAACGGTGATGCAAATGAAGGACGTGGCGGATGGCTTTATGGGCGTTATGCCCTACCGCTACTACTACGACGAGAGTAGCCCCGCCCCGATGCTGGAAAAAATTCGTGAAATGCGCCCCGACTATCAAAACATTCCTTATATACAAGGGTTTTTGTCAGCCATGCTTTACACCGAGGCCGCCAAACGCACCTTGGCAGAGGGTAAGCCCATGACGGCAGATAACCTCAAAGCAGCCCTTAACTCACTAGAAAACTTTGATACTGGAGGCTTGATTGGCGTGCCCGTCACCATTCGTGGCAACTCTATCCCTGTAGGGCGTATTTATCGCGCGGACGTCAGCAAAGAGCAAATGGTGCCGGTGTCTGACTGGATTGTTCTGGAGTAAGCCATGGCACTCGCCGATACCGTATTGGCCCTCAACAATATTGAGGTTTTCTACAATAAAAGCGTACAAGTACTCCGAGGCTTGTCGTTACAGGTGAAACAAGGGCAAATAGTTGCTTTATTAGGCTCTAATGGGGCCGGAAAAAGCACCACCCTGAAAGCGATATCAGCTCTTTTAGCGCTTGAGAACGGAGAGTTAAATAGTGGTTCGATTCGCTTCCAAGAGCAAGACATCAAGACGCTCAAGCCTCATGAACTGGTTCGCCAAGGCCTATTTCATATTATGGAGGGGCGTCGGGTTTTCGAAGACCTGACTGTAGAAGAAAATCTGGTGTCGGCGACGTATGCCCTGTATGGCCGGCCAGGTCTTAAGCCCGATTTCGACTTGGTGTACGAGTATTTTCCGCGTTTACACGAAAGACGTCATCACTTAGCGGGCTATTTGTCGGGCGGTGAGCAGCAAATGCTGGCCATTGGGCGGGCGCTCATTGCTCGCCCCAAGTTGATATTGCTGGATGAACCATCCTTAGGTTTAGCCCCCTTATTGGTCGAGAATATATTTCAGATTATTGCTCGTATCAATGCCGAGCAAGGAGTAGCTATGCTGCTCGTCGAACAAAATGCCTCCGTTGCTCTGGCGGTAGCTCACTACGGTTACATCATGGAAATGGGCAAAATCGTCACCGACGGTAGCGCGGAGTTTTTATCCTCGGATCCGGATGTGCAGGAGTTTTACCTAGGGATAGGCGGAAGCGGAGAAGCCAAGAGTTTTCGCCATATTAAACATTATAAACGTCGTAAACGTTGGTTATCCTGATGATGAGCATGCAACCCTTACCCCTGTTGACCCTGCCGCAAATGCTGCGCGAGCGTGCCCGTCAACACCCCGATAAAGTCGCCTTGAATCAAAAAGACTATGGAATCTGGCAGTCCTTAAGCTGGAAAGAGTATTACCAGCGCTCTGGCTGGTTTGGATTAGGCTTATTGTCGATGGGCATAGAGCCTGGTTCTCATGTGGGCATCATCTCTGAAAACCGCCAAGAATGGGTGTTGGCCCAGATGGGGTGTGGACTCAGTGGACTGATTACCGTCGGCGTATACCCCACCAGCCCAGCAAACGAAGTGGCCTACGTGCTGGAGCATGCCGATGTGCAAGTAGTGGTGTGTGAGGACCAAGAACAAGCCGACAAGGTGGCCGAGTGTATAGACCAACTACCTCATTTAAAATTGGTCGTCATTATCGAGCCCGATGGCTTTCGTAATACCGATCCTCGCATTGCGGGGAAGTCGCATACCTTCAAAGCTATCGAGCAAGCGGGTAAACAACACGAAAGCAGCCATCCGCGTCTAATTGAAGAGGTGCTGGCACAGCAGCAGCTAGATGATTTAGCCTTAATGATTTACACCTCGGGGTCAACGGGCAAGCCCAAAGGGGCGATGATCAGTTACCGTAATATTCACGGCGTTGCCCCGGGTATTATCGACCGGCTGGACTTAAGCCCCGACTCTAGCCACCTGTCGTATCTGCCGCTTTGTCATGTGGCAGAGCAAATGCTGACTACTTTTACGCCTATTTACTTAGGCTCAATGGTTAACTTTGGCGAGTCGATCCGCACTGTGCAGGAGGATTTACGTGAACTGGCCCCAAGTTTGTTCTTGGGCGTACCGCGTATCTGGGAGAAACTGCACTCGTCCATCATGATCAAAATCGCTGACACCGGGCCCTTCCGGCGCTGGCTGTTTAATCGTGCTTTGGCCGCCTGCGCGCCGTTGGCTTATGTTAGTCCAGCCAAACGCACGCTTACGCAAAAATTGACCTATGCGTGGTGGTATTGGATTATCTTGCGGGCTTTGCAAAACTACATAGGGCTACGCCGCTGCAAGGCAGCCTTAACGGGTGCTGCGCCCGTGCCGCCCGCCGTGGTGCGCTTTTTTCGTAGCATAGGCGTTCCGCTGATCGAGGTATACGGTTTGACCGAGTCGACCGGAATGGTGACAGGACAATCGGTGCAGAATCCGCATCCGGCATCGGTGGGGACAGCGATCCTACAAGCGGAGTACCAATTAGCGGCCGATACCCAAGAGCTTTTACTCCGCGGGCCTATGGTGTTCATGGGATATTATAAAAACCCCGACGCCACCGCACAAAGTATACGTGATGGGTGGCTGCATACCGGCGACGTAGTGGCTGTCCGAGACGGCCAGTTGTACATCGTTGATCGTATGAAAGACATTATGATTACTGCCGGAGGCAAGAACATTACCCCGTCAGAAATTGAAAACACCATGAAAGGCAGCCCGTACATTAAAGAATGTATTGTGGTAGCGGATGGACGTCGGTTTGTCGGTGCGCTGATTCAAATTGATCTTGAAACAGTGGGGAAATGGGCCGAGAGTCGCTCAATTGCTTACACACACTTCCGCTCTTTAGTGGAAACCGTAGAGGTGCAAGCACTGATTCAGGCAGAAATTGACCAGGGCAATGCCCAATTGGCCCCAGTAGCCCATATTCGTCGCTTTCATTTACTGAGTAAAGAACTGGATCACGATGACGGCGAAGTGACCGCCACCATGAAAGTGAAACGCAGCAGCATCTATCAAACCTATCAACATGAAATCGAGGCTTTATATGCCTAAGCCCGCAACCAGCCCTGCCCATGCCAGTGCCGCAAGGAGTCATTAACATGATTGATCTTGCTATCCATAATCAGGTCGCTATCTTGACCTTGCAACGGCCTCAAAGCCGCAATAGTCTGAACCCGGCTATGGCGACCGCGCTGCTAGATCACATTGAGGCGCTTGAGCCCCAGATTCCTACGCTCAAAGGGCTATTTTTACGCGCCTCAGGGGATCACTTTATGGTGGGGGGCGATATTCAGTTTTTTGATCAACTGTTGTCCCAACAACCTGAGCCCGACGAGGGGCGTTGGGCTGAGTTAGAAGCACTGATTACCACCGTAGAAAACGTCTGTTTACGGCTGCGGAATCTGCCCTTCCCTGTTATCGCTTTTACCCAAGGCGCGGTGGCCGGCGCTGGTCTGTCATTAGCGTTGGCTTGCGACATGATCGTGGCCGCTGACAATGCCCGCTTTGTAATGGCCTATAACGCACTGGGCGCCACACCCGATGGCGGGGCCTCATTTACCTTGCCCGAGCGGGTTGGATTTGGGCGCGCCCTACATATGCTCTTGTTTAATCAAGCGCTATCGGCTCAGCAGGCACTTGACTGTGGGTTAGTGGTGCAGGTGTGCAAAGCAGACGAATTGGACCAGCAATGGCAGACCATGGCACGACAACTAGCGTCAGGCTCACGGCAAGCACAAAATGCCGGCAAAGCTTTACTTCGGCAATCCGCCACACTGAAGCTTGAGCAAGCGTTGACTAACGAGAAACAACAATTTCTCCAGTTGGCACAACAGTCTGATTTCAAAGAAGGAGTGGATGCGTTCCTGAGCAAACGACCTCCCCTTTTTAAGCTTTAAGACTCTTTTTCTAAAGCCCTGATTTTTCTGTTTATTTTTTGCCCTGCTCCAACGGGCAGGATTTACTGTTGCCGCTTCGCGGCCCAAGGAATGCTATGCACTTTGCGTTGACCTCAGAACAAAGTCAGATTCAAGCACTCGCTCAAGAATTTGCCCGCGATGAAATACTGCCCCTTGCGGTGCAAGCCGATCGCACCGCTCAGTTTCCCCTCCAGATCCACCGTCAGGCTCTGGAGCTGGGTTTATTGAACACCAGCTTGCCCAGCCATCTTGGCGGCCCAGGCTTAGGAGCATTGGAGTTGGTCTTGATTACCGAAGCGCTCTGTCATGCCTGTCTTGGCATAGGCACGGCATTATGCATTAACGCCCTGGCCAGTGAGCCCTTGCTGTTGGCAGGCACCCCTGAGCAACAAAAAAAATACCTAGGACGCTTGACTGACGGCGCCATGGCCAGTTTCGCTCTGACTGAGCCCGCAGCAGGCTCTGACGTAGCAGGAATTCGTAGCCGCGCTCAACGAGTAAGCGGTGGCTATAGCTTGAGTGGTAGCAAAATCTGGATTTCTAACGCCTCATTAGCCGAGTTTTTAATTATTTTTGCCAAGACTGACCCCGATCAGGGGCACAAAGGCATGACCGCTTTTATCGTCCCAGCGAATGCACCCGGTCTGAGTATAGGCTTACCTTTATCCAAACTAGGACAAAAAGCAGCCCCAACGAATGAAGTGTTTATGGATCAGGTGTTTGTGCCCGATGCCCAACGACTCGGGGCAGAAGGCAGTGGGTTTAAGCTGGCAATGCAAGTGTTTGATCGCTCTCGACCCATGGTGGCCGCTTTTGGTGTGGGCTTAACTCAGCGCTGTCTGGACGAGGCACTTGGCTACGCCCGTCAGCGCCACAGTATGGGAAGCCCTATCCTAGAACATCAGGCAATCGCACATAAGCTCGCGGAAATGCGCGTACGCCTAGAAAGCTCTCGCCTGCTGTGTTATCAGTCGGCGAGCTTACTAGACGCAGGCAAAAGCAACACCCTAGAGGCCGCCATGGCCAAGTTGCATGCCTCTGATAGCGCGATGTGGGCGGCCAGTGAAACGATACAGGTCATGGGTGGCATGGGCTACTCCACTGAATATCCAGCAGAAAAACTGTTTCGCGATGCCAAAGTGCTGCAAATTTATGAAGGCACATCCGAAATTCAAAAAAACATTATTGCACGCGCCATGCGTTAAGGAGAGAGACTTGCAGCAAAATGAAGCCGTCATTATTGATGCCGTGCGTAGCCCGTTTGGGCGCCGTGCAGGGGCGTTGCGAGAACAACGTCCCGACACCCTTCTGGCCGACACCCTTCAAGCCTTGTTAACACGCACAGGAGCCCCGGTGGAATGCGTGGGTGATGTGCTGGCGGGTTGTGTGAGCCAAGCGGGGGAACAAGGGGGGAATATTGCCCGCCAGGCTGCTTTATTGGCTGGCCTACCTGAACAGGTGCCAGGCGTCAGTATGAACCGTATGTGCGGCTCCAGTCAGTACGCCATACACGCCGCCGCACAAGCCGTGGCCGCGGGCGACATGCCGTTTGCTATTGCCTGCGGAGTCGAAAGCATGACTCGAGTGCCCATGTTCACGGACCTCACCTTAGGGCGCCATGAGTTTGCAGGCTTTGATAATTTACATCCCTCACTGCTAAAGCGCTTTGCCATCCCTCATCAAGTGGAAAGCGCAGAGCGTATTGCTGAGCAGTGGGGTTTGAGTCGACACGATCTTGATAGCTATGCCATGTTGAGTCATCAGCGTGCGCAGGCCGCTAAAGTGGCGGCTAAACATACCGAATTAGTGCCGCGCACTGGCTTAGACAAAGAAGGACAATCTCTCATACTGGATTACGACGAAGGAATACGCGCCCATATTGACCCAGAACGAATGGCCGCGATGCAACCCGTGTTTCGTCGGCCCGAGCAAGGCGGGCAAATCACCGCAGCTAATGCCAGCCAAATGTCAGACGGCGCCGCTGCAGTGTTAATTGGCCAGCGAGCCATTGCCCAAGATTATGGAATGCGTCCGCAAGCGCGGTTCCGCGCTCGCGTGGTAACAGGGTCTGACCCGATCCTGCAGTTAACCGGCATTATTCCTGCTACCCAACAGGCGTTGGCCAAAGCAGGCCTGAGTCTGCAAGACATGGACTGGATTGAAGTCAACGAAGCCTTTGCCAGTGTCGCCTTATGTTTTATACGCGAATTTTCGCCAGATATGGATAAGTTTAACCCCTGGGGTGGTGCCATTGCGCATGGACACCCGCTAGGTGCAACTGGCGCGGGTTTAATGGCGAAAATGTTAGCCGGCTTGCGTGACACAAATGGACAGTTTGGCTTGCAAGTGATGTGTATTGGTCATGGCATGGCCACAGCCACCATTATTGAACGCCTGAACCCGTAGGTATCAAAATCAGGGCGCCGCTTAGCGGCGACGCCCTGAGTGACAACTACAAGCCTAACTGACGACGCTCATCCTGGGTAAGCATCGACGCTTGGGTTGGATTCAATGGCCCACGCCCCACCAAGCTTACTGCTTGTGAAACGGGACGCGCCACCTGCTGCCTGCCCTGCCCCTCTGGGCCCTGTGACACCGGGCCCGCCCCAAACCCTAACACCTGCACCTGAATCTGCGACGGCTGATTGCTACGGGCAGCATCGCGGGCACGACTTAAGGTTTCTTGGGCAGCGGTAGCCGCCGACGACGCCGCACTGCTGGCGCTAGTCAGTGCCCCTACGTTTACAGACACCGCAATCGGCATGCCTTTAGATTCGCCTTGGACTTGAATATTATCGGCGTTCACCACATGCAGTGCGGCTAAGTTAACGTTCCCCGACACACGTATACCCGCTTCGCCTGCGTCGATCGTACCAAGCGGAGCGATCAGGTCAACATCACCTGCAGGTACTTCGGCAATGGGTGCTAACGTAGCGATACCTGCACCGGTGCTGGGTACTGTAGGCGCTAAGCTTACATTTCCTACACTATCGTAAACTCGTCGGGGCGGAGTATACACAATGGTCGTTTTTGTGCCTCGGCCCGCGTTAATGTCACCTTGCGCGGACCAAGCCATAATATGTCCCCCAAAGGTACTCATAATTCTACTTTGCCCTAACAGTATGCTCCCCGAGGAATACAACTGAATCTGTCCTTTTCCTTGTGTAACAATACCTGCAGAGGCTGGCGGTGCCTCACCCTCAATTCCCAGTACTTGTTGGCCAAAAGGTGTAAGTATTTGAATATCGCCACCGAAATGGGTGCGCAATCCTGCACCACCATATAAAATAACTTCGCCTGTTACGTTTGTTCCTGATTCATGTACATAAGACTGAGGCGTTAAGGCAGCGATAGCTCGACGACCGCGTAGATAACTACCATAACGGGGCCCGTTCATATCGTTATATTCGCGCCCGCTCTTTTTCAATTCCGCGAAAAACAGTTGGCGCGCATAAATCCCCTGTTGTTCAGGAGATAAAGCAAGAAAGGTTGCTGTGGCCAGTTCAGTCGGCCCATCATAAGCATGATGGCGCTGTAACCAATTTACTAGATACAAATCGCTTTCGTGACGATAGTCTTGGGCTAAGTCGCGTTGGGGGGCCTCTGACCGGCTTCGAAGGTATGCTTGCTGTAGAGCCAACGGAGCATCTTCCTCACTGCCCGTGTAGGAAAACTCCTGAGCTAACCAGTCCGCAAGCGTCAGCTGCCCACTATAAGCCTGTACCACTTTATCAAGCTGCGTATCCAATCCCTGCCCTGACGACAACTGGCGTTTCGGGTCAAGATAGATTTTTAATAGATTCTGATAGTCGATGTGGGCAGCGCCGGCGATCAGTGCAATATCTGCCCCCGGCCGTGTATCACCCCGAACCAGCCCACCCAAGCTGTGTATACTTGCTTTATCATCTTGTCGGAAATGGCGACCTGCTTCCAGTATAAGTGAACCCGGGCCGTAGATTTGCACTTGGCTGTATATCATGTCGCGCCCCGACCGTAGTAACGATATATCGTTATCGGTGTTATGGACCAGTACCGCTGACGGCCCCAAAATATCTTGGGCTGCCCATAACCTAACCGGCATAGCTGCCTCTACCCAACTATCCAGTTGACGCTGGCGCTTATTGTACTCACTATCGGTCATATTAACGATTCCGCCCGTTTTCAAACCGACGATATCGCCACCAACAGCATAAAAGCGCGCTGCGCTGGCTTGATCTTTAAGGCTCCGCTCTAGAGGTATATTGGGACCAAAGGCAAATAAACTATGGCCACCTTTCGCGCTCAGTATGCCCTCGGGAGAAATATTGCCCACGGGAAACAGGCCTGCTTGTGTACTACCAGTAAAAGCAGGCATCCATGGGCTAGGCAACTGTACATCTGCTCCTGATACGGAAATGCGGTGAGAGTTCGGAGCGGCCAAAATAGACTGCCCTGCTATCAGCTCCAGTTCTGAGCCAGACGAAGGTGCTAGCATGAGGCTATCGTTACGTTGAATATAGGTGTCAACCGAAGAGGCCAACATAATATTACCTTTGGGAGCCAAAGCTTTTAGCACTGAGGGATAAACAAACAGGGTCGAGGTATTTGGAGAGCCGCTTGGATGCGTAAGCTCTTGTATCGTGTCTGATCCCATGTAAAAACTGTTATTAGCGGTTAAAGGCGTTAAATTACCTCCGGCCGAAGTTAAGTTTACGGCCGTTGCGGAACTCCATAAACTAAACCAACTGTCCCCCCCTTTTACTTGAGTTTGTCCATCTTCTATAAGCTCATAGCGGTGAGTAATCGGTAAACTCACGCGCGTCGGATCATTCACATTACCTAGTACTAAATCGCCCCGCGTCTCCAACCAAGCTGTAGCGTCACCCAGTACTAAGCGCGGCCCGCCCATAGATAGCCCTCCTTCAATAGCAAAAGGATTGCGTGCTCGAATTCCACCTCCATCACCATACGCCACGCTGATTGCGCCCATGTGGGCGGCCTGAACGTTTACAGCGCCGCGTAAATTAACTAATACTCCGTTTAAGTCAAGATTGTCTAAAGATCCCCCGTAACTGTAATGGCGTCCACTATTACCATACAGCCCATCACCTTGTTGGGTGGCTCGAACATTAGGATTGAAACCACCTGCCATACGCAGAGTCAGGTCACCTCCACCCGTAAACAGTAATTCCCCTCCTAAGACTCTTCCTGTGCTGGCTACTACCGCCACAACGCCCTGAGATCTCCCTGATGTCTCATTCCTATTCGCTAATGCGTCGCCCCGAGCACGAATGACCCCCATATGCCGGCCAGCTTGCAAGCTCAAATTGCCACCGCCTAATGTTCCAAACCCGGAGAACCCGTATAGGCGTGTCATACCTGAGTCGACCGTCATCCCTGACCCACTAGCTCCCTCTTTAGAGTTGGCGTAAGTACCAAAATTAATCCACCAGCTTGGTACAATATCTTGAACCTGAGCACTGTCAACAATACCTTGACGCCACAGCCAATTTCCCACCGATGCACTGGAAAAACCACTTTTCTCGGCTGTCACGTTGGGATCTTCCCCGCCATTCTGGGCCCCATGCCCCCAGTTGTCCCCATAAATATCCCGACCCGCTTGCACCCAGACGTTGCCACCTTGGTCGGGATACCAAGCCTGATATGCATGTAGTGCTGCGTCATACCCTCCATCACGCCCCGCTAAACCCAGCTCTCCAAACTCATTGAGCAGCGCTCTGGGGCGGTTAAACAGGGTATCAGCTTGCCCAAGACTAGTCTGTGCACCTGCTGTATAGACGCCATATACTGAACTCATTCCTACATCACGAGCAGCGCTGAGGGACAAATCCCCCGTACCCGTGCGCAATACGCTGAACAAAGGAGTACCGTACACATACTCATGTTCAAAGACATCGACTTCAATAGCACTTTCTACGAGGCAATAATTGCTGCTCCAGCTACACACTTGCTCTAAGGTGCTGTTGCCAAAAACACCTTCCCAACCCAACCCCCACACATTCAGCATCCATTGATCGATTTCGGTTTGTGTCATCCCGACTACGGCCAGATCATCAAAAAGCCCTAGGGCACCGTCTTCGGTTAGACGCGGTTCACCGGGTTTATTAACACAATATGTTGAGCTCCATGAGCAAGTCTCTTGCAAGGTAAGATGCCCGTATACACCCTCCCAATCCATGCCCCAGTTAGCTAACAGCCAATCGCTGATTTCGGCTTGAGTCATTCCAGCCACGGCGGGATCACCGATGATATCTAGTGCCCCCGCCTCGCTTAACACCAAGTCTCCCCCGCCTTCTCTCTCTATTCTATGACTGGCCTTGGCGACTAAGCCTTGGTGCGCATCCGCCAACAATAAATCTCCCACCCGGGCGCTGTTGGTGCTACGTATATGGCTAGACTCTAGCTGAGAACCTGCAGTGAGAGCCAAATCCCAAGAACTCGCCTTTTCGCCAAGCATCGGTGCCAAAGCCCAGTTCTTACCCTGTTTTCCATCCTGCCCAACCGGACGCAAGCTGACGGCCTGACGGTCGGGTAAGCGCACTAAAGTATTAGATGGAATTAGTGAGCCTCGGGCTAAGACTAGCGGTACCGAAGTGATAAATTCAGCGGCCAGCGGCACACCTTTGGGCCATATCATGGACTGCACTGCAGTCGGTGTGCGTAAGCGGAAACCGGCCGCTAGACGCGTGCCGACCGGCAGAATAACTTCGCTAGTTAATACAGTTCCGGCCACATACTGTCCGCCATCAGCCAATTGAATATCAGCCGTTAATACCAGCCCTTGGGGTAACGTCAAAGGTGCTGATAATGTAACGGCCACAGGTGTTTCCACGCCAGCCGGCAATGTGACAGCTTGAATGGGCACATCGTAATTCAACACGCTAGCCTCTGGAAAGCGGGTTCCTGCGTCCAAGGTCAATTGCTCAATGGGCACAAGAAGATCTTGCCCAAAAGCCGTTTGCCCAACCCCTTTCGAGTACAAGCCTTCGCGCAATAACCAGCCGTTGTCGTCGGGCGAATCAGGGGGCGGCGCAAAACCATCATTAATGCTGCCGTAAATCGATAGGTTTCCCCCTGCACGCAGCCATATCACACCCGGAATACCATAACCGCGTCGTGCAGGATTAGCCTCAGGCCCGTAACGATAGCCTGACAAATCTATGTCACCCTGTAATAACAGGTCGCCGTTCGGTGTCGCAGTACTCACTTCCACACCCGGTCTAATTTGGTAGGTACCTAACCCTTTCAAACGTGTGGCTAGCGTTGAGTTGGACAAGACCGCTTGCATAAAAGCCTGATTATCGGCATGTAGGCCGTTGTTGCCCTCAAAGTAAGATTGGGATAGCACTTGCGGCAAGTTGCCGTTCACATCCTCAATTTGTGCAAAAGGAGCATCGGTGTAGCGTCTGAATGCAGTAATGTTCACCGTTTTCGCACCCCGTATAATTGGAGTGGACTGTACCTGCAGCGCCACATCGTGCGCACCATCGCCCGAGCCTAATAAGGCCCCCCGTTCACTACCCCCGCCCGTTCTACGCACGTTGATCGTTAAAGTGCCGCGAGCCAAACCATCGTTAAAATGGGGGGCCAAGGTACCAGCACGCAAATCAAAACTGGCGTGCTCATGAAGAAACACTTCACCCTGCCGTGAGGTTAACTCAATGACGGCGCGGTTTGGGCTATCAATGATTTTGCCATAGCTATCGCGACGCCAATGTGAACTATGCGCGTCAAGCAAGGCGTTAATATGCAGATCTTGCTGTGCCGCCAAATGAATGCTGCCTACCTGGACACCGCTAGCATCTAGAACACCGTTTACCCATAAGCTTCCCCCATCAACAACCAATTCTATATGGCGTGCCTGCAGTTCCTCCCCCACATGCACGTCACCCGAAAGTATTTGAAAACGACGGGCACCAGTCAGCGAGGCACGGTTCAAGCCTTGATTTAACGATTGAAAATTTTCTATACGCTGTGCTCGGATGGTGATTGCGCCAGCTTCGTAAGGGACATAGGTGCCGCCAGCATCATAGAATCCCGTTGCTGCGGCTAAAAATTCGCCAGCTAGGTGCACTTGGCCGGCGTGGGAGCTATCCGCAATGAAGCTTAAGGTGCCTGCACGATGGTTTTGTGCTGACACATTAAACAGTGAGCCTGCCATTTGCTCTATATTGCCGTTACGACTCAATAGTTCAAGATCACCTCCCCAGCTATAGCGGGTAACATCAAGCAAGCTCAGAGCTCGTCCCGCTAAATCTAGTTGGGCTTGTGCACCCAAGCGGATATCTCCTTCCGCTTTTAAGCTTAGGTAGCCAGATGGCAATGAGAAAGCAGTATTTAGCTCAATAGTATCCGCTTCAATCGACCAGCTAGCCCCTAGGTTTTGCGACTGACCATGTCCTTGCCCGTTACTCAGCAGTTTCAGCGTGCCTCCCGCCCGCAACTCAAACACTGCCCCGCCTTCGCCAACCACGACGGGCGTTTGAATCATCACGTGGCCGCCCTGATAGTCCCATCCTTTATTTGTTTGGTATTGCCCGACATGGTGATAAACGTGTAGAGAACCTTTAGCCGTGGCGCTAATAAACTCATCGGCTAGTAAATTGAACTGGCTGAAGCCCAGCATCAAGCGCTGTGCCGGCACTAATAAGGACCCAGTGCTGTAAGGCAGAGGCTCAAAACGTATCTTGCTGGCATGTACGTTGAATTGGCCATCGCCTAGATGCGGGGTCATCGCCCCTCCGGGAGGTGCAAACTGAGCATAGCCAGGGACTTTAGTGGTTGGGTCTGCCGCGGTAGAGCCAGCCCATATGAACTCGTTGGCCATAATTGTAGCTACATCATCGCTAGCTCCGTAGCCATAAATAGCAGGCGCACCCAATACTAAGCGCTGTAATGCAGCTTGGTCTTGTCGAAAGCGCGTGTCAATAAGCACTGAACCGAACACATTTACTGCTTCACCAGCCGTCAAAATTAGACTCTCTAAAGCTGGCGTACCTAAGGCTGTGTTACCTCGCAGCAACTGACCTAAAACATGCTGATTTAATACCATACCAGGAGGTAGAAAATCTTTCTTTTGAGCCGCCTGCAAGGCTTCCTGAGTTCCCAAGTTAATAGTAGCTACGCTCAGACTCAGGTGACGTGTACCATACTCAACGGCATCACCGATTTCTAGTGCCCCATTAGTAGCGACCGCAATCGTCCCTTCTGAAACTACGCGTGTCATCCCAGTACACAGGCTTAGGCAAGCGCCTAAAGTAATTTTCGTGGCATTCGCATACTCGGGCGCTTGAACTCGTACCTCACCATTGGTTACCGCCAGCAAGCCTGTCGAGAAAGGAGAGATATAAAACCCCTGATGAATATCTTGCAATGCAGCGCCCTGCCCTAACGTGCTCAGTGTAGCGCCCTGTTCAACAGTTATCGCTCCTGAACCCGACCCTAAGAGCAAAATATCAGGCGCCGCAATAGTGACTCCAGATCGAATCAGCAAGTGTTCACTTGACGCCGACGTTTGCTGATAACCCTCTCCGTAAGAACCACTAATTAAGCCACCCAACACTAAACGACCGGGTCGCAACCCCCTCAATTCGGAGTCGTAAATAGCAGCCGATTTAGCCGTTAAAACAGGCCTTTGTTCTCGCGTTAACACCTCAAGACCTTCGGGCGCCCCTGAAATAGCCAACACTCCACCAAAGCCTGTAGAGCCTACGGCGGCTTCAAACATGGCATCTCCTTTGATAGACAGGCCCACACGTCCGTTATGTCCCGCGCCAGCTCCTAGACGAATGTCCAACATGCTAGCGTCTTGGGGCAACATCGCACGCGCAATACCACGACGAGCTGCATCAGCCAACAAAAAATCCGCGTAGGACTGCTCGTTATACTGTGAGTGTTTACGCACCACATTAGCAGGAGTAATGAGCACTCTATGCGGTAATACTTCTACTCGACCTGTGTGTATCGAACTAAGGTGTCCTGCTGAGACCCAAGATCCCGTGCGAGTCTGTACGGGGGAACTTACTGCGCGTTGTGGACCAGCTTCTATTTCTACCCTAAAGGCTCCCGGCAAGAGGGCAAACGAGGCAGGTAGTAAAGTGTACGTGCCGGCTTCTAGGCCTGGCAAACTGTGACGAATATTGAGTTGTTGACCTACCGTAGCTATCCCCGACTGTCCCAATCCTGCTATGGGGGAGTATGGTGCTTGAACACCAGGCACTACCGCGTACACATTGTTGCCACTCCGACTAAATCCTGTACGAGGATTACTATCCGCCAACGGGTGAAGCAGTACGTCAATTGAGCCACCACGACCACTCACAAACCCAGCTCCGAATATCTCCCCTCCTCCCCGCAAATCCAAAACCGCTCCCGCCTGAATATCGACTTCAACAGCTGATAAGGTCAAACGCCTGTCGTATAGAGGCAAGCCACCTGCGCCCCCTATGGGAGTAGGTGTTATCGGTTTTCCTTGATACAAATAATGAATGCCGTCAGCGGTACCACCGTAAGGAAGTACTACACTATCAGCGCTTACTGAACTAATGCTATCCGGCAAAAGACGCAAAACTTGAGGGCCGAAGTCAGAGGTGCGGATAGAGAGCACACCCAGAGGGGCCCTTACTATGCCACCTTGCTCAATAAAAGGAGCACTCAGGCTGAGATTGGAGAACGCCGCCAACGGCACAGAAGGCAGATCAGCGGTAGCTCGGCGGAGAATTAATTTTGCGTCAGGGTTACGCAAGCCTCCAAATTGGGCGTGGTAATCTCCGGCAATAATTGCTCCCTGTGCTCCGGTGACTGAATAAACTTGAGCCGCTCGAATATCGAAATAATGCGGAGCTAGGACTTGAGTGCCTCCAAAAGAGCTGTCGATGTTAGGAAGTAGCCGAAAATCGCCCTTAACGTCTAAGACAGTGCGATCAAAATAACGAAAATCCACTATTCCTTGTGCATCCAGCAAGTCGGCGTTCAGACTTAAATGATGATCTTTTGCTTGCCATTGCTGACTGACCCCAGCTATCTGAGTAAAGGGCAGCACAAATGAGTCTCCTCCGTCTAACGGGCGGAAACGACTATTATGCAAATAAATATAAGGCGCCTCTAGATGTAGAGCTTTACCTGCCGTTACGGCTTCACCTAGTACCGGAATGGATGACAAGCGCAGGCTAAATGGTAAGCGTAAACTTACATCATCAGCCATCTGTGTTTGTGCAAACACAGATAAAGAGCCAAACCCACCGGCTTGAATACGGTCAACCCCCAAATAAGCCCTGCCGTATTGCAGGCTTGTGTGCTCTTGCCCTGCCAGCAACGAATCAGCCAGAGGACTTGCTGCTTGCTCCTGCATCACGTTAAGCACGCGCGTAGTCACTACCGCCTCGCTGGCCGCATGCTTATAGTAATAGGCTCCGTTTAAAGCAATAGCCAAGGTTCCACCTTCAGCGCGATGGCCACCTGCCATGGCTTGTAACCGACCATCTAAATAAAGGCTATTGGCAGAGGCTAAAACAAGAGTTCCACCATGACTGTCCACCTGGGTAGCCCCCCCAGAGGGCAGGTCCCAAGTGGTTTGCGTACCCGAAGCATCTAAAAGCGCGCCAGGACGGATAATCAAATGCCTGTCCATATAACGCTCGTGAAGTTCTAGGTATTCACCCCGCTCCCAGTTGAACTGACCGCCAATTTCAATTTCTCCGCCTGCGCGGATAACACCGTAACGCTGTCCGTGGCGATTAATAGCTGTATAGCTCTCACCCGCCACGCTTAAAACAGCGTGTTCACCTATCCATACCGATAGCGCATTGGCTTGTGGGTTGTAGACCCCAGTGTAACCCTTTGCTCCACGTGTATCGCCGATGGAAATACGACCTCCTGGAGCCGCTATATGCCCCATGAGCGTGACTTGCCCCCCTCCTCTGACCTGAATGGCCTGTCCGGGGTCTACGCGCAACCGGGACGATGGGGCAAGATAGATTTCACCACCAACACTATTACGATCACTGAGTAAAGACACACTAGCACCGCGACGCTGTTGCACAGTGCTAGTGATAGCATTTCCCTGGTATAAAGGGGGCGTCCAAACCTCTAATAGGGTATCTAACCCAGTTGAAGAGGGAGTTTGCTCTAACACTCCACTGCGAAGCTGCAAGACCGGCACAAGTACATCCACATCGACGTTCTCGTGGATCCTTAATCCAGCATGACCATTTAACTGATAATGGGAAAAACCAGACTGCAAAAGACTAGGTTCTAGGCATAACACATTACCGGTACACCCCTCACCGATATTGATAATGCCACCATGGTTGAGACTCAAAGTTCCTGATTCGGTCACTCCGTAAGCACGCACTTGAGCTCCCCAATGCAGCAAACCTTGCTGCGCTGGCAAACTCACATTTTCTGCGTCTGCGGCCACGGATACATTCCCGGCCTTGCCTCCAACTAAAGCACCTTCTTTTGTCAGCACAGCACCGGCCGAAACGTCGATTGTACTTCCTGTCGCCAGCGTCACATTGCCTGTGCTGGCTAAAATAATGTCCCCGCCGTGCTTATAAGCTAGCTGAGATTGCCATGCTTGATGCAAGGATAAATTAGTCCACGTACCTCGAGTGTCCAGCGAAACATTTGCGCCCACAAATATTTCAGCCGTCTTTCCACTACGCGGCGCCAACGCTACCTCTTCAGAGCGGCCATTATTAGGCTGATTTTGCACATTACCAAGTTGAATTCGACCGCCCGCGCTGCGAAGATCAGCTAAGACATGAGTCTGTGGACTGAATATATGAATCTCGCCACCTGCACGCGTAGATAAGGCAGATTCCACCCTTACAGAGTCTCGTGCTGCAATACGAAACGCACCTAGATCAAAGCTATTTAGCTGTTCAGCATCCAGCCATACCGTCCCTAGGCGCTCGGGGTCTAAGGGAGCGTCCAAGCCCAGTTGGGACGCTATCGTCTCTACAGACGATTGGATAACGACCTGTGCTGCGGTTTGTTCGTTACTACCTAGCACGTTCTTTAACGTTTTGGTGGCATGGCTAAAGTAAGCGCTGTATGAGCCCACCACAAGAGCTGCTCCACGAGCTTGGGCCCGATGCGATTGCTGGTAGCCGTCCCGTCCGTGCAGAGGCGCTAACGTTTGTAGTAGGCCCTCATAGGTGTGTCCTACCACCTCGCCTTCCAGAACGGCACTGCGTGTAGAAACAACGAGTGTTCCTGCATCTCGACCCAACACATATCCTGACTCGTGGCGAACAGCAGGCGCCATTAAAGGGCTAGTGAAGGTGCGTGTGTGCCCCCACCGTTTGGAAGCAACTTCGTATCCTTTAAAGATTCCCGAATAAAACAAATCGTTTGGAGCACGATTCGCATTGTATATGCGTCCATTTTGGCTAAGCAGCCAGCTCTGCCGCAGATAACCCGATTGAACATCAAGTGTCCCGCCTGATAAATTAATTAAAGAACCTGCCTCACTGATTAATTCATTGCCAGTAAATGTGACCGTCCCGCCTTGAGCTAGCCAATGGCTAACAGGTAATGCTCGCGTGCCTAAATAACCCCCTACTTCCAGCAGCCCACCCGCTGTATACCAACGATCAGTGTCTGCACCACCGACTCCTGCAGGGACATAAATTAATTCTCGAATATCCAACCAAACATCATTGCTTTTTAGTCCTCCCTGATCTCGATTTACGTATGCATCACGCAACTCGTTACCTTGCACGTTAACCTGCAGATTGTTGGCCTCCATAGCCACTGCCACGCCGACGGCGCCTGACACATCTAACCTAGCTCCTTCACGAACTAAACTACGCTGTTGTGCACGTATTGCAATTTGTCCGCCTGTAGCTAAAGTAAGGGATTGCGTCCGAAAATCGATAGTGCCTTCGCTGTCAATATGAACGAGAGACAAATCACGACGATAAGAATCAGCCGTTTGCCAAGCTGAAGAAGCACTAAGAATAGGTTCTAGTAAACTGTCACGCTGCCCATCTAGCGCTTTCGCTTTGTCCTCGTCAGGCAATATGGACGTCACTGCATTTTCATGCAGCGTAATGTTCGCATGCGGTCCCTTCGCTTGCATGTGTATGGTCCCGCGACTATCCACAGAAGTACTGCTTGCCAACACACCGCGTTGATCAATCTTTTGCCCACTCAAACTAATATCGCCTAAAGGCGCCAAGATAAGGCCTTTCTGATCGACGTGCCCAAGACCTTGGGAGATGACCTCGTTACCTTTAGTTGTAGAGTGTTGATTGCCTTCGGTACCTTGGCCGCGACGTATCACAAAGCTGTCACCCGCCGCCAACAGGGCCTGACCTTTCGGGCTACTGATTAATCCTGCGTTTTCCACCTCTTTTGCAACAATCAACACATAGCCACCACCACGGGTGGCACTGTCAGGGGAGTGAGTTTGCAGACGTGCGCCTGCCTCAATAGTGATCTTGCCGGTTGCCTTTTTAAATACTGGGCTATTAGCATCTGAGTAGATACCGCGACTCAAAAACTGTTGCTCAAGTTCGATGTCTCCTGGCACTGCCGCCGCCACCAGATTACGCACATTCACCTGACTAGTACCGCTGAACACCACCCCGTTCTGGTTCACCACCATAACTGTGCCGTCGCCTTTGATTCTTCCTTGTATTTGGCTAGGGGCGACTTGATCACCGACGACTCGGTTCAACACCGCATCGGTATTTTTTTGTTGGAACTCGACTGTCGTATTACGGCCTACATCAAAGCGGTTCCAGTTCAGGATGGCTTTAGATTCGGTTTGTTTAATGCCTACGTGGTGCTGGCCGTTTTGTTGGGTGTGCACGGGCGCTTCAGCGCCTAGCCACTGTGCTTTATCGCCTACGGCTACTTCTAGCCCACCCTGCGCCAAGCCTTCGGCTACGTTGCTGGCTTGTTGTTGTGCGGCTAAGCGTGCAGCGTTTTGAGCAGCTTGCTGGGCGGCGATAGCACTGGCGGTGCGGTTTAGGTTATCCAGCGAATGCGATAGTTGCGCGCGGGCCGCGGCCTGTTGTTGCTGCATGTTAGCCGCCTGCTGGGCGGCGCGTATAGCATGGTTGTTGTTGGCGTTTTGGTGTTGCTGGGCGGCATTGCTTTGTGTAAACCAAGCGCCGCGTAGTTGCGCGTGGCTGGGGTGCGAGAGACTGAGCCCCAATAATGCAATAGCACAAGCTAAGGGCTTGAGTGCAAGCTTGCTAGATGGCAACAATAGGGCTGGCGCAGTCGGTGATCTCATGGTGGCAGGAATCCGAAACTAAAAATAAGTGATGGGCCGCGGTAACACGGCTGAGCTTACTTATAGGCGTATGAGCGCTGAAATTCGGAACCAAATTGACATGAAGCTTTTATGACTTGTCATAGGACTTAGCTGAGCATGAGCAGTGCCCCTACCTGACGCGCTTGCAGTTGATACGATTGCTGCAATAACAGTAAGGCATCGTCTAGATCATGTAAGCGAAATTCGCCGCTAAACGGACGTTGGGCTAAGTCACTATTCATCAGTATGACTTTGCCGGGCCTGTAGCGATTAATCTCTGCCAATACCAGTTCCAAGCTTTGTTTGTCAAAACGCAATACCCCTTGTTGCCAATCTCCTTGGCCAGTGTCAAATTGCTGTACCGCGTCAATGCTGTCTGGGGTAAGGCTCAATTGCTCTGATGCCCGCAACACATACTCACCTTGAGCATGCTTGACTCGTACTTCACCACTCAGACAACGCACTCGGGCTTGGTCTCTAGCATACAAACGCACATCCATATTGCCGTGCTCCAGCAAAATAGCACTCTTTGAGGCAAACACCGTGCAAGCTTGCCCCTGCGAAAAGAACGCCGCTTCGCCTAACAATAAATGAATATCGGTAGTTTGAAGGTGCTGAGTTACCGCAATACTACTTTGCGTATTGAGTAACACCGCCAGGTCGTCTCGCAGTTGAATTTCTTTTTGCTCGCCTGTGCTTGTACGGAAATCGGCGCCCCATTCTTTCCAACTAGGCCATAGACGAAAAGGAGGATATAAGACTACGCCGCCGGCCACCGCGCTCAACCCCGCAGCGCCTAGCCCTTTTAAAAAGTGCCTACGCTTAGCCGAGCCCAGGGGCGGCGCTGGTAAGTCGCCCTGCTGGGCTTTGCGCGCACTAGCTTGTTGCAACAACTGCCATTCCCGCACGGCTTGCTCCCAGGCTTGTTCATGGGCGGGGCTTTGACCTTGCCAAAGACGAAATTGCTCAAGCTGGCCGCGACGCACTTTCGTGGTCTTGAGTTGATAGGCCCATCGTCTGGCTTCTTCCAGCAAGTGCGCCTGCGGCGCAGCCTTGTTCGGTGGCGTCATAGGGTATAAATCCCTATGGTAAACGGAGTGCGCATACGCTTTGGCCGCATTCGCAAGAAAGATCTGTTTTTACTCATAGCGACATGCGGTGTTTTTCTTGACTACATATTTCTGTTCAGCCTGGGGCAAGGCCTGTAAACAAAATTGATGCGCTTGACGAATTTCTCGTCTGACCATACTAGCCGAAATATTCCATTTTTGAGCTAACTCTGCGCTGGATAAGCCATGCACTCTGGCGTCGATCAGTAAGGCGCACTGCCTGGCTGGCAGCGCTTCGAGCGCTTGCATGAGCTGCTGCAATTGCTGCTTGGCCTCAAGCTGTTCTTCTGGGCCCGGGTGGTGATCAGGTAACTCAAACAGAGCATCAATTTCTGCTGTGCTGACCCAGCGTGCGTCGTTACGGAGTTGATCAATCGCCGTATGCAAGGCACTTGTGAGCAAGTAACTGTGCGGGTGCTGTACTTGATCTAGGTTGTTGTGGCTGGATAGCTGCACAAAAGCATCATGTAAGGCGTCCCCAGCCATATCTGAAGCGCCGCCTAGTTTGTACGCCACCTGAGCCTTTAAGGTATCGTAGCGCTCGCTAAGTAAGCGCTTTAGTTGTTGTAAGGAGCTCATGGGCACACAGGTGCCCGCGGCGACTGACTTTGATCAATCAGCCAGACGGTACTGGGGTCTATGCCGTAGGGCACAATGCCTACATATAAGCCGTGCAACAGGCTTTGCACATAGGGCTCTTGATCAACCTGCGTCGCCATACTGACTTTAGCGGCGGCAATGCGTCCTTGCCTGTCGATAACAATTCGTAGTGCGATGCGGTGCTCGTGCAACAAGGCGGCGGCATGCTTGCAAAGTTGCTGCAAAAGGGCCTGTTGCACCTGCAGATTATGCTGGGGGCTGTGGCTGGGCGGCGGAACAGGCAATGGAGATGCTATTACTGCCTCGGTGCTTAGTAAATAAGAGCGATTACGCAAGCTATGGACATGTATGGGGGTGCCGGTAAGCAGACGCTGTAAAGCTACAATGGCAGGCATGCGCCCATGCACCGCATGCGAAAAACGCTGCTTCACTATGCTGCTTTCGTACAGTAGCGATAAGCCTGTTTGCTCTACAAATTGTGCTAGCGCGGCCTCTAGGGGCATGCGTTCAAGATGGTATTCTTGGATATTGTCGTTTTCAGAGACGGCACTGTTTAGCTTGCTGGCCCATACCTGTTGGGCCCCTAAGAGCAATTGCAAACAACAATAAGCATAAAGCATAGAGCCATACCAAGACGTCATGTTTTCTCCCTGACACTGTCTTCATATCAAGGACAAGTGCTCTTACGCATGGTAGAAAATGCACATGACGAGGTGATGACAACTGGGTTTAGTCGCTAATTAACCTGCGTTGTAAGTGGATTCGCTTAGGGGTTTGTTGCGCTTGTTCAAGCTCGGACTGTAACTGGTGAATGCGTTGTTTTTGTTGCGTAGACTCTTGTTCCATTAAGGCTTGGCGAGTACGCAGTAGTTGCAGTTCGGTTTGCATTTCTCGCATGAGCGCTTGACTCATGGTTAAAGCGGCTTGGTTGGCTTTTTCTTGCCCCTGTAGTTGCCCCAATTGCTGTCGCAACTGCCCGATATCGTGATCTTTGCTATCCAATTGAAGCTGCGCAGCATGACTGTGTTGCTCCGCTTTCTTTTGTGCCACCAGTAATTGTTTTTTAAGTTCTTGCTGTGCTTGGCGTTCCCGATCAATTTCCAACAGAGCGCGCTTTTCGCTTTGACGGCTACGTTCCTCTGAGAGTTCGATGCTGTGTCGTAACTGAGCTAAATCTTGCGTAAAACGATCAGCTTGGGCGCTGAGTTGAGCTTGCAATTCGCCATTCTGCTTTTCTAACTCCTCTGCCCTGCTCTGCTGGCTGTCCAACGTGGCCTGTAAAGCTGCTTGGTGTTGAAGCTGCTGCTGCACGGTTTGTTCAGCATGGAGTTTTTCTTTTGCCAAGGCCTTGTTGTGGTCGTGCTGTTGAGCAACTTCTTCTTGTGCTTGCAATAACTGAGCTTGTGCTTGCTGCACGGCGGCGTCGCAGTCATCTTGATAAGCCTGAAAACTTCTTTTGGCTTCTTTTTGTGCCTCTTGCCATAGCGTGCTGACCAATTGACCTAACTGTTCTTTCAGGCCATCAGGTATATCGGCATGATCCATACGTACCTGACTTTTTTCGCGTAAATCAGCCCAGAATTGGCGCAAAGCATCGGCTGGCGCGCTCATGCTTCCCTTGCGCACTAATTGATACAACCGGTTCGCGGTAGGGGTAATGCCATGCCGAAAAAACAGTAAGGCGGCGACTTCACGATATAACTCTTGCGTGGCAGGAAACTGTTCTCGCAGGCTCTCCACTTGGCTAAAAAGCTCTTTTTCTTGGTTCATATCCATAAAACTCCGTTAAAACCCCATATTTTTTATTTATCAATAAATAATACAACATATTATGTTGAGTATTTTATCTATATTTAGCTATATTTGACATTACTGTAATAATGTCAAATATAATGGACCATTCAATCACGGGGAAACGTATGTCGTCTGCTTTGCTTCCTTCTTGGGACGCCTCCTTCGAATTATCACCAAACCTAGACGGCAGCACGGGGCGTAATCGCGCCACCAGCAGCATCAAGCAAATTGGCGCTCAAACTGATGTGCAAGCAGTGCAAGCTTGGCTGAATCGCTATACCCATAGCCCTCGGACTTACGCCAGCTATAGCAAAGAGGTCGAACGTTTATTGTTATGGGCCATCATGGAACGCCGCACTCCTCTGTCCTCGTTGCAACATGAAGACTTACAGGCTTACCAGCATTTTTTAGCAAACCCCCAACCAGCGCAGCGCTGGGTAACCCAGGCAGGCAAGCGCCCCGCACGCAACAGCCCTGCGTGGCGTCCTTTCGTTGGCCCCCTATCAAGCAGCAGCCAGCGGCAAGCCATGTTGATCGTCAATGCATTGTTTGCATGGCTAGTACAGGCTGGGTACTTGGTCTCTAATCCTCTGGCCTTGGCACCAAAGCGTCTACGCGTAACCGGGCCAACCGAACGCTACCTCAGCCCTGACTTATGGCATCACTTACAACGTTATGTATTAAGTATGTCTACCCAAACGCCCTCCCAGCTGCGAGCACAAAGCCGGGCTCGGTGGTTACTATCTGTCTTGTATGGCTGTGGCTTACGCGTCTCTGAACTCATCCAAGCCCAAATGTCGGATGTGTATAGCCGTATCAACAGCCAAGGGCAGACACAGTGGTGGCTACGCGTCACAGGTAAAGGGAATAAATTACGTCAGGTACCTGTCAGTACAGAGCTATTAAGCGAGCTGCAACACTATCGACTGACGCATCAGCTTCCTCCACTGCCCTTACCAATGGAAAACAGACCCTTGCTGATGCCCGTAGGCGGAGGCATTAAGCCCATCACGCGGGCGGCCGTACACACGTCTATCAAACAGTTGGCCAAGGCAGCCGCCCACGCATTACGGCAGCAAGACCCTAACCAGGAAGCTCAAGCACACCAACTAGAGCAGATGTCCGCTCATTGGCTGCGTCATACCGCAGGATCCCATATGGCGAATCAAGGTGTCGATATACGCATTATTCGCGATACCCTTGGGCACGCCTCGATCAGCACCAGCAATATTTACCTGCATACCGAGGCAGAGCAACGCCATCAAGCACTAGAGCAATATCACAGGCTGGATTGGAACTAGACCGCCCTAGTCGTGGTGTTTCTGGGTGATCAACACAAACAATGGAATGCTGCGCTCGACGCTGGTTTCTGTGCCGCGTTGGGCAAGCCCTATATAAGTCTGCACGCAGAGAACATCATCCACCCCTTAAAAGAAGTCGATGCAAGCGCTCAGGCGTGGGCCACCACACCCGAGCACGTGGTTGAAATACTGCGCTACATCTGGAAAGCGTAGAAGCGATTACTTATCTATCTTCCCTAGTCGGAAGCTTTTTGATAGCCATTTGCAGGCCTAAGGCCTGCAAAATAGCGCACCAATTACTAAGCGAGGGATTGCCATTTTCTGACAGAGTGCGATAAATTTGCGTTGCATTTAACTTCGCGTCTTGAGCCAGCTGCAGCATCCCTCCTTGCGACTGGGCTAAATAGCGTAATGTAATCAAAGCACCTGCTTGATCATTCTCGTTTAAATAAGAATTTATGGCTGCATGGGCTAATTCAGGATGTGTTCTGTATAGCTCAATTTTGGACTTATCGTAAATGTTTTTTGCCATAATGAGGGTTCCGGCCAAATAAGGATACAAACCTTATAGATTACTCGAACTAAGGTAGCTATCTATTAGTGTAAATCTGTTTAAATGCGCGTAAATCATTGAAAAGCAAGATAATGTATCAGCTTCAAACAAGATTGCACCCTGTTCGAGAATAAACCATTGGGCCTTAATGGTTGAGTTTCACGACACGTAAACGTAATGCATTCACCAATACGAATGTACTAGAGAACGTCATTGCCGCTGCTGCTAGCATAGGCGATAACAACGGCCCTTTGAAAATATACAACAAACCAGCCGCAATGGGTATTAGGGCTATATTATAGAAAAATGCCCAAAATAAGTTTTGTTTGATATTTCTCAAGCAATATATAGACAAATCTATTGCGCTTACTACGGCCTTTAGGTCATCCGACATTAACACAACATCGGCAGACTCTACAGCTATATCCGTTCCGGTTCCTATAGCAATACCAACATCTGCGTGGGCTAAAGCGGGAGCATCATTGATCCCATCCCCTACAAAAGCAATCTTTCCATATTGTTTTTGTAAGCGTTTTATAGCCTCTACTTTATCACTGGGCATTAGCTCTGCAATAGTTTGAAATATTCCCAATTGTTGCGAAACCGCATCAGCAGTATGACGGTTATCGCCTGTCAACATTATTACAGGTATGTCTCGTTTGTGTAAGGCCTTTATGGCTTCACGACTGCTTTCTTTTATAGGGTCCGCGACAGCAATCAAGGCCGCCAATTTTTGATCCACCGCCACATACAGCGGAGTTTTACCTTCTTTAGCAAGTTTTTCGGCGGCTAGGGCAAGCGAATCCATATTGATGTTCCTTCTGCTCATTAAGCGATCTGCCCCCACCCACACGTGCCTACCATGGATAATGGCCTCAACCCCCAAACCCGTTAGTGACTGAAAACTCTCCAATGCAGGCAACTGTAGTGCTTGTTTTTTTGCCGACTCAACAATGGCTTGCGCAATAGGATGCTCCGAACGCAATTCGATAGCAGCCACCCAAGCGAGCAGTTGTTCACGTTCGAAGCCCTCGCTTACAATCAAGTCCGTAAGTTCAGGTTTTCCTTTTGTTAAGGTCCCCGTTTTGTCTACCGCTACCACTTTGACGTCGCGCAAGCTTTGCAAGGCATCTCCTTGACGAAACAAGATACCCATTTGAGCCGCCCTACCTGTACTGACCATGATCGAAGTGGGTGTGGCTAGCCCCATCGCGCAAGGACAAGCAATAATAAGAACTGCCACGGCATTACTTAATGCCATGGATAGGCCTGCGTCAGGATAAAAATACCACCAAGCCAAGCCCGTTAGCACGGCTATTAGCATAACCGCTGGAACAAACCACAGGGTGACTCGGTCGACCAACGCTTGCACTGGCAGTTTGCTTGCTTGAGCCTGCTCAACCATTTGAATAATATGGGCCAACACCGTGTCGCCGCCTACAGCATGAACCTCATACACCAGCCCTCCTTGTTGGTTGACGGTACCACCTACCAGTTTGCTGCCTATCTGTTTAGCTACCGGTACTGGTTCACCGCTAATCATAGACTCATCGACATAACTGTTGCCTTCAGTCACCACGCCATCCATGGCTACGCGTTCGCCTGGTCTTAACTGAACTTTGTCACCAACTTGGATTTGAGCTAAATCTAGCGCTACAAATTGCCCATCTCGCCAAACATTCGCGTGTTTGGGCTGTAGCCCTAACAAATTTTGAATAGCCGCAGAGGTGCGCCCTTTAGCGCGCGCCTCCATGTATCGCCCCACCAAAACTAGCGCAACAATAACTGCGGCAGCTTCATAATAAACATGCACTGAGCCTTCAGGTAGTAGTTGAGGGGTAAAGGTAGCCACCAATGAGTACAAATAAGCCGCTAAGCTACCTACGGCTACCAAGGAGTTCATGTCGGGTGCTCCGCGCCACAAAGCAGGTAAACCTTGCGTGTAAAAATACCGTCCGGGCCCTATCAGCACTGCCGTAGTAAGCAAAAACTGCAGATAAATGTTGTACGGTGTTGGCAACACCGCCTGAACAAGTGCATGAAAGCCTGGAATTAAGTGCGAGCCCATCTCCATAATAAATACAGGTACTGCTAGTACTAGTGCCCAGATCATGCGCGGATAAAAGCGTTGCACATCACGCTCAGCAGGAGTCGGCCCTTGCGCTTGCGCCTCGTGTAGGCGCGCTTGGTAGCCGCCTTTATTTAACTTACTGTAAATAAGATTTAAGTCTTGATTAATGGGTGCAGTAAAAGTAGCCTGCTGAGTCGCTAAATTTACCTGTACCTGTTCGACAAAAGGGATCGTATTGAGTAGCTTTTCCACCCTACCCACACAAGAGGCACAGCTCATACCATCGATATCAAGCACTTGCGTGTGCCTAACTACTGGATACCCCCCCTTTTGCAGAGCTTGCGCTAACTGCTTTGTATCAATAGGCCCATTTATGTCAAGATGAACAGTGGCATTGGCCAAATTGGCATGAGCGTTCAGCACATTGGGCTGCTTTAATATGATTTTTTCTACTCGGCCTACACAAGATGCGCAGCTCATCCCCTCTACGGGCAAAATTAAGACCGATTTCGTATTGTTGGTAGCGCTTGTCATGTTGGCTCCTGAGTCAATCAATAGACTTGTAGCGTAAGGCTTACCCTGGGGGCAAGGTCAAGAGCGTGCGCTACGGGGCAACAAAAAACCCTAAGCATAATGCTTAGGGCGGCGAAACAACTGACGTACGGCTTAAGGGAGAGTTTGACGACAGTTAGAACGGCACGAAAGTGTTATGAGTAGCAGCCCATTGTTGCTGCTGTGCTTGTACGTCTGCGCTGCTCAGGCTAGACGTAGTGGAAACAGCTGGATAGGATAAATACTCACCTTGGCTGTCTCCGGCATGACCGGTGATTTGCTGTTGTGATGGGAAGGGAGCCACGTTAAGGCGAGCGGTAGTGCTAACAGCGGGTGCGTCTATTTCATAATTGACCGAGGCGGCCTGTGCGCTGGCTGCGCCAAACAAACCGGCAAGTAGACTAATAGTAGCAATAGTAAGGGTTACGTTTTTCATGGTGACTCAATGAGTAAGAAAAGTTAGCGTGTTATGCCTTTGGGTTAAAAGCATCAATGCATGGATTATGAGTCTCTATCGTATGAGGAAAAACCCTTAAATCGGCATTCAGAATTCCATTTTTGGGATAATAAAAAGGGAACTTTATTTACACTCGGGAACATTTAAAGCTCCCGTGCTTTATAAACGAATTTTGTTTTTTCCTTGTATTTCAATCATTTATGTAAAAACCATCTAAGCTAATATAAATTTTGAGTGATTTTTCTGATCTTCGTTAAAAAACTGCTTTAAGCCTCTAAAGCCTTACTAGCAAACATGTTCAAACCTTCAATCAGGTTCACACTCTGCTGAGTCGGAACAAACAGTTGTGATCGTGTTACGTTGACGATAATCCCGTAGAATAGAACGCTTATTTTTTACTAGTGAAATAATGAACTAGGAATTATCTAATGACTGTTAGTCCAGCTACTCCTTTGTTAAACGATATGGCGATTTATGTTGAGGTCGCCAAGCAACGGCATTTCACGCGAGCGGCCGAGGCCTTAGGCATGCCCGTATCGACGGTCTCTAGGCGTATACGCTTGCTAGAACAAGAAATAGGCACGGCATTGCTTAAACGCAGTACGCGTAGCGTTGATATGACCGAGGCCGGTGCTTTGTATTATGAACGTTGCTTAGAAATAGTGAATCAGGCGCGTTTGGCCCACGAGCAACTGCTCGATATGACTCAACAAGTCAAAGGGGTGCTGCGGGTGTCTATGCCCAGTAGTCTGAGCGTCATTTTCATGCCAACCATACTCACACGATTTGCACAAAAATACCCTGACATTGAGTTTGATTTAGACCTCAGTGTCCGACCTATCGATTTACTGGCTGAAAACTTTGATTGTACGATTCGCTTGGGCGCACAAAACAGCTCTAATTTGGTTGCTCGTCGTTTGGGCGACCTGCAACTGGGCCTGTATGCTTCGTCACAGTATTTGAATCAGCATGGTCGGCCCCAAGACCCACGTGAACTGACTCAACATCAATGTATCTTAGCGAGCAATCAACCCGAAGATACCCACTGGACGCTATCAAACAGCAAAACCAATGAAGTCGTTACTGTTGAGGTGCGCGGCTCCTTACGCATCAATAATGCACTAATGATGCATAAGGTCGCGGCTTGCCATGCGGGCATAGTTATTTCTTCACAAATAGAAAGCCTGCTTGAGTTCCACGGCATTCCATTAGAGCCAGTACTGCCCGACTGGGCATTTGAGCCCTACCCTATTTATGCCCTGATGCCCTCACGCATGCTCCCGCTAAAAACGCGCGTCTTTCTTGACTACCTTCAAGAGGCGTTGGGCCAATTGTTAAGTGGGCAGGTGTTGCCTATTCCTGCTGTCCATAGCGGTTACTAAGGAACTTCTAAGCAATTCGCGTCTCGAATATTTATCCTTATGTGAAGTGTTATACAACAATTCATATAAGTTGCTTAATCAGCACCTACTATTCAACAAACAAAGGTCATTCTATGATGAGCTACATGACGTCGTTTTGCCGCCGCTTTTTTTATTCAGCCTGCTGTTGCATAATGGCTAGTTCTGTAAGTTATGCGCAAAGCAACGCCTTATTGCAAGCCGTTAAAGCTAAAGACATAGCCTCGGTTCAACAGCTTTTAGATAATCCCCAGAACACGGCCCTATTAAACGTAGCTGATGCACGGGGACAGTCACCCTTGCTGTTAGCCACCTGGGACAATTCCGTAGACATTGCGCGCTTGCTGATTGAGGCCGGAGCCGATGTGAATCAAAAAGATCACCAGCAAGACTCGCCGTATCTACTAGCTGGCGCCCAAGGACGTAATGAAATTCTAATGATGACTCTAGCCAACGGGGCAGACTTGCAAAGCACGAATCGCTACGGGGGGACTGCACTGATCCCCGCTGCAGAAAAAGGCCATTTAGAAGCGGTAAAGATATTGCTCCAAGCGGGGGTGGATCCCGATCACATTAACCGCTTAGGTTGGACAGCCTTACATGAAGCTATTGTGCTGTCGGATGGCGGACCAACTCACCAAGAAATCATTCGTGCACTGTTAGCAGCAGGTGCGAACCCCAACTTAGCTGACGGCAATGGGGTGAAGCCACTGGCACTGGCCCGCCAACGTGGTCATAAGGCTTCTGCGGATATTTTAGAATCCGCAGGCGCTCAACCTTAAACATCTTATTAATGAGCCGTACTATTTCCACATCGTCTACTCCCGTAAATAGCGTTACTCAGCAAGCCACCACCCGGTTGTGGCTTGTTTTCGTGATACTTGTGGGGCTTAACCTGCGCCCTTTTCTAACTGCTAGTGGTACATTAGCGCAAGAAATCGCACAAAGTTTGCAGATGCCTCTTGGGCAGATGGCTTGGTTAACATTTATCCCCATGATGATTATGGGGATAGGCGCATTTTCTTTACCCAGTTTACGTAATTGGGTAGACACGCGTCGCTTAACCTTAATGGCCTTAGTGTGTTTGTTTTTAGGCTCTGCATTACGCTTAAAAGTAGACAGTAATATTGAGCTAATCATGACCGCCGTGCTGTGCGGGGTGGGCGTAGCTGTTTTACAAACGTTCTTACCGGGGATTATCAAGCAAAACTTCCCTAGGCATGTGGCTCCCGTAACGGGGCTCTATTCGGCCACTCTCATGGGAGGCGGAGCTTTCGGGGCTCAGTTTACCCCTTTGCTCAGCGACTTGACCGATAGTTGGCGTTGGGGCCTAGCCTTTTGGGCGCTGCCTGTGCTGCTTGCGGTATGGGTTGCCTATCGAGTTCTACCCGTCAATAAAGCCGTAAAAACCAACTCATCACTGTCTTTGCGCAGTTACCTGGCACTACCAAGAACGTGGGCCTTAATTGCCTCTTTTGGCTTGGTTAATGCGGGCTATGCCACCCTAATTACTTGGCTAGCGGTTTATTATCAAGGTCACGGCTGGTCAGCGCCCGCCAGTGGAAGCCTAGTGGCCGTATTATCAATTGCGCAAGCTGCTGCGGCGTTGGCTATTCCTAGTTTAGCCGCTAAAAACAAAGACAGGCGCCCATGGCTATGGTTGGTGCTGTTTTGTCAGTTTTTAGGGTTTTTAGCAGTTAGCTATATCCCTGACACGGCTCCATACTTGTGGGCGATTATTCTGGGTGTGGGTTTAGGTGGCTGTTTCGCCATGGTCATGGTGGTCGCACTGGATCATTACCCTGACTCGCAGCGCGCGGGGGTGTTGTCTGCCCTGATGCAAGGCGGTGGTTTCCCCATCGCAGCGCTTGCGCCCATAATAGGTTCGGTAATTTATCAACACACAGGTAGTTTCCACAGTCTGTGGTTAATGCACCTGTGTTTCATCGCATTTATAGCGCTATTAACGTATAGCTTTCAGCCTAAGCATTATGCCAAAGTGATGCGGTACGAATAGCGCAACGGCTAGTCGATACTATTAGGCTGATGGCTGACCCTTCTCAGCCATCAGCTTATAGTAGGCGCGTTTATGCTCGTACATACGCTCATCCGCCAAGCGCAAAGCTTTATCCAGTTTGCCCAGTTCACGGCAGGTTGCATAGCCGGTGGAAAGATCAAGTTTTGGCCCAGAGTAAAATTGATTATTCAACTCGACCAACGAGTTCAGGCTCTCTTGCAGTACTTCGCACTCCTGTTCTGCTGCTTTAGGCATAATAATCACGAATTCATCGCCTCCTACACGGGCAACTTGATACGGCTCCTCTACCACTTGCAGTAAGATTTCCCCCGTACGCTGCAGCAAGGCGTCTCCACTGATGTGCCCTAAGGTATCGTTGACTTCTTTTAAGCAATTTAAATCCACCACCATAAACGAAACAGGCAATATACCCAATCGGTTCAATCGATGTAATTCGTCTGTGTAAAAAGCTCGGTTTTTTAATTTAGTCAGCACATCGTGCTGTCCAAGATACTCCAGATAAGACTCGGCCTTTTTACGCGCAGTAATGTCGGTCAAGGCCAGTAGCACTAAACTCCAATCGTTTTCGTAACCGGTAAAGACGGAAAACTGCATATGTATGTGAAGCAAATTGCCTTCTAAATCGTGGTTTTTAACTTCACGCTGTTGAAACAGTTTGCCATCCCAGAGATCAATTAACTGCTCTCTGAAACTGTCCCGCATTTCACGGCGAAAAATGTTGGGCAAGCCCGCCAATAAGTCGGCTTTGGTACGGGCCTGAAAAAGGTCTAAGGTGTAATTATTGACATCAAGCACCCGTATTTGTGTCATACATCGATCAATGAACTCGGGATGCACATCGGTAAAGGTACGTAGGTCTGTGATGCCGTGACCACGTAATTCTTCTAACGTAAGCTTAATAGCGCTGAAGTCTTCCACCCATAACGATATAGGCGCGTGCTGAAATAAACTGCGGGCGTACTGTGCGCTTTGCTTAGCTTGCAGGCGCGCTTGCTCATGCTCGGTAATGTCTTCAATGACCACTAGCACACGACTCCAGTCATGCTCATGGCCTCGCAAAATGACACCTTTGAGCAAAATATCCATACGCTGTCCATGCAGACTGTAATTAATCGTCTGATTCTCAAAACGCGTCTGGCCTTGCCAAAGCTGTTCTAATTCGTGCGCATAAAAATGATAGGCATCGTCACGTATAACCTCGGTTAAGCGGCTAGATAAATCCTCAAAGGACTGGGCCGCGAAAAGGTTGAGGGTGCTTTGATTCACCTGTATTAAACGTATGCACTCGGCACATTGCTGTATACGCTGGGTGTCTTCTCGCAAAAACTCCCCAAGGTCTTCCACGCCATGCTGACGCCACTTATTAAATAATTGTTGCAATAAACTGTAGTCTTCCAGCCACATTGAGTTAGGCGAAATATCAAACAGATCAGCAATGGGCAATGCACCAGACATTTCAGACATCTTTAAAAAACAGTAATGAGAAGCGCTGCGCAGCGCAAGCTAATAAAAATGCAACAAAGACATAACATTTATTTCTATATATTTTATGCCAGTTATGAATAAAACTCATTGTTTATCCGACACTTACCCTTCGTGCCCGAGAATGTAAAAAACAAACAGACAAAAAAAAGCTGCAGCGATCGGAATGAGGACGCTGCAGCTGCTTACTATATAAGCAGGCGACGATTAATTTGGCGCACCAGCCATGATCCAGCTGACTACTGTTTTCAAGTTTTCGTCAGACAGATGTGCTTGGGGAGGCATGGGTACAGGACCCCAAACGCCACTGCTACCTTCACGGATATGTTTGGCAAGCAGCTCTGCATTGGCCGGATCACCTTTGTATTTTGCTGCGACATCTTTATAGGCGGGACCTACCACTTTATTATCAACGGTATGACATGCCAAGCAAGCATTGGCCTTCAAAATTTCGTTTACTTTGGCAAAATCTACTTCTTCAGCTTGCGCTGCAAAGCCCAAGCAGGCTAAGGGAATACAGGCTAACAAATGCGTTAATTTCATCTAAATCTCCGTTGATAGAGCGGTAAGGTGAGGGGCTACTGCTGAACAGTAGCGGTTAGAATTAGCACGTCGTGGCAACCAACACTGGATAGTAAGGGCCAACTCAGGGCATAACACTAAAAATTAGAGTTCGGCTTGACGTAACTCAAATCATTTTAAGACTTGGCACTGTACACGCATTAGGCTAGTGTTGTAATCGACATTAACTATACCAACTTTTATGCATGGAGCATTTATGCTAAATATACTCGTTCCCGTTGATGGTTCGGAAGCCTCTACCCGCGCTGTACAAGCTGCCATCTCATTAGCTCAGCACGACCCACAAGCTGTACTACATATTTTAACGGCACCTACGCCTATCGTGTCTGGCAATGTGCGTCGTTTTTTCTCAGAAGATGTCTTGCATGCCTATTACCAAGACGAAGGTAACAATGCCTTAAACTCTGCCCGTGCCGTATTACATGAGTCAGGTGTCACCGTACACGAAGCCATTGTGCCAGGCAATGCGGCAGAAGTGATTAAACAGTATGTTCTAGACCATCAATGCAATCATATCGTAATGGGTACGCGTGGCTTAAGTGCCTTGCCTAGCTTGGTATTGGGCTCAGTTACAACTAAAGTACTACATCTTGTAGACGTGCCTGTGACTTTGATCAAATAAGACTCATAACAATACTACTGTTACTTCCCTGCGACGCTGTCCTTTTGTAAGGGCAGCTGCTACGGCTCATGGCTCGACGGGATGTATACGTAACAACTTGCCGTTCGCCTCGTCGGTTAGCACATACACATAGCCATCAGGCCCGACTCGTACATCACGTATACGGTTACCCAAATCACTCAGCAATCGCTCTTCTCGTAATATACGCTCACCATCTAACTCTAAACGTAGCAAGGCTTGGTCTTTCAGAGCGCCTATAAATAAGCTGTGCTGCCACTGGGGAAAACGCTCGTGGTCATAAAAAGCCATACCACTAATAGCGGGTGACTTTTCCCAATAATACAAGGGTTGAGTAAACTGAGGTCCCGCTTGGCCCACCGCTTCCGGAATAGCTTGGCCGTCATAATTTACTCCGTAGCTAACTAAGGGCCAGCCATAATTATTGGTAGGGAAAATGCGATTTATCTCGTCTCCCCCCTGAGGGCCGTGCTCGTGAACCCAAAGCTCTTGAGTCCAAGGATTCCATGCAGCCCCTTGAGGGTTTCTATGCCCATAAGACCAGATCTCGGTACGGGCGTCGCGGCGGCCATAATAAGGATTATCTCGAGGGATGCGGCCGTCGGGGGTAATGCGCACGACTTTGCCTTGTAGCTTATCTAAGTCTTGTGCGGTGGATCTCGCGTTGTTCTCACCCAAGGCTATGTACAAGTAGCGGCCTGCGGGGTCAAACACTAAACGTGCCCCATAATGCAAACCATTGGATAGGGCTGGTTCCTGACGAAAAATAGGTCTGAAAGCTTCAATGCGCTGATGATCGTTACTTAACACGCCATAACCCACGGTGGTGGCAGACTGTGTACCACCTCGTGTTTCAGCATACGCTATATATACCCGACGACTACGGAAGAAATCAGGGGCTAAGGCTATATCGAGTAAGCCTCCCTGCCCCACAGCATGCACTTTGGGTAGACCAGCTAGGGGAGCGGATAGCCCTTGCTCTGGTGTCCACAGGCGTAATCGTCCGGGCCGTTCAGTGATCAGTATGCCGGCGTTGTTAGGCAGGAAGGCCATGCCCCAAGGGTGCTCCAAACCTTGGGCTAGTTCACTGACTTCTATCGCTGAGCTTGATAAAGTAGTCGCTGGATTCGCTTTTTCTTGGGCCCATGAGAAAGATCCAGCGGATAAAAGTGACGCAGCCAAACAGCCCGTAAAAATAAACTTTTTAACAAACATAAGTATCAATAATTAAGTCGATTCTGGCCTACTACGTGATGGATCGTCATCAGTCTGCTCGTTTTTTACTAAAGAGCTAAGGGAGTTTTTCATGATGCTACTCATCAAGTCGACGGGTACAGGAAACACAATGGTGGAGGATCTATCACTGGCTACCTGCGTCAAGGTTTGTAAGTAACGAAGTTGCATGGCTGCAGGTTGTGTATCGAGGATATGCGCTGCCTCCCTAAGTGCTTCTGCAGCTTGTAGTTCACCTTCGGCAAGAATAACCTTCGCTCTGCGTTCTCGTTCTGCTTCGGCTTGGCGTGCAATAGCCCGCACCATATTTTCTGCAATATCAATATGCTTAATTTCAACGTTAGTAACTTTGACGCCCCAGCTTGCTGTCTGCTCATCTAAGATTTGTTGTATGTCTACGTTAAGTTTGTCTCGTTCCGATAGCATTTCGTCCAACTCATGCCGCCCTAATACCGCACGCAAGGTGGTCTGAGCCAGTTCACTGGTTGCGCTGAAGACTTGTTCTACTTGAATCACTGCTTTTTCAGGGGCGACCACTTTAAAATACAACACAGCACTGACTTTCACCGAGATGTTATCGCGGGAAATCACATCTTGACTAGGCACATCCATAGTGATGACGCGCAAATCGGTTTTTACTATCTGTTGAATGAACGGAATAACAAGGATTATCCCTGGGCCCCTTACTCCGGTGAAGCGTCCTAGAGTGAAGATAACCGCCCGCTCATACTCACGTAATATTCTGACCGACTTAAGAATAATAACCAGAGCGACGAACAGCAAAATAATGACAAACAAATTTATTTCGTAAAAATAAGACATAAAGTAGCTCCGTTGGGTGTTGCTAGGCTTGCTGTGTAACAGGACGCACGGTCAGCACTAAACCCTGCTTGCTTATTACCTGGACGATCTGCCCTACCTCTAGGTGAGCGTCAGATTCAATTTTCCACCGCTCGCCCTGAATTTCGGCATAACTGTTGAAAGGATCTTCGGTGCTTAACACGCGACCTTTCGCATGCAGTAAAGCATCCATACCCGTATCACTACGTTTACGATAAAGATGTTTGGCAAGATAAATAATCAATCCCAGTATTGCTACAGCGCTGACTGACAGGACTAATATCGTGGCCGTGCTCCAGGCATGAAGCATAGGAGAGCCCCACCATACCAGCGAAGCACCGCTTAACCCCGCCAATACGCTAAGCAGAAGCAGTAATCCGCCCGCACCCACGATAAACTCACCGGCCAGCGCTAAGGCTGCCAGAAAAAAAGCCAAGTATGTTAGCCAATCCATAGCAGCCTCCTTGATTTGATGCCTACGGCCGTAGGGCCGTAGCTGTTACAGACTAGGATAAGTCATATGCAACGGTACAATCCATTCATCGTACTGCTCGGCGGTAAGATGACCAGATTGTAGAGCTGCCTCGCGCAGCGTTAAACCATCATAATGTGCATGTTTGGCGATGGCAGCGGCGTTGTCGTAGCCGATATGACGATTTAGGGCTGTCACTAACATGAGGTTTTTATCCAAGTTTCCTTGTATCACCTCAAGCACGGGCTCTATACCCCGTGCGCAATGCTCGTCAAAAGCTAAGCAGGCATCACTCAGCAAAGTGATGCTCTCTAGTACATTATGCACCATTACTGGTTTGTACACGTTAAGTTGGAAATTTCCTTGACTGGCAGCAAACCCCACGGCGGCATCGTTACCATAGACCTGCACCGCCACCATGGTTAAAGCCTCACACTGAGTAGGGTTAACCTTACCAGGCATAATCGAAGAACCTGGCTCGTTCTCAGGAATGCTAAGCTCTCCAATACCGCAACGCGGGCCGCTGGCCAACCAACGCACGTCATTGGCCATCTTCATGAGGGCACCGGCTAACGTACGCAATGCGGCCGATACATTGGCCAAGGCGTCGTGGGCAGATAAAGCAAAAAACTTATTATCGGCCGATTCAAACGGCAGGTCGGTCAACTCAGCGATTTTACGGGCGCACAAACGTCCAAAGTCGGGGTGCGCATTCAAACCCGTACCCACCGCCGTGCCCCCAATGGCCAACTGGTACACACCACCTAAGGCTTGCTCTACGGTGGCTAGAGCAAAGTCTATTTGGGCTACCCAGGCGCCGATTTCTTGGCCTAAGGTTACAGGCGTAGCATCTTGCAAATGGGTTCTGCCCGTTTTAACAATACCTTCATAGCGCTTCGCTTTTGTATCTAGGGTGTCCCGAAGTTGCCCGACATCTTGCAGTAAACGGCGCTTTACCTCTAGGGCTACCGCTACGTACATGGCTGTAGGAAACGTATCATTAGAAGACTGACCGCGGTTCACGTGATCGTTGGGATGAACGGGAGTTTTGCTCCCCTTGACACCACCAGCAATTTCAATGGCCCGATTAGAAATCACCTCGTTGCTGTTCATATTACTTTGTGTCCCCGAGCCGGTCTGAAAAACGACCAAGGGAAACTCAGCATCTAGTTTTCCATCAATGACCTCATTGGCCGCCTGCACAATTAACGCCCCTACCTCGGGAGTTATTTGTCCTAGCTCTGTGTTAGCCAAAGCCGCTGACTTTTTCAGCAAGCCCATGGCTTGTATCATGCTACGGCCCCATTTAAAGCGGTCTACGCCTATGGGAAAGTTTTGAATTGAGCGTTGAGTTTGGGCGCCCCAGTAGCGGTCGGCGGGCACCTCTATGGGGCCCATCGAGTCTTGTTCCATACGTACTTCAGAGGTCATGATCAATTCCTGAAAATAAGCTAATAGTAAGGATAAGCGTTTTGAGCCTTACACAAAGCGCTTAGCCCAAGCACAGGCAGTATCCAACATACGGTTGGCGAAACCCCACTCGTTATCAAACCACACCAGCATATTAAGTAAACCATCGCCATTGGTACGCGTTTGTGTTCCATCGATAATGGCTGAGTGCGGATTGTGATTGAAGTCTATCGAGGCGTGCGCGCGATGACTAAACGCTAAAACATCTGGCCAGCGCTGAGCGGCCTGCTGAAATAAGGCGTTAATTTCAGTTGGAGAGGAGTCGCGCTCTAGGTTGACCATTAAATCAATCGCCGAGACATTTAAAATGGGAACGCGTATAGATTTAGCTTGTACCTTACCGCTTAACTGTGGCAATAAACGCTCTACCCCTTGTGCCAACCCGGTAGCCACCGGAATCATGGACTGCAAGGCAGAACGCGTGCGGGCCAAATCCTGGGCGTGATAACCATCTAGCATAGGTTGGTCATTCATGACCGAGTGCAAGGTGGTTAAGAATGCGTGCCGTATGCCTATATGACGGTCTAAGTGCGCCAAAACAGGGACGATGGCATTGGTTGTGCAGGAGGCATTGGAAACCACGGTATGTTCTGCTTGGAGACCATCTTCGTTGATGCTTGCCACCACGGTATAGTCGACGTCCGCGGCACTACGAGTAGGTTGAGACACCAATAAACGGGGACAACCAGCAGCAATAAAACGATTTAGTTGCTCGCGCTCGGAAAATGCCCCACTACACTCTAGTAGTAAATCCAGTTGCAAATCCCCCCACGGGGTAAGCCGTGGGTCGGCTTGATGTAACACTTTAATGCTTTGTCCGCGAACAATGAGATGTTCCTGATCGAAGCTGACCTCGCCAGGAAAAACCCCATGCGTTGAGTCGTACTGGGTCAGGTAAGCCATGGTTTCGATATTCGCCAATTCGTTAATCGCCACTAGCTCGAAGTTCAACTGGGGATAGCGCTCATAAATAGCCCTTAAAACACAACGCCCAATACGGCCATAACCATTAATCCCTACCCTCAAAGCACGCTGATTTGTCATCTGTTTTTACGTCAAAAGGTTATCGAAAAACCACCATCTACTACCAGTATATGCCCATTCACATAAGAGGCTGATGGGGAGGCGAGAAACACCGCAGCGCCTGCAATTTCATTTGGTTGGGCCCAACGCCCTAACGGATTACGCCCCACTACCAAGGGACCTTTTATAGGATCCTTAGCCAGTTCCGCATTCGACTCAGTAGCAAAAGTGCCCGGCGCTATGCCGTTACTGGTAATGCCCTTGGGACCGAACTCCACCGCCAAAGCACGCACCATCGCACTCAAGCCTTGTTTGGCAACGGGATAAATGGCATCGCCATAACGAGCTAGCTCCCCAGCAATAGAGGTCACCGTAATAATCCTGCCGCTTGAGTCAGCCTTTGCTAACATGGCTTGAGCCACAAGCTGCGATAGCCGTAACGGCGCCAGCAAGTCGACCTGCAACAAGTGTTCAATATCGCTCCAGTTGGCATCCTGCAAACGGCTACGCAGCCTTTGCCCGACATTATTGAACAAAATGTCAGGCGTTCCTACGCGGTCCTGCAGCGCTTGGAATGACTCGGGCAACTCATCTAACGCGGCTAAGTCTTGGTGCCAGTACTGCACCGCTAGACCTTGCTCGGCCAACTCCGCTTGCAGGCTTTGCAAACGTAGCAGGTTACGTCCGTTCAGTATGACGCTTGCACCGCTAGCAGCGTAAGCCTTGGCTACGACAAGACCCAGCCCAGCCCCAGAGCCAGTCACTAAGGCAATACGTCCAGCTAATGAAAAGCTGGGCTTGAAGCAATCAGAGCAGGTTTCCTTCATAACAGGTTCTGTGCTTGGCCTGCGACAAAAGCATTGATGTTATCGACCAGTTGATTTGCCAGCGCTTGCATGGCTTCTTGGCTCGCCCAGGCCACATGCGGTGTCAAAATAAAGTTGGGTAAATCAAGCAAGCGCATCAAAATATGATCCGCGGGAGGAGGCTCGGGGGTGCAGACGTCTATGCCGGCTCCGCCCAATTGACCGCTACGCAAAGCCTGCTCTAATGCCTCGTTATCGACTAAGCCACCACGAGCCGTATTGATCAACACAGTACGGCCTGGTTTCATTAAGTTGAACTCGGCCGTGGAAAGCAAATGCTCGGTTTGGGGCGTTAAAGGGCAATGCAAACTAATGACATCGGCTTGCCTAAGCATGTCTTCAAACGGCACCCGCCCTGACCGTACTTGGTCGGCAGACACGCCTTTTTGTTCGGCAAATACGGTTTTCATGCCTAAAGCCTGAGCCAGTTTTGCCACCGACTGCCCTAAGGAGCCCGCGCCGACAATACCCAGCGTACTACCTGCTAAATCGTAAATGGGGTAATCAAAATAACAAAACTGATCGGCTTCTTGCCAACGCCCATTTTGTACGGACTGGCGATACGGCACTAGGCTGCGGCGCAATGCAAACATTAACGCCAACACATGCTCGGGCACCGTATTGGTCGCATAATTACGAATGTTGCAAACTGCTACCCCGTGTTCTTTGCAACTGGCCAAATCGATCATGTCACTTCCCGTGGCGGCGATTGCGATTAATTTGAGCTGTTTAGCCTGAGTAAGTGCATCGGCGCCTATAGCCACTTTGTTCGTGATAACGATATCCGCTTCGGCAATACGTTCTGCAAGTTGTTCTGGACGTGTGCGTGGATACACAGTTAAGGTATGTGTGAAGCCAAAAGCAGGAAGACTAACGCTCTCTGCCATCGTGTCGCCATCAAGAAAAACAATGTGCTGCGGGTTCGTACTCATGGAAACGGGAACTCCTGATTAAGATAAGTGACTCAGAAAAAGAATACTGAATAATTGTTTATAGTGACATACGTGGGCGTAACACACTACCCTGTAAAGGTGTTTTACACCACTGACCACATAGTGATGTCGTCGTGAATGATCCATCCTACTCAATCAACACTGGAATAAGGTAGTTTTATATGCTTTTATCTTTGCTTTTGTCCATTACCGGACAAGCCATGGTGGCCCCCACCCCAGTTCTGGACTCGGTTAAGCAATACGATATACGCGACTTTTTCCGCACCCCACAGCGCAGCCAATTCCGTCTTTCTGATAATGGCAAAATGCTTGGCTTTATGGAGCCGGTATCCATAGAAGGACAACCTGCGCGTAATAACATCCATATTCAAGCCCTAGACGGTAGCACCCCTGTGGGCGAGGTCAAGCGCTTGAGCGCGGTTACTGATCGTGATCTGGCGACATTCTTCTGGAAAGGTAATGACACCATTGTTTACGGTAAGGATGTAGGTGGTGATGAAAACTACCATGTGGTTGCGGTCAATGTTCACAGCGGAGAAACCCGCGACCTGACTCCCTTAAGTGGTGTACGAGCAAGGCTGCAGGATGATCTTCCTGATGATCCAGACCATATTTTAGTCAGTCACAACGGCCGTAACCCTGAAGTTTTTGATGTCTATAAAATTAATGTCAATACGGGTGAAAGCACCTTAGTGGCCGAAAACCCTGGCAATATCATGGGCTGGAGCACTGACCTAGAAGGCAAAGTTCGATTTGCCATGACCTCAGACGGCTTAGATAGCGAGCTGTTGTACCGCGCCGATGAAAAACAAGATTTTAGCCCTTTGATCAAAACGGATTTTCGCACTTCCGTCACCCCTTTATTCTTTCACGAGGATAATCAACGTTTTTATGCCTTGAGCAATCGTGGGCGTGACACCGCATCCTTAGTTCTGATTGATCCTGCTGCACCCGATGTCGAAGAGGTCGTGCTAAGCGTTGACGGTCACGACATCGATACCGCTAGCTTTTCACGTCTACGAAAGGTACTAACCGCCGCTTATTACGAAACGGATAAGCCTCAACGTACTTATTTTGACGCCGAAGATAAAGCCCGTTATGAAAAGCTCCAACAGCACTTACCCAACTATCAGTTAAGCCTTCAAGACTCTACCCCTGACGAGCAAAAGTTTATTGTCGCTGCCTACAATGACCGTACTCCCGGTGTTAGGTATATCTACGATGCCAAGACTAACACCCTGCATAAACTGGCTGACATCAATCCGACTCTAAGCGAGCAAGATATGGCACCAGTACAGCCAATACAATATCAAGCCCGTGACGGACTGACTATTAATGGCTACCTGACCCTACCCGTTGGCAAAGAGCCTAAGAACCTTCCGGTCATCGTCAATCCACATGGTGGACCATGGTTACGTGACTCGTGGGGCTTTAATCCGGAAGCACAATTCTTAGCCAATCGCGGCTACGCGGTGCTGCAAATGAACTTTAGGGGCTCAACCGGCTATGGCCGTAAGTTTTGGGAAGCTAGCTTTGGGCAATGGGGCCTTAGCATGCAAGACGATATCACCGACGGTGTGCAATGGCTCATCGACCAAGGCATCGCTGACCCCAAGCGTATCGGTATCTACGGGGCTAGCTATGGCGGCTATGCAGTATTGTCGGGCATCACTAAAACGCCAGAACTCTATGCCGCAGCAGTGGACTACGTAGGCGTGTCAAACCTGCTGACCTTTATGGGAACTATTCCCCCATACTGGAAACCGTTACTGACAAAAATGCATGCCATGGTGGGCGATCCTGTGAAGGACAAAGCCAAGCTCGAAGCCAACTCCCCTGCCCTACAAGCTGATAAAATTATAACGCCTTTGTTTGTCGCCCAAGGCGCTCAAGACCCGCGCGTTAACATAGCGGAAAGCGATCAAATCGTTGAGGCATTAAAGAAACGTTCTATCGATGTCGAATATATGGTGAAAGAGAACGAAGGACATGGCTTTGCGAATGAGGAAAATAAATTTGAATTCTATGAGCGCATGGAAGCATTTCTGCACACTCACTTACGACCTTGATGACTTCGCCACTGCTCGTTGTGAGCAGCGACCTACCAATTTATTACCCTTATAAGGGCTAGGCATGAAACTCTATTATTTAGCCGGAGCGTGTCCCTTAGTCACGCACATTGCATTGGAATGGATAGGTACACCTTACGAGGCGGAAGCAGTGAGTCGTGAGGCCCTGAAAGAGCCTGCTTTCTTGGCTCTAAATCCCCTTGGGGCGGCGCCAGTACTACAAGATGGTGATTTTGTTCTAACACAAAGCATTGCAATTTTAGAATACTTGGCTGAACTGTACCCCAGCGCTAACTTATTGGGTGAAACACTTCAGGAGCGTGCCGAGGTTCGTCGTTGGTTAGCATTTCTGAATGCTGACATACACCGCAACTTTGGCGTGGTCTTTGGTGTGCAACGTTATGCCCACTCAGAGGCCGCCCAAGCCGAAGTCAAATCTCTTACGTGTGAGTTGCTGTTGAAGCAATTTGCTCATATTAACCAACACTTAAATGGTCGTGATTTCTTAGGCGCCCAGCGCTCCGTCGCCGATGCTTATCTCTATGTGGTGCTACGTTGGGCGGGACGTTTAGGTTTAGATCTATCCAGCCTTACTAACCTTACCCGAGTAAGCCAAAAGCTTGAACAGGATCCCGCCGTTCAAGCAGCGCTGAAAGCGGAAGGTCTACTGTAACCTCTTGCGGCCTATGCTTACCATAGGCCGCACTGCTTCCCTACACCAGCCAGCAGCAAGGGGCAAACTCAATCTGCACAGCGCTAACAAGCGAACAATGACAGTTTAGGCAAATAAGTAGTTTTTATATGCCCATTTGATCTAACAGCGTTAAACTAATCCTGTTAAGACATGGGGAAACATATATCATGCAAAAACCAAGCTCATCTCGGCCAGCACCCAGCAAGAAATGGTGGTTACTTTCAGCTCTGCTTGTCTGCGCCAGTGGATCCGCGGATGAACTCACTGACCAGGGTAAAACTATCGCCACCTCTGGCAGCGGCGCAGTGTTAGCCTGTGTCACCTGTCACGGCGCTCAAGGTGAAGGTAATGCTGCGGCTGGTTTTCCTTTTTTAGCCGGACAAGGTACTAGCTACCTGACCGAGCAGCTCACCCACTTTCACGACGGGAAGCGCCAAAACCCCATCATGGAGCCTATTGCAAAGGCGATGTCTGCAGATCAAATGAAAGCGGTGGCCGCTTACTACTCGCAGCTAAGCCCACCATGGGATAAGCAAAAACTCAGCAACGTTCAGGATCTCTACCCTGCACAATCCCAGCTCGGAGCATGGATTGCCAATCGCGGAGACTGGGATAACAATATTCCCGCCTGTATACAGTGTCATGGGCCAGGAGGAGTGGGCGTAGGCACCTCTTTCCCCGCCATTGCCGGATTATCGGCCGCCTACATTACGGCTCAATTCAAAGCATGGCAAACCAACAGTCGTGACCCCGGACCGCAATCTATTATGGGCGATATTGCTAAGCGCATGAATGAACAGCAGATTCAAGCGACAGCAGACTACTTTGCAGCTCTGCCCACAGAGCTAAGTAAAGCAGCAACTCAGGGAGCCAAATAATGAAACCATTGTGGACACAACATATTTCTTTATTCAGTGGCGCCTGTTTATTGGCAATGAGTAGTGTGGTCAGCGCCCAAGGGGTCGACTTAGGCGAGTATCGACCAAAATTTGATCCGCCTGATGCCCACAGCATTCCAGACACTCCGTTTGGCGAGGCGGTGAAACGGGGCCAAGCTATTTTTCTTAAAACGCCTCAGAACGCCCCAAATTTCGTTGGTAACAACATGAATTGTGTGAGCTGTCACATGGACGCAGGACGTCGTAAAGACGCCTCGCCTCTATGGGCCGCTTATGTACTGTACCCCGCTTACCGTGCTAAAAACGAGCACGTGAACACCCTAGCAGAACGCTTACAAGGCTGCTTTACCTATAGCATGAATGGTCAAAAGCCTCCTGCTGAAGATCAAGTCATTGTCGACCTGGAAAGCTATATGTATTGGCTCGCTCGCGGGGCCCCCACGGGCGTCGTACTGGAAGGGCAAGGATTCAAGCGCTTACCAGAACCAGCACAAAAACCGGACTACGTACGTGGTGAGAAAGTCTATGCGCAAAATTGTGTGCTGTGCCACGGCGCAGACGGGCAAGGACAAAGCGTGAATGGACACATGGTGTTCCCAGCCTTGTGGGGCGATCAATCCTATAACTGGGGGGCTGGGATGCAAAGCATTCCTACCGCCGCCGCTTTTATCAAAGCCAATATGCCGTTAGGTCATGGCAACACGCTGTCTGATCAAGATGCTTGGGATGTGGCCTATTACATGAATGGGCACGATAGGCCGCAAGATCCACGTTTTAATGGATCCGTTGAAGAAACACAGAAAAAATATCACGATGCCAAAACCGATCTTTATGGACAAAAGATTAATGGCAAAGTGCTAGGTGCCGACTCTGTACCACATGGTGGTCGTCTACGTAAAGATGCCAGTTAAGGCCTTTGTGTAATGAAAAAGGGTGTTCACTAAGAACACCCTTTTTTTCACTCCATTAACTACCTAAATACGCTTTCCGAATATCTGGATTGGCCAGTAAATTCGCGCCTGTGTCTTGCATCACTAGCTTACCGGTTTCTAGCACATAGCCACGGTCAGCAACCTGCAAGGCTTTGTTTGCATTTTGCTCCACTAAAAATACCGTCACACCTTCGTCTCGAATAGTACGGATAATGTCAAAAATTTGCGCAATAATCAACGGTGCCAAACCCAAAGTAGGCTCGTCCAATAACAGCAAGCTAGGTTTAGACATTAATGCCCTACCTATAGCCAACATTTGCTGCTCACCACCCGACATGGTTCCTGCCCGTTGCGTGGCTCGCTCTTTTAGGCGTGGGAAAAGCGTATAGACATGATCTTCCCCCTCATCGATCTCGTGACGACTCATGAAAAAACCGCCCATCTTGAGATTTTCCGATACGGTAAGGTCAGGAAACACGCGCCGTCCTTCGGGAGAAATCGCGATACCTTGACGCATAATGCGGTGCGTATCCATATGGGTAATATCCGTGCCCTGGAACGTTATAGTGCCAGATGAGGCCCGCGGCGAGCCACAAACTGTCATTAGCAGTGTCGTTTTACCCGCACCATTAGCGCCAATTAAGGTAACGATTTCGCCTTGATTTACCTCTACGCTAACCTGATTCAACGCCTGTATGGCACCGTAATAAGTCGATACCTGTTCAAGTTTTAACACTACTCTTCTCCCAGGTAAGCTTTAATAACGCGAGGATCATTACGCACCTCTTCAGGCAGTCCCATGGCAATAGGTTTACCGTACTCCATCACCAAGATACGATCAGAAACCCCCATAACCAGACTCATATCATGTTCAATCAGCAGCACCGCCACGTTAAATTCGCGCCGTAAATGATCAATCAGCCCTTGTAAGTCACGTTTTTCTTGTGGATTCAACCCAGCAGCGGGCTCGTCGAGCAATAATAAGCGCGGGTTGGTAATCATGCAGCGAGCGATCTCTAAGCGTCGCTGATGCCCGTACGCTAAGTTACCAGCCTCACGGTTAGCGTACTCACGGATATCCATGAAGTCCAACCATTGGGCGGCACGATCAAGTGCCTCTTCCTCCGATCGGCGGTATGCACTAGTTTTTAGCAACCCGGACAATAAGCCACTTTTTATCAAACTGTGCTGAGCGACAAGCAGGTTTTCTAGGACGGTCAGTTTCTTAAATAAACGTACGTTTTGAAACGTGCGCACCAAACCCAACTGAGCCACTTGGTGGCTACTTAAGCCATGTATGGACTTACCGTCTAAGGTGATGCTGCCTTCTGTAGGCCGATAAAAACCACTAATACAATTGAAGACGGTGGTTTTCCCCGCTCCGTTCGGCCCAATGATAGCGAACACTTCATCGCTACCCAGCTCGAATTTCACGTTATCGACGGCTAATAATCCGCCAAAACGCATGCACAAGTCGCTCACCTGTAATAAAGGCTTAGCCTGATTTTGACGTTGACTCATGTACGCAACTCCACGTGAGGACGGCTAACCGGAAGGAGGCCTTGTGGGCGCCATGCCATCATAAATACCATCACCAAACCGAATATCAGCATGCGATACTCTTGAAATTCGCGTGCCAACTCGGGCACGACCGTCAATACCACCGCCGCTAAGATCACCCCTAGCTGAGAGCCCATTCCACCCAACACGACAATCGCTAAGATCAACGCTGATTCAATAAAGGTAAAGGATTCAGGATTCACCAAGCCTTGACGTGCAGCAAAGAAAGCTCCACCGAAACCAGCGAACATGGCGCCAATAGTAAAGGCGGAGAGTTTGATATTAGTGGGGTTCATACCCAATGAGCGGCAGGCAATTTCATCTTCCCGTAACGCTTCCCAAGCGCGCCCTATAGGCATGCGTATCAATCGATTCGATACGTACAAGGTGACTAAGGCAAGCACCAACGCCATCAAATACAGATAAATGACCACGTCTTGGTTACTGAAAGACCAGCCCATCATGTCATGAAAGGTTACCTCGCCTTCAGGAGCACGACGCGCCATCACATAACCAAAAAAAGTGGGCTTAGGAATACCGGAAATTCCATCTGGGCCGCCGGTAAAATCGTATAAGTTAATAAGCAATAACCGTATGATTTCACCAAAGCCTAAAGTAACGATTGCGAGATAATCGCCACGCAAACGCAGCACAGGAAAGCCTAGTAAGTAGCCAAACAGCGCCGCCATGGCGCCAGCCGCGGGTAAAGCCTCCCAGAATCCCCATCCTAAGTACTGGTACAGCAAAGCATAGGTGTAGGCCCCTACAGCATAAAAACCCACAAAGCCTAGATCCAGCAAGCCAGCAAAGCCCACTACAATATTAAGCCCCAAACCCAGCATGACGTAAATCAGCACCAAAGTGGCAATATCCACCTGAGCTCGCCCAGTGGTAAATGGCCAAATTAGTGCTACCAGTACGACTAGCAGCATTAACAACTGCCGCACTCGAGCAGATGGCTTGGGCAAGGTAAAGCTACTGCCGGCACTCAACTGGCGAGTGCGATGCAATAAAGGCTTGAGTAACTGAACAATAAAAACGAGCGCCATGCCGGTGAAGATCATGGGCCAATCGGGTTGCAACTCTGTTTTAACCCCTACACGTAAAATTTGAAAACCAAAGATGGGTGCGACGATTACCCCCGCCATGAAGGCGGCAATTAATGCGTGAGTGAGACGATTTGCCATTAGACTTTTTCCACTTCCGGTTTACCCAATAGCCCTGTTGGACGGAACAGCAAAATCAATACCAACAAACTAAAGGCCACAATGTCTTTGTACTGAGAAGAGATAAAAGCGGCGGCAAATGTTTCTGCCAAACCTAATAACACCCCACCCAGCATGGCTCCGGGTATGCTACCTATCCCTCCCAGCACAGCGGCGGTAAACGCTTTAATCCCGGCCACAAAGCCAATAAATGGGTTCAGTTTCCCAATAGCCAGAGCAATCAACACCCCTCCCACTGCTGCCAGCATGGCACCAATGATGAAAGTGAAAGAAATAATTTTATTCGTATCAATGCCCAATAGGTTAGCCATGCGCAAGTCTTGCGAGCAAGCCCTTGAGGCGCGACCTAAGCGCGAGTATTTAATGTAAATACTGAGCATGATCATAAGCACGATCGTGACTAAAATAATCATAATCCGTGAGTACGGAGCCGTCACGACAAAATCAGAACCCATCGTAAACTGCAAAGAACCAGTGACCAAAGTGGGCACGGCCATATCGCGTGCGCCCTGCCCCAAAGCCACCCAGTTCTGCAGGAAAATTGACATCCCGATAGCTGAGATTAAAGGTACTAGGCGTGGACTGCCCCGTAGCGGAGCATAAGCGACCTTTTCTACTGCATAGCCATATACGGCAGTTACCGCCATGGCAATCAACAGCATAATCAAGATAATCAGCCAGATAGGCAGGCCGCTGCCCACCCCTATGGCCGTTAAGGTGACTAGGCCCACATAGGCGCCTATCATATAAATTTCGCCGTGCGCGAAATTAATCATTCCTATAATGCCGTAGACCATGGTGTAGCCTATAGCGATCAGTGCATAAATGGCGCCTAATGAAAGACCATTGAAAAGCTGCTGCACTATTTGGGGTAATAGTTCTGACATACTTAATTCCATTGGGTTAACTAACCCTTTAATTTTTGATCATCGCATTAAATAACAATGCCCCCGCCCAGATCAATGAGCGGAGGCCTGATGTGCGACTTTAGTCAGTGATCAGATCAAAGGTTCCGTCTTTATTCCACTTGAATACAGCGAACTCAAACTGCTTGAGATCGCCCTTGGAGTCGTATTCTACTTTACCAATGGCAGTATCGAAAGTGTTGTCGTGCATATAGTCCGCCACCTTAGTCGAATCTTCGCCTACGGCATTGATACTATCGCTAATTACCTGTATTGCCGCATAGGCGGGGAAGGTAAAGGCCCCGTTAGGATTACGCTTATACTTTTTAAAGTTTTCCATCACCTCTGCGTTGCTAGGCATTTTGGTGAAGTCGGTGGGCAGCGTCACTAACAAACCTTCTACGGCTGGGCCTGCAATGGCGAACAAGTCATTGTTGGCCACACCCTCTGGACCCATGAACGTATTATTTAAGCCTTGCTCACGTGCTTGGCGTAGCAATAGGCCCAATTCAGCATGGTAGCCTCCAAAGTAAACTAAGTCTGGATTCAAACTACGTAATTTGGTAATCACGGCTGAATAATCGCTATCGCCAACGTTAATACCCTCATCCATGACGATATTGACGTCTTTATCTTTCAGTGCCGTACGAACTTGCGAGGCCACTCCAGAGCCGTAAGTTTGTTTGTCGTGCAAGATAGCGATAGTTTTTGGCTTCAGCACATCCACAATATAGTCGGCAGCAAAAGGCCCCTGCTGATCGTCCCTGCCTATGGTGCGGAAAAAGTAATGCGGCTTAATCGTATCCGTCACGGCCGGAGCGGTCGCTCCGGGGGTAATGGCAACAATGGCCTCTTGCTCGTACACGTTCACTGCTGGTACTGTCGTGCCGGAGCAGGCATGAGCCACCGCAAATTTGGCCCCAGAGTTGACTACGCGGTTAGCGGACGGCACGGCCTGTTTAGGTTCGCACGCATCATCAATCAATACCGCCTCTAGTTGCTTGCCTTTTATCCCTCCTGCAGCATTGATGGCGTCAATGGCCGTTAATGCTCCTGCCTGTATTTGATCACCATATTGGGTTGCTGGGCCCGTCATGGGCTGTGGAATACCTATTTTGATCGTTTCCGCGGCCAGAACATTGCCGCTAAAGCAGGCCGCGGCCAAAAGAGCAGCAGCCACCGGGGTGAAGCATTGTTTAATATTCATTACAGCTATCTCCCAAAAATTCCATACCTGGGGTCGCCAGGATAAAGAAAAATATTGTTGTTTTGAGCTTCATGTCTGAAGGTCTGTTTATTCTGTCTTCGCTGTGGCAACCTGTCACTACGGATAAGCCCTAGCGCAAACTTTAGGAGTAGCTGCACATTACACTTGCAATTAAAAAATAATGATTAAATATTCTTATTTATTTTATTATCGCTAAAAAACGTTGGCCTCAACGTTTCGCAATATCTAACTTGCTGGCACGTAGACAGACATGCCGTTGTTTGAGTAAAGTTGACGAGTTTTTTATAACGTTACACAAATTCCAAATTATTTACCTATAAGACTTTGCGGAGCGGTTAGCACGCGCCCTACCGCTCCACATTACCTTAACGTACGATAAAACCTGCGCCTACGGGATCATCCCGATTAATTTCCCAACGTGCTGTGCCTAGAACGCTAGCCGTGCCTTTCACGGTAGGACGAACACCGCGCTTACCGTTCAAATCCACTTCGCCCAGCAAGCATCCCTCAAAGGTTCCGCTGCCTAATAGCCCCTCTGAGCGAATGGGCTGGTGTAAGCCCATTTTCCCGCGAGCTTCGAACATTGCCATCATGGCACTAGTACCGGTCCCGCCAGGCGAGCGATCTAGCTGTCCGGCACTAAATACGTGCACATTTTTATACATAGCCCCTTCAATGCTGGGCTGATGCCAAAAAGTGATAAAGTTCAGGTCAGTAATGTGTGCCTGAGTGGGGTGCTGAATCTTGTATTGGGCATTGATTTGATCACGCGCCAATAAGCCCATTTCAATCAACTCACGACCATTTTCTGGCGAAATGCGTAATTCGCTTTCGCACAAATCAATAATTCCAAAGTAGTTTCCTCCCCAAACTATATCTGCTTTCAGCTTACCGTACTTAGGCAGTTCAATTTCTATGTCTTGTGCTTCTACGTAAGCGGGCACGTTTTCAAACTTTGTATGTAAAACCTGTTCGCCGTCGCTGCTAACCTCGGCCACTACCAGCCCTGCTGTTGTCTCAAAACGTATGGTAGTGGTGCCGCTCGGATCTCGCGCCACTAAACCATAAGCTACCATTGCCATCGCTACGGCAATAGTGCCATGCCCGCACATGTGAGAATAGGTTTTACCATCAATGTAAATGAGACCAGCATCATATTCTGGGCTGGAAGGTGGTGTTAAGAAGACACCAAACATATCATTATGGCCGCGCGGCTCACGCATCAGGGCCATTCTCACCCAATCGTAGTGCTCAGTCAAAAACTGCCGCTTTTCCAGCACAGTCGAGTTAACGGGGTAAGGAATGCCGCTGTGTATGATACACAAAGGCTCGCCTTCTGTATGGGTATAAATAACATCGAATACATTTTTTGTTTGCATTCCAATTATTTCAGGAGCACGCATATTCATTTTTTATCACTCGCAAACACATCTAAACCTATCGTTAAATCCAAAATAACAATAACAAGCAACGATATAAAAATTGTTATTGCAGAGACCGCCGAAATCATCGGATCAACCGAATATTGAACATAATTAAACAGTTGTACGGGGGTGGTGTTGAGCACCGCATTGGTATGAAACATCGATAGCTCTACGTTGATCCACGACGTAATAAAAGCAAAGAAAGCTCCTGACACAATGCCAGGACGAATAAGTGGCAAGGTGATATGGCGGAAAGTTTCCCAAGCTGAGGCACCCAAGTCTGCCGAAGCGCGTTCCAACAATTCGTGATCACTATCCAACAAGGCGTAGACAGAGCGAATGACAAAGGGCGTAATAATCAGTATATGCCCTAACAGCAATGACCAGAATGTCTGCGCAAAACCTAGCTGAGCGGTGAACTGCAAAAGCGCGGAGCCAATCACTAGGTAGGGCACAATTAACGGCGCGTTAAAAAGGGTTGACAGTAGCTCCCTGCCGGGGAAGCGTTGTTGTGCAGTGACCAAGGCCACAGGAATAGCCAGCACAATAGCGACTAACGTGGCTGATAAGGCCAGCCCCGTACTGATCAGAAAAGCATGGGTATACGTTTTGTCTTCGAATACCAAGGCGTACCACTTCAGGCTAAGCCCTTCAGGCGGGAAGCTTAGGTAGCTGCTGCTTGTCAATGAAGAACCAATAATGACAACTAATGGCAGTACCAAGAACAGGATCACCACATAGGCGATGCAGGCAATAATGAAGCGGCCCATTATTTGTCACCTCCTTTTGTGGAACCTAGCCGATTAGCAAACGCGACTAAAAACAAGGTGGCCAACAACAGCACAATACTGAGTGCCCCACCGTAACTAAAGTTAAAAACAGTGCTGTATTGCTGGTAGATCAGCATAGGCAAAACGGTGACACGTCCACCCGACAATAAGGCCGGCGTCACATAAGCACTGACTGACAAAGCGAATACCATAATGGAACCAGCGGCCAAACCAGGTAAGGTCAGCGGCAAACTAATGTAGCGGAAGGTTTCCCAATGACCTGCCCCCAAGTCGCGCGATGCATATTCTAGTGAACGATCAATGCGACTAATGGAGGCCCCCACAGAGATCACCATAAAAGGCAGCAAGATATAAACTAAGCCGATGAGTATGCCTAGCTCAGTCCCCAAAAATCGGATGGGTCGTTCGATCAGTCCCATGTTCTGGAGCGTTTCGTTGATAAAACCAGTGCGGCCCAATAGCACCATCCATCCAAACGAGCGCACAATATTGCTGGTAAATAAGGGCACGATAAGCAAAATCACCAGTAGTCTGCGCCACAGTGGCGTACTCACGATGCGAATCATGAACCATGCCAAGGGGTAACCTAATAAGGCACAAATCAAGGTGGAATAAATGCCTAGCTTGATGGTCACCCAAATGACGCTCCAGTGGTACTGGTCTAGTAGTATCGTGAGATAGTGCTCAAACGAGAGCTGATTCTGAACCCATAAGCTAGACATCAACACCACGCTTAGAGGCACTAAGAAAAAACACACGAAAAAAACGACGGGTAAGGCAAGCACTTTGGCTATAACACTGAGCCTCATGGTTAGGCTCCTAAGGCACTGGCTTTACTAAGGTCCAGGGTTACGTATACGGCATCGCCGCGCCGCAAGGCCATGATGTTGCCACCTTGCTGATTGGCTTGTAAAACAGACTGGCCAATTTGTACGTAAATGGTAGTTTGCCCGCCTAGGTTAATCACGTCTAACACGTGACCCGCCAAGCCATGGGCACTGGATTGACTCAGTTGGACGTTTTCAGGTCGGACCAACATCACCTCTGCATCGTTGGCCACATCAACTATTTGCCCCGTTAACGCTAGGCTGGAGCCGCTACCTGCACGGGAAATTTCCAATAAATTGGCATCGCCGATAAATTCGCCTACAAACCGACTTTGTGGGTGGCTATATATCTCATGGCCAGTCCCTATTTGCTCTATCCTGCCTTGATTCATCACTACTATGCGATCAGCCATTGCTAGGGCTTCTTCTTGATCATGCGTGACGAAAATAAAAGAAATAGCCAACTTTTCCTGTAAGGCTTTCAACTCAATTTGCATCCGTTTACGAAGTTTTAAATCCAGTGCTGACAGGGGCTCATCGAGTAGCAGTAACTTCGGTTTATTAACAATAGCTCGCGCTAAAGCAACGCGTTGTCTTTGGCCTCCCGATAGTTCGGAGGGCATACGGGAATCAAAACCCTCTAAACCTACAAGAGCAAGTGCTTCTAGAGCCTGTTCGCGCGCTATGCCTACTTTGACTCCTGCCCGTTCAGGTCCATACATCACATTTTTAAGAATGCTCATGTGAGGAAACAACGCATAGCTTTGAAACACGGTATTCAGTTTTCGCTGGTGAGCCGGTTTTTCCGTGATGTCGGCACCGTCATAGATCAAGCGCCCTTTATCAGGTTGTAAAAATCCAGCGATGGTGGTGAGTAATGTGGTTTTGCCGCAGCCGCTCGGGCCCAGCAGGGCCAGAAACTCGCCCGGCATCACGTCCAGCTCAATATTTTGTAGTGCCCTGTATTGATTCTTAAAGGTCTTATCTATACCCTGGATTGATAAAAGAGGCGTCATCTTAGGTTCCTTACTACATATTTTGTGCGCAGCAATCCGCGGCCTAAGCTCAACGAGAGCTCAGGCTTACTATCTTCGTTCTACATGTTTTACTGGATTAACGGCGGCCTAACTCGCGATTCCAAGTATCCGTTACAGAGGCTCGCTCAGCGTTGACTAGTTCCCAGTTAGAGAGAGTTAACTGCTCCACTGAACCACCTACTCCCCAGGGCATCTTCTTTTGAACCTCTGGCGTTAGTTCTACCTGCTTAACTGCTGGACCCAAATAAAGCTTTTCAGTTAGGCACGCAGCGCTTTCCTTGGTCATTGCTGCGTTGATGAATTGCTCTGCTGCAGTCGCATTAGGACCATTTTTCACTTGATGCACACGGGCATCCGTAGCCCATACGCCCTCTTTCGGCACAGCGAAGGCAATAGGCAAGCCTTTATCTGCTAAATCCCACGCACCTACGTTAAAGTGAGCTCCGATAACCGCTTCACCTGCTTGAAACGCATTGCTCGCCGCGCCGGAACTATCGTAATAGGCGGCGACATCTAAGGTTTTCAACTTATCCCAAACAGGTGTTAAGTTTTCGTTATTGCCACCAAAAACCTGATTAAGGTAAAACAGAAAAGGAATACCTGCCGAGTTTGCTGGCGCAGGAATCACTACAGCCCCCTCATAAGCCTTATCCCACAAGGCGTTCCAGCTGCTGGGTGGGGTTTTTACTTCACGAGTGTCGTAGGCGATGCCTAAAGAGTAGTACCCGACGCTTACTGCAAAGGGGACGTCGCCCATACGGTAAATGCCTTGTGCTAGCATGAGCTCACTATTGCTTAACTTAGCCAAGTCTAAGGGTTGTATTAAGCCCTCCGCATAAGCTAACTCACTGATACCCCCGTCCAAAAACACCACATCGATCACAGGCTTGGTGGCTTGTTGACGTAATTTTGCAAGACTGGTTGTTGAGGTACCAATTTCGGGGATTACCTTGATGCCGCTTGCCTGGGTAAAAGGCTGGGCAATGCAGACGTCAAAAGCATCTCCCCAATTTCCTCCATACCACGCAACGCGTACCTCGTCGGCTTGAGCTATAGAGCTCCAGAGCATACTGGCCGCTAATACTCCAAACAATTTGGTCTTCATCTTGTCTCCTGCTGTCGTTAGAGTTTTGAGTCTCTATCATGAAACGAAACACAAAATTAACATTGAATAATTTAGCCAATAAAATGTATTATTACGACAAACTTAGATAGGTTAATCTTTTTAAAAAACATATGACTCCTGTTCCATTGCGTGTTGGCATCGTGATTCTCGATCAATTCACCCTAACTGCCTTCGCCGGCTTTTTAGATGTGCTTAGATTGGGGGCCGATTATGGCGGACAAAGCAGGCAAATACACATTAAGTGGACAGTCATGAGTATGGATGGCAAAGACAGGCGTTCCAGTGCAGGCACCTTAATGACCGAGCTACAACCGTTACTAGATCCTAAGCAATTTGATTACATTGCCATTTGTGGCGGAAATAGTTATATCGAACGCAATCCGTCCACTCCTTTGATTGACTGGTTGCAAGCGGCCTGGGAAAAGAAAATAAACCTTTTAGGTATTTGCACGGGTACCTTTGCCTTAGCACAAGCACAGCTTCTTGGTGCGCAACCGGTATGCGTTCATTGGAATGTGCTCGATGAGTTTATACGTCGCTATCCTGACGTCCACGCTAGGGTAGACAGCCTATTCATCGATACAGGGAAAATTATCACCTGTGCAGGCTCTACGGCAGCCATAGACTTAGCCTTACACATACTGAAACGCCACTTCGGCCGCGAAAAGGCGCAACAGGTTTTACGACATATGATGTTGCACAACATTCGCCCGGCGCGCTTACCGCAGGCACACTTTATAGCTAGCCTTGAACACGTGCAAGATGAACGAGTCCATAAGGCCGTTGCCTATATTGAACAGCGCATTGATGATAAGTTACGAGCCCAAGATATAGCACAGTATGTAGGGATGAGCGTGCGTCAACTCGAGCGTTTATTTAAAAGTGAGCTAGCCACTAGCCCTACCCGCTTTTTTCGCGAGCTGCGCTTAGAGTACGGTAAGTGGTGGCTTACAAACACCTCTGACAGCATTACCCAAATAGCCATGAATTGCGGCTTTGCTGACACACCTCATTTTTCGCGTGAATTTAAACGTTATTTTGCCCAAAGCCCCAACCAAGTACGCCAAGAACACCAGCTCAATAACAGCCAAACATCACCCTTACACGTTCCCTGAATTCAAGAAAACTCACGCGCCATGTCCGCCGCACGCTGACGTGCAGCGGCCATCGCTTGGGTCACGGTTGTGACGAAACCGGCCTGGTTGAGTACGTCTAGGGCGGCGGCGGTCGTTCCACCTTTAGAAGTCACTCGCTCACGCAGTACGGAAGGCTCCTCGGGAGACAAGGTGGCTAACTGTGTGGCGCCATTTAAGGTTGCCAAGGCAAGTTGGCGCGCTTGCTCGGGGCTTAAGCCTTGTTCGATGCCACCTTTAATTAACGCCTCTAGGAACAAAAACACATAGGCAGGCCCGCTACCCGACAGACTCGTCACGGCATCAATAGCGGCATCGTTTTCCACCCAAACCACTTCACCCACAGACTTGAGCAATTGCCGTGCAATCTCGCGATCGGCCTCGTCGACACCCGGTAAAGCCATCAGCCCGGTAATGCCACAACCTATAAAGGCTGGAGTATTGGGCATACAGCGTATCACGCGATTAAAAGGCTTATCCACACTTAGCCAAGAGGCGATTGTTTCCGCTGGAATACCAGCCGCCACACTGATGACCAAGGTATCCTCGCGCAAATAGGGCGCACAGGCTGTAACGACCTCTTGCATCACTTGCGGTTTTACCGCCAGTACCCACACTCTTTGCTGACTTAACTCTGGTCCGACCTCGGCTTGAGTGCGCACACCATGCTCTTTCCAATTCTCTAGCGAGGCTGGATAAGGATCGATGGCAAGCACGTCAGAGCCTCCGAATCGTTTACCAAGTAGGCCCGACGCTAAGGCCCACGCCATATTACCCGCGCCTATAAAAGCCAGCTTAAAAGGGGTCTGTTGAGTGTTAATCATAGTAATAGTGTATGTTTTAATAGTTGAACTTGAGGCTAACAAAATCCAGGGCTTTAAGTGTAAAGTAAATCAATCAGCTTGTTGGTCATACATTAGACACAAACCAGTCATAAACTGGTAAGGCTTAAAGCTGCCTTCCGATTGGCAGCACTTAACCGGAGAGCTTTCGTGCGTAAACATAAACTTGCTTTAACACTCACTGCTTTAATGGCCACACTGGGTACCGCCCATGCTGCCACAGAAATTCAATTCTGGCACTCTATGGAAGGTGCTTTAGGCGATCGAGTCAATGACCTGGTCGAAAACTTTAACCAAACCCAGTCAGATTATGTGGTGGTGCCCTCTTACAAAGGTACCTATGGCGAATCGATGAATGCGGGTATCGCCGCTTTCCGCTCTGGCAATGCACCTGATATCTTACAAGTTTTTGAAGTAGGCACCGCCACCATGATGGGCGCTAAGGGTGCGATAGAACCCATTGAAGCCTTGTCTGAGAAAGTCGGCAAGCCTATTAAAGCCAGTGATTTTCTAGGGGCTGTGGCAGGTTACTACTCGTCTACCGACGGCCAGCTTATCTCCATGCCCTTTAACAGTTCCACCGCTATTTTTTATTACAACAAAGATGCATTCAAAAAAGCGGGTTTAGATGTCAACAATCCACCAAAAACATGGGCTGAAGTGGCGGCTGCGGGGGCGAAATTGCGTGAAGCCGGCTACGAGTGCGGCTATACCACTTCTTGGCCTAGCTGGATCTTATTAGAGAACTTTGCTGCTTGGCACAACATCCCCTACGCTAGTGATGACAACGGTTTTGGCGGCCCTCAAGCGCGCTTAAAACTGGACGACCCCCTCTTTACCAAGCACGTAGGCTTCTTAACTGACATGGCTAAAGATGGCACCTTTACCTACGGCGGCCGTGGCGATACAGCCAACTCCTTATTCACCACTGGAAAATGTGGAATGTTTACGGGCTCAAGCGCCAGTCGTGCCAACATTGTGGCTACCGGCGAATTCGATCTAGGAATGTCATCCCTACCTTATTACGACGACGTGAAAGGCGCACCACAGAACTCAATTATTGGTGGGGCATCATTATGGGTGTTTGCAAAACGCCCAGCGGAAGTCGAAAAAGGGATTGTTGAGTTCTTCAATTTTCTAGTGAGTCCCGAACAAGCCGCGGTCTGGCACCAAGAAACCGGTTACGTCCCCGTGACGAAAGGGGGCTACGAGAAAACGAAAGAGTCTGGCTACTACGACAAAAACCCTGGCACTGATGTTGCCATTCAGCAATTGTCCGCAGACACCACCGAAAACTCCCGCGGTATACGCCTGGGCTTCTTGCCTCAAATTCGTGATATCGAGGAAGGCTTGATGGAGCAGATCTTTGCAGGCAAGGTCAGTGTAGAGGAAGGTCTGAAAGCGATGCAAACTCGTGGTGATGAGCTATTGCAGCGTTTTGAGAAAAGCCAGAAGTAGGGCTTGATTCGCTAAGCTGCATTACAATTTAAACACAACAGGCTCATACGAGCCTGTTGTGTTACTACGCATAGCCCTATTTTTTCGTCCATCGCCCATTAGTTTTCAAGTCTAGCCTTCGGTTTTCTTCGTACCTATGGAAAAACGTGCCGTATTCAACCATAAGCTGCTGCCCTACTTGCTCCTAGCCCCTCAGCTTTTGGTTACTTTGGTGTTCTTTTTTTGGCCCGCTGCCCAAGGAATTTGGCAGGCTTTCCATCTAGAGGACCCCTTTGGGCTCTCCAGTCAGTTTGTAGGCTTAGACAATTTCCGTGAGCTATTTGCGCAAAGTAGCTACCTGGAATCATTCAAAACCACCGCCCTATTTTCTGTCTTGGTTGCTGTATCAGGGTTAAGTGTTGCCTTGTTGTTAGCTGTCATGGCCAATCGCGTAGTACGTGGCGCCCTGCTTTACCGTGGCCTGCTTATTTGGCCGTATGCCGTGGCCACTGCCGTAGCGGGGGTTTTGTGGCTATTTTTATTCTCCCCCTCGGTGGGCATTATTGCCGTTTATCTGTTTAAGTGGGGAATCGCATGGAATCCCCGTCTTAATAGCAACGACGCCATGTTTCTGGTGGTGCTAGCCTCAGTCTGGAAGCAAATTTCCTACAATTTTTTATTTTTCCTGGCCGGCTTACAAGCGATTCCACGCTCTTTGATTGAAGCCGCTGCTATTGATGGAGCCAGCCCCTTACGTCGCTTCTGGTCTATCGTATTTCCTCTGCTCTCTCCTACTACGTTCTTTTTATTCGTAGTTAATATCATTTATGCCTTCTTCGACACCTTCGCTATTATCGACACGGTCACACGCGGCGGGCCGGGAGAAAGCACTGCTATATTGGTCTACCGTGTATTCACCACCGGTTTTGTAAACCTTGACTTAGGCTCGTCCGCTGCACAATCCGTTATTTTAATGCTGCTAGTGGGGATCCTGACCGTGATTCAATTTCGTTACATAGATCGTAAAGTCAGTTATCAATAAGATACTGTTAATCCCACTATGATTGAACGCCGCCCCTTGCTTGATTTATTCAGCCACCTCATTTTACTTCTTGGGGTGCTGACCATCGCCTTTCCACTTTACGTAACCTTTGTCGCCTCCACTCAAAGCGCCGTAGAAGTGGCTCGTGCACCCATGTCCCTACTACCGGGTGCACACTTTTGGGATAACTACAGCGCCGCCCTATTCGGTACCAAGCGCAATGATCCGCCCGTTATTCAAATGTTATGGGTAAGTACGGTGATGGCGTTAGGCATCGCCATAGGAAAAATTGCGATTTCTATGCTGTCAGCATTTGCCGTCGTGTATTTTCGTTTTCGTTTTCGACTGCTGTTTTTTTGGATGATTTTCATCACTCTGATGCTGCCCGTCGAAGTACGTATTATGCCTACCTATCAAGTCGTCGCAGAACTAGGAATGCTAAATAGTTATACCGGTTTAATTTTGCCCCTGATTGCCTCGGCCACCGCTACCTTCCTATTTCGCCAGTTTTTTTTAACCGTACCCGACGAGTTAATGGAAGCGGCCCGTATCGATGGGGCCAGTCCCATGCGATTTTTCTGGGATATCTTACTGCCCCTTTCCAAAACCACTATAGCCGCTCTTTTTGTTATCCAGTTTATTTATGGCTGGAATCAATATCTATGGCCGTTAATTAGCACTACTAGCGAAAATATGTATCCTATCGTGGTGGGCATACGCAGGCTCATCGCCGGCGGTGACAGTGTCACTCAGTGGAACATCGTGATGGCCACGGCCATGCTCGCCATGGCCCCTCCAGCTATCGTTGTGCTTGTAATGCAGCGCTGGTTTGTGAAGGGCTTGATAGACTCTGAAAAATAGTCATACCAAGACTGGATTGTTATATGGCCACCTTAAAATTTTCCAATATTAAGAAAACTTACCCCAACGGCACCCAAGTCATACACGGCATCAATATTGATGTACAAGATGGCGAGTTTCTGGTCATCGTGGGCCCCTCCGGCTGTGGGAAATCTACCTTAATGCGTATGGTGGCTGGCCTAGAAAGCATTACCGAAGGCGAGATCTCCATTGATGGTCGAATCGTTAATAACCTAGAACCCGCAGAGCGGGATATTGCGATGGTTTTTCAAAACTATGCGCTATATCCGCACATGACTGTCTACGACAACATGGCCTATGGTCTAAAAATACGTCGTGTACCCAAAGCAGAAATTCGTACATTGGTTGAGCGTGCCGCAGGCATCCTTGAACTCACCGGCCTACTTGATCGCCGCCCCTCGCAATTATCAGGCGGTCAGCGCCAACGTGTCGCGATGGGCCGTGCCATCGTGCGTGAGCCCAAAGTTTTCCTATTTGATGAGCCCCTATCTAACTTAGATGCCAAGCTGCGGGTTCAAATGCGTTTGGAGATTCAACGATTACATCAACGTTTACGCACGACCAGCCTGTACGTCACGCATGACCAGGTCGAAGCCATGACGCTAGCCACACGCATGGTTGTGATGAATAAAGGCATTGCCGAGCAAATAGGCACCCCTAGCGACGTTTTTGAACGCCCTGCCAGCACCTTCGTGGCCAGTTTCATAGGCTCCCCGCCCATGAATTTACTCCCCGTCTCGGTGGACCGGCATGGCGTTGTATGGGACACCATGGGGCAAGCGTTGCACTTTCAAGCCATTGATGTACCTTCCTATACCCACGGACGTGAACTTTACTTAGGGCTTCGTCCTGAACATAGTAAATTGCATGCCAGCGGTATTTCACTACAAGTGGAAATGATTGAAATTTTAGGTTCTGAACAGCTTATTCATGGGGTGCATAAAGATCACGGTCTAGTGGTGCGCTGCCCTATGAAAGCCACAGCGAACTACCCCATACAAGTAGGCGAAACGATACAAGTCGGGCGTGACCCTGACTACGCCCTGCACTGGTTCGACCGCGCTACCGGCTTACGTATAGATGCCTAACAAAAAACCCCCAGTGCTATACAGCAACTGGGGGTAAGCAATAGTCGTTAAACCGCTGGTTTATTTACCGTACACGGTTTTGCTGCCATCTTCGTGCCACGAGAACACATCGAACTTAAACTCGTTCAAGTCACCTTGCTTGTTCCAGTTGATCTCACCAATTGGTGTATTCACACTGTTTGCGTGCAAGTACTCGGCCACTTTTGCCGGATCATCAGCACCCACAGCCTGAATCGCATCAGCAATCGCCTTAGTGGCTGCATAGGCAGTCATTTGAAACGCGCCACCAGCATCGCGGCCCTTGGCCTTAAAGGCCTCTACTACGGCTACGTTATCTGGGTTTTGGGTAAAATCGGCAGGTAGAGTTAGCAGCATGCCTTCTACAGCCTTACCCGCGATGGCGTTAATATCGGGATTACCCACGCCCTCAGGGCCCATAAAACCTGCGTTTACGCCTTGCTCAGCGGCCTGACGCAGCAACAAACCCATTTCCGGATGATAACCACCAAAGTAAACGAAGTCGGCACCCGAGCTGCGTAAACGAGTAATCACAGCAGAGTAATCGCTATCGCCTGCATTGATGCCTTCAAAAAAGGCTACTTCTATGCCTGCTTTTTGCAAATCATCACGCACAGCAGAGGCAATACCTTGACCATAAGACTGCTTATCGTGCAAGACTGCTACCTTAGCAGGCTTAATTTGTTCAACAATAAATTTCGCCGCGGCAGGGCCTTGCTGATCATCTCGGCCTATGGTTCGAAAGATAGTTTCATAGCCTTTGCCATCAGTGACGATAGGCGCAGTCGCCGAAGGAGTCACCATAACGACGCCTTCATTATCGTAGATGTCAGTGGCGGCTACCGTAGCACCAGAGCATACATGCCCGACAACATAATTAATCTTTTCGTTAACAATGCGATTGGCTACTACAGGCCCTTGTTTAGGCTCACAAGCGTCATCCATCGTAACGACTACTAGGTTTTTACCTAACACGCCGCCGGCCGCGTTGATCTGCTCAACGGCGGTGTCCACGCCTTGTTTAACCATATCGCCATACTGGGTAACAGGGCCGGTGAACGGGCCTGCAATAGCAATACGGATATCATCAGCCATGGCAGCGCCGGCAAACAACAAACCGCTAGAAAAGGTCAATGCCGCTGCGAGCGGAGTGAAACGAATCTTCATAGAATACACCTCCAGATTGGTGCAAGAAGCATACACTGTCTGTACAGTGAATGCTTCAGTTTGCAAGTAAATTTAAGGGTAATCTATTAGCTTATGCCAACAAACTGCGCAACATCCAAGCATTTTTCTCGTGTATGTCTAGGCGTTGTGTCAGCAAATCGGCTGTAGGCTGATCATCCGCTTTGTCGGCTCGGTCAAAGGCTGTACGGGCAACACGCGCTAAGGCTTCATTGCCTTTTACCAATAGCTCTACCATTTCAGTAGCATTAGGCACTTTGCTGGGCTGTTTAATCGTAGCCAGCTTTTCGAACTCGGCATACGTGCCCGGGGCATAATAGCCTAGTGCACGAATACGCTCGGCAATATCATCTAACGCCTGCCACATTTCTGTGTATTGGGTCATGAACAGTTCATGCAAGGTCTTAAACATGGGACCCGTAACGTTCCAATGAAAGTTATGCGTCATCAAATACAAAGTATAAGAATCAGCCAGTACCCTGGATAGTTCTAGAGCCACCGCGCTGCGATCCGTCGCGCTGATACCAATATCGATATTCAAAGCACTAGGAGACACGACAGGTGTACCTTCTGGCTGACTTTTTGCGGGAGCCTTAGCAGCCACTGTTTTGGTTTTTGCTACTTTTTTTACCGCAGCTTTCTTAGCGGGCGCTGCAGGTGTTGCTGGGCTAGCAGTTTTAACCGCCGCTTTTGCTTCGGGGCTACCACTTGCCACATTACTGGTCGGGGTGTTAACTGCTTTTTTAACTGCCTTGACTGCTTTTGCCATAATAAGCTCCTGAAAATCAAAGGACTAAAAGTGCTTTTGCGCAGCATACCACGCAAACAAAGGCCTACAATCAGACCAATTCATGAAATTGTTGATTATTACCGTATTCCACAGGTAAATAATGGATTCCCTCGACGCCGCACTCCATGACTGCTTGAGTTAAGGCATCAATGGCTGCTTGACGCGGAAAGCTTTTACGCCAAATCAGTGCTACACGTCTGTCGGGCACAGGGTCGGTAAAGGGGATATAAGTTAATAAGTCATTAAACTGGCCCAAGGCGCTGATCGAGCTTGCAGGCAGCACCGTGACCCCAATCCCCGCGGCGACCATATGACGTATAGTTTCCAGCGAGGAGCCCTCAAAGGTACGCTGTATTCCTTCACTGGAGGCAGAAAAACGGGATAACTCAGGGCACACGCCCAATACCTGATCGCGGAAGCAATGACCCGCCCCAAGCAGCAACATGGTTTGCTCTTTCAGCTCGTCTGGGCACACTTCTGTGCGTTGCGCCCAAGGATGCTCATGCGGCACCGCGACCATAAACGGCTCATCATATAATTCCCGCACCGCAAAACCGCTCTCGGGTAAAGGCAAGGCGACGATCGCGCAGTCTATCTCGCCTTGACGAAGCAACTCTACTAACCGTACGGTAAAGTTTTCTTGCAACAGCAAAGGCATCTGCGGCATCAGCTCAATTTGCTTAGGTACTAACTTAGGCAATAAGTAGGGGGCTATCGTATAAATCACCCCCACTCGCAAGGAGCCGCTTAATGGGTCTTGCCCTTGGCGCGCGATCTCGCGCATATTAGCCCCTTCTTCTAACACTTTTTGGGCTTGTGTAATCAAGCGCAGGCCTATAGGAGTGATACCTATCTCTGAGCCTCCACGCTCAAAAATAGTGACTCCCAACTCGTCCTCCAGCTTCTTAACCGCTACCGATAAAGTGGGCTGACTGACAAAGCACGCTTCTGCTGCGCGTCCAAAGTGACGCTCGCGAGCGACGGCCACTATGTATTTAAGTTCGGTCAAAGTCATAAGTAAATTCTCGTAGTGGAAGACGTTTTTGTCCAGCGCTAAGTACTAACTTCTCAGTAGCTCTTCACGTCCTTTCATCCAGCGCTGCATATGCGCCGCTGCCGCATTAGGGTATTGATCGCGCAACACAACCGCTACTTCTTGCGCCTGTTCAATTAAAGCGGCATCCGTATCTAAACTGGCAAAACGCAATACTGCTTGGCCCGATTGACGCATGCCCATGAACTCACCGGGCCCTCGCTGTGCTAAATCGCGTCGAGCAATTTCAAAACCATCGGTAGTTTCATACATGGCTTGCAGACGTGCGCGAGCAATATGCGATAAAGGCGTTTGGTACAGTAAAACACATACAGACTGTATATGGCCCCGCCCTACTCGACCACGCAGTTGATGCAGTTGTGCTAAGCCAAAGCGCTCCGCATGTTCAATAATCATGAGTGACGCATTGGCCACATCGACCCCAACCTCAATGACTGTCGTCGCTACTAACACGTCTAACTCATGGGCCCGAAAAGCGTCCATTATTTGCGCCTTCTCGGTGGCAGACTGGCGCCCATGAATCAGGCCTATACGCACCTCTGGCAAAGCTTGGGTAAGCACCAAATGGGTATCAATGGCGGTTTGCAACTGTAGTGCCTCACTTTCTTCCACTAAGGGGCAGACCCAATACGCTTGCCGTCCCTGGGCGACCTCTGCCCTGACACGGTCCATGATTTCTGGCCGGCGGGCATCCGATGCTAACTTGGTGATAACGGGGCTACGGCCAGGGGGAAGCTCATCGATAGCCGATACATCAAGATCCGCAAAGTAACTCATGGCTAAAGTGCGTGGTATAGGTGTAGCACTCATATTTAATTGGTGTGGAATCAAGGTGTTGCCGCTGCGATTGGCCTTATCACCTTTACGGCTCAACTCAAGCCGTTGGCCCACTCCAAACCTATGTTGCTCATCCAAAATCACTAAGCCTAAGCGCTGGAATTGAACGTGCTCTTGGATAAGAGCTTGTGTACCAACGGCGAGTGTGGCCGCTCCGGTCCGTAAAGCCTCATACGCTTCATGTTTTTTCTTGGCGCTCAAACTTCCCGTCAGCCAAACCAGAGGCACTCCTAACGGGTCTAACCAAGCTTTAATTTTCACATAGTGCTGCTCCGCCAAGATTTCGGTGGGCGCCATGATAGCAACCTGATATCCGCTAGCAATCGCCTGCGTGGCGGCTAACGTAGCCACAATTGTCTTACCACTACCCACATCGCCTTGTAGCAGCCTGTGCATGGGAAAGTCACGTGCCATATCATGCGCAATTTCATTCACCACGCGTTCTTGAGCGGAGGTTAATTGAAACGGTAAACTGGCGCGTAACTGCTGTTCAAGAGCGGAGTGCCGTGCTGCTAGCGGCTGCGCCTTCTGCGCACGACGTGCTTGTCTCGCTGCTGCCAGTGATAACTGCTGCGCTAACAACTCATCAAATTTAATCCGATTCCAAGCCGGATGGCCCTCGTGGAATAAGCGCTCGTAACTTAAGTCTGGGGGGGGGTAATGCAACAGACGGATGGCCTCTTGGAAAGGCATGAGCTGTAGCTCATCGCGTAATGCCGTTGGTAGCGTATCGCGAAGATCCGCCTGTTCAAGCGCCTGCGCAATACACTTACGTAAACTAGGCTGAGTGAGGCCATCAGTGGTGGGGTATACGGGCGTTAAAGCGCGGGCTAGCGCAGCCCCCGCATTGCTTAACTTAGGATGCACCATTTCTAAGCCATTAAAGCCTTGTCGAATCTCGCCCCGGACGCGAATCTGACGTCCAACAGCTAAGGCTTTAATTTGGCTGGGATAAAAATGTATCCAACGCAAAGACAAGCGGCCCGACTCGTCTTCAATGACCGCGTGTAACTGCCTTCTTGGGCGCTGCTGCACGTCAACGCTTAAAATCGTACCTTCCACTTGGACCGATAAACCAGGGTGAACCTCGGCAATAGCTTGCACATGAGTTTCATCTTCGTAGCGTATAGGCAAATGCACGACGAAATCGGCTGGCGCAACCAGGCCCAAGCGCTCTAAGCGCTGGGCCATCGTGCTAGTCTTTTTTTTGCTAGGTGCAGCAGTTGGCTGGGTGGCCATTTCCCAAACAGAACTTAAATAACGATGATCGCCTCGACCTCGAACTGTGCCCCTTTCGGCAAACTACTAACACCTATGGTGGAGCGAGCAGGGAAAGGTTGAGGCACTAGCTCGGCCATAATGGCGTTAGCACTAGCGAATTTACTTAAATCAGTTAGGAATAAACCTAACCGTACTATGTTGCTCATTTCGCCGCCTGCCGCCTTAATCACCGCTTCCAGATTGGCGAAAGACTGCCTGACTTGAGCTTCAAAATTTTCTGATACTAATTCGCCAGTACTTGGCTCTAGACCAATTTGGCCAGATAAATAGACGGTCTTGCCGCTAGGAGCAACCACAGCCTGAGAATAAGGGCCTACTGCAGCAGGAGCGCTGTCTGTAAAAATAATTTGCTTAGCCATAAAAAACCATCAAAAGTGAATAAAAGAAGGTCTATCAGAGTTTAAACTTCTATAGGAAAATTTAACAAGAAAAATGCACATTTTCCTGAGTAACCTTGATAGGGACTGAGCAAATAGACACGCCTCGTGCCCTATTATGCTTATTTTTCGACAAAAGCCCGTTCAATGACGTAGTCGCCTGGCTGGCCCACACCTGCAGAGACGACAAAGCCAAAACTATCGAGCATGGCGCTTAAATCAGCCAACATGGAAGGGCTACCACATAGCATGGCGCGATCCTGGGCAGGATCTATAGCGGGCAACCCTAAGTCTTGGCATAGCTTACCACTTTCCAGCGCTTGAGTAATACGGCCTTCGTTACGGAACGGCTCACGCGTGACTGTGGGGTAATACAGCAACTTTTCACGTACTAATTCACCGAAGAACTCGTTATTGGGCAGTTCATTCTGGATGAAATCCGCATACGCGAGCTCACTCACAAAGCGCACTCCGTGTACCAGTACCACTTTTTCGAAACGCTCGTAGGTCTCGGGGTCTTTAATAATGCTCATGAAGGGAGCGAGACCAGTACCGGTACCTAGCAAGAATAAATTTCGCCCGGCCTTCAGGTCGTCAATCACCAAGGTTCCCACCGGCTTGCGGCTCACCAACACGGTGTCGCCCTCTTTCAGGTGTTGCAAACGTGAAGTCAAGGGGCCGTCTGGCACTTTGATGCTGAGAAACTCCAAATTTTCTTCGTAGTTAGCGCTAGCAATGCTGTAAGCACGCATCAAAGGCTTGCCGTCTACCTCTAATCCCAACATAACAAAGTGGCCATTGTGAAAACGTAAGGCTTTGTCACGCGTGGTAGTAAAGGAGAATAAAGTGTCGTTCCAGTGATGAACGCTAAGCACACGTTCGGAGTTAAAAGCTGCCATTGCGAGTAGGAGTTAGGACCGAAAGAAGTTAGTGAAAAAGAGGGCTAAAAGGGCTGAGACGAAGAACTTTTAGCACACTACAGCATGTATTCTACCCTGCCTGCGGCCAATTAAGCAGGGATAACCCTGCCAAACCTATTGATCACAATCAGTGTTTAGCGCAATTTAACTGCTTTAAGAGGGTTTAAATGGAAATCGCAATCATTGTTGATACACAGCAATTCACTCCCGTATTTTTGATCTAAAACACTTGTGCAGACCCAAATTTGCTGTTACCTTTGCTGATCTCTTTGATAATCATTCCTATTATCTTATTTATTGCGGGTAAGGAGCACCATCCATGCATGTCAACATAACCATGACAAAGCTATTCCAACAACTTTGCTTTGCAGGCTTAGCCGGATTAGCAAGCATTAGCGCCGCTCAAGCAGCAAATGAAGTTAATTTGTACACTACCCGTGAACCAGGCTTGATTACCCCACTGCTGGAAGCGTTCCAACAAGACACAGGCGTTAAGGTTAATACTGTTTTTGTGAAAGACGGTTTGATTGAGCGCGTAAAAACGGAAGGCGATAAATCGCCCGCCGACGTGTTAATGACCGTTGATATTGGTAATTTGCTCGACTTAGTCGAGGCAGGGGTGACTCAACCAGTTAAGTCCGAAGCCCTAGAAACTGCCATTCCCGCTAACCTGCGTGGCACCGATGGCGACTGGTTTTCGCTTTCCTTACGTGATCGCGTTGCCTATGTAGATAAAGACTTAGACATCACATCAATTACCTACGAAGACTTTGCCGACCCTAAATACAAAGGCAAAGTATGTATTCGCTCTGGTCAGCATCCTTACAACACCGCGCTGATTGCCGCCAAAATTGCTCACGATGGTGTCGAAGCGACGGAAGCTTGGCTACAAGGCGTTAAGGCAAACCTGGGACGTAAAGCTGCCGGCGGTGACCGCGATGTTGCCCGTGACATCTTGGGTGCCATTTGTGATGTTGGTATTGCCAACGCCTACTATGTAGGCCGCATGAAAAACGCGGAACCCGGTTCAGATGCCTACAAATGGGGGGAAGGCATCAAAGTCTTACGCCCTACATTCAGTAGCGAGAATAGCAAAGGCACTCACGTGAATATTTCTGGCGCCGCCTTAGCTGCTCACTCCCCTAACAAGGAACAAGCTATTCAATTGCTAGAATACTTGGTGTCCGATAAGGCACAAAGTATGTACGCAAAAGCTAATTACGAGTATCCCGTTAAAAAAGGCGTAGAGCTTGACCCAGTTGTGGCAAGTTTTGGCGAGCTCATTATTGATCCCCTGCCATTAACCGAGATCGCCAAGCATCGTAAACAAGCCAGCGAATTGGTCGACAAAGTTGGTTTTGATAATTAGTAATTCCCAGGCTAACCAAGAAACCGCAGTGCCCCTTATTGGGGACTGCGGTTTTCGCACATCAGCAGCACCGCTTTTTTTCTACGCATGACTCAGTTTTTTCGTCGTTTACCTTGGTGGCAAGGCATTGCCAGTCTCATCGCGTTATGCGTAGCGGCCCCTATTATCACCTTGGTTTTTTATGCTTTTGGCGGAGACGTAGGACACTGGGCGCACTTAGCCCAGTTCGTCTTGCCTAACGCCATGAAAAACACCCTCATTCTTTTATTGGGCGTGGGGATTGTGGTGACCCTACTGGGTGTAGGTGCTGCTTGGTTAGTCACCGCTTACGACTTCCCCAGCCGTAAAGCTTTATCGTGGGCATTACTGCTGCCCTTAGCCGTACCCACCTATATTGTGGCCTTTGCCTACCTTGATATCTTGCACCCCATTGGCCCGGTGCAAGGGCTCATCCGTGACGTAATGGGCTACAGCAGCCCACGCGAATTTAGACTGCCCGATTTGCGCTCATTAGGCGGCGCTATATTTTTACTGGGCTTTGTGCTGTATCCGTACGTGTACCTGAGTACGCGCGCCATGTTCGCCACTCAGTCGGCCAATTTGCTTGAAGCAGCACGCGTAATGGGAGAGTCTGGTCGTAGCGTATTTTTCCGTGTTGCTCTGCCACTGGCCAGACCCGCCATTGCCGTAGGCATTAGCCTAGCGCTATTAGAAACCCTGAACGATATTGGCGCCTCGGAATTTCTGGGTGTGCAAACGCTAACGGTATCCATCTACACGACGTGGGTCACGCGCTCTAACATGGCGGGTGCAGCGCAAATAGCTATCGCCATGCTAGTGATTGTGGCAAGTTTGATTACGCTCGAGCGCTATGGCCGTCGTAAACAAGCTTATACCAGCCAAATTCGCTCGCGTCCTATTCAAGCGCAGCGCTTACGCGGTGCCCCAATGTTACTTGCCATAGGCTTGGGATGGGCGCCTATTACCCTGGGCTTTTTTATTCCCGCCCTATATTTAATTCAAGAAACTCATAAATACCTAGATCGCGCCGGAGCCTTATCCGCACAGTTAGTCGCTAGCGCCATTAACACCGTCAGCATCGCCCTGTTTGCCACCCTGCTCACCGTCGTTTGTGGCCTGGTGGTGGCCTGGGCGGGTAGACGTATTCGTAATGCCGACCGTCCTGTTTATGGTTTGACGATGGCGCGTATTAGCTCTTTGGGCTACGCCATTCCCGGCACCGTGCTTGCTCTAGGTTTATTAACGCCACTTGTGCTTTTTGATGATTTTTATAATCGCATCGCATCATGGTTAGGCATACCCAGCAGCGGCTTATTGCTAATGGGCTCCAGTGCCGCCTTAGTCTTAGCGTATACGATGCGCTTTTTAGCCATTTCAGTGGGTGGTACCGAAGCGGGCTTGCAACGAATCCCCCCCTCGTTAGAGCAGGCATCGCGCTTACTCGGAGAGACGCCCGCCAGTACTTTGTATCGAGTGCATCTACCCTTGCTTAGACCTGCCATCGGTGCAGCAGCATTATTAGTATTTGTGGATGCCATGAAAGAGCTGCCGGCCACCCTTTTATTGCGTCCCAGCAACTTCGAAACCTTGGCGACCTGGCTCTATGCCGAAGCTGCACGGGGCACCTACGAAGAAGGGGCCGTAGCGGCTCTAGCGATCGTCGCCGTCGGTTTGGTACCCGTTATTTTATTAGCTCGCACACAGCTAATGAACACAGGAAAATCATCATGAATTCCGCCTTTTTAAGCCTGCAAGATATTACCCTTTCCTACGAGACCTCCAAGGGCCTTAAGCCAGTGGTGCAAGGGCTCAGCCTGTCGTTGCGCAAAGGAGAAATTGGTTGCCTGTTAGGCGCTTCAGGCTGTGGTAAGACGACAGTATTACGATCGATCGCAGGCTTTGAGCCGTTGCGCAGCGGACGTATCAGTCTAGGCGAACAAATCTTATCTTTACCGAACCAACAGCTCGCCCCCGAACAGCGCAATGTAGGCATGATGTTTCAAGACTATGCCTTGTTTCCCCATTTAACCGTGGCAAAAAATGTAGCCTTTGGTTTACGTCGCTGGGACAAAGCCGACCGTGAGGCTCGCGTCGACGAAATGCTAAAACTGGTTGATTTACACAACCTGTGCAATCGCTATCCGCACGAACTGTCTGGTGGCCAACAACAGCGTGTAGCATTGGTGCGAGCCCTAGCCCCACGCCCTGCCCTGTTATTACTGGATGAACCGTTTTCCAATTTAGATGTGGACTCGCGTGAGCGCCTAGCGTTTGAAGTACGGGACATTTTAAAAGCCACCTGCACCACCGCTATTTTAGTTACCCACAACCAAGCCGAAGCCTTTGCCATCGCCGACCGCATCGGCGTCATGCAAACAGGGAAAATCTTGCAATGGGATACCCCCTATGGCTTGCACCATCAGCCGGTGAACGACTTTGTCGCTGACTTTATCCGCAAAGAAGCCATTATGGCACAACGTGCCCAGGCCTATTTACGCGGTGAACAGCAAGCCGAGGCGGTGGCGTAGTACGTCCTCACCTGCAAACCACGATAAAGAATAACAATGCAGGCGTAAAGAACGTAAAAGCCGAGTAGCGTGGCACTACTCGGCTTTTTATTGCCCTGCTATACAGACCTATTTATAGGCTGTAGTACATATCGAATTCTACCGGATGAGGCGTCATGCGCAAGCGCGTAACTTCTTGACGTTTGAGTTCGATGTAGGCATCCAGCATATCGTTACTAAACACACCGCCACGAGTCAAGAACTCGCGATCTTGCTCTAGCGCATCTAACGCCTGCTCGAGCGATGAGCAAACGGTGGGGATTTTTGCATCTTCTTCAGGTGGCAAATCGTACAGATTTTTATCTGCAGGATCACCAGGATGAATGCGATTTTGTACCCCGTCTAAGCCGGCCATTAGCAAAGCCGAGAACGCCAAGTAAGGATTGGCCATAGGATCTGGGAAGCGTGACTCGACACGACGCGCTTTGGGATTGCTGACGTAAGGAATACGAATGGAGGCTGAGCGGTTCCGGGCCGAATAAGCCAGTTTCACTGGTGCTTCGTAATGCGGCACCAAACGCTTGTACGAGTTCGTGGACGGATTCGTAATGGCATTTAGTGCGCGTGCGTGCTTGATGATGCCACCAATAAAGAACAAGGCCATTTCAGACAAACCAGCGTACTCATTGCCCGCAAACATATTTTGACCATCTTTCCAAATGGACTGATGCACGTGCATACCCGAGCCGTTATCGCCCACAATAGGCTTAGGCATAAAAGTGGCTGTTTTTCCGTACACATGGGCAACATTATGCACGGTGTACTTCATAATTTGGTTCCAGTCGGCCCGCTGTACTAACGTCGAGAAACGAGTACCAATTTCTAATTGCCCTGCGCCACCCACTTCGTGGTGATGAATCTCGACCGGTACGCCTTGCTGTTCCAGCAATAAGCACATCTCAGCACGCAAGTCGGCATAAGCATCAACCGGAGGCACGGGGACATAGCCGCCCTTAACTGCCGGGCGATGCCCCAAGTTGCGTCCGTTTAAATCGGCGCCACGTGACCAAGGGGCCGATTCGGACTGAATTTTGACAAAGCTGCCAGACATTTCGTCATTCCAGCTAATGCCATCAAACACAAAAAACTCGGGCTCGGGGCCAAAGTAAGCCGTATCACCTAAGCCGGTAGCACGAAGGTAGGCCTCTGCACGCTTGGCGATGGAGCGGGGGTCGCGGTCATACCCTTTTAAATCGGCGGGGTCGACGACATCGCAGCTCAACACCAAGGTAGACTCTTCACGGAAAGGGTCCATGCGCATGCTGCTCGTGTCGGGCACCAGCAACATATCCGAGGCTTCGATACCTTTCCAACCAGGCAAAGAGGAACCGTCGAAAGGTAAACCAGATTCCAGACGGTCCTCATCCACAGTATGGGCAGGCACGGTTAAATGGTGCTCGCGACCCAGGGTGTCGGTAAAACGGAAATCCACAAAAGCGATTTCACGCTCACTTAACAGTGTTAGGACGTCTTCGGGGCTAGACATGATGACTCCGGCATAGAGAATAGAAAAAAACACATAAACAGTCGTGCTGCTTAAGAGGTGATTCGCACCACATAAATGTTAATGCACAGCAATGTGACACAAGATAAATTGTAGTGCATTGTGCCTGCGCAGATGGCAAAAAAATGTAGTGAAACCGTCTTATTGCCTCATTCTGTATCGTTCAGGAAGGCGGACTGCACATCATTTAAGAAACGCCAGCCCATATCCGTGGTTTTAATTCTAACCGGATCAGGCGCGAGCAACTTTTTATCAATCAGTTCACGTATCGTCGGCAGTACTTGCGCCAAAGACTGCCCGGTGCGTTCTTGAAAATAAGCAGCCGGTACACCGTCACGTAAACGCAGTACATTCAGCATGAACTCAAAGGGTAAATCGGCCTCTTGCACGCGAGCATGATGCGCATAATGACTCCCATCACGCAATACTGCTTGCTCCATCCAGCTTTGCGGGCTACGCACCGTGGCCGTGCGTAGGATACGATCATGAAAAGACAACTTACCGTGCGCGCCCGGCCCTATCCCCACGTAATCGCCAAACTCCCAGTAATTCAAATTATGCCGACTATGGGCGCCAGGTTTGGCATAGGCTGAGATCTCATATTGTGCTAACCCCGCCGCTTGGCTCAGTTCGATCAACTGATCCTGCATCATTGCACTCAAATCATCGTCGGGCAACACAGGCGGATACTTAGCAAAGACGGTATTGGGCTCCAGTGTTAAGTGATACAACGACAAATGCTCAGTGCCAAAGGATAAAGCCGTACGTATATCGTGCTCTGCCTGCTGTAAGGTTTGGCCGGGCAAGGCATACATAATATCTAGATTCACACGCGGAAAACAGGACTGCGCCACGTCAATCGCCGCCTTTGCTTGCACCGCATTATGCACTCGCCCTAAAGCCAGTAGGGCCTGATCGTCAAAGCTTTGTACCCCTAACGACACGCGATTGATACCGCTGGCCGCGTATGCCTTAAAGCGTTGTGCCTCGACAGTACCAGGATTGGCTTCAAGCGTAATCTCGGCATCGGGCAGTAAATTCAAATGAGAGCGCAGCATAGTCAGCATTTGCTCGATGGCGGCAGCAGAAAGCAGACTGGGCGTTCCCCCACCAATAAATACAGAAATCACTTGCCTACCCCAAATTAAGGGTAGGTTTTGTTCTAAGTCAGCTTGGAGTGCAGCGAGGTACGCTTGCTCGGGCAGCTCCGCGGGTGCTTTATGCGAGTTGAAGTCGCAATAGGGGCACTTGCGTATGCACCAGGGCACATGTACATATACCGATAAGGGGGGCAAACTGCTTAGCAGGTTACGTGATTGGGAACCTGGGCTAATACGAACGCGTGGAGTGTCCAACATGAACTAACTTTGCTCCGCCTGTAAGCGCGCCAGCAAGGCTTGCAACGCCATGCCACGGTGACTAATGCTATTTTTCAGCTCTGGACTCATTTGGGCAGCAGTTTGTTGGTGTTCGGGAATATAAAAATGTGGGTCATAACCGAAGCCATGTTCACCCGCCGGTTGATCAACAATTTGGCCGCGCCAGTTACCTTCCACAATAATGGGTCGAGGATCGTCCGCGCTGCGCACATACACCAATAAAGCAATGTAGCTAGCGTCACGCTTTGCCTGACCTTGTAAACGCGCAACCAGTAACTGGTTATTCGCCGCGTCGGACTTTTCAGCCCCCGTTTCCCGCTGAGCATACCGGGCCGAGTAAACCCCAGGCGCCCCATCTAGGGCGTCTACACACAGGCCCGAGTCATCCGCCAACGCAGGTAAGCCACTTTGGCGACTGGCGTGGCGTGCCTTTTGCAAAGCATTTTCAACAAAAGTGCCAAACGGCTCATCGGCTTCAGAAATCCCGAGCTCAGCCTGCGGCACCATGTGGATGCCTGCCGCGGACAAAATAGCATTGAACTCTTTTAATTTACCGGCATTATTCGAAGCCAGCACTACACGTGTTCGTGTCATAAATCACCAAAAACTCATCAATTAGGCGCAGTCTACGGCTTGCTGTTGCAACACCATCAGTTCGCGTATTCCTTTGTCGGCCAAATCCAATAGCTGATTAAAGGTAGCGCGATCGAAGGTTTGCCCTTCTGCCGTGCCCTGCACTTCAACGAACTGTCCGGCTCCCGTCATCACAATATTCATGTCAGCGCCACAGCCGGAGTCCTCGATATAGTCCAAGTCCAGCACTGGAGAGCCCTGTACCAGCCCTACTGACACCGCCGCCAACGACTGGACTAAAGGCTGCGTCGTTAAGGTACCGTTTTTCTGTAAATGCTTCACAGCTAAGGCGGCCGCTATCCACGCCCCCGTAATACTGGCACACCGAGTGCCGCCATCGGCTTGCAAGACATCACAGTCTATATGCAGGGTGCGTTCGCCCAAAGCGGACAAATCAAACACAGCACGCAAGCTGCGTCCAATCAAACGCTGAATCTCCTGCGTACGACCACTTTGCTTGCCACGCGCGGCTTCACGATCGGAACGGGTATGGGTAGAGCGCGGCAACATGCCATATTCTGCGGTGACCCAACCTTGCTCTTTACCTTTCAAGAACGGAGGCACGCGCTCGAGCACACTGGCATTACACAGCACATGGGTATCGCCCATACGAATCAACACGGACCCTTCCGCATGACGGGTATACGCGGTTTCTATGCGCACATCACGCAATTGATCGGCGAGACGTCCGGCGTGACGGGTAATTTGTGCTTGGGAATCTGACAAAACGGTACTCCGCGTAAACAAGGGAAAAGTCTTATTGTAAGGCTTGTGGCAAACGTTGTATGCGTACCCCCATATCCTGCCATTTTTCTTCTTGGCATGTGAATAGCACGATTTGGTGTCGCAGAGCCGCATCCGTCAGCATGCGCTTCATTTGTTCTAGGCGCTGCTCATCGCTGTGCACCAGAACGTCATCCAGCATCAGGAACGTGGGATGACCAGCCTCTTGTAATAAATCGGCATACGCTAAACGGGCCATCAAACCCAGTTGCTCGCGTGTGCCAAAGCTTAGATCCTCCACCACATCCGCTAACCCGACCCCAGCGTCCCGTTGTAAACCTGTGGGCGCAAAGTGTTGATCGAGTATCACTGCCTTGGCTTGCGGTAAAAAGCGTAGATAATGCAACATACGTGATTGCAACGGCTGCAATAAGCGTTCGGTTAAGTCTCGTCGCTTACTTTGCAAGGTATCCAATAGCAATTGCAACGCCGCCGCTCGGCGCGCATAATTTGCGTTACGTTTTTGGACTAACTCAAGTTGCCCTTGGTGATCAGCAATTTTTTCATCCAAACCCTGCACTCCTTGGCTTTCCAGCTTGGTTTGCAGTACTAATAGGTCTTCCCTAGCTTGTTCATAATCTTGCTTGAACTGTATAGCGCTGCGCGCATAACGCGTAATGTCTTGCCGTAATAGGTCTGCTCCGGCATCGTTATAGTGCTGTTTAGCCTGAGCAATTTGCTCAATCAACACACGCTCTTGCTCTTGTAAGGCCTGAGCTTGCATGCGCCGGTCTTGCTGCTGCAACAAATAGCTGGGGTCACTTAGCAATTCTTTCTGCGCAGCGATGTCCGACTCTAATGCCTGTATGCGCAAGACATGCTGCTGCACCTGTTCACGTAAGGGGCGCCACTCCTCCTCCAACGCCTGCGCCCTATTTTTACGCGCTTGAAACTCCTGCTCCAGCATATCGGCTTGAGAGAGCTCTATACCATCAGGCACCGTGATTTCCGGCTGCCTAGGAGCCTCAGTCAGTTGTAAAATCAACGCCTGGGCTTGCTGTTGCAAAGCCGATACCCCATGCGGAGCATGCCGCATCAACGTGTTTTGATCATGCTGTAAGTCGCGTACGCGCTCTTGTTTGATTTCCCAGCGGCGCTCCAACTCCTCGATGCTTTGCGCAGCAAGGCTTTCCAGCAAACTGTTTAATTGTTGGCGACAGTGCTGTATATCGCTATGCAAGGCCTCGGTGTTGGAAGCGGCGGCGGGAACAATACGCACCGTGCCCGCAGCGCCTAAATCAATAATTGCTGTCTGACTTAATAAGCGCTTGCCCTGCCCTTGCAAACGCTCTTGCCCCAACTGGAGTTCAGCTTGCGCCTGTAAATCAAACCATAGCTCAGGCGCTTGCGCCTCTAGCTGCAACTGCCAACGCTGTAGTTGTGTTTGCAACGCCTTCGCCTGTTTAATGGCGTCCGCTTGTACCGGCTCTTGGTGAATTAAAGCACTTAATGTGGCGATTTGCTGGTCCAGCTTCGTAGCCTCAAGCAAGCGTCGACCTAAACGTTCGTGCTCTTGCATGGCTGCTTGGTGGCTGGCTTTTTGGGCCTGCCATAGCTGCCACTGACGCGCTTGCTCTCGATAGGTTTCGTATTGATCTCGATCTTGGCAGGCCTGCTGGAAACGTGAGTGTAAATGGTCGCGTTGTTGCTCTATTCCTGGCAAGCTTTGCAACAGGCTATGTAACTGCTCTTGTTTGGCGTTAAAAGCCACCTGTTTTTCTTGTTGGGCCAACAAACCATCCTGCAAACGCCCCAGATTTAGCCTTAATAACTCTAGCTGCTGGCATAAGCTTTCCTCTTGCTTCACAAAAGCCTGCGCTTGCGCCAGCTTTGCTTCAGCCGCTTGCTGTTGCTGCAACATCGCCTGCCAAGGCTGCTCTTTTTCATGGCGTTGCAATAGCGTCTTCAGACGACTCAGTTCATCTACCCCTTGCTGATACTGCTGTAGCTGGGCGCGCCACTCTTTCAGTTGGGTTTGCAGTTCTTCTTGCTGACGCAAGCTCGCCAACCAGTCACCTTTAGGACTGCCTTGCACCTCGGTACGCAGACTAAACAGCTCACGTTTGACCCGTTCAATCAGTTCCTCGCCATCACTACTGCCTAATTCGGCCACATGTTGACCCAAGGCCTGCTGCAAGGTGGCACCGGCAGCCAATACGGCCTCGCGCAGATCTTGCCCTTGACCTTGTTCAATCCATAGTAAGCCGGGCACGCCCCAGTTTTTTTTATCGCTTGCCCCGCGATTAGCGTATTCATAGCCCAACAGTTCGGCTAAGTGCTGTTCTGCCTGCTCACCTTCCAAGCGTTGTCCTGCAAAATCCAGAAAACAACGGCGCGCTTTGAAAAAGCGTTTCTGCAGCGTGTATTGTTTATCCGCAATGCAAAACCGCACTGTTACTTCGGGGGCTGCCGTGCTGTCTCCCCAAGGCAATAAGCTTTTTAACGGGCCACTACCCGTGCTGTGACGCTCAAAAAACGCCACGCGAATCGCTTGCGCCAAGGTGCTTTTACCGGCCTCATTAGGCCCGGCAATAATATTGAGTCCGGCATGCAAATCACGCAGTTCTACCGCCTGCTCAAAACGACGAAACTGTTGTAGTGTCAGTGACAGTATCTGCATTAGAGTTGCTGCCTTGCCTGATTAAGAATTTGTGCCATAAGCAACAAGGCGTCACCCGCCGTTTGTGCTGCCTCGCCACCCGCTTTCTGTTGTGCCTGTAGCGCTACGAGCGCGGCTTGCACATAACCATCCACCTGTAGGGCTTGTATATCCTCCTCGGTAGCGCTCAATAGCAATGCCTCACGCTGCACATCCACACTGCGCACACGCGACTCAAGCCTTAGCAGAACCGCATCTAACGCTTGCGTGGCGGCTAAACTTAAGTGACCGGTCAACTCAAGCTCAATCACACTGTATAAATCGTATTGCAGTGTACTTTGCTCAAAATCCTGCACCTGCTCATCGTGGGTGAACTCCACCGCCACACTATGCCATTGATAACGGGCAATAGGCATGGCTGTAACCTCTGGCAAGGCCCTTGGAGCAGACACACTGACATGCAGTACATGACCCGGCTGATTATCCTTAAAACGATCTGGTTCGGGCGTGCCGCTATACCATGTACGAGCATTAATTTGACGCATACCGTGCCAATCGCCCAAGGCTAAATAGTCCAGCTGGGCTCGCTCGGCACGATCCGCCGCCAAGGGATTATGAGAGTCAATATGTTCAGCCAGAATGCCTTGCACGCTACCATGTGCCACCCCTATACGAAACATGCCCTGCTCTACCGGCACGTGATCAAACCAAGCGCTTAAATCTTGGTAGCTTTGACGCTGCGTTAACACCCCCGGCAATACCGTCAAATTTAGCTCGGGCAGCACCAATGGTTCCGGTCGCAGCAGCACATGCACATGATCTGGAATCGCCCCCAAGCGTTGCGCTCGCGTCCAAACACTTTCACTTAACGCTGCGTCGTGATTCCCTGGTAATAATAACCAAGGCCCTGTGTAGGTACGCAGCGCCATGAAGCAGCGCAAAATCTGTCTATCGCTTAAGGTTTGACTGTCAAACACATCCCCCGCTACCACCACGAAATCCACTTTCTTTTCAATGGCCAACGCAGCAATCGCCTTCACTGCATCGAAGCGAGCCTCAAAAAGCAACGCCGCATCCTCGGGTAAAAAGCGGCCATATTGACGTCCAATTTGCCAGTCAGCCGTGTGTAAAAACGTGAGCATAATGTCCCCGCCTAAAGAGATAGACCTAAGTGTAGCGGATACAAGCTCCCGCATAGGCGTGTGCCAAGGCTACAATAGAAGATTATTTCCTTACTCGATATTCTCTTATGATCCGTAGCATGACTGCTTATGGCAATGCCAAGGCTGAATCCCCGCAAGGCACACTTAGCGTAGAAATGCGTAGCGTCAACAATCGCTTTCTGGATATCAACCTGCGCCTGCCCGATGACCTACGTTATGCCGAAGGCCCTATACGAGAACGTCTAGCGCAACAATTACAGCGCGGCAAACTAGATATACGCCTAAGTTATCAGTTGCAACAAGAGCAACAGCAAAAAACGCTTCCGCCTGAAGTCATTAGCCACTGGGCTCATCTTCTGCAACAAGCTCGCCACCTTATCCCTGATATGCCTCCACCAGGCTTGACTGAGCTAGTACAACAAGCCAACGCCAATCATGGATTAGATGCTGACGTTTGGCTGCCCTTGTGCTTAGAAGCCTTAGATCTTGCCCTTTCCGACCTACAATCTACACGTTTGCGCGAAGGCCAACGACTGGCCGACATGATGCTAGCCGTCAGTCAAGACATGAGCCAGCTCGTCCAAGAGCTAGAAAACAACCTCCCTGCCCTGCTCGTCGAACAACAAGCAAAAATCAGTAAACGTTTAAGTGACACCCTACTAAGCGTTAGCCCCGACGGTTTTGCGCACATCAGCGGCGAAGAACTTTCCGCCCGCATAGCACAAGAATCCTCACTCTTTGCGCTACGCATCGACGTCGCCGAAGAACTCGCCCGCCTACGCTCACACATCAGCGAACTACAACTGATCCTACAAGGCGACCACAGCCACAGCAACAACAAACGCGCCCGCCAAGGCAGCACCGGCAAACGCCTCGACTTCCTCTTCCAAGAAATGAACCGCGAAGCCAACACCCTAGGCTCCAAAGCCAGCAACCTAGATGTTACCAATGCCTCTATCAGCCTAAAACTACTCATCGAACAACTCCGCGAACAGGCGCAGAATATTGAGTGACACTTACCAATACCCACTATTTTACTCAGCAGTAAATGGTGGGTATTTCTAGAATACTACATGGCCTACCCCAGCATCGACATTGGCCGTCTATAGTCAAAGATTGTTGGGATGCTCTGCCCATAATCGCCTATGTCTTGTCATTCAAATCCAGCTATGCTTTTGATGTAGCAGATCCTAGAGGCATAGAAAGCTTCCCACGTAGCGACCACTTAACTTGTGCGCTTTGAGTTTTTCCTATTTTTTGAAAAGGCAAATGGACCAAGGCGGTGTGGGAAGACATTGATCTGGGAGCAAAGGTTTGGTGTCTACCAGGCAAGCCAAACAGAGCCGGAGGAGCGGCTAGGGATTGTATAGTGCTGCGCCCGATCACCCCATAAAACCTAATGCATACTTTGCATTATGCAATATATGCATTACTCATTAGCGCCCAGAGTTTTTATGATGGGCAGATGAATACACCAAACTCTCTTCGAACCTTGGGCATATTGGGCGGCATGGGGCCTTTGGCTACCGTCGATTTCATGCAAAAAATTATTGCCCTCACGCCTGCTGAGGAAGATCAGCAGCATATTCCGTTAATTGTGCATAGCGTGCCCCAAATTCCAGATCGCAGCTCAGCGATCATCGCTAACACCGATGCCCCATTTTTACCTATGCTGGAGGGATTACGACAATTGGAGCGTTGTGGCGTGGAGGCTGTGCTCATTCCCTGCAATACGGCGCACTTCTGGCATGAACGCCTAAGTCAGGCCACACACCTGCCTATTTTACATATTGTGGATGCGGTTACCCATGCACTAGCGCAACAACAGATAACACCTGCAGCATGCATGCTCCTAGCCACTCGAGGCACACGTCAAGCCGGTATCTACCAACGAGCTAATAACGCTATGTGCTCCGGTTTTCAACTTCCGAACGAAGCCGAGCAAGCACAGGTAGATAACATGATTCACTTCGTCAAACAGGGTAAGCTCTCCCTTGCACAACAGAGTGGTGCAGCACTGATCAACACTCTACGTCAAAAAGGCGTACAACGCGTCGTCTTGGCTTGCACTGAGCTGCCTCTTGCTATGGAACCTACTCAGCACCCCGATTACTTCATCAATGCCACCCTAGCGCTCGCCCAGTCTGCTGTCCACTTTGCTTTGCAACAACAAACGGGCACTGTGGTTTAATACATAGCCTGCGTATATATGTTACGCCCACAACAGAGATAAGGTATGGACACCGCCTGGCTACTGGACTTTGTGACACTTGCTGAAGTCAACAACTTTACTCGCGCCGCTCAAATTAGGCATAGCTCGCAAGCTGCCTTTAGCCGCCGCATTCAAGCCCTTGAAGCATGGGTAGGGGCAGAATTGATAGACCGCAGCGTATTCCCGACTCGCCTGACCGACGAGGGCAGCCGCTTTCTGGAATACGCCCTTGATATTTCGCAGCGAGTCTCAGATTTACGCGCTGACTTTAGTGGTCGCCCTTCCGCTTGGCTTAGCCGCATTCGCATCGCCGCCCCGCACGCTCTAGCCACCGGTTTTTTGCCCAGACGATGGCAAGAATGGGTGCGCGGCTTGGCAGCCCTTAACTGCGTTATTAATCCGGCCAATGTGCACGACGCCGTCACTACCTTTATTAGCGGCAACGCGGATCTGCTCGTTTGCTTTCATAACCCTCAGCAACCCATACACTTGGATCCAGAGCAATACCAACGCTTAACTTTGGGTGTACAAATGCTGCGTCCATATATGTCCACCAGCCTGCACAAAAAAGTACGCTGGTCATTTCCGGGAACCGTCGAGCATCCTATCCCACACCTCGCGTATTCTCAAGGCGCTTACTTAGGCCGAATGGTTAATCTGATGATGGAGCGTGCCAACAAGCCACCTTATCTAGTACCGCATGCAGAAAGTGATATGGCGGATGTATTGCGAGAACTAGCGCTCAATGGTCATGGTGTGGCCTGGTTACCAGACTGCGTCGCTCACAGTGCTGAACGCCATGGCGCCTTGATGTGTGTGAGCTCAGACCCGGCATGGGAGCTGTCCTTAGCCGTCATGGCATATCGCGATAAACACAATCCAAGCCCCGCTTTACAACGCTTATGGCGCAGACTAAGCAGCTTGTACGAGGTACCTGCTTAGCTGCGACTAACAGTTAAGCCAGTGATGCGCCTACACCTGTACGTTCAACAATTAATTGATAGTGTTCAGGACGACGATGCTTAGCAAAATTAAATACGTGATCACGAAACGGCTGTCCTAAATTCAGATCTGCATTGAAATAAATCAATTCATCTTCTTCGGTGCTAGCTTGCGCCACAATTTCTCCGGTAGGCGCAACAATCACCGATCCACCTATCATGTGGTGCCCGTCCTCTACGCCACACTTGGCCGCAGCGCCTATCCAAACGGCATTTTGATAAGCACTGGCCTGCAAGGTAATTAAATGATGGTGCATACGCAAATGAACCGGCTCAGGCCAATGAATATTAATGGACGGCGTGTTATAGCCTAAGGCCACAAACTCTGCCCCCTGTAAACCCATCACACGCCAAGTCTCAGGCCATCGCCTATCGTTACATAGGCACATTCCCATCTGCACCTCATCAACCCCCCACACCTTGAACGTATCATTTCCCACCTGAAAGTATTTTTTTTCTAAGTGCTGAAATGGCGCATCTAGTTTATGGTCACTATGCCCTGGTAGGTGCACCTTTCTATATTTGCCAATAATTTGTCCTTTTTTATTAACTAATATAGAGGTATTAAAAGGGCCTTCCTTAGGACAAAGCTCTGCGTACCCAAGATAAAAGCCAACCTCTAAACGACGTGCCTCGTCAAACAATGCCTGTACGTTAGGATTAGGCATTGAATGCTCGAAATAACGCTCTTCTGCCTCTTGCTGACTCATCCAGTAACGAGGAAAAAAGGTCGCTAAGGTCAACTCGGGAAAAACCACAAAATCAGCCCCCCTAGATTTCGCCTCTTGCAGCAAAGCGATTAATCTATCTAAGGTACGCTGGCGGCTATCGCTCACATGTACTGCCCCTACCTGCGCCACAGCCACCCCTAAACGTCGCTGACTCATACCTTCGTCTCCTGTAATGTGTAAAAACTTGTCATAACCTAAGCATGCATGGGAATTTAGCCAGCGTAAAGTTGGGAAAAAAACAAACGCCACCCCAAAAAAAAAGAAAAATCCATACAAAATCAATCCTCTACATGAAGCACCCACCATAGAGCGATAACTCTTCTGCATGGCAGCCCGACAAGATTTGATAAGAGAATGCTCGACTAACTGAGTAACTGCTCTAGGCTAGTGATAAAGCGTTTACCTGCAAGAGATAAAGAATTTAGTTCGCACACGGTCAACCAGATGCCAATTGATTGTGCCGGGCTAACGGGTTTTATCACCACGGTGGGGTCTAATACAGACGGCAAAGCCCAACGCTCCATCAAAGCAGCGCCGAAACCTTGCTGAGCCAGAGCATACGCCGCCAAGGGGGAGCGCACGGTTAAGGCGGGACGTGTTGGTTTAGTCGCACTAGAGCTTAAAAACTGGTATAGCACCTTACCCAAGGGCGCGTCCTCTGGGTAACTGATCCAGGGGTGCGAGGCAAAATCAGCCGCCTTTACTTCAGTCTGCTTGGCTAAAGCATGGGTAGTGGGCACTGCACACACAATCTCCGAATCCGCTAATTTTCGCGATTGCAATAGAGGGTGGACAGGATCAGCCAGTGAAACTGCCACATCTGCCTGCCCGCTCAAGAAATACGCCACTATTTCATCGAAACTGGTGGTGCGGTAGTCCACTCGCGCTCGGGGTGAGCTGAGACGTAACTGCGTTAACCCCTGCGGGATCAAACGCTGACTTAAACTGGCACTAGAAATAATATTCAAGGTACTGGCGCTACCACTGCCCAATTGCAAAGCCAGAGCATTCAAACGGCCTATCGCCGTATACAGTGATTGCACCTCAGCATATAAACGACGGGCCTCTGGTGTGGGCAGTAAACGATTCTTGCTACGCTCAAATAACTGATAACCTAAACGATATTCGGCCAGCGCTAAGACCCGACTAATAGCTGGCTGGGATACATGTAAAGAACGGCCAGCACCACTAATAGAACCGGCCTGCATAATGGCGTGAAACACTTCAATTTGTCGCAAACTTAAAGGGCGAGCATCTGTCTGGGTCTCAATATTGCTCGCCCAAGCAGCATTCATGTCTACATTCGTCATGGCTGAGTCATAACTCCAAATTATGGTGTACGCACACATCCTGATTCATGGTTTTGGCAGGGCCAGTGCTACTCTTCTTGTATGGACTTTTCATAGTCTGCTTATCTTACGTTAATTTAGTTTAATAATAATTAGGAGATAAACCATATGCTTAGCCAACCGTTCAAACGAGCCTGTGCTCTGGGGATCATCATCAGCTGCGCTCTGGTAGGAAACACACACGCCACAGAAAAATGGCCACAAAAGTCCGTTAGCTTTATCGTACCTTCTGCCGCTGGCGGCTCACCCGATGTGCTATCACGCTTAATCATGAACGATTTGGCACAAAGCCTGGACGCTTCTTTTATAGTAGAAAACCGACCAGGTGCCGCCGGCAACATTGGTATTTTACAAGTTAAAAAAGCGCGTCCCGACGGCTATACCTTGGGATATGGCAATATCAACACCTTAGCGGTCAATAATAGCCTGTTTAATTCTCTGCCCTACGATGTAGACAAAGACTTAAGACCCGTTGCACATTTATTCAATATCTACAATGTGCTAGTCGTGTCGGCCGAATCACCTATTACTTCGGTTAAAGATCTTATTCAGGCCGCTAAGTCAGATCCAGGCCAGCTGTCTTATGGGGCTGCGGGCGTGGGCACTACTGGTCATATGGGTGGCGAGCTTTTTAAACACATGACGGATATTGACGTCTTGTACGTGCCCTACAACAGCGGGCCTGCTGCCCTGCAGGACTTAGTTGGAGGCCGTCTGGATTTCATGTTTTCCAATAGCTCAGAGGTAGCACCTCTGATAGCCAGCGGGCGTTTACGTGCACTGGGCGTGTCAAGTAAAAAACGTCTTGACCTGCTCCCCGATGTACCGTCACTGGATGAGGCAGGCGTTACCGGTTACGAAACTATTGCCTGGGGTGGTATGGTCGCCCCGAAACAAACTCCTGACAGCGTTATTGACACACTTAACCAAGCTGTTAATAACACACTAAAAAAACCGAAAGTGATTGAAGGACTGGCTGCGCTAGGCGCTGAGCCAGCGGGTGGAAGTGCCGCAGACTTTCAGCAGTTTATTCAAGTAGAAACTGATAAATGGGCAGAAATTATCGCCAGTGCTGGTATTGAAAAGCTGGACTAAGCTCGCATGAAAGCACACACCCTGTCCTTTGATACTATTTTCACGGCTGGAACCATTGTGGATGGTTCCGGTGCCCCTCCCTACCACGCTGATGTCGGAATACGCCAAGGACGTATTAGCGCCATCGGTGACCTGAGCCAAGCACTCAGTAATGAGCGTATAGACTGTCAGGGGTGCATGATTACACCCGGTTTTATCGACTCCCACACACACGATGATGGCTACTTACTGACTCACCCAGATATGATGCCTAAAGTATCTCAGGGCATCACCACAGTGGTTACCGGCAACTGTGGAATCAGTCTAGCGCCCGTCATCACAAGCTCACCGCCTCAACCCTTAGACTTGCTGGGACCTGCTGAACTATTTAGATTTTCCAGCTTTTCCGCCTGGCTAAACGAGCTAAAGGCTCAACCTGCTGCCGTCAATGTCATACCACTGTTAGGGCACACCAGCCTACGCGTCGCCTTTATGCAAGACTTACAGCGCACTGCCAATGCGCAGGAAATTACCGCGATGCAACGCGGTGTAGACGAGGCCTTGGCCAGTGGAGCGTTTGGCCTGTCATCTGGCCTGTTCTACCCACCTGCGGCGGCGGCTACCACCACTGAATTGCTTGAGGTGGTGCAGCCCATGGCGGCGTTAGGTACCACTATTTACGCAACGCACCTTAGGGATGAAGCTGACTTTATCCTGCCGGCTATTGATGAAGCCTTAGAGATCGGTGCAGCCGCACGCAGCACCATCGTTTTCTCGCATCATAAACTGGCAGGCGAGCACAATCACGGCCGCTCCCGGCAAACGCTGGCACGTATAGACCAAGCATCAGCATTACAGAATGTGTGTTTAGACTGTCATCCCTATCCGGCAACATCTACCATGTTGCGCCTAGATAGAGTACGACTTGCCAGCCGTACGATTGTCACCTGGTCTACTGCCCATCCGCAGTATGCAGGCAAAGACTTTGCCACACTGGAGAAAGAGCTAGGCATGGGGGATGAGGAGTTACTAGCTTACCTGTCTCCGGCAGGAGCCATTTATTTCCTCATGCATGAACAGGATATCAAACGCATATTCGCCTACCCACTGACCATGGTCGGATCGGACGGACTGCCCTTTGACCCGCATCCACACCCACGCCAATGGGGGACTTTTACCCGCGTACTGCGCACCATGGTACGGGAACAGTCCTTACTGAACTGGCAACAGGCCATACATAAAATGACAGGCTTGCCCGCCCGCCAATACCGCTTACACGAACGAGGACTCATTCAGGAGAACTACCACGCTGACCTCGTGATTTTCAATCCTGATACGGTGACGGACCAAGCAACCTTTGAAAAACCTGTGCAAAGCAGCCGTGGCATACAAAGCGTGTGGGTAGCTGGTGAACAAGTCTGGGACGGCCAGCAGGTCACCGGTAAGCGACCAGGTCAGGTACTGACTCCCGCACATCTGCGCGCAAGCTAAGCAGGCCCGCGGGTACAAGCAGCGCTGACGCACAAATTAAGGGCAAGAAAATCTTGCCCTTAATTGTTTCCCCTACCTGCCCTCAATCAAAGAAGCTGTTTACGCTATATCCTTAATTATTTTGCAAAGCCCGTCCCAGCTTGAACGGAACATCCAAACAACGCAACAGGAACAGACAGAAACGCTCCGTAGTACTAATTGATACTACCCAGATAGCCCTACTCCTCGGACTGAAAATATCCCCATAGGCCGTAAGACACTTGCTAATTGAGCGCGACGTAGTAATGTCTATATTCAGGGGAAGCAGAACCTCCTTTCGACGCGTATCTGAGGACTCAACCAACAACAAGGATTTTACAGATTATGCATGGAGTTCGTATCGTAATCAGACCTAATGCGCTGAGCACCTATAACAATAATCGGCTTTTCACTGCATAGCGTTAAGTCCAGAAATTAGGCGTTTTCTTCCACCACCGCCGCACCATGGCACTGCCTCAATGTCCTCACGCTTAAGCAAATCCAGATGCCGCTAAGCAGAGTGAATAAACTATCACTTGCCGAAGCCCGAACAGAGGCTGCTCGAAAGATGAAGCTGAAGCATAATCGCTTGGTTCCGCTGATAGTGAAAAGAGAACATATACGGATCAATGGATACAATCGATGAGTTTCTTGCCGACTGGCGTGAAGGCAACATAAAACGACTAAAACACCGTTACATCACCTTCCGTCCTTACACCCAAGATATCTTCCCTGTGATCTGCGAAAAGCAACCGGCAACAGTCATTGAGCGAGACATAAGATAGACACTGCAAAATATAGCCGAAAGCAAGTGATCCGCTACAGCAAACGACGCCCTACTCTACAAGCAGACTTTGCTAATATAGTCTTTATTAATGCTCCAGATGGCCATATCAATATATGAAGCCAGAAAAACGCACAGCTCACTACATGATTACCTAGCGGGTAAACTTAGCGCTGAATAACCAGCTCCTCCCATATCTTGGCGCGTAAAGGTGAGGGGTTATACAAGCCATTGGACCCACCATCATCTTCTTGTAAAGCTGTAATGGTGATAACCGTATTTCTATTGGGCAGGATGATACAGTATTGCCCAAAAACACCCCACAAATAGGCGCAGTCGTTCTGTTGGTCTATCCAAATTTGATAGCCGTAACCAGCAGGGGTTGGCACGTCGCCTGGGATAAAGTCAGTACTTGTCATGTGGTGAGACATCATATCTTGGACAAATTTCTCTGAAACTAATCTTTTCCCCTTAAAAACCCCACCATTTAAAAGCAGTTGTCCAAACCGGCCCATTTCATCTGTATTAATGGCCATGCCATTGGCGGCTACTGTGTGCCCAAGTGGGCAAATAGTCCAGTCGGGATTATGAATTTCTAAGGGTTCGAACAGGCGATAACGCAGATACTCACAGAGATTCTTCCCAGATTTTTTTTCGACCAAACAGCTGAGCAAATAGGTATTAACATTGTTGTAAAGAAATTGCGTACCAGGCGTATGTTCAAACTGGCCTTCTTTATAGATATGGCGCACCCAATCTCTTGTATGAGCTCTTTCGTAACCGTCACGAAAAAACATCGCTTGACTCATTCCTGAGCTCATTGTCAGCAAGTCCCGTACTGTCATACTCAGGGCATTCGGATTAACGACGTCGTAAGTCTCTTCGCGAAAACTATCACTGATACATTCGTCCAAATGGATTAATCCTTCATCAATAGCAATACCCACCCCTACCGCAGCGAAAGTTTTGGAGCTCGAATAAGACTCAAACCGAGGTTTTGCGGCAAAACGTGACCAGTCATGAACCACTTCTCCATCACGTCTGATTTGAACGCCCAGTAGATAATATCCGCCCTCTTTCATGCTGTTCATGAAACGGTCAAATTGTTTTTGCATGATGGAAGTCCTGTTTACAATTGGAGGCTCAATAAGTGCCTACGTTACTGATAGATTATAAGTACAGATTCAAATGGGGTAATTCTGAGGCGTATTAAATAACGCCCTCAGTACGCAACGTGGAGATAGTGGCATCGTCATAGCCTAACGAGTTCAAAATTTTTTCCGTATGCTCACCTAATGCGGGAATAGGATCCATGCGAGCAGCAAAAGCGTTCGACGTAGCTGGCGGTAGCAAAGCCGGAATTTTGCCTACGGGGCTACCCACCTCTGTCCAACGATTGCGTGCCTGTAGTTGGGCATGCTGCCAGACTTGATGCATGTCATTGACACGAGCACTAGCTATACGCGCCTCATCCAATCGATCTATGACCTGCTCACTAGTATATTGGCGTAACGCTTTAACGATGATGCGCTCAAGTTCTTCCCTATTTTGGCTGCGAGCCGAGACAGACGAAAAGCGACTGTCATCACGCAACTCCGGCAGTACTAAGATGTGCTCGCAAAACAGAGCCCATTCCCGCTCATTTTGAATACCAAGCATCACCGTAGAGCCATCCCCAGTTACGAAAGGGCCATAAGGTGCAATAGAAGCATGAGAAGCACCACATCGCTCAGGGGCTGCTGCATTATCAAAGGCATAGTAAAGTGGGAAGCCCATCCATTCAACCATACTTTCTAACATCGACACATCGATATGACTTCCTTTACCCGTCTTACCCCTTTGGATGAGAGCTGCAAGGATACTACTGTAGGCGTACATGCCTGCCGCAATATCAACGATAGAACAGCCCGCCTTGGCTGGTTGCTCTGGAGTTCCTGTAATGGAAAGAAAACCAGATTCACTTTGAATCAGTAAATCATAAGCTTTTTTATCTCGGTAGGGGCCATCAGAGCCGTAACCGGAAATATCGCATACTATCAGGCTAGGGTGCTCCTCTTTAAGAGCCTCGTAAGATAGCCCCAACCTTCCCGCTGAGCCGGGCGCTAAGTTTTGGATAAAAACATCCGCTTCTTTTATGAGAGCTGACAAAACATCCTGAGCTTTTGGGTGCTTTAAATCTAAAGTTATACTTTCTTTGGAGCGATTAGCCCAAACAAAATGCGAAGCCAAACCACGTACGCGTTCATCATAAGAACGTGCAAAGTCTCCAGAACTTGGCCGTTCAACTTTAATAACACGTGCCCCTAGCTCTGCTAGCTGCCTAGTGCAAAAAGGTGCGGCGATTGCATGTTCGAGCGTAACAATGGTAATGCCATCTAAAGGACGCATCTGCCTATTTCCACATAGTAATTTATAATGACTACAAGTGTAGGTAGTGCTTCAATGACCTACAATCGCGAAATTTCTAAGGGCCCCTCTTGTTTTATATGATCTCTACTAAGCTGTTGCTGAAATAGCGATGACTTACTAATTTAAGGCTGTGCTGATGCTGTTTGACTTAAATGATTTACGCTTGTTTATATATGTAGCAGAGCTCAAAAGCTTAACTCGCAGTGCGGAACGAATGCATTTATCTTTAGCGGCGACAAGTAGCCGCATTAAAGGGCTAGAGGCACGTTTTGGAATGCGTTTGCTATACCGTGAAGCAAAAGGCGTAAAATTAACCCCAGCTGGGGAAACGTTGCTGCATCATGCGTTAACCATGATGCAACAGTTCAGTTTACTAAAAAGTGATATGCAGCAGTATAGTGATGAAATTAAAGGTCACATACGGATTTTTGCGAACACTACCGCTGTCACCGAATTTATGCCCGCGGCCTTAGCTACTTTTTTGCGTAGTCATCCTAATGTTAATGTCTCTTTAGAAGAAAGACTTAACTACGATATAGTTAGGGGTATTCAAGATGGTGCCGCAGACATAGGTATTGTCGCAGGCACAGTGCAGGCGCAGGGTTTAGAAATGATTAACTTTTCTACTGATCAGCTAACTTTAGCTACTTCTGCAGATCATCCATTAGCAAATCAAAAAACTGTCATGTTTTCTGACACGCTTCAATACGAACATATTGGTTTGCATGAGGGCAGCACTTTACAACACTTTCTTGATCGTATTGTCGAGGAAAGTGGCCAGAAGCTAAATTTGCGTATACAAGTACGTAGTTTTGAAGCAATGTGCAGAATGATTGAATCCGAGATTGGAATTGGCATACTCCCTAAATCTGCAGCTGAAAGATATCAAAAATCAATGCGAATTGAGCTCGTTGCTTTAGGAGACCCTTGGGCTGTACGTGAGCGCAGCATTATCTATCAAAAAGACACTATTGTGCCTAAATATATGCATGATTTAATGGATTGTATTTGTGGTCTACCCAGCTATTGAGTGTTTGATAACCTATAAAGCATTCAATAATACCTCGCCCCACTCATGGGGCGTCGTTTTAATTGGAGTTTGAGCTCACTTTCCTAGGGATGGTATCCATAGCGACATAGAGGGCACAAGAAGTACGATAACAGAAGCAGCAACTAATACCCCTACGACTTGCAAAATATGGGGAAAGGTATCTTCCATACGTATATCGATAATTTTTGTCGAGACAAATAGATTCACAGCTAATGGTGGCGTTGCCCCGCCAATAGCCAGAGCCAACATCATGACTACACCAAAGTGAATAGGATTAAGCCCTATTTGGTGAACAACAGGCATCAGGATAGGTGTCGCAATTACAATAATAGCGATAGTTTCCATGAATGTGCCTAAAATCAACAACAGCAACAGCAACATTAAACTCAGAAGTACAAAACTGGAGGTTAAAGAGAGCATCCAAGAGGCGACTTCTTGAGGAATCTGTTGTGTGGCCATAACCCAGCCAAAAGGCGTGGCCGCTGCAATGACAAATAGAATCACAGCACTGTTTTTCGCTGAACGTACCATCACAGCGGGCAGTTGCTTAAGAGGCAGCTCTTTATAAACGAAGGTCGCTAAAATAAAAGCGTAGACAACCGCGACGACACCGGACTCTGTAGGAGTAAAAACTCCCGAGATGACGCCACCCAAAATAATGACCGGCATTACCAAAGGTAGAATACCGACTTTGATTGCTCGCCCCTTTTCAAACCAGGTGCTTTTGTTCTCATTTTTAGGATAACCGTATTGATGAGAAGCCCAAATGGAATACACCATAAGAGCGACGGCTGCAAATATTCCGGGCACAATACCGGCTAAAAACAAATCCCCAATAGATGCATTAGCAGCTACCCCATAGACGACCATCGCTAAACTCGGTGGTATCACCACCCCAAGAGCTCCAGCTCCGGCAAAAATAGAGGCAGTAAACCCCTTGCTATAACCTTTTTTTACCATTTCCGGCTCCATCAAGGAGCCCACTGCAGCTGTTGTAGCTACGCCTGACCCCGAGATCGCTCCGAAAAATGCTGAGGCTGTCACACCGGAGACCGCCATTCCGCCACGGATATGACCAAAAAAAGTGTTAGCAACGGCCATCAAACGAGGCGTTGTGCCATATGCCATTAAATCGCCAGCCAAAATAAAGAACGGTAAGGCCAATAAAGGAAAAGAGTCCACACCACCAACCATGCGCTGAGCGACGATACCTAAGGTTGGAAAGTCGTTCATCATCAAAAAAACAAATGAGGTAATGATGATAGCAAAGCCAATAGGTAGACCCATGATGATGGTGACACCTAAGATAGCAAAAAACAAAGCATTCATAGCGTTATCTCTTTTTTGTCGCTTACAAACCAATTAATGGAATCAGTGATTAAATAAAACAGCATCAAAATTCCGCCAACTGGCATAGCTAGACTTACTAGCCCATACGGAACTCCCAATCCAGGAGTGATATCCTGCATAAATGCCAGAGTAATTGGGATGCTACTGTAAGATAGATAAGCTACGAATATAAAAAGAATAATATTCAATATTATGTGAACAAAGGGCAAGAACGTTGCGGGTAGAAGATTGATAAAGTAATCGACTCGCATGTGGTCGCGCTCTTTCACAGCAAGAGCGGCGCCCAGGAAGCACAACCAAACCATACCGAATTGGGAAACTTCTGCGCTCCATGATATGGATATACCGAAAAGGTAGCGTAGTAGAACTTGACCAAACACCATAAGAACCATGATAAGAAAAATCACGAAAATCAGAAATTCTACGAGTTTGGAGAGTAATCTATTTAGTACCGAGACCATGTTATGCCCTTTGCCATGCTGTTACAAAAAACAGCAGATCTTAATCTATAAGCGTTAAAAGCTCATCACCATTTTTATCAATGTAGAGCTGCCTCACGTTTTTAACTGCCTCTTGGAAAGCTGCCGTATCAACCTCATTGACTTGCATACCTTTCGCTTTAAGCTCTTCTATAATTTTGCTGTCATCGTCAGCAATTTGTAAGCGAACGGAGTCACGATACTTAAACGCCAGCTCTTGCAGAACCTCCTGTTGTTCGCTATCAAGCTTGTTCCACACTTTGGGATTAATGATAAGAACTGAAGCGTTCCAAATATGCCCAGACAGCGACAAGTGTTTTTGCACCTCGTTAAACTTTGAACTTGAGATGATAGACAAAGGGTTTTCTTGTCCATCCACCGTTCCTTGTTGAAGGGCTGTAAATAACTCGGTAAATGCCATGGGGATTGCACTAGCGCCTAATTCATTAAACATCTGTAAACGGATCTCTGACGCTGCGCTACGAAACTTAATGCCTTCCATATCCTCAGGGTTGACAATAGCACGCTTATTATTCGTGAAGTGACGATAGCCATTTTCCCAATAGGCAATGACGTGAAGCCCCTTTTCGCCCAAAATCTCAGATACTTTATCGCCAAAGGGGCCGTCTACTGCTTTATAAGCAGCCTCACGGGAGTCAAACAGAAAGGGGACCTCCTCAACAGCAAGGCGGCTATCTAAGCCTTGAAATAACGAGATTGCTTGAATCAAAGACATATCTAACGCACCTGTCTGGACTTGATTAACTTGCTCGTTTTCGCTGCCTAATGCACCTCCAGAAATAATGCTCAACGTAACTGAGCCATTGGTTTTTTCTTTTAGCTCATCCGCTAAGCCTACTAAACCTACGTGCTCTGAGTGAGTGTCAGCTAAAACGTGAGCAACAGTAAGTTTTACCGGTTTAGTTGTACTTACCGCTTTATTAGCTTCGATCTCGGGCTTGCCTCCGTCCGTACAACCAGCAGCGAACGCCAGTAGGACTAAAGGAAGAAGTTTTGAAAAAAAATTGACCACGAATTAATCTCCTCGAATGCTTTGTTTGATGTGTTGCATATGGTGTGCAAAAAACAGTTTGTCTGTGCCCACGGTAAATAGTGTCGCTCCTAAATCTGCCCAGGCGTCGATCGCTGCGCGAGCTTGCTCTAAGTCCAAATCAAAATTAGGAACAAATATATGAATATTGCGACTTTTGCATAAGGCAATCGTGTCGCGCATGAAATCGATGACTAGCGGATGATCCAGCTGTCCACCCACCCCGAGTGACACGGATAAATCAAATGGTCCAATCATGATGGCATTGACGCCAGGCGTGTTAAGGATAGGTTCTATATTAGCGATACCTTCCCGACCCTCAATCAGCAAAACAATGATCGCCTCTCTATTGGCTTTCGTAGCGTAGTGACTCCAATCTTGAACATAATGCTTACCAGCTCTGATGCAGGGGCAAGCTCCCCGGCTACCATCGGGGTAATAACGAGCATAAGAGATGGCTTGTGCAGCCTCCTGCTCGTTGGTTATTTGAGGTACTACAACCCCTTCAGCTCCAATATCTAAAGCTTTCAAAACCAAATTCGCGGCGTTTAGCTCCACACGCACTAGCGGTGAAATGTTCGCCGCCTCTGCTGCACGAACCAGGTTTTCAGCAGTCTCCAAGCCAAAATAACCGTGTTCGGTATCGATGATTGTATAGTCGAAACCCGCATACCCGATAATTTCCAGGTTTTCCGGACTTGCACTTTGGGACCAAGTTCCTAAGAGAAACTGGCCAGAATCAAGCTTTTCTTTGAACGTTTGTTTAGGCATGCCTTCCTCCATATAGGGTCAAAAAAGACCTTAGTTTCACGTGCTTTTATAATCGTGGGAAAAAGCAATACCTCACTTTGACCGGCAGACGCGAAACCAATCAGAAAGTGTCGTGTAAATTTGAGCCACAGACAATCGCTATTTTTCTAAGGGATGCTTCGGTTGACCCGAAGTGCACCTTCAGGCGCATCTAGTAGACCAACTAGTGCTGAATATCAGTGCAACAAGATTCTGCCCATCTAGCGTACGCCATAGCGTTCACTCAGGTTCTTTTTGTACAATAATTGCTATATGCAGCCGATAGCGCAATTTGCGCGTTAAATAATTTCGAGCAAAAAAACATCGCCCACGTAAGCCAATAATGGAAATCTAGACGCTTCAATCTTATTGCACTACACCAGTCCTCTTTAATCATGGCGATTAGACTTCAGCTAGGCGCGTAATAACCCCCTACCGAGGTTCAAATGTCTTTGTTGAAAAACGATAGGATGTGGTAATTTTTTTATTCATCGTACTGCGCCCAATACAATTCAATGCGTCGGTCAAGTAACGGTACACCCTTGGTAATGAAGACTCAGAAACTATGTTAAGTTTGTTCCCTGCGTGCGGGTGTCGTCATACATCATAGCTTTGATTCGACGTATCGTTCTAGGATGCACCGAGTATTGTTGCGCCACAATCTCTAAGGGTACGTTATTAGACAACGCCAACATCACCTCCTCCTGTTGGGCAGGAGATAAAGCAGGTCGTCTACCAAGTTGCCTTCCGTTGGCTCGTGCAACTGCCATGCCTGCCCTTGTTTGTTCACTTGTCAGAGATCTCTCAAAATCGGCGAGAGCAGTCATCATCTGAAATAACAGCCTACCCCCTGAAGTGGTGGTATCTACATTTTCCGTCAGTGAAATAAAATGAATCCCCTCTTGGCCTAACTTATCTATTGTTTCTACCAAGTAACGTAAAGAGTGCCCTAGGCGATCCAAACGCCAAACGACAAGAGTATCACCGGGTTGTAGTTCCCCCTTCAGTGAACTTAGGCTGGGCCATGTCGCCTTAGCCCCTGATATTCCGGTATCGGTGTAAATATGATCACATTTTGCTTTTTTTAAGGCAGCAATTTGTATATCTGCATTTTGATCTTGCGTCGATACCCTTGCGTACCCATATTTTTTACCCATCACACACCTTTCTTGCGCAACATGCAGCTCTACCTCCGCCCATTTTTGGGGTGATTGACACTAATAAATTTAACTTATAACGAATTTGCGGCACCACCACATCAGGATTTACAAGTAGATATAAAACGCTAGGATTCGCCTAAATACTGACGATAGCTCACACCACAACAGACAATGGCAACAACCTTATGCCACTAATGTGATACCAGTCAATACATTTGGCATTTTAATATTAATAATTGTCACACATGTATCAATCAATACCTTCGAGCGGGTAGCCACTAAGACTGTCTGAATACTTCTTCCCTAACAGGCACAGACTGTCAACAATAGTCAAAAACGACTTATCATCGGTCCAAAAGTTGGACAATAAGGACCCTTTATGTCAATATCACGTTTGTAATAAAAAGATGATTTTTTATTCAAACTGTTTGATAAAAAGGGTAATTCCAATGCGTTACTTACAAGGAACTAAGGGAAACTTATTTCTTCGTTTTAAGTTTAAAAGCCCGTTCTTTGCAGAGTCTCTTTATTATTACAACCAACAACAAAAATGGGGCTACGTATGAATGCCCCTTTAATACAGTACTTACCCAACTCGTTACGTGTGGCTGCCGAGAATCAGAACTGCTTCCTGATTGGTGTAGCCAATGGCAAAGCACTCTGTAACGCGTATGGCTTACATTATTTTCAACACGCTTTTTTAACTGCAGTACAAGAGCGTCTGCGCCCCTTTGGCGTTTCAACTAATGACGTTGCTGTAGTGAATGACTTGCTGCTGTTAGTCGGCTGCAATAATTCTCATCTTTCTTCAGCAGATGGAAAAGAATCATACCTAGAACATATCAAGGCAGCACTTTGCTACGAGCCCATCAAATGTGGGTTTACACAAATTCAAATTAATGTATTTGTATCCCCATTAGAATTATCTACTCGCGAAGCCACACCCTCCCCTTCCTTACGCTCATTAGCAAATGCGATTGCATTTTCAAATATAGAGCCGCGTGAGTGCGAGACCACTCGTGAAGATATGCTTGCAGCGACCCTCTTTTACACGGAGATGCAAAGCGGCAAAATTTCGCTGGCCTTTCAACCTGTCGTCTGCACCACGGATGGCCAAAGGATACTGTATTACGAGGTTTTACTACGTAGAAGTATCTCTGAGAGTTCTCTCAGCTCTCCAACCTCCTGTGAGCCCATTGTCCAAGCGTTAGAAAGACTGCATCACACGGAAAGATTGGATGCCAGTGTCCTATGGTCTGTTCTGCACATGCTGCATCAACACTCGGACATTCAATTAGCTTGCAATATTTCTCCGTTATCACTGCATGACGAGGCTTGGTGGCGACCGATCATCTCCGCTTTAAAAAATGCCCCTACGCTGGCGGCCCGCCTGACTTTAGAGATTACTGAAACCACTTCCACTTTTGATCTACAGGCCGCAGTGCGGGTGCTCAACTCTTTACGGCAACTAGGTTGCACCGTGGCGATAGCAATGGGTAAAGCTGGACTCAACTCTCTTCGGCTAGCCCAAGAATGCAATCCTAAGATCATCAAAATCAACAAAAACGTATTACATAAAACTCGGAACCACGGCGTTAACAGCATTTCCGAATATGTATCTAAGGTTTCGCACAACCTAAGCCAACACCTCATCGCTGTCGGAGTTGAGACAGATGAAGACCTCCAGGTAAGCATCGAAGCAGGCGCCAATGCCGCACAAGGTCACATCATACGCCCTCCTTCCCTCCTGCCTCCATGGTCAGACGCTACGCCTTTCTATATTCAGGACCGTTTTGCCCCCCCCCCACTAACACCTACGCAACTTTTTAAAGGACTCCTCACAAAGGAAGAAGCATATGAATCACATCTATAAAGCCATATGGAATGAGCACACAGGGACATTTGTTGCCGTTTCAGAAAACAAAACAGCGAAAGGCAAGCGCAGTTCCTCTTGCGTAAACGGAACCAAGCGTCCGTCCTTTAGTTCTCGCATGAAATGGGCCTTTGCCTTGGCAGCCAATACAATGATGCTGGGAAGTGCTTGGGCGACAGTCGAAATCCCCGTTGGCGACAATGTCATCAATTTCACCAGTTCTGGTGGCAGCATTAATTTTTCGGGTGGTGGCAGCATTGTGGGCCTAAGTGGCCTAACCATAGACGGTGCCTTGAGTGCCGAACAGATTACGATGGGAGGCGAAATCTTAGCGACCCGGAGTGAAGTGCAGACAAACACGGACAAAATTGACGCACTCGACAATCGGGTAGGAATCAACGAATCTGATATTGCAGACCATGCTAGTCGGATTGGGAACAACGAAACCACCATCACGGCCCACGGTAACAGAATTGGCACGGCGGAAACAGAATTAAGTACGATCAGCGATCGTCTCGCCGCCTTGGGCGTCGACGAGGACACTCCCGGTGTGCAGTATTTTCGCGCCAATTCTCAGTTGCCTGACTCTCAGGCTAATGGCACAGACTCTATGGCTATTGGTCCCGATTCCAAAGCAAATGGCAACGAGTCAATTGCTATCGGACTAAAGTCCCAAGCTGAGGGCGAGCGCAGCATCTCTGCAGGCCAAGGGGCCATAGCGGATGCCGAGAGTGCCATTGCACTGGGCGACGGAGCCCGTGCTATGTCTGGACCAGCTATGTCCAAACCCAACGCGGCTATTGCCATTGGCCAGAACAGTTTAAGCAGCGGTTTGGCCAGTATTGCAGTAGGCCGCGAAGCTGCGGCGGGTGGAAATAATGCACTCGCTCTGGGCACACAAGCACAAGCCAGTGGCGCCAACGGTATCGCGTTGGGACTGGATGCTCAGGCGGATGCTGAAAATAATATCTCTATTGGTAATGATGCCGGCAAAGCGACTGGTAATCATCTACCAGGCGACCGTTCGCACAACATTGCGATCGGTCAGGCTAGTGGTCAAAACGTTAAAGGTCAGTTCAACGTAGCGTTGGGGGATGGCACTGGCAATGACGTGGATGGCAACGAGAACGTGGCGCTTGGCCGAGATGCTGGCCAGAATGTCATTGGCGATAGCAATGTCAGTTTGGGCAAAAACTCGAATCGAGGGCGGTCATCAAACCGTGCGATCGGTATAGGTGAGGACTCCGGCGCTGAAACAGAAGGCGTAGCGATTGGATATAAAGCGATTGCCGGGAATACTGGGGTTGCAGTAGGTCGACAAACGACGGCTGTGGGGACGGGTACTGCTATTGGCCCCAATGCTCATGCTGACAGCGATTTCGTCGCCTTGGGATTGAGTTCTCACGCCGCTCAGAACGATGTTTCCGGATTGGGCCGTTTCACTAATAGAACTTTCACAGGAAGCGCAGTTTCTGTTGGTAGCAGCCAAGCAGGTAGTGAATTTACGCGTCGCATCGTTAACGTGGAAGATGGCGCCAATGATACCGATGCAGTCAACGTACGTCAGTTGCAATCAGCAGTGGATCAAGTGACGCTGGGAGCTACAATAGAGTACGATAAACTAGCTGAAAAGATCGGTGACGACTGGGGTCAGCAGATTGCTGACAACAAACCACAGTACCTTAGCATCAATGATGGTGGCGTAGGCAAGGGCAACAAGAATAATAATGGTGCCGCTGCCACAGCTATCGACTCCATCGCAATCGGACCGGAAGCTACTGCTAAAGAGAAAGATTCGATTGCCATTGGGCATATGGCTGGAGCAGAAGGAGCCTCCGCCGTTGTGTTAGGGCACAACATCAAAGGGCTAGGGCTCAACTCAACTACTATTGGTAACTCACAATCCGAAGCACGCGACGAAAGCGGCGTAGCGATTGGTACGCACGTCATTAGCCGTGACAAGAACTCCATCGTTATTGGTCGAGATTCCTATACGGACCGCCAAGCTAACGGCCCCTCTGTCGAAAACTCCATTGTAATTGGTACCGAATCCAGCTCCACAGCCGTAGAAGGGATTGTGATCGGGAAAAAATCGGTAGTAAATGCCGATCGCGGTATCGCTCAGGGTAGTAATGCAGAGGCAACAGCCAATGATGCCATTGCCCTCGGTACAAGATCTAGAGCCACGGCTGGCAACTCGCAAGCGAGCGGCACCGACGCGAAAGCCTTTGCTGCGCGTGGTATAGCAATGGGCAATAATGCACGCTCTGGACAAGCAAATCCTGATGTCGAAAATCGTGATAAGAACCGCGACTCTATTGCACTAGGCACAGAATCGGTAGCAGAGCTCAATAGCAGTATCGCTATGGGCCGGGAAGCTCAAGCAACGGCTGACTACGCCCTAGCTCAGGGCAAGGGCGCTCACGCATTTGGCGAAGCTTCAATTGCACAAGGCCGTGACGCTTGGGCTCTTGACCGACAGGCGATCGCTCTGGGTGATGGTTCCCGCAGCACGGCTAATCGCGCTGTCGCTATTGGTCAAGGCGCACGTGCGGTCAACGCTCGCTCGGTAGCGTTGGGTGATGGTGCTGCGACAGCAACTGAGGTTGGCACCTCGAGCGCCTCTTTGAATAACCTGCAATACGGCAACTTTGCCGGGAGTAATCCGATCGGGACGGTCAGCGTGGGCACAGAGCAGGAAAAACGTACGCTGACCAATGTGGCCGCGGGCCGGATAAGCGCGAGCAGCACGGATGCGATCAACGGCAGCCAGTTGTATGCCACCAATTCGGTACTAGGTAACGTCGCCAACACCACGAAAAATATCTTGGGGGGGAATGCTAACCTAGCCTCTGACGGCAATCTAAGCATGAGCAATATTGGTGATACCGGAGAAAACACGGTGCACGATGCGATTAAATACGCTGCTCAAGGTTGGCACATTAGCGCCAATGGTGACCCTACCGAGAACGTAAAGCCGGGTGGTTCAGTAGACTTCAGTAATGACGATGGCAACATTACCATCACTCAAGATGGCACCGATTTGGCCTTCAATCTAGCG
>NZ_JAPKND010000006.1 GCF_026344035.1 Alcaligenes endophyticus
GATAGACTTCAAGAGTCAAGATGACAACATTGCTATCGCCTTGAGTGATACCGGCATGGCGTTCCAGTTAGCTCAGCAGTTAAATATCGGTCAAAGCATTACTATCGGCAAGGATGGGCCCAGTATCACCGCAGCCGGCATCAATATGTCGGAAAAAACCATCACTAATCTGGCCAAGGGCAGTCAAGATGGTGATGCGGTTAATATGGCGCAGTTCAAGGAGATTTCAAAAACCGCCAATTATGGCTGGAGCATCAGCGCCAATGGTAAAGCAAGCACAAACGTAAATTCCGGAACATCAGTAGACTTCAGCAGTAAAGGGGACAACATCAGCATTACCCCCAATGCGAATGGTCTAGCCTTCGAGTTAAGCAAAGACCTTAATCTAGGCCAAGACGGCAGCCTTACAGTAGGTAACACCGCCCTCAACAACGAGGGTCTTACTGTTCAAGATAGTGCCAGTAACAAAACCTCAACCACCGCATGGGGGACTACAGTCAGCAACGCAGCAGGGGACAAGACCTCGGTCGGTGCGGGTTCAATCACTGTGGCTGATGCAAAAGGAAACACCACCTCTATCGGGAGCACGCTACTGACAGTCGGCGGTGCCCATCCTGTTAACATCAATGGAGAAACCGGTCGAATTGGGGGCCTAAGTAACAAGACATGGAACCCAGATGACTACACCAGCGGCCAAGCCGCAACAGAAGACCAGCTCAAGCACGTAAGCGATATCGCCCGTTCAGGCTGGACGGCCACCGACTCTGGTGACAATAGTTCCACTATCGGCCCCAAAGGAATAATAACGTTCGTTGGCGATGACAACATTGCCCTGGAACAGACCGGAACGGATAACAAAGCGAAAATTGAGGTGAAACTGAACAAGGATCTTGATCTAGGGACAGATGGCAGCGTAAAAACCGCAGGCACCTTAATTAATAGCGCCGGCCTTACCGTAGGGGAAAATGTACAACTAGGAAGCATTGGTCTCATTATTACTAATGGCCCCAGTATGACTACGGCCGGGATCCATGCTGGCGGCATGCGCATCAGTCAAGTAGCCGCAGGTATAAGCGCAACCGATGCGGTTAATTATGGTCAGCTTCAGCCCCTAGAGTCATTTATACCATTGGATGGGAAAGGTTCTTTTGCCTACAACGGTGGCCAACACTCCACATTAAAAGAGGTGCTCGATAGCTTACATTGGAACGTTGAGGCGCCAGCTGAAGGTGGTTCAGGCGGTTCTAATGGGTCTGGACTGCCAGGGGGAGGCAACAGCAGCTCCGGTCAAAATAGCTCTATTCACAATGGCAATGCTGTCGGCTTTGTACAAGGTGACAACATCGTTATTTCCAAGACCGATAAGGTTAATGACGCCGGGCAAGTTGTTGGTGCCGACATAAAAGTCGCAGTAGCTCAAGATATAAAAGTGAACGCCGTAAAAGCTAACGAAATTCAAATTAATAATGGCGGCCCCATTATTAACGAACAGGGTATCGATATGTCTGGCAAACGTATTGCCAATGTCGCTGCAGGCGTCAACGAAACGGATGCAGTCAATGTACGGCAATTACAAGAGGCAACCGGTGGCCTACAAAACCAAGTCAGCCATATTCGACAAGACGTACACCGCTTAGACAATAGGTTGAGTGCCGGTGTGGCAGCTGCTATGGCAACGGCTTCACTACCACAAGCCTATTTACCAGGTAAAAACATGATGTCCATGGCTGGAGGCACTTGGCGTGGAGAATCAGGGATGGCTATCGGTTTCTCGGGTATTACAGAAAATGGGAGATGGATTTACAAGCTGTCTGGAAACTCAACCTCTCGTGGCGACTATGGCGGTGCAGTAGGCGTCGGCTATCAGTGGTAAGTTAGAAATCATTAAAAAATGCATCGGTGGGTTCCACCGATGCATAACCTACGTAGTACCTATCTCCCTCTCACCGACATGCCAATAGTCAATCTTCAGGCCAACGGAATAGTCGAGGCATCAGCCTCAGTCTAATCACTCAAAAAATAAGCACTCGTTAGAAACGAATCACACCTTACATTCTTGTATATACAGTAGATACTTTTAGTATATACCCGCCGCGCTATAGTGGAATGTACTCTTAGCTTACAAACACCTTTACTTTGGCTCTTTCTGGTGCTTTAGTAAGCACAGCTTTTTGCCGCTAACTTGAGTACCCTATTCGCTCAGCCAACCCATACACTCACACATGGAGGAAAAATGAAAATTGTAGTTCTAGAGTCTCTGGGAATTAGTGATAAAGAATTCAATACCATAACGCAACCCTTAACTGACGATGGCCATGAGTTAGTAGTGCACAAAGATGGCAAATCGGATGTTGAGACGCTTAAATCAAGAGTAAAAGACGCTGAAGTGTTAGTGCTTGCGAATATGCCACTGAAAGCGGAAGTCATAGCAGCCGCAGAAAAGCTGCAATATATTTCTGTCGCCTTCACCGGTTACGATCATATTGATTTAGATAAATGCAAAGAAAAAGGCATTAAGGTCTCTAATGCTGCCGGTTACAGCACTAACTCCGTCGCCGAGCTTACCTTTGGACTCATCATCTCCCTGCTGCGTAGCGTCGTGCCTTTAGAGAAAATAGTGAGGGAAGGCGGTACCAAACAAGGCTATCGACAAACAGACCTAAAAGGCAAAACAGTAGGTGTTGTAGGCACGGGAGACATCGGCGGCACTGTCGCTGAGTTAGCCTTAGCCTTTGGCTGTAAAGTAATCGCGTACAATCGCAGTGAAAAACCAGAGCTCATCAAAAAAGGCGTAGTGTATACAACATTGGACGAGCTTTTACAGCAAAGCGATATCGTCACTATTCACACGCCGTTAACAGCCGAAACCAAGGGTTTAATTAACCAAGAAAAACTGGAGTTAATGAAATCCAGTGCAGTATTAATTAATACTGCCGTAGGCCCCATTGTTGATAATGCTGCCTTGGCACAAGCTCTACATAACGGCACCATCGCCGGTGCTGGCCTAGACAGAGTAGACATGGAACCACCAGTGCCTGCTGACTACCCTATCTTGGCTGCTCCAAACACCGTTCTTGTACCACACATTGGCTTTGCAACCGAAGAAGCCATGATAAGAAGAGCCAACATCACGTTTACTAACATTAGTAAATGGAAAGCTGGGGCTCAAGAAAACGTGATTCTTTAACCGCTCAGACGGTTCTAGGAAGTTTTTGGCACTGTCTGAGTTTTAAAAACGTAGATGCCTTAACGTTATTGCTCCCTGAAACCGTCTTGTCATCCACTTAAAAAATAAAAAAACGCTCGGTCATGCTTAATCGCCGAGCGTTGGTAATGACTTACCTGTTTAAACAGATATAACGCTATTCCATTAAACCGCACAAACAGGCAAGGTGAGCAAAAGTGCTATCAGATCAGCCTCGCGGTTCGTGCGTGTTTTTTGAAAGATATTTCGCTTGTGAAAAGCCACGGTGGTTAGTGAAATATCAAACGCTGCGGCAATCTCGCTGGATCGTAAGCCTTGGGAAAAAGCTGAAGCAATTTTTGCTTCCGTTGGAGTCAGTTGGAATAAAGCGCCTAGATGTCGGATGAAAAGAACTTCATTGCGGTTTCCACCCGAAACAAATAAGGCCACCACCGGATCACTTGGCATGGCATTCGCCTGCACAAGCGAACACACCGACACTAACAAATCACGCTCACCCTGCGCATGGGCGATAGACAAGAGCTCTACCTGTTCTTGTCCTAGTAAGCTGGACTCCACCGCAGCTGCAATGACGGCATGCTTTCTTAATACCGAACTAGGGCAAGTCGGCCACAGTATGCGCGATAAGTCCGGATAAACCCCAGTCGCCTCTAGTTGCAGTACGGCTGGATTAGCCAAAATCACGTTAGCCGCGCTGTTTAGCAAAATGATGCCGGTCCCGACCATATCTAACGTGCGCACTACTCCTTGGTACAGCCTTTCTGCCATATCGCTCGTCTGCGCTAAAGACTGACTGGCAGGTATCCCAGCCGACAAACTTTGCACCCGCCTCATCTGTCGAATCCGAGCGGCGATGGTGGCCAACATCAAATCAAAATTGATCGGCTTAACTAAGTAGTCGTCTGCCCCAGCATATTTGCCTCGGGTGATTTGTCCGGATCCGTCCTGTGCAGAGAGAAACACAAACGGCACCTCAGACAAGTCAGGTCGATTTTCACGTATCTCACGCAGTAACGCATAACCATCCATGCCAGGCATAGCAATATCACACAGGATTAGGTCGGGACAAGTGTGTTCAAGAAGCGCCCACGCCTCTTTACCATTCCCCGCTTGAATCACTACGTAGCCCACATCCTCAAGTTCTTCGACTAACACCTCGCGTAAGTCCGGCTCATCTTCAACACATAAGATAGTGCCTATGCCTTTTGGTGGATTGCCTACAAAGCCAAGTTGTTCATTAGAGGCCTTCACTTTGTGCTCCCCCATCACTTTTCTGCTTCCAAACCTGATCCGCTACTTGAAGGCTTAAGACAAAAATAGAACCCTCACCTAGCTCAGAAAACACGTCTACTTTACCCTCTTGTAAAGAGGCCAACTCCGAGGCGATATGTAGGCCGATACCTGTTCCAACTACGCTAGAAGCATCCCAGGCTCGAAAGTAGCGTTTAAAAATATGCTCCATATCCTCATTGGAAATGCCCCGCCCTTGGTCACACACTAAACACTGCACCCACTCGCCCTTACGGCGTAAAATAACGCTGATCTCAGTATTGCTGTCCGAGTACTTCACTGCATTACTCAGAAAATTCTCCAGTATTTGCGCCGTTAGAACGGGATCACAGCGCACCAGCACCTCCGTGCCCGCCTCGTTAATCAGATAAATGCGCCGCAGAGGCGTAAGCATGCGTTGTTCAGCAATCGCTTGTTGCGCCAAGTCCACCAGTGAATAAGTTCTTATCCTAGCTTGCACCTGTTCCAGGAAGCGATCCGCATTCAAGATAGAGTCGATTAAGTCGGTCAGGCGCTTTGTTGCCGCTCGCACTTTCTCTGCCCGACGTGCGATTTCATCGCCCCCCATGCGGCTGCCGGCGCGCACCAGCCGCTGCATGCTGGCATCAATCACCGCCAAGGGATTGCGGAATTGATGCGACACCATCTCACCGAAACTACGATAAAGGTCGCTGATTTTACGCTCATGCTCCAGGCGCTTACTAAGCTCCAATTCGCGCCGTTTAGCATGTTCAATTTCTCGCGTTTTGCGTAGCGCATAGAGCAATTGCACCACAATAAACACACTACATACCCAAACACCTGCCATCAAAAAAAGCAGTAATAAGACCCGATTGCGATATCGATCAAGCTGCTCACCGGAGGCCTCCCATTGGGCCGCCATGGTTTTGCCTGCGATACGCGACAACATGGCATCAAAAGATTGCAGCTCATCGATCAAACGCCGCACCATTTCCTTGTCCACGCTGCCATCAAGCAAGCCCTTAAAGGACTTTAGAGCTTGTGTATGTGCGAGAATCTCCTCATACCCATCAATGCTTTGTAACGCTTGAAGCTGAAGCCCTTCATTCAGCAGTTGTAAACGACTCAGCAACATTCGGTACCTAAACTGCACGTCAGGCAGTAGCTCCTCGTTCAGCTCGGTTTGCTCTAGTACCCTGCCCAACATCATGCTTTCAAGATGTGATTGATAAACCACCCAAGTAATATTGGCATGAGTATTGTTACGCATTTCACGCTGAATATCTGCCAAACGTATAAGCGTAATAGTAAGCAACACGACCAGCGCTACAGTGGTTAGGATGGGTAAAACATAGCCAACAACCTTAGAGTTTACTCGTCCCATGTTGCTGCGCTTTATTTAACCGTGAGCTGTTTTAGCTGCCACACCCAGCGATAGTCGTAACGGATATCCTGTAGCTTTCGATGGGAATCACGTGGATAAACGATCCATAAGGGCCCCTTATCAGAGAGCTCTAATTGCTTCCCGTCCATGTGTGTCGCCATCAGCACCTCATAGTCAAAAAAATCATCCATGGGTATATGAACGGTGTAGCCATTATGCGCTTGTGCTTCTAGGTAAGTACCGTGAGCACCCACCAGATCTAGCACATGACGCACAAGAACCCCATCGAAACGCTTGACCCCATCAGTGGCCACGGTAGAAGTATGAATAGTGTGTTGAGGCAAGTGCTGGAGGTGCTCGGCGTCTAGATGCGCCGAGTGGTCGCCTTGATTGGTGTACTTAATAGCGCCTGTTATAAGCAAAAGAACCTCTTGCTTTGCAGGCGCCAACACATCCACCTCACTTACCATATCAGCTCGCACTTTCTGCCCCCCAACACACAACACCAAAGCCAACCAACATAACTTGGCTTGAGTGATCAAGCGGTACCTATTAAGTCGCGTGCTAGAGTGCTGCATGATTCCTCACTTCCCATGTTAGCTAAGTAGGTTTTTAATAAATCAACACTACAGGTGTAGATACCCCCTTGCACAAAGCGCAAATGGTGCAGTAAAGAGCTCCACTACCCAGCTTAACAAACATAAGCTCTCGTCTCCATCGTCAATAGCAAGGCTTTACCCTTAGACAAAACCTTCAATCATGTTGCGTCTCCCGGCAAAGGACAGCCTAACTGCCAAGAGACGTACATGAGTGACCTAGAAACGCGTTCTCAAACTCAGGTTGCCCGTATGCTCGGTAAAACCGCTGCCGGCCTGCCCTTCGTAGCTCAGCCCTATAGAGGTATTGCGTCCTACCTGCACTTCTGCGCCTAGATCAAAGACAGCAGCATTTTTGATCATAGGGGCACCAACAACACCAAAGGTACTGCTATTACCCTGAATAAAGGACAAGCTTGCCTTGGGCTGACGGTCTCCAAACGCATGTCGCCACCCCAGCCCACCACGCAGTTTCACGGCCGTAGTCCCCATATCGACAGAAGTAGCCGCACGCACACCCACTGTGCTAAGCGTCACATCATCGGTATGACTCTTACCTTTCAGTGCCGCCGCCCCGCCACTTTCGCTAAACCCGTCGCTACGATGCGACAGCCAGGTCAAGCCCAGATAAGGCTCCACCATACTGCGATCACTGACAGCCATGCTATAGCCTAGCTCACCGAACAACTGTGTAGTACGTGCATCGTAACTAGCTTTCAAAGACTGCTGCCCCCCTAGCTCTACATGGCGGCGGCTATCTATATCATGCCAAATATGTGCTACACCTGCTTTCAAATTCAAGGAATTACTATGGTAAAGCCAGCTCTTCCCCGCGTACAAAGCTAAACTGTAGCTATCGATATCGGCGCTAGAATCGCGAGCATTCAGCTTTACCTTGCTGTCCGTATAAGCAAAAGCACCCCCTACCCTCCAGTCTGACTCTAGCAATGCCTCGGCACCCAGCGCAATGCTGTTCGTCTTGTTTTTACGTTCAGCAGTATTGCTATCACCCTTAGTTTTTTGGTCACCATGCGTGTAGCTCAACCATAGCGGATAGCCGCTATCCGTTAACGGCGCCGACCCAGCCGAATGATCTCCCAAGCGTCCCAAAATAGCATTCGATAACCACGTACTATTGCTCATCAAAGCAACCCGCGTACTAGGATGGATTTCACCCGACAACTGATCGAATGCGGCGCTAGGTTTTACAGACAAGAAAGCGGCATCGACGGCTGCATTTAACCCAGCAACAGACAATGCCCCGTCAGAAGTGGCCCGCTGGTTGGCGGTAAGATTAGCTTGCTGCAACGCTTGGTTGTTCACCGCCAACGCCATGGTGACCAAGTTGGCCTGATAACTAGGCTTGATGATAATCAATTCGTTACCTTGCCAGCTAGCTTCAGTAAACTCGCCCGCTATTCCGCCTGCAGCCGTTAAAATAGTGTAGTCATGATCGAGCCGATATCCACCATTACCGTTCTCTTGCATAACGTGTAGGGCTGTTTGACTAATATCTGCCGCCCCAGGACCGGTAACATCAACACGATCAGCCTCACCCGCCGCGTTGACCTCTACTTCGTAGACGGTGCCATTACCCCAATTGATGGCGTTGGTCGTAATCACCCCTATAGAGTTGCCAGGGGCCACGCGTGCACCGTTAAGGGCATGCAAGGTACCACCAATGTTCCAGTTACCCGCCAAGGTAGACTGATCAATCTGCACATCCTCTAGCACGGTATTAGGTGCGGCAAATGAGCCCCCACTCAATGTTGAGCCATTGCTAAGCTCAATACCACGCACGTTCTGCACAGCCCCGGCATACTGGGCTTGATTCAGCGCAACGAAAGTGCCGCCAGTGGCAGTCAGGTCGGTCAAGCTACCTGCATCATCGGTAATGCTACCTGATACAGTGGCGCCATCACTAATAGTTAACTCAACCCGCCCTGTTTGAATACTGGTATCACGCTCTACCAATAATAGTGCGCCATTGTTCTCTGTCGCTACGACTCCGGCGCCTAAATCCATGCGCATCACACCGACATCACCTTGGAACGCCGTCAAAGTGGGACCGCCTGAGATGATTTTAGTGTGAGTTAACGCAACTTGAGCCCCTTCCACATCAGACTCTAGAACCACTCCCCCGCCCGATGACTCTAACGTCGTGCCACCCGATGTATTCAGCGTACCGCCAAACGCCGCAGCCAACGCGTACGTGCCGTCTCCGCCATCGACCTTCACATTCACACCATCCAAAGTGACTACAGAATCAGCGGCCAAAACTCCTAAAGCCTGCTGTTCAGCACTTACTTCAACACGGCTGGAGTTTAGGGTTACACTGCCTTCCAAGGCGGAGACTCCCGTCGCTCCTTTTTTACCCTCAACCTGAATCAATGAATCAGCTACCTGGCCTATCGCACTGTCCAAGAAACTTAAACCGGTCGCTCGCGCTTCGCCTGTAACCATAACAGTGGTATTACCCAAGGTGATTTCAGAGCCTACATTACCGGCACCTGCGCCTAGCGCCTCTCCTTGACCAGCATCAACCACCAATTGTGCATTCAAGAGGCTTACCGCGCTACCTGCCCCCGCGCTTAACCCTACTGCGTAACTACGATCGTCCAGTACGGTAGCCTCAAGGCTAGCACTTTCAACCTGCACCGACGCGCCGTTATTGACTTGCAGGGCGGTGGCGAGACTCTCAACCTCATTACTGCGGGCAGACAATGTTGTGGAACTGCCCTGAATCACTACGTCTTGTGACCCGCCAATATTGACGGCAGCGACACTGCCATCAGCGATAATGCTAATCTGACTATCAACAATACGTGCGTGAGTATCATTGTTGGAGCTCCAGCCCGTTCCCAAACCATTGACGGTAAGGTCCGTGTTTTCCACCGTGACGCTGGATGTGGAGCTAGAGATGCCAGACGTAGACCCACCGTCTCCCGTCACCTCGACGGTGCTATCACTAAGCTTTAGCTCTGAACCGGAATCTGCCACGATTCCCGTCGCAACCAAAGCAGCCTTGACGTCAATGTTGACCTCTGACAAGGTCATTGTTGAATCGCTTGCGTACACACCCGTAGCCCAGTTAGCATCTTCTGCCGCAATAATGGCTCGTGTGACATCTACCGTACTCTGTTGAGCAGTCAGCACTCTGGAGTCTTTGCCTTTGGCTTTGAAATCGGAGCTGTCAATCGAAACCAAGTCTTGTTCGAAGAATAAGGTTCGGGCCGTTTGGTCGGACACAGCACTGACCGTAACGTTACTCAACGTGACATCACTCTCAAGAGAACTAATACCATAAGCGAGATATTCAGAGGCGACACTAATCTGCGAACCGTCACTAATATTAACGTTACTCTCTCGAACCTCCACGCCTTGCGCCGTTCCAAAGGTGTAAACAGGACCCGTAGACTCTACATTCAAAGTTACACCGCTTAGCGACAGATCTCCGCCTAACCACGAACGAACTCCAGAAGCCCATTCGCCTGTACCGGCTACGTCAATCGTTGTTCCCTGCTCAAGGGTAAGCTGATTATCGCCCATTAAATTAATGCCGTACACATCATAGCCAGTCACAGCAATGCTGACATTATCCGACACGTTCAGATTGGACTCAGCATCAACCTGAATTCCCGTTGCCTTCTGCCCTTCAACGCTCAGGGCGGCATTACGCAGGTCCACAGAAATATCGCTGCTTGTGTTGATACCTACCGCTTCTGATTGAGTGTCAGTACCGCCTTGCACAGTAATGGTGATTCGCTTGTGGGCTTCATCCCCCGCGGTCGAATTACCCAAGTACATATGTCGTTTACCATCAGCAAACAGCGTAGCACCTTCTATATTGATGCCAGTGCTGCTGCGCCCTAAAGGGTCACCTTGGACATCAATATCAAAGTTCATCAGCGCGCCGCCCTGCAGGGTATAGCCACTACCGCTAGTAAAACGTATACCCGTTGCATCACTGCCGGCCACACCCGTCACAGCAATTTCATTGCGATCGGCCCCAGGAGAAATAAAATAAAGCTCCCCCCCATCGACATCAACGCCTATCGCGTTTTCACCGGCAACCTTGATGACGCTGCCGCCTGTAATATGGTTCCCCCCGCTGTTTAATTTGAGTCCCGCAGCCTGACTACCGCTGACATCAACTGTCGTACCTGAAAGATTGAAACTACCATTCGAAGGGCCGCCTTGCACGGTGACCCCCGAAACACCATCACCCGTCGCCGCAATCGAGGTGTCCCCTACACTAGCACGTGCTCCGGACTGTACATACACGCCATGCAGGTTCTCACCTTCAACCGCTATCACACCATCTTGCACATAAGCCCAGTCCTGTTCATCCGTACCTGCTTCCACCATGACAGCAGCATAAGGATCTGAGTTTGGCCTAGGGTTAACGCCTGGCAGCACTTTAAACGTCCCATTCCGGACAGTCGTAGAGCCAACCCCTGCTCCATCGTTTTTTATCGTCAGCGCATTGCCCCAATCGCCTATCTGAGCACTTACGTATTCATCACCTAAACCATAATCTAAAACAATCTGCGCCGCTACGGGTGTGCTCACACCAAAAACTAGCAATATACTCGCCGCCAAGGCGGTGATGGTGTACTGAGTCTGTCGAACAGTCTCTTGGGGTGGCGTGGCTGATCTCTCTGAGCGGGCACCGCTGCGCGACCTAGCACCAACTAAATCAGACACGACAACGAAAGCGCTCTTGGAGTGGCTCCATATAACTTTATGTATTTTGTTCACTGACCTAATCCCCTTTGAATGAATGACTGAATAGTAGTCATCCCTCTAAGGCCTGTCGCCATCCTTTAAGCTAGGAAAAGCTAAGGTTTTTGTAAGAAAAATTTGCTTTGTGTTATTTATTACTAACAAGCCACCCCCCTCCCCCTACAAACACATAGGGCAAGCGCGTAAAGCCTGCTAAGGCTTGCTTTCAGAGCCATCATTTACGTCGTACTATGTACCCTTAAATAAAACACTACATTCCGCCAAAGGGGGGGGGCTGGACTCGTGAAAAAAAAACTACTCGCTATAGCGCTACTTTATGGAACTGCTTCACTAACACATGCAACCAGCTCTGTTACGCTAATTGGTGTCATTGACACAGGCGTCGGCTACCAGTCTTTTAAAAACAAAGACAACGGGATTAAAGCCAGTTACAGCGGCCTATTTAATGGAGTCTGGTCAAGCAACTCGTGGGGGTTAAAAGCCACCGAAGATTTAGGGGATGGCTTAAGCGCGATCTTTAAGCTTGAAAGCGGCTTTAGTTCCTTAACCGGACAATCCTCGAGCGATCGTCTTCTTAAAACAACCATACTAGGCTTAGCCAGTAAAGATTGGGGCAGCGTTAAGTTCGGTCGCATGGGTAATGCAGTACAAAACTACGCCAGCTATACAGCAGGCCCTAGCGATGAAGAGAACCTCTCTGACATCACCAATACATTTAGTGCGGCGGGTTCTAATAAAGCCGATAACACGATTGTTTATCACTCCCCAAACTTCAATGGCTTAGATTTTGCGATTGGCTACTCATTTAACACCAATGGCCCACAAAGCTCCGACAATCGAAACAATACAAAACTTATCACGGCAGCTACTGGCTACAGCTCTGGGCCCTTAACCCTAGCCTTAGGTTACGACCGCCTACAATCAGCGGGGTGGGAAAAGAAGGTACATTCATGGATTGCAGTGGGTGGCTATACATGGGATAGCGTGCTCATTGGCGTAGCAGTAGGACAGGATATTAATGGTCGTCAGAACGGCTTTGGTTCCTATGTAGACTCGCCTGCCTTCACCAACTGGAACTCGGGTTATACCAAAGACTTCAAAACCACCAGCGTTACCCTGAATGCGACCGTTCCCGTCAATGCCGTGTCCAGCGCAATGGTAGGCTGGAGCATGTCGCGCGCCAGCAGTTCGTTTACCAATGCCTACAGTCTGGCTAGACGTCAACAAAACATTTACAGCGCCGGCTACACCTACAGCCTATCCAAGCGTACGTCGCTCTACGCTATCGGAGCCTATGCTACGGGCTTTGCTTTCCAAAACGTTCGCGGCCAACAAATGATAGTTGGTTTGGATCACAGTTTCTAACGGAGTAGGCAATGTCGAATGCAACTAATCATGGTTTTTCCCGCCGAGATTTCATCAAACTAGGTACTGTAGGGGGTATCACCCTGCTGCTCGGCCGTTTACCAATAGCGCAGGCGCTGGAGGTCAATTCTGGCCCTAGCTCTACCGATTGGATAGCAAGTAACGGCAAAGCCAAGTTCCGCTGGGACGCTGTCCGCAAGGTAACCGGCCAAAAGAATTTTGCCTTTGATTTTCGCTCCGAAGACTTGCCTGGTTGGCCCAAGCAGCAAGGCTATGCATTCATGCTTAAAGCCAGCAATGCAGAGCATCGCTTTGAAGGCATAGATCTTTCGATACTGGGTGATACCTTGCAGCCAGATAAGCTAGTGATGCAAAAAGACTTAGCCGACAAGGGTTTGGAAGCCCCCAACAGCATGGGAGCCGGCTTTTATGGTGAGCATATCTTGCTACCCCTAGGGGAAACGGCCCCGCTTTTAGGCCATCCCGTCGCCATTTTGTTCTACCAAGACTTCGACCGCTTCCAAGAAGCCAAGCGGACACTACAGTTTGATGCCAGCGTCGTGAAATATGGCGCATTTACTGGTACTAAACCCCCTGCCAACTACGGCGCCGGTCGTTTCGTGCGCATAGGCGGGGCTACGCCCCAAGACACCCCCGAGTTCGCGCCCTTTCAAAATGGTTCCATCAAAGGTGCTTTCCACGGCAACGAGGTAATCTGGCCTCCCTTTACACCGGATCGCGAGCTATTTGTGCCTGAAGTCATTAAAAGAAAACGCGGCAGCGGCTTTGAGGACTCCTTACACGCTTCTACCTTAGACCCAAGCATACCGGAACAAGCCATGGAGGCCGCCATGCTCATCGCTGAGGATATTAAACAGGCGCGCAGCAATCCAGACAAAATCGTCCTAGAACGGCACGGCTTTTCACAATCCATCGACCCATGCGCCATGGAGCCCGACAACTGCACCGCTTGGTACGACTCAGAAACTCGCAGCCTGCACATCATCACTGCCACTCAATCGCCAGCAGGTGTGGCCAGCGCAGCAGCGGCCATGGTGAAGGGCAATACTCAGGTGCCGGTCGAGCGCATTATCCTGCTAACGGGCTCTACCGTAGGCTATGGTTCTAAGGACTACTCTGTATTCCCCTACTACGCGATTGCAGCCTGCCTCTACAGCGGGGGCATACCTGTACGAGTCGCCAACAACCGGTACGAACAATTCCAACTGGGTATGAAGCGCCACTCCATTGAAATGGACGTTACTATCACGGCCGATCGTAAAACAGGCCAATTCGACATACTGAAAGGTTTTTATAATTGCAACGGCGGTGGCCGGGAAAACCTATCCGTCGCGGTATCTCACGTTGCAGCCCGAGGAGCTCAGTCCGTCTACTATTTCCCTAAATCCGACTTAGCAACCGTCGCAATGGCGACGCAAGCGGTGGAAGCAGGCTCCATGCGCGGCTTTGGTTCACTGCAATCGATGACGATCACCGAAGTGATGGTAGACGAAATCGCGCAAGAGTTGGCCATCGACCCCATAGAACTGCGTCGTCGCAACGCCTTACGTGAGGGTTGGCAAAATACGCAAGGCGGCGTACAAGCCGGTGACCCCCGTATCATAGAAATGTTAGACTTGGCAGCCAGGCATCCTTTATGGACCAATCGCGACCAAGCTAAAGCACAGTTTGACACAGCCAACCCAGGAAAACGCTATGGCGTAGGCTTCGCCCAGGTGCAGCAAGTCTATGGCTCTAGCGGCGACCCCAGTATATTAGTGCTGGAATTCGACAGTAACGGTAAATTGACCATGCGGCATTGCGCTCAAGAAATCGGTACGGGCGCCACCACCGCGCAACAAGTCATGGTATGGCAGGCCTTAGGGAAGGCCCCCGACGAGGTTCAGTTCGGCGTCACCGAATTCCCCGAACTGCCGCTGACTAGTGCCTGGGCTGATCAAAAACTACAAGACGAGTTTTCTAAAAAAGACCCTTACTGGGTGCCGTCCGTCATCCCCGATATGAGCTCATCCTCCAGCGTGTACTACATTGGTTTTGCAACACGTCAAGCTGCCCGCTTTTTGCTCGAATACTCCTTATGGCCCGCAGCTCGGGCTATCTGGAGTCAAGGCGCTGGCGGGGGGCCAATATCTAGCTTTGATGTGCAATTTTCCGACCTACGTATCGGCGCCAACGGACTAGGCGGTGCAGGTATGAAGCCAATCCCTTTCGAACAGCTGGCTAAAAAGGCCCATGAAATGGGACTGATCGCAGGAGTTGCCGTGCATACTTTCAGCCGCTGGGAATGGGCTCGTGCAGACTTCGATATTCCAGGCGTAGGCTTACGCAATCTACCCATAGACGCCTTAGCCCTAAAGTACGGCGACGGTGCTCCAGAAGCGTTGAAAAAACGCATGACAACAGCCGGCTACGACTTTATTAAACGTAAAAGTGCCACTTACCCGCCCGCACAGCGAAGCAGCGCAGGTCCAACTACCTATACACCCGCCTCGTGCATCGTGGAGTTAAATGTCAACACCTTCACCGGGCAAGTAGAAGTGATGAACCATCACTCCCTTATGGATCCTGGTACCATCATCGTGCCTGAACTGGTCTCAGGACAATTACAAGGCGGCACGGCTATGGGCATAGGCCATGCCTTAATGGAAGAACTACCTCTGTATGAAGATGGCCCTGGCGATGGTACGTGGAACTTCAATCGCTACACCCTACCCCGCGCAAAAGATGTCGCCGTGTGGACGCAAACAGCTGATTACCTCCCTCCATTATCCGACACCTCACCCCCTAAAGGTATGGCTGAGCTTGGCATGATTCCTATCGTGGCCGCGATTAGTAATGCGATCACTCATGCTGTAGGCAAACGTTTTTACGACTTCCCCATTACGCCTGCAAAAATCAAGAAAGCGCTCGACTAACTATACGCCTTCACGACACCTCACAGAGTCATAAGCAGGCGACACCCCCCATAAAAAACACCCCATAGTTTGGCAAAATCACCAAACTATGGGGTGTCCTCGATCACGCAAACGTCTATATTTACTGAACCTGCTCAGTCAAATAAATAGCCACTATTTATCTGTAGTATTGACGCCATCTACAATGACGTGATGTGTGCTGCGCGCACGCGGGTGAATGAAAAAATGATCGATTGAAATACTGTGATGCTTAATATGTTCTAGTTGAACATTCGTTTTATTAGCAGTTTTATCGTGAATAGCGTACAGAATAAATGGAATCGCCACTACCACCACAAAGCTAATAAGCAAACTAATCACGTATACATCTTCACCGTCTGCACCAGGTAAACCACTTGGTGGCACAAACGAAATCACGAAAGCAAATAGGGAAACAATAAGCCCCGACAAAGCCACAATCACTTTGAATGTTTTACCACCAGGCACCGAGAATTCGCGTTTTTGTTCTGGCTGTTTACATACCAAATGTATGTAGCCCAAGAACAGCATGAAATAGCTACACAAATAAATAACCACAGTAAGAGACATAGCAATCAAGAACGACATGTTGCTGCCGCCACCGGTATTGGTAAATACCGTCAACGCTACCGTAGTGATGAATAACTGGCACATAACCAGTGCCACAGGCACACCATTTTTGTTCACACGACTTAACGCTTTAGGCAGTAAACCTTTTTGAGCCGTCACCAACATACCGCGCGAAGGGCCTACTATCCAAGAGGCTACTTCAGCCAATACCCCTAGCATCAACAGCGTAGCAACAATGCGAAATGCCCATTCCACACCTGGTCCGAATTGGCCCAGCAAGACCTCAAAAGCTTGCATTACGCCTGCGGACAAATTGATCTCAGAGTGTGGAATAACCGCCGCCACGGATAAACCACCTATGGAACTCAAGACAATCGCTGCAATCATCAGCAAAAAAATGGCCATCGGATAGTCACGACCGGGGTTCTTCATCTCGTTGACATGGGTGGCAGAAGCTTCAGCGCCCATATAGCTTAAAATAAAGGCAACGAAAACAACCAACGTACCCAGCTTAGTGAAGTCAGGGAAAAAGCTGGCAGCGTTCATCTCGATTTGCAATGGGGCGCCGCTGTTCAAATAGGTAATCGCCAATACAACCAAAATACCGGCGGGAAGCAAAATACCGGCAAAAAAACCAATTTTCGCAATTTTTGCCGTATATTTTGTGCCACCCAACTGGGTAAAAGCCAGAAACCACAAAATAAGCAAACCACCAATCGTTTTTAATACCGGATTAGTATTCAACTCTGGCCATTTCAAAATATAAGACAAGCACCCTAGTACAAAGTACAGCATGGGTATAAACCCAATGGCAATTTGCAGATAGCCAAATGAAATAGCGGCAAACCCCCAACGCTCACCCAGAGTATTAGACACCCATGCAAACACACCACCTTCCTGCCACCCTTCCACGGTAGCCATCTCGGCGGAACATAGTCCTAAGGGTATAAACCATAACAATCCACCCAACAGCAAGAAGAACACCAGGCTAAAACCGGATGTTGCAAAGGTGGGGTATTCATAAACAGCCATCACCATTGATGCAGTAATAGCGAAAAAACCAAGCATACTTAATTGGTTTTTTGCGTTAGATCCATTTACAGTAGCCATTATTTACTCACCCAAAGTATTGTTCACGAGCCTAGAGCAAAACAGCGCTAAAGGTTAATTGCAAAAATCAATCAGCGGCAGCTAACCCCATCCTCAGGTGTCAACGCCCAACAACAACTAGAGGCACAACTGGCCAACTAAATTGTCTACTGTTGACTCTGTGGCGGAGCGTAAAGTTAGGGAACAATGAGACCAAGTCTACCTAGGCATAAGTATCGTGATGTATCTCATTGATCACTCTGTTACTTTGCCTAGCTACCTTAACCTATATTTTAGGCTTATAAACAAATTTTACAAATTAACCTTACTGTCCAGTTGGCAGGCAATACTATAAAATATCCTCTGCCAGTCGCTTAGTCGAATAGGATCCGTCCCGACCGACTCTGAAGCAAAACGTGCAATGACAGTGTCCCTAGCAATATCCACATACAACCACTGCCCATATGACCCTATACCGGCTAGCAACGGCTCATTGCCAGCCCCTAATAAGTAAAAATTGCTACGGTAAGGCCCCTTAATCACCCCAGAACGTGGCCCTCTAGCCCACGCTTCTTTATCGCCATTAGCAAGCATATCTTGCAACCAACGCTTTGGTACGATCTGATGATTATTAAAACTCCCCATACACCGTATCATTTCTCCAACTCGTGCGAGATCCCGTAGGGTCATGGATATACCGCCTCCCGCCCTAGGCGCGGCGTAAACATCCAGTAATAAGCATGCCTCGTGCTCTGCCCCTAACGGATCCCAAAGCAACTCTTGAACTAACTCAACATAAGGGCGACCGCTTGCGCGCTCGAGTACCCATCCCAACACATCCGTATTCGCGGTCACATAATGAAATCTGTCACCATGCGCTCCCCCGCCATGCCCTATTTGCTGCAAGGCCTTTCTCAGGCCAATAACCTTCACATCCTCTCTTTTGGGCGTACCAGTTGTGGCGGACCTAAACTTCACTGAATCACCATTGGGATCAGCCAAGTCTTCGTTAAAAGCCAGACTCGTCGTCATATCCAGTAAATGACGAACCTTCGCGCTTCCAAAACCCGAGTGAGCCAGCTCAGGAATATAGTCAATGACGTTAGCCTGGTCACTTAAGCATTTTCTTTCTATTAAAATTCCTGCCACAAGAGCAGCGATAGACTTACTAATAGATTGGACTGTGTGCAGCGTATTACTTTTTAAAAAACCGTCATACCACTCCATGACGATTTTTCCTTTATGCAACACAATAAACCCGTTGGTGTTCTCCTCTCTTAATATAGTATCTAAAGGTCGCTCAACCCCTACTCGATTTAATAGTAAAACTTGGGCTAAGTCACTTGGACGCTCCAATAAGTGCGAGGGGCAAGAAGATCTAGTTAGACCTGCCGTCGGGAATAACTGCCTCATATTACAAAACCCCCACCGACTTTGCGGCGGCAGGCGCCAGTTTTCGGTGGTGACTTGTGCCTCCGGTTCAGGAGGGAAACCGTGCATCATTCGCATAATGAGTCTAATAAATTAAATAAAACAACCACTCAAACGGCATGCATCTGAGTGGCTACAGCGACTTACACCAACTGTATGGAACGATTAGTCAACAGTGACACCAGAGTCTTTTACCACCTGAGCCCAACGAGGCAGCTCCTCTTTGAGCAATTGTGCAAATTGCTCAGGCGTACCACCCAGAATATCCCCCCCTTCAACCTGAAGTTTTTCTATGACGTCGGGATGTTGCAGAGCCTTATTAAACTCTAAGTTAAGTGTTTCAACGATCGCTCTAGGGGTGCCCTTAGGAGCCAAAAAACCAAACCAAGTTACCGCATCAAAGTTCTCATAGCCTGACTCAGCTAGCGTGGGAGTATTAGGCAACTCGGTGGAACGGGAGGCCGAAGTAATGCCCAAAATCTTGATCGAGCCACGACGCTCATGACTCACTAAAGCTGACACACTCCCTAAGTAAATATCAATCCTTCCCCCTATCAGATCGACGATGGCCTGACCGGCGCCTTTATAAGGAATATTCTGCATTTCTACGCCCATTGCATTCTGAATCATGCCTCCCGTTAAATGCGACACCGTACCGCTACCAGGAAAGCCCATAGTGACTTGACCGGGCTTCTCTCGGGCCTCTTGAGCTAATTCCGCTAGGTTATTAAATCGTGACTCAGCCGATACTGCCACCACGATAGGCGAGGAGGCCACCAAAACAACCGGGTCAAAGCCCTCTATGGGGTCATAACTAAGATGGGTATACAAGCTTGGATTGACGGCCATGTTGCTGGTTTGACCCATTACTAAGGTATAGCCGTCAGGTTTTGCCTTAGCAGCAGCATCCACTCCTACACTGCCCCCTGCTCCGGCACGGTTCTCCACCACAAAGCTCCAACCATTCTTTTCATTCAGATGCTGGGTAACCGTACGCGTAATAATATCCGTACCCGCCCCCGCAGGAAAAGGAACAATGACTCGGATTGGCTTACTCGGAAAGTTGTCAGCAGCGAAGGCTATTGAACCAGTAAACGCCACCACCGCAGACAGCGCTACTCCCAGCAAAGTCCGGCGAGAATGCATAAAGTTGAACATGTGTTTGTCTCCTCATTAATTAACATGATGCAATGGGGAGTACTCTAATTCGACGTTTCATTATGCACAACAACCGACCGCTCGCCGGAACGCATTTCACCCAATGAACAAATTTGACTTATGACAGAGATGCTTGTTGTGCCCCCATCATCGCGCGTGACAAGCGTGACGCTGCACTTAAGACGACCTCCTTATGATGCTTCAAAAGCTCTTCGTTCAAACGCGACAAAGGCCCTGATATACAGACTGCGCCCAGCAACTTCCAGTTCACCGTATAAACGGGCGCGGAAATACTCGACACTTCTGGATCGCGTTCGCCTAGAGAGATCATGTAGCCATTGCGTCGAATACTTTCATACGGCTCGCCCGCCTCACCAGAAAAAGCCAGAATCACACGTCCTGGTCCTCCTAGATGCAATGGCAATGCAGCCCCCACGCGTACATGATGTCGTATTGACCTAGCTCCCTCCATTCTCGCCACGCAGATCCGTTGAGCGCCTTCACGCACATAAAAAGTGGCACTTTCCCCCGTCACGTCCGACAACTCCCGTAACAGAGGCTCCACCGCCTCATGCACACTAAAAGTGGCTTGATAACATGCTCCAAGCCACCCTGCCGCCCGGGCAAGACGCCATGTTCCATCAGGGCGCTGGGCTAAATAGTCATCCAAAGCCAGGGTTCGGGCTATGCGTAAGACGGTTGAACGGTGATAACCCGTCCGGCGGCTCAGCTCAGCCAATGACAAATGGGAATCCGTCAAGCCAAAAGCCTGCAAGATTTTCATGGCTCTTCGTACAGAAATAACCGCCCCATCGTCTGAATTCTCTATAAACTCCTCAGGCACTGTTCCACTCCTTGCTACATGTCTCGTCTAATGAAAGGCAATTGTACTATACGGAACATTATTTAAAAATAGCGTCATTATCCATCTCCTAGCAACTAGCCTGCCCCCACCCAACAGGGGGCTGTACTATCACTTTCTCTTGAGAGCCTTTAATGACCCAAGCTTCCGAAGTTATCCGTGACATTGAGCGTGTCAGCGTCGACGTTATTGAACAAGCATCAAAATATCAGGCTGCCATCTTAGCTGACGTGGCTGGGCGCCGAGGCACCATGCACGCTCGCATCGCACCAGTGCACCAAAACATGAAACTAGCAGGCCCAGCGTTTACTGTAGAAGTCCGCCCAGGTGACAATCTCATGATTCACGCTGCCATCGCCCTCGCCCGCCCTGGCGACATTCTCGTCATCGATGGAAAAGGAGACCAAACTGCCGCGCTGATGGGGACGTTAATGTTAAGTGCTTGTAAGCAAAAAGGTTTGGCTGGAGTAGTGGTCGATGGTGCGATTCGGGATCGGCTTGACATTCTTGCCCTAGATTTCCCTGTCTTCAGCGCAGGCTTTAACCCTGCTGGCCCGACCAAATGCGTCCCTGGACGGATCAATCACCCCATCTCAGCGGGCGGCGCCACTGTCTATCCCGGTGACTTAATCGTTGCCGATGCTGATGGTGTGGTAGTGATTGAACGCTCCAAAGCACCCTCCCTACTTCCTTTAGCGGCGAAAAAAGAAGCAGATGAGGCGGCTCGCATGCAAGCGATTGCCCTTGGCGACACCACCGCTACGTGGCTACCCGCGGCGCTACAAGCTGCTGGAGTGCTCCAAGCCGGAGAGACATTGTGAAACAAGGCAAGGTCCTCGTTACCGGCGCAGACCTAGCACAACAAGCCTGCGCTCTACTGGCTAACTATGACATCATCTATACGGGAAAAACGCCCACCCAAGAGAGTATTGTGGAGTTATGCAAACAGCATAATCCCGTAGCGATCATCGTTCGCTATAGCGGGGTCAACGCCGCCGCCATGGCAGCGGCACCTGCACTAAAGGTGATTTCCAAGCACGGCAGCGGTACCGATACCATCGATAAAGAAGCCGCCAAAACGCTGGGGATTGCGGTAGTTGCCGCATCTGGAGTCAATGCGACATCCGTGGCTGAACATACGTTAGCGTTATTGATGGCATGCGCCAAGTCAGTTCCGTATCTTAATCATCGCATGCACCAGGGCCATTGGGACAAAGCAACCCACAAGAACCTGGAGCTCAGCGGCTTGACTATCGGGCTAGTTGGGCTTGGGGCTATCGGGGTTCGTTTTGCGAAAATGGCTCACGCCATGGATATGCCGATCATTGGATTCGACCCGTATGCCAAGAACCTACCTTCTTACATACAGCAAGTGTCTCTTGAGGCCTTATGGAAAAAAGCAGACATCATTTCATTTCACTGTCCGCTTACCGAGAGCACCCATCATTTGCTTAATAAAACAACGCTGGCGCAGTGCAAGCCCGGGGTCATCATCATCAACACAGCTAGAGGTGGTTTGATCGATGAGGCGGCATTACTAGAAGCGATCAACAGCAAACATGTTAGCGGCGCGGGTTTAGATAGTTTCGAAACTGAACCTATGCCCCAGCAACATCCTTTCCATCAACAAGCAGCCATCGTGCTTAGCCCGCATATCGCAGGCGTGACGAATGCCGCCTATGAAAATATGGGTATTGCTGCTGCTAAGAATATCCTTACCGTGTTGAATCAAGAGCTCACCGCTAATAGCTACTAGCATACACGTCGCTTAAAACCATAAACTGGAGATACCAATGAAAACACGAACTTTATTGACGACTTTTACTGCCCTATTCCTGTCGTACAGTAGCGTTACACAAGCCGCGTTCCCTGAGCGGCCTATCACTATCGTCGTGCCTTACTCACCGGGTGGTGCTGCCGATACGGTAGCTCGACTCATAGCTAATGAACTAGGGGATAAACTAGCTACTAACGTAATTGTGGAAAACCGGCCTGGCGCCAGTGGCACGATTGGAGCCAATAACGTAGCGCGCGCCAAACCCGACGGATACACTATCTTGTACGATGCGACGCCCTATTCCATTAACCCGCATTTGTTTGCTAAGCTTCCATTCGACAATAAGGCACTTGAACCACTCTCACTCGTACTCTTAGCTGCCAATGCCTTGATCGTCAGAGATGACTCCCCTTATAAAGACGTCAACGATCTTATCGCAGATGCCAAGGCCAACCCAGGCAAGCTTAACTTTGCATCGGGAGGAAGTGGAACCGTACAACGGCTTGCCTCAGAACTATTCCGCCAAGAGCTTGATCTGGAAATGGAGCATATCCCTTATAAAAGCGGCGGGCCGGCAATTGTCGATGTATTAGGCGGACAAGTTGATTTTATGTTCGCCACTGTAGCAGCCAGCGCCCCTCTAGTGTCACCAGGCAAGCTTCGCGTCCTAGCGGTCTCTTCACCAGAACGTTCTGCTTTACTACCCGAAGTGGAGACAGTAAGTGAGACCGTTATCCCAGGCTATGAGGCCTATGAATGGAACGGCATGTTTGTACCTGCCGGAACGCCCGAGCAAGTGAAAGAAACCCTGCATGCCGCCATTGTGGAGGTGGTGAATGGTGAAAACATAAAGAAACGTCTATCAGACCTAGGTGCCCAATCCGTAGCCTCAACCCCGAATGAGTTCTCGCAGTTTTTAGAGGAACAGGACAAAAAATGGGCACAAGTAATTGAAGTAGGTAATATTAAGCTAGATTAAATGCTGCTGATCATAACCTCCCCTTTAGTCCATCTACAGTCTTAATCTTCGACACTGCACGCATCCACTCGGTGCGTGCCCCTATCCACTCTCTTGTTGCGGCTTGCTCTCTTCATGTTATACCCCTTCCCCCCACAAATACGCGAACTTGAGTGTTTCAGCGTCATGCCAGAACAGTTTCGTAGGCGCGAGCGTAGCGCTTGGGCCGAGGCTAATCGAGGCGGAGCCATCGTAGACTCGTTTCTTGAAGGCCCCGTCTTTGATAAAGCACACAATCTTTATGTGACTGATATTCCCTGGGGCCGAATTTTTTGTATTAATCCGCAAGGAATATGGTCTTTAGTCGCTGAGTACGATGGCGAACCAAATGGCATGAAGTTCTTAGACGACACAACCTTACTGATCACCGATTACAAAAATGGATTGATAAAGCTGGATATTCGTAATGGCTCCATCACCCCTTTGCTCGAAAGACGAAATAGTGAACGCTTCAAAGGCGTAAACGACCTAATTTTAGACTCAACGGGCAATATATATTTCACCGATCAAGGTCAAACCGGCCTACATGACCCAACTGGGCGCCTATACCGCTTGCGTCCCGATGGCCACCTTGATTTGCTGTTAAGTAATATTCCCAGCCCTAATGGCGTGGCACTGTGTGCCGATGAACAGGTTTTATACGTAGCCGTAACACGCGGCAATTGTGTTTGGCGAGTACCTCTGCTTAAAGATGGCAGCGTTTCCAAAGTTGGGCAGTTTTTCACTTCTTACGGCCCTAGCGGCCCGGATGGCCTGGCAGTAGACCAACAAGGCCGGCTGTTAATAGCCAATCCTGGTTTAGGCTATGTATGGGTACTTAACAAGCGCGCTGAACCTGAACTTATTTTGCGGGGTGATGCAGGGACGTCTCTGACTAACTTGGCTTTTGGGGGGCCGGACAATACCGAACTTTATATTACCGACTCAACCAACGGACGCATATTACGTACTCGAATGGAGGTAGCCGGACTCCCGCTCGCAAGAAGAGGCTAAATCCGGCGCTTTGGTAAATAAGTGGCAAGCCCCTCTACCACCAACTATTTACTCTCCTTTCCCCCACTTAACGCATAATAACTTTGAATCACCTGACTATCGTCGGCCAAGGCCAAACCGCTGCCAGAGGCAGCAAGGAACATTTGTTGGGCGGTGGCGGCGATAGGTAGAGCGGCGCGCACTTGGGTGCCGGTTTGCAGCACTATGCCTAGATCCTTAACAAAAATATCGACGGCGCTAGTCACTTCTGGGTCATCTTGTATCATACGTGGGCCTCTGTCGCGCAGCATCCAGCTCGAGGCAGAGGAACCACTCATGATCTCTAGTACCACGCTCAAATCCACACCCACCTTGGCCGCCAACGCCAATGCCTCGGCTAAAACCGCAATATGTACGCCACATAAAAGCTGATTCACCGTCTTCACCATCGCGCCCTGCCCCGCCTGCTCCCCTACGTGGAATAAGCGTTGCCCCATATGTTGTAATATGGGTACCGCTTTATCGTAGGTAGCACGATCACCGGCCGCCATAATAGTAAGGCTTGCTGCCTTCGCCCCTTCCACCCCGCCGGATACTGGAGCATCTAAAAAAGCGATGCCCCGTTCAGCCAAATACTGACCTAGAGCGGCTACATCAGGGCTAGGACACGTTGCCATCAACACCACCGTACAGCCTTGTTTTAACCTTGCTAGAACCTGCTCCTGCATAAGGACTTGCTTAGCTTGATCAATATTAATAACCATCAAGATTAAAAAATCACTCTCAAGCTGCACTTCTGCTACCGACTTAGCCACACTGCCGCCTGCCGCTGCAAAGCGTTCAAGTGCCTGATCTGACAAGTCTACCCCGCACACTTGCATGCCTGCTTGCAGCAAATTTTGCGCCATGGGGAATCCCATTGCTCCGAGACCCACAAACGTTACTACGCTCATACATTTTCTCCGCGCACAACTCTACCGCCAAGGGTACTCAACACACTTGGCGGTAAGAAAATAAAAAATTGATTTAATAAACGGTTAAAGCTGGTACGTACGAGAACAACAGGAGAACCGTGACCGCCACAGCATAAAAAGGCAGCAGCTCTTTCACTATACGCCCCACTGGCTCGCGGGAAATGGCGGCAGTAATAAACAGCGTGGTCCCCACCGGCGGTGTAAACAACCCAATGCTCAAGTTGATCGTCATCATCACACCTAACTGTACCGGGTCCATTCCAATGCTATTACCCATCGCCACAAAGGTAGGCGCCAACAATAAAATCGCGGCGGGTAAATCTAAAAACATACCCACGAACAACATGATGAAGTTCATCATCACGATAACCAACACGGGCGACTTCAATGTTTCCATCACCCACTGGGCAACGGTTGCTGGGACGTTTTCTACGACCAAAACATAGCCAACCAAGTTTGAAGCCATAATCACCAACATCACCACGCCCGTCGTAACACAGGTGCCGACCAGAGCCTGATAGATACGCTGCATCGTTAAATCACGATACAGCAAACCACTCACCAACAAACCATAGGCTACCGCTACAACGCTAACCTCGGTAGGCGTTGCGATCCCAGCACGCAGCAACACCACGATAAAAATGGGCATCACTAACGCTGGTAAGGCGGCAATACTTATTTTCAGCACTCGCCTTACCGTCAGCACCTCGCTTAAGCGGGGGAAATTACGTAACCGACCGCTGAAATAGCACACCAGCATAAAGCCAGTACAAAGCATTAGACCAGGCAGCACACCGGCTAAAAACAAGGCCGCGATGGACTGACTGGAAACAGTGGCATACAAAATCAAAGCAATGGAAGGAGGAATAAGCCCAGCAATCGTGGAGGCCGCCGCAATACTGGCTGCACCAAAAGCAGGCGGATAGCCTTCCTTTTTCTGCCAAGGAATCAACATGGTCCCTAAGGCTGAGGCTTCTGCTACAGCTGAGCCAGATACGCCACCAAAAATAGTGGAACCCACTACGCCAACTTGACCTAGGCCACCGTGAAAGCGCCCGACTATCGCCGTAGCAAATTCAATCAGCTTTTTCCCTAACACGCCGCCCATCATGATATTGCCGGACAATATAAAAAAGGGAATCGCTAATAAAGGAAAGCTTTGTGTAGGTTGAAACAGTTTCACAATGGCAACCACACTAGGGCTACCACCCACCGTGATCACCGCAATCCCTGAACTAATAATCAAGGCGTAGCCGACGGGTAATGCAAGAATCAACAAGCCCGCAAAAATTAACAGCATGAGTCCAGTCATACGTCATCCTCAATAACGCGAGCTCGTACAGACAAAGGGTCTTTGGCGGTAAGCAAGCGCAGTATGGTGGTCACTGCAGTGCAGGCAATTCCCCCAAACCCCATCACCAAAGAGTAATAAGCCCACTTTGCTGACACTTTGGTCATGGGATACACCTCAGAGCCGGTGATGGCGATAACTTTTTCGCCCACTACCGTCAAATAAGCAAACACCACTAACAAGATAAGCTGCAACACAATAAATAAGCAGCGTGTAACACCCGGTGATAAAAAACCTAATAAAGCGGTAACCGAAATATGTTGCCCTTTCTGAGCAGCAAGAACGATCCCGCCCATCACCAGCCAGGGGAAAAAGATATTGGGTAATTCAGTCGTCCAGCCTAAGCTGCTATTGGTGATATAACGAACGATCACTTCCAAACTGAGTGCCACGAACAACACTAGTAGCGACACTGTCGCTACTAGTGTTGACGTGATAAGAACGGCACGATCAATATGAACAGCGACTTTCGTTAGTAACGAGGAGTCGCTAGATCTCATTGTTTTTGTGCCTCCGAGATAACCAGCTCTACCATTTCAGGATGAGCCTTACGCCATTTGTCGTAAACGCTCGTTGTTTGTGCAGCAAACTGTTCACGATCAATCTCATTAATCTCTACGCCCGCATCCTTCAGCACCTGTATAAGCTCTTTATCGGCATCCTGTGAGCGCTGGCGATTGTATTCGCCCGCCTCTTTGGCAGCCTCTTTTACCGCCTGTTGATCAGCAGGTGATAAGCTATCAAAGACAATTTTGCTGGCCAGAAATGGAGTGGTTTCATATTTGTGGCCCGTCAGCGTAATGTACTTTTGTACCTCATGCAGTTTGGATGAGTGAATGTTCATCAACGGGTTCTCTTGTCCGTCTACCACACCTTGCTGCAAAGCAACATAAAGCTCAGAGAAAGCCAAAGACATAGGATTCGCACCTAAAGCGGTGAAAATATCCAATGTGATGGGATCTGCCGGCGTGCGGATTTTCATGCCCGCTAAATCGGCTGGGGCATTAATAGGACGTTTGCTATTACTGGTATGGCGAATTCCATTATCCCAGAATGCCAACACTTCCAAACCTTTGGCTCGCGCCAAGGCTTTTAACTGCTCACCTGCTGGACCATCTACGACAGAGTACGCATGGTTAAGGTCACGAAACATGAAAGGCAGGCCAATCACTGAAAACTCAGGCACCACACCTGATACTGGCCCTTGAGAGTTAGCGCTAAATGCCAACGTACCTAAGCGCATATTAGTAAGGGACTCGGTATCATCGCCATATTGCGCCGACCCACCTACTGCCACTTTAACGCGGCCATCGGTTTTCTCTTCCACTAACTTCGCGAACAACAACGAAGCATCCGCTTTCGGATTACCCGGCGCAGCATTATGCGACAGTTGTAAAGTTTGCTGCGCAAACGCCGCTGTAACGGCAGTCATAGCGAAGGCTGAGAATAAAGCTAAAACTGTTTTTTTCATCGTTTGTCTCCCACGGGATGAAGATAAATGGCACACAACAGCGCGTGCCATTTAAGTTGGCTATAGCCAAGATTTTATATTTTCACAAATAGACTCTGTTGAAATACCGTAACGATCATGTAAAGTAGGCAGTGCCCCCGCATCCAAAAAGGCGTCAGGCAAAGCAATCCGCTTTAACGTCGGGAAAACACGTTTTTCCATCAATAAAGCGCATACTGCATCACTCAAACCACCAATAGTGGAGTGGTTTTCCGCCACTACAACCAAACGTCCCGAACGTGACGCTGCCTGCAAAATGGCTTCCTCATCCAGAGGCTTAATAGTGGGCACATGCAAAACAGCCACGCTTATACCATCTTTAGCCAGTGCTTTTGCACTCTCTAAAGCACGCATGGTCAAAATTCCACTAGAAATAATGACGACCTCGGTGCCATCACGTAGCAGTTTTGCTTTACCTAGCTCAAACTGGTAATCATATTCCTCAAGCACCAACGGCACTTGGCCTCGTAACAGGCGCATATATACCGGGCCATTATGGGCTGCGATAGCAGGCACTGCCTGACGTATATCTAAAGCATCGCAAGGGTCCACAATCGTTAAATTGGGAATAGCGCGCATCATCGCAATATCATCGGTAGCTTGGTGGCTAGGGCCGTAACCCGTTGTCAGCCCAGGTAGCGCACAACATAATTTTACGTTTAAATTATCTTCAGCAATGACTTGATGCACAAAGTCATAAGCTCGTCGCGTACCAAACACAGCATAGGTGGTCACAAAAGGCATTAAGCCCTCTTTGGCCATCCCGCCCGCCGCGCCCATCAACAACTGCTCTGCCATACCCATTTGATAAAACCTTTCTGGGTAAGCACGCGCAAAAATATGCAAATCTGTGTATTTTGCTAGGTCAGCAGTCATTCCCACCACGTCTGCTCGCTGCTGAGCCAATTCGACTAGAGCATGACCAAAAGGAGCCGACTCAACACGCTGCCCCTCTGCAGCGATAGAAGCAATCATCGCTGATGTGCGTAAACGTACTTTTTTTTCTGCGGCAGTATTCACCTTAATTCTCCTTTATATTAGCGGCATCCAAAATAGCAATCGCTTGCTCCCACTCTTCGGGCTCAACACGAATAAAGTGCGTTTTATCGCGCTGCTCTAGAAATGGCACGCCTTTACCCATCAAGGTATCGAAAATAATCACTTTAGGTCTGCCGCAAGTCGCCGCACGAGCCACATCAAACGCCTGCACAACGGCAGCTAAATCATTACCGTCTACACGTTGTACATGCCAGCCGAAGGATTCCCACTTATCAGATAAAGGTTCAAACGCCAACACACGGTTAGAGTTGTCATCGGCCTGCTGATTATTCACATCAATCAGACAAATCAAATTATCTAGACCATAGTGCGCGGCGGATAAGGCTGCTTCCCAAGTAGCGCCTTCGTCCAACTCTCCGTCTGACATAGAGTTATAGACATACTGTCCTCCCCCCTTCTGACGTAATGCTAGCGCCATCCCTACGCCAATAGCCAAGCCCTGCCCTAGGGAGCCACCCGAGATCTCCATCCCAGGGGTATACATGGACATGCCCGACATAGGTAATTGACTATCGTCTGAACCATATGTCTCTATATCTTCTTCGCGCAGTACACCCACTTCAATTAACGCGGCATATAAAGCAATGGCGTAATGTCCATGAGACAATAAGAAGCGATCGCGTGTTTCACACTTTGGATTCTCGGGGGTCACATTCATGGCATGGCAATATGCCGTCGCCAAGACATCGGCCCAGCCCAGTGCTTGCCCCACATAGCCCTGCCCTTGCACCTCACCCATTTGCAAAGCATAACGGCGAATTTTATAAGCGCGGTGCGCAAGCTTTTGTAATTGCTCGGTATTCATTTCAATACTCCTTAATGTATTAGCATGCCGCCGTTCACATCTAACGTAATGCCCGTTAGATAAGCCGAAAGATCGCTGGCCAAAAACACACACGCATTGCCCACGTCTTTTGCATCACCTAAGCGATTTAGAGGAATACCTTTTAAGATTTCGGCACGCATTTCGTCGCTCAAACGGCCTGCTGTAATATCCGTTTGTATCAATCCAGGCGTAATGCTATTGACTCGTATCCCATCGACACCGAACTCTCGCGCCATCGCTTTAGCTAACCCCAACACACCCGCCTTAGCGGCTGAGTAATGTGGTCCGCCAAAAATGCCGCCACCCCGTTGTGCCGATACCGAAGACATACAAATAATCGAGCCCGCCCCTTGTTGCTGCATCGCAGGAATAGCGGCTTGACTCATCAACAAGGTACCTTTTAAAGACACATCGGTGATCCGTGTATAGTCTTCTTCGGTAATGCCCAAAAATTTCACAGGCTGCGTAATACCCGCATTGTTCACCAAAACATCAAGGCGTCCGTAACGATCTAGAATAGCCTTCACAACCCGTTCGCAATCTTGCTTATTCGTGACATCAGCAGCCAAACCTAGGTGACCATCACCCAGCGACGCCGCGGCAGCAATTGACGCAGCTTCATCTAAATCGCAAATAATTACCGTCGCGCCATGCGCTGCAAAAAGCTGCGCTGTCTTGCGGCCTATCCCGTTCAACGAAGCGGCCCCAGTAATCAGTGCCACCTTCCCGTCCAACAATGCCTGCATAGTTCCTCCAGAATAAAACCACTGTTTCGTAAGCGGTGTTGCCTTGTTATTGGTAATTTATTCTAGAAATTCGGTATAGTTAGCTCAAGCGAATAAAACCAGCCTTTAGATGAATTCTATTCACCTCATATGCGACAACTTCCTCCTTTAAAAGCCATCCAAGCCTTTGAGTCCGCCTCACGGTTGGGCTCCTTTGCCGAGGCGGCTGCAGAGCTTTATTTGACGCCTTCAGCCATTAGCCATCAAATTCGAGATCTCGAAGAGCGACTGCAAATCACCTTATTTCACCGCGTACATCGTGGCGTCATCTTGACCGATGCAGGACGGCGTTATGCCGAAGCAATTACCCAAGCCTTAGGGCAAATAGACTCAGCCACGCGTAACATCGTGCGCCATGGAAAAAGCGACATACTGACTATTCATTGTGTACCAAGCTTGGCCACTCAATGGCTCATGCCCCGACTGGCACGCTTTAGCGCGCAATACCCAGATATTGATGTACGGCTTAATGCTTCTGTCACCAACGTCAGCCTAGTGGCGGAGGAGGCTGACTTTGCCATTCGTTATGGCACCGTTTTTCCCGAGTCGGGAGTAGTACTTAAGCCCTTTCCTAAAGAACCTTTAGCCGTCCTATGTGCACCCAGTTTACAAAGTGGCCCACACCCCATCCATAACCCAGAGGATCTCGTCCACCAAACACTGATACACTCTGAGGTGAATTTAATTCTCTGGCGTGATTGGCAACACGCACACCCCAACGTTCCCATCGATTTGAAGCGTGGCCCACGTTTCGACCGTTCATTTATGTCAATTAGCGCTGCCGCAGACGGTTTAGGCGTGACACTAGAAAGTCGCTTATTAGTGGAACAAGAAATCAACAGCGGACGCCTAATTATGCCCTTAGGCACCTATGAGCCCACCACGGTCTTTCACCAATTATTATTTCTACAATCTAAGGCTAATTTACCCAAAATGGCTGCTTTCCAAGATTGGTTGTACCAACAACTTGACGACACTTTTTCTACCCTAGAGCAAACCCGCACAAATGGCATTCGGCTATAAAAGTCATTTTTTCCCATACCCTATGAAAAACGTGCCATCACCTTATCAAACATTACAATTTATTTCTTTATGTCGAAAATAAAAAATAACCCGAGACTGAATATTATCCGTTTATTACCAACCACTTAGCTCACAAAACAAGCCAATCAAAAACCTTCTTACACACAAAAAAAGTAAACATTAGTGAAAACATAAAAACTCTCGTAAAATGGTTTTTGCGTATGGACGAATTGGCTTTTATTCGGATTCGCCATACCCCAGCAAGCCTTACACAGCTGGATAGGTACGTCCCGTATATTCACTGAAAATGCTAGAAGGAAGACCATGCCTTTACATCAGAAAGACACAATACGTGAGCGTCTACTTGACGACGTTTATGCTTCAGCTGACCTGTCAGTAGTCATGCCAAAGTACAAAATGCCCGAAACAGAGCAAGATCCTCGGCATATTTATCAAGCTGTACATGATGAGCTCATGCTGGATGGCAACTCGCGGCAAAACTTGGCCACCTTTTGCCAAACCTGGGTAGAGCCGGAAATCCGTCAGTTGATGGATGAGTGTATCGATAAAAACATGATCGATAAGGATGAGTATCCTCAAACGGCTGAAATGGAGAACCGTTGTGTTCACATTATCGCTGACTTGTGGAATTCTCCCGACGCTGCTAACACCATGGGATGTTCCACTACTGGCTCTTCCGAAGCCGCTATGCTGGGCGGCTTAGCACTGAAATGGAGCTGGCGCAAACGTCGCCAAGCCGAAGGAAAATCCACCGACAAACCCAACTTAGTCTGCGGACCTGTACAAATTTGTTGGCATAAATTTGCGCGCTACTTTGACGTCGAGTTGCGTGAAGTACCTATGGAAGGCGATCGTTTAACCTTAACGCCAGAAGAAGTGCTCAAGTACGTGGATGAAAACACCATTGGCGTGGTGCCCACATTGGGCGTCACCTTTACGTGTAACTACGAGCCGGTGAAAGAAATTAGCGACGCGCTAGATCGTCTGCAAGCAGAAAAAGGGTTAGATATCCCGATTCACGTAGACGGCGCTAGCGGTGGCTTTTTGGCCCCCTTTTGCGCACCTGACCTAGAGTGGGATTTCCGCCTACCACGAGTGAAGTCCATCAACACCTCTGGTCATAAGTTTGGTTTAGCTCCGCTAGGGGTGGGTTGGGTCATCTGGCGTGACGCGAGCGCCCTACCTGAAGAGCTGATTTTCAACGTCAACTACTTGGGTGGCAACATGCCCACCTTCGCGTTGAACTTCTCTCGTCCGGGTGGCCAAATTGTGGCTCAGTACTACAACCTACTGCGTCTGGGCCGCGAAGGTTACACCAAAGTTCAAAACGCCTGCTATCACACAGCACAGTATCTTTCCAAAGAAATTGCTAATTTAGGCCCCTTTGAATTGCTGTTTGACGGCAATCCAGAAACCGGTATCCCAGCTCTAAGCTGGAAACTTAAAGAAGGCCAAGAGCACAATTTCACCCTCTACGACTTGGCCGACCGCCTGCGTAGCCGCGGCTGGCAAGTACCCGCGTACTCCATGCCTGCTAACCGCCAAGACCTTGTTGTACAGCGCATTTTGGTACGCCACGGCGTCAGCATGGACCTAGCCAGCTTGCTTATCGAAGATATGCAACGTTGCCTAGATTACTTTGACAAGTACCCTGTAGCTAAGCCCCTAGATGATCTAGACGGCAAAGGCTTCCACCACAACTAAGCTGTTCAACAGTTCTGTACTGAAAAGCCCTTCGGGGCTTTTTTTACGTCCATACGCAGCCTCACCTACTTGCCTCGTCACTCGCCACACCGTCTCAAATGAAATGACCTGTGTTTTACACACAACAAAAATCAACTGAGATTGATTCTCAATATACAATCGATAACAAGTTTTATTTAATGCGAGTCCACGACCATGTCTTTTCTTAGCTCAAAGGCGGTTCCCCCTGCAAGTACAGCCCGTCCCTACCCTTCCTTTACCGTCGCTACCTTGACGTCCATTTATTTGGCTACAGTAAGCACAGTAAGCCATGCTGACGCCGTTCAAGAACTCGACAGAATCGTCATCACCGCCGAACAAGAGTTGAAACAGACCTTAGGCGCTTCCACTATTACCGCCGAAGACATACAAAAGTCCTCACCGGCGAACGACGCCTCGGAGATCATTCGCACCATGCCCGGAGTTAACTTAACGGGTAACTCAACCAGCGGCCAGCGAGGCAACAATCGTCAAATTGATATCCGTGGCATGGGCCCTGAAAACACCCTCATCCTGGTGGATGGCAAGCCCGTTAACTCTAGGTCTGCCGTGCGTTTTGGTTGGCGTGGTGAGCGTGACACTCGCGGTGATACCAACTGGGTGCCTGCCGAGCAAATTGAGCGCATCGAGGTATTACGCGGCCCTGCCGCTGCACGTTATGGTAATGGGGCAGCCGGCGGTGTCGTAAATATTATTACTCGCCCTACCTCAGAAAAGCTCAGCGGATCCTTACATTTATACGGCAATTTACCTGAGCACAGTGTGGATGGCGCCAGCCGTCGGGCCAACATCAATCTTAGCGGCCCCTTGGCTGAAAACCTCAGCTTTCGGGTATACGGTAACTATAACCACACTCAACCTGATGACTACGACATCAATAAAAATCATGCCACCCCGCGAGGGGGCAGCAACCTAGGCACCTTTCCTGCTGGTCGTGAAGGCGTAAAAAACAAAGATATCAATGCCTTACTACGCTGGCAACTCACCCCAGGGCACGCTCTAGACCTGGAAGCCGCCTATAGTCGTCAAGGCAATATTTACGCCGGCGATACACAGAATACCAATAACAATTGGGACCCCGTTAAAGACCAATTAGGTAACGAAACCAACATTACCTATAGACAAAGTTATTCGCTCACACACCACGGCGACTGGAATGACAAAACCAACTCCCTTAGCTACCTGCAATATGAAAGCACACGCAACACGCGCCTAGACGAAGGCATGGCAGGTGGCACCGAAGGACGCTTTAGTGGTGGCTTTAACGATATCGACTTAAAAAGCCTCACCGCTCATACTGAAGTAACCCGCACCTTCACCTTAGGCTCTCTCGAACAAGCCGCCACGTTCGGCATAGAATGGAGTCAGCAAAAACTCAATGACCCAGCCTCTAACTTGGGCGAACGCAACCCTCCAGGCCCACGATTACCTGGAGCTCCGCGAGCGTATACCTCCAAGCTCAAAGCGGATATTTATTCCCTTTTTGCTGAAAGCAATATTTATGCAGGTGACGCCACTACCATCACTCCGGGCCTGCGGTTTGACCACCACAACCAATATGGTAATAACTGGAGCCCATCGTTAAATATCTCTCATTTTTTAGGGGATAACTGGACAGTAAAAGGCGGCATTGCGCGCGCTTACAAAGCGCCTAATTTATACCAAGGCAACGACGGCTACACCCTATATAGCCGTGGTATTGGCTGCTGGGGTGGCCAAGGCACAGCCTGCTTCTTACAAGGCAATAGCAACCTTAAAGCCGAAACCAGTATTAATAAAGAACTCGGCATTGAATATCTGAACGATGACGGTTTAGCAGGCAGCCTGACCTACTTTCATAACGATTACCGCGATAAAGTAGAAGCAGGCCACGATATTATTGGCTCTTTTATTGCTGCGGGCGAAACACAAAATATTTTCCAATGGGAAAATGTGCCTAAAGCCGTGATTCAAGGTTTGGAAGGCAGCTTCACCCTACCTATTTCTGCCGCATGGAATTGGCAAACTAACCTGACCTACATGATAGAGTCAAAAAACAAAACCACAGGTGAAGCCTTATCTACCATTCCCAAATACACCATTAACAGCATCCTTGACTGGACCATCAACCCACAATGGTCGGCACGCGTTAAAGCCACGCTGTACGGTGAGCAAAAGCCCCCTAAGTACGACTACAACGGCAAACCCCTAGAAGGCCAAGCCACCGACAAAATGTCTCCCTACGCCATTTTGGATCTAAGCACCCAGTACCAATATAGTAAGCACCTACGTTTTAATGTAGGGATTGATAACGTATTTGATAAGCGTATTTTCCGTCGGGGTAACGCTATCGGCGTCAACATGGGTACCCCAAACTTTATCACCGGCGCGGGCGCCTATACCTATAACCAACCAGGACGTGTTTACTTCCTCAGTGTCACCTCGTCCTTCTAAACCACAAGCGTAAGCAAACAAAAAATGCCCCGGGTAACGAATATCATCCAGGGCATTTTACCCCTCAAGGCTACGGGCCTTTTCCTACTTTTACACGCTTATCTTACCCGCCATGAACATCCACACCACCAAGGCATCCGCAATCAGCAAAACCGCTAAATAAATGATTTCCTTAGGCTCAAAAATAGCCTTGTTATCACCACTTTCCTTACGTGTCCAAATAAAAACGGGTAGACCAATCGTTAATAAAATAGGCACTAGCACAACGTAGTTAATATTACTGGCATAGAAAATTAGGATGCAAAACAATGCCCCTAAAATGCCGCTCAATAAGGCAAAACCTCGCCCCTTATGCGCATACCTATCATACTCATGCGTCAAACAAAGCTTTACCATATATAAAGCGGTAGCAATATACGCTGGAACCACCATTAAGGCACTAATGTTGTACATAGTGTTCCAAGCATTGCTAGAAAAATACACCAAGGCCATGGCAGCCTGCATAACGGCACTACTTACCCATAACGAAACACTGGCAGCATGATTACTATTTGTGCGCGCGAACGCTTTAGGAAAAGCGCCATTCTGGCCGGCCGCCATAGGAATTTCAGCGCACAACATCGTCCATGCCAACCAGCCCGCTAATACCGATACAATTAGGCCTACATTCATCAGCCAGCTTCCCCACGGAGCGCCTACCACATGCTGCAATACACCTGCAGTGGAAGGATTAGCAACCACGGACAGCTCTGCTTGAGTCATTGCCCCGAACGGCAACACAGACAGCAGCACATAAAAAACCAGAGCCAATAGAAAACCTATCAATGTCGCTTTACTGACATCACTGCGTTGTCGTGCGCGCCCAGACAACACCACCGCTCCCTCTACCCCAATAAACGCCCATAGAGTGACCGTTAACGGGGCCATCACTTGCGCCATGATCGACATAGGCTCGGTATGCCCACCCACTACAGTCGTAATTGCTGGGGCATTCCCCCACACGTTCGTTAACAACTGCGAATAATTAATCATCACTCCCAGTATCAACACAAAGGCCGCTAGGGGAACCAGCTTAGCAATAGTTCCGACGGTATTAACAAACCCCGCCACTTTCGTGCCGGACAAAACCAAATAGTTATAGCCCCATATCAACACCGAGCCACAAATAATCGACGTCAGATTATTCCCATCAGTAAACGTACCTGGAAAAAACTCATTTAAAGCGTCCATGACAATGACGGCAAAAGCCACATTGCCAAAGCACGTCATGAGCCAATAACCCCAAGCCACATTAAAACCAATAAAAGAACCGAACCCCTGTTGTGCGTACATATAGACACCCGCTTGTAAGTCAGGGCGCATATCAGATAAAAGACGAAATACCGTGGCGATGAAAAACACCCCTACCCCGGCGATACACCAAGCAATCAATACAGGGCCTAGGCCTGAAGAGGCCGCCGTGTTTTGCGGCAAACTGTAGACCCCACCCCCCAACATGGAGCCCACCACAATTGCCACCAAAGCTAATAACCCAAGCTTTGCACCACCTGAGTTATCCCCACCCGCTGCATTCTGTGTATCTGGCGTTACTTGAGCTTGATCAGTCATTTTGAGTGCCTTATTAGTCAATACAACCCATCAGCAGGCCAAGCGACATAGCATGCTTCACAGCACACCCCCCCAAGCCTTGGCCTGCCCAGTCAATTCCCCTAGATTACTGACGTCCCTTTTTAATAACGGATACTTCAGGCTTTTTGAAAGTGATATGCTGTGGATGTGCTTGTGGATCCCGCTCCTCCTCGACAATGGCACGTACCCAATAATCGCCATTCTGGTCGATTTTCACCCCTTGTATCTCGTGCTCAAAGCCCGGAAAACGTTTATCGAACTCCTGCAAGGCATTCAGATAACCAATAATCCCCGTGTCATCACTAGGCAAACGCTCACCCGGCATCAAGACAGGAATACCGGGTGGATAAGGCACTAACATCGCCGCTGAAACCCGCCCCGCAAAGTCATTCACTTTGACCTTCTCTGTTTTATAACGCACGACCTTTTGATAAGCTTGGGCAGGAGTCAACACAGCCTCGGGCGTAGTACTGACCGCCTCGTGGATATGCGTCATGAGATCTAGCTCTTGCATAGAACTATGCATCCGTGTGCACAGCTCCTTTAACGTCATATTCTCGTAGGCCGAAGTCGCCACTGTTAATGAAGGGATTGCCTCCGACACTAAAGCATCGGTATCGTATAAGCGCTTAAATTCCAACAAGCTTTCAATTAAGGTGCCCCACTTACCCTTAGTGATACCCACGGAAAACAGGATCAATAAGGTGTAATCGCCGGTACGCGCAATTTCAATTCTTCTATCGTCCAGAAACTTGGTCACCACATAACCAGGAATACCCATTTTTTCGTATTGCCCAGCGGCTGTAATACCTGGACAAGTAATCGACACCTTCACGGGATCCAGCATACAGTCGGTGCCCGCTAAGTCTTCCTTGGCAAAACCGTGCCATGCCTCATCCTCTCCTAAACGCCAGACATCAGGGTTCTGACTGAGCAAAGACATAGGTGCTTGGTGGAAAGGATAGCTTTTTCCTTGGCTATCGCTGACCTCAGTAGGCTGAAGCACATCAAAAAACCACGAGCCAGCACCCTCTTCTTCAGCCAACGCATGCTTCACATTCACCACGGCTTGGCGAAAAGCAACCGCTTCCTCAACAGACTCTTGCACCAAAGAGCGCCCCGCCTCCCCTTGCATCATGGCAACGGCCACATCTATCGAGGCAATAATGGGATAAAAGGGTGAAGTGGTGCCATGCATCATGAAGGCATCGTTAAAATCGTCATAGTCTAACGGGGCACGTTCACTTTTTTTGACATGTATCATCGAAGCCATCGATAAGGCAGGCAACATTTTATGCGTAGATTGCACCGCGAATATGGTCGGTCGGTTAGGTATAGACTCATCCACATCCATCGCAAAGCGGTCTTTATACAAAGGATGAAACTTAGCATAGGCATACCATGCCTCATCAAAGTGAATACGTGGCACACTTTGCCCTAAGCTTTTCACCACATCTTGCACGTTATAACAAAACCCATCATAAGTGCAGTTGGTGACCACGGCGTACGTAGGCTCAGGACTAACGGCGCCAGCCGTCAGGGCACTGCTATGAATAAGCTGTTGAATGCTGTGTTTCTGTAAACGATGGGCCGGAATAGGACCAATCAGCCCATACCCATTACGGCTAGGGGTAAGGTACACCGGCCTAGCTTGCGACAAGGTCAAACCATGATTCAAGGATTTATGACAGTTCCTATCCACAATAGCAATCTCATCCGCCGCAGCTGCTCCTTGAGCGACAATGCGATTAGAGCCTGAGGAACCCGCTACGCCATAAAAAGTCCAATCAGCGCCAAATAGTTTGGCTGCCAAATCCTCAGACTTTTTCGGTGGTCCAGCATGAACAAGATAGTCCCCCATCTCAGCAGTAGCAACACCAATATCGGCCCGCATGATGTTTTCACCAAAAAAATTGATGAACTCAATGCCGACTGGATGTTTCATATAGGCCATACCCCCCATATGCCCCGGACAATCCCAGTAATAATCTCCGTCTTCCGTAAAATCTTTCAAGGTTTTGAAATAAGGCGGCAAAAGCTTGTCAGCATAACGATAGGCCGCGGTATACAGTCTATTCGCCGTGAACTCGGGCGTTTCAGAATACAAGTGCACGTACTCACTCACCGCTTGCAGCACAGTAATCGGTATTCGTGCCGAAACGTCCCCTTCAGACAACAAGAAAATAGGCACACTGGCATTACGTTCGCGTATCAGACTCACTAACTGTTGGCAGGCCTCCGGATGTTCCGCATCCCAGGCTAGAGCCACTGAGCTGAAACTAGGACTTTTCTTCACATATATCAAAGCAGCATGGATGTCTTGCGCAACATGCACATCAAAACCTCTATCCATAACAGCGTCTTCAATAGCATGAATGCTTTCCAGCGCTGGCGCATTGTCGATAACCGCATCCGACAACACAAACAAAGCGTTATGATTAAATTTCATTGCTACAGCCCTTTTGGAAGATCTATATACGCCCGAAAATTCGGGCCCTAGTTGCTAACTCTTAGCAATCACGTCCTATAATCTTGCGCGTTAAAACGTAATCACTCCCTTGACATAAAGAACAATCACAGCGATATCGATAAGCAAGAGACAGCCTAAAACCAAGTACTCATGCTTAGTAAAATGAGCCCAGGCTAATCCACCCTGTTCTTTCGCGCGAAAATACAGCGGCAAACCGGCAGTAATCAGTAAAGGCGTCATCGCCAGATACTGAATTTCACTGGCATAAGCCATAAAGATACAAAACAAGGCGCCAATCAAACTACTGACCAAAGCGATTGTTTTGCCCTTCGCTTGCCGCTGCTCATATTCGCCGTTCAAACAAATTTTGCTTAAATACAAAGACGACAAGAAATAAGCAGGTAATACCGTAATGGCAGAAATGGCCAGCAAAGTAAGCCATGCGTCATGAGAAAAATACACCAGCAAAATGACTAATTGCATCATGCCGCTGCTTACCCACAATGCTGACGACGCGGCTCCTTTACTGTTTTTCGTAGCGAACAATTTAGGGAAAGTGCCATTTTCAGCCGCGATCATAGGAATCTCTGCACAAATCATGGTCCAGGCAAGCCAGCTACTCAATATGGACACCAACACGCCCACTGTGATCAGCAACTCCCCTTTTTTACCGGCAACATGGGCCATGACACCGGCCGTTGAGGGATTATTCAGCTCGCTTAGTTCAGCTTGTGACAGCACGCCAAACGGCAACACAGACACTGCAATGCAAATCACTAAAGAAATGATGAAACCGATTAAGGTAGCGCGCCCTACGTCGGCCTTATTCTTCGCTCGACCCGATAAGGCCACTGCGCCCTCAATACCAATAAAACACCATAGTGCTACAAATAAAGGCGCAAGAGTTTGCGCAAACACCGACCCTAACGGTTTTTCCACAACGCTCTCTTGGCGCCCCCATACATCGCTAGTGATATTGGCGTAGTCCAACATATAGGTCACGACAGCAACAAAAAAAACCAGAGGAATCATCTTGGCCACGGTGCCAATTAGGTTGATCACCCCTGCTAGCTTGGCGCCCGACAACACCAAAGTGTGGAAGCCCCAAATCAGAATAGAGGCCCCCACAATCGAGGCCAAGTTATTGCCGCCTTGAAAATGCCCTGGCATGAAGTAGTTCAAGGTGTCCATCACCATGACAGCGAACGCCACATTGCTGAAAATAGTCATGAGCCAATAACCCCAAGCCACAATAAATGCCATTAAGGGACCAAACCCCTCTCGTGCATACATGTAAATTCCGGCTTGTAAATCGGGACGTAAATCTGACAGGCTAATAAAAATACGGGCAATAAAAAACATGCCAAAGCCACAAATTATCCATGCCAAAGCAACCGGCCCTACCGAAGAGGTAAGGGCCATATTTTGTGGCAAGCTATCCACTCCGCTACCTATCATTGAACTGACGACAATCGCAATTAAGGCGATCAAACCAATCTGTTCTGAGGCGGCACTATCGATCGTTTTTTTACTCATAGTTGGAGGTAAAACTCGTGTTACGCACATGGAACCAAAAAGATTTCTGCACTACATACACTGCTTATTACTAGCCAAACCACAAGCCTGTTATCGCTTTTTACATACTGCTAATTTTTATTAATTGATAACAATATAAACGAAATTATTTTATTTTTGTCGAAAAAATACCCTTTAAAAACAAGGGCATTAGCAACATTTCGATATATGACTTAAATAAACCATCACCACAACACATCGACAACCAAATATTACATCTATAGAAAACTTGTTTTCCAGCACGGAATCTAGAGATTAAGGCAGTCTAAAGTGTGTAATATGAGACAATCAGAAAAAAACCAATGCAACAAATTGACGTAAACAGCAGGGCAATAACACATCGATAAACAAAACTTGAACCTTCTAAACAACAAAATTATGTAACACAAGTTCCGCTACTACCCCATCACTTAATCCTTGGCTAACGACCTACACTTTGGGATTGACATAGTCACTGGGGGTCACTCCCATGACCCGCTTAAACATACGCGTAAATCCTGCCGCCGACGAATAGCCTAAATCTAACGCCACGGTAGTGATCTTTTCACCCCTCAGCAAGCGCGGCAAAGCCTGATAAATAAGTAACGACTGGCGCCAGTCATTAAAACGCGTTCCAGTCTCTTTCATCACCAACCGGTACAAGGTTTTAGGCGACATATGCAAGGCTGCCGCCCACTCTTGCATGCTGCGTTGATCGCCGAACTCGGCGCAGATTTCCTGCTGTAAACGTTGCAGGCGTGCGTCTTGCACCACCGGCAGCGAAAGCGGCATAACATCCTGCCACTGCAATTCGGCCATGATTAAATCCATGACCTTCCCCTCTACCCCGCTTTCATCGTACTCAATCGGCAGCTCGGTGGCTCGTAGCAATAGCTCCCGCAATAAAGGCGACACGCCAATGACAGCCTCCTGCTGCGGCAACGACGGGCATAGGTGCTGGGGATGAATATAAAGTGTGTGCAACTGCACCACACCGTGCGTGCGCATTTGATGTTCAACACCAGGTGGAATCCAAAACGCACGCTGTGGGGAAATAATCCATACTCCCCTATGCGTTCGTATCTCCATCGATCCAGAATTGGCATACGCTAACTGCACACGAGGATGAGCATGCCAGTCGTTTAAATACGAAGCAGGAAAAGTGCGCGCCATTGCGCCAATCTGGCGTGGCACATCTTGATAATCATCACGGTTTTGGCTTTTAACCAGCATAGTACCTTGCACCCCACACATCACAGCAGAAAACCTAGCTCCCTACACAGGACTGGCTTCCAAACCGTTCAATTTTACCATTGCTAATGGCACGTATTTTCTAAACGCTCACCCAACTTTCTTTTTACCTATACACAGCTGCCCGTTACGCTTGAGTCACAAAAATACTTTAAACCTATAATTTTCACTTTCAATGGAAACAGCTTGACCTGCATCAAGGCATCTTTCGGCTAATCAGCATATTCTTATAACAAATAATTATTTAGCGAAACACACGCTGGTCAACACGAGGTTTAACGTATGGAAAAAGAGGCTCCCCGGCAAGGTAAACGGCGCTTTCTTAAAGAATTGCTGGGCTTAAGCGCCACCGCCACCATCATCCCCATTCAGCCTGTGCAGGCTGCACTCAACGAACAGCCTCGTCGGCGCCCAGGCGAAGCCGGCAAACGGTATGGCATGTTTGTCGATTTGCGTAAATGCATTGGTTGCCAGGCCTGTACCGTCAGTTGCTCCATTGAAAATGCGCCGCCTATAGGTCAATTTCGCACCACAGTACTGCAATATGAAGTGCTTGACGCCCAAGACCAACCCGCCATGCTAAGCCTACCTCGCTTATGCAACCATTGCGACAATCCCCCCTGCGTACCCGTATGCCCCGTACAAGCTACTTTCCAGCGTGAAGATGGCGTCGTATTGGTCGATAACGAGCGCTGCGTAGGTTGTGCCTACTGCGTACAAGCCTGTCCCTACGACGCTCGCTTTATTAATCACGAAACCCAAACGGCCGATAAATGCACCTTCTGCGAGCACCGCTTAGAAGTTGGCCTGCTTCCTGCCTGTGTAGAAAGCTGTGTCGGCGGCGCACGCATTATTGGCGACCTGAATGACCCCAACAGCACTATTTCACAACTGATGAAAGAACATGCCGGCGACATAAAAGTCTTGAAACCAGACATGAACACCGTCCCGCACGTGTACTACTTAGGTTTACCCGACGAATTCGTCGATGGCGTAGAAGGTCAGCCCGGGCTACGCATGAACGCTCATTTAGTGGAGGCCTAAACCATGATAGTTGAACTATTAACCCCCGCTTACGAAGTAGCTTGGCTTCCTTGGGCCGTGCAGTATTTCTTTTTAGTGGGTATCGCCGCCGCCAGCAGTTTCTGGATTGCCCATTGCGCGCTGGCCAACAAACCACAATGGCGTGCACTAGAAACTGCCTTAATGGCAGTATTGCTTTGTAGTAGCTTAGCGGCCCCCGTATCGCTACTGGCCGACCTCCATCAACCGGCCCGTTTCTGGCATTTTTACGCGCACTTTACTCCATGGTCGTGGATGTCATTGGGTGCTGTACTTCTACCACTATTCACCTTGCTATCAGTCGCTAACGCACTGGCATGGTGGCTACAGAAGCGTCAATTATGGCGTTTGCTCAGCCTTGCCTTAGTGCTTTCTGCCATCTCTATCTTGGTGTATACCGGTGCAGAAGTCATGGTGCTACGTTCACGCCCCTTATGGAATACCGTATTCCTGCCCATTAACTTTGCCCTTAGCGCAGGTCTTGCCAGCATTGGCGCACTACTGCTCATTGCACGTTTCTTACCCGGTGGGCTCGATGCTCTACCCATGTCTGTGGTGCGTAAGTGGGGCTTAAGCATGGGTTGGGCATTGTGTCTTAGTGCATGCCTGTGGGTCGTCAACGGCATGGTTAACGCCAACCGTTCATTCACCGCAGCAGTTGAACTGTTCAGCACTTACCCTGCGTGGCAGCTCAGTTTCTTAGCCTCAGTAGCGGGTGGCATCCTTATTATGTTGATGTTGCTAAGCCCCGCACGTTTGCTCCACAACAAACTTTACAGCTTTATCGCCGCCGTAGTCTTATTAAGCGCAGCGTGGGTCTTCCGTTGGATTATTTTCATGGCCGTGCAAGGGGTTCCTAAGTATGGTGCTGGGCTGTACCTATATAGCATGCCCCTTGGTGGCGACGGCTTAATGGGTATGCTAGGCGTGTTAGGTTTAGTTATCGCCTTCATCGCCGTCGTAACCAGCCTACTTACTTTTTTCCCCGCTGGGTATTGGCAAACCCGCCGCTCTTTCAGTAACGCATCTCTTGTATAGGCATAGTCATGAGTAAAGACGACAACATCAAACTTTCCCGACGTCAGCTGCTCACTCGTGGCGGTGTTGCTGCCGGTGGTGCAGCCCTATTTGCCGCGGGTTATAGCGACACCTTAGTGAAGGCAGCCAAAGGCTTAACCCAAGGCAGCGCCGGCGTAAGTACCGAGCACGCTACCCGTGGTAATTCCTTGCAGCCCGAGTTCCGTATCAACCCCATCACCAAAGCACTGGATACCCAAGTAGGGCAAATTGTTAGCCCCTCCAGTTGCTTGGGCTGCTGGACACAATGCGGCGTGCGTGTGCGCGTCGATACCGAAAACAACACTATTTTACGCGTGGCCGGCAACCCGTATCATCCATTAGCAACCACACAGCCGGCCGATATGAACACCAGCGTGCGCGAAGTCTACGCCATGCTGGGTGGTGAAAACGGCCTCGAAGGACGCGCCAGTGCCTGTGCCCGGGGTGCATCCATGCTGGCTCAGCATCAAAACCCCTTCCGCATCGTCCATCCCTTAAAACGCGTCGGGCCACGTGGTTCGGGGCAATGGGAAAGCATCAGCTTCGAACAACTAATCAGCGAAGTCACCGAAGGTGGGGATCTATTTGGCGAAGGCCATGTCGATGGCTTGCGTGCCATTTACGACAACCAAACCCTGATCGATGAAGCCAATCCCGAATACGGCCCCCTGTCCAACCAATTAGTGTTTACCGACGCCTCCAACGAAGGTCGTACCGGGCTCATCCGTCGCTTTGCTGAACAGTCCTTCGGCACCATTAACTTCAGCAACCATGGTTCTTATTGTGGTCAAAGTTTCCGCGTAGGCACCGGCGCCGCCTTAAACGACACGAAAACCATGCCTCACGGCAAACCAGACTGGACCAATGCGTCATTCGGCCTATTTATTGGTGCCGCTCCCGCGCAATCCGGCAACCCCTTTCAACGTCAGGGGCGCGAACTAGCCGAAGCCCGCGCACGGCCCGAAAATACCTTCCGCTATGTTGTTGTGTCTCCCGTGTTGCCCACCTCCTCCAGCATTGCCTCAGGAAGTGGTAACCGCTGGCAAAGCGTCTTGCCGGGCACCGATTTAGCTCTAGTCATGGGCATGCTGCGCTGGATGCTCGAAAATCAAGCCTACAACGCTGAATACTTAAGTAAACCGCATGCCGATGTCAATGATGAACAAGCCTCTTGGTGTAACGCCACTCACCTACTCATCAACGACCCCGAACACCCCCGTTACGGTCAGTTCTTGCGCGGCAAAGACCTAGGCTGGGAAAGCGAAGAACAAGCGGAAGCATTTGTGGTAGCCGATGCACAGGGGCAACTACACCCGCATACTGCGATCGATAGTGCAGAGATTTTTGTACAAACCAACGTCGATACCATCAATGGTTCGTTGCCTGTCGTCAGCGCTTTACATAAGCTGCGTGAACAAGCCCAAGCACAAACCATAGAAGAGTACGCTCAGCACTGCGGTGTCAGCGCGGACACCATCATAGAGCTAGCCCGCGAATTTACTAGTCATGGCACTCGCGCTGTAGCCGATGCGCATGGTGGCACCATGAGCGGCGCAGGTTTCTACACCGCCTATGCCATTGCCATGCTCAACACCTTGGTGGGCAACTTGAATGTACAAGGCGGCCTGGTCCTTGACGCCGGCCCGTTCGGCCCCTTTGGATCTGGCCCACGGTATAACTTTGCGCAATTTGAGGGCAAGGTAACGCCCAAAGGTATCCCCCTATCACGCAATCGTTTTGCCTATGAAAAAACCAGCGAATACAAACGCCGCGTAGAGCAAGGACAGTCCCCATATCCCGCCCCGGCACCTTGGTACCCTATGGTGGGTAACCTCAGTAGCGAAATGGTCACCTCGGGTGCGAATGGCTATCCTTACTCGTGCAAAGTTTGGATTAACCACATGAGTAATCCTGTCTACGCCATAGCAGGATACCGTCACACCGTAGTAGATAAAATCAAAGATCCCACCAAGATCCCATTATCTATTTCGATTAATCCCTTCTTCAACGAAACCAACGTCTACGCCGACTACATCGTGCCCGACACCGTCACCTACGAAAGCTGGGGTATCTCTGCGCCTTGGGCCGATGTGATTGCTAAATCATCCACCGTGCGTTGGCCTGTCGTGAAGTCCAAGGTAGCAAAAACCGCTGACGGACAAGATATCAACCTAGAAAGCTTTTTGTTTGCGGTGGCCCTAGCCCTTAACTTACCCGGATTTGGCAAAGACGCTTTAAAAGACAAGCAGGGGCAAACATACGACCTCATGAATGCCGAGGATTTTTATTTACGTGGTATTGCCAATATTGCTTATGGTTTAGGCAGACCTGTCGCCGACGCCATCCCAGACGACTTGGTCATTACCGGGGTAGACAAGTTACAAGCGACACTACATGCCCGCTTAAAACCCGAGGAAGTAGCAAAAGTCGCCATGGTACTCACCCGCGGTGGACGTTTTGATAGGGTTCAAGATGCCTGGGAAGGCGAGCGCTTAAAACACAAGTATGTTCCCGCCTTGCAAGTGTGGAACGAAGATCTGGCCAAAGTTCGCCACTCCATGACCGGGGAGCGCGCCAGTGGTTGCCCAACTTGGTACCCTACTCGCTTAGCGGATGGCACAGCCATGCGTGCCCAATACCCCGAACAAGAATGGCCATTCTTAGCCTGCTCCTATAAGTCCAACTTGATGAGCTCTATGTCTATTGCCATGGACAGGTTACGTCAAGTGCATCCGCACAATCCTATTTCCATTAACAAAAATGATGCCGCACGTTTAGGCATTGTGAACGGCGATGAAATACGGATCAGTACTCCGGGCGGTAGTGTGGTCGGCATGGCACTGGTGCGCCCTGGTATCAAAGAAGGGGCGATTGCTATCGAGTATGGCTTTGGACACACTGAATTAGGCGCCAATGCGCATATCATCGATGGTGTCGCTACCGCGCATAAAAACGCCTTATCTGCTGGGGTGAACCTGAATGACTTAGGTTTGCGCGATCCTAGTTTACAAACAGGCCATGAAAACGTCTGGATAGACTGGGTATCAGGCGCTGTCGTGCGTCAAGGGCTACCCGCTCGGATTGAAAAAGTCTAAAAGACAGCCACAAAACTAAAGGGGCTACTCATAAGCCCCTTTTTTTCGCCCCCAAGTTTACCTTTTACACATGAAGTATCCTCAGGACTACCCCACCAACCTGCTAAACCTAGCTTAACGCAATTATCATATCTTTTCCGTTAATTGCATTTTTATAGATAGCTAAGATGGGTATCACCCATCTTGTACTGCCGTTATTGTAGTGATCTAGCAATTCTGGTGCGCTGCTGGCGGACACCAGACTTGCTTATACGGCGTTACGATGCACGCTTAACCCTGCAAAGCTTTGCGCCACTGGCATCAACTCAACATAGTTCACATTCATGTGCGCGGGGGCGTTAATAATCCAGCAAATTGTGCCCGCCACATCCTCAGGGCTAAGAGCCTGCACATTGGCATACACCGCTGCCGCTTTGTCAGCATCCCCTAAACGTACTTTAGAAAAATCTGTACCCCCGCATAAGCCTGGTGCCACGGTCGACACACGCACTGCCGTACCCGTTAAATCGGCTCGTAAATTAAGCCCAAACTGATGCACAAACGCCTTGGTGCCTCCGTACACGTTCCCACCTGGGTACGGGTACTCCCCTGCTGTAGAGCCAATATTAATCACTTGCCCTTGATTACGTGCCACCATGTCAGGCAATAAGGCATGCGTAATGCGTACCAAAGCCGTAACATTCGTGTTAATCATGGTTTCCCACTGCTCTAGGCTAGCCTGCTGTGCAGGGGCTACACCCAAGGCCAAGCCGGCATTATTCACCAACACGTCAATCTGTGGGTGCGCCTGCTTAATGGTGGTTAAGGTTGTCTCAAGGGCTGCTTTATCAGTTAAATCTACCGCATACGGCACAAAGCGCGCGCCTAGCTCTTGCGCCAACTCAGCCAGCTTGTCTTGGCGGCGCGCCAACCCCAACACCGTATCGCCCTGCTCGACCAACTGCCGTGCTAGCGCAGCGCCAAAACCCGATGAAGCCCCGGTAATCACTATTGTTTTCATGCTGTACGCTCATAAAAACGGCCTAAAAATAGGCCGTAGTTAAAACAATAAGGATAGCAAAGAACTAGCCTAAAACACTAGCCGGACGTTTTAAACCTAAATGCTCGCGCAAGGTGGTACCTGTGTACTCACGCCTAAAAATGCCTCGCTCTTGCAAAATAGGAATCACCTGCTCAATAAAATCTTCCACCCCATCGGGTAAAGAAGGCGGCATTAAGTTAAACCCATCGGCCCCCTCGTTGCGCCACCAACGTTCAATTTCGTCGGCAATCGCCACTGGCGTGCCAATCATGGTGCAGTGCCCACCGCCCGCCGCTAACGAACCCAATAAGGAACGTAAGGTGGGCTGTTGAGTCTCGATAATGCGTAAGATTGTGCCGTACCGCCCTTTGGGCCCCGTAAAGGCTTCCAACGCAGGCAAAGCAGGCACCGGTGCGTCTAGCTCCCAATCAGAACAATCCTGACCAATAAACGTACTAAGTTGGCGCAAGGAAGAATCGGTGGGCAATAAGCCATCTAAATCGGCTTTTTTACGTCTGGCCTCGGCTTCGGTGGACGCAACATACGTCACTAAACCAGGCATAATCGGCACCGGGTCGGTACGCCCCGCTTCACGCACACGACGCTTAATGTCGCGATAATAAGCTTGGGCCGCCGGCAAATCAAAGGCCACCGCATAAATAGCCTCCGCTTTGCGTGCGGCTAAATCGCGTCCTTGGTCGGAAGCACCCGCCTGAAACAACACCGGATGCCCCTGCGGGGAACGCGGTAAGGTCAGTGGGCCATCAACCAGAAAATGCTCTCCGTGGTGCATAATCGCTCGCACCTGATCGGGGTCGGCATACGCACCCGCTCTGTCTAGTAACAGAGCCTCATCCGTCCAGGAATCGTATAAACGCAAGGCCGTATCCACAAACTCCTCAGCACGGCCATAACGCCAAGCATGATCGGGCATTGCCGGATAACTATAATTACGCGCCTCGGCATCAAACATAGACGTCACCACATTCCAGCCCATACGGCCACCCGAAATATGGTCTAGCGAACTGAGCACACGCGCAGCATGAAAAGGATTAAAAAAAGTACTGGAAACCGTACTAATTAAGCCTATGCGCTCAGTAGCACGTGCTAAAGCGGACATCATGCTTAAAGGCTCTAGAAACCAGCGCGGCCCATCGCTCACTTTGTCATTGGTTTGCCCATCAGCAAAGAAAATGGCATCTAATTTGCCACGCTCAGCAATCTGCGCCAGCTTTTCGTAATAGCGCACATCACCCAGTTGCTCCACTGGCGAATTCGCCTGGCGCCAAGCGGCCCTATGATGGCCGCAGCCCATAATAAACAAATTAAAATGTAGTTGTCGCATTAGTTTTTCACCAATCCACCGTCTACAACTAAGTTTTGACCCGTTACCGCGCGCGACCAAGGCGAGGCAAAAAACAAAGCCGCATCGGCAAACTCGGCCGGGCTAGTGACACGCCGCAAAGGAGTGCTTTGAGCAATTAAATCAAACACCGCCTCAGGGGTAGCGGCCGAGGCATCCGTGGTACGCAACAAGCCACCGGAAATCATATTCACTGTCACCCCTTTAGGGCCTAAATCATGCGAAAGAGTACGCGTAAAGGACAGTAGCGCCGCCTTTGCAGCGGTGTAATCGTGATAAGGCACCACGGGGTTTTGAAAAAGATTGGTGCCAATATTGATAATGCGCCCAAAACCGCTTTGCTCCATACCGGGCAAGGCCGCCTGCGTGGTGTTCAAAGCACCCCGCACAATACCCTCCATTTGGTGCTGTAAGTGCTCCCACGTTAGGGTATCGGCATGCGGACGCGCATCGCCATTAAATTGAAAATTAGGCAAAGCATTGTTGACGACCGTGCTAATAGGCGCTTCAAAATGCTTAGCGGCCTGGGCAAACATAGCGGCAACGGCTTGAGCGTCGCAGACGTCGGCACGAATAGCAATCGCCTGCTCGGGGAACTCGGCCGCTAAGGCAAACGCTGCTGCCTCACTATTCAAATAGTTGATAACAACCTTGGCTCCTTGGCCGGCAAAAGCACGTACCAGGCAAGCACCCAACCCACGCGCACCGCCCGTGATAAGCACGACTTGCTCGGTAATTTCTTTTGATATTTGAACAGACATGACTTTCCCTTGAATGTAAGCGCAGGAAAGTCGACAGCCAAAGGGCCTGATGCGGCCGCGGACATCCCTACGCCAGTATGAACTGGATCAGGTTCTACGGGTGTTATCTCAGCCCCTAAGGGGCACCCCGTGCCAAACATGAACAATAGCATATTTTCTGCCCCCCAGCAGCACACACCATTTGACAAGCCGGCTGCTGCCCAATAAGCTTTATATAGTTCCTAGGGGTGTCCTACACGGGCTGAGACACTGCATCTGCTGCAGTAACCCTTTGAACCTGCTCCAGTTCATACTGGCGAAGGGAAGGAAATCCATACCTCTATTTTGGGCCCATCTTCCTGTTTTATTAATTTGCCTAGCGTAAGCTGCTAGGCGATATGCCTGCGTATGCAGGCAAGGGAAAACCATGCTTAGCACGTCCGCCACGCTTATTTGGCTTATTGCTTTTTCTGTTGTTTTTGCCCTCGCGGGCATTGCCCATGCGCGCCGCAAAACTCAGTCTTCACTCGAAGATTTCATTACCGCCCGTAACAGCCAAGGGGCTTGGGCCACCATCATGACCTTGCTGGCATCATCGCTAGGCGCCTGGATTTTATTCTCCCCCGCACAAGCAGCCACGTGGGGCGGTTTATCGGCCATCATAGGTTACTCCTTAGGGTCTATGTCGCCTCGTTTAGCCATGATTCCCCTAGGCAAACGCCTGCGCGAATTGATGCCCCAGGGCCACACCCTGACCGAATTCGTCATCGCACGCTATGGTCGCCCCATGTACCTGCTAACCCTGGTCATCATCCTGTTCTACATGTTCATTTCCATGACGGCTGAAATCACCGCCATGGCCAAGCTCATCACCTTAATAGCTCCTATCCCTCTGTGGGTGACCGCCGCTGTAGTGCTTGTTGCTACCTTGATATACACCGGCTACGGTGGTTTACGGGCCTCGATTTTCACCGATAAAGTGCAAATGCTGATCATCTTCCCCATGATCGTATTGCTCTGCCTATTTGGCTGGAAAGCCGTAGGCGGCCCAGCCTCCATGCTAGCGGCGGTAGAGATCAAAGCGCCTCAACTCCTCAAACTGGATGACCCCACAGGCATTAAAGCTGGCCTTACTTTCTTTGTCGCCATACTCCTAACGGGCCTATTTCACCAAGGAAACTGGCAGCGAATTTACTCGGCCCAAAACAATAAAGCCATGCGTAATGGCTTCTTGTTAGGGGGCTTATTTGTAGCGCCATTTATCTTTCTAATGGGCTTATTTGGCTTGGCTTTTGTCGCCCAAGGAGACACAGGCGACAGCTCTGTAGCCTTGTTTAATGTCATTTTGCCGCACGTACCCGTATGGTTTGTCGTGCTCATGATTCCCTTTGGCTTAGCCTTGGTCATGAGCAGCGCCGACACCGTTATTAGTGCGGTAGCCAGCCTTATTGCGGTTGACTTAGGCCGCTTGCTCCCCAATACCGGCCCCCAGGCCATGATACGTTTGTCACGCATACTACTTTGGCTGTGTGCGATTCCCGTATTACTCGTCTCGTCTCAAGGCTATAGCGTTTTATACTTATTCTTGCTCGCCGACCTATTATGTTCGGCCGCCGCCTTCCCGGTTTTCTATGGCTTATACAGCCGCCGCTTTGACGGCTTCACGGCCACCGTCAGCACAGTATTAGGGCTGGTAGCAGGCCTGATGATCTTCCCTAGCCCTAACGACCCTAGCATGAGCTACCTGCTTGAGTCCTTTCTGCTAGCAGCCATAGTACCTGTTATTGCTACCCTGCTAATCAGCCCCTTTCGCCGTCGTGGTGCGCTCTTTAACTTTGCCGGCCTACCCGCCACCATACGCAAGTTAGACTAAGCACAGCCTCCCCATGTGTCGATTCACATGGGGGTAGTTTGCTTAAGGCACCTCATCAATAGCAACAGGAGCACTAGAGGCATCCTGCGCTACCGGTCTTTCCATCACTAATTCTACGCGGCGATTACTTGCCCGCCCCTCGGCGCTATCATTAGAGGCTAAAGGGCGGGTATCAGCATAGCCCACCGCCCGCAGTTTGTCGGCACCTACCCCATTTGCTTGCAAATAGCGCACCACACTGCCAGCCCTAGCGCCTGATAGCTCCCAGTTAGACGGAAACCGATGGCTTCGTATCGGCACCGAATCGGTGTGCCCTTCCACGGCCACCTGATACCCAAGCTGAGTCATCACCGTAGCAAGCTTGCTCATCAATTGCAGCCCCTCGCGGCTTAAGTCGGCTTGCCCGGAGCCAAAAAGAATCTCACTATTGATGCGAAAACTAATACTTTGGTCATTCACCAAAACATCAATATCGTCACCCAAATCCCCAAAGGCTAAACCATCGTCCAAGCCGTTATTGTCTGGTTTTCCGTTGCCGTCTAAAGGAAACAGCCCCGCCCCCGCCGGAAACACGCCGCTGCCACCTTGTACCGCAATATGTGCCGCCCCCCCGCCTTGCGCTGCCCCACTTTCTGCTGCACGCTTACCAGCAAAAGCTAGCATCACAATCATTAGCACTAACAGCAAGGTCATCATATCTAGGTAGGTCGTCAGCCACGACTCCTCCTCTTGGGCTGGCGCTGGTTCGGACACCTCCCAGGGACGCATACGATAAGGCCGACGCTGCTGCAGCAATTTACCTTGGCGTATTTGCTCCAACTCAGCTTGCACCTTCTTTTGACGCTCGGCCAAATCGCCCAATGTTTCTTCACTCATGGTAGCCCCCGTAACTATTTATGGACAGCATCGGCATTGCCATGACTGGGCTGATTGCGCGCATTAATTTCGTCTTGATACTGGGCCATGAAAGAGTTCAGAGTTTCACGCATTAAAGCGGGGCCACGACGCTGGCTCATCATCGACACCCCTTGCAACACCATATTCATCAGCACGACGCGTTGCTCAGTACGACGCTCCAATTTCACCGCCACCGGCTTGAACACCAGGTTGGCTAACAACACCCCATAGAACGTTGTCATCAGCGCTAAAGCCATCTGTTGACCAATAGCCGTAATATCGCCATCGCCCAATAAAAACATCAAGTTAACCAAGCCAATCAGCGTGCCCACCATACCAAAGGCAGGCGCAAAGCTGGCCATTAAGCGAAACAGTTGTGCTTCTGCATGCTCGCGCGCCCGCATACGCGAAATACGCCACTGCAACAGTTCTTGTATGTCCTCTTCGGGCGTCATATCAATCACTAACTGCACCCCCGTGCGCAGAAACGGATTCGCCACTTTTTCTAGGGCATTTTCTACCGCGCGTATATCGCCCATCATCCATAAACGGGAAATATTAATCAGCTCATCCATATCTTGCTGCGTGTACATGCGCTCATTACGCAGTACCGTGCCGATTAAGCCAAAAATTCGCACCACTTCACTTAAGGGATAACTAATAAAGGTAGCCGCCAACGTACCAAAAAGCACGATCGCCAAACTAGGCCAATCTAGAAAAAGCGCTGGATTTTCAGCAGTGAAAAATAAAATAACGGCAAATAGCAACACGCTGGCAACAATACCAATCAGCGTCGAGGGGTTCATAGCAAGTCCGATAAAAGTAGGCGTAACCCTATATATCGGCTTTAACCACAATTTCTTTAGGGCTTTATCCATGTAGCCCTACAACGCACACGGGTTATTGGTACTGAACCTGTAGGCGCGTTTGCACATGCAATGGATACTTGGGGCCGGCCCAAGACCATAACTGGTAGTCTAATGAAAAGGCCGAATCTGCCGCTAACCCCGCAAAGGCAGCGCTATTCAGTGTCCCGCCTTGTAACCCCACACAAGTGCCACTAAGCAAGTGACAAAGACGACTTTTTACAATCGCGGCGCCAGCGTAGTGCAGGCTAAGCTGCACCCGGCTAATCACTCCTTTTACCGCTTGCTCGCGCGTAGCCTGAAAAACCAATGTACGCGCTTGCCCTTGCTCATATAAAGCAGGCCCGGCAACTGCTTGTACCCAGATCTTTTCTTGTGCCTGTGCGGGTGAAAAAACCGTCATCAGCGCGGTTAGGACTAGCGCCCATAAGAATCCTCTCTGATGCACGTTTTTCTCCTTTTTTTACTTCCTTTAAGCTTAAAACAGCAAAACCACTGTGTATATACACAGACAATTAAAATGTCGCTGGTAAAACTTAAACTTTTTTTCAAGTTAAAGCTGTAAGCCACTAATATAAATAGATTTTTTCTGGTAGTATCTAGTACTCAAACAGATCTCTAAACCTACTCTGTAATGCACTAAAACCATGCGCAAAGTGAAAAAAAATACTCTCATGGCACGCGCCTTTTGCATGCTTTTCGCTCTACCTTGGGCGGGCAGCATTCAGGCGCAAGATCTGGCCTTACTGAACCTGCAAGCATTATCGCCTGAAACCAGTTTTAATGCGCCCCATCTGGTTTATAAAAAAAACCTACAACCTATCAGTTACCCCAGCAACATCACCGCCGATCTCACCAACCCCATCAAGCAAAACGCGATTATTCAGCACGCCGCCCTACGCTCTGAAATTGCTTACGTGCAAGACTTAGAAAGCGCTACCGTGCTGTACGAGAAAAAAAGCCAAGAAGCACGACCTATCGCCTCTATCACCAAACTCATGACTGCCTTAATCGTTACCGAGGCAGGGCAAGACATGAACGAAATGCTAGAAATTACAGATGCCGATGTAGATCGCCTCAAGTTTTCTAGCTCGCGTCTACGCGTGGGTTCACGCCTTAGCCGCGCCGATATGCTCCACTTGGCCTTAATGTCCTCAGAAAATCGTGCCGCCAACGCGTTAGGGCGCCATTACCCAGGTGGCCTAGCCGCGTTTGTACGCGCCATGAACGATAAAGCACGCGCTCTAGGAATGCGCCAAACTACTTTTGTCGAGCCTACTGGCCTATCCAGCGACAACGTTTCTAACCCCCGCGACCTAGTCAAACTATTAGTGGCAACAAAAAAGCAGCCGCTTATACACCAATACACTACCCATGATCAATACTCTGTTCAGGTAGGCAATGGCCGTGAACTCATGTTCAATAATACAAACCGTCTTGTTAAGAATAGTAATTGGGACATTCTTGTGTCTAAAACGGGATTTACTAACGAGGCGGGTGAGTGCCTAGTGATGTTGACCAAAATCGAAGATAGAGACGTGGCCATCGTTTTACTCAACTCTAGCGGCCGCTACTCCCGCATCGGTGATGCCGTACGTATCCGCGATTTGGTCGAGAAAACGAATAGTCTAGCCATGCTTTAACGCTGTCTAGCCTGACTAGCTACCTCATGCCGCTTTAAGCGGCATTTTTTTAAACCCAAAAGAAACAAAATATCGCCAATTACGTCAAAACAATTCATTCTTATTCCGTTCCATTCCTGCTTTCGCGGCTGGAGCAAATAGTCGTTACTTCCTTTCTCACAGGTGTATCACGAATGAAGCTATCTCTACGTATTTTGGCTTTAGGAGCCGCCCTATCATGTGCTGCCGCTGGCGCTCAGGCACAATCCATTTACGGCAAGGCTGGTTTTCTAGGAGTAGGCGTGGGTTATGCTCACAGCCTAAGCCCTAACCTCACCTTACGTGGCGACTTCACCACCATAGGCTCTTACTCTCGCAATGGCAGCTCTACTGATTTTGACTACCGTGGCAAGCTACACAACGACGTAGGTACTGCCTACCTCGATTACTTCCCCTTTGATAATGGTTTCCGCCTCACCGCCGGTCTAGGGGTCAGAAACACCAAAATTAAAGCCCATGCCCGTCCCAGCAGCACCGGCACCATCAACATTGGTAATGCCAAAGACATCCCCTTCGATGGCAATGATAGCGCCAATGCTGAAGCTAAATTTCCCTCAGTGGCCCCGTACCTAGGCTTGGGCTGGGGACACAACATTGGCCCTAATCGTCGCGCAGGCTGGGGCTTTATCGCCGATGCAGGGGTGTATTTTGGCAAACCTAAAGTATCCCTAAACGTCAACCAAGACTTACGTAATAAAATTACCGCCGCTGGTTTTAACGCCGACGAAGAAGTTCAGCGTCAGAAAAACGACTTTGAAGACGATGCCCACAAACTGCGCGTCTTTCCGGCTTTATTCATCGGGGTTTCCTACACGTTTTAGTTCCCTCTGGGCGTATCGACAAGGCTAGCTCTATTTCGTTACGCCCATTAAAATAGGCACATGTGCATCGCCTATTTCTCCCTTAATAATCATCCTGACTGGCCTCTTATCGTTGCCGCCAACCGCGACGAGTTCCATCAGCGCCCCACCCAAACAGCCGCTTACTGGAAACACGACCCCTCTTTACTGGCGGGCCAAGATCTCCAAGCGGGGGGAACCTGGTTAGGTCTGCACACCCAGCATCGGCGTGTTAGCCTCGTTACCAACTTTCGTGAGCCCGGCCACACACACTCTTATAGCCGCTCTCGCGGGCAATTACCCTTAGCCTGCCTCGAAAACCCGCAAGCCACTAGCCTTGAGGCACTACAAAGCTTAGCCGCACAACAAAAGCATTACGCCGGCTTTAATTTGCTCAGTATTGATCTTGTGCCCAATGCTCAAACCTGGGTGGCAAAAGCTGCCTACCTCAGCAATCGTGCCAACGCGCCGGCTCAAACTCTGGCTGATGGCATTCATGTACTCAGCAACCATTTACTCAATACCGCTTGGCCCAAAAGCGACTACCTACGTGAACACACCTTAGCTCAAGGTTTTGATGGTTCGCCAGCGGCCATTGCCCATCTATTTACCATATTGCGCACTGACCAAGCTGCGCCCGACCACCTGCTGCCCAGCACCGGCCTATCCCTAGAGCGTGAACGTCTGCTCAGCAGCCCTTTTATCATTAGCCCTGAATACGGTACGCGTTGCTCCACGATCATTGCCGTCAACGCCCAAGGGCAAGGCATGTTTATCGAGCGCAGCTTTACCCCACAAGCCCAACTATTGGCCCAGAACGACTGGTACTTTCAATTACAAGCCCCTTAAGGACACAGTATGACACGGCGCCCTCGTTTCTTTTCTCATCTCGCCTTGGCCCTATGCTCCAGTGCTGTGCTGTATACAGCCCATGCCCAAGAAAGCCTGCCCCCTAGCCAATACTATGGGGTAACCGAATATATTGCTGGCGGCATAGGCAGTGATGAAGCACAACTGTTTCGCCTAGCCCGCAAAACCTTTCCTTTATCGGTCAGCTTTGCGCGCTTAATGCCCCAAGACAAAGCCGCCTATGTGTCCGACGCCCAGTTAGTCATCCGTGATCAACACGATCAAACCGTGCTCAATAGCGCTATAGACGGCCCTTTCTGCCTGATTCGTTTAGCCCCAGGCAACTACAAGGTTTTTGCTACGCTGGAAGGTATCACCCTGCACCAAGACGTCACCATCGCACCCGACCAAGCACGCGAAGTGAACTTTCAATGGCCCGCTACCACGACACCAAGCACACCTTAACACCTAGGTTAAGCCGCCATAATTACGCGCATACACCTCAGCGCCCATGGCGGCAATTTGCTCTTCAATCAACTGCTCAAAAGGCCGTAACAACGCCGCATACGACTGCTCGGGCTGTAGCTCAGCCAACACCTGCGCAATCGCCTCAATGCTCGCTAACGATTGCGCATCAGGCGCCTTACGCACCCGATAACGCGAAGCCTCAGCGACGTTCAGTTGCAAACGTGGCAACTCTTGCAAGCAGGGGTTGGCATACAGTATCTTGCGCGCTTTACGCCATGTACCATCGGGCACAATCAGTAAATCCGGCTCACGCTGCGCCGCACGCCACTGCTCCACCGTTTGCGCCTCGGGCCCTGGAAACAATAAAACAGGATGCCTAAACGCGGCTAAATAAGCGTTTAACTGGCTAAAACTTTCCCCCACCCACAACTGCGCCTGCTGCAACCCCAGCACCGCTAAGCGCGCCGTATTTAAAGCATGGCGACTTTCACTCGTGTGCTGCAACACCAATACCGGACAGCGATGCGGCAAATGGGGAATGAGCGGGCACAAGCAGCGCTCGGTAGGACGCTGGCATGCCTCACAACGGGGGCGTAAAGAAACGGCCACAATCACTCACAAGATTAAAAACCGTTATTGTAAGACTGATTCAAAAACTTGCTGTGCTACGCACAACTACTGTATATTTATACAGCACCTAATAAAGACAGCAAGCTATGAAGCAAAACGTATTGCACCCAGCCGTATGGCGCGCCCATCAACTGCCCAGCGTAGTAGGCACCACCTTATCCAGTGGTTTCTCACAACTAGACGCCGAACTCCCCGGCCGCGGCTGGCCGGTAGGTACTCTGATTGAACTCATCCCTCAGCATACCTGCGGTACAGCCGAGCTCTCACTATTACAGCCGTGCTTGCAAGCGTTAACGCCGGCCACCTTAATCGTTTTACTCACGCCACCGCACCCGCCCTGCCTGCAAGCATGGTATCACCACGGCTTAGCTCAACACCGCCTACTCTGGCTCAATAGCGACACCGCCGCCGATGCCTATTGGGCTGCCCTACAAGTATTACGTCATCATCAACATGCCTTCCTGTGTTACTGGCCCGCCCACCCCCTCAGCTATGCACAGCTTAGGCAGCTCCATGTTTTGGCACGGCAAACCCAAAATGTACTGTTTCTTATGCCCCCTGCCAGTGCAGGCCAGCGCCCTAGCCCCGCCCCCTTACGTGTAAGGTATCGCCCCCAGGTTCCTGCCCACCACCCAAATAGCTGGGGGCTAGCGGTACACCTACTCAAAGGCGCCGGGCTCCTTACTCAGCACGAACTGTATTTACCCTTATGGCAAGCCCCTCCTGCATCACACACAGCTAATCAACCCCGTGTCATCACTCCAACCCATGAGCCTTTACCTGTGCCTTTTGCTGCCGCCCCACTACAAAAACACTAAGCTTGCCATGCAGGCGCTCAGTGGGCGTATGCAGGCCTACACCCCCCAACTGTGTTACTTGCAGCCCCATGCCTTACTCCTTAGCCTACAAGCCAGCCTAGTGTTATTTGGGGGGCCACGACAGCTATGGCGTCGTATTCACGCCGATCTACTCACCCTTGATCTGGATGCGCCAGCCCCTTGGCAAACCGCTTTGGCGCCTACCGCTTGGGGGGCTTACCTATTGGCCAGCGCACAGCCAAGGCAAACCCGTTGCTTGCGTCTGAGCACCTTACAACAACGCCTCGACGCTTTACCGCTTAGCGTACTGGCGCTTTCACCCACACACAGCACCTGGCTGGCTGACTTAGCCTGCCACACCTTAGCCCAACTGCGACGACTACCTCGTGCAGGCTTAGCGCAGCGCGGTTTGCGTCAAGTACTCGACCAGCTTGATCAGGCTTATGGCCTACAAGCCAGTGTATTCGAATGGTTACGCCCCCGCCCTTATTTTAGACATCATCATGAGCTCGATTACAGCACGCGCCATAGCGCCCCCTTGCTACACGTCCTAGCGCAACAAGTACAACAACTGTCCACCTGGCTACACCAGCGCCAGCTTGCCTGCAATCAACTATTAATCCGCTTACGTCACGACCGTCGCCACCTTGCTCCCACTCAGCTTCTCATCCAGCTTAGTGGCTCAGCCTGTCACCCTAGCGACTTCCTGCCAGTAATCACCGAAAAACTCACCCACCTACCTATTTCCAACCCTGTTTATGCCATCACCCTTATCGTTCACGATACCCACGCGCGCAGTGCGCGCACGGCCAGCTTGCTACCCGACGACCCCCACACCTTACAAGCCCAAGAACAACACCTGCTTGATCAACTCGCGGCCCGCCTAGGTCCACACAACCTACGCTACCCCCACGCCCAAGCCAGTCATATCCCGGAACAAGTCAACCAATGGCAAAACTACTCTCACCAAATTTTACCGGCATTAAGCCATACTCCCCTACCCCTACAGCCCCTACGTCCTTATTGGCTTTTTACTCCTGCTCGTGAGCTTTCCACCATAGGACATAGCCCCGGCCTGAAAGGGCATGCCTTACAACTCATTCAAGGCCCCGAACGCCTACAGTCAGGCTGGTGGCAAGAGCCAGGGCACGAACAACGGGACTACTACATCGCCCAAGACCACCGCCATACCCGTTATTGGATCTACCGCTTAGTCAAACAAGCGGACCGCTGGTTTTTGCATGGAGTATTCGGATGAGCCACCTGCTGGATTACGCCGAACTAGACTGCATCTCTAATTTTAGTTTCTTGCAAGGCGCCTCTCATCCCGAAGAACTTTGTGCCCGTGCCGCCAAGCTTGGCTATCAAGCCTTAGCCCTATGCGATTACGCCTCAATGGCTGGTGTCGTGCGCGCCCATGTGGCCGCCCAAGAACACGGCATTCATCTTATTATCGGCACCCGATTTTACTGGCAAGAGCAAGCCCCCCAAGCAGACGAACTCCTGTGCCTAGCCACCACTCAGGCAGGCTACAGCAACTTATGCCAACTCATCACCGCACAACACCAAACGCCCCAAGCCTTCGTTTTACAGGCGCAAGCGTTAGCAGCCCAACATAAAGCCCTTAGCCCCTCACTCTTTCCCGACTGCCTGTTTATTTATAAACCCGCCTACGCCCGCAGCGCACAACACATACAAGCACAGTTAGCCACCCTCAACGCTTTTTTCCCAACGCGCCTCTATCTGGGGCTTTGCCTGCACAAACTCGATCAAGACTCCTACCACCGCCAACAAATACAGCTCGCCAGCGCCCACAGCACAATACCCGTCTTGCCCCTAGGCGGTGTACAAATGCACGTACGTTCGCGTCAGGTGCTACACGACATCCTTTGCGCCATCCGTCATAAACAAAGCGTACAACAATGCGTGGCCCACTTACGCCCTAATGCCGAGCATCACTTGCGTAGTCGCCTACAACTGGCCAATCTTTATCCTCCCGCCATGCGTTCGCTCAGCATCGCCCTCGCACAGCGCTGCCATTTCTCCTTAAACGAACTACAGTACCAGTATCCTCAAGAAGTGTGCCCGCCCCACATGAGCCACAGCCAATACCTACGCACAGAAGTGTGGCAAGGAGCACAAAAACGCTATCCCGAAGGCCTGCCACTTTCTATCGCCCAACGCCTAGACGAAGAGCTCGCGCTTATTGCCGAGCTACGCTACGAAGCCTACTTTCTTACCTTATATGATATCGTCAACTTTGCCCGCTCGCGCGATATCCTTTGCCAAGGGCGTGGCTCGGCCGCCAACTCCGCCGTCTGCTACTGCTTAGGCATCACCGAAGTTGACCCCGCCAGTAGCCGCACCTTATTTGCCCGCTTTATCAGCCGTGCCCGCAAAGAGCCGCCCGACATTGACGTCGATTTCGAACATCAACGCCGCGAAGAAGTCATTCAATACATTTATCAAAAATACGGTCGCCATCGCGCCGCGTTGGCAGCCGTCGTTATTCGCTATCGCCGTCGTAGCGCCTTGCGCGATGTCGGCAAAGCACTAGGCCTGCCCCCAGACCTCATCGATAGCATGGCAAAAAGCGAACATAGCTGGGTGCGTGATCGCGACCTGCTCACCCGCTTACAAGAAACGCCCCACTCGCTCAGCAAACGCCAAATGCTGCTATGGGCCAGCCTAACACCTCAACTGCGTGACTTTCCCAGGCATTTCTCCCAACACCCAGGGGGCTTTGTTATCGCCGACACCCCCTTGCACCATTTAGTGCCCATACAGCCTGCCACTATGCCCGAGCGCAGCATTGTGCAATGGGACAAAGACGACCTCGATGCCATGGGTTTACTCAAAGTCGATATCTTAGCGCTAGGCATGCTCAGCGCCCTGCAACGCTGCCTAAAACTCGTCAGTGCAAGCCTAGAACGCCCCTTACGCTTACAAGACATCGGCAACGCCGACGCCCCATGTTTTGCCATGATTCAAGCGGCCGACACCATAGGCGTATTCCAAATCGAATCACGCGCCCAAATGAGCATGCTGCCGCGCTTAAAACCCAAAGAATATTACGACTTAGTGGTACAAGTGGCCATTGTTCGGCCTGGCCCCATACAAGGGGGCATGGTGCACCCTTACCTACAACGACGTGAACACGGCTATCAAGCACAGTATCCCAACCCCGCCTTAGCCCACGTGCTAGACCGCACCCTAGGCGTACCCATCTTTCAAGAGCAAGCCATGGAGCTAGCCATGATTGCCGCCAGCTTCACCCCCGACGAAGCCGACCAACTACGCCGTTCAATGGCCGCCTGGCGACGACGCGGCGGCTTAGCACAAATGCGTCACCGGCTGATCGACGGCATGCTGGCCAATGGCTACCAACAAGACTTTGCCGAACGGCTTTTTGAACAGCTTAGTGGTTTTGGCGAATACGGCTTCCCCGAAAGCCATGCCGCCAGTTTTGCTCGCTTAGCGTGGTGCAGTGCATATTTAAAATGCCATTATCCCGCCGAGTTTCTAGCCGCCTTATTAAACTCACAACCCATGGGCTTTTACACCCCAGGTCAACTCATACACGATGCCCGTCAACATGGCGTCCAGGTATTACCTGTCGATGCCCTGCATAGCCACTGGGAAAGCCACATTCAAGCACCTAACACCGTGCGTCTAGGCTTAAATCGCATCAAAGGCCTAGCGCAAAGCAGCGCCGCACAACTGGTACAGTGGCGCACTCAAGCGCAACATCAACAACAAACCTTAACCTTAGCCAGCTTACGCCCCTACCTTGACCCCACCGCGCTCCAAGCCCTAGCCCAAGCACAAGCCTTACGCAGCCTTAGCCCTACGCGTCGCCAAGCACTATGGGATAGCCGCCTTAGCCACCCCAAAGGCCTACTACGCCACAGCCCCATACACGAAACCAACCCCGCCCACTTTGCCCCCGCCGGTGCTGCCGCCGATACCTTAAGCGACTACCGCAGTCTAGGTTTTAGCCTAGACCACCACCCTGTCGGCCTATTACGCGCTCAACTCCAAACACAAGGTTTTGTTTCAGCCCAAACCTTGCTCAACGACTACCCCGATCGTCGCTTAGCACGCGCCTGCGGCCTAGTCACCATGCGCCAGCGCCCACAAACCTCTAAAGGCACTATTTTTGTCACCCTCGAAGACGAAACCGGCCACCTTAACGTGATTGTCCGCGACACCATTGCCCAACGAGACTCAGCCGCCTTGCTCCAAGCCCGCTTACTCGCTGTGTATGGCACCTGGCAACGACATGGCCAAGTCTGCCACCTCATTGCTTTACGGCTTGTTGACCTCAGCCACTTGATCGAACAGCTACACACATCCAGTCGCGACTTCCATTAAATTGGCTCAACATTGACAGCTACGCTAAAATAGAACTTTAGTTAAAGCTCACAGGAACTGACATGAGTACCAGCCTGAAAACCCGTTTGTCCGAAGACACCAAAACTGCCATGCGCGCTCGCGACACGGCTCGCTTAGGCACCTTACGCCTACTACAAGCGGCCATCAAACAAGTGGAAGTCGACAAACGCATTGAGCTCAGCGATGACGACATCATCAGCATCATCGAAAAACAAGCCAAACAACGCCGTGAATCCATCCAGGCTTTTGAACAAGCTGGCCGCACTGAAAGCGCTGCCCAAGAAAAAGCTGAACTGGAAGTTCTGCAAACCTATCTGCCTGCCCAAGCTGATCAAGCTGAAATCAACGCTGTGCTCGACGCAGCCATTGCCCAAGCTCAAGCCCAAGGTGCGCAAGGCCCAGCCATCATGGGTAAAGCCATGGCTCAAATTAAAGCTCAACTTGCTGGCCGCGCCGACATGGCCGCCGTCTCCGCCTTACTGAAACAAAAAATAGCCTAAGTTCATGCTCACCGAGACCCTGACAGCCCCAGAACACACCCCCGTCAAGCACGATTATTTCGGTGTGCATATTCCCTTAATGCAAACTCTGGGGCTGCAGCCTCTTTCTTTTACGCCAGAACAAGTCGAAACCTACCTACCTTGGCAGCCAGGCAACGCCAATAGCCGTGGCGACGTACACGGCGGCACCTTAATGGCAGCCCTAGACTTCACCCTCAGCGCCGCCGCACGCGCACGCCTGCCAGAATCCGGCATGGCCACTATAGACATGAATACCCAGTTTTTATTACCGGCCCGTGCTGATGTATGGTTTCGCGCACGGTGTCTCTATCTAGAAGGCGACACCGCCTATTGCGAAGGGGCCGGTTACGATGACAAACAGCGCTTATTAGTCAAAGCAGCGGCCACTTTTAGAATCGTCCACGCCGAGAACCGCGTAGCACCCCCCGGTAAATAACACTACTCGTCAGCCACTTGGCAACTTAGGGGCGCCACCGCATCCAAAAAAGGGTAATCGGTATACCCCTTGGGCCCCATACTGTAAAAAGTGTTCGCATCCCAGGCATTTAACGCCGCTTTACGTTGAAAACGTAACGGCAAATCGGGGTTCGCTAAAAAAGCTTTGCCAAAAGACACGGCATCCGCCATCCCTTTTTGCAAGGCAGTTTCAGCCGTTGGCAAGTCAAAATGTTCATTTGCAATCAATACCCCTTTATAGCAACTGCGTATCATGGGGAGCAAACTATCAGAGGCAGGGCTTTCACGTAAAAATACAAACGCCAATTCGCGCTCGTTTAACGCCTTAGCCACATAGCCAAACAAGGCGTGTGGGTCCGAGTCATGCATATCATGCACCCCGCCACGTGGCGACAAGTGCACCCCAACCCGGCCAGGGCCCCAAATACTAATGCAGGCGTCCACCACCTCAAGCAAAAAGCGAGCCCGATTCTCAATCGAACCACCATATTGATCACAACGTCGATTAGAACCGTCGTGTAAAAACTGATCAATTAAGTAGCCATTGGCAGCGTGCACTTCCACCCCATCAAAACCTGCCGTCAATGCATTTTGCGCCGCTATGCCAAAATCTTTCACTATCTCGGCAATTTCCTCGGAATGCAAGGCACGCGGCACCGAATATGCCCGTTCAGGCGTTAGGTTACTGACCATGCCCTGGCAGGCAATCGCGCTAGGCGCAACCGGGATTTGCCCATTTAAGAACTCAGGGTCCGACACCCTACCCACATGCCATAACTGCAAAAATATTTTGCCCTGCCGCGCATGCACCGCCTCGGTAATATGGCGCCAACCTTCTACCTGGGCAGAGCTCCAGATACCCGGCGTGTGCACATAACCCACAGCCTGCGGCGAAATTGAGGTAGCCTCGGTTAAAATCAAACCTGCGGACGCTCGCTGGCAATAATACGTACGCATCAAATCATTCGGCACCCGCCCCTCAGAGGCACGCGAACGCGTCATGGGAGCCATGATGATACGATTATTTAAGGTGATATCACCTAACTGTAAGGGATCAAACAAAGTGAGCATGATGGTGCAATTTTTCATCAGCCAGAACTTCGGCACAGAAGGGATCGGGAATACCCGATAAGGGTTTTTACCAGATTTTATCGTAGCCTACCAAGGCTTATTTGTCTCGTATTAAATTTTAAGACTCAAAAGAACAGCTACTATGGCACAGTTTGCAATTATAGGCCTAGGTCGTTTTGGCTCCGCCGCCGCCTTAGAACTCATGAAAATGGGCCACTCCGTTTTAGGGGTAGACACCAACCCAAAACTCGTAGACAAATACGCCGATCAGTTGAGCCGTGCCGTCATTGCCGATGTCACCGACAAACTGGCCCTAGAAGAACTTGGCTTAGATAACTTTGACGTCGTACTTGTGGCGATCGGCGATGACATCGAAGCCTGCCTAGTCTGTGTGGTGCACCTTAAAAGTTTTGGGGTTCCTACCATTTGGGTCAAAGCCACCACTCATACCCAGCATCTTATTCTGGCTAAACTTGGCGTCAGCCGCATTATTCATCCCGAAGAAGAAATGGGCATACGCGTAGCGCAAATACTCAGCTACCCCATGGTTAACGACTACATCTCTTTAGGCAACGGTGACTTTGTCGTAGAAATTACCATTAGCCCTCACCTCGACGGGCAAACACTAGCCAGTGTACTCGATCCTCATACCGATAACGTCAACGTGTTGCTCATCAAACATCGCTCCTCTACCACGCTCAACCCCGACCCACAGCACATCCTGCAAGCAAAAGACCTACTCGTCTTGTTCGGTCAACTAAGTGCTTTGCGTAGCATTGCTCCTAAACTGGTTTAACCATGCGTTCTTGGGAACCTAAACAAGCGCTACGGCACGAGCACAGAAAACCACGTCGCCAACAACAACTGCAAGCTAGCCCACCTATCGTGCTAGCTATCGGCTTCCTGTTCCTCATTCTTCTGGGCTCTGCCGTACTCAGCTTACCACAAGCCAGCACTGCCCCGATTTCCTACTTCGAAGCCCTATTCATGGCGACCTCCGCGGTTACCGTTACCGGACTAACCATCGTCGACCCGGCCACCGGCCTCACTCATTTTGGTCAAATCGCCTTAGCCATTATGGTGCAAATAGGCGGCATAGGCTTTGTCACCTTCGCTGTCATTGCCGCCATCACTATGCGCAAACACATCAGCGTTAACCAGCAAGCCTTAGCGCTCGAGGCCTTTAACCAAACCAGTGTCGCCCGTATCCGCGACACTGCCAAGCAAGTCTTCAAAATTGCCGCGGCTATTGAACTGACGGCCGCCTTAGTGCTATTTATCCGCTGGTCGGGCGACATGCCTTGGCAAACCGCCTTATACCGCGCTTTATTTCACTCAGTCTCCGCCTTTAATAATGCGGGCTACACCCTATTTAATGACTCCCTCAGCCCTTGGGCCAGCGACATCACCGTCGTAGCTGTCATGTCCTCATTAATCATTCTGGGCGGCATAGGTTTTGGCGTGTTAGGCGATGTCTGGAAAAACAAAAACTGGCGCTCGCTCTTGCCCTACACACGGCTCATTATTTTGGCTACCCTGGTGCTCAACCTAATTGGCTTTGGTGCTTTCTTCATCATTGAATACCATAACCCTTACACCATCGGTAAGCTCAGCCTGTACGACCAGCTACTGGCAACCTGGATGCAAACTGCCGCCACCCGCACCGCAGGTTTCACCACTATGGACCTCCAATACATGCGTGACGGCACCTCATTGCTACTCATCGTGCTGATGTTAATAGGTGGTGGTTCGCTCAGTACCGCCAGCGGTATCAAAATTGGCACCCTCATGATTTTGCTCGCCGCAGCCAGCTCCTACATACGCCAACGCCAAGAAATTGTTCTGATGCAGCGCAGCGTCGCCCCCGAAACCGTACAAAAAGCCCTAGCCTTATTTCTAATAACCGGTGCCATGTACTTTTTAGGGGTATTTAGCATTACCTTGTTCGACGAAGATCTGCCATTGGTCAGCATTCTATTTGAAACTGCCTCGGCCCTTAGCACCACCGGCATGAGCCACGGCATCACCAATGAACTGTCCAAACCCAGCCAATCCATCATTATATTTTTAATGTTTATTGGCCGCCTGGGCCCTCTTACCCTCATCTACACCATCGCCAACCGTCAGCGCAGCCGTATTCGTTACCCCGAAGGGCAATTTCAGGTAGGGTAAACGCCAGTAGAACGCAATAATTTAAGTTGCTTAACAGTCAAGGCTGCAATAAGCGCTAACACAAAGTGGAATTAGCTGTTATGGTATAAAGATCAATACACTAAGGGCCTAAAGCAAGGTACCCATCTGTGCTTAAGCCCTCACCAGGAAAGCAGCAATGGATAAAAAGCGTTTAGCCGTATTCACCCAGCGCGCCAATTCTGGCATGAGTAACCTATGCCGCGAGCTAACCAGCCAAGGCATGAGCTACCATTCCTTAGCAGAAATGTATCAAAGCCAAATGGCCATGATTAACATGATGAGCGAAGAAGTCTTCGCCCTACGCAAAGAAATCGACGCACTCAAACGGGCACAGCGCCGCAAAGAAGCCTAAACCCTTTCCTGGCGCAACGCCGTATAGCCCTACAACGTAAACCTTACGCTCGTTCGGGCTCACTCACCGCCATAATCGTCTGCTGCATCACCGCACACAAACGCTCCTCTGTACCCTCACGTGCCCACACTTTAGCTTCGGTAATAATCAGCCTGCGCCCTGCCTTAATAACACTGCCGCGCGCAATTAACATCGTGCCCTTCGCCGGGGCCAAAAAATTCAGCTTATATTCCACCGACAACACCGAAGAGCCCTCCGGCGCCACCGTCATCGCGGCATAGCCACCGGCCGAGTCAGCAATCATCCCCACCACGCCGCCATGCACAAAGCCATGCTGCTGCCCCACCCCATCCCAGTGCGGTAAATGTATCTCTACTCTGCCCTGCTCAACCACCGGCATAGAAGCTTTAATTAACGACATCGCCCCTTGGCACGCAAAACTAGCTCGCACCGCTTCGGGTATGCTGGGATTCCAATAACTGGCTGACTGCTCTGACATGGCTGCTTCTCCTCGTAATAAATAGCCTTCCACACTCTAGGCAAAAAAGGCCGCGCTCACCAGCAGGTTAACCCTGCCCAACTCAGGCACAATTAACGGCTTAAATGAGGCAGCAAATGCAAACCCGTGCGGTTCACAAACTCTTGATAAGAGATCGGCGCGCCCACCTTGGTGTCAGGACTATTCTCATGCCAATGTACCCACGACTTACCCGTGTTCGGGTCATACACCAACTTGTACAGATACTTAGGGATGGCCACCTTCCCTGCCCCGATGGTTTGCACCGGGCTTTCATACACCGGCCCCGTATACACATACACATCGCCTTGGGCCCGCTGCACGTACTTACGCGTATCCCCCTCAATCTTGCTCCAGGCCCCCGCATTATGACGTTGATTCTGCGGCACCATATTAGCCAACGAAAAGCTTTGCGCCATGCCTTCGGCCGAATACATATCACCGGCAGGCGCCATATGCCCGCGTGAATAGCCCGACCCACGATAATCGGCCAGCTCCGCACGCTCGGCTTGAGGCAAACGCGCTTCCGCATAAAACTTATCGCTACGCTTGAACTGCGAGCTTTGGCTCAGCTTGCTGCGGCTCAACCGTTCCACCACAAATACCGGCGTCTTATACTGCCCACTGTGCAACAGGGCAAAATCGGTAAAACACAACTCACGCAATATAGGTGCCTCGGGCACCACGGGCGCACTACGCTGGGGGAAAAAGTCGGCACAAGACGCAAACGACGTTTGTACAAACACCCCATCAGGGCTTTGCACCGTCGATAAATTACCCGATAACGACGGCAAAGAAGGCAAAGCAGGCCAACGCCAATCGGGCAGCACATCCTCAAGACTAAACTGACCGACGCTCAACTGCTCGATCTGTAACTGCTCGCGCCAATTGGGATTCAGTGCACAACTTGCCGCCACAAACGCCAGCACCGCCGAGGCACTAATCTGGCGCAACAAACGTCGCAGGGGACGAGGAGGAGAAGAACGGGTAGAACGACGATTTCTAGGTGCTGCTTTTTTTCTAACTGACATGAGAGAGGCTAAAGATAGGATAAAAACGTCCATGACGTTCCCTGTCATTATAAGCACCCCATCCAGCCCCCCATCAAAAAGCCCCCCGGCTTACTCTACTTACTGTTAAACCTGCCCTTGCTTATCCATCCCACGTAAAAAATCCAAGCCATTTTTAATCGCTTATTCCCCCCTTTCCCCTTCCCCTCCAGAACGTCAAAAATGTCATTTAATGAACATGCCTTTTAGGGCAAATACACCCTGTTTTTCAAATATTTCTTGTTTGTGACCCAAAATCCCCAATATGAGCCCAAAAAAGCCAAAAAAAACTGTTTTTTAAGGGTTTTTTGTGCCTGTTTCCCCGACCCCCATCCATGTTCCTGACATGCGAATTTGAGATTATTTATACAGTCCTAATCTCTTCTTACTGGGGTGCTTTATGCAAGGTTTAGCTCACGCTTCCACCACCTATCGTAGCCGTCGTCAACACGGCTTCTCCTTAATTGAAATTATGGTGGTATTGGTCATCATGGGGGTACTCGCCGCCCTGATTGTCCCTAACCTAATGGATAGACCAGATCAGGCGCGTGCCACCGCAGCACGCAACGACGTTGGCGCAATCATGCAAGCCTTAAAGCTTTATCGCCTAGATAATGGTCAGTACCCCAGTGGCAGCCAAGGCCTACGCGCCCTGGTCGAAAAACCCACCACCAACCCCATACCCAATAACTGGCGCTCTTACTTAGATCGCCTGCCCAACGACCCCTGGGGCAAGCCCTACCACTACCTGAACCCAGGCACCAACGGTGAAATCGATGTCTTTTCACTCGGCGCCGACGGCGAACCCGGTGGCGAAGGCAGCAATGCTGACATAGGCTCTTGGCAGCTATAAGCCGTGCACCCATCACAGTCGCCCGCTCCAGGCATGGCAGTCATTAGCGTACTGCTCATTGTGGCGCTGATTGCCGGCCTGGCCACCGCCCTCATGACACGCCAAAACACCGTCCTGCACAGTGTTCAAAATGAACAATACCGCCTGCGCAACTACTGGTTACTGCGCGGCGAAATTAACCATGTGCAAGCAAGGCTACGTCACATCTCGCACCGCCAGCCCGTAGTGCGCCTGGGTGGCGACTGGTCCTCGTCCGGCCAATCACGTCCCATCACCCTAGACAACGGCATACCGGCACGCCTTTATACCCTTATCACCGATGAGCAGTCCAAATACAACCTCACTAACCTCGTCGAGCGCGGCCAAATTCAGCCCAAAGAAGTCAGCGCCTTTTTACGCCTGTGCGCCTTACTAGGCGTCCCCCCCGCGCAAGCGGAACTCATTAGCCAGCGCGTCATCAGCAGCCTCATCGACGATCAAGCGCCTGACACCGCCCCACCCCATAAACAAACCGGCACGCACTCCGTCGTCTCTAGCCCGTCACACCCCGTGCAAGCCAAAGCACCACACCACCGCGCTCCCCGCTTACGGGTTTTGCACGACTTAACCGCCGTGCCTGGCGTACAAGCCGCCACACTGGCACGCTTGCAGCCCTACGTCACTGTTTTGCCCGAACGCACCTGGATCAACGCCAATACCGCCTCGCCTGTGGTGATTGCTGCCTGGGTGCCCGGGCTTAGCCTAGAGCAAGCCAAAGCCCTGCTAAAAAGCCGCGATCAAGGCACGTGGTTTATCAATCATGGCGACATTATCCAGCGCCTGAACATGCCCCAATTGCCCTCCCACGAAGTTCTGCTTGGCATCACCAGCAGTTGGTTTCATGTGCAAGCCCTAGTGCAGAGCGCCCAAGGCATCAGCCAAATTCAGGCACTGATCCATCACGATATCCGTCAACAACGCACCCAGCTTATGTGGCTCCGAGAGGGAGTATGAAAAAGCAAAAAGTTGATATCCTGCGCATACTGCTCCCATCGGTGCAGCACGCCCAACGGCCCTACTTGGCGCTCTACTACCACGCACAGCGCTGGCATCCGGTGCCCGGCGACAGCAGTTGGGAATCGCTGGCGCAGCACTACGCGCCTAAGCGCCTACAACTAGGCCTGCACCCCCAAGACTTCGCCATCACCCAGCTCACCCTGCCGCCCTTGCCCGCTGCGAAGCTCACGGCCGCCGTGCGCGAACAAGTCGCCCTGCTCAGCCTCCAAGATACCCAAACACTCAGTATCACCCATAGCCCCCCTGTCGGGCCCCACGTCACCCTTAGCTGGACGCCGCTCAGCACGCTCCAACACTGGGCCCAACTGCTGGCTCAGTATCGGTTCAAATCCTTGCTCTTTTATCCAGTCTGCGCCTTTTTACCCGATGACATGACCCAAACCCCCATGGGTGATATAGACACTTGGTCAGTGCTGCGCCCCCAAGAACATAATGGCGTTATCGTGCCACCGCTCCCCAGCGCCACCCAGGCAGAAATCCGCGCACACATCGAAACCCACTATCCACAACTTACCCCCTTCCAGTGGTTGCCCCGCCGCCAATACGATACGTGGACTGGAAAAGCATGGTCATGGCATTTCCCCCTGCATAAAGCCCAACACAAAGCCTATACCTACTACCCTGCCTTATTACTGTGGGGCACCATCATTAGCGCCATTTGGTTAAGCAGCGTACACCTCTATGCCCAGCAACTGAGCCAGTCAGGGCAAACACTGAAACGCCAAATGAGCCAAGCCGTACAAGCGGCTTACCCACAGCTAAGCGTCGTGCTCAACCCCCTGCAACAAGTACGGCAAATGCAAGCTGCCGCACCTTCCGCGCTCACGCCTCCTCCCGCCAACTACCCGCAACTCATACAAAGCGTGGCGCCCTTGCTCGATCCCTTGCAGGCGCAAATACAAAGCCTGCACTATAAAAATGGCACCTTACGCCTACGTTTACGGCCTGCCGCTGGGTTAAAGCAAAGCTATCTACAAACACTGCAACAGCAAGCACAAGAACAAGGCCTGCAACTGCACGACGACAACACCGAACTGACCATACGCGCAGCCCCCTCCCTACCCGCTAGCGAGGGCCAGCCATGAAACCCTATCGTCTGCCTGCGTCGTGGGTAAACGCCCTACAGCGGCTTCGCACCCCGGTGCGCCGAACCTACACCCGCGCCACAACCGCGTGGCGTAGCCTTAGCTCGCGCGAACAAACCCAATTGCAAGGCTTACTCCTTATCGTGCTAATGGCCAGTGCCTACCTGTTCGTGCTCGCACCAGCGTTAAAAAACATACGTTACTGGCAGGCAGAACTGCCCCGCCTGCAATCGCAAGCGCAAGAGCTACAACGCTTACTCAAACAAGCCCCTGGCGCCCCCCTTGCCAACAGTAGCCCGCCCGCCGCCATCACTGAATCGCTACAGCTACACCCTGGGCTTCCCCCTTACCAAATCAGCTATACCTCGCCCTTACTCACTCTGGAATTTACCCCTACCCCCAACCCCGACCCCTTGCTCGCTTGGCTCAATCAGGCGCCCAGCAGCCTTGGCTGGCACACCCAAGAAGTTCTCCTGCAACGCAGCGACGATGAGGGTACGCCTACCGTACGTGTCACCTTAACCCTTAAGGAAACCATTGGGAAATGAAGCGTCTACGTCCACTCCTCTCTCCTTGCCGCCGCAGCCCTATGGGCTTGCTAGTGGTCGCCCTCCTAAGCAGTTGTGCCGCCCCTTCCGACACCGACCCTTTATTTCGCTCTCAGCGTTACCTGCCTAGCTCCCCCGAAGCGCCACCGGGGGCCACCACGGCCCCCGTCGCGGCCCCGGCCACCCCACAAAAAGTCATCCGCCCCGCCACCCCGCCCGCCCCCACGCGCCACAGTCGTAGCGCCCCCACGGCCAACGCTCAAGAAACCGTCGAACTCAATTTCCAGAATCAAGACATTGAGGCCGTGGTGCGGGCCGTGTCCCGCTACCAGCAACGCCAATTTCTTATCGACCCGCGCGTCAGCGGCCAAATCACTCTGGTCTCCGATGGCCCCGTCAGCCCTGACACCGCCAGCCAACTGCTTAACAGCGCCTTACGCATGCAAGGCTTTGCCATTGTCGACGTAGGCGACGTCAGCCGCGTCGTACCCGTGGCCGACGCCAAGCTGCACGGCGGCGGTGTAGACCAAGCCCAACCCGGCGCCGGCATCACCACCCGTACCTTCCGCCTCGCCTATGAAAGTGCCGAGTCCTTACTGGCCGTGCTCAAACCCATGATCGCCACCGAGAACAGCATCGCGGCCTACCCCGCCAACAACACTCTGGTCATCACCGACTACGCCGACAACCTCGATCGCTTAGCCCGCATCATTGAAAGCATCGACACCCCCACCTCCCTCGATACCGAAGTGGTCAAAGTCTACAATGGCGTGGCGGTCGACATTGCCTCATTAGCCAACGAGCTACTACAACAAAGCAGCGGCCGCGAAGCCCAGCGCGACATACTCCTTACCGCAGACCCGCGCTCCAACAACGTGCTCATACGCTCTAGCAGCCCCGCCCGCACTAAACTGGCGCGCGAACTGGTCATCAAACTCGATAACGCCCAAGACGACCCCGCCAACCTACACGTGGTCTACCTACGCAATGCGCAAGCCAGCTATTTGGCCCAAGTGCTACGCGGTTTACTTACGGGCGACAGCGGCGAAGTGGCCCTAGGCAGCGGCGACGCCGCCCGCGCCACCCTAGGGGCAGGCGGCTTAAGCGCGGGCAGCGGCACCCCTACTGGCAGCGCCACTCCCCCCGGTAGCAATAAAAGCTCAGGCAGCCTAAGCCAAAACCAGGGCAGCCCCCGCTTTCAGGGCCAAAACAACGACTCTGGCGCCAACTCTTTCTCTGCCAACGGCGTCACCGTACAGGCCGACTCCAGCACCAACACCCTAATTATCGCGGCTCCCGAGCCCATTTACCGCAGCCTGCGGCGGGTTATTGACCTGCTCGATCAACGCCGCGCCCAAGTCTTGGTTGAAAGCCTGATCGTTGAAGTTGTCGAAGAAAATGCCGCCGAACTGGGCATTCAATGGATGCGCCAAGGGGGCAACTTTATTGGCGGCACGAATTTCAACGGGGCCGGCTTTAACACCAAAGCAAGCAACAGCATCGACTTACTCCCCGAAGGGCTCAACCTAGGCGTAATCAAAGGCACCCTCAACGTGCCCGGCATAGGCGCCATCATGAATCTGGAACTGCTGGCTCGCGCCCTACAATCCACCGGCGGCGTCAACATATTGTCCACCCCCAATATTCTTACCCTCGACAATGAAAGCGCCTCTATCATGGTCGGCAAAACCGTCCCCTTTGTCAGTGGCCAGTACATTACCTCCGGCAGTGGCGGCTCAGACAACCCCTTCCAAACCGTAGAACGCGAAGACATCGGCTTACGCCTGCAAATTCGCCCACAAATTTCCGAAGGCGGCACGGTCAAACTAGACATCTACCAAGAAGTCAGCAGCATCGACGAGAAAAACTCAAGCTTAGCCGGCATCGTTACCAACAAACGCGCTCTGGACACCAGCGTACTTCTTGACGATGGCCAAATCATGGTGCTTGGCGGCCTGCTTGAAGACAGCGTACAAAGCCTCAACGAATCGGTACCCTTGTTAGGCGACATCCCTATTTTAGGCAACCTCTTTCGCTATGAACGACGCAAACGCCTAAAAACCAACTTAATGGTGTTCCTGCGCCCCTTTGTCATTCGCGACGCCCAAGCCAGCCGCGGCATCACCCAAGACCGCTATAACTTCATGCGTGCCGCACAAAGCCAGGCCCAGCCAGGCAACCACCCATTACTGCCCGACATGGACGCTCCCATACTACCGCCCCGCTTGCCCGCATCCACGCAACGTCCCAAGCACGACCTGCGCGATGCCCAGTGGGCCCAAACCCAAACCCAACCTGGCCCCGACACCACCCATCAAACCAGCCTCCACGAAGTGCCCGCCGCGCAGGCCGAACCCCAGCCCACATATCGCTCTAACCTGCCTAGCAACGTCGCCTTAGCCAGTGACAGCACCAACCTATACGCCGCCGCCCAACAAGAAAAACACATCGTGCAATTTGCCGATGTAAGCGACGAAAGCCAGGCACGCCGCATAGTTCAACGCGTTCGTATCAGTGGTTTACCGGCCTACATCGTCAGCGCGCCCGGCGGCATCGGCTACGCCCTGCGGGTCGACTTACCCCGTGACGCAACCGCCCTCGATAACAGCATAGGCGTCCTGCAAGAATTAGGATATCGCCCCGAACTACTCATACAACCCGGAATCTAGCCCATGCCTAACGCCACCCCCCTACCCCACGCCTGGGCCCGCAGCCACCGCATCATGATAGACCCAGCCCGGCCCGAACAACTGCTCCACAGCCCCGCCGCCCCCTCGTGGGCGCTGATTGAAGCCTTACAGCTCACTGGCCTGCAACGCTGGCAGCTAACAAGTGACAGCCAGCTAGAAAGTACCCTGAACCAACACTATGCCGAGGCCGGCAGCGCGGCCGATGTCGTGGGTGAGGCCGAATCCGACCTAGACCTAGAACGCTTACTGCAAGACATCCCCGCCGTCACCGACCTGCTCGACACCCAAGACGGCGCCCCCGTCATACGCATGATCAACGCCTTACTGGCCCAAGCCGCCCGCGACGGCGCCAGCGATGTGCACTTCGAAGCCTTTGAAACCCATTCTGTCGTGCGCTTCCGTACCGACGGCACCCTGCATGACATCGTCGCCCCCCGCAAAGCCTTGCACGCCGCGCTCATCTCGCGTATCAAAATCATGTCCCAACTGGACATCGCCGAAAAACGCATCCCCCAAGATGGCCGTATCACCCTCAAAGTGGCGGGCCGCCCCATCGATGTACGCGTCTCCACCGTCCCCACCATGCACGGCGAACGTGCCGTCCTGCGCTTACTCGAAAAAGACGCTGGCCGCTTGCAACTGGACAAACTAGGCCTGGCCCCACACACCTTGCACCAACTTAGCCAACTCATCCGCCAGCCCCACGGCATCGTGTTAGTCACCGGGCCCACCGGTAGCGGCAAAACCACCACCCTGTATGCCGCCTTGGGCCAGCTCGATAAAAGCGTCAGTAACATTCTTAGCGTCGAAGACCCGGTCGAATACGACATTCCCGGCATTAACCAAATTCCCGTGCACGCCAAAATCGGCATGAGCTTTGCCGCCGCCCTCCGAGCCGCCCTACGTCAAGACCCTGACAACATCATGATTGGCGAGATTCGCGACCTAGAAACCGCACAAATCGCCGTGCAGTCTTCCCTCACCGGCCACGGAGTGCTAGCCTCGCTGCACACCAACGATGCCGTGTCCGCCATCACCCGCCTAACCGATATGGGCGTAGAACCCTTCCTACTCTCGTCCTCCTTACTGGGCGTCATGGCTCAACGCCTCATACGCTGCCTGTGCCCCCACTGCAAAACCCCCGTCACCACGCCCGACCAAGGCCAGCAATGGCAAGCCAAAGGTTGCGCACACTGTAATCAATCCGGCTATAAAGGCCGCACAGGCATACACGAGCTTCTCATCATTAACGATGACATTCGCCATCTTATTCATGCCGGTGCCAGCGAACAAGACATCCGCGCCGCCGCCCGCCGCCAAGGCATGCGTAGCATGCGAGAAGACGCCCAGCGCTGGGTAGAAGCCGGCATCAGCACCCACGAAGAAGTCCTGCGCGTGACGCGCGACGAGAACTAAACGCCACCATGCCCCGTTATCAATACCAAGCCGCCCAAGCCGATGGCACCCTGCTTAACGGCACCGTCACCGCCAACTCCCTGCAAGCGGCCCGACTCCAATTACACGAGCGCGGCTTAAGCCCATTGGCCCTGCAACGTATGAACGACCAGCCCAGTTCAAGCTGGCTCAACTCAGGCATCAGCGCCAACGACCTCTGTTGGCTCACCCGCGAACTGGCCAGCTTACTCAGTGCCCGCCTGCCCCTAGAGGCCGCCTTAAGCGCCAGCCTAGAACAAACCCAGAAAAAAAACATGACGCAGGCCATTAACGCCGTGCGCGAAGACGTGCGTAGCGGCATGCGCCTGGCCGACGCCATGGCCCAGCGGCCACGCGACTTTCCCGATATTTATCGCGCCCTGATTAGCGCTGGCGAAGATGCCGGCGACTTAGCCCGCGTCATGGAACGCCTAGCCGACTACCTGGAAAACCGCGACAACTTAAAAAACCAACTCATCACGGCCTTTATTTACCCCGTAGTGGTCGCGGTAGTCGCCCTAGCCATTGTTATTTTTCTACTCAGCTACGTCGTCCCGCAGGTCATTAGCGCCTTTACCCAAACCCGCCAAGAGCTACCCGCCATCACCCAATTCATGATTTACTGCAGCGATTTTATTCGCGATTGGGGCTGGCTCTGCGCTGTGGCCATCGTGGTCTTCGTCGTGCTGGCACGCCTTGCGTTAAAAAACCCTGCCCGGCGCTTGCGCTGGCACAGCCTTTGTTTAACCCTGCCGCTAGTAGGCAACTACCTGCTAGGGCTAAACACCGCCCGCTTTGCCTCCACCCTGGCCATACTGATGGATGCAGGCGTGCCCTTGCTGCGCGCCTTAGCAGCTGCCCACGACACCCTAGGAAATTTACGCTTAAAAAACAGCTTGCAACAAGCCTCGGCCCGCACCCGTGAAGGCGCACCCTTAGCCTTGGCCCTACGCGAACAGAAAATCTTTCCGCCTAATTTAATTCACCTAGTGGCCAGTGGTGAACACACCGGCACCTTGGCCGCCATGCTAGATCGCGCCGCCCAAAACCTATCGCGCGACCTTGAACGTCGCGCCACTAGGCTAAGCGCCTTACTGGAACCCTTGATGATTTTAGCCATGGGGGGCGTGGTGATGCTTATTGTGCTAGCAGTGCTAATGCCCATTATGGAAATTAACCAAATGGTGCAATAAGGCCCACCACATTGCCCCCTACTTGCTTTGCTCCTCAAGCGGGTCAGCTTCCACCGAAGGCTGCTCGCACGCGCGCAGATAATCTTTGGGAATAGCCGTGACTGACTCCAGGCTAAAAAACTCCCCTAATCCCGATGCTTTATCTTCGGGTTTGGGGTCCTCGTTTGACGCTTGCTTCTCTAAAGGGTTTGTCATTGCCTACTCTCCTAAGCCTTAACGATATTGAGCACTAACAGGGTAGCCCCGCCAGTTTACGGCAGTATGTCTGCCGCGGTAATAGCGTTAAAAATTATCCAACAAATAAAACCCGTAGCAATACCAAACGCAGCGCCGCTGCAACCTTACCTTCATACCCAGTAAAATATTTTATTTTTTATTTAACTATAAAGTTAAGCTTTATCGGATGAAAGTTTTCCTCTAAGTTAACGCCTCTATTTCGCCCCTGAACACCCTATATACTGTATGCGAAAAATCTAATTCCCACTCAAAGATATTACTTGAAGCTTTAAAAAATTAACGCAATACTATAATTATCAAATTAAATAAATAGGCTTAATACCTATAACAATCTAAGTAGTAATCTGATACAAAGTAGTTAAACCCCCTGTCTTATTTTTAAAACAGTAAAACTGCTGTAACACCATTTTGTTAAAAAGGTTGTTTTCGGCCTGCGCTGATACGCTATTTAGGGGTGGCAGCACCCCGCCATACGCTATTCCCCGCGCCCTATAACACTAGCCGTTACCTCAGAAGTATTAATTTAGCCATACCCTATATAGGGTACACCCCTCGTGGCACCGTCTACCTACTATAAAAAGTAATAAAATATGGAGCACCTGATGCCTGAAGCTACCACCCTTTCACGCATAGCCATGAACTTTGCGCACATCATGGCACTTTCTATAGCAAAACCACTCACACTAGAAAACGCACGCTCTATCGCCATGCCCTTGCTCAGCCCTTTGGCACTACAAGCAGACTTGCAACAGGCCACCCAAGCCCTGGTGCGCGACAGCGATATATGCGTCCACCCACACCCTACCGATCACATCATCCGTTATTTATATCAGGCCGATAAACACCTGCAAGACTACGACCACTACCCCCACCACCCGCCCCTTGATCTACTCAAGCTGGCCGATACCACCCTAAACAAAGCCTACGCCGCCTTAAAACAAGAAGTCGAAAAAGCAAACGGCTTTGCGTACCAATATATATTCTTAATCATTAAATACCTGCACTTGCGCCTGGCCGCCTCGGTGCAAATGAAACCTCGCGCGCTCATCAACTCAGTCACCCTCGCCCAGCACATCACCACCTTAAAATCCATGCTTCGCCAAGCCAACGCCGAAGTGCAGCATCATGAAACCGCCTGTGCCGTAAACGATAAAATCCTACCCGCAGCCAGCAACGCCATCACGGCCTCGCTACACTCGCCTCGCTTGCCACTACAAATCATGTATCGCGGCTGGGTCTACCGTGGCCCTGGCAACAACCGTCTGGTAGCACACATTCAAAGCCTAGACGCCAATAAAGTACAAGCAGAAATCCGGCAGCACACCCAGCGGGTCAACCAATTGCTAGACTACACCTTCATCCAGCCCATAGCGCATATCAGCTACACCCTTGAAACCCTGCTTATTAACCCATCGTTAATGGCCGCCTAGCCTGTACTACACAATAGCTTGCAAACCCTTATCGGCCAGCAAATTCAACAGCTTTAACGCTGGCCCCGTAGGGCGGGTTTCACCTTGCTCCCACTTACGCACCGTGACCGCACTCGTATGTAAATAGTGTGCAAACATCGCTTGGCTACAATGTAACGACTCCCGCAACGCCGTCACATCGGCGGCACTAAAGCCCTTTAAGGTAGGCGGGCAATGCGCCTCGAACTCATCCACCAATACCTTGCTGTTAGCCTCGGTCAACCCACCGTCGTATAAAGATTCCGTTGCCTTACTCATCACCAGACACTCCTAGTTGTATGCCGCACACGCCGCCATAAAGGTTTACGTCCACGCATGGCTAAGCCTAATAAGAAACACCTGCTGCGTGCGCACAAGCAACCGCAACCACGGCCCGCACATCACCATACTAATTTAGGTTTTTTACGGATTGATGTACCCGCACACAATTAACCTACCCAATAGCACGCTTACATTGCCCTAAAGCGTCATAGATACAAGCGTAAATCAACAAAAAACAGCTGCACTTCAGCCCGTCAATACAAAAAACGTGGTCAATTCACAGAAAACAAGAAAAAAAGATCAAATAAATTGCAACTATATAATTCCACAAAAAAACAAACAACATCAGGCTAAAACCCTTACCAGCCATACCTTATATAGGCTAAAGCAACAAAAAAACTGGCACCCAAAGAAATAAATGCTTACAACTTAAATAAGGCCTAAAAACGGCTGTTTTGGGGCTTTTTTGGCCCAAATTCACCCGTTCTCCCGAACATGGCCTAAAAAGCGCCTTTTCCTTTCTGACAGCTTTATGACAGAGAAACGACAAATGTTCCCGAATTTGACCGAAAAAGACCCGTCAAAAACCCAAAAAACACCCTAAAAAAAGAGCAAATCAGGGGGATTCTCCTGTTTTCACAAAAACAATAAACCCTTGAAAACTAAACGTTTTTTACCCTCAAATCGGGGATTTATTTTCTTCAAACTGTAATGTTTGCCTCGCACAATGGGAACCATCGCAACACAGCGATACGCTCCCTAAGACAGGGAACGAAGCGCAGCAAGTTCTGCGTTTCATGTAAATCATCCGTAATGAAGTTCGTTAAATTTTTTCTAATTGCTTCTGGAGATCGACCATGAATACCTTAAGTCTTAAAACCTTAGTAGCCGCCGTTGCTGCAAGCTTATTAGCTGCAGGTGCAGCTTCGGCACAAATCGTAGGCGGTGGGGCAACCTTGCCAGAGAATCTGTACAACGGTAAGGCTGCCCCTTTTAAATCCGGCATCATCACCAGCATCACTGGTTTCGACAAATACATTGGTGTGGGTAGCGGTAACGGTAAAAAGGCTTTCTTCGGTGATAACTCAGACTTCTTTACCGTAAAAAATGCTGCTGGCGATAATGTTCCCGTATACAACCCTAAAGTACGTGTTCATTATGCTGGAAGCGACTCCTTAGTTACTTCCACTGAGTTAACTAATTATAATGCTCACACTACAGCGGGTAAGGCAGCTTTTGGACCCTTGGTACAAATACCAGTCGCTTTAACATCGGTAACTGTCCCATTCAAAGGCTTCTCCTCATTAAAACTAACTGGCGAACAGTTAAATAAAATTTTTACTGACCCTGCCATAACAACATGGGATCAAGTTATAACCGGTGGGCCTGCGGTACCTATTAAAGTAGTATATAGAGCCGACGGTAGCGGTACGACAGAAATTTTTCTACGTCACTTGAAAGCGGTGAACCCTTCTAACCCAAATCTATCAGGCGTTAGCAGCACGTTCTCTAGCGTGGTAAACGTTTCTAATACTAGCAAATACATTGCCGCCAATGGCACAGCTGATGTTATTACTCAGCTAAATGCCAACAACTATTCTATTGCTTACGTTAGCCCCGAAGTGGTGGAGTTTGGTAATCCAGCCAAGGTGGCTAGTATTCAAAACAAAAACCTGAGTGCTCCTAACGACTATGTATTGCCCACTATCAACAATGTGCAAAATGCTGTTAACGCGATACACCCACCAGGAACTCCTCTTTCTAGTCTAAATCCAGTGGACCCAATTCATTGGGGGATCGGAGCCCAACCAACCGAAACAGCGTTAGCATTGCCCGCAGCAGGCTACCCCATCACAGGCGTTACCAACCTACTGTTGAGTCAGTGTTATGCCGACTTTGATGTTGAGGGAGGCATCCTCGATTTCCTCAACAAGAACTATTCCGCAACAGCAGCAGCCAGTGCTAACGACGCAAAAATCATCGCCAACAACTTAGTGCCACTACCCACTAACTGGCAAAATGCTGTACACGAGACGTTTGCAAAGCCAAGCAGTAGTACCTTAGCCATCGGCAACGCCAGCGTTTGCGCGGGCCACGCAGGTCGCTAATCCACTGATTCACACCATGTCATAGTGTTCCACCCGCAGGCTACAAGGGGCTTCCTCTTGTAGCCTGCCGCTGTGTTTTCTTTTTTCCTGACCGCTGCCAACATGACATCAAAATCCCACTCTCGCTACCGTTTACACCCCATCGCCCAAGCCTTAGCACTTGTACTATTAAGCAGTGTGGCGCAGCACAGTCAGGCCCAACTACGCGGCGCCTGGTTTACCCAGAGCAATGCCGCCCAGCAACACCAAAACGCCAACAATAACCATGCTATCCGTGCCGCCCAGCAGGTGGCTAACATGCAGCAACAACAAGCTGCCGCCCGCGCGCAACTATCGCATTCGCTGGACAACTTAAACCGTACCGCCAGCGCTATCGCCGCCCAACAAGCCGCCCAAAACGCTGCCCGCTTAGCGGCACAGCAACAAGCCAGCAACGTAGCCGAAGGCTTAGCACAGGGTGGGCTAGAAGTGGCGGTAGGTGATAAAGCACAATGGTTAGGCGCTGAAGCCCCTGTACACACCCAGCAAAACGGTCAACATCACGTAGGCATTAAACAAACCGAATCTAAAGCTATCCTAAACTGGAACCGCTTTGATGTGGGCCGTAATACGACGGTCGAGTTCCAACAAAAAAATACCGATGCGGTGCTAAACCGCGTCGTCGGTGATCAAGTCGCCCCTAGTCAAATACAAGGAAGAATCAAAGGCGACGGCACCGTCATGGTGGTCAACCAAAACGGCATCGTGTTCAGTGGCACCAGTCAGGTTAACGTGCGTAACTTAGTAGCGGCCGCCGCCACCATCACCGACGACCAATTCCTGAATCACGGCCTCTACAGCCCCGACAGTAAAACCCCCGCTTTCAAGCAAGCTATAGGTAAAATTGAAATACAAGCCGGCGCCCAAATTCACACCCACAAACCAGAAAATTCCACGACCGGTGGTGGCTATGTATTAGTGCTGGCGAAAGACATACAACAAGACGGCACACTGACTGCCCAACAAGGCCAAGTGGCCTTAGCCGCTGGCGACAGCTTCATCATCCGTAAAGGCCAAGCCACCGATGCCAACCAGCAATCCACCGTACGCGGCAACGAAGTCCTACCTAGCGGCCTAGGCCATATAGAAAACACAGGTTTAATACAGGCACGGGCCGGCGATATTAGCCTTAGCGCCAACAGCATTAGCCAAGCCGGCGTATTATCCAGCACCACCACGCAAAACCAGCGCGGCACCGTGCATCTTACGGCCACAGAAGCCGACGCCAATATCCTGCTCGCCAGCCACAGCGTCACCGCCATTGAAGTAGAACCCGGTGGCCAAGCCCTAGACAGCCAGCGCGACAGCGCCATCGCTGCCAACTGGTTAGGTTTGAACGACCGCTTTCGTGGCGACCTATCCCTCATTCGTATCACCAGCGCAGGCACCCTAGACCTTGCCACGGAATCCCTCACTCTGGCGACCGGGGGGCAAATTACCTTCAACGCTGCACACCGCAGCCTAGTGCGAAAGGGTGCTAGGTTGGACGTGTCGGGGGCTTTAGATGTGCCGCTCGCCATGGCGGTGAACAACCTAGAAGTTAACGTGCAGGGCAATGAACAGCGCGACTCCCCCAACAACCGCGACAGTAAAAACCTCAACAATCAAACCATTTGGCTCGATCGGCGCTTTTTAGTCCACGTACCCGATGGCACCAACGGCTACGAGGGGGATCGCTGGTACAGCCAAGGCGGCTTGCTGGAGGTAGGCGGCTATCTCAGCAACACCACACACAGCACCGCTGAATGGTTAGCCCAAGGCGGCACCGTACTGTTTAGCGGCGGCGATGTCGTCACCCAGCAAGGCTCGCAAATTAACCTATCTGGCGGCACCCTAGCCGTACAAAGCGGCCACCTAAAACAAAGCTGGCTACGCGGCGACGATGGTAGGCTGTACCGCGCCGATACCGCCCCGGGTGATCGCCTATACCAACCCGGCGTGTTTACCGGCTACGTACAAGAAAGTGCCCGCTGGGGTGGCAAACGCAGCTTTGCCAGCCCCTTATTGGCCCCACAGCAACGCTTTGAACACGGCTACTTGGTGGGCCGCGATGCAGGCCGTTTAATTATTGATACCCCTAATGCCGTGCTAGAAGGCGAGCTGATCAGCGCAGTTTACAACAGCCCCCGCCAGCACACCGCTGCCCCCACAGACGCCGATGGCTATGGCCTCCCCCATCACGCCCTAGCCCGTAGCGCTCAATTAATTATTGGCCAATACATCCCTTTTTATATCAGTAAGGAACAGCGCCTAGACCATCAGTTCAACCCTCGTGCTCAGTCCGTCATACTAGACAGCCTAGGGGAAGCCATAGCCAGTGAGTGGGAGCTAGATACCGCCCTCCCACTAGAACGTCAGAATACGATTTACGTAAATACCGATGCCCTAAATAGCGACCAACTCAGCGCCCTGCGCATCGCCACCCACGACACACTTGCGCTGCACAGCGACCTTAAACTAGCCGACGGCGCCTACCTACAATTCTACAGCCCCGATATTCATCTTGGCGCCAACATAACGGTACCCAGCGGCAAGGTGGAAGTAGGCAACGTATTACATCAAATTGATGGTAACGGTTACCGCGACTTTTGGCTGAATCCCCTAGCTGGTCGCACCGCCCAAGTGCTAGTAGCGCCAGGCGTCACCCTTACTACCCAAGGCCTATGGAATAACCTGACGCAAGGCAACGCTACCCCATCGCCCTACATTCATGGCGGCAGCGTCTCTTTACGCAGCACGGGCGATATCATCCTAAACGAAAACAGCCTGATTAACGTCTCTGCCGGTGCTACACTCAATCAACTAGGCCGTGTACAAGGGGGCCGTGGCGGCAACCTACAGCTAGAAGCCGGTTTTGGCAACAAGGCCGGGGCCGATATACACCTGCAAGGTCAGCTACAGGGCCACGGCTTCCAACAAGCCGGCACCCTACACTGGCACCAAAACAGCGCTATCGAACTCGGTACCGGCCTGTTTGATGCAGGCTTTTTTGCTGCCGGTTTTGCCCACTACCATATCGCCAGCCTACAGGGCATGAGCCTAGAACAAGAACTACACATCCTGCGCCCCGTACTACAGCCTACTGCCACGGCAGCAGATATGGGCTCCGAGCACCACAGTTCACAAGCCTTACAGCCCTACCTACCTCAACTCTACCTCGCCGACCATACCAAACGCAGCATCACCCAACGCGCCGGCGCCAACCTAACCTTAACCGTGGGTTCTACCTACGCAGCCCCCGATCATGACGTAACCCTGTCCATAGGGGAACAAGCCACACTCTCTGTAGACCCTGGCCAAACGATTCAGCTCTACAGCGTGGGGGATATCCATATCGCGGGCCGCCTGAACGCCTGGGGCGGTAAAATAGAAATCGGCAACCTGTGGCAAGGCCAAGGCACCGGCAACCTATTTCGCACCGTCACCCTAGCCCCTAGCGCTTACCTAGATGTGGCCGGGCGTGCGTCTAGCGCCGTCGACCCTTACGGTAAAGCCTATGGCCTAGCCCCGGCTGGCGGAACTATACAAATAGGGGGACAGTTCAACCATCAAAATGGCACTATAGGTCATATTAACGCTGTTAATGGTGAACCCATAGATGCCGACTCAATGTTCATTCTTGTGCATAAAGGCGCCACACTCGATGCATCAGGCAGCAGGACCCAAATAGATGTACCTCAACAAAACACTATCAACCACGCAAGCAACGGTGGAAGCATTAGCCTCTCGTCCAGTGCTGGCCTATATCTTGACGGACAGTTTATTGCCCATTCTGGCGGCCTTGGTGCTGCGGGCGGGCATTTAACCCTAGCTCTCGACACTCCAATCTACGCCAGTCACTCTAACACTATCGTACGTGAGGCCCGCGAGTTCTTAATAACCACAGAATTCGAATCCAGTACGCAACAAGCATTACGCTATGGTCATGCGCGTCTTGCTACCCAACAATTAGAACAGAGCGGCATCACCAACCTCAGCTTATACAGTGACGGGTTACTTAGCCTAGAAAACGGGCTATTGTTAACAGCCGCAGAATCACTAAATCTATATGCCAGAGCCATTGCCTGGGCGGAACATACCGATCCACATGGTTTAGTGTCACTCAAAGCACCTTATGTCAAACTGGCAGCTCCGGGAAGTGCCACAGGAGCAGAAGGGAATCCTCCCCCTTTACACCCCACTCTTTCAGGCCTAACGCCTTCGCAACAAGCACCGCAAGGACAATTGCAAATCGTCGCGACAGCCCTACTTGATATACAAAACCAGCTAAGTATCGGTGGTCGCACTGACGTCACATCCCATGTCAATCAAATTGTAGACCGACGCGGTTTCGAGCACGTACTCTTGCAGAGTAAAGGTGATATACGATTAGTGAAAGCAAGTCGTAAGGGCCACTTAAGCGCAGTATATGCGCCGGCCAATTTAACTTTACACGCGGCTCAAATTTATCCTGCTACCGGAGCATCTACCTTATTGCAAGCAGGCTGGAAAGCATCACAAAACCCTCCCCATACCTTACTCATTGAACGAGCTGAAGGAGCGCTACCCCACCTTCCTTACTCGGTGTTTGGGACCCTTACTTTAGAAGCACCACACATCATTCAACAAGGTGTGTTACGCGCTCCGCTGGGCCAAATAATTATAGGCTCTAACGCTTATTCAGATTTTACGCAAAGCCTAACCTTAGCGGCTGGCAGCATCACTTCTGTTAGCGCGGCTGGCTTAACCATGCCATATGGCGGCACGGTAGACAATATCGCATGGACCTATATGGCTCAACCCATCAGTCTCTACGGTGCCGGTAGCCCAGAGGTCGGTCATGTCGGTTTGCGCGGACAATATATCGAGGTAGCCGACAAGGCCATCATTGACCTATCCGGGGGCGGCACCTTAACAGGCGCAGGCTTTGTGTCCGGCCGTGGCGGCTCTACCGACGCCCGCTACCACCCCTTAATGCAATACCAAGGCAATAGCTTCACCCTGCCCAGCCAGCAAGACCGGGCCATTTACGCCATAGTACCAAGCCATCCAAACGCTACCGCCCCACAAGCCGAACAAGGCTCTAGCCCCACTGCTGGCCAGCAAATCACCCTAGGCCATCACCTACCCGGCTTGCCTGCAGGTACCTACACCTTACTGCCCGCCAGCTACGCCCTATTACCCGGCGCATTCCGGGTAGAACTACACCTAAACCATCCCCTACCTGGCACCGCACCCACCGCCATGCCTAATGGCTCCTGGGCAGCCAGCGGCACCTTATCGCAAGCCCATACAGGAATTGAACAAAGCCTGGCCCATCGCATCACCCTTACCCCCGCCGATACCCTACGCCGGTATGCCTCCTACAACGAAACCAGCTACGCGGATTTTGCGCACATGGATGCCGTCCGCCGTGGTGTCCCTCGTGCTCAAATAGAAGCAGATGGAAAGCTGTTACATATAGCCCTACGAGAAAGAAATCGTGAACTAGGCACGTTAAGCCTATCTTTGCGTGGCAAGATACTAGGCAAACCAGAAAAACGAGGGTATGGCAGCAACGTGGCTATTACCACTTCCGGCAACATTGAAGTGCTCGCTGACGGCACCACACCCTCAGCAGATCATGCCACCGCCCTCTTAGCCTCTGAACTCAGTCAGCTAGACATCAATCGCTTAAGCTTGGGAACCAGAGTCTACGTTGACTACGATTTTTCACCAAACATTGCTCAAATTCTTGGGTCAAGTGCGGCTCAGGGCATTACCATTCGCTCTGACGCAAGTCTTAGCGCCCCAGAGATTTTACTCGCCAGCCACAGCTTTAGTGCTGAAGGCATTATTATTGAACAAGGAGCGGCCTTAAATACCCTATATCGCGGGGAAGCGGCTTTCAGCGCTAACGACGGCTACATTTATCAAGCGGTAGACAACGCTGCTATTGTTGCCTTATCTAATAGCCTGATGCGTTGGCTCCCGCCTGTACGCGGAAGTGATAATAGCCCTTCCGCACCTATTGCTTTGGGCTCCTGTCCTAGCCATACTTGCCAAGGTCTAACCCGCTTATACTCCGAAGGCTCTTTGGCTTTCCTGACGAATAATAACTTCACCTTAACAGACCACGTGCGCTACGGCACGCGCCATTTAAGCCTAGGTTCAGATGCCTTCCACATCGGCTCACAAACCGCCTTACAGCAGGCCGCCTCGGCTGGCGTACTGCCCCCTGGCCTGCGCTTAACCGAACGGGACTTCCAGCGCCTACTCCAAGGCGATACAGACTGGGGCGCACCCGCTATGGAAACCCTTGAGCTTATCGCTGGCAGCAGCATGAACTTCTTGGGTAACGTCACCCTGTCTACCCTTAATAGTCAGGGCCAGTCCACCATGGACAACCTGCTGCTGACCACTCCCGCCATCTATGGCTATGGTACAGAGACCGACACCGCCGCCATCCATACCGGCCATCTAATCTGGAACGGCAGCAGCCAAGCCGCAGGCGATGTGGTGTATGGTGGTGCTGGCACAGGCGATGGCACCTTTCACATTGATGCCCAGCGCATTACCTTAGGCTTTGGCCCGTGGAGCCAACCCGACGGCGACACACTAGCGGCACGCTTACTCCTGGGTTTCAAGCAGGCCCACTTGAACGCCAGCACCGCCTTTAGTGCCAACAATGAAGGCAAGCTATCTTTCTACCACCGCCGTGGGCTCGATTACGACACCGTCAACGGCTACCAGTACAGCGGCGGCCACCTACGCATTCACACCCCCTTGCTCACCGGCAGCGCCGGCTCTAGCAGCAGCATAGTAACGGGTGGCGATATCAACGTACACAACCCCTACGGCGCATCACTAGGATACGATGCCCTCAACGCCTTGGGGGCAGAACTCGGCCTACAAACCGGTGGCAGCCTACACCTAAACACCGCCGTGCTACTGCCCAGTGGTAAATTAAGCTTGAAAGCCCAGCACCATCTAGACCTAGGCGCCCACGCCCACATCGACATGGCGGGCCGCACCGTCACCTACTTTGACGATGCCGCCGCCACTCAATACAGTTGGGGTGGCGATGTCTACCTAGAAAGCCTGGGCGGTAACATTACTCAGGCACCAGCCTCCATCATCAACCTATCGGCCATCAACAACCAAGCCGGGCGTTTAAGCGCTCTGGCCAGCCACCCAGACCACGGCCGGGTCTTATTACAAGGCCAAATCCTGGGCCAAGCCAGCGGCACCTACAATGCGGGTGGCACTGTCGTGCCCTACCTGAGTGGCGGGCTGATTATTCAAGCCCAAACCTTGGGCCATGGTGACCTGAACAGCAACTTTGCAGCCCTTAACCAGCGCCTGAATACCGGCGAGGTGTTTGGCCTGCGCCGCTTCCAGCTACTACAAGGCGACTTGCGCGTGGGCGATGAACTACGCGCCCACGAAATTGACCTGTCCCTAGACGCTGGCCACCTAAACGTACAAGGCAAAATCGATGCCAGCGGCGCCCAAGTGGGCAGCATACGCCTAGCCGCCCAGAACGGCCTACACCTAGGCAGCCAAGCCCTACTGGATGCCCACGGCACCCTGGCCCGTATCGACAGCTACGGCCAGTTAATTTATGCGCCCAACCGCGCCATCATCGAACTGAACTCGGGCCTAGGCCAACTGCATACAGAAGCTGGCGCCCAACTGGACCTGCGCTATGGCACCGACGATGCCCGCCTAGCGGCTATCGTTGCTGCCCCCCGCTTAGGAGAAGTGCACCTGTACGCCCCCCGCCTCGACGCCCAAGGCCATAGTCACACCGCAGCCGCCATCCAGCATGGGGACCTAGCCATACACATAGAACCCGGCCTACAACTACAAGGCGCCCATGCGGTGGCCGTGTATGGCCGCACCATCTATGACGATGCCCCCTACGGCACCGACCCTGCGGCCAGCGGTAAAGCCTACCAAGTCATCACCCAAGACTACCTAAACGCCAAACACCAGCAGTCTGCCCAGTTCATTAACGCCGCCTTAGCCAATACCCACCTACGTCAGCACAAACTGGCCGGTTTAACACAAAGCTACGGCGATATCTTGCACCTACGCCCCGCTATTGATCTGGTCAGCGCCACCGCCGATGGTGATTTAATAGTAAGCGGCGACCTAGACTTATCCGGCCACCGCTACGCTAGCCTGAACCCCCACCGCCAACAAACCGCCCTGTATGGCTCTGGCGAGCCGGGTACCTTGGCCATACGCGCTGGTGGTAACCTATCCATATACGGCAGTATTAACGATGGCTTTGCGCCCCCACCCGAAACCCCCGACGATAACGGCTGGGTGCTGACCCCAGGAGTCATCGCTTTCGGCGGCGAAATTATTGTGCCCGGCAGTGGCGTGGTATTGGGCAAGGGCACGCAGTTTGCCTCGGGCAAAACCCTCAACTACGCCATTCCCATCCAGCCTAGCTTGGCCGCAGGCGTAGAGCTACCCGTTACCGCCACCTTAAGCACTAACTTAGACTTGGCCGCTGGCTATGTCTTTAACGGCCCGGTTTACGATGCAAACGGCCAACTACTACATGCTGCCGGCAGCATACTGCAAGAAGCCACTACCTTAGCCGCTAACACCCAATTAGGGGCTGGTTTTAAACTGCCTGCCCGCGCCAGCTTCCATGCCTTTACTTGGCCAGCCGGCGTGCCCTTGCCGCAATCCTTAGCATTGGCTCAGGATGTGAACTTACCCCTGGGCGCCCTCATCCCTAGCCTCACAGACGTTAAACTCCCCCATAACGCCCTCTCCACCCCCTTACGCCCCACTGCCAACGGCCGCATGGGGCAAAACTGGGCTATTGCCGCCATGCTGCCGGAGAAATCGCTGTCGTGGAACCTGCGCGTAGTGGCGGGAGCCGATACCCAGGCAGTGGACAACCGCTCCTTGCAACAAACCGCGAACGGAGAAATCCAATTAAGTGATAGTCATTACACGATATTTAATCAACGTGAGTCGCTATTTATACCTGGCGTCCCCGATCAAATTATTCCCGGCGGCGCATGGTTTTGGAATGCGCTGGGAGAACAGCGCTTTGGCCATAAAGCAGGGACACTTGCTGGCCCTGAATTTGAACGTCATTGCAGCCGTGGCTATTGTGACCGTTATTTTTATGTTTGGAACGAGCTAGGTGAACAACGCTTTGGTTATAAGGCAGGAACGCCTGCTGGACCTGAATTTGAACGCCACTGCAATCGCGGATACTGCGACTCCTTGGGCGAGTCCATCATTATCCCAGGCACCCCTGACCAAACCATTATCGGCGCTATCATCAAGCAAGTCCCCGTTTCTCACGTTTTCAGTGTTTTACGCACTGGTACAGGGCACCTAGACCTCATCAGCCAAGGCAGTATTCAGGTACAGTCCCCTTACGGCATTTACACCGCAGGCACCCACACGGCCTCGGCAGCAGCAAACCAAGAAGCCGATTTTAATCGGAGCAGAGCAAAAGCCGCCGATGGCACCTACTTAAACACCAGTAAATCCATGGCGCCTAGCGATGGTTCCAGCCCTGCTCTCGGAACTGGCTATGAAGCCTTAGTAAATGGCGGCCCCTCGTCCACCTACACCGCCTGGTACCCAGAGCATGGGGGTAATGTGCTGATTCACTCTGGTGGCAACGTCACGCTAGACAATTGGTCAGGGTATTTTAACATTTCGCAAGATACTGACTTGAGAGAGTTAAAGTCCAGCAGCTTAGTCAGCAACTGGCTCTGGCGCCAAGCTTCCGGTAATACCAACGGTATAGACCCTATTGCCACAGCCTGGTGGCTGAACTTTGGCACCTACATCGCGGGCACACCCAATAGTATTAATTCGTCTATAATTTCCGGACTAGACCAAGTCAATTATGGTGGAGTGATCTCTACGCCGGAGCTCATAGGGTTTACTGGCCTAGGGACCTTAGGCGGGGGAAACCTACATATCGATGTACAGGGCATGGCCGGTACCCTAGAACGTCTAGGGCGCAACGAAACAAATATGCCTCGCAGCCAAGCTTTAAATGTGGCCGTGGCCAGCACAGGCCGCGTATTAGCCGACGGGTCATTACTACAAACTGGCGGCGGTGATTTACAGCTACGCATTGCCCACGGGTGGAACCCCAGCATGGCAGCAAGAGCCCGTATCAGCTCTAACTCCGGCCTTCAGAGTCAAAACCCCAACCTACTGGGCACCGTCACCAACCTACGCGGCGACACCTACACCTTAAGCAACAGCCTAGGCGGCATCAAACAGTTTTATACCCGTGCCCTTGGCCTAGGCACTGACCTACGTGACACGCGGGCCTTTGACCCCTATGCCCAACAGCGCGGTTTTGCCAATGGCGGCATCACCTTGGTATTGGGCGATAGCCCTGCACGCTTACATACGCGTGGCGATCTAGTGCTAACAGGCACGGCCGACCCTACCCGCCTTGCCACACCCTATACCCTGCCCTACTCCTACCTAGGGCAAGCATATGGGTCGGGCGGCGAATCCTGGTTTTCTCTGTGGACGCCCAACACCGCCATACAGCTATTTAGCGTGGGTGGTCACGCTGCGCCAGCAGCGCAAAGCTACCTTACTAACGACTTGAACGCCAGCGATGGTTGGCAAACCTATCCTTCGCAACTTAAAGTCATCGCCACAGCGGGCAGCATCTTTATACAGCATTCTGAAAGAACTCAAAACTACATTCCTATCCTTTTAGCTCCTTCCACTTTAGGAGAGCTAACCCTACTCGCGCAACAATCCATCTACACCGCCGGCTTAAGCATCAGTCGATCTGGCAACCTAAACGCCATTAGCAGCCCCTTTAAACCGGCTTTTATGTCGCGCACAGGCTTCCTGAATGAGGCGCAAGCCCATAACTTGACTGAAAACGCCATGTACCTCCGAGCCAGCTTATTTACCTTTGGCGTACCCAATGCTGCCCTAAGCAGCCACCTAGACAGCCGCCCCAGCCGTTTCTATGCCCAACAAGGGGACATCATCGGCTTAGAAAGCGGCGGCGTCATTGACTTTGGAGCACACGGGTCCCGTGCCAACCAAATCTGGTACGAAGGCCATGCCCCCGTTTGGATGCGCGCCGGCCGCGATATTGTGCGCTCGGGCAATGTCATGGGCACGGACAATCGAACTTCTATGCCCAATGCGCTAGGTTCGGTAGTGGGTAAAGACACCTATGGCCCCTCATTCCGCACCGGCAACCTATTCATACACCATCACGCGAATGATGTGTCTATAGTAGAAGCGGGTAGAGATATCATCTTGAGCCATTTTCAAATAGCCGGCCCGGGTACGCTAGAAGTTAGTGCTGGTAGACATATTATAATGGCCCAGCAGCTCATAGACCTTAGTCAATTCCCAAGACGTAGCCACTTAGTTAACACAGGCCTGCATAGCCTAGGCCCCATCGTGCCCGGCGACCACCGCCCCGGTGCTTCTATCGCCGTACAAGCCGGCATGGGCCCTGGCGCGCAGTGGGATGCCTTCCTACAGCACTACCTAGACCCAGCCAATGCCGCCATAGTGGGCACGCCCTTGGCCGACCAAGCCGGTAAAGTGGTAAAAACCTACCACGATGAACTCATTACGTGGCTAGAACAGCGCTACGGCTTTGAAGCGGACGGTGATGGTGATACCGTAGAACAAGCCCGCGCCTACTTTGCCGCCCTAGGCCGCGAACAACAGCGCATTTTTGCCCGCGACCTGTACTTCGCCGAGCTACGCGCCGGTGGCCGTGAATATAACGATGCCAATGGCCCCCGCGCCGGCAGCTACTTACGTGGCCGCCAAGCCATCGCTGCTCTGTTCCCCACTACCGACGCACAAGGCCAGCCCATTCACTACCAAGGCGACGTACTCATGTACGGCGCTTCCGGCGTGCACACCGATGTAGGCGGCGATATACAAATCCTCACCCCCGGTGGCGCACAAATTTACGGCATAGAAGGCTCCGCCATCCCCCCCGCCACCGCCGGCCTCATCACCCGCGGCCAGGGCAATATACAAATGTACTCCCTAGGCAGCATTCTGCTAGGCCAAAGCCGCATCATGACCACCTTCGGTGGCGACATACTGGCCTGGTCCGCCCAAGGTGACATCAACGCCGGCCGCGGCGCCAAAACCACCCAAATCTTCACCCCACCCCGCCGCGTCTACGACGACATCGGTAACGTCACCATCAACCCCGACGTCCCCAGCACCGGCGCCGGCATCGCCACCCTGGCACCCATCGCCGAAGTCCCACCCGGCGACATGGACCTCATCGCCCCCCTAGGCACCATCGACGCAGGCGAAGCCGGCATCCGCGTCTCCGGCAACGTCAACCTCGCCGCCCTCCACGTCGTCAACGCCGAAAACATCCAAGTCCAAGGCGAATCCAAAGGCATCCCCATCGCCGTCACCGTCAACGTCGGCGCCCTCACCAGCGCCAGCAGTGCCGCCACCAGCGCCGCCACCGCCGCCCAAGAAACCCTAGCCCGCACCCGCGACGCCGCCCGCAGCACCCAACCCTCCCAAATCCAAGTCCAAGTCCTAGGCTTCGGCACCTAACCCAACCCCCACCCCCAAAAAAACCTACGCCCCAAAAAGGCGTAGGTTTTTTTGTTTAAATTCGCTAATCTCAAAAACCGTCAGAAGTTTTGTTATACTTCTGACAATCAGGAGACAACCTTATGCAACCACTTTCCAAAACAATACTTCAGCACGCTACCGGCTTGCCGGAAGGGTCGCCTTTGGTCGCAAAGGAATTACTGCACTTAGGCAATCGTGCTGCCATCGACCAAGCTTTGTCCCGCCTCGTTCAGCGCGGTCATTTATTACGTGCAAGCCGTGGCATATATGTCTTACCAATCGAAAGCCGCTTTGGAAAGCGCGCGCCCTCCACTGCTAAAACGATCGAAAATCTGGCCAAACAACGTGGCGAAGTCATCGTTCCGCACGGCGCATCCTCAGCTAACGCACTCGGCCTCACCACTCAAGTACCTATGCAAGCCATCTACCTAACATCCGGCCCAAGCCGACGCTTAAAGCTAGGGGCACAAAAAGTAGAACTGCGCCACGCACCGAAATGGCAACTGATTTACCCAGGTCGCGCCGCAGGCGACCTAGTACGCGCATTAGCCTGGCTAGGCCCAGAAAAAGCCAGTAAAGCAATCCCCACCCTCCGCACCAAACTGCCCCCCGCCGAGATAAAAAAAGCCACCTCAGCCCGCTCCCGCCTGCCAACCTGGATGGCACAAGAAATAAGCGCCTTGGTGTCCCATGAGACACCCCCACGATCTTTCCATCAACTCCCTGTTGGACACGCCACACAGAAACCGACGACCAACACATGATCGACGACGGTTTGTTTCTGGATAGCGTTGAGCCTTTCGATGCACTGATAGCACAGTGCCAAGTCATACAAGAAAAACTCCGAACCTTCTGAACGCCTTTAGCTATCCCACTCTATTATTAACAACAAAAAAATATCCTTACATATCATACAGTTGCGCTGTTTGATTCACCTGATACCATAAAAAATACCATATTTAGAGATTTCAAGCCGTCAGAGCGGTAATTTGTAAACCCACATTCGCCCAATGTAAGTGATTCGCCGGCTGCAACCCTAGCCTCCCCACAAATCATCGGGGCCTAGATAGCTCAGATCAAGCTGGCCGTTATTCATAGCGACCGTCGCTCGAACAACACCTCGCCGATTCGGGTTGAGTGGGTGTTGTAGCAGACCAATCGCGTGCCCGTCAGGTGCCAGCACTAGCGGCTGTCCGTTCCAATGAAAGAGGCTGACTGGTGTTCCGGGAGGCGCCGGTACTGCGAACCACTGGACGTTTCCAAGATAATCTCGCCGCGCCCAGGTCAGGTTGTCTGACGGAGCAAACTCCTGGATGAATGCGAGCCATATGGCCCGAGTCTCGGCCGTTGGCCAGTTTGCTTGCGCCGACCAGGCCGCGAGGCCGGGTGAACGCAGCCAGTCGCGCAATTCCGAACCGGTCGTGAAGGTGGCGGCCGTGTCGGTAACAGCTTTGATGGCAGCCAGCCGTGAATTAAACCCCGCTTGGATCAGAATCGAAGCGGAGCGGTTCACCGTCCCCGTTTCGACAGCCTGAACAGCCAAGCCGAGTTCATAATCATCCAATGCCTGTGCAAACATGCCAACGACATCGCCATTTGCCGCAGCACGGACCCGTAAGGCTTCCATAGCCCAGGGAAGGCGATACACTAGGCCACCCTCAATAAACTGCAATGCATCAGCTTGCTCTCCGGCGATGATCGCTGCCAACGGCTGCCCGAGCAACCAACATCTGAGAACTTGGCGCCAATTCGCCGGGAGTGGGTCTGGCTCAAACGGGTAGAAGGCGAATACGCGTTCGGCGATCCCAGTGATCGCGGCGATTGCCAACTCATGATCCGATGCCATGAGGGCTGCGTTGGCTTGTATGAGAAGATCGTTCGCCTCCGGCGCAATTGCGTCCAGCGCATGTCCAGCTTCAAGACCAAGCCCGGCCAAAAAGTAGCCACGCCGTGTAGCGGCAGTCGAATTCATCCATATATGCCGGCTCCGAGTAAGTAGCGTGGTGCGATAGGCAGCGCGCAATGCGTCGTCGACGCGAAGTAGCCGGCGTTGCCAGAGCGAAGATTGAAGGATGTTGTCGAGCGCAGCCTCAATCTGATCATCGGGCACGTCGGCCTCGCCGATGAGACTGAGAATGGCTGTGTCGAGCGTTGCCATATAACGCTCCCACTCTTTCAGCGCCCGCTCGCGCTTGTTGGCCTCTTCGCCGGCGACCTCGGGGAAGGTCCACGCCGCAGCATTGTTGACGACATAGTCGATCAACTGGTCGAGATTGCCACCGAGGCGGGCGTGCATACGGCTCAGCAGCGAGAAGATGAGCTGGATGAGCCCACTTTCCATCTCGCGGGCGCCAAGGTCCTCGATCAGCTCGACCCATTTGTCGTGTTTCCTGTTCCTCGTATCTTCAAAGATGGGATAGAGGACAAGGCCTTCTACATCGACGTAGGCTCGGCCTGCGCGGCCGATGACGTTCTTGAACTCCGAAACCTTGATCTTCTCACCGTGCCGGTAGAGCGAGTGCATGACGACTGCGGTCGCCGAAAGATTGAGCCCCTGCGCCAGGGTAGGCGACGAGATCGTGACCTTGAGCACACCGTCACCCAGAAGGCGCTCGACTTCCTTGCGATAAGCGGTTGGCAAGGCGCCATGATGAAGCGCCACACCAAGCCGAAGGCATTTCAAGATGTCGCTGTCCGGCCCAAGCCATTCTTCACCGAGCGCGACGGCGATCTGCAAGGTGGCTGGATCAACCGTGAGCAAGGATGCGAGTGCGCCGCGCGAGTGCAAGTCAACGATGACCTTGGCGAACGGTTCAACGCTGCGGCGCTCTGGACAATAGATCAGCACGGTCTGGCCGTCGCTGACAAGGCGCCATGCGGTAGCAAGGCTCAATTCCTGCTGATTGTCCGGGAAGAGCCGGGTGCGAAGCCTCTTCGGCGGCACGAACAGCGGCGGCGCAGTGCCGGTGATAAATCGGGGCACGAAGGGTCTTTCCTCGCCAACGCGAAGATTGAGGCGCGCTGTCGGCGCGTTCCAGGTTACTTCGCCGAACCGCAAGCGCGTCGGGCGCCAATCATTCTTGATGGGACTTCCCGGTTGATCTCGCCGTAGCCACGCCGAGAAGTCTTCCATTTGATCGCCGTCGGGAAGAATTGCCGACAAACAGACAATGCGGCGTTGATCGGCGTCCTGACGACGCAAGAGGCGCTGAATCTGAACCTCATATCGAACTTCGCGCTCGCCAGGCCCGATCATATGGCCTTCGTCGAACACGAGAAGGCCCACATCGTCGAGTAGCGATGGATCGTTCCTCAAGGCGAAATCGAGCTTCTCGGGGGTCGCGACGACGATATCACGCTCGCGAATGGCATCCTCGTCGAAGCCGGACACGCCGATGCTACCGTAAAGGGCGGAAATGGTCTTGCCAAGCGGCCCGAACGTGCGCTGGAGCGTGTTTTCGGTTTGCGCCGACAAAGCGCGAAGCGGGGTCACGAATATGACGCGCCGCCCGCCGGCTAAACATCTCAAGATGGACAGCTCAGCGATGCGGGTCTTCCCGGCACTGGTCGGCAGTGAAACGACTAGGTTGTCAGTTTGATCGACAGCGCGCGATGCCGCCTCGGTCTGTGACGGCCATAGGTCGACCTCGGCCCTTGGGCGTCGAGCGAGCAAGGCGATGAAGAGTTCGCGGAGGCGGGGCCATGAAGGGGCAGCGCCGCCAGCGGGAAGCAGCGGGATCTTTTCGTGGAAGGTGTTCGACCAGAGATCGGAAAGCAGATGGATAGCGATCCGATGCCCCCACCATTGTGGCAGAAGGTTCAGCTCCCCGCAGATGTCGAGATTCTTGCGAAGCTGGGCGATCGCCCGGTCTAGAAGAGCATGTTCGCCGCGATCCAGGCCGAGCAGGAACATTGAAAAGGCGCCGAAGAAAGCGTCTGTCAGTGCAAGATCCAGGCCTTCGAAAAGAAAGTCCATTCCGTCTTGTTCCGGCGCATCGACAGCGACAGGCTCGGCGAGGCGCTGCTGGAAAAGCGCCGTAATGGCCGTATCCGATCCTCGGCCATCGAGGCGAAAGGCATACACGCGTGCACGCAGCGCATTGATATCTCGGCGCATCAACAGGGCGAGCGCCTGTTCGATCGGCGAGAAATTCGCCTCGTCGGCCACTATTGCGAGGAGGGAATAGGCCCGGGCGGAAAGATGCGCGAGATGATAGCTGGCTGCTGCCATGACGAAATGGAAATCGCGGTCAGCTTCGTCGCGATTGCCATTGGCCATAATCGACTCAAGGGCTGTCGCCGCCTGTTCGAATGCGATCCGTGCCTGGTTCGAGTCACCATCGAGATCTAGAAGGCGTAGCCCGAGCCCAAGCAAGCCATAAGCGTAACTGTGAAGGTCGAAGCTGAGCTGCGGCGAGAAGGCGGGCGCACCAGGTGGAAGAACACCGTCACGCCAGATCATTGCGCGCGCCTGACCTCGCGCAATGAGCCTGCCGCGAAAGCCTGCCGTCGCCGCGTCCGTTATAGCGGCTGTGATCGAATCAGGGGAGGTTGGCATTGGCTATGACCCTATCGTAGACGGCCCCGACAAAGGCGGCATGGCCGTCGACGTGCAGACCGATACCCAATTGTCCAATCGGACCAGGATAGGCCTGCAGCGCCTGCGTGAGCAGAGCCTGCGGGGAGTTTCCAGAGAACGTGAAGAGGAGATGTTTGACGCTCTCGGGCGGGATACCGTGCCGATAGAGCGCCTCGTCGATGGCGTCGACGAGCGGTGCGTCGGTGCCTAGTTCCATCAGTCTGGCTGAGATAAAGGACAATGCATGCGACGAGGGAAGGCCGCCATCCTTATCCAGGCCGCCCCGCGCCTCCTCCAGCGTTTGAGCACGCAGGTTAATGCGGCTCTTGGCTTCTGTTTTCAGGAAACAGAGCCGCTGTGTTGCCGGATCCAGAAACATGCCGATGACGTCGTCGCCGCGCATCGCCATGTTGCGGTGATCCTTCCAGCGCAGCCGTTTGATTGGCGCGCGATAACCGCTGTGCGTGTCGATCCATTCTGTAGCGTAGATCTCACCGAGGTCGCCCGATCGGATCTGCGACGTTTGCGGGAGAAGATCGGTGATCATCTGAGCAGCTACGGCCTTGCCCAACCTCGCAAGCGCGGCCGCGATACGCTCCTCGGCAGCGTAGTGAGCGGGGATAGCCCTGGCCGTCACCTGAATGCCGATCGCAGTGTCCGCTGGCCGGCCTGTCATGACGCGGACATGATGATTACCTAATGGCGTGTCTGCCGAGTCGCACCAATCATTGAATTGGACCATCTCCTCCTCCTTAGCTCGGAAAAAGGTCGCGAACGCGAAGAAAGGGCATGCCGGTTTCGGCTGCTTTGCGCACCTTCTGTTCAAGAACTTGGTTGAGCGGTATCTCGCGGTCGAGCAACTCATAGAGATCGAGGCCGTCCATACAGATAACGCGCTTGCCTCGGCCGAAGGCGATGAGGCCCTCATTCGAGAAGCCGCTGTTGCTCACGAACAGGCCCCGCGTCCAGGCTGCCTTCTGTTCAATCTTGCCGTGGAACGTATGCAAATCGGCGACGCCAATTGGCTGACTATGCCATTTAGCTTCCAGCAGATAGGTCTCGCTGCCGAGCTGGAAGCTACCGTCGATCTGCTCACCGCGAAGGCGGAACGGCTCCTGAGCGGCCAAACCGTATGCGTCGAACATTCCCTTGAGGAATCCCTCGAAGGCAAAACCACGGGCCTGAGCACTGAGCGAGGAGACCTGTAGCAGCTCGGCCTTAATGATAGCGATCTTCTGACGATCGACTGTGGGTTGGAGCTGTGATTGGGTTGGCTTCGGAGCCGCACCACCGGAGAGACGATTAATCAAGCCTTGATAGCGCGACTGCGCATTGATTACTGGATCCTTGCCGCCGCTGCGGGCAAGATAGTCGGAGCGGTGTTCCCAGAGAGCTGTAAGTATGCAAACGGCAGTGGCATCGTCACAGTTCTGTAGGAAATAGCGCAGCCGCTTCCCCTTGGAGCCACCGTTAGCCGCGTATTTGGGATCGTCAATATTGACCCTTAGCTCCGAGGCAAAAAAATCCGCAAAACTCGTGTCGGAAAAATCGAGCACGAACCCGGGACCTCGGATGAAATCAACGAGGTCATCTACAAGGCGTAGATCGTTGGATCGTATTGAGTTAATAAATTCACCCCCATTGACGAAAACAAACAGCTTAACTAACTCACGCAGCTCTGACGGCGCTCACGCTCCTGGTCGGCTATCTCACCCGGCTGCAATGCCAGCTCGGCATCGCTTATACCCTCCAGCACATCACGCAGACGCAACGTGCAGGCAATGAATGGCGGCTCGAACTTGTAGCCGGCAGCGATCATCTCGGCCTCAACTTCCTCGGTAATGAAAAACGGCTCGCTTATGTTGTCCTGCTTCATACGCTGCGGCTCCGATAGTCGCTGGTCACCCTTTCGGGTTGTGCCACGTTCGGGCTGCACGCATACCTTGTCGCCCTTGCTTATCGGGCGCAGCGGTAGCTCTACCGCTTCGGGGCTATGCCGTTCGAAGTTCAGGCCAAAAGGAAGGCGCGACGACAGAATCTTGAACTCTCGATCCAACTCGGCTCCCAGTGCCGAATCCTTGGCTTTTGCCTTGGCAATCAAATCAGTCAGTCTGGACACGGAACTTTTTTCTCTCTTCTATCTTCGCTATTGATGGCGTGGTTGCACGACGCCGCAATGCTTGTAAATCGTGGTTCGAGATACTCCATAGCGACGGGCCACGTCAGCCACCTGAATATCGGGGTCACGTAACAGGGCTTTGATCTCTCTTACCTGCTGTACGTCCAGCTTCGGCTTGCGACCACCGGCGCGACCTCGGGCACGCGCTGCGGCCAGCCCGGCTTGCGTCCGCTCACGGATCAAGCCACGCTCGAATTCGGCCAGCGCTGCAAACACATGGAAGATTAGCTTGCCCGCTGCGCTGCCGGTTTCGATCTTTTCCGTCAAACTTTCAAAGCCGACGCCACGCTGCTCAAGATCGGTCACGACCTGTACCAGGTCGGGCAGGCTGCGCCCGAGACGATCCAGCCGCCAAACCACCAGGGTGTCCCCTGGCCGAAGCGCCTTGCTGCACTGTTCAAGCTCTGGTCGAGCCGTGTTCTTGCCGCTAGCCGCTTCTTCGTAGATAACGCCGCATCCGGCCTGCTGAAGCGCGTCGCGCTGCAGGTCGAGGTGCTGATCGTCAGTCGATACGCGAGCGTACCCTATACGTTGATTCATGGACGCAACCAGGACATTGAAAACTTGACGGATATGTTAACACTTCAAGGCGGTTCTCACGACGAAAAATTGCAGTCTTTTCATCTGTTCAAAAAACCACCGTTTGCTGAACACGCGTTAACTGCACCCCACACCATTTAACAAAAACACATACGATGTTTTTTCACCCTATTGTCGATATTTTTTTATTGTTAAATTAATCATTATCGCTGCCATAAAGACCAATTAATTTACAAACACCCTACAGACCATAATCTCTAAATACCCATTAAAAAAATACTCCGAAATCCATACCTCCTTACTAATGATCATAGGCGCCTGATCATTTACTATTGCATCCTTCTTTAGTTACGTCTTAAGCCAGTTTATCCCCCGACTAATTAATGCTACCAATATAGAAGGTCTAACTTGAAATCCTATTTCCCTTTGGTCTATCGTTGCCTTAATATCTATCATCGACTAGATTCGGGGCTGCATAGCGGCACGTTGTCACTCCATTCTTTACGATAGACGACCTTTTTCGTGCCCCGCACAACGCAACTCCTAAAGGCTACACCTTGCCCCACCAAGGCACGCTTATTTGCGCTGAAATCATGGATTATCTCGGCTTATCTGTGAATGATGCTGCAAATATATTCGGAATCTCGGAGGCCGCGTCAAGGTCTACTTTATCAACAAGGACACTATCCAATGAGCACTAAAAACACTCTCGCCTATCACGATTCCAATGACGACACCCCTTCATGGCACTTATATGAAGACGTTTTTGACGAAGAAGCTGTTTATCTATCACTCGAAGGCGTTGCCATAGAGCTCACCGCTCGGGAAGCTGGCAGCAGCACTATCACCTTACGCTTGCCGCAAAAAACAGCCACCCAGCTTGGCCTACTAACAGAAAACCGAAAGTTAACAGTTAAAAAAAGCGAATAACGTAAAAAAACAGTATTTATTTTCAAGGTCACGCCGCAGATGACCTAGTACGCGCATTAGCCTGGCTAGGCCCAGAAAAAGCCAGTAAAGCAATCCGCACCCTCCACACCAAACTGCCACCCGCCGAAATCAAGGAAGTCGCATCGGCACGCACGCGCTTGCCTACATGGATGGCAAAGGAACTCAGCGCTTTGGTAGCGCATGACTAAGTCCGTCGATCTCTCTGTCAATACGCGGTAGCAATACGCGCTGGCGACGCGACTTGCAAGATGATGCTTTTGACGACTGTCGAACCTACCATCCAGAGTGATCTTGTCTAGATAACTTCACACCTCGGGCTACACACAAAAAGTGCCCTCCATTCCTAGCCGTTCAAGCGTAAGGCTGGAAGTCGTTGCTGTCTCGGCCGAGTAGCTGCATCAACTTGGGATGGATAAAGAGTTTTTCCTTACCAAACGCCATTTCGCGCAGCACGCCAAGGCTGACCAGATCATGCTGCAGTGTTAGTAAGAGTCCGCAGCACCAGGCTCCGCATACCTCCCTATCAAAGCGCACCAGTCCGAGGGGAAACGAGGTAGCGAGCCCTCCCTGCTTCTACCACTGCAGCATGATCTTGCCGATATGCGTGCTGGTCTCCATCAACGCATGCGCCTTGGCTGCCTCCTGCGCAGGGAAAACTTGGTGGATTACTGGGCGGGCCTTGCCGGATTCCAGCAGAGGCCACACACGCTCGTACAGTTGACGAGCCAACGCGGCCTTGAACTCAATTGGGCGCGACCGAAGCGTGGAACCGGTGATGGTCAGCCGCCGTTGCATGATCAGCAATGCATCGATGTTGGCCTGCTTGCCACCCAAATCAGCAATGAGCACCAACCTGCCTTCTTCGGCGAGCAACCCCAATTCGCGTGCCACGTAGTCGCCGGCTACCATGTCCAGAATCACGTCAACCCCCTTGCCTTCGGTGAGCCGATGAACCTCTTCGACAAAATCTTGCTCGTGATAGTTGATAGCGTGTGCCCCCAGCTTTTCGCAGGCCGCACACTTTTCAGCATTGCCTGCGGTGGCGAATACCCGATGACCGAACGCCCGGGCGAGTTGAATGGCGGTAACGCCGATTCCGCTAGAGCCGCCGTGCACCAACAGCGATTCAGATGTGCCTTTGGCGGTAGCGCCAAGGCGTCCGCGTTCGAACAAGTTACCCCACACGGTGAAGTAATTTTCCGGGAGCGCTGCCGCTTCAATAAGCGTCAGCCCCTTGGGAACGGGCAGACATTGGAGCAGCGGTGCCACCGCGTACTGTGCATAACCGCCACCAGTGAGCAACGCGCAAACGGAATCGCCGAGCTTAAGACCGAACGGGTTGTCGCCACCGAAGTCTCCCCCGACCAGCTCGCCGGAAACCTCTAATCCAGGCAGGTCGGATGCACCAGGGGGCGCAGGGTAATTGCCTTGGCGCTGAGCGACATCCGGACGATTGACCCCTGCGGCAGCGACCTTGATTAGTACTTCACCCGGTCCGGGGCACGGGATCGCACGCTCGGTTGGCTGCAGCGTGTCAGCTGCACCGGGTTTGGTAATTTCGATTGCTTGCATGGTATGCATGGGGATTCCTTGTTGGTTTTGACAACTGGGTCAACTTCAGCCATTCAAGGTTGAAGAGATATGGATGCAAGATTTTACAGTGCTTTGTAAAGTCCGTAGTAAGTACTTCTTTTTTGGCATCATGCTTGCTTATTCAACAGCCTCACTGCACTCATCAATCATACTAGCCCAGTCTTGCAACCAAGTGCTCGCGGTACGTCTTAAATCATGCAGTCCGAGTCATATCTCGATGGCAGTACAAAATCTGATCCAGCACTATTAGCAGCAGCATTAGGCGATATCGCCCGCGCCCGAGGCATGACTCAACTAGCGCATGACACCGAGCGAGCTATCTCCAGAAAGCCTTTCTGGAAAGCGTACGCCAAGCTCCGATACACTATCAAAATCATCCACGCCCAAGGCTTTAAGCTCAAGGTAGAGCCTACTACGCCTAGACGTGCAGCAAGGTGGCAGCAACGGTAGCCAATGCTTTGCCCAACACCACATGTTGCTCGGCATCAAGATGCACCCCATCAACAACGCTTGATGTGACGACGGTACTTGAGTCGAAGAAATGGCAGTCTATCTCTTGGCAAACCTTCTCATAGGCAGCAGCCAGGCCCACGCACTTGTGCTCTCCCCCTGCGAACTTGGGTGCAATCGGGCCTTTGGGTGTACAAATGGGCGGCGGCGCCACAACCAAGACTGGTGGCACGGGCATGTTTGGTTCAATCGGTGCACCACGAATGGCACAGATCAAAGCAGCGATGCCTTGTGAGGAATGCCACGCGTTGTGTTCATGCATGGATTGAAAGTCATTGGTGCCAAGCATGAGCACGACAAGCGCCAACGGCGAGTGGATTTCAATACGTTGAGCCAAGCCTACAAGACCATTTCTGCCGGGTTTGTAAGGATCATCCCAAACCGTGCGACGGCCGTTCAAACAATCTTCAATAATACGAACTCTTTTTCCGGAAGATAAGAGCCTGTTTTCCATGACGCCCGGCCAACGCTGATCAAAGGGCAGCCGTTGGCGCGTCGTGGGAATGATGCCCCAGGATAGCGAGTCTGAATAAACAAGAATTTGATGCATCGCAGCCTCCGATAGTAGGCTCTAATGTAATGTATCCCGCAGAATGTGCAATATAAGTTATTGCTGCGGTTGCACCCTTAACCTAGCCAAAAATGCAATTCACAAGCCGCAATATAAAAAACACCCAAGAACACCGTGCTCCCTTGACCCAAACCAAGAAGTTGGCCTTTACTTAAAAGGAAGATGTACAACAGCCAGTGGGGTTGATGTTTGCATGACAGGAGCAATAAGGTGTCTAGGATAAATTTAAATGTGCCATTTGCACAAAAAGATCAGGCGAAAGAATTAGGAGCGCGCTGGGATTCTATTCAGAAAACCTGGTACCTTCCGCCGGAGACAGATCCGACTCCGTTCGCACGCTGGTTACCAAAAAACTATACAGCCCCAACATCGACTTCCGACGCTGTTGAGTACCCCATCAGGGCATCACATTATTTCATTGCCAAATCACACACGACATGCTGGCGCTGTAAACAAATGACCGCTGTTTTTGCTTTTGCGCTTCCCCCGGGGCACGAAGTCTACGAATGGGAGGATGATCAAACAGGCTACTGGTATTCACCCGACGGGTTCTGCATTCTTTCCATGGTTAGCGACCTCGCGGCCCCTGCCAGCCATGCGATGCATCGGCTAACAAAAAATTATCACATGGCCTACAGCAAAAAAGCCGACGCTCGGTACTTTATGAACCATTGTGAGCACTGCAACGCAACACAGGGCGATTTCTACATGCACCATGAACCCGGCGGCGCCTTTTTTCCAACCAGCGAATGGGAAGCTCAATGCATCCACCTATACCCCGTCAATGCCCCCTTTATGGGCAACGGTGATACCGGATTACATTCGGAAGACTATTTCTATGATGCAATGCAAATCCAATCAGCTCTATAGAAAAATTAAAAAATGAACTTGAAGGCTCCAGAGATGACTGTTGCAGAACTGAAAAATATAGACGTCCTAGAGGGCTACATCAAAGGGCTGGAAGACCACCGAACGGACCTTTATATCGGCAGAGATATCGAGAATACCCAAGTGCCGCAGTCAGACTTTGAGCGGGTCAATCAACTATTGACACCTGCTTACGCGGGTAGACTGAAAAACATAGAGCCCAAAAATTTGGTTCGGCTTGCTCATTGCTACAGATGGACAAGGGCCACCGAGTGGTGGCCCTTGTCGACTAACGAGAATGCGAAATATCGTTTTCAAGCAGCATCCGAACATAACGAGTATAAGGAATGCCTTTACTGGCTGCCTTCGCTTTAACCGCAGATAACAGCGCGGATGGAATGCGCATGTTCAACGCAGCTTCCTTCTTAGCGAATTCAAACTTCATTGGCTTGAAGCCGGACAGATCGTATTTCGACAGATCAGCATCCGTCACAAATTTTTCGGCTTCTGCATCACTGCGTAACGGTGGCAGAGACTTAAGTTTTCTGTTCATAATGATCGATCTCCTTCTGGTGCATGAAACGTGCGCTGATGGGTCGCAATTTGGTTTGGCCATCTACCTTGCGAAACATAAACACCAAAAACACATACCGGCCAGCAACAGTTTTTCCAATAGCCCTCATGCGCGGCTCATCAGGAAACGGATCAGGCATAACAGCAGGGCCACCCAAGAAAACCTGCTCGATTTCCTCACGAGTAACACCGTGCTTGCTGCACTTGGGCCAGTTGCCGTCATCCCAGTCAAGCCCATGTATTTCCACACGATTAATATACATTAACGTCTACACAAATGCAAAACAAGACCCTGTGACAGCAGGGCCTTGGATCCCTAGTAACCTCTATAAGTGCAGCACTGGCTGCTGTGGAACGTATTGACGAATGCCATACCAATCAAGTGCCGTTTTGCCACCGACATGGAGCCCTTCAAAGCGGCGTTGTAATAACAATAAACTAGGATCAAGCGCCAAACTATCGTTGGGACGACAGTACACCCCTCGCGCTAGCCGCATGAGCAAACCTGCCCTGGCGTGGTGAACAGCAAAATCAGCTGAAATGCCTAATTCCGCCAGATCCTTGGAAGTCAGTGGCGTACCTGGCACTAGTCTGGTGTAAAGTGCAGCAAAACTACGATTAAAACAAAGTTACTAAAATTAATCGATGATGGTGGGCCTACAGAACTACTCGCTCTGCTTACTATGAGGCCCTCGGCCCATGCTTTTTATCCATTTGGTTTAAAAAACCAACTAACTAGCCGCTGCAACGGCTGGCTCAATAAATAAATCTGCGCTGATATTAAAGCGCGCTACCAAGGCGGATATCTGGCGAGGATGAACTCGGCACAACATAGTGCTGAGCATCAAAATCGGCAATTAAAGTGCTAACCATCGCAAACAAATCTGCCAACTCACCTGCGTCGCTAGCTAAACCACTCTCTATGAGAGCATCCGCTAGCGCTACCATACGCTCATAACCTTCCTCATCCTGAATAGGAGCGACCAAGCCTGTTACCCCTTGCAAAGCAGACCACTTAGCACGGATCTCATTGACATCTAGAGTCATCATTTCCAATCTCCTTTGTCGTACTCAGTGTGATTGATTAAATATTTTATAAAGGCTCAACACTACCAGGCAAGGTGAGGATGCTCAGATAATCCACCTACTAAAAACCCAGTGGACACTACCACACTAAATAGTTCTACAAGCAATAACCTTAATCTTATAGTTACGTTCGGCCATGTGTTCAGCCTGCCCTCTTCAGGGGCATCGGTCATCACTTAGGTCGATGCACAATGCGAGCAATCATTTTATTAGTTTTTACTCGCCCTAATTTTTTGCCAAACGAATCTACCTAAAGTCTCGGACAGCAATCACATCATGACAACTTGGGCACCCTTTCATTACAGAGGAAAGTAATACCGCCTTGAACACCTGCACCCGTTTGTCATGACGATCATCCAGCCAGCTAAAGAGGGCAAAGTAGAAATTTCGTACTGCGTGCATGTATCCTTTAGCTTGCATACCTTCACCAGAACACCAAACCCTCGCCGCCAAGAAGTGCTGAAGGACTTCTACCTTCTACCAATTAACATTGATAATCAAGACCATAAACACCTACGCAGGCAAATTGCTCTACCCGCCCACAGCACCAAGACGTTAACCCGATGTAAAAGCGAGCCATAGTGTGGTGGTTAGGTTTTTATTCTGTGATCGTAAAGCCAACGACGTATTTTTTTCGCGCTAATCTGTCGTGAATCTGGATGCTCGGGGTTCAGCAGTACGCAATATTCTTCTGGTATGACAATAGATGGCACTAGCGCGATGGCGCTTTGTTGCTGGGCTAACCAGTTATCGCCCCAATCAAGCGAGACTTTGCCTGGGGGCAACGCATCCCACCCAATTAGGCTATCGTGCTGCAAGACGGTGGCAGCTTGCCACAGGCTTTCTGGTAGGGTGATTTCCACCAAATAGCTATTTAAAGGCAAGGAGCCGCTTTGTAGATGAACGACGGTTTCTAAGCAAGCTAAAGCGCGACTGCTGGCCGCATACACCATAGGATGGCCTTTGCGGTTCCAACGGCCACCACTGATTCTGGCCCCTTCGCCTTGCATATCGTGGGCTTCATAGGTGGGCGTATCCACCCCGATGCGCCATATTTGTAAGCTTGCTTTCTCGCTCATGCATAGGCGCCTGACTGCATACGCGCCAGGGTATCGGAAATCAGCATAAAGCCTTCCGCCGTATCCATGTACTGGCCTGGCGGCACACCTCCAAGGGCTGGGTTAGGCTCGGCCAACCATTGTGCTAACCACAAGGCCGCGTCAAAATTAGTACTGTCACCGGATTCGTCTACCATGCGTTGCACCTGACGAATCAGCCGAGTCATGGCCAAGGCTTGCTCACCCTCAGGGCGGCTTAAGGGTTGTACATCGCGAATGCGTCGCTTGATAGTCGCTTCAGGCAGCCCCATCCAATCTAACAATTGAATCCGCGGCACATGCATAGCCGTACCAAGATCATCGATAAGCTCGGCAGGCACCCCTTCACGCACTAAACGAATGCGATCTTGTACATCCATGTCGGCGTATCTGGTCAACAGACTGGGGGCATTTTCAGCTAGCCCGGTTGTTTTACTTGCGTGACGCAATACATAAGCCTGCCTGCCCGGCAACTTTTTTGTTGCTGGTGTAGCGCTAGCCGCCACCGCAGACCTACGCGTTCTGCGCACAACGGGCGTTTCTTTGTTCGGATTCATAGCCACCTCACTTCGGCTCATATGAGCCTTTAATATAGCTCAAACAAACCAACTCATGCAAGCCCTACCAGGCTACCGGTGTGCTAATTGTCTAACCAAACGTACATTTTCTGCTTCATGTTCATAGGCGCGATGACGTACATCCCACAGCTCTACCGCATGTTGAATATCTAGCCAGAAATCCGGCGTATTACCCAAAGCAGCTGCCAATTTAATGGCCATCGGAGCAGTCAGCACGCCTTTATCGTTCACAATACGACTTAAGGTGTTTCTATGTACCCCCATGGCCTCCGCAAGCTCTTTGATATCAATATTTAAGGGCTGCAAAAACTCCAGTGTCAGCATTTCACCAACGGTGACGGGCCTACGTTTCGTCGCTCTCATTACACTACTCCGCTATAACTCGTAGACATGCGGGTCCAAATAGGCGTTTTTTGCTAGACCGTTTTCCCATATAAAAATCAAACGATACTGTCGGTTCACACGAATAGAACACGGTCCTATCAATTTTCCTTGTAAATGCTCAAAACGATTATCTGGCGGCGCCCGAAGATCAGACTCTTTGTAGGCGGCATCTAAAATTTGCAATTTTCTAAAAAGCGCATTTTCAATTGTTTGCGGGATTTTTCTTGAACTAAGACCTTTCTCATAAAAAGCAGCCAGCCAAGTATCACGAAACTCAATCGCCATAAAAACTCTTTACAAAACATTCTATGCATAATGACGTTGTGCGTCAACGGTTAGCACAGGTAATAAGAAAGATGCCGCAAGGGATTTAATCCATCTTCGCCATAAGAGCTTTATTTAAACTTAATTCACTTAAGCAAACTACGACACAAACCGGATTTATCCTACCGAAAAGTACGTAGTCATCATCCTCTTCAAGCGCCCCACTCTCACCGACAAAACACACCACTCATGTTGCAACTGGATACCTAAAAGCGGTGCTTGCTTATCCAAGTTGTCATGTTCAGTGGGTACGCTTTGCTTATTATTAACTCATTAGATCAACCTACTGTATGAGCAGCCAGCGCCCTTCTTTTACACATGCTTGGACTTCTTTTTCGCAAGTCCACGGATCCGTAGAAAATGTCGGCTCCGTAATAGGTGGCAAGGTTAAAACTAATATTGATGCTGGTATTTTTACCAATGCCTGCGCCATCAGAATGAGCTATGTATTTAACCAAACCGGTTTTTCCATTCCTTCCAACGCTGGTGCAGTTTCGTCCGGCGCCAAAGGAGAAAAATATTTATTTCGTGTTAGCGATTTAAGTAATCACATTGAGACCCGCTTTGGTAAGCCCGATTACGTACAGAACAATCCAAATTTACAGCAGTTTTTGGGCAAAAAAGGCATACTGCTCTTCGAGGTCTCTGGCTGGAATGATGCCACCGGACACGTCACGCTGTGGAACGGATCCACATGCTCGGATACTTGTTATTTTGCGCGTGCTACGCGCGCTAAACTGTGGGTTCTACCATGATTATGCATAAAATCTGTTTACTACTTCTGGTCGCCCTTGGTGTGAATGCTCACGCCAAGCCCCTAGACAAGGATCAAAATCAACAACAACTGAACAAATTTGCGATTAGCCAATGTCTGATGCAGTCTTTCCCTAACAGCGAACTGGCCGCCGATGCAGGGCGAGCTTCGGGCGCCTATGTGGAGTTCAGCGAAGGCGAAATCGAGGTTTATGAAAAAATTGCTGCCGCCGTGGCCGAACAACTGCAACACCCTTATCAGTCCAAAAGCGGGGGCTCATTACACGTGATGCAATGCCTAGAGATGCCCGAGCAAGCAGAGCTGCAATCTATCATTGGCACGGTTGATCCTACACGCCCGTAAGCAGGGTTTTCAATAGGCGAAAAATACTATTGCTGATAATGGCGCTAGGGCTGTGGGTAAACAATTCCCAACTCCAAATCGGCGAAGCAAGAAAAAACGAAAAACTTTATTTCTTTTTTCTCTATTCTTTACTTTTTTGTTTGCCTACCATAAGCTCATCTAAGTGGTCCTACACACACTCTTAAACATGGCTTCAACTGGGAGAGGGAAATGGGCGATAAGGGTTACCTTAATTTATGTTTACCATGCCAAAAACTGCCGTTAGCTGTATCAGATAAGCAAAAACATGCTTATATGAATGTCGTGGCTGAGCACATCAACAAGTCAGGCCTCACATTCGTACACTTATACCGATGCTATCACTGCACGGCTCTGTGGTCTTTTGAACAAGATCATGAAGGATCACGCCTAGGATTCCAGCTTTGGCCTGGCGATATAGAAAGCTTTCAACACGAGCACAGCGTCGTCCTCGCCCCGGCCTCCGAAAGCCCTTGGTCTTTCCGTCTTTCCCACCATAGCCTGTCATTACCGCCGGGCAGCTCCTGGCAATAAGCCTTAGTCTAGGCAATAAAAAAACCGAACGTCGCTCGTTAAGCGAGGTTCGGTTTTATCAGATAAAACGTAAGCGGCCTGCCAAAAAATGGTCAGCCTACGGACGCTTTATCCTTGTGCAGTCAATTCTGAATCCTGCTGCTCAAAGGACTTCTCGTCCTCGACATCATCCTTGCGCTGTTCTGGTGCTACCCAATTTAATGGTTGAACTTCCACAAGGGGCTTGCGACGAACCGGCTTCTTTGTAGACACTAAGCAAAACTCCTGTATACATCGGCAAGACGGAGCACACCCACTGGCTCCGAACAATATCCATCATAACACAAACAAGTAAAAACCTCAAATAAACAAGAAGTTAGCCGCGTTTTAGAAGAAGATAACAGAAATAAAAGAAAATTAAATACTCTGCGCATGACTGCACTGGTGGGGATACTCTCCCCTTGAACAAGGACAAGTTCACCCTAGCAAGGCTACACTATGACAATACTCTGATTACGCTACGGGACCACTGTTCAGGGCGCACTCCTTGAACCCAGACTTTTTATGACCACCTTAAAACTCACCACCTGGAACGTCAATTCGCTTAATGTACGCTTGCCTCAAGTGATACAGTGGCTACAAGCCAACCCTGTAGATGTGCTTTGTCTACAAGAACTTAAAATTCCTGACGAACGCTTCCCTATCGAAGCCTTACAAGAAATCGGTTACCAAGCGGTATGGGCGGGTCAAAAGACCTATAACGGGGTTGCCTTAATTTCACGTACTCAAGGGTATGACGTACAACGAAACATTCCCGACTTTGACGACCACCAGCAACGTATTATTGCGGCGACCTACGACACTAGCGCCGGCCCTGTACGGGTAATAAGTGCCTACTGCCCTAACGGTCAAGATTTAGAAAGCGATAAATACACGTACAAACTGGCTTGGTTTGAAGCGCTATATCAGTGGCTAAGTACGGAAATACAAAAGTATCCCCATCTAGCGATACTTGGGGACTATAATATCGCCCCTACGGATGCTGACGTGCATGATCCCGCTAAATGGCAAAACGTGGTCTTAGTTTCTGAGCCCGAGCGTGCGGCGCTGAATAAATTACTCAGCCTAGGACTTCATGATGCCTATCGCCTGTTTGAGCAAAACGGCAGCCCATTTACGTGGTGGGACTACCGCCGATTTGCCTTTAGACGGGATGCAGGTTTGCGGATTGATCACGCATTACTTTCTGATAGCCTGAAAGAGTTCTGCGTCGCATGTGAGATTGATCGCGAGCCGCGCACTTGGGAGCAGCCTTCGGACCACACCCCTGTTACGGCAGTACTGCAATTACCTTGAACAAAGAAGCCCTACTATGCAAGTACAAAGTGAAGTTTTGCGCACCATACCCGCCGGTTCAGTACTGCAAATTAGCCTAGACGAACATACTGTTTGGGCTTATGTCGTACTGAGCGAACCTGATCTTGAGCGGGTTGCTGAATTCGTGCCACAAGAGCAGTTTGAAGCCGGAGGCGATATTCATGTAATGGCTATCACCCAAGCTGCAGACGCTCCTGAGCTTGTGCAAGAGGTACTGTTCAATATGAACCCCGGCGATACCGTCGTGTTTCTGTGCAACGATTTACGTAGCCGCCAAGCCGTGCTGGATGAGTTCGGCCAAAACACTGACCTTTTTAACGATTAATTTTTTCCTTTCTTCACCGCGCTTATGTCGTCTGCTCACTTTCCTGGCAGTGTTTTTATTGTGGTAGCCCCCAGCGGGGCTGGCAAATCCAGTCTGGTTAATGCTTTACTTGCCCAAGACCATAACATTAGTTTATCGATTTCTTGCACGACACGCGCCCCACGCCCAGGCGAAGAGCACGCTAAGCACTATTACTTTGTGGACACCCCAGAGTTCGAAAGCTTGCGCGATGACAATGCCATGCTTGAGTGGGCGCATGTTCATGGCAATTACTACGGCACACCCCGCAAAGCTGTAGAACAAGCCTTGAATGCGGGCAAAGACGTGCTATTGGAAATTGACTGGCAAGGAGCGCGCCAAGTAAAAGAGAACTTCCCCCAAGCGGTGGGTATCTTTATTTTGCCCCCTTCACTGGCTATACTAGAGAAAAGGCTACGCACTCGCGGCCAAGATAGCGATGAAGTGATTGAGCGTCGCTTACTGGCTGCAACAGGCGAGATCAGCCATGTGCATGAATGCCAATATGTTATTATAAATCAAGATTTTGACACTGCTGTGGCACAGCTTTCCCTGATTGTGCAAGCCAGTCGTTTACGGGTCGCCAACCAAGCGGCTCGACAAACCTCCGTTTTTCAACAGTTAGGTCTTTAAACAGGCTTAACTTAACCTTAAAGTTATCAAACATGGCTCGTATTACTGTAGAAGACTGCCTGGAGCAGATTCCTAATCGCTTTAATCTTACGCTAACCGCCGCCTACCGCGCTCGCGAACTGGCTCAAGGTCACGAACCCCGCATAGAGTCCAAAAACAAACCAACAGTGACCGCTTTACGTGAAATTGCGGCTGGTGCAACCGGCATAGAAATGCTGCGTAAGGTACCCACCTAACACTTAGAGGTATTCAATGGTATTTCCGCGGTTTCGAGGCGCATCAACTGGTCTATTAGCTGTTTTAAAAAAAGGGTCACGCCTAGGAAAACGCAAGGCCTCAGCACGCCCGAATGGCGTCTATTCACCCGAGGCCGAACAAAGTACCAACAACACCATCGCCTCGCTGGCGCCGCTCACGAAAATCATCTCCAAATACTTGGATCCGAAAGATGTAGAGCGGGTACGCGAGGCGTATCGTTTTTCTGACCAAGCGCATTTAGGACAATTCCGTGCTAGCGGCGAACCCTACATTTCGCACCCTATCGCAGTAACCGAAATTTGTGCTGGCTGGAAACTCGATGCAGACTCTTTGATGGCTGCATTATTGCACGACGTCATTGAAGACCAAGATGTCAGCAAACAAGAGCTCGCCGAGAAATTCGGTGCCGATGTCGCTGAGATTGTAGACGGTGTCTCTAAACTGGATCGCTTAGAAGTCGCCACAAAAACACAACAGCAAGCCGATAGCTTTCGCAAAATGCTACTGGCCATGTCGCGCGATGTACGGGTCATACTGATTAAACTGGCCGACCGCCTGCATAATATGCGCACACTGGATGCCGTCAAGCCAGAAAAGCGTCGCCGCGTCGCCCAAGAAACCCTAGACATTTACGCACCCATTGCCCACCGACTAGGGCTCAACGCCTTATTTCGCGAGCTGCAAGATCGTTGCTTCAAAGCCATGTACCCTAATCGCTATCGGGTACTACACAAGGCCTTGATGTCCGCGCGCGGCAATCGCCGGGAAGTACTCAGCAAAATCACTGATGCAGTGCGGGTTGCCCTGCCCGCTGCCGGCATCGAGGCCGATGTCAGTGGTCGGGAAAAATCGCTTTACAGTATCTTCTGTAAAATGGTCGAGCAAAAAAAGTCTTTTTCGGACGTACTTGATATTTACGGTTTTAGGGTTATTGTGCACACCCTACCCGAATGCTACCTGGCCTTAGGCACCTTACATCAGTTGTATCGCCCCGTGCCAGGCAAATTTAAAGACTACATTGCCATCCCCAAAGTGAATGGCTACCAGTCGCTACACACCACGCTTATCGGCCCTTACGGCACGCCTGTCGAATTTCAGTTCCGCACGCGCGAGATGGATCATGTTGCCGAAGAAGGCGTTGCTTCGCATTGGCTCTACAAAGACGACGATGTCACGCTTAACGACCTACAAAAGCGCACGCACCGCTGGCTGCAGTCTTTACTTGATATACAAAGCCAAACTGGCGATTCCACTGAATTCCTAGAGCATGTCAAAGTCGACTTGTTCCCCGATGCCGTTTATGTGTATACCCCAAAGGGCAAAATTATCTCCTTACCTCGGGGCGCCACACCCGTAGACTTTGCCTACACTATTCATACCGATATTGGCAATCATGCCGTTGCTTCCAAAATCAATGGCGAATTTGCCCCACTACGCACTGATTTGAAAAGTGGTGACTCGGTTGAAATCATCACTTCTCCGGCAGCACGCCCACAGGCTCAGTGGCTTAATTATGTGCGCTCTGGCCGTGCCCGTTCGGAAATCCGTCATTTTCTTCGTACCGTACAGTACGAAGAGTCGCTTGATTTTGGCCGTCGTTTATTAGATCAAGCGTTCGAGCAAATGGGCTTGCCACCGGTACGTGATGACGACCCCGCTTGGGACAAGTTAGCTAAAAGCTCTGGCGCCGCGTCACGAGAAGAAATCCTTACCGATATTGGCTTGGGCAAACGTTTAGCTGCGGTCGTGGCACGCCGCTTCGCTCCAGAAACCACCCTGCTAGAAACCACAGCAGCAGCCATCGACGATTTCACCTCCAGCTCCTTGGCTCCTATTCTTATTCAAGGCAACGAAGGGCAAGCAGTACAATTAGCACCTTGCTGCGGCCCGTTACCAGGCGACGCGATTATCGGCGGCATACGTATGGGCCACGGCTTAGTGGTGCACATGGCAGAGTGTGAAATCGCTCAGCGTGCTCAGGCCAAAGAACCCGAGCGTTGGGTACCGGTAATGTGGGATAGCAATACGGCTCGACACTTGTCTACCCGCCTTGATGTTACCGTCCTTAACGAGCGTGGAGTCCTCGGTCGTCTGGCTGCTGAAATCACCGATGCCGACTCCAACATTATTCACATTTCCATGCCAGATGAAGCCGCCGCAACCTCCTTGTTGCATGTCACTGTACAGGTAGATAGCCGCAATCATTTGGCTCGTGTGATACGCGCCATACGGCATGTGCCTCAGGTGCAAAAGATAGTGCGGGTGAAGGGTTAAGCAGTGGTAAAGGGTACCCGCAGCCCCTTCTTGCCTTACAGCAACACGTAAAGGCTTAAGCCGTAGGTAAGCACCCCTAACAGGGTGCCTATGGCAATACCACCCAAGCGGTGGCCTACCATCACACCTAGTAAACCTAAGGCAACACAAAGGCTGTCACTTAGCCAACTAGGTGGTGTAAGCAAACCAGCTAAGGAAATACACAGCAAAGCCACGATGGCTGCTGGCCCAATGGCTTGCAGCACCGGGATCAAGCGTGTTGAGTGTGCCTTGTCGCTATGCTGCTGTTGCCCGCGCTCGTGCCATTTCATGGGCAACACACGAATTAAGTATGTGCCTAAACCCGCCAACGCAATCACTATCATCAACACCGTTATATCTTGCATAATAGCTCCTGCCTATTGACGCCGCAAAGCGTATGCACCGCCTGCTAGCATCGCTACAATAATGCCCAGATAGGCTGGCATCAACCAGACCGATAATAGCGCCACCACGGCGGCGGTATACATCACGCCAGGGGCTACCGCATGACGTATTTCTAACAACAACGCAAAAAACAAAGCCGGCAATACAAAACCCAAGGTTTTGGTGAGCACCTGTGAGTCAGCCAGTAGGTCTTGGGCTAAGTAAGCGCCCACTGCTGTACCGCCCACCCAAGAAGCATAGGCCCCTAGTTGCAAACCACAGTACCACCACTCACGCTGTTCGGCAGGCACATTTGCCATTTTCCCCGAGGCAGACGCAAAGACTTCGTCGGTTAAACCCGCCCCCAGAATAAATACCGATAAATGGCGTGGGGCCGTACCAAAATGGGTCAATATAGAAGGGCCGTAAAACAAGTGACGCAGATTCATCACCACCACTACTGCCAACAAGCTGGCCATATTGGCACCCGTTGCCAACATGCTAAGCAGAACAAACTGGCTGGCTCCGGCATACACTAATAAGGAAATCAATACGGCTACAAAAGGACTTAAGCCCTGATGATAAGCAGTTAATCCAAAAGAAATGGCCACCGGAATATAGCCTAGTGCGATGGCCGAACTATCCAGTAGGCCGCGCCTAAAACCGCTTACGGCAAAAGCAGACATGTAAGCTTCCTAGGGTTGAAAAGCCTGAATAAAAATCGCAGGATCCACTCGAGCATTATTTAAGCTCACATTCCAATGCAAATGCGGGCCGGTTGCACGGCCAGTGGCCCCTACTCGCCCTAGCACCTCGCCCCGTTTAATGCTGTCGCCCGGCTGCACATCAATCGCCGACAGATGGCAATACATGGTGATAAACCCCTGCCCATGATCAACAAACACCGTTTTACCATTGAAAAAGTAGTCGCCCACAAGAGAGACTACCCCATCTGCTGGGGCCTTAACGGGAGTTCCCTGCGGGGATGCCAAATCTAAGCCCGAATGGGGGTTACGCTCCTCGCCATTAAAAAAACGGCGCAAACCGAAAGGACTGGATAAACGTCCCGGCACGGGTTTTTCAAAGACCACATTGGAAGGACCTTCGGGCCGGAACTGACTATAGGCCTGAATTTGTGCCGCATATTCGGCAGCGAAGCGAGCTTGTTGTTGAGGATCTGGGTTCACATGCGCTTGATTTTTCAAACGTATATGTTGCTCTTTATAGTGCTTGTTACCTACCACCACGTGTAAGCTCAAACCCTGGTTGTCTTGCAGGCTAATCGTACCGGGCTTGGTTTTTAAATCTATGCCCACGATAGCCTTCCAAGCGCCGTCGGCATCCTTTATGACCATCACACGCTGCCCATCTACATACACCTCGGGCGCCTGCTCTGCCTGCCCCGCATTGAGCACGGCTACGCCACCCGGCACGGGCTTATGCAACACCCTTTCTATGTAGGTAGAGGCCTGCACCAACGGCGCCGCTAGGCTTAGGCTTGCTAAAAGCAATGCGTAGCGCCACGCACGTAGAACTTGCAGTCGCTCAGGCCACTTTGTCATTATCATGATCGCACCATAAAAAAACGATGACCACACTACACGGTGGTCATCGTTAATTAATCAACCCATTACCGCCCTATCAGTCAGGCAGCAATAGCTTAGTCTTGGCTAGTAGGATTGATTTCCTCGGCCGCCGCAGGCAGGATTTTAACACCTTGCTCTTGACGTAGCACTTGTAGCACGGCCTGTGCTTCGCTATTGCCCAGAAGCGGGCTCATGCGGGCTGCAATGAATTGCTCACCTTGTGGACTGACTGTGCCAGGGATATCTTCGAGCACCTCAACCAGACGATATTGATCAGCCCCCTGAATGCCTACATACGTAGGTAAGGTCTGAGTATCCACGGCCATGATTGTGTTCAAGTCAGCTTCAGTAAAAACGCCGAAATCAGAGCGACTCACCTGTTCTGCAGGCGTGAAGCCTACTCGCTCTAGTGTGTTATCAGCTTGCAGACGCTTTAATTCCGCCTCACCTTCTGCAACCGCCAAGGCCAAGGCTTTTTCATGGCGCAGACGCTCGACTAGACTATCTTTAACTTGTGCAAACTCGGGCACATAAGCCGGAATCACGTCAGCGACACGCAAAGCGATAATCGTATCTGGCGACAGTTCCAATACGCCCGAATTTTTACGGTCTTTCAGGCTAATAGGCGCAAACAAAGACTGCCGCACACGGCTGTCATTGAGGGTGACCCAATAAGGGCTGCTAGCGGCCGCATTATCGCCCTGCACCTGAGAGGCGTCCAACAAGCCTTGACGAGTAATACCAGCGGCTACATGCAACGGCAAACCTAAGGTTTGGGCGGCTGGCTGCAGGCTATCTTCGTTCTCGTAAACTAAGTCAGTGAGTACGGTGGCGATTTCGGCAAAGCTTTCTGCCGCCATTTGTGTGCGTAACTCTTGCTCAATCTGCGTTTTAGCCTGCTCAAAACTTTGACCACGTTCTGGTTCGGTCTCGAGCACTTTAAAGATATGAAAACCGCTAGGGCCTTCAATCACATCCGATACCGCACCGGTAGGCAAGGAGAACACAGCGTTTTGCAATGCAGCGGGCCAGCTACCATACACGATCCAACCCAGGTCACCACCTTGACTGGCGCTGCCTGCATCCTCGGACTGCGTTTTGGCCAGCTCAGCAAAATTGGCGTTATCAGCCTGTGCTGCCGTGGCTATTTGTTTGGCCTTGGCATGAGCCTGCTCACGCTCGCTATCGCTGGCACCGGCCGTTAACGCCACTAAAATATGACTGATGTGAGCACGCGCTGGCAATACAAAGCGACTTTTATTTTGCTCGTAGTAATGCTGGAGTTGTGCCTCGTCGGGAGTGCCCACACTGGCTGTTGCAGCGGCCTCGTCCAGCAATAGGAACTCAGCCGTTACTTGTTCGGGAATTTCTAAAGACTGCTTGTTCTTGTCATACCATTCCTGCAGCTCGGCATCGGTAACGTCTACTTGCTCTAGGTAATCAGCCTGACTGAACTGCTTAACGCGTATTTGTCGCGCTTCAGTCAATGCTCGCTCTAGCTGCCCCACTACGCTAGGCAAAATATGGGCGGTGCCCACAACAGGTTCCAATACCCGCGCCAAGGCCAACTGGGCACGTTCGCTTTGTTCGTAAGTACGCGCCTCGATGCCCGCCCCACGTAATCGCTCTTCGTACAACTTAGGTGAGAAAACGCCGTTTTCTTGAAAGGCTGGCGTGGCGGCGATGGACTCACGCAATACAGCATCCGAAGCACTAAATCGTTCTTGGGTAGCGACATTAATCAAAACACGCTGATCGATCATGTTATCGAGCAACTGCTGACGGATAGCCGGAGTGTCGTAACGCTCTATATCAAAGCCATCAGGCGAATTACGCTGAGCTTCTTCAAGTTGCGCGCGTCTAGCTTGATCGAACTCTTGTACAGTGATTCCACTATCACCTATCTGGACTATTTCTTTATCGCCCGTGGCGAAATTGGTATAACCGCTTACGCCTATCAGTACAAATGACGGCAAAATTAAAACTAGCAACACCAACAACATCAAGCGCTGATGTCTACGAATAAATTCAAACATTCATTATCACCTACTATCGCATGCAGCGAATCGCTGCGGATGAGCATGCCGTCTAGCGTGTCAAATTGACAATGCTTTGAGCACACCGTGCGTGTCTGGCATAAAATCGGCAGTGTAACACCATGCAATGGCTAAAAACCTAACCGGTTAGTTTACAGCCTGAATGAAAATAGTAAATCTGTTTTTTACATTCCATGCTTAATAAAGGAGCCCCATCGTGGCTAACTTCACGCACAACTGGAATTATCCTCAGCTTATCGCCCACCGTGGAGCCGGTAAGTTGGCGCCGGAAAACACCTTGTCTGCTATACGTTTAGGCGCGGCCAATGGCTTTAGCATGATGGAGTTCGACGTCAAACTAAGTCAAGATGGTGTACCTATTTTATTGCACGATGATGACGTAGACCGCACCAGCAACCACCAAGGCCCAGCTAGCGACTACACCTATGCGCAATTAGCTGAGTTAGACTTCGGCGCGTGGCACTCTTCTGCCTATGCCGGTGAGCCCATTGCCAGCTTATATAGCATTGCACACTACACCATAGCCAACCAAATTCACAGCAATATAGAAATTAAGCCCAGCGCAGGGCGCGAAGCTGAAACCGGTCAACGCATTGCCCTGTTGGCTCAGCAGTTATGGCAAGCGGCTGCTCTACCACCTTTGCTCTCGTCTTTTTCCGAGTCCAGCTTAGCGGCGGCCAAACAGGCTGCCCCAGATATGCCCCGTGCGCTGCTCATCGAGGCAGAATTACCCTCTAATTGGCAAGACAAGCTAGAGGAGCTAGGCTGCATAGGCTTGAACGTCAATACTCGGTATCTTACGCAAGCTCAGGCGCGAGCGATTAAACTAGCGGGTTACACCGTGTGCGTGTGGACCGTCAACGAAGCCGAGCGCGTGCGTGAACTATTGGACTGGGGCTGCGATGCCATCATTACCGATAGAATTACCACCATACGTCCAGACTCTTTTTAATTCCAAGGATCAGCTTAGGCTGCAAACATTTTGTTCAGTTACCGTCACGCATTTCACGCCGGCAATCATGCCGATGTACTTAAACACGCTATCTTGCTGCAAATCTTTGATTATTACGCTCAAAAAGATAGCCCTTACAGCATTATCGACACGCACACCGGTTCCGGCTTGTACGACCTAGAGGACGACTGGGCCCAAACCAAGGGCGAGTTCTACGATGGGCTGGACAAAGTATTGCAAGCCGAGAACCCACCTGCGATGGTTGAACGCTATCTGGATGCGATTGCAGACCTCAACCCCGATGGCATTGCGCGCTATTATCCAGGCTCACCTTGGTTAGCCCTCACCGCACTACGTCCGCAAGATAGCTTTCATGGATTTGAGTTGCACCCTTCTGAGTTTCAAACGTTAAACGATAACGTTAAACAGCTTTTTCCACGTCCTAACCGTCGCGTTCGCCTGTATGCTGAAAACGGTTTCGACGGTATAAAACGCTTACTGCCTCCACCTTCACGGCGAGCAGTAGTGGTGATGGACCCTTCTTACGAGGCCAAGGGCGATTATCGCCAGGTACAGCACAGCCTTAACGAGGCCTTACGCCGTTTTGCGCAATGCTGTTTTGTCATTTGGTATCCCCTGGTACAGCGCCCTGAAGTACAGCAATTACGGCGCTACCTAGAAAGCCAAACACTACCTTGGCTACATACTAGTCTGACTGTGCGTGCCCCAAGCCGCGATGGTTTAGGTTTACACGGCAGCGGTATGTTTATTGTGAATCCGCCGTGGACCCTGTATCAGTCTTTGTCCGAGGCTCTGCCCTGGCTTAAAGCCGCGATGGCCCAAGATAATAAAGCCCAAAGCTATTTGCAACAGCATAAACTCTAGGCTTTTGCCCCACTTACACCCAGTTAGGCTAGGTGCTCACCTTCTTTTAGGTAGCGCCACTGGCCTACCGGTAAATCGCCCAGCACGATATCCCCAATACGCACGCGCTTTAACCCTACTACTTTCAAGCCCACCATTTCGCACATACGACGAATTTGGCGCTTACGGCCTTCACGTAAAATGAAACGCAATTGGTCTTCGTTCTGCCAGCTTACTTCGGCAGGCCGCAACTGCTGACCATCTAGGGTCAGACCAAAGTTAAGCATTGCTAAGCCACGCTCAGTGAGCTTGCCACTGACGCGCACTAAATATTCTTTTTCGATGACTGAGTCTTCGCCCACGATTTGACGCGCTATACGGCCATCCTGAGTAAGAATCAACATACCTGTCGAGTCAATATCCAAACGCCCAGCAGGGGCTAAACCACGCAGATGTCCGGGCTCAAAGCGCACCCCTCCTCGCCCACCCTTGTACTGCGTAACACCCGAAATAAGCGAGACAGCATTGCGGTAGCCTTTTTCAGCCTGCCCCGATACATAACCCACCGGTTTATGTAAAATAATCGTCACCCGTTGGGTCTGTTTTTGACGGGCTTGTTTTTCCAAGGTGATTTTTTGATTTGGATAAGCCTTAGAGCCTAGCTCGGAAACCACCTCGCCATCGACCCGCACCCAACCTCGCTCAATAAAAGCGTCTGCTTCGCGTCGCGAACACATACCGCGTTCGGCCATTAATTTTGAAATACGTATTTTTTCCATAAGCGATATTTTATGGCTTTGGCGATAATATAGTTTATGAAATTCCATTGCATTGAAAAAAAACCTTGGCAACAACACCTGCGACCTAGCTACAGTCCGCTGCAAAAGTACTGGTTACATCGACCCGGTGCCTTGACTGACGGCCTACGACAACTAGGACAGGTTGAGCTAAACGTGGTGCGCGAATATGCCACAGGGCTCAAAGAAGACGAGGCCTGGCTGTTAGACCGCGCGTGTCCCGCCCCCGTTTGGGTACGTGAAGTGCGCATGGCAATTGACGGCGTTTTATGTGTTGTGGCACGCAGCTTCACCCCACTAGTAGACTCCCATGGGCTGTGGCAAGGCATGCGTCGTCTGCGCCAACGTCCCTTAGCCGACATGCTATATAACGATGCGCAGATACAACGTTCGGCCTTTTTAAGCTGCCGTTTGCATGCACACATGCCTCTTTATCGCACAGTTCGATTATCAGCTTTGCAGCATGGCTCCCCACACCCTCCTGCTCCTACACAAATATTGGCCCGTTGTTCGGTCTTCTGGCGGCAAGGTAGCCCTTTGCTAGTAGCAGAAAGTTTTACCCCTGAATTCTGGCACATCGCAATGGACTAATAGGCTAAACAATAGGCTTTGTTATAAACTTATAATTAAAATTTATATAAAGCATAGACAAGGTATTTCTCATGAGCAGTGGTGATTCAGGGCGGCATAATGCGCTTGTGCTTTCTGGCATGCAAGCACTCGGCGGCGCCAATCCGGCACTAGTAGTGGCGTTAAGTAGCTTGGTAGGACAGCAACTAGCCTCTTCTCCAGAACTAGCCACTCTGCCCGTCACCACCTTTAATTTAGGGCTGGCGCTAGGCATACTACCGGCTATATTCATGATGCAGCGCATAGGGCGCAAGCAAGCCTATTTACTGGGAGCTATTCTCGGCATCGGCGGTGGCTTACTGGCCACGTGGGGCATTTATATCGCTTCCTTTACTATTTTTTGTCTGGGGGTGGCGCTGGCAGGGTGCTATGCCTCGTATGTGCAAAACTATCGTTTCGCCGCCGCTGATGGCGCCAATGATGAGTTTCGCCCCAAAGCGACCTCGTGGGTGTTGGCTGGGGGGCTTTTAGGTGCTGTGATTGCCAGTCAAACTATTATCTGGACTAGCGATCTAACACCCTTGCACCCCTTTATGGCCTCGTTCTTCTCGCAAGCGGTGCTGGCAGCCTGCGTCATACCCTTAGTGTTACTATTGCGGGCTAAAAGCCTAGGCTCCACGTCACGCCATACCGGGCCTTACCAGGGACGCCCTCTTAAAGAAATCGCTCGCCAACCACGCTTCATTGTGGCTGTACTGGCCGGGGTTGCCTCGTATGGCCTCATGAATTTTATGATGACGGCCTCCCCGTTGGCCATGATAGGCTGCGGTCACAGCATTACGGATTCAACGCTAGGTATTCAATGGCATATTCTGGCCATGTTCGGCCCTAGCTTTATTACCGGCAATCTGATTAAACGGTTCGGCCAAATCCCTATTACGATGATTGGCCTATTACTTATTGGTGCTGCCAGTGCGGTGGCCTTGACCGGTTTATCAGTCAACCACTTTTGGTTAAGCCTTATTTTGTTGGGTGTAGGCTGGAACTTCGGCTTTATTGGCGCCACCAATATGGTGATTTCCTGCTATCGTCCCGTTGAGCGCAGCCGCGTTCAGGCTTTAAACGACTTCATTGTTTTTGGTTGCGTCGCTCTGTCTTCCTTCAGCTCTGGCCAAGTATTGGCTAAATATGGCTGGGACGTTATCAACCAGGGCAGTTTTCCTATTGTAATTGCCTTGCTTTGCGCTCTGAGCTGGTTGTGGAGGCATGAAAGCCGTTCTCCTGCTAGCCACACCACAACCGCCTAAGCTTTACCACCCCGTGGGCCACGGAGCTATTTTCATCGTCAACACATAGCAAACTATGCATAGCCCACCGGAGTAATGGCTTTATAAGGCTTCGCGCCCACTTTCTCCGGTGCGAATACGAATCGCTTGCTCGATATTGGTGACGAAAATTTTTCCGTCACCAATGCGACCTGTATGGGCCGCTTTAATAATTGCGTCGATGACCGCTTCACTACGATCGGCCTCCACTACCACATCGACTTTAATTTTCGGCAGAAAATCCACTACATACTCAGCCCCGCGGTACAGCTCTGTATGTCCTTTCTGACGTCCGAAACCTTTTACCTCAGTCACCGTTAAACCGTTCACGTTCAGCTCTGATAGCGCTTCGCGCACTTCATCGAGCTTAAATGGTTTAATAATGGCTGTAATTTGCTTCATGATGAGATTCCGTTAGTCGTTGAATTATTGTTGCTGTCCCCTAAGCTGGCGGCATGACGTGCCATGCTTAAGCCTTGGCTCAAGTCATAGCCCGTTGGAGTCTGGAACAGGCGCAAGGACATTTCTGGCAGAATCGCTAAAAAATGATCAAAAATGTCCCCTTGTATACGTTCAAACTCCACCCAAGCTGTATTATTAGTGAAACAGTATATCTCTATCGGGATGCCTTCGGCTCCAGGCTCCATCATTCGCACCATCATGATCATGCCCTGATGTATTCCAGGGTGTTGTTGTATGTAGGCCATGCAATACGCACGAAAGGTTCCAATGTTACTGAGACGCCTATGATTGACGCGATCTATCCCAGATTGGGCAAGCGCTGTATTAGTCTGCCTTAATTGCTGCTTTTTTTCTTTCAAATACTCGTCTAATAAAGCAAAGCGGGATAAGTCTTCTATTTCAACATCGCTCAAAAAACGCACGCTGGTGGCATCAATACTAAGGGTACGTTTAATTCTGCGCCCTCCCGACTCAAACATCTGACGCCAGTTTCGATAACTTTCAGAAAAAAGCTTGTAAGTGGGAATCGTAGTGACCGTCTTATCCCAGTTTTGAACTTTGACCGTGTGTAAGGCAATATCGATCACAAAGCCGTCGGCCCCTGCTTGCTTCATCTCAATCCAGTCGCCGATGCGCAACATATCGTTGCTACTCATTTGGGTGCTGGCCACCAAAGACAACAGGGTGTCTTTAAAAACTAACAATAAGACGGCTGATAACGCCCCTAGGCCAGAGAGTAGCAATAAAGGCGACTGATCCATCAAAATAGATATAACGAAAATCACCCCTATTGCCCAGAGCGCAATCTTAGCGAGCTCGATATAACCTTTAATAGAGCGTGTCTGGCCACGATTTGAAGCCGCATACACCTGCTGCCAAGCGGCTAACAAACGTACTAAAGCTAATACGGTTAACACCGTAGCTAAAGTGGCCGCCATACGAGCAATGCTGATTAACCACGCCTCGCTCACTGGCAACAAGGCAACATTACCCACAAATAAGTAAGCCGGCACCGCGTAGGAGCAATAACGCACCACTTTGTGTTGCGCTAAGGCCTTAATCCATTCTTCTTGCCCCGCTACCCGTAATAAGCGTTTAAATAAGCCAGACAGTACCCGTGAAGTAATCCAACTAGCTAAGGCCATCGTCAATAGCAAAGCGACCAATGCCAGCGCCACCTGCGCCCACAAACTACTAGGGAACCAAGACTCGATGACTGACCAATTCAACCACTCGGCTAATGGAGGTTCAGTCGGAAATTTTTCTTCCATCTTTTTTAAGGCTCTATAAAACTCAGCTAATAACGCCAACGGATAGTAGGCAGTAAGCAGTAAACACTCTAATATACTGCACAGCGCCTTACCGTGTATTTCTGTGTCTGCACAGGGCTCGGCGTAGTGCCCGTATTCCCGTATAATTTCTCGCTATGTCAAATCAAAATACCCCCGCCTCTCAGGACCAGTTCGCCAATAAGGCCCAAGCTTGGTCCGCTCGTTTCTCCGAGCCCGTCTCCGATCTGGTCAAGCGCTATACCGCGTCGGTAAACTTCGACAAGCGCATGGCCCACTTTGATATCCAAGGCTCTTTAGCCCACGCCACCATGCTGGCTGCGGTTGGCGTTATTAGCGCCGAGGATAAAGCAGATATTGAACGCGGCATGCAGCAAATTCTGCAAGAAATCGACGCTGGCCAATTTGAATGGTTGCTCGACCTTGAAGACGTACACCTAAACATCGAAAAGCGTTTAGTAGAGCTAATCGGTGATGCCGGCAAACGTTTACACACAGGTCGTTCACGCAACGATCAAGTAGCTACCGATATACGCCTATGGCTACGCAACGAAATTGATATCGCCCTAGAGCTACTGGCTCAAATGCAGGTCAAGCTTGCACAACTGGCTCTAGAGCAAGCGGACACGATTTTACCGGGTTTTACCCACTTACAAGTGGCTCAACCGGTTACTTTCGGGCATCACTTATTGGCTTATGCCGAAATGTTTAAGCGCGACGCTGAGCGTTTGGCCGACTGCCGCAAACGTGTCAACCGTTTGCCCTTGGGGGCTGCAGCGTTAGCCGGCACTAGTTTCCCTATCGACCGCGAAATGGTTGCCAAGCTGCTCAATTTTGACGAAGTCTGCCGCAACTCGCTAGATGCTGTATCAGACCGCGACTTTGCCATCGAATACTGTGCCGCCGCTGCACTCATCATGACGCATATTTCGCGCTTTTCTGAAGAGCTAGTCATGTGGATGAGCCCACGAGTCGGTTTTATCGATCTAGCAGACCGCTTTTGTACCGGCAGCTCCATCATGCCGCAAAAGAAAAACCCGGACGTACCGGAATTAGCTCGTGGAAAAACAGGTCGCGTGAACGGCAACCTTATTGCGCTACTTACGCTCATGAAAGGCCAGCCCTTAGCCTATAACAAAGACAACCAAGAAGACAAAGAAGGCTTGTTTGACTCCGCCGACACCATTCGCGATACCTTAACCATCTTTGTCGACATGATCGCTGGTATTAAGGTGAAAGCCTCAGCCATGCGCGATGCTGCTTTGCAGGGCTTTGCTACCGCCACCGACTTGGCCGACTATCTCGTTAAAAAAGGCCTGCCTTTCCGGGATGCACACGAAACCGTGGCTGCTGCCGTCCGCCATTGTGAAGATGCAGGCTGTGATTTAGCTGATCTTAGCTTAGAGCAGTTGCAAGCCTTTGATGCCAGTATTGAAGCGGATATTTTCCAAGTGTTAACGCTGGAAGGCTCCGTGGCTGCACGCAAGCATATTGGTGGCACCGCCCCCGAACGAGTGCGTATTGAGGCACAGCGCATCATAGACCAAAACAGCTAACCGGCGTACGCCCTATATATACCACCTTAATCGGTGGCGCACTACGGCCATGGATACCCACGTATTCATGGCCGTTTTCCATTAACGCTCACCGTTCTGCCCTCTGGACCGAACAAGATCTTGCCAAGTACACACAAAGCCTTTACAACTGTTTGAACTAACAACTTCTTTCTCTGCCACTATGACATCCTTACTCAACCAGTTGATTCGCGTGGTCAAAAAGCCCCAAGGGATACCGACCGCTGACACATTCAAGATAGAACAAGAAACCCTATCACCCTTGGCTGCGGGGCAGTTACTGATTAAAAATGAATGGTTATCGGTGGAGCCCGCCATGCGTGGATGGCTAGCCGATGCCCAAAACTATGCCAGCGTCCCGGTAGGGGAAGTCATGCGTGCTTTATGCGTGGGGCGCGTTCTACAATCCCGTCACCCAGATTACCAAGAGGGCGAACTTTTGCTAGGTTGGTTCGGTTGGCAGCACTACGCCCAGTGTGATCCCGATGCCGTCGTGCAACGCATCACTTCATCGACCTTATCGCCCTCTTTGTATCTTGGCGTTTTAGGTCTGAATGGCGTTACCGCGGCCACTGCGTTAGAGCAGCTGGGGCAACCTAAGCCCGGTGATACAGTGGTCGTTTCTACCGCTGCCGGTAGCGTGGGCTCCTGTGTTGGCCAATTAGCAAAAGCGATAGGATGCCGCACCGTGGGCCTCACCAGCTCAGCGGCCAAAGTCAAGGCCTGCTACGACACCTTTGGCTACGATGCTGTCATCAACTATAAAACCGATGATTTGCATTCTGCTCTATCACAAGCATGCCCAGAAGGCGTGAATGTCTATTTTGACAATACCTCGGGCGCCATTTCCGATGCCGTCATGCAGCACCTAGCGATTGGCGCACGGGTGGTTATTTGTGGCACGGCCTCGATCCCTCAATGGAATCCTACCCCCATGGGGCCACGGGTAGAGCGCATACTGCTTACTCGTCGTGCGCGCATGCAAGGATTTATTATCTTTGATCACATGGACACCTATGCCGACTATGTACACCAACTGGAACAGGCAGTCCTGAACGGCCAATTGCGTTACACCGAACATATCACCGACGGCCTTGAGTCTGCGCTCAACGCCATCAGCGAGCTTTATCAAGGCGAAAACCTCGGTAAACGCCTCATTCGCCTGTAAAAACTGTAGTAAACAAAAAAAGCCTGAGATAGCGGCATAACCGCTCTCAGGCTTTAACAGTTTGCTTATTGACCTGCTTCAGCGCTGTTTACAAGGCAAACTCCGGCTTCACCCCACCTTGGCGAGGTAAGCCCATCATGGCACGCGCTTCCGCTGGCGTGGCGGGTTCATAACCCATTTCACGTACTAGCCGTACGACGCGCTCGGTCAGTTGGATATTCGTCGCCAATTCACCTTGAGAATAATACAAATTATCCTCTAGACCTACGCGAACATGACCGCCTAATAGCAAAGAGTTCATCGCAGCGGGTAGCTGTGCTGGACCGATACCACTAACCCCAAAAATAGCGTTGGGGGGCAGCAGATCGACCATGTACTGCAAGTGCCGAGGCGAATAAGGCATAGCATTTTGAAACCCTTTATGCACACCCATTACTAGATTAATAAAGGGGGGATCGTCATCTAAACCCTCAGCAATCAAGGTATTGGTATCTTGCAGAATATGGGTGGGGCTAAAAACCTCCCATTCGGGTTTGATACCGCGCTTTTTCATTTCCTCGGCGAGGTAGCGTGCTTTGCTGGGGGCCGTGTTCATGAGCAGTTCTTTACCACCAAAACTAGCAATGATGGTGGTGGCATCCAACGTACACATTTCTGCGCCCGCATCCATACCCTTGATGCGTTCTTCCCAGAGCAACTCCCACAAACCGGGTGCTGTCTCGCCGATCATCTCGCCGTGCACACCACCGCCAGTGGAATTATTCAAGATAATGTCGCACTTGGCACGAATGCGTGTGTTGATATCATGATAAATGGCGGCGTCGCAAGTAGCTCCGTCATCCGGGGTGCGTGCATGAATAGCCACGACACTTGCGCCCGCGTTATAGCAGTCGTAAGTATCTTGGGCGATTTCAGCAGGCTGAGTCGGCAAGGCAGGATTCTGACTTTTGTAAGCCATTCCGCCCGTCGGAGCGATCGTCACAATGACTTTACGCTGGCTCATTAAGCGCCCTCCTTGGTGAGCTTGCAAGTAGACTCTTCCAAGGTGCCATACACTTGCTCAGCAGGTATCACCGCGATCTGATTCACGTAATCCCACGCACCTTTACTGTCACCCGGTTTTTTCACTTGCAGTAGCACCATATCATTCATCATACGACCGTCGGCGCGCACCTTGCCGTTTTTCACAAACATGTCGTTAATCGTGTTGGACTTAAGCCATTTCATAATGGCATCTGCATCATCTGTACCGGTTTCTTTCACCGCATTTAAATAGGCCGTGACAGCGGAGTAGTCACCTGCCTGTATGTAAGAAGGCTTACGCTTGACCTTTTCCTCAAACCGATCCGACCACTTGCTGGCCTCGTCAGAAATGTTCCAATACCACGGTACGGTAAAGTACATGCCTTGGGTGACATCCAAACCTAAAGAATGGATATCCATGAGGAACACGGTCAAGCCCGCCAAGTTCATCGTTTGGTTCACACCAAAGTCACTGGCTGCTTTCACGGCGTTCACAAAGTCACCGCCCGCGTTGGCCATACCTAAAATATTGGCGCCTGAAGATTGCGCTTGCAGGATAAACGATGAGAAATCATTTGCCCCCAGAGGCACACGTACTGAACCGACCACATCTCCACCAGCCGCTTTGACTACCTTAGAGGTTTCATTTTCCAACGCATGACCAAAGGTGTAATCGGTTGTGACGAAGAACCACTTCTTTCCGCCGTCTTTCACGACGGCATCGCCGGTACCCGACGCTAAAGCATTAGTGGAGTATGTGTACTGCACGGTATAGGGCGTGCACTGCTCATTAGTCAGGGCCGAAGCACCCGCCCCTGAGGTGATAAAGACTTTCTTTTTCTCGGCCGCTACCGCTGACATGGCCAAGTTAGCGGCAGAGTTAGTTCCTCCGATTAAGACGTCGACCTTATTCTGATCGAACCATTCCCGTGCTCGCGCCGAAGCGATATCTGCCTTGTTTTGGTGATCGGCCGTTAATAGTTCAATTTTTTTCCCATTGATCTCTCCACCGGCGTCTTCAATGGCCATGCGTATAGCCTCAGCCCCAGCGGGACCATCATAGTCTGCGTATACGCCCGACATATCCGTAATAAAACCAATACGTATCACATCATCGGAAATATCTGCTGCATACGCTGAGTAGGATAGCGCACCTAACGCCACTGCTAAAACTGTGCGTTTGAGGGGGAGAATTTGATTCATATAGTTGCCTTTATCAGTTTGTCTCTTTTATCATCAAATCATTAAATTGATGCTTAGATCAAAATAAGCGTCTTAGTCCCCCCCGTCAATAGGCACTTGCACGCAAGCGCCTAGTCGTTAACAAGGAACACAATGACTATTGAACATGTTGCCGTCATCGGCACAGGAGTAATTGGCAGTAGCTGGGCAGCCTATTTTCTGGCAAAGGGATTTACGGTGACTGTGTATGACCCAGCACCCAACGCTGAGCAAACACTACGTCAGCATGTGCAAAACTTCTGGCCAGCCCTACAAGAGCTAGGAGTGGGTCAGGGCATCAACCCCGACCAATTGCGCTTTGAAGCTGATTTACACGCTGCCGTCAAAGACGCCGACTTCATTCAAGAAAATGCTCCAGAGCGTCTGAAAATCAAGCATGAGCTCATTGCTCAAATTGAACAGGCCACACGCCCCACGACCATTATTTCCTCCAGTTCTTCGGGCTTATTAGTATCTGACATGCAAGCGGGTGCTCAACATCCAGAACGCATTGTTTTGGGACACCCTTTTAATCCCCCTCACTTGATTCCTTTGGTCGAAGTGATTGGCGGCAAGTTAACCTCTGCCGACACCGTACAACGCACCATGCAGTTTTATAAAGATATTGGCAAAAAGCCAATACACGTTAAGGCCGAGCGTAAAGGCCACGTTGCCAACCGACTGCAAGCCGCCTTATGGCGTGAAGCCCTCTATTTGCTCCAAGAAGACGTGGTGTCAGTGGAAGACTTGGATACGGCGATTGCTCATGGCCCTGGCCTGCGTTGGGCACTGCTAGGCCCTTTCATCAACCTGCATTTATCCGGCGGGGCGGGTGGTATTGCTCACACCATCGAGCATCTCGGGCCTCCTATTGAAGAGTGGTGGCAAGACCTAGGTACGGTAAGCTTAACGCCCGAACTACGAGAAAAGCTCACTCAAGGTGTACAAGAAGAGCTTGCGGCGTATGATCAACAAGCGCTCCTTCGCAAACGCGACGCTTTGCTGGTCGATTTGCTGAAAGCCAAAGAAAACACCCCCGATTACCTCTAACCCATCATAAACGGAGGAGACTCACATGTTCGAACAATATAGTGTCAAAGGCAAAAGCGTGCTCATTACCGCTGGTGCCAGTGGCTTAGGTCTGGAAATAGCCAAGGTATTCTTAGAAGCGGGTGCCCGAGTGTGCATCAGCGATGTCGACCGCAACGGCATGCAAGACGCTGCCCAGAACCACCCTGAACTGCTCACCTACTATTGCGACGTCGCTCAAGAGCAAGACGTCGACAAACTGTTTGAGTTCGTCAAGGAACAGTTCTCTGGCTTAGATATTTTGATTAATAATGCCGGCGTTGCCGGACCTACCGGCTATGTGGAAACGCTTAGCAAAGAAGACTGGGATCGTTGCTTAGCCGTTAATATTACTGGACAATTTCTGTGCGCGCGCCGCGCCGTTCCCTTGCTAAAGCAATCCTCAGAAGGCGTGATGATCAATATGTCTTCGATCGGCGGGCATATGGGGTTTCCGGGACGCGCAGCCTACTCCTCATCGAAGTGGGCCGTGGTCGGTTTCACCAAAACGCTAGCCATTGAACTGGGCCAACACGGTATCCGTGTTAACGCCATTTTACCCGGTGCGGTAGAAGGGCCTAGGATCGACGCCGTGATTGCCGCCAAGGCAAAAACGCTGGGCCTGCCTGTTGAGCAGGTGCATGCGGAGTATGTCAGCAATGCCGCCCTAAAACGTATGGTCAGCGCACGCGATATCGCCAATATGGCCTTATTTAATGCCAGCGGCGCTGCCCGTAGCGTAACGGGACAAGCACTGGTGGTAGACGGCTTTACGCAAATGCTGGTGTAGCAGGCGCCTCGCCCACCTATTTGCTTAGGTGGGCGCAGGCCCTGCACATCTAGCGCGTAAATAAGGCAATAGATTCTATGTGTGCGGTATGCGGGAACATATTAATGACCCCAGCCTGCTCAAGCTTCCAGCCACCTTCGCGTACAAGAATACCGGCATCCCTTGCTAGCGTCCCCGGATTACACGACACATAGACCAAGCGCTCGGGACGCTCGTGATGGTCTAGCTGACTGAGGGCTTGCGATAGGGCCATGGCGCCATCACGCGGCGGATCAATCAGCATACGATCAAAATACCCCAGCTCACGCAACCAACTGACGTCAACTTCAAACAAATTTAACGTTGCAAAACTGGCTTTATCCTGCAACCCGTGCTCGCGTGCTGCCTCGGTCGCCCGTAAGGTTAAGGTGCTACTGCCTTCGACACCCACCACGTTGGCCGCCTGTCGCGCAATGGGTAGGCTAAAATTACCCAAGCCACAGAACATATCGGCAACTCTATGCTCTGGCTGCACTTGTAGCAAAGACAAGGCCGAATGAATCATGCTGCGATTTATCGACTGGTTAACTTGGGTAAAATCACTAGGCTTAAAGCCCATACGTAAATCGAACTCAGGTAGTGCATAAGCTAAGTGCTGCTCATCGCCCCGGTTAAGAGGATGTATGGTCTCGGGCCCCTTGGGCTGTAAATACCACGTCACCTGATGCTCGCGCCCAAAGTTACTCAGCAACTCAATGTCTTCAGCGCTTAAGGGCTCCATATGCCGCAAGGTCAAAGCCAGTTGCTGATCGCCTTTAGCTAATTCAATTTGGGGAATGCGATCAGGGCGTGAAAGGCCGCCCAACATCGTCCGTAATGGCCGTAACAGTTGCGATACGTCGGCCGGCAACACTCGACACTCGTCCATGTCGACCACATACCGGCCATTGCGCTCCCGAAAACCCACCAGCACACCGCCCTTTTTATTCACTAAGCGCACTGAAAAGCGAGCACGGAAACGATAGCCCCAATACGGACCATGTAAAGGTGGCAAAATTTGCGGCGCCTGTACCCCACCGATATGTTCAAGCGTATCTTCCAATACACGCTGTTTTACCGCCACCTGAGCCTCGGGATGCAGGTGTTGCATAGCGCAGCCACCACAGACAGAAAAATTAGGACAGGGAGGCTCTACACGCATGGAACTGGCATGTAGCAATTGTGTCATACGCGCCTTATCGTAGGAGTCTTTGCTACGCACCACCTGCGCCCGGACACGCTCACCGGGCAAAGCGCCTTCTACAAACACTACTTTGCCATCACGGTGCGCAACGCCCCGCCCTTCCAGGTCCAGCGATTCAATCAATAAAACATCAGACATTATGTGGTTTCCAGATGCCAAGCTACGGCCTACTTCATTGTTCGGGTGTTTTGAGTCAGCAATTCTACACTTGACTGCAAGTGCTGCCTAAATAAAAAAAGCAGCCCTGCTAAGAGCTGCTTAGTCATGCAAACATTATTGCTGATTAACGAGCAGGTAAGTAGCCCAAAGGATTAACCGGATTACCCGAACGACGGATTTCGAAGTGCAAACGAGGTGAAGTGGTATCGGACTCACCTAAATCAGCAATACGCTGACCACGTTTTACCTCTTGCCCTGCTTTCACATGCAATACATGATTATGCGCATAGGCGGTGATAAAACCATTGCTATGGCCCAACAACACCATAGAGCCTAGTCCACGTACGCCATTGCCTGCATACATGACTTTACCGTCAGCGGCCGCCAACACAGGATCACCCACCTTGCCTTCAATGTCTACGCCTTTGGTTGAAGCGTTGAAACCTTGAATCACTTTTCCTTGCGCTGGCCAATCCCAACTAATTAAGTTGGCATCAGTGGCACGGGGTGCCGCGCTTGGTGTTTCGGTAGGCACTGGCGTAGCGGGTGCTACAGGTGCAGTTACCGGTGCGGTACTAACAGGCGGAGTGACGGGCGTGCTTACCGCTACTTCAGATGTGCCTTGGCTCAAGCGCAAGGTCTGGCCTGGGCGTAATACTGAGGGGTCCGCTAGGTTATTAATACGTATTAAGGAAGCAATATCTGTATTGTGCGCTTGAGCAATTTTATACAGAGTATCACCCGGCTTAACGACATAACTTCCAAGCGTACTGGGGTTGCTCACGGCTGGCGTGGCTGGAGGAGCCACGCTAAGATCAGCAATTGGCGCGCGCGTCGTGCGCGATCCGCACCCTGCTAACAGGGTGCTCAGGGCTAGGGCAACGACCACCACATGTCGCTTCTGAACGCCTGTAAAAGCAGCGGCTAACGGTAAGCTGGCTGCATGCTGCATATAAATCTCCAAACAATAAGCAAATTCAAGTCTGTGTGCCCGCTCGTAAGGGTACAAAGCGGACTGCTTCCATTTCTTCCCGGCGCCATGTACTGGTGCCGGTTCGTTCCACCAACACCAAACGTTGCTGGTTAGCGCCTTCAGGGGCAATTAAACGCCCCCCTACGCTTAGTTGTTCTAACAAAGGTCGTGGGATACTGGGCCCCGCTGCTGCCACTAAAATAGCATCATAAGGCGCTGCTACGCTATAGCCTTTCATGCCATCGCCAAAGTGCAGGCGCACGCGCTGGTTCAGGGCTAATTGACGTATAGTACCGCGAGCCATATCGTACAATCCTTTGATACGTTCTATGGCATACACTTCTTTTACCAATTGTGCCAAAATCGCGGCCTGATAGCCACATCCGGCACCCACTTCAAGTACTTTATTAGGTATTTTACTCTCACATACCGCGGCTATCATACGTGCCACCACCCACGGTTGCGAAATAGTTTGCCCAAAGCCTATCGGTAAAGCGTCATCTTCGTAGGCGCGGCTAGCCAAACCTTCATCCACAAATAAATGGCGGGGCACGGCAAGCATTGCTCGGAGTACGCGCTCGTCAACGATTCCCTGACGGCGTAAACGCTCAACCATCATAATACGCGAACGCTCTGAGTTTAAGCCCAGGTTTTCAGTTCTTGACGATTGCACAAACGCTTGCGGAGAACCCGGTTGCAAATGCCCAGGTTGCACGATGCGGGTATTACTATTACTTGCAGATAAACCGCTGCCCAAACGCGACTTACCAAAACGGTTCGTCGTACCCGTTGCAAAAGGATAACGATTTACAGGCTTGTTCATGTTTGCTCCGACCACCGACGCAATTGGTCTAATTGGGCATAATTGGTTAAGTCTACCCGCAACGGAGTCGCTGACACATAGAGGTCTTGAATGGCCCCGAAGTCGGTATCGTCGGCCGAGTCGGACACCACCCCTACCGGCCCGATCCAATAGATAGGCTCCCCGTAAGGCGTGGTACTGCGTATAACCGGCTCAGAGGGATGGCGCTTACCCAAACGCGTTATTTTAGTACCTTTGAGCACGTCATACGGCACTGGCGGAATATTAACGTTAAGCAGGGTACCGGGTGGCAATGGCACCGCTTGGTGCTGTAGAACCAATTCACGCGCTACCTGCGCGGCACTGTCCAAATGCCCCCACCCGCGCTCGGTTAAGGAAAAAGCAATGGCTGGCACACCAAACAAATGACCTTCCATGGCCGCGGCCACCGTACCTGAATAGAGGGTATCATCCCCCATATTGGCACCATTATTAATGCCTGAGACCACTAAGTCAGGACGAAAATCGAGTACGCCCGTCATGGCTAAATGCACGCAATCTGACGGCGTGCCATTTACGTAATAAAATCCATTGCTTGCCTGCCGCAAGGACAACGGGCGGCTTAAAGTTAAGGAGTTGCTAGCACCACTGCAATTGGTTTCAGGGGCAACAACAGTTAGCTCACCTAAGCCTTGCAAAGCCTGGTACAAGGCCTCTATCCCTGCAGCGTTATAACCATCATCGTTGCAAACCAATATGCGCATAACTGTTCCATCAAAAAACAATACATAGGTAGCGAATTGTACCTGCAGGCTTCAGCTTTTTGCTGTTGCTAGGTAGAATCGCCTTGCTAATAATCCGGAGTCCCCAATGACCGCTGTTCCCTTTGTTGTTTGTGCCCTAATCGTTGCCGTTATTTCCTACCTATTAGGATCACTGCCTTTTGCCGTCATCGTGAGTCGGGCCATGGGCTTACAAGACCCACGCAGCTTTGGCTCTGGCAATCCAGGGGCTACTAACGTACTGCGTAGCGGCAATAAAACGGCTGCCATCCTAACTTTGCTTGGCGATGCTTGCAAAGGCTACCTAGCGGTTTATCTGTGCTTGCTAGCCATCGAGCACTGGCATTGGGCAGCCAGCCTAGCTGGACTGAGCGCCCTATGCGCTTTTTTAGGCCACTTGTTCCCCATTTTCTTGGGCTTTAAAGGCGGTAAAGGCGTAGCCACTGCCATTGGCGTGATCCTTGCACTTAACCCGTGGCTTGCCCTAGCAGCAATTGGCACTTGGCTTATAGTGGCCTATGTCACTCGCTACTCTTCCCTAGCCGCTATCATCAGTGCCATACTTGTACCACTTTTTTACTTATTGGGTGGTAATGTTACGTGGCCACTACAATCTAGCTTGGTTATTTGCCTGATATTCATCTCCGCCGCGCTACTTTGGCGCCATGCGGGCAACATTCAGCGTTTACTACAAGGCAAAGAAAGCAAAATCGGGAAGAAATCAAAACCTTAAGTGGGATTACCTGCAGCAACTAAGCTGTGCAGGTCCCAGCGGGGCCGTATGGCAAAACCGTAATGCTTAGGCGCCTGCAAGTTAACCAAGCCAGCCTGCACCCGCAACGCTGCGGCAAAAGCAATCATGGCGCCGTTATCGGTACACAGCTCCAAAGGCGGAAAATAAACGGTGGCGCGCAAACGCGTCATCGCTTGTTGTAGTTGTTCACGCAAGTGCCGATTGGCCCCCACGCCCCCCGCCACCACCAAACGCCGCAACCCCGTTTGCTTCAAGGCCTTAATCGCCTTAGCTGCCAAAACATCCACTATGGCCGCTTCGGTTGCAGCGGCCAAATCGGCACGCTTTTGTTCGTCGAACACACCTTGCTTTTCTAATTGGCGCATACGGGTCATGACTGCGGTTTTTAAACCACTAAAACTGAAATCCAAATCCTTGCTGTGCAGCATAGGACGCGGCAGTTCAATCGCCGTAGCATCGCCTTGCTCAGCAAGGCGCGATAAAGCAGGCCCGCCGGGATAGCCTAGGCCTAATAATTGGGCTGTTTTATCAAAGGCCTCACCGGCTGCGTCATCCAAGGTTTCGCCCAATAGCTCGTATTTCCCTACGGCATCGACACGCATAATTTGTGTGTGTCCACCTGACACTAACAAAGCAATAAATGGGAACTCAGGGCGCGGTTCGGCTAATAGTGGAGACAGCAAGTGCCCTTCCAAGTGATGAATGGCAATACTGGGCTTATTTAAGGACCACGCCATGGCCTGCGCAACACTTGCCCCCACTAGCAAGGCACCCGCTAAGCCAGGCCCTGCCGTATAAGCGATCGCATCGATATCGTCTAAGGCTAAGCCAGCCTCGTCAAGCACCTGTTGCGTTAACGGAATGACCCGTCGTATGTGGTCCCTAGAGGCCAATTCCGGCACCACCCCGCCGTACTCTCGGTGCATGGCAATTTGGCTGTGTAAGGCATGCGCCAGTAAGCCTTTTTCGGTATTCACTACCGCTAGGCCGGTCTCATCACAGGAACTTTCAAAACCCAATATATTCATGCCCTATATTGTAAACGCCCCGAGACAGAACGCGTACTTCTTTATGCATAGGCAAGCCTGCGCATGTTCGAATCCGGTTGAAACACTGCCAATAATGGCTGCTTGCTCTAAGACTCTAGCTTTTAATGCTTACCCAAGCATCAAGGGGAAAACCTTTAAGTAAAGCACTAGCGAGCTAAAGAGCTACAGCTTAAAATTCTTGTTTCATAAGACTACTACTTGCCATTAAGGCATGAGGGGATATCCATGTTTGAAAGGCTGTTCAAGCTTCAAGAGCACGGTACATCAGTACGTACGGAAGTAATCGCCGGTTTTACAACATTTTTGACGATGTGCTACATCATCTTTGTTAACCCGGAGATTCTATCTACGACAGGCATGGACCGTAACGCAATTTTTGTGGCCACCTGCTTAGCTGCCGCCTTAGGCACCTTTATTATGGCTTTTGTTGCCAACTGGCCTATCGGTATGGCGCCAGGCATGGGGCTGAATGCTTTTTTTGCTTTTACGGTCGTCGCCGCTTTAGGTTATACCTGGCAGCAAGCACTAGGTGCCGTTTTTATTTCGGGTATTATTTTCCTGATTTTGACCGTCACAGGCGTGCGCTCATGGCTGATACGCGGCATACCAAAATCGCTACAAAGCGCTATCGCTGCCGGTATTGGTATGTTTTTAGGCCTTATCGCTTTAATTAATTCGGGCATCGTGGTGGCCAATCCAGCCACTACAGTAGGCTTGGGTGACTTGACCTCGGCGCCGGTGCTGTACGCCATTTTAGGGTTTTTCATTATCGCCACGCTCGACACCTTAAAAGTGCGCGGCGCTATCCTGATTGGTATTTTAGCCATCACTGTGCTGTCCATGATGACCGGTCAAAGTGAGTTTGTCGGGGTGTTTTCTATCCCGCCTTCGATTGCTCCTACCTTCATGCAGCTAGACATCATCGGCGCCATGCATACCGGCCTACTCCACGTTATTTTGGTGTTGGTATTGGTCGAGGTTTTTGATGCAACAGGCACCATGATTGGTGTCGCCAAACGCGCGCGCCTTATTGATGAGGGCAAACCCAACCGTCTAGGCAAAGCCTTGTTAGCGGACAGCACTGCCATTGTTGCCGGTTCCGTATTAGGCACCAGCAGCACTACAGCTTATGTAGAAAGCGCTTCTGGCGTACAAGCAGGTGGCCGCACAGGCTTAACCGCATTGGTCATCGGCGTACTGTTCTTGCTTGCTTTGTTCATTTCTCCGCTTGCCGCCTCCGTCCCCGTTTACGCCACCGCACCTGCACTGCTATACGTGGCTTGCTTGATGATGCGTGAAATTGTAGAGGTGGACTGGAGCGATACAACAGAAGCCACCCCTGCTGCCTTGACCGCCTTTGCCATGCCTTTTACTTATTCCATTGCTAATGGCTTGGCGATCGGCTTCATCAGCTACGTGGTGCTGAAAGCGTGCACCGGAAAATGGCGCCATATCCACCCTGCCACACTGCTAGTGGCCATACTTTTTGTTATCAAATACGCTATTGCCGAGTGATAAAAAAAAGCTGAGCTCTTGGGCACCTCTATAAAAACAGGTACACTGAGACCATGACTAACAAAAGCGGCTACCCAGCCGCTTTTTTCAATGCGGAGGCTCTCACATGAGCACGATAGATCTGACCGAAAGCACTTTCCAGGCCGCTATCGAAGATGGTAAACCCATGATTATTGACTTCTGGGCCCCCTGGTGTGGCCCTTGCCGTCAATTTGGCCCAACTTTTGAAGCCGCAGCGGAAAAGCATAGCGACATTACCTTTGCAAAGGTCAACACGGAAGAAGAGCAAGAGCTAGCCGCCGCCTTACGTATCCGCTCTATCCCTACCATTATGGTATTTCGTGAGCGCGTCCTGTTATTCTCCCACTCGGGCGCCTTAAGCCCTACCCAGTTGGATGAACTCATCGAACAGGTCAACGCGGTTGATATGGAGCAAGTACACGCCGAGATAGCTGCTCAGGGCAATAATAGCGCAAGCAATTAAGGGCTCTGCCCACACTCTAAACGCTACCCAAAGGTAGCGTTTAGAGTGTGTAAATTACGTACGCAACCGTTACTCACTCTCGGCAACAACAGGCGCACAAACGCCCTGACCACGAGTCATATTAGTGAAGGCTGTTATAAATGATGCCTGCTGATCAGTAGGTAGACTCAGTGTCCACTGCACACCTTGTGCATCAAAGCTTTCGGCCTGCACTTGCACGCTAAACTGCTCAAAACGCGATTGCACCAATGCCATATCGCTAAACCCACAATGACAACTAAGCTCTGCCATAGGGATTAAGTCACGTTTTTCCGCTAAGCGTAGACACTGTGCGGCCACCCCGCCATAGGCCCGGACCAAGCCACCAGTGCCCAGCTTCACGCCACCAAACCAGCGAATCACCAAGACGGCAACACGATCGCACTGCTGCCCTTCTATGGCTTGCAATATAGGCCGCCCAGCGGTACCGCCAGGCTCGCCGTCATCATTAAAGCGATATTCCTGGCCTATTTTGTACGCCCAGCAATTGTGCGTTGCTTCAGGCGCACCCTGGCTTTGAAAAAATGCCAGCGCCTGCGCAGCACTCTCTATTGGTGCTGCAAGAGCAATGAAACGACTTTTTTTAATCTCTTCTTCGTAACGTTCTATACCGAGCAAAGTTTGCTGCACCATAGGCAAACTAGCCTTGCTCTTTAGCGGCTAAATAATCGTCGTATCCCCCACGATAATCCAGCACTTGCCCGTTTGGTAACACTTCCATAATGCGAGTGGCCACGCCCGAAATGAACTCCCTGTCATGGGAGACAAATACTAAGGTGCCTGCAAATTTCTCTAAGGCCATTTGCAGAGACTCAATCGACTCCATATCCAAGTGGTTAGTAGGTTCGTCGAGCAACATCACATTGTGCCTGCCCAACATCAAGCGCGAGAATGTCATGCGGTTTTTTTCACCGCCTGACAACACATGCACGGCTTTGGTGATGTCATCGGCAGAGAACAACATACGCCCCAAGACAGAACGCAATGCTTGATCGTCGTCACCGGTTTGACGATACTGAGCCACCCAGTCAAACAAATTATCTTGGCTATCGAAATCGTCTGATACGTCTTGTGCCATATAACCAATATCGGCATTTTCAGACCAAACAACCGTCCCGGAATCTGCCTGTAGATCATTTGCCAATAGACGCAGCAGAGTCGTCTTACCTACCCCATTCGCCCCCACGATGGCAATTTTTTCGCCCGCTTCAATCATGGTTGAGAAGTTGTGAATAATCGGCCTGTCGTAGGCTTTGCTTAAGCCCTCAACGGTAACGGCCAAACGATGCAACGGCTTTTTCTGCTCAAAACGAATAAAAGGGTTCTGACGCGAAGAAGGCTTCACCTCGATGGCGTCTGCTTTCAAACGATCAATTTGCTTAATGCGAGAGGTTGCCTGACGTGCCTTAGATTTATTGGCCGAAAAGCGGCGCACGAAATCTTGTAGCTCACTGATACGGTCTTTAGCGCGTGAGTTCGCCGCTAATGCGCGCTCACGTGATTGCATGGCGGCCAGCATGTAGTCATCGTAGGTGCCTGGGTACAAGCGTAAAGCGCCATAGTCCAAGTCCGCCATATGCGTACATACTTCATTTAAAAAGTGCCTATCGTGACTGATGATTAACATCGTGCACTGGTAGCTATTTAGCACTTCTTCAAGCCAACGTATGGTGTTGATATCCAAGTTGTTCGTTGGTTCGTCCAACAACAATACATCAGGATTAGAAAACAAGGCCTGAGCCAACAACACGCGCAGCTTCCATCCCGGGGCCACTTCACTCATGGTCAAATGGTGCTGTTCGATGGGAATTTCCAAACCTAGCAATAGCTCACCAGCGCGCGCTTCGGCGGTATAACCGTCGTACTCAGCAAAACGGCTTTCCAGCTCGGCCGCGCGCATATAGTCTTCTTCGCTGGCCTCGGGATTGTCATAAATCGCATCCCGTTCCTGCATGGTGTCCCACATTTCGGTGTGCCCCATCATTACGACGTCGAGCACCCGCATGTCTTCATAGGCGAATTGATCTTGGCGCAGTTTACCCAAACGAGCACCGGGGTCTAGTGCTACGTTGCCAGAACTTGGCTCAAGGTCCCCCCCAATGATTTTCATCAAGGTAGACTTTCCTGAGCCATTGGCCCCAATTAGGCCATAACGATTACCCTCGCCAAACTTGGCGCTGACATTCTCGAAAAGTGGCTTAGCACCAAACTGGATAGTTAGATTTGCGGTGGAGATCAATTTGAAAGATACACTAAAAAAGTTAAATACAACCTGCTAGTGTAGCAAGCGCTCGCTATTTTAGTTAGTGCCTAGGCATAATTTAATGTTGGTGTTCGTCTATAACCAAGTATGCAAGGCCATCTTCGGTGGCTACACCCACCTGTTTACCCACTGGCAAGGTCACCATCACGTCAGTATGCCCATAAGGTAGGCCACAAATCACGGGTACATTCACGTGACTGCGTAGCCATTGCACCACAACCGCTAAGTCATACCCATCGGACGACTGCCGATACTCGGTAAAGGCCCCCAACAAAATGGCCTTTTGACGGGCTAGAACCCCTGCATGTAACAATTGCGTGAGCATGCGTTCAATGCGGTAAGGGGCTTCGCCTACGTCTTCTAAAAACAGGATACCGTGATTCACCTGAGGAAAATAAGGTGTTCCTAGCAACGACACTACCATCGCTAAATTGCCGCCCCAGAGCACCCCATGCTCATCCACAGGGTCGGCATCGGGTGCCTCGAAACTAAACAATTCCAATTCGCCACGCATGGCCTCACCAAACATTTCTGTCGTCAGCTCATCGGGCTCGTCTGCCCCAAAATAAGCCACCGCTGTTGGGCCACTATAGCTAACCGCCCCGGTTTGCGCTAATAAGGCTAAGCTAAACGCCGTGAAATCGCTAAAACCCACATACCGCTTACCGCTATCGGCTAGCGCTTGCCAATTAACCTGATGCAACAGACGGCTAATACCGTAACCGCCGCGTGTGGCCAACACAATATCTTGAGGTTGCCGCATGCTGCGGTCAATGGCTGCTAAACGCTGTTCATCCGTTCCCGCAAAGCGCTGATGCACAGCCAAAGCATCCACATCGACCTCGGTTTTAAACCCCAAGGCGTTAAGACGCTCGCACGCCAATCGCACCCGCTCCGGCTCAGCAATAGCGCCGGAAGGCGAGAATAGATAAATGCCAGAAGGTGAACAATGGCTACATGCGTGGTGCTCATCGTGATGATGTGCGTGATGCTCGGTCATGGTGATAGGCTAGGAAAAGAAAATTAAGGTTGCGCTACGAGTTAGCGTCTAACTGGGCTTGTTGCTTAAGTAAGTGATGTTGCGCACGTCGTTCACGAAAAAACTGACGCAGTAAATCAGCACATTCCGACTCTAGCACACCCCCGCTGACTACCGTTTGATGATTTAAACGAGTGTGCTCGTGCAACGACAATAGGCTCCCGCACACCCCGGTTTTAGGGTCAGAGGCCCCAAACACCACCCGCTCTAGGCGCGCATGGAGTAAAGCGCCTAAACACATCAGACAGGGTTCTAGAGTGACAAATAGGCTGTAGCCGGGCAGGCGATAGTTACCCACTGCTTTACAAGCGGCTCGTAAGGCCATCATTTCAGCGTGCTGCGATGGGTCGTGATCAACAATGCTACGATTATAGCCCTGCCCCACTAGCCTGCCTTCTCCGTCTATCAGCACTGCCCCTACAGGCACTTCACCTATGGCATAAGCCAGTTGAGCTTGCTCTAAGGCCAAGCGCATTGCGTGCTCATCGTCGCTTAGCATTAAGGTATTATCGGAATAGTTCATTACAGGCGGGTGTTTCATGCGATCATAAAGCGGCCATACTGCCTTGCAGTGTAACGCTTACCCCCCCTGCACATCCACTAAAGTTTTACACCTTATTTATGTCCGATACTTTAGACAGTATTATCCACGTACACCAGCTCAGCAAAACCTATGCCTCGGGTTTCCAAGCCTTACAGCCCATAGATTTGAGCATACAACGGGGCGAGATTTTTGCCTTGTTGGGGCCTAACGGAGCAGGAAAAACCACCTTAATCAGCATTGTTTGTGGTTTGGTCAACCCCAGCACGGGTTCGGTTGCTATCGACGGCCATGACATTATTAAGCAGTATCGCCAAGCGCGTAGCAAAATTGGCCTAGTTCCTCAAGAACTCAGCTCAGACTCCTTTGAAACCGTTTGGAATAGCGTTAACTTTAGCCGTGGGCTTTTTGGCAAGAAACCAAATCCAGCCTTGATCGAAAGCATCCTTAAAGACCTTTCCCTATGGGACAAAAAAGATCAGCCACAAATTGCACTTTCAGGCGGCATGAAGCGACGCGTGCTCATTGCTAAAGCCTTATCCCATGAACCTGAAATTCTCTTTCTAGACGAACCTACTGCAGGGGTGGACGTCACACTACGACAAGGTATGTGGGCTTTAGTGCATAAGCTGCGTACCCAAGGGGTCACCATCATCTTGACGACCCACTACATAGAAGAAGCAGAAGAAATGGCGGACCGCATCGGCATTATTAACCGTGGTCAACTACAGTTGGTAGAAACCAAGCAGGCTTTAATGCAACGCTTGGGAGGCAAAACACTGGTGCTCAGCTTAGCGCAGCCCCTCAGTGCCCTGCCCAGCAACCTGCAAGCGCATGGCTGGCAACTCAAGCAGGGTCAAGATAAAGGCGGCTCAGAGCTCCACTATCAGTTTCAAGATCAGTCGTTAGGCTTAGATCAACTGCTCAGCGCGGTCCATGCTGCTCAGTTGCAAATCGCCGACATTCAAACACGGCAGCGCTCTTTAGAAAATATTTTTGTTGAATTGACGGGTGAACAAGTATGAACTGGTATGCCTTAAACGCCATTTATAGCTATGAAATGGCCCGCACGCGGCGCACCTTGCTACAAAGTATTGTTGCCCCTGTGATTTCTACTGCGCTGTATTTCATTGTATTCGGTGCTGCGATCGGCAATCGCATCAATGAAATTGAAGGCATTGCTTACGGAGCCTTTATTGTTCCGGGGCTGACTATGCTTTCAGTGCTGACCCACAGTGTTTCCAACGCCGCGTTCGGTATTTATTTTCCTCGCTTTACACGCAACATTTACGAAATATTATCAGCGCCAGTGTCCCCTCTGGAAATCACCTTAGCCTTTGTTGGGGCGGCCGCCACTAAGTCTTTACTATTAGCTGCCATTATTTTAATCACTGCACAGTTTTTTGTACCGTTTCACATCGATCACCCTATTTGGATGCTCACCTTTTTAGTTATAACAGCTTTTACCTTTAGCTTGCTAGGCTTCATCATTGGCATTTGGGCGGACAACTTTGAGAAACTGCAATTTGTTCCCATGCTTATTATTACCCCCCTTACCTTTTTGGGCGGCAGTTTTTACTCCATCGACATGCTGCCCACTTTTTGGCAAAAGCTTAGCTTAATCAACCCGGTGCTGTATTTAGTCAGCGGTTTTCGCTGGAGTTTTTTCAGCCACGCCGATGTATCAGTGTGGCTAAGCCTAGGCATAACAGGACTATTTTTGCTGCTCTGCCTAGGCATAGTCCATGCCATCTTCAAAACAGGTTATCGACTCCGTCCCTAGGCTAAGCCACTACAGTGCCCGCCGCATCATGCATGACTGCGGGCCGTAGGCAAGCAAATGATCTGCTTGCTCGGCTTGTGCCTGCACCACAGAGTACCCCTGAGCCTGCCAGTAGTCTCGAGCTTGCCCCAGCGACACTAAACTGGACCAACGTAAGCCACAAGTTCGGGCAAATTGCACTCCATGGCGCAACAGCTGTTTCGACCAGCCTTTGCCTTGCGCGCTGGGCAGCAACGCACAATCATGAATAAACCACTGGTCAGCAGCTTCGGGCAAGGCTTGTAAGGCGTGCCCCAATGCCGGAGGGCTGTCCCCCTTCCAAGGGTAAGAGATTAAATACCCCTGTATGCGACCTTCTTGATCGCTGGCTTTCCAACAACTGCTTGGCGCCAACTGCAAACGATTGGCATAAAAACTGTATTCTTCATGCAAATCAGGACTATAAATTTTGCTTTGCACATCCACGATCTGATCTAAGTCTTCGGGCTGCAATAAGCTAATAGTGATATTCATACTTAAGAGGCTGGGCTAAACAAGGCAGACCAGCACACACATTAATCGCGGAAATTATCGTATTGTAAAGGTAGCTCTACGTCGGCTTGCTTGAGTAAAGCTATAGCGGCTTGGAGATCATCGCGTTTTTTACCCGTAATGCGCAACTTTTCCCCTTGAATTTGCGCTTCCACTTTAATCTTTGCCGCTTTAATCGCCGCGATTAATTTCTTGGAGGTGGGTTGGTCTAGACCTTGACGTACCGTCACTTTTTGTCGTGCACCCGCTACATTTTCCAAGGGTTTATCTACCTCTAGGCAACGTACATCAATATTGCGTGCAGCAAGACGAGCACGCAATATTTGCATCATCTGCTCTAGCTGAAACACACTAGGAGCCGACTGCTGAATCACAAAACCGTCCAGTTCAAACTGGGCACTCGTCCCCTTGAAGTCGAAACGGGTGGAAAGCTCACGGCTTGCTTGATCAACCGCATTGCGCAATTCGTGCGCATTCACTTCCGAAACCACATCAAACGAAGGCATATTTTTTATCCTGACAGAAAAAAGCCGCTTCATCACGTCGAAGCGGCCCGTTCAACATAAGGCTGTTTACACAGCAGACATTTGCGCCTTGGCTTGTTGGCGCAACGCAAATTTTTGAATTTTGCCCGTGGACGTTTTTGGCAGCTCCACAAAAGCAAAATGTTTGGGTATTTTAAAGCCTGCAAGGTATTGTCTGCAATGCTCTATCAATTGGGCCTCGGTCACTGTGGTCTCTGGCTTGAGCTCGATGAAAGCAAACGGGGTCTCGCCCCAGCGTTCATCGTTCACCGCAACCACTGCGGCCGCCTGCACCGAGGGATGTCGATACAAGACGTCTTCGAGCTCAATAGAGGAAATATTTTCTCCCCCGGAAATAATAATATCTTTGCTGCGATCCTTGATGCGGACATACCTGTCCGGCTCCATAACCGCCAAGTCTCCACTGTGAAACCATCCGCCCGCCAAGGCTTTTTCAGTTTCCTCAGGGTTCTTCAAATAACCTTTCATAACAATATTGCCCCGGAACATGATTTCGCCCATTACCTGAGCATCATGGGGTACGGGCCGCATCGTGGCTGGATCAACTACCGCTACCTCTCGCTGTAAATGATATCCCACCCCTTGGCGCGCATTTTTCTGTGCTCGCTGCTCTAGGCTTAGCTGCGCCCACTCTTGTTGGGGGGCACACACCGCTGCTGGGCCATATGTTTCGGTTAAACCATAGACATGCGTAAGGTTAAAACCTAGGTGCTCCATGCCTTCCAACATGGTAGCGGGTGGGGCAGCCCCCGCTACCATCGCGTTCACCCCGCGGGGTAAGCGGTCACGAAGTTCGGGTGGAGCATTCACCAAAGTGGAATGCACGATAGGCGCACCACAATAATGCGTAACGCCGTGATCCACAATAGCGTTGACCATACTGACTGCATCCACCCTACGTAAACAGACATTAACGCCCGCCCGCGCGGCAATGGCCCAAGGAAAGGTCCAGCCGTTGCAGTGAAACATGGGCAAAGTCCACATATACACCGCGTGCTTGGGCATGTCCCATTCTAACAAGTTAGAGATAGCCCCCAACGCAGCCCCACGGTGGTGATACACCACGCCCTTGGGCCGGCCTGTTGTACCACTGGTGTAATTCAAGGCGATAGCGTCCCACTCGTCCTCGGGAAGCTCCCAAGCAAAGTTGGCATCACCACCACTTAGAAACTCGTTGTAGGTTTGCGTACCAATTAACCGGCTTTCCCCCTTATAAAGCGGGTCAACCACGTCAATGACTAAGATTGGGGACGTAGACTCGCGCAGCGCCAAGGCCTCTTGCATCACCGCTGCAAACTCACCATCGACCAAGACTGCTTTGGCTTCGCCATGATCGAGCATATAGGCCAAGGTTGACGCATCTAAGCGCGTATTGAGGGTATTGAGCACAGCTCCCGTCATGGGTACCGCAAAGTGTACCTCTACCATTGCTGGGGTGTTCGGTAACATGACGGCAACTGTGTCGCCCTTACTAATGCCTTGTGTGGCCAAAGCACTTGCTAACTGGCGGCAACGTGAGTACAGCTCGCTCCATGTATAGCGTATATCGGTGTTAGCGTCGCCATGCACTACCGCTAAACGGTGCGGATACACCTGTGCAGCACGCTCTATAAAACTTAAGGGCGACAACGACGCATAATTGGCCGTAGTTTTGGGCAAATGTTGATCATATATCCCGGTCATGCAAGTCTCCTGAAGCTATCTATAAAATTTAACTGTCTTTACAAGGCGCCCTGCCCCCTTTTACGCCTATGCTTAACTTATACCTTGGCGCTGAGGCTGACAAGTCAGAATCATGACATTTCCAACCTTGCTCAACGTGCTTTGGTAGAATAAAAATCTATTACCGCTAACCGTCGCCACTACCATGAGCCCTCCACCATTACCCTTTTATTATGCTGTTCTTCTAGTTGCCGCCGGAGGGGCTACGGGGGCGGTAAGCCGCTGGCTACTCAGCCTAGGGCTTAACGCTTTATATCCTCCGTTGCCGCCTGGCACTTTAGTGGCTAACTACGTAGGCGCTTTCCTGATGGGCTTGGGGCTAGCCGCTTTTGGCCTGTTACAGCAAGTACACGAAGGGTGGCGTTTACTACTGTTTACGGGCTTTTTAGGCGGTTTAACGACGTTTTCTACTTTTTCAGCAGAAATTATGCATTTGATCCAAGCACAACGCTATGCTTGGGCATTGTTTGGCGTCGCTGCTCACGTTTGTGGTTCATTAGTCATGGTAGCCTTAGGCATACTCTGCGTGCAATTTTTCAAGCCATGAAACCTGCTACATCTTTAGTCTATATCATACAAGCGGCTGATCCTCCCGCCGAGCTGCAATCCCTGCATGGCAGCCAAGGAGACTGGTTTACTCACGCCCTATCCAATCTTCCTTGCACCGTACGCGTGCTACGCCCTCATGCTGGCGATGCCTTACCCAACACCGACGACCCTCACCCCGTCATTATTAGCGGCTCATGGGCCATGGTGACTGACCGCGCCCCATGGAGCGAAGCCTTAGCTCACTGGATACGCGAACGCTACCACAGCACAGCGCCTTTATTGGGCGTGTGTTATGGCCATCAACTCATGGCTGATGCGCTAGGTGGCGTAGTGGACTATCACCCCCAAGGGCGCGAGCTTGGCTGCCTTAATGTGTGGCAACTGGCTCAGCCCTTACTAGACCACGAGGCTATGCTTCTGGGGACATTAACGCATCAATTTCCTGCCCTGTTAACGCATGAGCAAAGTGTATTAACGCCCCCTTCATGTGCCCGCGTACTCATGCGTAGTGACCACGACCCGCACCAAATGCTCAGCTATCGGGCCGGCTTTTATTCGGTGCAGTTTCATCCCGAGTTCACCGTTTCCCTGTTACGCGCCACCATACAACGTCGGGCTGAACAGTTAATCGCTGAAGGCTACAAGCTAGACGACTTACTACACCCACTGCAAGACACCCAACAAGCACGCCAACTTTTGATCAATTTCGTTCAAACCTATAGCCCAGCATTACTGGACGCCGCTGCGCGTAAGAACTCGCCGGGAGTTTCCCCCATGAGTTCTCTGAATGACGCCACAAAGGCAGACATACTGTCATAACCGCAGGCCAAGGCCACATCGGTGACTCTTTCTTGCCGCTCTAGCAGGGGCAAGGCGCTCATAATACGTAAACGTTGACGCCATGCCCGAAAGCTCAAGCCAGTCTCTTGCCTAAATAAACGCGTCAAGGTTTTCTCCGACACATCATAACGGGCAGCAAAGTCATAGAGACGGGTTTGCGAGCCTGGCTCGGATTGCAAGCTACTACATAAGGCCTGCAATCGCTCATCGCGCGGCCAAGGTAGAATCAAGCCGCTATCGGGTGCCGCCGCGAGCTCATCCAACAACACCGCCACTAAACGGCTCTCAGGCCCATGCTCGCCATACAACACGGGTAAAGCACTAAAGCTACGAATAAGCTCGCGCAACAATGAGTTCACCGCCACCACTTTGCATTCGGCGGGGGCGTTTTTGAGTACGCTGGGCTCAATATATAAGCTGCGTATCAACGCATCGGGCGAACACCGTACACCATGCTCTATAGTGGCTGGAACCCAGACGGCTTGTTGCGGCGGCGCCATAAACCTACCATCTCGTGTGCGTACTTCAATCACCCCTTGCAAGGCATAAGAAAACTGCACCCAAGGGTGTCGATGAGGGCGAGCGATAGCTTGATTCGGCAAGGCTCGCTCTTGCCCGTAGACAGGGCGCGGTAAATGACGCAAGTGGCCCAACACATCAGGAATTCTATCTTGCGACGGCAAGCTGTCCGTTTGGCGACAATCCATAACTTATTATCGATAAACCATCATAAAGTTTTACAGTACAGTGTTGACTCATTTATTGCAACGCGAGTATTTTTCATGTGGTCCAAATTCAGGCTGGTTTTTGATAACTTCTCACTGATATTGATAGCGGTGGTACTGACCGCCACTTTCCTACCTGCGCATGGCACGGGAGCCGTCTATTTTGGCTGGATTACCGATCTGGCTATCGCTCTGCTCTTTTTTCTGCACGGCGCCAAGCTGTCTCGTGAGGCCATCATTGCTGGCGCCATGCATTGGCGTTTGCATGCGTTAGTGTTTGCCTGCACCTTTATTATGTTCCCGATTTTGGGTTTGATCTCTAAGCCTTTGCTGTTGCCTTTATTAGGGATGCCACTATTTATCGGGTTTTTATACCTCTGCGCCCTGCCTGGTACGGTGCAATCTGCTATCGCCTTTACCTCTATCGCACGTGGCAATATTCCTGCCGCTGTGTGCAGCGCCTCGGCCTCTAGCCTGATTGGTATTGTTCTGACCCCTGTCTTACTTAAGCTGTTACTGGATGCTGATGCCAGTGACGCCAGCAACACGATGCAAGCGGTCAAAAAGATTAGTGTGCAGCTACTATTGCCTTTTTTGGTCGGTCACCTTATGCGTCCGCTCATTGGGAAGTGGATAGACCGCAACCGCTCGTGGCTCAAAAACGTGGATCAAAGTTCCATTTTGCTCGTGGTGTACACCGCCTTTAGTGAATCCGTCATTGGTGGCTTATGGAGCGCTGTCCCTCCGCAAGCGTTGCTCGTTCTTACCGTGGTGTGCTGTTTAATGCTAGCCCTGGTACTTTTTCTCACCACTTGGCTGGCTCGTCGCTTTCACTTTAACCGCGAAGATGAAATTGCCATTGTTTTTTGTGGCTCTAAAAAGAGCTTGGCGACTGGTGTACCCATGGCACAAGTTCTGTTTGGTGCGGCGGCGATTGGACCGGCTTTATTACCTATTATGATTTTTCATCAGATTCAGTTAATGGCCTGCTCCTTCATGGCCAACCGTTATGCTTTACAAGTGCTTGGCCATAAGGATGGGCAAGTTAGCAAAGCATAAGCGCTTAACGTTCCCTGTATTGACTCGGCCTGTCGTTGAACCACGACAGGCCGAGTGCTTTCTAGGGTTTGCGTAAACGTTCTAAATAGGCTCTCAAACTAGGTAAGGACAGCTCACCTGCACGTAAGTCGATGACGTTGCCCGAGGCATCGATAAACACTGTTGTGGGTAAACCTGCGCTGCCCACGCTGGCTAGCGCCTGCTGTTGAGGATCCAAGTACACATGCTCAAGCGATAAACCTTCCTGCTTTAAGAAGTCATTAGCGATCTGCGCGCTTTCACCTTGGTTAAGAAATATAAAAGTGATGTCGGGATTCATCGCTTGTGCTTGCTCAAAAGCCGGCATCTCTCGTCGACACGGGCCACACCAACTCGCCCATAGGTTAAGCACCACAGGCTTGCCCGTAAAGTCGGCCAAAGATCTATTACTATCTACTGGCTCTAAAGCCTGCAAAGTTAGGTGGGGCAGAGCTTTCCCACGCACTGTATCACCTGAGCCCAACAGCAGGTGTAGCACAGCAGCCACCAATAGACCGCTTACCACCGCAGCGGGCAACGCGGGCCATAAACGACGATTCTTATACCAGCGAAATAGGTAATACAACCCTGCTACAACAAGCGCTGCGGCTATATTGATATCCCCATCACGCAAATCAAGGGCTGCCGTCCAGGCCCCTTGATACAAACTAAGGTGACTAACTACATACGCTAGCCTACCGGCAATTACCCCCCAGAGCACACCCCAAAAAACGGTATTTTCAGCCCCGCTTTTATGCTTACGATCAAGAACGGCTGCCACGATATTCGCCGTGATAAACCCAAGCACGGCCAGCAAAAGCCCCGTAGCAAACATAAACGGCCCTATCTGTACACTACTCATTACTTATCTCGCCTGCGTCACGACACGCATAAATTCTTGCATTTTGTTCGCATTCTTTATACCGGGCGCATCCTCCACCCCGCTACTCACATCTATTGCATAAGGCCGCCACCGCTGTATGCGCTCGGTCACGTTTTCAACCCGCATGCCCCCTGCCACGATACAAACGGGTAAACGACGCGCTTGCTGGGCTTGTATAGCCTGCATTTGATCTAAGATAAGCGGATCAAATGCTGTACCACTGCCGCCATATGCGGGCGTATAGGCATCTAATAACAGGCCTTGGCTAGACTGATACTGCTGCGCTTGTGCGAGCAAATTAGACCCTGTTTCCAAACCAGGCGCCCCTACTCGTAGAGCCTTCAGGTAGGGGTGCTTAAATGAATCACAATACTGTGCCGGCTCATCACCATGAAACTGTAATAAATCAGGACGAACATGCTCGATCACGGCTTGTACTTCTGCGGGAGCAGCGTTCACAAACAAGCATACTGTGCTCACAAAGGCGGGGATCTGCGCGCGTAGGGTTTGTGCTTGCTCGATACTGACACAACGGGCACTGTGAGGATAAAACACTAAGCCTATAGCATCCACCCCCACGGCCACGGCGGCCTCGATATCTTGCTCACGTGTAAACCCACACACCTTTACCCTAGTACGCACTGCAGTTCTCCTAAAATAAAAAAGGCGGCTACTAAAGCCGCCTGTTAAGCATAACGCGATTACTGGAAGGCCGCACCTGCATCCATGCCGCCAAACGCCTCATCGCTTCCATATACGTTATCTGATCCGAACTGCACCTCGGACTCATCCATAACCTGTGCCCCATGCTTATAGTGGGTCACCATGCCTGGATACACCATTACTAACGCCACCATACACAATTGAATGACGATAAAGGGCACCGAGCCCCAGTAAATATCGCCCGTAGACACCTTTCTGATACGCTGCCCCGTCACCACATCCGTGTAATCTTGTTTGGGCGCCACCGAGCGCAAGAAAAACAAAGCAAAACCAAATGGCGGGTGCATAAAGGAGGTTTGCATATTGACCGCTAGCAATACACCAAACCAAATCAGATCTATGCCCATTTTGTCGGCGATAGGCCCCAATAACGGCACAATAATAAAGGCTAGCTCAAAGAAATCCAAGAAGAATGCCAACACAAAGGTGAGCACACTGACCACAATCAGAAAGCCCCATTCGCCTCCCGGAAGATCTAACAGTAGACTTTCGACCCATAAGTCGCCATTAATACCGCGAAAACTTAGGCTAAATACGGTGGAGCCGACCAAAATAAACACAACAAAGCAGGACAGTCTGGTGGTGGAATCCATAGCCTGGCGCAATAAGCTCATGGTGAGGCGACCGCGTGCTACCGCCATCAGTATCGCCCCTACCGCCCCCATTGCCCCACCTTCGGTTGGTGTAGCGAGCCCAATAAAAATGGTGCCAAGAACCAAGAAGATCAGAAACAAAGGCGGAATCATCACAAACACCACCCGCTCCGCAATGCGTGACAATAAGTTCAGCTTACAAACCTTGTTCACGCCTGCTATTACCCAGGCGGTGGCCCCCCAGAGCAATAGCAACACCACCACATGCTCATCCACAGGAACATTCGGATGCGTGGCAAAGTAATGCGCAGAGCCAAAATAAGCCACGGCTGAGGCAAGCACCGTCAACACCAATAACGACCTCAAACCACGGCTGCCATCGGGCTCTACATAGACACGCGCTTCGGGAGGCAGCGCAGGCGCCGAATTAGGCTTGATAAAGGACACCACCACGATATAGGCAATATAGACACTCGTGAGTAACAAACCGGGGAGCATCGCGCCACGGTACATATCGCCAATGGAACGCCCCAACTGATCGGCCAAAATGATCAGTACGATAGAAGGCGGAATAATTTGCGATAAGGTTCCAGAGGCCGCAATCACCCCACTGGCTAGGCGCCTATCATACCCATAGCGCAGCATAATAGGCAGTGAAATCAAGCCCATAGAAATGACCGAAGCGGATACCACACCTGTGGTGGCCGCCAACATAGCGCCAACCAGCACCACTGCAATGGCTAAACCACCGCGTAATGGACCAAACAATTGCCCAATGGTGTCAAGCAAGTCCTCCGCCATACCAGAGCGTTCAAGTATCAGCCCCATTAAGGTAAAAAACGGCACCGCCAATAAGGTGTCGTTTTCCACGATACCAAATACACGCTGCGGCAAAGCCTGAAACAAGGCGGGCTGCATCATGCCTAATTCTATGGCCAGCAAGCCGTACAAAATACCTATGGCGGCCAAGGTAAAGGCTACTGGAAACCCTAAAAGTAAAAACACGATCAAGTTAAAAAACATGACCGGCGCGAGATTATCGTGCAAGAATTCCATGCTTAACTACCTTTTTGCTCAGTGTGGACGCTCTGATTACCCGCTTGCGCCAATTGCGCAATTTCCTCAGCCAGTTTTTCTTCGACTTCTTGGCGAGTGCGGCCTTGCAAAGGATTGGGGCCCTTGCCCAGTAAAAAGGCAACGCATTTAATCAGATGTGAAACACCTGCTAAAGAAAGTAATAAAAAGCCTATAGGAATTAATAGCTTAACTGGCCAACGAATTAAACCCCCAGTATTTGAGGAAAGCTCTTGAAGCTCGTAAGACAGGGTGAAGTACGGAATGGACAACCAAAATATTAACAAGCTGGCTGGCAATAAGAAAAACACCACTCCTATTACTTCAATCCAAAGCTGAACTTTCACCGGAAAGCGCTCCGCCAACACGTCCACCCGCACATGTTCGTTCAACAAAAAGGTATAGCCCGCTGCCAGCAAGAAAATGGCGCCAAATAAGTACCATTGCAGCTCTAGCCAAGCATTAGAACTAATACCGAAGCTCTTGCGAATAATGGCATTAATAGCGCTGACCAGTACCACTAACAAGGTTAGCCACGTAACTGACTTACCCACTACTGTATTTAAGCGATCGATCAATCGCGCTACATTTAATAAAATATACATGGCCTTTGCTCTGTATAAAATCTTCAAATAGGTGACTTTTTGGGTCTAAGCAACCGTGCTTTCGTTGAATCAACAATTGGGATGCGATAAGGAATCACATTCTATACGATGCCTTGCTCGCCCGTCATACTCGTAAGCACGGATTTACCCTTGTATTACTCAAAACGATGGCCGCACAAATGCTCTAAGTGTGCCAAAGTGGTAGTGACAGGTAGATTAAAGACCGGATCGTAATTAACGCCTGCCAAATATAGGCCAGCCGCATCAAACGTGGGTGCAGCTAAACTGCGCTGCTTTTGCTCCAGTACGTCGGCCACCCACTGCACCGGCTGACGCCCTTGGCCTACATACAATAAGGTCCCCATCAGATTACGTATCATGTGATGTAAAAAAGCATTCGCACTGAACTGAAACAGAAAAAAATCGCCGCGCTGCTGAATATCCAAACGGTGCAAATGCCTAACGGGACTGGCCGCCTGACATTGCGCCGCACGAAACGCACTAAAATCATGCTCACCTTGCAAAATCAACGCTGCTTCTTGCATAGGGGCCAAAGCTAAGGGACGAAATACCCACCCTACTCGGCCATGCAATAAAGGGCTGCGCACGCGCGCGCCACGCACAACATAGACATAATGCCGCATACGCGCTGAAAAACGGGCATGAAAGTCGTCCGCGACAGGCTGCGCCCATTGCACCGCAATACTAGCCGGCAGCAAAGCGTTTAGGCCTCTTACCCACGACTCATTGCTTCGATGCGCGGTCGTATCCAAATGCACGACTTGTTCTAAGGCATGCACTCCAGTGTCGGTGCGGCCTGCGCAAATAGTACTCACTGGTCCAGCCGTAAACTGTGTCAGGGCGGCTTCAAGCGTATCTTGAACGGTATTTCGACAAGGCTGACTTTGCCAGCCACGCCAAGGCTGGCCATCGTAACTCAGGCCTAAGGCAATTCGGTGCATCGCAATTAGGGCCGTGGCGTGGGTTCGTCCGAAGGTGGCTGATCCAGATCAAGATTAATCTGCTCAAGCTTTTCCCGTACCATCGCTTCGCTGACGGGCGCTGGCGTGTCGTCCAATTCGCGACTGGCGGCATTGGCACGACGTAAAACCCAGGCGATGACAATAATAATTAATGCCAGTAAAACGCCCATCACCGCTAGCATATGCTCTTGAATCCAAGACACCTTAGATACTGCCTTTTTATTTTCAGTGTTTGTTGATGAAGGCAACTGAGTAGACGCTGAGGTAGACGCCGCCTGAGCCTGTCCAGGCTTCGCTGACGCAGGCCCAGAAGACTTAAGCACTGCCAAAGGTGAGTCACCATCGGTAGGAATACCTAAGATCTCCGCGCCTTCAACCAGTAGATTTGTTGCCGCACTACCCTGCGACTGCAGGGCACGGTTAAGATTATGCACGCTTTCTTCTAACTGCGATATACGTTCACCCGTATCGCGTAAATCATGTTGCTGTTGCGTACGCTTATTTTGTTGGTTTTCAGTATCGGTTTGGCTAAGCTGCAAGCGGCTTTGCACCATCGCAGCGGTCTCACTTTCTGGCGTGCCCGACTGTACTGCTCCGCTCGTGCTTGACCCAGAAGGGTCGGCTTTTTTAAGCGTCCCACTTTGGGCCAGAAAGTATTCATACGCCGCTTGTGCATTAAGGCCTTTCATGCGTTCTGCATCAGGTATCGTTAGCGTGACACCTTGCTTTAACTGATGCATATTACCGCGCACGAAAGCACCTGGATTAGCCTGATGCACGGCCTGCAACCACTGATAAACACTCACCCCAGCAGGCACGCGTCCCCGGGCCAAAGACCATAAAGAGTCCCCTGCTTTGACCTGCAAAGAGGAAATATTTTGTGCTGATGAACTGCGTGTTTCTGGGCTCGCTGCCGTCAACTGGGCCACAGGGCGACGCGATTGCATCACACTTACATGACGCAACTCCTGCCCCTGAGCGGTTTCAACACTAAGTAGAATGTCAGCGTAAGGGCCCTCGAAAGGCTGGCTAGAGGTAAGCTGCACCCCACTTATCGCCCCCTCTGAAGTACGTTGCACGTGCAGCTGCAACTGTTCTAAAGGAACCGGAGGCTGTATGCCTGCCGCCTGCCATTGAGGCGCAGACGCTAAAGTAATACGCCAATTAGCACTATCTTGAGCGTCTGACTGACGGATGGGTATCCGCAGAGCCAGCGCCTGTCCGGGCGCCGACTCAATGCGGCTGTGCCCAAGCTGTAACGCCTGGGCAGGCAAACAAGTACCGAACAGCAGTACACCTGACAACAACACATGTATTTTGAAAGGCTGGCAACGGTTCGGTTTACGCATAATTAGAGTTCGCCCAAAACAATGCGTAGCATGCGGCGCAATGGCTCTGCCGCTCCCCACAGCAATTGATCGCCAACGGTGAACGCGCTGATGTACTCGGGCCCCATCGCCAGTTTACGTATGCGTCCAACCGGAATATCCAAAGTGCCTGTCACGGCAACCGGAGTGAGTTGCTGCATGGTGGCGTTACGCTCGTTCGGTACTACTTTAGCCCACTGCGAACCCTGCGCAATGATGTCCTCAATTTCGTTCAAAGGCACATCTTTAGTCAATTTGATCGTCAAGGCTTGGCTATGACTACGCATAGCACCAATACGCACACATAAGCCATCAATTGGGATCTGTGCGTCCTGCGCACTGCGCCCCAAAATTTTATTGGTTTCGGCACCACCTTTCCATTCTTCACGTGACATGCCGTTACCCAAATCAGAGTCGATCCAGGGAATTAAATTGCCGCCCAGTGGCACACCAAAGTGCTGCTGAGGCAAGGATGGGGCTTTTTGGGCTGCCAATACACCGCGGTCAATCTCCAAAATGGCTGCCGCCGGATCTGCTAACAAAGGCGCCACTGCCTCATTTAACAATCCAAACTGAGTCAGCAGTTCGCGCATGTGTTGCGCGCCACCACCGGATGCAGCTTGGTACGTCATGCTGGTCATCCAGTCGACCAGATTATGGGTGAACAAACCGCCCAAGCCGATCAACATGCAGCTAACGGTACAGTTTCCCCCAATAAACTGTTTACCGCCTTTCGCTAGAGCGGCATCAATTACATTGCGGTTCACTGGGTCAAGCACAATGACGGAGTCTTCATGCATGCGCAGTGTGCTGGCGGCATCAATCCAAATGCCGTCCCAGCCTGCTGCACGCAACGTTGGGTAGACCTGGGATGTGTAATCTCCACCTTGAGCGGTCACAATAATGGGCAGCTTTTTTAAGGCGTCTATATCGTGAGCGTCCTGCAAAGGGCCCGCGCCGTCTGCCCACTCGGGAGCAGCGCCGCCAGCATTGCTGGTCGAAAAAAACACTGGCTGAAAAAGCGAAAAATCACCTTCGTCGCGCATACGCTGCATGAGCACAGAGCCCACCATGCCGCGCCAGCCAACCAAACCTACCGCTTGAGTCATGTTTGTTCTACCTGATATGTACTAAAAAATTAAAAAAACCTTATCACAAGGCTGCTAACACGGCATCGCCCATTTCACGAGTTCCCACCAAAGTAGTGCCCGCCTCATGGATGTCACCCGTGCGCAAACCTTGCTCTAGCACTTTGGCAACGGCCGCCTCGATACGCGCCGCCTGTGCTTCTTCATTTAAAGAATAACGCAAGAGCATGGCCGCTGACAAAATAGTCGCTAAGGGATTAGCCTTATTTTGACCTGCTATGTCGGGTGCGGATCCATGGCTAGGCTCGTACAAGCCCTGTTTTGACGCATTGAGCGAAGCAGAAGGTAGCATACCGATAGAACCGGTGAGCATGGCTGCTTCATCAGACAAAATATCACCAAATAAATTACCTGTAACTATTACATCAAATTCTTTGGGTGCGCGCACTAATTGCATGGCTGCATTATCCACATACATGTGTGTTAATGCTACATCTGGGTATTCGGCGGCTACTTCAATGACGATATCGCGCCAAAATTGAGACGTTTCCAAAACGTTAGCTTTATCTACACTGCACAAACGTTTTTGACGCTTTTGCGCTGCCTGAAAAGCGACGTGTGCAATACGGCGCACTTCGCTGGCCGCATAATGCATGGTGTCAAAGCCTTGTTGCTCGCCTTTAAAGGGGCCATCCTCCACTTGGCGTACGCCACGTGGCTGACCAAAGTAAATATCCCCGGTCAGTTCGCGCACGATCAAGATGTCTAAACCAGACACCACCTCGGGCTTCAGTGTCGACGCATTGGCCAATTGGGGGTACAAAATAGCTGGGCGCAAATTGGCAAACAAACCCATGGCTTTACGCAAACCCAAAATAGCTTGCTCAGGACGCAAATGACGCTCTAGGGAGTCGTATTTCCAATCGCCCACTGCACCAAACAGCACGGCGTCAGACTCTTGAGCCAGCTTGAGTGTTTCGGGTGGCAATGGATGCCCTGAAGCGTCATACGCTGCCCCCCCAACCGCTGCCGTAGTCATTTCGAGGTCTAAGCCTAAGGCTGCTAATACACGCTGCGCCTGTTCGGTAATCTCGTGCCCAATGCCATCACCGGGCAATACTGCAATTTTGTAAGTCATGTTAAATACTCAGTAAAAATTCGATTAGGCTTGTGGGCCACCCACTAACCATGGATGACGTGCTAAACGCTCTGCCTCGTAGGCACGAATCTGGTCCGCTTTTTGCAAGGTCAGGCCAATATCGTCCAAGCCGTTGTACAAGCAATGTTTACGGAACGGTTCAATATCAAAATGCAGCTCGCGCCCCTCGGGAGTGATCACTTTTTGTTCTGCCAGATCAATGCGCAATTGGTACGAGGGGAATGCCTTGACCTCATCGAACAGACGAGCGACATCGAGCTCATTTAACACGATGGGTAACAGGCCGTTTTTAAAGCTGTTATTAAAGAAAATATCCGCAAAAGACGGGGCAATAATGGCGCGAAAACCGTACTGCACCAAGGCCCACGGCGCGTGCTCGCGGCTAGACCCACAGCCAAAGTTTTTGCGTGCCAACAATATTGAAGCCCCCTGATATCGCGCTTGATTCAGGACAAAATCCGGATTCAACGGCCGTTTACTGTTATCCATACCGGGTTCGCCGTGGTCCAGATAACGCAATTCGTCGAACAAATTTGGGCCAAAGCCTGTACGTTTAATGGATTTTAAAAACTGTTTTGGAATAATCAGATCGGTGTCTACGTTTTCACGATCCAAGGGGGCTACCAAGCCCTGGTGTGTAGTAAAAGCTTGCATAGTACCCTCCTTAGTTAAAACGACGCACGTCGACAAAATGGCCAGCAATCGCTGCGGCAGCAGCCATGGCGGGGCTGACCAAATGAGTACGACCACCCATACCCTGACGGCCTTCAAAGTTACGGTTAGAGGTGGAAGCGCAACGCTCACCGGGCTCTAAACGGTCGGCATTCATGGCCAAGCACATAGAACAACCGGGTTCACGCCACTCGAAACCGGCATCCAGAAACACCTTATCCAACCCTTCTTGCTCAGCCTGCAGTTTCACTAAGCCGGAGCCAGGCACAATCATGGCTTGTTTTACATTGCTGGCGACTTTACGTCCTTTGGCAACCACAGCTGCCGCACGCAAGTCCTCAATGCGGGCGTTGGTACAGGAACCAATAAATACGCGGTCAATGCGAATATCGACTAACGGGGTGTTAGGCTCCAGCCCCATGTATTGAAGCGCACGCTCCATGCCGCTGCGTTTAACGTCGTCTTTTTCTTTTTCTGGGTCTGGTACGCGACTATCGATAGGTAAAACCATTTCAGGCGAAGTTCCCCAGGTTAACTGAGGTGTGATTTGACTCGCATCAATGTTAATGACCTTATCAAACTGCGCTCCCTCGTCAGAATGCAAGGTTTTCCAGTACTCCACAGCCTGATCCCACAATGCTCCTTTAGGCGCATAAGGGCGACCTCGCATGTACTCGATAGTTTTATCGTCTACCGCGACCATCCCAGAGCGCGCACCTGCCTCAATCGCCATATTACACACCGTCATGCGGCCTTCCATGCTAAGGTCGCGAATCGCAGAACCAGCAAACTCAATGGCGTAGCCCGTACCACCCGCTGTACCAATTTGGCCAATTACATACAAGATCAAATCTTTACCGGTGCACCCAAAGGGCAATTTACCTTCTATGCGTATCAGCATACTTTTGGCTTTCTTCATCAGCAATGTCTGAGTTGCCAAAACGTGCTCGACTTCGGAGGTACCAATACCAAAAGCTAGAGCACCTACTGCTCCATGCGTGCTGGTGTGCGAGTCACCGCACACCACAGTCATACCAGGCAAGGTCGCCCCTTGTTCGGGCCCCACAATATGCACAATGCCTTGACGCAAATCATTCATACGGAATTCTGTAATACCGTATTTTTCGCAGTTAGCGTCCAGCGTGTCTACCTGCAAACGGGAAATAGGGTCACTAATGCCTTCGGCTCTTGAGGTGGTCGGCACGTTATGATCAGCCACAGCTAAGTTAGCGCTAACACGCCAAGGTTTGCGTCCTGCAATTTCCAAACCTTCAAACGCTTGAGGGCTGGTGACCTCGTGCAACAAATGTCTATCTATGTACAGCAAACAGGTGCCGTCGGTTTCCTGATGCACGACATGGGCATCAAACAGCTTGTCGTATAAGGTCTTGGCCATGGTTGAACTCACTGAAAAAATGGGAATAAAAAAGCTTAACCCTGCTATGGATTGAATTATGCCATTAGCGGATAGCGCAACAAGACCATTGAGTATCCTAGTATTAGCACTACCACCCTAATAGGATACCAAACCTGTTTTTTCAGCAAACGCCCGCACGCCAGCATGGATCCCCGTACCCATAGAAGAGAAATACCCACTTATTTGTGGCTGTGCCTAACCAGAGCCACTCCCCTTATGCCTTAGGAGCCGCCTGGTATAAAGGCATGACTCGTTCAGTAATAGTACGTAATTCGTTGATACGGCTTGTCGACGAGGGGTGGGTGGACATGAACTCAGGCTGTTGCTGGCCTTTTTCTACCGCTGCCATTTTTTCCCACAAGGTGATTGCCGCACGCGGATCGTAACCAGCGCGGGCCGCCAGTTCAACCCCGATCAGGTCCGCTTCGGTTTCATGTTGACGGCTATTAGGCAAGGTAAACATTACCTCACTTAGGCGGCCACCCAAGTCTTGCACTCCAGGCTGTCCCAGCACCGCCGACAACACCGACAGACCCACCGAAGTAGCCATTTGTTGTGACACTTGTTCGCGCGAGTGCTCGCGCAAGGCATGCGCCATTTCATGGCCAATAATCGCCGCCAACTCGGCATCCGTTAAGTTTAACTGTTTGATTAAACCACTATAAACCGCCATTTTCCCGCCGGGCATGCACCATGCGTTCAGTTCATTGGACGAGATCACGTGAACCTCCCAATTCCACGCCCTTGCATCGGGCCGAAACACATCCACATGTCGAATCAAACGGTTGGCAATGTTTTTAACTCGGTTCGTTTGCGCAGCGTCTTTATCTAACGCGCCTTGAGACCGAGCTTGGCTTAATACTTGAGTATAGTTTTGTTGGGCCGCTTGATTGAGTTCAGTCTCGGAGACCAAACCTGACATCCATTGTTTACGATCAACACCCACCGTCCCACTGGAAGTCGTATTCACCGCTGCACAAGCGGCTAGCACGGCCACTACTAAACCTGTGCACGTCCATTTCGTTACTCGTGTATAGCTCAACATAAACTTACCCCCGTTTTGCTTACCTCGTTAAGCCGCATTGCGCACGCTGACGCAAAGCATGATCCATCAAAACAATTGCTAGTAACGCCTCTGCAATAGGCGTCGCACGTATGCCGACACAAGGGTCATGACGCCCCAAGGTCTGCACCTCAATCGCTTCGCCCGAGCGAGTAATAGAGGGACGCATAGTACGAATACTAGAAGTGGGCTTAATCGCTAAGGACACGGTGACATCTTGCCCTGATGATATTCCCCCTAGCACACCGCCCGCATGGTTAGAGCCGAAGCCATCGGCATAAATCGCATCGCCGTGCTCGGAGCCTTTTTGGGTAATACTCTCAAAGCCTGCCCCAATAGAAACACCCTTGACGGCGTTTAAACCCATCATGGCATGGGCAATATCTGCATCTAATCTATCGTAGAGCGGCTCACCCAAACCGGCTGGTACATTTTCTGCCACGACCTCGATACGAGCGCCGATAGAGTCCCCTTCTTTACGCAGTTCATCCATATAGGCTTCAAGCTCGGGCACGATACCCGGATTGGGGGCATAAAACGGATTGTCCGCTACGCTATCCCACGTTTGAAACGGAATACGGATAGGGCCTAATTGGCTCATGTAGCCGCGTATCAGCACACCGTACTGCTCACGCAACCACTTTTTGGCAATTGCACCTGCCGCGACGGTAGGTGCTGTTAACCGAGCGGAGGAGCGTCCGCCCCCACGAGGGTCGCGATTCTCAAATTTTTTCCAGTACGTATAATCGGCATGTCCAGGACGAAACGTGTCTAACAAGTTGCCGTAATCTTTACTGCGCGCATCGGTATTGCGGATTAACAGGCTTATTGGCGTGCCTGTCGTACGTCCTTCATATAGGCCAGACAAAATTTCCACTTCATCCGGTTCACGGCGTTGGGTCACATGCCTAGATGTGCCGGGGCGCCGTCTGTCTAACTCAAACTGTATGTCTTCTGCACTAAGCTCCAGACCCGGAGGACAACCATCAATCACCGCACCAATTGCGGGCCCATGCGACTCACCGTAATTGGTTACGCAAAACAACTTGCCTAGAGTATTGCCGGACATATATGTATGTAGAAAAAAAACAATAAGGAAACCAAGATTATGGCATTGTTCAGGCCCAGCGCCCAGTTGCCATTACGAAGAGCAACTTAACGACAAGCCTTGAGCCCACGAGGGCGGCGCTGCTGCATACGCCTCAAAACCTGGCACTTCAGTATAAGGAGCCCGCAGTAACCGTAAAAGTGTGTCGATTTCCGCGGGATCGTCTTGTTTAGCCGCTTGAATCGCCTGCTCTGCCAAATAATTACGCAATACATAAAGCGGATTAACGGCATTCATATTTTCACGACGGATATGGGGATCTATAGCCTGCTCGGTCAAACGATGTTTATAGCTTGCCAACCAATTTTCTGCTTGTTCCGCTTGTGCAAACAAGGCTAGGAAATCATCTTCTTGTTCGGGTGCAGTGGCCAGCGCCCGGAAAGCCAAGGTAAAATCCGCCTGGCCGTGGTGCAATAACCGCCACCAGTCATCTAATAATTGCGCGTCACCGTCTTGCCATTGATTAAAACCGAACTTAGCCTGTGCGTTAGCATAATAACGGTGCAAAAAATGGGTCTCAAAATCTTGCAACACCGCTTTCAAACCTTCCGAATTCAGGTCTAATCCCATTAATGCGCTGGCTAATCGGTATAAATTCCAATGCGCAATGGACGGCTGTGTATTCCACGCGTAACGTCCGTGTGTATCGCTATGGTTACACACATGGTTCACCTGAAACGTGTCCATAAAACCATAGGGGCCGTAATCAATAGTTAGCCCTAGAATCGACATATTGTCAGTGTTCATGACGCCATGACAAAACCCTACGGTTTGCCAATCAGCCACCATGTATGCAGTGCGTTGACTGACTTGAGCAAGCAAGCGTTCTGCCACCTGCTGCGTATCGCCAACGGAAATACCGTGCCGACACTCGGGGTAGAACTGATCCACCACATAATCAAGCAAACGCTTCAACACATCAGGCTGAGTAGACCAATGCTCAAACGTGCCAAAACGTATGAAGCTAGGGGCTACGCGCGTCACAATGGCTGCCGTCTCCACTGTTTCCCGGTACACAGGGGTATCGGATGTTACCAGCGCCAAGGCACGCGAGGTGGCTATGCCTAAACCGTGCATGGCTTCACTGGCCAGATACTCACGCACGCTAGAACGTAGTACCGCACGACCGTCTCCCATGCGGGAATAAGGCGTTTTACCCGAGCCTTTCAGTTGTAACTCCTGCGGTCCTTGCGGGGTGTTAATCTGCCCCAGCAAATGGGCACGGCCATCTCCTAGCTGTCCCGCCCAAACACCAAATTGATGACCGCTGTATACCGCAGCCACCGTTTCACTATTGGGCATCGGGCTTTGCCCTGATACGACTGCCAGAAACTCAGGTGCTGCTAGCGTGTCGGGCGATAAACCTAGTTCAGTTGCCAGATCAGTATTCACATCAAGCAAACGCGCATTACTTAACGGTTGACATGGCACGCGAGTAGAGAACTCGGGCCCCAAATTAGCAAAATCCTGTGCAATATCTACTTCTGCAAATGCTCTTGACACTGCCACCCCCATAAAAACTTAGGCCGACTGCTTTTGTTGTTTGGCACGCGCTTTAGCGGCTTTTTTGGATGGCCAGAGATAAAAAATAGCGCAGAAATAAAACACGCTGCATAAAACAATTTCGGCCCAAGCCCAAGGTAAACTTGCTGCAGAAGGGTCAGACCACGCCCGCACCACGCCTTCGGCAAAGTATAAAAGAATAAACATGGACGCCCATTGCAAAGTGTAAAGGTTACCTTTAAGTACACCTCGTAAAGGAATGAATAATGGCAATACTTTTAATGCCATCCATGAACCGCCAGGCTTTAGTGGCGCGAAATAAAGCTCCCACGCCACACAGACGACGATGAGAGCGACGTAGGCAACAGCGGCCAAACGATGTAATACTGGATTTAAACGTGCTTGCATACTTGTTATTATGACTCGAAAAAGTAGGCCACAGTGCGCCCGCACGCGCCTGCTTCCACTGTCAAAAGGATTAACGCTACATGAATAGCCAAACGGAAAGTCTGACCCCTACTTTGGATGAGCCGATAGCCGTACCGGAACCTTCTCGCTGGGCGCAGCTTTGGAGCAATTTGCACTACGTGCTAAAGCGCCTCATCGCTAAAGACTTAATGAAAGTAGCGTCCAGTTTAACCTACACCACCATACTTGCTTTGGTTCCTTTACTGACGGTAGTGTTAGCTTTGTTTACGGCCTTTCCACTGTTCAATGAATTTCAAGGAGCTCTAGAAGATTTCCTGACGCGCAGCCTGATGCCGGAAAATGTCTCGGACAATATCATGATGTATCTAAACCAGTTTGCCGCCAAGGCTTCTAGCCTTACGGCCATCGGTAGCCTGTTTCTGATTGTGACCTCTATCATGCTGATCATGACGATAGACCAAACCTTCAACGATATTTGGCAAGTCCATCAGCAGCGTCCACTGACCCAGCGCCTTCTGGTGTACTGGGCCATTATTTCGCTAGGGCCTATTTTTACAGGCGCCAGCTTATGGGCAAGCTCAGTTCTAGCCAGCTCTTCATTGGGGTACATCAACGCCCTGTCAGGCCCGGTCAATCTACTTCTCACTTATTTGCCATTTCTGTTTAGTTTAATCGGCTTTACCGCCTTATTTCTATTTGTTCCTAATCGAAAAATTTGGTGGCGCGATGCGTTCATGGGAGCTTTATTTACGGCGCTCGCCTTAGAACTAATGCGTGCCGGATTCGCCTTTTATCTCACCCGCTTTCCTACCTACACCATAATTTACGGAGCTTTTGCAACCCTGCCCATTTTTTTACTGTGGATCTATATCTCTTGGATGATTGTATTACTCGGAGCCTCTATTGCCGCCTTATTACCCGAGCTCCGTCATCGACATTGGATGGATAGAAATGTGCCTGGCATAGATTTCGCAGATGCCATCAATCTTCTCTACACGCTTTGGCTACGTCAACGTGCAGGCCAGACAGGAATGAGCTTACTAGACTTGAGTTACGCCCTAGAGCGCGACGCCGACGAGCTCATCACGGTGCTAGAGCAACTGAAACAAATGGGGTGGGTTGCCAATACCGAGCAAAACAAAACAGAATCTTGGGTACTCTGTAGCGACTTACGCCAAGTTCGCATAAATCAAGTACTTGATGTATTTTTACTGAACCGCTCGCTAATCAGCGCAGGTCCGGTAAAATACCTTATCGATTATTTATCTAACGCGCTGGAAGATGGGGTCACGCATCTTGAGGCTTTATTTAATCAGCCCGAATTGCTAGCAGCACGTCAAGCACTACCGCCGCAAGATGGTAGTGCCAACGCCCTTTCTTCCACTTGAACCGCCGCTATAGCAGCCAGGAGTATAAAAATGCTAAAGGTCAGTGAAATTCTGCGTGTAAAAGGGGACACTCTCTATACCGGCACACCTGACATGACCGTTGCGAATGCCGTAAAAAGCATGAGCGAACTTGATATCGGGTCTTTAGTCATCATGGAGCATGGCCAACTTGTAGGCATGCTCACTTTCCGCGAGCTCATTCGCCATTGGGATGCTCACCCAGAGCAAGGCAACAGCTATACCGTGCGCAGCATTATGGATGACGCCCCCGTCAGCGTCACCCCTAACACCAGCGCTGACGAAGTACAACGGCTCATGCTAGATAAGCACGCACGTTACATACCCGTTATGGATGGCCCGTTGCTGTTAGGCGTGATCTCTTTTTATGACATGGCCCGCGCCATCGTCAATGCACAAGAGTTCGAAAACAAAATGCTGAAAGCCTACATTCGCGACTGGCCTAACGACGGTACAACCACTGACTAAACACCTTGCTTAGTCAGTGGGCGCAAGCCTAGGGGTTAAGTTTCTGTAACTCAGCCCATGCCTGCAACAAGATATCGGCGCTGTTTGTCTTGTAGTTAGCCGGATCCGATAAGGTGCGACGCCACTGGCGAGCACCTTTTTTACCATGTGGCCAACCCATCATGCTTTTCAAGACCAGCCTTAGGTTCTGACCCACCTGCATTTGCTCAATCGCATAACGGTGCATATGCGCCACGATGTCTTGCTCACTCAGCAAGTTGTGCTCAGGCCATAAACGCCTATGAATATCAGCTAAGACTTGTGGCGTGTGCCAGGCTGCTCGGCCTAACATTACCCCATCATGCTGCTCACAAAGCGCTAGGGCCTGCTCTGCGTCAGCAATTCCCCCGTTCAATACAAAAAGCGCATCGGGGAAGTCTTGCTGCAACTGCGCTGCCCAATCGTAACGCAGCGGTGGAATTTCGCGGTTTTCCTTAGGCGATAATCCCTTTAAAACAGCGTTGCGGGCATGCACAATAAACACTCGACAGCCTAAGCGATACGCGGCACCCACAAAGTCCTGCACAAACTGATATGAATCAGAATAATCCAAGCCAAGGCGATGTTTAACCGTCACGGGCACCTGCACAGCATCTTGCATCGCGTTCAAGCAATCGGCCACCAGTTGTGGCTCGGCCATTAAGCAAGCGCCAAAGGCCCCCTTTTGCACTCGCTCCGAAGGGCAGCCACAATTTAAATTAATTTCGCTGTATCCCCACTGTTCTCCAATTTTAGCGGCTTGCACCAAATCGTGCCGCTCACTGCCCCCTAGCTGTAAAGCCACGGGCTGCTCTGCAGCATCGAAATCCAAATGCCGCGCAGCATCACCATGCAAAATAGCACCAGTACTGATCATTTCCGTGTAAAGCAGTGCTTTAGGTGCCAGCAAACGATGAAAATAGCGGCAATGACGGTCCGTTACATCAATCATTGGCGCCACACTAAGACGCCAAAACTCTGGATTCGGATAGCCTTGAGGCAAAGTAAGAATACGCATGAAACCCAAGCCTGAGCACAGGCAATAAAATTATGAGGCCTAAGCCCTTATTTTATAAGTTTACCCGCACAGTTTCAGCCTATCTATGCCTATTTCCAGTCGGCATGCCGACAAAGTATCAAGGACTGGTCTAAAATCAACCCTTTATGTGGCTCACTCCGCTCTATTTTTAGCGGTCTACTACCTACTTATTGATAACAAGCATGGCTGTATTTACCCCTGTCAGTGATGATGATGCCCGACAACTCCTAAAACAATATAACTTAGGCGAACTTGTTTCTTTGCGTGGAATTAGTGCTGGTATTGAAAACACCAACTACTTTCTCAACACCACTCAGGGCGAGTACATACTCACACTGTTCGAGGTACTCACGCACGAGCAACTGCCTTTTTATATTGAACTCATGCACCATTTAGCCAGTGCGGGGCAATTGGTCCCTGAACCTCAAACGGGCTTAAATGGTCAACGCATCACTACCTTACACAATAAACCGTGCTCAATTGTGACCAAACTAGAGGGCGGCTACGAGCCCGAGCCTAGCAGCGAACACTGCCGCCAGGCAGCTACGGCGATGGCCCGCATGCACCTAGCTGCACAAGACTTCCCCATTCGTCAAGACAATCTGCGAGGCTTATCTTGGTGGCAATCAAACGCACCAAAGGTACTCCCTTTTCTGAGCCCCGAACAGGCCGATCTTTTACAATCGGTGCTCTCCGAGCAAAGCAACTACGCACAAACCGAGCAGTACTTGTCACTACCACGCGGCCCTTCACACTGTGATCTATTCCGCGATAATGTGCTGTTTGCTGGCACGCATGAGAACCCTCAACTCGGCGGTTTCATCGATTTTTACTTTGCTGGCTGTGACACATGGATTTTCGACATCGCGGTCGGCGTTAATGATTGGTGCATCGATAGGCTAACAGGAGCTCTACAGATCGAAAAAGCTCAGGCTTGGCTCAGCGCCTACGCTCAAGTTCGCCCCTATACCGATGCTGAGCGTGCAGCATGGCCAATTATCATACAAGCTGCGGCATTGCGCTTTTGGATTTCCCGCCTCTATGACTTCCACCTGCCCCGCCCAGCGCAAACACTAAAACCTCACGATCCTCGCCACTTTGAGCGTGTTTTACAGCAGCGCCGTCAGTTCGGTGTACCTGCTCTGCCTTAGATCCAACTCTTATCTGATCTCCTATGCAAGCTCATTCGCTTCCCCCCACTTATGGTTTTTATTGGATACAAGGTGGGTGGCGCTTATTTAAAGCGCAACCGCTCGCCTTGCTATTTTGGAGTTTAGCTACCCATATTTTGTTGCAAATCAGCTTTATACTGCCTTTATTAGGCCAGGCAGCAGTACTCGTGCTAACCCCAAGCATGACATTTATAGTGCTCAATGCCAGTTGGCGTATTGAGCAACAACACACCATGCGTTTGGGCGATTGGTTGCAACCGGTCAAGCCCGCTAATACGCGCACACAGTTAGTCCGATTGGGCTTCTTGTATATGCTCTGTAGCCTAATCATCGCTTTTGTTGCCATCACCCCGTTTATGGATGACATCATGCAGGCGGTAGATCATCAGGGCCAAGTGGAATTTACCGCTTTGCTTCAAGCCATGCAAAAACCCATGACGCTGTTCACAGTGCTGTATGTATTACTGTCCGGTTTGTTTTGGCACACTCCCGCTCTAGTAGGCTGGCATCACATCCCCATTAAACAAGCTCTGTTTTTTTCCATGGTTGCCTGTTGGCGTAATAAATGGGGCTTTTTACTCTACGGAGCTTTTTGGTTTGGCCTGATTTTTGCCACCAAACAGTTAACGAGCGTACTGTTAAGTAGCGGCATGCAATCGGCCACCGTGCAGTTTATTCTCACCCCCATCAATATGATTTTGATGGCCGTACTGTACGCCAGCTTTTATCCCGCCTATTTAACTATTTTTGGCGTACGCCCCCCTGAAGCTCGCGCATAAGCAAACGCCAAGCCTGCAGGCCCTGCCCTGCAGGGGCTTCTAGCACTGCCCATGCCTGCCTGCATGTGCGTATCCTGTTTTTGGGCGTATTGGGGCAATAGCGCAGTATCGCTCCGTACTTATCAATAAACACCACATCAATATGCGCCTGCATGGTGTAAGTGTGAATCGTGCGACACGGTTTTAACAGTAAGGCTATGCACGTGCGCTCTACAGGTGGATAAGCATTCAATCCACGCCAGCGCGTCCATAAGGTATTGGCAACATGTAACGTCAGCATTAGGCTTGCCCGGTCAATAAAGGAAACAGCTGCGCCCCTAAGCCCAACAACAACACAATAAAAGTACATGGCATCAGGCATAAGCTTAAGGGCAACAGCATTTTCAACGGGGCCTGTAGGGCTTTTTGCTCACCTTGTTGCAACAAACGCTCCCGCAACTGTGTAGCCTGAATACGCAACAAGGGCGCAAGACTAATCCCAAAGCTATCGGCCTGCTCTAGCGTCCAAGCCCATTGATGTAAGGCCTCGAGTTGCATATGCTCGGCATAGTGTTGTAAGGCCTGCTGACGTCCCATGCCCGCGCTTAAACACTCCAGCAAACGGGCCAGCATAAGCCGACTTTGTGGGCTGGGTGTTAACGCATAGATGCGCTGCAATGCCACATTAAAACCAGCCCCACTTTCTAAAGCCATCACCAGCAGATCAAAAAGGAACGGAAGTTCTCGTTGTAACTGCCGACGCTGACGTTGCCACGCACGCGATAGCCCTTGAATTCGCCACATCATCACACCAGCGCTTAACACCAACCCCAAAAACACTCCCACGCCGCCGGACTGCAAGCTTAAAGCGAGTATTAGACACGCTGCTATACACAGAACCAAACACTGCTGTAGCACTGCACTCAGAAAGCCCAAAGGGGTTTGCGTATACAGCCCTGCTCGATCTAAACGTTGCCGCCATTGGGCCTCACCACTGATCTGCAACACTATCTGCGCTACGGGCTGGCCAAAAAACCGTTCAAAAGCCCCCTTTTCAAGCCGCAAAGTGCGTGCACGAGTACGCCAACGCAAACTCAGCACCATGACACACAATAGGCATAGAACCGACGCACCGTAAAATACTAGGCTCATTCTAGATCTCGCAAAATTAACACGATAAAGCGTATCCCTAGAAACAATAAAACGCCCAACAGCAGTGCGGCCCCCAGGCCTACTTCACTTAACCAGACCGAGGTCGACGCCTGCGGATCCAGCCAATACAGCACTATCGCCAACAAGAAGGGCAATATGCACATGACCCAGGCCTGCAAACGCGCTTGAGCAGTTAAAGCACGCATGCGTAAACGCAAGTGCAAAGCCTGCCGCAAGCTAAGCGCCAACTGCTGCAGGGATTCGCCCATCCCGCCTCCTTGATGTAAGCCCAGCTCTAGGCAAGCTCGCAGCAACAACACCCCCGAGCTACGAGTGCGTTGGTGTAATACCCAAAGCGCTTCACCCATTCCCATACCCAAACGCATATGTCGCAGCATAAAACGTAGCTCTTGGCCTAAGGGCGCTGGCGCCCTGGCGCCTAATGCCTGCAATGCCAACTGCAGCCCAGTACCTGCTTGTAAAGCAGCCGCCAAAGCCTGCACAAAATCAGGAAGCTGTTGCTCGATGTGGGCATACCTTTGGCTACGCAAGCGCTGCAATAGCAAAAAAGGAGCCCCTAAAGCCAGTATCAGCATGATCGTCAACACTGTCCATGAGCCACCCATGCCAACAATAAGCACGACAAGCCCAGCAAGGCCGCTTAAGCCTAGACGCCACAGTAGCGAACTATCGAGAAAAAAGTAGAACTCTTGCAGCGTTATTTGCCACTGTTTTAGCAAGCGGCGGTAGTACCACGCCACGCTATAACCCGTCGCACGGCCTACTAACAGCACGGCACTCAAGACAAAAAACAAACTACTCAGTAGCACCAAGACGAACATGAAAGCCCCTTTTTTAGCTTGCCATTAAGCCCGCCCATACCGAGCGCAAACGAGGCGACTGTGCCGCCAATTCAGAGGCTATAAAAACAGGTGAAGGCTCACTGTGGTACCGATATAAGCTTTGCGTTTGTATGCGTCCTGACTCAATTCCGCTTACCTCCACAATTTCATCGATCAAGCGTCGCCCACAGGGTAAGCGACGCAACTGAACCAAGCACTGCACGGATGCCACAATATGCTCACGCACAACCGATAAGGGTAACTCCAAGCCTGCCATCAAGACCATGCTCTCTAAGCGACTTAAGGCGTCACGTGGACTATTCGCATGCAAGGTGCTCAACGACCCCTCATGGCCGGTGTTCATAGCGCTGAGCATATCGAAAGCCTCGGCCCCACGACACTCACCCACAATAATGCGGTCGGGACGCATACGCAGGGCATTACGTAATAACTCGCGTATATCGATATTTCCAGAGCCCTCACTATTGGGTGGCCTGGCCTCAAGTGCCACCAAGTTTTGATGCTGTAAGCGTAACTCCGCCGTATCCTCAATCGTGACGATGCGCTCATGCTCAGGAATCCAGGTACTTAATGCATTCAATAAGCTCGTTTTCCCTGTACCTGTACCGCCCACCAACAAACAATTAATACGGGCGAGCACACACTGGTGCAGAAAGGCCGCCATGTCACTAGATAAGCCACCGGACACTTGCCAGTCGGCCATACTTAAGGTGTGTTGCGGGAACTTACGCACGGTCAAGCAGGCACCTTGTAAAGCTATCGGCGCAATCACGGCATGCACCCGTGAACCATCGCTCAAGCGCGCATCCACTAGGGGAGACTGCTCGTCCAAACGACGCCCTAAAGGCGCCACAATGCGATCCAACACCGCTCGAAACGCGTGCTCGGAGCTAAACCGCACGGAACTTCGTAGTAAACGCCCAGATTTTTCTATGTATATGCAATCAAATCGATTCACCATGATTTCACTGACCTGCCCATCGGCCAGAAGCACCTCCAGGGCACCGAGACGCAAAGCCTCGTCACAGACTGCTTTTTGCAAATACTGTTTTTGCGCAGCGGTGTAGCTATAGTCGGCGGTTAAGATCTGCCCCATTAGCTCATAAGCCTCTTGATACAAGGCTTTATCACTTACCTGACTAAGATCGCGCCGGGCCAAATCCAAACGCACCAATAATTCAGCGTGTAAGCGAGACAGCGCTGCCCACAGTTGCGCAGACAATTCGTCGCTTGGCTGCGCAAGATTTAGCCTAGCTTCAGGCGTAGAATCGGACTCATCCGGCTGGTGCCCCGCCGATAAAATGATCTCTTGTTCTTGCCGAGCCAAGTTAACCAGCTGAAAATCGAGAATACGTATGCGATACGGCCCAAGCTCAATGACATCACCGGCCTCAATAATTTGTTCGCTTGATACCCTAACGCCATTTAGTCGTGTGCCTAATAGACTTCCCAAATCTTGCAGATAAAGCCCTGAAGCACGGCGCAAAATTGCCGCGTGCCGACGTGCAAGCATCAAGCTACGCGGCGCCAATATAGGATGCCCGCGCCCTAACTCAAGGGGTAGCAACACGGTGTGCTGCTGCACGCCCTGCCCTGTTACGCTAACCTCAACATTTAGGCGGTCAATCATGCTAGTCCTCGATCCATTGAGATGATGACCCACTGGACGGTGCATCATAGACAGGGTTGTTTAGCGTACTTGCATCAAAATACTGATCAACGATAGCCTGGCCGCGCCCCACCCGCTGCATGAGGTCGGGATGCTCAGCCTGCACAACAGTAGGCGTGACAAAAATGGCAAGCTCTGTCTCATGCCGTTGAAAACGCTCAGAACGAAATAAATGCCCAAGAACAGGCAAACTACCTAGGCCCGGGACCTTATCGATATTGCTGGACTCTTCACGGGAGATAAAACCAGCCAACACTAATGTCTGCCCTGAGCGCACATTAAACTCACTGGCCGCACGACGGGTTTTCATCGCAGGCCCCGCGTTGGAAGATACGCTCGGGTCTACCGAACTGACCTCGACTTCGAGCTTAGAACGCACCGCACCTCCGCGCTCAATACGGGGCACTATTTTTAAGGCCACACCATAAGGCTTAAAGACTGTATGGCTATTACCGTTCTTATCGGTACTGAGATAAGGAATTTCCCCGCCAGCCAGAAACTCAGCTTGAGCACCGCTACGTGCCAATAACTGAGGCTGAGCCAACACTACGGCATAGCCCTCTTGGGCCATCACCTGTAAACGAGCAGACAGCAATGCGCTGACGCCAAAATACGAAGCCATTTGCTGGGTAGGATAATGAATAGGCAAAACGCTTTCACCGGGCCGCTCGGCAATATGGCGTGAACCGGCATCCCAAGCAAGGCCTGCGTTGATACCGCCCTCAGCATGAGGATTCCAACGTATGCCTAAGTCGCGCATAGCATGACGGGGCAGCTCTAATACCTGTACATCCAGCATAACCATGGGCTCCCAGCCCATTTGGCTGGTGAAGTCCAACAACTGTGGATAGTGTTGGCTGAGCAGTGTTAAGCGCTCTCTGTCCTCGTCGCTTATTTGCTCACCTTCTAGAACCAGCCTGCCCCCCACCTGGCTAAGACGTAAGTTGGGGATGCGCTCCAGCACATGCTTGAGCTCTTGCAAGGACTGCCGTGCGTTTTCAGCGGCCACTTCAATGGTGTACTGATGCACCTTGCCATCAGCCGTCCACACCTGCAAACCTGTGTGTCCCTGCTGACGTGCGAATAGAATCAACTCATGATCTTGCGTGGTCATAGCATTAATAATCTGACCATCCCCCACTGCCACACGCTCCACTGTTTTATGCCCTAAAACAGTGAGCTCGCCCACCTGCATGCGTAGTTCTTGACTAGCCCAAGCACTGGTTAACGGGCCCATGAATAGCCATAAACTTAAGGCCAGCCATACAGAGCGACACTTACTCATAAATACCTCCCTCTGAGACCAAAGGCTTAGATGGCTCCCTTGCCGCACTAAAAGGCAAATCAATTAAGCCTAGGTTGTCCAGCGCAGACAATGGCACAGCCGCACCTGATGCCTGTGATGCTTGTGGCATATGCCCATATAGAATCTCGGGTTTACGTATCGTCGTTTCAGATTGAGTGGCGCCAATTCCTAGAACGTGCGCGAGCTCCCCTCGCATGGCTTTTTGACTGTGCTCGTGGTCGCCAGGATTACGCAGTAAAGCAGTAATACGCCCATTTTGTCGTGCTGCCACTAAGCGCAACGCCTCGTCGGGTGCCAAGTCTAAGGTCAACGTACGATAGTTTTGGGAGGCCTCGAACTCTTTCTCAGGGGAAATTTGTTTGCCTGTGGCACGCACCAAAACACTTTGCAGTAAAGGAGCCGTTACCCGCCTGTCCTGCTCATCAAAACTGACATAAATATCAATTAAATCGCCGCTTTGTATTAGCCCCGACACTGAGTTAATGTCATCTACCGGTATTGTCATGGCTCGCCGTCCAGGTAGTAATTGTTGTGAAAAGGCGATGTCGTCATGCTCGTGCAAATAAGCGGGTAAGAGTAAATCGCCGGCTTGCAAACTGCGTCGTAAACGCAGGCCCACTACTTGGCTATAATCATCGGGCGACACGCTCTCACTAGGGAGTAAATCCAAAGGAAAATCCCGCACAGCAAGATGATCAGCCTGTAGACGCATACCAGCCTGCATCGCTTGCCCTACTACTACTCGAGAAGCAGTAACGACCTGATGCGCGGCACGTATGGAGGCTTGTTGTTCCTGCAGGTATTTCTGTACAGCCCATACCGCCACTAGCCCCATGGCCACGGCCAACACCAATAAAAGGATTGTTCCCATCCAGGATCTAAACCAATGCATGTGCCCCCCCGTTAATGGCAAGGCTGGCAACGCACCAGCAGGTGCTGTTGCTCGCGCCCCCAATACACCGTTAAACGTTGCTGCTCAGGGCCCAACCACACACTCGGTAAATCCTTATGTGGATGCCACTGGGCACGCTTGAGGGCCTGTATAAAAGCGGTAGACTCTACTGGCTGGCTATCGGCTGCTGCTACCACGACGCAATGTAAGGATTTTGGGCTTGCTGGCACTATGTCAGGCTGCTCGGACTCACAATGCTGCCATGTCACACGCCAACCTAAGTCTTGCCATATGGCCTGCAAAACAAAGGGCTGACTGCTGCTTAACTGCTCGCGTATGGATAGGACGCCATGGTAGGCATACTGATCACCTTGTACGTGTAAAAGACAACCGAAGTCACCAGGCGTCAAAAAATAGTGGGTTTGCTCAACGCGCATATAGCGCTCAAAACTACCACACCGTTGGCCAAACTTAGTTTGTACTTGGGGCAAAAGCTGCACCAATGGCCCCTTGGCATTAAAAGCATGAATCAAGTAAATATCCGAACCCAATACCGTACGTTCCTGCGTGTGCCAAGTCAGTACTGCTTGCTGAGCCCACGTTCCTGAAGGCAGCCCCCCTAAACCTGTAGCCAGCCCGATCAGCCATTGCCCCGACACCCTATATATAGCGCCAAACATAATTAGTCCTTTCTATGTGGGACATAGCGCTCCCACGGTCCTAACCAATCGGTATGTGGCACCTGTCGACCCCACTGCCCTTCTAGAGCTGAAAAGGACGGGAGCAAGCGACGCACTACCCCTTGCGAAGGCCCAGCTGTTTGGCGCCATATTTCTTCGGCCTGCTCTAAGCGCGTACGAGTCTGTGTATCACCATTAGTAGTGCCCGTGTCGCCCATCCAATAGGCATGCCGTTGCAAGCGGGCTATAAAATCAGGCATGCCTTGTAGAGCATGGGTAGATTGCGTCAACTGCAACCCATACAACTGCGCTGCCCCCAACTGCAAGTCACTATAGCTACTGCGCCAAGCCGATGAGAGCTGCCCCATCGAGCTCGGCTTTATCTCTAGATCCTGCCGCTTATTCAGTTCGTGGGGCGCTTGATAAACTGCTTGAAAGAGCCGCCCAGATGCCTGGGCCTGAAGCTGATGGGCATACCCTATATGCCTGAACAACCAGGTGGCGCTAATAAAAAACAGCACTAAACTTGCTAGTACGATTACCGCCTCGGCTAGGGCTTGGCCTTTCATTTCGTTCATGGCAGCTCCTGAACCGCGTTTTGACTTAGGCGCGCCAACCAATAAGGTTGAAACAAGTTGGGGGATTCAACTGAGCTATTGCTTGATTCCGGGTGCCGAAAAAATGACTCTGCGCCAGACTGAGTAGCCACCCATTGAAAAGCGGGACCTTGGATGCGCAAGTCAACACGGAAAGCCAAGGCTTGCTGCTGCTGTAGTTCTAACAAAGGCGGCATCGGCGCCGTATGCACAGGCTGCTGGTCGCGCAGCGCCCAAGAGTTCGCCAATGCATTGGCATTCCCTGAAAAAATATCCCAACTGGTATGCTCTTGGACCCAACGCCAAAAGCTTTGCTCTGAAAAATTATCAGGCGGCTGATCCGTAGACGCGTGCCCAAACCCATGCGCCCTATCTACCGCCATCCATGCCCACGCCATTGGATATTCGCGCGAGCAACAGGAACGTATATCTCTAAACGTCCGCATTTGAGTATAGCGCTTTGTTTTTGCTTGCCTTTTCCTTATCACTCAGTCTCTTGGCGTGCCTGTTTATCTCTATTAGTCCATACTTTTTAGTGCCCTAATATGTACCCCTATTGTTAGTATTTTTCTCATATTCAAAAGGGGTACAAGTGGCCGCAAATATCCTTACAGATCGGGGCGTTAGATCAGCAAAGCCAAAAGACAAAGAATACTTTTTGTCAGATGGCATGGGGCTGTATTTAAGAGTCCGTCCGTCAGGCTCTAAGCTTTGGGTTTTGAGATACACAAACCTTTCGGGTAGACAAGCAAAGAAATCTTTAGGAAGCTACCCAAATGTATCGTTAGCTCACGCACGTAAATTAGCTCTATCGTCCCGAGAGTCCTTAGTGCGAGGCGTTGACCCGCAGTCAATGCAATCAGAAGCCCCTGCTACTGTTCAAGATCTATTTGAAATATGGATGAAACAAGACATCTCTGTTAGAAGAGAGCCTAGAGGGGCTTACCGTTTAAGACTGAGAGCCGAAAAACATATACTCCCGCACATTGGCAATGACTCGCTGCAGGCGGTTACCCGATCTCGTGCCCTGACGCTGCTTAGGAAGCAAGTTCAACAAGGCCATAAAGCCCAAGCAAACGTCACTCTGCGCGACTTGCATCAAATGTTTAATTTCGCTCTGGCGCACGAGTGGATTCCGACAAATCGTATCGCTTCAATTAACAAAATAGAAGTGGGCGGCCGAAACGCAATAGGAAGTAGATACCTCACCCAAGAAGAAATTAGAGAGTTATGGCTGCGCAGCAATGGACCGTGCGGCATAACAACTCAATGTTTTGCGTCAATCTGGATTTGCATCTCTACGCTAGCCCGCATTGAAGAGATGAGCACAGTCGAAGAGCAAGAAATCGATCTCGCCGCTAGCACTTGGTTGATTCCAGCCAAAAAAAACAAATCAAACCGCGACCACGTGATCCACTTGTCAGATTTTGCAAAAAAACAGTTTGAGATATTGCTTAACACGCCCCGCGATGGCAGCAGGTATCTCTTCAAAAGCTATCGTTCAGAAAAATGCGTAACGCCAAAAGCTTTAAATTTTCAAATTTCGCATCGTCAAGACGGTGAAAGCGAACTAGATAGAAATAGCAGGCTTAGAGAAGGCGTCCGCACATCATTGCGTTTGCCCGGAGGAAGATGGTCGCACCACGACCTTAGAAGAAGTGGGGCCACGCTTATGGCTCTACTTGGAATACCAGAGAGCACTATTGGGTATTGTTTAAATCACACATCAAGTAGCGGCACGTTGATTCAGGTGTACCAGAAACAACGATACCTGAGCGAGCAAAAAGGGGCATTTAATCTACTCGGTAGCGAGCTTGCACGTCTGACCTCAGCATCTACATAGAGATTCAAAGCGGTTACACCAGAGAGATACACAGCCCGCCACCGTGCGGGCTTTTTTGTGCCTGCTATTTAATGCAAAAACAACACAATTATACTACTAGCCGATTCTTAGATAGTATTTTCATACGCTCATATGCACAGACCTAAACTCTGCTACCTCTTCTGTAGGTATGTACGGGCAACGACCGGTGGATTATGCAAAAGCAAAAAAATCCTGTGCTACATTTCTCTCAATGACTTTCACCACAAGAACATTCGCAACGACAATAGCCAAGATGAGTTACATCCTCTTACTTTCATGGCTATAATCAGCCAGAAGCTGTCGTCCAAAGTATGGCTGCGGATGGTAGATACAGGCTGATTGCAGATGTTCTCCTCAAAAACGTAAAGATTGCTAAGGCCGAAAGCACATAAACCATAGAAATACGCACGTTAGTGTTACATAAACTCACTAGATTTTGCGACTGATACGGAAATTTTTAAGGATAAGAGGACTTCCGGATGGCCGACCTATTAACCGAGCATTTGAAGAAAAAATCAGAGGGCGATTCATCGCTCCAATTGCTGTTCAGCCAATGGGACTTTGATCGAAAATTGATTCCTAAAGCCTTGCAAACAATTGGCAATCTTTTCCCACACTACAGTAGACATGACGAATCGCATAGTCGGCAAATTCTGGTCAATATCGAACGCTTGCTAGGAAATAATCTAGCATTACTCACAGCAACTGATATTTGGTTGTTATTAGAGGCCGCCTATTGGCACGATATCGGAATGGTTGTTCCGCAGCGAGATTTGGAAGAAGCACTGTCTGATCCGGATTTTGATGGTTTTTTGCAAACCTTTGTGTCACAGCCCCATCACGAATTACACGCCATTGCACTTGCTCTCAATGAGAAATCAGGTTCATTTCAAATTTTCTTCAATGAAACTCCTCTAGTCTCAGTAACACGGTTTCGTGAACTGATGGCTGAATGGTTTCGCCTGAAACATCCTGCTCGAGCAGAACATATAATAAATACGCCCTATTCCAGTGTAGGACTTAGTTCGCCACGAACAGAATTAATTCCAGCACGTCTTTTTAGTATCCTAGGTCGGATTTGCAGTATGCACGGCGCATCGTTCGAAACGCTGATCGGCGCAGATGGGCTCTCATTCCGCGAAGTAGGCATGGGGCGTGATGACTGTCACCCACGGTTCGTTGCATGTCTACTGCGTCTTGGTGATCTGTTGGATCTCGATGACAACAGGTTCTGTCCTGTGATGCAAGGCATTGCAGGAGAAGATCGCCCCGCCTTAAGTATGGCACATGAGGATAAGCATGCTGCAATACGACATCTTCGGATTGACCAGGAACGGATTTCAATAGAAGCAGAATGCCAAACTGTCGATGGGTATATGGAGGCTTTCCGTTGGTTCGGTTGGCTCAAGGAGGAAATGCGGGCGCAAATGTCCCGATGGCGTGATATCGTGCCCAATCGGGAATTAGGTTTGTTGCCAATGCTGGAGCCGGTTTCGGTTCGACTAGCAGGCAGTCTTAAAATACTCAAAAATGGCGAGCGTCCAGCCTTCACTCTTGATACGAAGAAGGCCATTGAAATGCTGCAGGGCGGCAATCTTTATGAGAGCGAGTACGCCTGCATTCGGGAGCTGCTTCAAAACTCAGTGGATGCAACGCTGCTGAAGATCTGGATGACCCACCGAGCTACGATCGAAGATAACTTGTGGAAGTCTCCGGATGAGAAGGCTATACAAGAGCTTTTGAGGAATGCAACGATTCAGGTGTCACTGACCCAGTCAGAAACGTATGTTACCGATGCTGACGAGATGTCATGCTGGACCCTAACTATTCAAGATGCTGGTACGGGGATCAGCCTCGATGATCTTCAGTACATGCTTCAAATAGGGGGGTCTCATCGCAATACGGCTCGTAAGCGAGAAATTGATACCATGCCTGAATGGATGAAGCCATCGGGTGTCTTTGGTATCGGCTTTCAAAGTATCTTCATGCTTTGTGATCAAGTTTCATTGAAAACAAAAAGTTTGCTAACGAACGATATTCTCGAAGTTACGATGTATAGCCCGACCAGTCCACATGAAGGGCTAACTGTCATACAGCTGCTTGAGCCTAACATATCAGAGCCAACTGGAACGACCATCAAACTCCGCTTTGAAAGAGAGAAGTACCCTACAAAGTGGGCTGTGCCAATCCAGGATGACGGCTCGATCTTGTACAGAATATTTAGCTCTTTGGATCCTGTTTTTGATGGATGTTTTCCCTTTGCCGTCGCGAAATTGGCTGACCATATCCGTAAATTTGACGAAAACTCGATGATTCGTATTGAGGGTGAGCTACAAACTCTATCTGGCTCTTACCCTTTTAATCGAGAAAAAATTGAAACATGTCTAAATCAAGGAAAGAAGCCTTGGCGCTTTGTTCGGACTCAGAGTGCCGAAGTAAGAATCCGATACTGGCCACAGCCCTTAAACTACCTCCCCAATGAGATTAAGGCCTTCTATCGGGGACAGGCTTTTGAAGTAAAAAATATTTTCTTGCCGTATGTCACTGTTGATATAGATTTGCTGTCAGGCTCTGCAGGGAGCTGGCTTAATTTCAATCGTGACAGTATCTCTGCCGCTAGCAGCGAAAAGCTGCTCCACACCATTCTGGAAAGCCTGAAGACTGTCGTGGATGAGGATTTATCTACGCTTAACGAGCCTGAAACTCCTTGTGCGCTCCCAGAAGATAGACGGAAGCAAATCTCACTTTTCTCACTTTTTCTTAAGAGGATGGAACTGGGGTACGCTGGCGCTTGGATTGATCTATCGAAGCGTTTGGATAGCGAGTGGCTCGATTACCCATATGGGAAGAGTGGCGAGAGCTTGAAACCTGTTTTCGAGCTCAAGGATTGGGTTCTAGTAGAGTATGGTCAGCTAATGCAGCAAAAATCAAATTTCCCCCATACCTTTGCAGTCCATGCAAACCATAATATGCTACCCATTATTGCATCTGAATGGCTAAAAAAGCCCGGTAGATACTTGCAAGTTTTGGGCGATGACGAAGTTCTTAATAAGTCAGGTGATACGGTTGCAACACATGAAGTGCCAAACCAAATCATTCAAGAAACAATAAAACATGATTACTATTCTTATAGATTTCGCTTTACAAGCGAGAAGGTTGAGCCATACGACAATGCAGCCTTTGCAGCAGCCCTCGCTCAAAAGATGAGTAGCACGGTTAGCAATCAACGGGTAAAATCATATTTGTGCGATAGGTTTGCTGGATTGGCACTTGCTCCTAATACTGCGCTGAATGTTCCCAACTTATTTCCATTGTGCGCTGCCAGCGAAACAGATGTACTACTTCCCTTTTTATTTAGAAGGAAGCGGGGCAGCATCGATGGGTCGATTGAAGCGACTTCGGAGCAACTCAAGCGTCTATGCGAGTGGGTCAAACCACGACTAAAACAGCCTAGTGACCTAGACTCAATCCACCGTTTATACAGCGACTTGATCAATTGGATCGACAATGACGTCATGAGCAAAACGATTTTCTCTGAGAGATGGCTTCTGGCAAGGGGTTTGCAGGGGTCAGTGCTTACCGAATAGTTTTCTCTCTCGGGTATTACTTCTATCAATTTTTTAGACAATTCCTGCGCATCAAGCATCTATCTCCAATCATTTGAATGCGAAGCGCAACAATGGGTTGATAGCAAATACCTAAGAAAGAACACCACAAGGCTAGGTCTCACTTTTTTTTCTGTTGGCATAACCTACCCCAGATTTCAGCCTCTATTTCTACATATCGCGCTACTCTGATGGGCGTAGCATCTATCTCCGCATCTGACTGCCACTGAAATGGCATTTGCGCCGCCGTGCAATAATTACTGCTTGCCGGCGTCGCGCATCCGCTTGCGAGCGCGGTCACGCACAGCATCGTCATCAAGACGATCGATCCTTTCAACTGCATCACGGGCAATCTCCATGGCGGCTATGTCCGCCTTTGCTTGTTTCAGTTCCGCTTCTTTGCGTGCTTCACTTTTGCCTGATTGCTTTGCAGTGAACCAGCCAACGATTAAAGCTAAGGCCCCTATTACATAGGGCCATATCGCGCTCAAAATGCTTTCTATCATTCCCCCTCCCACATGAACTGAGGCAATTGACCGCGCGTAAGCTTGGCCTGAATCTTGGCTACAGCCTCTGCCTTAGTAATCTTTCCGTCTTTATTGAGATCCAATCCGGCGTTTTGCCGATAAGTCGTTGGGCGACTCGTTTTATCCCACAACGTCCAGTCATCCGGTTTACCGATTCCTGCCGGCCAAAGTATGGCCATATACACGTCACCTATTGTTTTAAGTCGGCTGCGGTACGGCCAGAAGTAGGCCAGCACATATTCGAGCTGCTGCTCTGCTGTCATTGCGGCCAAAGCGTCAGTCGTCGTACCAAGCCCTTTAGCGGTAGCGGGCATAAACTGGATAAGTCCTGTAGCGCCACTGCCGGCAGCATTCTTTATCTTTGGGCTGAATGTTTCTGCTGACTCGAACGCCATGCAAGCCATCAGATAATCTGGCTCAACGCCGAGCTCGCGACATATCTCGAAAAGTCGCTCACGAAAAGCAGCGCTCACTTTTTGGCCCCACGCCAAACGACGCAAAGACTTGCTTTCAATAGGCTGTAGCTGTTTCTCAGCTTTCTCCGGACGAAAAAAAAGGGCCACTATGGCCCGTGCTAGTTCTATCAGCTTATTCACTCACTTTCCCCTTTGCTAAATCACGCAGCTCACCGACTACCTCAGCAATATCGGCTTTTCGACGTTTATCAAAAAAATTAAAGCCCCAGCGAACAATCGCCCATCCTGGTAGACCGCAGGCAAACGACAGGCCGAGCATTGCAACCAACCCCACAGGGTTCTCAGCCCAATGGTGCAGCTCGTAATGCTGAATCACAGCGGCCCCGCCAGAGATCGATGCAATCACAGTGCTGATCACACCCACAATCCACTCTGACTGTGTTCGCGGGCGCAGAACACACATCACCACTAACGTGGCCAGCCCTGCCCCCATCGCTCCCATACCAGCCATACCACCCATGGCCTTCCACACGGCCAGCCCCACCGCAGACGATCCCGTACTTGTCGGCTCCATTGCCCTCTTCCTTTTTAAAACGGTCGGCATAGCTGTCTCCCGTAGACGTAAAAAAAGCCGCTCTAGGCGGCTGGATAGTCCCAAATAACTTCATCAACACTTTGCTTGTCGGGCGCGAACTGAACTTGCTCTGCTAGCTGTGCGTTATGCTGCATCAGCATCAGAATGCGCGCCTTTGCTTCACGTCCAACTTGCTGAATCTGCGCTGCAGTGTGCGGACGCATTGCCCACTCTCCCGCCGCATCAGCGCACCAAAACGGTGTCGTCCAGTTTGACGGTAAATCAGGCAGTAGTGAGTCAGTGACGCTACCGGCGAGATTCAACTGATCGGTCTCTTTGCTCGGATATAGATGCAAATCACCGAGAGCGTCGGACTCAAAGCCTGCTGTGATTGCATCGCGGCATTGTGTTGAAAGCGCCGCTATTTTCGATTCTTTGAGCTTTTTTAATTTTTCAGAGGCAGTAATCAGTTTAGAAAGATCGATACTCATACGGGCAACTCCACGGGACCGTCAGCCGGATTAATAATAGTCTGCGGAAAGCATGCTGCTTGCGATGCATCGGGACCGTGCGGAAGAAGCAGCGTGATGTGTAATACGCCATCAATTCGCTCTATGTCTCCGGCTATGAACTCGCAATCGACCGCGCTCGCAGGAAGCGTTGCGCCGTCTGGGATGACTGAAAAGTCGAAGGTTTGACCATTGATAATAAGTTTATCGCCCTGCCTACTAAGGTCAAGCGAATCGTCTCGACGTTGGGATTCAAAATGTATTTTCATGATTACTTCCATCTTCCAACAGCTATCACGCCAACGTGGCCGTTGCGCTCGTCGTCATAAGCCCCCCATATTGTTAGCGTGGTATTGGTATGAGTAGAGCCAGACTCGCTTAGCCAATTCCTGCTAGAGCCCAATCGGCAAGCGCCTGATACCGTTGGTAAGGAACCAGTCAAAAATGCGGCGGGGAATGTCCAAATTAAATCTCGATAAAATACGTTGTTATAAGCAGTCGCCGTTGCAAGGCCCGTATAATTCTTTAGTATCCGACAAATTTGCGTACCATCAGCAAACCTCACATACTCTCCGCTGGCGTTGCTTCCCCGCTCAATAATAGCGCCGCCGCTCATTGTCCCCACGACATCTACTAAAGCTGCAGTGCCAAGATCATTGGTACCCATCACTGCAAGCCCTTTTAGCCCTAAATTCTGCCGCGCCGCTGCAACATCAGTCAGATCTGATAAGTTCGCTCCTTTTACTAAACGACTACTCTCAACCGCAGCCAAACGAGTCGGAAAACCACCCATGTCTTGCGCGAGTGACGACAAAATGTCAGCACTGCGTTTTAAATACCCATGAACCGGAACCAGCGAGTATTTTTGGCCTGTCGCCGTAGGGCCTCTGTACGGTACAGTCAGCGTTATCGATGTATTCGATGCAACGTTCAAAACTTCGTACAACCGCCCGTCGGGACCCTGAAATGCATCACCTGGCCGTGCACCGGCTAGCCAGTTCGTATTCACACCCGCTACGTTCGCGTTGTTCAGCGTTACGTTTACTGTGCCTGTATCATGCCAAGCCATCGTCTACCTCCTTTTCGCTGTGATACGCGACTGCGCTAGCTTCCGCTGCAGCATCCCACTCTGCTTGTTCTACCGCTCCCTGCATAGAGTTAGCGATAGCAACAGCGATGCTACGCACCATTCCGCCCGCTAGCTCAGGCGTAATACGATTGCCCATATTGTTTGCAAAAACTTGCTCGATAATCTGTTTAATATCCATTCCGTCACCCATAAAAAAAGCCGCTCTAGGCGGCTGGATACTTGTCTTTAACTGCTGCGCATTCGTCTACCCACTTCCCAACGTCCGGCGGTAGCTCTTGGCCTTGCTCTTGCAGATGCTGCGCAAGCTTAAACACTGCATCAAGCTGATCACCGATGGCGGGATACTCTTTCCGGCGACGCTCAGCGTAGTCATTCGGCTTGTGATGTATTTTCAATCGTGTAACTCCCATCAAGATAAGGCCACCGCTCTACCCGAACTTGGTAAGTGCCAGGGTGCTGAAACGACAGCTCAACATCGCCGCCGTCTACGCACTCGTAACTCTGGTTCTCTATATGTATAGTTGAGCCGGGACGCACGCCACGGAGCCACAGTCCATCCACTACTGCTGGGCACGGCTGGCGCTTGTGTGGCGTACCACCGTAAAACCAGTAAGTATCGTCGTATTCACCAATTGCACTCTCGCCATCCCATAGTGCAAGAGTGGGCACTATTACATGCTTGAAGTCGCCAAATACCGTCTGGCACATTCGCCCGTCTTTAAATAATGTATATATTGTGTCAGTCATAATTACCTCATCGCGGACTCTATACGCACAAAAACCTCACTAAACGAATCAGCCACCCTAGGCTGAACTAATCTAACGCCGACGTTGCCAGCAGGCATATCAATTACTACAGAAAACTGCCCTCCTAGGACAATATAGTTATTGGCGGCTTGGGAGAAAAAAACTCCGGATGTAGTGAATTTCAGTATCTCTGCTCCGGTCACTGTATTAATCACACTGTGATAGTTTAGAGACTGACTATTACCGAAGACGTCCGACACGTTTACCGTGACTACCGCTTTCGCGGCTGCTGGTAAATACATTCCTACTGACGTGCTTCGCGACGACGCTGTGGTGATTTGCGCTGGGGCACTAGCAACAGCAGTAACCGTAATAGAGTTACCTGCAACCTTCAGCGTATCTACTGATGCATTAATAATATGAGCATTATTAATCTGTGCACTGCCAATCTTTGCTGATGTAATTACCCCATTTTCGATCTGAGCATTGCCAATAGCCGCGTTAGCAATCTTAGCTCTTGTGATCGATCCGTTTGCGATATGGGCATCAGTAATACTCGCGCTTCCGATCAGTGCGGTGTTAATGATCGCCGCCCCGCCCTGCACTGAAAACACCGCTTTTGGCTGCCCGTTTACGTCGTGCATGACATTGAACATGTCGGCTAACACGTTAAATGCAGAGCGCGTCACCCCGCCTTCGTTAACAATCCCCAAGCTAGTACCCGCTATGTACGGCACGCCTCCAACATTAAGCTGAACATTAATGCCCCACTGAGCCAGCATTTTTCCCTCTAGCTCAACTAGCGCCTGTAAAGTTTCCTGCACTGCTGCGCTATTACCGCCAAGGCTTGTTTTTACGATATCCACGATCTCAGCCATCGCAGTGACTTCAGTCGCTACTATTTGCCGCGTCTCTGCGATCGCTGCATAGCTATCCCATAGAGCCAACGCCTTATCGAGCTCAGCATCTTCCTCTGCGTACAACTGTCGCAAGCCTGCTTGTAAGATGTTTTGCTGATTGATGACCGCTTTTTCAGTACCGTCTAGCTTTGTGTTTGTCTGATTCAGCGCGTCGGCAGTGGCCTGCAAACCTGTTTGCGGATGATTAATCGTGTTGCTCAGCGACGTAACGGCTTGACCCTGACTCGTCACTTTGCCGTCTAATTGCTCGACTTTCGTACTTGTCGCCTGAATCGCAGTTGCATTTGCAGCGATAGCTTCTACGGTTTCAACGTCACTGGCCTGCCAATCCAGAGGTGGGACTACGTCTCCTTTGTATAACGCTGCCCAATGAATTGTGGCTTCACCAGCTTGATTACCAGGTGACGGCGTGAAGTAGAACTGCAAATCTCGCGGCGAAAGATTCGAAGAGTTCTTTGTAAACTTCGTCACTTTAATAGAGCGCGTAGCTGCTCTTGCAACTTCACCCGCATTTTGACTAGAACCCCCGACCCAAACACCAACCGCCGTGCCAGCCGCGCCTGAATGGCTGACACAAGTAACAAGTGTGTATTTTTCGTTGGGTACAAAACTCTCAGATAGCCTGTATTTACCAATCAAATACACAAGACCGCTGCGCACAATCTCAGCATTACTATCCAATAATAAATTGCCCGCTGCACCCGCAAGCGCACCCACAGTGTTGCTCAAGCTAGTAACACGCTGGCTTTCAGTGGAGATCGCCTGATCATTACGCTGAACAGCCGTCGTGAGCGAATCAACCGCATCAGCGGTAGCGACTTTCCCAGTGCCCACTGGCATACGAGCCTCAAGCGCTGCCGAGCGGCCTGCTAAGGCGCTGTCAGCTGCAGCACGCACCTGCGACTCACCAGCAACGCTAGCTTCCGTCGCTACTTTTCCGGTACCGGCCGGCATCCTAGCCTTAAGGCCAGTAATTTCCGTCATCGCTGCTTCGTCGCCCGAAACACGCGCTTGCCGCTCATCAAAGATCAGCCCTGAGGTAACGTTAGGCAGCGTGACGCCGGTGGGATCTGCTTTACCTATGAGTTTGACGCTTAAAGTCTCGCGGCTTGTAGCTTCTGCAATATCGGCAGTAGCACGTAGCTTAGCCTCATTATTTAACGCCGCAGTCGAAGCGCCAGGCGCAGGACGACCGATAGCGAACCAGTCAAAAGCATAATAATTATCGGGGCTCAGCGTGGCGTGCGTTCCTCTCAGGATAATGCCGTCGATAATCCCTTGGTGGGTGTGAGTAAACACGATGACACCAATGCCGTTCTCATCCCAATCAGGCTGAGCCGGAACGTGCATTGTGTAGTACCCGCCCGTAGCACCCGGCGCATAAAGCCCAACAATTGGATTCCATGCAGGGTTCCCCACTTTCTTAAGACGCAAGCGCACCTGCGGGTACTCAGCGCCGTTCACATCTAAACCTCGGGGCGAAACCACGTAACCAACGCTATCAACCGGACGTAGCCAGCTGCCATCAATCACCGAACCGCTCCAGCCCTCCCTATTACCCTCCCAGTACCACATCTTCGCGTAGTCGAACTGCTCGCCGATGCCTGCCTGTAACTGCGACATTTGCTGCACAACAGACTCGTGATTATCCGCAACCACGCGCTTTAAACCACCAATCAAACCAGTGCTAACTTGATTAACATCGGAACCCGAGTAGTCGCCGCGCACTTGCACAGCAAGCGTTTGGCGTGCGTTCGCCTCCGCACTATCACCCGAGGCGCGAGCCTGCTCTTCTGCACGAATAGCCGCGGCATTATCCCCCACTGCTGTCGTAACAGTATTGATTTGGCCCGCTAAAGATGCATCCGCTGCCTGTCGTTCCATTTTCTCCGTAGTAATAGCCGCACCGCGGGCTTGAGCTTCTGCCGTCAAGCCATCGGCTAACGCCTGCGCAGCAACAACCTGCCCATCTATACGTGCTTGAGATTCGGCTGCTACAGCATTACCGCGATCAATGATCTCTTTAGCAATAGCCTGCGCGTTGTCAGCGATTTGCACCGCCTGCTGCCCAGTCTCAGCTAGCGCATTTCCAGCAGTGTCACGGATATTCGGTATATCTAGAATATTGCCCATGATGAGATCGCCGAGACCGTTGGCGATAAGGTCATGCGGCACCAGATCGTTATATTCTTGAGCATCATTAATCGGATGGCCTAAAACACCAGCGGCACTTTCTGAAGGAAACCACAGCCCCGCTTGATTTGCCTCATCGCGAACTCGGGCCCAGAACCACAATCGGCTCGTCAGCGACAGGCTGCCCAGCTCATGTTTTGTCTGCGGATAAGGAAACAGCCCGAGTAGGGCTGCGTCTAAAAAGTTTGGAGTTTGGCTTATCCAGATTTCAATATGAGTCAGGTTTATGCCTGATGGCCACGCCCAATTTAACTGCAGCCCCCAATGTAAAGGCTTTGTTGATAAGTGCGTCAACACAGGTGGAGGAGCCATCGTCGCAGACACAGGCCCCACCCAGCTCGCCCATGGCCCGTGCATAACCCCAATGCCTCGCACTTGCACACGCCATGCCCCCACCGCAAGGCTTACAGTGATTGATGGTTTTTCATGCAAACCTAAATCAAGCCACGTTTGTCCGTCATTGTTTGAAGCTCGAAACTCGTAATGCTCAGCTCCACGCGCAGGCGTTGCCGAAATAATCTGCTGCCCCGTCACTGCCGTGGGATACACAATTACGCTGTCTATAACAGGCGCGTTCGGCATGCTCGGCAATAAAGAGGACGAATTTGGAGGCGGTACCACACCGCCATTTTCAGCGCTATGAACAGAGGGCGCGTAGTTAACGAAATCAATCGTCACGTTGCCCGATTCGTCAGGCTGCGTGCTGATAACCTGCGCTAACAAAGACCGTCGCTCGCCAGGCCCAAACTGATAATGCGTAAAATCCTCGCCCTGTCCGTTAGACACAAACACGTCATGGCCATCAATAGCGTCGGCGATAACCATCTCGCGCTCATGAGCGCCAGCGAAAACACGATAAGGACCATCGGGAGAGCCATCCCGCTTGCGCAGAGTAATATAATGATGCTCGCCAGCCCACCATTTCAGAGGCTCTGAGGTGATTAACCGCTTAGTGCTGGGGCTATAAGACTCGATAAGTCCCGATAATCCCCATGCGGGCACATCATGACTTATTTCAACTAGATCGCCGTAACGAGGTATATGCCCCTCCATTTCAGTTTGAAACGTAACAAAACGGCGCTGATCACGAATTTGAGCGGCAAGCGACATACCCTCGCGCCATGCTTGAGCACGATTTGCCACCATTGGCATTTGCAATCTGTAGGGGCGCTTCTTAGCACTCCCAGGCAAAACGCACTCGACTTCGTCGGGCTGCCATGTTTCCTCGTTAAAAAATTCAACAATGATGTAATCAGGACTGTCATGCTGAGGAAAAACATAATCAACTGAGAACGAGTTGCTAATTATGTTGTTCGGCGTAAACATCAATGTTTTAACTGTTTTGGGCTCGTTGCGTATAAAGTCGATAATGCCCGCGTAGTACATCGGCATCGCACGTCCTGTGCGGGCCATTTGTGTCAACGCATCCCACAAAGTTGTTGCTGTATCAAAAACCCCATCACAGCGATCGCCTCGCTCGTCCCAAATGCGAGAAAGACGATACAAAGCCTGCAAATTAATACGGCTATCAGCCAACCCACGGCCATAAATCGGATTCCTACATGCATCGGCAATCGCCCACGCGGGGTTGCGAGTCGCTGACACACCAAAAGACCACCCGTTCCCGGGGTGCCACGTTTTCAGCTTGCGCGTGCTGATAACGTTTACCCGTCGTGCTGTACTTTGATTTAAGTTATTAGTAGCGCGAATAATCATCGCTATCAGGGTTACATCGCCATAATCCCTATGGTCTGGCAAATAAGCCCGTAAACCGCCCCATTGCAAGGTATTTCCTGCGCGACTCGACGCGTCTTTGCTGGATGTGCGCACTACGCTGACAGAGTAACGGCCCTCAGGAACATCGTAGCGATACGTCATCATCTGCGGGGTATTTGTTCCTGCCGAGAATGTTTCCTCACCTAGCGTAAAGAAAACGCCTGTTGGCTCGCCAGCATCGTCAATAGGATGCGCCCTTACCGTCCACGTAACCGTACGCGCATCCAAATCCCCTCTATCATTGGCGTAGAACAGGCCTGCTGGCAGCACTATATCAATTGCGATCTTAGTCGTAGTGGTGCCAGCAGGGTTAGCTACAAACGGACCGATAGCGGCGTGACCATTCTCATTTGTCCCCTTTAACTCTAACCCCTGCACAGCGGATGACGTTACTACGTTGTCAGGAAATAGCGTAACGGCTCCGCCAGGCGGGATCACCTCGTACTGCACCTCGGCAAAATTACTGATAGGCGTATCCTCGATGCGTATTTCTTCGATATCGTACTCGCCCTGCCCCAGGCAAAATAACTGATACAAATACGTTTCGTTACCAGAAAGCTCTGTGTACGGCTGCGCCGCAAAATCTGGGTACGCGCGAAATCGGCCATACTGAACCGGAATTGACTCCATTAAACGCGCCGTGTTGCCTTGCGCACCAATCGTATAAGTAGGGCTCGCCTGCTCACGCGCCATCGCGCTGGGTGGTTTTGCTGGTGGAAACAAAACGGACATTAAGAGTCCACCAACCAGCATCATCCCCGCTGATACGGCCGCACCCGCTACTACACCCCAAGCACCAGCAGCCAACGCACCGACGCCAGCCGTCGCCGCGGCAAGCGCCACCATAGCAACTACCTGCATGGGGTTAGATCCGCCGCCACCTTTACCAGGCACAAACAGCACACCTATCGAATCCTCCGACTTCACGCGGCGCGCCCACTGCTCCTGCATCAACCACTGCCCATTCAGCATCACAACAAAGGTATGACGGCGGTGCAGCGTTTTCCCGCGCCCGGAGATCAAGCCTTGGTTGCGTAAGACGGTATCCAACCTAGTACCGGCGCGAACAAAAACCTCTTCCCTATCAATTTGAGGTCGAAACGGGTTCTTGCAAAGAGTGAGATTAGCCATAAATTCTATAAAACGTCGGTTGAGCAAAGCCCATAAAATTCAAATCACGCAGCGCCGTAAACACCACGCCCACACCCTCCATGGCATGCAAAATGCCACCGCCATCCAGATCTAAATAAATACCCACGTGCGGATCATTGCCGTCACGTAAAAGCACCCCGTCCCCATGGTCGGGATGCGGAACAATCACCCACTCACCTGAACGCAATTTGCTGGCGTATAGGTCACGGGCCGCGTCACCAAACTGCACCTCCGGTATGCCGCCGCTAAAATAGGTACATTCACAATGCATTAACAGCCCCCAGCAGTCGTACGCATCAGGGCCGCGCGCCCCAAATTGCCACGGCAGCCCGATATAACGATTTACGTCATCTGCCGTCATTCCTACCTCACTAAACCGGGAAAGCGTTTTGCGGTGTATTTTTCAAATGGAAACGCCCAGTTATGCACGTTAGAAAGCGATGCTGTGCCAGACACTGATGCGCCAGTGACTGTCACACGACTCAACTCCATGGTGATTGGCGGGTTCATTTGGGGCTTGCTCAGATCACTAGACAAATACGGCCTGTATGTAATGTAGATAGGTTCTGGCTCATTAATGGCCGCCTCAATATGCCCAACAACCTCCCGATTCACCCCGTCAATGGTGATTTGCAATTGGGGAACCCGACCCTCCTCAAAGCCTGGCAGCTTGAACCTGAACGCCCCTGCAATAAAGTCAACATACTGACCTGCATGCAACGGCGCATCACCCTCTAGCCGTGCCGAAATATCCTCATAACCAATCACGATGCGTATAGCCATCGGATGCCCGGCGTCATCCCGAAAAGCTGAATGCCGCACCTCCAGCGTGTCAAACGTCACCACGTCGGTCGGGGCCGACGCGTACGCCTCGGCCAAAGCCTGCTCAAACGTAGCCATATTCCACCCATAAAAAAACCCGCCTAAGCGGGTTAAAAATTACTTAATGTCTCGATCTGACCTGATATTTCCCAGTGGCCACCGCCCAGTCTTTTCTCGGCGGGCGCCGACAGCCAGCGACAGCGCTTCTGCATGCAGCCCCCAGGGCCGTCAACAACAACCATAAACCAGTCAGAGTATCCATTTAGCGCATCCACGCAAAAGTCGTAGTACTGATCATATTGCTCGCCACTCAGCAGGAAGCTCACTGATATAGATATAGGAAAAACTCGAAATCGACGACGAGTGCGTCCTAGCCCCCCGTCCATTTCAGTACGTCTAAAGGGATCTGTGGGATGACGCTCGAACCCATCAAGCAGCGGAATGCCTGCCGGCCATACAGGAATTTGTAGTGCCATAAATTACCCTAACTGCGGCGCTAATGAGAAGCGACGCTCTATAGAGCGGCCTAATTTCCCTTGCCCGCTACTAACGCCTGCCGCCATTTTGGACTCCATTTTTTCTAACAGGATATCAAGATCAAAACCACCAGATTGATTACGACGGGCGCTAACCTCGGGCTCCCCCTGAGCACCATGCACGCTAACGTTAATGATTGGCGCTTCAACATTGCCCTTACCCATCAGTACAGCACCTCCCATTGTTGGGGCTGTACTGCGTTCAGACCCCCGAATAGCTCGACGCAACAGATTGAATCCAGCCTCTCCACCCAAAGCTCGTATTTCATCTTGATTTAAAACTCCTTCTCCTTTGTGAACGATCCCTGCTGGCTCATACCGCCCCCCTTCGCCAGTAAATCCACCACTAGAAAAGCTAAAAGTTCCGATCCCGACCAGCCCTGGCGACGCTGGGGCACTTAATCCATAGGACGCACCCCATTTCGCGCCAGACAGACTGACTCCAGAGAGATTACCTGAGCCTCCTGATCCAAACATTGAGCCTAAAGCTGAGCCCGCAAGGTTAGCCAGTGGGCCAGTAATAGACTGCTGAGCAACTATGCGTAGCATGTCACTAATAATGCTATCCGCTAGACTAGAGAAATCTGTTTTCCCTGTCCGAACAAAACTCAGTAGAGCGTCTTCCATTCCCTTAAAAGAATTCGCAGCCAAAGCTCCAACCGTCTGGAATGCATTTGCTGCTCCATCCGAATAGTTACTAAACCCCTGACTAGCTCCTAAAACCCAGCTTTGCTGTCGTCGATCCATCTCTACGTAATAACTATCCTGCATTGCCAATCGGCGACGAAGCTCGGCTTGGATTTTTTCCGATTCATTACGATACGAACCGGAGTCAATATGACCCTTACTAGCTTCTAGGGAAAGCTGCTTTTGATATCTCTCAAACTCCTTATAAATTGAACGCTGGGCCTGAACTCGCTCAGCCGCTTTATCGCCCAACCCCAACGCATCCAGCGATTGCTGATACTGCTCGTTCTGATTGAGTCTGGCGCTTGCCATCTGCTGCGCAATCTGAGCGGCCCGCTCTTGAAACTTTAAAGATGCCTCACGAGCCTTGGCTTCAGTCTCGACTGCCACATTAACTTCCAGCTGCTTTCTTATTTTCTGCTCAGACGCTAATAACGAGCGCTCATCAGCTGTTAATATTTTCTTGTTCTTAATATCGGCAATTTGCTGATCAAATCCCAGCAATTGTTTTTGGCTATGAGTTAGCTTTTCAGAGCCCTCGACTTGCCCCCGTAAACTAGCCTCCTGCTGCCTAAGCGTTAACAATAGGCGGGTGGCAGCATCATTAGAGTATGCTTTTTTACTACCTCCTGCCTCCTTGTACTTTTCTAAGATTGCCTTTTCGGCTCTTTTAATACTGTCAGGCTCAAGCAGTTCGCTAGCGGGATTCGTCCTTCTAATTTTTTCTAAATTCGCACGATATTCCGCCAACTCCTTTTGCGCTTTTTCTGCTTTAGGTAAAGTACGAGCAATAATCGCGCGCACATCCTCAGCCGCCATTATTGACTCTCGCTCTAAGCGTGCATTTTCCTGCTTAGCTGCGCTAACGAACTCCTCTCCTGCCAACTCCGAACGCAATTGAGTTTGTTGCAGCAAAATCTCCTCTCGCCCCTTTATGGCACTCAGCAAAGCCTTCTTTTCATGTCCAGGCATGCTGCCTATTTTATCTACATCGGAAGTGCTCATCCCCACCCAAGCACCTCGTGTTGCTTGGATGGTGGCGACATACATTTCTATTTGTTTTTCCTGAGCAGTCAATATATCGCTTGATGTGCTCTCTCTGCCCAGACCTTTAAAAGAATCCCATGCCTGACTCGCCCAATTACCAGCTGCACGCCAAGCCTTCTCAACACTACCAAGCGAAGCCTCAACCTCAGCTAAACGCTCTTTAGTAACATTCGCAAAAGTTTCCTGAGCTAGCTGCGCAGCACCCTGCCTGTCACCTTGGCGCTCTAATGCGCTGATTTGCTCGTATACAGATGCTGTCAAATAATTGTATTGCTCATTAAGCTTGGCACTAGCTTTGGTTGGTTCATCCGCAAGCGCAGCAAACTCGGCAACCACATCAGAAACCTCACGCCCTAGTAATTGATTAGATCGAATAGCGACCTCTGAAACAATCGCAATCTGCTCAGCAACCACTTTTCCAGACTTTGCTACTTCCGTAAGCGCACCGACCGCAGCACTCCGAGTTATCCCTTCCAGCTTTCCTAGGCTCGCGGCAACCTCTGAAAGCTGACTCACAGACATACCCAACGCACCATTTGTCATCGTTAGGTGGTTTCTCAGCTCAACCAGCTCTTTGGAGCCCTGATAGGCAGCCGCCGCCATCGCACCAAGCGCCAATGCAGCAACACCAATCGGTGTCGCTGCCCCTGCAAGCCTCATCAGCGAGGTCGCTCCGAAGCCCGCACGCTTGTTAATCTCATCAAGTAATGGGCCTGTTAAATTCAATTCCTTAACTAGCTTATTGAGTTCAGTGTGACTTAAGCTAGCCGCTTGCGCTTGGCGCATTAGCGAGTCAACACGACGTCTTTCAGCCCTATCCAACTGCCCATACTGAGCACGGGCCTCATTAGACATCTTCGTAATGCTCGCCTTAGCTTTAGCGGTAGCTACCTCAACCCCCGATGCGTCGCCAACTATGTCAATCCTAGCTGTGGCAATTGTCTGCCCTTCCATGCTGATCACCCATAAAAAGCCCCGCCTAAAAACGAGGCCATATATCAAAAAGCTTTTTAATCAACACCCAACAACATAGTTACTCATAAATCTTCGCCAGCGCTTCGGCTTCTATGATCCGGATGTAGTCCATTATTTCTTCATGCTCTTCGTCTTCCACCCCCAAGCGATCCAAGTCTTTAAACAGAACAACATAATTTAATCCGCTAGGTCCATTAGGGCCCTGAATCCACTGAGTCTGATACCGCAAATACAGCTCTATCGCGGCCCAGCAGTCCGGCCAAACACAGACCAGAGGCTCCTTATAGTGACTGGGTTTTAGCCCAGTGCCACGCAAAGCAGCGGCGGTAGGACGGCGCCACATTAGCGCTCCAACCGCCGCTCTCAATTTCCCTCCAGTTCCAGCCTACGAACGCGATGAAATCCCTGAATTAACGCGTCAGACAAACCTGGGCGCTCATCCTCCATATCAAGCACGCCCTCTATCGACAGTGAATAGCCGGTATCCCATTCCTTAACTAGATAAAGTAGTAATGACGGCAGAAATGGATCTTTTGATGTTTCTAGGTCCTTTGCTTTTTCTCGTATCTCACTAGGTTTCCGATTATGAAAAACCAAAGAAATCGTATTGCTTTCGCCGCCACCCGTTATATCCAGCTTAGCCGATATGGTTTTTGGAGCATTCCCTTTTTTAATCGCCATATACACCTCTTTAAGGAGCTGAAACCAGCGTGCCCTCGCTGCTCATCAGGTAAAAATTAACAGCATTCTTTATAGGATTGCCGGACTGCATATTGAGTCCCGGATTAAAATGCACGTATCCATACTCGTAAACAATGTCACCGTCGGGCAACTGGATACGAATTACTGTAGGCTTTCGCTTTCTAGTAATAGCCTTGGCCGCCTCAAACCACGGCATGCTAGCGTCATAATCAAGCTGAAGCGAATATTGACGAGCAGACTGCCCAATAGGCACTTGGAACTCCTGACCCATGGGATCTTCCAACCACTTTCCTGTGTAGGTCTGAGGTTCGCCACCTGAACTAGAAAGCTCACCCTGTTGTGAAAAATTAATAAAGGTACTAGCCAAAGACACTGTCCCAGCCCCTCGGCCTACACGGAGCAAATCTGGGTCAGTTGTATCAATACCTATTAGCGGGGTTTTGCCGACTGTGGTCTCACCCGCAGCTCCTACACGATTATTAATCGCCGCCCAACTGGAGGACACAACAAGCACCCCTCCTTTGGCAATGGTGCCGTCATGAGTAATTACTGCAGGACTACCGTTGCTAATCGCCGTAAAAGGAATTGGCTCGGCCAGCGCTGTAGCGAAGCCCACTATCGAACCATCAGGAAATTTCAGTGCCATTTTCGGCTCCTATAAAAAAACCGCCCCAATGTGGGCGGTTATGAATCAATGCTCTTTAATCCAAATGTCAAAATCTTGCCGCACTCCGTACAGCATCAGAGCGGCATCATAAAGAGATACTCTTTGTCCTATCGCAATCGCTGATTTGAGGCCCACTCTATACTCAATGACTTGACGTCGAATCTCTCTACCTAGCTCTACCGCTGCCAGCCGAGTGCCCGCCCAGCAATAAACCTGCACCCGATAATTCTCGCTTTCCGGAAGTTGCCGCTCCAAATGCTTATGAGCCCTTCCGCCAACCACTTGGTGCACAATCAATGGAAAGATCGCTCCTGAAGGAGTCACATCTGGGTAGCAGCGTCCTTCAACTAAAGGAGCGAGCAAAGCTGTTATGGCTACTTCAATTGTCATGCTCCAAAACCCTCCAACAATGAAGGATCGGCAAGAAGCTCTGTGGCACGCTCCTTACCTCGCTCCAGACCAGCGCGCATTGCTCGATCAACCGCTGCATCATGCGCTGGACGCAAAAATGGTATGGCAGCCACCCACTGAGGGCTGTCTAGTGGCTTCTTTGTCGGAAAGCCCCCTGGATGAATTTCGTTATACCTCCAGTGCCCAAACTCCAGTAAATGCCCATGCGGCGCTGTAGATGAATTCCAAGAAACGGAATAAACAAAGCGTCCATCACTAGGACTAGAACGATTGTCTGAAAAAGCTAAATATATTGCCTCCCTCAAGGCGCCAGGCCTAGGTGGTTTTATTGCGTTAGCTCCTCCTGCTAAGGCAGTAGAGCCATCAAATACAGGAGCCCTCACCTTCGCCTCATCTCGAAGCACCTTACCCGTAGCCACTGCCATAGACCTAGATAAATGACTTTTAGATGCCTCCGCTAAAGAATCTAATGCCTTTAAAGCTTGCTTAAAATCAACACTTAAGCCAGTTTTAGCCATTTTTAACCCCATGCTTACACACTAGGTCGGTCCACTCCGCGCCCTCTTGGTCATGGCGTACTTCCCTTACTTCGTAAACCTCGCCTCTAAGCACCACTCGCATACCTTTTTTAACCCCTACTCGATAGCGGATACGAAAAGAATAGGGGCTAACTGCATCATCCACGGTACTTTGGCCTAACAGCCCTCCTTTTGCTACGGCCATACCTGTAGGACCCTTAATCCAAGCCCATGCGGTTGCGACAGTTACCCATGCGGTAGTTGGCTGGCCTGCCGCATCCTGCACACCCTCACGCTGCTGAATAATAATGCGACGATTAAGCAAGCCAGCAGCCAACCCTTCTTTATCTTTCATAACGCTAAAACCCTCCGGGAACGGAAATAGAGGCGAGCAAAAAATCTAAGTTACGTATTTTTGGATCCTTTGATGACAAATCCCGATCCCGATATAAAAACCCAATAACCATCAGCAACCAAGAGCGAAGCGGTGCAGGGCATGCTGCGTGATCAAAACCTGCCGCAAAGGTGACTTCTAGAGCATCTACTTCAGCCTGATGATCAACTGAAATAACAGATCGCCCTGCCACTTTCTTATGCTCAAAAACAAGCGAAACTCCATTCGCTATAACTGTATGAATGGCGCTTACATTTCCCTTTGAAAGCGATTGTCCGGAAAAAACAGTCTCTTTATAGATGCCTTTACGTAGAATGGAGCCGGTGACCTCTTCAGCGATACCAATGGCACCGGGAATTAACACCTTTTGGATATAAGTGTTTTCTTCCTCGATATCGCCATCAGCCTTGACCTGCATCACTACCTCATCAAGGCTGATCAGCTCATCACCTATAGGCTCAATTAACTGAAGCATTGCCACCCGGCTTACTAGCAGCAGCCTTACCTCTCTCAGGCGTGTGTTTTTCAGCGATATTGCGCTCAATCAGTAACTCGGCCTTAGCAGCCTCAAAGCCAGCTACATCACCAATCGTGTAAGCGCCACAGTTTTTCAAAAATTTAACTTGAGTCATGAGAACTCCAAAATAAAAAAAGGGTGCACTACGCACCCTGTGTTAACCCGAGATTACGCGCCCCACTGAACGTCTATCAAAACAGCAACAGACTCAACGTGGCGCGGGCCAAAATCATGCTTGGCGATCACGCGCACCAAAGTTTGGTCGCGCTGGAACGCGGACACTGTGTTGCCCTTATCATCTGTATAAGTGGCCTCTTTAGAGAAGTCGATAACTAAATGGCTATCTTCACCAATGAAACAATCACCGAAGTCTGCCAAGTAAATCTCGGATCCATTAGAGTCAGCACCAACAGCAAGGTTTATCGGAATTTGAGTTGTCGTGCCCACGGGATACCCCATCAAGAAGCCTTGATCTAACTCCGGGTAGACCTTATTTCCGTTACCGTCGCGCAAAGCTTGCAAGAAGCGCTTAGTACGAGGCGCCATCACCCACCCCACCGCAGTCATATTGGCATCGGCAGACTCAAGAACGAGCACGAGTTTATTAAGCTCAATAGAAACCTGCTCAATTGACGGCTTAGGCTGCGCAGCAGCGTAAACATTCTGGGTTGGTGCCCAATAACGCAACCCCTTGGGCGTATTGCCTGAGCCGCTATCGCGAATAAAGGCCTTATCTTCACGGGTACCCATCGCGGATGTCAGGTCACTCACTACAATCTGATCCACATTTGGGTTTGCACCGGAATTAGCAAGTAAGTCGTTAGATATTGGCACTAAACCTGTCAGTTTCTTAGCCGATAGCTTCAGATCATTAAACTCTTGCTGGCTAGTTGGGATGTCGGAATCAGAGCCGATGTAACCAACCACCGCACCGCCCTTCAAGCGAGGGATAGTAAGATTGCCGTTGTTCAGCGGCATTGCACGCGCACCCAACTTACGCACTACAGACTTAGGGCGTAGTAGCTCGATCACTTCCGTGGAGAGGTTCTCCGGCACCAGTACGCCACCAGCACCAGGCGTTAATGTATTGAGCGATGCGGCAATATGCTCGCCATAACCTCGATCCATTGCAATTTGTGCCGCTAGTTGATTGTTACCCTGCGCAGCTGCCAGTGCCAAGACCATGCGAGCCATACCAGCGCCTTTTGCCTCAGGTACTCGTGGTGTTACTGGCACAGTACTAGTACTACGCACGTGATTTTGAGCTGGTGTTGCTGACTGCGCAGCCATACGCTCCGCTGCTTCCAAGCGCTCAATAGAAGCGGTCAAGTCGTTAAATTTAGCTGACAACGCAGAAAACTCAGACGTTTGCTCGTCGCTCAGGCTGCCACTTTCCTTTTCGGTAGTAGCCAAAGCTTGGATTTGATCATTAATTTTTGCGCGTTCAGCACGAAGTTCATGCACTTTAAACATTGTTTTCCCCATAAAAAAACCACCCGTAGGTGGCGAGACATCATTTAGTCGCGAACGCGCCTAAATACGATTTTGAATTTCTATGGCCGCCGCGCGGGTGGCCACACTGCTTTTCTTTGGAGTGCTTGCACGCTTTTTCGCAACCTCCGCTGCTATCCGATTTACCGCAATTTGTGGCGACTCAACTGAATCCGCAAAACCCAACTCAACAGCCTTTGCCCCAAAAAACACACCTGCTTCAGTTGCCTTTACCGATGAAACTGACATACCGCGGTTACGCGCAACTGTTTCTGTGAACGTCTCGTAATGACTGTTCACTAAATCACTAAGCCACTGGCCTGCCTCTTCAGTCAACGGCGAATGGGTAGCTAAGTCATCTTTACGCGCACCAGCAAAGATCGAGGTGATTTTTATTCCTTGCTGCTCATGACGCTTACTCAAGTCGATGTGACGAGCAATAACACCCACCGAGCCCACGCCCGAACTACGAGAAACAATAAGGTTTGTCGCAGCAGAGGCAATCGCAAAACCTGCCGAGTACGCTCCAAAGTTGGAAATGGCGGTAATTGGTTTAATGGCACGCGTCCCATAAATATCATCCACCAGCTCAAAACACCCCTGTGTTGATCCGCCCGGACTATCTATATCCAAAACAATATGCTCAACACTAGGGTCATTCAGTGCAACGTTCAGCATCCCGCGTATTTCTTCATAGCTCGTCATGGAGTAACACGGGTCTAGGTGCGTATTGCGCGACACCAAAACGCCGTGAACAGGCAACACATAAACACCAGTATCCTGGGCTGCTTGTAAACGTTGCTCAGATGGGGATACTGCCTGTGTTTCTGCGCCTTCATGCTGAGCAGTGGCGCCATGCACATTGATAATATTCAGGTTCATGGCCTGATTTGCCCAGTGCACAGCCATATCCAGCACATCCTCTCGGATAAGCTGCGGCGTATTAAATATCAGGCTAATTAGCCGATGATGGTTTTTCATTGAAGTGCCTCATGAATTGCGTTTAAAGCTTTGGTTTCATCTGCGATGCTAGGAAGCCCCGTGGTGGCGTCAACCATATTCAATGGCTGCAAGTACACGTTCCCACCTGATATAGGAGGAAGATTCTCGAGCTTGCGAATATCATTTACAGATAGCCAGCCCCACTGCCGCGCAATTGCGTATGCTTTGTAACGGGCCTCTTGGTTCCCTCTGAGTAGGCCACCAATGTTGAACTCAATATAGAGCTCATCCATTTCGTTTAGCAGCAGAAAATCACGCTGCATTGCGCTTTCATGCCTTCTAATCCATGGCAACAAGGCATAAATAACAAACTGGATTTGAAGGTTTTCAACGTTGTTGTAGGTCGCCCCCTCCATGACGGCTAGCATAGGCAATGGAATTTTCCAGATACGCGCCATATCCGCGCCGGTCAACGTCAGCGCTTTAATCAAATCGGCATCAACGTTACTCATAGAGAGAGGCTTGAATGTCATCCCTTCCTGAAGAAATGCCACCTTCCCCTTATTGGATGCCCCGCCGAAACGCTCTTGCCACGAGGTGGTTAGATCATCAATAACTTTCTGATCCTTGATGGCCGACGCGTCTTTAGGCCGCTCTAGCACACCAGAAAGCGCGGTCCCATTAACAAACGACTTGGCCGCGTACTCTGATAGCGCTAACGAGTAACCAATAGCGTTTGCGTGAAGCGCTATTGGCGACGCCCCTACATAGTTGTCAAATGACATCCAACGCACATGATGAAAATGGCGCTGCGGGAGCCTTTCATCACTTCCAGCGATTTGGTAGTAGGGACATAAATCTGCCCCCTTCCAGACCGTGATATTGTCCGGGTCCATAGGGTAAAGTCCGGTTATAACGCCTTTGTTATCCCGCTCTATATAGCTGTATGAGTTCCCTCTCAAACCGGCTGACATTTGGCTAAACTCTCGATACTCAAAAGAGGTTTGCCAAGGATTAGGCCTATATTTCAGAATTTTGTATAAAGGGTGGTCTGTAGCCGCTTCCCTGCCACCATTGGGCAACCGGCGGTAAAGTTCGATGGGCAGCTGCGCAATACTTTCGGCAAGCAAAGACACGCAGTTCTGTAGCACTGGGATAGCCATTGAGCTCTTAGCATTTACATCCTGCCCCGCTACAGAACGAGCACCACCTATAAAACCGGAAAGCCAGCTAGAAGCACCCTGACCGCTATCAGTGGCTCTTCTGAACAGCATTTCTATCCAACCCTAATCCAAAAAGAATTAATAAAATACCTCCTGCTATAGCGGCCCATGCTAGCGAAATCTGAGCAATACCGCTAACCAACGCAATGAAGCCCATAAGCATGCATACCAATGCGGCCCTTTCCTGACGACTCAAATCCCTACTCCTTGTTCATAAACACTGGCTTCTGCTTTAGCGATAGGCAGCATGACGCGACCAATAGCCATAATGAGCGCTACGGCCCCGTCAATTTTGTTATCAGTGTGTTGCTTGATAGGACGCACAATATCGTCGCTACCAGGTAAGTGACGCCCCACTACATTTGAAATACACCAGCTCATAATGGGGTTGCCATCATGGTGAAAACGTCCAGACAGAATAGCCGCCTCAAGCTCTTTCATTGGGTCGGACATATTCGTGAAATTCTGGACAATGGTAATTGGGCTTAGCCCTTCATCATCCAATTGGTGCGACAGGTTAGCAGCACCGTGTGGATCTAAAGGTGTTGCTATGACCGGCGACTTAGCATTGATTTCTAATGCCTCTGCCAGAATGTCGCGATAATCGATCTCCGCACCATGAGTCTGTATCAAGTGGCCAGAAGCCACCCAGCTTTGGTAACGATCTGCCATGCGCCTATTATCACTACTAGTGACCGTGTCCTCTGGCACCCAAAAGGTAGGCGAAACACAGTAATAGTGAATCTTCCCATCGATAACCTCATGAAATAAAGGCACCATTGCGGTAAGATCAATTTTAGAGGCTAAGTCCGCCCCTATCACGCAATCCCAACCAGCGAAACGCTCTAAGGTCAGGCCTCGATCAATACATGGATCAGCCACATACTTCGCCATGTTAAAGTAACCGCTCTTAGCGGCCGTCCACACATTTAAGTGCTTATTCTTAAAGGTGGTAGAAAAACGCGCCCGACGTATAGCCTGCTGTTGCTGAGAAATTAGGTAGTCTTCATTAACTGATATACCCATATTCGGATTGGCTTTCGCCAACACACTAGGGTCAGTCCAATCGTCGCCCTCATCAATTGTCCAAATCCAGCCAAATAACTCATCATTTGGAACAATGCCCTCAAGCATTTCAATGACCTCTTGCCGCTTGTCGTAGCAAGGGCCTGAAATATTCGCTCCAGCTGTAGTAATAATGAACATTAGCGCTTGCTCTCGGGCCCCCATGCCGGTTTGCATAGTGACATATAGATCATCAGCTATGTGCTCATGGTACTCATCAACTATTGCGCATGATGGAGAGGCACCGTCTCCAGGATTACCGATCACCGGCTCGAATCTACTGCCGTCCGCCGGCCTATTCATGTTCCCCGCATTAACCTCTATACCTAAAAGCAACTTAAGCTCTGGAGTCCGCTCAACCATCTGCTTAGCAGGCCTGAACACCTCCCATGCCTGCTTCTCTGTAGTTGCACCGCTATAGACTTCTGCGCCAAATTCATCGTCAGCACAAAACATACCCAAAGCAACGCCAGCAGCGATTACACTCTTGCCGTTTTTGCGTGGTACTTCCCAATAAGACTCTCTAAACCTACGTAACCCATCTTTTTTTCTTAGCCAGCCGAAGGTGCAAGCAATCCCAAACAGTTGCCACGGCTCTAAAGTGATTTTCTTCCTTTCTCTTGCCCACTTGCCTTTTGTGTGCGGCATGTACTCTATAAGTTTGATTTTTTTCTCGGCCTTAGCCGGATCAAACTTATATAAGAAGGCTCGTTTTTTGCTGTTTGCCAAATCATCCAAGTGACGCTGGCAAGCTAGTTTTATATAACGGCAACATGCAATCTTGCCGCGCACAGCATCTCGAGCGAACTGCGTAGCTACAGCCACTCGTGGAAACTTCGCTTTTGACATGTCACATGTTTAAAATGCCGGCCAGCACAGCAGCAGGATCCTCTCCCTTGGGACCTAATAGTCTCTGACGACTTGATGGGTCGAGGCCAAGCAAAGATCCAAAAGTAGCCATTTGCCTTGTAGCCTCGTTAATAATAGTCGCCGCTGGATTTTTAACTATCCCGCCCTGCGCCCCCGTGACAGTGATACCGTTCTCAGCTATGTCCTCCTCAGCTTTTCTAAACCTACCGTAAGCAGTGCAATAGAGTTCAAGATTCTGGATATCTGTCCCCTGCAAAACTTGTTGAGCACAAAGCAAGGGGGCCAAGTGCTCCCATAAATCTCGCCCCGCCCCCTCTAACCAAACAGGAGGCTCAATATCAATAATGCCACCGAACTCAGGGGCAGATTTATTCAATGCGCGCTTGCCTGGATTGCCTGCTGCGACCTTACGCTCAGTAGGTTTTGGTCGGCGACCTGATCGACCCGGAACACCTGCCATAAACCCCTCTCACTAAATTTCATTTTTCGCGGGGATAAAAATTTCCCTAGACGGGCGGTCATGCCCATGAAAGGTATTTTGTTTCTATACCCCCCCTACCCTGCGCCGGTTTGATTCCTTGCGCGTTTTTTTCTTATGACACTCATTACAAATTGTTTGCAAGTTCTCTAAGCTATCCGTCCCACCCTCCGCTTTAGGGATAATGTGATCAACCTCATTGCCGTACGTCACCAGCCCTTGCGCCGCACAGGGCCTACACTGATGATAGTCACGCCCAAGAATTATCTTGCGCTTGCGACGCCAAGCAGCCCCGTACCCCCGCTCAGACGAACTCCCACGCTCAGGGGCTCGCCAGCCTGAAGCAAGACCTATGTGGTCATCACAATACCCACCTTGATTCCTATGTGGTCGCCGACAAGTTTTAACCCGACAGGGGGTTTGAATTCTCTTTGTCATACTTTATAAATACAGCTCTTCAACATTCATTACCATAAAAGCCAAGAACTAAAAAGTCTTACAATAAAACAAGCATGTTAGTTTTTAATTGCTACTTAACCAGAATAACGAAGATATAAAACCCTTTAACCCTCTATATTTCAAAGGCAAAGAAATGCAAGAAATGAAAACAACTATTTATTTCAAGGTGAAGAACCAACCAGAGCAAACACTCACCATTGATGGAGTTTTGAGTGCCAATAGCTCAAACGCATTGCGAGCAGTCCTAGATAGCCTGAAAATACCACTCATAATCAAAGCAAAACCATATGGCTCTGGCCAAACAAGCCATACTGAAGATCTTCTTCGTGAAGAATTGCAAAGAAATAATGTCGAAATCATTCGTGCAATTGCAACTCCAAAGTGAATTAATTAACAAAAAAGCCCTCTGCAATTAAATACAGGGGGCTTTTGACTTTGAATTTTTTGTTTTAACTACTTCTCAATCAGTGGGCTGAGCAACAACCAGCCTACGTGAAAAACTATAGTTTCATCCGGACACTTGCGCAAGGTGTCCGGACACTTTAGTTTGAAAATAGATCGACCGCTGGTGACTTAAGAACTGATGAGCAAAATCAAGTAAGCCATAATACGCCGTTCTACCGAGCCTCAGTGCCGCCATCTTAGTCTTAGCAGGCCCAATACGAATGTAATGCGCCGCTAGCACTGCACGCGCCTCAGGGTGCAGCATCCCGATCAATCGATCTAACTGTCTGACATCATCACCGGATAGAGGTGTATCAGCCTCCGAGCGCCGCTCACCGTCCACTCGCTCTCTGAATGCGCTTGAGGATGGATAGCCTAGCCCCGTTCTATTCTCCCCGCGCTTCCAGCGTCCCCACTCCCCTAACAGTATTTCAACTTCTGTCTTCATGCTTCCCCCAATTTAAAACCGCTCAACATCCCAACCACCACCCTGCTTTTTCGCTTTTACCTTGACCGCCAAGAACTGGAATGGGTAAGCATCAGCAGCCACCTTTATCTTTACTCGCGCATCATCGGTCCAAAACCCCTTCACTTCATGCGCCTCGATGCTCCCATCGCTTAACATCACAATAAAGTCAGGCGTATAGAACGTGTTATCGGCCAAGCGGAACTTGATACCCTCAAACCGATACCACGCTATTTCTCCTGCATGCTTTAGCGTATCGAGATAGCTAGCGTACTTGGCCTCAGTCTGATTCATTTGCCCCACCTTCAGGCGCCCTAAAGCTTGTACCTGTTTCCTCATGCATCAACCCCTAACGCTGCTTGAGCCATCCTAATTACTGTGGGGCTGGGCCTCTCCTTTCGTGCCAGTATGTTTCTAGCCCAATCCCTGCCGTCATGCTTCTTTTCTTTACTCACTTGCTGACCCATTTTGCTTAACTCCTCCCCTACTGCGAGCTTCTGGCCCCAACTCATATACGCCCCCTATAGCTTTCCCAGTCGAACGTAACGGCCTTGCCGCCCCCCTCCCGTAACCGATCCATGACGCGCTGCCCTAGGTACTCCTCCATCTTGGCCACACCTAGATTGCTGAGCAGAATCGTCGGCTTGAGGTTTTCATAGCGTCCGTTCATGATTTCAAAAAGAATCAGCTTCTCAGCCTCGCTACCGAACTGCAGCCCCACCTCGTCAAGGATGAGCAAGTCAGGCTCAACCAGCCTACGGATAGCCTGCGCTTCTGTGATTTGGCTGTCCCTGCTGTAGCATTCCTTAACGCTGCGAATGGCTGACAACACGCTTGAGAACAGCGCCTCATACCCTTGCTCGATAACGGCATGAGCAATGCCCACTGCTAGATGCGTCTTGCCAGTACCCACACTGCCGAGAAACAGCATGCTTCGCCCTTGGGCTAACACATCGGAAAAGCCCTCTGAGTATTCCACCGCTATTGCCAGCGCACGCTTTGAGCCTTGGCACTCAGCCTGAAACGTACCAAGACGACGGCTAGAAAATCGAGGCGGTATCGCAGCACGACCCAAGATGCTTTGCGTCTTGGCCTCAGCTGCGCGGGCCCTAGCCTCGGTCTGGAGTCTTAGCATCTCGCGCTCAACAGGGTCACTGCCCTCAACGCTGCCTGCAATCGCAACCTGCCTGCCCATTTGTTCCAACCGGCTCATGGCGCTAGAAACTGCCATCATCGCTAATGCCCTCCTGGTAGTTTTGTTGATTAAAGCCTGTGTGCTTGCCGCCCCCCGATGGTTTTGCATGAGACGGCCTATCTTGCTCCCTGCCCAGCCAGTTCACGATGAATGCATTGATTCCACGCTTGGTCTTGCGCTTGGTCGGATTCGCATTGAGCCAGACCTTCATTTTTTTAAGCTCGCCGGCAACATCCACTTTCGGGAACGCATCAGCCCATGCAAGCACATCGCACTCAAGCACTGGATGCTCTGTCCGATCAGCTAGGGTTAGGTGCTCGACCGGAGGACTATCCGGCGTGGAGTTTTTTTCAAGCTCCGCGCAATCATCTTTACGGTTCATAGGTTCCTTGACGGTTCCTTTACGGTTCTGGGTGCAGCTGCTGCGGGGGTGGGGTGCAGCTGGTGCGGGGGTGGGTGCATTTGCTGCGGGGGTTTTGTCTTTATCTGCGCCCCGCATTTGCTGCGGGGGTGCATATGCTGCGGGGGTTACGGTATACACAGTCGAGCGTCCATAGCGCTGCTGAGAAACCAATATCCCTGCTTCAATTAACCACTTAATCGCATTCTGCACAGCACGCTCAGATAAGCATGTACGCATAGCGATATTGGTTACTGATGGCCAGCACACACCCTGATCATTTGCGTTATCAGCCAGTGACACCAGCACAGCCTTTTGCGCAGGACTCATCCCTTGCAAAGGCCAGCATTCGGACATAATTACTGTGCTCACGCCTCCGCCCTCCTTAAATACGCCCCAACAAAGCGGATTAAATCGTCTTCGGCCTCTTGGGGCCATTGACCTAACTTTTTCAGCTCGTCGCGGGTTTTTTGCAGCCAAATTAGCTGTTGAGCCACTGCTGTGGGTTTGTCATAGATCCCGCCTTGATCAAGAAGAGCGTGGCAACCCCGTCGCATGAACCCATCTGGGCACAGCGCCATCACAAGCGCATCGGAGACCTTCAGCCCCAAGCCTTTACCAAACTCAACGCCATTTAGGTGTGCGGCTTGCGATTTATATGGCCCACCGCTACCGCTTGATTTGCCGCAGTTAACACACGCTAACGCCGCAACATTTTTGCAATGCTGCTCAGAGCGAAAGACGCTAGGCTCTTTCCGGTTATGTTGTAGGTGAGTACCAACAAGACGGGCCACGGCCTGCCCGAGTCCGATCTTTTTCTTTTCGCGCTTACCTGGTAGGAAAGCCTTTCTAGTCAGCGTTGTACGATTTACCAGCGGAGTGCGGCGTTTTAGTTCAGTTCTTTTCATCTAACGCCCCCAGTGCGATCCACAACAACACGCCAAGGCACCCAATACCAACAATGACGCTAGCTAATGGGGTGACTGGCATACCTGAAAAAATATCCATAACAATCTCGGCTAGGGTCATGACGCTATCCCTTGCAAAGATGAGGGCAACGTGCGCTCTAGGCCTTTATGACTGCAGTAGCGAGCAAACAAGAC
>NZ_JAPKND010000007.1 GCF_026344035.1 Alcaligenes endophyticus
CGCTGTTTGAAATACATGAAAGGTATGTGGCTAAATTATTTATGTGAAAAACGCATAAATCTAGTCCTTGGTCTAAAATGTTTGGTTTTGGATTGATGATAACCGTGTGTCTAAATGTATCTATCTTTATGAAGAGATAGCTCATCTAACTTGTTTGAAATTTTCTTTTTCCTTGGGGGAACGATGAAAAATTTACTACTTAATTTTTGGCAAGATGAAGACGGCGCTACAGCCATTGAGTATGGACTGATTGCGGGTTTGATTGCTGTTGTCATTATTGGAACATTAGCTGCCCTAGGAACCGGCCTGGACGAAATGTTCAGTAAGGTGCTAGAAAAGCTACCAACAACCACCACCACTTAATGGATCAGTTGGGTTATTTGACTTTGTCACTCTGTAATTAAATATGCTGTATTTTTTCTATATATATAGTTTATTGTTTTTTTCTATTTCTATAGCCTACAGCGATTTTAAGTACAGAAAAATACCCAACTCTTTATTAATTTTATTTTTATTGTTGTTCTTGGGTATACGACTGGTTCTGGGCTTTCAGGCTGAACTACCCCTAGGGGTAGTCAGTAACTGGGCCCAGGCTGGTTTGGGTTTTATGGCTGGTTTGCTGCTGTTCTTTCCTTTGTGGATCATGCGGCAAATGGGGGCAGCTGATGTGAAGTTGATTGCTGTGTTGGGTCTTGCGGTAGGTTGGCAGGCGGGTGTGCTAATTGTGCTTGGGGGAAGCCTGTTGGCGGGCGTGCATGCGTTGGTGTTAGTGTTACTTCCCAACGTGGAAAAAAAATACGGTTTTTCCTTACCTGGCTTACGAGTTAAAGCACGCAGCATCCCTTTAGGTGCATGGTTGGCAGTCGCGTTATTGGGGTGGTTATGGATGCAGCTCTACATAAAATAATTAAGCAGCGTGGTGCTTATGCGCTTGAGTTTGCCCTTGTTTTTCCTATTCTTTTTATCCTACTCTATGCCTTGCTTAGCTTTGGTTTAATGATGACCGCCCAGCAGGCATTGAACTACGCCGCTGAAACAGCTGTGAGGGTAGCGTTAATGTCGCCTCCGGCGGGTCAAACTCGAGAAGGGCGTGCACTCGCTAGTGCACGGGCCAATTTAAGTTGGCTAAGCAACTGGGTGGGGACGGAGTCGCTACGCTATGACATTGAACATCAAGACAATCGCCTGCGATTAAGTATTCATTACTCTTATGCTCAAGCTCCGTTAATGCCAGTGCTTGGGCCTTCCAGTGTGTTTGCTTTTTTACTTCCTAATCATTTGGTGGGCGAGGCGAGCGTTAACCTTTCTGTGGCTGGAGTAATCGGAGAGTCGCTATGACGTCTTGGCATCTTCAGAAAGGAGTAGCAGCCATTGAGTTAAGTTTGGTTTTAGGGCTGTTGCTGATGCTTTTTTCTGCGTTGCTCAGCTTTAGTGCGCTGTTTTTGGTGCAACAAAAAATAACGCATTTGGTCGGGGATGCGGCGCGCGAGAGTGCGATATGGCAGCACTCAGAAAACACAGCAGAGCGCTATGCGAGAAACAGTACTTTGCTCAGGGATTACGTACAGCGTGCTGAGCAAGAGGATGCTTGGTTGAGCAGGCTGGCGGGAGAAATACGCAGTACTTATGAAGAAAATCAGCAAGGTAATAATAGAACCGCTCACTTCAAGGTGACGGTTGCTTTAAAAAGCTGGTTTCTGGGGAATGTGCTGGGCATATTTTCTAGTAATAAATTGGATCAGTTACAGGCTGAGGCTACGATCTTATTAAAAGAGGGGAGACCATGAGTAGTGTCATGAAGGGGATAGCGCTGATATTGCTGCTCATGGCGGCCGCGCTGATCGGTTTGGCGGTGTGGTTGGGCATGCAGCCCAAACCTGTACCAGCACCGGTTCAGCTAGAGCAGCGTACCGAGCAGTCTCCCGCCACGCCTTTACATCCAGTGGTGGTGGCTGCCAAGGAACTAAAAGCCGGTATACGTTTAAGTGCTAACGACCTAGAAGTGGTGCAGTGGCCTGTCGCTCCTAGTCAAGCATTTGACAACATGGCTGAACTGGAAGGCAAGATGCTGCGTTACCAAGTCGAACAGGGAACGCCTGTATTGGCAAGCTCCTTGGCACTTTCTCTGGCTTCTTATCTAGCACCTGGCGAGCGTGCGGTTACCATCCCGGTAGATATCAATTCAGGGGCAAACAATCGCGTGTTACCAGGCGATCTGGTGGATGTGTTTTTCACTTTTAGCAGTAGCGCAGAGGTCAGTAACACCCAAGCCCGTTTGCTGATGCCTAGGGTGAAGGTGCTCGCTTACGGGCGTGATTCGCTTGCAGGGCCAGAGCAGGCGGAGAGCACTCCTGCCAGGCAGGACAGTCAAGTACGTAACGCTATGCTGGCAGTCCCAGAGGCAGCGGTGAATGAGCTGTTGTTAGCGGTGCGTAGTGGTAGCTTGCAATTAGTGCTACGTTCCCTAGAGGATGAGTCTATGCCCAATGTAGCCTTGTTTCCCGAGTTTGCGACATTGATGCCAGCTAAAAAAGAATTAAGTTCTGAGCAAAAAGAGGCCTTAGAGGACCCCGCTAACCGTGCCTTAGCTGGCTTGAGTTTGCGTGAGTTCTCGCTTAGCACAGAGCCGCTCGAACCTATACGGCAGGCCACCTATCCGTCGGCGCCTTCAGACAACGGGCGGCGGATTGAGGTGATTCGTGGTGGAAAAATTGAAGTCGTGCAATTTTGATTGGGCCTGAGAAAATGATATTACAAATAAGAAAAAGCCTTGTTGCGTTAAGTGTTACGTGCACGATAGGTGTGGGGGCTGTAGCAGGGAGCGCGACGGTGGTGTATGCGCAAAGTACGGCAGCCAGCGCCGCCCAAGCTTTACAGCTAGTGGCAAACGATCAGGACATCTTACGTTTTCCTCAAGTTCCCCAACGGATTGCTATTGCCGACGATACGGTAGCTCAAGTGCATTTGTTGACGCCTGTTGCTGGGCAAGGTGGTGAAGTGTTAGTGGTAGGGAAACGACCCGGAAAAACAGATTTACGTGTGTGGTTACCAGGGCGTCAATCAGCGCAGCGTTGGACGATCACGGTCACCAGCCAAATAGAAGAAAAACTCAAACATAATGGGCGTATGGTCCATGCTGATGTGAGTACTGCTGGCAGCCAAGCCTTGCTAACTGGGGAATCTGAAACTTTGCTGGATCACCAAGCAGCTTTGGCGGCTGCGCAGGAAAGTGGCGACACGTCTGTACTTGATCTATCCCAAATTAGCACCAGTGGTATGGTTCAGGTAGAGGTTAAGGTGGTCGAAGTATCCCGTGAGGTGATGAAAGATATTGGCCTAGATGTCAGTGCTATGCATGGCAGTCGTTGGACAGGGGCCTCTAACTTGCTGCCCCGGGCAATTAGTGGCGGTTTGAACGTGATGTATCGTTCGCGCGACTTTAATGCGACCTTGAATCTACTAGAGCAGAACGGTTTGGCGCGCGTGTTGGCAGAGCCTACTTTGGTAGCGATGTCCGGCCATAGCGCGAGTTTTTTATCTGGGGGCGAAATACCTATACCTGTGTCGGGTGGTCTGGGCACTACCACGGTGGAGTACAAGCCTTTTGGTATTGGCTTGACGGTATCGCCTACGGTGCTGTCACCGGATCGTATTGCATTAAAGGTGGCACCAGAAGCTAGCGAGCTGGATTTTAGTACGGTTGTAGGCTTAGGTGAGGGGGCCGTCATGCCGGCCATACGTACACGCCGAGCCGACACCACTGTCGAGTTGGGCGATGGTGAAAGTTATATTATTAGCGGCTTAGTCTCACGCCAAACCAGCGCTGCCGTGAAGAAAATCCCTTTTTTAGGTGACTTACCTATCTTGGGAAGTTTTTTCCGTAATGTGCAATATAGTCAAAAAGAACTAGAGCTGGTGATTGCGGTGACCCCTCGTTTAATTAAACCTATTCAGCAAGGCGTCGCACTTAAATTTCCTGGTGAACGCCAAGAAAAAGTCGATGACGCACCGAATGCGTGGGGCTATTTTTTAATGGGTCGCCACGGATATGAGCAAATGCCTGGTTTCTCTCGCTAATAGGACGGAGCGAGTATGCAGTCGATTCATAAGGAATATATGCTTGTCACCGCTGACTCGGCTTTAGTTCAGCGTCTCAACGAGTTAGCGCCACAGGGTATGCATTGGCGAGCGGTTCCACCTACCGTCGAGTGTCTACGCCAAGCTTGGCCAGGTACGGGCTTGACACATGTGTTCTTTGATTTTTCTACCGCTCAGTTAAGTACACAGATGGGTGCGCTAGTACGCGAGTTTCACCAGTGGGATATGAGCTGTCGGCGCGTGGCAATAGGCTGTAGTGACTCGGCACAGATAGTGCTGGACGCTTTGCGGGCAGGGGTGCACGAGTTTATCGATTTAAGTCAGCCTGACCGCATAGCTAGTGAATTATTACGTATTACAGAACAAGGCTCTCAGGCATCGCAGCCCATGGTGCGTAATTATCCGCACGTGATGCTATTGGGAGCTCGAGCGGGAATAGGAACGAGCTCCTTAGCAGCTAGTTTAGCGTATCTAGTGCAAGTCCATATCAATCAGCATGCTCCTCGTGCACACGGTGAAATCAGTAATCTACCCCTGCATGAGCGCGCCTGCCTCGTGGACTTAGGGTGGCCAATAGGCAATGCCTCCTTGTATTTAACGCTGAGTGGTGATTTCACCTTCATTCAAGCCGCGAGTGAGCGACACCGTTTAGATAACACTATGCTAAGTGCTGCATTAGCTCAGCATCCTAGCGGTTTAAATGCTCTGAGCTTGCCCTCCGACCCATATAGTTTGCAGCAGTTAAACATCGCTGATGCAGTGAGCTTGTGTGCTTATCTGCGTAGCACTATGGCTAGCGTTGTAATAGATGGCGGTGGCTTTCCTAATGAGAGAGTCTTGCAAGAGCTAGAAGCTCCCGAGGATGAGTTGTTGGTGCTTGTGGACCAAAGCTTAAGCTCTTTAGTGGCATTGTCTGATTTGCTGGCAAGGCGAGCTGAGCAATCCTTGACTAAGCGGCCTAAGTTAATCGTCAATCAGTATGACAGTCGCTATGGCTTAGCCGCTGAAGCCATAGCAAAACGCTTTGATTTAGAGCTTTTGGCCGTCCTGCCAGACCGTCGCATGGAGCACTTGCGGAGCGCAAGCATGGGGCAACTTCTAGTACAAGCGCGCGAAAAAGATAGTTACTCACGTGCTGTGCAAGCGTTACGCGACACATTACTTAGTTCACATCGAACCCTATCACCCCCAGGGGGAAGTAGCTTTTGGGGCAGTCTTAAGACCAAATGGGGGGCGGTAAAACCGCGTAAAAATAAGGTCACTGTATGAATACCATGTCCATCGTAGGAGGCGCTCCCGATTTGATGCAAGTTCGAGAGCAAGTGCATGAGCATTTACTGGCGCGCATTGAGGAGTTAGGCGCTGAGTTTGGGCGTTGGTCGCGCCAAGCTATTCAGGATTTTGTTGGCATCGAGGTAGCTAGTTTTGTGCGTCTGCAGCGTATTGCCATTAATGAAATGGAGATTCGTGAGCTGGTGCAACGTCTCACCCAAGAGCTGGCAGGCCTAGGGCCACTTGAGGACTTGCTTAACGATCCTGATGTTGAGGATATCCTCGTCAATGGTTATGCGAGTATATTTGTCTCGCGCGGTGGGATGTTAGCCAAAGAGGCCAGTCAGTTTACGGACAATCATCATGTGCTCCGCATTGTTCGGCGTATTCTGGCGCCACTGGGCCGTCGCTTGGATGAGTCAGTTCCCATGGTGGATGCACGCTTACCCGATGGCGGTCGCCTCAATGTGGTCATTCACCCTCTGGCGGTAGATGGCCCCATGGTATCCATACGCAAATTTCGTAAGGATCCTTTAAAGCCAGACGATTTGCTGCAACTGGGGGCATTTGATGAGGCAATTTATCACTTGTTGGACAGTGCTGTAGCAGCGCGTTGTAATATTTTGATTTCGGGTGGAACCAGTTCGGGTAAGACGTCTTTACTGAATGCACTCGCATTTTTTATCCCCAAGACAGAACGTGTGGTAACGGTGGAGGATACGGCAGAACTAGCGTTGAACCACCCCCATGTGGTGCGCCTTGAGGCACGTCAAGCTGGGTACGATGGGGGTGGCGAAATCACTATACGTGACTTGATACGTAATAGCTTGCGCATGCGTCCAGACCGTGTCGTGGTAGGCGAGGTGCGTGGGGCTGAGGTGATCGATATGCTGCAAGCCATGAACACGGGGCACGAAGGCTCGATGGCAACTATCCACGCTAACTCGCCGCGGGAATGCTTGTATCGCATGGAAATGTTGGCCGGCTTTGCAGGCTTCCAAGGCAGTGAGGACAGCCTGCGTAGGCAGATAGCGAGCGCCTTAGATTTTATTATTCAAATAGGTCGTTTGCCCAATGGCAAGCGCCGAGTGTTGTCGATTACAGAAGTGACAGGCATGGGTGATGGGGTGATCGCCATGCAAGAACTTTATAAACACGAGAGTTACCTTGATGCAGAGGGGCAAGAGGTCGATCGTTGGCCTAGTTTAGGTATACATCCTCATACCCGGAAGCTGAGTACGTATCGCGATCAGTTGAATGCCACAGCGCGTGGGCAAGAGTCTACTGAATCTAAAGACAACAGTAGTTTTTGGGATTGGAGGCGGTGACATGTACGCGGTGCTCATTGCTTTAGTGGCGGTATTGACGGCTTTAGTGGCTGTGCTGCTATGGTGGCAGGCAGAGCGCCAGCGTGAGCGACTCTTAAGTCAGCAGGTGTTAGAGCGGCAGCTAGAGCGGCGTTCGCATCCAACTGATAACGCCCCGCGTGCGTCAGAAGTATGGCGCAGTGCCCCTAAAAACTGGCAAGAGCGTCTGCTACGGGCGGGCATCCCGCTTACCCAAAAATTGCTGCTTAGCTGGTGCCTACTATGTGGCCTTCCTCCCGTAGTTATTTATCTCTGGCTGGGCTGGTTGCCCGCCTTAGCGTTAGGGCTAGCTATGCTTGTTGCCAGCTATACGTATTTGTGGTTTAGAACCGATAAAAGGCAACGTAAAGCAATCGCCCAAATACCTGAGTTCTTAGATTTAATGGTGCGTTTAATCACCATAGGTCAGAGTATGGGAGCTGCATTTTTAGGTGCGGTTGAGCAAACATCGGCACCGTTGGGCGAGGTCTTACAAGAGGCCAAAGCCCTACATCAGTCGGGCCAAGAGCTTGATCAAGCATTACGTACCGTGGCTCGCCACTATGGACTGCATGAGCTGTTTTTAGTGAGTTCTGTGATTGGCGTGGCCATTCGTTTTGGGGGGCGTAGTGACCAGACCATGGAGCGTATGGCCGGCTTCATGCGTGACCGCGAAAATGCACGACATGAATTAGTAGCCATGTCGGCAGAGGTACGTCTGTCTGCATGGGTGTTAGCTCTTTTGCCGGCTGCTATCGCGGTATATATCCTGATCTTTAATCACCATCTTTTTATGACGATGTGGTTAGACCCCTTAGGGTTTCGGATGTTAGTGGGGGCACTGTTGTTACAGCTAGGCGGATGCTATTGGCTGTATCGGATGGCAAGAAATGTTTAGGAGAAAAGCATGCTGAGCTGGGACCCTCAAATCATACTGTTGTGGGCAGGAGCCTTGTGCGGAGCCGCTAGCCTATTGCTATTAGTGGTGTGGATGGGGGTAAGTTGGCGTCAACGCCAGCAAGGAGCGCATTTGCGGCGCGTGGTCGCCCACCGGGCCGGTAAAGAGCATAAGCAGGAAAATAGTCGGCCTGTTTCTGCGGCTGAGCAGTTTAAAGATAGGGCTAGCTCTGTCGGGGAGCTGTGGCTGCAAGGACGCTTTGGGAACAGCTTGTTGGCTAAGGAAGATAGACAGCTTCTCAATAACTCGGGCTATCGTGACTTACATTTGGCACGTCATTATTTTGTGTTGGCTCGCGGCGTATTGAGCCTGGGTCTAGCCTTGCTATTTAATTTTCTGCCAGGGGTTAGCTTATTGAATACGACGCTGCCTTTTGTAGCCAGCTTTTTTGGCTTTGCTTTGGGGTGGATGCTGCCTAAGTGGTTCTTAATGCACCGAGCATTGCGCCGTCGCCGGCAAATAGCTGAAGAGCTGCCCTTGTTTGTGGATATGTTGCGCTTGTTACAAGGGGTGGGTTTGTCTATCGACCAGACTTTACACACCATAGAGCGAGATTTTCAAGATGTGCTGCCTGTTTTGGGGGCTGAGTTAAGCATCGCCATAGAGCAATATGCCCGTGGGCGTACCCGCGCTCAGTCTTTGGAGCGCCTCGCAAAAAACTATGGCAATGACGATGTGGATCTGGTCTGTCGTTTAATTACGCAAGTCGATCAGCATGGTGGAGCGATGCAAGAGCCTTTGCATCGTTTCGGAGTACGTTTACGTGAGCAGCGGCGTTTAGAGCTCAAAGAGCGTGTCGGTAAATTAACGGTAAAAATGACGGGAGTGATGGTGCTCACGTTGTTGCCCGCTTTGTTGATTATCACCGCAGGCTCGGGGTTTCTAGCACTTTTTCGTGGCTTGGGTCGAGTGGCGGGGGGATAAGAATGAAAGGGCAAACACGCAAGTGGATGATGGTGCTGGCGCTAACTGCTTTAGTGACGGGGTGTGCAAGCAAAACGACAGACTCGGCCTATGAACTCATGCGTGAGCAGCAGGAGCAGCAAGCGTATGTACAAGGTAAAGAGATAGAACACTGGGAAAAACGTAAACCCAGTAATCGGCAGATGGCGCTGCAAATGTTAGAGCAAACTGTACAGCAGGGTAAATACTTCGCCGCTTTAGCCTATGCCGATGCCATGCAGGCCCAGTTTGGCGCGGAGCCTGCATTGCTGATTTTACGGGCTGAGGCCTTGCGTCAGACGGGGCAGTTGCCGGAGGCTGGTAGCCTGTATCAAACATTGGTGAGCACTTCCGAAAGCGCACGGGCTTGGCAAGGTTTGGGCCTAGTGTCGGGAGCGCAGCAGAACTATTCCAAGGCTGCCGAGTATTTTTCACAGGCGGCTCGTTTAGAACCGGCCGATGCGAGCGTGCAAAGTGATTTAGCCTATGCCAGCCTGCGTGCAGGCGAGCTCGCTCAGGCACGCTTGGCCTTAGGAAAAGCCGCTGAGTTAGAGCCTGAAAATCCTCGGATACTGAGCAACATGGCGTTATTTTTGCTGGTCAGTGGTGAGCCCAATAGAGCTACTTTTGTCATGCAACAGGCTGGCTTATCTGAGCAGGCACAGTTGGCCGTAGTGAATATGGCGGCGGATGTGCTAGAGGAGTTGCAAGCTATTCATGCTCACAGAGAGCGCAGCCGCTCCTCGTTGTTGCCTGCCATTAAAGGTAGAGCATCGGGCATTTCGACTTCCGCGCCCCTGACAGTGGTCAGTCAGCCCGCGGTAGATCAGGCTTTATCGGGACACCGTCCGTTATTGGAAAGCATGGTTTCCGGTACTTACTAGGCTAAGGATTAAAAAATGAACCTCAAGAGCACTGTGATGGCACTGGCTGGGCTACTTTGCTTCAACGTAGCGACAGCGCAAACGGGGCCGTTAACGGCTGATATACAGGCACCAGTACAAACCTTCTCTATTGCCGATCAGGATAAATCGGGCAGCACAGAATCCGGGGCAGCGAATGCTGAGCCTGAGCCTTATCAACGATATGACTTAAGTGCTAAGCAGGTGCATCCCTGGCCAGAGGCTGAAGGCTTAAATCCAACTGTGCAGACAGGACGGCGACATATTCCTCCCGTTATAGGTATTGGAGACGATACCCGCCGCTTACTACGTATGCAGGCTGATCCACAACGGGCTGGGCGTGTGGTCCCCGTATCAGGAGCCGCTGCCAGCCGAGCCTGGGAGCGTTACGTTAATAGTTTTACACATCCAATACCCGAGTTCATGGAAGAACGAATTTCTACGGGTTCTACCCGTTAAAAGTTCTAGGAGTATAGCTATGTTCAGGCGCTTTTATGAGGTAACGACTCGCTCTGTGCCCCAGCAAGGTGGTTCCATCATTGTGCCTGCCGCTGCCGCTATTCTTGTGGCTTTACTCTTGTTGGGAGCAGCGCAAATAGGCCAGTATTATTACCTTAAGCGCGAGCTACAAAATGCAGCAGATTTGGCGGCTTTGGCGGGGGCAAATGCTGTGCAGATAGATGGCAATCAGATTGTGTGCGGGCCCGCTGAGCACAGGGCAAAAGAGAGTGTAAACAGTAATAGTATTTCTATGCTAGCCGCTATGGAGGCAGACAGTATTGAGACTATGTGTGGGATCTGGGATCGGGCAACCACTACGTTGAGTGTTTCCAATACGATCGACTCAGACCAGTTGGTAGGGGTGCGGGTGGACCTAGAGCATCATGTAGAGCCGATGTTTCCGTTCATGAATGGCGTAACTCTGGCAGCACAGGCAGTGGCAGTGTCACAGTCAAGGTCCGCAGCGGTGTTCTCGGTGGGCAGCCGTTTGTTAGCATTGAAAGATAAAGGTTTAGTTTACTCTTTGCTGAAAAGTGTGGGAGCAAAGCCGCAGGTGCTGAACTTGCTGGATGCTCAGGGGATCGCCAGTGCATCTATTACTGCGTCGGGGCTTCTAGAGCAGCTTAATTTGCCTTTGGATATATTGGCTGGGGTGGGGACACCTGATGAGCTGGCAGACGCTAAAGTTAATCTGCAGCAGTTAATCAGAGCTACCGTGCTGGTATTAGATCAAGAGCAAGTGGCTAATGTCGCACTTCTTACATTTTTGAATAAGCTAGAAACAGAAATCGCAGCTTATAGACGCAATGATGGTTCTTTGCTTATTGCTCAGCCCGTGAGCTTAATAGGTGATAAGGGGCTGTTAAATATAGCTGAGGGTACAAACGCTGCATCGGTGGCGAATATGAAATTGGATGTGGTTCAGCTTATTAGCTCATCATTGATATTAGCAAACGGAGGCAACGCTTTATCTTTAGATCTAAGCTTAATTGATCTAGGGCAGTTAAGTTCGGCGGCTATAAAGGTTTCTATTGTCGAGCCTCCGGTTGTTGGGGTTGGGGGCACCGGGGCATTCGCCCGCTCAGCAGGTATTCGCTTGTTACTGGAAGTGAAACTTAAGGTGGATCTACTGCTCGTTTCAGTATCAGTTGAGCTACCCATCACGATTAATGTGTCGCAATCAACAGCTATTATCAGAGATATCTGTCCAAATAACGAAAGACTAGCTCAAATCGAGGTAGTTAATTCGCCTGTGATGGTCTGTGCAGGAAACTATTCATTAGTAGGTGGCGTTACTCGTTGCGATGGAGCGTCAGCCTTGAGTGTTAAGGCGTTGGGATTGGATTTGGTAGGAATTCAGCTATTTGCAGAAGCTGAGGATACCGCTGTAGACGGGATAGAGTGGTTGGGTTTTGAAAGTGGGTATGAGCAATCGAAGACGATTGGTGCAGACCTAGCTGTGGGTAAGTTGGTTGTCACTGCTTTATCTAAATTAAAGTTGAGTCCCAACTTATTGGGCGTCAACTTACCCTTAGGTTTAGGCAGTTTACTTGGCTTGGTGTCTCCAATTCTAGATTCTTTAGCCACATCGGTAGATGGGGTATTAAATGTCGTTTTGCAGATGTTAGGTCTACAAGTCGTAGAAGCGGATGTTGACTTGTTGGATATACAGTGCAATCAGCAGTCTCACTTGGTTTATTGATAAGGCAAAAGAGTGATTAAATGAGCAGTACTTTCCTTTCCAACGAGCCTATCTTATATGTTTGGGAGGGTTCTTCCGACTTGGCGCTGCGTGCAGAGCGAGCGATGGATAACACGGCTGTTGCAGTCTTGAGAGTCGATGCTGGAGTGCGGCTAGATCGTGCTCATTATATGACTGAGCATGCGGTGGCATTGGTTTCGGTGAGCGTCATGGCAGACGGTATTTTTGATCAACATGAGTGGTTGGTAGAGCATGCTATTCCTGTTATTTGGGTGGCCTCGCAAGAGCGAACCTATGATCCTCGCTTTTATCCTTCTGCTTATTCTTATACCTTACCGCTGTCATTCAGCGCGGCCGATTTACGCAACCTAGTGGCTAAGCTTTCGGGCTTGGTGATGCAGGCGGAGTTACCGTTGGCAACTGGCACAAGGCCTATGGTGGCGGTGTCGCCTGTCATGCGTGGATTGCTAGCGGAGGTCGAGCTTTATGCCGACAGTCAGGCCAGTGTGTTGATACACGGGGAAACTGGGGTAGGGAAGGAGCGTATAGCCCAATTGTTGCATGATCGCTCCAAGCGAGCTAAAAGCCCGTTTGTGCCAGTCAATTGCGGTGCGGTGCCCGAAGGATTATTTGAAGCACATTTTTTCGGTCATGCCAAGGGGGCTTTTACGGGGGCTATAGGTGCACATAAAGGGTACTTTGAGCAAGCCGATACGGGCACTTTATTTTTAGATGAAATCGGTGATTTGCCCCTGCATCAGCAAGTGAAACTGCTGCGTGTTATTGAACAACGTAGCGTCACGCGCCTTGGAGCAGTGCAAGAGATACCTGTAGATTTTCGTTTGGTCGCGGCCAGCAATAAAAACTTGATTGAGTTGGTGCAGCAAGGGCAGTTTAGGGCTGATCTGTATTATCGCTTAGCTGTTGTCGAGTTACGTATCCCTAGTTTGGAAGAGCGCGGTGCAGAGGAAAAAATAGCAATTTTTACGGCTCTCTTAGAGCAAGAATTACAATCTGACGTAGAGGATATTCCACAGTGGGTGCTTGATAGCGTAGGAAGCATGCGTTTTGATGGTAATGTGCGAGAGCTGGCAAACTTAGTAGAGCGAGTTGCCTTGATGAACCGTCAGTTTGGAGCGTGGGAATCGGTGCAGTTGCAGCAGGTGCTGTCCCGGTTTGGACGTTTAGGACGACACGCCCCTAGCACCAATGACTCGCCAACCGTATTAGCCACGATCGCCGACCAGTCAGCCAGCATACAAGTTGAGTTAGAGCGTTTGTCTGAGGTTGAGCGCGAGGAGCGTGAGCGGATTGTACAGGCATTGGATAAGCATGCTTGGAGGCGTCAAGATACCGCTGCTTATTTAGGAATTAGCCGCAAGGTGCTGTGGGAGAAAATGCGCAAACTTACCATTACCGCGCAAGTCTCTCAAGCAACTGGTTAAAATATATTAATTATTTAATTAAAATGTATATAAGGGAAGAGATTATGCTGCATCCGCGTGGATGGACGAATGCGCTAACAGCGACAGGTCTGGTATTGGCGTTAACCGCATGCAGTTCAACGTTATCACCAAAGCAGACTGCGGTGAATCAAGTAGATGAGCCCGTGCAGGATGTGCAGGCCGTGGCAGAAACAGAGGTCGTCATCGCTCCCGTTGTCACCCCGCAGCAAAGTAGTACTGCAACCGAATTACGCCAGTTGATTCAACAAGGGGGGGCCCAAGAGCTTCGGACCGCCTATAACGGTCGTTTTGGTGCGAGTTTATTATTTAACCCTGAAACGCTTGATTATTATGTAGTGTTATTTCAGCAGCGGGAGTTTTGGCGCGTATTGAAAACACGTGATTCGAGGGTCGCCGAGCAACAATATGCCCGCTATGCTCAGGATAGCGCCGACTTTGCTGCGGCCGAGATCGAGCGTATCACCTTACAGGCAGAGGTAAACAAAGCCGAGAAGGAGCTCTTGGAACGCGCCGACGAGTTAAGTGTGTTACAAAACGACGTCCAAGAGCAACGTCGCCAAGAGGCATTGGCGATTGCCCAACGTGAACAAGCGCGTCGTGAGGCGACTGCTTTAATGCAACAAGAAAAAGAGACACGTGAGCAACTACAGGAGTTGCGTCGCCAAATCAAAGCGCTGGAACAACAGCGTAATCATTTGTCCGGAGATGTGAACTGAGCGCGATGGCGTCGCTTAGCTTAGGCCCTACGCGTGGAGCATAGGGCCTTTATTTTGACAGGTAGTGCATGCCTTCTTCCAGTCCAGCACCCGTTAGTGGGTACATGTGGTCGTGAAAGATGTTTTTAATAATAGCGATAGATTGCCGATACTCCCATCCTGCACGGGGCTCGGGGTTTAGCCAAATGGTTTTAGGCCAATGATCCAACACACGTTGCAGCCACGTGGCACCGGTTTCCTTGTTGTAATGCTCGACCGAGCCGCCTGGGTGGAGAATTTCATACGGGCTCATGGTGGCGTCACCCACAAAAATAACGCGCCAATCTTCGTTGTAACGCCTTAGCAAATCCCAGGTTTCGATCCGCTCATTTCCTCGACGTGAATTTTGTTGCCACACTGACTCATACAAGCAGTTGTGAAAGTAATAGACGTCGAGGTGTTTAAATTCGCTACGAGCGGCAGAAAATAGTTCCTCGACTTGGGCAATGTGGTCATCCATGCTGCCTCCCACGTCCAGTAACATCAACACTTTTACCTTGTTTTGTCGCTCGGCCATCATTTGTAGGTCAAGTAGGCCGGCATTACGGGCGGTAGCGCGTATGGTGTTGGGTAAGTCTAGCTCGGTTTCTTGACCTTCCCGGGCAAAACGGCGTAAACGCCGTAGGGCCATTTTGAAGTTGCGGGTGCCTAGTTCTTGCTGGTCGTCATAATCACGAAACTCACGTTCTTCCCATACCTTTACCGCAGTACGATTGCCCGCAGAAGGTCCGCCGACACGTATGCCTTCGGGATGATAACCACCATGCCCAAACGGTGACGAGCCGCCGGTGCCTATCCATTTATTGCCTCCAGCATGGCGTTCTTGCTGTTCTTGCAGGCGCTCTTTAAACAGTTCCATCAACTTATCCCAGCCATGTTTTTCTATGGCTGCTTTTTCTTCGGCGGACAGTTGTTTTTGGAATTGTTTGATTAGCCAATCCAGAGGGATTTCTTTGTCTTTGGGTAAGCTGCGTTGATGCAGTTCGTAGAACTGTCCAAATGCCTGATCGAAACGATCGTAGAGCGTTTCGTCTTTGATAAGTATTAAACGTGCTAAGTAGTAGAACTGGTCGAGCGACAAAGGCATGAGGCCTTTGCGTAGAGCATCAAGCAAGGCTAGGTACTCTTGTACGCTAACCGGTAATTGGCGAGCACGAAGGTGATAAAAAAAATCAAGCAGCATGCTGTTGCAGTCGATAAAGTAATTGGGCCTTAGACTCGGGCCATTCGGCAGCAGTCAGGCTGTACATCATGGTGTCACGCATAGTGCCGTCGCGGCGGCGGGCGTGATGACGAAGGCAGCCGTCGAACTTAGCCCCCAAACGCAAAATGGCTTGTTGCGAGGCATAGTTGTAGTTATCAGTACGCCAACCCACCAAGGCAGCCTCTAAACTTTCAAAGGCGTATTCCAGTAGTAGAAGCTTACAGGCCGTATTCACGTGACTGCGCTGAACGCTTTTTGCATACCAGGTGTAACCAATTTCTAGGCGTGCGATGCCCGGAACGATGTCGTGATAGCGAGTGCTTCCTAGCCAGCGACCCGATGCTAGGTCTTGTACGGCAAAGGGTAGCATATGGCCAGCCGTGTGACCGTTTAGTGCCTGTTCAATATAGGCTTTCATGTCTTGGGGCTCGGGTACGCTGGTCACGCGTACACGCCATAGCTCACCGTCACTGGCTGCTTCACTGAGGGCGTCTGCGTGCCCCAACTGCAGTGGCACTAAGCGTACGCCGTGGCCTTCTAGGGTAATGCTGTCTAAAACAGGCTTAAAGGCTCGGTTCTGCATTAGCGCCGTCCTGCACGGCTCATGGCCGCAAGTCGTTGTAAAAGAGTGAGGTCTTGTTCGTTTTTCAGTAAGGCTCCCGCCATGGGCGGCAAGCCTTCGTCTAAAGATTGTACTTGCTGGGGATTAATCTGGGCCCCCAGAAGTAACTGTAACCAGTCTAGGAATTCTGACGTGGAGGGTTTTTTCTTTAACCCTGGGGCGTCGCGCAAGGCGTAAAACGTGTTGAGCGCGGCTGCCAAAATGTCAGCGTTGATGTGTGGGTAGTGAACCTGAACAATTTGCGCCAAGGTTTCGGGCTCGGGAAAGCGGATATAGTGGAAGAAACAGCGACGCAAGAACGCGTCAGGCAAGTCTTTTTCATTATTTGATGTAATGATAATAAGGGGCCTGTGCTTAGCACGCACGGTGTCACGCGTCTCGTACACGTGGAACTCCATTTTGTCGAGCTCTTGCAACAAATCATTCGGAAATTCGATGTCTGCTTTATCAATTTCGTCAATCAACACGACGGTAGGTTCGTCGGACTCAAACGCTTGCCACAGCACGCCCTTGACGATGTAGTTGCTGATATCGTGAACTTTATCGTCACCTAACTGCGAGTCACGCAAGCGAGATACTGCATCATACTCATACAGACCCTGTTGAGCTTTAGTCGTCGATTTAATGTGCCATTGTAATAGTGTGCGTCCCAAACTTGCGGCCACCTCTTCCGCTAACAAGGTTTTTCCTGTGCCTGGTTCACCTTTAATCAAGAGGGGGCGCTGTAGGGTGAGTGCGGCGTTAACGGCTAGCTTAAGGTCGTCGGTGGCGACATAGCGCTCAGAACCTTCAAAGCGTGCGGGCGAGGCCAAATTATGGTTTCTGTCAGTCATTGAATTACGATTCCACGAACGAGCTGTTTATTTTGTGTTTCAAAATTTAAGAAGTGGTAGGACGTGTAGCCCCTACCATAACAGTTTATTCACCTACAATTGTAGTCACACACCGGTCAGTAGCATCAAGAGCACAGTTCCGTGTGACATCGTTTTCTTTGCAACGCGGACCACAGGCTCAGGCCGTTTTTACAACTCTTTAAGAAAGCCCATTGCTATGAAGAGATTGATAATGATACGGTTTTTCGCGTGGATCATGACAGGCAGTGTGCTTGCCATAGGGTATGTACCCCCAAGCTTGGCACAGGACTCCGCCATCAAAGCAAACCCCGCCGCCGCTCCCGACAAAATATCTATGTGCATAGGGTGTCATAGCTTGCCTGGATACAAAGCAAGCTTTCCCGAGGTATATCATGTACCGATGATTGCTGGGCAACATGCACAATATATTCAGTCTGCTTTACACGCCTATGCTAAGCAAGAGCGCAGCTTTCCTACGATGCATGCGGTCGCAGCCAGCTTATCACAGCAAGATATTGCTGACATTGCGGCCTACTACGCTGGCTTACGGCGTTGAAGGAGACCTTATGTATAGGAAGAAATATTTGTTAGCCTGTATTAGCTTGCTGTGGGCGGCTCAGGTGCCCGCTCAGCAGGTAGGTGCGCAGGTGTGGCAACAGTATAATTGCGCCTCCTGTCATGGTGATGATGCACTTAGCGCGCAGAGTCCTGAGTATCCTGTGCTGGCAGGCCAGCACGCGGATTATTTGGAGCAGACTTTGCTTGCCTACCAAAGAGGGCAAAAACAGGAAGTAGGGGGGGCTAATGTACGTAAGAACCCAGTAATGGGAGCCATGGCCGCCAATTTAAGTACGGTAGAAATTAAACAAGTGAGCCAGTGGTTGGCCAGCTTGCCCAGCCCCTTGTCGCACAGCCGCTAAGGCACAGTTATGTGCTAGCGATCACGTGTACTGTGTCGTAGGATAAGCTCTATGTAGCGCTCATTGTTTAATGGGGTTCCCAAACGCTGGCTATCCCATAAGACCTCACCTAGCGCTTCCATAATAATGTGGCTGGCGTTATGCGCATCGTGGCTTAGCAGCAGTTGTTGATACGCTGCTTTGATTCCTGGCGGCTGATCAATGGACAGTTGCTCGTCTATGGCTAAATGCATAGATAAATGCAAGAAGGGATTGCTTTTGCCTTGCTCCACAGCATAGTCTTGTTGTAGAGCATCGGGGTCAGTTAAATCTTGATGGTATTCGGGATGCCGTTCGATCAACTGCACCGCCATGGTTTCCAACGGTGTCAAGACATGCTTGCCCAAATGTTTTTGCCACGCCTCAACAAAAAATTGACGGACTTGATCGCGGGAGGGATTGAACATAGTTTGATTACACGCAAAGCAGGCGATAAACCTGGTTGAAGAACAGAAACACTGATTGTAAACTGCCTCTGAAATACTGTGCTCACGCACGGTACTGTAAAAATCACCGCCCCTTTATATGCAGTTTAAACAGTACAAATCAGCGTAACGCAGCAAGCTTGTCATAGAACTGCAGTTTTTTTGCTTGAATTTACGTTAAACTCTTATATAAGACTCGAGAAACGCTGGCGCGTTCCGTGTTCGCCTGTTTTCTATTCCAAAATTGGAGCACTACTGGAGCATCCATGTCTTATCAGCACATAAAAATCCCGGCGTCGGGACAGAAAATTACGGTTAATGCAGACTACTCACTGAACGTACCTGACGAACCCATTATCCCTTACATCGAGGGTGATGGTACAGGCGCAGATATCAGTCCTGTTATGATCAAAGTGGTCGATGCCGCGGTAGCGAAAGCGTACGACGGCAAACGCAAAATCCACTGGATGGAAGTGTACGCGGGTGAAAAATCCACTCAGGTATACGGCCCCGACGTATGGCTACCAGAAGAAACCCTAGACGCAGTGAAAAACTACGTTGTGTCTATTAAAGGTCCTTTGACAACGCCTGTTGGCGGCGGTATCCGTTCTTTAAACGTTGCCTTGCGTCAGCAACTAGACCTGTACGTTTGCTTGCGTCCTGTGCGCTACTTCCAAGGCGTACCTTCTCCCGTACGTGAGCCACAAAAAACCAATATGGTTATCTTCCGTGAGAACTCTGAAGATATCTACGCAGGTATCGAGTTCGAGGCGGAATCAGAAAATGCCAAGAAATTGATCGATTTCTTGCAAAACAACTTGGGCGTTAACAAAATTCGCTTCCCGAATACTTCTGGTATCGGTGTTAAGCCAGTGTCCCGTGAAGGTACGCAGCGCTTGGTACGTAAAGCGATTCAATACGCTATCGACAACGATCGTTCCTCCGTTACCCTGGTTCACAAAGGTAACATCATGAAGTTCACCGAAGGTGGCTTCCGTGATTGGGGTTACGAATTAGCCCAACAAGAGTTCGGTGCTGAATTGATCGACGGCGGCCCATGGTGCAAATTCAAGAATCCTAAAACAGGTCGCGAGATCACTGTTAAAGATTCTATCGCTGACGCATTCTTGCAGCAGATCTTACTACGCCCAGCCGAGTACGACGTAATTGCCACACTGAACCTGAACGGCGACTACATCTCTGACGCCTTGGCTGCTCAAGTAGGCGGTATTGGTATTGCTCCAGGCGCTAACTTGTCTGACTCTGTAGCCATGTTTGAAGCTACCCATGGTACAGCTCCTAAATACGCTGGCAAAGATTACGTGAACCCAGGTTCTTTAATCTTGTCCGCCGAAATGATGTTGCGTCACATGGGTTGGACAGAAGCCGCTGATCTGATCATCGCTAGCACAGAAAAAGCCATCACTTCCAAGAAAGTCACCTATGACTTTGCACGCTTGATGGAAGGTGCCACGCAAGTTTCTTGCTCTGGCTTTGGCGACGTCATGATCGAAAACATGTAATTTTTTACGTGTGTCGTCTAAACCCGCTTAGCAGTAAATGCTAAGCGGGTTTTTTTATGCTTACGGCTTGTTTATTGACGGTGTGCGATACAGGGGCAAGTTTTTACACCAAGGCGGATAATTTAATTTTTCGGTAACGGTCTGCTGTATTTCAAGGCGTGTTAAAACGAGTCTTTAGGTTAGTATGCAGACGGTCTTATGCGTCCGTGTCACCGTAAGGCAATGCTAAGCTGCTGTCATTGATGTCAGTTTGGTTCTAGTTACCAAGGAGAGCTAAGAATGAAATATCGGGTTAAAACCTCTGTACTTACGTTAGCGGCGGCAGTGTGTACAGCGTTGGCGGCTCCCGCAGCCTTAAGTTGCACACGCTTCATTTATCACGGTGCCGACGAGCAGGTCATGACGGCTCGTTCTATGGATTGGAAGTCCGACGTAGAAACCAATCTTTGGATCTTTCCACGCGGCATGGAGCGCACGGGAGAGGCGGGTAGCAATTCACTGAAGTGGACCTCTAAATACGGTAGTGTGATTAGTTCTGGTTACGATATTTCAACCACAGATGGTTTAAATGAGAAAGGGCTTTCTGCAGGTGTATTGTGGCTGGTAGAGTCGAAATATCCTACAGATAATGATGGAAAACCAGGTTTAAGCATTGCGATTTGGGCGCAATACATCTTAGACAACTTTGCTACGGTACAAGAAGCAGTGGATTATTTGCAAACTGAACCCTTCCATTTGGTAACGGATCAAGTGCCGGGCGAAGACAGGTTAGCAACTTTACATCTTGCCTTTTCCGACGCCAGTGGCGATAGCGCGATTGTTGAATACATAGACGGTAAACAAGTGATCCATCACAGCCCTGCCTATCAAGTGATGACCAACTCGCCTACTTACGATCAGCAGCTTGCCTTAAATTCGTATTGGAAAGAAATCGGTGGAACAGTGTTTTTACCGGGTACCAATCGCTCTGCAGATCGGTTTGCGCGGGCCGCCTTTTATGTGGACGCTATTCCAAAAACTCCCGACGCGGTGGAAACGTTAGCCAGTGTATTTAGCGTGATTCGTAACGTATCGGTTCCTTATGGAATCAGCACGCCTGATCAACCCAATATATCGTCGACACGCTGGCGTACCGTAGCGGATCAGAAGCGTGGTTTGTACTTTTTTGAGTCAGCGCTGACCCCTAACGTGTTTTGGGTTGATTTACACAAAGTTGATTTTTCAGCTGAAACAGGAAAAGTAAAGAAATTAGTGTTGGGTAAAGATCAACGTAATATCTTTTCGGGTGAGGTCAGTGAGTTGTTTGTTCCAAGCAAAGCCTTTACATTTTTAGGGGTGTAGTCTGCACCAAAGCGTTCCGTATACAGGCCTGCAGGATGGCTTGAGGGAGCTTTCCAGGAGTAGTAGGTGGGGAATGTAGCGTGGGGAGGCTGCTGTGCTTCTGTTATTCATTTCTTTATAGGGATAATACGAACACATTTCAGCATATATCAGTGCATTCCCTAAGTGTGACATTGTAATAATTACTGCACAATACTATTCATGCAGGTGAGGAGACTACAAGCCCAGTTATAAGGGCCGCTGCAAAAAGCAGCATTTTCATAAAAGCAATAAAGCAGTACACATAACAACTAGAAATAGAAAAGGGCCAGTGAGAACTGGCCCTTTTCTATTCTTGCTCTAATTTGTCTATGTTGCGTAGTAATAGCTTCACTGCCCCCTGTCCGCCTTCATGCTCGGCGCACTCCACGTACGAGAGTACGGCGTCTAGCTGGCGTAACCAGAGCCTAACTGTACGTGGCAATAGGGGGTCGCCTTTGGAGCCATAGCCTACCCCGTGCACAATACGTACGCATTTAAGTTGGTGCTCTAGACATGATGATAGAAAATTATCGAGTCGTTCGCGGGCTTGATCTACGTTGGCTCCATGGAGATCTAGGCTGGCAGTAATCGGCCATTTGCCTTTAATCAGGTTGCGCATGACATCCGTGCCGCAGGCAGGGTTACGGTATTGGCGGTCATTGCTTTCTGCCTGAGCCGAGGTGTACTGATCTGACACAGGAGTGAGCGCCACGTTGGGTGTAGGTGCCCCTTCAGCGTGTCGTCTACGCTCTTGCAATATAGGATCATGCCGTACTGCTGCGCTAGTAGGGCCGCGAAGGACAACGTCAGGGTGACGTAAAGGCTTTACTTGGGCGTAAGCTTGACGCAGCAAAGCTCTATCTTCGGGGCTAAAGCTCGTTCCTAGTTCAGAAGTGTTGCTTTGCTCAACGAAGGAACGTAGCGCTGGCGGGCTGGACTTAGACTGCCCCGGGTCGGGCGGTCTAGGCTTTTTTCGCTTTTGAGGCTGCGCCACTGTCGGCGCAGTTTTTTCTGCTTGTTCGACCTGTTTACGCAGTTGCTTTAGGTCAGCCAGGCTACGAGCAAGTGTTTTGGGCTTACTCTGCTTCATCCAACCACCGCTGTGCATCCAAGGCTGCCATGCAGCCGGTTGCAGCACTGGTAATAGCTTGACGATAAATATTGTCTTGTACATCACCTGCTGCGAAAACTCCCGGCACGGAGGTCATGGTAGCCAGACCTTTTAAGCCACTACGCGTGGTAATGTAGCCATCGTGCATATCGAGCTGTTGGGCGAAAATGTCTGTATTGGGCTTGTGACCGATGGCAATGAATGCACCGGTTACGGCTAGATCTTCCGTCGTATCGGTTTGCACATTGCGCAAGCGCACGCCTGTTACGCCACTGTTATCGCCCAACACTTCATCTAATACATGGAACAGTTTGAGCTTAATATTTCCGTTGGCCACTCTATCCATTAGTTTGTCCGTCAGTATGGCTTCGGAGCGGAACGTATCACGACGATGCACCAAGGTAACTGTTTTGCAGATATTAGAAAGATACAAGGCTTCCTCAACCGCCGTATTGCCGCCACCCACCACAATAACATCCTGATTTCTGTAAAAGAAACCGTCGCATGTGGCACATCCTGACACACCTCGACCCATAAATTCTTGTTCAGAAGGCAAGCCAAGGTATTGTGCAGAAGCTCCTGTGCATATAATCAGGCTATCGCATGTATAGGTGGCACCGCCGTCACCAAACAAGGTAAATGGGCGCTTGCTTAAATCGACCTTAGTAATTTGATCAAAGATCAGTTCAGTTTCGAAGCGTTCTGCGTGTGCTTGGAAACGAGCCATTAGGTCAGGGCCTAATACACCTTGTGCGTCGGCGGGCCAGTTGTCCACATCGGTGGTGGTCATAAGTTGGCCACCTTGTTCCATACCTGTAATGAGGACCGGCTTCAGATTAGCGCGAGCGGCGTATACTGCAGCGGTATATCCAGCAGGACCTGAGCCAAGAATCAAGACTTTAGCGTGTTTGGTTGTAGACATCACAGAAAATCCGAAAATTTAAGATCCTCCAATTATAATGAGTCCATGGCAAGAATACCCGCAACATCCCCTCGTAGTTCTCGGTCTTCAAAAAACGTGCGTAATGGGCCCTCGCCCTTACAACAACGTTTGGCAAGTTTATTGCGCGAAGCGCGCTGGATTATCTTTGCTGCCTTGGCGGCATGGTTAGGCTTGGTACTCGCTACCTGGAGCCCAACTGACCCTGGCTGGTCGAAATCCATTTATAGCAGCAGTATCAAAAATGGCGGAGGCATGTTTGGAGCCGTTATTTCTGATGGCCTGCTGTTTTTATTTGGTCTGTCAGCGTGGTGGTGGGTGGCTCTTTTAGTACAGCGGGTGGCTGTGGGCTTTTATCGCCTTACCCGTTTAGTGTTGCCGCAAGCCAAAATAGATGACGTATTACCACGTGTGCGCTGGGAAACAGGTATAGGTTTTACCTTGTTATTTATCGGCAGCATGGGCGTAGAGGCCTTCTTTTTCAAGTCATGGGGACAAAGTCTTGAGCTACCTGCTGGGGCAGGGGGGCAACTGGGCATTGCGTTAACTCATGCTTTGCAAACGGCCATAGGCTATTCAGGTAGTGCTTTGCTCATGCTGGCAGTGCTGGCAATAGGACTCAGTTTGTTTTTTGGCTTTTCTTGGTTAACGGTGGCTGAGCGCGTCGGTACTTTAATTGAACTTTGCATACGCAACATCACGTCGGGCATTGCAGCGCGTCAGGATCGCAAACTGGGCGAAGTTAAAAAAGCGGAACGAAACGAGATGGTCTCGACTCGTCAAGAGCAGTTGGCCCACGAGCAACCAGTGCGCATCGAGCCCTCGGTTACCCAAGTACCCAAGTCCGAGCGAGTCATCCAAGAGAAGCAGCAAACTCTGTTTAAAGTACCTAAGCAAGCAGGCGATAGCGGAGACCTTCCTCCTTTGTCCTTGCTTGACTGCAGCACTGGGGAATTGGAGACAGTATCTCCCGAAACCATAGAATTCACTTCGCGCTTAATTGAAAAGAAATTATCGGATTTTGGTGTGTCTGTTACGGTGGTCAGAGCGCAAGCCGGTCCGGTGATTACGCGTTATGAAATCGAACCTGCTACGGGAGTAAAAGGCAGTCAAATTGTTAATTTGGCGAAAGACTTAGCACGTGCCTTAAGCTTGGTTAGCATCCGAGTGGTGGAAACTATTCCGGGCAAAAACCTGATGGGTCTCGAGTTGCCTAACGCTAAGCGACAAATAGTACGCCTCGAAGAAATACTAGGGTCGCAAACCTATCACAACAGTGCTTCGATGCTGACGATGGCTTTAGGTAAAGATATCGCCGGTAAGCCTGTGGTGGCCGATCTGGCGAAAATGCCTCACCTATTGGTGGCGGGAACCACCGGTTCGGGTAAGTCGGTGGGGATCAATGCCATGATTCTGTCTTTGTTGTACAAAGCGGACGCGGCCGATGTACGCTTGATTTTAATTGACCCCAAGATGCTGGAAATGAGCGTCTACGAGGGGATTCCCCATTTGTTAGCCCCAGTCGTCACAGATATGCGCTTGGCTGCCAATGCCTTAAATTGGTGTGTGGGCGAAATGGAAAAGCGTTATCGCTTAATGAGTAAAATGGGTGTGCGCAACTTGGCCGGTTTTAATAACAAAATACGCGACGCGCAAAAGCGTGACGAGGTCATACCGAACCCCTTTTCATTGACGCCTGATGCCCCCGAGCCTTTATCTGTATTGCCCATGATTGTGGTGGTCATTGATGAGTTGGCCGATTTAATGATGGTGCAGGGTAAAAAAATCGAAGAGCTCATTGCACGTTTGGCACAAAAAGCACGGGCGGCAGGAATACATTTGATTTTAGCCACTCAGCGTCCTAGCGTCGATGTAATTACCGGTTTAATTAAAGCTAATATTCCCACTCGCATAGCCTTTCAAGTGTCTTCGAAAATAGATTCGCGTACTATCTTGGATCAGATGGGAGCCGAGACACTGCTAGGCCAAGGGGATATGCTGTATTTGCCGCCAGGTACAGGTTTGCCCGCACGGGTGCATGGCGCCTTTGTTAGTGATGATGAAGTGCATCGCGTGGTGGAACACCTGAAAGAGCATGGCGAACCTGATTATATCGACGGTCTGCTTGAGGGCACGGTCGAGGGTGAAACAGGCGATGGGGTAAATGGTGTGACGGGTTTGGTGGATGCTGAATCCGACCCACTCTACGATCAAGCAGTGCAAATCGTGTTGCAAGATAAAAGGGCGTCGATTTCTTTTGTGCAACGTAAATTGCGGGTTGGCTATAACCGTGCAGCGCGCTTGCTAGAGCAAATGGAAGCATCAGGTGTGGTATCTGCGATGCAGTCTAACGGTAACCGCGACATACTCGTGAAAGGTGGTGAGGTAAGAGATGAAGATTAAAACCTTTTTGCTAGCCGCCGTGATGATGGCTAGTCCGCTGGTGGCAGGGGCGGCTGGCACAGCCGCCGATCAGTTAAAGTCATTTATACGAGCCGTGCCCGCGGCCCAAGGTGAGTTTTCGCAACATACTCGCGATGCCGCAGGCAATCCACAAAGTACCCAAACGGGTACCTTTGTATTTCGTCGCCCTGGGCAGTTTCGTTGGGATGTGCTTAAGCCCTATGAGCAGCAGATTGTCTCTGATGGTAAGCAGCTCTACCAATACGACCCTGACTTGGCTCAGGTAACGGTACGGGGTGTTGATGCCTCTATAGGCACTTCTCCTGCGGCTATTTTGTTTGGCACGGCAAGCTTGGAAAGCTCCTTCCAATTAAGCGAGGAAGGACAGCAAGAAGGCTTAGATTGGTTACGCGCTAAGCCCCTGAGCCCTGACGCCGGCTTTGCTTATGTAGACATAGGCTTTAAGCAAGGTAAGCCACAGCGTCTGCTGTTAAAAGACGCTTTTGATCAGACCACCCTAATCGAATTTTCAAGCTTACAGGTTAATCCTAATTTGCCGGCGGATACCTTCACCTTTACTGCTCCCGAAGGAGTGGATGTAGTTGAAATCCAATAAGCCATGAACGACAGTGATTTGTTCTCCGAGGCGTTGGCCGGGCATACGCACGCGCCGTTGGCTGAACGCATGCGACCTCGACAATTGGAAGACGTGGTGGGTCAGCAGCATTTGCTGGGCCCAGGTAAGCCGTTACGGGTCGCTTTTGAATCTCGTCGCCCCCACTCGATGATTTTCTGGGGGCCACCAGGGGTAGGTAAAACCACCTTGGCACGCATGATGGCGGATGGATTTGATGCGCAATTTTTGGCTATTTCCGCTGTCTTGGGGGGCGTTAAAGATATACGTGAAGCAGTTACCCGTGCTCAGGTAGCACAAGGGCAGGGCAGACGCACGATCTTGTTTGTTGACGAGGTGCATAGATTTAATAAGGCCCAACAAGATGCCTTTTTGCCGTATGTAGAAAGTGGCCTATTTACTTTTATTGGTGCCACCACCGAGAACCCCTCTTTTGAGATGAATTCGGCCTTACTGTCACGAGCCAGAGTGTATGTGCTGGAGGCGATAAAAACAGAAGACTTATTGCTCTTGTTGGATAAAGCCCTGTTGGTCTTACAGGAAGATGGTACGCCGTTTCATATCCAAGACGATGCCCGCGAGCAATTGGCTCAGTGGGCTGATGGGGATGCGCGCCGCCTTATTAATGCCCTAGAGGTGGTGGTTGAGTCGGCGCGCGCGGCCGGGCAAGCGGACATCGATGCTGCATGGTTAGAGCTGTCTTTATCACAAAACTTACGACGCTTTGATAAAGGTGGTGATGCTTTTTACGATCAAATTAGCGCCTTGCATAAATCGGTACGGGGGTCTCACCCTGACGCTGCGCTATATTGGCTAACGCGTATGCTTGACGGCGGTGCTGACCCGCAATACCTATCGCGAAGGATTGTGCGCATGGCATGGGAAGACATAGGTTTGGCAGATCCCAGAGCCTTACAAATAGCGAATGACGCGGCACAAACGTACGAACGCTTAGGTAGTCCTGAGGGTGAGCTCGCACTAGCCCAAGCGGTCATTTACCTAGCCGTTGCGGCCAAAAGTAATGCCGGCTACATGGCTTATAACCGCGCCCGTGCCTTTGTGCAGCAAGATCAAAGTCGCGCTGTTCCTATGCATTTGCGTAATGCCCCAACCAAACTCATGAAAGACTTAGGGCATGGGCAAGCTTATCGTTACGCGCATGACGAGCCGGGTGCGTATGCGGCTGGCGCAACGTATTTGCCTGAAGGAATGACTGAGCCAGGCTGGTATAAGCCCGTGCCGCGAGGGCTGGAGATAAAAATAGGCGATAAGCTAAAACAACTGCGACAGTTAGATAAAGACACTAAAAAACCTTAAGAGTCAGTCTAAGCGGTTCGTAAGCTCAATATCCTTCGTGTGCTTTGCTGTGGTATTGAACAAACGCGGTGATCAAGGCTCACGGTTTCTAACTGGATTAGCTACAATCTTATCTTGACCCCAATTTTTAGGTTTTTACATGTTAGATCAAAACCAATTACGCAAAGATATAGACCTGGTCGTGCAGGGCTTGGCCACGCGTGGCGTTGACTTTGACGCACAGCGCTTTCATGAGCTTGAGGCGCGGCGTAAATCCGTGCAAGTCGACACTGAGAATCTGCAGGCTCAGCGTAACGCATTGTCTAAACGTATTGGTCAGTTGCGCTCAAAAGGCGAGGACGCTAGTCAAGAAATGGCGGAGTCCCAAGCCATACCAGAACGCCTTAAGCAGCTCGAGTTAGCCTTAGCCGAAATTCAAGCAGAGCTAAGCTCGTGGTTAGCAACGATTCCTAATATCCCTCATAGCAGCGTGCCAGTTGGAAGCTCTGAAGAGGACAACGTTGAGTTACGCCGCTGGATTCCAGGCGCACGGAATGCCAATGATGAGCCTGCTCACATCACTTTTCAGCCCAAAGACCATGTGGAGGTGGGTGAGAAAATCGGCTTGGATTTCGAATCGGCTCGCAAGCTGTCCGGCTCTCGCTTTATGATGTTGCGCGGTCCATTGGCCGCTTTGCACCGTGCGCTGGCACAGTTCATGCTAAATACGCAAACCATCGAGCATGGCTACCAAGAATGCTATACACCCTATATCGTGAATGCCGCCACGTTATTTGGCACTGGGCAACTGCCTAAGTTTAAGGACGATATGTTCTGGGTAACTAAAGGCGGCCAAGACCACACAGAAGAAACAGATGCCGACGCGGTAGCCGAGGATTTATATTTAATCTCCACCTCTGAAATTACGCTAACCGGTTCGGTACGAGATGAAATTCTGCCGCAGGAAGACTTGCCTGTGCGCTTAACAGCCCATACGCCTTGCTTTCGCTCCGAGGCTGGTAGTGGGGGGCGCGATACGCGCGGAGTGATTCGTCAACATCAGTTCGACAAAGTAGAGATGGTGCAATTGGCGCATCCGGAGAAGTCCTACGAGGCCCTAGAGGAAATGCTCGGGCATGCTGAGGCGGTGTTGCAAAAGTTAGGTCTACCATATCGAGTCATGCAGTTATGCACTGGCGATATGGGTTTTTCTGCAGCTAAAACCTACGACTTAGAAGTCTGGTTGCCAGCTCAAAACACCTGGCGTGAAATATCTTCCGTGTCCAACTGCGAGGCCTTCCAGGCGCGTCGCTTGCAAGCTCGTTTCCGCCCCGAGAAAGGACGTCCCGAATATCTGCATACGTTAAATGGTTCCGGGCTGGCGGTGGGGCGTGCCTTAGTGGCAGTGATTGAAAACTATCAGCAAGAGGATGGTTCAGTTGTCGTGCCCGAGGTGTTACGCCCCTATATGGGGGGGCTAGAGAAAATTACTCCTCAAGCCTAGAACAGAAAAGCGGATGCCAAAAATATGGACATCCGCTTTTTTATCGATGTCTGGTGTTAATCATCCCAGTAGCGCTCCTGTTGCTTACGCCACCGTTTATGCGCTCGCTTCTGTTCTTTACGCCATTTTTTTGAGTGGTAATGTGGACGGTATTCCACATAGGCAGGGCGATGATGGTGGACGCGTGGCGGCGATACCACTACCACTGGACGCTCTATTACGTGTACAGGTGGATGATAAACAGAGCCACCGTAGCCAAAGCCAGGTATGCCTATATTAACGTCAACATTTAGGCCGCCAGCATGCGCACCTATGGAAGCTATCGTTAATACCGAGGCTACACCAGCGACGATCCATTTTTTCATGAAATGCCCCCTTAAGTTGCTTAGGTGGCCTATTGTCGCCGCTGGGCGTCAGAAATGAGTAAGTGAGGTTGAGTAAAGCGCTTCTAAAAGCTACAGAAAATGCCGTACCACTGCGTACGGTTAGCAAATAGTAACTTCTGTAGCGTCTCGCTTATCAATTTAAAAAACGCGTTTTCAGTCCGATCGAGGTTTTACGCGTTTTTCCATGCTTGCTATAGGGGCGATGCAATGAGGGAGCTTTACGTTGCGCCCGAGGTTTAACAGACGAGGAGGGTGTGGAGCTAGTATGCAAGATCCACAAAATAGTTGCTGCCCAGATAAAGAGAGAAACTACGTTAACAATACGGCCATCTAAGGTGGCATACCCGGTGGAACGAGAGGCTTGGATATTCAGTAGTGCAGCCAACGGGGTAATGTGGCCTAAGATTTCGATGATTATGCTTCCGGGTAAGCGGTAAAGCCAACTAAACATATCCCACGCGTTAAACGAAGCTGGGTTGTCGCTAACGGTGACGAGCCACTGAAAAGATTGGATAGGCATAATAACTCCTTAAGAAAAACACAATGGCTTGTGACTTCACTACGTCTTTTTAAAGTTAAAAACGTTAAGGCTGTTAATGCTGTCGCTTAGTTTTAATATAGAAGCAGCGCCCCGAGAACGCAAGCGAACCTGGCCCAAAAAAGGGGAAACCCTGAGGGGCGCAATCGGGGTTTAGTCTTTATGTAAACGTTGAAACGTCATATGGGTTAAATGTGACCTAACCCTTGGAGCAGCCTCTAGCGGCCGTTAGCTTAATGGGCATGGGTTACGTTATAGCGCCACGCCCACTGATCAAGCTAAGACTGTCTTCCTAGTATAAGTCTGCCATCCCCCTTCGCCGGTTAACTCAATTGCATCATAACTAAATTGAGAAAATTAGGTTTCCTGGAGTAGTTGAGTGTAAGGGGGCTCGTGTGGATACTTGCGTTGAACAGTCTTAGTCACTGAGTGGTTCAATGCGCTTGGGATCTCCAGACCATCCCCACGCGAGGGTACGGCGGGACACGCCCAAGAGCACGCCATTGAGTACAGCAGGATGAATCCAAAGGCCATCACGCTCGACTGGCGTGGTCGTGCGACGCGTATAGGGAGCTTTTTTGCTCTCTAGCCGCTGAATAATATCGGCTAAATCGTTCGTTTCGATATAGCACATATATAAAGCATCACCATGTTTGGCTGTGTATCTACCCATAGGATAAGCAGGGTCATGAGCCTCTGATAGTTCTATCCTATCCAGTGCATCTGGATTGAACTTCATTAGATTGCCTTCGTAACCGAAACGCTCAAATGTAATACCGACCTCGTGCTCACGATTCAGTCCTAAAACATCGGCATAATGCTGCGCCACCGTGTTCCAGTTTGACTTCAGCACCATGGTTAACTCATAGAGGTCATCGACCGGGCCTGGCTGTCTGATCCGCTGCGATGCTTGACTGACTGCCAGAGGCAATTGGTACAAGGCAGTGGGATCGGGGTACAAGCGATCCCCCTCGCGTACATATCCCACTTTCTGTTGCTTCAATTGATCTTCAAACGAGGACAGATTCGTAGTTTCTACGCCGCCGATGAACAGGCCTTCCCCTTTTGTATTAAGTCGACTTTGTGTGAGACCGGGCCCTAAAGGGCAACATAGCTCTACCTCACTGCCACCAATTGCCATGGTTCGTACAGTCGCATTCAAGTAAACGCTTTTTGAGTCACCCACATGGACTGCGGCCAATATATCTTCGTAATTTTTTTGAGCAATATCCAGATCGTTTACTGCTACCAATATTCTGTCTACTTTACTAAACATAATGTCCCCCAATCACACCTTACCGGTATCTTTTATTGAATCTTGAGTTTCCTTACGAGCAAGGCACTGCGCAAACATCGCGGCTTCAAAGTCAAATGCTTTCTGAACATCCTCCGCCGACCCTTGACGCAACATATGTTTAGTCAAACGTATGGCATACGATGGGTGGGTGCGCAAGAGCTCTGCTACTTCACGCGCTTTTACAAGAGCTTGACCCGGCTCAAGCAAAGCTGTCACAAAGCCGCCTTCCAGTGCTTCTTGAGCACTGAAAAAGCGTGAACTCAATAACCAGTCATTAGCACGTCGACGTCCTACAATTTGCTCTAATAATAAAGATGAGCCTCCCTCGGGGCATAAACCCAGAGAAGCAAACGGCATACGGAAGCGACTATCGTTAGCGGCATAAACAAAATCGCAATGTTGTAAAAGTGTCGCACCAATGCCAATTGCAAAACCTTCAACAGCCGCAATTACAGGTTGTTGGGCCTTGCTTAGGGCACGTAGGAAACGCACCGCAGGAGGGTCTTCTTTGCCGCGCTTTTGCTGAAAATCCTTCAGATCAGCGCCAGCTGTAAAAAAACCGTTTTTTCCATACAAAATAATCGCCTGGCAGGACTCATCCTGCCCATATGCAGTGAACAGGTCTCGTAACTGATCATACATGGCATGATTCAAGGCATTTTTTCGTTCTGCACGATCAATAGCAATTTCCAAAATGCCATTGCTCATCGTTGATGTAATCATCTGTAGTTCCTCACAGTAAAGTAAGCGATCTGGTTTTTCTAACTATGCACTGCGCACATGTCCACTCTGGACTATCGCTTGTATTTCCTCTTCTGAAAAACCTGCGATATCGCGCAACACTGCCTCGCTATCTTGGCCCCGGACCGGAGCGGCTGACGCCGCATTACCGATACTGCCATCAAAAAATATGGGTGTTCTCACATTCGGCACCCAACCCAAAGTTTTATGCGGCACGCGCTCTACTGCGGCCAGTTGCTCCGTCTCGGAACTGAGTAAGGCGGTTTTTAGGTCTCGCACTTGCCCGGCTGGCACTCGCGCATTTTCCAGTGCATGCTTAAGTTCGGCCCATGACATTGTGGCAAAGGCTTCTTTTAATATGACAAAGATGCTCTCTCTGTCTGCCAGGCGGCCTGCTGCGGTTTGATAAGCGGGGTTCTCTGCTAAATCAGGGCGTGCTAGCACCTCGCTAAATAAGCGTTTAGCTATCTCGTTATTTCCACAATGCAGAAAAAAGCTGGCGTCTTGACAATCAAATACCCCTGTCGGACAACTATCCGGACTGGTATTTGCATAACGCTCCATGTTTTGACCTGAGCACAGAGTCTGCATCGTGGCATAACCATTCATCAGTAAGGCACTGCCATATAAAGACACCTCAACATGACGCCCTTCGCCTGTGGCTTGACGTGCATACAAAGCCGCCAAGATGCCGTTAGACGCCAACATGGCGGTGCCTATGTCCATTACAGAAGAAGCTGTACGAACGCCTGGTCTATCCGCGTAACCATTCATCGCTACAAAGCCGCTCTCGGCTTGCACCACGGAATCAAATCCGGGTCGCTCGGCAAATTTTCCTTGGCTACCGTAGGCAGAAACAGAGCAATACACCAGCTTTGGATTTAAGGCATGCACCTGCTCATAGCCGAAGCCCAATCTGCCCATGACACCATGAGCGAAATTTTCAATTAGCACATCCGCCTTGGTCAGTAAACGACTGATGACTTGCTGCCCTTGCTCGCTTTTCAGATTTAGTTCCAAACCCAGCTTATTTCTGTTCGCCCATAAATAAGCCGCACCTTCTTCTGGTGCAGAGGTATCATGCGGCGGATAGGCTCTAAAGCGATCTCCTCCGGGTGCTTCTACTTTTATGACAGTAGCCCCAAGGTCGGCCAATAGCATACTGGCTAGTGGACCAGCAATATAATGGGTAATGTCCAGTACTAACATGCCCTTAAGTGGTAGCTCCGAAGCTTCCGATCTGTCATACACAGGCAGACTGTCGATAAACTGACGGTCAAACATATGAATACATGCCTTTTAAAAATTCGTAAATGACGTTGATCTAGGGGTTGTCGTGGTCCTAGATCACGGTTTTTTATTAATTAACAGTAATATTTGCTTCTTTAATCACCTTGCTCCAACGAGTAATCTCATCCTGCAAGAACTGACCAAACTCGGCAGAATTACCTTGTGGCACCTCCGCTGCCAAAGCGGCAATACGTTCTTTGACTTTGTCGCTTTGCATCACTTGTTCCACATTTTCATACAGGAAGTCCACAACGGGCTGTGGAGTATCGGCGGGTACAAACAAACCGGACCAACCGGTTACCACAAAATCCTGCACGCCAGACTCTTTCAAGGTAGGCACGTCCGGAAGTAAAGGCAGGCGCTCTTCTGTAGTAACCGCTAAGGCGCGTACCGCGCCAGCTTGAACCTGAGCAATAGATGCAGGTAAATTATCAAACATCAAAGGCACGTTACCCGCAATTAAATCGACTAAAGCCGGAGCGCTTCCTTGATAAGAAACGTGCTCTAAAGGCACGCCCGTTGCTAAAGCAAACATTTCACCTGTCAAATGTGGCGAGGTTGATGTACCAGACGAGGCATAAAATAAAGCATCTTTGTCTTTGTATTCCAAGACATCTTGGATCGTCTTAAATGGGGAATCAGCACGAACTAAGATTACGTTGGGAATACCTACCAAGTTACGAATTGGTATCAGATCTTTTACTGGGTCATACGGTAAATTTGGAAATAAAGCGGGGCTTGTTGCTAGTGGTCCAATGTTCCCAGTTACTAAGGTATATCCGTCAGGTTTTTGCCGCACCACATAATCCGTTCCTACCACCCCGCCGGCCCCGCTCTTATTTTGAACAACTACTGCTTGCCCGATACGTTGCCCCAATTCGGCAGCTACTAAACGCGCAACGATATCAGTAGTCCCTCCCGGAGCATAAGGCACTACTAGCGTAAGTGGGCCATTTGGATAGTCAGTCTCGGCCTGTAATGTTCCGCACATGAGGGTCATCCCAACGGCACCTGCTACAGAAAAAAATCTACGCACGAATAAATTCATTGATGTCTCCCAAAAAATTAGAATCTTGTGTTATTATTTAGATCACTAGGTGAACATAACATCCATTAAGTGAACATGTCATGAAGCATAATAGATCAATACAAAGGTGTCTACTATTGATGGAGCAATTCAGGGGAAATCCTTACCCCACTGTGGCAGATCTTGCCAGGCTCACTGATTTGTCCCGCGCCACCGTAATGCGATTCCTCATTACATTAGAAGAGGAGGGATATGTTGCACGCGATGAAAACCGTTGGAGTCTAACTAGCAAGACATTGGAATTGGGCTTCGCTGCACTCGAGAGCTTGGGCATTACGGAAGTGGTTCAAACTATCGTGCAGGCTTTAGCTGATGAAGTTCTGGGTACCGCGAACATTGGAGAGCATCACCCTGAAGGAGTGCTAATTATTGCGCGAGCTCTCGCGCCAGCTCAACGTAGACGGTTGCATGTTGCAAACCTACGAGTTGGGAGCATTCTGCCCAGTAATAGTGCTCTTTACCAAGCTTTGAAAATGTCGCCGGGTACACAGCACGCCTCTCAAATTTATCCTCCCGTGCATCAAATTTCTTTCGCAGTTCGAATTCCAAATAACAGCCCTAGAGTTTTATCTCTGGCCATTTCAACGAATCAAGACGAATTAGACACGCAAGAAAAACAGGAGCAACAAATCGCGATCCTGCATGAGCAAGCAGTGCGCATAGGACAAATTATTGATATGGGTCCCATTTAATCTAGTCTTAACAACATAAGTCACACATGGAGCGAGGAACAACAATGGCTTTAGATCAAGAATCATTCGGGCTACTCCGAGCAGTACTACAACGTTTTATTGTTGAACGTTTGATACCAGCCGAAAATCAAGTGGAAGAAAATGACGCTGTCCCTACAGATATCATTAATGACATCAAAGAGTTAGGGTTATACGGCCTCTCAATTCCAGAGGAGTACGGTGGGATAGGGCTGTCAATGGAACAAGAGTGTGAGGTGATTTACGATATCGGCCACACCGCGTTTGCCTTTCGATCTGTATTTGGCACCAACGTGGGCATAGGTTCTCAAGGGGTGCTTATGGATGGTACCGAAGAGCAGAAGGCGTATTGGCTTCCCAAGTTTGCCTCTGGAGAAATTACGGTCTCCTTTGCTCTGACAGAGCCAGGCACGGGCTCGGACGCTGCAGCAATACAAACACGCGCAGTTCAGAATGGTGACCATTACATTATCAATGGCACGAAACGTTTTATTACCAACGCTAATCGCGCAGGAGCTTTCACCTTGATGGCGCGTACAAGTGATGATGGGGCTCGAGGTATTAGCGCTTTTATAGTACCAGCCGACTCCCCAGGCTTAACAGTTGGGAAAGCAGATCATAAGATGGGGCAACGAGGCACATTGACGGCTGATGTGATACTCGATGACGTAAAAGTAAAAGCGGAAAATATTATTGGTGGTATACCCGGCCGAGGGTTTTATACCGCGATGAAAGTGCTAGACAGAGGTCGTTTGCATATAGCGGCTCAAGCCTGTGGGATGGCTGATCGTCTTATCAGAGATGCCGTCGCCTACGCCAAAGAGCGTCAGCAGTTTGGACAGCCTATTGCACAGTTTCAGCTTATTCAGGGCATGTTAGCTGACAGCCAAGCGGAATTATTCGCCGCTGTTTCGATGCTCAAAGAAGCGGCTCGACAGTATGACCAGAACCCGGTGGGCGCGCGTAACGATGAGCTCAGTATGGCAGCGGCATGCACTAAAATGTTCTGCACAGAGATGGTTGGCAGGGTGGCTGATCGGGCAGTACAAATTCATGGCGGGGCGGGATATATCAGTGAATATAAAGTAGAGCGTTTCTATCGTGATGTACGTTTACTTCGCTTATACGAAGGCACTACCCAGATTCAGCAGATCATTATCGCTAAGCATTTAATTCAGCGCGACGAAAGCGTACAGTTTTAATCATTAGACTGGTCGCTTGGCATCTTAGGGCTTGGCGATCGGTTATCTATATTCACTTACCCTAAGGAGGACAATATGAGCAAGCAGCATCATTTCTATATTAATGGAAAGTGGGTTCCACCCCAGGGGAAAAATACTCTTGAGTTAATCAACCCTAGTACTGCTACTACTTTAGGTACCTTAAGCTTGGGGAATGAGCAGGATGTAGATTTTGCTGTCAAAGCTGCTAGATCAGCATTTAGAACGTACTCACTGACCACAGTTGCTGAGCGCACCGAGCTTCTAGAGAGTATTCTGAATAAATACGAAGAAAAAAAGGAAGAGCTTGCTCAAGCTGTTTCCGCAGAAATGGGTGCTCCTTTATGGCTGGCTCAAGCCGCTCAAGTACCTATGGGGGCAGCACACATCAAGCAAGCTATACGGGTCCTTAAAAACTTTGAATTTCAAACGGTTAGTAGAGGTACCGCGATATGTTACGAGCCTATAGGTGTTGTAGGTATGATCACGCCTTGGAATTGGCCCTTAAATCAAGTGCTGTGTAAAGTTGCACCCGCTTTAGCTGCAGGATGTACTGTCATATTAAAGCCGTCTGAACAAGCAGCGTTAAGCGCGATTTTACTAACCGACATCCTTCATGATGCGGGTGTGCCAGCTGGTGTGTTTAATTTAGTGAATGGTCAAGGTGATCAGGTTGGAGAAGCTCTGGCAAGGCACACCGAGATCGATATGATTAGCTTTACAGGTTCTACAAAAGCTGGTGTTGCGGTAGCAACGCAAGCGGCGCCGAGCGTGAAGCGTGTGGCTCAAGAATTGGGCGGTAAATCAGCTAATATTATTTTAAGTGATGTGGACTTACCTAGTGTACTGAAACAAAGTCTCCAAGCTTGTTTTTTGAATTCAGGGCAAAGCTGCAACGCGCCTACAAGACTGCTTATTCCTCGTCAATATCAAGAAGAGGCAATCGAAATTTTGCGACCGCTGGCCTTAGCTATTGAACAAGCTAGTGCTACTCCCGAAGACAAAAAAAGATTGGGCCCAGTAGTGAGTCAAATACAGTTTGATCGTATACAGGCTTTGATTCAGGCTGGCATAGCAGAAGGTGCTCGTCTGGTATCAGGTGGTTTAGGTAAGCCGGAAGGGGTTACCGAAGGTTACTTTGTTAGACCTACAATCTTTGCAGATGTGCAAAACACCATGCGCATTGCACAAGAGGAAATCTTTGGGCCTGTCCTTTGCCTTATTCCTTACGATAGCGAGCAGGAAGCTATTAGTTATGCCAACGATTCTGAATATGGTCTTTCTGGTTATGTTTACAGTAAAGATATCAGTAAAGCACGTACTGTAGCAGCGCAATTACGTACTGGTATGGTGCACATTAACGGGGCAGGTCCAGATGTTTCCGCACCTTTTGGTGGTTACAAACGCTCTGGGAATGGCCGTGAGTGGGGAGAATTCGGCTTCAAGGAATACCTAGAGGTTAAGGCAATCATGGGTTATGGTGAGTAAGAAGCGGTACGCCACTGATTAAGCCTAATAAGTGATAGAGCGGGGAAGCTTCCTGATGATGTCAATTAGGCGCAGGGGTAAGAGTCTAACGATATAAGCTTTTTAAAATGGAAAAAACCCCGTAGTATATTAATACTACGGGGTTTTTGTATTTTTTTAGACTTGCTTAGGCAAATCATTGGCGGACAGGGTGGGATTCGAACCCACGGTACGCTTATCACGTACGCCTGATTTCGAGTCAGGTACATTCGACCAGCTCTGCCACCTGTCCGCGCTTTACCTTTGCTAAAAATAGCTAAGGTAAGCAGGCGATTATATAACGAAATTATCTGGTTGGGCAAGAGATTGCCGTGGGCTATGGTTAGAGTTCAATTTCAATATCGCCGTACACTTTTGGTGCAGCAACTGAGCACATAGCCTTTTTCGATTTCCTCTGTGGTAATGCCTCCGTTGTGGTTCATTTCTTGGGCTGTTCCTCGCCATATTTGACGGGTACTGGCTTGAGCCATGTCGCACGGTGCTTGTCCACAAGTGAGTGCGCGTGAGGATGAGTTTTGAGCGGTGTTTTTAACGTTAACTACGCCGTCTTAAGATCGTAAGTTTCTGTTTTTTCTAGAATGATAAATATTATTCACTTCTAATGTTGTTTTGGTTAAGTTTTTTCACTTATTTTGTGTTTTTTAAGCCAAGAATGATATTTTTATCTCTGCCTACCCAGCCATAATATTGATCACCTCATTGTTAGTCGCCATCGGCAGTGATTCACTTGTTTTACGGGTTTGTTACACGCTATGCTGATAAAGTTGATAGACGTCCGCTGTTAGGGTTCTTTTGCTTAGGCGGACACTAAAATCCAGCCAGGGACATACTTGAATAGGCGGGTTTTGGCATGGGGTAAAAGACCAGGGGAGGACAGCGGTTGGCGTTGCTCATCAAATGGGGGCCGCCAAGGCTGGACAAGTCTAGGTGGATACATTTTATAAAATACAATTTTTCTTAAACGCTTCTTTGGAGGGCATAATGAAAAAATTACTGCAAAGTATTGTTGGCGTGATAGGTGGAATAGCGATAGTCCAGCCTGTCTTGGCCCAGCAGTTCCCAGAAAGCAATAAACCTATCAGACTAGTGGTGCCCTATACAGCAGGTGGCTCATCTGACTTTGTAGCACGTGTCGTCGCCAAGAAAATGGCTGAAGATATGAAGCACAATATCATCGTGGATAACCGGCCGGGTGGTAGTACCGTCATAGGTGGTGACTACGTGGCCCGTTCTGCGCCTGATGGTTACACGATCTTTCTTATCGGTGAAATGACCAATGCATCGTTAGTGGCTTTGAATAAAAGCTTGCCATACGATCCTGTGACCGCTTTTGCTGGCGTAACAAATTTGGTGGAGTCACCGCTAGTTATTGCAGTGCACCCAGATTTCCCGGCTAAAACACTTGCCGAGTTCACCGACTATGCGAAAGCGAATCCTGGTAAGGTGACTTATGGATCTGCAGGTCTAGGCAACACGTTACATTTGGCCGGTGCTCAGTATTCAGCGGCGACGGGTATTGATATGACCCATGTACCCTATAAAGGGGCGTCCCAAGCCATTATCGATCTGATGGGAGGGCGCATTGATGTAATGTTCGATTTACCCCAGACCCCTCTGCCACAAATCGAAGCAGGCAAGCTGCGGGCCCTAGCCGTCACTGGCAAGCAGCGCCTTGATTCTTTACCAGATGTTCCTACAGCCGCCGAAGCGGGGTTCCCTGAATACTCGTTTACGACGCGAATTGGGCTTGCTGTTCCTGCCGATACGCCTATAGCAGTAAGAGAACGCTTACACGAGTCGGCAACCAAGGCCCTATCGGATCCAGAGGTTAAACAAGCCCTGGCTGATCGTGCAATGTTTACGGCTCCTAATCAGTCACCCGATGAGTACAGCTCCGATTTGCGCTCTGCCGTCGAGCAAGTCACAAAATTGCTACGTGACGCGGGTGTTGAACCTCAATAAGTGGAAAGAGAAATGAATAAAAAAGAAAGATTTATGGCGGCGGTGTCGGGTGCCAATGTGGATCGCCCGCCTGTCACCGCATGGGTACACTTTCAGTCTGATCACTTGGACAGCAAACGCACCGCCGATTTGCACAGTCAATTCATGCAAGCCTATGACTGGGATGTCCTGAAGGTAATGAATGACTATCGTTATCCTGTTCCAGCACATGTCAATACCCTAGACTCAGCTGAAAGTCTTAAGGCCTATCGCAGGCTTGACATGAACGAGGAACCTTTTCAACTGCAGTTTGATGTCTTGCGCTTGTTGCGAGAGCAGTTGGGGCCTGATACTCCCATGTTGGACACGGTGTTTGAGCCTTATCAGCAAATTGTCAGGAACGTAGGTTTCAGTCAGGCAGAGAATTTCTTCGCACAAGAAAGCGCCGCTCTAGAGGCTATTGAGCACGTGACGGAAACGACTTGCGAGTACGTGCGCGCTGTGAAGGCCATGGGAGTCGAGGGAATTTTTCTGTCGATAAATGGTGCCATTCCTGAGCATCGTCCCCGTGGTGTTACAGAGGAACGCCATGAGAAATTTCAAAAGCCTTTTGCGATACGCGTGCTAGAGGCAGCCGAGGGCATGGTACGTGTATTGCACGTTCATGGCGATCACTTGTTGATGGATCGCGCGTGGGATTACCCCTGCGAGGTCCTTAGTGTTTCTGATCGTTTGGCCAGCAACCCCTCTTTGACACAATTGCGTCAGCATACGGATAAGTGTCTTATGGGTGGCGTGGATGAGACCCGCATCCAAGAACGCAGTTTGCCCGATGTTAAAGCGGAAGTAGATGATATTCTTGCTCAGGTCGGCAGAGACCGTTTAATTATCGCGCCAGGTTGCACAATTCCTTCCTTCACACCGATGCGCAACTTAAACTACCTGCGGGAATATACCAAGGCGGTTTAAGGGTACGAGGGCTGCCGGCTTGCGTTTGTTTTGAGCAAGCGGGCAGCCCCAAGTAGAACTTAGAATGCATCGATATTATTGGGTGAGTGTGTAGACAGTTTTATGTTTTGGCGCGGCTGGCAAGATTCGAACTCACGACCCCTTGGTGCGTAATCAAGATAGCTGAGCGACGAAAGTCTGCCAAAAATCATGAGGTTCGGGTATAGGGGTTGAGTAGTCAAAGGCAAATTTTGATGAGGGCTACGGACTCTGTGCCGAAATTACTGTGTGAATAGTTCCGCTGTTTGCCTCTATCGAGTATCCGTAGAAAATAGTTCAGGCTTGAGAAGGTTGAGCCTGCACGAAGTTTAAATATCGCCCACAATCGAATCAGGTCTAATAATCCACAAAATCTTGATCGGGCTGTCGGTGTTGTTAAGGATGCGGTGCGGCTTGCTACTATTGAATTGAAAGCTATCACCTTCTGACAGGACGTATTGTTTTTCACCTATTAACAGGCTGAGTTCACCCTGCACAACCATGCCTGCTTTCTCACCTTGACGTACCAGCAATTCCGGGCCTGAGCCGCCTCCTGGCTCTAGGGTTACCATGAAGAACTCAAGACTTTTGTTGCGCTTGGGTGACAATAACTCTTTAGTCAAACCATATGGCTTGAATGCAAGTTCTGCTCGTCCATGTGCACGAACGACTTCACTGCTTTCGTCTTCGTATTCTGGGTCGCTTGTTGGAAAAATAGCCGACATTTCGATATTTAGAGCCTGACATATTCGATTCAAACTCCTTAACGAGGGCATGGTTTGTCCGCGTTCAATATGGCTCAGCATGCTGACGGAAACGTCCGAGCGTTCGCTTAGCTTTGCCAGCGACAGCTTTTGTTCTTTGCGTAGTTGTCGAAGATGTTGGCCGAGGACGGCGGGTGATTCGGGCATGGACATTTGTGAGCCTTTCTATTTTGCTAGTACATGTTCATCCGCTCTTTTAATGTAGAGCTGGATTGAAATTTCACTTGACGAATATACCAAATAAACTAATTCGAATCCCTACTACTTTAGCTACGGTGTATAAGCTTGTATCTTGAATGCCCCTTTAAAAGGTCGATTAGTTGTTTCTGGTCGAAATTATCGGCAAGTTAGAAGTTTTGTTATTGGAAACCTTATGGCACAACCAGTTTCTTTATCATCCTAGCTGCTAATTTTCACTTGTATTGTAAATTTTTTTAGTTTTTGGAGTGTTTTTTCGGGTTTACACCTATTTTCACTGATTTTTTATACAAATAGAATAATTTTTCATCTGCATGTATTTTTATCGTGCATGTGAATTTTGTATGTGACATAAATAGTGCAGTGTGCGCTCCTTCTGCGCGTAGGGCTCGATAGGGAAAACTAGATGGCATTCACAAACTTAAGACGGGTTGCAGCTACTGTAGGCTTTACCTTCGCTATGGTGGCCTTATCAGCATCAGCAGCGGATACCTCCAAGGAGGGAGGCACACTCGTTATGATGACAACGCCTGAACCAGCATTGATTACTAATGCTTTGAGTTCAGCGCCTTCGACGGCCGAGTTAGCCACGAAGATTTTTGATGGGCTGTTGGAATACGACATGGACATGCAGCCCACTCCTTCGTTGGCAGAGTCATGGGAGGTTAGCGAGGACGGCAAAACAGTAACGTTCAATCTGCGAAAAGGGGTCGTTTGGCATGATGGTGAGCCTTTTACCAGTGCTGATGTGCAATTCTCGCTGCTAAAAGTGGTAAGGGAGTATCATCCGCGAGGTATGGCCAACCTGGGGCCGATTGAATCAATTGATACGCCTAATGAACATGTAGCCGTTATCAACTTGAAGCACCCTTATCCGCCGATGTTCATGGGGCTATCCAGTCTTGAGGCGCCTATTGTGCCGCGCCATATTTATGAAGGTACTGATTTTCGGGCGAATCCCGCAGTGAATAACCCCATAGGTACGGGGCCATTCAAGTTTGTACGGTGGGAAAAAGGCAATTTTATTGAGTTGGCGAAGAATGAAAACTACTGGCGTGAAGGTCGTCCTTATTTGGATCGCCTCATTTTTCGATTTATCGCCGATGCATCGACTCGTTCCGCTGCCTTGGAGCGCGGTGAAGTTCATGTTGCCAACTTTGGCACTATTAATCCGGTTGAAATGCGTCGCCTAGCTGATTTGCCTGAGATTGAAATTGCCGAAGGCGGTTATGAAGCACTGGCCCCGATGATGTTGTTGGAGCTAAATACTCAGCGAGGCCCCCTTGCTGATAAGCGTGTGCGGCAGGCTATTGCTTACGCTCTGGATCGCGAATTTATTACTAAAAATATTTGGTACGGTTTTGGTAAACCGGCGATTGGACCGATTTCATCCGTGTATGGAAACTTGCATACGACTGAAGGCGTGCGTAAGTTTGACGTTGAAGACCGTTTGGATATTGCGAACAAGCTGTTGGATGATGCAGGATATCCGCGTGATGGCAAGAAGGGTAGCCGTTTTACTATCGTCCACGATGTGGCTCCTTTTGGTGAAGATTGGCGACGCATGGGCGAATACATTCGCCAAGCACTTTCTCGTTTAGGTATAGATGTGACCCTGCGCAATAGTGACTTCCCCACCTTCGCTCGCCAAGTACACGCAGAATACGATTTTGACATGACCTCAAGTTGGTCTGTGGGAATGGCCGACCCCACCCTGGGTGTTCAGCGTAATTACTGGTCTGAAGCGATTAATCCCGAAGTTCCATTTGCGAACGTATCACGCTACAGCAATCCCGAAGGCGACGAGCTATGGGTTGCTGCTCAAACAGAACTAGACCCTTCAAAACGTGCCGAGCTTTTCCATAAATTGCAACGTCAGATTGTTGAAGATAGTCCGCTAATTTTAATCATGGAAATGCAGCTGGTTGCACTCAAAAGTTCAGCAGTGCAAGACCTAATTACAACACCCTTGGGTGTGCGTGGTGGTCTTTATGATACCTGGATGAAGTAACGTAAACACATACTAATGATGTAACTAAGGAGGCAGTATGGCTTTAACAAGTATTAAAAAAACCATAGCCCTGTTCGGTTGTGTGCTATTGACCGCGGCGGTAGCATCGCCGGTTTTATCCCAGCCTATGCCTGAGTATGGTGGTAGCCTGGTCATCACCACCACACCCGAGCCGTCGCTTATCACAAACGCACTAAGTTCAGCGCCTACAACGAACGAAGTCGCAACTAAGCTGTTTGATGGCTTGCTTGAATACGATATGGACTTGAATCCGCTGCCTTCATTGGCCGAATCTTGGGAGGTTAGTGAAGACGGTAAAACGGTCACGTTTAATCTGCGCAAAGGTGTTTATTGGCATGACGGCGAGCCCTTTACCAGTTCTGACGTTCAGTTTACGTTGCTGAATATCGTGAAGGAATATCACCCGCGCGGGAAGCAAAACCTGGGGCCGGTTGAAAGCATCGATACGCCTGATGAACATACTGTCATTCTTAATCTGGTGCATCCTTACCCACCCATGCTGAAGGGATTGTCTAGCCTGGAGGTGCCGATCCTGCCGCGGCATATATACGAAGATACGGACATCCGTAACAACCCCGCTGTCAACGCTCCGATTGGAACTGGTCCGTTCAAATTCGCCCGCTGGGACAAAGGTAGCTTCATTGAGCTTGAAAAAAACGAAAATTATTGGCGCGAAGGGCGTCCTTACCTTGATCGCGTAATTTTCCGCTTTATCGCTGATGCATCAACTCGCTCGGCGGCGCTTGAGCGCGGTGAAGTACATGTTGCTACGTTTGGTTCCATTAATCCGGTAGAAATGCGACGTTTAGCAGAATTGCCAGAAATCGAAATCGCTGAAGGAGGTTATGAGGCGCTGGCTCCGGTTATTACGTTGGAACTGAACACGAAGAGGCCGCCGATGGATGACAAGCGTGTCCGTCAGGCAATTGCTTATGCTATTGACCGCGACTTCATTACCAATGCTATTTGGTATGGTTTTGGTAAGCCGGCCATGGGGCCCTTGTCGTCAGTGTACGAGCCCTCGGGTTTGTACACCGAAGAAGGTGTTCGTCGCTTTGACGTTGAGGATCGCTTAGATATCGCCAACAAGCTGCTGGACGAAGCGGGTCAGCTGCGAGGTAAGGACGGCATTCGCTTCAAGATTGTGCATGACGTCGCGCCTAACGGAGAAGACTGGCGGCGCATGGGCGAATATATTAAGCAAGCCCTGACAAAAGTTGGTATCGATGTTGAGCTGCGTAACAGTGATGCACCAACGTTTATGCGCCAAGTTTATGGCGGGGAATATGATTTCTGGATGGCTTCTGGTTGGCCGATTGGCATGGCAGATCCTTCTCTAGGACTGATGCGTTATTTTTGGTCGAAAAATATTCGTCCCGTTCCTTACGCTAACACGTCTCGCTATGAAAACCACGACGTTGATGTTATGTGGGAAGCAGCCCAGATCGAAACTAATCCGGCTAAACGCGCAGAACTCTTCCATAACTTGCAAAGGCAACTGGTTGAGGACAGCCCTATGATTTGGTTGATGGAAAAGGCTTTGGTGTCTATGCAGCATTCTGATGTGCAAGATTTGATTACCTCTCCATTTGGTGTGCGTGGCGGTTTAGCTGACACCTGGATTAAGAAGTAGTAAGGACTCTTATGTGGTTAGCTCGAGGTAAATACGTACTGGGAAGGCTGTTGCACGGGGTGCCAATTATTTTTGCCATCGTCATCGTTAACTTTTTTTTGATAAGACTGGCGCCAGGTGATGCTGCGCAGGTATTGGCAGGTGAAGCCGGCGCGGCAAGCGAGCAGTATATGCAACAGATCCGTGCTCAGTTCGGCCTGGATCAGCCCCTCTACCAGCAATTCTTCAATTACATGAAGAATATTCTGATGTTTGATATGGGGTATTCGTTTCGCCATGGACGCGATGTCGCAGACTTGATTTTTGAGCGACTTGGGGCTACGGCGTTACTGATGGTTGCATCGATGATCATCTCGGTTGGTTTTGGTGTTCTCCTAGGGGCGATTGCTGCCATGAAGGGACGCAGTGTTGTTGGCATTGCGATCATGGTATTTGCAATTGTGTCTTATGCGACGCCGCTGTTCTGGGTCGGCCTGATGTTCATCATTGTTTTTTCGTTGAATCTTGGCTGGTTTCCAACTAGTGGCATTATTACCATTGGCGCAGGGTACGAAGGGTGGCGTTATGTGCTGGATGTGGCGCATCATCTGGTCCTGCCCGCGGTGACGTTGTCATTTTTCTATATGGCGCTCTACACACGTTTGATGCGTGCATCAATGCTGGAAACTCTTAGGATGGACTTTGTGAATATGGCAAAGGCCAAAGGGCTGCACAAAGGAAAAATCGTACGGCGGCATGGTCTGCGTAATGCTATTTTGCCTGTCTTGACGATGGCAGGGGTGCAAGTCTCGGGCATGCTGGGAGGGTCAGTCATTGTGGAGTCTGTATTTGGTTGGCCGGGGTTGGGACTGTTGGCATATGAGTCCCTATTCGCCCGTGACCTTAATTTGCTGCTGGGGATCTTCTTTTTAAGCTCCATTATGGTGGTTGTCACCAATGCGGTGGTTGATTTGCTTTATACGCTTGTGGACCCACGGATTGAATTAAGGAGATCAAGCCATGGCTGATGAGATGACGCAGCAAAGTACAGTATGGGGGCGCTTCTGGCGTAACCCCAATGCCATCATCGGAATGGTGATTCTGACGGGTATTTTTTCCTTGGTGATCTCGGCACCGTTTGTTTTTCCAGATGGCCCCTTCGAAATGGTCGGCTTGCCGTTCAGCCAGCCTTTTGGTGAGTTCCTGTTCGGTACCGATATGCTGGGCCGTAGCGTTGCTGCAGGTATTGCGTATGGCGCGCAGATCTCGCTTTTGGTTGGCACTGTATCCACGCTGGTGATTGTGCTGCTTGGCACAGTGATTGGCGGACTGTCTGGTTACTATGGTGGTCGCGTCGATACGTTGATGATGCGCATCACGGAATTTTTTCAGACGATTCCTAGCTTCATCGGTGCAATAGTGATCGTGGCGGTGCTGGGGTCAACATTGACTCATATTATTGGTGCGATTGCTATTGTTTCCTGGGCGCCTCTGGCCCGCTTGGTGCGTGCCGAAGTTATCCGAGTCAAGAACGCAGAGTTTGTTCATGCCTGTGTCGCTTTGGGAATGAAAGATCTGCGGATTATGATGGTTCAGGTTCTTCCCAATGTTCTGTCTACTATTACCGTGGCTGGTTCTTTGATGGTAGCCACAGCTATTTTGTTCGAGTCTGGTCTCTCGTTTTTGGGCCTGGGCGACCCGAACGTGATGACCTGGGGTTTTATGGTTGGAGCTGGCCGCTCAGCTATCCGTACGGCGTGGTGGATGGTGACCATACCTGGTATTGCTATTTTGTTGACGGTGTTGGCGATCAACCTTACGGGAGACGCTTTGAACGAAGCACTTAATCCGAGGTTAAAGCAATGAAAGCGCAAGCGACACTTTTAGAAGTTCGGGACTTGCGTACCGAGTTCCGTTTTGCTCGGACGCAGTGGTTTCCCGTGGTAAATAACGTCAGCCTGGAGGTGGCGGCGGGAGAGACGTTAGCCGTAGTAGGAGAGTCGGGTTGTGGCAAAAGTATGCTGGCCTATTCGATTATGCGGCTACTGCCCGATCGGATCGCACGTCCCGCTGGTGGACAGATTCTGTTGTTAGGCCGTGACCTGGCAAGTTTACGTGAAGATGAAATGCGCAAGGTTCGCGGAAAAGACGTGTCTATGATTTTTCAGGAGCCCATGACCAGCTTAAACCCGTTAATGACAGTGGGACGGCAGGTGGCCGAAAGCGTCATCGAACATACCGCATGTTCCTTTGAAGCTGCTCATAAGCGCACGCTGGAACTGTTTGATCTGGTCGGTATACCAGAGCCGGGCAAGCGCTTCGATCAGTATCCTCACCACCTCTCAGGTGGAATGAGACAGCGAATAGTCATTGCGATTGCTCTGGCGTGCAACCCTAAGGTGCTGATTGCTGATGAGCCTACTACTGCGTTGGATGTGACAATTCAGGCCCAGGTATTAGAACTGATCGACCGTCTTAAATCGGAAATGGGTATGGGTGTAATTCTAATCACTCATGACCTGGGTGTCGTGGCCGAATGGGCTCAGCGTGTCATGGTGATGTATGCCGGTAGGAAGGTCGAAGAGTCCGATTCAGAGTCATTTTTCCAAGCGCCAAGTCACCCGTATAGTCAGGCTTTACTGGCCAGCGTTCCGCGCCCAGACATTGAGGATATGGCCGATGTGCACGAGTTGGCGGAAATTCCCGGTGCTGTTCCCCCGTTGAATCGTTTGGGGGCAGGCTGCACTTTTGCCCCGCGATGCCTCAACTCCATGGGTCGTTGTCGCCAAGATGTGCCAATGCTTACGGAACAATCTGACGGACGTCAAGTGGCCTGTTTTAACCGCAAAGCTGGAACGCTGTTATGAAAGATAATGCTACGCCTGTACTGAAAGTAAAAAACCTAGTTAAGCACTATGCCACTAACGCTGGCACGGTGCGAGCGGTTGATGATGTCAGCTTTGTGGTTAATGAGGGTGAAACCCTTGGTGTGGTTGGGGAGTCAGGGTGCGGGAAATCGACCATGGGCCGTACGCTGGTCCGTTTGCTAGAGCCGAATTCGGGGACAATTTCTTTCATGGGTCAAGATATTACCCATGCTTCGCGTGCCTCACTTAGGGAGGTACGACGCGATATACAAATGGTTTTTCAGGATCCTTACGCGTCGCTGAATCCTCGGCGTACGGTGCGTCAGATCCTGGCTGAACCTTTTGATGTTCATGGGATAGGTCGTCGTTCTGACCGAGCTGTTCAGGTCAGCGAATTGCTGGATCGTGTTGGCTTGCACCAAGAACACGCTGACCGTTATTCTCATGAGTTTTCCGGAGGTCAAAGGCAGCGGGTAGCGATCGCTAGGGCTATTGCTTTGGAACCCAAGGTTGTTGTGTGTGACGAGCCGGTTTCTGCATTGGATGTGTCGATTCAGGCACAAATTATTAATTTGCTGAAGCGTTTGCAGGCGGAAAATGGACTGGCATATGTGTTTATTTCACATGACCTGTCAGTTGTGGGGTATCTAGCCGACCGGATCGCCGTGATGTACTTAGGCGAGATTGTTGAAATTGCGTCCAAGTCATCAATGTGGGAAAAGCCTTTGCATCCTTACACTCAAGTGTTGTTTTCGGCAATTCCTGTCGCTAAGCCGCCTAGCGTCCTGCGACGACACCGTCAGACCTTGATCGGTGAATTGCCTAGTCCTATCAACCCGCCTCAGGGTTGCCGGTTTCATACACGTTGCCCGCATGTAATGCCAAAGTGTTCGATGCAGCCGCCAAAGCTGAAAGCTGTGGCGGGTGGTGAGGCAAGAGGCCATCAGGTTGCCTGTCACTTGTATGAGTAGGCCTTCTTTTTATTTGGTAGATGATGCTATGGATATGACCCAGGACAACCTAATTGCTAATGTGGCAGATGTCACGAGCGAGAAAACCCAGACGTGGGATGTTTCCAAGCCAACCACTGGAATTGGCGATTCGGTAAAACGCACTGAAGACGAGCGATTTGTAGTGGGTCAAGGTAGATACGTGGATGATCACCATTTCCCAGGGCAGCTGTATGCCCGCTTTGTGCGTTCACCTTATGCCCATGCGAACATAGAGGGTATTGACATTAGCTACGCCATTCAATTGCCGGGGGTCGTGGCAGTGTACACCGGCCATGATATGTTGGCTGATGGTGTTGGAAGTATACCTTGCGGTTGGCTGATTCACGACGCAGAAGGTAATCCGATGGCTGAGCCTCCTCATTATCCGCTTGCGATCGACAAGGTTCGTCATGTGGGCGAACCTGTGGCCGTTGTGATTGCTGAAAGTCTGATTGAGGCATTGGATGGCGTGGACGCGGTGGATGTTCAGTATGAACACTTGGATGCAGTGGTCAGCACTGAAGAGGCTGTGCGTCCCGGAGCACCTCAGGTATGGGATCATGTACCCAATAATATTTGCTGCGACTGGCACTTGGGTGATCAAGTGGCAGTAGATGCCGCCTTCCAGATGGCGAAACACGTTACACGCATCGAACTAACCAATAATCGCCTCGTTGCTGCGCCCATGGAACCTCGTGCGGCTATCGCTATATACAGTTCCTCTATGCAGGAAATGACGCTTTACACTACAAGCCAAAACCCGCACACGATCCGCTCCATGCTGTGTAATACCGTGCTGAAAATGCCGGAAAACAAAATGCGAGTGATTTCACCTGATGTTGGCGGTGGCTTCGGCACAAAAATATTTTTATACCCTGAAGAAACAACGGTGAGCTGGGCTAGTAAACAGCTGGGTAGGCCAGTGCGCTGGACATCAGACCGATCTGAATCATTTTTGACCGATGCCCATGGACGTGACCACCGCACCGTAGCCGAATTGGCTATGGATGCGTTCGGCAAATTTCTGGGTTTACGCGTGAAAACTTTGGCGAATGTGGGGGCATATCTGAGTAGCGGCGCCACCGCGATTCCCACGTTTTATTATGCGCCCCTGCTGTCAGGTGTTTACCGTATACCGGAAATTCACTGTAATGTGGTCGTCACGTTCACCAACACAAATAGTGTTGATGCCTACCGTGGAGCAGGTCGCCCTGAAGCCACCTACGTCTTGGAGCGCCTTATAGATAAAGCAGCGCGGGAGATAGGGCGGGACCGAGTGGAACTGCGGCGCCAAAACTTTATTCAAGCTCATGAGTTTCCCTACGCCACTCCAGGTGGGCTGGTTTATGACTCGGGTGACCACGAAGCGACTTTGCGCGTTGCACTAGAAAAAGCCGGCTGGAACGACTTTCCGGCTCGTCAGCGTGCTGCTCGTGAACGTGGCATGTATCGTGGAATTGGTATTTCTACATACGTGGAGATCGCCGGTGGTTCGCCATCCAAGGTCCAAGGTCAACTGGGTTCTCGCGGTGGACGTGCTGAATCGGCCCAAGTGCGGGTACATCCCAGTGGCGCTGTGACCGTCTTTAGCGGATCTCATAGCCATGGTCAAAGTCATGAAACTACGTTTGCGCAACTGGTGTGTGATCGTTTTGGTGTGTCGATTGAGAAAGTTAAAATTATCCAAGGTGATACTGATCAGGTGGCGTTTGGGCGTGGTACCGCCGCATCTCGTTCGTTGGTGTTAGGGGGGTCGGCAATTGTAAAAGCCATGGACAAAATCCTGTGCAAAGGCGTTCGTATTGCTGCTCATTTGATGCAGGTGGCAGATGATAGCGTTACCTTCAAAAAGGGGGTGTTTCACACAGATGTGGGCTCCCGCACAGTCAGCTTTGAGGAGGTAGCTCGCGCCGCTTACACCTTGCACGATTATCCCATCGAAAACGTTGAGCCCGGCCTAGACGAGATCGCCTTTTACGACCCCTTGAACTGGACCTATCCCTGTGGTTGCCATATTTGCGAACTGGAAATAGACCCCCAAACTGGTGTGGTCGAACTTATCCAAATTGTCGCCGTTGACGACGTGGGTACCGTGGTGAACCCTATGGTGGTGCATGGCCAGCTACATGGAGGTTTGGCCCAGGGCATTGGTCAGGCATTGTACGAGCGATGTGTTTACGATGACTCGGGACAGTTGTTGACGGGGTCTTTCCAAGATTATTGCATGCCACGTGCAGATGATCTCCCGAATTTTAATATTGCAATAGAAAGTACTCCTTGTGAACACAATCCACTCAACGCTAAGGGTTGTGCGGAAGTCGGTTCGGTGGGGATTCCGCCGGCGATTATTAATGCTGTGTTAGATGCTCTGAGTGATCTGAATGTGGAAACTATTCAGATGCCAGCGACCGCTTTGGCGATTTGGACGGCTATTCAGGAAGCCAAGGCAAGGGGGAAAGCTTAGTGAAGGAGAAGTAGCACGAAAACACCTTGTTAGTACTTTTTGCAAGAATTGCGTTACCTGTTTATTTTTTATGGACATTTTATGAAATACATTTCCGCCCACATTAAAGCTGCTCAAGTGTTCCACGGCTATTCCGAAGACCGCAAATTGGTCATTGACGATGTACCTGCTGATGGTTTTGTTGAAAAGTTGATTCAGATTGACCGTATTCTGTCCATTACGGCTAACTACATTTTCATCAAATGCCCGCACGATACAGTGCAGACTTGGGAGTACAAAGGCGGCTTTGATGCAATGAAAAAACGCCTATTGTCGGCAGGGCTGCTCATTGATTGACGCCTTGTATCAATAAATGAGTTCTGATCTCGTGGTGGATCGACGCTTTATAAAGAAAATCGTATGACTATTTCACTTTCTTTAACTGTTAACGGACATACAGTCGACCGGGTCGTCGATCCGCGAACCTTGCTGGTCCAGCTGATACGCGACCATCTGCAACTGACCGGCACCCATGTCGGGTGCGATACGGCGCAATGCGGTGCTTGTACTGTTCATATGAATGGTAAGGCAGTCAAAGCCTGTTCTATGTTGGCGGTGCAAGCCCAAAATGCCGATGTTGTTACGATTGAAGGGCTGGGCAATGAAGGCAACTTGCACCCCATGCAAGTTGCTTTTCGGGAGTGCCATGGCCTGCAGTGTGGCTACTGTACACCTGGGATGATTATGTCATCGGTGGACTTCCTGAAGAATAATCCTGAAGCGACAGAAGCTGAAATTCGAGTGGGGTTGGAAGGTAATATTTGTCGGTGTACCGGCTATCAAAACATTGTTCGTTCTGTACAGCACGTGCAGGCTGGCGGACAGCAAGGGACTGAATAGTTATGTACTACTTTGAATATGAACGACCAGAAAGTCGGGCTCAAGCGGTGCAATGCATGCAAGGTGATGCACGTTATCTGGCTGGCGGGCAAAGCCTGATTCAGGCCATGAAGCTGCGCCTTTCAGCCTCAGAACGACTTGTTGACTTGGGCGGCATAAGCGACCTCAAAGGCATACGTGTTGATGAGGGTCGTGTCGTGATCGGGGCGATGACGACCCACGCTATCGTAGCGCAATCGTTTGATGTTAGAGCGGCTATACCTGCGCTTACCGTTCTGGCTGGGGGCATTGGCGATCCAATGGTGCGTAATATGGGTACCATCGGTGGTTCGTTAGCGAATGCGGATCCGGCGGCATGTTATCCTGCGGCTCTTCTGGGGCTAGGCGGTATTGTGCATACCGACCGGCGCGAGATCAAGAGTGATGATTTTTTCACGGGGCTTTATGAGACAGCTTTAGAACCCGGGGAGTTGATTACTGAATTAAGCTTTCCTATCCCCGAACGGGCAGCTTACGTTAAGTTCAAACAGCCAGCTTCCCGCTTCGCGTTGGTCGGTGTTTTTGTTAGTAAGCTCGGTGGGGCCGTGCGGCTTGCTGTGACGGGGGCTAAAAGCACAGTATTTCGTCAGATAGATATGGAAGACGCGCTGTCGCATCATTTCCATCCCGACGCCGTTACATCAATTGATGTGGATGTAGTGGGTATTAATATCGACATGCATGGAACTTGCCAGTATCGCGCTGACTTAATACGCGTAATTGCCGCTCGAGCGGTCGCCCAAGCATTGGCGTAAATCTGGCTTTGGGCAAGCGGTTTGCTTGGCATTTCTTGATACATATCTGATTAGAGAGAAATACGGATGGAAATAAAAGATGAACGACTGATTCCCGGATCATTGCAGGCGACTTGGGATGCCTTGAACAATCCTGATGTGCTGAAGGCATGTATTCCTGGCTGCGAGTCGTTGGAGCGCGAAGGCGACGACGGCTTTAATACTTTGGTAGCCTTAAAAATTGGTCCTGTTAGTGCACGTTTTAAAGGGCGTGTAAAGCTGACCAACATCCAAGCACCTCGAAGCTATACCCTGAACTTTGAAGGCCAAGGGGGGGTGGCCGGCTTTGGTCGTGGCTCAGCTGATGTGGAGTTGCTCGAAGAAGGCGAGCAGACTCTTCTGAAATACAATGCGACGGCCCAGGTTGGGGGGAAAATGGCGCAGCTGGGGTCGCGTCTAATCGACGCTACGGTTCAGAAATTGACAGACGAATTCTTCAGCGCATTTGAAAAACATACGAAGGAAAATAACGTTGATGCTAGTACAGTTCAGATTCAAGTTGAAAAAGCCGACGCTGTTGCCCCTGTAAAATCCAGAGCATGGTGGATTGTTGCAGCAACTGTTGTAGTAATTCTGGCGTGGTTGTTTACGGCGGAATAGGTAATACCAACTAACTTTTCTGCTTACCAACGTCCAGACAAATGATGACTTACAACTGGTATGGGTGAAGGTCATCGTTGAGACTTAGAGATCACGTTTTGCCTAGGCTGTTGCATTGCTCTTCTCCTGTGAATAAGATGCTTGCCGTTTGCCTGTTTCGGTCAGACTCCCTATATATTATTTAGGAGCTTATGTGCGCCGACTATGAGCAGGGGAGAGTGTTGGCAGAGTTAAGTCTGGTGGCGAGCGTTCCGCACATCATGTTTACGCTGATCTTTGCAACGTCATACAACACACCGTTCCAATTAATAGGCTGATAAGGGACGGCTCAAGGATCCACCGGTTAGCAGAGCGTTAGAATTAGAGTAAAAAGCAAGAAACGGAGTTGGATTTGGAAAACCTGGATGTTATTGTCTTGAAGGCAATTTCTGACTGGCGCGCTAAAGGGCAGGCTGGAATACTTGTTACGGTTGTGCGTAGTTGGGGTTCGTCACCACGTCCGGTCGGCTCAATAATGGCGCTGTGTGAAGACGGTGCGGTGATTGGATCGGTGTCGGGTGGCTGCATTGAGGACGATCTAATCTTTCGCCACCGCTCCACGGAAGACACATCGTGGCATACGCGAACGGGTACTGAAAGGCTTGTGTACGGAGTGAGCGCAGACGAGGCTCATCGTTTTGGATTGCCCTGTGGTGGCACCATTGAGTTGCTCGTTGAGTACAACCCTTGTGCGGAGCAACTAGCACGTTTGATTCTTTATTTAAAGAATGGCAAGCTGGTCAGACGCACCGTCACTCTCGAAACGGGTGGTGTCGCGCTTGAAGTGACTGATTGTCCTACCAGCTTGATGCTTGATGACACGGTTTTGGTGGCAATATTTGGACCGGGATACAGGATGCTGCTGATTGGTGCTGGTCAGTTGGCAGCATGCTTAAGCACCATGGCATTGTTTTCAGGCTTTACTGTTACTGTGTGCGATCCCCGCGACGAATACACGTGTTCCTGGGCAATCGAAGGTGCGATCGTTACGTCAGAAATGCCCGACGATGCCGTGATAGCTTTCAAGCCTGACCGACGTTCCTGCATAGTAGCGCTTAGCCATGATCCAAAACTTGACGATATGGCCTTGCTTGAAGCGCTACATTCGGACGCGTTCTATGTGGGAGCTATCGGTTCGCGGCGTAACCAGAATACACGACGCGACCGTATGATCGAGTATCTTGATCAAACCGAAGAAACGATGCGCAAGCTGCGCGGACCAGTAGGGATTTATATTGGCAGCAAGACGCCGCCTGAGATTGCCGTCAGTATCATGGCAGAGATTATCGCAGTCAAGAATAACGTTGTGCTGCATCAAGATTTCAATGTGCGCATCGCAAAAGATAATTTAGGTGTTGCCGTATGAGCATCATGAAGAGAGCTGTCACGGCTCGGTGTGTGTCTGATGGCATTCCCTGTAGTGTGTTCGGGTAGCACGGATAGGTCGTTTCATATCACTAGTATTGCGCGGGTAGCTTGAGGTATGTATAGGCGCTTACCGCAAAAGCGGGTAAGCAGTCCAGCTGCCTTACGGGCGTATAAGCGATAAGGTGGGGGGATATGTTTGCTTCTTGGTGAAACTTACCACCAACATTAATGCTCAAGAATTCATTTTCAATGAGGAAATGAGTAGGGCCTTCCATTATGGAAGGCCCTAAATTATGGCGCGGCTGGCAAGATTCGAACTCACGACCCCTTGGTTCGTAGCCAAGTACTCTATCCAACTGAGCTACAGCCGCTGTGAGAAAGTAACTATAACATGGGTGTTTTTGAAAGTCACGCAAGTTCGGCGTTTTTTTATATTTCCTTGCTCTACGTAAATGTCCTTAGCGCTTAGGACGCGTTAACCTTTATTTTTAACTTACGCTGTTTATTGAGGCTGAGTACACTGTAGGATTGTTTCAACTCTGTCTACACAAGTGAGGTTTTCATGCTGAAAGGTAAGCGTGCAATTGTAACGGGCTCTACAAGCGGCATAGGTTTGGCTATCGCTGATGCGTTGGCAGCGGCTGGTGCTGATGTGGTAATTAACGGTTTTGGTGCGGCCGACGCTATAGAGCAAGAGCGCCTGAGCCTAGAAAATAAGTATGGTATTAAGGCTTATTATCTGAATGCTGACTTAAGCCAAGCGCAAAGCACACGTGATTTTGTGCAGCAGGCAGCCGAGCTTTTGGGTGGATTGGATATTCTTGTGAATAACGCCGGTATACAGCACACCGCTAATGTTGAAGATTTTCCCACTGAGCGTTGGGACGCCATTATTGCCTTGAATCTTTCGGCAGTATTTCATGGCGCAGCGGCGGCGTTACCTATCATGCACAAGCAAGGGGCAGGGCGCATCATTAATATTGCCTCGGTTCACGGTTTAGTGGCATCCGTACAGAAGTCTGCTTACGTGGCCGCCAAGCATGGCGTAGTAGGCTTGACGAAAGTCATTGCCCTGGAAAACGCACAAAAAGGCGTCACCTGCAATGCCATTTGCCCAGGTTGGGTGCGCACATCCTTGGTTGAAAAACAAATTGAGGCGCTAAGTGTTAAGTTGGGTGTAAGCATAGAAGAAGCCGCGCGTGAGTTGCTGTCTGAAAAGCAACCTTCTTTGCAGTTTGTCTTGCCTGCTCAATTAGGTGCCGCCGCCGTGTTTTTAGCTTCCGATGCGGCCAGTCAAACTACAGGTACCACACTCACTATGGATGGTGGGTGGACAGCCCGCTAAGCGGTGTTTGATAACAGTCAGTACATGGCAGGCTCCTAGTGTGTCTGCTTTTTTAGGAACCTTATGTCTATGTTGTTGCTTTTATCGCCAGCAAAAAAGTTAGATTACGATTCCCCTGTGCGCACTCAGTTGCATTCTCAGCCATTATTTATTGAGCAAGCCCAGAGCTTAATTGACATTTTGCGTACCAAGTCGGAGTCGCAAGTGGCTGAGCTCATGAAATTAAGTCCAGCTCTGGCTCAGCTTAATGTGCAGCGTTACGCCGAATGGCAAGCGCAGTTTGATGCCAGCAATTCACGTCAGGCGATATTGGCGTTTAACGGCGATGTGTACGAGGGTTTGCAGGCTGATACGCTCAATGACCAAGCATTAGAGTGGGCACAGCAGCACGTGCTGATGCTTAGTGGTTTGTATGGTGTGTTGCGCCCTCTAGATTGGATGCGTCCTTATCGGCTGGAAATGGGCACCCGTTTAGCTAATCCGGCGGGCGCTAATTTGTATCAATATTGGGGTACGCAAATCGCTGAGTATTTAAATCAGCGCCAAGCGCAGCAGCCTGATCCGTGGATACTAAATCTGGCGTCTGAAGAGTATTTTAAAGCGGTAGATAAGAAGGCGCTAAACGCAAAAGTGGTGCAGTGTGTGTTTCAAGATCAAAAAAATGATCAGTGGAAAGTCATTAGTTTTTATGCCAAAAAAGCGCGTGGCTTAATGGCTCGCTATGTGATTGACCAGCGTATAGAAAGTATCGAAGCGTTGAAGCATTTTGCTGTCGATGGCTATGCCTACACGCCCGAGTTGTCCAGTGCAGATAAGCTGGTCTTTCGTCGGCCCGAGCAGGTGGCTTAAGCAGCCAGGCCGCGCTCTTGCGCCTCTTTGGGTGGGAGTTGCGGCCCTACGCTGTACTCTAGGCCGCGCATGTCTTGACGTATAAGTTGTGCCGCTTTGACCATTTGGCGTATCGGGTAAGCCAACAAAGCGAGCTCACCTTCCGTTTCAATCGACCCCGGAGCGCTTGCATCCTCGATCGTCAATAAGGTTTGAATGGCGTCCAGCGATTGCCCAATGCCTGGCGGAACTTCTTGTAAGGTGGCAAGCAGTGGCACAGCAGCGCTGATTTGGGATGCCAGTACGTGGTTTTGAATGAGTAGGTTGTTCAGTAACGAGACGTTGCGCTGACGTCCTACGGGCTCATCCATCATGCGATAAAAAGCGGCTGCAAAGTTGCTGAACGCAATGTGCACGTTTTTATTGCTTAATTGCCAAGAGGTATCAGCCTCCATGAGGGCGGCTTCTAGTTGAGCTAGCTCAGCTTGAGCTTGTTCAGACGAGTCTGCATGCGAGGCTTGTAGGCGGGCTTGACTGTGTGCTCGGCTCAGTCGTGCAAACTCTAAGCCTGTATGCAGGTAGTCGCGGTTAGCAACCAAGGCTTGTTTGGCCAGAGCGTCTAGTGAATTAGCCTCCCAACTGGGTAAGAGGTAGCTGGCAGCCATGGCAATGCCGCAGCCTATTAGTGTGTCGACAAGACGTTCGCCGATAATAAATGTGCCGCCAGTGGAAAGAAACTGAAAAGACAGAATCACGAAGATGGTGTTAAACAGCGCCGATAGCATGTAATTAAGCTGCACGAGGCTATTGCCCAGCAAATACGCCAGCAGCATAATACCCAGATAAACTTCGCCGCTATCAGTGAGCTTAAAAAGTAAAAACGCACCTGTGCAGCCTATGACTGTACCGGCTAGACGCCACCCATTACGCTGGCGCGTGGTAGCAAAGCCCGGTTTCATAATGACCAGTATGGTTAAAATAATCCAATAACTGTGGACGGTAAGGGCGCTGATAAGGCCTAGTTTGTCATGAAAGTGGGTACTTAGCGCGCCTAGGCCTAGCGCACACAACACTGCCACGGTGACGCGAAGGGCATATCGGCAATGAGTAGACTGTAGCCGTAGGTTGCTTGTTAGCATGCCTAGCCGTATGTCTTCGCGTGACAAAAAGCGGCTTAAGGATTTGCTCATGTATTGGTCTACTGGCATGTTTTGGCTGGCTCTACGGGTGTTGTTAGCCATGTGCTCGACAATCCGATTCACGTTCCGTAGGCGCCTTAATATTTGTACTAGCAAGGCATAGGTTTCAGGGTCATTGGTAGGCATGCCTTGATTCCTATGTTGCTCTAGCTCGTACTCCATGGCACGGATTTCTGCTTTTACACTAGCCCGGCGGCGGGTATGTAAGCTACGCGCTACATTCATGGCGATGTTGCCCACATCGATCGATAACTTATACAAACCGTCGTGGGCAAAAAACATGAAGTCGGTGTTACCCATTTGGCGACGTAATAAGGTGTAATCGGTATAAGTGGCCACGAGCGAATCCAGCACGCTGACCATATTCAAATACACAGTCAGCAAGGCTTGTTTGTGTTTATCCCCACGTCCCGAACCGGTGGGCAGTTCGCGTAACACCATGTCGCGTGCCGCTTGGTGCTTATCCGTCATATCCGCTTGGATTTTGATCAGCTTGCGATAGCACTCATCTAGGTTGGTGTCCGAGTTATAAAACTCGGAACGCGTAGCGATGTACTCTGCGGTAGCCGATAAGGCTACCGCTAACGTCTGCCGCTCCTCGCGAAACCAAAAAAGTTTGCGAAATAAGCGGCTAAATAAGTAATAGCTAAGACCGCCCCCCAGAGAATACAAGGTATGCAGCAGTATGTCTTGGGGCTGCATGGGGAAGCGCATAGTCAGCGTCATTAACAGCAAGCAGGCAAATCCAATTAAGCCGCCGCGGCGCCCAAATACAGACAGCATGCTGTAGATAAAACACAACAGTGGTACACAGAGCAGAATCAATACGGGAGAGGCCGAGGCTAACCCAGTAATCGCCACAGTGAAGGTGCCAAGGATAATCCCGCCTAGCATTTCGTTGTTACGATAGCGACGCGGCCCTCCGGGCTGATCAATAATTGCCACGCACGTAGCGCCCATCGACGCAATCACGCCTAGGTCATAGTGACCGAAGAAGCGTCCTAGGATAATGACGGGCAGTAGCACACCGAGCGATTGACGCAATCCGCCCAGCAAATAATGACTATAAAGAAATTGTTTAATTTGTGGAATGGGTGCTGCCATGAACACTCCGCCGGCGCCTACATGAGAGTGTGGGTCAAGGTGCTGCCGTCAATAGCGCAGCTTATTTGTACTTTACCAACAAATCTAGTTGCCCGTATAGCCGCAAAGCGGTAAAGTACGATGAAGTATTTACTCTGTATCCTGAGCAAATCTGCTAGGCTCTGTAGCCCGGGCTATCCGCCCGGTTTTTTGCGCCTCATAACTTTGTTGCTGGCCGCGTTACAAGCGTGTGTTGCCAGAGCTTCCGTTCAAGCTATCGCGTAGAGCTACTATTACGCACGCACTGCATGCTGAAGAGCGCAGGTCGGGCAGCTATGTGTCCAGGTGGTGTGATCCTGTGGATCATGAAGCGCTGGATCATGTGGTTGTTGTCGACTCAGGCTCAGACTGAGAGTCGATCAGTATGTCAGAGCAAGACCTGAAAGGAATAAAATATGTCTGAATTAACTGGCGCGGAGATTGTAGTACGTGCCTTGGCTGACGAAGGTGTAGAGCATATCTTCGGTTATCCAGGCGGTGCTGTTCTCTATATCTACGACGCAATTTTCAATCAAGATCGTATTCAGCATTTGCTGGTACGCCATGAGCAGGCTGCGGTGCACGCTGCTGATGCTTACTCACGCTCATCTAATAAAGTTGGTGTGGCACTAGTAACTAGTGGGCCAGGTGTGACCAATGCGGTCACTGGTATTGCTACGGCTTATCTAGACTCCATCCCTATGGTCGTTATCAGTGGACAGGTTTCCACACAGGCTATAGGTGAAGATGCTTTCCAAGAGTGTGATGCTGTAGGCATTACTCGTCCTTGCGTTAAGCATAACTTTTTAGTGCGCGACGTACGTGACCTTGCAGACACCATACGTAAAGCATTTTATATCGCCTCTACCGGCCGTCCAGGCCCAGTACTGGTGGATATTCCCAAAGATATAACTATCCAGACTTGCCGCTACTCGCCCAAGCGTAGCGAGGTCAAACTGCGCTCCTACACGCCTGTTACTAAAGGCCATTTAGGGCAAATTAAAAAAGCAGTGCAGATGCTGAATGCTGCCGAGCGCCCGCTGATTTATGTGGGCGGTGGCGTCGTACTAGGTAATGCCTCTGATGAGCTGATTCAGCTCGTGAAAGAAACCGGGGCACCGTGTACTACTACCTTAATGGCCTTGGGTGCCTTTCCTGGTACAGCGGATCAATACATTGGTATGCCAGGCATGCACGGCACCTACGAAGCCAACATGACCATGCAAAACTGCGATGTACTGGTCGCAGTAGGTGCACGCTTTGATGACAGGGTAATTGGCAATCCGCGTCACTTTTCTCAAGTGCCACGCAAGATCATTCATATTGATATTGATCCTTCCGTTATTTCCAAGCGTGTGAAGGTCGATGTACCTATCGTCGGTTGTGTCAAAGAAGTGCTGACTGAACTGAACGAGCTCTATGTGCAAAGTCAGGGCGAGCGCTCTAATAAGCAAAGCCTTACCGAGTGGTGGAAGCAAATTAACACGTGGCGTGCCCGCGATGCCTCTGCTTACGCCCGTTCCGACGAGCTCATTAAGCCTCAGTCCGTGATTGAGGCGTTGTGGGAAGTGACTGGTGGTGATGCCTTTGTGACCTCCGACGTTGGCCAGCATCAAATGTGGGCTGCTCAGTATTACAAGTTCAATAAACCCCGACGCTGGATCAACTCAGGTGGTTTAGGCACCATGGGAGTAGGGTTGCCGTATGCCATGGGTGTACAAATGGCCAATCCTGGTGCTGATGTAGCAGTCATTACGGGGGAAGGCTCTATTCAGATGAATATTCAAGAGCTTTCCACATGTAAGCAGTACCGCTTAACACCTAAAGTACTGTGTTTGAACAACCGTTACTTGGGCATGGTGCGCCAGTGGCAGCAAATCGATTATGGCTCACGCTATTCTGAGTCTTATGTCGACGCGTTGCCTGATTTCATCAAACTGGTAGAAAGCTACGGCCATGTGGGTCTAGAGATTGATCGCCCCGCTGACGTGATGCCAGCCATCAAAGAGGCCTTTACTCAACATAAAGACCGCTTGGTATTCCTGAACATCATTACAGATCAAACCGAGAACGTGTTTCCCATGGTGAAAGCCGGGCGCGGCTTGACTGAAATGTTGTTGGGCCCAGATGATCTATAAGGAAAGAAAATCATGAAACACGTAATTTCTATCCTTCTGGAAAACGAGCCCGGTGCGCTGTCTCGTGTCGTCGGTCTGTTTTCGGCACGTGGCTACAATATTGAAACCCTTACGGTTGCGCCAACAGAAGATGAAACCTTGTCGCGTATGACTATTGTTACTCAGGGTTCTGATGAGGTGATTGAGCAAATCACCAAGCATTTGAATCGCCTGATCGACGTGGTTAAGGTGGTGGATCTGTCCGAGGGGCCACACATCGAGCGTGAGCTGATGCTCATCAAGGTGCGCGCAGTGGGTAAAGAGCGCGAAGAGGTCAAGCGTATGGCTGACATTTTCCGTGGTCGTATTATTGACGTTACCGACAAAACCTACACCATAGAACTAACGGGTGTACAGGAAAAGATCGCCGCCTTCATCAATGCGCTAGACCGTGCCTCCATCTTGGAAACCGTACGTACCGGGGTTTCGGGTGTTAGTCGTGGCGAGCGTGTACTGAAGCTTTAATCTCTTTGCCTACACACGAATTTCGTAGTTGCTTACGCCCATGTGCGTAAGCAGGCAGAATTGCAGTAATACAATTATTTGGAGCATGAATTAAATGAAAGTTTTTTACGACAAGGATTGTGATCTTTCCCTGATCAAAGGTAAAACAGTTGCTATTATCGGTTACGGTTCACAAGGTCATGCGCATGCCTTGAACCTGCACGAGTCTGGCGTAAAAGTAGTGGTAGGCTTGCGCAAGGGCGGCGCCTCTTGGAACAAAGCTGCTAACGAAGGCTTGAACGTGCAAGAAGTTGCTGAAGCCGTGAAAGTAGCTGACGTAGTCATGATTCTGTTACCTGACGAAAGCATTGCTGAAGTGTATCGCACGCAAGTAGCAGACAATATTCGTCCTGGCGCAGCCTTGGCGTTTGCGCACGGCTTTAACGTGCACTACGGGCAGGTTGTTCCTCGTGATGATATCGACGTGATCATGGTTGCTCCTAAAGCGCCTGGCCACACTGTTCGTGGCACATACCGTCAAGGCGGTGGTGTACCTCACCTGGTTGCTGTGTACCAAGATAAGTCTGGTGCTGCGCGCGATATCGCTTTGTCTTATGCTAGCGCCAACGGTGGCGGTCGTGCAGGGATCATCGAAACCAACTTCCGTGAAGAAACTGAAACCGATTTGTTCGGCGAGCAGGCAGTATTGTGCGGTGGTGCGGTTGAGTTGATCAAAGCGGGCTTCGAAACCTTGGTTGATGCGGGTTATGCACCTGAAATGGCCTATTTCGAGTGCTTGCACGAACTCAAACTGATCGTAGACCTAATCTACGAAGGCGGTATCGCTAACATGAACTACTCCATTTCGAACAACGCCGAGTATGGCGAGTACGAAACTGGTCCTAAGATCATTACTGACGAAACACGCAAAGCAATGCGCGAGTGCCTAGCAGATATTCAAAACGGTGTTTATGCTAAGAATTTCATTTTGGAGCACACCGCAGGTGCACCGACATTGACTTCACGTCGCCGCATCAATGCTGAGTCGCAAATCGAGCAAGTAGGTGCAAAACTACGCGCCATGATGCCTTGGATTGCTGCCAATAAATTGGTAGATCAAACTAAAAACTAATTAGTTTGGCCCGACGACCACTCGTTTTCGTCGGGCAGTGAAAAAAAAGCGTTGCATTACTGATGCAGCGCTTTTTTTATGGCTATTTATACTTAAGGGGTGAGCTTCTTGAGGATTGAATAGCGTGTTTTCGTGGCAGTACTCGCTGGCTGGTCTACAATGCTACTTTAGGTGTCATACACTGGAATAGACGCGACATTCTCTTATGCCGAATTTACCTCTTGACGAAAACCGTCGGCGCCGCAGTATTTACTTATTGCCTAATGCCTTTACCACCGCCAACTTATTTGCCGGCTTTTATGCCGTGGTGCAAGCTATTAATGGGCGTTACGAGATGGCTGCCATAGCTATCTTTTTATCCATGGTGTTTGATGGGATGGACGGCCGTGTGGCTAGGCTTACCAATACTCAGTCTGCCTTTGGTGAGCAGTACGATTCCCTAGCCGACATGGTCGCTTTTGGTATGGCGCCTGCCTTAGTCATGTACCTGTGGGCGATGCAAGACCTAGGTCGTTGGGGGTGGCTGGCCGCTTTTATTTATGTGGTTGGCGCAGCTCTACGCTTGGCTCGCTTTAATGCCAACATTGCTGTGGTCGATAAGCGATTCTTTCAAGGCTTGCCTAGCCCTGCCGCTGCGGCACTGATGGCAGGCTTTGTCTGGTTGGTGGTAGATAACAAAATGACCTTGCTGGGGGCGGCATTTATCCCTTGGGTGGCTTTTGGTTTAACTGTCTATTCAGGGTTGGCCATGGTGTCGAATGCCCCTTTTTACAGTGGTAAGTCCTTTGCCGTTCGACGCAGCGTGCCTTTTTGGGGCATGCTGCTTTTTGTGTTGGTGTTTGTGTTTGTCTCTACAGACCCGCCTTTGGTGCTGTTTGCCTTGTTTTGCGTGTATAGCATTTCAGGTTGGTGCGTAATGTTGTGGCGTTGGCGTAAAGCGCGCGATTTGCGTGTGGCGCGTACTCGTCAGCAGCAGTAGCCAGCGCTAGATAGCACAAACTGTAGTTTTTATAGCTTGGTCAGGCGTAAAATAAGTCAACCTTTCAAGTTTATTCGACTATAATTATCATCTTTGCTGCTGCTCAGTGGGCAGCAGTATTTTATTTTTAGTGTAACCACGTTAGGGCACCTCGGCCTTAACGCCAGTTTCAGAGGTATAAAAAATGGCAGTTGCAGATATCAAGAAAAGCGATATCGTTTCCGAGTTTCAGCGTAAACAAGGTGATACAGGTTCTCCAGAAGTGCAAGTGGCTTTATTGACCGCTCGCATTAATGAACTGACAGGTCACTTTAAATCACACAAAAAAGATCACCACTCACGTCGTGGTCTGTTGCGTATGGTTAGCCGTCGTCGCAAGTTGTTGGATTACCTAAAAGGTCGTAATCCAGATGCGTACCGCTCACTGATCGAAAAGCTCGGTCTGCGTAAGTGATATCGGGGCTGGTTCCCCGCTAGACAACCGTGCATACGGCGATACTGTTTCGCTGTGTGCACGGTTTTTTTATTGTAAGGATTCTCCTAATGTTCAATAAAGTAAGCAAGTCGTTCCAGTACGGTGAGCACACAGTAGTGCTGGAGACAGGCGAAATAGCACGTCAGGCGTCAGGTGCCGTGCTGGTTTCTATCGGTGATACCGTTGTGTTGGCAACGGTAGTAGGTGCAAGCAAAGCTAAAGCAGGTCAAGACTTCTTTCCCTTGACCGTAGATTACGTAGAAAAAACGTATGCTGCCGGTAAAATTCCTGGTGGTTTCTTTAAGCGTGAGGGTAAGCCTTCCGAGCGCGAAATTCTGATTTCCCGCTTAATCGACCGCCCGTTGCGTCCTTTGTTCCCCGAAGGTTTCTACAACGAAGTGCAGGTAATTATTCATGCCTTGTCAGTCGATCCAGAGATCGATCCAGATATCGCTGCCATGATCGGTGCTTCGGCCGCGTTGGCCATCTCGGGCATTCCATTTGACGGTCCGGTGGGTGCAGCACGAGTGGGTTATGTTGACGGCGCATACGTGCTGAATCCTTCCGTTAGCCAGTTGAGCACTTCACAAATGGACTTGGTGGTGGCGGGTACGGAAGCGGCTGTGCTTATGGTTGAGTCTGAGGCGCAACAGCTTAGTGAAGAGGTAATGCTGGGTGGAATCGTGTTTGCTCACGAGCAAATGCAAGCAGCGATTAACGCGATCCATGAGCTGGTTGAAGAAGCCGGTAAGCCAGAGTGGAACTGGCAGGCTCCTGCAGCGAATACCGCTTTGCAAGAAGCGGTGCGGGCGGCTGCTCAAGACGGTCTGAAGCAAGCTTATCAATTGCGTGAAAAACAGGCTCGCACGGTTAAAGTGCGTGGAGTATACGAGCACGTCCATGCGACATTGGCTGCTCAGGCTGAGGCGAATGGTACCGAGGCTCCTGATTCGGTCGAGGTTGATAACCTCTTGTTTGAGCTGGAAAGCAAACTTGTACGTAGTCAAATTTTAGCGGGTGAGCCGCGCATCGACGGTCGTGATACACGCACTGTTCGCCCTATCAGTGTGCGTTTAGGTGTATTGCCGCGTGCTCATGGTAGTGCTTTGTTTACGCGCGGTGAAACCCAGGCTCTAGTGGTTGCCACATTGGGTACGAAGCAAGACGAGCAAATTATTGACTCGGTATTGGGCGATCACCGTGATAGCTTTATGCTGCACTATAACTTCCCCCCGTTTTCTACCGGTGAAACCGGTCGTTTTGGTGCGCCGAAGCGCCGGGAAATTGGTCACGGTCGTTTAGCTAAACGCGCCTTAAGCCCTTTGTTGCCTAAGCACGAAGACTTCCAGTATTCGATTCGTTTGGTGTCTGAAATTACCGAGTCAAATGGTTCCTCTTCCATGGCGTCGGTGTGTGGTGGCTCATTGGCCATGATGGACGCAGGTGTGCCATTACAAGATCACGTAGCGGGCGTTGCTATGGGTCTGATCCTCGAAGAGGGCAAATTTGCGGTATTAACGGATATCCTAGGTGACGAAGATCACCTAGGCGATATGGATTTCAAAGTAGCGGGTACCGAAAATGGTATTACTGCTTTGCAAATGGATATCAAAATCCAAGGGGTTACCAAAGAAATTATGCAGGTGGCTTTGGCTCAAGCCCATGAAGGTCGCATGCATATCTTGGGCAAAATGCGTGATGCAATTATGGGTTCACGCACTGAAATGTCCGAGTTTGCGCCTCGTATGCTGTCTTTGAAGATCAATCCTGAAAAAATTCGCGATGTTATCGGTAAGGGTGGGGCGACTATCCGTGCCCTAACCGAAGAAACTGGCACGCAAATTGACATCGGCGATGACGGTACCATTACCATTGCCAGTGCCGATTTAGACAAAGCTCGCGAGGCAGAGCGTCGTATTAAGGAATTGACCGCCGAGGTGGAGGTAGGTCAAGAATACGAAGGTCCGGTCATGCGATTGCTTGATTTCGGCGCCATAGTGCAAGTTTTACCAGGTCGTGATGGCTTGCTCCATATTTCGGAAATTGCTAATTACCGTATCGCCAATATTAACGATGTCTTGAAAGTAGGGCAGCTCGTTAAGTTCAAAGTTATTGAGGCCGATGACAAAGGACGTTTACGTCTATCTGTTAAGGCTATTGGTGGCATCGAGGCGCAAGGTGGTGCTTCCGAAGTGGCCGCTACGCAAGAATAAGCTTTAGGTTTAGCTTGTAGCGATTAACCCTTCAACGCCGCGGTGTTGAAGGGTTTTTTTATGGGAGTACGGCGCGTGTTAAGAGCAATGTGCTAAGTACGCTGAAAGAGGAGGACTGGCTTTTTATCTTTAGTAACATCTTGCTTGGATGTGTTGCTATATTTCCTTGTTAGGTGTTTTTTTATATAAAACAAGGGCTTAGTGTTTTTTTGTGGGTGGAATATAGACGCTTTTTCAGGTGTGCGTTTGTAGCGTGCTGGGGCCTAGTGCTACCCTTTTAGCAGTCTTTCTTTTTATTCGTATGGAATTATTTTACTCATGACAGATAACGCTATCTTGCCAAGCGCCAGGCTGTTAAATCTGCGAGCGTTTATGCTCGCTTTTTTATTGGCAGTGTGTGGTTTATTGTCACCCGTTTGGGTTCAGGCCCAAGAGCAAACTGAGCCCGCTCAAGAAACCGCAGCGGGTTACGAAGCTCTGGCTCAGGTGTTGGGCAACGAGCAATTGCGTACGCAGCTTATTGAGCAGTTGCGCGCTTTGGCGGCAGAGCAAGATGGCTCCCTAGTGCAAGAGCCCGACTCTACCGTGCCAAATATCGTTTCAACCCAACCGGAGTTGATTCAAGCAAGTGACACGAACGAATTTGTGTGGCGTCTGCAAAGCTTTGCGCAACATTTACGCTCTGATGTCGTGCAGACGTGGCAGGTTTTACGCCAATTGGGGCGCGGTGACCCCGCTTCAGTGCAAAGTTTACAGAATTGGCTGCCTGCGCTGATCAATCTATTGATAACAATTTTAGTGGCTGGGCTGGCTTTCCTGTGTTGCAGATGGTTGGCTAAACCAGTGTTTCGTCGTTTTGATACCTGGGCAAAAAAAGTGCCGTCATTCGCTCCTGCCGTGTCTGAGCGCCCCGACAGCGCGCCAGCCAGCAAGGAGCTTGATGAGATTAAGGAAGATGACACGCAGATGACGGGCGACTTTGCACACTTGCAGGTGACGTCTACCGAAAGTATGCAGTCAACCGCCACAGAGCGTCCCCACTATAGTGTGCGTCATTACCTTCTACGTTATGGCAAGTTGCGTAAGCTCGTGGCGGTATTGGGTGCTTTTTTCATTGATGTATTATTGATTTTTGCTGCAGCCCTAGTGGCATATGTCGTGGCTGTTGCATTGCCCAACTCAGGTCAACAAACCACCTTATTTTCCTTACAGTTTTTGACAGCCTTTGTGGGCGTAGAGTTAATTAAGGTAGTGAGCCGAGGCATATTTGCAACCGGCTACGACCAATTGCGTTTGTTGCCCATTAATAACGACAGCGCCGCATACTGGAACCGTTGGGTGTCGATAGTAGTGGTGGTGGGTGGGTATGGGTTATTAGTCCTTGTGCCGGTATTGCAGGCAATTTTGTCCCCAGCCTTTGCGAATGTGATGGGTGCGGTATTGATCTTAGCCGTGTATATCTATGCGGTGGGCGTCCTATGGAGTCGTCGGCATGCGGTAACAGAAACGCTTTTAAAGCAGGCTGAACATGCGGACGGCGCTTTCAGTGGCACTTTATTGCGCATCATCGCTCGCGTGTGGGTATGGCTGGCCTTGCTCTACTTTACCGTGCTGTTTTTTGTGACCCAGGGTGATCAGCAAAATGCCTTGAGTTTTATGGCTAAAGCTACAGGACAAACTTTATTAGCATTGTTGTTGGGTGGAGTGGCTTCGCTGATTTTAAGCTCTTTATTGTCCCATCGTTTGCATTTATCGGCTCGCTGGAATCATGCTTTTCCTTTGCTTGAAGAGCGCTTGAATTCTTACGTTCCCGTAAGTCTACGAGCCCTACGTTTACTGGTATTGGTCAGCGTTCTAGTTAGTATTTTTGATGCTTGGAATTTAGTCGATTTACGCACCTGGTTTAGTAGCGGCCAGGGGCAGTTGGTTATTAACACGGTGGTGCGCGTGGCAGTGGTGCTTATCATTGCCGCCATGACATGGACTATCTTGGCTAGCATTATCGAGCATCGTTTAAGCGCGTCAAACGTACATATGCCCACCGAGCGTGAAAAGACCTTATTAATGCTCTTTCGTAACGCATTAGCCATTGTTATTTTGACGATGACAGTATTGATTGTGCTGTCCCAAGTAGGAATAGATATAGGGCCGTTAATCGCCGGGGCGGGTGTCGTTGGGTTGGCGATTGGTTTTGGGGCGCAGAAGCTGGTCCAAGATGTCATTACGGGAGTCTTTATTCAGCTTGAAAATGGCATGAATCAGAATGATGTGGTGGAGGTAGCCGGCTTATTTGGCGTAGTGGAAAAACTAACCATCCGCTCGGTCGTCATTCGTACGCTGGACGGGGGTTACCATTTAGTACCATTTTCTGCGATTGACTGCGTGGCCAACCACACGCGTGACTACGGGTATCACTACGGGGAATATTGCGTTGGGCTGCGTGAGTCCGTGGATGAAGCCATAGCATGTTTGCGTTTGGCGTTTTTGGATACCAAACAAGATCCCGAGGTCGCGAGCGCTATTTTGGAGGATATTTCTATTCCAGGGGTAACCTCGTTAAATCGAGAGGGCTTTACCATACGGGTGCTAATTAAAACCGCTCCTGGCATGCAGTGGGCGGTTCAGCGTAGTTTTAATCGTTGGGTAAAAATACATTTCGATGCTGCTGGCATAGAGCTACCCTATCCGCATACGGTGCTGCATTTTGGTCGCGATAAAAATGGCTATGCTAGCCCCGCTGATATACGAATGGTCGATGCCGTAGCGCAAAATAGTCGTGGCGCTGAAGTGGTTCCGCCAGCAGGGCAAACGTTGCGCCCTTTATCTACTGAAGCATAACGTTGAATCGCCTGTCCTACATTGAGACGAAGTGCGCTAAGCCCAGCGTACTTCGTCAGGAGTGTAAACAGGCAACGCTTGTGACGCCAGTTGGCGATAGGGCGCGCTAGCGGGGCATAGTAGTACTTGTGTGGCGGACAGTAAAAAGCCCTAGCAAGAATATACTTTGCTAGGGCTTTTAGTATCTTGGTGCATCCAGCCGGAATCGAACCGGCACGGGCAATGCCCGAGGGATTTTAAGTCCCTTGCGTCTACCTATTCCGCCATGGATGCAGCGGGTGTTTTTTGGCGGAAGCGGTGAGATTCGAACTCACGGATGAGTTACCCCATCGCCGGTTTTCAAGACCGGTCCATTCAACCGCTCTGGCACGCTTCCTTGTTTAGGCTGATGTTTTAACATAATTTATTCAAATAGGCTTGTGCAATTTGGATAAAACTATTATTTAAACTGCCTAAACTCCATACAATTAAAGCGTGCGATACGCGTTAACTAGGAAAGCTAATAAGTGTAGCGCAAAATTTTCATTTAGTCATGCCTTTATAGGGTTTTTCCTGATTAATCGGTACGTGATGCAGGTGCGGCTTGGACTAAGTAGGGTTTTTTAGGCTATGGTGTGGCCCGCAAACGCAGTTGGGGCTGTAAAAAGGCTATAACTATGTATCTATTGACGATGAAAGGATGCACATGATGAAAGCAGTGGAAATCACAGAGTTTGGTGGGCCAGAGGTCCTGGTGCTGGGTGATCGTCCTATGCCAAGTTGGCAGGCGGGTGAGGTAGTAGTGAAAGTGGCTGCGGCTGGTGTTAATCGTCCAGATACTTTTCAGCGTCAAGGTGGCTATCCTCCGCCACCAGGTGCTTCTGATATTCCCGGTTTAGAATTGGCAGGTGAAATTGTGGCCGGTGATGTGGCGCAAAGTGGTTTTGCTATAGGCGATAAAGTGTGTGCCTTGGTGTCGGGAGGCGCGTACGCCCAGTATTGCGTGGTGCCTGTGCAGCAGTGTTTACCTATTCCTAAGGGGCTATCGCTGATTGAAGCAGCGGGTTTGCCGGAAACGTTTTTTACTGTCTGGAGTAATGTGTTCGACCGGGGCGAGCTCAGCCAAGGCGAAAGTCTGTTAGTGCACGGCGGCGCCAGTGGTATAGGAACCACAGCCATACAACTGGCGGTGGCGTTGGGGCATACCGTCTACGCTACGGCGGGAAGCGACGAACGGGTGGCGGCCGTCAATAAGCTAGGTGCCATTGGCATTAACTATCGCACGCAGCAGTATGAAGAGTTCATCCAAGAGCATACCCAAGGCAAAGGCGTCAATGTGGTGCTAGATATGGTAGCGGGTGAATACATCAATCGCGACTTGAAGTGTTTGGCGGACGACGGGCGGGTGGTTATTATTGCTTTATTAGGCGGCGCGCGGGCTACCGTCAATTGTGCAGAAATTATGCGACGTCGTTTGACTATTACTGGGTCTACGTTGCGTGCTCGTTCCGTGGCTTTTAAGGCTTCCATTGCTAACAGCTTGCGTGAACATGTTTGGCCATTATTAGAAAGCGGTGTCATTGCGCCACAGATCTATGCACAATTTCCATTACACGATGCAGCCCAAGCGCATGCCATGATGGAAGCTGGTGAGCAAGTAGGTAAAATTATCTTGCTGGTAGAGTAAGAGAATTCTTGTTAGGCGAATATAAGCAGCTCGCGCTACAATAGCGGGTTGTTAGTTAGCTTATTTAAAATATTTACTATCTCTTGAGCGGGTAAAAGCAAGTTCATGGCGGTACACTCTTTGCGCAAGCGACTGCTTGTGGGTAATTGGAAAATGCATGGCTCATTGCAGGGCAATGCGCAATTGTTGGCCGAGTTAAAGCAAGGGGCAGGTAGCGCGCTGGCCTGCGACTTGGTTGTTTGTGCGCCTTATGTGTATTTGTCGCAGCTGGCGTCTTGCCTTAAAGGCTCTGCTATAGCTATAGGAGCCCAGGATGTCAGCGCGCATGCTCAAGGTGCGTATACGGGCGAAGTATCAGCTTCCATGCTGGCCGATATACAGTGTGCTTGGGTGATCGTCGGTCATTCTGAGCGTCGCCAATATCATGCGGAAAGCAATCAGTTGGTCGCCGCTAAATTGCGACAGGCTCTCGATGCTGGGTTAAAGCCTATACTTTGTGTGGGTGAAACTCAGCAAGAGCACGAAGCGGGTGTTACCCATTCCGTGATTATCGAGCAATTACGTTGTGTGCTTGACTGGCCGCTTTCTGACTTGCAAAAAATTTGTGTGGCGTATGAGCCTGTGTGGGCAATTGGAACTGGCTTAAGTGCAACGCCAGATCAAGCTCAAGAGGTGCACGCATTAATACGCGCTCAGTGGCCTGATAGTATCGCTCATACGTTGCACATACTTTATGGTGGCAGTGTGAAGCCCGATAATGCGGCTGATCTATTTGCCATGCCAGATATCGACGGCGCCCTTGTTGGGGGGGCATCTTTGCATGCTCATGATTTTTTACATATTGCGGCCGCTTAAGGTCACGGAGTTTTTGAATGGGTAATTTGTCTTCCGTATTGCTAGCGGTGCAAGTATTGTCTTCGCTGACGATTATCGGCTTGGTGCTGTTGCAGCAAGGCAAGGGTGCAGATATGGGTTCTGCGTTTGGCAGCGGTTCTGCAGGTAGTGTATTTGGTGCGGCCGGTGCGGCCAACTTTCTGTCGCGCCTAACCAAATGGGCTGCAGTGGTGTTTTTTGTCACAACGGGTGGGTTGGCATGGGTAGCGCACCATCCTAGTCAGCAACTTACTGATGGGGTGATGCAGGGCTATGAGTCCGCCGTGCCAGGTGGTGCCACTGAAAGCGTCGTGCCTTCGAATCAGGTGCCGGCCGTGCCCTCGCTAGAGGTTCCTTCGGTGAGCGGAACGCCGGCCGAGGTGCCATCAGCGCCTGCGCAGCAGGCTGATAGCGATATGCCAGCAGTGGACAATAGCGTTCAGGCAGATGATAAGGCTGCTAGCGACCTACCTGCCGCCCAGTAGGCTTTCGGTATTCTAGTAAAACCACCCCGCGGGGTGGTTTTTTGTTGCTATAAAGCTATTTGCCTCTTCGATTTGGGTGGTATTGTTCTTTTTTTAGTGTTTTAAGCGCATTTCGGATTGTTTTTGTTTGTTTCGTGCTATAGTAATCGTCTTTGCATATTTGCCGACGTGGTGGAATTGGTAGACACGCTATCTTGAGGGGGTAGTGGCGAAAGCTGTACGAGTTCGAGTCTCGTCGTCGGCACCAAATTACAAATATTTAAAAACCCGCTTAATTAAGTTAGGCGGGTTTTTTTATATGCTTCGTTTTTGGGTTGTTCGGGTGTTGTGGTGTTCTTGGAATGCAATCAGCCTGCTTGGGGTTGCTGGGCGCTTGCTTTTTGTTGGATGTGGCTTGCTTGAGGTGAGTTTGGTATTTAAGCGAAAAATCAGCTAATACCAATACTTAGCTGATTTCATTCAAGTTATTTCTAGCCAGAAGAGGTGTCTTTGTTTTGCAAAAGCTCTGGTTTTTGTGAGCCTGCTAAAAGGCCTGTTTATGGGGTTTTTGCTATGTTTTGTTGTGTATAGCCAACATGAAAAGCGGAAAGATTCACCTTTGAACAGGCTTTCGTAGTCAAGTCGCCAGAATTTTGATGCAATAGCACTTAACTTCCCATTGCGGAGTTAGAAGGAGCAGCAGCACTGTTGTAGTTGGGCTGCTCTGATTTACTCAAATCTACGGAGATTTCTTACATGAAAAAGACTCTGCTCGCTGCTGCTCTGATGGCCGGCTTCGCTGGCATCGCACACGCAGAAACGTCTGTCACGCTGTACGGTATCGTTGATGGTGGTATTGGTTTTAACCAGTACAAAGGTTCGGGTGTGTACGGTGGTTCTGGTAACTCCATCACATCCAAAAAAACTGGCTTGATCAACGGTGTTCAGTCTGGTAACCGCTGGGGCCTGAAAGGTTCTGAGGATCTGGGCGATGGCCTGCGTGCTGTATTCCAATTGGAAAGTGGCTTTGACTTAGGTACTGGTGGCTCCGCTCAAGGTAGTGCTAAAGTAAACAATCGTTTGTTTGGCCGTCAGGCTACTCTTGGTTTGGCTGGTGATAGCTGGGGTCAGTTAGACTTCGGTCGTCAAACCAATATCGGTTCCAAGTACATGCCTGGTATCGTTGATCCATTTGGTGGTGGTTTCGATCAGGCTAACGTCGGTGCTGCATTTACTTCCGTAAATACAGTTCGCTACGACAACTTGGTTACATACCAAACTCCTAACTTCTCTGGCTTCCAGTTTGGGGTTGGTTATTCTTTTAATACTGACGGTGCTCAGGCTTATAAAGAGTCCGGTGGTCTGGAAGAAAACCAACGCGCTATCACTACAGCGCTGCGTTACTCCAACGGTCCTATCGGTCTTGTTGCTACATACGATCAGCGTAAAACAGCCGAGTTCTACAGCGGCAATAATGTTGTTGGTGGAGACACTGTTAAGGCCTGGAATATCGGTGGTAGCTACGACTTTGAAGTTGTAAAAGCGTCTTTGGCTTTTGGTCAAACTCGTGATGGTATGTTTGCGACTCAGTCCTTCAGCGGCGAGCGTTTGCCAGCTAATATTAACGGTAAGGGCTTGAAAGTTAACTCTTACTTGGTTGGCTTGTCCGCTCCAGTAGGTGCTGGTAATGTAATGGCATCTTGGACAATGGCTGACCCACGCAGCGCTCCTGATGCTTTCCAAGGTACAGGCGCTGAGTTCAAGAAGCAGCATACATACAGCTTGGGTTACACACACCCACTAAGCAAGCGCACGAACGTATACGCAATTGGTTCCTACGCCAAGAACGTACACTTCTCCACAGATGCTAAGTCCACACTGGTTGGTGTTGGTCTGCGTCACCAGTTCTAATTGGGTTGCGTAGGCAACTACGCACTCAGCAGCAGGTCATCTTAATGATGACCTGTATAGAGCCTAAAGCCACTCTTCGGAGTGGCTTTTTTGTTGTTTCGTATTCTTATGGTGTTGTTCTGTTCTTGTGTTTTTCCTGTTCAGTGAAAATTACAAAAATCAAGATCTGCGCGTATTTCAATGAAAATATGATGCCTTCTAGCAACGCTTAATGAGCTTGACGCCTCTGTGTGGTTATCCCCCGAAAGATGGCTCTCAAAATGCTACAATCCAAGAGTTTATTTACTGCGATTGGATGCTTTGCATGACTAACTTGCAAGAGTACTTCCCTGTATTGCTGTTCATTATTGTGGCTACAGGTATAGGTTTGGCGCTATTGACGGCGGGTCGTTTACTTGGTCCTAACCGCCCTTATGATGAAAAGCTATCTCCTTACGAGTGTGGCTTTGAGGCATTTGGCGATTCCCGTATGAAGGTAGATATTCGTTACTACCTCATCGCCATATTGTTCATCATGTTTGATCTGGAAATTGCCTTTTTGTTTCCCTGGGCGATGGCTAATGGCACCGTAGGGTTAGTAGGCTTCTGGACTGTCATGGCATTTCTGGCTGTATTGACAGTCGGCTTTATCTACGAATGGAAAAAAGGCGCCCTGGATTGGGAGTAATCTCGGTGTCATGTCACTAGGAGTGACGGGTGTGAGGTTTATACGGCTTGCGCAAGCGGCTAGTAAACTTGGTAAGCAAATAGGGCGTAGCAGTCTGTGGGACTGATGCCGGCCCGCTAAAAGGCATACAATTATGGCTATCGATGGCATTCTTAAAGAAGGTTTTGTAACCACCAGTGCAGACAAATTGCTGAACTGGGCAAAAACAGGCTCTATGTGGCCCATGACGTTCGGTCTGGCCTGTTGTGCCGTGGAAATGATGCACGCTGGTGCAGCACGTTACGACCTTGATCAATTCGGCATTATTTTCCGTCCCAGCCCGCGTCAGTCTGATCTTATGATCGTGGCTGGTACGCTGTGCAATAAAATGGCACCTGCCTTGCGTAAGGTCTACGACCAAATGGCAGAGCCTCGCTGGGTGGTCTCTATGGGCTCCTGTGCCAACGGGGGTGGGTATTATCACTACTCGTATTCGGTGGTGCGTGGTTGTGATCGTATCGTACCCGTAGACGTGTATGTGCCCGGTTGCCCACCTACGGCCGAGGCGCTGGTTTACGGCTTGCTGCAAATGCAAAACAAGATTCGTCTGACCAATACGATCGCCCGCTAAGGCGGTGCCTCTTTAGGTTGAAATGAGACTATGACACGGCTAGAAACTCTAGAGAAAAACTTACGCTCAGTGCTGGGCGATGATATTAAATTAAGCTGCGCGTTGGGCGAGCTTAGTTTGGAAACACCGGCGGAGAGCTGGGTGGAAGTGTGTACAACCTTACGGGATCACGCAGACCTGCGTTTTGAAACCTGTATTGATTTGTGTGGCGTTGATTATTCCGCCTGGCGCGCTCCTACTTTTCAGCCTGATCCCAGCCTGTTTCCACACCGCTACGCAGTGGTGTTGCATCTAACATCGCTTACGCATAATTGGCGCTTGCGTGTGCGCACGTTTGTGCCTAACGATGATTTTCCAACTTTGCCCACCTTGTTCGACGTTTGGCCAACGGTCAATTGGTTCGAACGTGAGGCTTTCGACTTATTTGGGGTGGTGTTTGAAAACCACCCAGACTTACGTCGTATTTTGACTGATTATGGTTTTATCGGTCACCCATTCCGTAAAGATTTCCCGATTTCGGGTTACGTTGAAATGCGCTACGACACCGAGCAACAACGAGTCATCTATCAACCCGTTACCATTGAGCCACGCGAGATCACTCCTCGGGTTGTGCGCGAAGATGATTACGGAGTAGGGCGCTAATCATGGCAGAACTTCAAAATTACACTCTTAACTTTGGTCCTCAGCACCCCGCCGCACACGGTGTATTGCGTCTGGTGCTAGAGCTAGACGGTGAAGTGATACAACGTGCAGATCCGCATATTGGTTTGCTGCATCGTGCCACCGAAAAACTAGCCGAGCATCGCACTTTTTTGCAGACCTTGCCCTACATGGATCGACTGGACTATGTCTCCATGATGGTCAACGAGCATGCTTACTGTATGGCTGTTGAAAAGCTTACAGGGGTACAAGTGCCGTTGCGTGGGCTGTATATACGCACCATGTTCGATGAGATCACGCGTATCTTGAATCACCTCATGTCGGTGGGGTCCCATGCCCTCGATGTGGGTGCCATGGCCGTGTTTTTGTATGCCTTCCGTGAGCGTGAGGATCTTATGGACGTGTACGAGGCCGTGTCAGGTGCTCGTTTGCACGCTGCCTACTATCGGCCTGGTGGTGTATATCGCGATCTGCCCGAGAAAATGGCACTGTACACAGGTAACAAGTACCGCTCCGAAAAAGAACTGAAAGCGATGAACGAGGCTCGTTCAGGCTCGTTGTTGGACTTTATCGAAGATTTCACCAACCGTTTCCCCGCATGTGTGGACGAATACGAAACCTTGTTGACCGATAACCGTATCTGGAAGCAGCGTTTGGTTGGCGTCGGTGTGGTTGATCCAGATCGTGCCAAGGCCTTGGGCTTTACAGGCCCTATGTTGCGTGGCTCAGGGGTAGAGTGGGATTTACGTCGTGTGCAACCTTACGGGGTGTATGACCGCCTTGAGTTCGATATTCCCGTGGGTACCAACGGCGACTCTTACGATCGTTATCTGGTGCGTATAGCTGAAATGCGCGAAAGTAATAAGATTATTCGTCAGTGCGTACAATGGCTGCGTAATAATCCAGGTCCAGTTATTACTGAGGATCATAAAATAGCGCCGCCCAAGCGTGAAAAAATGAAAACAGGTATGGAGGAGCTCATCCACCATTTCAAACTGTTTTCCGAAGGTATGCACGTGCCGGAAGGCGAGGCCTATGCCGGGGTAGAACACCCTAAAGGCGAGTTCGGTATCTATTTGATATCCGACGGAGGCAACAAGCCCTATCGCATGAAAATTCGTGCCCCTGGCTTTGTGCACCTGCAGGCCCTAGATGAAATGACACGCGGTCACATGATTGCTGATGCGGTCACTATCATCGGGACGCAGGATATTGTGTTTGGTGAAATCGACCGTTAGGTCGCACCAGAATATACGGAACCGAATTATGTTGCTTTCCGAATTAGCCTATCAAAAAATCGACCGGGAACTGGCGAAGTTTCCAGCCGATCAGCGCCGTTCTGCCATCATGGCAGCACTGGCTATTGCCCAGCAAGAAAAAGGCTGGGTGTCGCCTGAAATTATGGCCGATGTGGCTCGTCACATTGGTGTCGAGGCGATCGCCGTGCAAGAAGTGGCGACTTTCTACAATATGTTTAACTTAAAACCGGTTGGGCGCGTGACGATTACCGTCTGCACTAACTTGCCCTGTGCCCTGCGTGACGGGGTGAAGGCCGGTGAGTACTTAAAAGAAAAATTGGGTATCGATTACGGTGAAACCACCGCTGACGGCCAGTTCTCGCTCTTAATGGGTGAGTGCATGGGGTCGTGCGGTGATTCACCCGTGATGCTGCTAAATAATCAGCACATGTGTGTGCATATGCAGCCCGAGCGTATCGATGCCGTGCTTGAGGAATTGAAAAAACACGGAGAGTCGGCATGAGTTCACCGGAGATTCTGCGCAGACTAGCTCAGGGGCTCGCACCCGATCCTGGAGCTAATCTGTCGCGCAGTATGATCTTCCACGATCGTCATATCCAGCCACAAATTTTGGCGGGCTTAAACGGTACTGACTGGGGTCTGGAAGACTACGTTAAACGTGGCGGTTACGAAGCTTTACGTAAAATTTTGACCACCGGTATGACACCGGACGATGTGATTGCAGAAGTTAAAGCTTCAGCGTTACGTGGACGTGGTGGCGCGGGCTTCCCTACTGGTTTGAAGTGGAGCTTTATGCCCCGCACATTACCAGGTCAAAAGTACTTAGTGTGTAACTCGGACGAGGGTGAGCCTGGTACGTTTAAAGATCGTGATATTTTACGATTCAACCCACATATCGTTATTGAAGGGATGGCTATTGCCGCGTTTGCGATGGGCATTAGCGTGGGTTACAACTATATTCACGGCGAGATTTTCGAAGTCTATGAACGTTTCGAGGAAGCTCTAGAGCAGGCGCGTGCAGCCGGTTTCTTGGGCGATAATATTCTAGGCTCGGGTTTTAACTTCCAGTTGCATGCTTTCCACGGTTACGGTGCCTATATCTGCGGTGAAGAAACCGCTTTGCTGGAATCGCTAGAAGGTAAAAAAGGGCAGCCGCGCTTTAAACCTCCTTTTCCGGCCAGTTTTGGTTTGTACGGTAAACCTACCACCATCAATAACACTGAAACCTTTGCGGCGGTCCCATGGATTATTCGCCATGGTGGGCAGCAGTATTTGGATATCGGTGTAGCTAATGCGGGCGGCACCAAAATCTTCTCCATTTCTGGTGATGTCGAGCGGCCGGGCAATTATGAAGTACCTTTAGGTACTCCTTTTGCCACCCTCCTAGAAATGGCAGGTGGTGTGCGCGGTGGTCGTAAGTTGAAAGCGGTTATTCCAGGGGGCTCTAGTGCGCCGGTATTGCCTGCTGACATCATGATGCAGACTAACTTGGATTATGACTCTATCGCTAAAGCCGGCTCCATGTTGGGCTCTGGCGCTGTGATCGTAATGGATGAAACGCGCTGTATGGTGAAATCCTTACTGCGTCTATCGTACTTTTACTATCACGAAAGCTGCGGCCAATGCACTCCGTGTCGTGAAGGAACGGGTTGGCTTTGGCGCATGGTCAAGCGCATTGAGAATGGGCAGGGGCGTCCAGAAGATTTGGACATGCTCGATGAGATTGCTCATAACATCATGGGCCGCACGATCTGCGCTTTGGGTGATGCTGCGGCATTGCCTGTACGCAGTTTTGTCAAGCATTTCCGCGACGAGTTCGCACACCACATAGAGCACAAAGGCTGTGTGGTGCCTCAATATTTGTAGGCCGGGACAAAGTAATGGTAGAACTCACCATCGATGGCATTAAGGTAGAAGCCCCAGAGGGCAGCATGGTCATACAGGCTGCTCATAATGTTGGGGTCTATGTGCCGCACTTCTGTTATCACAAAAAACTTAGCATCGCTGCTAACTGCCGCATGTGTCTGGTTGACGTGGAAAAAGCGCCGAAGCCTTTACCGGCTTGTGCTACTCCAGTTACCAACGGCATGATCGTGCACACGCGCTCCGAAAAAGCGGTAGCCGCTCAAAAAAGCGTGATGGAGTTTCTGTTAATTAACCACCCCCTAGATTGCCCCGTGTGCGATCAGGGCGGGGAGTGTCAATTACAAGACTTAGCGGTTGGTTATGGCGCGGATGAATCGCGCTACAAAGAAGAAAAGCGTGTGGTCGCCGCTAAATCCATGGGGCCACTTATCTCCACCGATGCCATGCAGCGTTGCATTCACTGTACACGTTGTGTGCGCACCGGAGAAGAGATCGCTGGCGTACAAGAAGTGGGGATGTTGAACCGCGGAGAGCACGCGGAAATCACCACCTTTATTGGTCAAGCCGTTGAGTCCGAACTCTCCGGCAATATGATTGACGTTTGCCCCGTAGGGGCCCTGCTGTCCAAGCCGTTCCGCTTTAATGCGCGTACGTGGGAACTGGCTCGTCGTCGCAGCGTTAGCCCGCACGATAGCGTTGGTGCTAACTTAGTCATTCAAGCTAAGCAAGACAAAGTACTGCGCGTGGTGCCCTTCGAAAACGAAGAGGTGAACGAGTGCTGGATTAGCGACCGTGACCGTTTTTCTTACGAAGGCTTGTACACCGAAGATCGTTTAACCCACCCCATGATGCGTGATGATCAAGGCGAGTGGCGTGAGGCCTCTTGGAGCGATGCCCTACAACACGTGGTACATGCCACGAATGCTGTACGGGAAAAGTTTGGCGCTGACCAACTAGCCTTTATTGGTAGCCCAAGCTCTACCGTTGAAGAGCTTGCTTTGTTGGCGCGTTTGGCCAGGGCTTTAGGTTCAGAAAACGTGGACTTTCGCTTGCGTCAAACCGACTCTCGTTTAGATTCAGTATTAAGTGGTACGCCTTGGCTAGGTATGCCGTTGACTGAACTCAATGAGCTAGACCGTGTATTGGTTGTGGGCTCTTTCCTGCGTAAAGATCATCCCTTGATGGCGCAGCGTTTGCGTCAGGCGGTCAAACGTGGCGCTCAGGTGTCTTTTATTGACTCGGCGGCTGATAACCCCTTGTTTGCCGCAATTGAGGCACGCATTACGACTAAACCTAGCTTATTACCCACAGCCCTAGGCGAGGTATTGGTGGCGATTGCTCAGGCAAATGCCCAGCCTTTACCCGCTGGTTTTGATACGCTACAGGTTTCCGCTCAAGCCCAGCAAATTGCTGACAGCTTACGTAGTGGTGAGCGTGTGGCAGTGTTGATCGGTAATATGGCTATCTCTTCGGATGTGGCCACAGAAATTCTGGCTAATGCGGCCGCCATTGCTCAAGCCGTGAACGCAAAGCTAGGCTTCCTGACGGCAGGGGCGAATACGGTGGGTGGATACTTGGCTGGCGCGGTGCCTGCCAAAGGTGGCCTGACAGCGGAACAAATGTTGGCACAAACTCAACGTGCTTACTTTGTCCTGAATGTCGAGCCGGCCATGGATAGCGATTTAGGTGCCCGTGCGGTAGAAACCTTAAAAGCGTCCACGCTGGCAGTGGCTTTCACCTCTTATCGTTCTGCAGCGCAAGACTGGGCAGATGTCATGTTGCCTATTGCCCCCTTTACAGAAACCTCCGGCACATTCGTGAATGCTGAGGGGCGGGTGCAAAGCTTTAAAGGTGCGGCGGCTCCGGTTGGCGACACACGACCAGCATGGAAAGTGTTGCGTGTGCTGGGTAACTTGTTTCAGCTCGATGGTTTCGATGACGAAACCTCTGAGTCAGTACGTGATTTAGTGATGGCGGCTGGCGTGGAGTCGCGTCTGTCTAACCAAATCAAGGGCGACCCAGTATTGAATCAAGTGGATGCTAACGCACTTGAGCGTGTGGCTGATGTGCCTATCTACCGTACGGATGCATTGGTACGTCGTTCAGAGCCCTTGCAGGCAACGCCTGCCAGTGCACTACCGACAGCCCGTATGCACTCACAGCAGTTGCAAGCGTTAGGTCTATCAGATGGTGATCAGGTGCGTGTTCGTAGTGCGCAAGGCGAGATTGTCTTGCCAGCGCAGGCTGATGACACCGTGGCCCAATCAGCGGTTCGCATTGCATCGGCATTTCCTCAAACTGCCGCACTCGGCAGCGCTTTTGCGCCACTGACTGTGGAGCGTGCATAACATGGATATCTTATCTACTATTCAGGCTTTTGGTACGGATCTGATCGGCCCCACCGCATGGTATGTGGTGTGGACGCTGATTAAAATCGTCGTGATTGCTGTGCCTATCATTCTCTGCGTGGCTTACCTCACGTATTGGGAACGTAAAATGATTGGTTTCATGCACGTTCGTCTTGGCCCAACTCGTGTGGGTCCGCGCGGTTTGCTACAGCCATTTGCTGACGTGTTTAAGCTCTTAACCAAAGAGTTGATCATTCCGGCTAAGTCCAATAAAACGCTGTATTTGTTGGCACCTGTGGTCACCTTAATGCCCGCGTTAGCAGCATGGGCTGTGATTCCATTTGGTCCTGACGTAGTTCTTGCAGACGTGAATGCTGGTCTGTTATATGTGTTAGCGATTAGCTCGTTGGGTGTGTATGGTGTGGTGGTTGCAGGCTGGGCCTCTAACTCTAAATACGCCTTACTGGGTGGTTTGCGTGCAGCGGCTCAGGTCTTGTCTTACGAGCTAGCCATTGGCTTTGTCTTGATTACTGTGTTGTTGGTGTCGGGGACCTTAAACCTGTCTGGCATCGTGGTAGGTCAAACTCAAGGTTATTTCGCCGATAAAGGCTTGAACTTCCTCTCATGGAACTGGTTGCCGCTTTTACCCTTATTCGTGGTGTATGTGGTGTCTGCGGTCGCAGAAACCAACCGTCACCCCTTTGACGTAGTGGAAGGCGAGTCCGAGATTGTTGCAGGCCCCATGGTTGAGTACTCTGGAATGGGATTTGCTCTGTTTTTCTTGGGCGAATACGCCAACATGATTATGTTGTCGGCATTGGCATCCATCATGTTCTTGGGGGGGTGGACGCCAGTGGTAGAGTTTGCACCCTTTACTTGGATTCCAGGTTGGTTGTGGCTGGGGCTAAAAACCTTTGTCGTCGTCTCCATGTTTGTTTGGTTCCGCGCGACATTCCCACGCTATCGTTATGACCAGATTATGCGTCTGGGCTGGAAGGTGTTCATCCCTTTAACGGGTGTGTGGCTGTTGATCGTGGCGATTTGGATGCAAACGCCATTGAACATCTGGCAATAAGGCACAGGGGCTAAATTATGGAAGCAATCAAAGATTTCTTCGGCAGTTTGCTGCTGACCGAAATGCTCAAAGGCATGCGCCTTACCGGCAAATATTTTTTCAAGCGCAAAATTACGTTGCGCTACCCAATGGAGAAAACACCAACCTCGGCACGTTTCCGCGGCTTGCATGCCTTACGTCGCTACCCCAACGGGGAAGAGCGCTGTATTGCCTGTAAGCTTTGCGAGTCCGTGTGTCCAGCTTTGGCGATTTCCATTGAGTCGGCAGAACGTGAAGATGGTACACGCCGCACTACGCGTTATGACATTGATCTCACCAAATGCATTTTCTGTGGCTTTTGTGAAGAAAGCTGTCCCGTTGACTCTATTGTGGAAACTCATATTCATGAGTATCACGGTGAGAAGCGAGGCGATCTGTACTTCACCAAAGACATGTTGCTAGCGGTAGGTGATCGTTATGAAACTGAAATCGCCCGTCGTCGTGCCGAAGACGCACCGTATCGTTAAGGCCGGAGTACGTTAATTATGTTATTTACTACTGTGCTGTTTTATGTGCTCTCACTGATACTGGTGATTGCTGCGTTCCGTGTGGTCACGGCGCGTAGTCCCGTTACTGCGGTGTTGCACTTGATTTTGGCTTTTTTTACCGCCGCGATGGTGTGGATGACGACGGGTGCAGAGTTCCTCTCTTTGCTCTTGGTCGTGGTTTACGTGGGCGCCGTGATGGTGATGTTCTTGTTTGTCATCATGATGCTTGATGTGCGCGAGGAAAGCGTACCCAACAAGTTCAAACCCTATATGCCTATGAGTCTCATCATAGGCATAGTTATGGTTTTGGAAATGGGCTTTGTACTGACTAATACTTGGTACCATGCTGGCCCTGCTGCGCCAGTGGCGGCCGACTACAACAATACGCTTGCTATTGGTGTGCTGATGTATACCGACTATGTCTTGGCGGTATTGGTAGGCGGTATTGTGTTGTTGGTGGGTATGGTGTCTGCTATTGCCCTGACGCTACGTAAGCGTACTGACGTTATTCGTACTAACTCTAGTCAACAAGTACGGGTACGTGCTAAGGATCGTTTGCGCATGGTCAATATCGCTTCTCAGACTGAGCAGCCAGCCAAGGCTGACAATACCATACCGGGAGACAACTGATGATGACGCTTACTCTTGCGCACTATCTGGTCTTAGGTGCGATTCTGTTCACAATTGGTCTGCTAGGTTTCTTTATGAACCGGCGCAACCTGATCATTTTATTGATGTCGGTAGAATTGATTTTGCTTTCTGCCAACATTAACTTCGTCGCCTTTTCTACCTGGTTTGGTGATACGGCGGGTCAGCTGTTTGTTTTCTTCGTCCTGACAGTCGCTGCAGCGGAAGCTGCTATCGGTCTGGCTATATTGGTCTTGCTCTTCCGTAGCTTAAACAAGATCAATGTTGACGATCTAGACCAGCTCAAGGGTTGATGGGATAGCAGAACAATGAACTCCATAAATCTATATTTAACAGTTGCTTTGGCTCCCTTAGTGGGTGCCTTGCTTTCGGGGTTGTTCGGTACGGGCTTTCTAGCTCGTATTGTGAGCAAAACCGGAGCACATTTAATTACTATCGCGGGCGTACTGATTTCCTTTATTGGTTCAGTCATGGTGTTGTTCCAAGTGTTAGATGGCCACACCTTTAACGGTGCGGTCTACACATGGATTACCATCGGTAATGTGCAATGGGATATCGGCTTTCTCATTGATCAACTGACCGCGTTGATGATGGTTGTTGTGACTTCCGTGTCGCTAATGGTGCATATCTACACCATTGGCTACATGCGTGACGATCCCGGCTATCAGCGCTTTTTCTCTTATATCTCGCTGTTTACCTTTTCGATGTTGATGCTGGTCATGTCTAACAACATGTTGCAGCTATTTTTCGGCTGGGAAGCAGTAGGTCTAGTGTCTTATTTGCTGATTGGCTTCTGGTTCGAGCGTAAAACGGCCATTTTCGCCAATATGAAAGCCTTCTTGGTCAACCGCGTGGGTGACTTCGGTTTTGCGCTAGGTATCGGTTTGTTGTACGCCTACACAGGCTCAATGAACTACAGTGATGTCTTTGCAAAGGTTCAAGAGCTCAGCACTCTGACTTTCCCCGGCACCGACTGGCAACTATTAACAGTGGCTTCGATTGCTCTGTTTATTGGAGCTATGGGTAAATCGGCGCAAGTACCTTTGCATAGCTGGTTGCCTGACTCCATGGAAGGTCCTACACCTATTTCCGCATTAATTCACGCGGCAACGATGGTGACAGCGGGTATCTTTATGGTGTCACGCTTCTCGCCTGTTTTTGAACAGTCGTCGACTGCGTTGTCTTTCATTATGATTATTGGTGCCACAGGGGCTCTGTTCCTAGGTTTGCTGGGCATTATTCAAAATGACGTCAAGCGCGTGATTGCCTACTCTACCTTGTCTCAGTTGGGATACATGACCGTCGCTTTGGGTGCTTCAGCATACTCGGCAGCTATCTTTCACCTGATGACTCACGCGTTCTTTAAAGCCTTGCTGTTCTTGGGCGCAGGTTCCGTAATTATCGGTATGCACCACGATCAAGACATCCGTAATATGGGTGGCTTGCGCAAGTACATGCCTGTTACTTGGTTTACCTTTTTGATCGGTACTTTGGCTTTGGTTGGAACGCCATTTTTCTCGGGCTTTTACTCCAAAGAAAGCATTATTGAGGCTGCTGGAGCCGCTCAGGTTTGGGGCGCTGGTTATGCGTATTACGCTACCCTCATCGGTGTATTTGTTACCTCCTTGTATTCTTTCCGTTTATATTTCCTGGTATTCCATGGGCAAGAGCGCTTCCGCAATGTGAAGCATGACGATGCACATGATCACCATGAGCACGGTGGTGATCCTAAAGAATCTCCTTGGGTAGTCACTCTGCCTTTGGTGTTGCTGGCCATACCGTCTGTTTTTGCAGGAGTCTGGTTTGTAGATCCTCTGCTATTCGGTAACTACTTCCACGGCATCATTGAAGTATTGCCTGATCACCCGGCCATGGCTGTGTTGGCTGAGCACTGGACTAACTGGTTTGATTACGGTGTGCATGGCTTTGTCACGGTACCATTTTGGCTGATGATTGCTGGTATGGTGGTCGCTGCTTACATGTACTTGGTGAATCCCGCTGTACCAGCTGCTTTCAAGCGCAACTTTGCTTTCCTGTATCGCATCATGGAAAACAAATACTATGCTGACTGGTTCAATGAACAGGTTCTTGCCCGTGGTGCTCGCTGCTTGGGTACAGGCCTGTGGAAAGGGGCTGACCGTGGCTTGATTGATGGCTTATTGGTCAATGGTAGTGCGCGAGTAGTGGGCATGATCGCGGCAGTGAGTCGCCATCTGCAAACTGGCTACATCTACCACTATGCCCTAGCCATGATTCTGGGTATCTTGGTCCTCTTAACCTTTTTTGTACTGACGGTTCAGTAATGGCTAGCGATATGGCGTCTTCTACTCTTCCTTGGTTAACGCTGGCGATTTTTGTTCCTATTGTCGCTGGTTTGCTAGTGCTGGCTCTGGGGCGCGATGATCGCCCCGAGTTCACCCGCTGGCTGTCCCTGTTAGGCTCTATAGCGGGCCTACTGGTAACTATTCCTTTGTATACAGGGTTTGATAACTCGACGGCAGCGATGCAGTTCGAGGAAAAAACTTCCTGGATTTCGGCTTTTAATGTTAATTACCATTTGGGTATCGATGGTATATCCCTGTGGTTTGTATTACTGACTGCGTTCATCACGATTATCGTCGTGTTAGCCGGTTGGGAAGTGATTAAGAACCGGGTAGCCCAGTACATGGGGGCTTTCCTTATACTGTCAGGTTTGATGGTTGGGGTATTTAGCTCACTGGACGGTTTGCTGTTTTACGTGTTCTTTGAAGCCACTTTGATCCCCATGTATTTAATTATTGGGGTCTGGGGCGGACCGAACCGCGTTTACGCAGCATTCAAGTTCTTCCTATATACCTTGTTAGGTTCCTTGTTGACACTGATTGCCTTCATTTATCTATGGAATGTGTCCGGCGGTACGTTCGACATCTTGACTTGGCATGACGTGAAGCTGGGCTACACACCACAGATACTGATCTTTATCGCTTTGCTGATGGCTTTTGCGGTCAAAGTGCCTATGTGGCCGGTGCACACATGGTTGCCTGATGCCCACGTGGAAGCTCCTACAGGCGGTTCAGTTGTTTTGGCAGCCATTATGCTGAAGCTAGGTGCTTACGGTTTCCTTCGCTTCTCGCTACCCATTGTTCCTGACGCAGCTCAGAACCTATCAGTATTTATGATTACCCTGTCGTTGATTGCGGTGATCTATATCGGATTGGTTGCTATTGTTCAAGACGATATGAAAAAACTGGTGGCCTATTCTTCGGTCGCCCACATGGGTTTTGTCACGCTAGGCTTTTTCCTGTTCAACGTAACGGGATTGGAAGGCGCCATTATGCAGATGATCTCGCACGGTTTTGTATCGGGTGCGATGTTCTTGTGTATAGGGGTGCTCTACGACCGTATGCATAGTCGCGAGATCGCCGATTACGGTGGTGTCGTGAAGGTTATGCCGCGCTTCGTGACCTTTTTCGTCTTGTTCTCTATGGCAAACTGTGGCTTGCCCGGTACCAGTGGTTTTATCGGTGAGTTCACCGTCATCATGGGTGCTGTGGAGTACAACTTTTGGGTCGGTTTATTGACCGCTACTGCTCTGATCACTGGTGCTTCTTACTCACTGTGGATGCTCAAACGCGTGGCCTTTGGCCCGATAGAGAATCCTCAAGTGGCTGCCATGAGTGATTTGTCTGGTCGCGAGTTCTTTATCCTGAGTGTTATGGCTATCGCTGTGTTGTATATGGGTATTTATCCAAAGCCGTTTACCGAAGTCATGCACGTTTCGGTCGAAGCGTTGCTGCAACACGTCTCCGTCTCGAAACTGTAGGCCCTAAACATTATGGAAAATTCATTCAACTTTGTCCTGGCACTGCCTGAGATCCTGTTGTTGATCTTAGCCTCGGGTGTGCTGGTTTTTGATGCCTTCAGCCAACATGCGAAACGTGATAGTACTTTCGCATTGACGCTTATTACTTTAGTGGTGGTTGCGCTTAGTGTGTTGTGGCAATGGTCGAGCAACATGAATGGCGTCACTTTTGGTGGCCTGTTCGTTGTCGACTCACTGTCCCATTTCCTTAAGCTACTTTCTTGTATTGCCGTAGCGGTCACGTTGATCTATGGTCGCGAATACGCCTTTCAGCGTGACATGCTAAGCCGTGGCGGCGAGTTGTACTCGTTGACATTGATGGCCTTGCTAGGCCAGATGCTGATGATTTCAGCAGGCAGCATGCTGATGGTGTATTTGGGCGTCGAGCTGATGTCCTTTGCCGCCTATGCTTTGGTCGCTTTGCGTCGTGATCACCGCGAGTCAATTGAAGCGGCGATGAAGTACTTCGTATTGGGTGCCTTGGCCTCAGGTGTATTGCTTTACGGTATGTCCATGATTTATGGTGCTACCGGCGAATTAGACCTAGGTAAAATTGCTGAAGTCATTCGAGCAGGTGAGGCGCAGCGCTTAGCGTTGGTATTTGGTGTGGTGTTTGTAGTGTCTGGCTTGGCTTTCAAACTGACCGCAGCACCCTACCATATGTGGACTCCTGACGTTTACCAAGGGTCGCCCACTACTGTTACGCTGGTTATCGGTGCTGCTCCTAAACTTGCTGCCTTTGCTATTGCTTTGCGCTTCTTGGTGGAAGCCTTGCATGGTGTGGCGATAGACTGGCAGCCTATGTTGATGCTGATGGCGATTGCTTCCCTTTTAATCGGGAACTTAACCGCTATCATGCAGACTAACCTGAAGCGTATGCTAGCTTACTCCACCATTTCGCACATGGGCTTTGTGTTCTTAGGCCTAATGTCTGGAGTGCTGTCGGTGGGGGAAAACAACGTTCAGGCTTACGGCGCATCTTTGTTTTACGTAGTGATATACGTATTAACCACATTAAGTACGTTCGGTTTGATTTTACTTTTGAGCCGTAAAGACTTTGAATGTGAAAATATTGATGACCTTAAAGGGCTGAATCGTCAGCATCCGGGCTTTGCGCTAGTATGGTTGCTGTCCATGTTCTCGTTGGCCGGTATTCCTCCTATGGCTGGGTTTGCTGCTAAATTAAGCGTACTGCAAGCGGTGGTCTCATCAGGGTATATCTGGTTGGCAGTGTTTGCCGTCATTATGTCCCTGATTGGCGCTTTTTATTACTTGCGTGTAGTGAAAGTGATTTATTTTGACGAGCCTCAAGGTGCAGTACAGCCAGTTCAGGCCAGTCTCTTAGCACGTGCTTTAATGGTATTGAATGGTGCCTTGATCTTGGTGATTGGTATGTTTCCGAACTACCTCATGGAACTGTGCATCAAAGTCATTGAAGCGTCACTGCAGTTTTAATTGAGTTTTTACATGAGTCAGACTTTCTCCGTTTATTTGCTGATTGCCTTAGCGTTATGCGTAGCCAATTTGCCCTTTGTGATAGAGAAGCCTTTTTTGCTTTTACCTTGGTCACAGAAAGGGGAAAGTCCTCGACCCATGTGGGTTCAGTTTTTTATCGGTGTATTGTTTTTCTGTGTTTTAGCTTTTTTGGTTTGGGTCATACTATCGTACTTGGGAAGCTTAAGCGGTTTGTTAGCGAACTCGTCCGCTGAGTTCATGATTAAACTGTTGCTGGCCTTGTTCAGTGCTAGCCTCTTAATGTCTTTACCAGGGTGGTTATCAAAGCAGCAGAAAGTACAGAAGAACTTATTTATTCGTTTACTGGAAGTACTGGTTTTTTATTGTTTAGTCGGTGCATTGGGCTTTGCTTTTGAAAGCCATATAGGTAATCGTTTTCCTCAAAACTGGGAATTCTATGTCATTACTTTGTGTCTGTTTTTGGTCATGGCATACCCCGGCTTTGTGTACCGCTATTTGATGCGCCATCCAAAAGGTAAGTTTGAATAAGTGCACTGAAAAAATAGCCGCTCCAATGAGCGGCTATTTTTTTATCTTGACCTCTATGCTTTTTCCAGTGGGTACTTTGACCCCGCTAGGCCTAATTGCTTACAAACCCCCTGACTTTCTTGGGCCAATACCCGTACGAGTTGATCCGCGGGCAACTCTCGTCCTAGGGCGGCTGCTTGCCCGCTCCATAGAGGGGTAAACTCGCTGGATTGTGCATGCTCAGCGGCACTGCGTAAGGGTGCGATGGCGGAGGCAGCGTAGGGGAAATCGGGGGTTTCTGTACTGATAGGCCCCAACTCTAGCATGGCCTTATTCAGTATGCCACGGGCCGGTTTGCCGGTAAAAATATTGGTTAAGGCGGTACTGCTTGCTGTGCTGTTTGACAGCGCTTGTTGATGCAAGGAGGATATTTTTGCCTCGGGACAAAATAAAAAAGCGGTACCTAACTGCGCGCCGCAAGCTCCAAGTGCAAAAGCCGCTGTGATACCGCGACCATCCACTATCCCGCCAGCGGCAATCACCGGCAGGTCGGTAGCGTCAACAATTTGCGGTAATAGGGCCATTAAGCCAACTTGGGTGTCGATGCGAGTATCTAAGAACAATGCTCTGTGGCCTCCTGCCTCGTAGCCTTGCGCAATAATGAGGTCACAGCCTCGCTCTTTCAGCCACACAGCCTCTTGGACTGTAGTGGCAGAAGAGAATACTAGTGCGCCACTTTGTTTAACCAGATCAAGCAAAGAAGCATCGGGTAAGCCAAAATGAAAGCTGACTACTTCCGGTTTCAGTGTTTGGATAAGTTCTGCATGAACCGCCTGAAAGGGGCTACGAGAGGCATTAGGCAACGGGGTGTTTAGATCTAGACCTGCTTCAATGTAGTAGGAGCTTAAGCGGGCAAGCCATTGTTGCTCTTGTTCACGGTTATGGGCGAGATCTGGATGGCAAAAGAAGTTGAGATTGACGGGGGCAGGCGTAGCCTGTTTAAACAGATGAAATTGTGTGAGGATTTGCTCGGGCGATAGCATGGCACAAGGAATAGAACCTAGGCCACCACCTTGAGCAACAGCAATAGCCAATTGCGCATCTTGGGCGCCCGCCATGGGGGCTTGTATGATGGGCTGCTCGATATTGAGTAAGTCGAGTAGTTGATTGTTTGGCCAGACGTACATAGCGATCACCCTTATTAGCAAGTTTTCAGCGTGTTGGAATATCGTAGCAGCTAGGGGGGCACCTGTGTAGAGCTAAAAAGTGTCCAGTCGTGAGCGCTGCATGCTGTAGAGATCTTCTCGGGGCTACAATATTGCTTTCTGCTATTTTTTGCTCCGTTAATACTCTTTGAATCGTCTATGTCTCACTTAATTTTGCAAGGGCCTCATTTTGATGGCTCGTTTATAGAAAAGGTTGCCGCCCTAGCCCAAGCTGATGGGGTACAGCCTTTAGCGCAAGCCAATGTTGTTCGTATTCTTGGGGCTGACCCTGCGAGCAAGAAAGAAGTGCAGGCATTGTGCCAGCAAGCTCGCGTGGACTTCGCTTATCTGAACCAAATTGATAATTTGTCCGATATGCGGGTCTTAGCCATGGACATGGACTCCACCTTAATCACGATAGAGTGTATTGATGAGATCGCCGATATGGCCGGCCGCAAACCGCAGGTGGCAGCGATTACCGAAGCGGCAATGCGAGGTGAGATTAGCGATTTTTCAGAAAGTCTGCGCCGTCGAGTCGCCCTACTAGAAGGCGTGCCGGTGCAAGCCCTCCAAAGAGTGTATGCGGAGCGATTACAGTTCAATAAAGGGGCTGCAGAGCTGGTTGCTGGAGCGCATCAGCATGGTGTGAAAACCCTATTGGTATCAGGGGGCTTCACTTTTTTCACTGAGCGGGTACAGCAACGGCTAGAGCTGAATTTTGCTTATTCGAACACGCTCGAGGTCGAGCAAGGGGTATTAACCGGACGTGTAGTTGGTGATATTGTGGACAGTCATGCTAAGGCTCATTACTTGCAGGCTTTGGCGCAGGAACTAGGCGCTGGTCCACAGCAGTGCTTGGCCATTGGAGATGGGGCAAATGACCTAGTGATGATGGCTCAAGCGAAGTACTCAGTCGCCTATAGGGCTAAGCCTGTAGTACAAGAGCAAGCCGCTTTTGCATTGAATTATGCACCTTTAGACGGGGTTTTGAACTGGTTTCGTTTAAGTCACTAAGTAAGTACTGATTATGCCGCTTGATGGCGGGGGTAAAACAGCACATACCGTATAGGGTAATGTGCTGTTTTCATTGCAGCGCTAGCGTTGGCTCTTATTCAATTGGCGTAGCAGCTCAGTAATTTGTTGAGTGCGCTGCTTAAGATCCAGCCCAGCTGCCATCTCCATTTTCAATTTATCAGGGCCTGCAAAACGTATGTGTTTCTGTTTTTGCACTAATTCAATCAGGCTTACTGGATCTACATTGGGCTTGCTGGAAAACTGAATAGTGGCTTGAGTTTCACTCGCGTCAATTTTAATAATGCCTAGTGGTTCAGCCTGGATGCGTAGTCTGTGTACGCTGAGTAGGTTTTCCGCAGGCTCGGGCAATAAGCCATAGCGGTCAATGAGCTCTTCATGAATGGCAATAAGGTCGTCGTTATCGCGCGCGTGAGCGAGCTTTTTGTACAGGCCTAAGCGCGCATTGACGTCGGGGCAATAATTACTGGGCAGTAAGGCGGAGCTACGTAAATTGATCTCGCACTGGGCCTTGAAGGGGGAGTCTAGGTCGGGCTCCTCGCCGGCTTTAAGGGCTTTGACGGCGGCATTCAGCATGTCCGAATACATGGAGTAGCCCACTTCCTGAATGTCCCCTGATTGGGACTCTCCTAAGACTTCACCGGCACCGCGAATTTCTAAATCGTGCATAGCAAGGAAAAAACCAGCCCCTAACTCTTCCATGGCCTGAATAGCATCTAAGCGTTTTTTGGCGTTGCTGGTGATGGCATCCTCGCCGGGGGTGAGCAAGTAGGCGTAGGCTTGGTGGTGCGAGCGACCCACGCGGCCACGTAGTTGATGCAACTGTGCCAGCCCAAGCTTATCGGCGCGATGAATCACGATAGTGTTCGCGCTTGGCACATCAATACCCGTTTCTATGATGGTCGTGCAAAGTAAGACGTTATAGCGTTTTTGATAGAACCCCTTCATGACCGCTTCCAGTTCACGCTCGGCCATTTGTCCGTGTGCGACGGCGATACGGGCTTCGGGAACTAACTCCTCCAGTCTAGCCCTGCGATTCTGTATGGTGTCGACCTCGTTGTGTAAGAAGTAGACTTGTCCCCCACGCTTAAGCTCTCGTAATAGGGCTTCGCGTATGGTGCTGCCGTCTTCCCTGCGGACAAAAGTCTTGATGGCTAAGCGTTTCTGTGGAGCGGTGGCAATAACAGAGAAATCGCGAATACCTTCTAACGACATGCCCAAAGTACGGGGAATAGGGGTGGCGGTGAGCGTCAAAATATCGACTTCAGCTCGCAGCGCTTTTAGGGCCTCTTTTTGACGTACTCCAAATCGATGCTCTTCATCAATAATGACTAAACCAAGATTTTTGAATGTCACGCTCTCTGAGAGCACTTTGTGCGTGCCGATGACAATATCCACCGATCCTTCTGCTAATCCTGCTATGGCAGCGTTGCTTTCTTTGTTGGAGCGAAAGCGGGATAGCTCCGCAACCCGAATGGGCCAATCAGAGAAACGGTCAGTAAAGGTTTGAGCATGCTGCTCAGCCAGTAAGGTAGTAGGGCATAGCAAGGCCACTTGTTTGCCGTTAGCGACGGCTAGAAAAGCGGCTCGCAGAGCCACTTCAGTTTTACCAAACCCTACATCGCCGCAGACTAGGCGGTCCATAGGGCGTCCTGAGGTCATATCATGAATGACTGCTTCAATGGCTGCCGCTTGATCGGGTGTTTCCTCAAAGCCAAAGCCCTCGGAAAAAGCTTGGTAGTCTTGCATAGGCAGTGTAAATTCGTACCCATTGCGAGCCGCGCGCTGAGCATAAATAGCCAGAAGTTCGGCGGCGCTATCACGTGCCTGCTTGGCCGCTTTTCGACGTGCTTTGTCCCATTGCCCCGAACCTAGCTGATGCAGGGGAGCATGCTCGGGGTCCGAGCCGCTGTAGCGAGAAATTAGATGCAGTTGTGCGACGGGCACATACAAGGTGCTGTCTTTGGCATATTCTAAGTGCAAGAACTCGACTGGCCCTTCCCCTAGATCCATCTCAATAAGGCCACAATAGCGACCTATGCCGTGTTCGGTATGGACTACTGGGTCACCTCGTCGTAGCTCAGACAAATCGCGCACCATAGCCTCTACATCGCTGCTACGCTCTTGGCGACGACGGCCTCGTGGACTGCGTGTTTGGGTGGGGTAAAGGTCGTTCTCTGTCAGTAGGCTGAGCTCAGCCTGAGCTAAAGCAAAACCGTGAAACAGTGGGGCTACGATAAGGGCGAAACGGCTATCGCTGTCCAGGAACTCGCCTAAGGTTTGCACGTCAGGATCGGGTTTGACGTTGTACTCATGCAGCATTTGCAGCAGAGTTTCACGTCGGCCAGCTGAGTCCGCACATAATACGGTACGGCGGCGCTCGTTGAGCACTTCGGCACGCAGTAACGCCAGTGGATCATCGGCTCGGCGATTGACCGCGATATTAGGCAAGGGCACAAAGTCAGGGTGTACCTGCTCTTGCTTTTGCAAGCTTAAACGCCCAAAAGGCTTTATCTCGTGGAAAAAATCGTCATTACTTAGAAATAAAGTGGAGGGATTAGCGATAGGGCGTTCAGGGTCATGACGCAGAAACTGATAGCGGTTTTGTGTGTCTTGAGTGAAGCTTTGTATGGCTTGTTGTACATCGCCGTGTGTTACCAGCAAGCTTGATGCTTGTAGGTAATCAAAAAGGGTCGCAGTACTGGAGAAGAATAACGGCAGGTAATACTCGATACCAGCAAAAGCGATGCCATTACCCACATCTTTATAAGGTAGCGCTCTGGACGGGTCGCCTTCGAAATACTCTCGAAAACGAGCCCGAAAGGCTTGACGGGCGTCTTCGTCTAAAGGGAATTCTCGACCCGGTAATAACTGCACTTCTTTGACTGGGTAGAGGCTACGCTGAGTGTCGATATCAAAGCTGCGTATAGATTCGATTTCGTCATCAAATAGGTCAATGCGATAAGGCAGTACCGAACCCATAGGGAACAAATCTAGCAGTCCGCCACGAATACAAAACTCACCAGGCGCCGTGACTTGAGTAACATGGGTGTAGTTGGCGAGAGTTAGTTGCTCACGTAAGGCTTGTTCGTTAAGTTTGTCGCCTTGGGCAAAGGAAAAGGTGTAGGCGGCTAAAAATGAAGGCGGAGCAAGGCGGTATAAGGCTGTGGTAACCGGCACCGTTAAGATATCTAGCTCATTTTGCTTTAGTGCATGTAAGGTGCGCAAACGAGCTGAAATCAGGTCTTGATGTGGTGAAAAGCTGTCGTAAGGTAAAGTTTCCCAATCAGGCAACTGACGGATACGCTTATTGGGGGCAAATAAGCTTAACTCTTCGCTGAGTCGTTGTGCATCTAAAGGGTCAGCACATAATACAATAAGCGGGCCAGCATATTGCTGCGCTAAATCGGCCAATAAGCAAGCATCCCCGGAGCCTGGAGGCATAGGCTGAGCATACCTGAGGCCGGGCTTAATGGCGGCCAAGACTTGAGCGGAGCTTGGCAATGCCAGAGTATGTTGCGTATCGGTTTCCGTCAGGATAGTCATTATGAAATTACGTTGTTATGAATAGAAAGTTGATTGCCATTTTGCCAGCCGCAGGAATCGGTGCAAGGGCTGTGGGTGCAGAGCAAGATGTTACGCTACCTAAACAGTACCGCTTGCTGAAAGGCCAGGCCATGCTGCGATGGTCAGTAGTAGCTTTGTTGCAAGACGAGCGTATCGACCAAGTGCGAGTAATTTTAGCGCCGGGCGACACATGGGGGGAAAAAGAGCTGGGTAAACTGCCACGCACTGTGTTGCGGTATTGTGGTGGTGCAAGCCGCGCCGATACCGTCACCAATGCACTACAAGAGTTAGCGCTGCAAGAGCAAGATTGGGTTATAGTGCATGACGCTGCTAGGCCTGGTTTACCAGCACAGTCGTTACGTGCCTTAATCGATACTTGCTTAGGGCTAGGGCAGGGCGGGCTATTAGCCTTACCGGTTCCCGATACTGTCAAACGAGGTGCACCGGCTGGGCAAAGCGTACTGGTGCAAGCGACGGTTGATCGCGAAAACTTGTGGTTAGCACAGACTCCGCAAATGTTTCCTGCGGCGCTGTTAAAGCAGGCTTTGTTAGACGCCCAAACTAAGCAGGCAGTCATTACGGACGAGGCCTCAGCGATAGAGCTGTTCGGCCAACAGCCTATACTTGTGGTGGGCTCTGCACGTAATTTTAAAGTGACTTGGCCTGAGGATTTTGAACTCATGGAAAAATGGTTATGACGATACCCTTTCGTGTAGGGCAGGGGTTTGATGTGCATATATTGTGCACCGGGCGTCCTCTTATTATAGGCGGGGTTACGATAGAGCATACGCATGGCTTGTTGGGCCATTCAGATGCTGACGTTTTATTGCATGCTGTCACTGATGCCATTTTGGGTGCGGCAGGCTTAGGTGATATAGGCCGACATTTCCCTGATACTGACCCACAATACAAGGGCGCGGATAGCCGTGTCTTACTGCGCCATGCTTATCAATTGGTTGCAGAGCAAGGGTGGCGCATAGGGAACGTGGATGCCACCATTCACGCTCAGGCACCCAAAATTGCACCTCATGCTGCCGCGATGGCAAGCAATATTGCCCATGACCTACAGATTGAGCCAGAACAGGTCAATATCAAGGGTAAAACTAATGAACAAATAGGTTTTGTGGGGCGCAAGGAGGGTATTGCAGCAACGGTTGTCGCTTTACTTTATCGCGCGTAGTTAGTCAGTAGTATGCCGGCTGCGCAGTTTAGGCAGTTGTATTCTTGCGCACAAGCCTTCACCAGGGGTACTGCTTAAATGAAAATGCCCCCCTACTTGCCCAAGTAAGCGCTCAACAATGGCCAGTCCTAAGCCGGCACCGCTGACCCCGGTGCGTGCCGATACGCCTCGTGAAAACGGGCGCAATAAACGTTGCAGGTCTTCTTGAGCAATGCCAACACCATCATCTTTAACGGTAATTTCTAAAATGTTGCCGCGCTGCTGTGCGGACAGTGTTATACGCGCCTTATCGTCGCTGACGCTGCGTCCATAGCGACGCGCATTTTCAATTAAATTAGAAATAATTCGTTTTAAGTCGTGTGCGCTAATTCTGGCGTACAGATTTGGCTCAATGGTACCGGTTAGCTCGCCTCCAAGAGATTCGGTGTGCATGCGTTCGCGCTCAAACACGTCGCGCAGTACCGCTGACACGTCAATGCCATGCTCGGGAACCTCGGCCGCCGGGCGAGCATACTCCATTAGTTGCCCGATACTATGGTCGATTTGGGCTAAGTCTTCGTCAATGGCTGCACGCGTTTCGTCGGACACTTGGCTCAGCTCAATTTCCAAACGCATGCGTGCTAAGGGGGTACGTAAATCATGCGATATGCCAGCCAGCATGATTTCCCTATCGGTTTCAGTCTGCCTTATATCGCGCACCATCCGATTAAAGGCAATATTCATATTTCTGATTTCTACGGGGCCTTTTTCTGGCAGTGTCGATGGCGTGTCGCCCCGGGCTACTTGTTGAGCTACTTTAGCCAGTTGTGCTAGGGGGCGATTCACAAAACGCACGCTGACAGCCGCCCCAATTAACGCTAGCAGCAAAGCGGTTGCACCCCAGCCCAACCACTCAATGCCTGCGGTTAGACTAAGTTGTTCGCGATCAAAGACCAGCCAGTATTTATCGTCGTCGATTTCAAAGGAAACCCATACGCCGGGCGTATTGTTGACAGACCAGACAACCAGAGTATCTTTGCCCAATACTTGGCGTACTTCACGGTGCACGTGCTGCCAGTAATTGGTTCTTGGTAGCGGCTCTAGTTCGTCGGTGCTTTCACGTGGCTGTACCCGCAAACTTTCCTTGGTCGCGAGATCCAATAAGAGCGAAGGGCGTACCGCAGATGGAGCGTAAACGAGAGCTGAGCGGGTAATGCTGACGACAGAGGCCACGCGCTGCGCCATTTGCGTAGCGCGTGGGCCTTCCTCTAAGCTAAAGAATACCTGTAGCCATGCTCCCAAGCTGACTAGCATCAGTGCCGCAAGTAATAAAAACGAGCGGCTAAATAGCCCTAGCCTTATACGGGAGCCGCCATCGGAACGACTCCTTGCTGTAGTAGTCGTCCGCATCATAGATTCGTCCAACTATAGGCTAGTGGCCACCGTCTGGGACGAAAACATAGCCCAGACCCCAAACCGTTTGAATAAATACGGGCTTGGAAGCGTTGGGTTCAATGAGCTTGCGCAAGCGAGAAATCTGAACATCTAGGCTGCGATCGAAAGCTTCGTATTCGCGGCCACGAGCCAGTTCCATTAGCTTGTCACGAGAGAGAGGGATCTTGGGGTGACGGGCAAAGACTTTGAGTACCGAGAACTCTCCGGTAGTAATAGGTACCACTTCATCGTTGCGGGTTAAGGTACGCGTTGATAAGTTCAGTACATAAGGACCAAACTCTATCGACTCATTTTCTTGGCTTGGTGCGCCCGGGTGTTCCTCGGTACCCCTACGGCGCAAAATGGCATTCACACGAGCGAGTAGCTCGCGTGGATTGAATGGTTTAGTCAGGTAGTCATCTGCTCCCATTTCTAAGCCGACGATGCGATCAATCTCTTCGGCTTTAGCGGTGAGCATGATGATAGGGGTATTGTCGTGACCTCCACGCAAACGCCGACAAATGGACAAGCCATCTTCGCCGGGAAGCATCAGATCCAGCACCAACAGATCGAAATGCTCGCGTTGCCAGAGTTTAGTCATTTCTTTGCCGTCTTCGGCGACAAAAACGTTGAAACCTTGCTCAGACAAGTAGCGACGGAGCAGGTCGCGCAGTCGTGGATCGTCGTCAACGACAAGGATTTTTCGAGTGAGGGGGGGGTTCTGAGTGTTCATAGCGAAAATGTAACAGGCAAAAGAAGCCACGTATAGGGGGAAGTATAAAAATATTACACATTAAGTTTTTTGTACTAATTTCGCTTACAAACTGGCTCAAAAAATAACAATGTCGGTACTTGGCAAGGCGCCAGTGCCAGCCAAGAAGATAAAAAACACAGACGGGCAGGGAATATCTTTTTTAAAAACCTGAAACGCGCATATTTTCTCAGGCTTCTTTAAAATGGCATGATGGACGCACATATACTCGCTATTGAAACCTCATCTAGCCTTTGTGGGCTGGCTTTATTATCGCGCACCGCAAGCGGTGTTCAGCTTAGAACGCTAGAGCATGATGGTACCGGAGATCACGCAGAGCGCTTGTTACCCATGGCTCAAGCTTTGCTAGATCAAGCCGGGTTAACACCTCAAGACTTAAGCGCAATTGCTTTTGGGCAAGGGCCTGGAGGGTTCACGGGCTTACGGGTTGCTTGTGGAATTGCACAGGGAATGGCGTATGCCCTGAATATACCCGTACTACCCGTGTCAACGTTACTAGCGGCTGCGTGGTGTGACGTGCAGTCTTTATCGCTGTCACCTGGGCACACGCAGTTGGTCATACAAGATGCACGCATGAACGAAGTCTATGCAGGGGCTTATCGATTGCTTGCTGACTCCTCTTGGCAGACCCTCTTGGCCCCTGTGCTCATTGATGTCGAGCAGGTTCCCGATTGGCTTGAGCATCGACAAAAGAATGGGTGGGGTCAAGCAGCCGACGTCCTGCGTGTTAGTGGTGATGCACTAAGTGCGTTTAAGGATCTGAGTAGCACGTTGCAGGGCATGCCCACTATACAATGCGGCACACCCAGCAAAGCTAGCGCTACCGCCGTGGCTTACTTAGCTTTAGCGGATTGGGATAATGGAAAAAGCTTACCTGCAGCTCAAGCGATGCCTTTATATGTGCGTGATAAAGTGGCTTTCACTATTCAAGAACGGGAGCAGGGGCGTGGTGGTAATCCGGCTGCCTTAGATCAGGCGATGCGCGTGTTACCGATGGCGCCTCAACATGTCACGCAAGCTTGGGAGCTAGAGTGCCGAGTGCAACAGACGCCATGGAGCCAACAAAGTTTCATGGATGCCCTTCAGTCTGGCTACCATGCTCTAGTCATTGAGCAGCAAGGAAAGTTGCAGGGATTTGCCATTTATTTAGCCGCACCTGATGTTCTACAGCTCCTGCTCATAGCAGTCCAGCCAGATTTACAGGGTCAGGGCTTGGGGCGCTTGTTGTTGGAGCAAGGTGAGCGTTATGCTCAGCAGCAGGGCTTAGCTTCTATATTCCTTGAGGTGCGTGTAAGTAATAGTATGGCCCAAGAGTTTTATCTGCATTGTGGGTACGAAGTAATAGGGCGGCGCAAAAATTATTACCTGACAGCAGCCGGTCAGCGTGAAGATGCCTTGTTGATGCAGAAAAATATTCATCATAACAAGGAGCAGCTATGCTAGCGTTTGAGCCTATTACTGTTCTTCAGCGTCATTGGCTACAGGAAATCGGTGTGGATCGCTCGCTGTTGATGCGTCTGCCCATGCAAGAGCCTTTATCTGCTGCGCCAGTGACTGGGCAGGAGCCCGAAAAAGGCGCACTGAGCAAAAGCGTGGCGCCAGCTTCTACGGAGAGCGCTAAGCAAGCACGGGATGAGGCGTTGGCGATGTTGCTTCCTCAGCGGACACGCTCTGCGCTCAGGCCTGTGAACGAAGTGATGCAGTCTGCTAGGCCTCGCGTGAATATGCATGTACTAGCCAATGATCTGTCGGGTCTTGATGAGCAGATTAAAGAGTGTGATTTATGCCCCTTGCACGAGGGGCGGGCACTGACGGTTTTTGGGCGTGGTCAGGAACAGTCACCTGATTGGCTTGTTGTTGGTGAGGCACCAAGTGCCAGTGATGACCGTAGCGGCCTGCCTTTTGATGGTCAGGCGGGCGAGTTATTGCAGGCAATGTTAAAGGCAGTATTGCCCCATGCTAGTTTTTACTTTACGCACTTAGTGAAGTGTCGTCCCCTCGGGAATCGCCCCCCTCAAGCTGACGAATTGGAAGCTTGCCGGCGTTATTTAGATAAGCAGATTGAGTGTTTAGTACCTAAACGCATATTGGCGGTAGGTCAGTTAGCGGCAGAAGTCTTTGCACAACAAGAGCGTGCCTTAGACACTCAGCGGGGGAAAACCTTAGCGTATTGCACAGCCGATGGCCGTACTTTACCGTTAGTTCTTAGTCATCATCCAGCGGCATTATTATTGCGTCCGCAGCACAAGGCACAAGCTTGGCGTGATCTATTACAAATGCGTACCTTACAGGAAGCCAGCATGCATTAGTGCTGGCGGGTTGGGCTTGCACACTCCTGCAGGGCTTGGCCGTGGCCCTCTTGCCCAATTTCTTGTAATAGTTCAGGTTGGGCTCTGAGGTTAGCGTTTTTCCACATAATGAACACAATCATTAGGCTGGCAACCAGTACACCAAAAATAATAATAATAATATTAATAGGCAGGCCTAACCACAGTAGCAAGCTATAGACGGCTAACAGAAGCAGAATATTGAGCTGTTCATTAAAGTTTTGCACTGCAATGGAGTGGCCTGCGGAAAGTAGCACATGCCCACGGTGTTGAAGTAAGGCATTCATGGGGACCACGAAAAAGCCTGATAAGCCCCCAATGCTTAGTAGCAATAGATAAACCGCCCATTTAGCATAAACCACAGGCATTAATAGGACGACTAATCCCATAAATACGCCCATCGGCAAGACCATTAGTGCCTTTTTAAGTGGCACTTTGCCCGCTAGCACGGCACCAAAAACAGTTCCTAAAGCAGCCACTCCCATTAGATTGGTGGCATCACTGAGCTCGTAGCCCAGTTGCTTGGCGCTCCACTCAATCACTATAAACTGCAAGGTAGCCCCTGCGCCCCAAAACAGCGTGGTGACAGCCAAGGAAATTTGTCCTATTTTGTCTTGCCACAGAATAATCACGTAAAGCTTGAATTCTTTCAGTAGCTTAATAGGATTCTTTTGTTGTGGCGGGTAGTGAATGTTGGTGTTGGGTATGCGTAGATTGCACAAGGCTGCGATCAAATAAATAAAAATGATCAGCAAAATGGCCACTTCACCACGTGTTTGAGCAAATGGAGCAATAAAAGGCTGTTGGGCTAGAATTTCAGACACCTCAGGGCGTACCAGTATACCTCCGAGGAAAGTGCCGATAATGATGGAGAAAACCGTCAGGCCCTCAATCCAGCTATTACCTTTTACTAACTCCTCAGGTTTCAGCATTTCAGTGACGATGCCGTATTTGGCTGGTGAGTACGCAGCAGCACCTACACCTACTAAGGTATATGAGGCGAAAATCAACACCAGTTGTTGGGTGTCGCTCATGCCAAAGTATTGATGGCTGAACATGAGTACACAGCCCATGAGCTTCACGGCATTGGTCACAAACATAACCTTGCCTTTAGGGTAGGAGTCCGCAAAGGCGCCCACAAAAGCGGCCAATACCACATAAGCTAAGGCAAACCACCATTTCATCATGGGGGACATCCATGAGGGCCCGTTCAAGTCCGCTATGATGGCAATTGCAGCAATCAGTAAGGCGTTATCGGCAATAGACGATAGCGCTTGGGCAGCCATGACCAGGTAAAAGCCTTTATTCAAAAATACTCCCGCAGCAGGTGGACGTTGCTCGTCGTGTCATACTATAAAAGTCGTAGGCCAATGGTGGAAATAGGCAAGTGTACCGCTGTTGATAGTGAAGTAACAAAAATTGTTGCCTTGAACATTTTTTTCCTTCTTGCTAGAAGCATTATATTCAGGGCCTGCGGTATCATACACCTGCTTGCAAAAAGCATGATGCTACGCCTTGCTTAGTCAAGCTACCAGCTTTTTTCCATCTTCTACATCGTGTCTTTGTGCGTCTAATTCAGATTAAACTCGCCGGCTTCAAGTCTTTTGTGGATGCCACGACTATCCCGACTCCCAGTCAGTTGGTTGGGGTAGTGGGGCCTAACGGTTGTGGCAAGTCCAATATTATTGATGCCGTACGTTGGGTGTTAGGGGAAAGCAAGGCCTCAGAGCTGCGTGGCGAGTCCATGCAAGACGTGATTTTTAATGGCTCTGGGCAGCGTAAGCCAGCGGCTAGAGCCTCAGTCGAGTTAGTGTTTGATAACGCAGAAGGTCGCGCGAGTGGCCAGTGGTCCACCTATGCCGAAATTTCAGTGCGTAGAGTGTTAACGCGTGATGGCGGGAGCAGTTATTTCATCAATAACGTAGCGGTACGCAGACGTGACGTCCATGATATTTTTTTGGGGACGGGTCTAGGGGCGCGCGGCTACGCCATCATCGGTCAAGGCATGATCAACCGCCTAATTGAGGCTAAGCCTGAAGAATTGCGAGTTTTTCTTGAGGAAGCCGCCGGGGTATCACGCTATAAAGAAAGGCGCAGGGAAACCGAGTATCGCTTGCGTGATACGCGTGAGAATCTATTGCGGGTAGAGGACATACAACAAGAGTTAGCCACGCAGCTAGAGAAATTGGAAGCCCAAGCGGAAGTCGCGCAGCAATATCATGCGCTACAACAAGAGGGAGAGCTAAAACAAAATCTGCTCTGGTTAGTCCGCGAAACTAATGCCCAAGAAGAGCAGCAGTCACGGTTTCTCGCTATTGAACAGGCAAAAACTGAGCTTGAGGGAGCTATTGCCCAGTTGCGCTCGAACGAGTCTGGGTTGGAGACGCAACGTCAACGGCATGTGGAAGCTAGCGCTCGTCTGAATCAAGCTCAGGCGAATGTCTATGAGGCAGGTTCACAAGTCTCTAGCCTAGAAGCTGAAATACGGCATGTTAGTGATGCCAGAAATCGTATGCAACTGCGCCGTGAGGCCTTGTTGGCACAAGCCTCTGAGTGGGCTGAGCAGCAGGAGCATTGTCAATTTGAGTTAACTCAGTCGCAGGAGCAGCTTGAGGAAGCCGCTTGCAAGACGGAAGAGCTGGCAGCACAAGCAGAGCAAGCACAAGATGGTTTACCCGAGCTCGAGCAGCAACTGCGCGTCGAGTCAGCGCGTCGCGAGCAATTACGGGCGGAGTTGAGCAAAGTAGAACAAAGCTTGGCGCTCACGGCACAAGCTCAACGTGATGCGGATAGACAGATACAAAATATAGACTTACGACTTGAGCGTTTAGCTCAAGAGCGTAGGCAGTTGCAGCACCCTGACCCTGAAAACCTAGAGCGTCTACAAGGTGAGCTGAATGTTTTACAGGTTCAACTCCAGCAAGCGCAGCAGCAAATGCAAGACTATGAGGCACAGTTGCCGCAGTTGGAGCAAAAGCGTCGCCAGGAGCAGGATCAACGTCAGCAAGCGGCACAGAGTGTAGCGCGTCTAGAAGCGCGTTTAATCGCATTAACGACATTGCAAAAAGATGTGCAAGCCCAAGGCAGCCTAGAGCCTTGGCTAGAAAAGCATGGCCTGCATCAGCTCACCCGCTTGTGGCAATTGTTGCAGGTAGAAAAAGGCTGGGATGTTGCGCTGGAGTCCATACTGCGTGAGCGCATGACAGCGTTGCAGTTAAGACGTTTGGATATGGCAGCAGCTTTCGCGGCTGATGCCCCACCGGCTCGTCTCGCGTTTTATGAACTACAGCTCGCACAAACAAGTGCGCCGGTTAGTGCTTTAACTCCCTTGCTCAGTGTGTTGCGCTTGAGTGATCCAGAGTTGCGTCAGTTATTGGCGGCGTGGCTACATAATGTGTACCTAGCGGAGGATTTGCCAGCTGCTTTAAGTTTGCGTCCTCAGTTGGCGGCGGGAGCGCAAATTGTCGTCCGAGCAGGGCATGTGGTCGACGCTACTAGTATACGGTTTTACGCGCCCGACTCAGAGCAGGCGGGCATGTTGGCCAGGCAGCAAGAAATTAGCCACTTAGAGCGCGAGCTTAAAGCGGCTCAACTCATTGCTGATGAGCAGCTCAGTGCTAGTGTGAGAGCGGAGCAAAGCCTGGAGCAGTTAACGGCCTCGATAGCCCCTGCTAGACAGCGTGTAGGAGAGCTCACCAGCAGGTTGCATGATGTGCAGTTAGAATTTTCACATCAACGTCATTTAGTACAGCAGTCAGATGAGCGCGGTCAGCGGTTGGCTGAGGACATGGCTGAAATCAGCTTGCAAAAAGAAGAACTGGTGGCCACACGAGAGCAGGCAGAGGAGCGTTTCGAAAGTTTGGATATGGAATTGGCTGAGCACCAAGAACGTTTTGCCGAGGCACAAATTTTAGGTGAACGCTTAGCAGACAATGCGGAGCAAGCTAGGCTGGGGGTGCGTGAGCGGGAACGAGCCGTACAAGATGCTCAGTTTGCCGAACGTAGTTTGCAAAGCCGAATTAGTGAGTTGCAGCGAAACTTGCAATTAGCTCGCGATCAAGCATTGCGTGCCGAGCACGAGTTAGGCGCCTTACAAGGCGAACTACTAGAGTTGGATGCCAGTGCCGCACAAGCCGGCTTACAAGAGGCGCTAGAAGCGCGAGCCGAGCGTGAGGAGCTACTTCGTTTGGCCAAAGTCGAGTTAGATAATGTATCGGACTTATTGCGTCAGTTAGAAAGTAGCCGCAGTGAACGAGAAAAACTATTGCAGCCCTTACGTGAGAAACTGACAGAGTTACAGCTCCAAGAGCAGGCCTCGCGCATGACGGTGGAGCAGTACGCAGAGCAGCTCGACGGGCGCCAAGTAGATAGAGCACAGTTACGTCGCCTCTTAGCAGAAAAAACTCCTGAGTGGCATAGAGTAGGCTGGTTGCAGTCTGAGGTACAACGCCTAACACGGCAGATTGAAGCCTTAGGTCCTGTTAACTTAGCCGCGCTAGAGGAACTGAAAACGGCTCAGGAGCGGAAAACCTATTTGGATTCGCAACATGCTGACTTAAGTACGGCGATTGAAACGCTAGAGGATGCCATTCGCAAGATAGATCGTGAAACCAGACAGTTGCTACTTGAAACGTTCCATAGCGTTAATCAACACTTTGGCGAGCTTTTTCCTAAGCTCTTTGGAGGCGGAGAGGCTAAACTTAGTCTGACGGGAGATGAAGTGCTTGAGGCTGGAGTGCAGGTGATGGCGCAGCCACCAGGTAAACGTAATAGTACGATTCATCTGTTGTCAGGAGGCGAAAAGGCACTGACGGCGACGGCCTTAGTGTTTGCCTTTTTTAAACTGAACCCGGCACCTTTTTGCTTATTAGATGAAGTGGATGCGCCACTTGATGATGCCAATACAGAGCGTTATGCTAATTTGGTTGCCAGTATGAGTGACCAAACGCAGTTTTTATTTATATCTCACAATAAAATCGCGATGCAAATGGCCAAGCAACTGGTTGGCGTTACTATGCAAGAGCAGGGTGTATCGCGAATCGTTGCTGTAGACATGGAGACCGCACTGCAAATGGCAGATGCGTAAGTGCTTTTTTAATTGCTTGTACTGATTGGAAAATAAAATGAGTGATTTGCAAATCGGGCTAATTCTGGCTGGAGTCTTGCTTATTTTGCTCGTGTTGCTGTTTAACTGGTGGCAAGATCGCCAGGCTCGGCAACAGATGCAGAGTCATTTTCCTGAACGCGAAAATGACCCTTTGATGAGTCAGGTTTTTGAACCTGTGGTAGGGCAGCGACGTGAGCCTACCTTAGGAGACGGGTCTAAAGACGATGAGGTATTGCCTGCACATGAGTTAGACCCCACCACCGAAGCGGTGATTGACGTCAGTTTTGCGCATCCCCTAGAAGCACGGGACTTAGCTCAGGAGCTAAAGCACTTGTCGCGAGTAGGCACTAAGCCTGTACGTTGGTTAGCCGAAACTACGGAAGGTCACCACCATGATTTCCTACAAAATGGACAGCAGTATGTGGCGTTACAGTTGGCGGTATTGTTAGCCAATCGTAGCGGGGCAATAAGCGACATTGAGTGGTCTCAGTTATGGACGTTTGCGCAGACACTTGCTAATTTGCACGACGGTCAGGTCGAAGGGCCTGAGCTGGAGCGGGTCGTGGGTCGTGGGCAAGCCTTAGACCATTTATGTGCTGAGTTAGATGCGCAGGTGGGACTTTCTATTCGGTTGGCTGGTCCCATGCCAGCACAACAAGTAATTGCTTTCGTCAAAGAAGCGGGTTTTTTGCCATTTGGACGTCAACTCGCTTGGTTGTCGGATGCGGGCATACCGCGTTTTCTGGCTAGTTTTGATGGCCATGGGCCTGAACAAGTGCAGTCAGCCAGCATAGAGCGAGTGGACTTGCTGCTTGATTTGCCTAATAGCCCCGCCGATGGGCAGGCATTTAGCCGTATGGCGGCAGTGGCCCGCGATTTGGCTGGCAAGCTAGACGCAGTGGTGCTGGATGATAGTGGTCGTCCTTTGCCTGAAGGGGCAGATGACAAGGTAGATGAGCAAATTAGTGAAATGTATCAAAAATTGGAAGCGGCCGGTTTTGTTGCGGGAACATCCAGAACGACTAGGGTGTTTGCGTGAGCCTGGATAGAGTTAAGCAGTTACGGTTAGCCTTAGAAGCTTATAACAGGGCGTATTACCAAGAAGATAATCCTACCGTCTCGGATGCTCAGTATGACGCCCTAATGCGTGAGCTAGAAGCGCTTGAGGCGGAGCATCCAGAATGGATCACAGCGCAGTCACCCACCCAACGGGTTGGTTCGGCACCGGTAGGTAGTTTTGCGAGTGTGCGGCACGCCGTGCCCATGCTTTCTTTAGCTAACGCGTTTGACAGCCAAGATGTATTCGCTTTCGATAAGCGCGTGGCCGATACCTTGGCAGTAGCCGGGCTAGTGGGTCTAGACAGGCAGGTTGATTATATTGCTGAATACAAATTCGACGGTTTAGCCGTTAGTTTGCGCTATGAGCACGGAATTTTAGTGCAGGCCAGTACCCGCGGCGATGGCACTACAGGGGAAGAGGTTAGTAGCAATATTCGTACCATTAAAGCCATACCCCTGTGCCTAGCGGGTAGTCCTGATCAGTGGCCTGCCGTATTAGAAGTGCGTGGAGAAGTCTTGATGTATAGGCAAGACTTTGAGGCGCTTAATCAGCGGCAGTTGCAAAAGGGGGAAAAGCAGTTTGTTAATCCTCGTAATGCCGCCGCAGGCAGTTTGCGTCAATTGGACCCTCGCATTACGGCGACTAGGCATTTACGTTTTTTTGCTTATGGGTGGGGCGAAATTAGCGGCGTGCCAGGAAAGACAGTAGCAGTAGAGCCTCAACACGATCTTTTTGCTTTAGATACGCCCCAGGAGGGGCTGCCTAGCGATACGCAAGCCGGCATGTTGGACTGGATGGCGAGCTTGGGCTTACCGGTAAATCAAGGACGACAAGTGCTACGAGGCGCCGATGCGTTGCTGGCTTTCTATCACCAAGCAGAGCAAGACAGGGCCAGCCTGCCCTTTGAGATTGATGGCATTGTGTATAAAGTGAATGCTTTGCGTGCCCAACAAACCTTAGGTTATGTCTCTCGGGCGCCGCGTTTTGCGCTGGCGCATAAGTTTCCTGCACAAGAAGAAACAACGCGAGTAGAAGAGATAGACTTTCAAGTGGGACGTACCGGAGTGGTGACGCCTGTGGTGCGTTTGCAGCCCGTGTTTGTAGGGGGGGTTACCGTTACCAACGCCACCTTACATAACGAGGATGAAGCACGGCGCAAAGATGTCCGCGTGGGCGATACGGTTTTTGTGCGTCGCGCTGGTGATGTGATTCCAGAGGTTGTGGCAGTGGTACTGGATAAACGGCCTGAGGGGGCGCCAGTATTCGCTATGCCTACTAGCTGCCCTGCCTGCGGCTCTGCTCTAGAGCGCTTGCCGGGCGAGGTGGCTTGGCGCTGCACTGGCGGCTTGTTTTGTTCTGCCCAGTTAAAGCAAACCTTGATTCATGCTGCCAGTCGTAAGGCCCTAGATATTGAGGGTTTAGGCGATAAGCTGGTGGAACAATTAGTCGATGAGAAGCTGATTACTAGCCTGGCCGATATCTTTAAATTGCACCGAGAAGCTGAGCAGGCTAGATTGCTGGCTTTGCCTCGCATGGGTAAGAAATCCCTAGAAAACTTATTAGCGGCCATTGAGCGCGCCCGTGAACCAGACCTGGACAGGTTTATTTTTGCTTTGGGGATACGGCATGTAGGGGAAACCACTGCCCGCGATCTAGCCTTGGCTTTAGGTAGCCTAGAGGCGCTGCGACAGGCTGACCAAGAGCGACTGCTTGCTATCAATGAGGTGGGGCCGGTAGTGGCAGCATCTGTTCATCACTTTTTCCAAGAGCCTCATAATTTGGCAGTTTTGCAAGAGTTGCATGAGCTAGGGGTGCAGCCTAAGGCGTTAGAGGTGGCAACTGCTCAGGTGCAGACCTTAAGCGGCAAAACCTTTGTTATAACCGGCACCTTGCCAAGCATGAGCCGTGAACAAGCTACGCAGCGAGTACTAGAGGCGGGTGGTAAGGTGAGTGGCTCCGTGTCGAAAAAAACGGCCTATGTATTGGCTGGAGCTGAGGCAGGGAGTAAATTAGCGCGCGCCGAGGAATTAGGAATTCCTGTGCTAGATGAGGCCCAGTTCTTGGCGCTGCTAGAGGCTTAAAGCTAGGTTTTACCAGCACAGTAGTTGTGAAAAAAAGCGGCTTACTTTTAAGGGTAAGCCGCTTTTTCATTCCATGTTTAACGCTTATTGAACCTTAGCGTCATCCAGCAGTTTTTGCTGATACTGAGAAAGTTTTTGCTGTGTCAGCATGTTTTTTATGTCGTCTTTGACGGCCGATAGTTCTGGTACGGTAACTGGACGTACATCTTCTACTTCAATAAGGTGCCAGCCGAATTGAGATTTTACGGGTGCTTTGCTGAGCTCACCTTTTTTCATGCCTTCGATGGCGGTAGCGAATTCAGGAACATAGCGCTTGCTAGAGCCCCAGCCTAGGTCACCGCCTTGAGCACCACTACCGGTGTCGATGGAGTCTTTCTTAGCGGCGTCTGCAAAACTGATTTTTTTCGCTTTGATTTTGGCCAACAAATCTTTAGCAGCCTGCTCATCTTCTACCAAGATGTGGCGCACGTTGAACTCTTTATCTTTACCCATTTCTGCTTTGAAGGAGTCATACTCTTTCTGGATATCTGCATCGGAAACTGGGGATTTTTTGATGTAATCGGCAAAAAGCGCGTTAATTAATATGCCTTGGCGCGATAGCTCAATAGTTTCTAGGATGTCGGCTTTTTTATCTAAACCCGCTTTTTCTGCCGCTTGGGATAGCGCTAAGCGATCAGTTAATTCTTTTTTCGCTTTTTCGCGTAATTCAGGCGTATCGGGGTTGCCTTGCTCAACCAGTAACTGCACGAAGCCGTCTAATTGTTGTTGGGTGATGGCTTTACCGTTGACGGTAGCTATGGTTTGTGCGTACACGGGAGCGACCAATGCGCAGGATAGGGCAAGTGCTGCGAAACGTTTCATAAAATACCTTTTAAACGGTTGGTGTGGCCTGAATAGCCAAAGCATGTATAGGGAAAGGAATTAAGTCTTGGACGCACTCGTAGACCAGCCTGTGACGAGCCAAGGTGGAGAGACCGACAAATTGAGGCGAGACAATGTGCACTCGAAAATGACTGGCACCACCTTTTGCGCCTTCGTGGCCTGCATGTAAGTGCGATTCGTCAATAATTTCTAGGGCGCTGGGATCCAGCGCTTGTAAGCGCTGGGCCAGTAGTTGACTGCGTTCGTTAGGAGTAGACATAGTTTAATCAGCCTGATCGGTTTGGTCTTTCATGTGACGGCTAAGCCAAACTGACTGTATCACGACAAAGACCAGTAAAAGAACCATTAGGCCGAACACTTTGAAGTTCACCCATTGGGATTCAGTAAAGTGGCCTGAGAAGGCAACATACAGATTTACTATACCGGCAAAAATAAAGAAGCCGGACCACATCAGGTTGAGTTTGTCCCATAAAGGTTCAGGCAGCGTTAATTGAGCACCCATGAGTTTTTGCATTAGGTTGCGCCCCATAAGATAGCGTCCGCCTAGTAAAACGCAAGCAAACACCCAGTATAAAACGGTGGGTTTCCACTTAATGAATACATCGCTTTGAAACAATAACGTTGCGCCGCCAAAGACAACAATAATGGCTAGGTTAATCCAGTGAGAACCTTCTATTTTTTTGCTACTAAATTTGAGCCACAGTATTTGTGCTACGGATGCAGCCATCGCCACCGCTGTAGCCGCATAGATATCGGCAAAACGGAAAACGATAAAAAATAGAACCAGAGGAAAGAGATCAAAAAGCAGTTTTTTCATTCAGTCGCTTCAAATGACAAAGCAAGAGAGTTAATGCAGTAACGAAGGCCTGTGGGAGGGGGGCCGTCAGGAAATACATGACCTAAATGGGAGTCACAGATATTGCACACTATTTCTGTGCGCACCATACCATGACTGTAATCAGGCTCTTCGCGTACATTGTCGGGGTTGATGGGATCGAAGTAGCTTGGCCAGCCACAACCGGCGTCAAATTTGGTGTCCGAGCTAAATAAAGCGGTGCTACAAGCCACGCAGCGATAAATGCCAGGGGCGTCAAGATTCCAATAGCGACCACTGAAGGCTGGCTCAGTGCCCTTTTGACGGGTCACTATATATTCTTCAGGGCTTAGCTGTGCTTTCCATTGGGCTTCAGTTTTATGAACTTTGCTCACAAGATGTTCCTATGATAATAGTTTGCAGGATGAGCAGGCTTGTACAGGCCACATGTTAAACGAGATTTGGAGTGAGTACAGCGTTTAAGGTTCCCTAAACCGGATCTTTATGAGCAGAAGGGGCATCGTAAAGCGCTGCCTGCACGCTATTTTCGTTGTTTGTGGACGGGGTTGGGGCGCCTTTATTAGTGCCAGTTTTTTATGAAGTAGTGCATACTTACGCCTTTTAACAGTTTTGTTACTGTCATAAGCGTAAAGGCTAAGGCGCCCAAGGTTAATACTACTATTCCTTTCGGCGTACAGTTGCTAGGGTCTTATCCTGCTTCGCATTATATTAAATACCATGTCTGGCGATGACGATATTAGGAGATAAAAATATGAAAACAGGCTCAATGTTGCGTGTGACCGCGCTGTGGGGGGCGCTTGCTTTGGCGTTACCGTTGTCAGTGGCGGCGCAAATTAAGGTGGGGGTGACTGTGTCGGCAACGGGTGCTGCGGCGTCATTAGGAATACCCGAGCGCAATACTGTCGGCTTGTTACCCACAGAGGTAGCAGGTCAAACCATTGAGTATATCGTGCTGGACGATGCCACCGATCCCACTGCCGCCGTACGTAATATGCGTAAGTTGGTGACCGATGATAACGTGGATGTCGTGATTGGTACCTCGGTAACACCCGGCTCTTTAGCTATGCTGGATGTGGCCCAAGAAAGCCAGACGCCCATGATTAGCGTAGCGGCCAATGCACGTATTGTAGAACCTGTCGATGGTGCTCGTGTATGGGCATTCAAGACACCGCAAAATGACCAGCTTATGGCAGCAGCACTGGTAGATGCCATGGAAAAGCAAGGAATTAAAACCTTGGGCTTTATTGGCTACAGCGACGCTTATGGTGATGGCTGGCTACAGGTCATGCAAGAGGCAGCCGCAAGTAAAGGAATTAAACTGGTTGCCACCGAGCGCTACGCTCGTGCTGATACCAGTGTGACGGGCCAAACATTAAAGTTATTAGCGGCGAAGCCTGATGGCATTTTGATTGCAGGATCAGGTACACCAGTGGCGTTGCCTCAAAGTGAGTTAAAAGGTCGTGGTTATAAAGGTCTAATCTATCAAACACACGGGGCAGCCAATAGTGATGTACTGCGTGTTTGCGGCAAAGACTGCAACGATATGTACTTACCTGCAGGCCCCTTGTTGGTGGCTGAGCAATTGCCTGATAGTAATGAGGTCAAAAAAACAGCGTTGGATTACAAAGAAATCTACGAGGCCAAGTTTGGTGAGGGCTCGATCAATACCTTTGGCGGTCATATGTGGGATGCAGGTTTAATTGTGGCCAATGCCATTCCTAAAGCCTTGGAAAGCGGTGCGAAACCAGGTACTGCAGCGTTCCGTAAAGCCCTACGAGATGCCATTGAGCAAACCGAAAATCTGGCAGGTTCACAAGGCGTATTTACTATGTCGGCTGATAACCATGCAGGGCTAGATGAGCGGGCCCGTGTCATGGTGAAAGTCGTTGATGGGAAGTGGACCTATCAGCCTGATTTGTAACAGAGCTTTAAAAGCCGGCTTATAAAGCCGGCTTTTCCGTGTCGCAGAGGCTTACAATCTTGAGGGCTTTGCGTATGGCCTACGCATTTTTTTAGTCCGATACTTTTTCTTGATGTACAGGATGTTGTCCGCATGGATACCACCATTGCTTTGATATTGCTGCAAGATGGTGTAGTAAATGGCGCCATTTATGCTTTGCTTGGCCTAGCTTTAGTGCTGGTCTTTTTGGTGACCCGAGTAATTTTTATTCCTCAAGGGGAGTTTGTCACCTATGGCGCACTGACTTTAGCCTTTCTTTATAACGGGCAAGTACCTGGTACGGTAATTTTGTTATTGGTAGCAGGCGCTCTGGTGTTCCTGCTCGAGCTCATTCAAGCGGCGCGAACAGGGCGTTGGCGCACCATGTATAAAGTGACTGCGGTTAATGTGATATTACCCGGGGCACTCTTTTATTTGGCTCCCTATGTCGCGGCTGCCTCCTTACCACTAGGCGTACAGGTTTTATTCGCATTGGCATTGGTCATCCCTTTGGGGCCTATGCTGTATAGGTTGGTGTATCAACCTATTGCCGAGGCAAGTGTATTAACCTTACTGATTACTTCGGTCGCCGTACATTTTGCGATGACAGGCTTAGGACTAGTGTTTTTTGGGCCCGAAGGGTGGCGTACTCCCGCCTTTATGCAGGGGCAAGTGGATATGGGGGCGGTGAGCTGGACAGCGCAGACCTTCTTTGTGTTGGCCTCTTGTTTATTCCTCATTCTCGCCTTGTGGTTCTTTTTTGGGAAAACTTTGTATGGCCGCGCTCTCCGTGCAACGGCAGTTAATCGTCGAGGCGCTCGTTTAGTGGGTATTAGCACGAATTTTTCCGGTAGCTTAACGTTTACTTTAGCAGCAGCTATCGGGGCGTTTTCGGGCATGTTAATTGCCCCCGTAACGACAATCTATTACGACACCGGTTTTCTTATTGGCTTGAAAGGTTTTGTAGCGGCTATTTTTGGTGGATTGGTAAGTTATCCCGTGGCCTTGTTCGGGGCATTATTCATTGGTGTTCTAGAGGCCTTCTCTTCGTTTTGGGCCAGTGCCTACAAAGAGGTCGTTGTGTTTACTACGGTAATACCTGTACTGCTTTGGCGCTCTTTTGCGAGCAAACACGTTGAGGATGAGGAATAAGGGCGATGAAGCGAGTATTAACAGTTTTATTTATAGGTTTGCTGGCTTTACTTCCTGCTTTATCCAGTACACCCGAGTTTTGGATTACTCAGCTTAACTATATTGGCTTAGCTAGTTTAGTGGTGTTGGGCCTAGTGTTATTGACAGGAGTTGGTGGCTTGACCTCATTTGGCCAGGCTGCCTTTGTAGGCTTAGGGGCCTATACCACAGCTTGGTTGACTGTACGCATGGGGTGGTCACCTTGGTTGAACTTAGGTGTAGGTTTGCTGCTTACCTTAGCAACCGCATATATATTAGGTGCCGTTACGCTACGTTTATCAGGTCATTTTTTGCCCTTGTGTACCTTGGCTTGGTCCCTTTCTTTGTATTACTTATTTGGTAATTTAAGCTTCTTAGGGCAATACGATGGCATCGCAGGGATTGCTTCGCTTAGTTTCTTTGGTTTTTCTCTTGGTACTGGGCGCAATATTTATTATTTGATTTGGGCGTTAGTGTTACTGTCCTTATGGGGAACCAGTAATTTGCTCAATTCTCGTCCGGGTCGAGCCATTCGTGCGTTAAAGCATGGCAATAATATGGCGGAGTCTTTTGGCGTCAATATGGCGGCCTACAAAATTATTATTTTTGTTTATGCCGCTTTGTTAGCCTGTTTGTCTGGCTGGTTGTATGCCCACTATCAACGGGCGGTGAGCCCCAGCCCGTTTGGTCTCAATTACGGTATCGAATACCTATTTATGGCGGTAATTGGCGGTGCTAGTAGTGTTTGGGGCGCCGTCTTAGGCTCTGCCTTGGTGCTTATACTAAAAGATCAATTGCAAAACTGGTTGCCTAAGTTATTGAATACTAACGTCAATTTTGAATTGATTGTATTTGGTATTTTAATGATCTTAATTCTGCAATATGCCCGTGAAGGTGTGTGGCCTTTATTACAGCGAGTTTGGGCCTATTTCCCATGGGGTAGTAGTGCTCAAGTACCTTGGCATGTGGATTCAGCGGTACCGCTCTTGCCGCAAAGGCGGCGCCCTGAGCGTGGCACTTTAGTACTGAACGTTCAGGATTTACGCAAAGAGTTTGGTGGTCTAGTCGCTGTTAACGATATCAGCTTTAGTGTTTCCGCCGGTGAAATCGTAGGCCTGATAGGCCCAAATGGCGCAGGTAAAAGCACGACCTTTAATCTTATTAGTGGGGTATTACCACTAACTAGCGGCGCTGTACAATTTTTAGGTCAATCGTTAGATCATGTTCCAGCCCGAGAAATTGCGCGCTTAGGAGTAGGCCGGACATTTCAACACGTGCAGTTACTGCCGCAAATGTCCGTGTTAGAAAACGTAGCATTGGGGGCTCACTTGCGCCAGCCTGTTGGCGTAGTGTCTGCTATTTTGCATTTGGATAGGGCTAAAGAAGCACAGCTATTGCACGAAGCCGCCGTTCAGCTTGAGCGTGTTGGTCTGGGCGATTTAATGTATGAGCAGGCAGGCAATTTAGCTCTGGGGCAACAACGTATTGTTGAGGTTGCCCGTGCGTTGGCGGCAGACCCGTTGCTTTTACTGTTAGACGAGCCTGCAGCAGGGTTGCGTTATAAAGAAAAGCAGGATCTTGCCCAAGTGCTAGGCAGGTTACGCCAAGAAGGGATGAGTCTTTTGCTTGTCGAACACGATATGGATTTCGTCATGAACCTAACCGACAAACTGGTAGTGATGGATTTTGGCACAAAAATAGCAGAGGGCTTGCCTCAAGAGATTCAACAAAGCCCTGCTGTTTTACAGGCTTATCTAGGTGGGATAGACGAAGAGCTGGATCTGTGTGATGGTCAACCAGCGACACAGGGGGCACAGTCATGAGCCAGGATTCTTTAGTATTGCATGCGCAAGATATTTCGGCGCAATATGGCAAAGTCAATGCCGTGCAAAATGTGAGTTTGCGCTTACCAAAAAGTAGCATCGTTACGGTCATAGGGGCCAACGGGGCGGGTAAATCGACCTTGCTAAACGGTATTATGGGGTCCCTGCCAGCCAGTGGCCGCTGCTTTGGTAAGGTGCATTATCAGCAGCAAAATATTTCTAGTTGGGAGGTCGAGCGGCGCGTGGCCGCAGGCATCTCTTTGGTGCCCGAGCGCCGTGAACTGTTTGCCTCGATGACGGTCGAGGATAATTTGCTGCTAGGAGGGTTTCGTTTGTACCAAGCGAAAACACCGGGTTGGAGGCAAACGTTAGAGCAGGTGTTTGAGCTTTTTCCTAGGTTGCAAGAACGTCGCGGGCAATTAGCCGGTACCTTGTCTGGAGGGGAGCGTCAAATGCTAGCGCTAGGGCGTGCTTTAATGGCTCAGCCCCAAGTGCTCATGCTAGATGAGCCTAGCCTAGGATTAGCCCCCAGAGTGGTGCGCGAGATATTTCAGATTATTGCGCGTTTACGCCGCACTGGAGTGTCGATTTTATTGGTTGAACAAAACGCTCGTGCCGCGCTGCAGGTGGCTGATTACGCCTATGTGCTTGAAACAGGTGAAGTGGTGTTAGAGGGGCCTGCTAATGAGTTGAGTGATAACCCTAGAGTGATAGAGAGCTATCTGGGTTTGGGGAAAACCCAGACAGCTTAATGCTGCGCTTAGAAGCGATAGCCAACCCCGACGGTTGTCACCCAGGGGTTGATTTTTGCTTTCCCGATCGACTGCCCGTTTAATTGCACATCGGGACGTATGTTGATGTAGCGTACATCAGCATTTAAGAACCAGTTTTTATTTAGACTGACATCCACCCCTACTTGTGCGGCTAGGCCCCAGCTGTTTTTAATTTTGAGGTCATTGCCAGCTAGCGCACCGCCTGCTTTGGTGCTAAAGAAATGCGTGTAATTTAGGCCTACCCCTACATAGGGCTGAATGGTGTTGTCAGGTAAGAAGTGATATTGCAAGCTAAGGGTAGGGGGAAGCTGTTTGGTTTCACCGATATTCCCTAAGTTGCTGTTCAAAGAGTGCTTGAAGGGCAATGCACCGAGTAGTTCCACACCAATGTTTTTCGTTGCCATGTAGGTAATAGAAAAGCTGGGGCGAGTGCTGCTTTTTACGTCTAGATCAACGGTGCCATTGGCGAGCGAGCCGTTATTAGATTTGGGGCTTACATTGGTAACGCCTACCTTCAGTAGCCAGTCGCCAGACTCGTGGGCTTGGCTGTTTGCCAAAGGGATCAAGCAAAGTGTGGCGCTGAGTAGGACAGGCTTAAGAAGGCTGAGTGAAGTCGCTTTCATGGCTGGGTTCCGAGTTAGTAGTTGATCATCTGTGCCAGCATGCCTGCCTTTGAGTTGTTGGGTTTTGATACATCTCAATAGCGATGAGTTATGCGTGGTCAGTGTTTGCGTTAGATCAAACTGTGTCTGGAACTTGCCACAGTTAAGTGGGGAGAAAAAGGTTGTAGCACCTTATTGAGGTGGCTCGCTGCGCAGTATGGTCCCAGATTCAAGTAAATAGAATCGATCGCTTAAATGTGCAGCGAAATGGACGTTTTGTTCCGCCATGACGATGGTATAGCCTAACTTTTTCAGCCCATCTAATGAGCGTGCAAGCGAGGCGGCGCTAATGGGGGCTAATCCCGCTGAAACGTCATCCAGTAGCAGTAAGTTGGCACCTGTGCGTAGTATGCGAGCAATGGCTAACATCTGTTGCTCACCAGCCGAGAGTTGAGCAACCGGAAGGCTTCGTTTTTGGTGTAGGGCAGGAAAGAGCTCATAGATTTCAGCCAACGACATGCCCCCTCCAAAAGAAGACGGTACATCGTCTAGTGGCAAAAGCAGATTGTCCTCACAGCTTAGCTGTAGTGCCGCCGTACGAGCCTTAGATTTGTAAGCAATGCCCAGTTCGGCTACTTGTGCTGTGCTTAAGTGGCTAGATTCCGTCCCGTGGATACGGATGGAGCCTTGACGCTCAGTGTTGATGCCGGCGATTGCCTCCAGCAAGGTGCTGCGGTCTGTCGCATCTGGGCTTAACAGCGTGATGAATTCATTTTTGTTGGCTGTTAGCGCAATGTTATGTAGTACTTGACGTTGGTTGGTCTGTACATGAAGGTTGTTTATCTCTAGGGCCGGCGGCAACATTTTTTTCTCCGATAAACAATGCTCCGGTGTCTATAAAATAGGAGTGCGTTAAGGCCAGTATGCGGATAGAACTGAGCAAACACCATGCGGGTTTGTCATGATGTGTCGTTGTAGTATGCGTTTGTACTGAGTTTTTTATAAAGGTGTTTTTTCTTTATAGTCACACAGGTCAGCAATCCCGCATTGTGGGCATTTGGGTTTGCGTGCAACACAAATATAACGTCCATGCAAGATTAGCCAATGGTGGGCATCTAACAAGAATGGTTTGGGGACGAAACGCAACAGTTTTTGCTCAACTTCAATTACATTTTTCCCAGGTGCAATACCTGTACGGTTGGCGACACGGAAGATATGTGTGTCTACAGCCATGGCGATTTGTCTGAAGGCTGTGTTGAGCACAACGTTAGCGGTTTTTCGACCTACGCCAGGCAATGCCTCTAAGTCTTCCCGATTATTGGGTACTTGGCCTTGATGCCGATCTATTAGTAATTGGCAGGTGCGTATTACATTAGCGGCTTTTGTTTTATAAAGGCCTATGGTTTTGATTGCCTCTTTCAGCCCCTCTTCCCCTAGGGCCAATATACCTTCTGGGGTGCCATGGGTAGGGAAAAACCGTCGAGTGGCGATGTTCACCGATACGTCAGTCGCTTGAGCGGAAAGAATGACAGCGATCAGTAACTGAAACACACTGTCATATTCCAGCTCGGTCTCTGGATGCGGATTAGCCGCTTGAAAGCGACTGAAGATTTCGTAACGTTTTTGAGCATTCATGGGTATTAAGAGCGCTGGGTTTGTGCACGGCGTGCACGAGCACGTGCCAGAGCATCTGCGATCAATGCTTGACGTTGTTCGGCTTCATTGGCCGCTTTGGCTAAGCTGGGTTTGTTGCTTAGTGTGCGTGCCACGGCGCCTGACTCGTTGCCCATTTTGGTAGTAAGGCGTTGTTGGCGTTCTGAGTACCGCTGAGCAGCCTGTTGCGCATCGTTAGGGCTCCATTCATCGGTGGGCACCATTACTATGCAATCGACAGGGCATGGAGGGATACACAGCTCACATCCAGTGCAGTCTTGAGCGAGTACAGTGTGCATGAGCTTGTTAGCACCTACTATGGCGTCAACAGGACAGGCCTGTATACAGAGCGTACAACCGATACAGTGCTCTTCGATAATGACTGCTCGACTTGGGCCATCAAAGCTTCCACATTCCGGATCTAGGTCGAGAATGGGGCGTTGTAAAAGCTGTGCTAGCTGTTCTATGCCAGCCTTACCCCCTGGCGGACAGCGGTTAATGGCTTCATTTTCTTGTACGATCGCTTTTGCGTAAGGCTGACAGGCCTCATAACCACAGCGCGTGCATTGTGTTTGTGGCAGTAGCGCATTAACTTGCGCAATCAGTGATTCAGTGGGCATGAGTAAAAAAATACTAGGGGCCATTGGCCCCCAGAAGAAAACAACAGTAAGCCGTATTTTAGGCTGAATGTCGAATGAATTCTTTGATTTTAGGATAAATCATCGTGCGCCATCGACTACCGGAGAATATCCCGTAATGCCCACAGCCTTTTGCAGTGAAATGTTGTTTGCTTGCTGCCGGGATACCCGAGCATAAATCCTGAGCGGCTCGTGTTTGTCCCAACCCGGAAATATCGTCTAGTTCACCTTCTATAGTAAAGAGAGCGACCGAGTGGATATCGGCAGGCTTGACCAACTGTCCGCCAACTTCCCAGGTGCCGCGAGGTAAGCGCTCTTCTTGGAATACCGTTTTGATGGTGTCTAAGTAAAACTCAGCGGGCATATCGAGGACAGCATTGTATTCGTCGTAGAAACGACGGTGTGCGGCTGCATCATCCTCGTCTCCTTTAATAAGGTGACGATAAAAATCATAGTGAGAATGCAAGTGGCGGTCTGGATTCATGGCCAGAAAGCCCGCATGTTGTAAAAAGCCGGGGTACACTCGGCGGCCTGCGCCTGGGTACTTGATGGGTACGCGATGAATTAAGTTATCTTCAAACCAAGCGTAAGGCTTGGTGGTGGCTAAGCGGTTAACTTGAGTAGGCGACTGACGTGTATCTATAGGGCCACCCATCATAATCATGCTTTTTGGCAAAAGAGGGTCGTTAGCGCTGGCCATCAGCGATATAGCGGCCAAAACAGGAACCGTAGGCTGACACACCGACATCACGTGTACATTAGGGCCTAAAGCACGGATGAACTCTTGAATATAGTAGACGTAGTCGTCTAAGTGAAAAGGGCCTTCAGATAACGGTACCATACGCGCATCGACCCAGTCTGTTACATACACATCGTGGTCGGGCAGCATGGTACGCACTGTGTCGCGTAACAGTGTGGCGTGATGGCCGGACAACGGGGCCACTAGCAGTATTTTTGGGTCATCACTTATGCCGTTATCGCGTTCAAAATGAATGAGATTACAGAACGGTTTATGCATGAAGCAAGTTTCTGTAATACCAACAGTTTGTCCGTTGATGCTGGTTTCAGTTAAGCCCCAAGCTGGTTTTTCGTAGTCTTTTCCAAGCCGGTGTACTAATTCGTAACCTGCCGCCATCTGCTTTGAAAGAGGGGTGTAGGAAAGAGGGCTGAAAGGGTGAGTAAATAATTGGGAGCTGGTGTCGGAAAACGCAGCTAGGGGCGCTAAAAATGAGCGCTGTATTTCATGCAGGTCGTATAGCATCGTATGGGTAACACCTAATTATCTGAAACTTCATGCAACCACTTTGTAAGCAGTGTGCCTATTGACTTACACAGTAGGGTATTTTGCACTGCTCAGGTGTTAGTATTATCCCGATGCTGCATTGCAGCAATGTTTCCCAGTACAAATAAAGTGAATTTTGTAGAGGAGTGTATCGGGATAGGGAGCCAGCGAAGGCTGGCTACGTTTACTCGCGCTGTAGGTACTGTAGCTTCCCATCCACACCGTTCCAGTTATCTGCGTCATCTAGTGGCTTCTTAGAGCGGTTGATACTTTTGAACTCGGGGGAAAGCTCGGCATTCAGATCAATAAAGTGCAGTTGATCTTGTGGCACATCTTCTTCGGCAAATATAGCATTTGCCGGACACTCGGGAATACAGACGGCGCAGTCGATGCACTCATCGGGATCGATAACCAAAAAGTTAGGACCTTCCCGAAAACAGTCTACGGGGCAGACATCCACACAATCGGTGAATTTGCACTTGATACAGTTTTCGGTGACAACGTGGGTCATTGTAGTAAAACTCCAGCACTAGAAAACCGGCGCAGCAAAGTGTTTTACAGCACTGTTAATAGTGCAAAAACAAGGCCGGTGCTTAACGGATGCATAATTTTAACGAATAAAGGCCAGTTTTCCCTTAACAGTGCACTTGGTCTCTAGGGAATTAACGGGACTGCTACTAGAATAGTGCGTGTACACAACGATAGTTGTGCGGACTCCAGCCTGATCGTAACTGACAACAGGCTTCTATTCTAGACGGCAGCGATGATTATTACCTCATTATTAGATACCGATCTGTATAAGTTTTCCATGATGCAGGTCGTATTGCATCACTTTCCTGCGGCACAAGTGGAGTACCGCTACAAATGTAGGACGCCGAATGTCAATTTGCGGCCTTACCTCGATGAGATACGCGAAGAAATCAAGGCTCTGTGTACGTTGCGCTTCACAGAAGCGGAACTGAATTACCTGCGCTCCCTACGCTTTATTAAAAGTGACTTTGTCGATTTTCTAGGCTTGTTTCATTTGCCCGAGCGTTGCATCAGTGTAGAGCCCGGTGAGCAAGACGGTGAGATTGAAATCCGTGTGATAGGTCCGTGGTTACACACCATTTTATTTGAAATACCGGTACTGGCGATTGTCAATGAAGTGTATTTTAGGAATGAGTGTCAGCAACCTGCTTGGGAAGAGGGGCGTGAGCGCTTACAGTCTAAAATGCGTTTGGTGGTGGATGATCCTGCCCTGTCTGATTTTCGTGTGGCCGACTACGGCACGCGCAGACGCTTTTCTAAGCTATGGCACGAAGAGGTGGTGACCACCATGAAAAACCAGATGCATCCTCATTTTGCCGGTACCAGTAACGTTTGGCTGGCCATGAAGTATGGGGTAACACCGCTGGGCACAATGGGCCACGAGTATTTGCAAGCGTGCCAGGCTTTAGGGCCGCGTTTACGTGATTCGCAAATTTTTGCGCTGGAAGTGTGGGCCAAAGAGTACCGCGGAGATCTAGGCATCGCCTTGTCGGATGTCTACGGTATGGATGCTTTTTTGCGCGATTTCGATATGTATTTTTGTAAACTATTTGATGGCGCTCGGCATGACTCAGGAGACCCCTTTATGTGGGGTGAGCGTTTATTAGAACACTATCGTTTAAACCGTACCGATCCACGCACTAAAACGCTGGTGTTTTCTGATGGGCTCACTATTCCCAAGGCTATTGAACTGGCTCAACGCTTTGCTGGGCGCTGCAAGATATCTTTTGGTATAGGTACCAATTTGACCAACGACTTAGGCCACGAACCGTTGCAAATCGTTATGAAAATGGTGCGTTGTAATGGGCAGCCGGTGGCCAAGGTGTCGGATGCCCCAGAAAAAACCATGTGTGATGATCCGGCTTATTTGGCTTATCTAAGGCAGGTTTTTCAGTTGCCGCCAGCGTAGGCTTAATGTAGCAGAGCACATAAATTTGCCCCTAGCTCGTAAGCCTGTTGGCTTTGCTGTGGGCTAATTGTTTTGGCGGCCCAAATAGCTTCCGGGGTTTGGGCATCGAGAGTCATGATTAGCCCAGGGTAAGCGAGTTGTAAGCGCCAGCCGGTACAAATGCGCTGTAACTGACGCAGCGCGCCGGTGCCATCGCTCCCGGCGCTAATGATGGCGCCATACGGTCTGCCGTTGACTTGCTCTAGCAGTGCGTAATAGTGCAGGTCTAAGCACTCTTTCATGGCGCCGGTTAGGCTGCCTAGATTTTCTGGCGCACAAAATAGATAGGCATCGGATTGCAGTAGGTCCTCAGCCTGCACGTGTGTACAGGCTAGCATGCTGACTCGCAAATAAGCCTGTGCTTCAAGTTGCACTATGGCTTGTCGCGCCCCGTTTAGTGCAGCATTGGCCAATTGCTGGGCTGCGCCAGTACGGGAGTGCCAAATGATTAACAGTTGCCGGGCTGGTGGCATGAGTTCATACTCGCCTAGAAACTTCAGACCCTATAGTATATAGGCTGGTAGTGAATCCGTTTTAAAAGGTCGGTATAGGTTATCGCCTATCATGAAGCATAGTGAATTAGATTCTCTTGGGACGCAGCAGTTTGACGAAGCGTGGTTGCGGCAAGCCAGTGAAGGTTTGTCGGACTCGGCGCGTGATCTGATTGCCAGTGCCGCTGCTTACGTTGCGCAGGGTGTACAGGATAAGCTTGCCAGTACGGGGGAGGCGTTGAGCAGTCATTGCGCAGCAACGGCGCTTATCCTGGCGCGCTTAGATGCTGATGCCGTGACGCGGGCCAGTGCCTTACTGTGTTTTTTGTCGATGCAAGACAGTCCCAGTAAGCAAGATCCTATCTTGAAGGAGTTTGGTCCCGAGGTCATGACCTTAGTGCGAGGTGCGCGAGCCTTGTATCGCTTAGGTACTCTTACTGGGCAGTCACACGATCAAGCGGTGACCGGCAGCGATCAGAAAGAAATGAAACGCAAAATGTTGCTGGCGATGGCGGCTGATTTGCGCATTGTATTGATACGCTTAGCCTCGCGCTTGCAGTCTTTACGCTGGTATACACAGTCTAAACAAGAGTGCCCGCCGGCGTATGCGCGTGAAACTCTAGAACTCTACACCCCGCTAGCCAATCGTTTAGGAATCTGGCAGGTTAAATGGGAAATGGAGGATCTGGCGTTTCGTTTCTTGCAGCCTGATACGTATAAGCAAATTGCGCGTCAGCTAGAAGAGAAGCGTACTGAGCGCGAGCAGTTTATTGAGCAAGTGCGTGAGCGTTTATTACGCGCTTTGCACCAAGAGCAAATACAGGCAGAGGTTACAGGACGTCCTAAGCATATTTATAGCATCTGGAATAAGATGCGTAATAAGCATATTGATTTCACCCAGTTATATGATTTACGCGCCCTGCGTGTCATCGTTGCTGACGAGCGTAGTTGCTACACTGCGCTTGCTTTAGTGCACTCAATGTGGACACCTATACTGGATGAGTTCGACGATTATATTTCCCGTCCTAAACCTAATGGTTATCGCTCGTTGCATACGGTAGTCGCGGATGCGCAAGGCCGTTGTTTCGAAGTGCAAATTCGCACCCATGATATGCATCAGTATGCCGAGTATGGGATGGCAGCACACTGGCGCTACAAAGAGGCCGGCCCTCAAGGAGGACAGGTTAGTGCGGGTGGCGATAACGACAGAAAAATCGCTTGGATGCGCCAGCTCTTGGCCTGGGATCGAGAGTCGGTACAAAAAAACGGCAACGATGATCAGACGCCTCACGAGGGGGCGCTTGCACAGCCAGCAGAAGCCTCGCTTGCGCGCAACGATGAGCATATCTATGTGTTAACGCCGCAAGCTCGGGTGATTGAGTTGCCAGTAGGGGCAACGCCGGTTGATTTTGCTTACTATTTGCACACTGACTTAGGTCACCGTTGCCGCGGGGCACGTGTGAATGGGCAGATGGTGCCTTTGCTTACCCGTTTACAAACAGGGCAAACTGTCGAAATTATTGCCGCTAAAGCGGGGGGGCCTTCACGTGACTGGCTCAACCCACAGCTAGGTTTTTTGGCTAGTTCACGTTCTAGGGCTAAAGTGCGGGCGTGGTTTAATGCTATTGAGTTACAGCAACGCATGTCACAAGGCCAAGGCATGGTCGAAAAAGAGCTGCAGCGACTAGGACGTACGGCTGTTAACTTGGAGCAAATGGCCCAGCAATTGGGGTTCGCCCGGGCGGATGACTTATATGTAGCGGTGGCAAAAGACGAATTTAGTTTGCGCCAGTTGGATCATTTGTTTCGTGACACAACCACCAATGCTGAGCCTGAGCAACGGGTGTTCAATGTGGCGCATGCCAGTGTATTGAAAACCGGGAAAAGTGGCGTGCTGGTGGTGGGGGTAGACTCCCTAATGACGCAATTGGCGCGTTGTTGCCGGCCAGCTCCTCCCGATCTGATCGCCGGTTTTGTGACCAAAGGAAGGGGGGTATCGATTCACCGAGCTGATTGTAAGTCTTACCACGAATTGGCCTGCCGGCATCCTGAAAGAGCCATAGAAGTGGACTGGGGACACACTGGCGATACCCTATATCCTATAGATATAGCGATTGACGCCCAAGAGCGCCCCAATCTATTGCGTGACCTCTCTGAGGTATTTGCTCGTCTGCGTTTGAATGTGACGGGTATCAATACCCAGAGTAAACGCTCTTTAACGCGCTTGAGCTTTACGATCGAGGTCAAGGACGGGGAGCAAATACAGCGGGCGCTCGCTGCCTTGAATGAGTTAAATGGCGTGCAAGCCCGTCGTCTCTGACGTGAACCTGATAGAATTGCATGCTTGCAGCCGTGTTGGCTGGGCTGCCAAGCTATTGTTATTTTGAACGAGAGATTTAGCCTTGAATTCTTATACTTTGCCCGATCCGAGCGGCCATTTTGGCCAATTTGGTGGCTCCTTTGTCGGAGAAACATTGGTACACGCGCTTGACGAGTTGTGTCAGGCGTACGATAAGTATCGTGATGACCCTGAGTTTTTGGCAGAGTTCGCTTACGAGCTAAAGCATTTTGTTGGGCGTCCTAGCCCCGTGTATCATGCTCGTCGCTGGTCGGAGGAGCTGGGCGGTGCGCAAATTTGGTTTAAGCGTGAAGACTTAAATCACACGGGGGCGCACAAGATCAATAATTGTATTGGGCAAATCTTATTAGCCCGACGCATGGGGAAAAAGCGCATTATTGCTGAAACAGGTGCTGGCCAGCATGGTGTAGCAACAGCCACAGTGGCGGCTCGTTATGGCTTAGAGTGCGTAGTTTATATGGGCTCCGAAGACGTTCGTCGTCAAGCATCTAATGTATACCGCATGAAGTTATTGGGTGCCACAGTGGTGCCTGTAGAGTCAGGTTCACGCACGCTTAAAGACGCTTTAAATGAAGCCATGCGCGATTGGGTAACGAACGTAGAAGACACTTTTTATATTATTGGTACGGTAGCGGGCCCCCATCCTTACCCCATGATGGTGCGCGATTTTCAGGCAGTTATTGGTAAAGAGTGTTTAGATCAAATGCCCCAAGAAGCAGGGCGTCAGCCTGATTATATTATTGCAGCGGTGGGCGGCGGCTCTAACGCTATGGGTATTTTTCATCCCTATATTGATCATGCAGAGGTTGCTTTGCTGGGAGTAGAAGCCGCAGGTAAGGGCTTAGACTCAGGGGCGCACTCGGCAAGTTTAAATCGAGGACGGGTCGGGGTTTTACATGGTAATCGTACATACGTATTACAAAATGAAGATGGCAACGTGACGGAAACCCATTCTATCTCTGCTGGCTTAGACTACCCCGGAGTAGGGCCTGAGCATGCTTGGCTGAAAGAAGCAGGACGCGCCACCTACGCTACTATCGACGATCAACAAGCCTTAAAAGCGTTCCACGATTGCTGTCGCATCGAGGGGATTATGCCTGCGCTGGAGTCCTCGCATGCTATCGCAGAGGCAGTGCGGTTGGCGCCTACCTTAAGTAAAGACAAGATCATTTTGATTAGCTTGTCTGGACGAGGCGATAAGGATATGCATACTGTGGCCGAATACAGCGGCATTCAACTGTAATTTTTTGAGTACCACTATGACTAGCAATGTGCGTTTAAAAGCCGCTTTTGAGCGTTTGAATGGCCGCTGTGCCCTAATCCCTTATATCACCACTGGTGACCCGTCTGTGCCGGCTACCGTAGCTTTAATGCATGCCTTGAGCCAAGCAGGGGCGGATGTCATTGAGTTGGGAGTGCCTTTCTCGGATCCCAGCGCTGATGGCCCTGTTATTCAGCGCGCTGCCGAGCGAGCCATCAGCCGCGGCGTAGGCTTGCGTAAAGTACTTGAGTTAGTTGCACAGTTTCGCCAACTCGATGATACGACTCCTGTGGTCTTGATGGGTTACGCCAACCCTATTGAGCGTATGGGGCAGGCGGAGTTCGTGCGCGCTGCCGCTCAGGCAGGTGTGGACGGTGTGTTAACGGTTGACTATCCCCCTGAAGAAAGTATCGAATTCACGTCAATGATGAGTCAAGAGGGTATAGATCCCATCTTTTTATTAGCGCCTACATCCACGGATGAGCGCATCGAAAAAGTAGCGGCTTTGGCCAAGGGCTATGTTTATTACGTATCCTTGAAAGGGGTGACGGGTTCGGGTAAGTTGAACGTAGACGACGTAACCAGCCAATTGCAGCGCATACGCCAGCACGTAAAAATACCAGTCGGTGTAGGGTTCGGTATTCGCGACCCTGAAACAGCTCGACGCATTGGTGAGCACGCCGACGCTGTCGTGATAGGCTCAAAACTGATAGAAACCATGGAAACGGTTGTACAGCAGTCTCAGCACCTAGAACCTAAGCAGCAAGACGCGGCAGCCATCCAGGCGGCAGCGCAATGGTTAGCCACTGTCAGGGCGGCGCTGGATAATTAGGTATTCATGCCAGTTTGCGATTAGAATTATGTGCTTTGGCACGTTAGTTGGCCACGCTTTTAAAGAATAAGGTCGAACGTATTAGCGTTCGGCAGACGAACAGGAACTCCCATGAGTTGGATTGAGAAAATTCTCCCGCCGCGTATACACCGCAACCCCGCGAGCAGCCGTCGAGTACCGGAAGGCATATGGGTGAAGTGCCCAGCTTGCGAGTCGGTGTTATATAAAGAAGATTTGCAGGCAACGCTGAACGTCTGTCCTAAATGCAGTCATCACATGCGCATAGGGGCCAGAGCACGTATTAAAGCCATCATGGATCCCGAAGGGCAGGTGGAAATCGGTGCCAATACACGCCCCACCGACCCGTTAAAATTCAGAGACTCACGTAAATATACAGAGCGAGTTAGTGAGGCTACCAAGCAAACCGGTGAAACCGAGGCTATGGTAGTAGTAAGCGGAACTATTTTATCGGTCCCCGCTGTTCTGGCGTGTTTTGAGTTCGAGTTTATGGGGGGCTCGATGGGGTCCGTGGTGGGCGAACGCTTTGCACGTGGTGCACGTGCCGCCATCGATAACCGTAGTCCTTTTATTTGCGTGGCGGCCTCAGGTGGCGCACGCATGCAAGAAAGCTTGTTTTCTCTGCTGCAAATGGCAAAAACGAATGCTATGTTGGCTGAGTTGTCTGAAGCCGGCTTGCCTTTTATCAGTGTGCTTACCGATCCTACCATGGGCGGAGTTTCAGCCAGTTTTGCGTTTATGGGTGATGTAGTAATTGCTGAACCGAATGCATTGATTGGCTTTGCAGGTCCACGAGTGATCGAACAAACCGTACGTGAGAAACTGCCAGAGGGTTTTCAGCGCGCTGAGTTCTTGCTTGAAAAAGGCGCCATAGACATGGTGGTAGATCGCCGCCACATGCGTCAAGAGCTGGCTCAATTGTTGGCCTTATTGACGCGCCAGCCGGCAGAGGCTGTTTCTACTTTGGGCTAAATTAGTCACAAGCCGCTTGGCATTTTGAATGCCACAAAAAAAAGCTGGATTCTCTTGAGGAGTTCCAGCTTTTTTTTACGTGCTTTACGAAGTTAAGTGGGTGGCCTTGGTGTTTCAAAAACCCCTTGCAACAGCATAGTTTAACTGTGCGCAGCAAGGGGTTAGTGCTTACCGAAACTTGATGTTATTCGCCGGTTTCCACTTGTTTTAGCTCTGCCACTTTAGGCTGGGCAACCGTCTTGCGAGGGCGGCCCAGTTTTACTTTAGGGGCCTCATAAGCGGAGATGTCAGCGGACTTGGTTTCAACTAGCGTAATCCCTGCAGTAGCCAATACCTGTTCTAGGTCTTGTTCACTGGCAGGTTGTGCCGCTTGGACTGGACTTGGCTCTGCAGCAGTGGATGATTCCATGGATGCTGCGTTCGCGGGCTGTTCGAGTTCAGTTTGCGACGTTTGCTCAGCAGTGGCCTCGTGCCCAAGTGCTGCGGATTCTACAGTTTCTGTAGGCTCATGATTAGCGCTTGTTTCGCTTGAGTCAAGTAGCGAGATAATCTCGGTAGGAGTGCTTTCGGGGAGCGCTTCCGTCTCGAGTGCTGGCTCAAGGGTAACGGGCTCTTGGGCAGACTCAGACTCCAACACAGGGTTGGCAACTTCATTGGTATCAACGGGCTCAATTGCTTTAACGGCCTCTACTGCCTTAGGGGCGACTTCAGGGCTTGGTTCGGCGATCACACGCGTTTCTACCATTTGTAGCGCTGGCTTGCTTGCCGCAACCGCTACTTCTTGCTTTTTCTCTGATTCTTTTTGCACCGCTATCGTGGATTCAACGGACACCTCTACGAGGTTTGCAGCGTCTTGCGTTACAGGAGGGCTCACTACTTTAGTTTCAACTTGGGCAAGCTTGGGCGCTGCAATGGCGACAGGCTGCTGTGTTGGTAGAGTAGGCTCGGTGGCGCTTGTGCTGATATTGGACGCTGGCTCTTGAGTTGTAGTGTGTACGGCAACGGGCTCAGCCACGGGCTCGCTAAGCGCTAATGCAGGCGCTTGTGCTGAATCAAGGCTGGCCTGCTCTTGTCGCTCCAGTGCAGCAGGATTGAAAGCAGGTGTCTCATGCGGTATGAAAGCATGGGAGGTACCTGATTCGTCTTCTTGCTCTTGGGCTTGCTCGTTGCTTGTTTGTCCGTCTGTGGGACGACGGCCGCGACGGCTACGACGGCGACGACGCTTACGCTCAGGATCGAAGGCGCCATTGTCGGCATCCTCAGGGGACTCTGGCGTGTCTTCCTCTAGTGCAGCTTCCGGTTCGACATAGGTGCTTGTTGGTGCCTGAGCTGGTGCGACAGGGCGCTGAGGCTCGGTTACCACTGCTACTTCGGCAGATGCTTCAATAGTGCTTTGAGACACCTTATCAAGCTGTTCAGCGTCGGTTTGTACGACAACTTGCTCGTCTCGGCGTTGACGGCCACGACCGCGGCGGCCACGACCACGAGCTTGATTGTTGCCGTCATCGTTTTTAACGTCAACAGCATTCGTTTGCGTCACTTCCTGGCGCTGTTGTTGAGGTGCTTGCTCTACCTCTTCTTGGGGGGCTGCTTGTTGATTACGGCGACGAGCCGGGCGAGTGTTAGTGCTCGCTTCTTTGAGGGCTTTTTCTTCCTCTGTGACGACACGTTGGCCGCGACGCTGGCGGGTACGTTCTTGGTTGTTCCGGTTGCCGGATTCGGGACGACGGCCGCGACGCTGTGGATTTACTTTGCTAGCGGCCTCTTTGGTGGGTTCTGTTTCGCTAGTGCTTGCACCCGTTAACCAGTTAATGAGTTTACGCAATAAGCCGCCGGTGCTCGCTGATGGGGCAGCAGCAGGGGATTTAGGGCCCGGAGCAGGCTGGGTGGGCGTAATACCCTTCACTAAGGCTTCTGGACGTGGCTTAATTTCGTGGGTGCGGTGTGGCAGCAAAGTGGTGGGCTGCTCGGGTTGCTGCACTTGTTCGTAGCTGCTGCGTATTTCGTCTAGACGCGGGTCGTCGTGACGCAGACGCTCAATGATGTGGTGTGGTGTTTCCAAAAACTTGTTAGGAATTAACAACAGGCTCACATTTAAGCGGCTTTCCATTTTGGTGATGTCACTGCGTTTCTCGTTAAGCAGGAAAGTGGCAACATCGACAGGCACTTGAGCATGAAGGGCTGCCGTGCCTTCTTTCATGGCTTCTTCTTGGAGCAGGCGAAGTACGTGCAGGGCGCTGGACTCTGCGTCACGAATAACGCCGGTACCCGTGCAGCGTGGGCAGGTAACGTGTGAGCCTTCATTCAGGGCAGGGCGTAGACGTTGGCGCGATAGTTCCATTAAGCCAAAACGGGAGATTTTTCCCATTTGAACCCGAGCACGGTCAAGGTATAAGGCGTCACGCAATCGCTGCTCAATGGCACGCTGGTTTTTGCTGTCCTCCATGTCGATGAAGTCGATCACGATCAGCCCACCTAAGTCGCGCAGACGTAGCTGACGGGCAACCTCGTCGGCGGCCTCTAGGTTGGTGCGTAGAGCGGTTTCCTCGATGTCTGCCCCACGGGTGGAGCGCGCTGAGTTAACGTCAATTGCCACTAATGCTTCGGTGTGATCAATCACGACGGCACCGCCTGAGGGCAACTGTACGGTACGTGAATAGGCCGTTTCGATCTGGTGTTCTATTTGAAAGCGTGAGAACAAAGGGGTATCGTCACGATACATTTTGACTCGGTGCATATTGTCCGGCATAACTACACCCATAAAGGCACTGGCCTGGGTATAGATTTCGTCCGTATCAATGAGGATTTCGCCGATATCAGGCGAGAAGTAATCACGTATAGCGCGGATGACTAAGCTAGATTCTAGATAAATAAGAATGGGAGCAGCGTTATCACGTGCAGCGCCGTCAATGGCAGTCCAGAGCTGGAGAAGGTAGTTCAAGTCCCACTGTAACTCCTCGACACTACGCCCTATGCCTGCGGTGCGGGCGATAATGCTCATGCCTTGGGGGGTGTTGAGCTTATCCATTGCCTCGCGTAACTCTTGGCGATCCTCACCCTCAACGCGTCGTGAAACACCACCGCCTCGGGGGTTGTTAGGCATTAGAACCAAGTAGCGACCAGCCAGAGAGATAAAGGTGGTTAAGGCAGCACCTTTATTCCCACGCTCTTCTTTTTCTACTTGAATGATAAGCTCTTGACCTTCGCTTAAAGCGTCTTGGATACGCGCACTGCGTACGTCGACACCCTCTTTGAAGTAGCTGCGAGCGACTTCTTTAAAAGGTAAGAAACCGTGGCGCTCTTCACCGTAGCTAACGAAGCACGCTTCTAAGCCGGGTTCGATGCGAGTGATCACGCCTTTGTATATATTGCCTTTACGCTGCTCGCGTCCGGCACTTTCTATGTCTAGGTCAATAAGTTTTTGACCGTCGACAATAGCAACGCGTAATTCTTCTTGATGCGTTGCATTGAACAACATTCGTTTCATGAGTGTGTTTCTCCGTAGTCATGGCGCATCGTTAAATCGATACGCGACCGCGGGTCACTCGGTGTGTAGCGCAATCACTGCAGCAGTGAAAAGCAGGGCCGACCCTGCCCTTCGTTAAGTCAGGGGGGGCACGTTGCGCACGTAAGTGCGGGGTTCAATCAGCAGGGAGGTCAATTTCACGGTAGTGGACGACGGATAAAAAATGCTGGGAACGGCAGTCGCATGATTCGGTAAACATGCGCCTGGTGCAAAAGAGCGGGACAATCTGTGCAGGAATTCAGCGCCGCACGCGGGTGGAAATTATCGTGGAAAGCGGGCAAATGCCGCACGGCTTTCTCGATCTGGGCCTACCCCGGCGACCTAATGACCCGAAAGCTGTTACTCAGGCATACAATATAAGACCCTGTCGTTCAGACGGAGACGCAACCGCTGCATCTCTACGTCCGACCTTGTCTCAGCTTTCATAGGCTGAAGCGATTATATGCCTGTTTTTGTTATGCGCAAACCATTAGATTTAACTAAGCCTGCTGTGACTGTTCGAATAATTGAAATAGAGGAGGCCCATGCCGGCCAGCGCATCGACAATTTTTTGTTGCGCGAATGTAAGGGCGTGCCAAAAAGCCACATTTATAAAGCCATCCGAGACGGGCAAGTGCGCGTCAATAAAGGCCGTATAAGCAACGACTACCGATTGGAGTTAGGAGACCTCGTGCGCATTCCTCCTATGCGCCTACCCGAACAAAAGCCAGAGCAATGGGTGCCGCCCACTGTTTTTCCTGTGGTGTTCGAGGATGATGCCATTGTGGTGATTAATAAGCCTGCAGGAGTGGCTGTGCATGGTGGTAGCGGCGTGTCCTTTGGAGTGATTGAGCAAATGCGCGCGGCGCGTCCGCATGAGCGTATGCTGGAGCTAGCGCATAGGCTTGATCGGGATACTTCTGGTTTGTTAATTATTGCAAAAAAGCGTAGCGCTTTATTGGCTTTACACGATATGTTTAGGCTTATTACTGCGCGCAAGTTTTATGTGGCACTTGTGCAAGGAGACTGGGTGAACGATAGGCAGCATATTCGACTGCCATTGTTACGCTGGTTGACGGCAGAAGGAGAGCGTAGGGTGCGCGTTGATGAGGAAGGTAAGCTGGCGCACACCATTATTAATTTGCAGCGCCGATATGGCCATTACAGCTTATTGCAAGCAGAACTGAAAACTGGGCGTACTCACCAAATACGGGTGCATTTAGCGCATTCGGGGTTCCCTATTGTTGGGGACGATAAATACGGTGATGATCAGGTACGGGCTCAGTTTGTGCGCTTAGGCTTTAAACGTATGTTTTTGCATGCAGAGCGTTTGGAGTTTCCCCATCCGATTAGTGGTGAGTGGCTCGTGCTGCAAGCCCCTTTACCGCTAGAGTGTCAACAAATTCTTGACGTTTTGGAGCAAAAGTAGTGAGTAAAGCTTATTCCGCAGTGGTGTTTGATTGGGACGGAACGGTGATGGACTCCACCCATTCTATTGCTACGGCGATTCAGTTGGCGGCGGCCGATATAGGTTTGGCTGTGCCTTCTTTGGAACAGGCTAGCTGGGTAATAGGTTTGTCCTTAGAAAGTGCGCTATACCGTGCTGTGCCTGATTTAGATGCTGAGCGCATGCCGTTATTTATTCAGCGTTACCGCTTTCATTACTTTCAGCGTGATCCGCATTTGAAACTGTTCGATGGAATACTGCCTTTATTGGGTGAGCTAAAGCAGCAAGGTGCTTTGCTAGCAGTGGCTACGGGGAAAAGTCGGGAAGGGTTGAATCGGGTCTTGCAGCAGTCATCTTTGAGTCATCTTTTTGATAGCACCCGCTGCGCAGATGAGACTCGCAGTAAACCTGATCCTGAAATGTTGCATCAAATTTTATTTGAGCTGAATTTGGACCCTGAGCAGGTCTTGATGGTGGGTGACACCGCTCACGACATAGAGATGGCCAAACGTGCAAATATGGATAGTTTGGCAGTGACCTATGGTGCTCACGATTTATCTACGTTGGAGCAGGCCTCTCCCACTGTTCTGGTGCACTCGGTCGGTGAGATGCGTCATTGGATATTGGGGCGTGTATTAGGGCGCTGAACTTTTTTTCTTGTGCTTGCTCCAAATAATTTTTACGACCGGCAATGCGGACATAAAGGACGAGCATGTACAAATTCAAATCCAAGCCGGTGCTGCCATCGGACATTACCTCGGAGTCAGTATGGCTGGCACGGCGTCGTTATGTGCAGCAGGCAGTAGCTTTGGGCTTAATAAGTATGGCTGCGCCATACCAAGCCTGGGGGCAAGAGCGTAGCTGGTCGGTAGAAGAAAACACCCGCTGGCCTATCGATGAGCCACCTACGGCCGAAAAACATATCGTTAATTACAATAATTTTTATGAGTTCGGCTTAGGCAAAGAAGATCCGGCTCTTTATGCTGGTTCAATGCGTACTGATCCATGGGTGGTGCGTATCGATGGCGAGGTTGAGCGTCCGCTTGAGCTGGATATTGAGCAAATACGTAAACTGGCTCCCCTGGAAGAGCGCATTTATCGTCTCCGTTGTGTTGAGGCATGGTCAATGGTGGTCCCATGGGTGGGCTTTTCGCTGTCGGTCTTACTCCGTCAGGTACAGCCTACCTCAAAAGCAAAATATGTACGCTTTGAAACGGTGGCCGATCATGCAAGTATGCGGGGCTTGCAGTCGCGAGTTCTGCAGTGGCCCTATGCGGAAGGCTTACGTATCGACGAGGCCATGCACCCTTTGACTATGCTGGTGTTGGGTTTATACGGTAAAGAGTTGCCTAATCAAAATGGTGCTCCTTTGCGTTTAATGGTGCCTTGGAAGTACGGTTTCAAATCGGCGAAGTCATTGGTGCGGATTAGCTTTGTAGAAGAGCAGCCTGTCTCCAGTTGGATGGCAGTAGCGCCACAAGAGTACGGTTTTTTTGCTAACGTGAACCCCGATGTGGCGCACCCTCGTTGGAGCCAAGCAAGTGAGCGCAAAATAGGCTCGGGTATTTTTGCTGCGCGCCAAGCTACTTTACCTTTTAATGGTTATGCAGAGGATGTCGCTCATATGTACAGCAGTATGGACTTGCGGCGGTATTACTAATGGCCACGCCTTTGGGAGGCACCGCCTTAAAGCGCTTGAAGTGTGGTTTTTTTATTGTTTGCTTATATCCCGTATGGCGCTGGTTTTATCTGGCGTGGACCGATAACTTAACAGCAAATCCGCCCGAATTCCTCATTCGTTCTAGTGGCGTATGGTGCTTGGTATTGTTGTTCCTTAGTTTAAGCATTACGCCATTAAGGCATTTGACAGGACAGTCAGCACTGATACGCTTGCGTCGTATGGCTGGTTTGTTTAGCTTGTTTTATGGTCTGTTGCACACCGTTGCTTGGTCCCTTTGGGAGCAGGATTTATCCCTGTTGTTAATGTGGCAAGACCTAATCCAGCGACCTTTTGTAACCGTTGGTGCCGTAGCGTTATTGTTCATGCTGCTGCTGGGGATAACCTCCACCCATGGCTGGATGCGTCGCTTGGGACGAAATTGGCAACGCCTACATCGACTAGTGTATCTGGCGGCTATCTTAGCTTTATTGCATTTTTATTTGATGCGTTTAGGTAAAAATAATTTCTTAGATGTCTGGATCTACTCCGCCGTGTTGGCGGTGTTGTTTGGTATGCGGATTTGGTGGCGCTGGCAGCGTCATGCCTCAGCGCAACGAGAGTAAAATAGCGAATGTTTCAGCGTCCATCACGCCGTCGTATAAGGCTGGACGATAATGCATCTGAAAGGCTCGGATGACATTCTGCGTGGCAGAGTCAAATTGGCCGCTATTCGTGACCTCATATCCCGCTTGGGCAAGTAGCTGTTGTATCGTGGATGCGCTAGGAAGTGGCTCGTTTTTATAGTGGGCCTTCAGTGATTGCGCCATTTCCTCATCGTACCAACGCCCCAAACCTGCGTCGGCCAGTATCGCCCACGGAAAAAGTGGGCCAGGGTCTACTTTTCGCTGGGGGGCTATATCACTATGGCCAATAATATTTTGGGGAAGTACCCCATGTTTAGCCGTCAATGTTTGGAGTAATTGACGGCTAACTTCGATTTGTTGTTGGCTATAGGGATCCCATTGTCCTGGGCCTATTGGGCCCCGATTCACGATTTCTATGCCTATGGAGCCCGTATTAATATCTGTATTACCATACCAAGAGGAAGCCCCCGCATGCCAAGCACGACGATTTTCATCCACTAATCTATAGACTAAGGGTGGTGAGTGGTCGGTAATGAGGTAATGAGCACTCACTTTGTCACCGGTTAGGGTTCGCAGTGCGCGGGGGTAGGGGCTAGCGGTGTAATGAATAACGATATATCGGACGCGGCTACTTTGTGCTACTGCTTCATGGGTGTCCAGTATCTGTAAGCGAGGCGTCGTTTGACTGCAGGCGGCTGCCAGCAGACAGGCAGCTAAGCCTACACCACGCCACAGTGGGCGCATCGTTTCTATATGACTGAACCACATAAAATAACCTTAAGCGCTTAAGCCTTAGCTAAAAACAAGAAGATGCAAGGTACTTTGTCCAGCGCAGGGGGGCTCGCTTGACGCCATTTTTGGATAGTTTGAGTGCGTATCCACTCTTGTGCGCCCGTTAAATCGCGTGCTATGCATAAACGGGTGTCAGGATGAAGTTGTTGGCACAGTGCGGTATACATGCCAGGGTTGCGGTAGGGGGTTTCTATTAGAATCTGTGTTTGTTTGAGTTGTTTCGATTGCAGCTCCCAGGCTTTTAACTGTTTGCTGCGAGCGCCGCTCTCGACAGGAGCATAGCCATGAAAGGTAAATTGCTGCCCCTCTAAGCCGCTTGCCATCAGGCTGAGTAAAATCGATGATGGCCCCACGTGAGGCTTTACAGGAATACCTAGTTGGTGCGCCATAGCTACTGCAATGGAACCTGGGTCAGCGACAGCTGGGCAGCCGGCTTCAGATACTAAGCCTATATCCTCCCCGTTGAGGGCGGTTTGTAACCAGCTACGTAGCTCTGTGTCTGGCGTGCCACGCTTGTCGAGGGTGTGAATGGTTATGTCTTGCAGTGGATGCGCAGTTTCTATTTGCTTCAAAAAAGCCCGAGCTGTTTTAGCGTTTTCAGCAATGTAGGTGGTTAAGCCCGCCGCCAGCTGTTGTACCGAGTGGGGTAGCCAAAATGTGCTACTAACAGGGCTGAGCGATACCGGAATAAGGTGTAAAGTGCCTTTGGATGACATGGGAACTCCAGGAGCTTAAGAGGCAAGACTAGGTTGCAGAGGGTTAATGCCCAGTTGGCGCAGCATGTTGCATAAGCTAATTAAAGGTAGACCAATTATGGCGGTGGGGTCGTCAGATCGCATGCTTTGCATGAGCGCAATACCTAAACTTTCTGCCTTGGCGCTGCCAGCAGTGTCATAGGCTTGCTCACAATGTAGGTAATATTCAATTTCAGCCAGGCTTAATTCATGGAAATGACAATAAGTAACAACATCATCGCGCAAGGTGGTTGTGGTATTCATGACACAAATGGCGCTATGAAACTCAACCTCCTGCCCGCTTAGGGCTTGTAGTTGCGCTACAGCTGCCGAGTGATTGCCTGGTTTACCTATAATATGCCCAGCATAGGTGGCGACTTGATCTGAGCCTATGACTACGCTGTCCGGGTGTAAGGATATGATTTTTTTCGCTTTTTCTTCGGCCAGTCGTAAGGCCATAGCGTGCGGGGCCTCGCCCGGTTGGGGGCTTTCGTCGATATCTGGGGATACGCAGGTGAAAGGAAGGCGTAAACGGGTTAACATGTCACGGCGATAACGTGAACCTGATGCTAGTATGAGACGCATGCTTGTAAAATTGGCCTATGTTGTTTGACTGGCTTGTTCCAGACACGTTATTATCTAATGTTTTCTTCATTACTGGAATGATCGTTGGCAGCCTTGGTGTTTTGTTACTGAAAGACAGATGGCTTGAAAGGTGTACGCTTTAAAGAAATAAAGAGGTTATCTAGAAAGCTTAAAGTTGTATGTTTTAAGTTTTTTGGTTTTTTCTTTTGGTTTACGGTTCTTGCTAATTTGAAGCATTAACAATTAAATAGGCAGCTTAAGTTTTCCATGACTACGAAACAGTATATCGACACGTTAAACTTGTCCGGCGGCCCTCAGTTCGTCGAAGGTCAGGTTTTGAGTGGCGAGCTCACGCGTTTGGTTCAAGATTTTCCTGCGCAGGGAGATTCAGCGATTCAATGGTCGCTTTCTGCCAGCATAGATCACGTTAATCGACGTGTGCTTGAGGTACGTGCTCAGGGGTCGGTCGTGCTGGAGTGCCAGCGTTGTATGAAGCCTTTTGTTTGGCCTGTAGATATTTCCAATATGGTGGAAGTGGTTACAGACGAAGCCCAACTAGAGGATGATGGCGACGCAGATGGTCCAGATCGAATACTTTGTAACGGTCGGCTGGACGCTCTGGGTCTGGTGGAAGACGAGCTCATCTTGAGCATACCGTATGTGCCTATGCATGATGTCTGTCCAGACACCCTTGAGCTTTCCACCGGAGAGCCCATGCCGGAGTCTAGGCCGTCACCTTTTGCAGTACTAGGTGAGCTTAAGAAGTCTTGATTATTTATTAGTATTTACTTAATTATTTAGGCTGCCTCATATTGAGGAGTCTTACACAGGAGTCATCATGGCCGTTCAGCAGAACAAAAAGAGTCCTTCTCGTCGCGGTATGCGTCGTTCGCACGACGCTCTGGTTGCCACGTTCACAGCAGTAGAACCAACTACTGGTGAGCGTCATCTGCGTCACCACATCAGCCCAGAAGGCGTTTATCGTGGTCGTAAAGTGCTGAAAACAAAGAACGACGAATAATCGCCTACTTTGTTTATGCAAGCAACATAGGTTGCATGCTTGATGTCACAACAAAAAATACGTATTGCCATCGACTGTATGGGCGGGGATGTCGGCTTGCCGGTCACCGTTCCTGCAGCGCTGCTTTTCGCTAAGCAGTTTCCAGATGTGCGCTGTTTGCTGGTGGGCGACGCTCAGGCTATCGCTCAGGCTTTGCGTGCGCACGGCAGTATCGATGCTTCCTGGTATGAAATCCTGCATGCCTCCGAGGTGGTCACCATGGCCGACTCGGTGGAGGTGGCATTGCGTCGTAAAAAAGACTCATCCATGCGCGTTGCAGCTCAAGCCGTCAAAGATGGCGTGGCGGATGCCTGCGTGTCTGCCGGAAACACGGGCGCATGGATGGCGATTACCCGCTATGTGTTGAAAACCCTAGATGGTATCGACCGTCCGGCTATTGCGACCTCTATCCCTAACCAAAAGGGCGGGGCGACCACGATGCTCGATTTAGGGGCGAACGTGGACTGTACAGCTGAGCACTTATTGCAGTTTGCCATAATGGGAAGTGCCTTAGCGGGAATCGTCGATCGTATTGAAAGGCCTACTGTAGGTTTACTTAATATTGGTGAAGAACTCATTAAAGGGAACGAAACGGTAAAACAAGCGGCCGAACTATTACGCAATAGCGGATTGAACTTTTACGGCAACGTAGAGGGCGACGATATTTGTAAGGGCACCGTTAACGTGGTGGTGTGTGATGGTTTTGTCGGTAATGTGGTGCTTAAGTCTATGGAAGGACTGGCCAAAATGATCGCTAACATGATGCGTGATGAGTTCACTCGTGACGCCTTGAGCATGGCGGCGGGTCTGGTGGCCAAGCCTATACTGAATCGCTTTCGTGACCGAGTCGATAACCGTAGGCATAATGGTGCCGCTCTTTTAGGTTTGCGCGGTATAGTCATTAAAAGCCATGGCTCGGCAGACGCGTATGCTTTTGGCTACGCTTTGCAACGCGCTCGAGGTGCAGTACAAAACGGTTTGTTAGAAGGGACAACGCGAGCCATCGATCATCTGCGGGCTAGCCTGCGCGAGGCCGCCCTACAAGAAAACGATAGTAAGCCTCAGTCTGAGTCTGGCTCCTGAGATACGCGTCAATTGGAATAAGAAAAATGTCGATATTTGCCAAAATTGTCGGGACAGGCGGCTATTTGCCTCCTCGGGTAGTAAGCAATGATGAGCTGGCTGCAGAGTTGGCTCAGCGAGGCATAGAAACCTCTGACCAATGGATCGTTGAGCGTACAGGTATACGCCAGCGTCATTTGGCAGCCGAGGGGGTAAAAACTAGTACCTTGGCCACTCAGGCCGCTCAGCAAGCGCTGGAAGATGCTGGAGTGTCGGCCCAAGATCTAGACCTGATTATCGTCGCAACCTCTACGCCAGATTATGTGTTCCCCAGTACGGCCTGCTTAGTACAGGCGCAGTTAGGTAATGTGGGTGCTGCTGCATTTGATGTGCAGGCTGTGTGCAGTGGTTTTGTGTATGCCTTAAGCACAGCAGACGCCATGGTGCGAGCAGGTCGAGCAAAAAAAGCGTTAGTGATTGGTGCGGAAGTGTTTTCCAGCATTCTTGACTGGTCTGATCGTGCTACCTGTGTCTTGTTCGGTGATGGCGCAGGCGCGGTGGTGTTAAGTGCTGAGTCCGAACCGGGTATATTAGCGGCACAACTTAATGCTGATGGCAGTCAGATGGGAATTTTATGTGCTAAAGGTAATGTGTCGCACGGCCAGGTAGTAGGGGATCCGTTCTTGCGCATGGATGGTCAGGCCGTCTTTAAACTGGCGGTGACATCTCTGGCAGCCTCGGCGCATCAAGTCTGTGAACAAGCAGGAGTGCAGCTGAGCGACATCGATTGGATGGTGCCTCATCAAGCCAATGTGCGTATATTGAATTTCCTGAGTCGCAAGCTAGGCGTGGCCTCCGAAAAAGTGGTCATTACCCTAGATCAACACGCCAACACGTCCGCAGCTAGTGTGCCTTTAGCGTTAAACGTGGCGCGCCGAGACGGGCGTATCAAGGCAGGCGATCTGACCCTGTTGCAAGGTGTTGGTGGTGGTTTTACTTGGGGTTCAATACTAGTACGCAGCTAAAGCGTAGTGGTTTGCACCTTCATTTCATACGAGAATTTCAGATGAAAATTGCGTTTGTCTTTCCCGGACAGGGTTCGCAGTCGGTAGGCATGCTCGATGCGTGGGCTGATGTAGCAGCAGTACGTGACACAGTCGCTCAGGCAAGTTCTGCTTTAGGACAGGATCTCGCTACCTTGATGACTCAAGGGCCAGCGGAAGAATTAAATTTGACGACCAACACCCAGCCGGTGATGCTAACGGCCTCAGTGGCGATGTATCGCGCTTGGCTTGCCGCCGGAGGGCAGCAACCTGCTTTAATGGCAGGTCATAGCTTGGGTGAGTACTCGGCTCTTACGGCAGCGGGTGCATTGTCTCTTGACGATGCAGTACCTTTGGTGCGTGTACGCGCTGATGCCATGCAAGCAGCGGTTCCCGTAGGGCAGGGTACTATGGCTGCCATATTGGGGCTGTCTGATGACCAAGTGCGTGATGTGTGTGTGCAAGCCGCACAAGGACAGACAGTAGAGGCGGTAAATTTTAACGCTCCCGAGCAAGTGGTTATTGCCGGTGATGTGGATGCAGTTAATCGAGCTTGCCAGTTAGCTAAAGAGGCGGGCGCTAAGCGCGCCTTGGTACTGGCAGTATCGGCGCCGTTCCATTCCAGCCTATTAAAGCCGGCCGCCACAGTGTTGCAACATGCGCTAGCTAAAATTGTCCTGCAAAATCCTACTATTCCGGTAATCAATAATGTGGATGTGCTAAGCCCTGCACAGCCTGACGAGATCAAGGCGGCCTTAGTGAGACAAGCGTGGCATGCAGTGCGTTGGGTAGAAACCATACAAGCGATGAAGGCACAAGGCGTGACACACGTCGTAGAATGTGGTCCAGGTAAAGTGTTAAGTGGTCTTATCAAACGTATAGATCGTGAACTCACTGCTATTTCAATTACTGATCCGGCTTCTATGCAGGTAGCGCTGGACACCTTAAGGGTTGCCTAAATGCAAGATTTAAGTCTAAGCGGGAAAACCGCATTGGTAACGGGCGCATCGCGCGGCATCGGGCAAGCGATTGCTCTAGAACTCATGGCTCGCGGCGCTAAAGTCATCGGTACCGCCACGTCCGAAAGTGGTGCTCAGGCGATTTCAGCACGTTTAAACCAGCAGGGCAGCCATGGTGCGGTGCTAAACGTGGATGATGCACAAGCTTGCGAGGCGCTGGTGCAAGAACTCGCAGGTGATAACGGCGGGCCTCATATTTTGGTCAATAATGCCGGTATTACGCGTGATAATCTGCTTATGCGTTTAAAAGACGAAGACTGGGACAGTGTTATTGAGACGAATCTTAGTGCTGTGTTTAGGTTGTCTCGTGCGGTTGTACGCCCCATGATGAAGGCTCGTTGGGGGCGTATTATTAATATCACTTCCGTCGTGGGCGAAAGCGGTAACCCCGGACAAAGTAACTATGCTGCAGCTAAAGCTGGGGTAGCGGGTATGAGTCGAGCCTTGGCGCGTGAGCTCGGTAGTCGTAATATTACGGTAAACTGCGTAGCGCCTGGTTTTATTGACACTGACATGACTCGTGCTTTGAGTGAAAGCCAAACTACGGCCTTGTTGGCACAAATTCCTTTGGGACGCCTAGGCGCTGCCCAAGACGTTGCGAATGCCGTAGCCTTTTTGGCTGGGCCGCAAGCAGAGTATATTACGGGTAATACTATCCATGTAAATGGTGGAATGTACATGTAAGTACTTGGCTATAAGCCGAGATCAGGTAAAATTACGAAATTAGTGGGGCTGATTGGTAGGGATTGAACGCTCTTGAAGATTAATCCTCATCAAGCATGCTGTTTTTAGTCATGGTTCATCAAATTTTTGTTTTGATTGACCGATATTTCGCGGGAATTATTCCGCAACTTGGAGAATCTGCATGGAAAGCATCGAACAGCGCGTCAAGAAGATCGTCGCTGAACAACTTGGCGTTAACGAAGCCGAGATCAAAAACGAATCTTCTTTTCTCGACGACCTCGGTGCCGATTCGCTCGACATGGTCGAGCTCGTGATGGCGCTCGAAGACGAATTCGAAACTGAGATCCCCGACGAGGAAGCTGAGAAAATCACGACGGTCCAGCAAGCTGTAGAGTACATTAACTCCAACAGCAAGCAGTAAGTTCAATCCAGGGTGTGGGCTTGAGCCCCGCTCAGAGGCGGTTTCCAGTGAATGACTGCGTCCAAAAGCTTAGGCCTAGGCGTTGTCATTCTCTCAGGGCCGCTTTTTTTGTGTTTAGGAGTCATCCGTGAAACGACGTGTCGTGATTACTGGCCTGGGTATTGTTTCCCCGGTTGGCAACGATATTCCTACAGCGTGGGATAACATCGTCAATGGGCGTTCTGGAATCGGGAGTATTACCCGTTTTGATGCGTCTGCCCTTAGCGCCCAGATAGCGGGTGAGGTTAAAGGCTTTGACGTTACCCAATACATCAGTGGCAAAGAAGCTAAGCAAATGGATACGTTCATCCATTATGGTTTGGCTGCAGGTATTCAAGCTTGGAAAGATGCAGGTTTAGACGTCACTGAGGAAAACGCCGATCGTATTGGCGTCATTGTGGGGTCCGGTATTGGTGGTTTGCCACGTATTGAGGATACCCAGAAAGATTATCTTGAGCGTGGTGCCAGACGGATTTCCCCGTTCTTTGTTCCAGGCTCATTAATCAACCTGATCTCGGGTCATTTGTCGATTAATCTTGGCCTCAAAGGACCTAGCTATGCAGTGGTTTCTGCATGTACCACTGGCTTGCACTCAATTGGTGACGCTGCTCGATTAATTGAGTATGGCGATGCTGATGTGATGATTGCGGGTGGTGCCGAGTCTACAGTCTCCCCGCTTGGTATAGGCGGTTTTGCTGCCATGCGCGCTTTATCAACGCGTAATGATGACCCAACTACGGCTTCTCGTCCTTGGGACACAGAGCGTGACGGGTTTGTGCTGGGTGAGGGTGCAGGCGTGCTGGTGCTCGAAGAATATGAGCATGCTAAAAAGCGCGGTGCTCGCATATACGGTGAGTTCGGTGGGTATGGTATGAGCTCAGACGCTCATCACATCACCTCGCCAGACCGTGACGGTCCGCGTCGAGGCATACATCATGCCTTGCGTAATGGTGGTTTAAATCCCGAAGATATCCAGTACGTTAACGCACATGGAACATCCACTCCGTTGGGGGACGTGAATGAGTCTGAGGCGTTGAAGCTTGCCTTTGGCGAGCATGCCTATAAGCTGGTGGTCAACTCAACCAAGTCTATGACGGGGCACTTGCTCGGTGCGGCAGGTGGAATCGAGGCCGTCTTCACCACACTAGCGGTTTATAATCAAATTTCTCCGCCAACTATTAATATCTTTAATCAGGATCCAGAGTGTGATCTTGATTATTGTGCTAATCAGGCACGAGACTTAACGATTGAGGCTGCGTTGTCCAACTCGTTTGGTTTTGGTGGTACAAATGGTTCTATGGTGGTAAAACGTCTTCGTTAAGCATTTTTCCATGAACAAACCAGCCCAGTCTTGGCATAGCAGTCCTTCCAGATTGCTAAGTTGGCTGGGTTTTTTGTTGTCTGTTTTAGCTGTTTTTGGGTTGCTTTGGTTATTTTGGCAACGAAACGTATCTTGGTACGGGTTGTTTTTAGGCCTCTTGCTCGCCTCGGTCTTGCTCTATAGTTTGGAACGAATCCCCTTTTTTTGTTCAGTAACGTTATCCTGTACAGAGGGGATATACTGGGTGGCAGAGTGTCCTGAAGCTCCGCAAGTAGCGCTTATCAATAAAGTGCACGTGGGGCCAGGCTGGATTTATATGAGACTGCTCACGCCGCAAGGAAAGCGTCATCTTGTATTTTGGCGTTATCTATTAGGTGAGCATGGCTGGCGTAGTCTGAAACTGCAATTACAAAGCCTGTCAATGCGGGCTCGGGCTATTGAAAAGGATGCTATATGAGTGAACGCGAGACCGATGCAGAACTGGTTGCACGTGTTCAGCGTGGCGATAAGCGAGCTTTTGATCTGCTGGTGTTGAAGTATCAACGCAAAATCATGCGTCTGTTAGGTCGTATGGTACGTGATCCGGCAGATGTTGAAGATGTTGCGCAGGAAACGTTCATTAAAGCCTACCGCGCTTTAGGACAATTCCGTGGTGATAGTGCTTTTTATACCTGGCTGTATCGAATTGCTATAAATACTGCGCGCAACTGGCAAGCGGCTGCTGGACGTCGGCCGTATGCCGCCCATACAGTCGAGAATGAAGAAGGTGAAACTTTTGATCAAGTTGATAGCCTAAGTGATATAAGTACTCCCGAGTCGGTCATGGTGAGTCGACAAATTGCGGAAACGGTAAATCAGGCTATTGCAGCCCTACCAGAGGAATTGCGCACGGCAATTGTATTGCGGGAGATTGAAGGCATGAGTTATGAAGAAATTGCTGAAAGTATGGACTGTCCTATCGGAACCGTACGTTCCCGCATATTTAGAGCAAGGGATGCGATTGCAACGCGGCTACGTCCCATTCTTGAAAATGAAGACCTTGAGCGGCGTTGGTAAGGAGATTATGGCATGCAAGCGCTAAGTAAACCTCAGGAACAAGACGAACAACTCAGCTCTTGGGAGCTAGCTGTGTCAACGTGGGTAGACGGTGAGGCTGAAATTCGCACCGAAGACTTGGATTCTCCTTACGGCAGGCAGGTATGGGATACCTATCATTTAATTGGTGATGTTATGCGCACTGAAGGCTTAGCGATTAAGCCCTCAGAGCGTTTTTATGCACGCTTGTCAAAAGCCATTGATGATGAACCTACGCTACTTGTTCCTGCCCACATGGCCGGTCGTGCACGCCGTTACACGCTGTCAGTCGTCGCTGCCTCAGCGGCGATGTTGGCTGTTTTGTGGGGGACGATGCCGCAAATGTTCGAAGGCGCGCTAGGGGAGGCCGGTAGCACCTTGGTGGCAAGTGCTCAAGATGATCGTGTCTGGCACGATTACATAGATGCCCACCGAGATCTTGTCGGGAGCAATCCTATTCGGCAGTTGGCATTTGACAGTGGGGTGGCGGGGCAATGACGGTTACGCGTTTAGGTGCAGGAAAGAAACGTAAGCATTACGCCGCTGTCTTAGTGTCTGCATTTTGTCTTTTTGGCGCTAGCTTGGTATCCGCCCAAGAGCAGGCAGAGCCTTTGGCCTTACCCATTTTGCAAGACATTAACGATGCTGCTAAGAACTTAGACTACTCTGGGGTAATTGTTTATTCTCAGGGTAGCAATAGCCAAGCTATGCGCTTGATCCATGTCATTGATGGTACCGGCGAACGCGAACGCTTAGAGATTCTTGACGGTTCACCTAGGGAGTTTTTGCGTCAAAACGATGTCACACAATGCCTAGTACCTGATCAAGAGTTAATTATTATTGAACGACGCTCTAGTGAGCGTTTTCCCGCCTTTTTCTCGGGCCCCACGCAAGAGGTCGAGCAATATTACCGTCTACAGCAAACCGGACGCACAGATCGTGTGGCGGGGCGTGATTGTGATGTGCTGGAGTTGCAGCCCAAAGACGAATGGCGTTACGGCTATCGGCTTTGCGCCGATAAACATAATAAGCTTTTGCTGCGCCTAGAAACTATAGGCGCTCAACAGCACATTATTGATCAGGTTACTTTCGCTTCTGTTAATTTTGGTGAACAGGTTAATTTGCAGGACTTGCATTCGCCATGGAAGGCCTCAAATTGGAAAGTAGTAGAGCCCGAACTAATCGATGTCAATTTGCTCGAAATGGGTTGGCATATAGCGATGCCTCCGGGGTTCAAAGGGATTAGTGAGGTAAGGCGTTCTATGCGTGCTGGTCGTCAGGCCACCCATATGGTGATTGGTGATGGTTTGTCGGCAATATCAGTGTTTTTAGAAGCTGTGCGCGATTTGGATGAAGAAGTGGCTAATATCGAGGGTGCTTACCATCGTGGAGCAATGAATATGTTTCGTCTGCGTAAAGGGGATTACCTATTAACTACCACAGGCGAAGTACCGATGGCGACCTTACGTTCCTTAGCTGAAAAAACGGAATTTGTACCGCAGTTACGCGCTCATTGAAGCAAATAAGACAGGAGTTCTCGATGGAGAATAAAAACGTGATCTACAAAAGTTTGATCAAAGCATTAGCTGCGACGACGACGGGAGTAATGTTGTCTTTAGTAGCACCCGCCCAAACAGCATTGGCACAAGATGTAGCAGCAATTGCCGCTGAGGTTGGCTTGCCCGACTTTACCAAAGTGGTGGAACGCACCGAAAGTGGTGTGGTTAATATACGCACTACCGAGTCCGTACCGGTGCGTCGCCCCATGAGCGGCGGCCCCGGAGGTGACCCGTATGATATGTTTCGCTGGTTCTTTGGTCCCGACTTTGCTCCCCCGGGAGTAGATCCGCGCGGTCCGCGTGGTCAAGCCCCCGGTGTGCCTGACCAGCAAGAGCGCACTGTGCCTCGCGGGGTCGGTTCTGGATTCATTATTTCTGACGATGGTTATATTTTGACAAATAACCACGTTGTGGCGAACGCCAATGGCATTTTCGTTACCTTAACTGACGGTAAAGAGTATCCAGCCAAAATTATTGGTACCGATGAGCGCACCGATGTAGCGTTAATCAAAATAGAGGCCAAAAACCTACCGGCTTTGAAAATTGGAGACTCTAATACGCTCAAAAAAGGACAGTGGGTACTGGCGATTGGATCTCCCTTTGGTTTAGAGTCCACCGTTACCTCTGGTATTGTCAGTGCGATTAATCGTGATACCGGTGACTATTTGCCGTTCATTCAAACTGACGTAGCAGTTAATCCGGGCAACTCAGGCGGTCCGTTGATTAACCTTAGTGGTGAAGTGGTAGGGGTGAACTCTCAAATCGTTTCGCGTAGTGGTGGCTTTATGGGGATTTCTCTTGCCATTCCTATTGATGAGGCGATGCGTGTGGTAGAGCAGTTAAAAGCTCATGGCCGTGTGACACGTGGACGTATTGGCGTCCAAATTACGCCTGTAGCCGAGGACGTGGCAAAGGCGCTGGGTTTGACTGACAGCAAAGGCGCGTTAGTCAGTAGCGTGGAGGAAAATGGCCCGGCTGCTAAAGCGGGTATTCAAGCTGGCGACGTTATACTGAAGTTTGATGGCAAAAAAATTGACCAAATGTCTGACTTGCCGCGCATAGTAGGTAGTGTTAAACCGGGCGAAAATGCACCTGCAGAGGTTTGGCGCAAAGGTAAGGCGGTCAACGTCAAAATTCAGGTTGAAGAAATGCCTTCTAATGATGCAAAGCCAACACCTACAGCTTCCAAAGACACTGCTCCAAGTGAAACGGATGCTTTGGGGCTCTCTGTCGAGGCCGTCTCTCCCGAAGAGTTGAAGCGCTTAGGAGTGCCTAGTGCCGTACGCGTAGTGCAAGCAGGTGAGCCAGCTTCTGGAGTCGGTCTGCAAAATGGCGATATAATTTTGCGTATCAACGATAGTGATGTGGGAACCCTTGCGCAGTATGGTAAGCTGGTGGCTGGGCTGGATAAGTCCAAGCCTGCAGCAGTTCTGGTATTGCGCTCTGGCCAGTCACAATGGGTTTTGATCACGCCAGCAAAATAAAACTCTGTAAAAAAGGCTAAAATAGCTTTAGTCATAAGGGGGCGCCCTGAGGCGCTCCCTTTTTTGTGTCGCTGCTTACCGTTTATGCAGCGAGATCACCTCTTTTTTGTTTTTTATGGGTCTATGGATCACATCCGCAACTTTTCTATCATTGCCCACATTGATCATGGCAAGTCCACGCTCGCAGATCGGTTAATTCAGCGTTGTGGTGGTTTAGCTGATCGCGAGATGTCTACACAAGTGTTGGATTCTATGGACATCGAAAAAGAACGTGGCATTACCATTAAAGCGCAAACTGCAGCGTTGCAGTATTTGGCGCAGGATGGCAAGACCTACAATCTAAATTTGATTGACACCCCTGGGCACGTGGACTTCTCTTACGAGGTCAGTCGCTCCTTATCTGCTTGTGAAGGGGCCTTGTTGGTGGTGGATGCCTCACAAGGAGTAGAGGCGCAGACGGTGGCTAATTGTTATACCGCCATTGAGCAGGGTGTAGAGGTTATCCCTGTGCTTAATAAAATGGATTTGCCTTCTGCAGATCCCGACTCAGCCCGTCAAGAGGTTGAGGACGTGATTGGTATCGACGCCAGCGACGCGATTGCTGCCAGTGCTAAAACAGGCTTAGGAATTGATGAAATTCTTGAAACCATCGTGGCGAGAGTTCCTCCTCCAGTAGGCGAGGTCGATGCGCCATTACAAGCGCTAATTATCGACTCATGGTTCGATAATTACGTTGGCGTAGTGATGCTGGTACGGATAATGAACGGTGTATTAAGGCCAAAAGATAAAATATTGTTGATGGCGACCCGCGCGACTCATTTAGTTGAGCATATAGGGGTGTTTACTCCTAAATCAGTGAATCGCACCGAATTATCGGCGGGCGAGGTGGGGTTTGTGATCTCTGGCATCAAAGAGTTAGAGCATGCCAAGGTGGGCGACACGATTACATTGGCCAATAAACCAGCGACAGAGGCCTTAGAGGGTTTTAAAGATGTGAAGCCGCAGGTTTTTGCGGGGCTGTATCCGGTCGAGAGCAGCGAGTACGATCAACTGCGTGACTCGTTGGAAAAGTTGAAGTTGAACGATTCATCGCTGATGTTTGAGCCCGAGGTGTCGCAGGCGCTGGGCTTTGGCTTTCGCTGTGGTTTTCTGGGTTTATTGCACATGGAAATTGTGCAAGAGCGCTTAGAACGCGAGTTCGACATGGACATTATCACCACCGCACCTTCGGTAGTGTACGAAGTGCAGACGCGCGATGGTGAAGTACACATGATTGAAAGTCCATCGCGTATGCCGGAAGTGGCGCAGATTGAAGATGTACGTGAGCCCGTAGTTGTGGTTTCTTTGCTAATGCCACAAGACTATGTAGGGCCTGTCATGACTTTATGCACCGCCAAGCGTGGTGTGCAATTGAATATGACGTATCATGGACGGCAGGTGAATTTAAGCTACGAAATGCCTTTGGCAGAAATCGTCTTGGATTTTTTTGATCGCCTAAAATCTGTGTCCCGAGGATATGCCTCAATGGACTACGAGTTTAAAGAATATCGTTCAGCCGAAGTAGTGAAAGTTGACATTCTGATCAATGGTGATCGGGTGGATGCCTTGTCTATGATCGTGCACCGCAGCAATGCGCGTTACCGCGGTCGTGAAGTTGCCGCAAAAATGCGTGCCTTGATTCCACGTCAGATGTTTGATATCGCGATTCAAGCCGCCATTGGTGCAGAAGTTATTGCCCGTGAGAACGTAAAAGCGCTACGTAAGAACGTCTTAGCCAAGTGTTATGGTGGCGATATTTCACGTAAGAAAAAATTACTCGAAAAGCAAAAAGCTGGTAAGAAACGCATGAAACAAGTGGGTAACGTAGAGATCCCACAAGAGGCATTCTTAGCGATTTTGCAGGTCGAAGATAAGTAATTCGTTGACTCCTAAAGGAAGCAAATGAGCTGGGATTTTGCTCTGATTTTATTTGTGTTATTGGTCGTCACGGGCTTTGTTTGGTGCCTAGACCGCTTCTTTTTACGTGCTCGTCGTCGCGCCAAGGCTCACGCAGCACGTGCTGCTGTGCCTGATTTGGCCGGTATCGACCAAGCGGAAACTGAGCGCATGCGCCAAGAAGCCTATGAAAGGGCGGTGCGCATGCCATGGTGGGTCGAGTACGGGGTGAGTTTTTTCCCGGTTATCTTGTTTGTCTTTTTGCTGCGCTCATTCATCGTTGAACCGTTTCGCATTCCGTCAGGCTCAATGCTACCTACGCTGCAAAACGGCGATTTAATCTTAGTGAATAAGTTTGATTACGGTATACGCCTTCCCATCCTGGGTACTAAAGTGCTTGCTTTAGGTTCGCCGCAGCGGGGCGATGTTATTGTATTTAAGTATCCAGTCGAACCCGAGCTTGATTATATTAAGCGAGTGATAGGCTTGCCGGGTGACACCGTGCAGTATCGCAATAAAGAGCTCTTTATAAATGGTGAGCGGGTGCCGCAAATTCGTAATGGTGATTTTTACGAACCTGATCGTACGATGTATATAGGGCGTTACCTAGAAGAACTGGGCATTGTGCAACATAATATATTGCTGAACCCTAGCTCTCCTCAGGCTCTAATGCCTATTGTGCAGTTTCCGCATCGGGATGCCTGCGAATATTACCCTGACGGGGTGACGTGTACGGTTCCAGAAGGTAATTATTTTGTGATGGGCGATAATCGCGACAATAGTTTAGATAGTCGTTATTGGGGCTTTGTGCCCGACCAGAATGTCGTGGGTCGTGCATTTTTTATTTGGATGAACTTCCGTGAACTGGGACGTATAGGGCGCTTTCACTAATGAAACGTCTGGATTTGCTTGAAGCCGTTATTGGCTATTCTTTTACTGATATTTCCTTGCTCGAGCAAGCGTTGACGCATCGTAGCCATAGTGCACGGCATAACGAGCGACTCGAGTTCTTGGGTGATTCAGTTTTGAATTTTGTTGTGGCCTCGATGCTATATCGACGCTTTGATCGGATTGACGAAGGTGATTTGTCGCGCCTGCGGGCTAATTTGGTGAAACAGTCAGCGCTCGCAGATATTGCCCAGCGTCTGAGTCTGTCTGATTATTTACGCTTGGGCGAAGGTGAGTTAAAAAGTGGCGGGTTTAGGCGTCCCTCAATCTTGGCGGATTCCTTAGAAGCTATTTTTGGCGCTGTATTTTTAGATGCAGGGTTCGATGCTGCCGAGCGTGTCATCAGTCGTCAGTATGAAGCATTGTTGATTGATGTAGATCCGAAAACCCTAGGTAAAGACCCCAAAACCTTGTTGCAAGAGCTGCTACAGGGACGTAAGTTGGATTTGCCTGTTTACACGGTGGTCGCAACTCACGGTGCTGCTCATGATCAAATGTTTGATATCGAATGCAGTATCGCCAAGTTAGAGATCCTAGTGCGCGCGAGCGGCTCAAGCCGTCGCGCCGCCGAGCAATCAGCGGCAACCCAAGCTATTGCCGAATTGGAACTAAAGTTTCCCGCTCGCGCGGCACGCCAGTCTAGGCAACGCCGCTCTACACAATTACGTTTACCGGTAGCGGTACCCCAGGAGAATTCCCGTTGAGTGAGCCCTTTCGTTGTGGTTTTGTGGCTATAGTAGGCCGTCCTAATGTCGGCAAATCTACCTTAGCCAATGCGCTTATTGGTAGCAAAATATCGATCGTATCGCGTAAAGCGCAAACCACTCGCCATCGCATCAATAGTGTATTGACGCGCGAGCAAGATCAAATCATTTTTGTCGATACCCCAGGGTTTCAAACGCAGCATGGCGGGGCGATGAATCGCATGATGAATCGTGTGGTCACTCAGGCCCTCACTGATGTTGATGTGGTACTGCATGTGGTCGAGGCTGGAAAATGGTCTGCGGCAGATGAGAAGCTACTTGAAATATTGCCTAAAAATGGCAAGACTATTTTAGTGATTAATAAAGTAGATGCGCTCAAAAGTAAAAATGAGCTATTGCCTTATATAGCTCGTTTAAGTCAATTGTTTCCTTATACCTCTGTGATACCTGTGAGTGCGGCACGGGAAATACAACTAGATTTATTGTTGAATCAGATTGCTGGCTTTTTGCCTGAGGGCGAGCCTATGTTTGATGAGGACACCATCACTGATCGCTCGGTGCGCTTTATTGCGGCTGAAATATTGCGCGAAAAGGTTTTTCGTCTCGTTGGTGATGAGTTGCCTTATGGCTGCACAGTGGTCATTGAGGAGTGGGAAGAAAACGACGAAGGCGCACGGATTGCTGCCTGCATTTTGGTCGAACGAGAGAGTCATAGACCTATTTTGCTAGGTGCTAAAGGGATGCATATGAAACGTATTGCTACCGAAGCTCGTCAAGATATCGCCAAGCTCTTGGATAAGTCCGTCTATTTAGATGTATATATCAAAGTACGTAAAGGATGGTCGGATCGTGAGGCAGCATTGCGCGAATTAGGTTATGAGTAAAGCCAGAGTCCGAGTTCAGGATATTACTGGTTTTATCTTGCATACCAGCGCGTGGCGTGAAACTTCGCTGATATGTCAAAGCTTTACCCGCGATTACGGTATTATCCCGCTCGTGGCTAAGGGGGCTAAAAGGCCCCACTCCACGTTACGGCCAGCGCTATCCGTTTTTCAGCCCTTGCTGTTAAGTTGGACCGGGGCCAATGAAGTTAAAACACTCACGCGTGCAGAGTGTTACGGTATTCGCGCTCTGCGGGGAAGTGCCTGGATGTCCGCTTGGTATATGAATGAGCTTTTGATTCGTTTGCTGCCTCGCGAAGATCCCCACCCTGTATTGTTCGACGCCTATGACTCTGCTTTAGTCGATATGGCTCAAACGCCTAGGCCCCCTGTAGCGTGGGCATTGCGTCGCTTTGAATGGATATTATTGAATGAAACCGGGTACGGGTTCGATGAGCCTGCCCCCACTTTTGATGATTCTCAGCTTGAGCCTGCATTGCGTGTCAAATTGCGGGAAAGACTTAATAGCTTGCTGGGGCGTCCTTTACATACCCGCAGTGTGCTGATGCAATTACAGCGCTATTAATCTCTCTCTCACTCTAGATACCCATGTCCACTCCACTCGCTTCTGTATTGGTTTTAGACACTTGTGTGCTGTTGTCTAACGTGCTGCGCCGTTTGTTGTTAACACTGGCCCAACAGTCGTATCTAACCCCGGTGTGGAGTGATGTCATTGCCGATGAATGGCAAAGAAATGCAGCCAAACTGTGGAAGTATTTTCCTCAAAGTATCGAACAGCAATGGGCTGATTTAGAGCGGGCTTTCCCTAGTGCCAATCTGGGGGTGGTCGAGCAGTATAAAAAAGGGTTGCGTCACAGTGATCCTAAAGACTGGCATGTGATTGCTGCCGCTCGGGCGGCGCAAGCGCAATGGCCGGAGCTGTCTGTAGCGGTAGTGACCCGTAATATCAAAGACTTTAATCGTTCTGAGTTACGTCGCGTTGGGGTAGGGCTCTATGAGCCTGATGAGTATTTGTATCGTCTAGCGATAAGTGAGCCGCAAGCGATGTTGGCGGTGTTACATACCTTACCCAGCCTGATGGTCACCCCAGAGGCCCAGGCTTTACCCACCAACGAGTTATTACGCCGTGATCGCTTATTTCGCTTGGCGCAGTTTTATAAACAGCAGGAAGCGGTGGCATGAAGCAAGGCGTATTGTTGTCTGTACTGGCTTCAGCCTTATTTGCGCTACTGTATTATTACGCCACGGTTTTATTTCCCCTGACGGGTGAGGATATCTTTGCATGGCGAGTTATTTTAGGATTGCCTGCTGCCGCCGTCATTATCACGCGCACTAGGCGGTGGCGTGAGGTGGTGTGGGTACAGCGCCGCATGTTAAAAAGTCCAGTTTTGTTTCTACTGTTAGGCGTAGCGGCGGCTTTGGTGGGGATACAGTTATGGCTTTTTGTTTGGGCACCCATACATCAAAGGGGTTTAGACGTTTCTTTGGGATACTTTCTGCTGCCGCTAGCCATGGTGGTAGTCGGGGCGATTTTTTACAAAGAAAAATTAAGCATCATGCAAAAAGTAGGAGTGGCTTGTGCTTGTGTGGGTGTAGCCCACGAGTTATGGCTGATGGGGGGCGTGTCATGGGTTACTGCTATGGTCGTAGTAGGGTATCCACCGTATTTCATGTTGCGTCGTTACCTACGCGTTAGTTCTATCAGTTCCTTGTGGTTCGATTTTTGCTTTTTATTGCTCCCCGCCTTGTGGATCGTCGTTGCACGGCAGCCCTCAGTCTTATCTGTCTTTGGTGAGCACAGCCTTTTGTTGCTACAAGTGCCTTTGCTCGGCCTAATTAGTTCAGTTGCTTTGGCCTGTTACTTCGCTTCAAGCCGACTGTTGCCCTTAGGTTTATTTGGCATATTAGGCTATGTAGAGCCTGTGTTGCTGTTTTGGGTGGCGTTTTTACTGCTTGATGAGCCAATTAGTGGTGCGCAATGGTTTACTTACGTACCGATTTGGCTGGCAGTGCTGTGTGTCATGCTCGAGGGCGGCTGGCGTTGGTACAATTCAGCTCGTTACTCACCCCATAAAAAGTAAGGCCTGCTTTTGTGTGCAGGCCTAGCGGTTAGTTGGGGTAGCTGGGCGGCTTGGATGGGTCCTGTAGCAAGCTTGCCTGTGTCACCACTTGACCTGGACGTACATCATCGGTAATCCAAACATTACCGCCAATAATGCACCCTTGGCCTAAAGTCACTCTTCCTAAAATGGTCGCACCCGCGTAAATGACGACGTCGTCCTCCACGATGGGGTGACGAGCCTGGCCTTTCTGTAGATGGCCATGCTCATCTTTGAGAAAGCGCTTAGCGCCTAGGGTAACGGCTTGATAGATGCGTACTCGCTGGCCGATGATAGCGGTTTCGCCTATGACCACGCCAGTGCCGTGGTCGATAAAGCATGCTTCAGAGATTTGAGCGCCTGGATGAATATCTATGCCGGTTTGAGAGTGTGCCAATTCAGCAATGATGCGTGCCAGCAAGGGTAGTTCTAGTGTGTATAACCTGTGGGCGATGCGGTGATGAATCATTGCTACTATGCCTGGATAACATAGTAAAACCTCGTCCACGCTACGCGCAGCCGGGTCGCCTTGATAGGCGGCCTGTACGTCCATGTCTAAAATACGTCGTAGTTCTGGCAATGTTTCGGAGAAGCTACGTATGGCAATGCAGGCCTGCTCGCGCACCTGTTCGGCGACAGTGTGGTGACGTCCCAGTTCTATGCATGCTTGATCAACCAATGTGCTAAGAGCCTTACTAAGAGTGTAGCCCACGTAATAGTCTTCATTTTCGCGGCGCAGTTCTGGGCTGCCGAGGCGCATAGGAAATAAAGCCCCTTTAAGCTGCTCCATGGTGGTATTGAGCGCGATGCGTGATGGGAACTCCCGTCCTTCGGTGTCGCGCAGTCGATCTTGAGATTGACGCCAATCGTCGCGGGCGAGTCTGAGGCCGTTTACGATATCTGAAATATCAAAGTGGTTCATTGCTTAACTGGTTTCCGATATATAAATGCTTTCTTGGACGTATTGTCATAATCAAGGATAACGATCATTTTAAGACGAGTAGTAGCGTAGAGCCTACTATAGGCAGAAGGAAAACCTGGTTATGAATGCGTAAAATAAAAAAAACCTGGTGACGAGTAAATCGTAACCAGGTTTAAAAGTACGACGGGGTTAGGGTCGTTTGGCTGACCTGCTAGAGCAGATCTGAATCTAGTCGCGGTTAGTGATTCCCAACAGGACCAGCAAGTTGCTGAAAATGTTGTAGAGATCTAAATAAATAGCTAAGGTAGCGGAGATGTAATTGGTCTCGCCACCATTAATAACACGTTGCAAGTCGACCAACAAAAATGCAGAGAAAATACCGATCGCCATGACGGAGATCGTGAGCATTAGTGCTGGCAATTGCAGGAAAATATTAGCCACAGCAGCAACGATCAGTATCACGACGCCTACAAACAGGAATTTTTGCATACCTGTGAAGTCACGCTTCGTGGTACTGGCCACGGTAGCCATGGCACCGAATACTGCTGCTGTGCCTCCAAAGGCAAGCATCACCAACTGCGCGCCGTTGCCCATGCCTAAAACAAACCCTAGTACACGGGATAGCATAATTCCCATGAAGAAGGTAAACGCCATAAGGAAGGCGATACCCATTGAGTTGTTTTTGTTGCGCTCTACCAAGTACATTAAGCCAAATGCACCGACTAGAAAAATAATGGTGCTCATGCCTGGGCTACTACCCATGATACGGTTGATGCCTGTTTGCAGGCCCAACATAGCGCCTAGGATGGTAGGCACTAGCGATGCGGCTAAAAGCCAATAGGTGTTGCGTAGGACGCGATTGCGGGCTACCAGCGACTGGGAGCCGTAATGGTTGCTCTGCTCAGGCAGGCTGGGTCGAAATTCGCTCATGATAAATCCTTGGCAAGAAAAATAATCTGCAATGTAAAGCATAACTGACAATTAGCTGAATAATCAAGTTTTAATACTGATTATTCTGGCTACTATCGGCCGCGCAGGTCGTGCGAATGCAGCTCACATTGGGCTGCTTGGTAAAGTCGCCAGCGTTCCCTTGCGGTTTGTCTGTCGGTCTCCCGTTCAGAAACAATCTCCAGTATTCGGCTAAATTGTTCGAAGCCTGGTGGACAGTGATCATCTAAGTTCACTAACCATGTGTCTGGAGTTTGTGGTTTGGGTGCTTGGTGGGTTAGTAGCACGGGTGTGTCTTGTGCTACGGGGTCATCAATGAAAACATGGGGGATAAAAGCGTTAGGCTCAAACCCCCAAAGAAGGCGATCGAAACGGTGTAGTAGCCGTGTATCGGAAAGGTATATTTGCAGTGGGCGGCCAGCCTCATAATGCTTACGCACGACCTCGCAGGCCTTGCGTAAGCGTTCTGGAGCGCCGAATGCAAAATCGACACGTGTCATTTATTTTGTTTGGTCTAAGATAAATTGCGTCAATAGCGGTACAGGACGGCCAGTGGCGCCTTTGTCTTTGCCACTGCGCCAGGCTGTGCCAGCAACGTCTAGGTGTGCCCAGCGGTACGCTTTAGTGAAGCGAGCCAAGAAGCATGCAGCTGTAACTGAGCCTCCTGGCATACCACCGATGTTAGCCATGTCAGCAAAGTTAGATCGTAATTGCTCTTGGTAAGCTTCTTCGAGGGGCATACGCCAAGCGGTATCGCCTGTTTGACGTCCTGCACTCAAAAGTGCTGCCGCAAGCTCCTCGTCTTGACTGAACAGGCCGGAGTTAACGTGACCTAAAGCGACTACGCATGCGCCAGTAAGGGTGGCAATATCCACGACCATAGCCGGTTTGAAGCGTTCTACGTAAGTAAGAGCGTCGCACAACACTAAGCGGCCTTCGGCATCGGTATTAAGAATTTCGATGGTTTGTCCCGACATGCTAGTGACGACATCTCCGGGCTTATTGGCTTTACCGCTAGGCATGTTTTCGCAGGCAGCGACGACACCAATCACTTCACGCTCTGGATTCAGTTCGGCAATCGCACGCATAGTTCCCAGTACGCTTGCACCGCCGCCCATGTCATACTTCATTTCATCCATGTTGGCAGACGGTTTAATAGAAATACCACCCGAGTCAAAGGTGAGACCTTTACCCACTAATACGATAGGGCCAGATTGGTCGGCTGCTTTTTTGTTTTTTGCTTGGCTGGCTGGTGAGTATTTCAGCACAATAAATACTGGCGGCTCGTCAGACCCACGCGCGACTGAGAGGAAAGAATTCATCTTCAGCGCTTCCAGTTGTTTGCGCTCAAGTACTTCCACTTTTAAGGTTTTGAACTCTTTGGCAAGTTCCTTTGCCGTTTTGGCCAAGTAGCTTGGGGTGCAGACGTTTGGCGGCAGATCAGCTAAGGTACGCGTAAGATTGCTGCCTGCGCCCATGGCTTGACCTTCAGCTAAACCCTCACGTGCTTCAGTTTGTTGGGTGCGCGGTACCCAGCTTGACCATTTTTTCAATTTGGCTTCAGGCTTGGGCTTGCTAAGGGTCGCAGTGTAGCGATAGAGAGACTGCGTAACGCTAAAAGCGGCGTTGCGGCAGCGCTCGCGTAACGTGCTTGCATCTATGTGTGTGCTGGCTAAAGCAGAAACAGCATCGGTGATTTCACTTTGCTGGCAATATAACGCAAATTGGGTTTCGGCTTCTTTATGTTGTTTTGTTTTATATTCCTCTTGCGGGCCTAAGCCGACTAAAATAACGCGTTCGGCCTTGATACCAGACAGGGAGCGTAAAACCAGATGCGTATTTGTCTTAGCTTTGAACTCTTGCTTGATGACTGCGCTGATGGCGCCCTCTGATGCTCGATCTAGCACTTCAGCAGCAGCGCTAAGTACACCGTCTGCAAATACGCCCACAGCAAGTGCAGTGGTTTTGATTTGATGCAAAGAGACAGAGGTCTGTGTGCTAAATTCCATTCTATGTATCCTTAGGTTCACAAGTTTATTTTCATTATCCCGTAAATTGTCTCATGTCTCTATTTAAACGGTCAGCAGTCTCTGAAATCCTTAGCCATGCCGGGGTGGTGTTATCCACTTTACTGGTGGTTTGGCTCAGTGTGCTGCTAGTGCGCCTATTAGGTGAGGCGGCTAACGGTTATATAGGTCCAGACGTAGTACTGGGACTGGCTGCCTTTTCCAGCGTGACAGCACTACCCATCATTTTAGCTGTTTCTCTATTTATTGCTGTACTTACTACCGTGACCCGCAGTTTTAAAGATTCTGAAATGGTAGTGTGGTTCACCAGTGGGCTTTCTTTGCGCGATTGGTTTAATCCTGTCTTACGCTGTGGCGTACCGTTTGTCGTGTTAATCGCCGTGTTGACGTTGTTTTTATCGCCTTGGTCGTACCGTCAGATAGATGAGTACCGGCAGCGTTTTGAGCAACGCTCTGATCTCAGTAAGGTCACCGCAGGTCAGTTTATTGAGTCAAACGGTGGTGAACGAGTCTTTTATGCTGACAGCCCTGAGCAAGAGGGCGAGGAACTCAGTAGTGTTGTGGCTCGAGTACTGGACTCAGAATGGTTAAGTGTAGTGACCGCTCAGAGTGCAAGCATGCAAGAGGAGGAAAATGGCGATCGCTTTCTGGTGTTATCCCAAGGCCAGCGTTATGACATCAAACCAGGGCAAACCGAGGTACGGATAGTGAATTTCGACCGCTATGGCTTACGGTTAGAAAGTCGAGACGGTGCCAACACAGAGGAATCGATCCGGTTACGAGCAGAGCAACAAATTAAAGGACGTCAGACCGCCAGTTTACTCACAGATGATACGCTTGAGGCTAAGGCACAAATTATGTGGCGCTTGGCATTGCCGATTGCAGCGTTGAACCTGGCGCTGATGGCCATTCCCTTAGGTGCGGTGAATCCCCGATTAGGACGCTCGGGTAACCTGTTAGCTGCTGGTTTAATCGCCTTGCTTTATATGAATCTTATTAACCTATCGCGCGGCTGGATAGTGCGTGGTCAGTTGGATTTTGACATCGGGGTCTGGCTGGTGCATGTGTTGTTTCTCATGGCAACGCTTACCTTAATGTGGTTTAAGCTCAGAGTTAAAGCGCCGCGTCAGTCTCCATAAGCGTTCTTTGCTTAAGGTTGGGAATGCAATAGGCTGTGCTGCGCTTGAACCTGTGTTTTAAGAAAATCCCACAACAGTAGGGCTCGGGTGGTGTGGCGCAGTTCCTCGTGGCAATACATCCAAAAACTACGTGTCAGTTTGACCTGAGTCGCCAGTACGGGTTGTAGGCGTGGGTCTGTTCTCGCTAAAAAATAAGGGAGTATCGCGAGCCCTTTCGCCTGGAGTACGGCGTGGTACTGAGTGATAAGGCTAGTACAGCGCAGGCGTATATCTTGTGGCCTGATCCATTCGCCCAAATACTTAAGGCTTTCGCTAAAGAGTAAGTCGTCTACGTAGGCAATAAACGGTAGCCCCTCTAATTGATCTAACGTGTCGATCGTACCCTGTGTTTCCAAATAGTCGCGATGGGCATAAATCCCCAATTCGTAGTGACACAGACGAGTACACCAGTATGGCCCGCGCTCGGGCCGCTCTAATGCAATGGCAATATCAGCTTCACGACGCGGCAAGCTAATGTGGCGAGGCATGGTCAGTAGATCGAGAGTAATGTCTGGGTGGGCAGACTGAAACTGGGTGAGTAAAGGGGTTAAGACATAAGTACCAAAGCCTTCTGTGCAGGCCAGGCGTAAGTGTCCAGAAATTTGTTGAGCTTGGGCGCTCATGGCCTCTTGAGTGGCATGTAGGCTACTTTCTATGGGCTCTAATCGCTCGAACAGGCCCAGTCCCTCCGCTGTTAATGTGTAGCCCGACACCGTTGATTTATTGAATAACAACAGTCCTAGGGTTTGTTCTAGTGCTTGAATACGACGTGCAACGGTGCTGTGCTGCACCCCTAAGCGCAGGGCCGCAGCACTGATGCGTTGATAGCGTGCTACTTCCATGAAGTAACGTAAATTGTCCCAGTCCATAATTTATGTTGTGCTTTTTTAAACAAGTATTGAGCTTTTACCAACATGGTAATTTATCTAATGGATCACTACACTCAAGAAGAACCCTGACATGCTGGCTTGAGTCCTGCTTACTCAGGAAAATCTGAACGTCGTCGATTACTGGATAGAGTGGAGACAAATAATGAGTGAAATACAACGAGTACCTATGTTGATGGGTGGACAGCGTGTGCAGTCCACCACCAAGGAGTGGCGCGAGGTGCTTAACCCCGCTACGCAAGAGTGTGTAGCGTTGGTACCTTTTTGTACGCAAGCTGAGTTAAATGCGGTAGTGGCGAATGCCAAGGAGGCGTTTCAAAGTTGGAAGCATTCCAGCCAAGGCGCGCGCATGCGCGTGATGCTGAACTTACAGCGTTTAGTGCGTGAACGTAGTGCAGAGTTGGCCGAGGCCATTACGCGAGAGCATGGAAAAACCTTGCCCGATGCCGAAGGCGAGGTTGGGCGGGGTTTAGAAGTTATTGAGCATGCTTGCTCTATCGTGTCATTACAGTTGGGCGAATACGCTGAAAATGCGGCCAGCGGTATTGATGTTTATACATTGATCCAGCCCTTGGGAGTATGTGCCGGCATTACCGCGTTTAATTTTCCCGTGATGTTACCCTGCTTTATGTTCCCCTTGGCAGTGGCGACGGGCAATACGTTCGTACTGAAGCCTTCTGAGCAAGATCCTACAGCGAGCTTATTAATGGCTGAGCTGGCGCTAGAGGCGGGTCTGCCGCCAGGTGTATTGAACGTGGTTCATGGTGGAGCGGATATTGCGAATGGGCTGTGCGAGCATCCTGATGTGCAGGCAATTTCTTTTATTGGTTCCACCCATGTGGGGACAGAGATTTACCGTCGTGCATCCAACGCGGGCAAACGTTGTCAATCGATGATGGGGGCGAAGAATCACTGTGTGATTATGCCTGATGTGGATCCAGAGGTTGCGATCAATCAATTGCTGGGGGCAGCTTTTGGTGCTGCGGGGCAACGTTGTATGGCGTTATCTGTCGCCGTGTTGGTGGGCGATTCCAAAAAATGGATACCTGAGTTAGTAGAGCGTGCTCACACACTGAAGGTGAATGCAGGTACTGATCGTGAAGCCGATCTAGGGCCTTTAGTGTCACCTCAAGCCCGCCAGCGGGTGGAAGGCTTGATTGAGTCGGGTGTGCAGGAAGGTGCTGAATTATTGCTGGACGGGCGCCAGATTCAAGTTAAAGGCTATGAGCAGGGTAACTTTGTAGGGCCCACCATTTTCTCGGCTGTTAAGCCAGCCATGCGAATCTACGCCGAAGAGATTTTCGGTCCGGTGCTGCTATTGGTAGAGGTGGATACGATAGAAGAGGCGGTAGCGTTTATTAATGCCAATCCCAATGGAAATGGTGTTTCTATCTTTACCCAAGATGGTGGTGTTGCTCGTTATTTCCAGCACGAGATTGATGTGGGACAGATCGGTATTAATATCCCAATTCCTGTACCGGTTGCTTGGTTTAGCTTTACAGGTTCAAGAGCGTCGAAACTGGGAGACTTGGGGCCTAATGGTAAACAAGCTATTAGTTTTTGGACGCAAACAAAAACTGTCACGGCACGCTGGCAGGCACATGCGCGTACATTGAATACGACGATTAGTATGAAGTAAATAAGAATGCTAAGTTTATAACTATTTATAATAAGCGAACTATTCTTTATTCCATATAATGGCCTTATACATGGGGCCTTTATATGAATCTTCAGCAATTTCGTTTCGTTCGTGAGACCATCCGCCGCAACTTCAACTTAACCGAAGCGGCGCGGTCTCTTTACACTTCGCAGCCAGGAGTCTCTAAGGCAATTATTGAGTTCGAAGACGAACTCGGTATCAAAATCTTTGAGCGCCATGGTAAGCGTATTAAAGGTTTGACTCGCCCCGGTGAGGCAGTGGCCGAGGTGATTGAACGCATTATGCGTGAGGTGGATAACCTAAAGCAGGTCAGCGATGACTTTGCTCGTCGTGACGAGGGCTCTTTAGTTATTGCTTGCACCCATGCGCAGGCGCGTTACTTATTGCCGCGTGTCATTCCAGAGTTCCGTCGTCGTTTTCCTAAAGTGCATATGTCTTTGGCTGAGGGTAGTCCACCCGCTTTAGCGCAAATGGTTTTGCATGAGCAAGCGGATGTGGCGATTGCGACCGAGACCCTATCGTCTACACCGGGGCTGCTTGCCCTACCTGTGTACTCTTGGGAACACACGGTGGTGGTGAAACCTGATCACCCCTTGGCTGATCAACCCTCGAATAAGCCCTTGTCTATTGATATTTTGGCGCAATATCCGATCGTTACCTATGACCATGCTTTTTCCGGGCGCCGTTCTATTGATGAAGCTTTCGCCGCTAAGCAAATTACGCCTGATATTGTGCTTGAGGCTATTGACGCGGACGTTATCAAGACATATGTCGATGTGGGGTTGGGAATAGGCATTATCGCTGGCGTGGCGTTTGATCCTAGACGCGATAAAGGCCTTGTGGGGTTGCCTGTAGGACATCTTTTTGGCACTCATCATACTCGCGTAGCGGTAAAGGCAGGTGCCTTCCTACGTGATTATATTTATGTGTTGCTAGAAATGTTGGCGCCCGCCTTGACTCGTGAAGTCGTGCAAAATGCAATGGATGAGTTGCAGTCTAATTAGTTATTCGGAAGGCTGTCGCTGGCATGTTGTTATGGCCATATTTTCATAGGGTGGAAATATGGCTTTTTTTATAGCTGAAAAATGGGGTGCGAGATGAGTTTATCTTGTTAAGGAAAGGAAGTGAGCAGTTATTGGTTGACAATGCAAATAAGAATGATTATCGTTAACTTAAGCTATCAACTTGCTGGAGTGTATATGTCTCAATCTATTAGTGCTGTCGTAGTCGGAGCAGATCGCCTGGGTAATATTCCCGATTTGCTAAAAGGTCATAACATAAAAATAAAACATCATATTAGTGGCCGTGATCCCGCACATCAAAAGAAAACCTTGCAATTACCAACTGGTACGGATGTCCTTATTTTGCTGACAGACTTCTTGGGACATAATGTGATGAAAACTTTCCGCGCAGCGGCACAGCGTTCTGGCATTCAAGTGATGGCTTGTCGTCGTTCCGTCTGCAGCATTAAACAAGCTTTACTGCAGTGCGGCTATTGTGAGAGCTGCCCCCTAAAACAGCAATCCTAAGTAAGCCAGTAACACGGATGCAAGCGCGATAGCGGAACGTTATCTGGGGGCGGTTAAATCGCGTAGCAAAGGGACATCATCGTTCGGCACGTTGGAAAGCGTGAAAAGGGATAAGGACTCCTCTAGGTTGATGCCTATTGGGGTCAGTTGTGGCGCTAGGGCGGTGGCATTATGAACAAGAGTACTCAGGTTAGGTAGGGTGCCGTTCACGGCGATAATCACGCGATTATCTAACTCTACGTTGAAGAACTGCCCAAACACATGTGCATAGGTAGCAGACTCTTGTTGATATAAGGTGCTGTCGGTGAAGGTGTTAGCAATCAAGATGCCGTCGGGCGACAGGATGCTTTTCACCTGTTGTAGAAACTCTACGCTCATTAGGTGTACGGGAATGTAGTCCACATCAAAGGCATCTAGCATCACCATGTCGTACTGCAGCCCTTGTTGTTTGGCTTGTTCTACATACCGCCGTCCGTCGTCGATAAACAGGCGTTGACGCGGGCCAGGTTGATAATAAAAGTATTGCTCTGCGACATTAGCCACGGCAGGCTCAATCTCTACACTATCAATAATCGCATTTGGAACTATATCCGCCAAGGCATTGGCTAGGGTCGCGCCACCCAAACCTATAATCAAAATGCTTTTAGGGTGCGGGTTTAAGTACAGGGCAGACATCATCATGCGTGTATACGCAAAGACCAATTGTTTGGGGTTTGCCAGCCGTATACAGCTCTGTCGGCCTAGGTCATGCATAGACTCAAAGTTCATGCATCGCTCACCATTTTCTTCAAATACTAGTAAAGCACCAAAGGCAGAGTCTTGGCTGTGTAGTAGTTTGGGGCGATTGTACAGTTGTAGGGTGTAGAGGCTGATACTGATAAGTATCAAGGTCAGCATAATACGCAAAGCGGCGCGTGACATGGTGAGAGGTCCAAAGCAAGGTTTGGACCTAAGCTTAGGCCAGATTGTAGGATCGGTAAAACAAAGCTCGTAGTGACAGTCCTATTTAGCGCTGCGTAGGCGGGGGCTGTCTACGGTGCTTTCAGGCGTGTTAGCGGCCAATCTACGAGCACCGTTATAGCGCTTTTTCCAGTAGTTGGTGTGCATGCTTTCTACGCGTACCACAGAACCTGTGCGGGGAGAGTGAACAAACTTTCCTTCGCCTAGGTAAATACCTACGTGGGAGAAACGACGGCCAAGGGTGTTGAAAAAGACTAAGTCGCCTTTTTGTAACTCGGTTTGTTTGATGGATTCGCCGGCTTTGGCTAAATCAGCAGAGGTACGGGGCAGCTTAAGGCCTAGAGACTTTTCGGCAGCGTAGGAAACTAAGCCGCTACAATCAAAGCCTGTAGTAGGGGTGGTGCCACCCATGCGGTACTTTACGCCTAGAAAGGAGAGGGCAGTATTGGCAAAGCCCATCGCCTCAAGGTTATCGTTAGGAGTAGAAAAGTTTTGCTTTTGTCCGCGTCGTGATTGCCCTTGGAAAATGGCAATGTCGCTGGTGTGACGTTTTGCTAATAACGCTGCTAAGGGGTCAGATTCGATGGAGAAATCATATTGGGAGTCGAAGTTGGCATCGAGCTCAGCGAAGTCGCTGTCAATGAGCATCGAGGTTTGTTGACTACCTGTACTGGCGCAACCCGTTAGTATTACTGCCGCAGTGAGTAACCCTAAGGAGAGTTTGCGTTGAAAAAACTGTTGAAATAGGGCATAACCCAGGAACTGATGTGGCGGCATTTTTCCAGACTTTTTAAGAGTTTGGGGCTTATGTCAACCCAACCATGATGCCAATTGATACTGCAGTAACAGTGTTTTATAGGTATCAAGGCTGAAATACTAGGCTATAGCCTATGTATAAGCAGACGCGAATAGTTCAAAAGTGTACCGGATGAGCCACGCAAGGTAAAGACTTGTTTACCGATAACTTGATATATATTAGTCCAATAATGATAGCGGTTTATTTCGGGCTTTAATAAACATGTTTGAGCTCCATTTTTAGCTCGTAGACCGTTTGATGGGTTAGCGCTGTAGCGCAAAGGAAGTGGATGTTATGTCGTACATGGGTGAGCGCTTGCAGGACAGTCTTAATCATGGTGTCCGTTTGCGCGAGTTATGGGCGTGGGCGATGTATGACTTCGCCAACTCAGGCTATACCACCGTCATACTTACCAGTGTGTATAGCGCTTACTTTGTGGGCGTTATCGCCGCCGGCGAGGATTGGGCCACCCTAGCCTGGACAGCGTGTTTATCGCTCTCTTACTTTTTTATTATGCTCACCATGCCAGCGATAGGGGCGTGGGCTGATGCCAGAGCACATAAACGTCGAGTTCTGTTTATTAGTACAGTAGTATGCGTGGTGGCCACCGCTTTGTTGTTTTTTGTCGTTCCGGGGGGCGTGGTGGGCGCCTTGCTGTGCATACTGTTCTCTAATTATGCCTATTGTGTGGGGGAGTCGTTAGTCGCGGCGTTTTTGCCTGAACTGGCCCGTCCTGATGCACTAGGTCGAGTATCTGGTTGGGGGTGGGGGTTTGGGTATTTTGGCGGCATGCTGACCTTAGGTTTGTCTTTATATCTGCTGCTTAGCACCAGTGCATTAGGCTGGACGGCCGAGCAATATGTGCCTTGGATTACCGTTTTAACTGCTGTGTTGTTTTCGATAGCAGCTTTGCCTGCATTTTTGTTATTGCGCGAGCGCAGTCAACCTAACCATCAGCTTACCCAAGGTGTCTTAACGCGATTGCGCGTTTCGTGGCGTGATGTTCAGCATAACTTCCCTGATTTTCGTATTTTGCTGTTGTGCGGGGCGAGTTATCAGGCTGGCATAGCGGTGGTGATTACTTTATCTGCCGTCTATGCCACCGAGGCCATGGGCTTCACGATGGCACAGACCATGATGCTAATTTTCACGGTGAATATCGCTGCTGCAGTGGGAGCAATAGGATTTGGCCACATACAAGATGTTATTGGCCATAAGCGTGCCTTAGCGGTGACCTTAGTTGGCTGGTTATTGATGATTGCGATTGCGGTGAGCTCGCAAACCATCACGGCTTTTTGGCTAGCCGCTGGTGTTGCGGGCCTATGCATAGGAAGCAGCCAAAGTGCCGGACGTGCCATGGTGGGAGTACTCGCGCCGTCTCATCGTTTGGCAGAGTTCTATGCGCTGTGGTCCTTTGCCGTGCAGTTGGCGGCAATTTGCGGGCCGTTGTCATATGGTTTGGTGGTGTGGGTCACTGCAGGGAATCACCGCCTTGCGTTGTTGTGTACCGCATTTTTTTTCCTTTCAGGTTTAGTACTGCTGCGAGGTATGGATTTTGCCCGCGGAGCCCAAGCAAAACAAGCAGATAGCGTCCAGCATGAGTGAGTAGGTCTTGCTTACGTGGCTTTGTCAGCATTCAGTAAGTTTTTGCTTGTAGAGTGTAAAAAAAATGGTGGGAAAACAAGCTTGTTTTGCTATCGCAAATTACATTCAAAATAGGAGTCAAACCCATGAGCACAGCGTCCTCAATCGAGTCCGTGTTGACAGAGCACCGTGTCTTTCCTGTCCCCGAGGACTTCCAGGCTCAGGCCTCTATTGCGGGCCTAGCGCAGTATCAAGCTTTAGTAAACGAGGCAGATACCGATTACACCGCCTATTGGGCTAAATTGGCTCGCGAGAAGCTGCAATGGACGACAGGTTTTACGCAAACCTTAGATGACACGAAAGCACCTTTTTATAAATGGTTTGCTGACGGAGAATTGAATGTTTCTGAAAACTGTCTTGATAAACACTTGGGTACGCCCACTGAGCATAAGACAGCATTAATATTTGAAGCCGATGATGGCGTGGTCACCAAATTAAGTTTTCGCCAGCTCTATCATCAGGTGTGTCAGTTTGCTAATGGTCTGACCGCGCTAGGTTACAAGGTGGGCGACCGTGCGCTGATTTACATGCCTATGTCTGTTCAAGCTGTGGTAGCCATGCAGGCATGTGCGCGTTTGGGTGTGACGCATAGTGTCGTATTTGGCGGCTTTTCTTCTAAAAGCCTTCATGAACGTGCGGTAGACGTAGGGGCCAGCTTGATTATTACCGCCGATGAGCAGCGTCGTGGTGGGCGATCCATAGCGTTGAAGCCTGCAGTGGACGAAGCCATAGCATTGGGGGGGTGCGATGCGGTGAGGCACGTTATTGTGTATGCCCGCACCGGCGCTGAGCAAGCATGGCATGATGGTCGTGATATCTGGTGGGACGCTGTGGTTGACGGACAGGCAATGGAGTGTGCTCCTGTTGCCGTTAACGCTGAGCATCCGCTTTTTGTACTGTATACCTCTGGCTCAACGGGTAAACCTAAAGGCGTGCAGCATTCCTCTGCGGGTTATTTATTAGGTGCTTTGTTAAGTGTGCAGTGGACGTTCGACGCGAAGGATGATGACGTGTTTTGGTGTACCGCCGATATAGGTTGGATCACTGGACACACGTTTATTACTTATGGTCCTTTAGCCGCTGGATTGACACAAGTTGTATTCGAGGGCGTCCCTACTTATCCGAATGCCGGTCGCTTTTGGGAGATGATACAGCGCCATCAAGTCAGTATTTTTTATACCGCTCCAACTGCTATTCGTTCGTTAACTAAGGCGGCAGAAAACACGCCAGAATGCCACCCTCGCCACTACAATTTAAGCAGCTTACGCCTGTTAGGTTCAGTGGGTGAGCCCATTAACCCCGAGGCTTGGATGTGGTATTACGAAAATGTAGGCTTGGAACGCTGCCCTATTGTTGATACCTGGTGGCAAACAGAAACCGGTGGTCATGTCATTACTCCTCTACCAGGAGTAACACCGTTGAAGCCAGGGTCATGCGGTTTTGCGTTTCCCGGCATGGATGTGGCGATTGTAGATGAAGCGGGCGAAGAGGTAGAGCGCGGTAAAGGTGGGTTTTTAGTGATTCGTAAGCCTTGGCCCAATATGATTCGAAACATCTGGGGTGACCCGGAGCGCTTCGTGAAAAGCTATTTTCCTGCCGAGCTGAACGGCTACTACTTGGCTGGTGATGGAGCTCAGCGTGATCAGGACGGCTATTTTTGGGTTATGGGACGCATTGATGATGTATTAAACGTCTCGGGGCATCGCATGGGCACAATGGAGGTTGAGTCGGCTTTGGTCGCTCATGAGCTGGTCACTGAAGCGGCGGTAGTTGGACGTCCTGACGCCACTACTGGTGAGGCTGTGGTGGCCTTTGTGGTGCTTAGCGGTGATGTTCCCGCCGGAGACGAGGCAAAGCGAATCGCAACCGAGTTGCGTAATTGGGTAGCCAAAGAAATCGGCCCTATCGCTAAACCCAAAGAAATTCGTTTTGGTGAAAATTTACCTAAAACTCGCTCCGGTAAAATCATGCGGCGTTTATTACGCTTTGTGGCCAATGGCGAAGCGATTACTCAGGATGTCTCCACCCTAGAAAATCCTGCGATTCTTGAGCAGTTGTCCGACGCCTATTAATTTTTTCATGTCGTTAATTGTCACCCCATTATCACTGGTAATGGGGTGTTTCGTTTTCTACTCTAGGAGTTTTGGCGTAGGATAGCACCTCGGTGATATAGGCTGATCATTTTTCCAGGGGAATAGATTGCAAACTGAGGTGGATAGGGGGGCAGCAGGACTAATTGGCCTAGTGATCGTGCTATGGAGCCTTAGTTGGGTGGTGATGAAACAGATGGTCAGTTACATCGGGCCTATCGATATGGTTTTCATCCGCTATGTATTTGCTTTTCTATTTTTGGCTGTAGTACAGCGATTAAAAGGGGGGCGCTTACATCCCACGCCTTGGCTGTTGACGCTAGGGGTTGCTGTTTTTCAAAGCGTGGGTTTTCAAATTCTTGTCCAATTTGCCTTAATGTACGGGGGCGCTGGTCACATGTCTGCATTGGCTTATACCATGCCATTTTGGATATTGTTGTTCTCGTGGGCGATGCTGAAAGAAAAGCCCGAGCTAAGGCATTGGTTGGGCATGGCGTCTGCCATGGTGGGTTTGCTTTTGACCTTATCTCCCTGGCAGGGCATGGGGGGAATGCTAGGTTCTATGCTGGCGGTGCTGGGAGGAATTTTCTGGGCGTTTGGGGCAACCTGTTCGCGTATGCTTTTTCAGCGACATAAAGTGGATCTATTAAATGCCACCGTTTGGCAGTGCTTTTTAGGCATGGTGATGACTTTGCCGCTTAGTCTGATGATCCCACAGCAAAGTACGATATTAACAATTGAGTCGCTTTTGGGACTGCTTTATTTAGGGGCTTTTGCGACCGGTGCGGGGTGGCTGTTATGGATGGAAGTATTACGACGAGTAAGGGCGAGTGTTGCTGCGGTATCTAGTTTGGGGGTGCCTGCACTAACTTTGGTGTTTGCCTGGTTGTTTTTGGGCGAGGTCCCTAGTTGGGCCGAAACGGCAGGGATTAGCTGCATTATTTTTGGGCTGATAATTGTAAACTGGCCCATGCTAAGAGCCAGTAGATAAGTAACAGCCCAATTGTTGACTTAGACGTTAACAATTGGGCTGCCTAGCCTGTGGCTTAAGGTTAAGGCCTTACATGCCGTTATAAACAGGGCCTTCGCCGCCCTGTGGGGGAACCCAGACGATATTTTGAGTGGGGTCTTTAATATCACAGGTTTTACAGTGCACGCAGTTTTGCGCGTTAATTTGCAGTTGGTCTTCGCCGGTTTCTGTTTTTATAAACTCATACACGCCAGCGGGACAGTAACGGCTTTCCGGCCCTCCGTACTTGGCGAGATTCACCTTCACCGGTACCGAAGCGTCTTTTAGAGTTAGGTGAATGGGTTCATCTTCTTCATGATTGGTGTTTGAGATAAACACTGAGCTTAGGCGATCGAAAGTGATTTTCCCATCAGGCTTCGGGTAGTCGATCCGGGCGCATTCAGCCGCGGGCTGTAGACAGGCGTGATCGGGCTTATTGTTACGTAAAGACCACGGCATTTTGCCTGATAACAAGGTTTGTTCGACAAAGGTCATGACCGTAGCGATGCTGCGTCCTTTTTTGAACCACTGCTTAAAATTACGCGCTTTATTCAGTTCCTCGTGCAGCCAAGATTGATGAAAGCTACTTTCGTAGCTGATGATTTCATCATGTTGGCGTTCTTGCTTTAAGGCCGCAAAGATTGCATCGGCTGCTAAAGAGCCTGATTTAATCGCAGCATGGCTGCCTTTAATGCGGGTTGCATTCAGAAAGCCGGCCTCACAGCCAACTAATACGCCGCCCGGAAAGCTGAGCTTGGGCAGTGCCATCAGCCCGCCCGCTGTTAAGGATCTAGCTCCATAGGCAATGCGCTTACCCCCTTCTAGAGTAGGGCGTATAGCAGGGTGTGTTTTGTAACGTTGAAACTCTTCAAATGGGGATAGCCAAGGGTTGGCGTAATCTAAACCGACGACCATGCCTATAGCTACGATGTTATTGTCGAGGTGGTAAAGAAAAGAGCCACCATACGTATCGGAGTCTAGTGGCCATCCAGCCGTGTGTACGACCAGTCCAGGGCGGGACTGAGAGGGGTCCACCTCCCACATTTCTTTGATGCCTATGCCATAACTTTGCGCGTTACGATTGGCATCGAGCTTATAGCGCTCGATGAGCTGCCGGCCTAAATGGCCGCGCGAGCCTTCTGCAAAAACGGTATAACGAGCCAATAGCTGCATTCCGGGTTGATACTGCGGGGTATGGCTGCCATCGCGGGCTACTCCCATGTCCCCCGTTTGTATTCCGATTACCGCCCCTTCGTTGTTATAGAGTATCTGGGATGCGGCAAAGCCGGGGAATATATCGACTTCTAGTGCTTCAGCTTGTTCGCCCAGCCATTGTACGACCTCACCGAGGCGCACAATATAATTGCCATGGTTCTTGAAGCAGGCAGGGAGAAGGGCGTTGGGGGTGAGGCGCGCTGATGTTTCGCTGAGAAACATGAATTTATCCTCAGACACCTCGACGGTAAGTGGAGCCCCTTTTTCTTTCCAGTCAGGAATGAGCTCGCTCAGAGCGCTGGGATCCATGACTGCACCGGATAGGATGTGCGCGCCTAGCTCAGCGCCTTTCTCCAAGACGCAAACACTAAGTTCCTGTTGCTGTTCTTGGGCAAGCTGTTTTAGCCGTATAGCAGTAGCTAAGCCTGCTGGTCCGCCGCCAACGATGACGACATCATATTCCATTGATTCGTGCTCAGACATAATAAACCCAGTCTCCTCTAAGGAAGTAATGATTGCTTCTATTTTAGTTGTGCAACTGCACATAATGGCAATTATTGTAGTGTAGCGCGTAAAAAAGTGGGGTTTTGTACTGTGCTTGATGTCGCATAGAGATGGGTTGTTGCTTCTAGTATGCGGTAGACTTAAGTAAAGACTGCATAAAAGGAGGTGTAATGGACAAGATAGGACAAGCAAATGAGCCGGGGCTACGGTTCGCGCATGTACAAGAGGTGCGCTGGGGAGACTTAGACGCCCTAAATCATGTTAATAATAGTGTTTATTTTCGGTACATTGAAGAAGCCCGAGTGCAGTTAATGCAGCATATGGGACTTACCCTACCTTCTGATTATGGTGCTGTTTTGGCCCATACAGCGTTAGACTTCTTACGTCCATTATTGTACCCAGCAAGCATACGAGTCATTATAGAATTGGTGCGTATAGGCCGCAGTAGCCTAGAGTTAAATGTATATGTGCAGGATGCAGCCGATGAAACCATCGTGTATGCCCGCGGGAAAAATGTTCTCGTCGCGACGGATCGGCATGGCGTATCGCGCCCTTGGATGTCCCGTGAAATTGAAGCGTTGCAAGCTACGCTGACATAGTGGTGCAAAGCAGCATAAACTTCACGTAGAATGAGGCTATTGGCTGGTAACCATTGGCATACATGCTTTCTGTTTTGGTTACCTTGTTAGCTATATTGTTTGATGAAAATTATTTATGGAGAGCAAATGAACAAGGTCTATCCTAGTGCAGCGGAGGCGCTGGCGGGCGTCGTCTCTGATGGGCAAACCATTGCTGTCGGCGGTTTTGGTTTGTGTGGTATCCCCGAGGCATTAATTGCCGCTTTACGTGACAGTGGAGTCAAAGATCTTACTTGCATCAGCAATAACGCTGGGGTAGATGGTTTTGGCTTGGGTCAACTTTTAGAAACACGCCAAATTCGGAAAATGATTGCTTCTTATGTAGGCGAGAATAAAGAATTTGAGCGTCAGTATTTAGCTGGTGAGCTCGAGTTGGAGTTTACTCCGCAAGGCACATTAGCTGAAAAACTACGTGCTGGTGGGGCCGGCATACCCGCTTTCTTTACGGCAACCGGTGTGGGTACCATTGTGGCCGATGGTAAAGATATACGTGAATTCGATGGTAAAAAGTATGTGCTTGAGCGCTCCTTGGTGGCGGATGTCTCCTTGGTGAAAGCCTACAAAGCAGATCGCAGTGGCAACTTGGTGTTCCATAAAACAGCTCGTAACTTTAATCCTAACGTCGCTATGGCTGGGCAGTTAACCATTGTCGAGGTAGAGGAGATTGTGGAAACCGGCGAATTAGATCCCGATCACATTCATTTGCCTGGAATTTTTGTCCATCGCTTGGTGCTGAACAGTAATCCTGAAAAGCGTATCGAACAGCGCACTGTACGTAGTATCTGAGGAGTAAAGAACAATGGCTTGGTCTAGAGATCAAATGGCAGCTCGTGCTGCAAAAGAATTACAAGATGGCTTTTACGTTAACTTAGGTATTGGTATGCCTACCCTGGTGGCCAATCACGTTCCTGCTGGTATTGAGGTGTGGTTGCAGTCAGAAAATGGTTTGTTAGGTATTGGTCCTTTCCCTACCGAAGAAGAGGTAGATCCTGACCTGATTAACGCGGGTAAGCAAACGGTAACGACGTTGCCTGGCTCTTCATTTTTTTCGTCAGCAGACTCGTTCGCTATGATTCGTGGTGGCAAAATCAACCTTGCCATCTTGGGCGCTATGCAGGTGTCTGAAAAAGGTGATCTAGCGAATTGGATGATCCCCGGTAAAATGGTGAAAGGCATGGGTGGTGCGATGGACCTGGTGGCAGGTGTTGGCCGGGTCGTAGTGCTTATGGATCATGTGGCGCGCAAGAAAGATGGTACGGAAGATATGAAAATTCTGCCTGACTGCACTTTGCCGCTAACGGGTGTTAATGTGGTGGATTTGATCATTACTGATTTGGGTGTCATGGAAGTGACTGAATCAGGTTTAAAGTTGATTGAACTTGCGCCAGATGTAACCGTAGAAGAAATTCAAGCGAAAACCGCAGCGAAATTAGATGTGAGTGCCGTCGCTTAATTACAGGCATGATTTGAGTAAGAAAAAGCTTCAGCTAGGCTGAAGCTTTTTCGTTTTTTGCTGGAATGTTAATAAGGACTTCGGAGTGAGTGCTACTTTAATTGAACGACGTATTGCCGCCTTGCGAGAGCAAATGCAGTTTCAGTCTATTGCTGCCAGTGTTTGGTTAAGCGCTGACCCTCATTTATCCGAATATTTACCCGAGCGCTGGCAGTTACGAGCTTGGCTAAGCGGGTTTACAGGCTCAGCGGGTAGCCTCATCGTGACGCTGGACGCAGCAGCTGTGTGGACGGATAGCCGGTATTGGGAGCAGGCGCAAGCACAGTTGAGCGGTACGGGTATTGTCCTGATGTGTGCTGGTAAACAGGGGGTGCCTGAGCCAGCGGATTGGCTGCGCCGTCAACTCCCTGTAGGCGGCCGGGTTGCATTGGATGGTCGTATGGTGGCGATGCAAGCTTGGGAGCAGTGGCAAGAGGGCGAGCCTGAACTGGAGTGGGTAGTAGACAGTGATTTGATTAGCCCTATATGGGCGGATCGGCCAGCAGACCCCCAGCAAGCAGTGTATGAGCACGTGGCGCCTTATGCTTGTCGTACACGTGCCGAAAATTTGCAGTCCCTACGTGAGCAGATGCAGCGACATACGGCCGATTGGCATCTGGTCAGCGCTTTGGATGACATCGCTTTTTTGCTTAATTTGCGCGGTAGTGATGTGAGCTACAACCCAGTATTCTTATCTTTTTTACTGGTGTCACAGCAACACGCCTATTTGTTTATTGATTTGGATAAGGTGTCGTCGCAGATTAAAGCCCGTTTACTGGCTGATGGTATAGAGTTGTACGCTTACACGGATCTTTCCGCTTTCCTTCAGGCATTGCCTGCTGGGCTGAGTATGTTGCTAGATCCTGCGCGAACTACTGTGCATGTGGCTAGGCAACTACAGCATTTGAAATTGGTCGAGCAACTAAACCCCAGTCAATTGATGAAAGCTTGTAAAACACCGGCCGAGTTGCAGCAAGTGCGGGCAGTGATGGAGCAGGATGGGGCTGCTTTGTGCGAGTTTTTCGCTTGGTTGGACAACCATTTGGGCCAGGGAGAGATAAGCGAGCTTACCGTGGATGAGTATTTGACCGCAGCTCGCGCTCGTAGGCCTGGTTTTGTTTCACCTAGTTTCGGAACCATTGCCGCTTACCAAGCGAATGGGGCTATGCCTCATTACCAAGCCACCGTAGACGCTCACTCAAGGCTGGAAGGCAATGGTTTATTGCTGATTGATTCTGGGGGGCAGTACTTAGGCGGTACGACAGACATCACCCGTATGATTGCCGTCGGGCACTTGTCTGAGCAGGAGAAAAGCGATTGTACCGTGGTGTTGCAGGGGATGATTGCCATGTCATTAGCGACCTTTCCTAGTGGAGTCTCGGGCGCCCACCTAGATGTGTTGGCACGCCAGCCGTTATGGCGTCTAGGCTTGGATTATGGTCATGGCACAGGCCACGGTGTAGGTTATTTTATGAATGTGCACGAGGGGCCGCAGTCTTTGTCGTGGCGCGCGCGTGTTACCCCTAATGCCGTTTTGAGAGTCGGCATGATCACCTCTAACGAGCCGGGTTTGTATCGGCCAGGTAAGTGGGGAATTCGTATTGAGAATCTCTTGGCCTGCGTACCGGGTCCGCAAACCGAGTTTGGAGAGTTTTTGCAATTCGAAACGCTCACATTGTGTCCGATCGACACGCGTTGTATTGATGCATCATTATTAGCGCTGCACGAGCGTGAGTGGTTAAATCAGTATCATGCACAGGTACGACAGCGCTTGCAGCCTTTGCTGGACGGTAAGGCGCTAGATTGGCTGATAGAGCGCACTGCACCGATTTAAGTAGTACTGTTGGATGCAGCTAGCTCAGTTTTTATTCGTATTTTCTGGGCGGGAGGCCCCCACTTGGGGAGTGCTTCCCGCTATAATCCAAGTTTCCTGCTATAGCTTGGCTAACCGTCAGGCGCGATTGAAATAATGACCACCAAATATGTATTTGTCACGGGAGGAGTGGTCTCCTCTCTGGGTAAGGGTATTGCTGCTGCTTCGTTGGCTGCTATCCTTGAGTCGCGCGGATTGCGCGTTACCATGCTTAAACTGGACCCGTATATTAACGTTGATCCAGGTACCATGAGTCCCTTCCAGCATGGAGAGGTGTTCGTCACCGAAGACGGTGCCGAAACGGATTTGGACTTAGGTCACTACGAGCGATTTATCTCTGCGCGTATGCGCAAAGTAAATAATTTCACGACAGGCCAAATTTACGAGTCCGTGCTTCGTAAAGAGCGTCGTGGAGACTACTTGGGTAAGACCGTACAGGTTATTCCCCACATCACGAATGAAATTCAAGATTTCATCATGCGTGGTGCGAAGGCTGCTTACGACGGTGCCGCGGATGTCGCCATTGTCGAAATCGGTGGTACGGTGGGCGATATTGAGTCTTTGCCGTTCTTAGAAGCGGTGCGCCAAATGAGCTTGCGCTTAGGGCGTAACAATACTGCCTTTGTACATCTAACATTAGTGCCGTTTATTGCTTCGGCTGGTGAGTTAAAAACTAAACCTACGCAGCACTCGGTGCAGAAACTGCGTGAAATCGGTATTCATCCCAATGCTTTACTGTGTCGTGCTGATCGAGAAATCCCAGACGACGAACGTTCGAAAATATCCTTGTTCTCGAACGTTCCTTTGGATGCCGTAATTTCTGTGTGGGATGCGGATTCCATTTATAAAATTCCTGCCATGTTGCATCAACAAGGCCTGGATAATCTTGTCTGTGACGCTTTGGCATTGTCGCCACCACCCGCTGACCTCAGCATGTGGGAGCGTTTGGTTAAAGCGCAAGAAAATCCACGTCATGAAGTGCGTATTGGTATGGTCGGCAAGTATGTTGATTTAACTGAGTCTTATAAGTCGCTCAGCGAAGCGTTAGTACATGCAGGCATGCACACCGAAACCCGTATTCACATTGAGTATTTGGATTCGGAAGTGATTGAGAAAGAGGGCGTCGCTTGCTTGGAAGGTTTGGATGCTATTTTGGTTCCAGGCGGCTTTGGTAAGCGAGGTACGGAAGGGAAAATACGTGCTATCCAGTATGCGCGCGAGAACGGTATTCCTTACTTGGGCATTTGCCTAGGTATGCAGTTGGCGGTGGTGGAGTTTGCCCGTAATGTGGCACGTTTAGTGGGTGCCAATAGTACAGAGTTTGATCCTTCTGCCGTTCATCCTGTTGTGGCCTTGATTACTGAGTGGGCTGATCGCGAAGGCAAAATAGAGCATCGAGATAATGAGTCCGACTTAGGTGGCACGATGCGTAAAGGGGCGCAGCGTTGCCCCGTGAAACCAGGTACCCGCGCAGCTGAAATATATGGCCCCGAGGTTAACGAACGTCATCGTCACCGTTTCGAGGTGAACAATTTGTATGTGCCTCGTCTAGAAGAAGTGGGCTTGGTCATTAGTGCACGGACGCCGACTGAAAATTTACCAGAAATGATGGAGCTTCCTGGGCACCCATGGTTTATTGGGGTCCAGTTTCATCCTGAGTTTACGTCGACTCCGCGTGATGGGCATCCTTTGTTCATCAGTTATGTGAAAGCCGCTTTAGAGCAACAAAAGCGCAAAGCCTGATAGGATGGCTCTTAGCTGCTGTCGTGGCTAAGAGTCTGCTAGATTTGGCAGTATAAGGGTCACATCAGTACTGCTGTTTGTACTCCTTTGCTAGTGACCCTGTTCTTCTTGAGGTGCAATAATGGATTTGTGTGGCTATGAAGTAGGCTTGGACAAGCCATTTTTTCTAATTGCTGGTCCGTGTGTGATTGAGTCACGGCAAATGGCGTTTGAGACCGCAGGCCGCTTAAAAGAAATCACCGATGCATTAGGTATCCCTTTTATATATAAAAGCTCCTTCGATAAGGCCAATCGCAGTTCGGGGCAGTCTTATCGTGGCCCGGGTGTTTACGAGGGCTTACAAATCTTGGCCGATGTGCGAGCACATTTCAAGGTGCCTGTGTTGACAGATGTGCATGACAAGGATCAGGTAGATGATGTTGCGGCGATTGTCGATGTGCTTCAGACACCCGCTTTTCTGTGCCGGCAAACAGATTTTATCCAAGCCTGTGCTGCTACGCTCAAACCCGTGAATATCAAAAAAGGGCAGTTCTTGGCCCCCCACGATATGCTTCAAGTCGTTGCCAAAGCACGTGCAGCAGCACTTGATGCAGGAGGTGATGGGTCAACTATCATGGTGTGCGAGCGGGGGGCTTCGTTTGGCTATAACAACTTAGTTTCAGATATGCGCTCCTTAGCCATTATGCGTGCTACGGAATGTCCGGTCGTGTTTGACGCTACGCATTCAGTACAGTTGCCGGGCGGGCAGGGTAGTTCTTCTGGTGGTCAAAGTGAGTTCGTTCCTGTCTTGGCTCGTGCCGCTGTGGCGGCTGGTGTAGCAGGGATATTTATGGAAACTCACCCCGATCCGGCTAAAGCTCTATCCGATGGACCTAACGCAGTTCCCTTGGCACACATGCCCCAGTTGTTAGCCACTTTGCAACAAATTGATCAGTGCGTAAAACAAAGCGGTGCTTTTGCACTAGGCTTTTAATGGTGGGGCAGATAAATACTGCCTGCTACACTGCCTAGCTGCTTGTTCTATCTGGTATAACAGCTAATGACATTTGCCACGGCTTATTCAGGAGCTCGACATGCACCCAGTAGATACCCAGCAGATAGAAACCTTATTGTCGTTCTGGCGTGAGAATAGCGGTTATTGGTTTGTAAAAAGTGCTAGCTTTGATCAGCAGTTCGCTGAGCAGTTTGTCGACCAACATTGGATGGCAGCACGACGCGAACTCGAGCATTGGCTCGATTCAGATCAGGGCGCCTTAGCTTTATTGTTGCTACTCGATCAGTATCCGCGTAATTGCTTTCGTCACACGGGCCATATGTATGCTACGGATAGCTTGGCGCGCCACTATGCTGCTGTACTGACTGATCGCTTGGGTGATATGCAGTTACCCCCAGAGTTACGGGTGTTTTGTTATTTGCCTTTTACCCACAGTGAAGATATCGAGGATCAACATAAGGCCGTGGCGTTAAACGAGCGTGGTCAAACCGGTGAGGGGTTGAAATTTGCTCTCCATCATCGAGATATAGTGCAGCAATACGGTCGCTTTCCACATCGTAATCATCTGTTAGGACGAGTTTCTACCGAGCCTGAGAAGCAGTTTTTGGCAGCAGGTGGTTTTACAGGTTAAGTATTTTTCTGCTGTTCTTGTCAAAAAAAAGTGCTTTCGGTAGAATCGTTGATAAGACAATTATTGTTTTATCAACTAAATGAATGCACCCAGCAATCCAGACGATTCACATATCCATCACGGGCGAGTGCTGTCCGTAAGTCATTCTATTCTCGCCATGCTAGGCCTATGCTTTGTGGTGATGTTAGTGGCGATTGATCAGACAGTGGTTGGAACCGCCATGCCCACCATCGTCGCTGAGTTAAATGGGTTTGAGCTCTACGCATGGGTGGCTTCAGCCTATTTTCTGACCTCTATTATCACCGTTCCCATATTTGGCCGTCTGGGTGATTTTTATGGGCGTCGGTATTTCGTTATCATTTCCATTGTCCTATTTACCGTATCCTCGGTTGCCTGCGGACTGGCGCAAAGTATGTTGCAGCTAGTGTTTGCACGGGCTTTGCAGGGTGTGGCAGGAGGTATGCTGGTGGGGACGGCCTTTGCATGCATACCTGACTTATTCCCCAGCACGCAAGTGCGTTTGCGTTGGCAGGTGATGTTGAGTTCGGCCTTTGGTATCGCGAACGCGATTGGCCCTTCGCTGGGGGGTGTGTTAACTGAGCAATATGGGTGGCGCTCAATTTTCTATGTCAATGTACCGATAGGTTTATTAAGTTTGTATTTTGTCTGGCGATATTTACCCTTGATACGTCATCACCAAGCAGAGCGAATTCGTCTTGATTGGCAGGGGGCGTTACTGTTGGTGTTAGGTCTAGCCTGTGTGCAGTTGCTAGTGGAGCTTGTCCCAGTTCACGGTGCGAATATTTGGATGTTGTTATTGGGGTTAGTAGGGGGGGTAGCATTTGCACTGTTAATGTGGTGGGAGCAGCGCTGTGTGGAGCCTTTATTGCCTCCTGCTATGTTTCGCAATCCAGCTCAGGTGGCTCTTTTTATCATGGCGACGGGGCTGGGCTTTGTTATGTTTTCTATACTGTTTTATGCCCCGTTAGCGCTTCAAGGAGGGTTGCAAATGCGTCCTCAAGAGGCCGGTCTACTTGTGACACCTATGGTGGTTTCCATTACTGTAGGTAGTATTTTGAACAGCCGTATCGTGACTCGCTTATCTCGCCCAAGCCGCATGTTAATGGTAGGTTTGCTGCTGTTGTTACTGACCTGTGCTGGTTTGGTACTTTTAGACAGCCATACTCCTACTTGGCTGTTTGTATGTTACACGGCCGTCGGAGGGGTAGGGATAGGTTTCATCATGCCTAACCTCACGATATTTTCACAGGAAATTGCTCAGCGCTCCATGGTGGGTATTGCGACGGCGACCTTACAGTCAGCTCGTATGGTGGGAGGGATGTTAGGAGCAACGATCGTAGGCACGTTAATTACCTATCATTATGGAAATTTGGTAGTAGCTTTGCACACATCGGTTGATGCCTCTGCCAGTACAATGTTGACAGATCCCCAGTTGCTGATGAGCCCCGAGCGCCAAGCGCTATTTTTAGAGCATGTTCCAACGATAGGCCAGACCGTATTAAGCAGTGCTAGGGAAGCACTATTGCAAGCTGTCAATTTCGGCATGGGCTTAGTATTGCTAGTGATCTTATGTGGTTTCTTTATGTTGCGAAAAGTCGCTACGATACAGTTTTTGAAAAGGCGGTAGTTAAGCTATATGGATGAGTTTCCGCAATTACAGATAGTGCAGCAGTTGGGTCAGACTTACCGGAATATGATGTCCGCCTTTGACCAGGGTTTAGGTATTCCTTTACCGCGCTGGCGGATTTTATACAGTCTTTATCAGCAAGGTAGTTTGTCTCAAAAACAATTGGTTCAGACCTTACGCATGGATCCGGCGGCGCTCACTCGCCAATTGAAGCAAATTGAAGCGCTTGGCTTGGTGCGCCGGGCTGCCGATGAGTCGGATAATCGAGTGATGAATGTCACCCTAACGGAAGCCGGGCACGCGGCAGTGGTAGAGATACTGCCGCGTAGACGACTATTTATGGAGCAAATGCTGGCCGATTTGTCGCACGCAGACATGCTGCAGTTAAGTCGATTGTTAAACAGCTGGAACGAATGCATCCAACGACACGAGTTTTAGTAGGCAGATACTTTATATATCGACTGATTAAACTCGTTGAGTTTATAGTTTAGATTGATAATAAAACCGCAGATAGCGCGATCGAAGGTTTGAGTCGTGCTAAAAGCAGAGTGTTTTGTGCTTAGCCATAGGCGCACAGTGCTTAGCACAGGTACAATCGTGTCTTGGGTCTGAGTGTAGCCGTGGATGCACGGCCAGATCACTGGATTTTTACTATTCATAGCCATTCGCTATTTCAGCAGGACTGTCAACATCATGAGTGCAATCGTAGATATTATTGGCCGCGAGATACTGGACTCCCGCGGTAATCCGACCGTAGAGTGCGATGTATTGCTTGAATCCGGAGCTATGGGCCGAGCTTCCGTTCCGTCTGGCGCCTCCACAGGAGCGCGCGAAGCACTGGAGTTACGTGATGGCGACAAAGCCCGTTATTTAGGTAAAGGCGTTTTACGTGCGGTTGAGCATGTGAACACGGAGATCTCCGAAGCGCTAATAGGTTTAGATGCTCAAGAGCAAACGTTTATCGACCGCACTTTAATCGACTTGGATGGTACGGAAGACAAAAGCCGTTTGGGCGCTAATGCTATGTTGGCGGTAAGTATGGCGGTGGCTCGTGCTGCTGCTGATGATTCCGGCTTGTCTTTGTATCGCTATTTTGGTGGTAGTGGTCCTTTGCAGATGCCTGTTCCTATGATGAACGTCATCAATGGTGGTGCACACGCCAATAACACGCTAGATCTGCAAGAGTTCATGATTCTGCCTATCGGAGCCACGAGCTTTCGTGAGGCTTTGCGAATGGGTGCGGAGGTGTTCCATGCCTTGCGTACTATTATTCATAATCAAGGTATGTCGACGGCCGTAGGCGATGAGGGTGGTTTTGCTCCTAACGTTGCCAACCACGAGGCAGCCATTGAGCTCATCCTGCAGGCGATTAGCGACGCTGGTTACGAAGCGGGCACTCAAATTGCCTTGGGCCTGGATTGCGCTGCTTCGGAGTTTTATCGTGATGGCAAATATCACCTAGCTGGCGAGGGGGGCGTTTCCTTGAGCTCGCACGATTTTGCTAATTTATTGGCCAATTGGTGCGATAAATACCCGATTATCTCCATCGAAGATGGTATGGCTGAAGATGATTGGGAAGGCTGGGCGGTGTTAAGTCAGCTATTAGGTGACAAAATTCAATTAGTCGGTGATGATTTATTCGTGACCAATACAAAAATCTTGAAAAAGGGCATTGACTTAGGAATCGCTAACTCGATCTTGATCAAGATTAATCAAATTGGTACCTTGACTGAAACATTTGCCGCGATCGAAATGGCAAAACGTGCTGGATATACCGCAGTGATTTCTCATCGCTCTGGTGAAACCGAAGACTCCACCATCGCTGATATCGCGGTAGCAACTAACGCCATGCAAATCAAAACAGGCTCCTTGTCCCGTTCTGATCGCACTGCGAAATACAATCAGCTACTGCGCATCGAGGAAGAGTTAGCCGATGTGGCTTCTTATCCTGGACGTGAAGCGTTTTATAATCTGCGCTAATCAGCTTTAATAGGGGCCGTGCTAGTCACGGCCTTACGTCTATGCGCTTATTAGCTCTTTTTTTATTTGCTCTCATTCTTGCTACTCAATACGCCCTTTGGTGGGGTAAGGGTGGTTGGTTGAATTTGCGTGAACAGCAGGCAGTGCTTGAAACAGAACAAGAAAATAATGAAGCACTGATCGCACGCAACAATGCTTTAAATGCAGAAGTCCAAGATTTGCGCTTGGGGATAGATGCTGTTGAGGAGCGTGCTCGCAGTGAGCTTGGCTTATTACGAGACGCTGAGATTTTTATTCAGATAGCCCCCCCTAAGTAATCATTTGGTTATTCACACAGGGCATCGCCTGCACTTGTTTGATCGTGCTGAGGGTTCGGGTTGACGGGTTGCCACGGGGTGATGACATTTTTGTCGACAGGAGGCTGCTGCGGTGATGTGGCGGGTGGTGCGCCACTGGACGGTTTGGGTAAGCTAGACTCTATCGGTGGAGTACTGTCGCTGTCGCGGGTGTGGATGACCTGCTTAACGGTTCTGACGGTATCGTAAAAGATCACTGTTTGGTCGGTTAAGTTTTTCCATAGCATAGGGTGTGATTGCATAGGCAAGCGCATCTCGCTACGCAGTACAAAACGGCTGTTGAGGTGGGCCGGATGACCTGAGCTTGGTGGAAGTAGTGTTTCAGCTAGGCGTAACAACGGGTGCCACGGGCGATAGGCGTAATACAACTCCAGCTCTAGTATGTTGGCCGCTCTACGGGCGGGTGCTTGTTCAGTCTCAAGAAACTGATAGTCGTTGTCAATAACGGCCAGTGCGCCGTTGGACAAAGCAAGTGTACTACTAGACAACAAGGCAAAATCAGAAGGACGGGGGGAAAGTATACGAATTTGCCACGCCGCTTGCTGTATTTGGGTGCGGGATAAAGCCCGCTCAAAATGTTGCTTAATGGCTAAGGGGGAATTGTGGTGCACTATTCCTGCACGGCCTGCTTGTAGCAGTGCTGCATGAAGTCGATGCTGAAAATTATGCAGATATACGCCCTCAAGCCCCAAAGCGGCTAACGCGATCAGGGCAGGAGCAGCAATGGCAAACTCAAGCGCTGCTTGGCCTTGTTGAGCAGATAAGATTTTTGTAGGCATGCCACGCAGTATGTACTGTCTGTGTCAGCATGCCTATTGTGGGCATTACTGGCGTAATAGCTTAGTGCAAAGTGTTTGAGGAGGGAAGGTGCTCTGGCTCGATAAATAGGGCTGCGCAGTCTATAGCATCAAACTCGTAAGGCTTACCGCAAAAATTACAGGCCACATGAACCAAATCTTGCGTTGTTAAGATATCTTCGATTTCGGCTGAGCCTAACATCTTTAACATGTCAGCCACACGCTCACGGCTGCAGGGGCAATGCCAATTGACTTCTTGAGGCTCATAGCTGGTAAGATTTTCTTGCCAAAAAAGCCTATGTATGAGTTGTTCTGCTTCTAATTCTAGTAGTTCATCATGAGTGATAGTAGAAGCTAAACTAAGACCGCGCTCCCATGTTTCCAGTGTATCGCTTAATTGTTGATTACCGCCTTGCCCCGGTAGGCGTTGTAATAGCAGGCCAGCACATCGATTGGCGTCTGCGCTGAGCCATAGACGAGTGTCTAGTTGCTCAGAGTTACGCATATAGGCCTCAAGTATTTCGGCTACGGTATCACCCTCAAGTGGAACAATGCCTTGATAAGGAGCAAAGTCGCCATTCTTCTGGTCAGGCATCAGTATTACGACACAACGCCCGTTTCCACTGGCATTAAGCAAACTTTGCAGGTTTCCATCAGCGGGGATCTCTTGCCCTTCGCGCAAGGAAATTGTGGCACGTACTTGCATCTCACTATTGCATTCAACCACCAACAAAGCGATGGGTCCGTCTCCTTGTATCTGTAAAATAAAAGAGCCATCAAACTTTAGATTACCAGCCAGTAAGGTTGCTGCCGCTAATAGCTCCCCGAGCAGGTTTTGTATACATTCCGGGTAGGCTTGGTGTTGTAAACCTGCTTGCCACGTTTGGTCCAGCTTCACGTGTTGTACTCGTGTGCTTTGATCGGCGAAGAGATATTTGTTCAGTTGATCTGACATGATAGTAATAATGAATACAAAATTAGTTAGTTAGCGCGCTGCTATATTTTTTGCTGGGGAAACACTGATTAGGCGTGTTCCTAGTAGGCGATCGTGCAAGAACTGCTGATCCTTATCGAACCAAGACCAAACAAAAATTAAGCACGGGGCAAAAATGCCCAGTAAGTCCGTAGAGGCGTAGCCTGTGTAGCTAGACAAATAATAGACGGCTAACAGGCCTAGTAACGGTATGGGCCAAATTAATAAAAAACGGAATGCAGCTAAGGCAATGCTTGGTTTGTTACCGCTGGCATCGACTAAGCGTATATGCCAGGTTTTCATGGCTAAGGTCTGTCCTTTACGTGACCAGCACAGTAAAAAATATAAACCTAAAGCGAGGAAAAGAACCAGTTGGCGGCTATGGCGCAATATGATGCCGCTGCGGCTTTGCGTGAGCGTATCAAAGAGATAGCTAGCGATGAAAATAATGCCGAATAGCAGTATGGATTCATACATCATGCAGGCAAAGCGTCGCCAGCGGCTGGGCGTAATAGGGGTGGGGGTCATAACAAAAGACAATTTCAATACAAACAGTATTATCTCGCATATTTGCGCTAAGGGTGTGTTTCCCCTTGGTGTGTGCTGATCTTTATCCCACCTTAGTAAGTGCTCGGTGGCGTAAAGTCAATGCGTTGTTTAAGTTGAGAGTGATGGCCATCCGTCAAAACACTCAATTGATCGGTAGGACAGCGGAATTGGCGATTGTTTGTATCAAACAGATGAGGGGGGCTTTGTATGAAGTAGGACATCAAAGGCCCTGTGGCGCGGAGAAAGATGATAAGCGCGAACAATGGCAAGATCTAGGATAGATAGAGCCGGTAGACGGGGTGAAGTAAGTGGCAGTTAATGTGTGCTGCTATTTTGTCTATGTTTGAATAACAAACCCCCTTGAAATAAGGGGGTGTTTATTCGCCGCACATTGTGTAGGAGCTTTTTGTGAGGTAAAGGCAAACTCAGGCTTTGTTGGTTTTCCCAAACAAACGCAAGAACAGATTTTTGAGTGCCAAAAACGGACGCAATTGATTTTGCTCTAGCAGTGCTTGTTGTAGTAGTTTACGCTCGAGGTCGTCGGTTAGACTTAAATCGTTGTGGAATTTCATGTTGTCCTCTTGTGGAGCACGTTATTTAAGGGTATACCCGAATTATAGGGTATACCCTTATTTCGTTCAAGAGTACAGTAAAGGAAGAGACTAGATTGTCGTCTTTACCCTACTAGCTGCGGTATTCCGCTGCGACCATTTCAAAGTTGAATAGGCGGCAGTCTAGTGCACCGTTGTATAAAGGGTAGCGACGCTTGGCTTTTAGACGCATTTGGCTGGGTAAGTCTAGGTCGCTAGATATTACATTCACGTTCCAGCCGCTGAAGTTTTGCTTTAAGTTGGCCGACCAGTCGCGCCAGAAGTTATCGTTATTTAACTCCATGCGCTCACCATAAGGCGGGTTGGTAACGATCCAGCCTTGCTCGGCAGGTGCCTTAATGGTTAAGGCATCGCCCACTTCAAAGCGTATGGTGTCAGCGGTAAGGTGAGCGCGCTCTAAGTTGGCCCGAGCAGCCTCTAGTACCTCGGGGTTGAGGTCATAGCCAATAAGTGGAGTGTCTAAGCGTGGGGCAATGGCGGCACGCGCTTGAGCTTTTATGTCACGCCACAGTCTGGCATCGTGCACGCGTAGGCGCTCAAAGTGAAATGGACGCCAGATACCGGGAGGCGCACCTAAAGCGATCCAAGCGGCCTCAATTAATAAGGTACCACTGCCACAAAAGGGATCAAGTAAGGTGGAGTTAGGATCCCAGTCGGAAAGCATCAACATGCCGGCAGCGAGATTTTCACGTAGGGGGGCCTCGCCTTTATTATGGCGCCAACCACGTTTAAACAGCGACTCGCCACTGGTATCCAAGTATAGAGTTGCCGAGTCTTCATTCAGAAACAGATGCACACGAGCATCTGGACGCACCGTATCAATAGAGGGGCGCGCTCCTTCTTTTTCGCGCAGACGATCGCAAATACCATCTTTGGCACGTAGATTACAGTACTGTAAGCTTTGCATAGGACTACGTACTGCTGATGTGTCGACACGCAGACTATCTTCCGGACCGAACCAGCGCTCCCACGGGGTGAGGCGTGCCAGCGTCAAAATATCATCTTCGTTAAAGACTTTAGCTTGGGATAACTGCACCAAAATACGCGTCGCCAATCTGGAGTATAGATTGGCCCGCATCACACCAATCCAGTCGCTTACAAAGTGACACCCAGCTCTAGATTGTTGAACTTGTTCGTAGCCTAAGGCTCGTAACTCGGTGGCTAAGGCTTCTTCTAGGCCTTGTGGGCAGGGCGCAAAAATTTGATATTGCTCTGCCTGAGTGGCACGCACCGAGACGCGCTCGGTTTCCTGTATCGACGTATTAGGTAAGCGTTGACCGGCTCGTGGTGCTTGAGGGCTGTCCACATGAGTTATATGGGACGGAGTCACTGGAAACTCGTCGGTTTGGGGGGCGGACTTAAAAATCCCCGAAGGTGCAGCTTTTGTGTTGTCACCACGGTCTTGGACGTCGCGTCGTGGCGCTTGGCCATCACGTCGTTCGAATCGAGGTCTGTCATTGCTAGGCCGTTGGCTACGGTCATAGCCGCCTTCGCGTTTTTCAAAGCGTGGTTTGTCACCACGGTCTTGGACGTCGCGTCGTGGCGCTTGGCCATCACGTCGTTCGAATCGAGGTCTGTCATTGCTAGGCCGTTGGCTACGATC
>NZ_JAPKND010000008.1 GCF_026344035.1 Alcaligenes endophyticus
GTTTGTTGCGTCAAGCGTTTTGTGAAAATAATTTAAAAATCTTTTAAACCGTTTTCTGCTTGCTGCTGCCTATTGGCAGCTCCTACAAACTTTACTTCACTCATCACTTAGTGCAAATTACTTACTGCAGCAATCTGTACTAAGGGATGACTTCTTCGTAACCTATAAAACAAACTTGTTTTTACTACCGCACAAACTTGTTTTTAAGATCACTTAGCAAGGTCGATAACTATAACACGGTGATTTTGATTTGTGCAAGTTATTTTCTTACTCTGTAAAACTGAGTGGGCTGCCATTAGACTAAACCGCACGCTGTGATACAGCTTGTTTGCTTATTACTGCCTGGCTAAAACTTGGCCCGTAACGTTGTGTTGGTGGGTTGGTAAAGCGCTGATAAGCAACCAAGAACGAAACTATAGCAAGCCTAAATTAACATTGCAAGCGTTTTGTGAAAAAAGAGGCTTATTTCGTATTTGGCTCTGAATGGCCCCCAGATTCAACCCTCTTACTGCTCTATATATAGGGCAAGACTGCATACACCGCAGCGCATCTTTTACAATGACTCTTTCCTTACTCTATATAGATAGGCATTTTTACTATGGCACGCCGATCACGCACCCCGCCCGATGAGCAGCTCAGTTTACTGGGTAGTGAGATATTGGCTAATAATCTATTTGAAGGCTCGCTGATCTCACACCTTGAACAGCTTCCTACCTTTTGGCAGGCGGCTCTGAATCAAGCTGAGTGCTTACAGACGATCAAGCAACTGGACCACTGGCTTGCACAAGAGCAGGAGCAACAAGTGGCTATCTACCCCAAACGCCCTTTTCGTGCTTTAGAGTTAAATAGCACTACGCCCATCCGGGTTGTCATTTTGGGGCAGGATCCCTATCACGGCCCTAATCAAGCTCAAGGCTTAGCTTTTTCCGTGCCAGACATCTGCCCTGCTCCGCCCAGCCTACGTAATATCTTTACCGAGCTGGCTTTAGAATACCCAGATCAACCGGCCCCTCCTAGCCATGACCTCAGTAACTGGGCCCGGCAAGGTGTTTTATTATTGAACACTTCGTTGACGGTGGCCGACGGCCTACCAGGGTCTCACGCACGTAAAGGCTGGGAGCAAATTACCGATGCCTTAATTAGCCACTTGGCGGCCCAGGCCGACACGCCCTTGGTGTATCTATTATGGGGTGCCCATGCGCAAGCCAAAACCGAACTGATTACTCATCACTCGCGTGTGGCACCGCTTATATTAAGCGCCAATCACCCCTCGCCTCTTGCTGCTCGCCGCCCGCCCGTACCTTTCATAGGCTGCGGACACTTTATTCAAACTAATCAGTGGCTGCAATCACATGACTTACCCAGCATAGACTGGTTCGCCACAGGACCTTAATCATGAACGTGAACAACGATGCTTGCCCCCTTAGCACAAGCCCACTATTTCTGGAAATTACTCAACAGTATGCGTGGCAGTTTGGTGGCAACCCTAGAATTAGCATTCCTGAGCACTGGCTAACCATTCTGCGACCTCTTTTCCAGTATGTGGATGAACTGATCAAAGATGACGTAGATCGTATGCTGTTTAGTTGGATTGACATCAAAGTGCATAAACAGCAGTTGGTGGTGTATTACCTCAGTCAAGAAGAACAAGAGTTAGCAATCGACCCTATTATTGATGAGCTACGCCAAGCCTGCCATCAGGCCGGACTAGAGCAGGCATAAAAAACCGGCTCTAGAGCCGGTTAAAAAGTACTGCTTAAGATTGAGCGAGACAAAGCTTAGGCGACCCCAGCCGCCTCAGCTTGCTGATCGGCATGATATGAAGAGCGCACCATCGCCCCCACTGCCGCATGCGTAAAGCCCATGGCGTAAGCTTCGCGCTCAAACATCAAGAACTCGTCGGGGGTCACATAGCGCATGACGGGCAAATGATGCTCGGACGGCTGCAAATACTGTCCGATGGTTAGCATCTCTACATTGTGCGCACGTAGATCACGCATTACTTCTAAAATTTCTTCGTTGGTTTCACCTAAACCCACCATCAAGCCTGACTTAGTGGGTACATTAGGATGCAATTTTTTGAATTCTTCCAGCAATTTTAGAGAATGGTGATAGTCAGAACCTGGGCGCGCCTGACGATATAAACGCGGGATGGTTTCCAGATTATGGTTCATGACGTCAGGAGGACACGCGTTCAGGATGTCGAGCGCACGCTGTAAGCGCGCACGGAAATCTGGCACCAGAATTTCAATGGTTGTATTCGGGGAGTGTTCACGCACCTGGCGTATGCAATCTACAAAATGAGCGGCCCCGCCGTCGCGCAGGTCATCCCGATCGACGGAAGTGATCACTACATAAGACAAGCGCATGGCACCAATCGCCTTGGCTAGGTTTGCTGGCTCATCAGGGTCTAGGGGGTCAGGGCGTCCGTGGCCCACGTCACAGAAGGGGCAGCGCCGTGTACATTTATCGCCCATGATCATAAAGGTAGCGGTGCCCTTACCGAAGCACTCTCCTATATTGGGACAGGAAGCCTCCTCGCAGACGGAGAACAATTTATGCTCACGTAGGGTCTGCTTGATCTCGTAGAAACGCGAATTGGGCGGGGCTGCCTTAACACGTATCCATTCCGGCTTTTTAAGGCGCTCGGCCTGCACTACTTTAATAGGGATGCGCGAAGTCTTGGCGTCTGCCTTCTGCTTTACAGTAGGATCATAGTCCACGTCACGTGGTCGTACAGCAGGTTTTCGAGCGGCGGTATCTACAGGACTGGTCATGAGTTAATTACTTCAAAAACTAGGCGGCTAATGCCCTAAATATGGAATGCAGCTAGACAGATTGTAAACTGCTAGCCTTGTTGAGTCCTAGTAAAGCATACAAGCTTTTAGGGTATGCCTTGTAAATATAGAGGTATCACTACAAACTTACAACGTCATGCACTACACACTAACAAGACTCAACGTATGGAGACTTACCCATGTCAACCAGTTCCAGCCCCGATACCCCCGCCGTCATTGTCGAACATTTCGACACCTATGCTAGCCTGACCTTGAATCGCCCTGCCAGTTATAACGCCTTATCCGAAGAGATGATGGCCGCCTTACAAGAGGCGCTTAATACGCTGGCTCAAGACGCCCGCCTACATTGCATTGTAATCAAAGCAGCAGGTAAAGCATTTTGCGCCGGGCACAATCTGAAAGAAATGCGCGCCCAACCAGAGCAAGCCTACTATGAAAGGCTGTTCCAACAATGCAGTAAAATGATGCAAAGCATTGTCCACTTCCCTGTCCCGGTGATTGCCCAAGTACACGGTATGGCGACGGCAGCCGGTTGCCAACTGGTGGCCAGTTGCGACTTAGCCCTTGCTAGCGACGATGCCAGCTTTGCCGTCTCTGGTATTAATGTAGGGCTGTTTTGCTCTACCCCAGCTGTAGCGCTCAGCCGCAATATAGGTTCCAAAGCAGCCTTAGAAATGCTCATGACAGGCCGCTTTATCTCGGCGGCGCAAGCGCAAGCTCAAGGCTTGATCAATCACTCTGTGCCTGGGCCAGACTTAGCCACTGCCACTCAAGAACTAGTGCAAGCCATCTGCAGCAAAAGTCCAGCCGCTGTGCGCACGGGCAAAGCCATGTTCTATAAGCAAGCCGCGCTACCGTTAGAACAAGCTTATGATTATGCTGGACACGTTATGGCTTGCAATATGATGCATGCTGACGCCACCGAAGGTATTGATGCCTTTATAGAAAAAAGACCCGCTGTGTGGGGCAAGACGGCCTAGGGGAATGCACCCGATCAAGCAGCCACGCCAGGCGTTGCCTGAGCCAAGGCATGGTTAATCTCGGCGTACAGAAGCTGCCCTACTTGCTCTAGCGGCAGCTCTACACCTAAGCGGCGCAAATCTGTAGTGGGCATACCGTGATAGCCACAAGGATTAATAGCGCTAAAGGGTTGCAGGTCCATATCGACGTTCAGTGCCAGACCATGGTAGCTACAACCATTACGGATTTTGACACCTAAAGCAGAAATCTTGGCAAGCTCCGCCCCTGTGTTGAGCGGTACATATACCCCGGGAGCCCCCGGCTTCTTACAGGCCTGCAGTACTCCTAGCCCATGCAACACCGCCAACACGCAGTCTTCCAGTAGGCGTACATACTCTTTGACGTACATGCCGCGCCTACGCAGATCTAGCAAGCAGTAAACCATGAGTTGGCCCGGACCATGATAGGTGACTTGCCCGCCTCGATCAGTGTGTACTACGGGAATGGCGGTGGTCTGCAAGATATGCTCGGGCTTGCCTGCCACGCCCTGAGTATAGACAGGCAGGTGCTCGGTAAGCCAGATTTCATCGGGCGTCTGTGCATCACGCGCGTTGGTAAACTCGCGCATTGCCTCCCAGACTGGCTGGTACTCTGAACCTTGCTTCAACCAACGACAATAGACGGGCCCCGACACTTCGCTACGCATTATTACAATACAACACGTACTAAATGATGCGCATGTAAGGTGCGATATAAGTCGTCGAGCTGCTCGCGTGAGGTCACCCACACACGATACGTTAAGCCTAGATAATTACCTTGCTTGCTCGGCCTGTGTTCAATTGTGCTGTCATCAAAAGTGGAATCAAACCCCAGCACAATTTCTGTGAGCTCGGACACAAGATTTTCATGCGCCACGCCCATAACCTTAATGGGAAAATGACAAGGGTATTCAATAAGGGACTCTTCAGGTGGAATGCTCATACCTGCTCCAATGACAAAATAGCCTGATCATACCCTTGCCTCAACTGTTTGAATATAGGGCCGGGCACGCCACTACCCACTGACACGCCATCTAGCTGCACCACGGGCAAAATTTCCTTACTGGCTGAGCTCAGCATAATTTCATCGGCTTGCAACACCTCGGCGCGCTTGATGTTACGCGCTTGAAACTCAATCCCGGCTTGGGCCGCCAGTTCTTGGATTAAACCGTAACGCACGCCCTCTAGAATTAAATGATTTCGCATTGGCGCCAAGAGCACCTTGTTTTTAACTATCCATACATTGCTTGAAGCCGCCTCGCTCAGTTGCTCTGCGCGAAACTGTATGACCTCGTCTACCCCTGCCTCGACAGCAGCCTGTTGAGCCAAAACATTGCCCAACAATGAAACCGATTTAATATCACAGCGCAACCAGCGTATATCCTCAAGGCTGATAGCCCGCAACCCTTGCACGCGCTTTTGGTCGGGACGCTTAAACGGCGTAACCATCATGAAAACCGTTACTGGCACCTGCTGAGGGAAGGCGTGATCGCGCTTTGCGGCGCCACGCGTTACCTGTATATACACCATGCAATCAGCACCTCGGCCAGAGCGCGCCAGCATGTCCAGCACCAGTTGCTCCCAGCCATGTGTGTTGTGTGGATTGTCTAGGCCGATAGCCGCTAAGCTGCGCTCTAGACGAGCTAAGTGGCCTGCCATACGGAAAGGCCGACCACGGTATGCAGGCACTACCTCATAGATACCATCGCCGAAAATGAATCCGCGATCGAGCACAGAGACCTTAGCATCTGCAAGCCGCACAAAATCGCCATTCAGATACACAATGCTATCCATGTCTACATCAGCAATCAGCATGCCTACCTCGCTCGTTTGAGTAATGTAATTAGTTGAACATTAAACGTACTTTATCAACCATGCGACCAAAAAAGCCTGCCTGGGGCACATCATTACTTACTACTAGGGGAGTTTCAAGCAGCGTATTACCCTCTAGGCTCAAGGATAATGTCCCTACGGTCGTGCCTTTGGTTAGCGGCGCCATCAATGGCTGAGTGTAGCTGGCCACAGGCTGTACTTGTGCCGATTTGCCGCGGGGTACGGTCACCCATACGGGCTCAGGGGAGCCTAAACCTACCGTTTCCACTTCGCCTTCCCACACGCGCGCCTCAACGGCGGGTTGCTGCGCGTCGTAAAGCTTCACTGTTTCAAAGTTTTGGAAGCTCCAATTCAGTAGTTTTAAGCTGCTTTCGACCCGTGCCGCGTCATTCGCCGCCCCCACTACCACGGCAATAATGCGTCGCCCGTCTCGATTGGCAGTGGATACCAGACAGTATCCGGCCGAGTTGGTGTGCCCAGTTTTCAGACCATCTACGGAGTTATCTAACCACAGCAAACGATTACGATTAGGCTGCTTAATATTGTTATAGGTATAGTCTTTCTGACTGTAGTAATGCAGGTACTGTGGAAACTCCACCACCAAACGGGCCGCTAAAGTGGATAAGTCGCGCACAGAAGTAAGGTGTTCGGGGTCAGGTAAGCCAGTTGAGTTGACATAATGTGTAGCACGCAAGCCTAGCTGCGCCGCTTTTTCATTCATTAATGCCGCAAAGGATTCTTCGCTGCCCGCCACCGCTTCGGCCAAGGCCACCGACGCATCGTTACCCGACTGCACAATCACGCCTTGCAGCAGTTCATCAACCGTCACTTGGGTATCAGGCTTAATAAACATGCGTGAGCCGCCGGTGCGCCAGGCTTGCTCAGAGACCGGCACTTCTTGGTCTAGCTTTAATCGCCCTGCTTCCAGCGCCTCAAAAACCAAATACGCTGTCATGATTTTCGTTAATGACGCAGGTTCTACGCGCTCATCTATGCCTTCCGATGCAATCACCTGACCGCTATTAGCATCAAGGGTGAGCCAAGCCTTCACGGCCAGATTAGGAGCTGGTATTGCTGAAAGATCACCAATCAGTGTAGTGCCACTGGTGCCGTCTTGTGCGGTAGCTGGCAGAGTCTGAGCTTGTAACCATAAGGGCAGCGCCAAAAACACGGCGGCGGCCACGCGAGAAATGGGTAAAATAACTGGATACTTAGCTGTAGATAGGGTCATGTTTACGCTTTGGGAGTAAATCGCGATTACGGAATAGATAATTATAGGCAGACCATGAAAGGGCTGGCTAAGTTCCAACTAGGTGTACTGTAAGCAAAAAAAACAAAGCCTGTTAAAGGGTCAAACCCAATGTCGCTAAGCGTTGCGCAACCACTTGGCGTAGCGTCAGCAAGCGACCGTGAAAGAAATGGCTGCTATCAGGCAATAAGGTAATAGGTAAGCCTTGTGCACGTGCAAAATCCATTGCTTCGGACAGCGGCACTACTTCGTCCGCTTCGCCATGAATAAGCAAGGTATCTTCGGGCAGGCTGAGCTCACGAAAACGGAAACGCTCGACGGCAGGCCCTGCCAAAATCAATGCTTGCGGCAAGGTCCGCTGCTGCTCTCGCAATGCTGAGTAAAGCTGCGCCGCCACTGCGGTGCCAAAGGAAAACCCCGCTAACGCCCATTTAGCCTGAGCAAGATCAGTGTATTGCTGTGTGAACTGTTCTACCAAGGCAAGCATATCGGCGGTCTCTCCGACAGCCTTATCAAACTGCCCTGCCGACAAACCTACCCCGCGAAAGTTAGGGCGCACTGCCAACAAGCCCTGCTGCACGGCAGCTCTGGACATGGTTGTCACCACTTTATTATCGCGCGCGCCCCCATGCAAGGGATGAGGGTGCAGTATCAAAGCCCATCCCTGCAATGCTTGCCCCTCGTCGGGCCAGTCTAGTGCACAATCTATCGTTCCAGCTTCGCCCTGGAACTGTATGGTCTTTATCCGTTCACGCATTTTCTGAGCAATCTTAAAATAGGGTTATTCTTACTCTTTCAGTGTACCGGAAATGCTTGCCGGAACCCTATGCCTTTATAAACCAGCACCATGACGCCTGATCCTGCTTATTTTTTACCTGATGCCACGCGTTTGCAAAGTTCGCTGCGCACGCGCTTACCGCATTTCCCTCACATCCGTTGGGTGAGTGAAACCGACTCCACCAATGCCCAGCTACTCAGAATGGCTCGACAAGATAGCGGCCCCAGCTTACGCCCGTGGTTATTAGGGGCTCACTTACAATCTGAAGGGCGTGGACGTGCGGGCCGCCAATGGCAAAACCAGTCGGGCTCACACCTTATGCTGTCCTGTGCTTTTGACATATTTCTACCCACTCGCCAGCTCGCCACCTTGTCACCCCTTATTGGCATGGCTAGTTGCGAGGCACTACGCAGCTTGCTTGACCCTAAGCAACAGCACAAGCTCACCATGAAATGGCCCAATGACGTGCTGTGGGAGGGAAAAAAACTAGCAGGCATTCTGGTAGAGACTACAAAAGCCAGCACTTCTCCCGCTAGCCCGGATCACCATGTAGTGATCATAGGCATCGGTTTAAATCTGCAAGACGGTGCTACGTTGTCCCAGCACCTTAATCGCCCTATCGCTGACTGGGGTATGCTGGCTATGGAATCAGAACGCGCTGCTCACGCGACGTGTGCCGATATCGTCACTCATTTGGCTCAAAGCTATTACCTTAGCCTTAACCATGTCACCGCCAAAGGTTTTGCCGACCTGCCAGAGCGCTATCGCAAAGTGGATCATCTGTTGGGGCAGCATATCCATATTATTCACAACGATCAGGTGCTACACACGGGCATTGCCCAAGGCATTAACGAGGCAGGTTTCCTATTGCTACGCCACCCTTCGGGCGAAGAGCTTGCTGTATCCGTAGGCGAGGTCTCGGTGAGACCGCAACGCTAAATTCCACTCCAAACCTATTTTATTCTTTTGCGTTCATGAATTTATTAGTCGACGCCGGCAATACCCGCATTAAGTTTGGCTGGTGTTGCGCTGCCAATCCTACTAGCACAATCCCCAACCTGGCCGTGCTGCCTGACCAGTTGAATGAGTTACCCGCCTTGCTTACACAAGCCGGTGCACCACTGAGCTATTGGAAAAGTCAGCCAGCAAAAATACACGCTATCGGGGTTAACGTCGCCGGTGGGGCAATACAACGTCGTCTGGAACAGGCCATTGCCGCGCTGGGCTTTACGCATATTGAATGGCTCAGCAGCCAAGAGTCACGCTATGGGCTACGCAATCGCTATGCGGTCGCCAGCCAACTCGGTACCGATCGATGGGTCGCGTTGCTTGGCTTGCACGCCCACACCTTAAGCGATAACACTTTAAGCAGTCAGCCGCTGATATTGGCCAGCTTTGGTACGGCCACCACCGTAGACACTTTATCACCACAAAACCAGCAAAAAGAGCGTGAGTTCCCCGGTGGATTGATTTTGCCCGGCCCCAGCCTGATGTTGCAATCCTTACACCAAAGCACTGCCCAGTTACCTTTAGCGGGTGGCCCTAGCCTTGCTTACCCGCAAGATACACTGAGCGCTATTAGCTCTGGCGTTGCCGCCAGCCAAGTGGGCGCTGTGCTGCGTCAATGGCATCAAGGTCTACTACATTATGGTCGGGCTCCTTCTGTATACTTAAGTGGTGGAGGCTTAGACTTAATTTATCCCGAATTGCAACAGGCATTGCAGCAAGCCTACCAACAACTCGGGTTACGCTCTACAAGCGCCACTTTATTACCTGTACCCGTGCTGCAAGGAATGGCTTATATACTTTCTTTGCACAAATTGAGTCTTGCCCCAAGAACTTAAAGTTACAATAGCCCTTTGTCGCAATAGTTTGCCCCCTATGCGCTTAATTGTCTTTCTGATCGTATTGTTAAACCTTGCTTTATTTGCGTACGGCCAAGGTTTTTTTGGTGTCGCCCCCAGTGAACTAGGTCGAGAATATCGCCAATTTCAAGAACGTAATCCAGAAAAAATTAAACTAGGGGTGCCTCAAAGCACTCTTGATTAACCCCGTTTACTCACTTTACCAAGCATATGAAACCAATACGTAAAGCTGTTTTCCCTGTCGCTGGCCTAGGAACTCGTTTTTTACCAGCAACAAAAGCGATGCCAAAAGAAATGCTGCCGATTGTCGATAAACCACTTATTCAATATGCCGTTGAAGAAGCCATTGCAGCCGGGGTAACGGAGTTAATTTTCATCACTGGCCGTAATAAACGTGCCATTGAGGATCACTTTGACCGCGCCCCTGAACTCGAATACGAACTCACCGCTAAGAACAAACATGAGCTATTGCGTTGCGTGCAAGATGTCATTCCTCGCCACGTCAGTTGCATCTATACCCGTCAGCCTGCTGCCCTAGGGCTAGGACATGCGGTTCTATGTGCCGCACCTATTGTGGGTAATGAGCCTTTTTTAGTCCTGCTAGCCGATGATCTTATCGACGCCAGCACACCCGTGGCACGTCAACTTGTTGAAGCAGCACACCAGCACAATGGCAGTATCATCGCGATTCAACAAGTAGCCCCTGAAGAAACCAATAAGTACGGCATTATTGCCGGTAAGATGGTTAATGCCTCCACCACCCACGTAACGCAAATTGTTGAAAAACCTGCCCCCGCCGATGCCCCCAGCACCCAAGCTGTCGTCGGTCGTTATGTACTAGAGCCCGAGATCTTCGAACACCTGCGTCGCACTCAAGCAGGAGTAGGCGGAGAGATTCAATTGACTGATGGAATTAGTAGTTTGCTACAGAATCAGAATGTATATGGATATCAATATGAAGGTACTCGTTACGACTGCGGTAGCAAAGCCGGATTCTTTCATGCTACGCTTGAAATTGGTCGTAAATACCACGGGCTTTAACATAGGGGCGCAGAGGGCCTGTTTTTAAAAACAAACAGTTCAAAGCGTAGTAGTTTTGGATATTGCAATTTAGCTTGACTCACGCGGGAATCGCTCATACGATTGACGCCGGAGGTTATCAAGTTGGTCGAAGTTTGTTCAATACGGTATTGTTGCTAGTACTCGTTGCCCTGATCTTTACATCTTGACAATCTTTTTTGAGCATTTGCTCGTATTTATTTAGGGAATGCAGAACATGCAAACAGAAACCGGCATCGTGAAATGGTTTAACAATGAAAAAGGTTACGGCTTTATCTCTCCTGAGAATGGCGGTAAAGACCTATTCGCTCACCACTCCGACATCTTGGGCACAGGCTTCAAGTCTCTGGAAGAAAATCAGCGCGTCTCTTACGTTGCTGCTGAAGGCCAAAAAGGCCCTCAAGCTAAAAACATTCAAAAACTGTAATTAACAGTTTTTGATGTGCAAAAGCCCGCTACACGCGGGCTTTTTTTATGCCTTAAAAAACAAAACCACCTAATAGCAATGTATAAAAACGACAGTAATAAAAAATTAATAATTTATTTCCTTATTAGCTCATTTTTTTAAATTATTTCATCCTTATTTCTTTTAAGCCTGCAATAACTCTTGATACAGATCCTGTATGCATTTGCACCCAATGCAAGGCTGAATCTGATAAAGAATGTAAGCGTGCAGGTTGATCTAATAGTTCCAGCGCCAATTGCACTGCATTATCTGCATTATTAATTCTAAGCACTGCATTTGCTTCAACAGCATCATGCACTGCTTGCTCAAAATGGCGCGTATGGGGACCCACTATTACCGGTATACCTATTGCACTGGCTTCAATAAAGTTTTGTCCTCCAAAGGGCGCAAAACTACCCGCCACAATCGCTATTTTTGCTAGCGCATAATACCAATGCATTTCGCCTAAGGTATCCCCTAGCAGCACGTCCACCTGTTGGCAGGCTTCCAGTGCCGAGGTACTGCCATCACCCAAGCTTATCAAGGTGCTGCGTTTCACATAACTTAACTGTTTTTGCTGCAAAATTTGCTCTAAGGGCTCGAATCGCTGTGGATGGCGCGGCACTATGACAAATAACACGGGCTCTTGTAAGCCCGACGCCGCATCACGCACTTTACGCATATAGCGCTCGATAGCATCGGCAAACCATTCGTCTTCCCCCTCGCGCGTACTGGCAATGACGATAATCCGACGCGCTAGGCTTTGCGCAAACTGACGCCCGCGAGCAATTTTTGCTTCAGGCAAAAGCACATCAAACTTTAAATTTCCAGATACGCGTACCCCGCGTGCGCCCGCATGCTCTAGACGGTGGGCATCTTGTAAGGTTTGTGCATATATCACGCTAAAGCTGCGATACGCCTGGCGCATGACTGCCCCCAAGCGAATACTCGAACGCAGAGCCTGATCAGACAGGCGGGCACTGGCCAGCATTAACGGCACCTTGGCACGCACCCCAGCGGCCATTAAATTAGGCCACACCTCACGCTCGATAATAATGCCGGCAGACAATCGATAATGCTCAAAAAATCGCCGTGTAGCCCCTGGGAAATCATACGGCAGCCACTGCTGCACGAGCTGACCTGTTGCGATCGCCTCAGCAAACGCACGCGCACCTTCTTCGCGCCCTGTTACCGTCATATGTGTTAACAAGACCCGTTCGCCTTGATTCAGCAAGGCGCGAATCAGCGGTTCGGCCGCCCGAGTTTCTCCGAGGCTCACCGCATGTACCCAGACGGCGTCTACGAAAGGGCTAGGGGCGGCACCAAACAAAGCAAAACGTGCTTTAGAGCACACCTGCCAAGCCCCCCCGGCACGCCGTGCGCGCAACCCCATATACATAAGGAGCAAAGGGGAGAACGTTCGAAAGGCAGCGGTGTAGAAAAATCGGTTCACATCCAGGCACTCTGGAGATTTAATAAATAACTCAGCCCAGAGATAGGTTCCTGCTTATGCAGGAAAGCTTGCCTGATCGGAGGACTTGAGCACAGGATCTGATTGTAGCGCTTGATCAATAGCACACAACACTGTGTGTACGGAAGGCTCTTGTCCACGCTCACCTAAGCTAGCGGTGTAAGCATCACCCTCTAGGGGCGTACGCACGGGAGTGGAGGCCTTATAAATACCAATGGTGGGGCGTCCCAAACCACTGGATAAGTGTGTCAAGCCGCTATCTAAGCCTACCATAATACGGGCGCCTGCCAATTGCAACGCTACCTGCGTTAAACCCATGCGGGGTAATACGTGGGCATTGGCCCGGTGTTGTATAAGTTGCTCTGCCCGCTCGGTTTCAGAAGCACTGCCTGCCAACAGACGCAAGGCTAAGCCCTCAGTTTGCAAGCGATCAAAGACTGCCTGCCAATTTTCGGGAGCCCACAATTTATTATCCCGACTGGCGGAGGGCATAATAATGGCATACGGCTCTTGGTTAGGGTCAGCCTGTGCCGCTAAAGCTTGCAAACCAAAATTCGGCGCTCCTTGGCTAACATAGTTAAAACATGCTGCTGCTAGGGTTCGCTGACGAAAAACAGCCGGTTGCCAAAAAGGTACTCGATGTTTGACTTGATAAAATAAAGACGCCAGGGGTTCTCGTGCCGACTTCCAGTCTAGGCCATGACGTACCCCATGGGTTTGCCGTACTAACCAAGCAGACTTTAGTAAGCCCTGCATATCTAGGACTACATCGTACTGACGTGCCCCTAAATTGGCCTTGAGCGCAGCGCGCTCTTGCTGGGTCTGTGCAGACCACCAGTTTTTGCGCCATCGCCTATGCGCCACACGAATAACATCATGAATCGCTGGGTGCCAGCGGGGAATATCAGCAAAGCTTTCTTCCACTAGCCAGTCAATCTGCGCATTGGGCACGTGCTCGGCGATCTCAGTGATGGCTGGCAGCATATGTACCAGATCACCCAAAGATGAGGTACGAACAATAAGTATCTTGCAAGTCATGGCGAAATTATAGTGGCGGCAGAAAAAAATAGTCGTACGTGATAGGAGAAAGACAAAAAATTTTACCTTTTTCCGTAACCACCATTTGTTCAATTTCGTACCGCTACGTATGATCACTACAGCAGGGTCTGTTTGACTACGCTAAATTTCTGATCATCTGCCTTGAAGAGTGTTTATGCCGATTACCATCCTTGAGTTACAAGCAGCCCTAGAGTCAGGCTCCACTACCGCTGTAGAACTAACGCAACGTGCCTTAGAACGCATACAAAATGAGCAAGGTGAAGGCCCGGCCTGCTTTATTGAAGTGTTTGCCGAGCAAGCACTAGAAGCGGCCCGCGCCTCTGATATTTTGCGCGCCGCAGGCCTCAGCCGCTCGCTACTTGAGGGCCTACCCATGTCCGTCAAGAATTTATTTGATGTAGCAGGCTATCCTACCTTAGGCGGCTCAATCGTCCTTGAGGATGCCGATCCCGCGATGTACCACAGCGTAGTGGTGGACCGTTTGCTTAAAGCAGGTGCCATTTTGCTAGGCTCCACCAACATGACCGAATTTGCTTTTTCGGGTTTAGGTATTAACCCCCACTACGGTACGCCAAGCTCGGTTTGGCAACGCGATCAGGCCCGTATACCTGGCGGATCATCCTCGGGCGCGGGCGTCGCTGTGGCCGATGACATGTCGGTATTTTCTATTGGTACCGACACAGGTGGCTCTATTCGTATTCCTGCTGCGTTTAATGGCGTGGTCGGTTTTAAACCTACCGCTGAACGCATTCCCAGCGATGGAACTATGCCCTTGTCGCGCAGCTTGGACTCCAGCGGCCCTTTAGCGGCTTCTGTAGAATGTTGTGCCATTGTTGATGCCGTGCTCAGCGATCAAGCTTACATTCCCCTTCTTCCTTCGCCTTTAGAGACGCTACGTTTTGCCCTACCCGACGCTTATGTCTTAGAGCAGATGGACGATACCGTAAAGGAAGCCTTTGAACGCAGCTTGGCCCTGCTATTGGAGCACGGTGCACAAATCGACACCATCGCTATTCCAGAGTTCGCACAATTGCCTTACATCAACCGCCAAGGCGGCTTGGTGTGTGCCGAGGCATGGGCCTTACACCGTGAGCTCATCGGTAGCAATGAGTCCGATTACGACCCTCGCGTTGCCTCCCGCATTCTGCGCGGCAAAGAGATGGACTGCGCAGACTATATTGATTTGCTCGATACACGCGAAGCATGGATCGCTGCTGTAGAAGCACGCCTCAATGGTTACGATGCACTATTGCTGCCCACTGTCCCCATCATCGCACCCCGTATTGCCGACCTTCAAGCTAGTGATGCAGCTTACTTTGAGGCAAACGCCCTTATTTTGCGTAACCCTAGCATTATCAACTTCTTAAATGGCTGCGCTTTGTCTATACCATGCCATGCCGATGGCCAAGCTCCGGTGGGTTTGATGGTGGCTGCACCGGCCTATCATGATCAACACCTACTTGCCATCGGAGCAGCGATAGAACAAGCCTTATATGCTTGAAACACCGCTGATATGGCGTAAGATAAGTGTGCTGCGCAGACTGATGCGCAGCACATGTTTTAGGATTTAGGATGCCGTCCCTGCCCCCCCTTTCTGCCAAGCCGCATGCCAGTACACTCCCTATTGGCGGCATACTTGTACTTATCGCCTCCACGTGGGCCCTTTCCGGCTTAGATGCCAGTGGTAAGTGGGTCATGGGTCTAGGCGTCCCGCTGCTATTGATGTGCTGGTTTCGCTACGTTATCCATTTTTTCTTGGTGCTGGCCTTGGTCTTTCCCTCGAAAGGCTGGGGTGTGTTTCGTAGTCAACGCCCGCGCGCTCAGCTTCTACGCGGCATTATCATGATGCTCGCCACCTTTTCCTTATTTACCGCCCTACGTTATTTGCCTCAGGCTGAAGCCACCGCCATTAACTTTTTAGCACCCTTAATCGTGCTGGCGGCCGCCCCGTGGCTGCTGAAAGAAAAAAGTTATGTCTCGCGCTGGATTGCGGCGGGCGTAGGGCTAATTGGTGTGCTGATTATCATTCGGCCTGGCAGTGATCTGCCGCCGGTAGGGATCTTTTTTGGTTTAATCACGGCATGCATGTTTGCCATGCAGTTCATTGTCACGCGACGTGTGGCTATCGACAATGCCATGACCACCTTGCTATGGAGTGGGGCCATAGGTAGTTTATGTTTAACTATCGCCTTGCCATTTATTTTACCGGCTGCCTTGCCCATACTAAAGACCCTAACACCGCTACAGTGGCTGGTGCTTGCCTCAACTGGTTTCTGGGGCGCCTTAGGTCATCTGTGGCAAATTCAAGCTTACAGGCTAGCGCCAGCATCATTGCTAGCCCCGTTTGTCTATTTGCAGATTATCGCCGCCGGTGGTTTGGGGTGGCTAATTTGGGGGCACTTTCCTGACCGTACCAGTTGGTTTGGCATTCTGATTATTTGCGTTAGCGGTATCGTCATCGGCGCCATTGAATGGCGCCGTGTGGCTAACACTGACCATTAGTTTTGTGCTGGTAATTGCCAACCCTGTACAAAAGCGGCAACCGCTTGGCGTTTGCCGCCCGCTTTTTGTACTTCCAGTAAACGCAACACACCTTGCGCAGTCGCGACATCAATCCCTTGCTCGCTCACCTGAATTATTTTCCCCGGCTCGGCCTGCACCTTCTCAGACAGAACCGTGGCACGCCATACTTTTACTGGATCTTTAAGGCCTGGTAAACGCATCGTCGCTCCCGGCACCGGGTCGAACGCACGGATGCGGCGCTCCAAAACAGAAGCCGCGAGGGCAAAATCAAGCGGTGCCTCGGCCTTGTTCAGCTTTGCGGCATAAGTCACTCCCGCTTCAGGCTGCTGCTGCGCCTTAAGCTTGCCCTGCTCTAACAGTTCAATAGCCTGCACAATCGCACTGGCCCCTTGCTGGGCAAGCTCGTCGTGAAGCCGACTAGCATTGTGTTCAGGCGTGATGGCCAGTTCGGTACGCAACAACATATCGCCCGTATCTAAGCCTTCATCCATTTGCATAATGGTGATGCCTGTCTGCTTATCACCCGCTTCAATGGCGCGTTGAATAGGGGCTGCACCACGCCAGCGTGGCAACAAGCTAGCATGTATATTCAAACAGCCGTAACGCGGTAGCGCGAGTGTCCAAGCGGGCAAAATTAAACCGTACGCCGCAACTACCATTAGATCAGGCTGTACGGACTCTAATAATGCCTGAGCCTGTGCTGCCTCGGGGGCATAAGCACCATTCAAGCGCAAGCTTAATGGCTGCGCCACGGGTATATTCGCGGCTAGTGCCGCTTGCTTCACGGGGCTAGGCGTTAACTTCAGGCCTCGCCCTGCAGGCCGATCAGGCTGGGTTAAGACTAAGGGTATCGAATGACCCGCTTGCAATAAGGCCTCCAGCGCCAGACGTGCGAAGTCTGGTGTACCTGCAAACACTATACGCATGCGACTTACACCCCTGCCTTAAGCTCTTCGCGTTGCTGCTTGCGCAAACGTGAACGAATACGTTCGCGTTTCAATACCGACAAATATTCTACAAACACTTTGCCGTCCAAGTGATCAAGCTCATGCTGCACACATACTGCTAACAAGCCATCAGCTTCCTGCTCATACTCGTTACCGTGGGCATCCAAGGCTTTAAAGCGTATGCGCTCTGCTCGTTCGACTTTGTCGAAAATAGTGGGCACCGATAAGCAACCTTCTTCATAAACCTGTAGCTCATCGCTTTTCCAGGTAATGACCGGATTAATCAAAACCTGCAGCTCATCGCCTTTTTCTGAGACGTCGATCACGACGACTCGTTCATGTACGTCGACCTGAGTCGCCGCCAAGCCTACTCCAGGAGCAGCGTACATGGTTTCTGCCATGTTTTTGACTAGCGTACGTATGCGCTCATCCACCTGCTCTACGGGTTTGGCCACCGTATGCAATCGTGGATCCGGATATTTCAATATAGGTAACAAAGCCATGATAGGTTTCCGCTCAATAGCGTAATCTGTATAAACAAAGTGAAATTGTAGGCCTGATCGCAAGAAGATACGGCGAGCCAGACATTTTTAAAGCGCGTTAGGATAAATCTATCCCAACCAAGGCGCTAAGCAAACATAATTTGGTGTAAAACTAGACTATGCCACTACATTTTACTACCGATGAACTTTCCGCTTGGCTGCGCTTATCCTTAGAACCAGGTTTACGTAGCGACCAGGCACGCCTATTACTAGGTGCTCTAGGGCTGCCGCCAAGTATCTATGCGGCCTCTAGCAGTGCTTTGCTGCGCTATCTGCCAGCACCACTTGTTGCGCAGTTACGCCAACCCCCTAACGATACACTGCAACAACAAATCGACCGTACCCTACAGTGGCTAGATCATGAGCATCATCATGTACTGACCCTAGCTGACCCAGCTTATCCGCCCGCACTACTCGATTTACACGACCCACCACTCATTCTATACATCAACGGCCAGCTTAGCCATCTGCAACAGCCCGCCCTGGCTATCGTAGGCGCGCGTAACGCCACCCCTGGCGGCACAGCCATTGCCCAAGACTTCGCGCACTATCTGGCCGCACAAGGCTGGCTCATTTGTAGCGGTCTGGCAAGCGGTATTGACCAAGCCGCCCATCGCGGCGCCCTAGCGGCGGGCCCCCAAGGCGCTGGCACCGTGGCCATTTTAGGCACTGGTATCGATTTGGTTTATCCCGCTGCGCATCGCCAGCTAGCCCATGATATTGTACAGCACGGCATTTTACTGAGCGAATTCCCGTTAGGCACTAAAGCCCTACCTTACCATTTCCCTAAACGTAATCGTTTGGTGGCGGCCTTTAGCAAGGGGGTGCTAGTGGTAGAGGCCGCACGCCAAAGTGGTTCGCTTATCACTGCCAAGCTTGCTACCGAATTAGGACGCGAGGTTTTTGCTATCCCTGGATCGATACATTCCCCCTTATCACGAGGGTGCCACGCTTTACTCCGCCAAGGAGCCAAGTTAGTTGAGCAAGCCCAAGACATACTCGAAGAGCTTGCTCCCAATTCTCTCAACCCCCCACTGTCTACGCTGGCCCCTGATCCCACATTAAGTGCTGCAGCGCGACAAGTGCTGACATTACTGGATTACAGCCCTCAAAGCGTCGATGAGTTACAACGGCTCTGGACTGGCTCACCTGCAACCTTAGCCCAAAGCTTACTTGAGCTAGAAATGGCCTCATTAGTAGCACGTCTTGAAACAGGAAACTACCAGCGCTTAAAAAACTAGTAGGCTCCCTCATAGTCGGGCGCGCACAATCCCGTTATCATGACGCTATTGTGTCGCGGCGTGCAAAGCCGCTCTTGCCTTCAGGATCTCTTATGTCTTTACCAGATCGCGTCAAAATAGTAGAAGTCGCTGCCCGCGACGGCCTGCAAAACGAAAAACAATTTATTGCTACGGACGTCAAAGTCGAACTCATCAATCGTTTAACCGCCGCTGGTTTTGCAAATATCGAGACCACCTCATTTGTATCCCCTAAGTGGGTCCCACAAATGGCCGATGCCACCCAAGTCATGGCGTCCATACAGCGTAATCCCAATACGCTATATTCTGTACTCACTCCCAATCTAAAAGGGCTAGAAGGCGCTTTAGCCTCGCAGGCCAATGAAATTGTTATCTTCGCTGCGGCAAGCGAGTCGTTCTCGCAGCGTAATATCAATTGCAGTATTGCCGAGTCAATTGCCCGTTTTGAACCGGTTGCTGAACAAGCCAAACAAGCAGGTCTGCTGATACGTGGTTCCATCAGTTGTGCACTAGGCTGCCCCTACGAGGGCGAAATTGCTATCGATGCTGTGGTCGATGTCGCCAAGCGCCTAGAGGCCTTAGGCTGTCACGAACTGGATGTCGCGGACACCATTGGTGTGGGTACACCAAACAAGGTGTATGAAGTCATGCGCACCGTCACCGAGCACATAGATCCCGCCAAAATTTCTGGCCACTTCCACGACACCTATGGCCAGGCTATTGCTAATATCGTGGCTGCACTGAACGCTGGCATCAGTATTATTCATAGCTCTACCGCTGGCTTAGGCGGTTGCCCTTATGCCAAAGGGGCTACCGGTAACGTCGCAACCGAAGACGTGTTGTACCTACTGCACAATATGGGAATTCAAACCGGCGTAGACCTTGATGCCGTCGTGGATATAGGTCAATGGATTTCAGCTCAGTTAGGTCGCCCCTCTTTTAGCCGTGCAGGCAATGCCTTAGCCGCTCGTAAGGCAGGGTAATGCAAGCCTCCACACGCCGCCACGAAGTGCTAGAACAGCTCAGCACCTTACCCATTCGCGGCCGCTCATGGCCTAAAGGGGTAGCGGGGATGGCGTGGGTTGTGATTACTTTAATTGGTGTACGCTTTATTCAAGTGGCCAGCGGGTTCAACGGCCCCGCCGTTAATCCCTACGTAGCAGCCTGCATGGTCTTGCTGTTTGTGGCCCTACTGGTCATCGCTTATTACATGTGGGCTGGCCACACCACTATCGATGATCGAGGCATACGCCAAAGCTGGGTCATGCGACGTGAAATTAATTGGGATGACATCAATACAGCCAAGTTTATTCCTTTGTTAGGCTCGAAACGCTTGGTCTGCTTCCCTCGTCGAGGCCGCCCCATCGTCTTTCAAGGGGCAAGCCTAGAATTACAGCGTGCCTTCGCCCAGATTTCGCTTATTTACCAAAAGCGTCACTAATTCCTTACGTTGTCGAAAAAACCCGCCGTCCAGCCTAGGCTGGAACGACGGGTGTCAACTACAACAGGAAAGTATCAGGATAATCTTAGCGTACCGGTAAGCCGTACACGAGGCCACCCTCTGTCCAAAGCGCGTTCAACCCACGCTGAATTTTTAATGGGCTACCTTGGCCGACGTTACGCTCGAAGCTCTCGCCGTAGTTACCCACTTGCTTAATGATGTTATAGGCCCATTTTTCATCGAGCCCCAAGTTTTGTCCCGCGCCGGGTGTGACACCTAAAAGCCGCTGTACATTGGGGTCGGTGCTGGTAAGATGCTGGTCAACGTTTGCTGAAGTCAGGCCTAACTCTTCGGCGTTAAAGCTCGCCTGTAGGGCCCACTTTACAATATTCAGCCACGCATCATCGCCCTGGCGCACATAAGGCCCTAAAGGCTCTTTAGAGATAATCTCTGGTAACACCAGATAGTCGTCAGGGTTCTCCATTTTGGAGATACGAATCGACGCTAGCCCAGAAGCATCGGTAGTAAACACGTCACAACGCCCCGCCACGAACGCATTAACTACCTCGTTAAACTGCTCAATAACAACAGGGGTGTACTCTACCTTGTGCGCCCGTGCCCAGTCGGCCATGGTGTTCTCGTTCGATGTGCCTGTTTGCATGCACACGGTTGCCCCATTGAGCTCTTTGGCGCTGTTGACGCCTAACGCTTTAGGCACCAGAAACCCCTGACCATCGTAAAAGTTTATCCCTGCATGGATAGCTCCTACCGCCGTGTCGCGCTGCTGAGTCACCGTTGTATTACGTGCTAGCACATCAATTTCGCCAGACTGTAACGCCGTAAAGCGTTGCTGTGAGTTCAAAGGGACGGCTTTAAATTTAGAGCTGTCTCCTAGAGTAGCAGCCGCCACCGCACGGCATACGTCAATATCCAATCCGCGCCAGACGCCTTGTGCATCTGGCGCCGAAAAACCAGCAAAGCCCGTAGTAACGCCACATTGCACATAGCCACGTTGCTTGACGTTGGCCAAGGTATCGGCCTGTGCAAACTGGGTTACGCCCAACAGGGCCAAGGCTCCTAGGGATTGCTTCACATAGCGCATGGTATTCTCCTTTGCTGGATAGATAAGTAAACTATTTTCCAGCATATTACCTTAGCGCGTTATACATCTGTGTATATATGCACATAACGACTTATTCATAGCTGCGTTGATCTTCAATTACCTTCCCATCATTCGGTAAGGTGCCCACAGTCACAAATTCAAGTTCCGCACGTAATTTAGTGATTTCTCGCACGCTACTGAGCACCGATTCCTCTAGGCTCGAGAACTGCTCCGCCCCTTCTAACTGCAGGACCATTTTATCTTCTCCTAACTTGCCTCGCACCACCAATCGTGCGCGACTAAACTCAGGATGCCGCGCTAGAATCTGTGCCACTTGTGCCGGATGAACAAACATGCCTCGAATTTTGGTAGTTTGGTCTGCCCGTCCCAGCCATCCGCGTATACGCGTATTTGTGCGACCACACGCCGATGCTCCTGGCATAACTGCCGATAGATCCCCTGTACCAAACCGCACCAAAGGATAGTCAGGGTTCAATGTGGTGATCACTACCTCACCAACCTCGCCATCTGGCACCACAATCCCCGTACCCGGGCGCACAATTTCTACAATCATATCTTCATTGAGCACCAAACCTTCACGCGCTTCGGTTTCATAGGCAATCATGCCCAAGTCGGCACTACCATACGCTTGGAACCCATTGACACCGTGTTCGACAAACCACGCCTGCATGGAAGGGGTGAAGGCTTCGCCAGAAAACAAGGCTTTACTCAAGCTAGGAATCCGAGTCCCCATAGCCTGAGCCTTTTCTAGAATGATTTTCAAGAAACTAGGCGTGCCGGTGTACGCAGTGGGTGCTAAGTCCTGCATGGCCACAACCTGTTGCTCGGTTTGGCCCACGCCCCCCGGGAAAACAGTACATCCTAAGGCGTGCGCCGCCGTTTCCATCATTGAGCCGGCTGGAGTGAAGTGGTACGAGAAGCAGTTATAAACGAGTTCGTTATCGCGTATGCCCGCCGCATATAACGCACGCGCAAAGCCCCAGTAGTCGGGGCGTGCACTTTCTGGCTCATACATAGGGCCCGGCGAGGCAAACACGCGTTTAGCTTGCCCCCAACCTATCGTAGAGAAGCCGGCAAATACATCCTCCGCACGTATTTTCCCAGCATGCTTAGCCTTTTCACGCGCTTCAAGTTGGGCTTGTAACAACTCGCTTTTTCGGATGACCGGAATACGTGCTAAATCGGCGCGGCTACGTAAAGCATCTGGCTCCACACCCTGTAGCTGCGTCGCAATCGCCGGCGCCCTAAGGGTTGCTTGCCTTAACGCTTTAGGTAACCGCTCCATCAGGGACCGTTCGCGCTCCTGTGGATCCGCCGTTTCACGTTGGTCGTAATGCTTCTGCATGCCTTTCTCCTGCTCTTATGCCAACCAGCGCTTGCGTCGGCGGTAGAATTTGTTGTCTCGGAAGCTCTTGCGTTCTCCCTGCGATACGCCTAGGTAAAACTCTTTCACATCCTCATTGCTGGCCAGCTCTTGCGCCTCCCCATCCATCATGACGCGTCCGTTTTCTAGGATGTAGCCATAGTCGGCATATTTCAACGCAATATTGGTATTTTGTTCTGCCAGCAAAAAGCTCACTTTCTCGCGTTGATTTAAATCGCTGACAATGTCAAAAATTTCTTCTACGACCTGCGGTGCCAAGCCCATAGACGGCTCATCCAACAAAATCATGTTGGGGTTGGCCATCAGGGCTCGACCTATCGCACACATTTGCTGTTCACCACCCGAGGTATAACCCGCCTGACTGGTACGCCGTTGCTTTAGGCGGGGAAAATACTCGTACACACGTTCCATCTCTGCGTTTAAATCGCCACGATTTAACTTGCGCGTATAGGCACCCGTTAATAAGTTTTCTTCAATACTTAAGTGCGCAAAACAATGTCTACCCTCCATGACCTGCACCACTCCGCGCTTAACCAAGTCTTCTGGCGTCAACTGATCAATACGCTCCCCCCGCAGTGCGATACTGCCTTTGGTCACATCCCCTCGTTCGGCACGCAGTAAGTTCGAAACCGCCCGTAAAGTGGTTGTTTTACCCGCACCATTGGCTCCTAATAAAGCCACAATTTTGCCTTCAGGGACGCGCAGCGAAACTCCTTTAAGCACTAAGATGACGTGGTTGTAAATGACTTCAATACCATTCACATCTAATAAAGCAGGTGCCGTCTTTGCTTGCAAAGGTAGCGTGCTTGTACCGATTTCTGCCATTTCACTTATCCTCCTGGGGCGCACGCCCGGTGCGCCCCAACCCAGATTTACTCAGCGCACTCGCGCGGGGTAATACGCTTTTCCGTGGCATAACGATCTGCCATTTCCTTCACCAAGGGATCGACAAAGTGCTTATCAGACTGATACCAGTCAGACACCACCACAAACTTATTGCCGTCCCACTCTGCAATACGGGCCCAGTCATCGCCCATGTGATTACTACACGATGTTTTTACCGGGCGCATAATGCCTTCAAAGCCCAATTCTTTTAGCTTCTCATCGGTGAGGTCAAGGTTCTCAAACCCCCAGCGCACTTGCTCTGGAGTCATGCGCTTCCCTTTGCCAAACTCTTCCTGTGCACGGCGTATGGCTTCAACCTGTAGCATTGAAATCATCATGCCGCGGGTATGAGCCAAGGTACCTAAATAACGGCCCCGGTTCTCGGCCCCTTTCCCTTGATCATGCAGCAGTTCTTTGACCTGTTTGTGTACTTCACCATGGTCGGCACTGTTATGAATCGTGATACCTTTGTAGCCCTTGGCTGAGGCTCCCAAATCCGCCACATCACTTTCTGAAGCAGCCCACCAAATACCGTACATTTTGTCTCGCGGGTATCCCACCGCCTGGGCTTCCCTAAGCGCCGTCGGGGTCATGATGCCGGCACTCCACAACAGAATGAAATCAGGGCGTCGCTGGCGAATCTGTAGCCAGGTTGATTTTTGCTCTACCCCTGGAGCGGTCACAGGATATAAGTCTAGGGTAAAGCCCTGCTCTTTAGCGCGTGCCTGCAGCAGTTGGATAGGCTCTTTGCCGTAAGGGGAGTCGTGATAGACCAAAGCAATGCGCTGATCTTTCAGCTTATCCTCACCCACTCGCTTGGCGATATCTTGAATCATGACATCCGCGGCAGTCCAATACGTGCCCAATAACGGAAAGTTCCACTTAAAGACGGAGCCATTAGCGGACTGAGAAAGACCATATCCCATGGTTTCAATGGGCACCCCATCTACAATGGCCTTATCTGTCAATGCAAAGGTAATCCCTGTTGACTGCGTATCAAACCCTGAGGCACCGCCATGACGTCCTTTCATACGCTCATAGCACTCGACACCTCGATCGGTAGCATAAGCTGTCTCACACTCTTCAAAGACCAGTTTGACTCCATTAACGCCACCATCACGCTCGTTAACCAAGTGCAAATAGTCTTGCTTGCCATCCGCCCAAGGTATACCCAATGGGGCAAACGAACCCGTACGATACGCCAGCAACGGTATGTACTGAGTTTCCTCTGCGGCAAACGCAGGGGCAAGCGCTAAGGTCGTGGCGGTAAATGCTAAACCAGCCGCTAAAACTTTTAACTTCGTTCTCATCTCCAGGTCCTCCTTTAAGTCCCTATTGCCTAGCTAGGTCAGTGTTGCACTGCCCAGCCTTACTTGTTGATTTCACTGCATCAATGTGGAAACGGCCACAAACGTAACTTCTCTTTTGCAATACTCCATAAGCGTGCCAAACCATGTGGCTCGACAATCAAGAACAGCACAATTAACGCACCAAACACCATATGTTCGATATGCGATGCGGTATCTACCCCAATGCTTAGCCCAAACAATTCGGGGACATTGGTGAGCAATACAGGCAGCAGTACCATAAAGGCCGCCCCAAAAAAGCTTCCCACGATAGAACCCAAACCGCCAATAATCACAATAAATAACAGTTGCAAGGAGCGGTTTAAGTCAAAGGCCAAAGGCTCCCATGAACCCAGATGGATATATGCCCATAGCGCTCCGGCCACGCCAATAATGAAAGAGCTCACTGCAAATGCGCTTAACTTGGCGTAAACAGGCCGTATACCAATCACCTCAGCAGCCACGTCCATGTCGCGAATGGCCATCCACTGGCGCCCCAAGGCGCCCCTTACCAAGTTTTTCGCCAAGAGTGCAAACACCACAACAAACCCTAAAACGAACATGTACTTTTGCAATGGCGTTTGTACCGGCAGGCCAAAAAAACTTAAGGCGGGAACCGACACGTTGCCAGAGGAGGAGTAATTGGTCAGGTAAGCAATGCGTAAAAAAGCCCAATCGACAAAAAACTGCGCCGCTAACGTGGCTACCGCTAAATACAAGCCTCGGATGCGTAAGCTAGGGATACCAAAGGCCACTCCCACCAAGGTGGCAAAACAGCCTCCGAGCAGAATTTGCAGCAATAAAGGCAACTCAGGAATGCGCACCCCAAAGTTCCATGCAGCATAAGCGCCTACGGCCATAAATGCCCCTGAGCCTAGGGATATCTGCCCACAATAGCCGACCAAAATATTCAGGCCAATAGCGGCTAAAGACAGAATAAGAAACGGTATCAGAATAGCTTGCAGAAAATAGTTCGACGCTAAAGCCGGTACCCCCACAATAGCTACAACAAGCATACCTAGTACGGCATATCTATCCTGACGTATAGGGAAAATTTGCTGATCAGCGCGATAGCTACTTTTAAACTGACCATTTTCACGATAAAACATAATGTGCACCTACCCTCAATAAAGCATGGTCATCATGCGTATGCTTTGCATCACACACGATCAATAATTTTTTCGCCAAACAATCCCTGAGGACGGAAGAGCAAAAAGACCAAAGCCAAGATATAGGCAAACCAGATTTCGATTCCGCCCCCTACGTAAGGGCCCAAATACACTTCTGATAGCTTCTCGCCCACCCCAATGATGAGCCCCCCTACAATGGCACCCGGCACTGATGTCAGACCACCTAGGATGACCACTGGCAAAGCTCGCAGGGCGGCCGTTGAAAGCGTGAACTGCACACCAAACTTTGAACCCCATATAATGCCGGCTACTAACGCCACCAAACCGGCTACCGTCCAAACTACTACCCAAATGCGATTGAGCGGGATACCAATGGACTGAGCCGCTTGATGGTCGTCCGCAACGGCACGCAAGGCACGACCCGTAGAGGTGTATTGGAAAAACATGGCTAGCAACGCCACCAATAAAGCAGCGACTACAGCCGAGCTTAAGTCTTCTAAATTAATGAGGATGCCACCCTCAAACATCTCACCAAGAATGAACACCGGATCTTTCGGCATGCCTACATTAATCGAGTACACCGAACTACCAAAGAGTATTTGCCCCATCCCATCGAGAAAGTAGCTAATACCTATGGTGGCCATTAATAAAGAGGTTGCCTCTTGGTTGACCAAATAGCGCAGCACCAAGCGCTCAATGAGCACCGCGATCAGCCACATCAGTATCGCGGCCAAGATAAAAGCCAGCACATTGCCCCACAGACCGGGCTCCATACCTAACCATTTTGGTATCCACTCGGAGAAGCGTGCCATCGCTAACGCCGCCACCAATACCATGGCACCTTGGGCAAAGTTAAATACCCCTGAGGCTTTGAAAATCAACACGAAGCCTAACGCTACTAGAGCGTAGAGCATGCCGGTCATCAAGCCGCCAAATAACGTTTCCAATAAAAAAGCCATAATGATTCTGCCTCAGGAGTCTTGACCTGCGCCCAGATAGGCTCGGATCACTTCGGGGTCTTGGCGTACCTCATCGGGTACACCATCTCCAATTTTTTTACCGTAATCAAGGACCACCACTCGGTCGGAAATGTCCATGACTACCCCCATATCGTGCTCAATCAGCACGATGGTGGTGCCGTACTCTTCATTGACATCCAGAATAAAACGGCACATGTCCTGTTTTTCCTCGATGTTCATCCCTGCCATGGGCTCATCCAGCAATAAAATTCGTGGTTCCATCGCCAGCGCGCGCCCTAAATCGACCCGCTTTTGCAAGCCGTAAGGCAAACGTCCCACAGGGGTTTTCCGGTAAGCCTGAATTTCGAGAAAATCAATAATGCCCTCGACAATCTCACGATTGCGGATCTCTTCACGCTCGGCTTTACCCCAGCGCAGCGCTTGCGCAAGAATGCCGCTATGCATATGCAGATTACGGCCCGTCATGATGTTGTCCAGCACGCTCATACCTTTGAACAGCGCTAGGTTCTGGAAAGTACGGGCGATACCTTGAGTGGCCGCCAAACGCGGGCTCATACGAGGGTGCTTAGTACCGCGCAAGCTAATCTCCCCCTCTTGGGGTGCATAGACACCATTAATGACATTTAACATAGAGCTTTTACCAGCTCCGTTAGGGCCAATAATCGATCGGATTTCATGCTCGCGTACATTAAAAGAAATATTACTGAGCGCTTTTACCCCCCCGAACGCTAAAGAGATTTGCTGTAAATCCAGAATGACATCGCCAATACGGCGCTCTTGAGTTGCTATCCCACTCATACCCGCCCACCCATTTTCTCAATTCGCAAATCAGCCGAAATTACGCCCGTACGACCGTCCTCAAACTTCACTTCGGTCTCAACAAACTGACGTTCACGCCCCGCAAACAAGGCTTCCACCAGTACACTGTATTTTTGCGCAATAAACCCGCGCCTGACCTTGCGCGTTCGTGTCAGTTCGTCATCGTCTGGATCAAGCTCTTTGTGTAAGATCAAAAAGCTCGCTATTTGAGAGCCGGATAGTTTCGGATCAGTGGCTAGATCAAGATTTGTTTGGGCCACACAATCTCGAATTAAGGCGTACACCTCGGGCTTAGCCGCTAAGTCGGTATAACCCGCGTAGGGTAAGTTACGTCGCTCCGCCCAGTTACCTACTGCTTCCAAATCAATATTGATGAAAGCGCATACCTGGGGTTGATCGGCTCCAAACGCAACCGCCTCTTTGATGTAGGGGAAGAACTTGAGCTTATTCTCGATGTACTTAGGCGCAAATAAACTGCCGTCAGCCAACTTGCCTACATCCTTAGCACGGTCAATGATTTTTAACTGGCCATCGGTATCCAAATAGCCCGCATCCCCGGTGTGATACCAGCCATCGGCCGTGAACGACTCTTGGGTGGATTCGGGATTGCGGTAATACTCTTTGAATAAGCCTGGGCTACGAATTTGAATTTCGCCGCTTTCCGCTACACGCAGCTCCACCCCTTTAACCGGCGGTCCCACGGTATCCGCCCGTACATGACCATCTTCTTGCACACAGACAAATACCGAGGTTTCCGTGGAACCATATAGTTGCTTGAGGTTGATGCCTATAGAGCGATAAAAATCGAACAAATCAGGACCAATAGCCTCACCGGCGGTATACGCCACCCGCACTCTGCTCATGCCTAAGGCATTGCGCAGAGGTGCGTAGATCAGTACGTTACCCAGGGAATACAATGCCCTCTGCCACGCACTCACACCGGCTTCCCGATTCAAAATTTTGACCCCAACCTTATGGGCCAGCTCCATACAGTGCTTATACAGCCAGCGCTTGAAAGCACTCGCATCCTCCATGCGAATGGTGACTTGAGTCAGTAGCCCTTCTAACACCCGTGGTGGCGCAAAATAATAGCTAGGGCCGATGTCATGCATGTCGATAGACACCGTTTCAGGAGACTCAGGGTGATTAACCGTAAAGCCCGTTACTAAAAACTGTGTATACGAAAACATGTTTTGCCCTATCCAAGCGGGCGGCAAATAGGCAAGCACTTCTTCTGCATCCGTCAAGTTTTCTAACTCTTGGATGGCCAGTGCCCGATCTATCAAAGCGTGGTGGGTCAGTACTACCCCTTTCGGCTTGCCTGTGGTGCCCGAGGTATAAAACATAGCCGCGGCATCATCAGCACGAACCGCTGCCGTGCGAGCCTTTAGCTCCGCGCCATGCTGCGCTTGGTATTGCGTTCCGCGCTCCAATAGACGCTCGTAAGGCAGCACGTGGGCCTGCGTATAGTTGCGTAGCCCGCGGGGGTCATCATAAATAATGTAGCGCAAGGCCTCGCTTTCATGCTCGACCTCAAGCAGCTTGTCTACCTGCTCTTGGTCTTCCACTACCGCTATGCAGATTTGCGCATCATTTAAGACATGCAGCATTTCTTGTGCGACGGCATCTTGGTACAACGGCACAGGAATTGCGCCGAGCATCTGACTGGCCATCATCGCCAAATACAATCGCGGACGATTCTCTCCCACAATGGCAACGTGCTGCCCCACCTCGAGCCCCAAGCTTGCCAAACCTGCCGCTAACAAGCTAGCCTCTTGGGCGAGTTGTTCCCAGGTCATCGTTTGCCAGATACCTAGATCCTTCTCACGCATTGCAGGACGTGCCCCGCGATGCTGAGCATGATATTGTATCCATTCCGGAAAAGTTTCCGGTAAGCCCTGCCGCTTTCTTACTTCGTCCTGAATCACAGCTCCACCTCCGGACTCATGCTGATCTCTAGCCGAGATACTTCTAATCGTTAATAATTCAAAAAGGTATGTTTTTTATTTTTTAAGCATTGCACTGTTAATTTAAGTTATCGGCTGCCATACTGACTAACTGTCACCAACATGACATTCATCCTTTATTTAGGGTAAATCCTCATGCAACTGATTGACGCTCTACACTCACGAGCTGCGTGGTTTAAATTGCTGACTGCTGAGCAGCAAGAACGGGTCTTGCGCGACACCATACTTAGCACTTATGCCGCCTCTGCCATCATTGAAAGCAAGGGCTACCGGGCCAGTGCCTGGATAGGCGTTATGTCTGGTTTAGTCAAGGTTTCGGTGGGTAATCCAGACGGCAAAATTGCCACCTTAACAGGCGTGCCGGTGGGCGGCTGGATTGGCGAGGGCTCCCTGCTTAAATGCGAAGAGCGCAAGTACGATGTCGTCTCCCTACGCACCTCTATCATTGCGCGTCTTCCTGCCGCTACCTTTAACTGGCTACTAGACCATAGTATTGCTTTCAACCGCTATTTGTTACATCAATTAAATGAACGAGTAGCGCAATTTATTGGTAAGGCAGAGTACGATCGTTTAGCCAGCCCTGATGCTCGTGTAGCGCTTTGTTTGGCCGAGCTTTTCAACCCTTTGCTCTATCCGGGCAAAGGCCTGCGACTAGACATTACGCAAGAAGAAATTGGCTACCTAGCCCGCGTTTCCCGACAACGAGCCAACCAGGCCTTGCGCCAGTTGGAGTCCGAACAACTGTTAAAAGTGGAATACGGTGCCGTCGAAGTGCTTGATTTGGCACGGTTAAAAAATTATGCGCACTGCAATAAAGTCTAAGGCTAGAGGCGCTCGCCGAATATGGCAGAGCCTACCCGCACCTCGGTAGCGCCTTCTGCAATGGCAAGCTCCAGATCGCCACTCATGCCCATCGACAAACGCGTGATATTGGTATGCCCGCGCGCCTGCAAACGATCTCTCAGATCGCGTAGCTGTGCAAAGCAAGCGCGCACTCGTTGCTCATCAGCATGATGCTCTGCAATGGTCATTAAGCCTTGCACGCGTAACTGCGAAAAGTCCGACAACTGATCAGCAAACTCCATAAGCTGATCAACCGCCACGCCGTGCTTCGTTGGCTCGCGAGAAGTTTTTACTTGAATCAACACATCAAGCTGCCGCTCTTCCAGCAATAAACGCTGCTGTAAAGCCTGCGCCAACGCTAGACGATCCAAGGACTGCACTTCACTGGCATAGTGGGCAGCCTCACGAACTTTGTTGGTCTGCAAATGCCCTATCATGACCCAATCGAGCCTATGTATTGCTAACGCTTGCGATTTGTCGCGTAAATCCTGCATTCGATTCTCGGCAAAGCGATGCAAACCTAACTCCATGGCCTGCTGCACGCAAGGAACGGGAAAGGTCTTACTGACTGGCAATAACGTCACGGAATCCGGTGACCGCCCGGCCTGCTCGCAGGCACGCGCAATACGCTGCTGCACCGCTTTTAAGCGCTCAGCCATCAGATCATTCCTAGTCATCCTCAAACTCCTTCTTGAACAAAGACCACACCTAGTGCAAGCCGTACTCGACTAGTCCCAACTCATAGCATACCCGTTCATCTTAAGATAAGAAAATGACATGGAGATAGACGGGAGGCGGGTATGCACGTCATAATTGGCAATTCGACGCCCCACCGCACGAGCTCCATGAGCTCGTATTTTTATAGAGTCGCCAGCCTGGACTTGGCCCCGCTTTAAAATCCAGAGGAATGCATGACAGAAAACCCAACACACTCCCTGCCCTCCTATCTCAATCCCGATGACCTAGGCCCTTGGGGCATTTACTTGGAGCAGGTGGAACGGGTCACCCCTTATCTGGGTAAGCTATCCAAATGGGTAGAAACGCTTAAGCGCCCCAAGCGTACACTTATCGTCGATGTGCCCATTCAACTGGACAACGGCACCATCGCGCACTTCGAGGGCTATCGAGTTCAACATAACACCTCTCGTGGACCAGGCAAGGGGGGGGTACGCTACCACCAAGATGTGACACTGTCGGAAGTTATGGCTTTGTCAGCATGGATGTCGGTGAAATCGGCGGCCGTCAACCTGCCTTTTGGCGGTGCTAAAGGCGGTATACGTATCGATCCGCGTCTTTACTCGCAACCCGAACTAGAACGTTTAACGCGTCGCTACACCAGCGAAATTGGTAGTATCATCGGCCCCAACAAAGACATACCGGCGCCGGATGTGAATACGAATGCCCAAACCATGGCCTGGATGATGGACACCTACTCCATGAATGTAGGAGCCACCACCACAGGCGTAGTCACCGGTAAACCTATTTCCTTGGGCGGCAGCTTAGGTCGAGTTGAAGCCACTGGACGCGGTGTCTACACTATCGCTTGCGAAGCAGCGCGAGACGCAGGCATCGCCCTCGAGGGCGCTCGCATCTGTATCCAGGGTTTTGGCAACGTGGGTAGCACAGCAGCTCGCTTATTCAGCGACGCAGGCGCTAAAGTGTTAGCGATACAAGACCACACTGGAACCATATACAACCCTAACGGTATTGATATCATTGCTTTACTTGACTATGTAGAGCAAGAAAAAGGGGTGGCTGGTGCCCCCGGCACTGAAATTCTACCCAATGAGCAATTTTGGCAGCTTGATACGGATATTCTGGTGCCCGCCGCCCTAGAAAACCAAATTAATCGCCACAATGCCGACCAAGTCCGGGCTCGCATCGTCGTCGAAGGCGCTAACGGCCCAACCTCTCCCGAAGCCGACGATATTTTGAACTCGAAAGGCATCATTGTGGTACCCGACGTGGTCGCCAATGCGGGCGGCGTGACGGTTAGCTACTTCGAATGGGTGCAAGATTTCTCCAGCTTTTTTTGGAGTGAGGACGAAATCAACGAACGTCTAGGCGTCATCATGAAAGCGGCTTATAAGTCTATGGCTGGCGTCGCGGCTGAGCATAAAGTCAGCCTGCGTACCGCCGCCTTTATCGTCGCTTGTGCACGTATCCTTGAGGCCAGACAAGTGCGTGGACTCTATCCTTAACACTAGGGTAAACCTTGTCAGTACTACATAAAATGCGTAGTCCTGACAGGAACACGGTAAAATCGCCCGATTAAGCTATTTTAAATGCCATGAAATGCTGCTTTTTTTCCTGTCATCCACAAGGAACAGCTTGTGACCCAGCCTAGTTCAAGTGCTCTTGTGCAGATACGCAATCTGCACAAGCAATTTGGTGCTAACCAGGTGCTTAGAGGCATATCCCTAGAGGCGCAAAAAGGTGCGGTCATTTCCATCATAGGGGCCTCTGGCTCAGGAAAAAGCACCTTATTGCGCTGTATCAATCACTTGGTCGTACCAGATCAGGGCGAAATACAAATTGGCACAGACATTTTGCGTAGCAAAAAAAACAGCAAAGGTATTTACGTCAGTGACAATACTCGTCTGCTAGAACAAGTACGTGCCCGCTTAGGCATGGTGTTTCAAAGTTTTAACCTCTGGACTCACCGGACAGTCATAGAAAATATCTGTGAGGGCCCGATCTATGTTAAAAAAATTGCCCGAGAACAGGCCCGAGCTTACGCCTTAGCACTGCTCGATAAAGTCGGCTTGGCTGACAAAGCGCACGCCTACCCGTCCGAGCTATCGGGCGGTCAACAACAACGCGTGGCGATCGCGCGAGCCTTAGCCATGGATCCCGAAGTCATTTTGTTTGACGAGCCTACTTCGGCACTAGATCCTGAAATGGTCGGTGAAGTCTTGCGTGTTATTCGCCAGCTGGCCCAAGAAGGGCGCACCATGATACTGGTTACCCATGAGATGAACTTTGCGCGAGAAGTCTCCAATCACGTCATTTTTATGCATAATGGCTTGATTGAAGAACAAGGTCATCCTGATGCGGTCTTCGACAATACGCAATCTGAGCGACTGCGACAGTTCTTGCTGCCGATGCGCTAAGATTCTCGTTACATTCTGTGTGTCTTAGAATAAAACCCCAGCCTATCAAGGCCATGGTCTATATCACTGTCTACTCAAGGAGACGAAACTCATGAGTTTTGTACGTAACACATTATTGGGTGCCATCTTGGCAATTTCAGGTAGTCAGGCTTTGGCTGACAATCTACGCATCGGCACCGAGGGTGGCTACCCACCATGGAGCATGGTTGACGCAGCCGGTAAGGTGACAGGTTTTGACGCCGACGTAGGGGCAGCACTGTGTGCAGAGCTGAAATCCGACTGTCGCTTCGTAGTGCAGTCCTTCGACAGCCTTATTCCCTCGTTAGACGCTCGCCGTTTTGATCTCATTATCTCCGGCATGTCTTACACGCCCGAGCGAGCAAAGCGCATTAACTTCAGTATTCCGTACGCCGTCGAAGATGCCATTTTCATTCTGCCTAAAAACAGCCCGCTGATTCAAGCCCCCGATGACAAAACCATCTTTGCTGGCTTGGACAAAAAAACCATTGGAGTACAAGCCGGTACTACCCACGGGGCGTTCTTGGCCAAAATGGCTCCTGATGTAAAAATCAAAAATTACGACACCTTAGATCAAATGCAAATTGATCTAGAGGCAGGCCGTCTAGACGGTACGTTTGCCGATCTGACTTCGCAGTCGCAGTTTTTGAACAAAATGGGAAATACCGACTTCTCACTGACCGAGTATGTTATCCCCGGCACGGCCGACCCAGAAACACTAGGCTACGGCATTGCTGTCGGCATACATAAAGACAACGCAGAACTTAAATCCAAAGTAGATGCGGCCTTGTGTAAGCTGATTGAAGACGGCACCGTCAAAACAGCCAGCAAAAAATGGTTTGATATTGACATCGCTAATTACGAAATCTGTAAAAAATAAACCTATAAGTCGATACCACTGATGCTGGACACCATTATTAACGTACTGCGCGAAGGCTGGGGCTGGATGTTTTTGCGTGGTGCCTCCATGACACTGCTGATTTCAGTATTGGGAATGTTCCTGGGGGTAGTAATAGGCATCAGTGGCGCCAGCCTAAAAATTTCGGCACCAGCGCCCGTCAAAGCGCTGGTCACTGCTTATACAACCATAGTGCGCAGCATTCCTGAGCTGCTCATTATTTATCTACTATTTTTTGGCACGACTCGCTTGGCCATCGATATATCAGACTGGTTTGATCAACCTGATTTTATGGATCATGGCTTTCCATTAAGCGTCGGTATTTTAGCGATAGGCCTTATTTCAGGCTCTTATAGCGTGGAAGTGTTTCGTGGTGCGCTGCTAGCAATACCCGCTGGACAAATTGAAGCCGCCCGCGCCATAGGCATGACTGGCTGGCAACGTTTACGCCGTATTATCTTGCCGCAAATGTTCTGGTATGCCTTACCTGGTGCTAATAATGTTTGGCAAAACGCTCTCAAAGACACTGCGTTAATTTCTTTAGTAGGGCTAGTGGAAATTATGCGCGCAGCGGTACTAGGCGCCGCCAAAACACGTGAACCTATGGCCATGTACCTAATAGCCGGAGCGTTGTTTTTTCTTATTGGTGTACTAAGCCAAGGCTTATTCGTCGTCGCTGAGCGCTACTATGGCCGCGGCATGCGAGCCAAATCATGATGGATTGGGCACTTTTTGAAACCACCATCACTGGCCTGCTTAAAGGTTTATATACCACTTTGCAGATTGGCCTGCTAGGTAATGTGCTCGCGCTCTCTTTGGCCCTACCCTTAGCCTTAATGCGCGTTTCGGGGCATCGTCTGCTTAAGGGTTTCTCCTTTTGCTACAGTACGGCCTTTCGAGGCACCCCATTACTTGTACAACTGTTTTTACTGTATTACGGAGTGGGCACGTTACCCTTTGTGCGCGACTCTGCTTTTTTATGGTGGTTACTAAGCGATGGGGTTAACTGTGCCATACTCGCCATAGGACTAAACAGCGGTGCTTACATGAGCGAAGCATTTCGGGGGGGGTTCCAATCTGTACCCAAAGGGCAATTAGAAGCCGCCCGAGCCATAGGAATGAGCCCTCGGCTTGTTTTTCAACGTGTGCTGTTTCCCCTAGCCTTACGTCAAGCGCTACCCGCCTATAGCAATGAAATTGTCTTGGCGATTAAAGGCACTAGTCTGGCGTCCACGATTGCCGTCATGGAACTTACCGGTCACGCCAAGCGCTTGATGAATCAAAACTATGCGATTATCGAGACCTTTGTACTTGCAGGCCTGTTATACCTACTCATCAACTTCACACTGTTAGGCTTAGTTCACATGCTTGAGCGCCGCCTTAACATTCGCTCGAACTAGCTAGGAGAGCACTACACAATGACGCCCGCCAACCATTTGCCTCGCATCGTCCTGCTGGGTACTGGTGGCACCATTGCTGCCACGGCCCACACTACGACTCAACTGACGGACTATACCGTGACAGAAGGGGTGCATAGCCTACTTGAGGCAGTGCCCGGTTTGAGAAAATTAGCCCATATTCAAAGCCAACAAGTATTCAATATTGATAGCCGCGCTATGAGCAGCGCCATGCTGCTTAAGCTGGCTCAGCATATCAACGAAGTCCTAACGCGCGACGATGTAGACGCTGTCGTGATTACTCACGGCACAGACACTCTAGAAGAAACAGCCTGCTTTCTTCATTGGACCATCAAAAGCTCCAAACCCGTCATTTTGACGGCAGCTATGCGCCCTGCGTCTGCCTATAGCGCAGATGGCTCGATGAACCTTTACCATGCCATGCTGACTGCCTGCCACCCACAATCGGTGGGGCAAGGTGTATTGGTGGTATTGAACGATCAAATCCATAGCGCGCGCTTTCTAACTAAACAACATACTAGCCGCGTGGATGCCTTTGCGTCGCCCGATGCTGGCCCGTTAGGGCAGATTGCGAATGGTCAACTACGCTTTTTAGTGCATAGTGTTCTTCCTCACACCACTCAAAGTGAGTTTGATGTCCGCCTGCAGCACGAACTCCCCCGGGTACTGATCTTGTTTGATCATCCCGATGCCTGCCCAGAAGCCATGCGCAATGCTGCCCAAAACGGGGTAAGCGGTTTCATCATTGCCGCAACAGGAAATGGCAGTATCACGCCGGGCTCACAACAAGGCATAGAGATCGTGTCACGTATGGGAGTACGTTGTGTCAGGGCCAGCCGAATTGGTGTGGGCTCCGTGTCAACCAGCAGTCATGATGAGGCTCTAGGCTTAATTGCGGCTCAATGGCTACCTGCTATCAAAGCCCGCATCCTGCTCCAGCTCGCCTTGACCCACACCAATGAACCCCAAGCGCTACGCCAGATATTCAATCGCTATTAAGTCAGCGGTAAACAGGCTAGGCGACGTTGACTGTCAAACTGCCGTCGTTGCCCTGTGATGGGATCAGTAAACGCGATACGACGGGCCAACAATTGCAAAGGGGCACTGAAGTCATCGGCTGCCACAGGAGCTTGCAGAACAGGATAAAACTTATCATTCACTATGGGGATACCCAAACTGCTTAGGTGTATTCGCAATTGATGCTTGCGTCCTGTTTCCGGCTCTAGCGCATAGTGTCCCCAACACTGCCCTTGCTCATCTTGCCACTGTTGCCTAAGACGGATATGCGTGCAACTATTAGGCAATCCTGCCACCTGTTGCATCACGAATTTATTGGGTACAGGCTCTATCCGACTGGTCTGTGTGAAAGGTAATGCTAGGGTCGAGGTAACCGGTGCAATGGCTTCATAACACTTATAAATAGCACCCTGCTGAAACAGTTGTTGATACACCCCGCGGTACGGTATGGACCGACTAAACAGCAACACGCCCGCTGTTTCTCTATCGAGTCGGTGCAGCGGGGCTATTTGTACATCATCAAAAAACTGTCTTACCCGAGTTAACGCCGTCTCATATAAATACTGGCCGCCCGGCGTCGTTGCCAAAAAATGCGGCTTATCCACCGCAATCAATGCGTGATCTTCGTGGAGTATCGTCAGCTCGAACGGCACAGCCACTTCTGCGGCCACCTCACGAAAATACCATAGCCAACGCTGCGGTTGATACACGCTATGCAGATGCAAGGTTTGCCCGTCCTCGGCCACAATATCCCCACAGCCCAGGCGACGCTCCAGATCTGCCCGAGGTACATGGGGAAAACGTTCAAGCAAGAATTCGATTAACAGTGACCAAGGCCCCGGCGGACACCATACTCGACTCGGGGCTACCCCATTGCGCGACGCCAATGGCGCTACCGGCTTTTTACTTGTCATGGCTTACGATAAAACCCAGCTTGGCAATTAAGAGTGCTCGACGTCAAAGCAGCCCTACTTCCTTGAAATAACGTTCGGCACCTGGATGCAACGGTGCCGCCAATCCATTGCGAACCATGTCTACTTTTTGCAACTGATTGAAAGCCATGTGCAAACGCTTAAAGTCATCAAAATTTTCGAAAACCGCTTTGACCACGTTATACACCGTCTCATCGGGCACATCCGCGGAGGTCATCAAGCTGGCTAACACGCCATATGTATTTATATCTTGCTGATTGCCTAGATACAGCCCCCCAGGAATCGTGATTTTTGCATAATAGGGGTAACGCGCTACAAGCGCATCGATTTCCGCGCCCTCTAGGGGTACTAATTGTGCTCCACAACTGACCATAGAATCCTGAATAAGGGCCGAAGGATGTCCGACGCTATAGCTGAAACCATCGATCTGATTATTACATAAAGCCGCGCCCTGCTCTTCTGCACGTATTTGAGCACGTAAAGAAAAAAACTGCGGCTCTAAGCCTTTGGCTGCCAACAACTTATCCATAGACTCTCGCGTTACCGAGCCTGGATTCCCTACGCTAAAACGTTTGCCTTTAAAGTCCGCAAAAGACTGTATATGCGCCTCTTTACGCGCTACTATCGTCAACGGTTCGGGATATAAAGAAAACACCGAGCGCAACTGAGTAAACGCACCAATATCCTTAAATTGTGCCTGTCCGTGATACGCGTTATAGGCTACGTCGGACTGCACAATGCCAAAGTTAAACTCTTTGGACCGGAGCGCAGCCACATTAAAGACGGAGCCCCCAGTGGGCTCTACCGTACATGCCACTCCGTGACGAGCGCTGTCTTTATTGACCAAGCGGCAAATCGCTCCCCCAGCCGAATAATACACCCCCGAGGCGCTGCCTGTTCCTATGTCTACAGGTGGCGTCTGCGCATCAACACGGCTTGAGTGCACCGCCAAAACGCCCAGCACGCTTAGGGCCACCCATAAAACAGCCTTACTTTGGCCACGCTTTACCGATAAACGTTGCATCACGATTCCTTTTGCATTGACCTTCGCACAAAACCGCTCTTGGCGGCCACTGTGCCCTCTTTTTTGCACCTCATACACCGATGTGTGTCGTTTTCTTATTCTGTATCAACGAATTTCAAAACGATCATAAAAAATACCTGTATACAATATCTCTTGCTCAATTTCGGCCACCTGTGCACCTGCTGGCCCCTGCCCTAACCATGACAACATTCGATCGACTTGATCCGGATTGCCCTGCAACACCACATCCACCGTACCGTCTTGGGCATTGCTTACCCAACCTTGCACCCCATGTAAATGAGCATGACGTTTACAGGCATTCCTAAAGCCTACGCCTTGCACATGGCCATGCACCTTAAGCTTAAGGGTTTCTTTTTCATTTTTCATGACTGACCTATTACTGAGTTTATCCTGCCCAAGCTACGTTAGTTTTAGCCCAAACATAGGTAGTTCAGTTATCCTTTACTTTACGTAATACTATAAAAAACCTACGCTTTCTTTCACACCTAAAATACTTTCATTTCAAGACTATGCATTTCGAAAGAAGGCCTTTAATGTGCTGCTTACTGCGAAAAATAGTTCTGTGTTATTCGCTCCTGTGCTTACCCGCAGTTGCCTTTACACAAGAGATTACTTTTCCCACACCACCAAGCTCCACCAGCCCTGCGCAGACATCATCAGGCCCTAACCAAGAAAACACCTTCTCGCCATTTGTCATACTCATCACCTTATGCGGCATGTTAATGGGTGGTGTCCTCACGACCACTGGCTTACGAATTCGAATGGCACGCCAGCAACGCAAACTGATCGCTACTGAACAACGATTAAATTTTATCCTTGATTCAGTCGATGCCTATGTCTATGTAAAAAACAAAGATTACCAGTACGTCTATGCCAATCGTAAGATGTGCGCTGACCTGGGGTTAAGCTTAGAGCAAGTGCAGGGGAAGTCAGACTATGAACTTTATCACCATCCTGTCACACAGGCTGAGCTGCGCAACAATGATCGCGAGGTGTTACTACATGGCAAGCAACTGACCACTGAAGAAACGCTACGTGATAGTCAGGGGACAATTTCTCACGTTTTTTTAAGCGTCAAGGCTGCTTTTGTAGATCCACAAACCAAAGAACTAATGATTTGCGGCGTTAGCACTGATTTAACCGGCATCAAAGCGATACAGTCAGAAAACCACAAGCTGACTTACTATGATCAACTAACTGACCTGCCGAATCGGCACCATGCAAGTAAAGCGCTTGATGCACTGCTAAGCCAAGCCGTGCACACTCAACCTTACGTGCTGTACATTTTAGACCTAGACCGTTTTCAACATATTAATGATGCCCGTGGCCATGCTCTAGGCGACATGCTGTTGCTAAAAGTGGCCAATCGACTACGTACATTGCTCAGTAAGCATCACTTACTCGCGCGCCTAGGTGGTGATGAGTTTTGTATTCTCTACCCACTGAATGCGCAGCATGAGCTCAGCGTACAGGAGCAAGCTAGCCACTTAGGTGAATCTATACGACAGCACCTAGAGCAGCCCTATCTGATTACCAACTACTCTTATGTGATTAGTGCCAGCATAGGCTGGACTTTACTAAGGCCAGAACTGACTTGCGCCAACGAGGCACTGCGCGAGGCGGACACCGCCCTTAGCCAGGCAAAGCAAGATGGACGCAATCTTGTACGGGCTTACCAAGATACGATGCACCATGCTCTAGAGGAAAAACTCAGCTTAAAACACGACTTACTGCATGCCATTGAACAGCACCAATTACGCTTGTTCGTACAGTCTCAGTTTGACGCAAAAGGTAATATCACAGGCGCGGAAGCGCTACTACGTTGGCAACACCCCGAACGCGGCGATATCGGCCCCTCGAAGTTCATTCCCCTCGCCGAGGACATGGACCTCATCTCGCCCTTGGGAGACTGGTTGTTAAGCAATATTTGCCAACTTCTCAACGATACCCGCCACTACCCTTTCCCACTCTCGATCAACATCAGCCCGGCACAATTTAATCATGCGGACTTTGCCACGCGAGTGCACAACATTCTACTCAAACATACTGATCAAGCGCACCGTCTGATCATGGAGGTGACTGAGGGCACGTTGATGGAAGACATCCCCGCAGCAATTCAGCTCATGACGGATTTGACCAAACTAGGGGTACGATTCTCAATTGATGATTTCGGTGTCGGCTATTCTAATTTATCAGCCTTACAGCGTTTACCGCTTTACGAGCTCAAGCTAGACCGCAGTCTCATACATGGCGCCCCCCACGATAAACACTCATGCGCCATCGTACAAGCCGTGATCGCGATGGCCAAACAATTACAGCTACACGTAGTGGTAGAAGGAATAGAAAAACAAGAACAGTTGGACTTTTTACTACCACTGGGCGACATCTACTTACAGGGCTATTTGCTTACCCAACCCATGAGTATAGAACACTGGTTAGGCGACATACGCCAGCGCATGCCTCTAGCTTGAGTGGTTTGCGGGGTAGCAAAAAACCCGCTAAACGCTTCACAGCGAGCGGTTTAATCCAGTGCCGTGAATGGGTCAGGCATGCTGGGTAGGCCGTGATCCCCCCCAAGTGCAAAACGAGGAATACACGCCTGTGCATACTGCAGCATGGCCTCAATCATCTGTTTGGCATCAGGGCGTACGATGCGGCCCCGTAAAGAGATGACTCCCATCATGTACGGAATATACATATCGATGGGACGTACCACCACATTCGCTAGGCGTAATCCTGTCGCCGTGAAGGGGTCTACAAGGGCCACCCCTAAGCCTTGCTCGACTAAGATCATGGCGTCAGCTGCTGAGCTCACTTCAATGTGACGCACCTCTTCGAGAGTAGAACAAGCGCGCATTAAGGCACTGGCCTGCCGATGCCGTAAACCCTGCTTATTGTGTATGGAAATGAGAACCGTATTGTGTATATCTGCCAAAGTGACCTGGGTCTGGTCGGCCAACGAGTGAGTCGAAGGTAGTGCCAACTGCATAGGAGCCTGCCCAGACCAGTGCACAACACACGGATCGGTATCAAGCGGTAAGCTGGTCACCCCTAGGTCAATCTTACCCTCGTGAATGAGGCCCACAATATGCTCTGTGCTGACCGTCTCGAAAGACAGCTTTTGCTTAAACAACGGGGTTGAGGCCTCGAGTCGCGCCAATGTCTGTGGCACCAAGCCTACGCTTAATGAGCGCGTAGCGCCAATACGTAAAGGACGCAGACCACCGCGTCCGATCTCACGCGCGCGCGACTCAAGTATTTCCAAGTTCACCAATAAAGGGCGAACTTCTTGGTAGAAATCACGTCCTTTTTCGGTCAACGTAACTTGCGGTCGAGTACGCGTAAACAGCTTAAAGCCCAGTTCTTGCTCGAGCTCTTGAACCTGGCGACTGACCACCGGCTGCGAACGGTCCAGTAACTTTCCTGCTGCAGTAACACTGCCTGCGGACATTACAGCCGCAAAGGCTTCAAGCTGTCGAATTTCCATAGCGCCACGTAATAAAAAGTTTCAAACTGGAAAACATTCTAAACTTTAAAGCAATATTGCACTAGCGCTTAACGCCAAAGCAATGCTCTAGGTCAGGAAACGTTCCACTACGTACCTCTTGCGCATAACTTTCTGCTGCCTGCTTAATTACCGCCCCCACATCGGCATACTGCTTAGCAAATTTGGGAATACGGCCAGGTGTTAAACCCAGAATATCTTCAGTTACCAAAACCTGACCATCGCAAGCCGGTGAAGCCCCAATTCCTATGGTAGGAACAGAAATGCTTTCGGTAATACGTTGCCCTACTGCCTCAGCCACTCCCTCTAGCACCACACCAAATGCGCCAGCCTGAGCGTGGGCCACTGCATCTTCCAACACTCGCTGTGCCGCTGCATCGGTCATGCCTTGTGCTTTATAACCACCCATGGTGTTCACATACTGAGGCATCAACCCTACGTGCGCCAAGACAGGAATACCACGCTCTACCAGAAAGCGAGTGGTTTCTGCCATGACTTGGCCACCTTCTATTTTGACGGCCTGTGCCCCACTGACGCTGAGCATATAGGCGGCATTCTCAAAGGCCTGCTGCGGTGACTGCTGATAACTGCCAAAAGGCATATCCACGACTACACAAGCATGCTGGGTTGCCCGTACTACCGCCCCCGCATGCGCAGCCATTTGCTCTACGGTAATGCTCAGGGTATCAGGCATGGCATAGCCCACCATGGCCGTTGAGTCACCCACCAAAATAAAATCCATGGCCTCATCGAGCATGCGGGCGATCGGTGCGATATACGCCGTAAGGGCGCAAATTTTTTGCTTGCCCTTATAGGCCATCAAAGCGGGAACACTAATTCGTGTCTGGGTAACTGGAACGCTCATAACTTTAACTCCTCCTCAGATAACCAGACATGATATGGAAACCTGAATGACATAAATTTCAAAACAATACATAACAGAAAAGACTACACGCCTATCATCGCAAGCGGGCAACGAAAAACTCCCCTGCCCACTCAGCACAACACAAGCGCTTCTTGCCTAGCGGATTCTCATCGTTTTACATTGAGCTGGCACTTTTTGCCACAGTTCAATGTTTTCCTGCACAAATATTACAGCAGGACGACACGCCTAGCCGCCTTAGATAAGAACGCTGCCAAGGCGGGGCACAGTGCAAAAGCAATAAACAACGCCATACTCGATTGCTGCGCCCCAATAAGCCCTCCGGGGCGACTAAACCCCGCAGCGTTGGCAATCAAGCCCGCTACGCTGGCTCCTAACGCCATGGCATAAAGCTGTAAGGTGGTAATCGCTGCAGAGGCAATGTTCTCTTGACCTTTGGGCGCGGCCTTGAAAACTCGTGTCAACAAATGAGGCCAGCATATCCCTATGCCCAAGCCAACCCCTAGTAAGGCTGGATACATCAGCCAGCTTAGCTGCCACTCTAGGCTTAATGCCTGCCAAGGTATCAGTACAGCCAAAGCAAGCAAGGATATGCAAGACAGTACAGGCCCTATGACCAAGAAATACGCCCCTACTCGATGTGGCCTACTGGAACTGGCGATCGTTCCTAAGGTCCAGCCAGCAGACATCAACACGGTCAAATATCCCGCTTTTAAAGGCGACATCAGATGTATCACCTGCAAGAAATAAGGGATGAAAATTTCAGCGGTAACACTGATGCTCATGAGCCCTATGCACGCATACAGACTGCCCAAGGGCTGCCGTAGGGAGTAGGTTCCCACAGGAAACAAGCGCGTACTAGCGCGCCCGTCAAAGCGAATCAAGTAGGCCAATACAGCCATACCCAAGAAGGCGCCAATAAAGTTGATGCCCCACGACTCAAATAAGCTAGCGCCAGACACCAGCAATACCGAACTGGTTAATAAAAAAATTTGTGGCAATGTAGAACCGGAGGATTGACTCAATGACTGACGATAAGCATTTAACTGCGTCCACACCAGTACTACCAGCCCCGCTATCAAGGGTAAAATTGCCAAAAAAGCCCAGCGCCAGTGACCACTTTGTGCAAATACACCCCCAATCGCCGGCCCTGCAAGCGTCGCCACCCCCCACATGCTCGATACTAACGCCATCGCCTTAGGCCACAGCCTTTCCGCAAATACGATACGTATCGAAGAGTAGCTCAAACCCAGTAATAAACCACCGCCAAAACCCTGTACGGCACGTGCCAACAGCAGCCACCACATATGCGGTGAGCTCGCACACAACACCGTACCTAAAGTAAAGATGGCTAAGGTCAGTAAAAAACCTAACCGTAAGCCCCAGCGCTCTAGAATCCTTGAGGTGAGTGCGGAACCCACAATAGAGGCCACGACAAACAGCGTGGTATTCCAGGCGTAATACTGCTGCCCGCCTATATCTTGGATTACCGAAGGCATGATGGTGGTGGCGATATACACGTTGACCGCGTGCACCGCTACCCCACCGGCCAAGGCTAACGAGCGTAAGCCATTGCGCCCAGACAATAACTCCGCCCACGACGCTTCTAGTTTGCCGCTCATTGCCTCTTCCTTAATAGTTAACAACACAACTTGCTGAACGCGTTTCACGCGTAAAAAACGGGCCCTCATATATTCCACCTATGCAGAATATATCGGCCCGCCCTGCTCTGGCAGTTAAACCGTCTTAGTTCAACAAGCCTCGCAACACATATTGCATAATCCCACCATGGCGATAGTAATGCGCTTCACTAGGGGTGTCGATACGCACTCGGGCGACGAAACGTTTATCCCCCGCACGCACCTGCACCGTTTCCGGTATCTGCCCCTGATTCAGCGCCGTAATACCCTGAATATCCAGCACTTCATCACCTTCCAGGCCTAAACTTGCCGCTGACTCGCCATCTAGAAACTGCAAGGGCAAGACCCCCATGCCCAACAGATTGGAACGATGGATACGCTCGTAGGATTCGGCAATGACTGCCCGAACACCTAACAATACGGTACCTTTAGCCGCCCAATCTCGGGAAGAGCCCGAACCGTATTCTTTGCCTGCCAGAATCACTAACGGGATGCCTGCTTGTAAGTAATGACGCGACGCATCATAAATAGTAGCGATAGGCGCACCTTGCTGAGTAAAGTCACGGGTATACCCTCCTTCAGTGCCCGGGGCCAACTGATTACGTAAGCGTACGTTAGCAAACGTGCCCCGTATCATGACCTCGTGGTTACCGCGGCGTGAACCATAGGAGTTGAAGTCGCTAGGCTGTACCCCGTGTTCCATTAGGTACGCTGCCGCTGGACTACTGCGTGCAATAGATCCCGCGGGGCTAATGTGATCGGTCGTAACAGAATCGCCCAGTTTGGCTAACACTCGCGCGCCCTGAATATCTTGCACAGGCTCGGGCTCACGCTGTAGGCCCTCAAAGTAAGGTGGGCGGCGCACATAGGTGGAGTCTTGCTCCCATGCAAATAAATCGCCCTGCGGTGTGGGTAAAGACTGCCAACGCTCATCACCGGCGAAAACATCTGCATAGCCACGCGTATACATATCTGCAGCAATGGCTAACTGTATGGTCGCTTGCACTTCGGCTGCAGTGGGCCAAATGTCTTTTAAATATACATCGTTGCCCTGCTGATCCTGCCCCAAGGGCTGATTGTAAAGATCAATATCCATGGTGCCGGCCAATGCGTACGCCACGACTAAAGGTGGAGACATCAGGTAATTCATTTTCACTTCAGGGTGGATTCGACCCTCAAAGTTACGGTTACCCGACAGCACAGATACCACGGTTAAATCATGTTGATTAATGGCCTCGCTGACCTCAGAAATTAACGGCCCGGAGTTGCCAATACATGTTGTGCACCCATAACCCACCAGGTCAAAACCCAGCTGATTCAAATAGGGAGTTAATCCAGCACGCTCGTAATAGTTGGTCACGACTCTAGAGCCTGGAGCCAAACTGGTTTTCACCCATGGCTTACGCTGCAAGCCTTTTTCCACCGCTTTTTTAGCAAGCAATGCGGCTGCCAGCATCACACTGGGGTTAGAGGTGTTCGTGCAAGAAGTAATCGCGGCAATCACCACCGCCCCATCTGCGATCTCGAACTGGGTACCGTCGCCTAGAACCACTTCGGCCTGCTGCTGCACCGCTTGCGGTGCTTGATAAGAAGGCGTGTCAGAGGCGGGGAAACTTTCGGCTAAGGCATCGTCATAGCTATTATTCCCTTGTGCCAAACCTTGTAAGTCGGCCAAGGCATCACGGAACGCATTTTGTGAAACTGACAAAGCGATACGGTCTTGAGGGCGCTTGGGTCCTGCGATCGAAGGCACTACTGTGCTTAAGTCTAGCTCTAAGGTTTCAGAATAACGCGGCTCATGATCAGGGTCGTGCCATAAACCCTGAGCTTTAGCATACGCTTGCGTCAAAGCGATAAGCTCAGGACTACGACCCGTTAACGCCATGTAGTTGAGCGTTTCTTGATCTATGGGGAACATAGAAATGGTCGAGCCGTACTCAGGGCTCATATTGCCGATAGTGGCACGATTTGCCAAAGGCACGGCACTTACACCTGGCCCGTAGAACTCGACAAACTTACCCACCACACCGTGCTTGCGCAACATTTCCGTGATAGTTAACACCAAATCGGTAGCAGTGGTCCCTTCGGGTAGGGCTCCGGTTAGTTTAAATCCAACGACACGGGGTATGAGCATAGAGATAGGTTGACCCAGCATGGCTGCTTCAGCCTCAATGCCGCCTACTCCCCAAGCGACCACTCCCAAGCCATTCACCATAGGAGTGTGAGAGTCGGTTCCTACACAGGTATCAGGATATGCTTGAAGCCGACCATCTTCACCTTCACGCGTGAACACGACTCGAGCTAAATGCTCTAAGTTCACTTGGTGCACGATCCCCATCCCGGGAGGCACCACTTTAAAATTATCAAAAGCGGTTTGCCCCCAGCGCAAAAAGTTATAGCGCTCTAGGTTACGGCTATATTCGATCTCTACGTTGCGTGCAAACGACTGTGGGCTGCCAAAATCATCGACAATCACAGAGTGGTCAATCACCAGTTCCACCGGTGCTAAAGGATTAATTTTTTGTGCATCACCGCCTAAAGCTTGCATCGCTTCACGCATCGCCGTCAAATCCACCACGGCCGGCACACCTGTAAAGTCCTGTAAAACCACTCGGGCTGGCGTGAAGGAAATTTCCCGATCTGGCTCAGCATTAGGGTCCCATCCTGCTAGGGCACGAATATCCGCTGCGGTAATATCCTTACCATCCTCGGTGCGTAATAAGTTTTCCAGCAAAATTTTTAGACCGTATGGCAAGCGAGCTACATCTAGCCCCTCGCCTTGTACAGCATCCAAGCGATAAAACTCATACTGTTTATCACCGACCTGTAAATGATCCAATGCATTAAAACTGTTTAGGCTACTCATTCGGAAACCTCCTGTCAGAAACATTGCGCGGCAATTACACTGCGTTACACTCTACTATCGTTACTCATTGCGTAAGCTTAAAGGTATCATCTTACTTGGTGGTATTCATTCACTTGTTACAGCTGCCCCACTAATAATTCAAGTTTCAAGGCCTTGCCGTTCATTCACTGCCATTCTCATCCCTCATTGCTGTAGACGTTCATTACAGCTCTGTTTTCTTTAAGGGTGCATCGGTTTTATGTTCAAAGTCGACCTACGCCGACTCATTGTCTTACTTGCTTTCAGCAGCAGCCTAGCCACATTAATCTACACCCTGGTAGGTACATACAACGCTGAGCGCGATTTACTGATTGAAAATACGCTGGAAAGTAACCGCGCCTATGCTGCCAAATTAGCCACTAGTACTGATCAGTTTTTAGATAATTTACAGCAACAACTGGCTTACAGCGCACAGCTATTAGGCACACATATACATGATAAAACCTTACGTGATAACGAAGCTAAACGCTTACAACAACAAAATAATAGTTTTAACTCTGTCATCATCGTCAATTCCAATGGAGCCGTCTTAACGACCTCTCCGCCCGACCTAGGCTTAACAGGAAAAATACTGGATTCGGTGGGCGCCAGTCAGGCATTAAGCTTGCGCAAACCCTTAATCAGCCCGCCGTATGTAGGCCTAACCGGGCGACTGATCATCTTTATGTCCTATCCCATCATAGACCCCTCGGATCAGTATCTGGGCTATGTAGGCGGATCTATATATCTACATCAGGATAACAGCCTAAACATGTTATTGGGGGATCACTTTTACCGCGATGGCTCCCAAATTTATGTTGTCGACCATTCCAGACGTTTGATTTACCACCAAGACAGCATGCGTGTAGGGGAAATTATTGCTAACAATCCCGCCATCGAAGAGGTGATCAAGGGCAATAGTGGTGAAACAGAACTCGTCAATTCAAAACAAACATCCATGTTGGCTGGCTATGCCGCCACCCGCAAGGTAGGTTGGGGCATCGTTGTACAGCGCCCCACCGAGGTCGTTTTATATGAGCTAGACGCCTTATTAAAAAAAGTCGCCCGCAATACCATTCCCTTTTACCTGTTAACCAGCCTGCTTATTTGGTGGCTTGGTAGCCGAATCGCTCAACCCCTACGTCAGTTAGCACGCAGTGCTCCTAACTTAGACTCACCCCACTCCGCCCAGCAAATTACTAAAGTCTCTGCTTGGTATTTCGAAGCCGCTCAAATCAAGCGAGCCTTGCTCATAGGCTTACAACGCCTCAGCAAAAAAATTGGTCGTATGGACCTTGAACGCAATACTGATCCACTGACCGGCTTGCTCAACCGGCGGGGCATGGATGGCGCCTTACAAGAGTGGCAGCAAGACAGTAAAAACTTTGCCGTGCTAACGTGCGACATTGATCATTTCAAACGTGTTAACGACACCTACGGCCATGACGTTGGCGACTTAGTCCTCCAGTTCTTAGCCGATATGATGCGTCAGCACACACGCACAGGAGACCTGATCTGTCGAGTTGGCGGCGAAGAGTTCTTCATTTTTCTGCCCGAGCAAAGCCAGCAAGAAGCCTTTCAGGTTGCTGAGCGTTTACGCCAAGCCGTTGAGCAATCAGAGTCACCGAGCGGGTCACACATCACCATTTCGATTGGCTTAAGCCACTGGCCTTCGTATAGCGACAATTTAGCAGTAGTACTAAAAGCCGCTGATCAGGCCCTATACAAGGCAAAGCACAATGGCCGCAATTGCACCATGCACGCCAGCACGGAGCACTGAGTCAACGGAAATTGGCTTTACTCACTAATCAAACAGCAGCGGGGCCAACCTAAAAAGCCGTTGGCTCACGCTTGTTGGAGCGAGTCTGGCCCATCGGTATTCCTCACTAAATCTATTTCCAAGGACGATTTTTCCACAAAATACTCTGGCAGCTCCGCCTTAATAGCAGGCGCTAAGCTTTTAAAATCACCCACTTGTTTCACCAGGTTTCCGCGCCCACTCACTAATTGGTTTTCAGCCTTGCCATAAGCCTCGCTGGCTGCATCCAAACTTTTCTTTATACGCCCAAAACTGTCTAAAAAACCGTTTAGCTTATTGAACACAGACTCCGCTTTCTGGGCCAAGGCAGCAGTATGTTTGTTTTGATCTTCGTAACGCCAAAGTTGGCGCACGATATTTAAGCTAGTGAGTAAAGTAGTGGGGGTTGCTACTAATACATTGCTTTCTATAGCCTGTTGGAACAAGCCTTCATCAGCTTTTAAGGCCTCAACAAAAGCCGACTCAATCGGAATAAACATAAATACAATTTCCGGCGAGTTCAACCCGGGCAGGCGGTAATAATCACGATCCGCAAGCTCTTTAATGCGGGCAGAAACCGCTTGCACATGCTGCTTCAATGCGTGGCTGCGCGTTAGCTCATCTTCTGCATTCACGTAGCGTGTATACGCATTAAGAGACACCTTGGCATCAATAATCAAATGCTTATCTTGTGGCAAGTACACAATCGCATCGGGCCGCTGGCGCCCCTGTTCAGTGGTAATACTCACTTCGCGTTGGTAGTCACGCCCCGCCTGTAAGCCTGATCTATCCAAAATGTTTTCCAACACCAGCTCGCCCCAATTACCCTGCAATTTTTTCTGCCCTCGTAGCGCCGTCGATAACTCATGCGCTTCGGTAGTGATACGCTGATTGAGCTCTTTCAAATTCGCCAGTTCTTTGCGCAACTCACCTTGCTGACTGGTCTCGCGGTGATGAATATCGCGTACTTCCTGTTTAAAGCTATCAATGGACTGCTGAAAGGGATTCATCAAAGCCGTTAAGGTTGCGCTGCTACTTTCCTGCAAAGAGCGGGACTTTTGCTCTAGGATGTCGGTTGCTAGGACTTTAAACTGCTCCGATAAACTGGCCTTTTGCTGAGCAAAGCTGGCTACTTCTCGTGCGTGGCTTGCTTGACGCTCTTGGTACTCTGCGACTAACTGAGTGTGTGCCTGCTCTAACTGGCGGTGCTGAGCCTGCCACTGCTCAACTTTTTGCTCTGCCTCTGCCAGACGTTGGCGCAACTCATGCAACTGTTGTTGTTGCGCCTGCACCAAAGACTGCTCTGCCGCATAGTTTTTCTCAATCTCGTACTGTTGTTGACGCAGCAACTCTAAGCGCTCAGCAGCCACCACTAACTCATGCCGCTCAGCTTGTAGCTCGGCACTCAAGCGCTGCTCGGTAGCTTGCGCATGCTGCAGGGCCACTTCGCTCTTACTCTGGAGCAGTTCACGTTCGTGCTGTTCTTGGTGCCATTGCGCCTGATGCTGCGCCAACCGACGAGCGTGGATTACCACGGCCACCAGCCAGCCTAGCACCACGCCCACTACTCCCGCGCCTGCTAGCCACACACTTAGCTCCATCATCGATTGCATATCTACCACTACCTCTTCGTTAAACAACGGGCTCCACAGCGAGCATTTACGACTCCCTTCAAGCCACCTACTTATTACTTATATGAATATAAGAAAGGCTCATTTAGGTCTCTGTATGATAAAGACTTTCAGCCATCACTCATACCTGCCCACCATGCGTTTTCTTATCTCTAGCGCCACTATCTCTGCGCTTGCCTTGTTCACCCCTATTAATGCTAACGCAGCTGAGTCCTCGGTGACTTGGCCTACTCAAGCTATTACCGTTATCTTAGGTTTTCCTGCCGGATCGGGCGTGGACGTGATCGCCCGCGGCGTACAAGAGCCCTTAACAGAAAAACTAGGTCAAACCGTCATCATTGATTACCGACCTGGCGCGGCAGGAAATATTGGTAGCCAATACGTGGCCCGCGCTAAGCCCGATGGATACACCTTATATTTAGGCACTGCAGCCACACACGGCAGTAATGCTGAATTGTATAAAAACCTGCCTTTCGATGTAGAAACTGACTTCATTCCCGTTGCCCCATTGATTGATGTGGCCAATGTACTCACCATCAATCCAGAGGTTATTGACGTCACGACGTTGCAGGAGTTTGTGGATGAAATAAAGGCTCATCCGGGAAAGTATAACTATGCCTCCACCGGTAACGGCGCAGGCACACATATGGCCTTTGCCGAGTTTAACGCACGCTTAGGGCTAGACATGGAGCACGTGCCCTATAAAGGGGGCCCTGAAGCGATCACCTCGGTGTTGCGCGGAGAAACGTGCTGCATCATGAATCAAGTACAAACCGTATTGCCCCACTACAAAGCAGACAAAGTCAGGCTCTTGGGCGTCACCACAGCGACTCCTGTCGCCGCCGTCAACGAAGTGCCAACGATAGCCTCCAGCCAGATACCTGGTACAGAAAACTTTGACAGCTCCATCTGGTTTGGCCTGTTTGCCCCCCAAGGAACGGATTTAGCCATCGTAGAGAAAATTAATACGGCCGTTGCGCAAGTGCTTAATGAACCCGCCATCCGCACGCGCTTTGTTTCTCAAGGCAATGCGACACGAATAGAAACACCAGAACAGTTTCAACAAACCGTCAAAAATGATCGTATTAAATGGGCTAAGGTGATCAAAGATGCAAAAATCAGCATTGAGTAATACACTGGTTACCCCTTTATTACCCCTACTTGCTGTACCCGCTTAAACAGGCAGCACGGTTTATTCATTTATGTCTCTGAGACCACCCCATGCCCCAGCCCAAAATGGACTGCAGGCTTTAGAAGAGCGCTTGCGTGAAGACCTGCTCACGTTAGGTTGGCCAGCGAAAAGCTGGATTCCTCCCTGCTCGTTCCAAGGGCAGGCTGTGCACGATGTGCTGATTATTGGTGCGGGTCAAGCCGGTTTAGCGCTGGCCGCCGCTTTAGCGCAACTAGGTATACAAGCGGTGTTACTCGATAAGTCGCCCCACGACTTCGAGGGCCCCTGGGCAACTACCGCCAGAATGGAGACGCTACGCTCTCCCAAAGAGCTACTAGGTCCTGCCCTAGGTCTACCCTCTTTATCTTTTCGCGCTTGGTTCATAGCGCAATGGGGCCATCAGGCATGGCAACAGCTCGACAAAATCCCCCGCTTGCAGTGGATGGACTACTTACGCTGGTATAAGCGAGTCACTCACGCCGACGTACGTAACGAGCATGAGCTAAAAACCATACGGCCGCAAGGCAACGGACTCGTCGCTTTAGACGTAAATGCTAACGGCAAAACCAAAACTTGGTTTGCTCGACGAGTTGTCTTAGCAACCGGGCGTGACGGCCTAGGCGGTGCCCACATCCCTGCATTTATCCAGGGATTAGACAGAAAACACTGGGCACATTCTTCCCACCCCATGGATTACTCCTCGCTACGTAATCTTCATGTGGGTGTGGTAGGCGCAGGTGCCTCAGCCATGGACAGTGCCGCCACCGCCTTGGAACATGGTGCGGCAAGTGTAGATATGCTGATTCGGCGTCCCGACCTGCCACGCATCAACAAGTCTAAAGGCTCTGGTGTCCCCGGCCTGACCCACGGCCAATATTTGCTGCCTGACGAATGGAAATGGCGTGTCCGCCATTACATTAACGCCCAGCAAGTGCCTCCCCCCCACGACAGCACGTTGCGGGTATCACGCCACACCAATGCCTACTTCCACCTAGGATGTGCCATCGAAAAAGTCGAGCAAATGGGTGAAAAGTTGCGTGTATATACTACCCAAGGCATGTTTACCCTAGACTTCCTAATCGTGTCTACTGGGTTTGCTATTGACTGGGCATTACGTCCCGAATTTTCGCAAATTGCCCCGCATGTGCGTCTATGGGGCGACCGTTATACTCCCCCTGCCAACCAACGCGATGAAGAGTTATCGTCCTCCCCAGACTTAGGGCCCTATTTTGAGTTCCAGCCGCGCACCCCAGCAGCACTGCCAGGCTTGGAGCGTTTACACTGTTTCAGCTATCCTGCCGCCTTGTCTCATGGCCCAGTCTCGGGCGACATACCCGCCATTAGTGATGGCGCACGCAAATTAGCACAAGGTTTAGCGGCCTTGTTCTACCGCGAGGATGCCGACTACCACTTTACCCAATTACAGAACTACGCCGAGCCCGAGCTAGACGGTAAAGAGTGGACTCCCGCTGACACCGCGGCTCGTATACGTAGCCTGGGCGAACAAGCCTAACCCCGCGACTTCTCATTATGACTACTGCTACCTTAGACACCTTAGATCGCCTAGCTGGCCTAACCGAACAAGACGCTGCTTATAGCACCCGCCGTTTGCGTGAGAAAGCGGCGTTAGCCACGCAAGCATGCGAAACACTGCTTTTCAGTGAGGCGCTCTCTGCCAGCTTAACGCGCACCGAACGTTATCTACTGGCCAGTGAGCAAGCGCGCATTACAGGGGTGGCTGTCTTAGCCAACTATTACCGCGAACAAGCGCTACAAGCAGATACCGCTACTCAAGCCACACATGCTGCGCTGTTTCAAGTTATCGCCCAACCTGGTAGCCTCAGCGGGGATGCCCGCTTAGATGCCGTACTAAGCTTTGTTCGCTCTCTTGCTCTGCATCCTGCCACCAGTGACAAAAGCCACTTGCTGTCCGTAACCGAGCACGGCCTTTCGGTCGACGATACGGTTTTGTTGGCTCAACAGATTGGCTTTGTGGCCTATCAAGCGCGCCTGCTTGTTGGTCTGCTGGCCTTGACGGCCATCGGCGGGCAAACCGAGGTCGTGACAACGCAACAAGACTCGACACCCTTTGTACACCCAGCCAATCTCCCAGCACCAGGCGAGCCTTTACGTCGCCACGGCTTTACCAGCGAAACGTTAGGCTGGAATGCTTGGTTACCCGTACTGGACCCCGCTACCGCCAGCGACGAACAACAACGCGTGCTAGATATTAGCCACCCGAAAGCGCGCACCATGGATTTTTATCTACTACTGTGCCGCCAACCAGAAGTATTGCTCGAACGCTCACAAGCGTTTAATGCCATTATGTATGCACCCGGCGGACTGGCTCGCGCCGAGCGCGAAATCGCTGCAGCGGCCGTTTCAAGAATCAACCGCTGTGTCTTTTGCTTAGCCGTACACGCCCAACGCTTTGAGCAACTGGCTAAACGCAACGACGTGATGGCACAGCTATTTGATGAACCCGATACCGCAGGCACCAATGCCCGCGAACGTGCCATTATTCAAGCGTCCATTATCCTAACCCGCGCTCCGAATCAATTTGGTGTAGTCCATTTACATGCATTACGTGAAGCCGGACTGTCTGACCTAGAAATCCTCGACGCCATCCATGCCGCCGCCTTATTCGGTTGGGCTAACCGTTTAATGTTGAACTTAGGGCAAGAGGTTTACGCCACGTAAGCCTTCACGGTGCGGGCTGGCCTCTATTTTTAGGGCCGGCGCCGCAAGGTGCGAAACTCTACATCTACGCTTACGACTAAATGGGTCAAGCCTTGCGCTCGTGCTAAACCTGCGGCACTGGCTCGATAAAGGTGAGGTGTCATAAGCAGTAGGTCAGCGATGAGTTCTGGACTGTTTAATGTGACCTGACACTGCAAGCGCTGACGCTGTTGCAACACAAAGCCGTCTGGTACCTGCCATTGATCGGACTTCCCCTTCAGCTCGGGATAAATGATTTCTCGTAATTCTCGCAAATGCTCCGGTCCCGCTTCAACCATCAGTAACGTGCCTTCGGGCTTTAACACCCGGGCAAATTCCTCATAGACAGGAAAACCAAACATGCACAGCGCATAATCCACTGTCGAAGGCAATAAAGGCAGATTGGCATTGCTTCCCACTAGCCAACGCATGTCGCCATTTTTTTTAGCTGCCGCTAACACAGCCCATTTAGAGATATCAAGCCCGACCCAACGCAAAGAGCGTGACGATAAGTGAGCCTGGCAATAACGCAAGTAATAGCCTTCCCCACAGCCCGCATCTAAACATGTCGCGGACGGCGGTAAATTTGCCTCTTGGATGCATGCCGCTAATTGCTGTGCTAAAGGAGCATACACCCCCGACGCTAAGAAGCGCCGCCGAGCCCCCACCATTTCGTTACTATCGCCTGGATCTAAGGTGCGCTTTTTCTGTACAGGGAGCAAGTTAACATAGCCTTGACTAGCCGTATCAAAGCTATGCCCCTGAGTGCAACGCCACGAATTAGCCTGTTGCTGCAACGGCTGCCCATCTAGGGGACAACATAAACTTGCATACAGCAATGGAGTATTCATATCGTCGTGCTATTTTGTGATTGAAAGAAAGTCATTAAACGCTGGAAAGGAGTTGACGACAAGCACCCGATATCGATAAGTTTCACTACAATAGCGAATTCTCTGTCAGACACCTTCATATCGCACAACTATGCCTACCTTACCGCCCACGCTTAACCGTTGCCTAGAATGGCACGAGTTTTCCGATGCCGCTCGACAGGCTGTGAATAATGAAGGGCTACGCTGCATACAAGCAGCAGGGCTCACCATTGACTTGAGCGGTCAGCGAGACTCCCTCACGCTGCGCGACACAGCTACTGCTCTGCTTCACACGCGTGACTTTCCAACACAACGCGCACGCCTGTTTGCGGGTGAAGCTGTCAACAACACTGAAGAACGAGCCGCTTGGCATTCCGCCTTACGTGCCCCCGCTCCTATAACAGAGGTGGCTACGGAACGTTCTCGTATGAACGAGTTTATTCGCAAGGCGGACCTAGAACGCCGTTGGCGCAATATTGTGCATATCGGCATAGGCGGTAGCGACTGGGGCATACGATTGTCGTTAAGTGCTTTTGGCTACAGACAATGTTGGCGAACCGTACGCTTTCTAGCCAATATTGATGGTCACGCACTGGAAAGTGCGCTCTCTGGCCTAGACCCTCACGACACCCTAATCGTCGTTGCGTCAAAGTCATTCACCACCTCAGAAACCTTGCAAAATGCAGCGCGCGCGTGCGAGTGGTTGGGTAGTGCTGGCGTGCCACACCCGAAAAATAATGTCGTGGCTATTACGGCAAAACCCGATGTGGCCGAGCGTTGGGGCGTCCCCAGACACCATATCTTCCCATTTTGGGACTGGGTAGGCGGGCGTTTTTCCATTTGGTCTAGCGTCAGCCTGACCACTGCCTTATCGGTAAGTAGTGATGTTGTCGCGGGTATGCAGGCAGGGGCTGCGGCTATGGACCAACACTTTATAGAAGCCCCCATTGAACACAATGCTCCTATTCAAATGGCATTAGCCGGCATCATCAACCGCAGTGTTTTGGGATATGGCTCACTGAACATTTCCCCCTACGACTCCAGACTGAGCAATTTAGTCCCCTATATTCAACAACTAGACATGGAATCCTTAGGTAAGTCTGTGGACAAGTATGGACGCCCCATTGAGGTGCCCACAGGCCCAGCCGTTTGGGGGATGGCAGGCACCGACGCGCAACATACTTTTTATCAATGGTTACACCAAGGCAGCGACGGCGCTCCGGTTGACTTCATTGTCTGCCAACACGCTGACCACGGATGGGATGAACATCATAAGTTATTGCTGGCCAATTGCTTGGCACAACGTCAGGCTCTTATGCAAGGAAAATCATACGAACAGGCCTTAGCGGGTTGTTTAGCCGAAGGACGAGATCAAGATCGGGCGCACGCTTTAGCCCATCATCGCGTGCATGCGGGAGGCCGTCCCAACACACTGATTGTGCTGCCCAAACTAAGCCCATTCGCACTAGGTGCCCTGTTGGCTTTGTACGAACACAAAATCTTCACTCAGGCCATTATTTGGGGCTTAAATCCCTTTGATCAATGGGGGGTGGAATACGGTAAGGTGCTCGCCAACGATATCACCCGAGATCTTAGTGCTGACCACATAGACTGCGCTCATTACGATGCCTCTACGGCACATTGGCTGCAATCCTTCAACCAGCACAACAAAAACCCATAGCAGGCCGTCGGGCAAGCTCATGCTTGCCCTGGCGTCACTGCCCATTGAACGAGTATTGTTAATACAGCCTTTGGTTTTCTTGCCTCGTCTCGTTGCTCCTGATTTCTAGGGTTTTCCCTCGAAACCGGTATAACAATAACAATCAGACAAAATATCGCTGGGGTTTACCCTTGATTATACGGCTAGACCGCAAAGCTTTATTCGCTTTTGCTTATAGCCGTAGTTAAGCAATCCGGTACATTGATTGCACTTATTCTTAAAACGATATTTTCTGACCTATACGGAGACAACCCATGGGGATTAGCACTACGCCCGCACCTGTCGACGAAATGCTGCCTACTGGTAAGTTAGCCGCCTTGGGCCTACAACATGTACTTGTCATGTACGCTGGGGCTGTGGCGGTTCCATTGATTGTTGGACGCGCTTTAAACCTAAGCTCTGCTGAAGTCTCAATGTTAATTGCTGCTGACCTATTTATCTGTGGCATCGTGACTCTGATTCAATCACTAGGCGTCACCCAGTATTTTGGGATCAAACTACCGGTTATGATGGGCGTCACTTTTGCCGCTGTGGGCCCCATGGTATCAATGGCTTCCGCCAACCCAGGACATGAAGGAGCGCAGCTGCTTTTTGGCACGGTGATTGGGGCGGGGATCATCACCATGATCATCGCCCCATCGGTGAGTAAAATGCTGCGGTTTTTCCCTCCGGTAGTCACCGGTACCATTATTGCCATGATTGGCATCACGCTCATGCGCGTCGGTATCAACTGGATTTTTGGTCAGCCGGTAGGCCCAACGGCGCCTACAATGATTGACCCTAATCACCTAGCTTGGATCCAGCACGCCAAAGAGGCTGCCGCTATGCCCGGCTCAGCCATGCCTCCTATTCCTGACAACCTCGCGTTAAAAGCTACCGTGCCCAACCCTCGCTATGCTAATTTAACGGGCGTGGGCATTGCATCTATTGTGTTGCTATCGATTTTACTCATCGCAAAGTTTTGCCGGGGTTTTCTAGCAAATATCGCCGTCTTACTCGGCATCGTAGTCGGTGCTGTGATCGCCTCTGCTATGGGCATCATGACTTTCGAGAAAGTCGCCAATGCACACTGGTTCGACGTGGTTTTGCCATTTCACTTTGGCATGCCTAAATTCAACGCTCTGCACATCGCCACGATGACCTTAGTCATGATCGTGGTGCTGATCGAGTCCACCGGTATGTTCCTCGCTCTGAGCGACATGACAGGCAAAAAAATCTCACAGAAAGACCTGGCTCGTGGCCTACGTACCGATGGTTTAGGCACCTTATTAGGCGGTATTTTTAATACCTTCCCCTACTCCAGTTTCTCCCAAAACGTTGGACTAGTCGCGGTCACTGGGGTACGCAGCCGCTTTGTTTGTGTATCAGCCGGTATTATTTTGATCATCTTGGGTCTATTGCCAAAAATGGCCGCCTTAGTTGAATCCTTGCCTACGGTGGTTCTAGGCGGTGCCGGCATCGTGATGTTTGGCATGGTCACTGCCACAGGTATACGCATACTTTCTGGCGTAGACTACAAAAGTCATACCCATAACTCAATGATAGTCGCTATCTCGATTGGCGTGGGCATGATACCGCTGGTGGCACCGCACTACATGCAATGGATGCCTCACGCTATACACCCTCTAATCGAATCAGGCATTTTGCTAACTTCTATCTGTGCAGTTCTACTCAACATTTTCTTCAATGGTGCCAAAGAAGACCGACAAGCCGCCGTGGAGGCTGCCAAACACGCCTAACTCTTTTTCCTGCTTGTCATTGACTCACCGCCCTAGGTATATACCAGGGCGGTTTTTTTTGAGTGCCCGCCTACTCGCCCGTAAATAAGCTCGCTCGCTGATGTCATGGGAACACATCACATGAAAAGCCCCAAAGCGATACAATTTCCTCACGCACAGACCGTTTGTCTGTATTGCTGGAAATTGCCCCTTATGTCTCCCAAAGACCTCCGTGACCTATTTATGCTTGCTGCCATTTGGGGCAGCTCTTTCTTATTCATGCTCAAAGCAGCCCCTGCTTTTGGCCCCTTCCCCATGACCTTAGTTCGTGTCGGCGTCAGCGGGCTAACCCTGTTGATTTACATTAGTCTAAACGGCCACCTAAACGCCCTACTGAAGAATTGGCGTACTATTTTTATCGTCGGCGTGCTTAATGCCGCGGTACCCTTTTCTTTATACGCCTACGCAGCGCTACGTCTCGAGTCTGGCCTACTCGCCGTCCTAAATGCCATGGCCCCCCTATTTGCAGCCCTCATTGCTCGCTGCTGGTTAGGCGAACAATTGACTAAAGCTCGGCTACTTGGTTTGCTCATTGGCTTTCTCGGCATTTTGCTCTTGGTCTACGATAAGCTGTCTTTCGAACAAGGTGCCCCAGGCTGGGCTGTCTTGGCCTCGCTAACGGCCACCATCTTTTATGGTTTTGCGGCTAACTTTTCGGCTCGCTATCTCAAAGGGGTAGAACCCCAGGCCGTCGCAGCGGGCAGCCTACTAGGAGCCGCCGTCCTCTTACTGATTCCAGCGCTTTACACTTGGCCCGCGCAAGCCATCGACGCAGCATCCTGGGGCTACGCCTTAGCCCTTTCTTTATTTTGCACGGCCGTTGCCTACGTCATTTTTTATCGACTCATGGCAAATGTAGGGCCTGCAAAAACCATTACCGTCACTTTTTTAGTGCCTCCCTTTGGGGTTTTTTGGGGCGTTTTGCTGCTTGGCGAAACGCTGAACCTACACGTGTTTATCGGCACCTGCACGGTACTGTTGGGCACTCTATTAGCCACAGGCTTTATTGGTGGCAAAAAGCCTGCAAACTAATATCTATGACTTTAGCCCACCTGCGCACGCTGCTCGAACGGCACCAAATCGTTATTTATTTGGTTTTTATAGGTGTTGGCGCTGTACTGTCTACGCTTTGGCCAAACATCGCCTATCTGCAAGCTGCCCTAGAGCCCGCTTTAGTTTTCATGCTGTGTGTGACCTTTTTACAGGTGCCCATCCATGAGTTACGACTCGCACTACAAGCCCATCGCTTTCTGGGTGTCTTACTGGTGTGCAACTTTATACTCATCCCGTTATTAGTCTGGTGCTTACTACCGTTGTTACCTACAGAGCCGCTACTGCTCACAGGCGCTTTGCTGGTATTACTAACGCCTTGTATTGATTATGTAGTTACGTTTGCTCATTTAGGGCGCGCTGATGCGCGCGTTTTGCTCGTTTCCACTCCCCTATTACTAGGGTTACAAATTTTATTATTGCCCCTATACCTGCACTTGTTTCTAGGTACGGCAATGAGCTCTCAACTGCCGTGGGCACCATTCCTAGATGCTTTTTTATGGTTAATTGCTTGTCCCCTGCTACTTGCCGCACTTTTCCAGCGCCTCGCGCAGCGTTACACAGCGGCCCAAAAAATTAACCACTGTTTAGGCGCCATGCCTGTTCCTGCCACGGCCTGCGTGCTCTTTTTAGTTATCACCACCACCTTAGCGCAGCTACAACTCGCGTTAGAGCTGGCCTTATCACTGATACCAGCCTACCTATTATTTGCTGTCTTAGCACCCACACTGAGTTGGTGGCTTGCACGCCGCTGTGCCTTACCCACCGCACAGGCACGCGCCGTTGCTTTCAGCGGCGCTACCCGTAATTCCTTAGTGGTATTGCCGATTGGCCTAGCCATTTCGCATGCTTTACCGGGTATCGCCGTGGTTATCGTGACTCAAACCTTAATAGAGTTACTCAGCGAGCTTGTTTATATACGCGTCATGCCGCGTTTGCATACTCGTACTAGGCAAGGTTTGACTGACTGAATGTGCCAGCCCCATAAAATGCTGAGGGGCCAGCACAGTGCTTGCCAATATTATTAGGCTCGCTCAAAAATACCCGCCGCTCCCATCCCTGTACCAATACACATCGTTACCATGGCATAACGCAATTGATGACGCTGCAAAGCATGAATTGCCGTTGCGGACCGCATGGCTCCGGTCGCCCCCAAAGGGTGCCCCATCGCAATGGCTCCCCCTAGGGGGTTCACTTTTTCAGGGTTAAGATTCAAGTCACGAATAACTGCCAAAGACTGTGCAGCAAAGGCTTCATTGAGTTCGATCCAGTCCAGCTGATCCTGTTTTAACCCCGCTAACTGCAGGGCTAAAGGTACCGCTACTTTAGGCCCTATCCCCATCACCTCGGGGGGGACTCCCTTCACCGCAAACGATACAAAGCGCGCCAAAGGGGTTAGTCCATGTTCTTTGAGTGCGCGTTCTGACACGACTAACAAAGCGCCTGCACCATCTGAAGTTTGTGAGCTATTACCCGCTGTGACCGAGCCACGGGCCGCAAAGACGGGACGCAGTTTCGCTAGGGCTTCTAGGCTGGTATCGGCACGCGGCCCCTCATCACGCTCAACCGTGAAGTGCTGCTGAGAAAGTTGGCCCGTGCCTAAGTCAGCACTTCTGCGAGTTACTTCGATAGGCAAAATTTCTTGCTGAAACTCACCTTCATCCCAGGCTTGCAATGCTTTCTCGTGCGAGGCTAAAGCAAAAACGTCTTGATCCTCACGCGAGACGTTCCATTCGCGTGCCACTTCTTCCGCCGTTAAGCCCATGCCATAGGCAATACCGTAATTTTCTTGGTGAGCGAAAATTTCGGGGCTAAAGGTAGTATTAACACCCATGACGGGGACTTGGCTCATGGACTCCACCCCTGCCGCCATGATGATATCGGCCTGGCCCGTACGGATACGGTCCGCCGCCATGGCGATCGCACTTAAGCCCGAGGCGCAAAAACGATTCACAGTAATACCGGGTACGGTATACGGTAGGCCTGCCAGCAATGCCGACACCCTCGCTACGTTCAAACCTTGTGGCCCCTCCGGTAAAGCGCAGCCAACAATGAGATCTTCAATCAAGCCAGGATCTAGCTTAGGGACTTGCGCCAAGGTGCCTTGCAAGGTCTTGGCCAATAATTCGTCGGGACGCAATGTAGAAAAACCGCCTTTAGGGGCCTTGCCCATAGCGGTACGTTTAGCCGCAACGATATAAGCTTGCTGTAAATGTGTCATAAGAGCTCCGTATCTATGGCTGATCAGTTGCGTACCGGCTTACCGGTTTTCAGCATACCCATAATGCGTTCCTGAGTTTTAGGATTAGCCAATAACTCAAGAAACGCTCGTCTTTCGAGGCCCAGTAACCACGCCTCATCTACCAGGGTGCCTGGGTCAACATCTCCCCCGCACAATACCGTGGCCAAGTGTTCGGCAATACGAAAGTCGTAATCTGATATATAGCCGCCTACTTTCATATTCAGCAACTGGGCTTTTAAGGTGGCAATACCGTCCCGCCCCGCTACCGGGAAACGCTGAGCCAACGGTGCACGCCAACCCGCTTCCGCCATCGCCTTGGCCTGACGAGCCGCCACGTACAGTACCTCGTTGCGATTCATCACAATGTTATCGCTTTCGCGCAAGTAGCCGATCTCACGCGCGTCGATGGCAGATCGAGACACTTGTGCACCGGCCGCTGCCAAGGCAAAACGTTTCAGATACGCCAACAAAGGCACCTCGGAAACGGTAGCTGCCTGTAGCTCGGCAGCACGACGAGCCCCGTAAGTAAGGCCACCTGCTCCGGGTATTAGGCCTATACCTACCTCGACTAACCCTATATACGACTCAAAAGCGGCGACTCGGTGAGCACAATGTACAAGCAGCTCACACCCACCACCTAAAGCCAAACCCGCTACCGCGGCAACGACGGGAACTTGTGCGTAACGCACCCGCTGCACCATGTCCTGCATCGCCTTTTCTATGGGCTCGATGGCAGCAGCTCCGCCTTGTTCAAAAGCGGGCAAAATCGCTTTTAAATCTGCTCCCGCCGAGAACGGATCATCCGTATGGCCTATTACCAAAGCTTGATAAGAACGCTCAGCCAGAGATACGGCTTTAACGACGCCAGCTACGACCGCAGGACTTAAGGTGTGCATTTTGGTTTTAAAGGATACGATAAGCACGTCTTGGGGATGAGGCGCAGGTAGTGTCCAACACAATACGGCTTCATCCTGATACACCACTTTGGTGTCTAACGTGGCCTGCTCACCCACCAATAAAGGCGCGCCTAGTTGACGGCTGTATACGGGCAACTTGCTACGTCCTTCGAAACGCCCCTCATGGGGGTTCCAGGAACCTGCCGCGGTATGTACTCCTTGAGCTTCCCACACGGGACCGCGGATAGCCCAGTCGGGTAACGCTTGATCACTCAAGGCTTTGCCCGCTTGAATGTCAGCGCTGATCCAATCGGCCACCTGCCGCCACCCGGCCGCCTGCCAAATTTCGAACGGCCCTTGTTGATGGCCAAAGCCCCATTTCATGGCCAAGTCTAACTGACGTGCATTATCAGCAATCTGTGCTAGGTGCACAGCGCTGTAATGCAAGGTGTCTCGCAATACGGCCCACACGAACTGAGCTTGGGGGTCGCTAGAGGCACGCAAAGCTGCCAGTTTCTTGGCAGGATCTCGCTCAGCCAAGATATCCAATGCTTCGGCTGAGACCTCTGCATCAGCCGCCACGTACTGTTGACTCGTTAAGTCAAAGCGCAAAATGTCACGTCCTTGCTTGCGAAAGAAACCCGCCCCGGTCTTTTGGCCTAGCGCACCGTGATCAAATAAGTACTGGAGGTCGGCAGGTAATGCAAAGCACGATTTGAAGCTATCGTTAGGTAATTGATCTTGCATGGTGCGAATCACATGCACCAAGGTATCCAAACCCACCACATCGGCCGTACGGTAGGTGCCCGATTTAGCACGTCCCAAACGGGTTCCAGTAAGCGTATCGACCTGCTCGTAAGTGAGGCCAAATTTTTGCGCTTGCGTAAAAACAGACAAAATTCCAAAGACACCGATACGATTACCAATAAAATTAGGTGTATCCTTAGCTCGTACCACTCCCTTGCCCAGCTCCGAAACGAGGAAAGTTTCCAACTTGTCGAGCAGAACAGGTTCTGTCTCGTTAGTAGGAATCAACTCGACCAAATTCATATAACGGGGTGGATTAAAAAAATGCACACCACAAAAGCGATGACGCAATTGCTCGGGCAGTACCTGAGCCAAAGCACTAATCGACAAACCCGAGGTATTGCTCGCCACAATCGTATGCTCTTGCAATGCAGGAGCTAACTTGCGATATAAGTCCTGTTTCCAGTCTAAGCGTTCAGCAATCGCCTCGATCAACAAATCGCAATCCGCCAATAAAGACAAATCATCCTCGTAGTTGGCCGGAGTGATCAACTCTGCTAGAGCAAGGCTGCCTAAAGGGGCTGGGTTCAGTTTTTTTAATTGTGCAATGGCTTTATGCACAATGGCGTTTTTATCTGCCTGACTAGCAGGTAAATCAAACAGGACAACGGGTATCCCCGCATTCACACAATGGGCGGCAATCTGTGCCCCCATTACACCAGCACCACATACCGCGACTTTGCGTATACGCGTACTGACCTCGGTCTGCATAGATATGGTTTGTGTCGATGACATAGTTAGTGACTCCAGATAACAAAACTGGGCTTGCCCAGACCTGAAGCACGACTCTTGCCTCAGGGCGACCTCAACAAAGGTTTCCTTCTATCTGAGCATTCGGCTGCGAAACAACGGTATTAGTCTGCCAGACATCCCTACTTAGCGATAGCACAACAAGATGACAACATGCGCCCAAGCAAGTAAGCAACGCTATGCCCGCTCCTAAGCCATCACCAGACAGAACCAAACAACTGTTTGAATAATAATTTATAACGCATAACGTTATGAAGGCCAACTTTTCTTCCTCTTGCGCTGTTTCTCACACACGGCGCACAGGGTGGTATTTATGCCAAAATAGACATACTTCGAACTTCAACTACTTAGCCCTAACCATTAACGCGTGACTGATTCTGACCACCAAGACCCAGCTGCCCTCCCCTCGCTGTGGGAGATATTTCTTATCTTTGCGCGCATAGGCGTCAGTAGTTTCGGTGGTGGCCTGAGTGGTTGGTTGATGCGCGAATTTGTCACTCGTAGGCGTTTACTTAGCGAAGCCGACTTTCTTAGTGGGTTGGCCCTATCACAGGGCTTACCGGGTATTAACGTCGTTAATCTGTCTATCTGGATAGGGTATCGACTGCGCGGGGGGCCCGGCGCCGCCATCGCCTCACTCGGGATGATCGTACCGCCCATGGTGGTCGCTATTCTGATGGTTATTATCTTGGAGCAGATAGGCCCCTCGGAACACATACGTTTGTTATTGGCCGGTATTGCGGCCGCTGCATTAGGTTTAGCCCTAGAAATGGGTGTGCGCTCCGCCCGCTTTGTCATCCGTGATTTTTTACCCAGCGTGATCATGGTGGGCGTGTTTGTTTGCATCGTGTTTTTACAACTCAGCCTTATTAAGGTGGTGCTAGTGTTTGCTCCGCTATCGATTCTGCAAGCCTGGCTTAAGCTCGGCCCGCAAGAGGCAGACAAACCATGATGCTCATACTGTTCACTTTTGTACGTGTCTTTGCCCCCTTATCCTTTCTGACCATAGGAGGCGGGCAAAGCATCATTCCGGAAATCCACCGCCAAGCGGTAGAAATTCACGGATGGATCACCCAGCAAGAGTTCCTTGATCTGTTTGCGCTCTCGCGCCTCACCCCTGGACCTAAGTCCCTCTTTGTCACCTTAGTGGGATGGAAAACAGCGGGCCTAGCAGGCGCTATCGTGGCCTCTATTGCTATTTTTCTACCATCGGCCGTGCTAATCTACGTGCTGGCCACCCTTTGGAAGCGTTATGAAGGCACACGCCTAATCCTGGCCATTGAATCAGGGCTTATTCCTATCGCAGCAGGAATGATTCTGGCGGCAAGCGCCACTATTTTGCAAGCCGCCGAAGGCGGCTGGTGGGCGTGGATGGTCGCCCTGCTCAGCACAGGCGCCCTGTTATGGACCCGCGTTAGCCCTTTTTTACTTCTAGGTCTGGGCGGCTTAGTCTTTCTGCTCGCGCACCCGACGTTGTAAACGCTATACCCCACAAAAAAACCGCTACCTAGGCAGCGGTTTTGTATGACTTAAAGTAACTTATACGTCACTGACTTAGGCAGCATCAAGCACATGCACCAAAACGCCCTCGCGCACCATGTCTGTCACTGCGTCGATATCAGGCGCCAAGAACCGATCTTGATCATAGAAAGGAACCTGAGCGCGAATCAACGCCAGCACTTGAGTCAAGGACTCAGAGCTCTTTAAAGGTTGATGGAAATCTACCCCTTGTGCCGCACACATGAGCTCAATCGCGACAATCGCTGCGGTGTTTTCCGCCATGTCTTCCAACCTACGTCCAGCAAAGGTTGCCATACTGACGTGATCTTCCTGGTTGGCAGAGGTTGGCAAGCTATCGACGCTAGCAGGATGAGCCAACGATTTATTCTCTGATGCCAAGGCCGCCGCGGTCACATGAGCAATCATGAAGCCAGAGTTCAAACCCGCAGAGGGCACCAAGAAAGGCGGTAAACCAGAAATACTGGAGTCAATCAGCAACGCCACTCGTCGCTCGGACAAGGCGCCGATTTCCGCTATCGCTAAGGCGATAATATCGGCGGCAAAGGCAACCGGCTCTGCATGAAAGTTCCCCCCGGAAATCACAACATCCGGTTCGCCATTTTGCCCCGCAAACACTAGAGGATTATCGGTGACGGCATTGCTTTCTGTTAATAAGGTTTGGCTCGCCTGCTGTAATAAATCGTACACAGCACCCATGACCTGCGGCTGGCAACGCAGGCTGTAAGGGTCTTGCACTTTATTATCATTTTCTACGTGTGAGGCACGAATCGCACTACCCGCAAGGAGCTGACGATACAACTTAGCCACATGAATCTGACCAGGCTGGCCACGAATCAAATGCACTCGCTCATCAAACGGGGCATCACTACCCTTAGCCGCATCGACACTCAGAGCCCCTGCCACGACTGCATTGGCAAATAGCTGCTCCGCTTTGAACAGGCCGTGCAGCGCCAGGGCGGTGGATACTTGCGTGCCGTTAATTAGTGCCAGCCCCTCTTTGGCCTCTAATACGATAGGCGTAATGCCAGCCTTTTGTAAGGCTTGCTGGGCACTCATCCACTGACCTTGGTAATGAGCTTGCCCTTCACCAATTAAGGTTAAGGTCATATGAGACAATGGCGCCAAATCACCAGAGGCTCCTACAGACCCTTTCGCGGGAATATGTGGCACAACGCCAGCATTCAAAATATCCAAAAGAGTCTGCACTACCTTGGGTCGAATGCCAGAAAATCCACGCGCTAAGCTGCCCACCTTTAACGCCATAATCAGACGTACGATATTAGCGCTTAGTGGCTCACCCACCCCGACGGAGTGAGATAAAATTAGGTTCTTCTGTAACTGCTCCAAGTCCTCATCAGGGATTCGCTGCTGAGCCAACTTCCCAAAACCGGTGTTAATTCCGTAGGCGGGATCACCTTTAGCGATGATTTTCTGCACAATCGCTGCCGAGGCTTGCATATCGGACACGGCGCTTTCTGGCAAACTCAATTGCACGGTACCACGCCAGATATGTCGAATTTCTGCCAAAGTCATTGAGCCTGGCTGAATAACGAGATTTTCTTTCATAATCTACACTCGTGTTGTTCGCGTAATACGACTCGTATTACTTAATCATCGGTAATTTAAGGCCAAACTCTTTGGCAGTTTTAATCGCTAGTTCATAGCCTGCATCGGCATGCCGCATCACTCCAGAGCCGCAATCATTCACCAGAACTCGTGCCAAACGAGCATCCGCCTCGTGCGATCCATCAGCGACAATCACCATACCAGAGTGCTGGCTATAACCCATGCCCACGCCACCACCATGGTGCAACGATACCCAGCTTGCACCGCCTGCTGTATTGAGCAATGCGTTCAACAAAGGCCAATCAGACACCGCATCGGTGCCATCGCGCATGGACTCGGTCTCACGATTGGGGCTCGCCACCGAACCCGTATCAAGGTGATCACGTCCAATGACTATCGGAGCCTTCAACTCGCCCGTACGCACCATCTCGTTAAAAGCCAAGCCCGCCAGATGACGCTCGCCCAACCCTAACCAACAAATGCGAGCTGGCAAACCTTGAAACGCAATCCGCTCACTGGCCATATCCAACCAACGGTGCACGTGCGTGTTGTCGGGGAACAGCTCTTTGATTTTCTGATCTGTCTTGTAAATATCCTCGGGATCACCTGACAAGGCTACCCAACGGAATGGGCCTTTACCTTCGCAAAATAACGGGCGAATATACGCAGGGACGAAACCAGGAAAATCAAATGCATTTTTCACGCCCTGATCAAAGGCGACCTGACGGATATTGTTGCCGTAATCAACCACAGGCACGCCCATCGTTTGGAAATCCAGCATAGCCTGCACATGTACCGCGCAAGAGCGAGCTGCCTCGTTTTGCAAGCGAGCATGCTGACTATTATCCGCTTGGGCGTCACGCCACTGCTGTACTGTCCAGCCCATCGGCAAATAGCCATAAATCAAATCATGCGCAGAGGTCTGATCAGTCACTAAATCTGGGCGCAGGCCTCCAGCCTGAGCTCTACGCACCAACTCCGGCAACACATCGGCCGCGTTACCCAGTAAACCAATAGAAACGGCGTCTTTCCGCTCCGTGTGGTGAGCAATCAGCTCTAGGGCATGATCTAAATCACGTGCCTGAACGTCCAAATAACGTGTGCGAAGACGGAAATCAATACTGCTTTGCTGACACTCTATATTTAACGACACAGCGCCTGCAAACGTAGCCGCTAAAGGCTGAGCTCCTCCCATACCCCCTAAGCCGGCTGTCAGCACCCAGCGGCCAGCCAAGTCGCCGCCATAATGTTGACGACCCGCCTCGGCAAAGGTCTCATAAGTACCCTGAACAATGCCCTGCGTACCGATATAAATCCAGCTACCTGCCGTCATCTGACCATACATAAACAAACCAGCACGGTCCAGCTCATGGAAGTGGTCCCAATTGGCCCACTCAGGTACTAAGTTAGAATTAGCCAGTAGCACGCGTGGCGCGTCAGCATGAGTGCGGAAAACACCTACTGGTTTACCAGATTGCACTAACAGCGTTTCGTTTTCTTCCAAATCACGCAAGCTAGCTAGAATTTGATCGTAGCATTCCCAATTACGGGCAGCGCGGCCAATGCCGCCATACACGACCAGACTCTGCGGGTTTTCAGCAACGGCAGGGTCTAAATTATTCTGTATCATGCGATACGCGGCCTCTGCAATCCAATTCTTGCAATGCAAAGTGGAACCCGTAGGGGCATGAATAACTCGGCTAGCATCATGGCGCGGGTCTGTCTCAGACCGTGATGCGTTATCTGTAGGCATGATAGTTTTCCTCCATAATCTCTAGAAACGGCGTTGTATATGTACGGCTTGATGACGACCAGCGAGATGAGTGCCGACAAATCAAGCGATTTCTTGTAACCTACACATAATGTATAGTCATTTACTTTCTTTGTCTATACATACTATGGAAAGCCCTTATTTCCCGCCTATTACCAAGGAGCATGCAGTATGAGTAGTAAACTCAGTTCGCCTCACCGCACTACCGCACAGCCCAGCTACCTACAAATTAAAGAATACGTGTTAGATAAAATTCAAAGCGGAGTCTGGCAAGAAGGGCACCTTATCCCTACAGAAATGGCATTATGCGAACAATTCAATGTATCGCGCATGACCGTCAACCGCGCACTGCGCGAATTGACCAACGATGACCTGCTCATCCGCATCAAAGGCTCTGGCACCTACGTTGCACAGCCTAAGTTTCAGTCTACCCTCATCGAAATACGTAGCGTGTCCCAAGAAATAAGGGAGCGTGGTCACACGCACTCTTGTCAGGTCATCAGCGTCAAACGTCTTAAGGCAAATCGTATTCAAGCAGCTCATTACCGCATTCCTATCGATACGCCCCTATTTCACTCTTTAATCGTGCATGCGGACAACGGCATACCGATACAGTACGAAGACCGTACAGTGGATGCCCGGATCGCCCCTGACTATTTGGACCAAGACTGGAATACCATTACGCCCAATGAGTATTTAGTGCGAGTCGCTCCGCTGCCTAAGGGTTTCTATACCATTGAAGTGCAAACCCCATCTGCCTCTATCGCGCAAGCCTTGCATATTTCCGAGCAACAGCCCTGCCTCGTCATGGATAGGGTGACCTATTCCAATGATCACTTTACTTCGCATGCACGCATGTGGCATCCCGGTGATCGTTACAAGTTTACGGGACGCATGTAAGCCCAAGCATTGTCATCGCAACACTTGGGCTAATGGAAGGCTGATCTTTCGTCCGTACGTTATTGCTGTAGGGCAATCACTACTGGCCCCTTTGGCTTGGCGCAGCACAATAAAACCTTGCCCTCGGGCACATCATCCAAAGGCTCCTCAAAGTACTCAACGGTTCCCGATACCAACGTACACATACACGTATTACACAGGCCCGCACGACAATTGAAGTCTGGACTCAAGCCGGCATCTTCTGCCAGAACCAATAAAGACTCACAACCTTCTTGCCAAGGTAGTTCACGCCCATCAGGCAAGAACCTTACCTTTTCACCGCTTAAGCCCGCATCAGCGGTGAACTCCATGGCAGGTGCTGCTGGAGCCGTAGATAGGGGGGTAGCATCAAGTGTCGTTTCCAAAACCGTCGCCGGCCCAAAAAACTCGTAATGAATACGCTCTTTAGCCACTCCCAGACTACGTAGTAAAGAATAGTTAGCCTGCATAAAACCGCTAGGCCCACACAAGTACATATCGTAATCGTCGATAGGCAGTAAGGTTTGTAAATGCTCGCGAGAAATAACACCATCTGTATACGACCACGGCAAGGTGCTATCTGCCTGACGAGCACTACGATAATAAAAAACCGCACTGACCCCAGAACGCCGTTCTGCTAACGCTTGCACTTCATGCCCAAAAGCATGCACATCACCATTTTCACACGCATGCAAGAAATACACCTTGCGCTGCGAATGTGTCACTAAGCGCTGCAGCATACATAACAAAGGGGTAATTCCTACTCCACCGCTAAGCAACACCACAGGCCGCTCCGACTGTTCGTCCAGTACAAAGTCACCCATAGGCCCTGCAGCCGTTAAGCTATCGCCCACTTCGATGTGTTCATGCAAATAGCTCGAACCCACACCAGCCGGCCAATCGGTGCCTACAGGCGCTTGCTCGTGCTTAACAGAGATACGTAGCTGTCCCTGCTCGGCCGAATCTGCCGACACACTATAGTTACGTAGCACCGTCTGACCATTAACCGTAAAACGAAAAACCAAATACTGACCAGGCTGAAACGGCAAAACGGGTTGGCCGTCCGTAGGCTCAAGTATAAAAGAGGTAATAAACCGGCTTTCTTGCTGCCGCCCAACCACCTGATAAGGGCGGAAACGGCGGCTTGCAGCAGGGTCTGACGCCGAGATGGCACAATCTGCATAATGCTCTGTCATGATGCTACTCCCGCTAGTAATCAGGCCTGGGCCACCGCGGCCTGTTCTGCTTCGATCAATTGCTTGATACGACGACGGAACCGCATAGGGCCGGAGTCAATCGGCAAGTCCAAAGCGGCCGGACGCAATTTCAGATTTTTATGCACCTGTTCCAACACCTCTTTATCTTCTTGGAAGGCAGAGCGTACATCGTGATTAAAAATGGAAGAGACTTCTTGATCATTAGGGCTGAAATTGCGTAACTGAAACCAGAAATAGCGGGTACTGTTTTCATCAATGGGCGTCAGCAGGTTATACGAATCCATTAAAAACACATCAGGATGAAACTGCGTTGGATCGTCCGTGCCTGCCCCAGCGGGCAAGAAAATAGCACGAATCACCGCAACCGAGGGAAAGCGCACCTCGTATTGCTGTTTTCTGTCGCAACGACCGCTAAATTTCACAAATTTTTGGTAGAACGGTGCCACTTCCACGTCGCGCGACCAACGCGATACGGTGACTCCGTCTTCAGCCACTTTAACCTCTAGTGGTAAACCTATAATATCGGCGCTACCAAATGAGGTCTGATGAACCCAAGACACATGAGAGGGGTCCAACAAGTTATCGGTGACGTATAAATAATTGCAATCTAACTCCATAGCGTCACCACTGTTCACCCCCCACTCCGGGTGTCCCCACTCCTCGATATGAATCAAAGTAGACTCGTCTGCCAAGGCTGGATCACCCATCCACACCCAGACCATGCCATAGCGCTCTGTACAGGGATAGCTGCGCACCACGGCGCTTTTTGGTATCTGGGCCACTCCTGGGGCCTTAGTACAGGCACCGCTGCAATCAAAGGTTAAGCCGTGGTAACCACACTCGACCTGATCACCAATTAACCGTCCCTTAGACAAAGGCAGACGACGATGTGGGCAAGAGTCCTCGAGTGCCACGGGTTGCCCGTCTTCACGGCGATACAAAACGAGATCTTCGCCCAACATGCGCACTGGAAATAACTGACGATTTACATCTTTAGCCAACGCACCTACGTACCATGCATTACGTACAAACATAATGTCTCACCCCAAAGTTAACACTGTCTACTGACCACGTTTATAGCGGCCTCTCTATTTAGTTTCATGATAATCTTAAACATAAACAGAGTTATTGCCTGTTCGTTTAGAAAATCTAAACTGTTTCAGAATACAAGTTCCACCCTACAGCCCTTTTTACTCTTCCTCTGATGCACGCCCTTCCTCCCCTACGCGCCGTAGAAATTTTCGAGACCTTAGGCCATAGCCAAAGCCTCCAAGAGGCGGCACAGCGGCTTCAAATCACACCCGGTGCCGTCAGCCAACAGCTCAAACTACTCGAACAAGAGGTAGGCACCAGCCTAACCTACCGTGAAGGTAAACGCTTACGTTTAACCGCTGCTGGCACGCGTTACCATCAACTGTGCACCCAGGCTTTTGAGCTGTTGCGTGAAGCACAGCAAGAAATGGAACGTGCCCGCAACACCAGCATGCTTTCTATTAGTGCCGTGCCTTCCCTACTGAAAACATGGGTCGCCCCCTTAATATTTGAATGGCAAGAGCAACACGACCCACTCCTTACTCTGCATCTTAAAGGTAGCCACGCCGAACCGGATCTCGAAGCGGAACATATTGATTTCCGCATCACCTACGGCCAAACTGGGTTACGGAGCAGCAATCACACCGAGCTGTATACGGATTTAGTGGTGCCCGCGTGCAGCCCACAGCTACTAGGTAGCCTAGGTTCGTTGCAACACCCTCGCGATATTCTTAACTATCCGCTCTTGTCGTCTGATTGGCAGCCCCGCTTCACCTCCCCCCCCTCGTGGCGGGAATGGTTTGAAGCCGCGCTAGTCTCGTTAGATGCACAGCCCTTAGACAGTTTCAGAATTTTTTCTTTGTCTCATATGGCCATAGATGCGGCAGTCGCCGGCCAAGGATTTGTATTGGCCCAATGCTCCATGATTCAGCAAGAGCTAGCACAAGGCAAGCTGATCCTGCCCTTCTCCCTAGCACTACCCTTACCTTGGCCTTACGTACTCAGTTGGCGCAGTGGCTCATTTGAGAACCCATCGAGTCGCCAGTTTCACCGCTGGCTGCTTAGCCGTGGGCGTTTTCAAGCTACGGCAAATCAATCTATGCTGCAGCAGGCACAATGTCGGTGGCCACTTACGTAGCCACCACAAAGGCAGCTGGGCCTGTCGGGTCGCCCAGCCTATGAGTGTCAACGTTACGCCAAGCTATCGTCGGTCACCACTTGAGCCAAAGCTTGCACAAAATACTCAAGATTGTCTTGGTTAAGACCCGGCATACTGATACGGCCAGAGTCAATAATGTACACCGCATGATCGCGGCGCAATGCCTCAAGTTGAGCCAAATTCAAACCGGTATAGCAAAACATACCGCGTTGCTTCACAAAATAGCTGCTATCGTAGTTAGGAGCAATCTCTTGCAAGCGCTCATGGGCCAAACGTCGCATGGTCGCAATACGATCACGCATACATTCCACTTCAGCTTGCCACTCTGCAAATAGCTCGGGATCAGCCAGCACAGACGCAATCGCCTGCCCACCATGTGAGGGGGGGTTAGAATAAATACGGCGTACTACTGCTTGCAATTGCCCCAATACGCGCTGTGCCTCGTCGGCACTTTGACACACCACCGATAGGCTGCCACAGCGCTCAGCGTAATAGGAGAAGTTTTTAGAAAACGAACTGGCCACAAAAAAGGTCAGGCCCGCCTCTACCATGGCGCGTATGGCAAACGCGTCTTCATCTAAACTACGCCCAAACCCTTGGTAAGCCATGTCCATAAAGGCAATTAACCGCTGATCACGTAATACATCGATGATCTCTAGCCATTGTTCATCTGTAAGATCTGCTCCCGTAGGGTTATGACAGCAGGGATGCAACAGCACAATACTATGCTCGGGCAGCGCACGGATATCAGCCATCAGGCCAGCAAAATCTACCCCTTGTGTGCGAGCATCGTAATAACGGTAAGAATGGGTAGGAATACCCGCACCTTGGAAAATGGAGTGGTGATTATCCCAAGCAGGGTCGCTAATCCACATTTCACTGTTAGGATATGCCAGATGTAAGAAGTCGCCGCCTACTTTGAGTGCCCCAGTACCCCCCAAGGTTTGTATGGTCGCAATGCGTCCCTGTGCCAACGCGCTATTATCAGCACCAAAAATCAGCTTTTGCACTTGCTCGCGGTAAGTCGCCAACCCTTCCATGGGTAAATAGCCGCGCGGAAGATTCTTTTCAGCCCAAGCTTGCTCTGCACGACGAGCCACGTCCAACACGGGCAAACGTCCTTGTTCATCGTAGTATAAGCCGACGGTCAGATTCACTTTCACATCACGCGGATCTGCTTGATACGCCGCGCCTATACGAAAAATAGGATCCCCACCAAAAGCCTTGATATGCTGAAACATCAATTTTCCCTTACCTTAAATAAACGAGACGCAAACCATCATCATATACGCATCCCAACGACTCTGGGGCTCACGTAGGCCCCTCAGTGCGCCCTGAGCCCCATGCTCTTGCCTAGCTAAGGTGATCAATATAAATCAGCAGGCGGCATTTATACACACTGCCATCCTCTGAGACAGGTAAGATAACTGCTTGAGCATTTCTCTGAGGAGTAGAGCGTGTCCTTATTTCCCCCTACCCAGGCCTGCCCTTTGCTGGGCGCTAGCAACTTTCGCGACATAGGTGGTTACTCTACTGAGCATGGCCCCGTAATGACAGGGCGTGTTTTCCGTTCTGACCAAATCGCCGAACTACAAGCCCCAGACCTAGCCTACTTACAAGAACTAGGCGTCAGTCATGCTTTAGATTTTCGCGGCGCCCACGAACGTAAACGTTCGCCGTATCAGTACGAGTTTTTGCGGCATGACTTGCTCAGCATAGAGCCTACTATTGTGCAAGACTTGGGCAGCATTATGCAGGCTGAACACGGTCAGCTCACTGCCGCACAAGCACGATTAGTCATGCAGAAAACCTATGTGGAGTTTGTACAGAACCATAGTGCGCAGTTTGCACGAGTTTTTGATCAGTTGCTCAACACCGAGCAAGCAGTACTCATGCACTGTACCGCCGGCAAGGACCGCACTGGCTTTGCGGTAGCCTTAGTGCACAGTGCGCTAGGTGTTGCCCCAGACGACATCATGCACGACTACATGCTTTCGCAAAAATACTTCAAGCGTCCCAATCTAGACGATAATCGTGGCTTAAGCGACGAGGTGCTTGATGTCGTCTGGGGAGTAGAACCGGCTTTTCTGAATGCTGCGTTCACGCAAATCACCCAGCAATATGGTTCAACCCAACAATACTTGCAGCAAGCACTAGGCTTAGATACGGCACGTCAAGAGCAATTGCTAGCCCGCTATATTAGTTAAGCATGGATTAAGCATCGGCGAGGCTCCAGCTACGTTGCAACGACAGGCTTTTGCCCACGCCGTTCGTCCAATCGCGCTCATCGTGAATGGTGGTGAATAACGGTACGGTATAAGTTGGCTCTACCATGTTCACCACCCAACGCAAATCATTCAAGCGCGGATGCACATTCCAGCGTAAAACATGGCTTCCCTTGGGACCATGCGGTGGCACATAACCGGTGTAAATTAAATAGCGCTGCTCCTGATTATCAGCCACGTCGGCCCACGAAAACTGGCCTTCCCGTATTAAACGCCCCGCTTCCCCCCCTATTCCGTCAGCCTCACCGGCCAGAATTAAATGGGCGTGCGGATTAAACTGCGCCGCTTGCGGCATAATATCGCGCAACTGCTGTTTAATACCGGGCAATAGCATGTCATCACCCTCATACACCAGACGCGTCAGGTTTTCATAACAAGCCGGATCTAACGACCAATCAGTACAGCCGGCTTGATGGCGCCAAAGTGCAATTTCCACCGCGCGCCCAGAGGGAGGTACAGGGAGTAACGCGGGTTTTTCCAATAACAATAACTCCAGTGTTTCCGAGGCCAAGAGACGCGTTTGATCGTACAAACCATACGTAGCATCTAGCAACGCCAGCTCTGCCTGGGGCGGCACATCAAACGGGTATAATAAGGATTCACAGGAAAAATCGCCGCTGTAAAATACCCCTCCCCCTATGTCTAGGTGCAGCCAGACCCCGCCTAAAGCCTGACCAGAACGCCCAGTTTGTATGGCAATATCATCAATATAAGTAAAACCCTGCATTGGCAATTCACGCCAAATACGCCCTGGCGGCAAACAGCGTGCCGTCGCTGCACTAGCATAAATAGGAATATGCTCAGGTAAATACTTGACGCCACCGGCATGGTCTTGCTGATCTTGGGTGAGTAATACAGCATCCAAGTCCAACCCCTGATACCAGTCACAGCTTTGCCCTGGATGCAAGGCGCCCCCCGCATCCAGCAATATGCGCAACCCTCGTGCCTCTACCAATATCGCTGCCGGTCTTTTTTCACCTAAACCGCTTAGTACGGTTACACGCGCCTGACTCACCGCCTTTCTCCCAGTACTCTGAGCAGCCCCTAGGTATGGCCCAGGCCGTGTAGGGCTTTGCAAGCCCGTATCAAGTAGACCTGTTGTTATCGTTTCGTTCATGGCAAATACCTATTGCAGCCTTAACAGGCCATGCTAAGCGCCTCAGCCCGAATACATAGTAATAAAACCCCTTGCTCAAGCAATTGCACTACCGTTATTTCTACCCATCGCACTCAGAACTAATAGGCTCTGATATTACGTAATGACAATCTCTTATGCTGTTCAGAATAAACAAAGCGCTTTGCAGTGACGTTAAGGTTTTGTTTCTCATCCATGACAAAAGCTCCAGCACTCTTCTGAATGGACGCTACGCGACATGAAAAGGCCGACAACAAAGCTAAAACCCGATAAAAAAAGCGCCCGCTTGGGCGCTTAAAACATGGAGACTCACGGCTGTAATAGGGAAGTTAACTTAATCACTCAATAAATCACTCATATCATCGGCGTGCTCTTCCTCGACAGCCATAATCTCAATCAACATCTGTCTGGTAGTAGGGTCCGTATCACCAATAATAGCGATCATCTGACGATACGACTCGATCGCAATCCGTTCAGCAATCAGATTGGCCCGAATCATGGCCTTGATATCAAGGTTATCGTCATACTCCGCATGACTGCGCACACTCAATGTATCGGGGTTAAAGTCAGGTTGACCATTTAACTGCACAATCCGCTCTGCAATACGATCCGCATGTTCTTGCTCTTGCTGGGCATGCTCCAGAAACTCAGCTTTAACAGCATCATTGGCTAAACCAGTCGCCGTAAAATAATGGCGCTTATAGCGCATCACACAGACTAATTCCGTTGCTAAAGCGTCATTTAACAACTTAATAATTTTTTCTCTGTCGCCCTGATATCCCGACGATACCGCTCCCTCACTGACCTGTTGACGAGCGGCTTCTCGTATGGCTTGAACATCAATCTCGTCGTAGACTACTGCACTTTGTTGACTCATGACTGCACTCCGTACAAACTCAGTTTAGTAGGAGCAATGCCGTATTCATCCACCTGCATCTAACGCATCGGCAACATCACTACTCGTTTCACCCTTTACTTGGCGCCGATTCTCGTTATGGGCTGGCATCTGGAATGTCGCATTGCTGAATCATCATGGTAGGAAAATACACCCCTACTGGCTAGGGCTAAACACAAGTAAAGTTTACTCAGCCACTACAAAAGTTAACACCGAGACTTCTACTATTTGCTCAGCAGCAAACGTAGGCCTCGGTGCTTACTGGCTTCAAGCGGATGTTACCGCACCCTCGTGCGGTAACATTTAAGTACAAAATACGCAGCCTGTTAAAGACCGCCGAGGCTGATATATTTCATATTGAGATAATCGTCCAAGCCATGGAAAGACCCCTCTCGACCCATGCCACTTTCTTTTACCCCACCAAATGGCGCCACTTCCGTGGTGATAATTCCATCGTTGACTCCCACCATCCCGTACTCCAGGGACTCAGACACTCTAAATGCGCGAGCCAAGTTTTGGGTGTAAAAATACGCTGCTAAGCCATATTGGGTATTGTTGGCCGCTGCAATCACTTTGGCCTCGTCCGTAAACCGGAATAAAGGCGCCAAGGGACCAAACGTCTCTTCTTGAGCCACTTCCATCTGATCAGTCACCTCGGCCAGTACCGTAGGCTCGAAGAACCCATACCCTAAGGCATGCCTGCGCCCACCCGATAGCAGCTTAGCGCCCTTACTTAGAGCATCGGCGATATGCGCTTCCACTTTCTCTATCGCGGCCTCGTTAATTAACGGTCCCTGCTCTACTCCAGCTTCAAAGCCACTGCCTACTTTTAATTGCTTTACGCGCGCAGCCAATTTTTGAGCAAACTCATCGTAAATGCTGTCATGTACGTAAAAACGATTCGTGCATACGCAAGTCTGTCCGGAGTTGCGATACTTGGCAGCTATCGCCCCTTCTACGGCACGATCAATGTCCGCATCGTCAAACACAATAAAAGGAGCATTGCCACCAAGCTCCATCGACACCCGCTTCATGGTGCCTGCCGATTGCTCACACAACAACTTACCCACACGGGTAGAGCCTGTGAACGTAATTTTTCGCACCAACGGATTCGCTGTGAGCTCACCCCCTATTTGGACAGAGTCACCTGTGAGGATATTGACCGCACCGGCAGGCAAGCCTACCTGCTCGGACAAAAGACCCCACGCTAGGCCACAGTAAGGCGTTAGCTCAGAGGGTTTAATCACGATCGTGCATCCCGCGGCCAAGGCTGCCCCCAACTTTCTAGCGATCATGGAAAAAGGAAAGTTCCACGGTGTAATCGCTCCCACTACACCCACCGCCTCACGCGTAACCAAAATACGCCTGTCTTGCCAAGGTGATGGGATTACATCGCCATTAATACGTCTTGCCTCTTCTGCAAACCACTGTATATAAGCCGCAGCACTATTAATCTCCCCCTTCGCTTCGGCTAAAGGCTTGCCTTGTTCTAGAGTTAGCAAGGAAGCCAACTCATCTACGTTGCTGCGAATTCGTTGCGCCATATGCTGCAAACGCTGCGCACGTTCAGCCGCACTCGTACGCGACCAGACTTTAAATGCTTGCTCTGCAGCCTCAATCGCCGCACGAGTCTCCGTAGCACCGCACAACGGCACGTGACCGATCAATTGTCCATCTGCCGGGTTAGTAACCTCAACAACACGGCCATCTTGGGCGCCTTGCCATTGTCCATTGATATAATTCGTTTCTTTCAGCCAAATTGAGTTTTTGATGCTTGCTGACATAAGCTGCTCCTTCACGCAGAATAATAAGTTTGAGGTGATAGGCTAAAAATGGCTTCCATCACGCTATCCTTACCACTGTTATAGTAAACAACGTATTCTACGTAAGCTATCAGGATAGGAAACTCTTTTATCGACTATTCGTCATCATTATTTTTTATCAGAAAAAATAATGGAAAGGTTAACAAACAGCTCCGTTAACCTTACACCATCCAAAAATTAGCGAGCCTCGCCCTATACACCTAAGCTTGGCGGCACATCCCAATAAGCAAACCGATTCCCCCGACTTGCCGCTAACTCTAGCATCTGAGCCCTAATATGCTGCTCACCCAAGGTTTGAGCATAAAACATGGGCCCCCCGCGATAAGCAGGAAAGCCATAGCCATGCAACCAAACCACATCAATATCTCCTGCGCGATAAGCAATACCCTCTTCTAGGATGCGATACCCCTCAGCGATTAAGGGATAGAGGCAACGCTGCACAACCTCATCGGCCGTGATATCTTTGCGCTGTGCAATATCGTGTTGCTTTGCCAAAGCCTTAAACACCTCCAGCACTGCCGGGTCTTCTACGGCATTACGGCCCTCATAACGGTAATAGCCTAGGCCTGATTTTTGCCCGTGACGCCCTAACTCAAACAAGCGTTGCACTGCTACTCGATAGGCCTCATCAGCCCCCAATTGCCCCGCTTTTTTCTGCTCTAACACTACTTTAGCCGCTACATCCACACCTGCCATATCAATCATGCGACAAGGCCCCATCGCCATGCCAAAGTTTTCTAGCGCTTTATCAATAAAGGCAGGTGTAGCCCCTTCCAGCAACAGAAATTCGGTCTCGCGCAGATATCCTTCCAGCATGCGGTTACCTATAAACCCGAAACATACCCCCGATACCGCTGCCACTTTTCCTATGCGTTTAGCCAAACTCATAATCGTGGCTAATACTTCAGGCGCTGTGTGGTCTCCGCGTACTACCTCCAACAAGCGCATAATATGCGCCGGGCTGAAAAAGTGCATGCCTAACACATCGGCAGGCCGTCCTGAGCATTCGGCCAGCACATTAACATCTAAGGACGACGTATTACTGGCAAGGATGGCAGTAGGTTTGGCTACTTCACCCAAGCGCTTGAAGATAGCTTTTTTGATGTCAAAGTTTTCAAATACAGCCTCTATGATCAGATCGCAATCAGCCAACTGTGTGTCCTCCAGAGTCAAACTGATAGCATTAATTCGCTGCAGCGCCTGAGCTTGAGTCAAGCGCTGCTTTGTCACTGAGCCTTGGTAGACATGATGAATTTGCTGCTGTGCTCGCTCTAAGGTTTGGGCATTTAAGTCCTGCAACACGACGGCTATCCCCGCATTGGCAAAGCTCATAGCAATGCCCGTACCCATGGTACCCGCCCCTATCACCCCCACTTTACTGATACTACGCAAGGCTAGGTTCGCAGTATTGAGCCCAGGGATACGAGCTGCCTCACGCTGGGCAAAAAACGCATGCCTAAGTGCCTTGGATTCATTCGTTTCTTTACATCGTAAAAAGGCCAAGCGCTCTCTTGCCAACCCTGTGGCAAAATCGTATTGAGCAGCCTCCAATACACATCGCGCCGCTTCACGCATGGCATAACCACCTTGATCGGCTGCGGGCAACTCATCTATCTTTTCAGACAAGCCCGCCTTATCCTTGTCACTCAGTACCGCCGGCAACCTGCTTAGCATTGGGTGTGAGGCGTTCTTATCCGCCACACTAATACAAAACTCCAGTGCCTGCTCCTGCCAGTCATCGTCGAACTCCGCATCTAAAAGACCAAGCTTCAATGCCTGAGCAGCAGGCAGGGACTTGCCGCTGACAATCAACTCCATCGCCAAAGGGAACCCCAACAAGCGAGGCAAGCGTTGAGTGCCCCCACTACCGGGCAACACCCCCAGCTTCACCTCGGGCAATCCGAACTGCGTACCGCTGTGCGCTACACGGTAATGGCAAGCCAAAGCCATCTCTAGTCCTCCACCTAGGACGTGGCCATGCATCGCCGCGACAACAGGTACGGGCATGGATTCTAATAAACCATGAATGTCGTTGGGATCAGGTAAGGGAATAAAGTCCAGTTCAAACTCTCGTATGTCTGCCCCCGCCATAAAGGAGCCTCCAGCCCCTTGCAGCATCAGCACACGTATGCCTTGCGGCTGCGCCCGAACGGAGTCCAAAATAGCTTTTAACTGCTCTCGTACTGTTTGCGAGCTTGCATTAATGGGAGGATTGTCCAACGTGATTATTCCCACAGCGCCTTGCTCTGTATAACGAACTACTACTGACATTCTGAGTCTCCTGCCAAATAAATTTTAAATACCAATATGTATGTCAGTACCATGCTTCTTGCATGGACAGCACTGTTTGATCTGCCTTCTCAAGCAAGCCCAACCACGCTGGAACACGCTCCAACTCGTAAGCAAAAAAGTATTGCATCGCAGCGAACTTACCCGCAACAAATGCGCTGTCCAAGTGACTATCTTGCTTAGCGGCCATGGCCACTTGTAACCATAACCACGCAATCACAACATGCCCGAAAGCCTGCATGTACGGCGTAGCGTGTGCGACTGATAAATCCTCATATTCCGGCTGTTGCGATTGCCGAGTCAATGCAGACAAAGTATGTAAATGTTTGGCCAACTGGGCACCATAGGCGGAAAACTCCTCACTTTCACTCGCTAGCCCTATGGTCTGTCGAACCTGCTCAGCCCACAAATCAAAAGCGGCACCGTCCTGCAAACGTACCTTACGGCCTAGCAAATCCAGTGCCTGTATTCCGTGTGTGCCTTCGTGAATCATGTTCAGACGGTTATCACGCCAGAACTGCTCCACTGGAAAATCACGGGTGTATCCCGCTCCACCCAACACTTGTATAGCGAGGCTATTGGCTTCTAAGCACCACTCGCTGGGCCAGCTCTTAGCAATCGGAGTCAACAGTTCAAGTAAAAGCTCAGCTCTAGCCCGCTGTTCGGCCCCTGCTGTACGCTTATCGTCAATCAGGCGAGCGCAGTACAGCACCAACGCCAAGGCTCCTTCACTAATAGCTTTTTGCGCCAATAACATGCGTTTTACATCAGGGTGTTCAATGAGGCGGGCCTGCTGATGACGCTGAGCATCAGACTTCGTACCGCGCAAATAACCTTGACGGCGCTCGCGAGCATAATCCAGCGACACCTGATAGCCCGCGTAACCCAGCATAGTCGCGCCCATACCCACATTAACGCGGGCCTCATTCATCATATGGAACATAAGCGCCAACCCTTGCCCCGGTTCACCTATGCGATAGCCTACAGCGCCTCCATTATCACCAAAGCTAAGCAGCGTATTCGGTATGCCCCGATAGCCTAGCTTGTGGTTCAGCCCCGTCAATACAACATCGTTACGCTCTGCATTGAGACCACCGTCTGCACAAGGCAGAAACTTAGGCACCACGAACAAAGAAATTCCTTTGGGGCCCGCAATCACGTTGCCCTGATCATCCGGTATTTTGGCCAACACCAGATGCACGATATTTTCGGTCAGTTCGTGCTCAGCACCCGAAATCCACATTTTGCTGCCTTTGATCTTGTAACGCGGCCCTAATACATCCTGCTCATAGGCTGACCCATCAGGTGCGGCACGCGTCGCGATATTACCCAAGCTAGAACCCGCGGCTGGCTCACTTAAACACATTGTGCCAAAGTACCTACCCTCTAACTGCGGTATAGCAAACGCCTTTTTCTGGGACTCGGTACCATGAGCCATTATTAAATTCGCATTTGCGTACGTAAGCATGGGAAAGGCAGACAAACTGATGCTGCTGTAAGCAAAGAATGTATTCGCTGCCATGTCTATAACGTACGGCAATTGCATTCCCCCAACTTGCTCGTCGTGCCCCGCTGCGAGCAAGCCTGCATCCGTGTAGGCACGCAAGGCCTGAGCCACGCCATCGGGTAGGCGTACTGAGCCATCCACATACTCAGGCTCCTGAGCATCGGTTAAACGATTCAGTGGAGCAAACTGCTCTTGGGCAATTTTTTCACTCACATCCAAAACTGAATTAAACGTTTCCCGATTATGCATAGCGTAGCGTTCACGACGGCACAAATCTTCGATCTGCAACCAGTCATACATCATAAATTCTAGTGTTTGTCTCACATTACCACCCATCTCAAAGCGAATTAACCGTTTGTCCACCGTCTACCGTCAACACCGCACCCGTCATGTAGCTACCCGCCTCAGAAGCCAATAACAAGGCTGCCCCCACCAAATCCTGGCTGGTGCCGAAGCGCCGTTGAGGTATACGCTTCACCAAAGCCTCGGTGAAACCTGCGTCCTCGAACTCTTTATGCATATCTGTTTCTATATTGCCGGGACACAAAGCATTCACCCGCACTTTGTATCGCGCCAACTCAAATGCCATTACCTTAGACAAATGAATCAAGCCGGCTTTGCTAGCGCCGTAACTGGACAAAAACCCACCCGGACGTATGCCTGCCGTAGAAGCCACATTGATAATCGACCCACCACCTTGTTCGACCATAGCCGCTGCCGTACGCTGGGCAAGCAGAAATGCGCCGCGTAGATTAACGTTAAGCACAGCGTCCAACTCTTCTGGTGTTTGCTCCAAAAAAGGTTTTAACAAGGCCACTCCCGCACAGTTAATCAGCACGTCAGGCGCTCTGTTGAAATGCTGCTGTACTTGGTGCATAGCCTGATCGATGGAATCCACGCTGGTCACATCTAGGGCAACTCCCAACGCTTGGCCACCCAGCGCCTCTAAATGCTCCGCCTCTTGCCGCACCCGCTCTGTGCGCCGCGCGCACAAGGCGACATCAGCTCCGGCTTTTGCCATGGCTGCGGCCAAGTGCAAACCTATACCGCTGGAGGCTCCGCTGACCATTACCAACTTACCGCTCAGATCAAAAGCCGCACCCACCGGCTTATCATGATTTTTTTGCATACTTTGTCTCACTCATTTTTATCAATATTGATTCACACACTCTCTTGCCGTATCAATTGCTCGCGCAGCATTTTTTTATTCAGTTTTCCTACACTGGTACGTGGCAAATCCGACACGAAACATATCTGCTCAGGTATGGCATAGGGCGGCAATTTACCTTCTCGTATACGTGCTCGCAGCAAATCCTGAAGCTCGGCAATCAACGCGTCATCGCCTTGGCAAGCGGGCTTAAGCGTAATAAATGCACACGGCCTCTCGCCCCACTTCTCGTTGGTTATGGCAATCACCGCTACCTCCTCCACCGCTGCATGTTCAGATAGATAGGCCTCTAACTCTAGCGACGACAGCCACTCTCCACCTGACTTGATCACATCCTTAGTGCGATCGACGATGCGAAAAGCTCCATCTGCATCTTTGACGGCCACATCACCTGTGTGCAAATAACCCCCGCGCCATAACTGGACCGACATTACCGGATCGCGATAATAAGCGGGCGTCAGCCAGACCGAACGGGCAACTAACTCACCCTGTTCACCCTCCTCTGACATAGAGCCATCCGGCGCCTCTATGCCCAATTGGGTCAATGGCATCGGGTGTCCTACCCGGCAAATACGCTCAGGATGTGCCAGCGCCTCAGCGCGAGTAGTACGAACAAAACTAATGACGGGGCAGGTCTCTGACATACCGTAGCCGGCAAATACATGTAAGCCTCTGGCCTGCGCACGCTTAGCCAGCGCAGGCGACATTGCTGAGCCTCCGACCATGACTTTCCAGCCGGGCAATGACAACGCCCGCTGTTCTGCCTCCACCAATATCATTTGCAGCACGGTAGGCACACAGTGTGAAAAACTGACCCCCTCATCACGGACCAACTCAACTAGTTGCTGCGCCTCATACCTACCTGGATACACCTGCTTAAGGCCCAGCAATGTAGCAACATAAGGCAAACCCCAGGCATGCACATGGAACATAGGCGTTAGTGGCATATACACATCGTTGTACCGCAAAGCCTGGTACTCATCGGCCGTACCTAGGGCCATGCCAACTGCTAAGGTATGGGTGACTAATTGCCTATGTGTATAGGTCACCCCTTTGGGCTGACCAGTCGTGCCAGTGGTGTAAAAATGCGTCGCGACGCTATCTTCACTCACATAAGGAAATTGGAAACCGCGCTCTGCTTGTGTGAGTAAGGCTTCGTATTCCCCCACCACGGGCAAATTAGTACCTTGGGCCTCACCGATTACCACAATACGGGGGATACGCTCTTGCAGCGCATAGACCTGCTCTAGCAACGGCAAAAATTCGGCAGCAGTAATAATCAGTTGCGTGCCACTATGCTCCAAGGTGTAACGAAGCTGATCTACCGATAAACGGATATTGGCCGTCATCAATGTCGCCCCCAACATGGGTACGGCAAAGTAGGCCTCCAGATAGCGATGGGTATCACGCTCAAGGACAGCGACTCGCATCTGCTCCTGTATGCCCAGGTCTTGTAAGATTTTCCCCAGGCGATGAACCCTGTCGTGCAAATCCAGGTAGTTCATACGCAAGCCGCCTTGCGTCACAATTTCTTGTTTACCACCCGCTTCGATGCCACTTAAGAATACTGAAGCCAAGCTCAATTCGCAATGATGCTGCTCGGTGTAATTCTGAGTTGCTAAAAAATCGGTCATAGCCATATGCCCTCACCATTAAAAATGCATAGATTAGGCCTACTCTCCTCTTGTATAAGCCCAGTCTAGAAGTGACACTACCAGCCCATTAAACAAGCCCTTATAAACATCAAAAATCAGGGATAACGCTTATAAACACTCATGACCAAGCGCTTGCTCTATTTTTCATCTTACCCCTATACTCAATATCATTCCAGTACCTAATTTCAGAGTTTCAACGTTTTCTATGACAAGCATCAAGCTACAAAAAACCGCGCCTAAAAACAAACCCGAGGTCGAAGACACCCGTACACGCATACTGGATGCCACGGCGAGTCTTATACGGCAAAAAGGCTTTAAGGCGACCACCGTCAGAGACATAGGCGAGGCAGTAGGCTTGTACTCAGGCAGCCTGTTTCACTATTTCAGAACCAAGCACGACATCCTGATGGAGATTCTGCGTACCGCGTTTATTACCGTCTGTGAGCGCCACGAAACTACACTGGCAAGCTCACTATCACCCCAAGACAAACTACGACAATTTATCTATAACGAGATCCGTTTGGTGTTCATTGAGGACCAAGGCGATTACCACGCGGTGTTGTATTTCGACTGGCGCGACGCCGCTCCGGGACATTTGCCCGAGCTCATACAGTTGCGTAAACGATATTTTCAATCCTGGACCGAGCTCATCCGTCAGTGCCATGAAGGGGGGCATCTGCGTGGCGACCCAAAAATTTCTGTACGCGTATTGGAAGGCACCTTGCGCGGCATGATGAGTTGGTATCGGCCAACAGGAATGTACAGTCCCGAAGAAATGGCTGATCAGGTGCTTATCGTTGTCGCCCGTCCCTGACCGATGAGCTGATGTATCGGAGCAATAGAAACACTTACCCTTACACCTTGAGGAACACGCATGAAAGAAGCTGTTATTGTCTCAACCGCCCGCACTCCGATAGGTAGAGCTTTTCGCGGTGCATTAAATAACATCAAGTCGCCCACGATGCTGGGTCATGCCATAGAGCATGCCGTCAGCAGAGCCGGTATAGACCCTGCAGAAGTACAGGATGTGCTAGTGGGTACAGTGCTGGGAGCAGGAACCGCTGGAGGAAATATTGCTCGCTATGCTGCGCTAGCAGCGGGCCTACCTATCACCGTCCCTGGGCAGACATTGGATCGTCAATGCGCATCGGGACTGATGGCCATAGCAGCCGCAGCCCATCAAATTAGCCAAGAACACATGGATATCGTCGTGGCTGGCGGGCAAGACAATATTTCTGCTATACAAAATCAATACATGCCTTGGACCTCGCAACAGGCAGACCCAGGGGTGATCAGCGCCGCAGCCCACGCCTATATGCCTATGTTGCAAACTGCGGAATTCGTCTCTAACAAGTTCGGCATCAGCCGTGAACAGCAAGATGCCTATGCGCTGCAATCACAGCAGCGCACAGCCCAAGCGCAGGCAGCCGGGCTTTTTGATGCTGAAATCGTTCCTATTTCAACCACACAGATCATCACTGATAAGGCCACGGGGGAAAGTCGCTATCAGGAGATCACCCTGAGCAAAGACGAAGGCAACCGCCCAGAGACCACCGCCGATAGCCTAGCATCGCTCAAACCCGTCATAGAAGGCGGCACAGTAACAGCAGGCAATGCTAGTCAGTTATCAGACGGCGCCTCGGCCTGTGTCATGATGGAAGCCGGCGTCGCCGCTCAACGCGGGCTAACTCCACTGGGGATATATCGCGGCATGGCCGTCGCAGGCTGCGCCCCAGAAGAAATGGGCATAGGCCCCATTTATGCCATCCCAAAACTATTGCAACAGCATGGCTTACGCGTGCAGGATATCGGCCTGTGGGAGATCAACGAAGCCTTTGCTTGTCAGGTTTTATATAGCCGCGACTTTCTAGGCATTGACCCCGAGTTGTGCAATGTCAACGGCGGTGCCATTTCCATTGGTCATCCCTATGGTATGACAGGTGCTCGTCTGACCGGACACGCCTTGTTAGAAGGAAGACGCCGTGGCGCACGTTATGTCGTCATCAGCATGTGCGTAGGGGGGGGTATGGGGGCCGCCGCGTTATTCGAGCTGTAAACCGCAACAAGCACCACCATTCTCATAACTACCAAAAAACGGAGACATGAATGGAGTTTTTTGTTATCTCCCTTCTCAATAGCCTAAGCTACGGATTGCTGCTGTTTATGCTCTCCTCTGGGCTAACACTCATTTTTAGCATGATGGGTGTGCTGAACTTTGCCCATGCCAGTTTCTACATGCTGGGCGCCTATTTGGCCTACACCATCAGTGGTTTCAGCAACTACTGGTTCGCCTTTATCACGGCCCCCCTGTTAGTGGGCGCGGCAGGGGTACTAGTAGAGCGCTATGGTCTGCGCGCGGTACACAAGCACGGCCACGTAGCCGAATTACTCTACACCTTTGGCCTGTCCTACCTCATGCTGGAGGGCGTACAACTGATCTGGGGCCGATCTGCCGTGCCATACGGCATCCCTGAGGTATTACAGGGGCCGCTGTTCACCATATACACAACGGCCTTTCCAAAGTATCAAGCATTCATGATGTTGATTGCTGTGCTGACGTTACTGGGCCTGTATTTGCTACTCACACGTACGCGCATTGGGTTGATTATCCAAGCCGCCTTGACGCACCCCGATATGGTGGAGTCGCTAGGCCATAATGTTCCGCGCGTGTTCATGTTGGTCTTTGGCGGTGGCTGCGCTTTGGCAGGGCTAGCTGGTGTGATTGGCGGCAATGCTTTTGTTACCGAGCCCAGCATGGCTGAGCTACTAGGGACGATTATTTTCGTTGTCGTGGTAGCGGGCGGCATGGGCTCACTCATGGGCGCATTATTAGCCTCCCTACTCATAGGCCTTATTCAGACTTTCGCCATTGCTATAGACGTATCGTTACTGGATGGGCTCTCGGCTCTTGGCCTAACTGTGGGTCCCCAAACCTTTGGCTACTCAGTGTTAAGCGTGAACGTATCCCAAGTGGCACCCATACTGCCTTATGCCTTACTGGTACTGGTGTTAGTGTTTCGTCCGCGCGGTTTACTAGGCAAACGGGAGAACTAAGCAATGTCCATCAGCTCTTTACAAGCCCAGGCTCCCAGTACTCTGGCCCGCCGTCACTTATTGATCATCTGGCCGCTCTTTGCCCTAGCACTGATTCTGGCGCCTCAGGCTTTTAATTCTTCGCTGGCCGTGTCTCACCTAACCCAGATTTGCACGGGCATAGTGCTAGCACTGTCTTATAACGTATTGCTGGGTCAAAGTGGGATGCTGTCGTTCGGTCATGCGGCTTTCTCAGGTCTGGGCGCCTTCATGTCCGTGCATGCCATGAATATGGCCAGCGGTGGGGCGATCTGGTTGCCACTGCCGCTAATACCCATTGTAGGTGCACTGACCGGCTTGACCTTTGCGGCCCTGATTGGCTACATCATCACCCGAGCATCAGGCGTCACCTTTGCCATGATTACGCTGGGTGTGGGCCAAATGGTCTATGCCAGTGCTCTCATGTTTCCTGCTTTTTTTGGCGGCGAAGGTGGAGTGTCGACTGATCGGGTCTATGGGGAACCCTTGCTAGGATGGGATTTTGGCCCCCAGATTCAAGTCTATTATTTAGTCGCAGCGTGGCTATTCATATGCGTGATGGCCTTGTACTACCTGACTCGTACCCCGCTGGGCCGTCTGCTCAATGGTGTACGTGACAATGAAGAGCGCGTGGCATTCATAGGCTTCGATCCCCACCTACTCCGCTACCTGGCCCTAATGACTGCAGGGCTATTCGCGGGCGTAGGCGGCTCGCTGATGGCCATCAACTTCGAGGTAGCGACAGATGAAATCCTCAGCTTACATGAGTCGGGCGCCGTACTGTTATTCACCTTCATAGGGGGCACCGGTACATTTATAGGCCCCATGCTGGGTGCCCTGATAGGCGTGCTACTCACTAAGTTTCTGCCCGACTATACCGCTGGTTGGCAAATGTACTTGGGCCTAGTATTCATGTTGGTAGTGGTCTATGCACCCGGTGGAATCAGCAGCCTACTCAAACCCACTTGGCAGGTATGTGTGCAATCCTTGCGCCAACATCAGTACGTCTTGCTGCTCAGACTGATTCTGTCCTGCGCAGCCATACTGGTGGGCACCGTGATTCTGATTGAACTCATGTTCCATCGATCTGCCGGAGCGACAGAGCCGCTATTGCTGTGGGGTTACAGCCTCGACCACCACGGCCTGCTGGCCTGGGTTATAGGAGCAGTTGTACTGCTGGTGGGGATGCTCAGCGTCAAACCTTCGGGCCGCCTATTACTGGGTCGTTTAGCTGAGGCGGATACCGCAAGCAAGGGAGCAAACCATGAGTAACACCATTCTGGAGCTGAAAGATGTACACAAACACTTTGGCAAAGCCCACATCATACGGGGCGTGAACCTGAACGTGACTCGGGGAGAGAGACTTGCCGTGATCGGCCCTAACGGCGCCGGCAAGTCAACCTTATTTCATCTGATATCGGGCCGCATACCTATTAGCACCGGCCATATTAATTTTGATGGTGCCCGCATAGACGACCTCAATGCCCAACAAATCTATAGACGGGGACTGAGCCGCAGTTTTCAGATTACCAATCTGTTCATGCGTCAATCTGTCTATGAAAATATTTTGTGCGCCGCGATGTGGTCACGCGGCTATCACTATACCTTCTGGCAGCGCATTAGCCAGCTCAAGCCCTTACATGAGCGGGCTCAAGAAGTATTAGAGCTGATAGGTCTCACGGCTAGACGCGATACCGCTGTCAATTTACTGACCTATGCTGAACAACGCGCACTAGAAATAGGCATGGCAGTGGCTGGCGATAGCAGCACCATCTTGCTGGACGAACCTACTGCTGGTATGAGCCGTGGCGAAAGTGATGCCGCGATAGAACTGATTAAGACCGTCAGCCAAGGTAAAACTCTGCTCATGGTAGAGCATGACATGGGAGTAGTATTCGGCCTTGCTGACCGAGTCGCCGTGGTGGTTTATGGACAAGTTATCGCCTGCGACACACCAGAAAACATTCGTGCTAATGCTGCCGTGCAAGAAGCCTATCTGGGCGTATCTAACGATCAACAAAAAGAGGTGACAGATGGCCTTGCTTAATGTTTCGCAGCTACACGCCTATTACGGTAAGAGTCATGTCCTGCAAGGCGTAAACTTTCATGTGCAACCAGGAGAAATTGTCAGCCTGCTCGGCCGCAACGGGGTGGGCCGCTCCACTACGGTTAAAGCAGTGATGGGTTTGGTGCAATCTAGCGGATCGGTGCACTTTGATGACCAAGACATCAGTAACCTAAAAACCTATGAGATTGCCCTACGCGGCCTGGCTTATGTACCTGAAAATCGCGATATCTTTCCCACTCTAACCGTAGAGCAAAATCTCATATTAGGCCAACAGCGCGGCAAAACCTCTCAATGGAGTATTGAGGACATGTATGACATGTTTCCACGCTTAAAAGAGCGTCGTCATACTGCAGCCGGAGTCATGTCAGGCGGTGAGCAACAAATGTTGACCCTGTGTCGGTCCCTAATTGGTGACCCCAAACTTATTATGATAGACGAGCCTACCGAAGGTCTCGCACCACGCATCGTAGATCAAGTCGCCCAATATCTGGACGAGCTACGTAAACGTGGAGTCGCAGTTTTGTTAGTGGAGCAAAAGCTAGCAATAGCACTCGATATTTCTCAACGGCTATATGTCATGGGCCGTGGATCTATCGTATTTGAAGGAACGCCCAACGATTTACGTACGGCCGTTGATGTCCGCAGAGACTGGTTAGAGGTCTAAGCTCTAATCACACACAAGCAATCCAGGAGACTTTATGAAACAGAAAACGCAACTGACACTCAGTGCACTAGCATTGACCATGAGCATGTTCGCCGGCGTCTCGCAGGCTGAAAATGTTAAAATCGCACTTATCGATCCCTTATCGGGGTCCTTTGCCGCGTTAGGAGAAAATCAATTACGCACTTGGCAATTCATTGGCGATATTGCCAATAAAGAAAAATGGGCAGGCGATCACACCTTAGAGTTTGTAGGCTTCGATAACAAAGCCGGAGTGCAAGACAGTCTAAGCCAGCTCAAGCGCGCCATTGACCAGGGCTACCGCTACGTGGCTCAAGCCAACGGCTCGGGGGTAGCCTTTAGCCTAGTAGATGCGATTAACAAACATAATGCGCGTAACCCCGGCAAAGAAGTGCTGTATATCAACCACGGAGCCATAGATCCAGAACTGACCAATGACAAATGCAGCTTCTGGCAGTTTAGTGTGGACTCCAACGTAGATATGAAAATGCAAGCGTTGGTTAATCACTTGGCAAAAAACGATGAAGTGAAAAAAGTCTTCATCATCGGCCAAAACTATGCTTTCGGGCGAGCCGTCAGCAAAGCCGCTAAAGACATGTTGGCTGAGGTGCGTCCGGACGTAGAAATCGTCGGTGATGATTTACACCCAATCGGTGAAGTGAAAGACTTTGCTCCTTATGTAGCAAAAATCAAGGCCTCTGGAGCCGACACCATTATTACTGGCAACTGGGGTTCGGATCTCGCCTTATTGATCAAAGCAGCACGTGCCTCTGGTCTAGATGCTAACTTCTACACGTACTACGCTGTTCTCAAAGGCTCCCCCACAGCTATGGGTGAGAGCGGTCTTGAGCGCGTGAAATACGTGGGGGTCTGGAACGTTAATAATGAAGACTACAAAGGTAGAGAGCTCGTGGAGGAGTTCAACAAGAAATATGACGATGACCTGACTTGGTTGCAAGCCTACTCCGGGGTCGCTTTACTCGCTAATGCCATGAAAAAAGCCGACTCAGTCAATCCGGTAGATGTAGCGTTTGCTATGGAGGATATGGAGCTAGACAGCTTGAACGGTACGATCAAAATGCGCGCCGCAGACCATCAACTACAACAGCCGCTCTACGTTGCCACGTGGGCTAAAGTTAACGATAGCAATGTCCAGTTGGAACAGGAAGGCACTGGTTTTGGCTGGCGTACCGAAGAGGTCATTCCCGCTGCAGATGCACTATTACCCACCACGTGCGAGATGAAGCGCCCCAAACGTTAAGTAGCTAACCCCCCCCCGATCTAGGTCTAACAATCTAGGTCGGGGCCTGCTTGGCGATTCACCACAAATTCTTTTGGTTGCGAGTTTTTACCATGACGTCCGCAAGTACCACACGTCCCTGGCTATCTATCACCCCTGCACCTGCCCACAGCTCCTCCCCTTTTGCCCTGCGTCACACTGACATGCTCAGCCTGTTTCACCACGCACGTACGCAGTCAGGCACACAGGCAGCCCTGCATTATTTTGATCAGACCATTACTTACGCACAACTCAATTATTATAGTGACCAGTTCGCTGCCTACTTATTGGCGAATGGCTTACAAAAGGGCGAACGTGTAGCACTGTATTTACAAAATATTCCGCAGTTCACCATTTGTGCATTAGGGATATGGAAAGCTGGCGCGGTAGGGGTCTCCATTAATCCCATGAACCGTGCTCACGAACTGACCCAGCTCTTGCACGATAGTGGGAGCAGCACTCTGATCCTGCATCGCAACCTATATGAACAAGTAGCGCGTGAGGTTCTGCAGGAGCTCCCCCACGTTCAGGCAATCGTTACCAGCTCTAAAGACTTCCAAAGTCGGAACGACTTACGCATCATCAAACCTGAAGATGATACTGCCACCTGCCCTGACGCGATTGATCTATTGGAAATACTACAAGCGACGTATACAGAAGAGTATGTCGCCCCCCTAATCAAACAAGCTGATCAGCACGACCCAGCCATGCTCGTCTATACCTCGGGCACCACTGGCGTGCCCAAAGGCGCCATTATCACCCACGGCAACCTGAGCGCAGATGCACAAATTTACCGAGCTTGGATAGATATTCCCGATGGTGCTGCCATTCTGGCTATGTCTCCGCTGTTTCATGTTACTGGTTTAGTAGGGCACCTAGCTTTGGCCTTTGCCTGCTCCAGCGCCACTGTGCTGATGTGCCGCTTTCAACCGGAAGTCGTCGCGGAAGCCACACAAGAATATCAACCCCAATTCGTGGTGGGCGCTATCACTGCCTTTATTGCGCTGATGAATCACCCTAAGGTCAGCGCAAAACAACTGAGCTCCTTAAAACGCGTTTACACAGGCGGTGCCCCAGTGCCCGCCGTACTAGCAGCTGAGTTCGAGGCTAAGTTCGGCATGCCCATGCGAAACTGTTATGGCTTAACGGAAAGCACTGCCCTAGCCCTATCGGTGCCACCAAGCCAAAACACGCCCGTCGACGCTGACGGTGCTTTTTCCATAGGTATACCCGTGTTTTGCACCGACGCCTATATTGCTGACGAGCAAGGTACGCCAATGGCCCCCGGTGAAATCGGGGAAATCATGCTGCGTGGGCCACAGATCATACCCGGCTACTGGAACAAGCCCGCAGAAAGCCAAGCTAGCTTTATAAATGGCTATTTGAAAACTGGTGATGTTGGCTATATGAACGAAGCGGGTTGGTTCTTTCTAGTAGACCGAAAAAAGGACATGATTATCGCTTCTGGCTACAAGGTTTGGCCAAAAGAAGTGGAAGATGTCATTTATAGTCATCCTGCCGTACTAGAGGCTGCTGTGGTAGGGGTGGCAGACCCGTACCGAGGCGAAACAGTCAAGGCCGTAATCAGCCTTAAACCGGGCCACATCGTAACAAGTGATGCCTTAATCGACTACTGCAAGCAGCGCTTAGCGGCCTATAAATATCCACGTGTCATAGAAATTGTGGATGAACTACCTAAAACGGTCACAGGAAAAATTCTGCGCCGGCTTTTACGTAACTAAGAAACAATTCCTAGACTGAATTGCTCCCAAAGGCTGAAATATATCCAACTTTGGGGAGCAACTCATCTGCAGGGGACTTTAGTACGACACATACCGACAACTTAAAACGGTATATCGTCTTCCATGTCAGCGAAGTTATCGGCCATAGGAGCCGCCTGACGTGCTGGTTGTTGAGCCGGTTGCTGAGGAGCTTGCTGACGAGGTGCCCGCTGTTGAGCTGGCGCGCTGCTGTAGTCGGCACCACCGCCCATGCTATCACCACCCTCACGGCCACCTAGCATTTGCATTTGTTCGGCGATGATTTCAGTGGTGTAGTTGTCTTTACCGTCTTGGCCTTGCCATTTGCGCGTACGCAAACGACCTTCGACATACACGGGACGGCCTTTGCGCAAGTACTCGCCCGCAATTTCAGCCAAGCGATTGTAAAATACTACCCGATGCCACTCGGTTTCTTCACGACGCTCACCCGAGTTACGGTCTTTCCATTGCGAGGTCGTGGCAATGGAGATATTGCAAATAGCCGCACCTTCTGCGCTATAGCGTACTTCAGGGTCGCGACCTAAATTGCCGACCAAGATGACTTTATTAACCGATGCCATGACTTTTATCCTGTAATCTTAAAATGGTATTCAAGCCTTATTATCAACGATTCAAAGCTCGATTCATACTGCCTTAGGACAAACTTGTCCTAGACAAAGCACAAGCCTTACCTCTCGTTACAAGACTCAGTATTTATCCTTGAAGCCTAGTGCTGTGAGCAACCATAGCAAACTCAGGCCGCTGCCCAACCACAAAATGGCGCTGCCATGTCCGCTACGCAGTAATAGGCCACCTATTAAACCTCCGGAAAACACTCCCAAAGATTGCGTGGTGTTGTAAAAACCCAAGGCCATACCTTTATATTCGGCTGGCGCTACGCGCGATACCAAAGAAGGTTGTAAGGCTTCAAGAATATTGAAAGCAATAAAGAACAATATCAGCATGCCGATCATGCCAGGCAGAGTCGTACCCACCCATGGCATTAACGCTAACACCACCACCAGCAACAATACAGCTAGCTCCAGGGCCTGCTTATGCCGCTTACGTGTTTCGGTATAAAACACAGCCGGCACCATCAATAAAAACGACACTAAAATAACGGGCAAATAAACTTGCCACAACGAAGCAGAGTCAAAATTTCCCAAACGCGCTAAGCTGCCGGGCACAACGATAAATAGCGACATCAGCACAAAATGTAAGCAAAACACACCTAGATTCAAACGCAGCAGGTCAGCGTGCCGCAGTACCGCTGAAGCCGGAACCTGGTTAATTGGAGCGCGCGAAATAGGTGCATTGGGCACGACAAACGCAGCAATTAACAAACACACAAACCCCAACAGGCTAATGACCCAAAATAAGCCCGAAAGCCCAAACTGCCCTACCAGCAGAGGTGATAGCACCAAGGACACTGCAAATGAAATACCAATAGAGCCGCCCACCATTGCCATGGCTCGCGTACGTACTTCGGGACGCGTGGAGTCTGCCACCCAAGCGGAAATAGCGGCCGATACGGCTCCTAAACCCTGTATACAACGACCAACCGTGACCCATTCAATCGAAGTGGCAAGCGCGCACACCACACCACCTGCCACAAATAGCAGCATTCCACCCACAATCACCGGCCTACGCCCAAACTTATCTGAGGCCATCCCCAACGGGATTTGCAACACGGCTTGCGTTAGCCCATAGGCTCCTAAGGCTAACCCCACTTTAGCAAGGTCATCGCCCCCGACTAAGGTTTGCGCCACCACCGCAAAGACAGGGGTTAGCAAAAATAGCCCCAGCATGCGTGAAGCAAATAATAAAGCCAACAACATACTGGCTTTACGCTCTAGGGCGGTGAGACGTAAACGCACCGGGCGCTCAGAAGTGGGAGTAGTTTTTTGCTGGATGCTCATTCAAAACTCAATAACAACACGCTAATTGGCTAATGAACCAATAGAGTTCACAAAAAAATCAGCACAACGCGCTATAGTAGCAAGTTACCTTGTAGCTTTCTTCTAGAAAAACTGATGGACGCCATACGCATACGCGGAGCCCGCACGCACAACCTCAAAAATATATCTGTAGACCTGCCTCGACATCAACTTGTTGTCGTCACGGGTCTATCGGGTTCCGGCAAGTCGTCCTTAGCATTCGATACCTTGTATGCCGAAGGACAACGCCGCTATGTAGAAAGCTTGTCAGCGTATGCCCGGCAGTTTTTACAACTGATGGACAAACCCGATGTCGACTTAATCGAAGGCTTATCCCCTGCCATTGCAATTGAACAAAAAGCAGCGGGCCATAACCCAAGATCTACTGTCGGCACCACCACAGAGATACATGACTACCTGCGCTTATTGTACGCTCGCGTGGGCATCCCCTACTGCCCAGAGCACCATTTACCCCTGCAGGCACAAAGTGTCAGCCAAATGGTGGATCAGATTTTACAATGGGAGCCTGAAACTAAGATCGCTATTCTGGCGCCCATTCGTCCCGACGGCAAGCATAGCCTGAACACATCGCTCCAAGCCCTACAAGCGCAAGGTTTTGTGCGGGTACGCATTCAGGGCACGATGTATACCTTAGACGACAGGCCAAGTTTCGAAGGGCTAGACACCTCTACGGTGCAAGTTGTCGTGGATCGTTTACGTGTGCGTACCGATGCTCAACAGCGGTTGGCGGAAAGCCTAGAAACCGCCTTGAATCAAGCTGACGGCCGTGTCGTGGTACTCAATATGGATACTGAGCAAGAGCATGTGTATTCCAGCCATTATGCCTGCCCTGCCTGTGACTACAGCCTCAGCACCCTAGAGCCACGCTTATTCAGTTTTAATAACCCCGCCGGTGCTTGCCCTCAATGTAACGGCTTAGGTCAAGTAGATATCTTCGATCAAGATCTGGTTCTTGCCTTTCCAGACTTAAGTCTGGCTGGGGGTGCCATTGTTGGGTGGGATAAACGCAATGCCTTTATTTACACCCTCTTAACCAGCTTGGCGGCGCATTATGAATTCAATATCGACGATCCGTTTAATTGTTTGACTCCCGAGGTACAGCATAAAATACTGTACGGCTCTGGCGAGGAACAAATCTCCTTTCTCTACTTAAACGAGGGCGGCCGTACGACGGTAAAAACTCACGCCTTCGAGGGAGTGATTCCCAATCTTGAGCGGCGCTGGAACGAAACTGACTCCACTGCGGTACGCGACGAGCTAGCCAAACTACGCCGTACCCATATTTGCCCGTCTTGCCAGGGGGCACGCTTACGCCTTGAAGCACGTCACGTACGTATTGGAATGGATACCGCCCAAGAGCAAGAGGTTGGCTTAGCTATTTATGAGGTAGAAGCCTTATCGCTGGCTGACTGCCTACATTGGTTCGAGCAGTTGGAACTACGGGGGGCTCGCAAAGAGATTGCCGACCGTATCCTTAAAGAAATTCGAGCTCGCCTAGAGTTTCTCAATAACGTGGGTCTGAGCTATTTGTCCTTGGATCGCAGTGCCGACACTATCTCTGGTGGGGAAGCTCAGCGCATACGTCTAGCCAGCCAAATAGGCTCGGGTTTAACAGGTGTCATGTATGTGTTGGACGAACCCTCGATTGGTCTGCATCAACGCGACAACGAGCGTCTTATTCACACCCTAGAGCATTTGCGCAACTTAGGTAATAGCGTCATTGTGGTGGAGCATGACGAGGACATGATACGTGCTGCCGATTACGTGATTGACATGGGGCCAGGAGCCGGAGAGCATGGAGGCCAAGTCATCGCGCAAGGTACACCTGCCGAACTCTGCGCTAACCCTGCTTCCTTAACAGGGCAATATCTGAATGGTGAGCTGGCTATCCGTGCACCGCACACCCGTCCCATGGAGGAATCTCTAGAATGGCTAGAGCTTATCGGGGCGTCGGGGCATAATCTGAAGTCCGTCCACCTGCGCATCCCTGCCACACGTTTAACCTGTATCACTGGGGTGTCAGGCTCAGGCAAGTCAACGCTCATCAATGAAACACTAGCAACGGCCTTATCCGGTCGCTTACACCGAGCCCAAACACCGCCCGCCCCCTACGAAAGCCTTCTAGGGGTAGAGCTTTTTGACAAAATTATCTCTGTCGACCAAAGCCCCATCGGTCGCACCCCACGCAGTAACCCCGCTACCTACACCGGTATGTTTACCAGTATTCGTGAGCTCTTTGCCGGCGTCCCCGAAGCCCGCTTACGTGGCTATGACCCTGGGCGATTTTCCTTTAATGTAAAGGGTGGACGTTGCGAGGCTTGCCAAGGGGATGGCGTAGTCAAAGTGGAAATGCACTTTCTGCCTGATGTGTATGTGCCATGCGAAGTCTGCCAAGGGCTACGCTATAACCGCGAAACCTTAGATATACGGTACCGCGGCCTGAATATCAGCGAAGTGCTTGACCTGACAGTCGCGCAAGCGATGGAGTTCTTCGATGCCGTGCCTGCTGTGGCTCGCAAACTGTCCACGCTGATGGATGTAGGCTTGTCGTATATACGCTTAGGACAAAGTGCCACCACACTTTCTGGCGGGGAAGCGCAACGGGTCAAGTTGTCGTTAGAACTCTCTCGACGCAGCACTGGGCGCACCATTTATATCTTAGACGAACCCACTACAGGATTACACTTCCATGATATTGCCGTACTGCTGGACGTACTCAATAAACTCGTTGATGCAGGCAACACCGTGGTGGTCATCGAACATAATCTGGATGTGATTAAAACCGCAGACTGGGTGGTCGATATGGGGCCGGAGGGTGGCCAAGGAGGGGGCTCTATTGTGGTGCAGGGCACCCCTGCCGATGTCGCCGCATGTGCGGCAAGCCATACTGGTCGCTACTTACGTACGCTCTTAGCCACTACATGACAAACAACTGTTGATGCTCACGTATGGCATGACGATCGGTCATGCCCGCAATGTAGTCCGCAATCGCGCGCGCCTGCTCGATGCGATCGTCACGTCGGTGCTCTTGTGCCAGCACCCGAGGATCGTCCAGAAAAGCCTGAAATAACTCACGCACAATACGGCGCGCCTTATTTGTCATGCGCACAACTTTGTAATGCCGATATAAATTTCGATGTAAAAAACGCTTTAACTCGTCCGCCTCGGCGCGCATCTGGGTTGAAAAGCTGGCTAATCTAGGCAAGTCGCGCACCTCATCAACATGTTCAGGCTGGTAGCGTTGCAAATTAGCTAACGTGGTCTGGGTTAAATCTATAACCAAAGTGTTAATCATGCGTCGAATAATTTCAGCAACCAAACGCTTACCTTGTAACGCGGGATACAGTGTGCGCACCTGAGCATAATGGCGGGCAAATAGGCTCAACTCCATCAACTGTTCGATTTGGATTAAACCCGAGCGTAATCCGTCATCAATATCATGGTTGTTGTAGGCGATTTCATCGGCCAGATTGGCCAGTTGAGCTTCTAAAGAAGGTTGCTGCTTTTGTAGAAAACGCTCCCCCACGTCGCCTAACAATAACGCGTGCTTTACCGAGCAATGCTTGAGTATGCCTTCCCGCGTTTCAAAACAAAGATTTAGGCCATTGAAGGCGGCGTAACGCTCTTCAAGCTCGTCAACAATACGCAAACTCTGTAAGTTGTGCTCAAACCCGCCGGCTTGCGGGCAAAGCTCTTGCATACATGCGTTTAACTCATCCTGACCCGCATGCCCAAAAGGAGTATGGCCTAAATCGTGTGCCAGAGAAATGGCCTCAATTAAGTCCTCGTGTAAGCCCAGGTTACGTGCCACAGCACGGGCAATCTGAGCCACCTCTAGGCTATGAGTTAACCGAGTACGAAACAAATCACCTTCATGATTGATAAAAACCTGCGTTTTATACTCTAGTAGACGAAAGGCATTGCAGTGCACGATGCGGTCGCGATCTCGCTGGAAGGCATTACGCCCTTGCGGCGCAGCCTCGGAGTGCCGCCGGCCGCGGGATTGTTCAGGGAAACAAGCATAAGCGGCCAAACGTGACATGGGTTTACTCCTGAGTTGAGCTCTCAAAACGACGCAGTACTTCACGTACTGCACTGGCCTCTACGGTTTGCACTACCGCTTTACCCATATGGGGTAGCAGTACAAAGCGCAATTGCCCGCCTTCTGTTTTCTTGTCTACCTGCATTAACTCCAGCCACTTATCCGCAGACCAGGCAGGCGGTACAGATGGGCAGCCACTCGCTATCACCAGTTCACGAATGGCGTGGACGTGTGCAGGGGGCAAGCCACATACTAACGCAGACAGTTCAGCCGCCATAATCATGCCGCAACCTACCGCTTCACCATGCAACCATTGCCCATATCCCAGTCCTGACTCTATCGCATGTCCAAAGGTATGACCAAAATTTAAAATAGCGCGTAAACCTGACTCCCGCTCGTCTTGCGAAACCACTTCTGCCTTGACCTCGCAGGAGCGTTGTATCGCATAGGCCAAAGCAGGTGCATTGAGTTGACGTAAGGCCGGCATATTCGCCCCGCACCAATCGAAAAACTGAGAGTCATAAATCATCCCGTACTTGATCACCTCAGCCAAGCCAGCGGAAATTTCACGCCCAGGTAAGGAGTTCAGTACGGTGGTGTCAATTTCAACCGCTACCGGTTGATAAAAGGCACCAATCATGTTTTTACCTAAAGGATGGTTAATAGCAGTTTTGCCTCCCACAGAGGAGTCGACCTGCGACAATAAGGTGGTGGGCACCTGCAAAAAGCGCACGCCACGCATGAAGCACGCCGCTGCAAAACCCGCCATATCCCCGATGACCCCGCCCCCCAAGGCGACGATCAAAGCTTTCCGATCTAGACGCTCAGCCAATAAACGATCAAAAATCACATTCAAAGTGGACCATGATTTATGCTCCTCGCCATCGGGCAACATAATCGTCAAGACTCGTTTTCCACTTTCCTCTAGTGCGCGTCGCACTTGATCCCCATACAAACCATCCACCGTTGGGTTGGTGACGATCGCAATCGCCGTTGTCGATGCAGGGATACTTTGAGCGAGCGCATTTAAACGCCCCGCTGCGATATGGATGGGATACACACCACCCTCGGTATTTACCTGGACCAGACTCATTAAGCTACCCCTTTAAGCAAAGCCAATAACTGCCGAACCACAGGCGCCACAGGCGCTGAGCCGGTTTCAAAAGACAAATGCGCAACCTCATGATACAAGGGTTCGCGCTGTTCTAATAAACGTGCAAGCGTTCCGCGGGGATCACTATTTTGCAACAGTGGGCGGTTACGATCGCGCGCTACCCGTCGAAATAGCTCATCTACACTAGCACGCAAATACACGACCGTCCCGCGTTCGCGCAGATAATGCCGATTCAGCGACGAAAGTATGGCTCCTCCCCCCGTTGCCAGTACAATACCAGGCATACGGGATACCGCATCCAGTACCGCTGACTCACGTTTGCGGAACCCTTCTTCCCCTTCGAAGTCAAAGATAGTTGCCACCCGGACGCCACAACGCGCCTCAAGCTCATGATCCAAATCGATAAACTTTCGATTCATTTCCTTAGCGAGCTGTCGGCCTATTGTGGTCTTTCCGGCACCCATCATTCCGACTAAAATAATGGGACGTGCACCGCCTTGTTGTAATTCCAGCAGTTCAGACTCGGTTAAAGGACTAGGATGATCAACGGACATCAGGTGTACAGGTAAAGAGTCATTCATTTGTGTATTATCCCATTAGCACCTGTAAAGCACAGGCCATATTGCCGAATTATATTGTTACATTATGTCCGCGCATAATATCCAGTCCGAAACTTATTGGGCTTAAAATCACAGCCAATGAGTTCTCCTAAGACTTCCTCCCCCTCCGCCCCTACGCGTTCCTCCGGTTCCTTTTTTGTCCGCTTAGTGACAAAAACAGTGATTTTACTCGGAGGCCTAGGTTTATGCGCAGCACTATTAGCGTCTTTAGCACTGGCGCTAACTTGGCCTAATCTGCCTGACCTCAGTGCTATGATCGATTATCGACCCCGTGTACCCCTACGCATCTACACCGCTGATAAAGTATTAATCGGTGAGTTCGGCGAAGAGCGTCGCAACGTACTGCGCTCTGACGAGATCCCTGACGTCATGAAATCTGCCATTCTAGCGGCGGAGGACGATCGTTTTTATCAGCACAGCGGTATAGACTGGATGGGTGTGGGGCGTGCCGCGCTGGCTAACCTCACGCATATGTCCAAAACCCAAGGGGCAAGCACCATTACCATGCAGGTAGCGCGTAACTTTTATCTCTCCTCAGATAAAACCTACACGCGTAAGTTCTACGAGCTAATGCTCACGTTCAAAATTGAAGCCACCCTAAGCAAAGAGCAGATTCTTGAACTGTACATGAATCAAATTTTCTTAGGACATAGGGCCTATGGCTTTGCGGCTGCCTCACGCACTTATTTGGGTAAAGAACTGGCCGACGTTACCATTGCTGAAGCAGCCATCTTGGCGGGTATCCCCAAGGCACCCTCACGCTATAACCCTATCGCCAATTTTTCTCGCGCGAAAAGCCGCCAAGCTTATGTACTAGGCCGTATGCGTGCCCTAGGTTACATCACCGAGGCTGAATATGAACAAGCCATGCATCAGGAAATTATTATTAAGCCTGCTGTAGGAACCCCTGCCGGCGGCTATGCCGTGCATGGTGAGTATGCAGCAGAATTAGCGCGCCAATTGCTACACGGGGTATACCAAGAAAATGTCTACTCCCGCGGGCTAAACATCTACACCACCATAGACTCTAAAGACCAAGAGGCTGCGTATCTAGCGCTTCGGAATGGTGTGCTCAATTACACCCGCCGTGCCCGCTATACAGGGCCGCAAGGGCAAATCGCCCTACCGGCTGGTCTTGAAAATGATGCCGCCGCACTGGATGCCACCTTAGACCAAACCTTTGAAAAGTTTCCCGATGTTGGCGATATGCTGACCGGTGTAGTTTTGGAGGCTAGCCCCACACATATCCGTGTCGCCCGCAGCGCCGAAAAAATCATCGACGTCACGGATAAACGGGCCCTTAATATTGTCGCCCGCGGCTTAGGTAACAAAGCGGCCCCTGATGTAAAAATAGAGCGCGGCTCCGTCGTGTACTTATTCAAACAGCCGGAGTACTGGGAAGTACTCAACATGCCTTCCGTGCAGGCGGCCCTGGTATCCATGCGCCCACAAGATGGGGCCATTAAAGCTATGGTCGGAGGTTTTCATTTCTCGGATGGTAAGTTCAATCGCGTCACACAAGCTTGGCGCCAACCAGGTTCGGCATTTAAGCCCTTTATTTACGCCTCTGCCTTAGAACGTGGTTTGACTCCCGCTACGCAGATCTCTGACGAACCATTCATTATCCCTGCCACCGCCACCTCTAAAGCGTGGGCGCCTAAAAACTATGGCCGCACCTACGAGCCGATGCTCACCATGCGCCAAGGACTATACAAGTCTAAAAACATGGTCTCTATCCGGATCATGCAAGCGGTAGGGGCCAAATACGTACAGGACTACCTCACGCGCTTTGGTTTTGACCCGGCACGTCAACCGGCCGTTCTACCATTAGCGTTAGGAGCTGGTAGTGTTACCCCTCTCCAATTAGCTGCCGCGTACAGTGTGTTTGCCAATGGCGGCTACCGCGTACAACCTTATCTGATCGACCACGTCACCGACAGTACCGGAAAAGTCATCATGCAAGCCCAACCAACCATTGCTGGTGACTCGGCGGCCCGTGCTATTGATGCTCGCACCGCCTATGTCATGAATGATATGCTACGAGGCGTCGCCACTTCAGGAACCGGGGCCCGTGCTTCCGCCACCTTAAAACGCAATGACATAGGTGGTAAAACAGGTACCACCAATGATTCGCATGACGCTTGGTTTGCTGGCTACACTCCCAAACTGGTGAGTGTCGCTTGGATGGGTTTTGATCAACCCCGTAGCCTAGGTTCAGGCGAGACCGGCGGTGGTGCAGCCATGCCCATCTGGATTGACTACATGGGCAAAGCCCTCGCCGGTGAACCTTTGGCCCCTCCCGGCGCCATGCCACCGGGCTTAAGCCGACAAAACGGCGACTTCTATTTTGATGAGTTTCCTCCCGGGCAAGCCATCGCTCGAGTAGGCCTACCCGCCCCCGGAGACTTTGACGGCATTGATGATCTTCTACGCCAACTGCCGTCAGAACCCAGCCCTGGCCGGGAAAGCTCATCCTCACCGCAAACCAGTAATTTCGTAACTTTTTAACCTACCACGCCAGCATAAGCTGGCGTTTTTTTATGCCCGCTGCTTAATCAGTGGCCCTACCCACACTAGCGAGGTGTTTATTATGAGCAAGCACTGGCATAATAAAAGCCCCGAACGCTCATGCTTAACGCTGCTATGCCTCATACCTCTCTCTCTTACCGCTGCATCCAACGCTTATTTTCTATAATGCTATGCTCGTGCTTACTGTCAGCCTGCGGTTATAAAGGTCCCTTAGAGCACCCTGCCGCTCAACCACAGCCGCCTAGCGCAGAGCAACCCAACACCTAACTAGTCTGACTTCTGTCTTAAGCCCCGAGCCGCCTAGCTCTAAACTTTCTCTTTTTTGCTTACTCATGACCGTCGCACCTCATTTTCAATTCCACCACCGCACCCTACATGCCGAGCAAGTCCCTCTCACGGAGCTCGCTGAGCAATTTGGCACGCCTTTGTACGTTTATTCGCGCCACGCCCTGCGTGATGCGTGGGAGTCCTACCGTATCGCCGGTCAGGGCCGTAAACTACTGGTTTGTTATGGCATGAAAGCCAACTCTAATCTGGCCGTTCTGCAAGAATTTGCCCAATTAGGTACTGGCTTTGATATTGTTTCTGGTGGTGAATTAGCGCGTGTCTTAGCGGCAGGTGGCGATCCGAGCAAAGTGGTATTTTCCGGCGTGGGCAAACAAGTATGGGAAATTGAGGCTGCCCTACAAGCCGGGGTAAAGTGCTTCAACGTAGAGTCTGAAGGCGAACTAGAACGCATTGCTGAAATCGCCGCGCGTATGGGCAAACGTGCTCCTATCTCCTTGCGTGTGAACCCCGATGTCGATGCCCACACACACCCCTATATTTCTACTGGCCTCAAAGACAACAAATTCGGGGTGCCTATCGAGCACGCCCCCGCTATTTATGCACGTGCACAGCAACTAGAAAGCTTGCTCATCACAGGTGTCGATTGCCATATAGGATCACAGATCACGGAAATCAGTCCTTATCTCGATGCCTTAGATAAGCTCATCAAGCTTATTAAGCAATTACAAGCTCAAGGCGTACAGCTCGAGCATTTAGATTTAGGCGGTGGCTTAGGCATCCGATACACCGACGAAACCCCCGCCACGCCAAGTGATTTACTCAGCCACGTATTTGTAGCCCTCGATGAGCATCAACTGGGCCATTTGGAAATCGTTCTCGAACCAGGCCGCTCAATGGTGGGGAATGCCGGGGTGCTGTTAACTCGAGTCGAATACCTCAAGCACGGTGACGGTAAAAATTTCGCCATTATTGACGCCGCCATGAATGACCTGATCCGCCCGACCTTGTACGATGCCTGGCACAGCGTAGAGGCCGTGGAGCCCCGACCCGTCAACCCGGACACACCAGTGTACGATTTAGTAGGCCCCATTTGTGAAAGTGGCGACTGGATAGCCCGCGACCGTCAATTAGCCTTGGCACCCGATGACTTGCTCGCCATCATGTCTGCGGGCGCCTATGCCTTTACCATGTCTAGCCAGTACAATACGCGCCCTAGGGCCGCTGAAGTCATGGTGGACGGAAGCACGGTGCATCTCATCAGGCCACGGGAAGAGCTAGCCAGTTTATTCGCCTCTGAACGTCTACTTCCTAAATAAATTCAAAAACCGGCGTTTAAATCTTAAAGAAATATGGCCATATTCCGTTAACCAGACATGTATTAGGGGAGTGTCAATCTTACGCGCCCTAGCTAAAAGCTACTTACCTAGAAAAATCAATACCTTGAGCATCTATGTAAAAGCTAAGCGCTGGAGATGTAAACGTCATTATGACAGTAGCGGGAATGCGGCTAAATAGCTCGGCACGTGTCGGCCCTAAAGAACATTGGTTTCTTAGGGCCGTCTGTTGTTATCTGATTCCCTGCTGTATCGTGCTGTTAAGCCTCACGGTAATGTTTTTTTTGCCTAAGCAGTACCCTAGCGCACAAAGCCACAGCCTGTCTTTTCACAGCGGCTCTGGCTTTATGCAATCCCTGTCTGCCGAACAAAGCCAACGTCTTTTACAAGAAATCCCCACTACGCGCCTTGCGCACGCTGGTAATAACTGGCTTGTATTTCAACTCCCTGCGCTACCGGTCAAGTCCGACAATTATTTGGTGCACGTTAATGGCACGGATATCCAAGCGCTGCAATGTTTACGCCCGCCTGACGGCCCGCCGCTTCCTGTTACTCAGTTAGGCCAAACCCCCGGCCCACTGTTATTAACAGGCTACATGCTTGACCTAGGTTCCAGCCCCGGCCCTGACACCATATTGTGTCAAATACACGCCAGTAACACCCAGTTATCCATTGATTTATGGCCTGCCTCTGGCTTACTACTCTACGCCACTAATCAAACGCGGGGCGTCAGCCTACTCGAAGGCGGGCTGCTTTCCCTATGCCTACTTATCTTAATACTGGCATTAGTCACTCGTGATCGCACGTATCTACTGCTAAGCATCTGGCTGCTGGGCAACCTGCGCCTGGGTGCCACGGTCATGGGTTGGGACCACTTTTGGTTAGGTCACCATCTCCCCCCTGAGTATATAGATCAAGTCAGACGATTCACCATCGCCTGCTACTTTCTAATTAGTGCAGCCCTATTTGGCCGCTTATTCAGTGCAGCGCTACCTCACCCCTACTTATATCGTGTCCTTAGCCCTATCGCCTATCTGGGGCTGTTGCTTATAGCTCTAGCGCCCTTTACTCCCCAAGCCTACTACCTGCCAATCCAAATTGTCAGTACCGTTGTGGCATTACTCTTGATGGGAGTACTGCTCGTCCGCATCCTTATCCAAGTTGATGGCAGCACACGCATTTGGCATCTGGTTTTACTCAGCATGGTGTTATGCGTGTTGCTTTCCGCCGTATACCTACTCGTATTCGGGCGCTCCATCTTTATTGAGAACTTTAACGGGGTCATTACGTTACTGTTATCCAGCCTTATGGCTTCGTTAGTCGTGGCGGAACAAATACGCGGATCCCGATGGGCTCCACCCTATACGCTGCATTACGAGCCACAGGTCTTAAATACACTGAGCCCTGTAGGCTTTTTTATTCTCGACCAACAGCAACGTTTTCTCGCCATGGATAACAGTGTCCAAGCGGCACTGAGCATTGATTTTGATCCCAACCAACCAGTTTATTGGGAAGATCACTTTGGCCCGTTAGACTGGGCAACTATTCATGCCAGTGACAATACTGGTGTTACGATTGAAATCCCCGCATCACGCAACACGAATACCGACACCAATCCATCACTCAGCGCGCGCACACGCTATTACCTACTACGAGCCCTGAACACCGATGAGCTCATTTACGGTAGTCTGCAAGACATCACCGCCACTCAGCAAACCATGGCGCAGTTGCAGCAGGCCGCCGATAGCGACCCGGTCACGCAGTTATTAAATCAACGTGGCCTAGAAAAAGCACTCAAAGAACAGCTAGAACAAGCAGCGCTCAATAACAAATCATGTGTGCTGGCCTACTTGAATCTCAATCATATTAAATACCTTAATCCTATCGCGGGGCAACACACCAACGAAGCCTTACTCAAAGCCGTCGGCGAGCTCATTACCGATCAGCTCAATAATAATCAGATCGTTGCTCGCCTCAATAATGATGAGTTTCTGATTCTGTTCCCCAACAGCCATAGCACGCAAGTACACGCTAAGGCGAACGACATTATTCAATCGCTTAACTCTGCCCCACTCACGGTAGGCAATCGTAGTTTTAACCTTAAAAGCTCCATCGGCTTGGTCGAGCTATCTGCCTCCATGAGCAGCCAAGAGGCAATTTCTGCTGCGCATCGGGCTGCTCGCGAAGCCCATAAACAGATGCAAGACGTGGTGCTGTATACCCAAAACTCGCACGAGCTTAACGAGCACGCTGCTGAACTGCGTCTATTCCAAGAACTGGAAGGTGGCTCCTCGCATGGACTGTTTCTTGAGATGCAAGCGATTATGTCCTTACGCGCCCCCCTAGACTCGCTGAATTTTGAAATTCTATTACGGGTACGCGACTCGACAGGACAGTTGCTGCCCTCGGGTAAAATCATCGCTGCCGCCGAGCAAAGTAATACGATTATTATTATCGACAAGTGGGTTTTTGGCTCTACCCTAGAGTGGCTGGCCAAACACGAACAGCATCTAAAAAACACACGCCAAATCAATATTAATCTTAGCGGCGTGTCTCTCAATAACGATGACTTTAACGAGTCGTTCATTGAGTTGCTCAGCAAGCACGAGCCCCTACTCAAACGCATATGTGTAGAAATCACTGAAGGTGTCGCCCTTGCCGACATGGAACGTACCCGACAATTCATGAGTCGACTACAAAAAATGGGGGTACGCATCGCACTGGATGACTTTGGTGCGGGTTATACATCCTTCCAATACCTACGCGAACTACCCGCCGATGCCATCAAAATTGATGGGGCACTGATTTGCGACATGCTCAAAAAAGAAACTAACGTGGCTATCGTGCGCACTATCGTGAAATTAGCGAATAATTTAGGCATGGTAACGATTGCCGAGTGGGTAGAAGATACCGAAACGCTGAAAGCCTTGGCAGATTTGGGCGTAGATTATGTGCAAGGGTTTGGCATTGCTAAACCATGTTCACCCAACGATATTCTTAGCGCCACCACCATCTTAGATCTAATCCCCGACGCCCGTACGCGCGCCATTGTCCGCGAGCTACACAATCGTACTTAAGCCTTCCAAAAGGCCGTTCTTTTGGCCCAGACATAAAAAAAGCACAAGGGCATCTTGTGCTTTTTTATTAGGAGCTTATCGGTGTCAGTGTTACAGCTCGCCGTAAGAGTGCAGACCCGACAGGAACATGTTAACGCCCAAGAATGCGAAGCTGGTAATTAGCACTCCTACCAACGCCCAGTAAGCCGCTACGGTTCCGCGTAAACCTTTCAGTAAACGCATATGCAACCACGCCGCATAATTTAGCCACACAATCAGCGCCCAGGTTTCTTTAGGATCCCACTGCCAGTACGTGCCCCAGGCATCAGCCGCCCACAGGGCTCCTAAAATAGTGGCCACAGTAAAAAACGCAAAGCCCACCGCAATGGCACGATACATAATATCGTCTAGCACTTCTAGCGATGGCAGTTTACGCCCAATGGGGCCTCGGAAAGCTAAAATGGCCCCGACCAGCAGACAGCTTATACCAAAATACAGCATCCACGTGGTAGAAACTTGCCGTGAACCAAACAACATAGGTTCAGCACACAGGATGGCGCCCAATATAAAGAGTGGGGCCAGTTTTTTCCAAGATCGGGTTTCGCTATTTTCTTTCACTAAATACGCAAATCCCACCATCGCCGCTAAAGAAAAAGTACCGTAACCTATAAAGTTAGCCGGTACGTGCAGCTTCATCCACCAGCTTTTCAACGCAGGTACCAAAGGCTGAATTTGATGTGCATCACGTGTAAATGAGTACCACAGTAAAAAAATCACCAGGGTACTAATGACTAATAAAACAAAACCACCAAGCGCACGAGTGTTGTAACGACGCTCGTAGTACAAATAAAACAAGGCGGTAATCAAGGCCAATAATACGAAAACTTCGTACAAGTTACTCACAGGTATGTGGCCAATATCTGGGCCTAACAAATGCCCCTCGCGCCACCGCACCAACAAGCCAATAGTGCCGGCATACACGGCTGCCCACGTCAGGCCTGAACCTATCCAGGCGGCTGTATTGCTGGCAAAGCCGATCCAATACATGACGGTGCCCAAAATAAACAAAGCACACATCCACAAAATGGCCGACTGCGAAGACAGCAGATACTTCAATAGAAACACCGAGTCGGCACGTTCGATATCACCATTAGACAGCCCACCCCCTGTGCTATATAACCATATCGCCAACAAAGCGATAAGACCTGCACCGACGCTCAAGGTACGCAGCGGACGCCACAACCAACCTAACCATACTAAAGCGGGGACCACTGCGCACAAAATGGCTTTTTCATAGCCATCCATACTAGCGCTATGCACAATTAGTGCGTAGGCTGCCCCGGCTGCCAGCACTACAAAATAAAGAAAATCGGTCCAGTCGGGGCGGCCACGTACACCACGCGCGTCACCACTGGAAGCAATAGATTGATGCCATTGTTCGGCAGCAGAGGAACTCAGACTAACGGCCATACTTAGCCCCTTATCATCAAGCAGACAGATGTTTGAACGCTGCCTGAAAGCGATCAAACTCCATGTTGAAATCAAGATTTCTACGCTGTGAAGTCATGGCAGCCATCAGGCTACTGCCTTGCTCTTGTGGGCGCACCCATATCCACACACGACGATCACGTATATAGAACATGGAAAACACACCGATTATTAAAAACAAGCACCCTAAATAAACGATCCACATTCCCGGGCTGCGTGCTACCTGAAACACACTAGCCTGTACGTGATCAAAATTATCTAAAGCCAACATAATCGGTGCGGGATAATTGGGCAAATTAGCAAATGCCAACACCGCAGATTGCATCCAGCGGTTATCAAAATTGTCTTCTTGCGCATAATCAGCAGGCGCTAACCCTTGCTGCGCCCGCACCATGTCGCGCAATTCAATGAGCGTGTATTGAATCATCGGTACAGCAAAAGCAAGAATTCGCTCGCGCTCTGCCTCGGGTACATGACCAATAATGCCGTCGAAGCCATTTTTAGTAAAGGCACGAATAGCATTGCTCGCGGCTAAAGTCAGTAACTCTTTTTGCTCGTCATTGGCACTATTGTTTTGTGCAAAAATGGCAGCGGCCTGAGAGACTAATTCGGCATTTTCCACCGCTGCGCGCAAATCCATAAACTCTTGCATGGAGCTATTGGCATCAGCAGGAATTCTTACGTAGCGAAACTCAGAACCCGCATTAGGGCGTATACCTGCCAAGAAAACGCGAGCGCCATCTAGCTCCACAGGCAACATATACTGTACAAACTCACTTGCTTGACCCTGCTCATCCACTAAGCGATAAAGTACGCTTGGCCCCACGTTTTTTAGGTGTTCATTTTTTTTGTTCGCAGCACTACCCGTTACTGCCGCCACATGCTCAATCATGGCCTTAGGCTGAGGATCTCCCTCGTTCAGATTTTCCACGTTGATAATACGTAGTTCTGTAGGAGTTAAGGTCAGTTGTCGCTCGGGCGTGGCTTGAATTTTTGAACTTTCACCCACTACGGACTCTATCTGAAAAGGCTTACTGCGGTCGCCACTTAAGGGATAAGCCTTCAACTTCACCGTACTGCCCCCATCATCAAAACCAGATTGATAGACCGTTACCCCTTTATAGCGCAGGGGCTCATTAACCTCGATAGTGCGATCAAAGCTGTCGCCTGTCTCGGGATCAATCACCGTCACTTCGCTTTTAAAGCTACTAGGCATACCGGTGGAGTAATAATCCACAATAAATTTTTTCAATTCCAACTGAAATGGAATGGGCTGCACCAAAACTCCATCACCTGAATTCACCACCGCAGTGGCAGTTCTAGCGCCTTCAGGCAAGAGCATATTGGCACGAAAACTGGGATTAGCAATTGACAGGCGCCCTTCAAGCGGCACTGCAGAGATCAGCATATTTTCGGTAATGGGCTTTTTCCCACCTAGCCAAACTTGCATGCGTACAGGCAAGTCGCTATCCAGTAAGCCACCTACACAAATCACCACAATAGCCAAGTGAGCAAAGATATAGCCCAACTTATTAGCACTGCCTTTCTTTGCTGCCAGCATCACGCTGCCATCGCTGTCATGACGCGCTTTGACCGCATAGCCCATTGCCTGCAATAGTGTCTGAGCCTCGGCAGCGCTGTGTTCGGCATTTTGTGAGCTTTGCGTCTCGACGCGATGTGGAAAAGCGCGCAAGCTACCACCGCGTACATGGTCTTTAAAAGAGCGCATGTCACGTATCATTTTGGGCGCATTACGGATCACACAGAGCGTGGTGGAAACCACTAAAAAGCCCATGATGATCAAAAACCACCAACTGTTATAGACCGAGGCGACCGAAAACAGGGCGAAAAACTCGACCCAATACGGCCCAAACTGATCTATATACGTCGTAGAAGGCTGATTCTGAGCCAATACGGTGCCAATAACACTAGCAATACAAAGGAAGCTCAATAGACTAACGGCAAACCGCATAGAGCCTAAGAGTTCAAAGAAATCAGCAAAAACACGCGACGGCTTATTCACAAATCTACTTTTTATTTACAGGGTGGGATTACGTTGCACTTACCTTGGAGTGTGCAATCATCAGAAAGGTTCCCGCCATCACGCCCTAGACGTCAGAAACCTCACCGCCCTAGCAGGAGGGGCTAGAATCGTAATCCGTAAAAAAGGGGAAAGCATGTTTCCCCTTGTGACTTAGCGCAGACCTGCTGCGTAATCAGCAACCGCCGCTATGTCAGCCTCGGTCATACGGTCAGCGATGTCAAACATCATGGGACCATTAGCACGATCACCATCACGGAACAGTTTTAACTGTTCGTAGAGATAGCTGGTATGCTGTCCCGCCAGACGAGGAAACTGGCCTGGAATACCCATACCATTAGGAGCGTGGCAACTTGCACAGGCTGCTACACCACGATCAGGAATTCCACCGCGCCAAATTTTTTGGCCGCGTTCCATCGTTGCCTCATCACTAGCATTAGCGGCGACATCCCAGTTTACTTTTTGCTGAGACATATAAAAAGCAACATTACGGATTTCATCATCGCTTAAACCCGCTGCAATAGATGTCATCAGCGAATTAGCGCCATTGGGGCCACGACGCTTAGGTTGAGATTTTTCATCCGCAGCACGGAAATCATACAATTGCTTAACCAAATACTGGTAAGGCTGAGCTGCCAAAGACGGATTGGCTGGAATAGTGCTATTACCCGCGTCACCGTGACAGGTTACACAGGCAAGTACACCTCGAGACATTTCGCCTTTAAGATAGAGTTGTTCGCCTTGCGCGGCATCTGGACGAGCCAGACCTTCTGCGGCAGAGGCATTAAAAGCCAAAGAACAAGCCGCCACCAGGCTGCTCAGGACAACGATTCGGGAGAACGTACGCTTCATTAAGACCTCGACAATCGCGATTCAATCGGGGTGCGCATGCGCCCCTTAAAGACCCGCCGTAATCCGAAGGGAAAGACTGGGGAACACGACGTTACTGTTTCAAATCCCAAGATTATACAATACACACTGACTCAAATTGGAATTCTCCTGTAATCATGTCAATACTACACCGTGCGCGCTTCGTAATCTCCGCCGCTCAGCTTGATCAACTTCCCCCTGCGGGCCCGCCGGAAGTCTGCTTTGTAGGCCGCTCCAATGCCGGGAAATCCTCCGCCATCAACGTTCTGACGAACCAGCGCAGGCTCGCATTTTCCAGTAAAACGCCTGGCCGCACACGACTTATCAATATGTTTGGTATTCCTGACCCGCTTACCAAAGAGGACTACCTAGGCTATCTGGTAGACTTACCTGGCTATGGCTATGCCGCCGTAGCGCGTCAAGAGCGTCAAGACTGGGCAGAAGTGCTTGGTGACTATCTGGTGAGCCGGCCGTCTATCGCTGCCGTGGTCTTACTCGTGGACATCCGTCGCGGCCTCACCGACTTAGACTTAAATCTGGCTCGCTGGATTGCCCCCACTAATAAACCCATACTCGCTCTACTGACCAAAGCCGATAAGCTTCCCTATGGTCAACGTATTCGCACAGTGGCGGAAGTACAACGCCAACTTAAGGAAATGGGTGCTGCCCACACGGTGGCATTCTCTGCCACCGAGCGAATAGGCCTTGAAGAAGCCACCACTTACATTGAAAACTGGATCTCACCAAAGGTAGTACCATGACGCGTTTTTTGCCTCCTGTCGATTTCCCTATCGCTCGCTTACGCCGTAATCGACGCGACGACTTCTCTCGTCGCCTAGTCCGTGAAAATAGGCTGAGCACCGACGATCTCATCTACCCTATTTTTGTGCGCGAAGGGCAAAACATACAAGAGCACGTTGACTCTATGCCTGGCGTGATGCGTTACTCACCCGACCAAGCGCTGAAGGTAGCAGAACAATGTTTAGAGCTGGGGATTCCCGTTTTATCGCTGTTCCCTTCCATAGACCCAGCGCTAAAAACTCCTGATGGCGCCGAGGCGGCCAACCCAGACGGACTCATTCCTCGTATTGTTGCCGATCTGAAAAAGCACTTCCCTGAGCTGGGCGTACTCACTGATGTGGCACTAGACCCTTACACGAGCCACGGCCAAGACGGCATTATTGACGAACAAGGCCATATTCTTAACGAAGCCACTGTCGAGATGCTTGTTAAACAAGCCCTGACACAGGCCGAATGTGGTGTGGATATTATTGCCCCTAGCGACATGATGGATGGACGTATCGCCTCTATTCGTCAGGCACTAGACCAGCACCAATATATTCACGCACGCATTATGGCGTACTCAGCTAAGTACGCCAGTGCGTTTTACGGGCCTTTCCGTGATGCCGTGGGTTCTGCTGCCAACTTAGGCACATCCAATAAAAACACCTATCAGATGGACCCGGCTAACCGCACCGAGGCACTGCGTGAAGTCGCTGCCGACATACGTGAAGGCGCTGACATGGTCATGGTTAAGCCAGGCATGCCTTATTTAGACGTGTTACGTGATGTCAAAGAAGCCTTTGGCATGCCTACCTATGCCTATCAGGTTAGCGGGGAGTACGCGATGATTAAAGCAGCCGCCCAAAACGGTTGGCTAGACCATGACAAAGTCATGATGGAATCCTTGCTGGCCTTTAAGCGCGCTGGTGGCGACGGCATTTTGACCTATTTTGCCATCGAGGCAGCGACTCTATTACGTGCCCAAGCCTAAACCAAGTCAAGGCAAAAAATGCCCCAAGAATTGCCGCTACACGCAACCCTTGGGGCAGCGCTAAAAATAGTGCCTGTTGTTGAGCCTACCTTAAGACGCTTGCAACACTTGATCTAACGTACGTCCAAATTCGGCCGCATTTTTAAATCCAATCACACGCCATTGCTCTAAATAGTCGCCCTGGGTATTAAAAAACAAAATCCCCGGCGGGCCAAATAAAGAAAAACGCTTCAGTAAGGCGCGGTCCTCGGCGGTATTAGCGGTGACATCCACTTGCAAGAGCTCAAACTGTTGCATGCGCTGGGCCACCTGTGCATCTGTAAAGGTGAATTTCTCCATTTCTATACAAGAGACACACCAGTCAGCATAAAAATCCAGCATCACTGGCTTCGTCGCTGCTGCAACTCGGGCCTCTAGCTCGTCCAAGGTCTGTATACGCTCAAAATGCACCGCGGAAACGGGGGCTTGAGTCGTGCCAGCGAAAAAACCTTTTAATCCATGTAAGGGTTGTAAGACACTGGGCGCGCCCACCGCAATACTGAGCACCGTCAGACTAGCCCATAACGCCAGTATCAATGCCAAAGCTTGACGTAGAGCCTGTATGGGGCTTGAAGCACCACGCCATAGCAAACCTAACAATAAAGCAGACCAAAACAACAGTAATGCCCAACCAACTGTGCCCAACCAAGCAGGAAGCACCGGGGCCACCATCCACCACGCCGTGGCAAACAACATGAGGGCAAAAATAGTTTTTATATGATTCATCCAGGCGCCTGCCTTAGGCATTAATGCCCCTGAACTGGCGCCAAGCACTAACAACAATAGTCCAGATCCCCACGCCAAGGCGAAAAGGGCTGAGCCTCCAAGCACCACATCACCGGTCTGAGAAATAAATAACAGCACGCCCGCTAACGGGGCAGCCACGCAAGGACCAACAATGAGGGCGGACAACATACCCATGGTAAACACACCACCAAACTTGCCCCCTGGAATACGCTGTAAACGCGTGCTAAGGCGACCTTGCAACGCTGCAGGCGCCTGCAGCGTAAACACATCCAGCATCGCCAAACCAAATACACCCAGCAACACTGCAAACAAACCCAACACCCACGGTGTTTGCAACCATGCGGCTAAACCAGCACCTAACAGACCCGCCGCTACGCCTAGAAGGGTATACACAAGGGACAGGCCTAACACAAATGCCACGGCCATCAAAAAGCCGTGCCGACGGCGAGGCTGTTCTTGCTTTTGGCCAGCGATAATGGCCAGCAAAATAGGTACCATAGGCAATACACATGGCGTAAACGACAACAAGGCCCCAAAAACAAAGCTCAAGAATACGATTTCTAACCAACTGGCCTGTTTTAAATACTGCGCCAAACCCACATCACTTAAGCTAAAAGCACTTTGGGTGGATGGAGCTTGAGTAGCGGTCGCCTGTTGGGCAGCCCATTGCTCCGGCGTGGGAACGCGATCACTGGCATAGGCTCCTTGCACCTCGTAGCCCTGCGCACCGGCGATTAACTGCAACTCTTGAGTGGACGGCGTATAGCATAAACCTGCATCCGCACAACCTTGACTAGTCAGCGTTAACCGTATGGGAGCGCCCGTCAACTCTTGCTCGTTCAACGGCACACGCAAACTTACCCCGTGTCGATACACCTCCATCTCTTTATCAAAATTGGGATCATAGGTGCGAATGCCTGTGGGGCTTTGTAGCTCGCCTACGGCAGCTCCAGCATCGGTTCCCAGCTCAAAACGCTCGCGGTACATATAGTAATCAGGAGCAATCTCAAAATGTATATCGACGAAATTAGGCTCATTAACCGCGGCACGAAGACGGAAGGCATCATCAGGGTCTAAATAATCTTCGTTGGCAAAGGCTTTTCCCCCTAACAGCACACAAGCCAATAGCCCTATGAATAAAGCGTGTAGTATCCGCGTTGCCATCATCTGCTCGTACCGAACTGCCACCACTTTCTCACCACTCAGATTCAATGCCATTGTTTCTTCCAACAAAACCCAGACCCGCTGGGCGGGTTCAACTAGCCGCTGTACTAGTACGCACCCAATCAATATACGAAGCGTAGCCTCCCAACACTGGCACACATAACAACTCTGGCAACTCGTAGGGATGCAAGCTGCGTAAACGTTCTGCCAACTCAGGAACTCGTGCTACGGTGGTTTTAAAAGTCAGAGAAACCTCTTCGCTTCCCTGCAGCTCACCTTGCCACATGTACATAGACAGGCCAACTTGCCCAAGGTTCGCACAAGCAGCCAATCCTTCTTCGACAATATAATGAGCGATGCGCTTAGCAAGCATCATATCGGGCACGGTCGTCATCACCAGCAGCACAGCGTTTGAATCTAGTTCATTGATAGTTAATGAAAAATCGTAAGTCGAATTTTTTTGCTCGTTATCTGCCATGACGCTTTCCTTATAAAAATTATAGTGTAACGAGACTGGCTCTTTTATTTCTACTGCTCTCTTTATGTCTTCCTCTTTAGCTACGCATCACTCCACATCAAGTGCCCTATCCGGCCATCAGTACTGTATAAGCCAATAAAAAAGCAGCCTGCGCTTAAGCGCGGCTGCTTTGTTAAAAAATAGATCAGGTTTACTTTGCTACAAACTGCCCAAACCCCGCATTCCAATAGAGTAAAGGGGAAGCAGATGCCTGCTGGGCATGATGCACCAGCAGCACTCGCCCAAAGACTAAAGCATGGCTATGGCGCTCGACAATATGTACAGTTTCACACGCCAATGCAGCCGGCGCCTCTTCAGCCAAAAAAATACCTTGAGGCGAGCGACGCCATGGGTGCCCCTGATAACGCTCGCCTGCCTTCAGGCCACCTACTCCGGCAAACTGCTCTGCTAACTGGCGCTGCTCTGCACCCAGGACATTCACACCAAATAAACCACTGTCACGCAATAGGGGCCAAGCCGAGGAGCTTTGATTCACACACACCAATATCTCGGCAGGTTCAGCGGAAACGGCGGTCACAGAGGTTGCTGTTAAGCCTCCCAGCATATTTCCATGGCTAACCGTAATCACGCACGCCGTGCCACCAAGGTGGCGCATGGCTTGTTTAAAAGCAGACGGCGTAATACCTTCTGGAGACTCCAGCACGTTATCGGCGATAAGTGCATCGGCTATGACAGTCATGACAACAATACTCGTAGAAACAAAAAGAAGGCCCCTATGCCTTCTATGTCTCAACACATTACCATGCCAGCGCTATGTCTTGCTGCATAAACTTATTATATTTAGCCACTATAAGAGCTCTACAACGCCTACAGCATCATATGTTTATTCACGAATAAAAAATTATCCATAACCCCGGCCCACATACCCCTTTCTGTTACCATCCTTTGAAGTAGCTCACTTAATAGCGCTCGCTATCATTAATACACCAGCAAGGAGGCGTATGAAATGCCAAAAGGAATAAAAGACTACACTCACCCCGCAGGGGGCTGGGACGCATTAAAAGCAGTTGCTGGCGCAGTCCGCGACGAAATGGGGGCTAGCAGTCATACGCGTGCGTTGCTAAAAATGAATCAGCCGTTAGGCTTCGATTGCCCAGGATGTGCTTGGCCCGACCCAAAACATACTTCCTCATTTGAGTTCTGCGAAAATGGCGCAAAAGCAGTGACTTGGGAAGCTACGCCAAAACGAGTCACGGCAGAATTCTTTGCCCAGCATAGCGTCACTGAGTTATGGTCATGGTCAGACTATGCACTCGAGGATCAAGGACGCCTAACACAGCCAATGCGCTACGATGCTAGCACCGATCACTTTGTACCCATCAGCTGGTCTGAAGCCTTTGAACGCGCTGGACACGTCCTGCAAAACCTAGATAGCCCCACTCAAGCAGAATTCTATACCTCGGGGCGCACCTCGAATGAGGCTGCTTTTCTATACCAGCTTTTCGGCCGGGAATTTGGCCACAATAACTTTCCAGACTGCTCCAACATGTGCCACGAATCCACCAGCGTGGGCTTGCCTAAGTCCATAGGAGTAGGCAAAGGCACCGTTACTTTAGACGATTTTGCGGTCACCGACGCGGTATTCTGTATTGGTCACAACCCGGGCACCAACCACCCCCGAATGCTTAGAACGCTTGCCCAGGTCAGACAACGTGGCAAAACGGTGGTAGCGATTAACCCCATGCGTGAACGCGGTTTGGAAATGTTCCAGGACCCGCAATCGCCTACACAAATGCTCTCTGACGGCCATACAACGATAGATCAGGCTTACTTTCAAGTTAAGGTCGGCGGCGATGTAGCCTTGTTTAAAGGCATGATTAAAGCTTTGCTGGCGGCTGACAAGGCGGAGCTTGCTAACGGAGGTAAAGGGCTGTTAGACCGGGTATTCATCGCTGAACACACCGTGGGTTATGATGCCTTAAAAGCAGATATCGACGCCTCACCCTGGGAAGCCTTAGTTCGCCGCTCGGGATTAACCCGTGCTCAAATTGAAGCCGCCGCCAAAATCTACTGGGAGGCAGAAAGCGCCATATTCTGTTATGGCATGGGCGTCACCCAACACCGCCATGGTACAGAAGTCATACAGCAAATGACCAATTTACTTCTGTTACGTGGCAATATGGGACGACCTGGCGCAGGCATATGCCCCTTGCGTGGCCATTCTAACGTTCAAGGCGATCGCACAGTCGGTATTACCGAAATTCCTACTGAAGCTTTCTTAGCCCAGTTAGATAAAGTATTCGGCATTAACAGCCCTCGTCAGCATGGTCACAATGCCGTCAACGCGCTAGCTGCCATGCACAAAGGCGAATCTAAAGCCTTTATCGGCTTAGGCGGTAACTTTGCTACGGCGATGAGCGACCCAGATATCGCCTACCCGGCATTCCGCAAACTTAAATTGAATGTACAAATCGTCACCAAACTAAATCGCACCTGCCTTTTAACTGCCACCGAAACTATTATCTTGCCCTGCTTGGGCAGAACCGAACTAGATATACAACGCAGTGGTAGGCAAGCCATTACTGTAGAAGATTCTATGTCTATGGTTCACGCTTCAGCTGGCTTCCTTAAGCCTGCCTCTACTGAACTACGCTCAGAGCCTGCTATTGTGGCTGGTTTAGCAATGGCCACTATCCCCCATACCGTTGTCGACTGGCAATCTTTGGTGGACGATTATGATTTAATACGCGACAAAATAGAAGCGGTATACCCTGACTTCCACAATTTCAATCAGCGTATCCACATACCTGGCGGATTTCGCTTAACCGTAGGGGCGAGCGAACGAAAATGGGGTACACCTGATGGCAAAGCGCACTTTCTAGTCATGGAAGGCAGCGATGAAGATGATGGTCAAGACGATAGCCGCTTTACGCTCACGACAGTGCGCAGCCACGATCAATACAACACCACCATTTATGGTCTGAACGACCGTTATCGCGGCATCAGCGGAAGGCGCGACGTGCTATTTGCTAACGCACAAGACTTAGAAGAGTTAGGGCTAACAGAGGGCGATGTGGTCGACGTAATCTCGGGTGAGCGTAAACTTAGAGGATTAACACTGGTCTCGCATGCTATCTCATCAGGTTCTTTAGCGACCTACTTTCCGGAAGCAAACTGCCTAGTAAGCTTAGACGCTAAGGATCATCACAGCGACGTGCCCGCATACAAATCCATCCCTGTCACATTGCAGAAAGTTGAACATGCGCTAAGTTGAACTACGTAGCATCGAACCTTTGGAGGTTCAAAAAAAGCGGACTCGTAAGAGTCCGCTTTGCATAGGAAAAGCTAAAAAGCTTATTCCGCTGCGTCTTCTTGCTCTACTTCAGGACGATCAACCAATTCCATGAAAGCCATGGGAGCGTTGTCGCCTTGACGGAAGCCCATTTTCAGAACGCGTGTGTAACCACCATTGCGCTCTTTATAACGAGGACCGATGACTTCGAACAACTTGGTTACCGCGTCGCGATCACGCAAACGGGCAAACGCCAAGCGGCGGTTAGCCAAAGTAGGGTTCTTACCCAGCGTGATCAGCGGCTCGATAACGCGACGCAGTTCTTTTGCTTTAGGCAAGGTTGTTTTGATCGCTTCGTGAGTCAACAAAGAAACGGACATGTTGCGGAACATGGCCAAACGGTGACTACTAGTGCGATTGAGTTTACGCAAACCATGACGGTGACGCATAAGATTTTCCTAAAAATGAATCTAGTTACCACTACACAACACGTGTAGCCGTTACAAGCCTGGTTCTTCTATCAGCATTGCTGCGGACCAGGTTGGTACTTCCATTTATCCCAAGAAGACATTCTTGGGATAAACAAAATTAAGGACGCTCTAAGCCTAGCGGCGGCCAGTTCTCGAGTTTCATACCCAAGGTTAAGCCACGTGCAGCCAATACTTCTTTGATTTCGTTCAAAGACTTACGGCCTAGGTTAGGTGTCTTAAGCAATTCGTTCTCAGTGCGTTGGATCAGATCACCGATATAGTAAATATTTTCGGCTTTCAGGCAATTAGCGGAACGCACTGTCAACTCTAAATCATCAACTGGACGCAGCAATACTGGATCGATCTGCGGTGCACCACGCTGAGGAGCTTCGTAGGACTCGCCCACACCTTCCAAAGCAGCAAATACCGAGATTTGATCCATCAAAATACGTGCAGCCTGACGCACAGCCTCTTCTGGAGTAACGATACCGTTAGTTTCGATATCCAACACCAATTTATCTAAGTCGGTACGCTGTTCAACGCGAGCGTTCTCGACAGCATAGCTGACGCGGCGAATAGGACTGTACGACGCATCCAAGACGATACGACCAATAGTGTGACTGCGATCGTCGGACAACGCTCGGACATTACCAGGTACATAACCACGACCCTGCTCAACTTTGATGTGCATTTCTAATTTGCCATCATCAGTTAAGTTGGCGATCACGTGATTAGGATTGATGATCTCTACATCGTGAGGCAGCTCAATGTCGCTAGCCAATACTTGACCAGCACCTTCCTTGCGCAACACTAACGTCACTTCTTCACGGCTATGCAGCTTGAACACCACCCCTTTGAGGTTCAGCAACACGTCAACCACATCTTCACCAACTCCAGGTAAAGTAGAGTATTCGTGCACAACACCGGTGATTTGCACCTCGGTAGGAGCATAACCCGTCATGGAGGACAGCAAAATACGACGTAAAGCGTTCCCCAGAGTATGGCCATAGCCACGCTCAAAAGGTTCCATAATCACTTTAGCGTGATTCTTGCTGATTGCTTCGACTTCAATCGAACGGGGTTTCAAAAAACCTTGAGACATGCGATTTCCTTTTCAATACCCTCGGCTCGTTACACCGATAAGGCTGACGGAAACTGGACAAAGCCAGCGAGGATGATCACAAAACCCACTTACCGAAAAAGACGGGAAGTGGGCTTTGATGAACGTAATACTCGGCTAATTAGCGCGAATACAATTCAACGACTAAAGATTCGTTGATATCGTGTGCAACGTCAGCACGATCTGGGATCTGCTTGAATACACCCGACAATTTACCGGCGTCAACTTCTACCCACTGAGGTAGACCGTTGCCAGTAGCCAAATCCAAGGACTCTTTAATACGAGCTTGAGCTTTTGCTTTCTCACGTACAGAAACCACATCACCTGCTTTAACCATCATAGAAGCGATGTCAGCAGTGCGACCATTGATTTCAATAGCACGGTGAGTAACCAACTGACGCGCCTCAGCACGTGTAGAGCCGAAACCCATGCGGTAAACCACGTTGTCCAAGCGGCTTTCCAGCAACTGGATCAAGGTTTCACCTGTGTTACCACGGCGGCGATCAGCTTCTACAAAGTATTTACGGAACTGTTTTTCCAGTACACCGTACATACGCTTCAGTTTCTGTTTTTCACGCAACTGCAGGCCGAAATCGGAAGTGCGAGCACCCGAAGTACGACCGTGCTGGCCGGGACGGGATTCTAGTTTGCACTTGGAATCCAGTGAACGACGAGCGCTTTTAAGAAACAGATCGGTACCCTCGCGACGCGAGAGTTTACATTTAGGTCCAATATAACGAGCCACGTAACTTCCCCTTAAATCCGACGACGCTTGGGTGGACGGCAACCGTTATGCGGAATCGGTGTGATGTCTGCAATGCTGGTAATTTTGATACCTAATGCATTCAGAGCACGCACAGAGGATTCGCGGCCTGGGCCGGGTCCCTTGATGCGGACTTCCAGATTTTTAATACCGTATTCCATCGCGGTGCGACCTGCATTTTCAGCAGCAACCTGCGCGGCGAACGGAGTAGATTTGCGCGAACCTTTAAAGCCTGCGCCACCTGACGTTGCCCAGGACAAAGCATTGCCCTGACGGTCAGTAATCGTAATGATCGTGTTGTTGAAAGAAGCGTGTACGTGGGCGATACCGTCCGCTACGCTCTTTCTGACTTTCTTGCGTGCGCGAGCTGCGCTGCCAGAAGCTTTAGCCATCTTCTATTCCTCGATTATTTCTTCAGAGACGCTGCTGCACGACGCGGACCTTTACGGGTACGAGCGTTTGTGCGTGTGCGCTGACCGCGTACGGGCAAACCGCGGCGATGACGCATGCCACGATAAGAACCCATATCAGCCAGACGTTTGATCGAAAGCTGTACTTCACGACGCAAATCACCTTCTACGGTGAATACGCCAACTTGTTCACGTACGCGCTCCAACTCTGCGTCTGTCAGGTCTTTGATTTTCTTGGAGTACTCAATGCCCGAAGCTTCGCAAATTTTGCGAGCACGAGTGCGACCAATACCGAAAATCGCGGTAAGACCGATTTCGGCGTGTTGATGCGGCGGGATATTAATGCCGGCAATACGAGCCATGGTTATTCCTTAATAAATCGGTTGCGTTTCGGCATTAGCCTTGACGCTGCTTATGACGGGGATCAGTGCAAATGACACGTACCACGCCATGACGTTTAATGATTTTGCAGTTGCGGCAAATCCGCTTTACTGATGCCATTACCTTCATGGTTGACTCCTAGTTTCCTGTAACCGGGCCGCTTATTTCGAGCGGAACACAATTCGTGCACGGGACAAGTCATAGGGAGTAAGCTCCACCGTAACCTTGTCACCCGGCAGAATCCGGATGTAATGCATACGCATCTTGCCTGAAATGTACCCCAACACTACGTGGCCATTTTCTAGCTTGACACGAAAAGTTGCGTTAGGCAGGTTCTCCAGAACCTGGCCCTGCATTTGTATGACGTCGTCCTTTGCCATATCTATTTACCGCATTGGCAGGCCCGAGCCCTTGAAGTTAGCCTTCTTGAGCAGCGAGTCATATTGTTGAGACATAACGTAAGCTTGCGCTTGCGCCATGAAGTCCATGGTTACTACAACAATAATCAGCAAGGAAGTACCACCAAAATAAAACGGTACATTCCAGTGCATTTGCAAGAACTCTGGAACCAAACATACCAAGGTAATGTAGATAGCACCGGCTAGGGTTAAGCGCATCAAGATCTTATCGATATAACGCGCTGTTTGCTCGCCGGGACGTATCCCTGGTACGAAAGCTCCGCTCTTTTTCAGATTGTCTGCTGTTTCACGACTATTAAACACCAAAGCCGTATAAAAGAAACAGAACAAAATGATCAACGCGGAAAACAGAGTAATGTAAAGCGGCTGACGTGGTGATAAAGCTGCTTCGATTTCACGCAACCACCCCAAACCGGGAGAGCTGGAAAACCAATTAGCAATTGTCGCTGGCAACAGAATAATAGACGAGGCGAAAATTGGAGGAATCACCCCAGCCATATTCAGTTTCAGTGGCAAGTGCGAACTTTGTCCACCATAAATGCGGTTACCTACCTGACGTTTGGCATAGTTGACCGTGATGCGACGTTGCCCACGCTCAACAAAAACGACGAAGTACGTTACGGCAGCAACAAGAAGCAGGATAAACAGAGCCGACAGAATCGACATGGAATCCGTGCGTACCAGATCGAGCACACCCCCTAAAGCATTAGGCAGGCCTGCAACAATCCCGGAAAAGATGAGTATGGAAATACCATTACCCAAGCCTCGCTCGGTAATCTGTTCACCTAGCCACATGAGAAACATGGTGCCGGTAACCAACGTGACTACCGTCGTAATCCGGAACATAATACCCATGTCGATCACTAGACCGGGCTGGGACTCCAGTGCTACGGAAATACCCACTGCTTGGAACAAGGCCAAAAAGACCGTGCCATAGCGCGTGTATTGCGTAATCTTACGACGACCCGACTCACCCTCTTTCTTGATTGCTTCCAGCGTGGGCACTACTGCCGTCATCAACTGCATAATAATCGATGCAGAAATATACGGCATGATTCCCAGTGCGAACACTGAAAAACGCTCCAGTGCACCCCCAGAGAACATGTTAAACAGCCCCAAAATACCACTTTGGTTCTGTGAAAACAGTTCGGACAAGGCATCAGGATTGATGCCTGGCACAGGGATATGTGTACCCAAGCGGTAGACAATCAGGGCGAGCAACAGAAACACAAGACGGCGTTTTAAGTCGCCGTAGCGTGGACCTGCTTTACTCTGTGCCTGAGCTTTTGCCACCGTAACCCCTTATTATTCCAGCGAACCGCCAGCTGCTTCGATCGCAGCGCGTGCGCCAGCAGTAGCAGTAATGCCTTTCAGTGCAACCTTGCGGGTAAGTTCACCAGACTTGATGACTTTCGCATAGCGAACCATCTGGCCAACGATGCCAGCCTGTTTCAAAACTTGCACGTCGATTTCTTCGGCGTCAATTTTTTGAATTTCAGACAAGCGAACTTCAGCGTACAGATGACCGTTCAGGGAAGTAAACCCACGTTTAGGCAAGCGACGCTGCAAAGGCATCTGACCGCCTTCAAAGCCTACTTTATGGAAACCGCCTGAACGAGATTTCTGACCTTTGTGACCACGTCCGGCGGTTTTACCCGAACCCGAACCTGGACCACGACCAACACGGCGAGGTGCATGCTTAGCGCCGGCGGCTGGCTTAAGATTATTCAATTGTAATTCTGACATCCCGATTCCTTTCAGGCTTCTGAAACCGTGACCAGATAATCCACTTTACGGATCATCCCACGAATCTCAGGAGTATCAAGCAATACACGGCTGCTGTTAACACGACGAAGACCTAAGCCACGCACTGTGTCGCGGTGATCTTGTTTTGTGCCAATAACAGAACGCACGAGAGTAACTTTAATTTGTTTCTGTGCCATGACTTACCCCAGAATTTCTTCTACTGACTTGCCACGTTTAGCAGCAATTTCAGACGGTGTCGAGCAGGCACGCAAACCATTAATTGTCGCGCGAACCATGTTGTATGGGTTGCTAGAACCCAGGCTCTTGGCGACTACGTTACGTACACCCATTACTTCGAAAATCGCACGCATTGGGCCACCAGCGATAACGCCGGTACCTTCTGCCGCTGGCGAAATTAGAACGGTAGATGCACCGTGCTTGCCAACTACGGAGTGGTATAAGGTGCCATTGTTCAAAGCAACTTTGATCAAACCGCGACGGGCTTGTTCCATAGCTTTCTGTACAGCGACAGGCACTTCACGTGCTTTACCTTTACCCATACCAATACGACCATCACCATCACCAACTACTGCTAGTGAGGCGAAGCTCATGGTACGGCCGCCCTTAACCACTTTACTTACGCGGTTAACCGCGATCATTTTTTCTTTCAGGCCGTCGTCGCGTTCTTGCTCGGGAGCCTGTCTGCCTTGTGCTTTAGCCATTTGATAATTCCTTTATTAGAATTTCAAGCCGGCTTCACGCGCGGCATCAGCCAGCGCTTTCACGCGGCCATGGTAACGAAAGCCTGAGCGATCAAAAGCAACCTGTTCGATACCTGCTGCTTTCGCTTTCTCGGCAACACGCTTGCCAATAAAGGCGGCTGCTTCGACATTGCTGCCAGCGGCCAGTTCTTTGCGTACTTCGGGCTCGAGCGTCGATGCGCTGACGAGCACACGATCTCCCTCGGGGGAGATGATGTTCGCGTAAATATGCGTATTCGAGCGGTGCACCGCAAGGCGGTGTACACGCAACTCGCTGATTTTTCGGCGAGTTGCCACTGCACGACGCATACGGGATTGTTTTTTGTCCATGATTCGTCCTTGCCTGCAGGCTTATTTCTTCTTGGTTTCCTTGAGGATGACGCGCTCGTCGACGTAACGCACACCTTTGCCTTTGTAAGGCTCTGGTGGACGATAGCCACGCACTTCTGCGGCAACCTGACCAACCACCTGCTTGTTAGAGCCCTTAATCACGATCTCAGTCGGAGTAGGACACTCGGCTTTAATGCCTTCAGGTAGTTCGTGCACGATATCGTGCGAAAAACCAAGCTGCAGCTTCAAGGCGGTACCCTGAACCTGAGCACGGAAACCCACGCCAACCAGGCTCAATTTACGCTCAAAACCGGCGCTTACACCAACAACCATGTTGTTGACTAATTGACGCACGGTACCGGACATTGCATTTGCATGACGGCTATCATTCGCCGCAACAAAAGACAACTGACCGTCTTGAAGCTCAATGTTGACATCACCGGTCAGAGACTGAACCAAGGTACCCAATGGGCCCTTAACAGTAATCTGATCAGCAGCAATTGTTGTTTCTACGCCTTTAGGCAAAGAAACGGGGTATTTAGCAATACGTGACATATGAATATTCTCCTTATGCCACGTAGCACAGCACTTCGCCACCAACACCAGCGGCGCGTGCTTTGCGATCGGTCATCACACCACGAGAGGTGGATACGATAGCAACACCCAAGCCGTTCATGACTTGTGGAATGCTGGCGCTGCCTTTGTAAATGCGCAGTCCTGGGCGTGACACACGGTCAATACGCTCAATAACTGGCTGGCCGGCATAGTATTTCAAGGTGATTTCCAAAACTGGTTTGGCTGCTTCGCCAACGATTTGAAAATCTTCAATGTAGCCTTCGTCTTTCAGCACAGCAGCAATTGCTGCTTTCAGCCTCGAGGAGGGCATGCTAACCGATGTTTTGTTGACCATCTGCGCGTTACGCACGCGGGTCAACATATCGGCGATTGGATCGCTCATGCTCATAATGTATTCTCCTACCAGCTGGCCTTAGTCATACCGGGAATCTCGCCGCGCATTGCCATTTCGCGCACTTTATGGCGAGTCAAACCGAACTTCTTGTAGACACCACGTGAGCGCCCAGTAACAGCACAACGGTTGCGCTGACGAGTTGGGTTGGCATTGCGAGGCAGTTGCTGCAATTGCAGACGGGCCTGGTAACGCTCCTCATCGGACTTGGACTGGTCGTCAATAATAGCTTTCAACGCCGCACGCTTAGGGGCAAATTTTTCTGCCAGCTTAGCGCGTTTAATATCGCGGTTGATAAGTGATAATTTAGCCACTTTGTCGCCCCTTAGTTACGAAACGGGAAGCTGAATGCGCCTAACAACGCTTTCGCTTCTTCGTCTGTCTTGGCAGAAGTCGTGATGCTAATATTCAAGCCACGAACTGCGTCGATTTTGTCGTATTCGATCTCGGGGAAAATGATTTGCTCTTTAACCCCCATGTTGTAGTTTCCCTGACCGTCAAACGCACGTCCGGAAACACCTCGGAAGTCACGCACGCGTGGCAGTGCCACAGCGATCAGACGATCCAGGAATTCGTACATACGTTGACCACGCAGAGTTACCATGCAACCGATCGGGTACTGTTCGCGGATTTTAAAACCAGCGATAGCCTTACGAGTTTTGGTAACAACAGGCTTCTGACCAGCAATTTTTGTCATGTCAGAAACAGCGTTGTCGATAACTTTCTTGTCAGCAACGGCTTCAGAAACACCCATGTTCAGAGTGATTTTTGTGATGCGCGGTACTTCCATTACGCTGTCGTAGTTGAATTGTTTTTGCAACTCAGCAACTACTTTTTCGCGATAAAAATCTTGTAAACGTGCCATTGTTATACCCCTTACGCTTTAGCGCCAACAGCTTTGCCGCTAGGCAAAAACACACGTGTTTTCTGGCCATCAATGACCTGAATACCTACGCGGCTGCCTTTACCGGTTTCTGGGTTAAACAAAGCAACGTTGGAGATGTGGATAGGCATCGTTTTATCAACAATACCGCCTTGCGTGCCAGCCATAGGATTAGCTTTCACGTGTTTTTTCACCACATTAATGCCTTCCACGATAACGTGGTCTGCATCGACGCGTTGCAGCACTGTGCCACGGCGTTTTTTATCACGGCCCGTTAGCACGATAACTTCGTCGCCTTTACGAATTTTTTGCATCTTGCGCTCCTTACAGCACTTCAGGAGCCAAGGACACGATCTTCATGAACTTCTCGGTACGCAATTCGCGCGTAACGGGTCCGAAGATGCGAGTACCAATGGGTTCCAGCTTGGCATTGAGCAATACGGCGGCATTGCCACCAAAACGAATCAGCGAACCGTCTTTACGGCGTACACCCTTGGCAGTACGAACTACCACAGCGTTATAAATTTCGCCTTTTTTGACGCGCCCGCGCGGAGCCGCCTCTTTAACAGTGACTTTAATAATGTCACCAATAGCGGCATAACGTCGCTTCGAGCCGCCTAACACTTTAATGCACATTACTTCACGCGCACCTGTGTTGTCGGCCACGTTCAGCGTGGTCTGCATTTGAATCATGATTGTTCCTGTTCCAACTTAATTGCAAAGTCCCGCCACAATGGCTAGGCCGCACAACCAGTTTTGGTCCCGTCAGATTCGGATCCAGCCAGTTCGATACCGTAACCCCGATCTCGAATCTGGTCCGGCAAGCCGAACCCTAGGTTGAAATCTTGCGAGAGACAAAACGTTTATTTACTTTTGATTACCGCAAGTTTTTATGCACTAATTTACTGGCTTATCAGCCCCATAACTAGAAACATTAAACCCTACAGTAAAGTAAGTATTAGATTCTATGCTATGTACATTGATTAAGCAAGATTTTTTAACCTAAGTGTTTATTCCCAGTGAGATTTCAGCTGGAGTGTATCACTCAACCCACTAACCTTAGTCTATCACTACGATAGGCAACACAACCAAGGTCAAATCAAGGCAAAGTAAGTAGCGTTTCCAGCCAAGATTGCTCTGACTCAGCTATAGGAGTCTGTATATAACGCTCAGGTATTTCCCATAGCAATTGTACAGGCCACTCCCCTTGCTCCTGAGACTGTTGCATAAAGGCCTTCATAGGCCCTAGCATACCCGCCCCATCTTCAGCCAGATTAATCACGTTCGTTTTTAAAGCAGTAGATAAAAATCGACCAAAATCGGCTGTACGCGAAAAAGACGTTCCGACCAGAACCACGTCAGCGTGTTGAGGCTCATCGAATAATTGGCTCTCTAGGTCCTCATCAGAAAGTCCATTTTCTTGCAGAGCTGTAAATTGAAAATTCAAGATCTGCTCGGTATCTGCTGGCGGCAGCCATTGCTCAGGCAAGTGCTCCAGATCAGCAAGTCGGATTAAGTCCCCCTTACGCGGCTGACTAGCACCAACTTGTATCGTAGTCTGTAATGTTGCGTTGGGTATCGCCTGGTGGGCTTGCAAGTAATCGCTGACAGCATTCGCCGCATGCCTAGCACCGTGCTGATTCCAATGCGTGTCCAGTCGCCAGTAAGCTGGAGCCACCTTGCTTGCAGCCACTAAAGACGCCGTAGTGTCAATCACGGCCACTGCCTCACTGCTCAGGGCACGGTTCCACTGCTCCAGCCGGGACTCATAAGAGCGTGGTCTAGGTAAGTCGCATAACTGTCCCTTTTCTACACGGCTTTTATCAGGAACCATCACTATGTATAGCTGTACATTATTCTTTCGCAATGTTGTATGTATCTGCTTTACGGCTCGTAGCCGCTGAATGATGTTTTCCTGTGGCTCGCCGCTAACCGCCTGTATCTCTTCCTGTAGGAACAACCAGTCCTCACAGCCGGCCCGCACATTCGGACCGTAACTTCCCATCAATAAATAAGCCCCTTCGCGATGCAGCCTAGCCCAAACCTCAAGACCGGGGGCATCGTTAACTGACTCACTGAATTCGGCCGTCCACTGGCCCGTTAGTAAGCTGTTCGGGGTACCCTTATTCCACCAAGGCGCAAAGTGCCCTTGCCACAAGGCGCCCCCCAATATGCCCAACCCAACAAGCAGCGTACAGATAAAGACCAGCAAATCCCAAGGAATGCTGCCAAGCTGCTTTAACGTAACGAGAGAGCGATCAGGCTGCTGCATCAGTTAAAATTGGAAGTAAAGAAAAGGGACGCTCTGGCGACTAAGCACAAAACCCATCGAGAGCAGAAACAAGAGTACCGGGCCACCATAAAACCATATGCGCTTCAACGTACCCGGTTGCTTGATGTCACTGACCACAGATTCAGGCAGTAACGCTAACATCAAACCTAGGGACAGCGCTAGGCAATGCCAGTACCGCAGTACTGTCAATGTGGTATCACTCAGTTGCCAGCCCGACAAACCTAATTGTGCGCGGTATAAAGTCCATGCGGTAGACCAATCAGGGCTACGAAACACCACCCAAGCCAAGAACACAAACAGTAAGGTACAAAAATGGCCCAGTGTAGCAGGCATGCTTAAGCCCATCCTGCTCCAGAATTTCGCGACGGCCTGAGCCACACCATGAGCCAGTCCCCATAGTAAGAAGTTCAGGCTATCACTACCATGCCATAGCCCGCCTATGGCCATGACTATAATTAGATTGGCATAACCCCGCCAAGGGGCTACACGACTCCCCCCTAGAGGTATATATAAATAATCACGTATCCAAGTAGAAAGAGAGATATGCCAACGGCGCCAAAACTCTTGAATCGATCGTGAGCTATACGGCTGTCGAAAATTTTCGGGAAAGCTAAAGCCCAGCATCAAACCTATACCGATGGCCATCGCGCTATATCCTGCGAAATCAAACAGTAACTGTACGGAGTATGCTAAGCAAGCCAGCCAAGCATCAAAAAACCCAGGTTGTGTGACAGCAAAAAGAGCATCTACCAAGGGGGACAGGGTGTCGGCAATTAATACCTTCATACTAAAGCCCAACATAAAACGCCTTGCTCCTAGGCGCATACCCTGAACACTGAGAGTGCGAGTCAACAAAGCAGACTGCACCCATTCGTAGCGTAATATAGGCCCTGCAATGAGCTGACCAAACATGGCAATGTAAGTCGCAAACAGCCATCCATTACGCTCGGCCTGCTGCTGCCCTCGGTATACATCAATCAAATAGGAAATTGCCTGCAAGACAATAAAAGATAAACCTATGGGCAGCCCTACACGCTCCCATGTCGGAGGCAAATGACCTCGCCATGATAAATAGCTGGCATAAAACTGAAAGCCCAAATTAGCGTACTTATACCAAAACAGTACGCTGGTATTAGCACCTATCAATAAGCTAAGTGTCCAGCCTCGATAGGGCCCGTGCAGATGAAGTCCCCCCACCCAAGTTAGCAGAGTCAAGGCCAACAACAGTAAAGTGAAGGCGGGGCTCCACCAAGCATAAAAAATGTAGCTAAATACTAATAGGACCCCATTCCGCCAGGAACGCGGCACGATTAGATAGCAGAGCAAGAAAAGCGGAAAAAATAAGAATAGAAATTCCGCAGAGGTAAAAACCATGATCTGTGCTTATTTCTGCATGGTGTCCTTGATCCACTGTACCGAACGCTCACCCTCAGCGTTCTGATACAGCAGAATGCTATAACGTTCTCCGGGTTCTAACATGCCCTGAGACGGTACAGGTATAGGCGATGTCTGCTCAGCACACACCACCTCCAAGTTCAGCTCTGCTGGATTAAATTGCCTACGCACCACCTGCCCATAGGCTACGCCCTGTACCAAACGCAAATCGCGGCCCTGAACTTTTACGTCTGCCAACCCACAATCAGGCGCGGCATGATAAAGGCTAACAGAACTACGCTTAGCGCTGAAATCGCTTACCTCATCCAGAAACCGGCTCATGCTCAGTGAACCCTGACTCTCTACGATAGCGACCGTTAAAAAAGCACCTTCAGGCAAACTGTCTTGCAGCAGCAATGATTGCTCACCCGACCGTATCACACCACCCAAAGCCTTCCCCGACGTGACTGTTTGAAAGTCTGAGGCCTGCATCCCCTCTAATACTTGCTCTGCCGCTCCTAAGCTTACTGGTTGGGAGGTCAAGTTTACAAAACGTATATAGGCGCTGGCTTCTCCTGGACCGGTGCTATAAAGCGCAGGAGCTGCCAGAGCAGTTGAGAACATGCCTGCCCACCCCAATAAAAATAAAGCATAAATACGCATGATTATTTCTTTTCTAAATCTATCGTCAGTTGCTGGGCAATCGCTGCCCCCCATTTTGCGTAACCACTGGCGGTAAAGTGCTGTCCATCCGTCGTAGCCCACTCGCCAGGTTTGGAAAGACGCAAAGAATCAATGTACTGACAAGGTGCCACATTATCTTGCAGAAAATCTGAGACTTCCTGGACGCGCTTAAAGGTTTTTTGGTAACGCCCACCTTCTGTGCCCCAGGCTGGGCCAACCCACACACATTGGGTATTGGTACTGGCAATTTCTTTAGTCAGCGTTGTCACGTCTTTCCATGCCCAAGCTTTAGGGAATACGTTTTTGTCGTACCCTGCCATAGCATCCCCCATCACCACAATCACGACATCCGGTTTAATCTGTGAGATTAAACTCGTAATAGGCTTAGTCGCCGTGTCATTGGCCAAAATACTAAGGCGATTTCCCTCAATACGTTCGGCCGCACCACACTTGCCTGGTGTGGCTTTCAGCCAATCACCCGCATTGGTACCACATACCCCAAAAGTATGCACATGCGCCCCCTTTTCCTGCAGAGCCGTGTGCAAAGTATCAATCAAATAGTTGCGATTAGTTAGATGACTATCTCCTATCATTAATATAGTCATCCCAGTTAATACGGTAGCTAGCATAATATTTCGCTCTGAACGGTTTAATAATCTGACTGGATTAACACGCGGCAGCGATGCCCACGCTGCCAAAACAAAAAATTCTTATGCCTTTGCATGAGCGGGCCAAGCCCACCTCGCTCAGGCTATTTAACGTCACGCTACGGACCAACTAAAACCTTCTGTCCGTGCGCCTTAAAACATCGGTTTGTGTAGAAGAGCTCGTCTGTAACTCAGGATCATTGCCCCGATTTATTACCCTACCGACAAAGGGATTAAGCGCAGGCAGCAAGGGATCCGTAACGGGCTGTTTAGGTTGTGGTATGTCAGGGGGCTTTCGTAAAGCCGACACCTTATCTAAAAGTTCCTGTGCCTGTTGCGGTTTATTCTGATCTTGATAAATCTGTGCTGCGGCATTTAAGACCGCGACATCAGTTGGGGCCAATGCCACTGCTTTCCGTACCGCCTGATGAGCGTACTGAAAGTCTCGCTGTTGATTGGCTACGACAGCCGCCCGCAAATAAATCTGCGGCTGATCACTATGTTGTTGCAGTAGTTTTTTATAAATTGCGCTAGCCTTGTCGAGCTCATTGGCGACCGTATACATACCAGCTAAAGCTAGCAAAGCCTCTACATCATTTGGCGTGTCTCTTAATACCGGAGCCAGAACATCATAAGCAGCGGCAAGTTCACCGCGCTCACCCAGTGCTTCAGCTTGCCGGACAGTCTGCCGTCTGCTGAGCGCCTGCCAACTCTGCAACTGCGGTGCTTCAAGTGTGCTGCTATCGATACTACGCAATATACTGGCAGCCTCCACGTCCTGATGAGTCCGCAGTAACACATCCACATAAGCAAGCTTCATGTCTACGTCTGGGCTGTTGCTACGTCCCAGCTCTTTACGCAATAGCGTAACCGAATAGGCGGGATCACCTACTTGTGCGTACGCGGTAGCCACCAGAGCTGCCAGCACGGGCACGTCCTCGACTTGCTTTGCCAGCGCCTCTAGCAACAAAGCGCTTTCTTCTTGCTTACCTTGCAAAGCAAGCGTTTTAGCATGATCAATCTGTAACCTCATCTGCGCCTCGGACTGGAAAGCGCGCATATCGTAAGTCAATAAATCGGTTGGAATTCTACTTAGGTAAGTAGACACGCTTGGCCAATCATTTCGCTGCCTCGCAAAAGTGGCTTGCATATATAAAGCGTCTGCATTGAGCGGCTCACGCTGCAAGATGGCTTGCAAAATCTCTTCTGCTTTAGCGTCCTCACCCGCCAAATGACGAACCTGAGCCAACTCTATGCCTAGCCAAGAACTGTCGGGCTCAAGTAGCAGAGCCTGCTCCAAAGTACGGGCAGCCAAAGCCAGATCGCCCCGCTTACGCTGCTCTATCGCTAGGTCGGCGACATACAGGCTTTGTAAGTTGCTCTTGCCCCCTACCGCGGCCAACTGCTCAGGACTTAATGTGTTGACATAAGCATCGGCCTGTTCGGCACGACCTGCATATTTATATACCTGCACTAGCCCTAGCAAAGCATCTGAGCTTTCAGGCTTTTGTGCTAATACAGCCCGATAACGCTGCTCAGCAAGCGTGTAGTCCTGTTGACGCAGAGCTGCGCTGGCAAGACCCAGCTTAGCCGCCACTTCTTGCGGCTGTAAGGGCTGAGCTTGCTGAAAAAGAGCCTCAGCCTGCTTAGTCTCGCCATTGGCCAATGCTCGATTGGCCTGACCAATTAGATTCCAATACTGGGCAGAGGCATACGCTGCACGCCAGTTGCTCGGTTGAGCCTTGTACGCCTGCCCAAGCAGACTCAAGGCTTCTTGTAAACGCCCTTCCCGCATACGTATAACACCCAAAGTCCCCTTGGCCGCTATATAACTAGGCTGTTTTTGCAATATGGTTTGTAGCTTGGCTTCAGCCTGCGTCAGCTCTTCCTTATCCATCAAATCATTTATCTCACGCATCGCATCTGCATAAGGATCAACCACCGCAGGACTGGGGGCTGCAGCACGCTGAGCAGCCAGCCTTTGTGCAGCCGCCGCCTTCTGGCGCTGCTGTATCAACTCAGTCTGCGCAGCATATTGCGCCTTGATCTCTTCATCATCGGGATGGCGACTCAGATAGGACTCGAACAAAGGGCGATATTTCAGATCAGGTGGAGAACCTAGCCAACTCAACGAATCTCGCCAACTTTCCCCTGCGTCACTCCCTATATCCGCCCTAGCCGACAATTGCTCCAACATTTTTATACCCTCAGTTCGAGTACTAGACTGGCGCGCCAAATGTCGAGCTAAACGCAAGGCAATACGAGGGTCATCGGGAGAGGCTGCACTCAAGCGTCTCAATCCCTGAATCGCCTCCTCCATGCCTGCCTGATCCTGGTAGCCCAAATAAGAGTAATACTCCATACCCACTTCACCTTCAGGAGTATGTCCATCCAAAGCTTCGCGGTATAAGGGTAAGGCTACGTCTATATCCCCTTCAGCAGCGTTACGCCGCGCCTGCTCCAAGGCCGCTTTATTGGCTGGCTGACTTAACAGCATGGCCTGCTCCAAAAGCGCCACTCTCTGACTATTAGGTGCTAGGCGTTTTAAATGATCCAGATAGGATTGTGCCGCTGCCCTTCGCTGTTGCTGTATGGCTGCCTGAGCCAAAGAATATAACGCCTCTTGATGATCAGGCTCTATTTGTAGCAACTTATCCCAAGCTTCACCGGCGCGCTGATAATCGCCGCGCTCTTGCCAGTATTTACCTTGCTCCTGTAATACGGAAACGCCTGAGTTTTGCGCGTACGCTACAGTGGTAAAAATAAGCGCCAGCCACAAGGCCCTTAATAGTTGCTTGTTCATTCGCACGTACTTTGCCACTTGAGTCGTAATTGACCATCTGGTGCGAAACGATAATAGCCCTCTGCCCACCCCAAACCAAACAGGCTTAGCATGACATCGTAATAAGGTGGTTGACGTTCAATGGTACGCGTAGGCTGCATGGCAGCCCGCCACTCAACCTGCACGCGTTCACGCTGCCAAGCAGCCTGATCGCTCATATTTAAGGCGATGAAATAAGGCAACAAAGCAGCAGAAAAGCCAAAAGGGCCTTCGCCTTGGGCAGCCCCAGTTTGTGTGTTTACCTGCTCTGGGGGAATGACACGATATTCGCTTTGCATTAACTTTGCCATTCCTGACAAGGCCTGTAGGGCCGGCTGGGCCAATGGATCAGCGTGGTCCGTCATCCCCGCCCACAGGTAGGTACGTATCGCATCATAGCTACCCACAGGACCTTTTTGCTGATCCACGGTAAATAAGTAACGTCCATCCTGCTGCTGATAATAATTCCAATCTGCTGCCAAACCTTTAGGTGCAGCCTGCTGCATGAAACGCACGCTGTTTTCCGCCAGAGACTTCCAAGCCGGCGCTGGCGTTGCCTTGGATAGGCGGCGCAACACAGGTACCGGCAAATAGCTCAGATTCAGTTGCCAACTTGTTTCGGACTTCACAAAACTATCTTTACCAGGCAATAGCATAGCACCCAGTTCAGGTAATTCCACCACTTCCTGCTCTTGGATCAGTGCCAGCAACGCTTGGCCCGCTTGTTCATATTTGGGCTCATCCCACAAACGCCCCGCTTCCAGCAAGGTATAGGCAAACCAGACATCCGCATCGGAAGCCGAGTTCGCATCCAGCACCTCCCATTTAGCTTTATCGCTAAGCCCCCATATCCAAGCGGGTAAACGCTGCGACATATCGCCACCAGCTAGGTTGTCTACGCTCCAACGCCACATGCTCTCGAAAGCAGGCCTATCATTCGCTACTAAGGCAAAAAACATGCCGTACGACTGCCCTTCTGATGAGCTATGCTGTAAATCTGTACTGCCGTCTAAAACGCGTCCGCTGTCCTGCAGATAGTGCTTCTTAAACCCCTGCCAAAGGGGCCAGTCCACACCGGCACATACCTGGGCTCTGGCCACAGGGTTCAAAAACAGACTCAATAAGAAACATAGTAGCCAGCTTTTCAGACTCATCACTACCTCTATAATTTACTCGCTAACTTAAATAGTGCCCTGCGCTGTACCTAGACTGGGTGTGATACTTAATTAATAAGCAGCTCCATACGTTTCAGTATAAGGAGACAAATAAGGTGCTAAGGGTAAGCTGGTGTTGGTCCGTTGTTGCTGATCAAAGTAGTATTTCATATAAACACCACCAATTACCTGCCGGTAATCGCCCGATTTATCCATGCCTATATGGCCGCCCAGTAACATGCCTGGCATTACGTCATATTCGGCGGCTAAATTCAAATTATAAGATAAGCCTGTTTTGCTTTGTCCGGGGTAAGCACCCGCGTTCGGTATATAGCCAAGCATGGTCATAGCGCTATCGCCGAGAATCGTACGATATAGTTGCTGCGCCTCTGCCTCGGAATAGCCCGGAAAAGCATCGGCAGCCTTTTCCTTAAAGTGCTCTATCGCGACCGAGCCGGACAGCTTCACGGTCAGATTGCCTTCTTTTTTAGACCAATTAAATGGTACACCAAAGGAGAACGAGTTTTGCGGGCTGAAATAACCCCCGTGTCCAGGCGTGAAATGTCGTAGATTTTTGGCATAGCTGGTGTAGTTCAAATTAAGCCCAGCAGTAAGCAAATGGTCGTCTTCATTAATAAAATGTGAATACACTCCTACATTCGTTTCCAAACGCCGGTTAGACTCTACATTTTTACCTCTGAGTGTGTGCCAAGAGGTCGACGCATATAAACCTGCATCACCTAAATCTTTACTAATATCGACGCGAACGCCGCTGGCCATGACGCCGCCCGTCACTTCGCCAGTGACCGGATTCTCTACGCCTGCAAAAGACATCACACTGTCTGTGACTGGTCGCGACGACACATTAATACCTGCCTTCACCGAACCATCGTCTGATATGGCCCCACTATAAGCTACGCCGCCCGTAAACGACTGGGTTTTAAACCCCAAAGGCGTCACCCCCAAATCAATCTTCACACCCTGTAACTCATAGCCAACAGCTAAACCGACACCCGTTTGACTGGTTGGCATGCGGTCACTAATGCGCCTGTCATTGGCAGCATTACCAAACTCATACTGAGGCCCAACGATATTACGTATACCGTGCATCTCTTCTACCAACCTACCTGTACTGAACTTGCCGGAATCTACAAAGGTAGGGGTGATTCGAGCAAACGCTTTACCATCACCAAAAGGCATGCTCGCCTCTATGGGAGACTGCATCTCATCCAGACGGCTAGTGCCGCTACTGCCAGTGCGGGAACGATAAATGGCGCCGGCTTTCAGTTCGGGCGTTCGGTCTTGTTGTAATAGTGCCAGCTCCTGCTCTAGTGGAGTCAACGCGCGCGCCGAGGCAGAGCTAGCTGATAAAGGGGCACGCTCATAGGGATTGCCTGCATAGGCTTGATTTAAGGATGCTTGATCGGCTCGACCAGGCAAACCTCCCGGAGCAGCACGATAGTTCCCCGTCGCCGCCGTTGAGATGGGCTGAACTGCAGGTGTAGGATCCCAGCCTGCATGCTGCCTATTTGCCGACGCCATCGCCGTAGATGGCTGGGCAGCAAAAGCCTGCACTGCAGTACTGTTGCTACGTTGTCCTGGCAAGCCTACGAACGGGTTACTACTTCTGCCAACGGCTGCATCAGGTCTGCCCACGTCTGCGAACTGCCCATTAGCCGAATAGCTACGTATATCTGACTCTTGTAGGGTTACCGCATGCTGTAACAACTTTTGCGCCTTAGACACCTTGCCTTGTACTCGATAAATACCCGCTGCAGTGGTTAAGGTATTAATATTGTCTGGCGCTAGAGACAAAGCACTTTGAACGGCCTGATCTGCGTAACGAAAATCACGCATTTGATTTGCCACTAGCGCAGCCCCTATATACAAATCTGGGTCATTGGTATTTTCATGCAATAAGCCCTGATAAATGTCCAACGCCTGCCGTGGCTGATTTGCGGAGGCATACATACGCGCTAACGCCGCCAAAGCTTGAGGGTCATTAGGGCTATTATTTAATACTGGCACCAAAGCATCATAAGCGGCCACCAGATCCCCTTGCTCACGTAAGGACTCAGCCTGTTTAATTGCCTGCGTATTGTTCAGATCCCGTAATGTCTTGGCCTGCTGCGAACTCAACTGCCTAGACTCCAGTGTGCGCAGCACACTCATAGCCTCGACGTCTTGATTAGTACGAAACAGTAGGCCAGCATATTGCAACAACACATCGGGATTCGGCGTAGTGCTGCGACTCAGCTCTCTGCGCATCATAGCCATGGCACGAGTGCTGTCTCCTGTTTCGGCATAAGCGCTTGCTACCTGAGCCGCTAAAGCAGGCTCTCTGGCGACTTGGGGGGCCAACTCATCCAGCAAAGCACTTGCTTCTACCTGCCTACCCTGCTGCGCCAGAGTCTTGGCATAGTTAATTTTTACGTGTGTGGAAGCGTCCTGCTGCAAAGCCCGCATGTCGGCCGTCAACAAACTGGGCGGAATTTTGCCCAAACTTAATAAAGCCCCTTGCCAGTCATTTTTCTGCACCGCAAAAATGGCTGACGTATACAAAGCATCAGCATTATACGGATCAGTTAGCAATAAGCCGTCAAGTAGTCCTTGAGCTTCTTTCTGATACCCCGACTGGTTGTAAAGCTCGGCCAGCTCCAGCCTTACCCAGGCGCTATTAGGATCGGCCGCCAGAGCCTGCTCCAATGTGGAGCGGGCCGAAGCTAAGTCACCACTTTTCCGTTGTGCCTGAGCCAGCCCAGCCGCGTACATGCCTTGTAATCTAGACTTTCCACCAGCAGCAGTTAACTGTTTGGCCGATAGAGAGTCTACGAAACGCGTAGCAGTTTCGACCTTCCCGCCTTGGGCATATGCTTGCACCAGCCCCAGCAGAGCTTCCGCATTTTCAGGCTGCAGTCGCAAGGCAGCCTGATATAACCCCTCGGCCTTGCTATATTCTCGCTGCTGCATGGCGACGCGAGCTAGCCCCAAATTGGCTCCTACCTCTTTGCTTTGTAAAGGCTTGGCTTTGTTAAACAACGCTTCTGCCTGCTTATAGTCATTGGCTGCCAAGGCCCGACTACCCTGATCTATCAAGTGCCAGTATTGCGCTGTGGAATACGCATTGCGCCAATTATTGGGCTGAGCTTTATAAGCCTGACTCAACAAACTCACGGCCTCAGGGATACGATTCTGCCGCAAACGCACAATACCTAAGGTGCCGATGGCATCTATATGATTAGGACGTTGAGCCAAAATAGCCTGCAGTTGCGATTCGGCCAAGGCCAAGTCGCCCCTGTCCAACAGCTCCCCTGCCCTACGCATGGCATCCACGTAAGGATCAGCGGCAGCGGTTGCTCGCTGCGCAGCGCTGGCAGCCTGACGTTGGCTTTGCAAATACTGTGTCTGAGAGTCGTACTGTGCCCGAATTTTCTCATCGTCAGGATACGCTTTCAAATAGGCTTCAAAAAAAGGCCGATTCTCTAATTTAGGTAACTCCCCCATCCAGCCTAAAGCCTCACGCCAGCTCTCCTTAGCCTCTTGACTGACCTCTGGTACCTTGCTGAGCTGCTCCAACTTCTTTACACCCTGAGCCCGTGTTCCCTCTTTACGCACCAGTTGCCGAGCCAGTCGCAGTTGTACCTGAGCATCTTGAGGCCTGTTTTCGCTTAGACGTGTCAGGCCGCCAATCGCTTCCTCCAGGCCTTGCTCGTCAGCATAAGCCAACGCCGAATAGTACTCTGCAGCCAGCTCGCCATCTGGGGCCTGTCCGCCCAAAGCTTGCTGATACAAAGGCACGGCAGCTTGCACATCTCCTTCTTTAGCCGCCTGCCGTGCCCGCTCAAGGGCTGACTTACTTTCAGGTGAACTCAGCCGTAGCTCTTGTTCCAAGACACCTATTTGCTTGCTGTTCGGCGCCACCCGCTTCAAACGCTCTAAATAACTGTTAGCACTCGCCCGTTGCTGTTGGCGTATCGCTGCTTGTCCCAAACTGAACAAGGCCTGCTGATTGTTGGGGTCTATCTGCAGCAGTTTTTCCCAGATTTCCGCCGCCCGCGCATAATCTCCCCGTGCATGCCAATGCTCACCCTGCTCCTGTAAAACGGAAATATTGCTATTTTGCGCCTGTACTCCAAATGGAAACAATATAGCCAATAACAAACCCGCAATTTTTTTATTTTTAGCTAACATGTCTTTTCCCATTTGGGGCGTAAACTACCCGTCTTTTCGAAACGATAATACCCATCAGCCCAACCCTGCCCAAACAGGCTTAACACCACATCATAATAAGGAGGCTGTTGCACTTTAGTGCGCACAGGCTGAAAAGCTGCCCGTAACTCTACTTGTACACGTTCACGCTGCCATTGCGCCTGATCCATATCATTCAAGGATATAAAATATGGCAATAAAGCAGCAGAAAAACCAAAAGGGCCTTCCCCTATGGACTGCCCCGTCAATGTATCTACCTTTTCAGGCGGTACGACACGCTGCTCGGCCTGCATGAGCTCGGCCATGCCTGATAAAGCCTGTAAGACTGGCTTGGCCAAGGGATCTGCCGGATCTGTCATGCCCGCCCATAAATACGTACGTATGGCATCGTAGCTGCCCTCTGCTCCTTTTTGTTCGTCTACCGTGAACACGTACTTGTCGTTTTGCTGCTGATAAACATTCCAGTCTGCTGCCAATCCCTTAGGTGTAGCCTGCTGCATAAACCTTAGCGTGTTATCTACCAGAGCCTGCCATTCTGAGTTTTCAGATGCTCCGGACAAATACCGTAAAACAGGGATAGGAAGGTAGCTCAAATTCAGCAACCAGTTCTTCTCATCCGTGCGTACAAACCCATTTTTACCCGGCAACAACATGGGACCGAACTCAGGTAGATCAGCAAACTCCTGCTCCTGGATCAAAGCCAACAACTGTTGTGCTGCCTGCTCATACTCGGATTGCCCCCATAAGCGGCCAGCCTCCAGCAAAGCATAGGCAAACCACACATTCGCATCCGATGCAGTATTGGCATCCAGCACTTTCCATTCATTGTCTTTAGTCTTGCCCCACGACCATGCAGGCAGGTTTTTTGACATATCGCCGCTGGCAAGGTTATCTACGCTCCACGTCCACATCTGTTCAAAGGCTTTGCGATCGTTGGCCAATAAAGCAAAGAACATGCCATAGGACTGCCCCTCGGATGTGGTGTACTGCGTCTCTACGCTCGCATCCAAAACTCGGCCGCTATCTTGCAGAAAATGTTGTTTGAAACTATCCCACAAAGGCCAATCTATAGGTTCGCATGTCGCGGCCTTAGCCCCTCCAATGAAAGAGAAGCTAAGTGCAGCACATATCAATAGTCTTGGTAACATGACTACCTCAAGTTTTTCCCTGTTTACGACGTCGGCCCAGCAATTGGCTTAGGATGAAGCCCACCGCTATAACCCCTAACAGGCCAGGTATCCATAGCGTTCGCCACTGGCCTGCATACTGCCACCACTGATAAAGCGTCCACTGTATACGAGTCCATATATCCAGACTCCCTACCGCATAGGTTTTCTCAGCCAGCAAAGAGCGCACCTTATCGCCACGTATTACTACAGCGCTGCCTTCGATGCGCTCCCCCGCGCGAGCCTTTAACAATGCATCACCGATATCAACTAAGGCCTCGGAGTCCGTACCCGTTAGTACCACGACGCTGCGCCCGGAGTTGAATGGCGACTCAAAACCCGTTATCAGTCCACTGCGACCGTCACTACGATAGGCGACCTCGCTTTGCTGATCACGAATTCTGTCAGCTGGGTTGGGACTGACCCAATTACTGGTGCGGTACACCAGATCAGACGTCCCAAACTGGCGATTATGCTGCGCTGTATATTCTGGCAGGTATTGCTGCCAGTTAGCAGGCAACTTGCTGGCAGGAGAAATAATCAACAAGTCTTTATCTAGGTCTAGGCTGGCCTTAGCATCTACTACCCGCACACCTGTAGCGGGTAGTCCCGTTGACTCGCCCATTCGACCCATGGTGACCAGAAAGGTGCTCAACTCCTGCTCATCCGGTGAGCTGGCCAGCACCACCGCTGTCTCGGACAAGTCAGCAATCCGGGTAAAGGGGAAACCCATCTCACTAAACGCGGCTAAATCCGGCATTTCCAAATAATGATTACGGCCACTGATATCTATCGTACTGTCAGGATCTATCTGCCCGCGCACATTATCCAGCAAGGCATCCTTACAAAACCCTTCCTTTATATAATCGTACATATAACGATAAGTCAGCTCAGAGCGATTCAAGAGCTGGTACAAAGGCACACGCACATGCTCCTGCATGGGTAACATTTCACCCGGCGCCATAGCTGCCAAACTCGCATCTCGGCCCTCTAGCTGAGTCAAACCCAGTAACGGTAAGGACTTCAAATACTGATTATCTACGCCTAATATCAAAGACGAGTTCACAGCCCCAGGCTGCACGGTATACCGGTACTTAAGATGTACATCAACGGGCGACTGACGCCAAGTGAACAAATCTGGAGGCAATCGTAGCCCCATGCGTATGATAGGTGAATCGTAACCAGATACAGCCAAGCGCTCAGGCGTGATCAACTCACCAAATTGAACCGGACGCTCTGTGCTCAGCCAGCGCGGAGCATCATAGGGACGTCGTGCTTGTATCTGAGGAGGCTCATAAATTTCTGCCTGTGGCCCTGTTAATATCGATCCACCCAATACAAGCGCTTGTGCTGCGCTGCGCAACTGCTCCGCGTTGCCGCCGCTTATCACCAACAACTTGCCTTTGCTGTCATTGGGATTGCTAACCATGCTGATAGAAGGAAGGCTCGTAGTCCGCACTTCAGGAATAAAGGAGCCCACCTGTTCCGGCGATGTAAAGACTATGCCATGCCCTTTTTCGGGCAAGCGATTCTTCAAAGCGGTAAAACGAGCGCCACGATAATCCGCCAAGGCGCCCAACCACGAGGCCACAATACCGCTAGCCTCGTAAGTACCCGAGGTGGGCTCACCCAGAAATACAAAAGGCACATCTAAGCGGTTTGGGTCTCTGGGATCAAAAAAAGGAACTGGTAGTATAGATAGGTCGTTGACCAGAGCAACTTTCTGTAAGTCGAGGCTCAGCGTACTTTGATTACTGACGTTAGCCCAGAGGCTGGAATGTAAGGGATCCTCACACTCTAGGGTGTAGTGCCCTATCAGTTGCACACGCAATTGGTTATGAGCAGCCAAGAGGCGGGCAGGTATGCTGACTTCTTGGGTCAAGGGACGCCCAGCTCCCTGTTCGGTCACAGGTATGGTATATACCACCTCGTCATTGACCAGCACATTAATATGCGAATAATCATCCAATAAAGAGGGAGAGTAGCTGTAATGTAAGGTCACAGCGCCCCCGCTGGCCACCTCATCGGCGCGCACATTGAAAAACACGCTATCACTGCTATCTACGCCCCGTAAATTAAACGGAAAGCGAGCGCCCAAATCTTTAAAACTCCAGACCTTATCCTGTTGTAAAGCGCGCTGCGCATACGGCAGGGCCTGACGTGAGGCTTGCAGATCTTCGCTCTGACTATGCAGTTCAAAAGATGAACCGACGTTGCTCGCCGTCTGGGCGACACTGCTCACGGTTCCCAGTAGCATGCCCATTGTCAGCAATGACGAAGTAACACGACGAATAGAAGTTTTCATGTCCACCATACTCATTATTGTTCTGCCACGCCTGTGGCTCTCAGACGGCTACGAGCACGGGCACGTAAACCTACATAAGCCACGATACTGGCTAGGCTAATACCCATGATGAAAAGTAAAGCGAGCACCCATGGCCGCTGGCCCAAGAAAAACTGTAAGCCTCGCTGCCACCCCAAGTGACCGGTGTAATAAGTGGTTTTTGTCGATAAAACATCTACCTGATCACCAGCCACAGCCACCACACTGCCCTGCACGGCGGCTCCCAAATCTGCCTGCTTAAGTAAGCCTGCCAAGGTTTTCTCTGTTTGCTCGGAGTCATCGCCCATAACCACCACCACGTGGCGATTGCTATTTAAAGGGGATCTAAAGCCGCTCATCACTGTCTGGCCGCCGCTTTTGTCTCTAGCCTTAGCAGGCAAATATTTCTTCCATTGCTCCAACAAGCCAAGGCTACCTCCGCCTGCTATCAGCAATAAGTCTTTGTCTGCCAAACCCTGATCCGTTTTGGGATCGATCAGTACTTGTACCTCTGTGGCGGGATAACCTGTGGACTGACCGATTCTAACCATCAGCAGCAAGAATGTTTTGACGTCACTATCACTAGCCTGGAGCAATACAGCCGTCTCGGATAGATCCGCCATACGGCTAAAAGGGTAGCCTGCATCAAAAAACACGCCCATATTCGGCATAGCCAAATGATGCATCATGCCACTCAGATCCAAAACCGAATCTGGATCTATACCACTAACCACATTATCGGCCAGCAAGTTTTCACATTCATTAAAGGAAGGCGTGGGATAGTAAAAACTGAAGCTTAACGTCGCGCGTGTGGATAAGGTATTTAAAGGGACGAGTATGCTTTTTTCCACTAAGGGCAGTGCATCGGTACCGAAGGTACTCTCTGTTCGCGCAGAATCTTCATTGAACTTTATCGTTTTTAGTTGCGCTTGGCCTATATCCACCGATAAAAATGCACCAGGATCTTGTACATTACGTGCAGGCCTGTACTTGACAGTCAATGGCACACGATCATTTCGCCAAGCATACAAATCAGGCGGCAGACGCAAGTGCATATTGATAGGCCTAGGCTTATAGCCATGCGTAATCAACGCCTCAGGCTCGACTAACTCACCAAACTTAACAGGTCTGTTTATGGGCAACCAATTAGGCGCATCGTAAGCCTGACGCGGTTGCACGCTAACCGTTAAGTCCGTTGCTTCAGCCCCCGACAAAAAATCGCCGCCTAAGGCCAAAGCCTTAGCCGCAGTGACCACTTCCTGACCGGTCTGCCCACTGACTGTCAACAACTTGTCCATAGGAGCATTGGGCGCATCTTGAATCATTAAGCTTGCTCCCTTGCCTCCCGCATGCGTACCCAACGCTGCTAGTTCAGCATGGGTACCAATTGCTATAGCTGAACCCTCTTTAGGAAAATGATTCAGCAACTGAATATCCACACCACGATACCCAGACAAAGCGCCAAACCAAGACGCCAGTATCCCAGCCGCTTGCACGTTGTCTTGGCTGTTTTTAGCTAAAACCAAGGCTATGCTTTGCCTACGTCCGTCTTTAGGATCAAAGAAAGGTACAGGTAATAGACTTAAGTCGTTAGGTAAGGGCCGAGCACGTGCCTTAACTTCCAAATTAGAGTCCGACTGTAATTCTGTCCACAACGAGGCATGCAAAGGGTCTTCACACTCCTGTGTGTAGTGCGCGACCTGATGAAAACGCAATTGATTCATCGGCTTTAATTGCGTTACTGGCAGGCTGAGGCTGTACTCCTCTTTCTGACTGGAAACATCCTTATTCAAGTCAATAGTTTCCACCAACTGATCGTTCAGATAAACCGTCAGGTGCGAGAGGTCTGGCAATAAGGCCTCAGAGTGAGCTAAACGTATGTTTAGACGTAAGTCCTCGACCTGTAGGTTATCGGGCACACCGAACCACACAGTCTCATTATCCTCAACACCGTGTAACGTAATCTGATCTGGAGCGCCGAGCAGACTGAAATCCAATTGGTAGGTCTCTGCTTGCCCTTGGCCTGCCCAGAAAACCAGGCACAGAGCAACTTGCTGTAGTGCTCGTTTTAGTAGTGTCAATGAAAGCATGTTCATACGTTTATTTTGTTGTAGATGCAAACAAACGCGCAAACCTACTGCGTACGAATTGGTTCGCCTCACGACCCAATACCTTGAATCCCTGCAGACTAATATGACCGATAGACTTCATCGCCACCCACGCAGAATCTTTTTCTCCATCTGCCCAGAACAGCGCCCAGGTATCCGCTCGGGCAAAAGTCACCTTGGCCAGCTCGGCCTGCTGTGCGATGGAGAGCTCGTCAAACTGCATACCCAGTTTATTGTCGCCGACGAATACCACTCGTGCCGGAAACATCGCTTCTTCCTCGTTACGAAAGACACTGACCCAAACCTGCTCACCGACTCTCAACGGCAACTGCCCTGTCGTTCTCACACCAAGACCAAACTGAGAAAAATCAGTCGTTTCACAAGCAAAACGATATCCCCCCTGAGTCTGTATGGTGGCGACAAGGTTTGAGACTACTCGCGGTGCCTGCCGTATTTGTTTACGCTCCCCTGCGACCGCCAAACTAGCACTGGAAATCACAATATTATGCAAGGTCCAGCCCAAATTCATGATCAGCGTCCACATCAAAGCCCAGCTATCAGCATAAAACACCAAGCTGACAAAGCCGACAATAAAACCAATAATATTAAGACTGAGCAAGGCAATATAAGGACGAGATAACTCCCAATCAAAATAGTCCTGCTCAATCACACCGCCCTTCTGAGTAACGTTAAAACGCGCTTTGTTTGGTGAAACTAGCGTAGCTAGAGTAGGCAGCATGATGTACCAAGCCAACACCGTCTCATACACTTCGTTCCAAAACGTATGTCGGTATTTCCCTTGCATGCGTGAGTTCGTTAACAAAGCATGCACAATATGCGGCACGGCGTAAGCCATAATTAGCAATGCTGAGGCGTTAAAGACATGCGCGCCAAAAAACAAGTAGGCTAAGGGCGCTGTCAAAAAAACCAATCGCGGCAAGCCATAGAAAAAGTGCAAGGCAGCGCTGGCATAGCATAACCGTTGTGCCAGACTCAAGCCTTTCCCTATCAGGGGGTTATGAGAGCGGAAAATTTGCGCCATACCACGGGCCCAGCGTATCCGCTGACCTACGTGCCGCGACAAGCTCTCTGTGGCCAAACCAGCAGCCAAAGGTATTGCTAAATATGCTGTGTTATAGCCTTTACGATTCATTTTCAAGGCAGTTAGCGCATCTTCGGTCACACTTTCTACCGCCACCCCGCCAACATCTAATAAAGCACTTCGCCGTAACACTGCACAAGAGCCACAAAAAAAAGTGGCATTCCATAAATCGTTACCGTCTTGAGTCAAGCCGTAAAATAGCTTGCCTTCGTTAGGCACCTTTTTAAACACTTCCAAGTTTTGCTCTAACGGATCAGGAGAGAAAAAAACGTGCGGGGTCTGCAACATCGCTAATTTGGGGTCAAGTAAAAACCAACCCATGACGATTTGCAGAAAAGAGCGTGTGGGCACGTGATCGCAGTCAAAAATGGCCACATATTCGCCATTTGTCACTTTCAAGGCTTCATTAATATTGCCCGCTTTCGCATGCCTATTGTTATCGCGCGTAATATAGCCGACCCCTGCTTGCTCGCAAAACGCTTTAAATTCGGGTCGGTTGCCATCATCCAGCACATAAATATTGAATCTGTGAGCTGGCCAGTCGTGAGCTAAAGCTGTCAGAGCTGTTTGACTGACCACATCCAAAGGCTCATTGTAGGTAGGGATGAAGATATCTACGCTAGGCCATAAATCCACGTCATCCGGAAGTGGAACCGGTTTGCGTTTTAATGGCCAGGCTGATTGAAAATAGCTCAGCAACAAGACCAAAATGGTGTAGAGTTCAGCCGCTAGCAGGCCATAGCCAAACAAGGCATCCACATTGGTTTCAAACCCTAAGGTAGAGGTCAGTCGCCAATATAAATAACGCAAGGAGGTGACGATAGAGATTCCGATTAGAATCAGTGTAGCCAACCGCCCTGTAGTGAAGCGATTAATGACATAAGCGGCAAGAAAGGTGGTGAAGGCAAACCCCAACTGCGCATACAACTCGAAAGGCGTGAACACCACCATTGCACACAACACGATTCCTACCGCCACCAACAGGCGGGTAAGCCAAGGCCCTAACCTCCACTCTGGCATGTGCTCAGGGAGGCGCATGTTTTTAGTAAGGAAAGACCTGCCAGCCTTCATGTCGCTTCATCCTGTTTATTGATCTAATTGACTTAGCACTTCACGCGCTACGGCCATAAAGTCACGCACTGCTTCGCTGTTTTCCATATAGTCAAACACGGTCATACCGCAAGCCAGAGATTCCGCAATCGCAGGGTCAGTGTGAATTCGCCCTATTACCATCTCTCGCTCTTCGTCACTTAATAACAAAGCGACATCGGTGGCTAAAGCCCTAGCCCTGTCTACCTGATTCAGTAATACCCCAGCACCAACAAAACCTTGCTTAGGATCGCAGTACTGCCCGATGAGCCCATGCATTTGCGGTAAAGTAATGTATGAACCTGCATCTGCCAGCACCACAATGACTACAAAATTTGCCGCTCGCAGAGCCTGCTGCAAGTACACCGAAGGGCCCGGCGGCGTATCAATAACAACACATGCCTGCTCTGGCAGCTTTAACTCAAGCAAGCGCTCTTTGAGCCAATATGGCTGCTCTCGCAACTGTCGCTCAAATTGATCCCGATTTGCCTCAGTACATTGCCCATAAGGCAACAACACTATTCCTGGAGTAGGAGCACTCAATAAAGCCTGCGCTAAAGGCAACTCCTCGACGCAAGTCTGGGCTAAACCATGCGTATGCTCAAAAGCTTGGTCTCGGAAATAATGAAAACGCAAAGCATTCTGTGGATCCAGATCCACCGCCAGTACCGCCTGCCCTTGGCGCACTAACGCTTCACCTAGGCTTGCGCTGACGGTGGTCTTTCCCACCCCGCCCTTGGCGGACACCACAGCGATAATATTCATTGATTTAATAAGCGCTGAAATAGATTGAGTTTCTCTGACTGTTGACTGTGTTCTTGTTCTTGGGCAATGGAATTAGCCCGTTCCAACCGTGCAAACAACGTCTGCACGCTCGCCGGAGCAGATTCAGAGTCAGGAGTTTTAGACTGCTCCCAAGCCTGGGCGGATATAGTAGGCTCAGCACGCGCCGCCGTGACCGATTGACTACTAATACGCTGAAACAAAGTAGTGACAGGCGCAGCACTTGTAACAGTATCCTGAGAGTGTGCCACCTCAGGAGCAATATCATCAGACTCTTTTTCAGGGTGCTGACTCACTAACTCCTTAGGCTGATGACCAGTACGATTTTTATGAACCGTCGCAAGCAAAGACCATCTGCGTAGACTCTCGTCAAGCTGTCTTTCGGCGGCTAATTCTTTATATGAACCGCTATCTACCCCTATCCCACCGAATAAGGTAGACACGTCGTTTTGCTTAGTCATGCTCATCTCCATGCCTACAGGTCTATTTCACCCGTACAAAAACATCAGGCGCTTAAGTGATAATCCACAAACGGCTGATCTAGGGTTAAGCTACTATGCTGCGAGACTTTCAAAGCTACACTCGCCCCAATACTACTTAGCCAATGCTGGTAAACACCTTCCAAAAAACTTGGGCTCCAAGCAGCGGCTGAGGGTCCAAAAGCATGCCAAATAGGAGAGCAATAATGCCGAAGTTGCAAATAGCTAGGATGTTCAGACAGCTCTACCCACCCCCAGTTAAGTGCTTCCCAATGCTTATTAGCCGCCGCCTGTATGTCTGGCACAGTAGCACAAGGGCCTATAGGCAAAGAACGCGCAGCGCGCTCACCAATCTGCCTCATAAAAACCCGTAGCTCGTTTTCACTCATGGCTTGTGACAACTCGTCGGCAAGAGCCAATATGAAAAACCGCCATTGAGTAGAGCAGTTTTTTTCCGCAAAATACTGTAGCACCAGCTTTTCCTGACTCATTAGTAGGCCCACTAAAAAAGGTGATAGTCATCGATAGAAATATCGAACCAAGAAGTAACACTGATTCACGCTCGAACGATGTGGATATTGTATCTGTAAATTACCGCCATCCTTGCTTACATTTCGTCCAAGAACTGCCACTAAGTTAACAATTGTGAAGATTATACGTTTTTCTATTACAGCCTATTTGTATTATTCGAATCCCCAATACTAAAAAAGAAAAAAACTGTCAAGTTTCTAATTACTACAGTTATTATTCAAGGAGTCAACACATGCAATACCCCTCGCTAGCCCTATACATCAACGGCGAATTCCTGCGTGATAACGCGCGCGATCAACAAGACATTCTCAATCCTGCTGACGGTTCTGTGCTGGGGCAACTTCCCCATGCTAGTACTTCCGATCTTGATATGGCGTTACAGGCTGCTGCACAAGCCTTCAAAACGTGGCGCCATAGCTCACCCATGGAACGCAGCGCTATCTTACGTAAGGTCGCTCAACTGTCGCGCGAGCGTGCACAAGAAATAGGACGCAACATTACGCTTGATCAAGGCAAACCTTTAGCCGAAGCCGTGGGCGAAGTGGCGGCATGTGCTGATCACGCCGATTGGCATGCAGAGGAATGCCGACGTATTTATGGGCGTGTCATACCAGCCCGAGACCCCGCCGTCCGACAATGGGTGGTGCGCGAGCCCATTGGGGTTTGTGCCGCCTTCACCCCTTGGAACTTTCCTTACAACCAAGCCATTCGAAAAATATGCGCCGCTATTGGCGCCGGCTGCACCATTATTTTAAAAGGCCCTGAGGACTCACCCAGCGCGGTCATGGCTATCGCCCAAGCGTTTCACGATGCAGGCTTGCCTCCTGGCGTATTGAATATTGTGTGGGGTGTGCCAGCTACCGTTTCTGAGCATCTCATACGCTCACCTATTGTGCGTAAAGTTTCATTTACGGGCTCGGTACCAGTAGGTAAGCACTTAGCCTCTCTAGCAGGTGCCCATATGAAGCCTATCACCATGGAGCTAGGTGGGCACTCACCGGTCATAGTCTGCGCAGATGCTGATATAGACCGCGCGGCCCAACAACTCGCTCGCTTCAAAGTGCGCAATGCAGGTCAAGTATGTGTCTCTCCAACGCGCTTTTATATCCAAGAACAAGCCTACCCCCGCTTCTTGCAACGTTTTACCGAGGTATTGTCTAGCATTCGTGTGGGCGATGGCTTGCAAGCCGACACGCAAATGGGCCCATTAGCCCACGCTAGACGCGTGCCAGCCATGCAAACTTTTGTCGATAACGCTCGTGAGTTAGGCGGCAAAATTGTGTTAGGTGGTGAGCCTCTTGCTCGCTCAGGCAACTTCTTTGCGCCTACCATTCTCACTGACATACCCGACGATGCCTTAATTATGACCGAAGAACCTTTCGGCCCTATTGCTCCACTCACCACGTTCAACGATCTAGACGAAGTGATACAACGAGCCAATAGTCTGCCCTTTGGTCTGTCTTCCTATGTGTTCACCAATAACCTGCAGCACGCTCATCGCCTAAGTAGCGAATTGGAATCGGGCATGGTCAACATTAATCACTTTGGTAGCGGTCTGCCCGAAACCCCCTTTGGTGGCATTAAAGATAGCGGTATTGGTAGCGAAGGCGGCAGTGAAACCTTTGATGGCTATTTAACGACTAAATTTGTTACGCAAATTTAACCAGCGGCACTATGATGAAGCAGTAGGGCTATCCCTACTGCTCTTTTTCTCTACTTACCCTACACTTCAAACAGCTGTTTGATTTTTAAGGGTAAACATGAAACGTGCTGACCGTACCCAATTGGCGATACTTGATGCGGCCGAGCATCTCTTTTCAATTTACGGCCCTAACGCTACTTCTATGCGGCAAATTACCAGTTTGGCGCAAGTAAACCTGTCTGCCGTCAATTATCATTTTGGTGATAAAGACAACTTGGTTGACCAAGTGTTTCAACGCCGCCTCAATGCTCTGAATGACGAACGACTGCAATTGCTGGAGCAGTATCAACGCCAGGCCCCTCATGCAGCGTTAAAAGCCTCACAAGTCGTGCATGCTTTTTTTGCGCCACTTATACGCCATGCTTTTACGGTAGATCATCAAAAGCAATCTAGGCAGCCTTTAGTCGAACAAAACAATAGTGATCCAAACGGTTTTATCCGCATACTCTGTACCGATCAACGGGCTGGCATATTGCCCGTATTTCGCCAAGCTTTGTTAGCCGCCTTACCAGGCGTGCCGGAAGAGGAAATGGTGTGGCGCTTCCATTTCATGCTCGGCGCAACGTTCTATGCTTTACAAGGTACATCGGGCTTACGCCAGGCCTTATTGTTACCACCTAGCGAAAAGCCAGTAACCATGGAAATGCTAGAGGCTCGTTTAATGAGCTTTTTATTAGGTGGTCTACGCGCGCCTTTACCAGAAGACACGCTTACTCTTAATTCCTAGGAGGTCTTATGTGGTGGCTTTTATTTTTATTACTCGTTCTGCTAGCTTGCAGCGGCTATGTACTCCAGCGGCAAGACTTACGCATTAAATGGCTCAGCACGCCTATCTATCGCAGCTTTGCTAAAGTGTTGCCCCCTATGTCTGCCACCGAACAAGATGCCTTAGAAGCCGGCACAGTGTGGTGGGAAAGCGAATTATTTCAAGGCAACCCCAACTGGCAACAGCTACATACCTTCCCCTCGTATCAACTTACTGCTGAAGAACAGTCTTTTTTAGACCTACAGGTCAATACTGTTTGCGCCATGATAGATGATTGGCAGGTATCGCATGTTGACCATGATATGCCTGTCGACGTGTGGGACTATTTACGTCGCGAACGGTTTTTTAGCCTCATTATTCCTAAAGAATATGGAGGCCGCGGGTTTTCTGCGCAAGCGCACTCAGCGGTAGTGGCTAAGCTTTCAACGCGTAACTCCGCCCTATCGGTGAGCGTCATGGTGCCTAACTCATTAGGGCCCGCAGAGCTACTGCTGCACTACGGCACAGAAGAACAAAAAAATCATTACTTACCTCGTCTGGCCGATGGGCGTGACATCCCCGCATTTGCCCTCACCAGCCCTTGGGCCGGTTCGGATGCTGCCTCTATTCCTGACTATGGACTTGTCTGCGAAGGCGAATGGGAGGGCGAAACCGTACTGGGTATGCGCGTCAGCTGGGATAAGCGCTACATCACGCTCGCCCCCGTCTGCAGCTTATTAGGCTTAGCGTTTCGCTTGTACGACCCAGATCAATTACTGGGGAAGGAACGAGACCTAGGTATTACTTGCGCTTTAGTCCCTAGCGATCATCCCGGCGTGGAAACGGGCCGCCGACACTTCCCCTTGAACGCCGCTTTTATGAACGGTCCCACCCGCGGTCAAGAGGTATTCATGCCATTAAGCTTTATTATTGGCGGGCCAGCCATGGCCGGACAAGGCTGGCGTATGCTCATGGAATGCTTAGCAGCGGGACGTTCGATCTCCTTACCGTCCTCGTTCACCGGCATGGCTAAGTTAACCAGTTTATCGGTGGGCGCTTATGCAAAAGTACGCAGCCAGTTTCGCCATCCTATCGGACACTTCGAGGGAGTAGAAGAAGCTCTAGCACGTATCGCTGGCAACACCTATCTGATGGATGCTGCTCGCCGCATGACAGCCACTGCTGTAGATCAAGGCGAAAAACCCTCCGTTATTTCAGCTATTGTGAAATACCACATTACCGAACGCGGCCGCCAAGTGGTGAATGACGGTATGGATGTCATTGGAGGCAAAGGCATATGCCTAGGCCCGCATAACTTTCTGGGGCGAGCCTATCAACAAATACCCGTGGGTATTACCGTAGAAGGCGCCAATATACTGACCCGTAGCCTGATTATTTTTGGGCAAGGTGCTATACGCTGCCACCCTTATATATTGGACGAGATGCGAGCTGCACAAAATCCGGACCAACAGGCCGGGCTCCATGACTTTGATCGTTTATTTTGGAGCCACGTACGCTATACGCTCGCCAATACGGGACGTACCTTACTTTTTGCCTTAAGCGGAGGGCTTTTCGCTCGCCGCCTTCCAGCCGGCACAGACAAAGCATTGCATCGTTACTACCACCGCTTGTCTCGTTATAGCGCCGCTTTCGCTGTAGTAGCCGATGCCTCTATGTTGGTACTGGGAGGCTCTTTAAAAATGCGCGAAAGGCTTTCTGCCCGTTTGGGCGATGCGCTTTCTGAGCTGTACTTGAGCAGTGCTGTATTGAAACGTTACCAAGAAGAAGGCCAAGCCAAAGGGGATCTTGTATTAGTACAGTGGGCGGTACAAGACAGCTTACAAAAACTGCAAAACGCGTTAGACGGTGTATTGCGCAACTTCCCTAACAAAACAATCGGTTTACTCCTACGCGTACTCATCTTCCCCTTGGGGCGTGCCCACCTGGCTCCTGACGACAAGTTGGATCAACAAGTGGCGCAAACGCTCTTGCAGCCTACTGACACACGCGCTCGACTGACTCAAGATACCTATATCCCTGAACATGAGGATGAAGTCGTCGCAACGCTGGAGGCCGCGTTACACGCTCAATTAGCCACACAAGAGCTAGACCGTAAAGTACGCAAATTTGAAAAAAGTGGTCAATTAGCCGGCAATCCTCTAGCCAACGTTAGGGATATTCACACGGCAGTCTATGCCGCCGGTGGTTTAAGCCAAGCGGAGTACGATTTGCTTGAACGTCGTAACGTCTTGCGTGACAAGGTCATTGCTGTCGATGACTTTCCGTTTGATCTCAGTCATACTGAAAGCGTACAGAATAAAGATGCTTCAAGCTAAGGATTGCCGCCATGCGCTTTAAACCTGTTTACATTATTGATGGCGCACGGAGCCCGTTTTTAAAGGCGCGCAACGCCCCCGGCCCATTTAGTGCCTCAGAACTGGCCGTACAAACCTGTCGCGAACTTTTATTGCGTCAACCATTTGCCCCAAGTGATCTGAGCGAAGTGATTACCGGCTGCGCAGCCCCCTCACCCGATGAGGTCAACATAGGCCGCCTCGTGGGCCTTCGACTAGGCACTGGCCATGCCGTGCCTGGTTGGACCGTTATGCGCAACTGCGCCTCGGGCATGCAAGCCTTGGACTCGGCCATCATGTCCATCCAAACTGGGCGCTCAGATCTCGTGCTCAGCATAGGTGTGGATGCCTTATCCCATGCCCCTTTATTACTGAGTGATGAGCTAGTACAGTGGCTATCGCGCTGGAATAGTAGCCGCCGTTTGAACGCAAAGCTCAAGCTGCTAAGCCAACTGAAGCCTCAGTACCTTAAGCCTGTCATCGGTTTACTGAAAGGCTTAACTGACCCTACAGTGGGGCTGTCTATGGGACAAACAGCCGAAAACCTTGCACATCAGTTTGGCATCAGCCGCCAAGATATGGACGAGTACGCTGTGCTCAGTCATCAGCGTGCACAACAAGCGGCAAGCTTAAATCACTCCGAGCTTATTGCCTTGGTGGATCGCCAAGGCAAACTCTACGATCATGATGATGGCATACGCCCAGACTCAACTTTAGCGAAGCTCGCCCAATTGCGCGCTGTATTTGACCGCCCATGGGGCAATATCACCGCGGGCAACAGCTCACAAGTCAGCGACGGTGCGGCAGCCCTAATTTTGGCCTCTGAACAAGCAGTCATGCGCCATCAATTACGCCCCATTGGCCGCATACTTGATGTTCAGTGGGCCGGTTTAGATCCTGCCACCATGGGCTTAGGTCCTGTCTTTGCCGCCAGTCCTTTATTACGTCGACATGGTTTAGGCCTAAATGATATAGACCTCTGGGAGATTAACGAGGCCTTCGCTGCACAGGTATTAGCGTGCTTAGCCGCTTGGGAATCGGAGTCCTGGTGTCAGGAACACTTGAACAGTCCCGCCTTTGGGCCTCTAGACCGTGAAAGGCTAAATATTGATGGCGGCGCCATTGCACTAGGGCATCCAGTTGGAGCCTCTGGCGCCCGCATCGTCTTGCATTGCTTACAGGCCCTACGCCAACGTCAACTCAAAACCGGCATGGCCGCTATTTGTATTGGTGGTGGCCAAGGTGGCGCGGTACTGCTAGAAACTCTGGACGAGGTTCGCACATGAATCAAGAACTCACCCTGGCAAACTTTGTGCTACGACGTGATGAGCAAGGGCTAGCCTGGCTAGATATAGATTGTGCACTGAGTGCTGTGAATCGCCTCTCAGCCGATGTGCTCCAAGAACTAGGCCTAGTCATTGATCACCTTGCTACACAAACGCCTAAAGGCTTAATTATTCAGTCAGTAAAACCCTCGGGCTTTATCGCCGGTGCAGACATTGATGAGTTTTCAAGCCTAGACCATACGGAAAAGGGACAGGCCTTAGTGACCCGCGGCTGGCAACTTTTTCAGCGCCTCGCTAACCTGCCTTATCCCACGTTGGCGTTGATTCGTGGACACTGCCTAGGCGGTGGGCTTGAGCTGGCCCTTGCCTGCCGTTACCGGCTCGTGGTTGACGTGCCTGACACCCGGTTGGCGCTACCCGAGGTCATGCTGGGAATATTCCCTGGCTGGGGAGGCATGGCACGCTTGCCACGTTTAATCGGGCCTATCGCTGCCTTAGACCTGATGCTAAGCGGCCGCAGCATAGACGCCCATCGCGCGGTTAAATTAGGTGTGGCCGATGCCAAAGTGCCGGTGCGCCTAATGCATAAGGCTGCCATAGAGCATGTTTTAAGTGGGCGGCCTGCCCGACGAGCAACTGGTTTCAAGGCCTTGCTGAACCAAGCTTGGTTGCGCCCCCTAGTGGCCAAACAAACCCTTAAAGCCATTAATCAACGCGATCCCCATCAGCATTATCAAGCACCTCGTGCGATTGTGGAGGTATGGGAAAAACATGGTGGCAATGCCTTAAAAGCCCCTGAGCTCATTGAACAGCTCACCCGCTCCGAAGTAGCGCAGAACCTATTGCGCGTCTTTCATCTGCAAGAGCGACTAAAAAGCATCGGTAAGCGCAATTCACACCCTGATGTGCGTCATGTGCACATTATCGGGGCAGGAGTTATGGGTGGAGATATCGCTGCCCTCTGTGCGCTACGAGGCATCACGGTGACTCTACAAGATCAGAACCGCCAAAGTATTGCTCAATCTCAAGGTCGGGCAGCGGCTCTTTTTACGCGTCGCTTAAAAGACCCCATTGCGGTGCGGGCCGCCCTAGATAGACTGATCCCCGACCCTGAAGGCAAAGGGGTACCTAGGGCTGACGTGGTGCTAGAGGCGATTGTAGAAAATGCTGAGGCTAAACGCGCCCTCTACGCCCAATTAGAGCCCCAGCTCAAAGAGCATGCCATCCTGGCCACCAACACCTCTAGCCTACCCCTAGAAGAGCTGTCATTAGCCTTACAACGCCCCGAACGTCTTATCGGTATCCATTTCTTTAATCCCGTGGCGCGCATGCCCTTAGTGGAAGTCGTCGAAACCTTGGAAAGCCCCCTGCCCCTTAAGCAAGCCGCGTGGGCCTTTGTGCACCAACTCGGAAAGCTGCCCTTACCCGTACAAAGCAGCCCCGGGTTTTTAGTCAATGCCGTTCTCGCCCCGTACATGCACGAAGCCATGAAATGCGTCGATGAAGGTATCAGTCCCGCTACCATAGACTTAGCAGCGGAACAATTCGGCATGCCTATGGGTCCGCTTGAGCTCATCGATACAGTCGGTCTAGACATTGCGCTTGCCGTAGGCCAACAGTTAGTCCCCAATAGCCTCACCCCACAATGCCTACAACAGCACGTAGATAAACAGCATTTAGGCCGTAAATCAGGGCAGGGCTTCTATGTGTGGAAACAAGGTAAAGCTCAGAAACCGAAAGCTCATAGCGTTCCACACGGGTTGAGTGAGCGATTGATTACCCCTCTGATTCACCGTACCTTGGCACAAGTGCGAATTGGCGTAGTCGCCGATGACGATCTGGCCGATGCAGGTATCATTTTCGGTACAGGATTTGCTCCTTTTCGCGGTGGTCCACTGCATTACAAAACGCAACTAAAGGCATCTAATCCACCTAAACATTAGGGAAAACAACAGGTCTGCATACTCCCCCAAGCGCTGAGAAAGCTGGCAAGATAGTAAAAACAAACGCGTGTTTTAAAAAATGATAGTGCCGTAAAACCACGAGCTCCTCATTACAGGAATGCTGCTTCTACACGGAGACACTCAATGCAAACCACCGCTTTGCGACTACGCTCTTTAGCCGCTTTTAGTATGGCTTTAGGTACCGTTGGCGGCGCTCACGCCGCCGGTTTTAATCTACTCGAACAAAACGTCAGCGGCTTAGGCAACGCCTACGCTGGTTCGGCCGCCATTGCCGAAAATGCCAGTACTATTTATTTCAATCCAGCGGGCATGAGCCTGCTCCCCGGTACCGAGTTCTCGGCAGGCATAACCGCGATTAAACCCAGCTTTAAGTTCAGTAACGATGGCAGCACCGGCCCAGGAGGCACGCCTATTACGGGTGGCGATGGTGGAGATGCAGGGAAATGGGCGGCACTCCCTAATTTGTATCTTTCCCATCAACTTAGTCCTAAGTGGCACGTAGGGCTAGGCGTCGGAGCACCATTTGGCTTAACCACGGATTACGAACAAGGGTGGAAGGGGCGCTACCACTCTGAAAAATTTGCCATTGAAAGCATTAATATCAATCCCTCAGTTGCCTATAAAGTCAGTGATCAACTGTCTATTGGTATAGGTGCCAACTGGTTCCAAATTGATGCAGACTACCGCCTAGCCACACCGCGCCCTGTTCCCAATGTGGGCGTATTTGATATGGACACGCGGGTAAAAATGAAGGGCGATGCGTGGGGATGGAATGCGGGTATCCTTTATCAAGCCACGCCTAGTACTCGATTAGGGCTCTCTTATCGATCGCGCATCAAAGTAACGGCAGATGGCACTACAAAGCTCAAAAATCGTACTATTCCAGGCATACCCGATGGCACACCGCTGTCAAAGTTTGATGCCGAGGCAACCATTAAAATGCCCGACACGGCGATTTTCAGCGTGGTCCACGACCTCAACCCTAGCTGGACACTCTTAGCTGATGTGTCATGGACAGGTTGGAGCAGCATACCCAAACTGACGATAGAAAATAGTGGCCCTGGAGCCCGTGATAGTGAACTAGATTTACGCTTCAAAGACGCCTGGCGGGTCGCATTAGGAGCCAACTATCACTACAGTGAAAAATGGACATTCAAGGGGGGCGTGGCGTGGGATCAATCCCCCGTACGCCAGGCCAAATACCGTCCTACCGCGCTTCCCGATAACGATAGATACTGGCTTTCCATCGGTGCTCAATACCGCATGAGCAAGAACGCCACTTGGGATGTTGGCTATACTCACTTGTTTTTGCGCCATACAGACATAGACAATGACACCAATGTGCCCGAACGTGGCTTAACGCGCGGTTCCTACAAAAACAGCGGTGATATTTTAGGCCTCCAATTCACCTATCGCTTCTGAGCTTTATACGCCTATACTGCTAGTCAATAATCAGCTTGCCGTAACCCGCCCCAATAGGGGCGGGGCATATTACCCAGGAGACTGTCGTGTTACGACGTTCAATCGCCGCTTTAACATGCGCACTAAGCTTAGCTCTACCTAGCTTCAGTCATGCATTGACCATCGCCGATATTACTGTTCCCGAGCGCATTTCACTTAATCAACATGCATTAGTGCTGAACGGGGCCGGGCTACGCAAAGAATTCGTTTTTGACGTGTATGTGGCGGCACTATACACCCCTACTCCAACCCAAGATGCTGCCCTGATTCTGGACTCTGCTCGCCCACAACAAATCCGCTTATACCTCTTACGTAGCGTTTCCCACGATCAATTAATGTCTTCACTCAAAACGGGGATACAACAAAACTTAAGCGCACAAGAGCAAGCCGAAGTAAAGCCAGGCCTACATACCTTCGAAAAACACTTACAGAAAATCGGTGCTGTAGGGAAAGGCGATATCATCACCCTTAGTATGTTCGAGTCCCAGGTCACGATCGACTTCAATGAACAGCAAGTCGCCAATATTGATGACCAGCAACTGGGCACGGCTTTATTACAAGTCTGGTTAGGAGCTAACCCTGCCCAACCTTCACTTAAAGAAGCATTATTAGGAATACAACAATAAAATTGTTCCCACGGGTATTTCCGAAGTCATGCTTCTGTGTCCTTATTTATGCCTATATGGGTATAACTACATAAGCAAGCCGCTTATAAACAAATAAGTATCTTGTCGTTCAAGGCGTTTTTAACACTCTATAGAATGAATAAAACCATTCTTATAACTGAGTGTTAAATGCCTGCCCTATCCCGACTTTCCGCAACCACCCAAGGCCTGATCAATCAGATCGCTGATGAACTGGACCCTGCTGCACTCAACTGGATCTCTGGTTATCTGGCTGGTGTCGCCCATGCACGCACTAGTGGCGCTACGGCTAGCCTGGCGCAAAACGGTCTGGCCTTGGTCCCGAGCATTGCTGCACCAGCCGCTGAACAAAAGCCAGCCACTATCTTATTTGGTAGTCAAACCGGTAATGCACAGCGTGTCGCCGAGCAATTCGCTCTGCGCTTACAGCAAGCCGGGATTGCGCATCGCCTGTTGCGCGCTGATCGTTATAAAACCCGTGAACTGAAAGACGAGCAACTATTGTATGTCGTCATTAGTACCCAAGGCGAAGGAGACCCACCCGACGACTCAATTGCTTTCTTTGAGTTTTTAAGTGGCGCCCGTGCTCCTAAACTTGGTCACTTAAAATACGGTGTGCTTGGTTTAGGTGACTCTAGCTACCCTTTATTCTGTGGTATTGCCGAAAAAATCGATGCCCGTCTTAGCGAGTTAGGTGCACAACGGCTGTTAGATACCGGATTGGCCGACCTTGATATTGAGACCGTCGCTATCCCATGGCAAAATCAAGCGTTTGAGCTGCTTGAACAAGAGCAAGTCAAGCAAACAACAGCACAATCTAACGTTACCGTTTTAGGTCCCGCTACTCATCAAAATCAGTACAGCCGCACGGCGCCATATCTAGCCACGGTATTGGCACATCAAATTATCACGGGTCGGGACAGTAGCAAAGACATACGTCATTACGAGCTATCTTTAGAAGGCAGTGGCATCCGTTACCAGCCTGGCGACGCCTTAGGGATCTGGCCCCGCCAAAACCCAAAACTGGTCACAGCAGTCATTGAGCAACTTGAGCTAGATCCTACAGAAACGGTACGGGTACAAGATCAAGAACATAGCCTAGAAACCTGGCTCAGCCAATACCGAGAACTGACACAACTCACTAAGCCGTTCTTAACTGAACTGGCTACACGCACGAACGACTCTACCTTACACCAAGCCCTTAGTGCAGACGGTCTGAGCCATTTACAACGTTTGCTAGACACGCATCAAGTCATTGATGCGCTGCAACGCTTCCCCAGCCAATGGACGGCCACCGATATCGTTCACTCATTACGTCCACTTGCACCGCGCATGTACTCGATTGCTTCCAGCCAGAACGTAGTTGACGAGGAGGTTCATTTAACCGTTGCGAATGTGCAGTATACGTTTAACGAGCAAGCCCGCTGGGGTGTTACCACTGATTATTTAGCCCATATTGCAGAAGGCGATACCGTATCGATTTTTATTGATGCTAACACCCGCTTTCGTCTACCGGAAGATCCCGATCGCGACATCATTATGATAGGCCCTGGCACCGGAGTTGCCCCCTTCCGTGCTTTTCTACAAGAGCGCAGCTTCACCGCTGGTCAAGGCAGAAATTGGCTCTTTTTTGGCAATCCACATTTTCACTCTGACTTTCTCTACCAAACTGAGTGGCAACGCGCCTTAGAGGAAGGAGAGCTGCAACGTCTGGATGTCGCCTTCTCGCGCGAACAGCCAGAAAAAGTGTACGTGCAACATCGCCTGCTTGAACAGGCCGCTGATGTCTATGCATGGATTCAGGGCGGCGCCCACGTGTATGTCTGTGGCGATGCAAAGCAAATGGCCAAAGATGTGCACCAAGCACTGCAAGCTATTGCCCAACAGGCAGGTGGTTTAACGCCAGAACAAGCACGTGTTTGGCTTGATGAGTTAGCAGCCCAGGGCCGCTACGCCCGTGACGTTTATTAATGGTATATCCCATGACAGAAAAAATTGCTCCCATCGAACAACTTAAAATAGACAGTAACTACTTGCGCGGTACCATTCAACAAGGATTAGCTGACCCAATCACCGGCGCCATTAGCGAAGACGACAATAAGCTGTTGAAATTTCACGGCAGCTATCAACAAGATGATCGCGATGTCCGCGAGGAACGTCGTAAGCAAAAACTAGAACCTGCCTATAGTTTTATGATTCGCGCACGCTTAGCTGGCGGAGTGATCACACCCACACAATGGCTAGCTTTTGATAAAATTGCCACCGACTGGGCGCAATTTGGACTACGTATCACCACGCGTCAAACCTTCCAATGGCACGGAGTACGCAAGCCTCATCTGAAACTCTCCTTACGTGCTATTACCGATGCCCTAGCCAGCACAATTGCCGCTTGTGGCGATGTCAACCGCCAAGTGGTCAGTGCCAGCAACCCCTTACTATCCGAGCACCATGCGTTGGTGCAATATTGGGCCGAGCAAATTTCAGATGCTTTCTTGCCCAAAACCAATGCCTACGCCGAAATCTGGTTAGACGGAGAAAAAGTCGACGCGCTCACACAAGGCGATGAAGTCGAACCTATTTACGGCAAAACTTATTTGCCACGTAAATTTAAAATAGGCATCGCCGTTCCTCCACTCAATGACGTGGATGTCTTTGCCCAAGATATAGGCCTAATCGCCATCATCGAGCAAGACAACCTGGTGGGCTTTAATGTGGCCATAGGAGGCGGCATGGGCGCCACCCATGGGGACGATACTACTTACCCCAGACTAGGCAGCGTGATTGGCTTTACCACCCCCGAGAATGTGTTAGCCGTGGCACAAGCCATCATTACGACACAGCGCGATCACGGCAATCGCCAAGAGCGACGCTATGCCCGTTTAAAATACACGGTGGACACCATGGGCGTCGAAAGCTTCAAAGCTGAAGTTGAACGTCGTAGCGGCGTTTTTCTCAGCGCGCCACGTCATTACCGGTTTGAACAAAACGGCGATCGTTTCGGTTGGGTAAAAGCGGCCAACGGCCGTTGGCACCTAGGCTTGCGCATCGACTCCGGTAGGCTCATGGATACCGCCCAAGGTAGTTGGTTAAGTGGCATGCGTGCCATTGCACAGATTCACCAAGGTCATTTCCGCCTGACGTGTAATCAAAACCTGATCATTGCCGATGTTGCCACCCGCGATAAAGCCAAAATCGATGAGCTGGTCGCCCAGCATCAACTTGATGGATACCAAACACAAAGTGGCATTCGCAGCACCACCATTGCTTGTGTTGCCTTACCTACCTGTGGCCTAGCGATGGCAGAAAGTGAGCGCTACGCCCCAGTGATACTACCCAAACTAGAACACTTACTGGCGCAGCACGGACTGACCAATGAGCGTATTGTATTTCGTATTTCTGGCTGCCCCAACGGTTGCTCACGCCCTTACCTAGGTGAAATTGCTTTAGTCGGCCGTGCTCTAGGTCGCTATGACTTGCGCTTGGGCGCCAACTTCACGGGCGAGCGACTCAACGTCATTTACAAGCAAAATATTGCCGAGGAGGAAATCCTTAGCACATTGAACGAGTTATTCTCCCGCTTTGCGAAAGATAGAGTAGATCAGGAACATTTTGGCGACTTCCTCGTCCGTCACGAAGTGATCGCTCAACCGACTCAAAAGCTTATTCCCCTCGTCTTGCAATCAGCGTGATCATGCAATTATTTCCTCTGTTTGCAAACGTAAAAGATAAGGCCGTACTCGTTGTAGGCGGCGGTGACATTGCCGAACGTAAAGTGCGTTTAGTAATGGCTGCAGGTGCCCGTGTCACGGTGCTTGCGCCACACTGCGTGGATACATTGCACACGCTAGCTCAACAAGGGAAAATTGAGCTGGTTAACGATCACTACCATGCTCGCTATATCAACGATAAATGGTTAATTATCGCTGCCACGGACAAGCGCCCCGTTAATCAAGTCATCGCCACCGATGCCCTAGCACAACGCATACTCGTTAATGTGGTTGATGATCCTGAACTCTCTAGCTTCCAAGTACCTGCTATCGTAGATCGCTCCCCGTTAATTATTGCCATCTCCTCTAGCGGCGCAGCGCCGATGATTGCCCGCCGAGTACGCGAACAACTCGAAACGCTGTTTGACCATTCTTTGGGTAAGCTGACACAACTGGCAGAGCGCTATCGGCAGCAGATACGCACACAACAACAGAACATGGGTAGCCGTCGACGCTTTTATGACTGGTTAGTCGATGGGCCTGTGGGCCAGTCCCTACGTCAACAACACCCAGCCAAAGCCGAGGAACTACTCTTGCAGGCACTAGAGCAGCCGTCTGCACCGCCGCCTACGGGTAAGGTCATTTTAGTCGGTGCAGGCCCAGGAGACCCTGGCCTCTTAACCCTACACGCGCTGCGGGCCCTGAATCGCGCCGATGTCATCCTCTATGACAGGCTGGTTTCTCAGGAAATTCTAACGCTCGCCCGCCGTGATGCGATCCAAATTAACGTTGGCAAAGAACTGGGCGGCCCGCACCACACGACCCAACAGAGTATTCATGAGCTGATGGTAGAGCACGCATTAGCAGGGAAAACCGTGATCCGGCTCAAGGGGGGCGACGGCTTTATTTTTGGGCGTGGAGGCGAAGAGTTACAGTACCTGCAACGACACGGCGTCGATTATGAGGTCGTACCCGGCATCACCGCGGCCTTAGCCTGCGCAGCCTATTCCGGTATACCTCTTACCCATCGCGACCATGCTCAATCCGTTCAGTTTGTCACCGCTCACCGCAAAGAGGACTCCAGCATTTCAGAATGGCAAGCCTTGTGCGAACCTAGCCAAACCCTAGTGGTATACATGGGTTTAAAACAGTTAGGTAGTCTGTGCTCCCAGCTACAACAGTACGGCCGCGCGGTAGATACGCCCTGCGCGCTGATCGAAAATGGCTCTCGCTCGACGCAACGTACCTTAGTTGCGCGATTAAACACTATTTATGAATACGGAATCACGCATCAATTTAATGCGCCCTCGTTGCTGATTATTGGCCCCGTGGCCGCTTTAGCACGCGAACTCCACTGGTATGGGGAAATGATTGATCACTATAATCCGTCGACTATAAAAAATGGCTGCACCGAAACGATGCAGCCACTTAATGCTAGGTAAATGCCGCGCCCTTAGGCAGCATCAATAAAACGTCAGGCCACGCAATCAACGTAATAACGCATTTGACCTGTTTCATCCGGCAGCTCAACAAAGCCATGAATATCGCCACCGAAACCTGGGCAAAGCAAATTGAGCTCACGCGAGAACTTCAAGTAATCAACAATGCTACGGTTAAACACCTCGCCAGGTATCAATAAAGGAATACCGGGCGGATAAGGAGTAATCAAGCTAGTAGTAATACGGCCTTCTAGGTGATCAATCTCTACCCGCTCTGTTTGGCGCCGAGCAATACACGCATAGGCGTCACTCGGTTTCATGGCCGGGATTGCTTCCGTTAAGTACATCTCGGTCGTCAAGCGTGCAATATCGTGTTTTGCATACAGGGTATGGACATGCTGGCACAGGTCTTGCAGGCCCCACTCCTCATAGATGGGATATTTGCGGCAGAAATCAGGCAGTAAACGCCATAACGGCGTATTGCGGGCATAATCATCTTTAAACTGCTGCAAAGCCGTTAACAAGGAGTTCCAGCGGCCTTTGGTAATCCCAATGGTAAACATAATGAAGAAACTGTACAGGCCAGTTTTTTCAATAATGACTCCATGCTCTGCCAAAAACTTCGCCACAATAGGGGCGGGAATTCCATGCTCGGCAAAATGCCCCTGCATATCTAGGCCGGGTGTCATGATGGTGGCTTTAATGGGGTCGAGCATATTGAAACCATCAGCCAAAGGCCCAAAGCCGTGCCACTGATCGTCATCGTCTGCTTGACGGAAAATCCAATTATCAGGCGCACCTACTCCTTCAGGCTCAATCTGTTGAGGCCCCCAAAGCTCGAACCACCAGTCATCGTCCACATACTGCTCGCCGACCTGACGCATAGCGCGTCGAAAATCCAAGGCTTCAAGTATGCTTTCTTCGACCAGCGTGCGTCCCCCGGGTGGCTCCATCATGGCAGCTGCCACGTCGCAACTCGCAATAATGGCATACTGTGGCGAAGTCGACATATGCATCAGATACGCTTCGTTAAATAGATAGCGATCCAATTTAGTCGTACCAGAGTCTTGTACAAGAATATGACTGGCTTGACTCAAACCGGCCAGCAACTTATGAGTGGACTGCGTGGAAAACACGAGCGATTGTGTGGGCCGAGGACGCTTCTTACCCATGGCATGAAAACTGCCATAAAACGGGTGAAATGCCGCATGCGGAATCCAAGCCTCATCGAAATGCAGCACATCCACATAACCATCTAACGCTTCTTTAATCACCTGTGTGTCGTACATCACGCCATCATAGGTAGACTGCGTTAATACCAACACTTTGGGCTTGATCTCATCCACATTACGATCGGTCAGCAAAGGATGATTTCTCATTTTTTCTTTGATCGTTTCGGGCGAGAACTCATCCCGAGGAATGGGGCCAATAATTCCTAGATGGTTGCGTGTGGGGCGCAGGAAAACAGGAATTGCCCCCGTTAACACGATACTGTGCAAGATCGATTTATGGCAGTTTCTATCCACTACCACTACATCACCTGGAGCTACAGCATGCTGCCACACAATCTTGTTGCTAGTGCTCGTGCCATTAGTGACAAAAAAACAATGATCAGCGTTAAAGATACGGGCGGCATTGCGCTCGCTAGCACCTATGGCACCACTATGGTCCAATAACTGCCCAAGCTCTTCTACCGAGTTGCAAACGTCTGCACGCAGCATATTTTCACCAAAAAACTGGTGAAAAACCTGCCCTACGGGGCTTTTTAAAAAGGCAACGCCACCTGAGTGCCCAGGACAATGCCAGGAATACGATCCATCTTCGGCATACTCTAACAAAGCATTTAAAAACGGAGGACGAATACCGCTAAGATAATTTTTAGCCTCACGAATTAAGTGTCTAGCGACAAACTCAGGCGTGTCCTCAAACATGTGAATAACGCCGTGCAAGCCCCGCAAAATATCATTCGGGATATGCCTAGCTGTTTTGGTTTCGCCATACACATAAATCGGCACATCGAGGTTACGCCTGCGTACCTCAGCGATAAAGGTACGAATATTATGCAGTGCTGGGGCGGTTTCTGTATCCGCCGTAAACTCTTCATCATCAATAGATAAAATAAAAGCACTAGCGCGACTCTGTTGTTGCGCGAACTGGCTCAAATCATGATAGCTCGTAACACCAAGTACATCAAACCCCTCGGCCCTTATGGCCTCAGCTAACGCACGGATACCGAGTCCCGACGTATTTTCGGAACGAAAATCCTCATCAATGATGACGATGGGAAAATGAAATTGCATGTGCCAAATCCTGTATAAAAACTTGGTTCGGTATGGGGGAGGCATAAGCCTGCAAAATGCGCTCTTGAGGCAAGCCACGCAGCTTGCACTGTACTATGTTCCGGCTTATGTTTTGTATGACCTAGGACAACATTGATAAAACGTGTCTTTTATGCAAATACTGCCATAACACTATACAAGCGAAATTTTAATGTTAAATGAAAAACAAAAAGGCCATCTCTTGTTACCAAGAGTTGGCCTTTCTTTACCATACTAGATGGCAAACCCGTCGATCCTAGACTACAGACCTGCGGGTTTCTGTGGACTTAGATCACACGTGCTGCTTCAATCAGACGCACAGCAGTCCAAGACTTGCTGCGGCTGAGTGGACGGCATTCGGCGATTTCCACTGTATCGCCTTCATTGTACTGATTGGTCTCATCGTGCGCTTTATACTTGTTAGAGCGAACAATAATTTTGCCATACAACGGATGTTTAACACGACGCTCAACCAGAACGACGATAGTTTTATCCATTTTGTTGCTGACAACTTGACCAATTAGGGTACGTTGGCGCTTTGCTGTGACTTGAGTTTGAGTATCGCTCATCTTACTTTCCTGCGTTCTCAGCCATGACTGTACGTACGCGAGCAATGTCACGACGTACCTGGCCCATTTGGCTGGTGTTGGAAAGCTGTTGAGTTGCACGCTGCATGCGCAGGTTAAATTGTGCTTTCAACAGGCTCTCGAGCTCTTTTTGCAGCTCGGCGGCATCTTTGTTGCGGAGTTCGCTGGCTTTCATAGAATCTCCTTAAGCACCGATCTGACGCGTTACGAACGTCGTCGAGATAGGCAGCTTGGCAGCGGCCAGACGAAATGCTTCGCGCGCCAGTTCTTCACTGACACCTTCCATTTCGTACAACACTTTGCCCGGTTGAATTTCAGCGACCCAAAACTCTGGATTCCCTTTACCACTACCCATACGTACCTCTGCAGGTTTCTGGGAGATGGGTTTGTCTGGGAAAATGCGGATCCAGATGCGGCCACCACGTTTAATGTGACGGTTAATAGCACGACGAGCAGCCTCAATCTGACGGGCTGTCAGGCGACCACGGCCAGTAGCTTTTAAGCCAAACTCGCCAAAGGAAACCTGAGCACCGCGTGTGGCAAGACCGGTATTACGGCCTTTATGCTCTTTGCGATACTTTCTGCGTGAAGGTTGCAACATGATTATTCTCCATCAGACGCTTGTGTAGCACCAGCGTCTTTACGAGCACCACGGCCACGACCACCTGGACGACGACCTTCCGGACGTTCGCCACGTGGACGACGAGGACGGCGCTCTTCAGGGACTACTGGCTCAGGTGGCATTTCGCCGTTAGGCAACATATCACCTTTGTAGACCCAAACCTTGATACCGATAATCCCGTAAGTTGTGTGAGCTTCGGATGTACCGTAATCGATGTTGGCACGTAATGTATGTAGGGGCACGCGACCTTCGCGATACCACTCAGTACGGGCAATTTCGATACCGTTCAAACGGCCAGAACTTTGGATTTTGATACCCTGAGCACCCAAACGCATTGCGTTCTGCATCGCACGCTTCATGGCGCGACGGAACATAATACGCTTTTCCAATTGCTGGGCAATGGAGTCGGCGATCAATTGTGCATCAGTTTCAGGTTTGCGGATTTCTTCGATGTTGACGTGCACAGGCACGCCCAACAAGCGTTGCAAATCAGCTTTCAGGCTTTCGATATCCTCACCACGCTTACCGATCACTACACCAGGACGAGCCGAGTAAATAGTGATACGTGCATTCTTGGCTGGGCGCTCGATAACTACGCGACCAACAGAAGCATTTTTCAGTTTGCGCTTCAGATATTCACGAACACGAATGTCGTCAGCCAACATCGTACCGAATTCTTTGCCGTCGGCGTACCAACGGGAGCTCCAGTTACGGTTGACCGCGAGGCGGAACCCAATCGGGTGGATTTTCTGTCCCATTGTGACTCCTTAAGCGCCGACTTTAACCACAATGTGGCAAGCCTGCTTCTCGATACGGTTGCCGCGACCTTTGGCTCGTGCGGAAAAACGCTTGAGCGATTGTGCTTTATCCACAAAAATTGTGGTTACGCGCAATTCATCAATGTCAGCACCATCATTATGCTCGGCGTTTGCAATTGCAGACTCCAGCGCTTTTTTGATGATACCAGCGGCCTTCTTTTGGGTGAAAGTCAACGTATCTAGGGCTTGAGCCACAGACTTGCCGCGAATAAGATCTGCGACCAGTCGTGCCTTCTGAGCCGAAATACGGACTCCACGAATCGTTGCTGTAGTTTCCATCACTTATCTCCGGGACTTTTTATCCGCGGCGTGACCCTTAAACGTACGAGTCAACGCGAACTCACCGAGCTTGTGGCCAACCATGTTCTCGTTTATGTAAACAGGAATATGTTGACGGCCATTGTGCACAGCAATCGTCAGCCCAATAAACTCGGGCAGGATGGTAGAACGGCGCGACCAGGTTTTGATCGGCCTTTTATCGTTGCCCGCGATAGAAGCATCAATCTTACGGATTAGATGCTCATCGACGAATGGGCCTTTTTTGATCGAACGTGACATGTGTTCGCCCCTTACTTACGCTTACGGCGCGAGACAATCATATTGTCTGTGCGCTTGTTACGGCGGGTACGATAGCCCTTCGCAGGAGTACCCCACGGACTAACTGGCTCGCGACCTTCCCCTGTACGGCCCTCACCACCACCATGCGGGTGATCGATCGGGTTCATTGCCACACCGCGTACGGTAGGACGAATACCACGCCAACGTACAGCACCGGCCTTACCGATCTGACGCAAGCTGTGATCTTGGTTGCCTACTTCGCCAATGGTGGCACGGCAGTCGATATGTACGCGACGAACTTCGCCAGAGCGCAAACGCACCTGAGCATAAGTTCCTTCACGCGCCAGCAATACTACTGCAGCACCCGCAGAACGGGCCATCTGAGCACCTTTGCCAGGCAGCATTTCGACACAGTGAATGGTTGCACCCACAGGAATGTTACGGATAGGCAGTGTGTTACCGGCACGGATAGGAGCATCCTGACCCGAAATAACGGTTGCACCGACTTCCAAACCACGAGGAGCAATAATATAACGACGCTCACCATCTGCGTAGCAAATCAAGGCGATGTGCGCGCTACGGTTTGGATCGTATTCTAAGCGCTCAACTTTGGCAGGAATGCCATCCTTGTTGCGACGGAAGTCTACGATACGGTAGTGGCTTTTATGTCCACCGCCACGATGACGTACCGTGATGTGACCATTATGGTTACGACCGGCTGTGCGGGATTTTTTCTCCAGCAGTGCAGCAAACGGTTCGCCCTTATGTAGTTCGCTATGAACTACTTTGACCATGCCACGGCGTCCTGGCGAGGTAGGTTTGACTTTTACCAGTGCCATATTAGTTCACCTCAGAAAAGTCGAGTTCCTGACCAGCCTTGAGCGAGACATAAGCCTTACGCACATTACGGCGACGACCAATAAAACGGCCAAAGCGCTTCTCTTTACCAGCCTGATTCAGTACTTGCACGGAATCAACTTCGACCTTGAACAACTGTTCTACAGCTGCTTTGATCTCGGCTTTGGTTGCGTCAGGAGCAACACGGAAAGCGATTTGCTGATTTTTTTCAGCAACCATCGTAGCTTTTTCAGTCACGATGGGAGCCAGGATAATTTGCAATAGACGTTCGGCGTTCATCCCAACATCTCCTCGAGCTGAGCGATAGCCGATTTAGTGACCAACACTTTCTTGTAGTGAATCAAGGAAAGTGGATCGGCATAACGCGGTTCAATCACGGCAACGTGCGGCAAGTTGCGCGTAGCGAGGTACACGTTCTCGTCGAGTGCGTCGGTAATGATTAAAACGGACTCTTCCATACCCAAGTCTTTCAGCTTATTGGCTGCTAGACGTGTTTTAGGAGCTTCCAGTTCGAATGTATCAACCACCAACAAACGATCATCACGGACCAACTGGGACAGAATGGCACTGATACCAGCGCGGTACATTTTTCTGTTGACCTTATGGCTGTAATTCTCTTCGCCAGTGTTTGGGAAAGCACGGCCACCCCCACGCCATAAAGGCGAGGACGTCATACCAGCACGAGCACGGCCTGTGCCCTTTTGGCGCCAAGGCTTTTTCGTACTATGCTTAACCGTAGCACGTGTTTTCTGCTGACTATTTGCGCTACGAGAGTTCGCTTGGTAGGCAACAACAATCTGGTGCACCAAAGCTTCGTTAAACTCGCGACCGAATACGGTATCGAGAGCATTAACGGTGGACTCTGTTTGACCATTGTTATTCAGGAGCTTAAGTTCCATGAGTTATGCTCCTTTCTTAACAGCAGGACGCACGACGATATCAGCATTTTTGTGGCCAGGAACAGCGCCCTTGACCAACAATAAGCCACGCTCGGCGTCGACGCGAATAACGTCGAGATTTTGTACAGTGCGAGTCACATCACCCATATGGCCAGCCATTTTCTTACCTTTGAAAACGCGACCGGGATCTTGTGCCTGACCGATAGAACCAGGCACACGGTGAGAAAGCGAGTTACCGTGACTGGTACGCTGACCAGCAAAGTGGTGACGCTTAATGGTACCGGCAAAGCCTTTACCAATAGTCGTGCCTGTAACGTCTACTTTTTGTCCGGCTTCGAAAATGCTTTCAACAGCCACAACAGAACCTGCTGCCAAATCGGCAACGGCTGCTGGATCGAGACGGAATTCCTTCAGAATGCTACCGGCTTCTACGCCGGCTTTTGCATAGTGCCCTGCCTGGGGCTTGGTAACGCGTGATGCACGACGAGTGCCATAGGCAATCTGTACAGCGGCGTAACCGTCAACAGCGGGCGTCTTAACTTGTGTGATGCGATTATTGGACACGTCCAGCACAGTCACAGGAATGGACTCGCCATCCTCAGTGAATACACGGGTCATGCCAACTTTTCGCCCAACAAGCCCAAGCCGCCACGCGGCAGGCGTAGGTGTCGAGTTCGACATCATTTTCTCCATTTCCCAACTACGATTGGTCGGGGCAGAAATTAGAGAGCATCAAATACCACATTTAATGCTCAACTACCAATTAGCCAACTTTTTGGCTAAGCTAGTTAATATAACACGCCTAATCAAACCAGGGCAAACGAGTTTTTTTAAAAAATCGAGGGAAGCACCTGATTTACAACAAATTTATGGCTTGCTCAAGCAAACCTCACTGCACCGGTAAGCCCCTACCGGGTGGATCGTTGAACAAAGCGTGCTACGTACTCACTGACGGGGCGAGAGCGGATTTCTTCGGCGCTTCCACTTTGCTCTACCTTTCCATCACGTAAAATCACGATGTGCTGTCCTAGACGAAAGGCCTCATCAATATCGTGCGTCACAAATACAATGGTTTTTCTTAATTGTTTTTGTAGTGCGTACAACTCATCTTGCATTTCGGCACGTATTAACGGATCTAACGCAGAAAAAGCTTCGTCCATTAACAAAATAGGGGTATCTACCGCTAAAGCGCGCGCTAGGCCAACGCGTTGCTGCATTCCACCCGATAACTCGTCTGGATAGTTAGCACCATAGCTTTGCAAAGAAACGCGCTCTAGCCAGTGCTGGGCTTGTTCGCGCGCAGAGCGCTTATCCTCACCCCGCACTTCTAATCCGAAGGCAACGTTGTCAACAATGCTTAAGTGCGGAAATAAACCAAAGCCCTGAAATACCATGCTGACCTGATGCCTACGTAAGTGCCGCAAGGCCGCTGCATCCAGCTTTACTATATCTTGACCGTTGATCAAGATGGTACCAGCACTAGGATCGATAAGACGATTGATATGGCGCACCAAGGTGGATTTGCCAGACCCTGATAAACCCATCACGCACGATAGCTGTTGCGCAGGAAAGGTCGCGTTAATCCCAGCCAACCCTACAATTGTCCCTGTGGCCTGCTGGACACTTTGCTTGTCCTCGCCGGCTTGCAATCGCTCCAGAGCTTGAGCGGTTTGAACACCGAATATTTTATAGACGTCGCGCAACTCTATGTGGCCGGCGCCCTCCCTGTTAGCGTTGACGTCTACCGTACTAGGTGCTGATTCTTTCATCGTTTTAACCTTTGACGTTTACGCTTGGAGCGGCCATAAAACTGAGTAATCCTATCCATCACGATGGCCAACACAACAATTGCTAAACCGGCTTGTAAACCACGTCCCATGTCTTGGGTTTGAATACCCGCCAATACATCCTCCCCTAGGCCTTGCGCACCAATCATAGAAGCCACGACAACCATGGATAAAGCCATCATGGTGCTTTGATTAACACCCGCCATAATGCTGGGTCTAGCTAAGGGCAAGGTGACGCGAAACAGCTTTTGAGCGGGAGTGACGCCATACGACTGCGCTGCCTCTAACACCTGAGGGTCAACCTGCCGTAAACCTAGACTGGTCAAACGTATGAGCGGCGGCATAGCGTAAATGACCGTAGCCATCACGGCGGGTACTTTACCAAGCCCAAATAGCATGAGCACCGGTATCAGATATACAAAACCTGGCATAGTTTGCATTACGTCTAGGATGGGGTTCATGATGCGCCGCGCCCACCGACTGGAAGCTGATAATATCCCTAAGGGTAAACCGAACAACAAGGATAACAAGGTCGCGACAATCACCAAGGCAAAGGTCTGCATAAGCTTATCCCACAAGCCTAATGCCCCAATAAAGTAAAAAGCGGCGGCGGCCAACAGACTGGCGTACCAGAGGCGGCTAGCGTGCCATGTTAACGCAGCAATCAATGCCAACAAGGCCCAAGCAGGCACAGATTGCAACAGTCTTTCTAAGGGTAAAATAACCCCGTTTAACAGTGCAGCACTAAACTGGCTTAAGGGCGAACTGTAACGCTGCACCATCTGTTTGAGTTGACGATTGGTCCACGTAGAAAATGACCAGTCAGGAAAGAAATGGCTAACTGAAGAAGACGCTTCGGGACGCAAACCGTCTTGCACCGCTTTTGCCGCAGCAGGCGTTAACCAACCCATCCACTGCTCAGGATAAGCAAGTAAAAACTCTTGCACCAGTTGAGTTGCATCTTGCTCCTGCTCGCTCATGGCCAAGATAATTTTATTCATCTGCTCAGGGCTAAGTTGCACCTTACTAAACATCTCGAGTAAGTCAGGGTGCTTTTGTGCGAAGGCCGTAGACACCGCTACAGAAATTTTGGCACGTATAAAATCACTCTTGCAGGCTGGCATTTGCTTATCTAATAAACTCGCCCAACACTCAGGCTTAAAGGCGCCTGCCTCTAATCGAAGAAAATCATACTTCGCCATCAGACCAGCCGGTTGCCAGTAATAAAACAAAATCGGCTCGCGACGCTCATAGGCTGAGCTGATCGCCGCATCTAACGCTGCTCCGGTACCTGGGCTGAAATTATCGTAATAACGACTCAGGCCATACAGATCAAATAAGCGTGTATTAAATGTTTCGCACACCCAGCCCGTTGGACAATTATAAAAACGCCCCTGAGCAGGCTTATCCGGATTGGCAAATAGAGTACTGTAATGGCTAAGTTGAGCCACGGAGTGAAGATCGGGCGCCAAAGGCTTTAGCCCCCTTTCAGCGTCGCCGGTGATCACATACTTAGGTACGTACCACCCCTGCTCAGCGCCACCTTCTAATGTTTCCCCAACAATCTGAACCTGCCCCGCAGCGATGGCCTTTTCTATGATCTCTGTACGGCCCGACCACATCTCAGGAATAATCTGCAGATGGTCTTGCGCCAAGGCTGACTCTAAGGCCGCTGAGCTACCGGGCACTCGCTCTGTGCTACAGCCGTATCCATCACGCAATAAGCGCTCGTAAAGAACGGTGCTAAACTGCGCACTCTCCCAGGATAGATCGGCCAATCGTATTGGTTGGTTGACCTGACAACTAGAAGCATTCGCCGCCTGAACCATACTGGTCAGAATGACGAAAAGAACGGTTGCCAGCATGGGTATGGCTAATCTGAGCTTAGCGCATGACATGGCTATATTCACCCTTGGTATCCACCATAGATAAAAAAGCGTAACCCAGTCCATCGCTAAGGTCTAGCTAAGCATGTAAGCAAAAAAAACGCCATGTTAGTTAACATGGCGTTTTTCACAAACTTGCTTGCTTACCGCATTACTGTAGCGCGATTTCCACGTCTACACCTGCTGGTAAATCCAGACGCATCAGCGCATCAACTGTTTTATCAGTTGGATCAACAATGTCCATCAAACGCTGGTGTGTACGCATTTCGAACTGATCACGTGAAGTTTTGTTCACGTGCGGCGAACGAAGGATATCGAAACGACGGATGCGTGTAGGTAGTGGTACAGGACCACGTACAACGGCGCCCGTGCGCTTTGCTGTTTCCACGATTTCCGCAGCGGATTGATCGATCAATTTGTAATCGTACGCTTTCAGACGAATGCGAATTTTCTGGTTTTTCATGAGTATTCCTAAAGAACGAAAACGGCGAGGGGTTTCCCCCTCGCACAGGCTAAAGCGTATTACTTCAG
>NZ_JAPKND010000009.1 GCF_026344035.1 Alcaligenes endophyticus
CCGCTTGGCCCCTTATTATCGTGTCGTGGCGCCCGATGTTGCTGGCCGCGGCCGTTCCGACTGGTTGGCAGATCCCGGGTCTTATACGGTGATTCAGTATGTTGCGGACATGCTGGTGTTACTAGCACGTTTGCAGCCTAGGCAACTCCATTGGGTAGGCACCTCCATGGGAGGGCTGATCGCCTTAGGCATGCGGGCAATATTACTAAACTCTGAGCGTACGCGCCCCATAAATGGAAGTGGGCTTCCGCCACAAGCCGCATTTTCTTTCGGTAAGTTGGTTTTAAATGATGTAGGCCCAAGTTTAAGCTTGGGAGGGGTTCAACGTATTGCACAGGTGCTTGTGCAAGAGCAAGAGTTCGAAACCTATCAGCAAGCGCTTGCTTATGTGCAGTCAAGCTCTGAACACTTAGGCTTGTTGGACGCTGAAAGCTGGGACGCGCTGACGCGTTATCAATATGTGGAGCATGATGGACGTTGGCGTCGTCACTTTGATAATCGTTTGACCCAGTCGTTTACACAACAGGCACAGAGCGATCTGGCTCAGGCTCAAGCTTTATTGTGGGAAGGCTATGAACGTTGGCCCGCACCAGTTCTGATTTTGCGCGGGGGGCGATCTGATGTGTTGAGTGCGCCGCAAGTGCAACAGATGCTAGGGCGTCATCCCGACGCCCAGGCCCACGAACTACCCGGTATAGGGCATGCTCCTAGCCTGCTCCGAGAGACTGAGCTAGCGTTAGTTGAGCAATTTTTGCTGGAGCGATCATGACGTATTTAAAAGTAGATTTACATTGCCACTCGACGCGCTCAGACGGTGTGTTGTTGCCTGAGCAGGTGGCGACTCGCGCCTATGAAAATGGTGTGCAAATGTGGGCACTCACCGATCATGATGAGCTAAGCGGTATACCCAGTGCGCGGTCTACGGCCGAAGACTTAGGCATGCGGTTTATTAATGGTGTGGAAATATCCACCACGTGGGCTGGGATCACGGTACATATTGTGGGCTTGAACTTTGATGCGGAACATCCCGCATTACGTGATAATCTTGACCAACTACGTACCGGTCGCTTAGCGCGTGCCCATCGTATTGCAGAGGCTTTAGCCGAGCAAGGGGTCGAGGGAGCCTACGAGGGGGCACTTAAGTTTGCCGCTAACCCCGCCATGTTAAGCCGTACTCACTTCGCGCGTTATCTGGTTCAGGCGGGCTATTGCGAGCACATACAGCAAGCGTTTAACCGCTGGCTCGCGGATGGTAAGCCAGCTAGCGTACCTATGCAGTGGGCTACCCTAGAGCAAGCCGTAAGCTGGATACGTGCAGCGGGTGGCGTGGCGGTGATCGCTCATCCGGGACGTTATAAATATACTGCGCTGCAATTCCAATCCTTATTCGAATATTTTAAAGAACTAGGCGGGGTAGGGATAGAAGTGCTGACCGGCAGCCATACGCTTGAAGACTACAAAACCTACGCTAAAGTAGCTAAGCATTATGGCTTTTTAGTGTCTTGTGGTTCCGACTTTCATGGCCCTAGCGAGGGTCAGATAGACCTAGGACACTTGCCTCCCTTACCCGAGGGCCTAACGCCCATTTGGAAAGATTGGTGGTAAAGGTAAAAAAAGAATGAGTAAAGCATTTGTTAAAGAAAATGATCATCAAGAGGATGATGATTTCCCCGAGATCCCCGCATTGCCTGCAGGTACGAAAAACTATATGACCGTGCAAGGCTATCGTAGTTTGCGCGCTGAATTAGTACACCTGCTCAACAAAGAGCGCCCCGATATGGTGCAGGTAGTCTCTTGGGCCGCTTCTAACGGCGATCGCTCTGAAAATGGGGATTACTTATACGGTAAAAAACGCTTGCGTGAAATTGATCGGCGTATCAGGTTCTTGACCAAGCGTTTAGAGCTGGCCGAGGTGGTTGACCCAGGCTTACAGCCCAATAAAGATCAAGTTTTTTTTGGTGCCACCGTGCTGTATAGCGATAAGGTCGGAGAGGAGTTCCGGGTCACGATCGTGGGGGTAGACGAAGCGGAGCCATTACAAGGAAAAATTAGTTGGGTTTCCCCGGTAGCACGCGCATTGATAAAGTCCCACGAGGGAGATACGGTTGTTTTGCGTACACCTGCCGGTATTGACGAGCTCGATGTGTTGGAAGTGAGCTACCCAGAACCCGCGCCGCCAGCAGATCCTGATGGTAGTAGTCCTATTTAAGTCACAATACGGCACCCTTGGGCCTGCTTACAGGTAAAATGCCGCTATTCCTATTTCTTTTACTTTAGCCTACAGTCAAACCGTGAGCCACATTCTGTATTATTCTGGGTCCTCCATTTTGTCCTCGTTCCGTCGCGAGCGCTTGCTCGAGCGTCTGGCACAGTTGCAACTCCCCGTCGCTGATATACGCGCTTTGCACGAATATTATGTTTGGACAGCAGAGGGTGGCCTGACCGATGAGGGTCAGCAGCAACTATCACAGTTACTCGACGATGGCATGCCCCGGGCTTCCATCCAAGAAGCCAAAGGCGATTTGGTGTTGCGCGTTGTCCCACGTTTGGGCACTATTTCTCCATGGGCAAGTAAGGCAACTGATATTGCGCAAAATTGCGGTTTAGCGGATGTGCGGCGCATTGAGCGTGGCGTACGTTATATTATTACGCCGCAACGTGGCTTATTGGGTGCTAAATCGTTTGAGCAAAGCCAACTGGGTCAAATCGCTGATATCTTCCATGATTGCATGACTGAAACCGTGGTCGATGCCGATTTTGATGGTCAGGCTTTGTTCGTCGAGTTGCCGGGTAAGCCTATGGCCGTGGTGGATACCATGGCAGGAGGGCGGGCAGCCCTAGAGCAAGCTAACGTCAATATGGGCTTGGCCTTGTCGGATGACGAAATCGATTACCTCTACGAGGCGTTTGATCGCTTGCAGCGCAATCCGCACGATGTAGAGTTAATGATGTTTGCTCAGGCCAATAGTGAGCATTGTCGTCATAAAATTTTTAATGCGCAGTGGGTGATCGACGGTCAGCCTCAAGGTAAAACCCTATTTGGCATGATTCGCGATACACATAACGCCCAACCCGAGCGTACTGTTGTTGCCTATGCCGATAACGCGGCGATTATGCAAGGTGGGCAGGCAACTCTCTTTCATGCTGGGCATAGTGATGCCGAAGATGGTCCTGTGTATCAGCGTCACTCGGCTATAGTGCATACACTGATGAAAGTGGAAACGCATAATCACCCTACGGCGATAGCTCCTTTCCCTGGCGCCTCTACGGGTGCCGGCGGAGAAATTCGCGACGAGGGCGCAACCGGTCGTGGTTCTAAACCTAAAGCTGGTTTAACAGGGTTTACCGTTTCTAATCTGCGTTTTGATCAATACCCCGAGCCGTGGGAAAACGACTCCCATGGTTCTCCTGATCGCATAGCAAGTCCATTAGACATCATGATTGAAGGCCCTCTAGGTGGCGCGGCATTTAATAACGAGTTTGGCCGCCCTAACTTATTGGGTTATTTTCGTACCTACGAGCAAACTGCTGGCGAACAACGCTGGGGTTATCACAAGCCCATCATGATTGCGGGTGGTTTGGGCTATATCGATGATCGCCTTACCCATAAAGATCCCTTGCCGGTAGGCGCCTTGCTGATTCAACTGGGTGGCCCCGGTATGCGCATTGGTATGGGGGGGGGCGCTGCTTCTAGTATGAGCGTCGGGGTAAACCGTGTAGAACTGGACTTTGACTCCGTCCAACGTGATAACCCTGAAATGGAGCGCCGCGCCCAAGAGGTGATCGACCGCTGCTGGCAACAAGGAGATAACAATCCGATCATTGCTATTCACGACGTGGGTGCAGGTGGTTTGTCAAACGCCTTTCCAGAGTTAGTGAACGATGCAGAGCGTGGTGCTATTTTTGAGTTGCAACGTGTGCCGCTGGAAGAATCGGGTCTGTCGCCCGCAGAGATCTGGTCCAATGAATCCCAAGAGCGTTATGTATTGGCTATCTTAGCCGAAGATCTACCACGCTTTCGCCGTATTGCCGAGCGCGAGCGTTGTCCCTTCGCGGTAGTAGGGGTGGCCACAGAAGAACGGCATTTACGTGTCACCTTTGGTGAAGGCTTGCCGGGCATTGATGCCCATTACGCACCTAAGCCTGTGGCTGAGCGGCCCGTTGATGTACCTATGGATGTCATTTTAGGTAAAGCACCGCGTATGGAGCGCGATGTACAGCGCTTGCCTGGCGTGCAAGAGCCCCTAGATTTAACGGTGATTAAGCTAGACGAAGCTATTCGTCGGGTTTTGCGTCATCCTACTGTGGCCAGTAAAAATTTCTTAATCACCATTGGTGATCGCTCCGTCGGTGGTCTATGTAGCCGTGACCAATTAGTGGGGCCATGGCAAGTGCCCGTGGCTGACTGCGCGGTCACCTTGGCTGACTTTGAGTCCGTGCGTGGGGAAGCCATGTCTATGGGCGAACGCACACCTAGCGCGGTGATTAATGCTGCTGCCTCAGGTCGTATGGCAATTACCGAAGCGCTGACCAATTTGGTGGCCAGCGATGTGCGAGACATGAAGGATGTCAAACTGTCGGCCAACTGGATGGCTGCGTGTGGCACCGATGGTCAAGATGCCGCCTTGTACGACACAGTGCAAGCGGTCAGCGTGTGGTGTCAGGAATTGGGTTTATCCATTCCGGTAGGTAAAGATTCTCTATCCATGCGTACAGGCTGGGACCACAAGGGCGAGGCGCGTAATGTGATTTCTCCCGTATCCCTGATCGTGACCGCTTTTGCTCAAGTGGGCGATGTGCGACGTACCCTGACTCCACAGTTGCGCACTGATCAAGGCGATACCGCCCTAATTTTGATTGATCTGGGCCTGGGGCAAAAACGCATGGGTGCTTCTGTGCTGGCACATGCCTTTAATCAGGTAGGGGAAACCGTACCTGATATGCAAGATGCCCAAAGCCTACTGGCTTTCTTTACTATCGTGCGCCAGTTGCAAGCGCAAGGCCTGTTATTGGCTTATCACGATAGGTCAGACGGTGGCTTGTTGGCCACTGTGGCTGAAATGGCCTTTGCTGGGCGCACAGGCGTGTCGATTAACCTCGATATGCTTACCGTGGATCCCTACACTGCCGACTGGGGCGATTATAAAATTCGACCAGAGCAGGTGTCCGTACAGCGTGACGAGGCCACCTTACAAGCCTTGTTTAACGAAGAGGCGGGTGCAGTGATTCAAGTGCCGTTAGCGCAACGCGATGTCGTCATGCAGAAACTGCGTGAAGTTGGGCTTTCCGCGAATTCTCACGTAATAGGCAGCCCTAATAAAACAGATTTAATCGAGTTGTATCGCGATGGAGCCTGTATTTACCAAGCGAGTCGCGTAGAGCTGGCCAAAGAGTGGAGCGAGGTCAGTCGTCGTATCATGACCTTACGTGATAACCCTGCTACTGCTCAGGCCGAGTTTGATCTCTGGGATGATGTGCAAGATCCCGGTATTTCTCCGTCGGTAGACTTTAATCCACAAGAGGATATTGCGGCACCGTTTATTGCTACAGGGGTTCGTCCGCGTGTCGCCATCTTGCGCGAGCAAGGGTGCAATAGTCAGGTGGAAATGGCCTGGGCATTTGATACGGCAGGTTTTGAGGCCGTAGACGTGCACATGACTGATCTATTAAGTGGTCGGGTCTCTTTAGAAACCATGCAAGGCTTGGTTGCTGTAGGCGGATTTAGCTACGGTGATGTTTTAGGTGCTGGTGAAGGTTGGGCAAAAACGATTCGCTTTAACAGTCTCCTAGCGGATCAGTTTGCGGCGTTCTTTGGTCGCGACAACAGCTTTGCCTTGGGTATTTGTAATGGTTGCCAAATGATGGCGGCCTTGGCTCCTATGATTCCAGGTGCCGATTACTGGCCGCGCTTCACTCGCAACGTCTCTGAAAAATACGAGGCACGTTTTTCGTCGGTGGAGATTGCTCAATCGCCTTCTATTTTCTTGCAGGGCATGGCTGGCTCCCGCCTGCCAGTCGCCGTTGCACACGGCGAGGGTTTTGCTAATTTCGCTCGTCAGGGGGATGCTAGCCAAGTGGCAGGAGCAGTGTATTTTGTTGACCACAACGGCCAACGTACAGAGCGCTATCCTTTGAACCCGAATGGCAGCCCCAATGGCCTTACTGGAGTTACCACCGCCGATGGCCGTTTTACAGTCATGATGCCGCACCCAGAGCGCGTTACACGTAATGTCATGATGTCTTGGGCTCCTGAAAAATGGCATGCTCAAGATCAAGGTCAGCAGCAAGAAAACGGCGGTTTTACACCATGGATGCGTATGTTCCGTAACGCTAGGGTCTGGATTGGTTAAAGACTTATGCGTATAATCCATTTTTGGACGGAGTATTAAAACATGCGTCTCATCAAGAAAGCCTTAACCTTCGACGATGTGTTGTTGGTTCCCGCTTATTCCGAGATCCTTCCTCGCGATACCTCGCTAGTCACACGTTTTACGCGTGATATCTCGCTAAATATCCCTCTGGTGTCCGCCGCCATGGACACCGTTACCGAAGCGCGTCTGGCGATTGCGATGGCGCAAGAGGGTGGGATAGGAATTATCCATAAGAACCTTAGTGCCGACGCTCAAGCGCGTGAAGTTTCACGCGTTAAGCGTCACGAGTTCGGTATCGTCATTGATCCTATTACCGTTACCCCCACCATGAAAGTGCGTGATGCAATTGCATTACAACGACAGCATGGTATTTCTGGTCTGCCCGTTGTCGAGGCCGGCAAATTGGTCGGTATTGTCACCAATCGTGACTTGCGCTTCGAAGAGCGCCTAGATGTCCCGCTGCGCGACATCATGACGCCTCAAGATCGCCTCGTCACCATGAGCGAGGGCGCGACGCTGGAAGAAGCACAGTCCCTCATGCATCAGCACCGTTTAGAGCGTGTTCTGATTGTGAATGATCAGTTCCAGTTGCGTGGCCTGGCGACGGTAAAGGATATCGTCAAAAACACGGAACACCCGCTGGCTTGTAAAGATGCTTTTGGCCAATTGCGCGTTGGCGCTGCTGTGGGTGTCGGTGATGGCACCGAGGAGCGAGTCGAAAAACTAGCCAATGCTGGTGTTGACGTGATTGTGGTGGATACGGCTCATGGTCACTCAAAAGGTGTTCTCGAACGTGTACGTTGGGTGAAGAAAAACTACCCCCGCATTCAAGTTATTGGTGGCAATATTGCTACGGCGGCGGCTGCGCGTGCTTTGGCTGACGCTGGGGCGGACGGCGTTAAGGTAGGTATAGGCCCAGGCTCTATTTGCACCACCCGTATCGTAGCCGGGGTGGGCGTGCCACAAATCTACGCCGTAGCCGATGTCGCCGAGGCATTGAAAGGCACAGGTATTCCATTAATTGCTGACGGTGGCATTCGTTTTTCAGGCGACGTGGCTAAAGCCTTAGCTGCTGGGGCTTCTGCCTGCATGATGGGTGGCATGTTCGCAGGCACAGAAGAAGCGCCTGGCGAAGTGGTCTTGTTCCAAGGTCGCTCATACAAGTCCTACCGTGGTATGGGTAGTTTGGGTGCCATGGTGGAAGGTTCTGCCGACCGTTACTTCCAAGAACCAGGCAGTAATGCCGAAAAACTGGTTCCTGAAGGTATTGAAGGCCGTGTTCCTTATAAAGGCAGTGTGTTAGCCATCATTTATCAATTAGTAGGTGGCATACGCGCTTCAATGGGTTACTGCGGTTGTGCCACCATAGACGAGCTACATGAAAAAGCGGAGTTCGTGGAAATTACGGCTGCCGGTGTACGTGAATCCCATGTACACGATGTGCAAATCACTAAAGAAGCGCCCAACTATCGCGCTGACTAAGTTCGTGTAGTGTAAAGTCAAACGGCGTATTGGGTTAAAAAGCCTCAGTTCACTTTGAATCTGAGGCTTTTTTATATCACTACGGCAGGATAGCCATAGCCGATAGTTAGTGTGCTGGGCGTAAGATGATTTCAGTAATTTCCGCCGGAACGCCTAAGCGCAAGGGAAAGCCGGCCCATAGGCCAGTGCCGGTGCTGACGTATAGCAGCATGCCCTCTACCTGGTACATACCAGCAATAAAGCCCCCATTCGCTTTTTCTACCACTTTGTGTAATCCTAGAATTTGCCCTCCGTGCGTGTGTCCGGATAGTTGTAGGTTTACGCCGGCGGCAGCATTGGTCGCGGCTTCGCTAGGGCGATGGCTCAGTGCAATAATCGGTATTCCGCTAGGCACGCCCTTTAGTGCCGCCTTGATATCGGGTGTCGCTTGGCTATGTTTAGACGATACGGTGTCGGTAATGCCCGCAAGCGCTAGGGTACCGTGTCCTTTACTAATAAGGCGATGTTCATTTAATAAGAGCTGTATACCGATTTGGCTAAAGTGCTGCAGCCAAGATTGATAGTTCGTATAGTATTCATGGTTACCAACCACTGCATACACGCCGTATTTGGCATGTAAGTGTGCTAGCGGAGCGATATCCGCTAAGCGGTCGGAAACCGTACCATCAGCAAGATCGCCGGTGATGACAATCATATCCGGAGACAGCGCATTGGTTTTATTGACCACCGCATCCATCCAGTCCGCTTGTAGTAAACGGCTTGCGTGCAGATCGGTAAGTTGTACCAAACGGAATCCGTCAAATTCCGAGGCTAAGCCAGGAATATGCACCTCAATCGTCTGAATGTCAGGAACTTTGACTGCTTGGCCTACAGCAATAGGCGAGAGCGTTAGGGCGATGATTCCGATAGCAAGTCTAGGTCCCCTGGCTTGTAAAAAATAGCGGCCGCTGCGTTGATGAATCAGCCAAGCGATTCCTCCCACACTGTCCAACACAAACAGTAGGCAGGCTGAAATGATAATAACGCCTAGCAAGCCCCCCAGTAGCATTAAGATCACTCCTGGCACCTCTGGTGAGGCTCGGCTACCCCAGAACAGAGCAAGCACCCGATGGTATTGGCTGACAGCGACAAGTAAGAAGCTGAGCAAGTAAACCCCGTACTTCGGTAAGCCCAAGCGCGCAACTAAACGCCAAGCTACATAAAGGGCTAATAATAAAGAAAGTAATTGAATCACAGTAACATCCGCAAGGTAGTCAGCGCGGAGCTGACTCAGGTTTCTGGGTGATTGTACACATTGGGGTAACTGACCCTAGGCCTGTTTTAGGGATAAAAGATGTAAGCAAGCACGTCGTATGCTGGTTTATCAGCAAGGTGAGAAACACTCTGCAAAATCTTGCAAGGCTTATACGCACACATGGCGCACTACATCGCTAGCATGAAATAGACTTTTTTGCGTTAATAAGGAGAAGTGTATGAAAACCGTGCCTACAGTACTCCGCGGCATTGTAATGAGTTCCTTTTTGGTAGCTAGCATGGGGTTAAGTTCAGCTTATGCTATGCAAGCACAAGATAAGCGCATGATCCAAAGTAACTATGATCAAGCCATTGAACGTTGCGATGCCTTAGACGGCTCCGATAAGGACGTCTGCAAGCAAGAAGCAAAAGCGCAGCGCGAGGGCGCCAAGGCGGATGCTAAACAAGCTAAGAAGGAAGCCGAAGCAAGAGAGGAGGCGACTGCTGACAAGCGTGAAGCCGATTACAAACTTGCTAAAGAAAAATGCGAAGCCTTGTCCGGAGATGCGGAAGATGCTTGCCTAGCAGACGCCAGAGCCCAGTACGCCCAATAAAAAGTGTGGCGTAACGCAGGAATCGGCGGTTTAATCGCTACTGAGTTCAATAAGCAGTTTGCTTAAGGCTTCAGGGGCACTAATCATGGCCATATGCCCACACGCCAATTCCTGCGTATCCCAGTTCTTTTGTTCGGCCGCCCATTGGCGTGAGGCATCGACACCTTTGAACGCCGGGGCGGTGCAAGAAATATAGGTGCAGGGTAAGTGATTGCCTATGTGAGAGTTTTGCAGATTAAGGGCCGACTCATAAACACTAAGAGGCTGTGGCGTCAGGCGGCCAGCCACAAACTCAATATCAGACTCGGCACTAAGGCCTAGAGCATGTGCTGGGGGGGCCGGCATAGCGGGTACGTTATATTGACTAGCTAATTGCCGCATTTTCTCTACGGTTGGAGCAGGTAAAGTGTCAAACGTACTAAGACCGTTCGGTAAAATAAACGCATCTAGGTAAATAAGTTGGCGCAATTGCTTGGGCAAGGCATCAGCGACCCCACTAATTACGAGACCAGCAAAGCTGTGACCCACTAATACCACGTTGCACAACTGCTCCCACCGTATAAGGTTGGCAACATCATCAATAAAAGTATCTAAGGTGATATCAGCGCTAAGTAGGTGGCTACGCTCACCTAGACCAGTTAGGGTAGGGGTGTAGACAGTGTGACCTTGAGCCCTTAGCAGAGCAGCTACTTGTTTCCAGCACCAGCCGCCGTGCCAAGCGCCGTGAACCAGTACAAACACTAGAGAATCCTGTGATTCTTGCTGTGCGCAATCAAATTGCATGCCCGCCAGCGTGCGGTGCTTAGTGCTGGTACTGTAGTGTTGGCTGGCGGTATCGATAGAAGACGTATCTTCAGGGTATTCTTTCTTCCGAGTAGACATAGTTAAAAGCTCCGAAATGATCCTCTCTACTTTACTGGTTGATGCGTGCTAACACCAGTGCAATGGGGTAAATAAGTCTAAGGGCGGTGAACTCAGCGCTAAGGTTTCCTAAGATGGTCGACACGGGGTAAAATGGTAGTCTTTATTCTTTACCCTATTTAGGCAAAACATCTCCATGCACCAGCGTATTTTGATCCTTGATTATGGCTCACAAGTCACCCAACTTATTGCCCGACGCGTGCGCGAGGCCGGTGTATATTGTGAGATCCATCCTGGCGATGTAAGCGAGCAGTTCCTGGCTGAGCAAACAGGCTTAAAAGGGATAATCTTATCCGGCAGCCATGCCTCGGCCTATGCGGAGGAATCGTTAAAAGTCCCTGCCGCGGTGTTTTCAGCAGGTGTGCCTGTGCTTGGTATTTGTTATGGCATGCAAGCCATGGCACTGCAGCTAGGTGGCAAGGTCGAGTTCTCCGATCAGCGCGAGTTTGGCTATGCCGAAGTGCGGGCCCATGGCCATACGCGTTTGTTAAATGATATTCAGGACTTCTCCACCCCTGAAGGCCATGGCATGCTGAAAGTCTGGATGAGCCATGGTGATAAGGTTACCGAGTTACCCGCTGGCTTTACATTGATGGCCTCGACCAGTTCTTGTCCTATCGCCGGTATGGCTGACGAAGAACGTGGTTTCTATGCCGTGCAATTTCATCCTGAAGTAACCCATACCTTGCAAGGGCAGGCCTTGCTGAATCGCTTTGTGCTCGATATTTGCGGTTGCGGTGGCGATTGGAATATGCCCGACTATATCGATGAAGCCGTAGCACGTATCCGCGAGCAAGTGGGCGACGACCACGTTATTCTTGGTCTGTCCGGTGGGGTTGACTCCTCTGTGGCCGCTGCACTGATTCATCGTGCCATCGGCGACCAGCTTACTTGCGTCTTTGTCGACCACGGCTTATTGCGTTTGAATGAAGCCGAACAAGTGATGAATACCTTTGCGAATAATTTAGGCGTTAAGGTTATTCATATTGATGCGTCCGATCAGTTTTTGGGTAAATTGCAAGGTGTTAGCGACCCCGAAGCAAAGCGTAAAATCATTGGTAAAGAATTCGTCGAAGTCTTCCAAGTAGAAGCCGGTAAACTGAAAGATGCGCGTTGGTTAGCTCAGGGCACTATTTACCCTGATGTAATCGAATCCGCGGCGTCTAAAACAGGTAAAGCGGTTGCGATTAAATCTCACCACAACGTAGGTGGTTTGCCAGAAACGCTGAATCTGCAATTGCTAGAGCCTTTACGTGAGTTATTCAAAGACGAAGTGCGCAAACTAGGTGTAGCGCTAGGCTTGCCACACGGTATGGTCTATCGACACCCCTTCCCAGGCCCAGGTCTAGGTGTACGTATTTTGGGCGAAGTCAAACGCGAATATGCCGACCTATTACGTCGCGCAGATGCCATCTTTATCGAAGAGTTGAACAACACCATAGACCCCGAAACCGGTAAGTCTTGGTACGACCTGACCTCCCAAGCTTTCACCGTATTCCTACCTGTTAAATCGGTAGGCGTCATGGGTGATGGTCGCACCTACGACTACGTCGTCGCCTTACGCGCTGTCCAAACCACCGACTTCATGACCGCCGACTGGGCCGAGCTTCCTTACTCCCTACTCAAACGCGTCTCCGGCCGCATCATCAACGAAGTCCGCGGCATCAACCGTGTTACCTACGACGTATCCAGCAAACCGCCTGCGACGATTGAGTGGGAATGATCCCGCGTCTGGCACGGTCAGGCATCTGAAGGCATAAAAAGCCGCTAAGCCCGCGTAATTGCGGGCTTTTTTGTATTTGTGTCTGGCACGATCTGGCAACTGGAGGAAGCGCCAAGCACCGTTTGAGCATGGCATTAAAGCTGGTACTATCCGTTGATGATGCCATGACTGATGCCGATACCATGCTGCATTTTTTTATGTGTTCATGGTATCGAATTTTTATAAGCTATTGTTTCGTATAGAGAAAACGATAAAAATTTGGCGATTTTCAGCATGGTATCGAGAATGAAGAGGGACACACTACATGCTGACCGATACCAAGCTGCGAAATCTCAAGCCCAGGGACAAACTCTACAAGGTGAATGACCGAGAAGGTCTCTATGTGGCCGTGACTCCAGCCGGCTCCATCTCGTTCCGTTACAACTACTCAATCAACGGACGGCAGGAGACCATCACCTTTGGTCGCTATGGCGTCGGTGGCATCACCCTGGCCGAAGCCCGAGAGCAGTTGGGTGACGCCAAGAAGATGATTGCGGCGGGCAAGTCGCCGGCCAAGGAGAAAGCCCGAGACAAGGCGCGGGTCAAAGATGCAGAGACGTTCGGTGCCTGGGCGGAAAAGTGGCTGCGTGGCTACCAGATGGCCGACTCCACCCGCGATATGCGCCGTTCGGTCTATGAGCGTGAGCTGAAGCCGAAATTCAGCAATCAGAAGCTGGTGGAGATCACTCACGAAGACTTGCGGGCGCTGACTGATGCCATTGTTGAGCGAGGCGCACCGGCAACCGCCGTTCATGTGCGTGAAATTGTGTTGCAGGTATTTCGCTGGGCCATAGAACGTGGGCAGAAGGTCGAAAACCCGGCAGAACTGGTGCGCCCAACAAGCATCGCTCGATTTGAGCCACGTGACCGAGCGTTGACGCCAGAAGAAATCGCGCTGATGTATCAGTACATGGAGCGAGTGGGCACAAGCCCAACAAACCGTGCGGCGGCCAAGCTGTTATTGCTGACCATGGTGCGCAAAAGCGAGTTGACCAATGCGACCTGGAGCGAGATCAATTTTAGCGAAGCGTTGTGGACGATTCCAAAGGAGCGGATGAAACGCCGTAACCCGCACCTGGTATTTCTGTCCCAGCAGGCTCTGGATATTTTCATTGCCCTGAAAACCTTTGCCGGTGGTTCCGACTTCGTTTTGCCATCACGGTACGACTCGGATGCGCCGATGAGCGCTGCCACACTTAACCAGGTGCTGACGCTGACGTACAAGGCGGCGCAGAAAGATGGGAAGTCACTTACCAAGTTCGGACCGCATGATTTGCGGCGCACAGCCAGCACGCTGTTGCATGAGGCCGGCTACAACACCGATTGGATTGAGAAGTGCCTGGCGCACGAGCAGAAGGGCGTGAGGGCGGTCTACAACAAGGCTGAGTACCGCGAGCAGCGTGCGGCGATGTTGCAGGATTGGGCCGATATGATTGATGAGTGGACTTCGGGAGGCAGTAAGGGTTGATGTTTTTGCTATCTTTGATAGCATTGAAGTTGATGCCATGAATTTATAAATAAGGCCGCCATTGGCATCGGCAGGTCAATTACCGATTAGCTGCTTCGCGCAGCTACTCGATGAATAGCAAATATTCATTTGAGAGGTATTGACCTATGCAAAATATCAAGACCCTCATCAACAGGAAGAAGCTCCTGGAGATGATTCCGCTTTCGACACGAACAATTTATAACCTGGAGCAGCGAGGGGATTTTCCACGCCGTATCGCGCTAACCAGTAGAAATGTCGCTTGGGATTTGTCAGAGGTCGAAGAGTGGATTGAGGCACGTAAATCATCGGGTGATCAAGCTGCGCGACCTGGCCCTATAGAGGGCTAGTTATATGGCTCTTGATCTTATGGCGGCTTTTACGGAATTGCCGCCACCCATTGATTATGTTCTGCCTAATATGGTTGCAGGCACTGTTGGTGCTCTTGTATCGCCTGGTGGGGCTGGTAAATCCATGTTGGCCCTTCAATTGGCTGCACAGATTGCAGGCGGGCCTGATTTACTTGAAATAGGCGAGTTTCCCACCGGGCAAGTGGTCTATCTGCCTGCTGAGGATCCACCGGCCGCTATTCACCATCGTCTGCACGCCCTTGGGGCACACTTCAGCGCAGCAGAACGGCAAGCCGTGGCTGATGGTTTGCTCATTGAACCCTTGATCGGTAAATGCCCCAACATCATGGCTGCTAGCTGGTTCGATGCTCTCAATCGAGCCGCTGAAGGCCGTCGCTTGATGATCTTGGACACTTTGCGGCGCTTCCACATTGAGGAGGAGAACGCTAGCGGGCCGATGGCGCAGGTTGTTGGGCACATGGAGGCCATAGCCGCTGATACAGGCTGCTCCATTGTGTTTCTGCACCACGCGAGTAAAAGTGCAGCCATGATGGGGTCGGGCGATCAACAGCAGGCCAGTCGTGGATCGTCCGTACTGGTTGATAACATCCGTTGGCAATCGTACCTATCCGGCATGACGCGAGGCGAGGCCGAGATACTGGGGGTCGATGATTGTCAGCGCGGATATTTTGTCCGCTTTGGCGTCAGCAAGGCCAACTATGGCGCACCTTTTCAAGAACTCTGGTTTAGACGGCACGACGGCGGCGTGTTGAAGCCTGCTGTATTGGAGCGGCAGTGCAAGGTGAAAAGGAGACAGCGTGAAGAAGCCTAAGCATGACCTGACACACGTCCGACATGATCCCGCGCACTGTTTGGCACCTGGCCTGTTCCGCAGCCTCAAGCGTGGCGATCGCAAGCGCTGCAAGCTGGACGTGACCTACACCTTTGGCGAGGACGAATTCATGCGCTTCGTAGGATTCGAACCTCTCGGGGCCGATGATATGCGTCTTTTGCAAGGCATTGTGGCTCTTGGCGGTCCGAACGGCATCTTGCTAACCCCGGAACCGACCAGTGAGACGGGGCGACAGCTACGGCTATTCCTTGAACCTCGTTTCGAAGCCATTGAGCAAGACGGCTTGGTGGTTCGTGAGAGCCTGACCAAACTACTCTCGGAAACGGGCATGACGGATAGCGGCGACAACATCAAGGCGCTCAAAGCCAGCCTGCTACGCATGTCGAACGTCACCATCCTTGTGACGAAGGGGCGGCGGCAAGCCGCGTTCCACCTGATGAGTCATGCTTTTGACGAAACGGACGGCAGGCTATGGGTTGCCCTGAATCCGCGCATTGCCGAAGCAATCCTGGGGCATCGTCCATATGCCCGTATCGACATGGCGGAAGTGCGGGTGCTACAGACTGATCCGGCACGGTTGATGCATCAACGGCTATGCGGCTGGATAGACCCCGGCAAATCCGGGCGCGTGGAACTGGACACGCTTTGCGGCTATGTCTGGCCAGATGAAGTCACCAATCTCAACACACTTAAAACACGCCGCCAGACCGCTCGTAAGGCTCTGGCCGAAGTTGCCGCCGTGGGTTGGATGGTAAACGAGTACGCCAAGGGAAAATGGGAAATCAAGAGACCTGGCCGCGCGGCAACAGCTCCTGTTTACCGTCGTAACACCACCCGCCTACCGTCGTAACGTCACCCTTTCACCGTCGTAACGCCACCCGTCTCGGTCTGTAAAATCCAGATGAGGTAAGGCTTTGCGGGGAGTTTGAGAAATCCATCCATGATTATCTAAAGATAATCCATCATGCGCGGTGCAGCTCGCGCCTTGAGGGCGCGTTCTGACCTTGCCAATAAAGCCCTGGCGGGCTTTATCAATCGGCCATAGGCCGATGTTTTAACGCCAAGAAGAGACGGCGGCTTCAGTGGCCGCTAAAACGCCTTGTGAGAGGGGAAAACAACCCGGAGTCCCTTACCCATGCGCTGAAGCAGAATCTGCGTCTAACGGCGCTGGAGGGCCGCTGTGTGCACTTATAGTTATCTGTACTGAAACCTTGGCTCGAAACGTGAAATGGCTAAGCAGCGCCCATTCGTTCGGTAAGAATAATAAGAAGATTATTATTCTTATTATTACCAAGCAGAAATGAGCCATGTGTGCTGGATGCGCATAATCAGCAACCTGCGTGAAGGTGTCAACATCCGGAGAGGTTGCCCCTCAAGTATCAATACGTCGCCTTAGTGGTATGACGGGAGGGGAGGCAAATTTCTTGTGTTCATTGACATTTGAGGGGCGGGTTATGCCTTTCTTTTTTGGCGTCCAACTCGCCCCATCGGGGCGAATGGTTTGTGTCGATTGATGGCATTTTAGGTTCCGATTTAAAGCCGATTGAACAGCGATTTTGAAGCGACTATGTCGATTGCAGGCCGATTTGGTGACGATTACGGTTATGTTGCCAAGAATCGGTGTTTGTTTGACGATAAAACGCTTTACGTTCGATATGCGCTAGATTTTCAATAGTGGGTGAAATGCGGGCAGGATGGGTGAAGTTAGCTAACCGGCAAGCCGGTTATCTATCTTCACTGTCCCTTATTCGCGCCGGGGGCACTCAACGGGAATCCTGCCCTGAGGGGCTGATTGGCTGCCGCCGGTTGCAGGATGAGGGTTGCAGGACTTGTTATTTTTGCTATCTTTGATAGCATTGTTTCTGGGTACACCAAAAGGGCATTGATATGGCAAATGTGCTTATCAGAAATTTGCCCGCCGAGGTGCACCGTGCGTTGAAAGTTCGAGCAGCGCTCAACGATAGGAGCACCGACGCGGAGATACGCGAAATACTGGCGGCGGCAGTACAGCCGCTGGAGCTTGAAGAGATTGGCCGGGAAGTAGGCTTGTCCGAAAGCGATAAAAAATAAAGTAGTTTTACGTTTTGTAAGTCCGGGCCTCAGCGCCAAGGGCGATACCGATCAGCTAGTGGCGTAGCTCTTCGATGAAACGTTGCCGAGAACAAGCACAGGCTTGGTCAAGGCAATGCCTTCTTTTCATCGACGGAGTACGACCATGAAGTCCAAAATTTTAGCGGCTAAAAAAACCGCTCTAGCCGTTGCGCTCGCAACCGGCTTTATCACCACTATCACTACCGCCCCTGCTCAGGCCGGTATCCCCGTCATCGACGGCGGCAACCTGACCCAGAACATCATGACTGCCATCGAGTCTGTTGCGCAGACGCTCAAGCAGATCGAGCAGTACCAGACCCAGTTGCAGCAGTACGAAAACCAGCTACAGAACACGATGGCCCCGGCCGCGTATATCTGGGATCAGGCGCAAACCACAATGGACCGACTTATCGCGGCGCAAAACACCCTGGCGTACTACCAGAACCAGCTTGGCAGTCTCGATAGCTACCTGGGCAAGTTCCAGGACGTGGCCTATTACCGTGGCTCGCCGTGCTTCAACGGTTCGGGTGGCTGCACGCCGGCCGAAAAGGCAGCGATGGAAGAAAACCGCCGCCTAGCCAGTGAAAGCCAGAAGGTGGCCAATGATGCTCTGTTCAAGACGCTGGAAAACCAAGAGAAAGCCCTGCGTAACGATGCCCGTAACTTGGAACGGTTGCAGGGTGCCGCTCAGGGCGCACAAGGCCAGTTACAGGCCATCGGCTACGCCAATCAACTTGCCAGCCAGCAGGCTAACCAGCTCTTGCAGATTCGTAGCCTTCTCATGGCTCAGCAAACGGCTGTAGGGGCCAAGATGCAAGCTGACGCGGATCGAAAAGCGATAGAGCAGGCTGCGCATGAGCAGCTTTATAAGGGCTTACAAGAGCCGGTGAACCGTTCCAGAAGCAAGGAGTACTAACCATGGAAAAAATTATGATTGCCCTTGCCTTGTTTTCTTCGGCCTTGGTCACTGGTTGCGGAGATTCGACTGATCGAGATTTGAACACCCGAACGTCGGAAGAGCAACGGGCGGCAGATGAGCTTTATAAAGGTTTGAAAGCGCCCGTTGACCGTTCCAGAAGTAAGGAGTACTAGCCATGAAATCTGTACTCATGCGCTTTGGCTTTGGATCGGCGTTGGTGTTGCTTTCTCAATCCGCTTTCGCAGCTATCGAAAAGGGTGGTGTTCTGAATGAAGTGTCAGACCGATTCTTAACGGCTAGTTCGACCTGGGCTGGCACAATTACGCAATATGCGTCCTGGTTGTTCTGGACTCTGGTTGTAATTTCGATGGTCTGGACGTTCGGCATGATGGCCTTGCGTAAGGCCGACATTGGCGAGTTCTTTGCGGAGTTTGTCCGCTTCACGATATTCACCGGCTTTTTCTGGTGGCTGCTCATCAACGGCCCCAACTTCGCTATGGATATTGTCAATTCGTTGAGAACTATTGCCGCAGAAGCATCTGGACTGCCGAGAGCATTGGGACCGTCCACGCCCATTGATATTGCCTTCGATATTCTGGCGAAAGCGGCGAAGTCTTACAGCGTTACTAGCCCTATCGACAATCTATCAATTTTCCTGACTACTCTGGCCATTCTGGCGTGCATGGCGGTGGTGGCGGCTAACGTGTTGCTGGCGCTCATTACTGCCTGGGTGTTGGCCTATGCTGGGGTTTTTGTCCTTGGCTTTGGCGGAGCGCGTTGGACTTCAGATATTGCCTTGAACTATTTCAGAAGCGTAATGGGCATTGCCCTCAAGCTGATGACTATTACTCTGCTGGTCGGTGTCGCTGTGTCCATCATTGATGGTTACCACGCTGATCTAGCCAATAAAGCCTCAATGGACGAGCTGCTGGTTATTTTTGTTGTATCGCTTGTTCTGGTGATCCTGGTGAACAGCATACCGAACGTTATTGCGGGCTTGATTCCTGGCGGCGGTGCGGCTGCGAGTACCGGTAGTTCTTTCGGTGCTGGTGCCATTGTGGGTGCGGGTATGGCGGCGGCTGGCATGGCCACCGGCGGCGCGGCTTTGGCGGCCAAGGCAACTATGGGTGCCGCATCAGGAGCAATGGGCGGCGCATCCGCTATCCAGGCAGCATTCCAGAAAGCCTCAGCAAGTATGGGAGCCGGCGGAGATATGCCCAGCATGGGGTCTGTGGCCAGCAGTGGTGGCGGCGGTGAAGCGGGTACTGCTGGTAGTAGCCCATTTTCCCAAGCGGCTGGCTTGGGTGATAGCGGCAGCAGCTCAAGCGGTGGCGGTTTTGCCAGGGCCGCGAAGCTGGCCGCAGGCACGGCCTCCGAATTGGCCAAGGGTGTTGGCTCTCAAGTGAAGCAGGGATTCCAGGAGCGAGTGAGCCAGACCACCGGCGCAAAATTGGCTGCTTCGATACGCGAAAGCATGGAGCCGAAAGAAGCAAGCCAATCTGGCCAGTTCGAGGGAAATAGCTTGGGTGGCGATTCTGGCCCCGATAGTGACGAAGTCAGGAGTTAGCACGATGACAACATCAACATATATGGCCGCACTGGCAGCCTTGGACGGAACGCCAAGGGAAGAAGTAAGCCAGGTATTTGTTTCGCCGCTGGGCGATCAATCGACCGAGGTCGATGCAGAGGCAGAAACAGCCGCATTTTTATCACGGCCAAACCTTATGAGAGAGATTGAAACTAAGCCGGTAAGCACCGAGGCCAAGTTTGGCGGTAATCAGTGGTCAGCATTCGCGGAGGCGGCTGGGCTGTACCTGTAGGCGCACCGGGCTGGCCACAACCAGCCCGGCACTTTCAATCAACACCTATCAGAGAGGTGAATCATGACAACACAACATACTATCGAATCTGGGCATGTCGTGCATCAGGCGGCATCTATTCTGGCTTCCTTGGAGTACATCAACCAAGCGGAAGCGCGGAGCCTTGGGCCATTGGCCGAAGCTGTCGCTAACGCTTTCATGGTGGTGTACTACCAGGCCGAAACGGGCCGGGCGACCAGGGCAGATTTTCAGGAGGCTATAAAAGCCCTGCGTCAAGCATGTGGCTAATGATGTTTTGAGTAAATGCGCAAATGTAGAAAGGCGGCCACTGGCCGCCTTTCTACTTCTCATCATTGGGCCATTCTTGGCCTACTGGTGGAGCATCGACCCATTCCCGTTCTTCGGGCGGTAGCGGGTAATCCCCGAAGGTTTCGGCCTCAGCTAGGAGCTTATTTAACGTGTAGCGAGTCTTTGATATTGCTGGTTCTTTTTGTGCCGGTGTTGTAGGTTTTTCACTTATTCTGTATCTCGTCATGATGCTCACCGTCTGTTGTTGTATGTAACAATGATGCTTTGCTTGGAGTTAACCGATGAACTCGCATGATTCTACTTTCTTTGATGATGATGGTCCAAGCGCCGACTTGCCCACTTTTATTTCCACTACGAATGCGCATGAACTGTATGGCCTGAGGGAGGGGGAAACTGTGGTGGAGGCCATAGCCCGATATAAGGGTGAGAGAAGCGAACGAGTGGCAGTAAAACAAGAGGATTTTTAGGCTATAGCACTTTTGGTATTGTTGGTGAAGTCTTGATTCGTTCAATAAGTTAAATTTAGTTTTATGATGTATAAATACTAATAGTAATAAATTTAATTAACTAGCGTGGGGAGACGTGTGTGCTTACGGTTCAGATAAGAAATTGCAACAGCATTGAAAGTGCTGAGATTAAAATCACCAAGGGAACACTCAATATAAAATATGGGCCTAATGGATTGGGTAAAAGCTCTATAGCAAAAGCAATTCAGGCAACTGTGAGCAATGACGGATCACTTCAAGGATTGAAGCCATTTAAGTATCGTGCAGTTGAAGGAGAGTTTGATCCTTCTGTCGCAGGAGTCGAAGATATAAATTCGGTTTTGGTTTTTGATGATACCTATGTATCGCAATTTGCATTTCAGCGTGATGAAGTTCTCAAAAATAGTTTTGATATTTTCATAAAAACGGATGATTTTCTTGCTGCTATGCAAGAGATAGAGGTACTCTTTCAAGGGATCAAAGCAACTTTCGATGATAACGAAGACTTGAGCACTGCTATCTCGGACCTGAAAGAACTTCGTGATGCATTTGGAGTTACAAAAACAGGTGCGCTTTCTAAGGCAAGTAAGGGCTACAAAGCATTTGGTCTCGGGAATAAGATTGCTAATATTCCAGATCATTTAAAGCCGTTTGAAGAGTTCATTAGAAGTGAGCAACCAGCGACGTGGATAGCTTGGCAGTCTAAAGGTAATTCTTTCTTGGAGTTGTCGGATAATTGCCCGTATTGTTCTTCTAGTTTCCAGGAAACTGACAAGAAAGAAATCGCGCAATCTGTTGCTAAGGAGTACGACTCAAAGTCTGTGGAACATTTGAGTACATTACAGACTATCATCGAAAGATTGGGGAAATACTTTAATGATGCTTGCCGTGAAAGCTTAGAAGAAATTACAAAGTCGAAGGTTGAGCTTTCATTGGAGGAAACCAACTTCCTGAGTGCCCTTAGGGGAGATGTTGAAACGCTGATTGCAAAACTTGAAGGGTTGCGCTCTATCTCGTTTTTCTCGCTTCGAGACGTTGAGAAGGTTGAGGACGAAATTGGTAAGCTGAGAATTGATCTTAGTCTTCTTGAGAGGCTCAATTCGGAGGGTACTAAAACTGTTGTTGATCCCGTAAATACCAAGCTTGCGGAGTTGGCAGAGAAAGTTGGAGAGCTTAAAGGGAAGATCAATAAGCACAAAAAGCTCATCGAGAGAACTGTCGGCGAAAATCAGGACGGTATCAATGGTTTTCTCAAGTCAGCCGGTTATAAATACAGTGTAGTTATCAAGTCAGAAGCCGACTCCTACAAGATGAAGCTTGTGCACCATGATCATGAGGAACATATTGAGACGGCAACGCAGCATTTAAGTTATGGAGAAAGGAATGCCTTCGCTCTGATACTGTTCATGTACCAGGTGCTGAGAGAGAAGCCTGGGTTAGCTGTTTTGGATGATCCTGTTTCAAGCTTTGATAAGACTAAAAAATTCGCTATTTTGAATGAGTTGTTTAGAGGTAAGGCCAGCCTTCGCGACACAACTGTCCTCATGCTAACACATGATATTGAGCCTGCAATAGATGTTATACGTGGCGTAAAAAAATTGTTTCAGCAGCCTAAACCAACAGCATATTTTCTAGCGTCGAAAGCGGGTGTGGTTTCTGAGGTTGAGATTAAAGCGGAAAATATTCAAACATTTGCACAGATATGTGTTGATAACATTCGAGATAATGAGGATGAGGTTATTAAATGCATATATCTGAGAAGGCATTTTGAAATAATCAATGATCTCGGAATGGAATATAACTATTTGGCTAACCTTTTGCATGCTAGGGATATTCCAATTCTAAAATCTGATACGGGGGATATCGAGATGGATGGTCAACAGATTATGGATGCCGAATTAGGTATCAAGAAGCTTATTCCAACTTTTGATTACACGGCGGTGCTTGCTGTGATTAAAGATAAGGCAGAGATGAAGCGTCGCTTCATGGAAGCTACGGTAGGGTATGAAAAAATCCAGCTTTTCCGTATTTTTAAGGAGATGCACGGTTCCGCCAATGATGAACAGGATAGCATTCTTCAAAAGTTCGTGAATGAGTCATTCCATATTGAGAATGAGTATGTAATGCAGCTAAATCCTCATAAGTTTGACAATGTGCCAGAGTATGTCGTTATGGAATGCGACAGGGTTATTCAGGCGTCCTAAATCTGCCACCGGATTTTGTATCTTTTGGCATGGTATTAATCATGGTATTTGGTTTGTTTGTCTCCGTATGTTATTGAAAATATTGATGTCATCTTGATTAAACATCATAGAGTGGGATTTACGCTCGTCTAAATTAACATCGCGAAATTGCATATATCGTCGTGATGGGGTGCCCTCGATACGCTTGAGGTTGGGGTGCGGCTGGCTTATTGTCAGGATGTCAACTGCTCGCTTTTCTTTTTCTACGTTTATGGCCGCTATGCACGAAATCAATCTGCGAGATATGTATACCGACGTGCACGACTCGTTCGGTTAGGGCGCCTGGGGATGCGTTAGTCCCGTTGCAGGGCCTCAAGCCCTGCATGTAACGCACTGACTTCGCCATGCTTCAAACCGAAAAGTACATCCAGTAGTGGGAATGTGCTTCTGTAAAAACCAATCCGCTCCCGCATCGCATTAATTCCAAGGTAAGAGCTTCCCATCATCGTGAGAAAATCATCTCCCAAACCAGCTGCCAGGCTCGCGAGGTCGTAGGCGGGATCGCCGATTGAGCAACCGCCGAAGTCGATGATGCCCGAGACCTCGCCTTTATCGACGAGGATGTTTCCCGTGCCGAAGTCGCCGTGGATGACTGCTTTTGGGAGGTGTTTGCCGTAATTAGCGATAAACTGCTCGAACTTGGTACGCACCTCCATGGCAGTGTCGCGTGGCAGCAGTGGCAAGACCTTGCTGTCTACTTCGGCAAGAAGCTCAGACCACTCGGACAAGGGATCATCTGGCTCGTCAGCGGGATCGAGTACGTTGACAGGCAAAGCATGCAAAGCTAGAAGGAAGGCCCCAAGCTTGTCTGCTAGTTGTTGAAGCGCTGGGCCGCTTACTCTTGCTAGATTGAGCAAAGCCGTGCCGGGTAATTTTTTGTGCACCGCCATTACATTGTCCGAAGCAAGCATCATCAAGGTGATGTTTGGTATAGGCAGCGGGAGGCGGTCTTCAAGCGCCGCTAGTACTTTCTTTTCTCGCTTAAGGTCGCGGCTTGCGTCATCGTGCCTGGGAACTCGAATGATTAGCTCACCGGTGTCGAGCACGAGATTGTTCTGTCCGCCTTCGAGTACGACGGCCGATAGAATTTCCGGACGCCTGAGAGCGGTTGCTATTTCACTGAGGTTTGCATGAAGGTCAAAGTTCATCATTTCTATCAGGGTGTTTTAGCGTTACCTTGCCTTACAGGACTTATCAGCCATAGCTTTGACGACCAGGGATGTTAAAATGGTGCGGCGCGCTGTAGGGCCATTGCTCCAGCCAGTAGCTCTTTATAAGAAACCGCGGATAGCGGAATTAATCATCCTGTTTTTTGCAATGAAACACGTAATAAAGAGCTTCCGATGACTTGCAGATTTTATCTTAGGTTTAACTGATTTTGAGGTGAGTTAGCTATTTTTTCGCTCCTCGTTCCCAAGCATAGGCTTCGTTGTCGATGCTTGCGATTTCACACGCACAGCTAATGCTTAGGTTTAACCATTTTTTGCTGACAACTCTATGTCTTATTTAACCTTCGATACAAGTAGCTTGGATGATATTTCAGGACAGGTGGATGAGACGCTGAAGGTGCTAGAGCAGCATTTAGGTACATCTATTTGTGCCATCCATTTGTTTGGTTCTGCAGTAGATGGCGGGTTAAAGCCATTGAGCGATATAGATTTGTTGGTCACTATCAATGCCCCTTTAACAGAATCAACCAAAGCAGCGGTGATGTCTACGTTGTTGTCAGTGTCGGCTTATCCTGGTGCAGATGCGGTGTATCGGGCGCTTGAAGTAACTGTCTTACTCTACGACGATGTGGTGCCTTGGAAATACCCGACTATGCGGCAAATGCAATTCGGAGAATGGTTGCGTGAAGAAATAAGTGCGGGTGTTTTTGAACCAGCAATGGTCGATAACGATCTAGCTATTCTCTTGACGAAGGTGCGCCAACATAGCATTGCTCTTTACGGACCTGCAGCACAAGATTTTTTTGACGAAGTGCCTGTTATCGATTTACACAATTCACTCTTGGAAACCTTAACACTCTGGGCGACAGAGGCAGATTGGGAAGGTGATGAAAGAAACATAATTCTCGCCCTAGTGCGTATTTGGTATACAGCAGTAACTGGCGATATTGCTTCGAAAGAGGCCGCTGCGAATTGGGCTCTGCAACGTCTGCCGTCTCAACACCATAATATTGTTGCTGCCGCCAGAGATGACTATTTAGGGCTAGTTGCGATCGATGTGGCAGCCTATCCACAAGAGCGGGCAGAACTTTTAGACTATATTCGGGCTAGTGTGACTCGGAAATTAGTCAGCTCGAGTCAGGCAAAGCTGTTAGTGTGATAACTATCCCAGCGTGCCGCCTATTTGTTTAATCAGGGTTAACATTCGGTCGCTACGGGGTGGTGTACGGCGTGCGGAACAAGCTTGTTAGAGATTGAAGTCAAATGCTTCTGTTTTCGATTTATAATGAAAAGCTAACGTGACCGTGTAGTGGCAGTGCAAAATCCCTTGTGCCACCTGAGTCTAGAAACAAGATTGTGATATCACCTGCGAGTAAAGCAATGGACAGTAGCGAAAAAATTTATTCGGGTAAAACCAAAGACCTATACCTTTTGCCGAACGCAAATATACTTCTTGTTTTCAAGGATGATGTAACGGGAACAGATGGGGTGATTGACCCAGGTGCGAATACTGTTATTGGTCAGGTAGCGGGTAAGGGGCGTAAGTCTCTGGCTATGACCGATTATTTCTTTAAGCGTTTACACGCAGCTCAGATTAGTACTCATTTGGTGAACGTTGACCTTGAGCAGGGCACAATGGAAGTGCGCCGTGCTGAGCCGTTGGGCAAGGATATTAGCGGTGCCGGTGGCCTTGAGTTCGTGTGCCGTACTAGGCCTTGGGGCAGTTTTAGCCGTCGTTACCAGCAATATATTCGCGATCCTCAGCAATCGCTGGACTACTTGGTAGAAATTACGGTTAAAGATGACGAACGCGGTGATCCCCTTATTAACGATGATACGATCGTAGCTCTTGGCTTGGTTAGTCCAACCCACTTAGCAGAAGCGAAGGATATTACGCGTCGTGTCTGCCGTATTGTAGAGGCAGATTTGAGCAGCAAGGGCCTAATGCTGATTGATATGAAAATTGAAATCGGTCTGGTCGAAGGCAAGGTCGTGGTCATTGACGAAATCTCGGCCGATGCCATGCGTGTTATGGATGACGCTGGCAATGTACTAGAGCACAGCATGGTGCACGAAACGTTAATTGGCTAAGTTATTAAAAGCTGAAGCATGTTTCACTTGAATAGCGTCGTGTGAGGCGCTATTTTTTTGTATTGAAGTATAAGCATAATTAGCTTAAAAACGCTTAGCTTCCCTAGGTTGTAAAAAGATCAAGTAGAAGGTGGTGCTAGTTATTTGAGTGGGCGCGTCCACGGTCTTGCCGTCATGTTGAGTACTGCAGGAGAAAAACAAATGAGTTCCTCGCACAACACTGCAGTACAACCCGCCAATAACGTAATCTTTCATGATCCGGCTTTGGCGCCTGTCCGTGGGGCGTCCGACTGGCTTTTCGATTGCGCCGACAAATTGTTGCGTTTCCCCGTCGATCAGGCCATCTCGCTTATCTTGTCTGCCATGGGTGAAACCGCTGCTGTAGACCGGGCTTGGATGATTGAGTATCGTCCAGACTTGTTGCGGTTTCGTAATACCCATGAGTGGTGTCGAGGCAAGACAACTCCCTACGTTAAAGAGTTGCAGGAAGTACCCACGACGCTGATCGCTTGGCTGCACCGATATATGGTTAAAGAAAAAGCCGTCGCGATCTACAATATTCATGAGCTACCGCGCTCGGCACGCGCGATCCAGATTGAGTTTATTCGGCAAGGAGACAAAAGCGTCTTAAGTGTGCCGGTTTTTTGTGATGACCAGCTCTACGGCATTATTGGTTTTGATACCACGGTGAGCTATCGCGAGTGGGCCAGTGCGGAAGTTGACGCCTTGTTTCAATGTGCCAGGTTGATCGGCTATGCCAAGTACGGCAACGGACGGGGAGCCCATCGGGCTGTCTTGTATGAGGGGCAGTCCCCTACGCTGTATTTAAGCATGAAGGGCGTGGTGCAAGGCATTCAGCCGGAAGCTATTTTGGGTGTGCGTTCGGCGGGCAATTATACGGAGATCTGGCTAGCCAACGGATCTATGGTGCTGGACTCCCGTTCGTTAGGGATGTGGGTCACGCTATTGCCTCAAAAGACATTTTTTCGAATTCATCGCACTGCGGTGATTAATGCTTTGCATGTGGTCGAGGTTGATCGTAGTGATAGGGATCGCTGGTTGATTCGTATGCGCGACATGAATCGCACCTGGCCGGTTTCACGCTCTTATCGCAAGCTGTTGCGTGAACGTATGGGCATTTAGGCAATATTCCTGCACTCAACACCTCTTCCTATTTTCAGTTGGTTTCCCGCTAGGTTTGTGCTTTTGCTTCAGCCCTGTTGAGCTCAAGACAGCCTTTGAAAGTGCGCTAGGCGGCAATTCATCCAACCGGCGTGTTGATTCATCCCGCTATGCTAGCGGATCTTTTTGGTTTTGGTATCGTCAGGCTTAATTCCTATCGTCGATATCATCAAAGAGGTCCTGTATGCTGGCTACCCGTATTTTATTACATGCTTCTACTATTACCATTACGGTAGCTTGTGTCCTCGGTATCCACTCTGCCCGGGCTGACGACTTAGCGCTGACTGAAGCGGTGACCATGGCAGGAATGCAGCTGTTTCTGGACTCAGGCGCGCCAGGCATCGTGATCGGCGCGGTACGCGGTGATGACATGGTCATTCAAGGTTATGGTGAAACGGCACCGGGCAGTGGTATCGAGCCCAATGAACGTTCTATCTTTCGATTGGCTTCCGTATCCAAGGTCTTTGCCGGCGATGTATTGGCCTCACTGGCAGCCAAAGGCAAGTTGAGTTTGAACGATCCTTTGTCTACCTATGCGCCAACCAATGCCCGTGTACAAAGTAATGGCCGGCCCATCACCTTGTTGGATCTGGCTACACACTCTGCAGCGCTTCCCCGCGAATTGCCAAATCCGGATGCTCCTCCTTCAGACAACCCCTTCTCTGTTTTTGATCGCGCCTATTATTGGCATTGGATGGGTAGCAATAAGCCTGCCTATATCCCGGGCACGAGCACACTGTATTCCAACTTGGGTTATGGCCTGCTTGGGGACGCCTTAGCCAAAGCTGGCGGCAGTAATTACAACACTGTCTTTACCAACGAGATAGCGATACCCCTAGGCTTGAAAGATACCGGCAATGAGTTGAACGACGACCAGAAAAAACGTCTGATGACGGGTTTGGATCCATTTAATAATCCAGATCCAAATGCGATGGTCCCCGAGGTGATGTACGCCAGTGCAGGCTTGTACTCCACAGGTGAGGATATGGTGCGTTGGATGAAATGGCACCTTGATGGCGCCCGTCAACAGCGCGGTGATACTTTGCTTGCCCATCAGATGTGGCTGCCTTATGACGGGTTGACGTCTGTCGTGGGTACGGAGGTTTCTGATGCCGATGGAATGGGCTTAGGTTGGGTGGTGAGCTTGCCACGCGACGGCGCTCCCTTACTGCTGGGCAAGAGTGGTGGTCTGGGTGGTTTTATGACCTACGTGGTGCTTTCGCCTAGTCGGGATCTAGGTATCTTTGTGGTTGCTAATCGGGTGAGTTTTGCTATGTTTAACGGCCTTCATAGTCGAGTGCGTGAATTAGCGGCAGAATTGGCACGGTAAGCGGTTGTGATGCTTAGAAGAGGGTTGGGCCTGTCGATGGTGGCTCTATCTATGAGCGTCAGTGCGCAGGAGGATGGGGACCTGTTCAAAACCCAGATATTCCTCACCCCTTATAGCCAGATGGGGAACTGGCAACAAAGCACTCCGAGGATCAGTGGTCGCGTACTGGCGATGACCGGCTATACACGCTACTTGGGTGTTCGTGACGGTTATGCTCAGATTCCTCGCTCGTCGTGGATGAGTACACAGCCCTCGATAGAAGGTGCCTTTGTAGTGCAATTAACCGAGCAGCTATCCATACGCACCAAGGCGGGCATTGATTCATCGAGCAATGAAACGCGTAATAACTCCTTTTCCGATCTAGGGGGAGATATGGATAATCTTTTCCTAGCCTATACCGCAGACCGATACGCTTTATATGGTGGAAAAATAGACGTTGGTTACGGAGATGCCTGGCATCTCATCGATGGCGTGTATTCTGGCTTTACAGAAGGAGTGCATTACCGCGGAGCAGTCGGGTTTGGGGCACGCCGAACATTCGGCAGCCCTGGAGCCCCTACACACTCAGTGGCCGCCGTATTGTTCAAACGGGATGGAGGTGGCCTAGGAAAACGCTTGAGTTTCGATGGTGGCCTGCTAAGGGCGCAAGGCAGCCCCTCCTTTAGTGACCGGTTCAAATCTGTCGTGCTTTCCTACGACGTCCGCGGGCAGGGCAGCCTAGAAGGCCTACAAGCAGGGCTAGATGCGGGACGCTTGGAGGCACAGCCCGGGTTCGGTAAGAACACCAGTTTGGTATCGTTGCGCGTGCGCTATCAGGCGGCACTGCGCAATCGCTGGAATGCAGCTTGGTACAGCGAAGCCACCTATGCCACAGCTTTTCAAGGTTTAGCAGTTTCAAACGGTCACGGCGTGAGCTCGATTTCTCTGTCGCGTGATCGTTGGCAATGGGTGTTGACGGGGGCTCTACGAAAGGTGGCAGATAGACACGAGACACTGGCGCGTTATGGTCTTCATGGCGGTTGGGACTGGGGTATATCGGGCGCCGTTACCTATGTAACCGAATCGGGTTTTATTGTACAGGCCGGACTGGTACGTCAGCGTGATCAGGCGTTGGTCGTTAATCAAGGCGTTGTTCGTCTGGCCTATCAACTGGAGTTATAAAATGATTTTTTTGAAAAAAGTAAATGTGTCCAGCATAATCCCCGTGTTAGTGTTAAGTTGCAGTCCGCTTGCGGCGCAAACTGTGGCTATCGATGTGCAAACGGTACCCAATATGGACGCAGTGGCGATCCCGAGCGGCAGTCGTGAACAAGCCGTGGAAGCGTTGCCAGCCATTATTGACAGCGTGATGAAACGCAGCCAGGTTCCAGGCATGGCTGTGGGGGTAGTCCTCAATGGAAAAACAGTGTTTGCGCAGGGCTACGGTAAGCGCGAGCTTGGTAAGCCTGAACCTGTCACTGCGCAGACAGTTTTTCTGACAGCATCGGTCTCTAAGTCACTCTCATCGACGGTGGCTGCTATCGAAGTGGGCAAAGGTCATTTGGCTTGGGATGACGCTGTGACGCGTTATTTGCCTGACTTTACACTGAGAGATCATTATGTAACGCAACACGCCACAATAGCCGACTTTCTCGCTCATCGTAGCGGGCTTCCAGGGACAGCAGGTGATGATTTAGAAACCCTAGGCTACACACGTGACCAGGTGCTAGCACGATTACGCTTATTACCCTTGTACTCATTCCGCACTTCTTATCATTACGCTAATTTCAGCGCCACAATTGGAGCCGAAGCGGTCGCGGCAGCGGCCAAGAAGCCCTTTGAAGATTTGGCTCGCGAAGAGCTGTTTTTACCCTTGGGTATGAACGCCACCAGTTATTACTACCATGACTACGAGGCACAGGATAATCGGGCTTCTCTGCATGTGTATGAGCAAGGGAAGTTTCAGCCACGAGGACAGCGTAACGCAGACGCCCAAGCCCCCGCGGGAGGTGCTTCGTCCAACGTGATTGACTTGGCTGAATGGCTCAAGCTTTTATTGGCTAATGGGCAATATCAGGGTAAGCGTCTGATGCCTACTGAGGCCTTATTGCCCGTATTGTCACCCCAGGCTTTCAGTGCACCTCCTTTTGAACTAAACGCGCGTCCGGGATTCTACGGTTATGGCTTTAACGTTAGTGTGGAGACGGGGGGGCGCCCGGCTATGGGGCATTCGGGAGCCTTTCTGCTGGGGGCCGGCACATCGTTCAAAATTATCCCTTCAGCTGGGCTAGGTATTGTGGTGCTAACCAATGGCGCCCCGGTGGGGGCGGCCGAGGCAGTCGTCGCACAATTTACTGATATTGCCTTGTATGGCAAGACTACCCGTGATTGGTATGCGACATATCATCAAGCGATGCAAGGTTTTTTTGCACCGCAGGCCGACCTGTCTGCACAGCAGCGTCCTGCTTCCCCTAGTCCGGCTCAGTCATTGCAGCACTATGTGGGCAATTATGAGAATGCCTACTTTGGTCCCGCTCAGATTCGCGAGTCTGGCTCCGGTATGACCTTGGTGCTGGGCCCCAAAGGCATGAGTTTCAAATTGAGCCACTGGGATGGGGCAACGTTCGTCTTCACTCCGCCGGGAGAAGCTGAGCTAGTAGCTTCTCAAGCCTCTATCGCGTTTCAGGGAGAAAAAGATCAGCCTGCTACTCGCTTTGTAATCAAGACGTATGATGAAAATGGGCTAGGAACTTGGACTCGACAATAAGCGAGTGCTGGAGTGAGTCGTTAAGTCGCTGCAAAATACCAACGTATGCTTGAGGACGGGAGCAGCCACCTATAATCAAACTACTCCTATCCCGTAGACAGCGACCGTGGCCGTGTGGGAAGTGGTCTCGGCGCTAACAAGACCATGCTGTTAAGAGTTTTTCTCCACGTAAACAGTTTGGCTTGGAAAGGCAAAGTCGGCGCCTTGTTGTTGGACGATATCGATAATTTTCAGATAAACGTTCTGCTGCACGTTTAACCATTCTGCCCATTTGGTGGTTTTGGTAAAGCAGTAAACCATGATGTTCAATGATGAGTCGGCAAAGGCATTGAAGTACACCAACGTAGTTTGGCTCTGATCAATATCAGGATGCTGTGCCAGCATTTGACTAATATTTTCGACGATGATTTTTATCTTGTTGGCATCTTCGTAACGTAGTCCAATTTCAGTGCTAATTCGGCGGTTAGTCATACGGCCTGGGTTTTCAACACTAATGGATGAAAAAACAGAGTTGGGGACGTATAAAGGGCGATTATCAAAGGTCATAATTTGGGTCAGGCGCCAGCCTATTTCGACCACAGTGCCTTCAATATTGCGATCGGGGGAGCTAATCCAGTCGCCGATATTAAACTGACGATCAAAATACAGCATGGCTCCGGAAAATAAATTGCTCAGGATATCTTTGCTGGCCATGGCAATAGCAATACCACCGATACCCCCAAAAGCCAGCAGGCCCGATATACTCAGTCCAAAGTGCTCACCAAATAAAATGAGGATACATAGGAAACCCCCAAACTTCATGACCCGAGCAATCATGAGTGTTGAAGTGGCATCCCGGCCCTTTTTGACCTGTACTTTCACTAGTCTATTGATGAGTAGTGAGAATTTTTGCATGAGAATGCATGCGATAATAAAAACGGTCGCCACATTGACCATACGTGGTGTTAACCACGTATGGTGATAGTCCTCGATAGCCAGGTAAGCATAGTGGCTTGCGATGCCTACGGCACACAGCGATAGCGTCACCTGCACCATATGCATGGTTATGCTACGAGCCCATCGTTGTTGGCGGTGTTGAATAATGGCAATGATGACTGCGGCTAACAAACAAACCGTAAAAAGGCCCGTGCCAACGAGGTACTTAAACACTACAGTGTGGCTATCCATTTTATCTCCTGGCGAACTAAGCCGTCACGATAGCATTATCTATTCTTGAATGTGGGACGCCTTAATATTTTTTATCTACATCATGTATGTGACGCCCTAAAGCCCGATCGGGGGCTAGGAAGTGCGTTCTCGCTTGTTAATAGGGTGAGGGTGTGTGCACGTCGATTAGAAAGGCCAGAAGTATGGGATTAAAAGTACGCCCAATACCCAGAAAATAAGGTTTAAAGGCAAGCCCACCTTAATAAAATCGGCAAATTTATAGCCGCCTGCGCCATAGACCATGGTGTTTGTTTGATAACCTACTGGAGTGGCAAAGCTGGTCGAGGCGGCGAACGTGACGGCGATTAAAAAAGGCGTTGCGTCGACCCCCATCATTTTCGCTGTAGAAAGAGCGATAGGGGTTAGTAACACAGCCGTCGCAGCATTGCTCATGAATTCGGTCAGTATTAATGCCATCAGGTATATGGCTGCTAGCACGGTAAGCGGGCCGTAGGACTTCACCAAACCTACTGTATTGTCGACTAAGAACTGAGCTGCCCCTGTTTCACTCATGGCCATGCCTAGCGGTAACAGTCCGGCCATTAAAATGATGATGCGCCAATCGATCGCGTCATACACATCGTCAGCGTTTAAACATCCTGCTAGGGTCATGGTAACGGCTCCCAACACTGATGTAATACTGATGGGTACCCAACCAAAGGCGGGTAATGCTACAACAAGGGCCATGGTAAGCAGGGCGAAAGGTGCCCGCCAACCCATTTTTTTCTCGGCCTCGCGCTCAGAAAGCACGATGATATTGCTATCGGCTCGTAAGTCACTAATTTGCGCGGCCGGCGCAAGAAGCAAGAGTATATCGCCCACTTGTAAGCGGACCTTTTGCAATTGATCGCGAAGGATTTGACTGCGTCTATGGATACCTAGCGCCGTAAGGTTTTGATGCCAGCCATTGCCTAAGCTGCCTAGCGTACGACCGCTAAGACGTGAGCGCGGCGCAATCATTACTTCTATCAACCGTTGATCCACTTGCTCAAAGGATTGCTGCTCTAGCTTGAACTGGGGATCAACTTCTAAACCTGCTTCCTTACGAAGTTCCTCCAACTTCGTCCAGTCGCCCCGTGATAATAAAATATCACCGGGCGCTAGTTTTTGCTCGCGCGGGCCCCATAGCTTAGTTCCATCTCGTAGCAGTTCAAGCACGTAGACACCAAACTGCTCGCCTAGTTTAGCGTCGCCTACCGACTGCCCCACCAAGCTGGATTCCGGCATGACACGCAGTTCCGTAATGTACTTTCCTAAATCGTAGTGATCGACTAGTTCGCCACTGCGAGTATCGGGCAACAGCCAGCGACCTACGGTAAGTAAGTAAAGGCTGCCCGCCAATAAAAAAATCACCCCTAAAGAGGTGAACTCGAACATGCTAAATCCAGGGTGCCCCATATCTTTAGCGATAGCGTTAACTAGTAAGTTCGTCGAAGTACCGATGAGCGTACAGACTCCTGCCATTTGGGATACGTAGGAAAGCGGTATTAAGGCTTTAGAAGCAGACATGCCAATACGGGAGCTAGCGGTCATTACTATAGGAATAAACACCGCTACCACGGCCGTGTTATTCACAAAGGGGGCAATCACCGCCAAGATGAGGAATAGAATAAGCAGAAATTGAAGGGGTGAATCAGTCTTGCCGAGTACGTGTCCTATACCTGATAAGGCGCCACTGTTTTGTAACCCGGCAGCTAGTACAAACATGGCAGCAACCGTTATAGTGGCAGGGTTGCTAAATCCACCCAATGCTTGCTCGGGCGATACAAGACCCAACACGGCAAGCATGCTGAGAACGAGTAAAGCTATCGCGTCTATCCTCAGTTTTTCGGTAGCAAATAAGACAATGGCTACCAATGCTAAACCGATGACGATAGCAATTTCTGTTGTCATGTTACTGCGACCCCTTTTTTATTGATTTTTGATATTACTGCTTTTTTAGATAGTCCTATCCCTAAGATCTTACCGCTAAAGCAGCCAGGGCGAGCAGTTTTTGATTTGTGTGGGTCTCAAGGTGTTAAAGCCGAAGGGGCTCATACGATTGAGCAGTCGATGAAAGCGATCATTGCGCCTGAGCAAGCGCGATATCGATAAAAGCACGCACTTGTTTTGAGTTTTCGTCTTTACGAAAGGCCAACATAAACTCTATAGAGGCTTTTTCGTCGTGGAAAAAATATGGGGGCTAGCGCGAAGTCCTTCAGTCAGGTGTCGCGCTAGTTACACAGATGGCTTGAATGTAAAGGAAATAGGAAGCTCACTTTAGCCAAGTGCTGCTTGGTTGTGCAAAGCTAGTTCACGAATATCCTCGGCGGGGAAGCGTCCCTCACCAAAACCGTCTGCGAACACACAGTCAAATGCGGCTTGCAGTGCATTCGTTTCCTCTTGGTCTAATGTGTTGGTGTAACGAGTTCGTTGCAGACGAAAATCCGCTTGATCGTAGGCGAGATAGTCAGCATTGCCGCCAGCAATGATACCTTCAGACACCATACTATCAATCGCCCACGGTACGCTACGGGAATAGGGGTTGCCTTCGCGGATGGTATATACGGCGCCAGTGATGGGATTACCAGTAGCGCGTTGAAGGGTAAAGTCCGCATACCAAAGCACGCGGCTAAATGCCTTCAGCCCCCCAGGAGCAGGCGTGCGTTGCTGGGAAAGCAAGTACTCTAGGCAGGCTTTCATTTTATTGGGTAGGAACATGTTAACTCCCAAGTCAAAGAGGCCCTCTGGCTCTACTTAAGAGCCAGAGGTGATCTAATTAAGGTAGGGGGAATGGCGTACCATCGGCGAAGCGACGCAGTACATTGCCAGTCAGGCGAGCAATGTTATTGTCATAACCATTATGAGATAAGCTTCCTGCGTAAGCGATGGAGCCTACTGACCAAACCGCACCACCATGTGGGGTTTCATAAAAGCAAATATCTGCTCTCACCCAGTCGCATTGAGTGCCACTGCAAGCAGGTAGGTTAAATAGGAGTTCTTCAGCAACCAGCATATAGGCATCTGTATGGCCTTCCGAAGAGGCGACGACCAAAGCGTGCGGAGGCGTCCCTAGGTTGCGATCCACCCTATCCAGCTCTAGTCCTGCCGCTCCTCCACCGATAAGCCCAAAATCGCCGAGTAGCTCTTCGGAGCCGATGCCGTCAAACATCCATTCCACGCGGGGATTATCCCGGTCTGGTGTTTGGCGATAGTAGGAGGAAACATCAAAGCCTTCAGCTGAAAAGCCAACTCCCGTCAACACTTGTGGAGATCGCCTGCCTTGGCGACGCCATAAGCCGCTGTATTCACCTGTAGTGCTTAGGTAGTATTCTCCGGTGGGCGGTTCAGAAGCACGGCTACCGTCTTCGGCACGGCGAATTTCCAGTAAACCAGGACGGTGCTGATCATATCCACAGCGCCAGTAATAACCATTGGCGCCTAAGTACATGAGTCTTCCACCTTGTTGGGTGAACTCATATAAGCCATCCCACATATCTTTGGTGTAATACTCCGGGTGGCTGCCAGAGACGACCACGTTGTAAGGTTTTAGAGCGGCTAAGCCCTGTTGGTGTAAGTCCTCATCGGTGATGACATCAAACTCAAATCCTTCTGCACTCATCCAGTCAATGATGTGGGTGTCGGCGTTAAATTGCCATAGCGACGAGCCAAATCCGCCGAGTATGCCTTGTTGCATAGGGCGCATATTCAAGATGGGGCGTAGACGGCTAGAGTAATAGACAGGACTATTATCGGAGTGTCTGTCGTAACAAGAGTGTCCGTATTCGCGATGCTCATTCAAAAAGAGGTGATCGGGGTTAAGCACTGTAGACCGGTACCACATTAACTCTCCGCCCCATGGGTTGGTGGTGAAGTGTTCATTGGCATAGGCCATATAGCTGGCTGTGGGCAACAGGAAGCATATTTTTGCTTCTTTGCCGGGCTTAGGGCGCACGGCGAAAGGTACGTACTCGGAGTCTGCTCCTGCTGAGAGTCGAACGGCATACAAACCACTGCTTAGTGTCTCGGGGACCTTCAACGTAAAATCGACATCCCATTGAGCATCATACAGATCATCATCATGGAAATGCACGGCGTCCCATAGGGATGGGTTTTGTTTCCAGTCGTGGTGCTCACCGTCCCAACGCGGGCCGGGCACGGCGCGCGTTGGGGCATTAATTAAAGAGCCGTGCTGCAAATAAGCCGAGCCGTCGGCGAAGCGGTCAGTGGTCATAAACTGACTGAAATCCCATTTCCCTAGGATACTCTGCCGCAGTTGGGTGTTCGCTTGCCCACTATCGATGGTGCGTAATTGCTCAAGACTAAGAGCATGCTGGCACAATGTTGGTGCAGCAATTTTGCCATTATAAAAACCTGCTGCCGCCCATTGTTGCTTTCGTTTTCCATTGGCATGAGCGGCGAACATGATAGGCGTGCTCGCTTCAGCTTGTGGGTGGAGTTGCAGCTGCGCTTCTGTATGCCCCTCATCATCCACCGTGGCATAGGTAGTCAGGGGAATTTGCGTTAATTGAACCTTGCCTGTGGCTCGCTGATAGGTCGCAGCAACAAAATACCACTCCCACGGTACAAAGGCCTTACCTGTAGAGACAACTTCAATATTTGTTCCGTCGCCTACCCGTAACCCTAGGCTGCCTTGCTCATCTACGATTAAGGCATAGCCAGCCTGGTTGGCTGCATTGTATTGGCCCATGATGGTTTGTTCGCCTTTGCCTGGCGTGGTGGGCATAATCCAGCAAGACAGAGAAAAGTCTTCTGATGCTGTTAGGCTAGGAAATGGTTCTACTTGACCATAGGAGCCCGCATAAATGGTTTGTGTGCGGCCTGTAAAGTGCTCAGGTAAGTCAGTGGCTATAGGGTCCATTTTTACCCCCGGCCCATCAGGATTGTCATCGCCACAACGTATGCGTACGAGTTCCGCTTGATATTGTGGGTGTTCGCAGTTGACCATTACCTGTAGCTCATCGCCTGGAGCGACGCTAATCTTATCGGAATACGCAGTAATTTTTAGCATGGGAAGTCTCCTTTATGGTGTTATTTAGAAAGGTAAGGCTTTACCAGTTTCGGCTAACCAGCAGAGTCGAAAGATGGCCCGCTCCCCATCCTCTAGGGACGTATGAATATCTTCGCTAACGATCTCCACAGGTTGAGCGCGTCCTTTCAGGCGGCCGACTTGCCACTCTTTCCACGGCGTGATTTGCACCAACACGTAGCGACCGTTTAGAGGGCTGCCGTGAAAGCGGTTAAGTATTCGTTGTAAGCCTTCAGAAAAGGGACGACTCGTGGGAGCGTCCATAAATTCCTTCGCATAGCTAAGGGCCTGTTCTTGGCTCATATGCAGAAAAGGTGAAGTGCTCTCATTTTGATGCCATGACATACTTGTCTCCTTGTTAAGTCTCTGGTTGTGCATCGATGCGTTAATAATTGTTGACGATCGAGCATGTTGGGCTCTTCAGGAAACAGCATAGAGGGCTTATGCAGCGCTTAACATCGTTCAAATAGCCTCATGCAAATGGGGGATGGCGAGTACCCCGTGGACTGGTTATGATGATGAGGCGAGCCTATTAAAACTAGAGGTGCATACAAAATAATGCACACGGGAGACACGTTTATGGTGCAGGCTTCATTGCTAAGTGCATGTTTATTAGACGTTCATGAGGGCAGTACTAGGTATGCTCCAGAGCATTTTCTGGAGCATTCCCTCAGTAGGGTCTGTGACACGTTTAAAGTGGATAAAGCGTGGTGGGGGATTATGTCTGTGAAGCGTGGGCAGTTTTTGCTACACGCCTCGTGGCGACAAAACTTACCGGAAAGTTTCGAGCCTATGTGGGAGGAACTGAAACAAGATGATGCTTTGGCTAGGGGTGTATCGTTAAAGCCGGGACAAGCTGTGAGTCTGAATGAAACAGGCTTTCGAAGCTTTCCGGGTTTGGCAGTATTGATGGGGGAGCACGGAATATCCAATGCGCTTTGTACCTCTGCCTTCTTCCCAGAGCACGATGCTTTTATGTTCCTGTCTTTGTATCGCAAACAAAAAGGCTTTGATCATCGCCAAAGCGTGACCAGTGAGTTGTTAATGCCTCATTTGTTTTCTGCATGGCGCACTAATTTACGTTTAGGCTTATCTTCAGGGGCGACGGTAGTAGCCCCTACGGTATATCGAGGTTTTGTCAGTGCCCAGGGCCGTTTGTTGGAAAGTGAGCCTAACTTTACGACCCTTATGCAAGCTCTGGGGCCGTGGGAAGATGAGCAGGTTATTTCTCAACCGCTACGCACGCTTGCTGAGCGCTCCGTCGTGAAAGAAGGAGGCTGGCAAGGGTTAGGGGAAATCATGTGCAGAGCAAAATATATTGGCCCAGTGCAGATGATAGAGCTTCGACAACGCAGTTGTTTAGACGCCTTAACTGAACGAGAGGCGAGCATTGCTAAGTTGTTCTCGGCTGGTTCAACCTATAAGCACATCGCGCGCGAACTGGGCATTTCTCCTGCAACGGTTAGGCACCATCTTCGCAATGCGTATCTGAAGCTAGGAGTTGCCGATAAAGGGGCATTAGCTTGTTTGTTACACGATGCGGCTGCCGCCTAAGACGTACCGTTCAGTAGCGTACTTTGTGGCAAAGATAAGTATTTCTAAGTGGTCTGGATTATGATGGTGCTATTGATGCTACGTGGAGTTTATGATGCAAGGCCATCCAGAAATTATTGATACCTTGAAAGAGCTGTTGCGCGGAGAATTAGCCGCTCGTGATCAGTACTTTGTGCACTCTCGTTATTACGAGGATCTAGGGCTAACGCAGTTGTACACTCGCATGAATCACGAGATGGAGGAAGAGTCTCAGCATGCCGATGATATTTTACGGCGAATTATTTTTTTAGGTGGACAGCCTGATATGACGCCTCACCGTTTTGAGTACGGTACCAGTGTGACCGACATGTTGCGCAAGGATTTGGCAGTCGAGTACAGTGTACAAAAAAATCTAACAGCTGCTATGGCGTTGTGCGAGACACATAGAGATTATGTTAGCCGTGATTTGTTGTTATCACAGTTGCGCGATACAGAAGAAGATCATACTTATTGGCTAGAAAAACAACTGCGCTTGATTGAAACGGTAGGCTTGGAAAACTATCAGCAATCACAAATGTAGCTAGCGGCCTAATGGCTGTGAATGTATTAAACGCAGGTAACGTCGTTAACGTTACCTGCGTGGTTACTTGATAAGGCTAATTAAAGATTAGCGCCACCATTAAAATCGCGTACCTGCTTCTCAGCCTCTTCGCGTTTAATGCCGTATCTTTCCTGTATTTTTCCTACCAAGTATTCTGTGTTGCCCTCAGCAACATCCATGTCGTCATTAGTCAATTTGCCCCACTGGGCTTGAATTTTTCCCGAGAGTTGTTTCCATTTACCTTTGATTGTGTCTTCGTTCATGGTTCACCTCTATGTTGATAGCTAGTTTTCGTAGAAAAAGACCGTAGCGCTTACTTATCAGGGCTAACTTTCAGCCCAGCCGCATCAACTTCAGTGACACCTTTTACACTTTGAGCGGTAGCAACAGCTTTTTTCACTTCGATCTCGCTAGGAACCGTGCCTGTTAAGGTCGCGACTCCATTATTAGTTTCCACCGAGATGTCGCCACTACGTAAATCTTTCGTGCTAGCCAGCTCGGCTTTGATTTTGGTAGTGATCCAGCCATCGCTGACGGCTTCCCCCATACTGGCAGAGTGATCTTGATTCTTGCCGGTTTCGTTGGCGAGTACGCTAGTTTGCATGCCCAAGCTCAACGCTGCTGTCAGCAGTGCGCTAGATAGTAAAGTACTGGTTTTCATAAAGTTTCTCCTTGTTGAAAGCAAGAGCGAATGCCTGCTAATAAACACTCTTGAGCGACTTGATGAACATATCCTTAAGGCTAGAACTACTGTTTTTTGTCTAAAGGATGACTTCACAGTAAACCGTTAAAAAAGCTATATCACGACAAAGTACTACGAACATTTACCTAAAATAAGCGTCTACTCCTTAAAAGCGTTGTCTTCGCATGGAGCAGTGCGGCGGTTTTCCTTACCCGTGGGAAAACGGCCATGCTCTTGTTGAGTAGGGCTTCGCAGAAAGTTTGGGCGCATCATCCGTTAAGAAAATTAGGCGGTTCAGCCCAAGTTGATACTACTTACATTTTTTTTCGACTCGCTTACCGTTGCAAGGCGCAATGCGTCTTCATGTTGGCGGCTGGTTAGCATGGAATAGGGCGTGTGATGCTCCACTCATCGGGCAGTTGGGCTATGCTCCTAGCCTTTTATCCCTGCTAGTCAATCTAAGGAACTGATAATGAGTCAGCGAAACGATCCGCCTTATTGGAAAGTCTTAAGTGTGTTTATTGGGCTGGCTTTTATCGCGATATTTATTTGGCAGTTTCCCAGCAATTCAGCCGAGTGGGCTGCATGGGTGCAGGCTTTCGGTGCGGTGACCGCGGTGGGCTCTGGTGTACTACTCATTCGTCACCAGATCGTTAAGCAGAAAGAAATGGACCAAGAAAAGGAACGCCAGCAACGGATTCGCTTGATTAAGAACCTGAAAACTGAAATTAAAGTGAACTGGGAAAGGGTAGACAGCGGTTGGGGGAAACTGCTTAGAACCGCTTGTGAAAAAGGCAATGGTTTTGAAATGATGGTCAATGTAAAGGGTTGGCCATTTCCCGTGTATGACGCTTGTGCGCGTGATTTAGGCCTGATTGAAAGTGAAGAAACACGGGATTTGCTTATTGCTGCGTACGTGGCTGCACGGGGGCTATTATTGACGATGGAGATCAATAATGAGTTGATTGCTAGGTGGGAGGCCGCCGTTCGCGAAGCTCAACATGTCAGCGAGTTGAATCCAGCCATAGAGGGTGCAGCGCAACGTCAGGTGGACGCAGCGGCGGCAATATTGCATCGGTATGGCCTGGAGGTGAAGGATAAGTACGAGCACCTGGGTAAGTTAGTCGTAGAGGTGTTGAAGATTGAAGCCCGTTAGGTGATTGGCGTGCTGAGGTGTTGTATTTAGGTGGCTACTGGATAACTTGGGTGGTTACAATTAAGTCTGTACTGATTGACTTGATTTTCTGGTAAAAGCGTTAGTAGGTAGTGGGTGAGCGTGTGCTAAGGCGCTACTACTGATTATGTATAAAGGCTTCGCTAACATTTAGTTTGTAACAGCGCTATCCATATGTTTGGATAAACGGCATAGTGTGAAGCAAGGAGATTTTTCCTTTGAACAATTAGGACTTATTTTGAAAACAGAAATCGGTATTGTGAAGTGGTTTAACAACGAAAAAGGCTTCGGTTTTATTGCACCGGAGAATGGCGGCAAGGACCTCTTCGCTCACCACAGTGAAATCCAAGGGACAGGCTTTAAGTCTCTTGAGGAAAACCAACGAGTATCCTTTGTAGCAGCTAATGGTCAAAAAGGCCCTTGCGCTACTCAGATTCAAGCCATATGATCCCCTTGCTTAGCAACTAGCCAAGCGTAGCGTTGATCATCTAAAGCCGACCCTTTGTTACATTGGGCCGGCTTTTTGTTTTGAGACTGGTAAGAAATAAAGCCCTGTTGATGAGGGGGCTTATTGGCAGACAGAATTTTTTTGTTGGGATTACCCGCTTATCGAAAGATTGGCGGGTTTTTCACCTGTCAGCTTGATGTTTTAATGAGCAGCTTGTTCAGTTACAGCAGGGGTGGATTGCATCAAAGACTCAGAGGCTAGGAGAGTGCGGCGCGCTTCTTCGTGCTGATCATGCAAGGACAAATAGCGAGCTTGCCCATCATCATTACGGTCCACGGTTCCTTTAAAGGATTCGGCCAGATACTTTGAGTACCAAAGGGAATCGTTTGCGGTCATGCCTACGAACACTAGGTTGTTGTTCTGGTCTTTAGCCAAGGCACGAATTTCTAACAAGTACGCCCGTTCACGGGGCTGAAGTTCTAACATAAGGCTCCTTAATAAGCCTCCATTGTAGTCTGCTCTGCGGCGTCGTGTCTAAGAAGCCTATAAAACGGCAGTGTATTGGGTCGGGCTAGGGTATCAGCGCAGGCCCCTTATATATCTATTGTTTATTGGGCCAGGCCTTGCTGTGCGGGCAGCACAAAAAGAAAAAGCACTGAGTCTGTAGAGATTTAATTCTATAGAGTCAATGCTTGATCAGTTTGCTGGTGCGAACGGAGAGACTCGAACTCTCACACCTCTCGGCGCCAGAACCTAAATCTGGTGCGTCTACCAATTCCGCCACGTTCGCTTTCGTGCAAAGAAAGTAACTATAACCCGTGTGCTTCAGTTGTGCAAGCTTTTTTTGCTTTCTTAGGGAAAGTAAGATTTTTTCGCTCTGTTAAAAGGGATTTTGGGTTCGAGAGACAAGGAATCGTTACGCTGTTTGTTGTGCGCTTGAGGTACTGAATGACGTGTTGTGCTGGCTTTTCGTTGGCCTAGTGGGGTAGCATGACGAAAATCATGAGTTTTTGTGTTTTGTCTTCGGATAGCTCAAAAGTAGGTGTAAAAATCATGTGTAATGTTGATTTTTACCGCTAGTTTTCATAGATTCATAGTTTATTTGGATTAAACCGGTCACTTTCCGGTAAAATATCAGATTCTTTTGTTTAAACACTTATTTAAATAGGTCTCTAATGCAGCCCGAGGTTGAAATTCTGTCCGGCTTGGAGCGCCGAGTCGATGTGGTCGTTTCCGTAGCCGACGTTGAAAAACAAGTACAGGCCCAACTTAAACGTGTTGCCCGTACAGCCAAAATTCAGGGCTTCCGTCCGGGTAAGGCGCCACTGTCCCTAATTGAGCGCAGCCATGGTCCTAGCGTTCGTTACGATGCAATTAACGATGAAGTTGGTAAAGCACTGGATAAAGTATTCAGTGAAGCCAAATTGCGCGTAGCTGGTACGCCCAATCTTGAGGCCAAAGAGGGTGAGCAAGAAGAAGGCAAAATGGTTTTTACGGCAACTTTCGAGGTGTACCCAGAGGTTTCTGTACCAGAACTCTCAACACTGGAAGTTAAGCGCGTAAAAGTTGATGTTGCCGACGACGATGTACAGCGCACCGTAGACGTATTGCGTAAGCAGCGTGCCAACTACGAAGTAAAAGAAGATCGTGAAGCTCAGGAAGACGATCGCATCACGATGGACTTCAAAGGTACCATTGATGGGGTGGCTTTTGAAGGCGGTAGTGCAGAGGGGTTCCAGTATCTGCATGGCCGTGGTCGCATGCTGCCTGAGTTCGAAGAAGCCGTTAAAGGCATGAAGGCGGGGGAAAGCAAAACCTTCCCATTGGCCTTCCCTGAAGACTACGGTAGCAAAGAAGTTGCTGGTAAAACAGCTGAGTTTGAAGTGACCGTTACTGAAGTGGCCGAACCTATTTTGCCTGAACTAGATGCTGAGTTTGCTCGGTCTTTAGGTCAAGCAGAAGGCGATGTAGAGGCGCTTATTGCTGACATTCGTGCCAATATCGAGCGTGAAGTGAAAGCTCGCGTACAGGCACGCAACAAGGCAGCAGTGATGGATGCCCTGTTGGCAGCGTCCAGCTTCGACGTGCCTAAAGCCTTAGTGAATAACGATATCGAAGGCCGTATTGTTGCTGCCCGTGCTGAGCTCAAAGAGCGTGGCATGCCCGATGCAGACAAAATGCCTATTCCTGCAGAAGCTTTCCAAGAAGAGTCTGAGCGTCGTGTGCGTTTAGGTTTGTTAGTATCTGATTTGGTGCGTGAAGCGGGCTTGCAAGCTAAACCTGAGCAAGTGCGTGAGCGTATCGAGGAATTCGCACAAAGTTATGAGCATCCCGCTGAAGTCGTAGCTTTTTATCTACAGGATCGTCAGCGCCGTTCCGAAATAGAGGCTGTTGTGCTCGAAGATAATGTTGTTGAGCACGTGTTGTCGCAAGCCAAAGTTACGGACGAGGAGGTGGCGTTCGACCAAATTATGGGGACTAACTAATGTCGTCGAGTTTTGTCGACTTTTACGCTTCCATGCACGGTGGGCATTCCGTTGCCCCTTCCGGGCTGGGCTACGTACCAATTGTCGTAGAACAGTCTGGTCGTGGCGAGCGTTCGTATGATATTTACTCGCGCTTATTGCGCGAACGTATCATTTTTTTGGTAGGTCCGGTGCATGACAGTATGGCCAACCTAATTGTGGCTCAGCTACTGTTTTTGGAGTCTGAAAATACCGAGAAAGACATTTCTTTGTATATCAATTCTCCCGGTGGCTCGGTGTATGCAGGGTTGGCTATTTATGACACGATGCAGTTCGTCAAGCCAGAGGTTGCTACCCTGTGTACAGGTATTGCCGCTAGCATGGGTGCTTTCTTGTTGTCTGCAGGGCAGAAAGGTAAGCGCTTCTCGCTACCAAACTCTCGGATCATGATTCACCAGCCTTCGGGTGGTGCGCAGGGTCAGGCTTCTGATATTCAGATTCAAGCCCGAGAGATTTTGAGTCTGCGGGAAAGGTTGAATCGTATATTGGCTGAAAACACAGGCCAGACGATTGAACGTATTGAACTCGATACAGAGCGAGACCATTTCATGGACGCTGGCGAAGCACAGGTCTATGGTCTGATCGATAAAGTGATGACATCGCGCGCCGATACGTAATTTTACGTCTTAGAATCACGCCGAATCCGGGAGCTTTTTTGAAGCGACCGGATTCTTATAGCGTTAAGGTTCATCTCCCTCTTTTAGGGCAATTTTGTCCTTATCTCATTCTGATGTGAAAGAAATATATGTCCGAAAAAAAATCGGTCGATGAAAAAGTTTTGCATTGTTCCTTTTGCAATAAAAGTCAGCATGAAGTCAAAAAGCTGATTGCTGGACCTGGCTCGGTCTATATTTGCGATGAGTGTATCGAACTTTGCACCGACATTATTCGTGAAGAAGCGCTCAACGCAAGCAAAGAAAGTGGTGAAAAGAAAGCGTTGCCAACGCCACAAGAAATTAAAGAGTTTCTCGATGGCTACGTGATTGGGCAAGATATACCTAAGCGTACGCTAGCGGTGGCTGTGTATAACCACTACAAGCGCATTCAGAATGCGAAGGTCGATGACAACGGCGTTGAGTTGTCCAAAAGTAATATCCTCTTGATTGGACCTACCGGCTCTGGGAAAACGTTGCTAGCGCAAACGTTGGCGCGCATGTTGGATGTGCCATTCGTTATGGCAGATGCGACGACCCTGACCGAGGCAGGTTATGTCGGTGAGGATGTGGAAAATATTGTGCAGAAGTTGCTCCAAAACTGTGACTATGATGTCGAGAAAGCGCAACGAGCCATTATTTATATTGATGAAATTGATAAGATTTCTCGTAAATCAGATAATCCCTCTATCACCCGTGACGTGTCCGGTGAAGGTGTACAGCAAGCATTGCTGAAGCTGATTGAAGGGACCGTGGCATCTGTGCCGCCACAAGGCGGGCGCAAACACCCGAATCAAGATTTTGTGCAGGTTGATACCACCAATATCTTGTTTATCGTTGGCGGTGCATTTGATGGTCTAGAGAAAGTCATACGTGATCGCACCGAAAAATCGGGAATAGGTTTTTCTGCTTCTGTTCAAAGTAAGTCTGATCGCGGTGTCGGCGAGTTATTTGCCGAGGTTGAGCCTGAAGATATGATTAAGTTCGGGATCATTCCCGAATTGGTAGGTCGCTTGCCCGTAGTGGCTACGTTGGAAGAGTTGCGTGAAGATGCGTTGGTGCGCATTTTAACCGAGCCCCGCAACGCGCTCATTAAACAGTTTCAAAAGCTTCTTGAACTGGAAGACGTAGAGTTGCAAGTAGAGCCCGAGGCGTTGAGTGCTATTGCTCAACGTGCCATCAAGCGTCGTACTGGTGCTCGTGGTTTGCGCAGCATCGTCGAATTGGCTCTGTTGGACACTATGTACGAGTTGCCCTCACGCACTGATGTCAGTAAAGTAATCTTGACTGAAGGGGCTATCTTGGGCAAGGAAAAACCCGAATTGATACTTGGGCGTACTTTGGATGATAGTAGTGCTAGTAGCTCTGATAAACCGGTAAAGGATGCGGCAGCGTAAATCGCTAGTATTTTTTAACGAAATCATTTAAGTTGTAAATAGCTACTTGAAATACTGAATTTTGACTCCATTTGAGACTCAATAGCTTGATCTGCGAAAGGGAAGCCAAGGCTTCCCTTTCGTGTCAAGAGGACATTGAAAGGAAATAATTATGTCTGAGAGCCAGATGCTTACCATGGAGCCCACCGACCTGCCATTGTTGCCTTTGCGCGATGTGGTGGTGTTTCCGCACATGGTAATCCCGCTATTTGTAGGCAGGCCTCGTTCTATCAAGGCACTAGAACTGGCTATGGAGTCCGGCAATAACATCATGCTGGTGGCTCAACGCTCGGCTGGAAAAGATGAGCCCGCTCCTGAAGATCTGTACGAAATTGGGTGTGCAGCGAGTATTTTGCAAATGCTGAAACTTCCTGATGGCACTGTTAAGGTGTTGGTGGAAGGGCAGCAGCGTGCGCGTATTACTCAAGTCAATGATCTTGAATCGCATTACACGGCATCGGTGGTGGCGGTTGAAGTCCATGAAGGTGAAGCCTCCGAAACAGAAGCACTGCGTCGAGCTGTTCTAGCCCAGTTCGAACAATATGTGAAGTTGAATAAAAAAATCCCCCAAGAGATTCTGACCTCGCTAACCGGTATTACCGAAGCAGGGCGCTTGGGCGACACGATTGCAGCACATTTACCGCTTAAGCTAGAGCAAAAGCAACAAATGTTAGAGACCTCCAGTGCCCAAGAGCGTTTGGAAAGTCTGTTAACCCAATTAGAAAGTGAAATCGACATACTGCAAGTGGAGAAACGCATTCGCGGCCGCGTTAAAAAGCAGATGGAGAAAAGTCAACGCGATTACTACTTGAATGAGCAGGTCAAAGCCATTCAGAAAGAATTGGGCGAAGGCGAAGAGGGTGCTGACGTTGAAGAGCTAGAGCGTCGTATCCAAGAAGCTCAGCTCAGCAAAGACGCGCAGAAAAAAGCCGACTCAGAAATGAAAAAGCTCAAGCTTATGTCGCCAATGTCGGCCGAGGCGACGGTGGTGCGCAACTACATTGAGACCTTAGTGGGCTTGCCGTGGCGTAAAAAAAGCCGCATCAATAACTCGCTAACTAATGCCGAAGAGGTGCTAGATGCCGATCATTACGGCCTAGAAAAAGTCAAAGAGCGCATTTTGGAATATTTGGCCGTACAACAGCGAGTCGATAAGCTCAAAGCGCCTATCCTGTGTTTGGTAGGCCCTCCAGGGGTGGGGAAAACCTCTTTGGGGCAGTCAATCGCTAAGGCCACCAACCGCAAATTTGTGCGCATGGCCTTGGGGGGTGTACGAGACGAAGCTGAGATTCGTGGGCATCGTCGTACTTACATAGGCTCTATGCCTGGTAAGGTGCTACAAAACATGAGCAAAGTGGGTGTACGTAATCCTTTGTTCCTGCTAGATGAAATAGACAAAATGGGCGCAGATTTCCGCGGTGATCCGTCTTCGGCTTTGCTCGAGGTGCTGGATCCCGAGCAGAATCATACTTTCCAGGATCATTACCTGGAAGTGGATTACGATCTGTCCGATGTCATGTTTGTGGCGACCAGTAATACGTTGAATATTCCGCCTGCGTTACTAGATCGCATGGAAGTTATTCGTTTATCTGGATATACCGAAGACGAAAAAGTACACATTGCTTTCGATCACCTGTTGCCTAAGTTGATGAAAAACAATGGTGTGCATCCTTCCGAGTTGCAAGTAGACGAGGCAGCGATTCGGGATATCGTGCGCTATTACACACGCGAAGCTGGGGTGCGCTCTCTTGAGCGTGAGATCAGCAAGATCTGCCGTAAGGTCGTACGCAAGTTGCTGGAGGCAGCGCCAAAGGGCAGGAATCGTCGTCAGCCACTAAGTTCCGAACCAGTCGTGGTGACAGCCGAAAATCTCAATGATTACTTGGGTGTGCGCCGCTATAACTTCGGTTTGGCAGAGAAAGAAAACAAGCTAGGCCAGGTAACTGGCTTAGCGTGGACCGAAGTGGGTGGTGATCTATTGACGATCGAAGTGGCTGATATGCCCGGTAAAGGCAATGTGCTACGCACGGGGTCTATCGGCGATGTCATGAAAGAGTCGGTGGAAGCGGCACGCACAGTTGTGCGCTCGCGAGCTCAAAAGTGGGGTATCCATGATACCGCCTTCGAGAAACGCGATTTGCACGTCCACTTCCCAGAAGGCGCTACGCCCAAAGACGGTCCCTCTGCCGGGATTGCGATTACTACCGCAATAGTGTCTACCTTCACAGGTATTCCTGTACGGGCAGATGTCGCGATGACAGGTGAAATAACCCTGCGTGGTGAAGTGTTGGCGATTGGCGGTTTAAAAGAAAAACTGCTAGCCGCTCACCGTGGTGGTATTAAAACTGTCATCATCCCTGAAGAGAATGTGAAAGACTTGTCTGATATTCCAGATAACGTTAAAAATCATCTGGAGATCGTGCCAGTACGTTGGATTGATCGGGTATTGGAAGTTGCCTTGCAAGACCCTATCACTCCATTGTCAGACGAGGAGTTCGAACGTTTAACCGCCGAAGCAGCTGCTGCGGCGCGTGGTAACGGTCCAGCTACAGGTGGTAGTTTGAAGCACTAACATTAGTGTTGAATTTGGTAAGCCCCGGTACTGTTTAACAGTCCGGGGTTTTTTTATGGCTATTTAGTGATGTATTTGTGCCAGCAATTGAGCAAAGCGTTGTTGTATCCAAAGCAAAATGGGCGAGGCTGGCCAACCTTGTCGCCATAGCATGCGGACGCTTAAGGGCGGCAGTTGCAGGGCGGGGCAATGTAGTTGCTGTAAGGGGCGACGATAAGCCAGATACTTACCGATATTCACAGGGATGATCGCCCAGCCTAGATTGTCCGCAATCATTTCCGCTATGCTGTAAAAGCTGTCTGAGCGCCAGAGCCTTGGGCTATAAGCAGTTTCCTCTACCTCTTCCACCGCCATGATGAGCTGTCTATACTCGGCCAAGTCTCGCACGCTTACCGATGGAAGTTTGAGTAAAGGGTGGCCTTGGACAACGAAGATTCCTTGAGCGACCCACGCTAAGTGAGCTTGTTCAAAGTGAGCAGGTAGTGCGCCCCGCACGAAATGTATACCTGCTTGCGCGCGCTGCTGTTCTACTTGATCGCCCACTTCGCTGGCGGTTCCGTGCAGTAAGGTGAGATCTAATTCTGGAAACTGATGGGATAGTTCGCTGGTTAGGTGACTAATTGCGGTGTAGGGGAGTGCCTCATCGAGGGCGAGGCTTAGGCTGGCTGGGCTACCTTTGTGCAAAGCCTGTGCTCGGGTGTCCATCGCCTGAGCTTGGCGTAGTAGATGGCGTGCCTCAAGCAGCAGCACTTGACCGGCATCAGTGAGGTGGGCATTGCGTTTGCTGCGGTCAAAAAGTTGCACGCCTAAATCTGCTTCAAGTAGCGCGATGGCGGTGCTGACGGCAGACTGAGCTTTCCCTTGAGAGCGCGCTGCAGCGCTAAAAGAGCCGCTTTCAGCAGTTAAAATAAATTGGCGTAATTGCTCTAGTGTCCATTGCATAAGGCGATAGTATCTGTTTTTTAGATGGAATCCAACTTTATCGATTTTAAAATGAGTTGGATAATAATGCTTTCAACAACCGCAGCCCTTGGCTTATTGCTTACAAGGCCTGCTTATCTTGTGTTTCCTACCTCTCTTTTCCTCACCACCACAACAGCTCCGCTATCATCACTTCGCCGTTGGGCCGTATTAGTTGTTGTAGGGCTAGGTCTGTTGATTGTGGCGCTCGATGTCACCATACTCTACACCGCTTTGCCAACGCTAGAGCGCGAATTACATGCTAGTACTACTCAGGGTTTGTGGATTATCAATGCTTACCCTTTAGTAACAGCGGGCTTGCTACTCGGAGCAGGCACCCTAGGCGATCGGGTCGGACATCGAAGCTTATATTTACTCGGTTTATTGGTATTTGCTGCCGCCTCTTTTATGGCAGCACAATCCTTGACGGCTGAATGGTTAATTTTGGCTCGCGTGTTGCAAGCGGTGGGTGCGGCAGCGATGATGCCTGCCACCTTAGCGCTTTTACGTCTTGTTTTTTTGGATGAGCGCGAGCGTAACGTTGCTATTTCGGTTTGGGCCAGCTTATCGTTGCTAGGTGCTGTGTTAGGCCCTTTACTAGGCGGCTGGTTGCTTGAGCATTATGCTTGGGGAAGTATTTTCCTTATTAACTTGCCGGTGGCTTTATTGGCAATAATTGGAGCTTTGTGGCTGGCGCCCCCTCAACAGCCAGCTACAGTACTTCAGCCTTGGGATTGGCGCTCATCTTTATTAGCGCTAGTGGCTTTATCGTCATTTGTGGCGGCGATTAAAGAAATGCTTGCCTCCCAGATATCGTTGTGGCTGATGATATTGTTATTTCTTGTCTCCCTTGGTGCGGCGATTTTATTTATCCGCCGCCAAACCACCTTGAGCTACCCATTATTAGATTTTTCCTTGTTTCGCAATGCGGCTTTTAGTTCAGGGGTACTGGCTGCGACCTTTGTAACGTTTGCTACCGGTGCACTACTCCTAAGTATCGCGCAACGTTTTCAATGGGTGGCTGCTTATACTCCCTTACAGGCCGGCTTATTAGTATCTGTCGTGTTTGTGGGTACCTTACCCAGTGGGTTAATAGGCGGTGCATTATTACACAAAGTCGGTTTGCGCTCTCTGTTATCGGGCGGTTTAGCCGTAGCTAGCGTAGGCCTATTGCTGGCTGCCTTCAGTCTTGACTTCGATATAACGGTGTTGGTGCTTGCTTTGTTAATCGCTGGCCTAGGTCTAGGCGCCACCATATCGGTTGCCTCTACGGCTATTATCGTCAATGCTCCTACCCACCGGGCAGGGATGGCAGCTTCGGTGGAGGAAGTCGCGTATGAGTTCGGCAGTTTGTTCGCAGTAGCAATATTGGGCAGTTTATTAACTGTTTTATATTCAAGTTCTTTGCAGTTGCCGTTTGATGCTCCAGAGGCTGCACGACATGGGATGGCCGAAGCTTTGATGTTGGCGTCTCAGGCAGGGGCTTCGGGTGGCGCTTTATTCGCGGCGGCGGCACGAGCGTTTGATTATGCTTTTAAGATGGTCATGCTTACTGCGGCGGCTTTGCTTTTTGGTGGGGCGCTTTTGACTGCTTATTTATTACGTCCATCGCGGCATATAATAACTGGCTCTGTAGTGGTGTCAGCGTAGTTACTACACTAAGTGAACGTTAACGGGCCGCTTTATTGAGGCCCGTTTTTCTGTGTTAGTGTCAGCTTACTGCGTTTAAAAAAAACAATTATTCAACGATAGTGATAGTGGCTTTAACGAGTAATCCCAGTAAGGTATGGGGTGGGATTACACCGTTTGAGTGGCAATAGTTCGTGCGCATAATAAGTGCTAGCTTGGACGATTAACGAATTATATTTAAGTACGAGGAGAAGCGATGAGTACCCCGATTGTTATTATGTTCGCGATTTATATCGCTATTATGCTTTTAATTGGGTGGTTTGGTTACCGCTCTACGCAGGATTTGTCCGATTACATTTTAGGCGGCAGAAAACTGGGGGCATTTGTCGTGGCCCTTGCTGCGGGCGCATCAGACATGAGCGGTTGGTTATTAATGGGCTTGCCCGGAGCTATTTATACCGAAGGTATTTCTGCGTCATGGATTGCTATAGGACTGATTATAGGCGCTTATCTGAACTGGTTATTTGTCGCACCACGTTTACGCGTGTATACAGAACGTTCTGGCGACGCCCTCACACTGCCTGATTATTTTTCTAATCGATTCGATGATAGAAATAACATTTTGCGCATCGTTTCGGCGGTTGTGATCTTAGTGTTTTTCACTTTGTATTGCGCATCCGGTGTAGTGGCTGGGGCCCGCCTTTTTGAAAGTATGTTCAACATGCCTTATCACACCGCCTTATGGGTGGGGGCGGTGTGCACGATTGCCTACGTTTTTATCGGCGGCTTTCTAGCAGTAAGTTGGACCGATACCGTTCAAGCGTCGTTAATGTTCACCGCTTTAGTGTTGACCCCGTTATTCATTCTTAACGATGTTGGCGGGGCAGGGGAAGCGGTTTCAGTGGCGCAGCAAGTCAATATAAACAGCGTTAATATGTTGTCTGGGGTATCGACACTAGGGGTGTTGTCAGCCTTAGCTTGGGGGCTAGGTTATTTTGGTCAGCCACATATTTTGGTCAGGTTTATGGCGGCCGACTCAGTTCAAACCATTCCGAATGCACGCCGCATTGGCATGACGTGGATGATTCTGTGTTTGGCGGGAGCCGTAGCAGTAGGCTTTTTTGGGATTGCTTATTTTCATGCGAATCCTGAGTTGGCGTCTGGTGTCGAGGCGAACGCTGAACGTGTATTTATTGAGTTGTCTATCCTCTTGTTTAATCCTTGGGTGGCAGGGGTATTGTTAGCAGCCATTCTCGCGGCCGTTATGAGCACGTTGTCTGCTCAGTTACTGGTGTGCTCAAGTTCTCTGACTCAAGATATTTATAAAACCTTTATTAAGCGGGATGCTTCCGATCAGCAGTTGGTGTGGTTTGGGCGTACGATGGTATTGGCGGTAGCGTTAGTAGCTATTTATTTAGCTTCAGACCCCAATAGCCGTGTGTTGTCGATGGTGAGCTATGCTTGGGCTGGTTTTGGGGCCGCCTTTGGGCCCGTGGTGTTACTGTCACTGGTGTGGTCGCGTATGACACGCGCCGGAGCCTTAGCGGGGATGATAACCGGCGCCTTGGTGGTACTGCTGTGGAAACGCCTGGCTTGGATCGAACTTTATGAAATAGTGCCAGGTTTTCTCTTGGCTGGCGTAGCGATTTATCTTGTCAGTATGATGACCGCGGCGCCTAGTAGGGAAACGACGGAATTATTCGATGCCGTGCAGCGAGAAACACGCAGTGGCAGTTAAGCAGCTTATGATTTTTGGATGAAATGCAAGGCCGGCGAATGCTGGCCTTGTTGCACGACCAGCACGTTAATTCAAAGGGGTAGTGCGTATTAGCCCTACGGCGATACCTTCGAGTGAAAAGCTGTCTGGGTCGTCAATGATGATAGGCTCAAAGTCTGGATTCTCGGGTAGTAGCATCACTTGCTGACTAGAGCGGTGTAAGCGTTTGACAGTGACATCATCGCCAATACGCGCCACGATGATTTGTCCGTGGCGTGCCTCAGAGACTTTTTTTACGGCGAGTAAGTCGCCTTCAAGTATGCCTGCGTCACGCATACTGAGACCACGCACGCGTAGTAGATAGTCGGGTGTGTGGCTGAATAAACCGCTGTTCACCCCGATTTCACGTTCAATATGTGCAGCAGCTAATATGGGGCTACCTGCAGAGACACGACCAATAACCGGCAAGGTAAGTGCGTCTAGTAAAGACTCTACCATGGGCTTGGTTTCTTCCAGTAATAAACGTATGCCGCGTGAAGCACCGGCAGTAAGCTCTATAGCCCCCTTGCGCGCAAGTGCCTTTAAATGGTCTTCGGCGGCATTCGCAGAACGAAATCCGAGCACTTGGGCAATTTCAGCACGAGTAGGGGGAAACCCGGTACGCTCGATTTCAGTGCGGATGATATCCAGAACTTGTTGCTGGCGGGCCGTGAGCTTAATCATTGTTGAGTCTTATTGGGCTGTTTATTTATACAGCTTCGATTTTGCGCTATTTCTCGTGTTTTTGCAAGGTTTACAGGCTTTTCCCGCTATAAGCGCTCAGGGGAATGATGCTTTGGTTGGCTCGATAGAGGCAGTGGCGACGTAAAGGGTTAGTCGGCTCAAGATTAGGGTGTTCGAAATTATGTACGTACTGCATGCCTAGTTTTTGCATTAACTGTTGGGAAGGCAGGTTGAGTAAGCTGGTGAACGCAAGAATTTCTTCGAGTTTTAGGCTATGTAGACCAAACTGCAAACAGGCTTGGGCGGCCTCATAGGCAAAACCTTGGCGCCACCAACGAGGCTCTAAACGCCAGACGATTTCTACGCAAGGCATAAAATCCATAGCAGTATGGGGGATATTAAGCCCCACAAGCCCCATGAACTCGCGTGTTTCTTGATGTTCTACTGCCCATACACCCCAACCATATTGATTGATGAAATCACGGCAGCGTTTGAATAACATTTTGCTTTGATGCGGATAAAGAGGCGCGGGGAAAAAGCGCATGACCTCAGGGTCGGCATTGAGGCGTATCAGTGGCGCCAGATCTGCCGCCTTCCATTGCCGCAAGCGAAGTCTGGTGGTGCGAATTTCTTGCAAGCGTATAAGGCTGGGATACACAGGTTTCATTATTAGCACTCAGCCTAACGTAACGCTAGCTCTAGTAGAAACGGCACCCTAAAAAAGGTGCCGTTGCCGACTTACTTTAGCACCGAGGCAATCGCCTGCACAACGTAGTCGATATTATGATCGTTCAGTGCTGCGACGCAAATGCGGCCACTGCTCACCGCATAGACGCCATGTTGGTCACGCAATACGTCGACCTGTTCAGCAGTTAGACCTGAGTACGAGAACATGCCGCGCTGCTCCATAACAAAAGCAAAGTTATGGTGAGGAACTTTAGCTTTCAGTTTGCTGACTAACTGTTCGCGCATGCTACGGATACGATCTCGCATTTGGGCTAGCTCGTCCGACCACAGTTGAAACAGTTCAGGGTTGCTTAAAACCGTGGCGACCACTTTACCGCCGTGTGTGGGGGGGTTAGAGTAGTTGGTGCGGATGACGCGTTTAACTTGGCTAAGCACCCGTTGACTTTCCTCTTGACTGGAAGTGATCAGGGTTAGGGCACCCACACGCTCACCATACAATGAGAAAGATTTGGAGAACGATGAACTGATAAAGACGGAGATGTCTTGGGCGGCAAATTGACGCACGATCGCCGCGTCTTCCTCTAGGCCTGCACCAAAGCCTTGATAAGCGATGTCTAAAAAGGGAATCAGTTGTTTTTCTTTGACAGTCTGGATAATGCCAGCCCATTGCTCTGACGTAGGGTCTACGCCGGTGGGGTTGTGGCAGCAAGCATGCAATACCACAATAGAGCCTGCAGGCATGGCTTGTAAGTCTGCCTGCATGCCTGCATAATTAAGACCGTGTGTGGTGGCATCGTAATAGGTATAAGTGCCTACTTCGAAGCCGGCGCTTTGAAATAAGGCGCGGTGGTTCTCCCAACTGGGGTTGCTAATATAAACCCGAGCAGAGGGCTGCAGCAGTTTTAAAAAATCAGCCCCAATTTTTAAGGCACCTGTACCACCTAGTGCCTGGACGGTTACGGCTTTGTCCGTTGCGATAAGGGGTGAGTCAGCACCCAACAGTAAACGTTGAGCCCCTTGGTTGTAGTCGGCGATCCCTTCTATAGGTAAATAGCTTCGCGCGTTAGCAGCGGCGGTTAACGCATGCTCTGCTGACTGTACTGCCTTAAGTAAGGGGATGCGACCTTCTTTGTCGTAGTACACCCCAACACCTAGGTTAACTTTACCGTCACGCTTGTCAGCGTTGTATTGTTCATTGAGTCCTAAAATAGGGTCGCGGGGGGCAAGCTCGACGTGTTCGAATAGCGATGTCATATTGTTATACGGTTATGGGAGATAAAAGGGGTAGTGTACTAAAGTGATACTATGATAATAAAAGCTTAATCCTGGATGTGTCTAGCTAATGAAGTCATTTGAACCGTGCTTTCTGGAGTTTCCAGGTAGTCCCTTCCGTTTACATCAACCTTTTCCCCCAGCTGGGGATCAGCCTGCAGCAATCGATCAGCTTCTTGAGGGGTTGGCGGACGGGTTGATGTATCAAACCTTACTGGGAGTGACCGGTTCGGGAAAAACATACACGATGGCCAATGTGATTGCCCGCTCCGGCAGGCCAGCCATCGTATTGGCGCCTAATAAAACCTTGGCGGCGCAGTTATATGCAGAGATGCGAGAGTTTTTCCCTCGCAATGCGGTGGAGTACTTCGTTTCTTATTACGATTATTACCAACCCGAGGCTTACGTACCATCGCGCGATTTATTTATCGAGAAAGACTCGTCAATCAATGAACATATTGAGCAGATGCGCCTGTCGGCCACTAAAAGTCTGCTTGAGCGCCGTGACACCATTATTGTCGGCACTGTGTCGTGTATCTACGGTATAGGCAACCCGGGTGACTACCATGCCATGGTCTTGACCTTGCGCACGGGTGATCGTATAGGGCGACAAGAGCTGTTGGCACGGTTGGTGGCCATGCAGTATGAACGTAACGATGTGGATTTTGCGCGTGGCGTATTTCGTGCGCGTGGCGAAATTATTGACATTTTCCCAGCGGAAAACGCCGAGCATGCCCTACGGGTAACCTTATTTGATGACGAGGTCGAAACGCTGGAGCTATTTGACCCTCTGACGGGTTCTGTGTTGCAAAAGTTAGGGCGGTTTACCGTATTTCCTAGTTCGCATTATGTCACCCCCCGAGAAACAGTGCTACGGGCCATTGAAGGCATCAAAACGGAATTGCGTGAGCGTTTAGAGTTTCTTAATCGCAACGGGCAATTGGTTGAAGCACAACGTTTAGAGCAGCGTACGCGGTTCGACTTGGAAATGCTGGTTGAATTGGGGTTTTGTAAGGGTATTGAGAATTACTCTCGGCATTTGTCGGGAGCGGCCCCGGGCGAGCCGCCGCCTACCCTTATTGATTATTTACCTCGTGATGCCTTGATGTTTATTGACGAAAGTCACGTGACGATGGGACAGCTTAGTGCCATGTATCGTGGTGATAGGTCGCGTAAAGAAACGTTGGTTCAGTTTGGTTTTCGTCTGCCTTCGGCAATGGATAACCGTCCTCTCAAATTAGAAGAGTTTGAGCGTCGTATGCCCCAGACAATATTTGTCTCGGCCACTCCGGCCGCCTATGAGCAAGAGCATGCGGACAATGTGGTTGAACAGGTGGTGCGTCCTACAGGATTGGTTGATCCCATCATTGAGTTGCGGCCGGCTGTGACACAAGTGGATGACTTGTTAGGGGAAATTAAGCTGCGTACAGATGTCCAAGAGCGTGTGCTGGTGACTACTCTGACTAAGCGGATGTCCGAAGATCTGACTGACTATCTGAGTGAGCATGGTATTCGAGTGCGCTACTTGCACTCGGATATTGACACCGTAGAGCGGGCGGAAATTATTCGGGATCTGCGCCTTGGGGCATTTGATGTATTGGTTGGGATCAACTTACTGCGTGAAGGGCTAGATATTCCCGAGGTTTCCTTAGTGGCGATTTTAGATGCAGACAAGGAAGGATTTTTGCGCTCCGAGCGCAGCCTGATTCAGACAATAGGACGAGCGGCTAGAAATCTGAACGGCAAGGCGATTCTGTACGCAGACCGGGTCACGGATTCTATGCAGCGCGCCATGCAAGAAACAGAACGGCGCCGCAATAAGCAAATACAGTTTAATGAAGAGCACGGCATTACCCCTAAAGGCGTGACTAAAGCGGTGCGTGAGCTTATTGATGGGATTGTGGTACCCAGTAACGTGGGCGAGCAACTATTGGAGGACTTTCCGATTGAGTTGTTACGTGATGAGAAGGCCATGTCGCGGGAAATACGCAAGCTTGAAAAAGAAATGATGGACCATGCTAAAAATCTAGAGTTTGAACAAGCAGCGCAAGCGCGTGACAAGCTGCATAAACTGAAAGACAAACTACTTGCCTTGTGAGCAGAAGGGGCAGGGCATAACGTTGTGATGGAACAACGGTGTGCGTAGCGCTGGGACTATCTTTTTTAATAAAGAAATATAAATTTGTCCTAGGTCATTCGTTGTCTGCAGTGGTTCACGCCACTTTTCCGCTATTTATCGCTTTTCTTCTTGGAGCTATTCGCGCTGAGTTACTGTTAATCAAGTCGTGTATAGCATGTAATATTTACATCATAAACGCAGGTGGTGGGCCTGAGATTTGTTATACTGGACTAAAATGGTCGGATATGGATTTAAGCATCCGTACATATTAGTTATAGGCAAGGAAACTATCATGCGTTTGACGACTAAAGGGCGTTTCGCGGTAACAGCGATGATTGATCTGGCATTACGCCAGCAAAGTGGGCCAGTTACTTTGGCCGGAATCAGCCAGCGTCAGGGTATCTCCCTTTCTTATCTGGAGCAGCTTTTTGGAAAGTTGCGTCGCCATGAGCTGGTTGACAGCGTACGCGGGCCAGGGGGGGGCTACACCTTAGCTCGTTTAGCACGTCATATTACAGTGGCCGACATGGTGTTTGCTGTTGATGAGCCGGTAGATGCCACGCAGTGCGGGGGTAAAGGCAATTGTAAAGTGGGTGAAGACGGTACGCGTGGCGAATGCATGACACATGAGTTATGGGCGACACTTAGTCGTAAAATGGTAGATTATCTTGACTCTGTATCGCTGCAAGACTTAGTTGATAAGCAGCGTATGCGACAGCTAGAAATAGCCGCTCAAGAAGCGCATAGGAATGAAGCGAGCACAGCCAGTGTGTAAATGCGCTGCGGTTGGCCGGCTAAAAGCTCAATCAGGAATATTATGACAAGTAATAAGTCCCGTATCTATTTGGATTACGCTGCGACCACGCCAGTGGACCCTGAAGTGGTGGACGCAATGTTGCCTTGGCTTTACGAGCGTTTTGGGAATCCCGCCTCTGGTAGTCACGACTACGGCTGGGATGCCCAAGATGCCGTTGAGCATGCTCGGCGGCAGGTGGCCGCTTTAGTGGGGGCAGAGCCGCGTGAAATTGTGTGGACCTCGGGCGCAACAGAATCTATCAATCTGGCCTTGAAGGGTGCAGCACAGTTTTACCAGTCGCGTGGCAAACATATTATTACTCTCAAGACCGAACATAAGGCGGTGTTAGATACTTGCCAGGCCCTTGAGGAGCAAGGCTTTGAAGTTGCCTACTTGGATGTGCAGCCGGATGGTTTAGTCAATCTAGAGCAGTTCAAGGCTGCCTTGCGTCCTGATACGATTCTCGCTTCGGTATTGCTCGTTAATAATGAAATAGGTGTGATTCAAGATGTGCCAGCGTTGGGGGCTGTGTGTCGGGAGCACGGAGTGGTTTTCCACGTGGATGCGGCTCAGGCACCAGGTAAAGTAATAATCGATCTGGCTTCTTGGCCGGTGGATCTCATGTCCTTGTCGGCACACAAAGTTTATGGGCCTAAAGGTGTAGGGGCTTTATTTGTACGTCGTAAACCCGCTATTCGTTTGAAGGCTCAAACTCATGGCGGTGGGCATGAGCGAGGTTTTAGATCAGGTACTTTAGCAACCCATCAAATTGTGGGCATGGGGGCGGCGTATGCGAAAGCGCAGCAGCTCATGGAGGCGGAAACTCTACGGGTTGCGCAACTGCAGCAGCGTTTGCTGGATGGTCTCAAAGATTTGTCCGGTTTGCATGTGAATGGTAGTTTACGCGCTCGCGTGCCTCATAATATAAGCCTTAGCTTTGAGAATATTGAAGGTGAGGCCCTGATGATTTCTTTAAGTGAGCTTGCCGTCTCTAGTGGCTCGGCCTGCACTTCGGCCAGCCTTGAACCTTCTCATGTATTGCGGGCCTTGGGTTTAGACGACCAATTGGCACACTGTACGCTGCGTTTGAGCTTAGGGCGTTTTACCACTTTTGAAGAAATTGATCGTACGATAGTGGCTATAAAAGAAAAAGTAGCCCATCTACGGGCGATCTCTCCCTTGCTTGACGCTAATCCCCTACCTGTTTAAGAAGGACTGAGAGTACAGTAATTATGGTTTATAGTCCCTTAGTGATGCAGCATTTTCAGCACCCTTGTGGTGTGGGGGTGCTTGATATTCAGCAGGACAATGTAGTGTGGGCGCAGGCGGGTACCCACGAGCAAGGTGCATTAGTACACGTCTACTTGCAGTGGTCAGCACAAAACACCATAGAGCAAGCACGTTTTAAAGCTTATGGTTGCCCTTGTACGATTGCGGCCGTGTCCTGTCTAGTGTCACAATTGACGGGCTTGGATGTTGCGCAAGCAAAGGCATTGAGTGCGGGGAATTGGGCCGCAGCACTACAACTTCCGCCCATTAAGTTGCACTGTGCAATGCTTGCCAAAGAGGCGGTGACCACTGCTTTACAACATTGGCAAAATAAACAGCAGGACTAGAAAGGGCGTGTTGCCTTTTTAGATTTGATTTTGTAGGAAGGAACAATATGTCTATTAATTTAACTCAACAGGCCGCTGAGCATATTGCTCGGCACTTGAAAAAACGGGGTTCGGGCATAGGGTTGCGTTTGGGGGTGCGTCTGACAGGCTGCTCGGGCATGGCGTATAAAATGGATTATGTCGATGAAGCGGTAGAGGGTGATCAGCTCTACGAAGAGTTTGGCGTCAAATTATACGTGGATCCAAAAAGCCTCCCGTTTATTGAAGGTACGACGATAGATTACGGACGCGACGGGCTTAATGAAGGGTTCCGTTTTCGTAATCCTAACGAGAAAGCGTCCTGCGGATGCGGTGAGTCTTTTACTGTTTAGGTTGATATGTCTTTACGATTTGGGCTGGCGGCTAATCAATTGCATCACGACTCGGCGGATGCAGCACTATTTCACTGGCTGAGACGCTCTGCCAGTGGTATACGAGAGCTTGAGATCGAGCTCTATACCGTTGGGCGTACCTGTAATGCGATCGAGCGTTCGGGCTTGCTAGAGGGGTATGCTGGCTTAATTCGTTACCCCTATGGGCGCGAAGGTGGCTTGATGAAGCTGGTGGCGCGAGTCACACGTAGCCCAGATGGCACTCCTCCATTTGATGGTGCTATTTACCTCATTGATCCTGTCGATCCGTCCTCTGTTTTTCCCGAGGCACAGGCTTTAAAGCGACAGTGCATTACGCATGGTAAACCGTTCATCTCTACGCTGATGGGCGCGATAGAGTGGGTCGAGGTAGAGCGAGTGAGCCGTGGGTTATGGCCTGACTCTAGTCATAAGCGAATGTTTGATCTCAACGAACAAACTGTGGCGTTGATTGCTCACGATGCGTTGAAGGCCGAAATGGTGGATTTTGCAGCTCAGCATTTTGATTTATTATCTCGCTTTGCTCAGCGTGTGGGCACAGGAACCACCAGCAACCGTCTTAATGATATGGCGTGGTCTAAGGGGTGGCCTAAAGACACTCCTTGGGTACAGGCTTATCTGAGCGGTCCTTTAGGGGGCGATGCGCAGATTGCTGAGTTGGTGTTAGAGCAGCGTTGTCAACGAGTGATTTTTTTTGAAGACCCTCATGTAGCGCGACAGCATGAAGCCGATATTCAACTGTTAGAACGCGCGGTGCGCGTTATTACTGACAAAGCCAGTTGTATTGCTTCTCCTGTGGTTGCCCATAAGTGGGCAAGGGCTGTTTCGCGTATGCTGTGATTGTGTCGTGCATCAGCTAATGCTGTCATGCTACTAAAGCATGTGTTAAATAAACTAAGCCGCCCCTTGAGGCGGCTTAGTTTTTCTGTACTATCCCCCCGTATGAAAAGGGAGGGCTGCTTGCTTAGTCTTCGCGACGTAAATGAGGAAAGAGAATGACGTCTCGTATCGCAGGGCTATCACTTAAAAGCATCACCAACCGATCAATGCCAATACCACAGCCGCCTGTGGGAGGCATGCCGTATTCTAAAGCTCGGATGTAGTCGGCGTCGTAGTACATGGCCTCTTCGTCGCCCGCATCTTTGGCTTGCACTTGAGCTTGAAAGCGCGCTGCTTGGTCTTCAGGGTCGTTGAGCTCAGAAAAACCATTCGCTATTTCCCGGCCGGTAATGAATAGTTCAAAGCGCTCAGTGATCTCCGGATGCAGATCTGAAGCGCGAGCTAAAGGGGAAACCTCAACGGGGTAATCAATAATAAAAGTCGGGTTCCAAAGCTTGGACTCAGCAGTTTCTTCGAATAGAGCCAGTTGTAGGGCTCCTAGGCCGGCATTCAGCAGTGGTGGAGCATTCACATCAACTTTTAGGCGTTGTAGCTCTTGGCGTAAAAAGTCAATGCTGTGTAGCTGCTCGTCGCTGTATTGTGTGGTGTACTTTTGTATCGCTTCGGTAATCGTGAGGCGGTCAAATGCTTGGCTTAAATCAAGCGTTTGTCCTTGATACTGAATGCAGGCGCTACCGCAAGAGGCGATCGCCGCTTCCCGAATCAGGGTTTCGGTGAAGTTCATCAGCCACTGATAGTCCGTGTAAGCCGCGTAGAATTCCATCATGGTGAATTCTGGGTTATGACGCGGGCTCACCCCTTCATTGCGAAAATTTCGGTTGATCTCAAAGACGCGCTCAAAGCCCCCAACGACTAACCGTTTTAAGTAAAGTTCAGGCGCAATGCGCAAGTACATTTCCATGTCTAGGGCATTGTGGTGGGTCGTAAAAGGCTTGGCCGAGGCTCCCCCTGGTATGGGGTGTAGCATAGGAGTTTCGACTTCTAGAAAGCCTGATTCGATCATGTGCTGACGTATGCTGCCGATGGCTTTACTACGCGCCAGAAATGTCTTTCTAGTTTCCTCGCTCATAATGAGATCGACATAGCGCTGACGGTAACGCATTTCTTGGTCAGCCAAGCCATGAAACTTGTCAGGCAAAGGGCGCAGCGATTTTGTTAATAAGCGGATGCTAGCAGCGTGAACAGAGAGCTCACCTTTATTAGTTTTGAAAACCGTGCCGCTCACCGCTAAGATATCGCCGATATCCCATGTTTTAAAGTCTTCGTAAACCTCTTCGCCTACCGAGTTTTTATCCAAATAGATTTGAATGCGCCCGCTGCTGTCTTGCAACGTAGCAAAACTGGCTTTACCCATCACACGCTTAAGCATCATACGGCCTGCTACTTGAGCTTGATGGCCCTCCTTGGCGAGCGTCTCTTTATCTAACTGGTCATACTGCTGATGTAGAGTTTGAGCGTGAGTGTCGGGTTGAAAGTCGTTAGGAAAAGCTTGGCCTTTTTCGCGTAATTTATCGAGTTTGGCGCGACGCTCAGCGATGAGGCGGTTTTCATCCACGGGTGTGATGTGGTCTGTGGGTTCGGTCATGGTATGGGTTCTATTCGTAGTGACGTATATCGTCTATGGTGACACGGCCAAAGTTGGGGCTGTCTAGGTAGGCGACGATGCGCTGTGCAGTGAGTTCAGCCGAGCTAAGTTGCTGATTTTTGTGCAAGTCAATAAAGCGGTTAAGGTCGGGGAAGTTGTCTTGGTCTTGCGAGCGGATATGGGCTTGCATATCAGTATCGATCACTCCAGGGGCCAAGGAAACCGCTTGTAGATCTGGGTTTTCTTGCTGGAGCACTTGGGTGTAGTAGTCAAGAGCGGCTTTTGTCGATCCGTAGACCGCCCAACCTGCCACCGGCCTGCGACCTGCGCCGGAGGAAATATTCAGAATTTGGCGTTGCGTCTTATGTGGCGCGTGCTGCAAAAAAGCGCTGCACAGGCTAATAGGCGAGAGCAAATTCAGTTGGTAGGCAGTGGTAAGGGCCGTAGAGTCGTCGAGGTTTTTACAGGCAGCTACAGGAGCTACAGTGCCGGCATTATTGATCAATACATAGCGCTGCGCTGGCGTAGCCAGTAGGCCTTGTATTTGCTCCACGGCGCTACGGGCACCTTCTGGCGTACTGAGATCTGCCTGAACATGTAGGTGATCAAATGAGGGGTGTGTTTGTGCAGCCCAGGGTAGGGCGGCGCGCGACATGGTAACCAGCAGGGTGTTGGGGCGTGCGTAGCACTGTGCCAATGCTGCTCCTAAGCCGCGTGACGCTCCTGTCACAAACACTAGGTTTTCAACGTGCATTTAAACCCCTAGTTTTAGGCTGGCTTCAATAAAGGGATCAAGATCCCCATCCAGAACCTTTTGTGTATTAGATATTTCGACGTTGGTACGCAGGTCTTTAATGCGACTTTGATCCAGCACATACGAGCGGATCTGATGGCCCCAACCCACATCGCTTTTCGAATCTTCCAGCTTTTGCTGTTCCGCCATGCGTTTGCGCATTTCTAGCTCGTACAAACGTGATTTCAGCATTTGCATGGCTTCTGCGCGGTTGCGGTGTTGAGAGCGATCATTTTGACACTGTACAACAATGCCCGTCGGTTCGTGCGTGATACGAATGGCTGAGTCGGTTTTGTTGACGTGCTGGCCTCCGGCACCACTGGCGCGATAAGTGTCTACACGCAGGTCCGCAGGGTTCACGTCAATTTCAAAGGAGTCATCAATTTCGGGGTAAACGAATACGCTGGAAAATGATGTATGACGTCCGTTGGAAGAGTCAAAGGGGCTTTTGCGTACCAGTCGGTGCACCCCAGTTTCGGTGCGCAAATAACCATAGGCGTGATCGCCTTCGATTTTAAGCGTGGCAGATTTCACCCCGGCTACGTCACCGTCAGACTGCTCAAGAATCTCGACTTTAAAACCTTTATGCTCGCAATAGCGTATGTATTGCCGTAACAACATAGAGGCCCAGTCTTGTGCTTCTGTACCGCCCGCGCCTGCCTGGATATCCATAAAGCAATTTAAGGGATCCGCAGGGTTAGAGAACATGCGTCGGAACTCAAGTTCGTCAATTTTGGTGGCCATACCGTCTAGGTCTTGTTCAATGGCGACAATCATGTCGTCATCATGGTCCAAGGCAGCCAGTTCAAATAAGTCTCGCGCATCTTGTAAGCCGCTGTGTAGTGTGTCGAGTACGCCGACTACATTCTCTAGGCTTTTTTTCTCGCGTCCTAAGTCTTGGGCTTTTTGTGGGTTGTTCCAGACATTAGGGTCCTCCATTTCGGCGTTGACTACTTGCAAACGCAAAGATTTGTCAGCGTAGTCAAAGATACCTCCGTAGGGCTTCTTCTCGTTCGGAGTAATCTTCGAGACGAGCTTCTAGTTGATTTAAACGTTCCGATTCCATGGCCAATCCGATATTTCAGTAAGGTTTCCCGATAAATAGGGGAAACCTTGGATTTTAACCTGATCGGGGAGAACTGGCACGTTTAGGATGTACGGGGCGTAAATTTGTATTTATGCCGCCAAGCGATAATTGCTTTGCGTAGCACTATACGACGAGGCAAGGGCAGAGTCGCCGTCAGCGTATTCTGAAGCGCGTAGCGAATCTTGCTCATAGTCTACGGAGTTTGGGTCATCGCACTCTAGCTCAAAGTGTGAGACTACCTCTTGGAGACGTTCGGTTTCTGTCAACTGCTGTTCGGTGGTTTGGGCGGCTGCTTGCACTAAGGCGCTGTTATGACGGGTGATTTGATCAAGCATCGTCATGGCCTGACTAACCTGCTCAACACCAGCGGCCTGCTCTTGTGAGGCTTGCGCGATTTCAGCAACGATGTTGCGTACTTTGTGCACCGTTTGCTGTGTGTGCGACATCGCACGTTCCATGGAAGCCGCTGAGCTAGTTCCATTTTTTACTTGCTCGATAGAGCGCGAGATCAGAGTTTCGATTTCGCGTGAGGCATCGGAGGAGCGTAAGGCTAGTTGCCGTACCTCGGTGGCCACCACCGCAAAACCTCGGCCATGTGTGCCAGCACGAGCGGCCTCCACGGCGGCATTTAAAGCGAGAATATTGGTTTGAAAAGCGATGTTGCGTATAAGAGTTGTGATGTCGCTCATTTGACGCGAACTGTCTCGTATGGACTCCATGTTGTTAAGTAAATTTTGGGCCAACGTAGTGCTATTGAGCACTTGCTGTGCTGCTTCTTGAGCAAGCCTATCGGCGTGTTGCGCGTTATCAGCGTTTTGACGCACAGTTTGTGCCAACTCTTCCATGGTGCTGACGGTTTGTTCTACATTGGTGGCTTGTTCTTGCGTACGTAAGGCAAGGTTATGATTGCCCTGAGAAATGGATTGCGAACTTTCAGCAATAAATAAAGTTCGTTCACGTACTTGATTGACCGCCCCGTGTAGCCCAACCCCAATGCCATTTAGTGCATGCAGTAGTTCGCCTAATTCGTCGTGGCGAATCACTTGTAAGCGAGCCGAGAGGCGGCCAGCAGCAAGTTCGCGAGCTAAGGCAACGCCTTGGTCTAGAGGGTGTTTAATAGAGCGGTAAAGAGCAAGTAGACCTATGCCGCTAGCGGCAAAAAACAACAAAAGAGCGATCATCGCAAACCAAAAGGCTCGATTGCTGGTTTGTCTTGCTTGGGCGATCTCCAGATTCATGCGCGAAGACAGTTGCTGCTCAAAGTTATTGATGGCGGTTTCGATATTGGACGCTGCTTGGGCATATTGTTGGCTAAAAACCAAGACCTGGGCCATCAGTTGATTAGGTAAGGCGACACGTATACCCCCTTGGCCATCGTCGAACTCTCCGGCGGCAGTACTAATGGCTTCTACTTGTGTCGTGCTTAAGGCTAAGATTTGCTCGTAAGCAGACTCAATATTACGTAGTTCTTCGGCCGTAAAGGAAAGGCTGTGGAACTCTTGCAAGAGGCTAGGGAGCGAGCTGTTGGGAGTGGTATGTTTAAACGCCTGAAGCGCTTCTTCGTATTGTTGCTTAAATTCTATTTGTTGCGAAGAAACAAAGGCGATTGAGTGACGGCTGAGAGCATCGCTGGTGTTATTTAAACGATTCGCTAAGCGAGTCGCTAAATAACGATTTTCTTCGAGTTTTTGTAGATGGTCTTGGCTGTGCAGCAAATGCTGGGTGACGCCAAATATCAGTAATGAAAACAGGCTTAAGAAAATGAAGTACGCAATAAAGCCGGTTTTTATAGTAAGCAGTTTACGCAAGGTGGGCACTCCAGTTCGTTATAGGAATGCGAGCGTTGAACTAGCTTTTTAAACGCACCCTATCAAATTGAAATGATTGTTGCATTTCAATGTGACAAGGGCGTTTCTTCATAACTGTATCTAAAAATATCAGTTGTGGCGACGACGTGGGGTGCTGCTAACAACGGGACGTTTATTGAGGTGACGGAAAATGATACGCCCTTTGCTCAAATCATAAGGGGACATTTCCAATGTCACTTTGTCACCGGCCAAAATGCGTATATGGTGCTTACGCATTTTTCCGCCAGTGTAAGCGATCACCGGATGACCATTGTCTAAGGTGACACGAAAGCGAGAGTCGGGCAGGATTTCGGTCACAGAACCTTGCATTTCAAGTAATTCTTCTTTAGCCATACTAAGACTCCTATAAAAATAAAACATGCCCTGGCAAGCAAGCAGGGGCGAGTCGTTGGCGCAAACCAATAGGGGAGCAGGTCGCATATCGTGGAAGCGATTGCGGAAACGGCGGTATTCGGGGGGCGATTGCTCGCTACGAATGGGGTCTGCGCTTGCTTATCAACCTAGTGGCTGATAAATGTGCTGCCTGTCAAGGCAGTGGTGGATGAGGCCGGACGTGCCGGATAAAATGGTGTGCGCCTTGTATGCTGGGCAAGGGCCGTGCTGCGCTGCACTATAATAACAGAAGTATAAGGTAAATTAGTTGTATGGTCAAATAACTCGCTTGTGGAACCTCTTAATCGAAGGGGGGGTGGTTTTCTTATATACTTTCAAACTTTGGCCACGAACCTGTGCTATGCGTGTGGCGAGCAAGTAGAGACGATTTATTCCATGCAAGAACCTAAGCATCAGGGCTTGAGCGTAAGCAATATTGTTTTGTTGGTGATTCCCACCTTCTTGTGGGCAGGCAATGCCATTGTCGGACGGATGGTGCATGCATGGATCCCGCCTATTACCCTGAATGTTTTACGGTGGTCGGTGGCCTTTATTGTGCTGCTATTTTTTGCTCATAAAATTTTGCGCGCTGGTAGCAGCCTTTGGAGTCAATGGCGTCGTTATTCCATGCTTGGCTTACTAGGCATAGGTTTATACAACGCATTGCAATATATGGCTTTGCAGACTTCAACGCCTATCAACGTTACCTTAGTTAACGCCAGCTTACCTTTTTGGATGTTGTTGATAGGGCGTTTGTTTTTTCGCATGGTCGTGAGCCCACGCCAATTGGTAGGCGGGGTATTTTCTCTACTCGGCGTCACCATTGTGCTGGCACAAGGAGATCCGCAGCAGTTGCTTCATTTGCGCTTTGTGCCCGGTGATATTTACATGATCCTTGCGACGATAGCGTGGGCACTATATAGCTGGATGCTTAGTGCTAAGCCTCACCCCGAAGATATGCTGCAGCATTGGTCTTATGCGATATTTGCGCAAATATTCTACGGTGTGTGGTGGTCCGGTTTGTTTGCCGTAGGCGAGTGGCAACTCAGCGATTGGCAAATTCAGTGGAGTTGGCCTTTAGTGTTAGCGATCCTGTATGTCGGCATTGGCCCGGCTTTGATAGCTTTTCGCTGCTGGGGGGTAGCCGTACAGCGAGTCGGGGCCGCGACGGCAGGCTTCTTCGTGAATCTGCTGCCTATTTTTGCTGCTGTGTTATCGGTGTTGATACTGGGGGAAAGCCCACGGCTCTACCACGGGCTTGCTTTCTTGTTGGTGGTGGCAGGGATAGTGATATCTTCCGCGCGCCAAGGGCGCTAGCACTCTAGCAAATCACTGATGCTGTGGGCCTTTTATGGTGATGTATTCGGTCAGGTCAATGGTATGGCCATAAAGCGGTTGATCTGTACTAATAAACGCTTCTTGTACTGGCCGGCCTAGGAGCAGATGTTTTTCTTTAGTCGCTGACGGGTATAAGTGGGGTAGGGGTGGTGGTGCTATGCGGGTCGGGTTGATACGCAGAGCGAGAGGTTTCGGTGTGTAGCAGCTCAATCGCCAGTTTTAAGTGTGCAGCTTGAGATGTGATGTGCTTTACCGTGTGGCCTAACGTGTGCACCAGCTGGGTATTATCTTTGGTTCCTTGGTCAATGCGTGTAACGGCTTGGTGAATATGCACTAAGCCTGCTGCTTGCTCATCCGACGCCGCGGCAATTAAGGTGATAATTTGTTGTACCTCTCTGACCGACGTAACTATATTTTGCATGGAATTCTGGGTTTTTTCCACTTGTTTAGCACCATAGTTCATGCGTGTCACCGACTCTACGACTAAGGCTTTTATCTCACCCGCTGCCTGAGCAGTTTTCTGTGCTAATTGGCGTACTTCCGCGGCTACCACGGCAAAACCTCGCCCTGCTTGACCTGCTCTGGCCGATTCTACGGCGGCGTTTAGGGCTAAAATATTAGTTTGAAAAGCAATGCTTTCTATTATGCTGACTATGTCAACGATGCGCTGCGAGCTTTGATGTATTCCGTGCATGACGTTGACCATGTCTTGCACCACACCGCCCCCATGTTCCGCGGTGTGTAAACTATTTTTGGCGAGCTCATCGGCCAGTTTTGCATTATCCGCGTTTTGCTGCACTGTGGTAGTGAATTGCTCCATGCTGGCGGCTGTTTGCTCTAGTGAGCTTGATTGTTCTTGTGTGCTGGCCGCTAAATGCTGGTTATTGCGAGTGAGAAGGTCAGACGTACTTAATGAGGCATGAATGCCAGTACGTACATCGTGGGCTAAACCCACTAAACTATTACGCATCATATCTAAGTAGAAGTAAAGTTGCGTGACCTCTTCGTGTCGATTTGTCGTGTTGAGCTCGACCAGTAGATTGCCAGTAGCAATTTGCTGAGCTACCAAAGTCGCATGGTGTAAGGGGGCAAGCATGCGTCGGCCGACTAACCAGCCATAGGCAAGGAGTGCTACGTTGGTGCTACTAAGTGCTGCTAAGCTTCCGAGCAAGTAGGGCCCATTGGCTCCGCTGTGCAATAATAAATAAAAACTTAACGCGCTACACAGCAAGCTAAGTAAACCCAAGCGTAGTAAACAGGCGTGTAAGCTTTGGCCTAATGGTTTGGCAAAGCGTTGTACTAAAGACCTTATCGCGCCGCTGTACGGTTGACCTTGACGTAGGCCAGACCGTATCCGTGTTGATGAGTGCATGCCTTGATACAGTTGTTCGGCTGCTTGTATTTCCTCAGCATTGGCACGTGTTCGTACCGACGCATAGCCGACTACTTGGGCTTGCTGGAAAAGGGGAATGACACGTGCTTTAATCCAGTAAAAGCCACCATCCTTGCGTCGATTTTTAACTATTCCCGACCATGCTTGTTTTTTCTTCAACGTTTGCCAGAGATCTTCATATACCTGTTTGGGCATATCAGGATGACGTACAAGGTTGTGCGCTTTGCCTAGTAGCTCTGCTTGAGTATATCCGCTCACTTCAATAAACGCTTGGTTCGCATAAGTGATTCGGCCTTTTAGATCTGTTTTTGAGATTAGGTAAATTTGATCAGGTACGACGGTTTCCTGATCGGTAATCAGAGAATTCATGCGCATGACAGCATCACAAAAAAGAGCAGGCCCAGAACAAACGCAGGGATTTACGCTTCCGAGACAAGCACAGTGAGGGACCCCTGTTGCCGTGAAAGTAACATAGGTATCAAATTGTATCGTTTTGTGATGAGTGGCGGGCCCGCAAAGTCATGAGTTTTTGCTATTAATCAAACAAGTTGGTGTATGCGACAACATGCAAGCCGCAGAATGGTCGCACAAGCTCAGCGGTGGCAAAGCTTGTGCCACCGAAACTAAGCTACGCAAGTAGCCCGTGCTACTTGAGCTGATTAGTTTGCTGCTGCCCTGCAGAGGGTAAGTGCTGATAAGACATCACTTGTGTGCTGTGCGGTGTGTGTTGTAAACGGAGTATCTCTTCGTGGTGTTGCTGAGTAGAGCGATTCTCGTCGGGGGTGACCAGCACTTTCATCGCGTCTCCTAATTCATGTGCTTGTAGCGCAAGATTACGTACGGTGTGCCCCAACTCATGCACCAGCACGGCATTTTGGTGTGTCACTCCGTCCATCTGTGACATAGCTTGGTTTATTTGATCCAGCCCGGTTGCTTGTTCGATGGAAGCAACAGAGATCTCTCCAATAATGTCTCTCACTTGCTTGACGGAGGTCACAATATCTTCCATGGTGCTACCGGCACTAGCCGCTTGTTCTGCGCCTACGGCCATTTGTCCTACGGAAGCATCAATGAGCTGCTTAATTTCTCCGGCTGCTTGAGAGCTTTTTTGGGCCAGACTGCGAACCTCTCCGGCAACTACAGCAAAACCTCGTCCTGCTTCGCCGGCTCGAGCAGACTCAACCGCGGCATTTAAGGCCAAAATATTGGTTTGAAAAGCGATACTTTCAATCATGGTAACGATGTCCCCAATGCGTCGAGAACTATCATGGATTTTTTGCATAGTATCGACGACTTGATGCACCACGCCGCCACCACGCTGTGCAATTTGCATACTGGCATCGGCTAACTGGTTGGCTTGATTGGCATTGTCGGCATTTTGTTTGACCGTAACGGTGAGTTGCTCCATGCTCGCGGCCGTTTCTTGTAGCGAAGCGGCTTGATCTTCTGTACGGGTAGCTAAGTGTCTATTGTTTTTTTCCAGCGCCAATGATGTGTTAATTGAGTTTTCAATCCCGTGCCTAGCGTCATTAGCGATGCCAACTAAGCTTTTTCGCATTAGGTCCAAGCAAAAATAGAGTTGGCTGACTTCGTCGTGCTCTTGTGAGGGTGGGCAATCGATATCTATGCCTAGGTTACCTGCGGCGATTTGTTGGGCAATCATGGCCGCTTCATTCAAGGGCTGTGTTACACGCTGAGAAATAATCCAACCGTAGCCCATCATCAGAGCCATGGCGCCTAGCAATAAGCCGCTTATCCAAAGTTGTGCATTCGCCGGCACGCCACCGGTTAAAGCAAAGTAGCTAGCGGTTAATGTGGTGGCAATAGCGAGCATGCTCATACGAAACATGCTGGCGCGCAGGCTGCGATTAAAAGGCTGGCGCAGTAAGTTAAGCGTCTTACGCCAACCTGTGGGGGCTTTTCTCCCACCTTTCACTGTGTAGCCGCCGGCGCGATTTTCATTCAGGGCTTGGTAGAAGGCTTGCGCATCGGCGACTTGTTCTGCGCTAGGTTTGACACGCACTGAGGCGTAGCCGGTTACCTGACCATTTTCGTAGACTGGAATGGCCATCGCATAAACCCAATAAAAATCTCCGTTTTTACGTCGATTTTTTACTACTCCCATCCATGTCTGCTCGGCATGTAGCGTATCCCAGAGATCTTGAAACGCCGCTGCAGGCATATCAGGGTGACGTACGATATTGTGGGCTTTGCCAAGCAACTCTTCACGGCTGAAACCGCTAATATCGATGAACGCGTTATTGGCGTAAGTAATACGTCCTTTAAGATCTGTTTTGGATATTAAGTACTGGTCAGCGCGTACATGCACTTCGTGGGCTGAGATAGGATAGTTTTTACGCATTCAATGATCAAGTTTATGGTTCTATCTTATTTACGGTAGTTCTTTTGATTAATTTAGCTTTCTACTTTTCCTGCCAAAATTAGCAGCGATTCGACGGTGTGGAAAGTGTGTGGTAGCAGCAAGTTATAGTTCCGTTCGAATGCCCACAGCCCGTCTATAATCAGATAGCGTCGTTTTTATTGCTTAAGGCCAGAGGGTGTGTTTGTGAGTGTGATTATGGAACCTGCAGTCAGTGCTGAACTTGTGGCGGTGTTAATTGCTGTGAGCGATGGCGAACCTCGTGTGCTAACCACCGAGTGCGCGCAGGCGTTGCCAGCAGGGCCGTTCCAACAAACACATCGTTCCTTACAAACAGGCTTGAGAGACTGGGTGGAGTCGCAAACTCATCATCCCTTAGGGTATGTTGAGCAGCTTTATACCTTCGCCGACCGGGATCGTTTTAATGCGGATGGCTCGCGGGTTGTCTCAGTGAGCTACGTAGGATTAACACGAGAAGTAGGCCGGCCTGATATTGCTCAGGTAAGCTGGCAAGATTGTTATCGCTATTTTCCTTGGGAAGATTGGCGGGCTGGTGAGCCCGCTCTCATTGAGCAAGTGTTAATTCCAGCACTCAAGCACTGGGCGACACAGGAGCCCGAGCTTCAAGCCGCTCGTTGGCAACGCATTCAGTATAGTTTTGGCTTGCAAGGGGCCGCATGGAATGAAGACTTGGTGCTGCAGCGTTATGAACTGTTATTTGAAGCAGGTCTTGTTACCGAAGCGCAGCGACGCCAAGATAAACAGGCACTTTCCTCACTCAATACGCGTCTTGGCTTAGCTATGGTGCATGATCACCGGCGGATTTTGGCCACCGGTTTGGCGCGGGTGCGTGCCAAAATTAAATACCGTCCTGTTATCTTTGAGCTCATGCCCGCTGAGTTTACGCTGCTGCAGTTACAGCAAGCGGTCGAGGCGTTAGCTGGCCGCGGCTTACATAAGCAGAATTTTCGCCGCTTGATTGAACAGCAAGCTTTGGTTGAGGAGACAGGGGCGATGACAACGGGCGGATCGGGTCGTCCTGCGAAGCTGTTTCGTTTTCGGGGTGATGTATTGCTTGAACGCGCTATATCGGGGAGTAAGTTGCCGCTGGCCCGCCAGGCCCGTTAGTAGCAGGGTGTATCACCGCGTCGTATGTGCGGTTTATTTTGACAAATATTATGCTCAGTAGTAGCATAATTGCTGTCTATATTTTTTCGATTATATATACTCAATATGAGCAATAAAAAAGTGACCATACTAAAGGAGGCTGAGGGCAATGTGCTTTCATCTGTGAAAGAAGGCGTGGTGCCCCCTTTACCTGATGTAATGTTAGAGCCCCTTGTAAGGGCAACCTTGCTAGAGGATTTGGGTCGGGCAGGTGATCTGACGACTGATGCTATGGTGAGTCGCACCGAACAAGCGGAGCTACGTATTGTGGCGAGAGAGGCGGGAGTGTTGGCGGGACTTGACTTAGCACGCTTAGCCTTCCGCCTGTTAGATCCCACGATACATTTTGAGGCGTGTGTGTCAGACGGGGCTAACTTGCTGCCGGGGACCCCGATTGCTATCGTCAAAGGCTCAGCGCGCTCTATCCTGACGGCAGAACGCACGGCGTTGAATTTTTTAGGGCATTTAAGCGGTGTGGCCAGCGCAACGGCATCTATAGCCCGCGCTATTGCTCCTTATGGTACGCAACTAACTTGTACCCGAAAAACAATACCTGGTTTGCGAGCCCTGCAAAAATACGCGGTGCGCGTCGGGGGCGGGCGAAATCATCGCTATGGTTTAGATGATGCTGTATTGATTAAAGATAATCACATCGCTATTGCCGGTGGTTTACGTGTGGCGGTAGAAAAAGCGCGTCAGTATATAGGGCATTTAGTCAGTATCGAAGTTGAGGTGGATACCCTTGAGCAACTACAGGAAGCCTTAGACCTAGGGGTGGATTGTGTCTTGCTGGATAACATGGAGTTGGCGGTATTGCGTGAGGCTGTTGAGTTGGTCGCAGGCCGCGCTACCACTGAGGCTTCTGGACGCATCACACCAGAGACAGCGGTTGAAATTGCTCGCTGTGGCGTTGATCGCATTGCGGTGGGGTGGATTACGCACAGTGCCAAAGTGCTTGATATAGGCTTGGATGCCTGATCATGATGCTCACTCAGCTTTTTTCTGCTTTGCGTCAACACGCCCCTGTGATCGTGGCGGGCGTGTTATTAGCCAGTGCTGCGGGCCTGTATGCGCAGCAAAGCAACCCTGCGACGCCCATGGCACCCAAGGCTTATCCGAACAAACCAGTGCATTTGGTGGTAACGTTTCCGCCAGGAGGCGGTACGGATTTGTTAGCGCGCAAGCTGGCTGCTCAATTAGAGCGGAAGTGGGGACAAAGCTGGATAGTGGAAAATAGACCTGGAGCCAGCGGTAATATAGGGGCACGGTGGGTAGCTAGCGCGCCAGCAGATGGTTACACCTTGCTTATGGTGAATAGTTCGTTTGCGATCAATCCTGGTGTGTTTGATGCCTTAGAGTTTGATCCCAAGCTTGATTTTACCGCGGTGGCAAACGTGGCGTATGTGCCGTCTGTGTTCGTGACGGCGCCGCAAAGTGATGTGCACACCATGGCTGATGCTTTGCAACTCGCCCAGAGTGCAGAGGGAGTGCATTTTGCCTCTTGTGGAAATGGTACGCCTCAACACTTAGCGGGTGGCTTATTGCAAGGCCTAGGGGCATCAAACTTATTGCATGTGCCCTATAAGGGTTGTGGGCCTGCATTAACCGATGTTATGGCGGGTCAGGTGACATTAGGGATAGTCACATTGTCCAGTGCGAGTGCTTTGATTGAGGCAGGGCGTTTACGCGCCTTGGCGGTAACGTCGCCGCAGCGTCACCATACCCTGCCGCAAGTACCCAGCGTGGCACAAGCCTTGGGGCAGCAGTATGAGTTGGATCAGTGGCACGGTGTTTTGGCGCCCGCTGGCACTCCTGTTGAGGTAGTCGAAAAGCTCAATAACACCATCAATGAGATCGTAGCCCAAACGCCCATTCGAACAGATCTGGAAGCGTTAGGGTACACCTTGACGGCACAGCCGGCCCGGGAGTTCCAAGATATTGTGTGGCGTGATATAGATCGGTTTATGGCGCTAACAGACACCATGGGACTGCGGGCGCAGTAGAGTTAATTATAGAAAAAGGGCATCTTGTTCGGTGGGGGGCGGGAGGTATTCCCGGTGAAACCAGTGCTGTTCGAGAAATAAACGATGGCATAAGCCATCTTTACTGCTGTTCTCAGGGATGAGTAGCTCGGCACGCTGGCTGCTATCTTGATTGAAGTTGTCAGCTTCCACTTCGGCGGTGGCAAAGTAAGCTTCCGGGTTGAGCTCAGGTACGCCGTGATCTTGTACAAACTGAAGTATGGCCGCGCGGCCCAAAGGGGTCAACGAGTAGGTGTAGCTCATGATCCGTCTCCTGTGATTAGGAGTATTTATCATGCGTGTTTATGCTCGAGAGCACAAGCGGTATAGATGGCTAATTGTTATAGCATGTAAAAAGCCCGCCTGAAAAGGCGGGCTGGCTGGTGGTGCTGGTAGTTAGAAACTACCGAACATAGTGCCTAAGGCAATCACAACTGCCACAGCAAGCAGTGGCCAAACCATGGTAACCATAGCGATGTTGGCATATGACTGGCGGTGATTTAAACGGCAGATGGACAGTAAGGTAATAATGGCGCCACAATGCGGCAAGGTGTCTAGGCCCCCGGCCGACATCACCGCTACGCGGTGTAATAGTTCTGGACTAATGCCAGCAGCATGGGCCATTTCCAAGTAAGTGGAACCTAACGTTTGCAGGGCAATACTTAAACCACCCGATGAGGAGCCGGTAATACCTGCTAGCGTGGTCATTGCGACCGCTTCGGAGATCAGCGGATTCCCAGGTGCAACGTTGAGGACAAAGTCGCGAATGATGACAAAGCCAGTGAGGCTAGCAATAACGGCCCCGTAACCAACTTCAGAGGCGGTATTAAACAGGGGTAGCATAAAACCAAATATCCCCTTGTTCACCGTTTCGCGCAGGTTGTGCCAACGCCCCAAACGGATAAGAACTAAGCTGGCATTAGCCACCACCAAAGCGATAATCAAAGCCCATAAACCAACCGTGTTTTTAGGGTTGATGCTGGGGAATTTCTCTGTCACTGTACTGAAGTCGTAACCGGGGAATATACCGTAAGTAAATAGCGCATTTACGCCAATCACTAAGAACAATGGCAGTAGAGCCAATGCGACGGGCATAATAGTAAGCCCTTCTTTGCGGTCATCGTCCGAGTCTACGGCATCTTCAGGGTGCTCGCCGTAGCCTTCCTGCGCAGCGGCGGCTTTTTTCGCTCGGCTTTGTAACCACCATAATCCACCCACGGCCATAATAATTGACCCAATAATACCTAGGCCAGGCGCAGCAAATACGTTCGTGCCATAGTAAGGAATGGGTATAGCGTTTTGGATAGAAGGGGTACCAGGCAAGGCAGTCATGGTAAAGGTAAAGGAGCCTAGGGCGATGCTGGCGGGTACTAATCGTTTAGGGATGTTGGCGGCCTGGAATAGATCTTTGGCAATCGGGTAGATCGCAAATGCCACTACAAATAAAGACACTCCACCGTAGGTGAGTATGGCGCAAGCCGCAACGACTGTTGAGATAGCATGCTTATCGCCCAGACGACGCACAAGGTATTGAGCAATGCTGTTGGCCGCGCCAGAGTCCGCCATAAGCTGACCAAAGAGAGCGCCAAGTAAGAAAATAGGAAGAAACGACAGCACATAGTTACTCAGTGCTGACATGAAGGTGTTGGTGTAAATTGGTAATAAAAATCCGGCATCACCCGATAGCAACACAGCTAAAGCGGCCATCAGTGGCGCGAGTAACAGTACTGTTATCCCGCGGTAAGCCAAGTACATCAATAACACTAGCGATAATAAAATAGCAAGGGTGCTTCCCATAAGCGTGGGCTCCAGCCAATGAATGAAAAAAGTATTTTGTTTATGTTGACAGGCGGCGTTTAGCCTTGGATGGTGGTCCATCAGGAGTTAAAGACGCGCCTTCATCTAGTATGTAAGCTGACTGTGACAAGAGCATAAATGTCATCAGTTGCCATCATAGTCAAAAAGATGAGTATGCTTCAAACTCAGAGCTACTATTTTGCGTTAGGTCAGTCACTTAGAAAGTTATTTTGACGCCCGCAATATAGACTCTACCGCCCACCTTGCCACTAGGTGCTGCGGTTTTTGCAGGGGATGGTGATTACTTCCACTTAGGGAGCAGCGCGCCGCATATCTTCGCTGTAGTTAGTCAGTAAGCGGCGTGCGCCCTTACAGAGCCTATTTTTAGGTAAGGTGTAAGCCGCCTATAGCATCGCCGCGGGGACGGTGTCGTAAAACTGGCATACGTTGCTTGGTACTAGAGCCGCTGCAGCCGCATCCAGAATGATATGTGCTTTAGGATGCTGTTTTAAAATGGTAAAAGGTACTAGGGGGCTGACCTCATGCTCGTAGTACTTCGCGATGGTGGCTGCTTTGCTGCTGCCGGTCGCGACCAAAATAATTTCGTGAGCATCCATAATATCTCGCATTCCCATCGTAATCGCAGAGGCAGGCACAATTTCATTGGGGCCAAAAAAACGGCTGTTATCAATCCGAGTGCGCTCAGATAGTTCCACCACATGGCACTGGCTGTCAAAAGGTGTGCCGGGCTCGTTAAAGCCTATATGCCCGTTACTGCCGACCCCCAGCAATTGCATCGCAATACCACCATGGTCACGTATTGTGTCCGAGTAGGCTTGGCAGTATGCCGGCAAGTCATGGGCCAGACCGTCGGGAATATGAATGCGAGAGCGGTCAAAGGCTAAATGGCGTAGCAAATGGTGTTCCATGTACGCAGCGTAGCTTTGCGGATGCTGGGCAGGCAGGCCTACATATTCATCCAAATTGAACGTGCTAACTTGCGAAACATCGATGTTGCGCGCCAGCGCCTGTTTGACCCATTGAGCATAAATCGGCTCCATGGTGCCACCGGTGGCTAAACCCAATATCACATCAGGTTGTTGAGAAATACGTTGAATAAACAGAGTACTAACGTATTGAGCGACGTGATCCGTGTCAGGGAAAACAATAAACATGGGCGGCCAGTAGGGGGCAATTAGTAAATAGAAAGTGATCGTAGCACAGCGGCGAGAGCGTTTGTAGGGATTTTTGTTGCGTTTTGTGCTGTTGAAGTTCGATGATGATTTCTTAGGTTTGGGTACGCCTGTGAGTGCTCGGGGAGTGAAGAGTGTACGTTAACTCTTCTCGTTAGCATGGGTTGGTTCTTAAAGAGATTGTGGCACTGCGATATATGTTCGTCGTTGCCACCCTTGCGCTCCAAACCGAGCAGTCTTAAAGTGTTACGCTCAGACTAAAAAGGAGACAAGCGGCTTATGAGTAAGAAGCAAGCGGAAGGGGCCGTAGCGCGGTTTGATTATATTGTCGTGGGAGGCGGGAGTGCGGGAGCTCTATTAGCCAATCGTTTAAGTGCTGATCCGGCAAACAAGGTATTGCTGTTGGAAGCAGGGGGTACTGATACTTATCATTGGATTCGTATTCCGGTGGGGTATTTGTACTGTATCGGTAATCCCCGAACGGATTGGTGCTTTTTTACCGAATCCGAAACCGGCTTAAACGGGCGCAAACTGCGTTATCCCAGAGGTAAGGTGCTAGGCGGCTGCTCCAGCATTAACGGCATGATTTACATGCGTGGACAAGCCAGGGACTACGACGCCTGGGCGCAGATGACTGGTGACGAAAGTTGGTCGTGGGAGCATGTTCTTCCTCTATTCATGAAACATGAGAATTCGTATCGCCTAGATGCAGATGAGCGGGCCGATGTTCGCCAGTGGCATGGACACCAAGGTGAATGGCGAGTAGAAGCGCAGCGTTTGCATTGGGACATACTGGATGCCTTTGCGCAGGCGGCGCAAGAAGCGGGAATACCCGCCACTGAAGATTTTAATCGGGGTTGCAACGAGGGGGTCGCGTATTTTGACGTGAATCAAAAGTCGGGTTGGCGCTGGAATACGGTCAGTGCTTTTTTACGGCCAATTATGAAGCGACGTCCCAATTTGACGGTTTGGACACAAGCACAAGTGGCGCGCCTATTAATAGAAAAAACGGATAGTGGTTTGCATTGCAATGGGGTGCTGGCTCTACATCAGGGCAGCATGAAAACGCTGGCTGCGGATCGTGAGGTTGTTTTGTCGGCGGGAGCCATTGGTTCGCCCCACCTGTTACAGCTTTCAGGTATTGGCCCTGCGGACTTATTGCAGCAGCATCACGTTGACGTGGTGCTTGATCGCCCCGGAGTGGGGCGCAATTTACAGGATCATCTGCAGATCCGTAGCGTGTATAAGGTGCAGTCGGCGCTAACTTTAAATGATAGAGCACGCACGTGGTGGGGCAAGGCGGGTATAGGCTTAGAGTATTTGTTGCATAGGCGTGGGCCGATGAGTATGGCACCCTCGCAATTAGGTGCTTTTACGCGTTCCTCGCCGGATTATCGTTATCCTAATATTCAATATCATGTGCAGCCATTAAGCCTAGGAGCTTTTGGAGAGCCTTTGCACGACTTTTCTGCTTTTACGGCGAGTGTATGCAATCTTAATCCAAGCTCTCGCGGTCACGTAAGCCTACAAGGCCAAGACTTTTCACTTGCCCCTAAGATTTCACCTAACTATCTCAGCACGCAGGAAGACAGGCAGGTTGCCGTGGATAGCTTGCGCTTAACACGTAAAATAGTGCAGCAATCGGCCCTCAGTGCATACCATCCACAAGAATTTGTGCCAGGCGTTCAGTTGCAAAGCGACGAAGATTTAGTACGAGCTGCAGGCGATATTGCCACCACTATCTTTCATCCGGTAGGCACCTGTGCAATGGGGCGTAGTGATGATGTAGACTCCGTAGTGGATGCGCAACTTCGTGTGATAGATGGGGTAGGGGGGGTAGTGAAGGGGTTGCGGGTGGCTGACGCTAGCATCATGCCCAAAATTTGTAGTGGTAATACAAACAGTCCCACCATTATGATTGCTGAAAAAGCTGCGCAAATGATACTTAATAGTCGTTGAGGTCATTGCCTTGGAGGCACCCCAGAAAATTAATTACGTATTATTAAGAGCTAGTTTTGCGTACCACAGAAAATACGGCACTGGCTTTGAAAATAGCTTGTTCGTTAACGCTTAGGGTGCAATCAACAAAGCTTAGCGAGCGACCGCTACGGCGTATGTAGGCTCGTGCAATGATCCAGTCTCCTAATCGAGCAGGGCGCATGAACTCTGAGGTCAGGCTGACGGTGACTACGTGAGTGCCCGTAGCGTAGCCCAGTCGTGCTGCCTCGCCCATGGCATTGTCGGCTAATGCCATGAGCATGCCACCATGGCCCATCTCTTGTTGATTTAAGTGTTTGTTTTCTAGATGAATGGCTACACACATGTCTACCCCGTCTTCCTGTTTTTCGTAATAGGGGCCACAGAGCGCATTGAATGGGCTTTTGGCGCGGGCTTGGGTGAAGCCCTCTGGTATGGGGAAAAGGGAAGTGGGGGTAGGGTTTTGAGTCATGAGTGGGTCCAAAGGGTAAAAATAGATGGCACGACAACTAGCGATAGCATTGCTTGCTAATCTTTAAGCTTGCTCGCTGGTGGGTGGACATCATACGCAAAATAGAACCTTTTAGGTGGCGAGTGAGTAGATTCTTATTTAAAGAAATCGAGCCAAGGCTTGCGTGGCCTCGGGCGACTCAAGCCGCTCAATAAAGAACGCTACTTCCTGCTCGATAGCACGGAGCAAGGCAGGACGACCAGGCTCCCGTAGCATACGCTTAGATAAACGTAAGGCTTGTAAGGGTTGTGCTGCTAATCGCGCAGAGCAAGCTAAGGCCTCATCTAGACTAGTACCATTGGCGCTAACAGCGTTAAGTAATTGAGCCTCTAGAGCTTCTTGCGCTGTAAAGCTTTGTCCTTGCAACAACCAAGCACTGGCTCTACGTCGGCCCACCAAAGCTTCCAGTAAAATGGTGGTACCACCCTCAGGACAGAGGCCTAGTGACACGAAAGGCAAGCTAAACACAGTATCCGAATCCGCATAAACAAAGTCGCAGTGCAGCAGCAAGGTGACTCCTATACCTACCGCATGACCTTGTACGGCAGCAATCACAGGTATGTCGGTGTTGACCAAGCTGCGCAGGAAGTCTAATGCAGGATTGTTGGCTTGTGGCTGGCGAAAGTGCGCAAAGTCATGAATATCATTTCCCGCGGTAAAGTGGCCGCCAGAACCTGTGAGCAAAATGCTATGACAGTCTTCTGGGGCGTGATCGATGGCGTTGCTTAACTGCTCATACATCGCAAGATTAATCGCATTACGACGCTCGGGGCGTGCAAAGGTTAAAGTGAGTAAGCCATGCTCGTAGTGTTTTTTTATCATCGTGTGCGTTCCTAGGCGAAAGGCTGCTGAGTCAATTTCTCTTTGCTGCGCAGATAATCTTGGCGTAACTGTTGCACTATGTCTTTTACGCTTTGTATATGCTCAATGCTGCCCACTCCTTGACCGGCTCCCCAGATATCTTTCCAAGGTTTACTGTCGCTGGTATTTACGTGGGAAGTAGTGTCTTTGGCCGTTAGTTGTTCGGGGTCCAGGCCTGCTCGCTCTATGCTAGAGCGCAAGTAATTGCCGGGTATGCCGGTGAAGTAGGGGGTGTAAATCACATCTTTAGAGCCACTATCAATAATGGCTTGTTTGTATTCAAGGCTGGCATTGGCTTCTAGGCTAGCGATAAAGCGTGTGCCCATATACGCAAAGTCGGCTCCTAGCGCTAAGGTTGCAGCGATGTCTTGCCCGCGAGACAAGGCTCCTGATAGAGCAAGCGGGCCATCGTAAAAGCGTCGGATTTCCCCCACTAAAGCGAAGGGGTTTGTCGTTCCGGCATGGCCGCCAGCACCGCCACACACCGCTATTAAACCGTCGACACCCGCCTCTAGTGCTTTCTGCGCATGTCGTACCGTGGTGACGTCATGAAATACTTTGCCGCCCCAGGCATGTACCGTATCGACGATGTGATGGGGGGCGCTTAGGCTAGTAATGATAATGGGAACCCGATGCTGCGCGCAGACAGCCAGGTCATGCTCAACACGGGGGTTGCTGCGATGCACGATGAGATTGATCGCGTAGGGCGCCACTTTTCTTGAGGGGGCATTAAGCTTGATATGAGCCAGGTGCTGTTCTATTTGACTGAGCCACGGGGATAGGTCGGCAGCGTCACGTGCATTTAAGGATGGCATGGCACCTACAATCCCTTCAGAGCATTGAGCGATCACTAGGGGAGGCGTAGAAACGATAAATAATGGCGCGGCGATGACCGGCAAACTAAGTTGTGTATACAGCTCGGCGACCGTAGGGTGCATGGTACGACTCCTAGTCAATGGTGACGGGTTTATGTAGAAAAAGCGAGTTTTTCAAAACCGTGTTTTATGCCTACTTTCAGAAGCTATGCTTTCCTTGATAGCTACTTTACTGCTATGGTGCAAGGGGTAGCAATCGTCGTCATAAGGAGTACTCATGCGTGGGCTAATGATAGTAGGGGTAGCGGTGGTATTGGCAGCATGTCAAAGTCCAAATCGGCCATCTCAATCCATTGATATTCCTGAGCCTCCTCAGTATCAGCAAGTGCAAGGGCAATCGCCATTAGAAGTAGGCACCCAAGAGTGGATGGCGATGGTGACCGAACGGGTGGGTGTCTCTGATGGCCATGGCGGCGGGCCTGATTATGGCTCGCAGGAGTGGTGTGATGCAGTGCATTACCGTGTGTATGGTCAGCATGCTCCTAAACCTGTTGCCTGCGATACACAGTGGATGCGGCAGATTGATGAATATCTGCGCCAGCGTTAAGATTTTAAAAGTATAAGTGGCATACTACATTGCCAGCAGTCTCAGGCTATCGGTGCATGTATTGTGTCCGAGTAAACAGAATGCTAGACCTGTTTTACGCTTATTTAAGCCCTCTAGGAGAAAACTATGTCAGTGGAAAAAGTCAGCGATAAAGTAGCCGCTCGTGCTAAAGAAGGGATTGCTAGTGGCGCCGAAAAACTAGAGCAAGCTGTGGATGTCGCCGCTCAAACCAGTAAAAACACGGCACGTCGTGTACGTGCGAGTGTGGAAGATTTTGTGCAAGAATACGATGGTCTGTATGCTGAGGGCAAAGATGTGGTCGAAGAGGCACTGATTTGCACAAAAAATATGGTGCGTGCTAGGCCTTTGACTAGTTTAGCCATGGTAGGTTTATTGGGTTACTTGCTAGGGCGCTTGCGCTAATAGTGGTGCCTTTTTAGGCAGGCTGCTAACTTGGTAGCCTGTGTTCAGTGCTAGTTTTACCTACTCTTAGGCGAAATGCCATGCGTGTGCTTTATCCATTAAGGTCTATGCTCGGTTTAACTATGATTACTGGCTCATTGGGGGCGTGTAGCAATATGGCTAGCTCACCCCCTGCAGCCCAACAACTGGCGTTGGCAAACCCAGCTACGGTGCATTGTATTAGTATGGGAGGCGAGTCCATCTCGCATCGAACCAGCGGTGGAGAGTATTCAACGTGCCGGCTGCGTGATGGCAGTGAGCTAGAAGAGTGGCGTTTTTACCGCCAAAGCTTTCCACATCTTTATTAGCTGGTTTGCGGGGCGGCGTTAAATGCCTAAGTCGTTCTGTGCTTTCTCAGCCCGTTGCGCGGCGGCCAGAGTGATGAAGGCTCGTTTAATAAACTCCATGTTGTTTTTGTAGGCTTGCACTGATAAGCCGGCTATGGCTTCCACAGTAGGCTTTTCTGCTTGCTCTGCTTGTTCAATAATAGTTTCTAGTGTTTTGGCAAAATAATCGCTAGAGTGATCTAAAAAGCTGCCCACTTGATTGACTTGCTCATTGGTTTGGCCTTTAAGCTCAGCAAGTACAAAGGTGAGAATTTCTCGCAACCCATGTACTTCCGCGCGTAATTGGGCGTAGCGAATTTCAGATTCTGTCATGATAGGTTCTCCGGCATAGGGTAATTAGCCCACGCATTTAACCATACTCTGTTCGTCCGTAACCATGGTTTAGGCTGTTGGAGGCGGTTGGCAATATAAAAATATGTCGCTAAAGTGCCTATTTCCTCTTTTTTTAGCCGTAACAAGCAGTACTAATGATGCTAAACTATGACAGTTAATCGGTTTTTAGCAGGAAGCATCACACCATGACTATCACTACGCGAACTACCCACTGGTCTGTCTAGCCTTGGCTGCGTAGCGTTTCTTTGCTTTCTTAAAAAACGTTCAAATCAAAAGCGCGGCTAAAGTGTCGCGCTTTTTTATTTCCAGGAAGTTTTATGGTCCGAATCACTCTACCCGATGGCTCCCAGCGCGAGTACCCGGGGCCAGTTACTGTTAGCGATGTCGCCAATTCAATTGGCGCCGGTTTAGGGCGTGCAGCCTTGGCTGGGCGTGTGCGAACGGCAGGTAGCGAGGATTCGCAAGTAGTGGACACGTCGCATCTAATAGAACAAGATGCCGAGTTGGCTATTGTGACAGCCAAAGATGCAGACGGCCTAGATGTGATTCGTCATTCTACTGCACACTTGCTGGCTTACGCCGTTAAAAGCTTGTACCCGCAGGCACAAGTCACGATAGGTCCGGTTATTGATAACGGTTTTTACTACGACTTTTCATACGAGCGCCCTTTTACGCCTGAAGACTTGGAAGCTATCGAGAAAAAGATGGTCGAGTTGGCTAAAAAAGATGAAGCGGTGGTGCGTGAGGAGTGGCTGCGTGATGACGCTGTGGAGTTTTTTCGTGGCATAGGAGAAAACTACAAAGCGGAGATTATCGCTGCTATTCCGGCTAATGAGCCTATTAGCTTATATCGAGAAGGCGATTTTATCGACTTATGTCGTGGTCCGCACGTGCCGTCTACCGGAAAGCTAAAAGTTTTTAAGCTCATGAAAGTAGCGGGGGCTTACTGGCGCGGTGATAGCAACAATGAAATGCTACAACGTATTTATGGTACCGCTTGGGCCACCAAAGACGAGCAACAAGCTTACTTGACGATGCTCGAAGAGGCCGAAAAACGCGATCACCGTAAATTGGGGCGTGAGTTAGATTTATTTCATTTCCAAGACGAGGCCCCAGGACTCATTTTCTGGCACCCTAAGGGCTGGACAGTGTGGCAGCAAATCGAACAATATATGCGTAAGGTATACCAAGATAATGGTTACCAAGAGGTTAAAGCGCCGCAAATTCTAGACTTGTCGTTGTGGAAAAAAACAGGGCATTGGGATAATTACGCCGATAATATGTTTACCACCGAGTCCGAGCACAGAACCTATGGCTTGAAACCCATGAACTGCCCGGGTCATGTGCAAATCTTTAACTCTGGTTTGCACTCGTACCGAGAGCTGCCTATTCGTTATGGCGAGTTTGGCCAGTGCCATCGCAACGAACCCTCTGGCTCTTTGCATGGCATGATGCGTGTGCGCGGCTTTACTCAGGATGACGGGCACGTTTTCTGTACAGAAGATCAGCTACAAGACGAGTGCGCCGCTTTCACTGCCTTATTGCAAAAAGTCTATGCCGACTTTGGTTTTAAGGAAATTTTGTATAAAGTGGCCACTCGCCCCGCTAAGCGTATTGGTGCCGATGAGGTGTGGGATAAAGCCGAGCAAGCCCTAATTGAAAGCTTGCAGCGCACCGGATGTGAGTTTGAAATATCCGAAGGTGAAGGCGCTTTTTATGGCCCTAAAATTGAATATACCTTGAAAGACGCTATTGGTCGCCACTGGCAATGCGGTACTATACAAGTAGACTTTTCCATGCCAGCGCGTTTGGGGGCTGAGTACGTCGATGCGCAGGATCAGCGTCGTACCCCAGTGATGTTGCACCGAGCTATTTTAGGGTCGTTTGAGCGCTTTATCGGGATGCTAATAGAAAACCACGCAGGTGCCTTGCCAGCTTGGTTGGCCCCAGAGCATGCCGTGGTATGCTGCATCTCGGAATCTTCCGCGTCCTATGCGCGTGAAGTTGCACAAAATATGCAAAAACAAGGCTTACGTGTTATTGCGGATTTGCGTGGAGAAAAAATCACTCGTAAAATCCGTGAACATAGTATGCAAAAAGTCCCCTATATACTGGTGGTGGGCGAAAAAGAGCGTGAAACGAACGCTGTTGCCGTCCGCGCCCGGGGGGGGCTGGATTTAGGGGTAATGCCTTTGGCTGACTTCCAGATCCGTCTGCAACAAGAGATTGAGGCCCGTCAGTAAGGCTGTGGTGGCAATCATTTATTTAATTACTTAGGAGTTCTAGATATCGCAACCGAGAAAAAACATCGCATCAATGGTGAGATTCGTGTCCCCGAGGTGCGGCTCATTGGGATAGAAGGTGAGCAATTAGGCATTCAAAAAATGGCTGATGCTTTGAATTTTGCTGAGCAAAACGATGTGGATCTGGTGGAAATTTCCCCAGGAGCAGAACCACCTGTATGTCGTTTGATGGACTACGGTAAATTCCGCTACCAAGAGCAAAAACGCCAGCAGGAAGCCAAAGCTAAGCAAAAGATAATACAGCTTAAGGAAGTCAAATTCCGTCCCGGTACGGACGAGGGTGACTACCAGGTTAAGCTTCGGAACGTAAAACGATTCATCGACGATGGCGACAAAGTTAAGGTGACGTTGCGTTTTCGTGGTCGCGAAATGGCTCACCAAGAGCTGGGTATGCGGGTTCTGGAACGTATTCGTGATGAAGTCACTGAGTTGTGCCAAGTAGAGGCCATGCCAAAGCTGGAAGGTCGCCAAATGGTGATGGTGCTTGCGCCACGCAAGAAGGCAACCTGATTCGCCCTTCGAGCCTTAACGCTTATCAGGCAGGCTAGACCTGCCTGATTTCTTATCTTGTTACTCGGCCTCGCAACTGCTTGCGAAGGCTAAATTTGCCAGGTGTGTCGATGCGCATACTGTACATTATTGATCCATTAGCCAGTCTGGCTGCTTATAAAGACACTTCTGTTGCCATGATGCGTGCTAGTTTGGCGCGCGGCCATCAGGTGGCGGTCACTTTACAAGGTGATTTGTACATTGACGATAGTCGTGTGAAAACCGTTTATCGCGACATTACGATTGCGGCAGATGCTGATTTGCGTGGGCCACACTGGTGGTCATATATTAGTAACAGTGTTGAGGCTGAGTTAAATACGTTTGATGCCGTCATTATGCGCAAGGACCCTCCATTTGATATGGAGTATGCGTACTCAACACATTTATTAGGCTTTGCCGAGCAACAAGGCGCTCGCGTGTTTAATACTGGTGCTGCGTTACGCAATCATCCTGAAAAATTAGCCATCACGGAGTTTCCTGAGTTCACTCCTCTAACCCTAGTGACGCGCGATATGACGCGTTTGCGCGCATTTCATGCTCAGCATCAGGACGTGATTGTTAAACCCTTAGACGGCATGGGTGGTACGGGTATTTTCCGTCTGCGGGCAGACGAGCCTAACGTAGGCGCTATATTAGAGACCCTTACAGAGCAGGGCACTCAAACGATCATGGCGCAGCGTTACATACCTGAAATTAGCCAAGGCGATAAACGTATTTTAATTATCGGTGGCGAGCCTGTTCCATACTGCCTGGCACGCATCCCCCTAGCAGGCGAGACGCGGGGTAACTTGGCAGCAGGAGGCCGTGGTGTAGCGCAAGCGCTATCCGAGCGTGACTGGGAAATTGCTCGCAGCATTGGCCCTAAGTTGGTCGAGCGTGGTTTGTTGTTAATTGGTCTGGATGTCATTGGTGATTATGTCACCGAAATTAACGTGACGAGCCCCACTTGCTTTGTGGAAATTACCGAGCAAACGGGCTTTGATGTCGCTGATGTCTTTGTGCAGGCCGTTGAGAAAGCTGTGAGTAAACCGTGACACGCATCGCCCTTATCATGCATGAGCCCTTAGCCTCGGCTTTTGCAGCATGTGCTCAGCACGTGTTGGGCGAGAAGCCGGACATTCATGTGGTAGATATTGCTGCGGATGAATGTACCGATGCGGCCACTGAACGGTGCTTGCTGGAGATACAGCAAGAATGCGCGCCAAACACACTGATATTGTGCGATCTATATGGTGCGACACCCTTTAACGTTGCAAGACGGGTACAACAGGCTTTACAAGCGCAAGGTGATGCTGCTCACCTTCTTACCGGCGCGAATCTGTGCATGGTGCTGAAGGCGTTGACTGAAAGAGGTCAAAATCCTGAGTGTCTAAGCCAAGAAGTGATGGGTGGCGCTGTGCGTGGCATTGTCGACGCAGCTTGCCAGTATTAAGTACATTCGCTAACTTTTAGGAAATTGTATTCGTTATGCCTTCTGTTTCCATTGTCATTAGTAATAAGCTCGGCTTGCATGCGCGTGCCGCGGCAAAGTTAACACAACTGGCGGGACGCTTTAAAAGTGATATTTTTATCTCTCGTGATACTCAGCGTGTGAATGCTAAAAGTATCATGGGTGTAATGATGCTGGCCGCCGGCTTGGGCGTGACCGTTGTTCTTGACGCCGAAGGCGAGGATGCGGACCAAGCATTGGTGGACATACAGGCGTTATTTGAGGCCAAGTTCGGCGAACAAGAATAGAGTCAATCATGCTTTCTCAGCCACGTGTTACGGCGGCGCTTAGCGCTATGTTGACAGCCCAGGGTCAGGCTGTTGTTAAAGGTTACGCAATCGGTAAGGCTGCCGTCATGAGTGCTGCAGCCCTTGAGGTGCCGCACTACCGAATTACCGCTGATGACGTGGATGCTGAGTGTCAGCGCCTCTTAAGTGCAATGATGGCGACTCGTGATGAGCTCAATCATCTCGTTGATCATTTACCCCTTGATGCGCCGCGTGAGTTAGCCCCCATATTGACCGTCCATAGTCTGCTATTAGACGACCCGATGCTGACTCAGCAAACCTGCGACATTGTGCGCACTCGTCTTTACAATGCTGAGTGGGCCTTAACGGCTCAAGGGCAGGCCTTAGTTGAGCAGTTTACGCAAATTGAAGACGAGTATCTGCGCGAACGTGCTGCTGACGTGCGGCAGGTAATTGAGCGCGTTTTACGGGTTCTGGCGGGTCAGCCTGCGATGTTGCCAGATTTCGATCATCGCTCCTCTGACCCCCTTATCGTGGTCGCGCGGGATATCTCACCCGCTGACATGCTGCGTCTGCGAGAAGCGAATTTTGCCGCCTTCTTAACGGATTTGGGCGGTCCGACATCGCATACTGCGATCGTGGCGCGGAGTATGAATGTACCTGCGCTCGTAGGGCTAGGTGGATTTCGTAACTTAATCCGCGATGGCGATGTGTTGATTGTTGATGGCTTTACAGGCGCCGTGATTGTCAACCCATCAGAACAAGTGCTGAGCGAGTATCAAGAGAGGCAGCATGTTTATCAGCGTGAACGCGAAGAGTTATCGAGCCTGCATGATGCGGCAGCCTTAACCTTGGATGGAGTGATGATTCGCTTGGAGGCGAACATCGAGCTGCCACAGGAAGCCGAACAGGCTTTAGCAGCGGGCGCCGATGGGATAGGGTTATTTCGCAGTGAATTTTTATTTTTGGGTCGCAATGACTTACCGACCGAGAAGGAGCAGTACGAGGCATACAGCCGTGTAGTGCGAGCTATGGGTGGTAAAGTGGTGACTATTCGTACGTTGGACATAGGCGCCGATAAAGTGCTGGATGGCGAATCGACGGTGGCGACAAACCCTGCATTGGGTCTGCGCGCGATAAGGTATTGTCTAGACCGCCCTGATATCTTCTTGACTCAACTGCGTGCTTTGTTACGTGCCAGTGTCCATGGGCAAATTCGTATACTCATCCCCATGATTGCTTCCATGAGTGAGGTACACGCCACGCGTCAGGCACTCGAGCTGGCCGCTCAAGAGCTAGAGCGTGATGGGGTTCCTTATGCGCGCAATTATCAATTAGGGGCCATGGTTGAGGTTCCTGCGATGGCAATAGCTATTGAGCCTTTCGTCGCAGAACTGGATTTTTTATCTATTGGTACTAACGACTTAATTCAGTACGTGTTGGCGGTAGACCGTGGGGATACCGAGGTGGCAAATCTTTATGATCCCATGCACCCAGCGGTGTTACGGCTGATTGCTCATACTATCAATGCGGCGAAACGTTTTGGTAAACCAGTCGCAGTCTGTGGTGAGATGGCGGGGGATGCCAGCCTTACCCGCGTGTTATTAGGCTTAGGGTTGACTGAGTTCTCTATGCACCCGCAGCAATTGCTTGAGGTAAAGCGCGAAGTGCGACGCTCACACTCTAACGCTTTGCGCGATAAAGTTGCCCTGGCGCTGAATCGCGCTGAGCGTATAGATTTGCTTGCGTTAGCCACGTAGCAGCCCCAATGCCTTGTATAACGATCCGTAGTGATCTGTTGGTTCTAGGCCGCTACTCCAGGGTTATTACGTAGATATTTCAACTCTTGCGTGTCTTTTTGTAACAACGGTCTCCGTTCCCTTTATTGATGGTAGGCTTGTTACATAAGGCTTTTGCTCGAAAACGAGAGTTGCATTGTGAAAATATTGAAATTAGGATTTACACTAATGCCTTAACTCTTTCGATGCATGTGGCTAGAATGGTTTCAACGATAGCTTGCGTGGCTACCCTCACCAGAAAGTCGACATCGGCTCTGGCATAAATAAATGTTAGATTGTGGAACTGTAGAAGGAAATCACATGAAAAAAACTCGTGTATCCGTGGCTTTGTTGGCAGCATTAACTTCACTGACGATGCTTGCAGCTTGCTCCAAAGAAGAGCCCGCCAAAGACGTTCCTGCGGCTCCTGCAGCGAGTGCTCCGGCTCCAGTAGTGACTCCCGCTCCAGCGACTGAAACAAATGCTAGTCAGTCGAAAACCGACGCAGTGGTAGAAAAGGCGGAAGAGCTGAAAGACACAGCGGCCAAGGAAGCCGATAAAGTCAAAGAAGAAGCAGCTAAAGATAGCAATACGCTGAAAGCTGATGCGGAAGCAGCTGCAGACACCGTTACAGAGAAGGCCGCAGAATTGAAAGATGATGCAGCCGACTTGTTAGGTAAAGCCGGTGACGCGGTAAAAGAAGGCGCGGCTAAGGCTGACAATGCAATTCAAGACGCTGTTGGCAATAAGTAGTTATATACGTAGTGTTTAAAAAGTAGAAAAAGCGAAGGCAATGCCCTTCGCTTTTTTTATAGGTAAAAAACGCAGCTAGCTCGCTGACGGGGTAGTGGTATATCGCTACAATGAGTATAGAAATATTTATAGACAGGAGTGTGCCATGATCAATCGCAACGAGTGGTTGAACGATTTTCAGAAGAATATCTCAGAGCTTATCGCTAAAAGCCCGGCTGCCGATATTGAGCGCAATGTAAAAGCATTTATGGGGCAAACTTTTTCCCGTATGGATTTAGTAACGCGTGATGAGTTCGATACCTACAAGCTGATGCTTGAGCGTGCACTGACTCGTATTGCTACGTTAGAGCAGCGTATTGAGCAGCTTGAGGGAAGTGACTTAACGCAGGAAAATTCTAGCGCAGACTAAATTCGCTTATCGTAATGTTGCGCATGGAAAAAAGCGGTCTAGATGCTAGTGCCGCTTTTTTATTTGCGTCATATTGACATGATTTGAGCCGTTAATATCATGTCCTTAGCTGTTTTGTATAGTTGTGGGTTGCAAGGTATGCATGCTCACGAAGTACGGGTAGAAGTGCATATTGCATCTGGCTTGCCTGCTTTCAATGTGGTGGGTCTGCCCGATGCAGGGATACGGGAAAGCCGTGAGCGAGTACGCTCAGCCTTACTGTGTGCAGGGTACGAATTTCCGGCTGCACGTATCACCGTTAACCTAGCTCCGGCAGATCTACCCAAAGATTCCGGTCGTTTTGATTTGCCGATTGCTTTGGGGCTATTGTTGGCCAGTGGCCAACTGATAGCCTACGATGCTGGAGGCAAGCCTCAGGCTTTACAGGGCTTGAGTGAGTTTGTATTAGTGGGCGAACTGTCATTAAGTGGGGCGGTAGAGCCGGTTCAAGCGCCACTGCTTATTGCGGCCGGTATGCTTAAGCAGTGGCCAGCAAAAAAACTGATTCTCCCTTATGTGTCGGCTTGTTTAGCAACGCATGTCCCCAATTTACAAGTGCTAGGTGTACAGAGCCTGCGCCAAGCGGCTGAATACCTAATGGGGCAGGCAAGTCTGCCTGAGATTATCCCTCTGCCTGTACAGCCCGATATGGCCTCGTCGTTATGCATGAGTGACGTGCGGGGACAGCTCTTCGCCCGTCGTGCCCTAGAGGTCGCAGCGGCAGGTGGCCATAGCTTATTAATGCTGGGTACTCCAGGAGTAGGGAAGACCATGCTGGCCCAACGGTTGCCCGGCTTATTGCCAGATCTTAATGCGGAACAAACCCTAGAGTTGGCAGCTTTACACAGTTTATTGTCGGATGTATTGCGGTTTACAGCGCGTCCTCCATTCAGGTCTCCGCATCATTCTGCTTCGGTCGTGGCTATTGTTGGTGGCGGTAGTCGTCCTATGCCAGGTGAAATATCCTTAGCTCATCACGGTGTTTTGTTTATGGATGAGTTTCCAGAGTTTGAGCGACGTGCTTTAGAGGCGCTACGTGAGCCTTTAGAGGCAGGGGTGGTATGTATCGCCCGTGCTAGTGGTCGTGTGGAATTTCCGGCACATTTTCAGTTGATTGCAGCCATGAATCCTTGTCCTTGCGGATGGTCAGGCCACAAGCACAGGACCTGTCGTTGCACCCCAGAGCGCAAACAGCGTTATCAGCAAAAAATATCCGGACCTATACTGGATCGTATTGATATGCAGATTTTTTTATCTGACACGCCCGAACAGTGGGAGTCGGCGCCGCAAGGGGAACCCTCAGCGATCATACGGGTGCGTGTTGAAAAAGCTCGCGCTCGACAGTTGGAGAGGCAAGGGCGTTTAAATGCTGCTTTGGGGGCTAGTGGCTTAGCCGTTTACGCGCAGGTAGATGCGGCGGCCGAGCAGTTGTTAGGGCAGGCGATGCGCCGTTGGCAATGGTCGGGGCGCGTGCGTCATAGAGTCCTGCGCCTAGCCCGCACCTTGGCAGATCTTCACGAGTCTGAGCTCATACAGGTCGCCCATTTATCCGAGGCCATGAGTTATCGCCAGCATTTAGGATTGGGATGAGAGGCTAAATCTTTCATTTGGCATGTGCAGAAGTTTATTTTGTATTGGGTGGAGGTGTCATGTGTGACAATGTGGCCTTTTACCTAGCAGAGGCAAAGATGAGTATAGGCCTATGGCTCACCTTTTTAATGGCAGCGTTTCTGATCAGTATCTCGCCCGGCGCGGGGGCGATTAGCACCATGAATAGCGGAATACGTCATGGTGTTAAAGCTAGTTTGCCCACGATTATGGGTTTGCAGTTGGGTTATGCGGTTCAGATACTGGTCGTTGCAGTGGGCTTGGGAGCCTTATTAACATCGTCTGCTTTGGCTTTTTTAACCATTAAATGGGTGGGTATAGCTTACTTGTTGTGGTTAGGTGTACAGAAGTGGCGCTCCACCGATGCGCTGCACGTGACGGGGAGTCATTCGTTAACAGCCAGGCAACAATTTTGTCAGTCTGCTTTAGTTAATCTAACTAACCCTAAGGCTACCGTATTTTTGGTCGCCTTATTTCCCCAGTTTCTATCTAGCTACAACGCTTCTTCTTATGCGTTACAGCTATGCGTGATGGGCGCGACACTGATTTTGGCCGATGTTGTGGTGATGTTTTGTTATGCTGCCTTAGCAAGTCAGTTTAAAGGGTGGGTGAACTCACCTGTGCGTATGCAACGGATGAACCGTTTTTTTGGCTCTTTTTTTATCGTTGCGGCCCTAATGCTGGCCTTGTACAAAAAGTCCTAAGTGGCTAAGCACTAGGTTCGAGCATAGAAGTCTGTACGGTTTACCGGGTGATACGACTAGTCGTGTGCGTGGACGCCGCAGTTTTTGTTTTTTCTAGTAGGAAAGCTAGACAGGAATTTATTTTTCGCCTTATAATCAATAGCTTTTGCGGAATACGTAACTTTATTTGCTTTGCTTTTAAATGCGTTTTTGGCAAAAGAAAAATAAGTGTCTGTTAGGTTAAGCAAGCATTGTCTGTTTGTGGGGCAATCACCTGCAGTCACAAATTAGCTGAGTAATATCATGCCTAAAATGAAAACCAAAAAAAGTGCTTCTAAGCGCTTTGTGGTTCGTGGTAGTGGTTCAATCAAGCGTGGTCAGGCGTTCAAACGTCACATCTTGACTAAGAAAACGACCAAAAACAAACGTCAGTTGCGTGGCACAGTTGAGGTCCATAAAGCGGACGTCGCTGCAGTCAAAGCAATGATGCCTTTTGCTTGATAAGGGAGCACTAATATGTCACGAGTAAAACGCGGCGTTAACGCCCGCAATCGTCATAAGAAAGTAATGGCTCAGGCCAAAGGTTTCCGTGGTCGCCGCGGTAACGTATTTCGCGTAGCCAAACAAGCAGTCATGAAGGCAGGTCAATATGCCTACCGTGACCGCCGCAACAAAAAACGTGTATTCCGTGCATTATGGATTACACGTATTAATGCTGCATGCCGTGAACTGGGCATGACTTACAGCCAGTTCATCGCAGGTTTGAACAAGGCTTCTATTGAGCTGGATCGCAAGGTACTGGCCGATTTAGCTGTTAACGACAAAGCCGGTTTTGCCGCCATTGTTGCCCAAGCGAAGAACGCTTTGGCAGCCTAAGTGTAGCAATTCAATTTGTCTAGTTCGCGAACGGGGCTCTTTAGGGGCTCCGTTTGTTTTTGGGAAGTAACACTACATGACGTCCACGCAAGAAGATCTCATTGTTCAGGCACAAAGTCTGTTTGCACAGGCTCAGGATGCTGCCTCGCTAGAAAATGCGAAAGCGAAGTTTCTGGGTAAACAAGGTGCGATCACCGCACTCATGAAAGGGCTAGCGCAATTAGAGCCGGAGCAAAAGAAAGCCGAAGGTGCACGGATTAACCAAGTTAAGCGGGAAATTGAATCCCTATTAACGGATCGTCGTGCTCAGATGGCAGCCGATGAGTTAAATCACCGCCTAGCGGCTGAGCGTATTGATGTGACTTTGCCGGGTCGTGGTCGGGGCATGGGTGGTATACACCCAGTCATTCAGACTTGGCAACGTGTAGAGGCTATTTTTCGCTCAATTGGTTTTGAAGTGGCCGATGGTCCTGAAATAGAAGACGACTGGACTAACTTTACCGCGTTAAATAACCCTGAAAATCACCCAGCGCGTTCCATGCAAGACACTTTTTATGTGGACATGCAAGACGATAAAGGCTTGCCTTACTTGCTACGCACACACACCAGTCCTATGCAGGTGCGCTATGCTCGTCAGCATACCCCACCTATTAAAGTGATTGCTCCTGGGCGCACATACCGTGTAGATAGCGATGCTACACACTCCCCTATGTTTCATCAGGTGGAAGGTCTTTGGATTGCCGAAGATATTTCATTTGCTGATTTAAAAGGGGTATATACGAATTTCTTGCGGGCATTTTTTGAAAGCGATGACTTAGTCGTACGTTTTCGCCCGTCATTTTTCCCTTTCACCGAGCCGTCTGCTGAAATTGATATGATGTTCACGCAAGGCCCGAAAAAAGGGCGCTGGCTGGAAATTTCTGGCTCTGGGCAAGTGCATCCTGATGTGGTGCGCAACTTTGGTCTGGACCCCGAGCGTTATATTGGCTTTGCGTTTGGCTCAGGCCTTGAGCGCTTAACCATGTTGCGCTATGGCGTGAACGACCTACGTCAGTTTTACGAAGGTGATCTGCGTTTCTTGAAGCAGTTCAACCGCTAGAGCTTGCTTACGCTTGGTGCTGACAGTCGACCGAGCCTTGTCCATTACAGCCTTATTTAACGTTGCAGACGATTCATCATGTTATTTTCAGAATCCTGGTTACGCCGTTTCGTAAACCCGCCTATCAATACCGAAGAGCTAACCCACCGCCTAACGATGGCTGGGTTGGAAGTGGAAGAGGTGCAGCCGGCTGCACCCGCTTTTAGCCAGATTGTAGTGGGTGAAATCACCTCCATAGCCCAACACCCTGACGCAGACCGCTTACGAGTTTGCCAGGTGGATGACGGCTCTGGTCAGTCTTTGCAGATCGTGTGTGGTGCACCTAACGCAGCCCAAGGCATTAAAGTGCCGGTGGCGCGTATTGGCGCCGAGCTACCGGGCGGAATGAAGATTAGTCCCGTGAAAATGCGTGGCGTGGAGTCTTTTGGCATGTTGTGTTCGGCGCGAGAGCTGGGCCTGTCGGAAGACCATGAAGGGCTACTGGTTTTATCTGCTCAGTGCGAAAATGGTATGGACTTACGTCAAGCTCTAGACCTAGATGACCAGATCATTGAAATTAAATTGACTCCTAACCGAGCAGACTGCTTATCGGTATTAGGCGTGGCGCGTGAATTGGCAGCCTTAACAGGTGAGCCTTTGCATATGCCTGCATATGAGCCTGTTGCTGTATCGATTCCCGACACCTTGCCCGTCAAAGTGCAGGACGCAGATTTGTGTGGCAGGTTCGCGGGTCGCGTGATTAAGGGCGTGAATGCACGTGCGGTCACACCGGACTGGATGCGCCAGCGTTTAGCTCGTAGTGGACAACGCCCTATCTCAGCATTAGTGGATATTTCTAACTACGTGATGTTAGAACTCGGACGTCCTACGCATGTTTTCGATTTACAGCATGTAAATCAAGGCCTAGAAGTGCGTTGGGCTGTTGCTGGTGAAAAGCTAGAGTTGCTCAGTGGTGTAGAGGTGGTCTTGGATGCCGATGTGGGTGTAATAGCTTCTAACGGCGTACCATGTAGTATGGCGGGTATTATGGGTGGCGAAGATAGTGCGGTCACATTGGACACCCAAGATATCTACCTAGAGGCGGCATTTTGGTGGCCAGAGGCCATCATGGGCCGTGCACGCCGTTATAAGTTTTCCTCCGATGCCAGTCACCGCTTCGAGCGCGGGGTTGATTTCGCCTCCATTCCCGAGCATCTGGAACGCGTCACGGCTTTAATTTTGGAAATTTGCGGTGGGCAAGCGGGTCCAGTAGATGATCAAGTGGTGCAGTTGCCACAGCGGCCTTCTGTGTCTATGCGTCTAGCGCGTTGTCAACGGGTTCTGGGAATCAAACTTGAGCAGGCCGAGGTGGCTGCCATCTTTACCAGTTTGGGTTTGGGCTTTAGCTATACCGATGACACTTTTCATGTAACGCCTCCTAGCTATCGCTTTGATTTAAATATCGAAGAGGATTTAATTGAAGAAGTAGCGCGTATTTATGGTTTTGAGCGCATTCCTGATTTACCTCCTGTAGCCGCTGCTCAGATGTGTATTGATGCAGAGGGCTTGCGTGGCCCACACGCTTTGCGCGCCGCCTTAGCGGCACAAGACTACCAAGAGGTGATCAATTTCTCTTTTGTGCAAGAGGATTGGGAAACCAAAATTTGTGGCAATGCTGACCCAATTCGTCTGCTCAATCCTATTGCTAGCCAACTGGCGGTGATGCGCTCTAGCTTGATTCCCAGCTTGATTGCAAATATTGAGCATAATGCTAAGCGGCGCCAACCACGCGTACGAGTCTTTGAATTAGGACGCGTATTCATGCGTGATCAACATGTGGTCGACGGCCCTTTGACGGTCGCCCATGTTAATCAACCTAACCGTATTGCTGCGGCAGCGTGGGGAGGGGTGGTCGCTGAGCAGTGGGGGCAGGCGGATCGCCATGTGGACTTCTATGATGTGAAACGTGATTTGGAAAATCTGCTCGGGGTGCATGCAGCGTCAACTCGTTACGAGCCCACTGAACATCCTGCTTTACATCCTGGGCGTAGCGCTAAGGTAATGCTTCACGGTAAGGAAATTGGTTTGATCGGTGAGCTGCACCCTCAATGGTTGTCTACCTTTGATTTAAACAAAGCTCCGGTAGTATTTGAGTTGGATATGGCAGCCATTGCGCAGCAACAGGTGGTTCAGGCCCAAGGGTTCTCTAAGCAACCTGTAGTAGTGCGTGACTTGGCCGTATGGGTAGAGTCAGGAGTTCAATACCAAAGCCTGCGTAACACAATTGAACAAGTGATAGCACAGCAAGAGCAAGCTGCTATCATTAAAGATGTACAGCTATTTGATGTCTGGCGTGAAAGCCCAGATGCTACAGAAAAAAGTTTGGCTTTACGTTTCTGGTTGCAAGACCATGACAGTACCCTGGAAGATGCTCGGGTAGACGCATGTATGCAATTGATTCTGCAGCAACTTATGCAGCAACACCAAGCTAAAGTGCGCGCCTAGGAGTACAGCATGAACGTAGAACGTACCTTAACCAAAGCAGATCTGGCGGAATTGTTATTCGAACGGGTTGGTTTAAACAAGCGCGAAGCCAAAGATATTGTCGATACTTTTTTTGCGGAAATACGAGACTCTCTCTCTCAGGGAGAAGAAGTTAAGCTTTCTGGTTTTGGCAACTTCCAAGTACGTGATAAACCTCCCCGTCCGGGGCGTAACCCTAAAACAGGCGAGGTTATCCCTATCTCTGCACGTCGAGTGGTGACCTTCCATGCTAGTCAGAAATTGAAAAGCTTAGTGGAAACTGCAGGTGAGTCGGACACAGTTGAATAAGCAGAACGAGAATGATGGCTACGTTTGCGTACAGACTTTCTTGCACGAAGGTGTAGAATCATCGTCTCAAACAGAGTAAAGAGGCCTATGAGCATGAATGAAAATACGGCAAGCTTGCCGCCTATCCCTGCCAAACGCTACTTCACTATCGGTGAGGTAAGTGATTTATGTGGTGTGAAACCGCATGTCCTGCGCTATTGGGAGCAGGAGTTCACGCAGCTCAAACCGGTCAAAAGGCGTGGCAACCGTCGTTATTACCAGCACCACGAGGTTTTATTGATTCGACGTATACGTGGCTTGTTGTATGACGAAGGCTTCACCATAAGCGGCGCTCGTAATCGTTTAGGTGATGGACCCAATGTGCCTTTTGACGCGGAAGCGGCTGTACGCTTAAGTGGATCTGAGTTGCAGCATTTGCGTAATGACTTACTCGCGATACAAATTATGCTTGATAAAGCGATTGAGGTTTCTTTGGGTGGCTCGGGGCAAAGTTAAGCGCTCAATTAGTTTTATTTGATTTTTTAAGAAGACCGGCATTGTCGGTCTTTTTCTTATGCTATGAATACTCTCAGATTAGCTGCACTGGAAGCCTTGTTGCTGACCGATCCGCTGCAAAAAGTAGACGCTGTGAACGCCTTGCATCTAGAGTTGCCGGTTGGGGCTGAGCAGTCTATTCAAGACCCGGGGGGGATCCCTGGCAGGCCTAGTCACTTAGAGTTTGTCTTGCCCCAGAAAGTGCCGCGGCGTTCTGTGCATACACTACAGGGTAGGGCGGCCTTGGTGCACTCATTGGCGCATATTGAATTCAATGCTATTAACCTGGCCTTGGATATTATTTGGCGTTACCCCAACTTATCCGATAGATTTTATGGTGGCTGGTTGACCGTGGCTAAAGAAGAGGCCTTGCATTTTAGTTTGTTGCAAGCGCACTTGAGTACTTTAGGCTTTAACTATGGAGACTTCCCTTGTCATGACGGCTTATGGGAAATGGCTGAGCGCACGAAAGACAACTTGCTGGCTCGTTTAGCACTCGTGCCCCGCACGCTGGAAGCCCGTGGCTTAGATGCTTGCCCAGTCGTTCGAGAAAAATTCGCCCAAGCTGGAGATCAACAGGCGGCGCAGATTCTAGATGTAATATTGCGTGATGAGGTAGGCCATGTTGCATTGGGTAATTATTGGTACCGGCGCTTATGTCGCGAACAGGAGCGCTGTGATTTTGATACCTACCAGCAACTAGCCAAACAACATCGTGCGCCTCGTTTGCGCGGTCCTTTTAATCGCCCAGCGCGCCTTGAGGCAGGTTTTACTGAGCGCGAACTGCAGGCTCTGGAAGAGCAAGCTTAACAAAAAGCAGTCTTGCCTGATGCGTCAAGACTGCCGTTGTGTGTTCAAGATCGTTGTGGTGGAGTACCGCTTGGGTTCGATACCGGCAACTTGCCAAAGTTCACGATACTTCCTATATAAAGCACAGGCCCTTGGGGCTGCCCGGTGTCCGAACCACCCGCTTGCTCTAACGTCATTTCAAAGATTTGTCCATTTTCTAATCGCTCAACTAAGGCGGCAGGAACGGTAATGGGACGATTGGGATCGATCAAGCCCAAAGAGCGGCTGTTTGCTTGGCCGGGGGCTTGTGTCCATAGTTGAACTGATTGCTCAGCCTGTACTTCTGTGTGCACCTGTGGAATCAACAGGACATTGCCCTGTGGGTCTACAGTTACTGACCAAGCGGGTGATGAGGAGAGTCCGGGGGCTTGCAGTATAGCTCCTTGTACAGGCTGCATTTCTACTACGGTAACATTCGGTATGCGAGCCTCTCGGTACCACTGATACGCCAGAAGTACGCTCAGCAGCAAGAGCCCCACGCAAAGGCCAGGCCAAAACACAGCGGGTAGCTGACGCTCTAAATGAGTGATTCCAGGGGAGTTAACACTATGCCCAGTTTCAACGCTTGGTTCGGGCATGGGCGTTTCAGACAGCACACTATTTTGTGCGATCGTTTCTTGGCGACGTTTCCGCAAGCGACTTATAGGCCCTTTAGGGGCAGTGGTCGCTTCAGGAGCAGTAGCTGTAGTGGCTGAAGTGGGCTCAGGCTTGTGGGGCTCGGCGCTACCTAGGTTTTGGCTGCTCTGATCGGTGCGCAATAAACTAGAGTAGGAGGGGGGGACATCGTCCTGATCGATAGTGATCGATGCATGTATAACGGCAGGATTCTCAGCAGGGTGGGATTTGGACTCACCAATCGTATGTTCTGCTGTCGCCCGTGACGTCGAGGCAGGGTGAATAGCCTCTGCAGCAACAGCAGTAGCTTCTTGTGCTTGGGCTTCGATGCTGGCGTTAGGGGAGGGGTTATGAAGCGTTCTTTTTTGGGGCACCCCTAGATCTAGGCTGCGGTATATATGGGCCAGGCCGGTAGGAGTAGGGGTGATGGGAGTGAGAAAGTCGACTAACTCTAGCAGAGCCTGTTCCCATTGTAAGGATAGGCGTGCTGCATCATCGTTGTTTTGCAGGAGCGCGTGTGCTTGAGTAAGCTCGCTGCTACTGAGCAAACCCAGTGCATACTCGGCAATAAGCGTGCTTTGGCGCTGATCCAGCTGATAAGTGTTCGGTATACATTGCTGACTGACCTGCTGTAGGCCTTGTTGCACTTGTATACGCAGTTGTGCGGTGGGGCGGCCTAATAGCAGGCTCAGATTGTCGTAGGACTTTCCTTGCAGGTAAGCCAAGATTATAGCTCGTTGCTGAACGGGCTCTAATTCGCCTATGGCTAAAATGAGGTGATGCTGAGCATCAGGGCGAATGTCAGGTAAATTGCTAACGGTGCTGGGTTTGTCAGTAGCTTGGGCCTTAGAGCGGGCTTGCAGACGAAAACGTAAAATGCTGTATAGCCAAGCTCGGGCGTCCCCCAAGGTGGGGTCATAACCTGCGGCATTCTTCCATAACAACATAAAGCTTTCACGCAATACTTCTTCGGCCTCCACACGACGTTGGAGCACGCTGTGCGATAAGGCAAGCATAATAGGTGCTTCCTGATAGAACAGGGCGTCTAGGGCTGTGGGCTGCTTTTGCGCCATGGCCCCTAGAGTGACGGAGTAATTGAAGTTGCGAGCAGACATACCGATTGCTTATTTAAGTCGGAAGAGAAGAAGGGCTTATTGTATGCTCTTCGCGACTTTAATACGCGTAACAAAGTGCAGAAATTGAGCATGTTCTACGGACGCTCCCAATTGGCTGGCTCGCTAGGCCTACAATAGGGCTCGTCGTTTTTACCTATGGGCAGAGTTAACGTTGTCTACTTCTTTTTTATCTACCTCTGGCCGCGGGCTAGACACCATACGTTCTTTGCTGCCCTATGTGTGGCGCTTCAAGTTTAGGGTCGGCGTAGCACTGCTTTGCTTGGTGCTGGCCAAGTTAGCGACGGTTGCCATGCCATTGTGGCTTAAACAAATTGTCGATAGTTTAAATGTGGCGCCCTCGTTATTGGTGCTACCTGTCGGTGCCTTGCTTGGGTACGGCTTGGTGCGCCTGGCCAGTGGGTTCTTCGGAGAGCTGCGCGATGCTTTATTTGCTCGCGTCACCCAAGGGGCGGTAGAACGGATTTCGACCCAGATTTTTGCGCACTTATTGCAGTTATCGCTGCGTTTTCATATGGACAGGCAGACTGGAGGCCTGAGTCGCGATATAGAGCGTGGCACTAAGGGGGTTAGCTTTTTACTCAACTTTACCGTATTCAATATTTTGCCCACCTTGCTAGAGCTTGCTTTAGTGACGACCATACTATTATGGCGCTACGACTGGTGGTTTGCAGGTGTCACCTTATTTACTATAGCTATCTATATTTGTTTCACCTTATTTTTCACAGAAAAGCGTTTGCGCTATCGCCGTACGATGAATCAGTTAGATAGTCGTGCAAATACGCAGGCCATGGACGCCTTATTAAACTATGAAACCGTAAAGTATTTCGGCAATGAGGACTACGAGGTAAAGCGATATCAAAGGCAACTCGACAAATGGGTACAAGCGGCGGTGCGTAATCAATTATCGCTAAACGCATTAAATGTGGGTCAAGGCGCGATTATATCTTTGGGAGTCACGGCGCTGTTGTTTTTGTCCGCAGAGCAGGTGGTCGCTGGCCATATGACGATAGGAGACGTGGTGTTGGTGTCTGCTTTTCTTACACAACTTTATGCCCCGTTGAACTTCTTGGGTTTCGTCTATCGAGAAATAAAAAACTCCTTGGCCGATATGGAGCGTATGTTTGCCCTATTCGCTATCCAACAAGAAGTGGCGGATCAACCTTGCGCACAAGAGCTGTCAAGTGACCAGGCAGATATACGTTTTGAGCAGCTAAGCTTTGCTTACGATGACAGACGCCAAATTTTGCACGACTTTAGTTTGCATATTCCGGCGGGGCACACGGTTGCTGTGGTGGGTAGCTCGGGGGCAGGGAAATCTACTTTGGTGCGTTTGTTGTTTAGGTTTTATGACCCAAGCTTGGGCCGAGTCACGATTAACGGACAAGATATTCGCACACTGACCCAGCAAAGTTTACGTAGTCATATTGGTATGGTGCCGCAAGACACTGTGCTATTTAACGACACGATCTTTCATAATATTGCCTATGGCCGCCCCGGCGCAACGCAAGAGGAGGTGGTTGCAGTAGCCCGAGCAGCGCGGATCCATGACTTTATTATGGGCTTGCCAGATGCTTATCAAACGATGGTGGGAGAGCGCGGGCTTAAGTTGTCCGGTGGAGAAAAGCAACGAGTAGCCATAGCAAGAACATTGCTAAAAAATCCACCTATTTTGGTGTTAGATGAGGCAACGAGCGCATTAGACAGCCGTACCGAACATGCTATTCAGGAGCAATTGGCAGAAATCGCCAAAAATCGTACTACCTTAATTATTGCGCATCGTTTATCTACGGTAACGAAAGCAGACAAAATTATTGTGATGGAGCACGGCAGGGTTGTAGAGGAAGGCAGTCATGCCTGTCTGTTGGAAAAAGGCGGCGTATATGCGCAGATGTGGCATATCCAGCATAGAACATAAGGGGATAATTGACGCATATAGTACCAAAGCAGTACTATATTTCTACTAGACCAGATCAGAGAAGTCGAATGTTACGTATCAGTAAAATCATCGATTACGGCACGCTAGTGCTAACACACATGGCAGGGGAACCTGAACGTGTGTTCAGCGCATCTGATTTGGCCAACATATTAGGGTTGGGGCAGCCTACTGTCAGCAAAGTTTTAAAAATGCTGGGTCAGCATAAGCTGGTTATTAGCAGTCGTGGTGCCCGTGGCGGTTATGTGCTGGGGCGGCCTGCCAAGCAAATCAGTGTGGCTCAAATTATTGATGCCCTAGAGGAGCAGCCATTCGGATTAACCGAGTGTGTTGCTACCCCAGGCGCCTGTTCGGTTGAGCCCGATTGCCATATACGCAGTAATTGGCAACGCATAAACGATATTGTACGCCGTACTCTTGAAGAAGTCAGCGTTGCAGATATGGTTAAGCCGACAATGTCTGAACACCCACTTACCCACCAGCCAGGAACCGTATTGAAAAACATGAATAAGGCCCGTACCTCCAACATGGAGATTTCCTAATGAGTACAGTCAATGATCATCTCGATACCTTTCTCGACCGTGAGTACGAGGCAGGGTTTGTCACTGAAATCGAGTCAGAAACTATCCCTAAAGGTCTGAATGAGGACGTGATACGTTTTCTATCTGCCAAGAAACGTGAACCAGAGTGGTTGCTTGAGTGGCGCTTAGAAGCTTATCGTCATTGGCTGACCATGAGCTATCCAAAATGGTCGATAGCTGATTATCCAGCCATCGATTTCCAAGACATCAGTTATTATTCTGCCCCCAAAAGTAAAGCAGATGGTCCAAAAAGCTTAGACGAAGTGGATCCTGAACTGTTACGCACCTACGAAAAGTTAGGTGTGCCGCTGCACGAGCGCGCACGCTTGGCTGGGGTAGCAGTGGATGCGGTATTTGACTCGGTCTCGGTTGCCACCACGTTTCGTAAACAGCTCAAAGAAGTCGGCGTTATTTTCTGTTCCTTTTCAGAAGCGGTGCGTGATTACCCAGAGTTGGTTAGGCCTTATCTGGGCACGGTTGTGCCACCAGGCGATAACTATTACGCGGCCTTAAACTCAGCGGTGTTTTCTGACGGCTCATTTGTTTTCATTCCTAAAGGGGTGAAATGTCCGATGGAGCTATCCACTTATTTCCGCATTAATGCCCGTGACACAGGCCAGTTCGAACGTACGCTTATTGTTGCCGAAGAAGGCGCATCGGTCAGTTATCTAGAAGGCTGTACGGCGCCAATGCGAGATGAAAATCAGCTTCATGCTGCGGTGGTTGAGCTGATCGCATTGGATGACGCCAAGATTAAGTATTCCACCGTTCAGAACTGGTATCCCGGCGATAAAGATGGTAAAGGCGGTATTTACAATTTTGTCACCAAGCGTGGCGATTGCCGCGGTAAGCGCTCGCATATTTCGTGGACTCAAGTAGAAACGGGTTCCGCCATTACGTGGAAATACCCTAGCGTGATTTTGCGCGGAGATGATTCTCAGGGTGAGTTCTACTCAGTAGCGTTAAGTAATCACCGTCAGCAGGCGGATACCGGCACCAAAATGATTCATATGGGTCGCAACACCACTAGTACCATTATTTCCAAAGGTATTTCAGCGGGTGAAGGTATCAATACCTATCGTGGTTTGGTACGGGTGACCCCTACGGCTGAAAATGCCCGTAACTTTACACAGTGTGATTCCCTCTTGATTGGTAAGCGCTGCGCAGCTCACACCTTCCCCACCATGGAGGTGCAAAACCCCACTGCTAGCGTAGAGCATGAGGCGACGGCATCACGCATTGGCGAGGATCAGCTTTTCTATGCGATGCAACGAGGGTTAACGGCAGAGGATGCCGTCTCGATGATTGTGAACGGCTTTTGTAAAGAAGTTATCAAGGAATTGCCCATGGAGTTTGCTGTCGAAGCACAAAACCTGCTCGGCCTCAGCTTAGAAGGCAGCGTAGGTTAAGGAGATGTCAGAAATGTTAACGATTAAAGATTTACACGCTTCGGTAGAAGATAAGCAGATCCTAAAAGGTCTAAACCTGCAAATCAATCCCGGTGAGGTGCATGCCATTATGGGCCCTAATGGCTCAGGTAAAAGTACCTTGTCGCAGGTATTAGCGGGCCGTGAAGATTACGTGATCAATAGCGGATCGGTGGATTACTTAGGGCAAGATTTGCTGGATATGAAAATTGAAGAACGTGCCTGTGCGGGCTTGTTCTTGGCGTTTCAGTATCCCATTGAAATTCCCGGTGTATCAAACGCTTATTTTTTGCGTGCGTCAGTCAATGCGGTGCGTCGTGCGCGCGGCCTGCCTGAGCTCAATGCGATTGAGTTTCTAAAGCGCGTTCGCGAAGAAATGAAAATCGTAGGCATGCGCGAAGAGTTTTTGCATCGCTCCGTCAACGAAGGCTTTTCGGGAGGCGAGAAAAAACGCAACGAGGTGCTGCAAATGAGCATGCTCGAACCAAAGCTCGCTATTTTGGATGAAACGGACTCAGGGTTAGATATCGACGCCTTACGTGTGGTTGCTGACGGTGTAAATCGTATGCGTTCACCAGAGCGCTCCTTACTGGTCATCACTCACTATCAGCGCTTGTTAGACTATATCGTGCCGGATTTCGTGCACGTATTGGTCGGCGGACGTATCGTACGTTCGGGCGGCCGCGAATTGGCCCTAGAGCTTGAAGAGCGTGGCTACGGATGGATTCAAGAGCACGCTGAAGACAATGCCAAGGGAGAGGCTGTATGAGCACACTTCCTTCCTGGGTGAATGATTTCGTTGCACAGGCTGCCAGTCAGCCTAGTGCTGCAAGATTGCCCTGGCTGGCGGCTGTGCGTGAGCGGGCGCTAGAGCGTTTTCTCGCTGAAAGCTGGCCCACAACGCGTATTGAAGCATGGCATCACACCTCCTTGGCTCCCCTGACGCAACTAAGCTTTCGGCCTGGTGGCGAGGCGGTGGTCAGTGAAGCCTTGCAGGCGTTGAAAGGAACCGATCAGGGCTGTTATTTGGTCTTCGTGAATGGTCACTATGATGCCGCTCAGTCTTCTGTGCCAGCTTTGCCAGCGGGCGTGCAACTGCACGCTTGGTCGCAGGTAGAGCTAAGTACTCAGCAAGAGCTATTACAAAGTCACTGGGGCGAGGTCGAGCAGGGTGCGAGTACCGCAGCGCTAAACTTAGCATTGGCTCAAGATGGCGTGCTGATTGATGTGGCGCGTGGTGTTCAGGTTGAGCCTGTGGTGCACGTGGTCTTTGTGAACACAGACAGTACGGCTGCATTTACGCGTAATGTAGTGCGTGTACAAGCCGGAGCAGCATTGACCTTGGTCGAGCACTATATTGCCTTGGATGATGAGCAGCAAAATTTCACTAGCGCCACGACTAATACCTGTATTGAGCAAGATGCATGTTTTACCCATGTCAAATTGCAGCAAGAGTCTGCGCAAGCTTTTCACCTAGGTAATCTGAACACTACACAAGAACGCGGTTCGGTTTATAACTCGCATTCTTTATCGTTTGGCGCGCGCTTGGTGCGCAATGATATTGCCACAGTGTTTAACGGCGAGCGCTGTGAAACCTTATTCAATGGCTTGTATTATGTCGATGGGCGTCGTCATGTTGATCACAACACCGTGATTAACCATGCGCAGCCCAATTGCATCAGTCATGAGTACTATCGTGGCATTTTAGCCGATCGTGCTCGCGGTGTATTTAGTGGCCGTATTTTGGTGGCTAAGGGTGCCGATGGTACGGATGCGATTCAGCGCTCTGATAGCTTGTTATTGTCCAAGTTGGCACGTTCTGATGCTCGTCCAGAGCTGGAAATTTACGCTGATGACGTAAAGTGCGCGCACGGGGCAACCGTAGGCCAATTAGATGCTGACAGTCTGTTTTACCTGCGCGCTCGAGGTATGTCAGCCGAGGATGCAAAAAACACCTTGATTTATGCCTTTGCTGCACAGTCCCTTGAGCGTATTGCCAATGAGCAATTACGTGCCCGAGCAACAGCAGGTATTGCATCCTTGCTGCCGGGTGGTTTGCGTGTAGGAGAGCTTGCATGACAGTGGTAGCGCCTGAACTGAGTCCTGCCATGCTGGCACGTCAAGCTGAGTTTCCTATATTAAAACAGCCCATCCGCGGACAGCGTTTGGTCTATCTGGATAACGGCGCTACTACCCAAAAGCCTCAAGTGGTAATTGACGCTGAGCGTGATTTTTACGAACGTTCTAACGCTAATATCCACCGAGGCGTGCACTGGTTGTCGCAACACGCTACCGACCTATACGATCAGGCCAGAGTGACCGTGCAAAAATTTTTGCACGCTGCTAGGCCTGAAGAAATCGTGTTTACCCGTGGTACCACCGAGGCTATCAATATGGTGGCCTACTGTTGGGGGATGAGTAATCTCAAGCAAGGCGATGAAATATTGCTTACCGAACTTGAGCATCACTCCAATATTGTGCCGTGGCAGTTTGTTGCTCAACATACAGGCGCGCTGATTAAAGTCGTTCCAGTATTGGATAGCGGTGAATTAGATTTAACCGCTTTCCAAGCATTGCTGTCTGAGCGTACTCGCTTGTTAGCCATGAACCATGTCTCGAATGCTTTGGGTACAGTTAACCCCATTCAAGCAATGACACGTGCCGCCCAAGCAGTAGGGGCTAAGGTACTGATTGATGGTGCTCAAGCAGTGGCACACGCTGTGGTTGATGTACAAGCCATAGGTTGTGATTTTTATGTGTTTTCTGCCCATAAATTATATGGTCCTACCGGTATGGGTGCCCTGTACGCGCGTTACGACATCTTAGATGGCATGGTGCCCTGGATGGGTGGTGGCGATATGATACAAACCGTCAGTTTTGAAGGTAGTACCTATGCTCCGGTGCCTCAGCGTTTTGAAGCCGGTACACCAAATATTGCCGGTACCATTGCCATGGCAGCGGCAATTGATTATGTACAGGAAGTAGGCTTGGAGGCGATTGCGCAGCACGAGCACGACTTGTTGACCTATGCCACAGCGGCGTTGTTAGACATCAAAGGGCTTCGCATCATTGGCACGGGGCCGCATAAAGCAGCCATTGCATCATTTATGTTAGATGATATACATCCTCACGATCTAGGCACCATACTAGATATGGATGGGATTGCCATTCGGGCAGGGCATCACTGCGCTATGCCCCTGATGACTCGCTTAGGCTTACCCGCTACGGCTAGAGCGTCGTTTGCTTTGTATAACAATACGGCAGATGTGGACGCGTTGGTGGCTGGCATATACAAAGCAAAAAAACTGTTTGGTGTGGGTTAACTATTCCGTAAGCACCGCTGAGCACACTGGCCTGAGCAGCGTTGAGTAAAAATGATAAAGGCCAGTAACCGCGCAAACCGCATAAAGGCGCAACATGAGTTATTTTGATCGAGAAGAAGTAGAGGTATTACGAGACTGTCCCGCTGTGAGCATTCCTTACGGTGCACCAGTAACGGTGGAAAAAGGCTGCATGGCCACGATTACCCAGAAATTGGGTGGCAGCTATACCGTTATGGTAGAAGGCAACCTTTATCGCATTGAAGGGGTAGATGGTGACGCCCTGGGGTTTGATCCCCACGAGAAACCTCCCGTATTTGTACCAGAAAAACCGCTAACGGAAAAAACGGTAGAGGATGCGGCCTGGGTGGTGTTAACGGAAGTGTTTGATCCTGAGATCCCAGTCGATATAGTGAATCTAGGTTTGGTTTATGAGTGCAAGGTAGAACAAACTGGGCCTGAAGCTTTTAATATCCAGATGAACATGACCTTAACCGCTCCCGGTTGCGGCATGGGCACCATGATTGCCGATGAAGCCCGCTATAAGCTACTCACCATAGAAGGTGTGGAAAATGTGGTGGTTGATTTGGTGTGGGATCCACCATGGAGCCGTGAACGCATGAGCGAGTCAGCGCGCCTACAGTTAGGCATGTTGTAAGGCCCTCCTCATAAGTTGCGTTCCCTCGAAAGCTTGCTGCACAGAAAATCAGTAAGCTTTTTTCCTTTTATTTTTGCTTTAAAATTAAATAATAAATGAAATAAAGAGATAAGCTTTGCTTTTTTCCAGAACCATGTTATTATTTAATTCTTTCGGGGCGTAGCGCAGTCTGGTAGCGCACTTGCATGGGGTGCAAGGGGTCGAAGGTTCGAATCCTTCCGTTCCGACCAAATAAATCAAGGCCTTACAGTATTATCGCTGTAAGGCCTTGTTCGTTGTTGTGGGGATTTTGTGGGGATTCATTTTAACGATCCCCGCGACGCCTAAGCAGCGTCACCACAGGAGCCTCCTCGGCACTGTGCACCAACTTCTCGACCTCCGTTAATAATTTAGATAAATCAGCGGCAGAGTAATGGGTTGTAATAGAGCCATTAGTGTGACCAAGCAGTACTTGGCGGTCTTCTAAGTGAGAGCCTGCTGCTCTCAATCGCCTGCCGAATGTGTGCTTTAGATCGTGTACACGCACTGTACTAAAACCAGCCGCAGCTGGCTTTTTGTATTGCCTCTCCCACTTTATGGCTGCGCGTCTTCTAGCAGCACGCCAGCCTGATGCATTCATACGTGCCATCGGGCCTTCATCATATGGGAACACCCATATCGGATGCTGTCCCCGTTGATTTGAAATAATAGTTCTGGCTATGCTGTTTAAGACAACCAGTCTATCTTCGCCGTTTTTTACGCCTGAAGACTCAAATCTACCTCCAAAATCTGCGGGTATGAGAAACACGCTGATTCCTAGCTCAGCAACAGGAATTTCCCAATCCCACTGAAGTTTACATACCTCTTGCTCCCTGCATCCCGTATTGACCTTAAATAGAGCCATGGCGCGTAGGTGAGGGGCTAGCTCAGAGAACAGAATCTCTTGCTCCTTCCAGTCAAGTGGATAGGGTGTGCGTGCCGTCTTTTTCTCATCTAGCATTTCAATTAACGGGACGCTGTCTAGCCATGGACGATTTCTTTCATCGCGCCACTTGCGGGCGCATATATTTAAAACCCGCACAGCTCTCTGTAGGGCAATATTGATCGTTCGATTGCTTACAGTCTTTTGTCGCTCTGTGATGTATCGCTCAAAGCTTGAGTGTTTGATTTCATTAACCGGAATGTCGCCGATGTAGTCGACAAGCTGACTTAGATAGGTGGCGGTGTGCCAGGCAGAGGGTTGGTCTGAATATTCATTTAAATACCGCGTAGCCGCCTGCCTGAACGTCGGGCAACTTCTCGCGCCGTACACCACCTGCTTGCGGATTTGTTCTAGTTGATAGATTAGATATGTTTGGGCCTCCGAGTAGTTGCTCGTGCCCGTGCTGCAGCGAAGTCGTCCATATCCTGCGATCTGCTTGTCGATATGCCAGACCTCGCCACGCTTGTAGAGGCCGGGGATGCTTTTCTTTGCCATGTTTTGTGTGACTCATTTATAGAGGTATTAGTATTTTTTCCTTTGGATTGCTTGTGTCGGTCCGCCCATTGATCAAGCTCTAAGCGATCAAATGCTACCCCACGGGCGCCAATTGGTATTTCAGTGACAAATGGACGTACATCACGCTGAAACACAGCTTTGCACATCCCAAGATATGTATGCGCCTTTCCGAGGCGCAGAAATCGAGCTGATTGCATGGAAATCTCTTAAATTGTCTGGTTAAATTCTTGTAAAAACGCACTCCTAAATTGCTCAAGAGTGCGTCTATCTGCATTGCGTGGATTTCTGACGAAAGCCATCATGCGTGAATGCAGAATGTTGAAACGCTGCAGCTGTTGCTGTGCCTCTTCGTACTCGCACGCAAGACACCCTGAAACACGCGGGGGCGATTCACGGTGATGCTTGCAAATCTCTATTCGCATGATTGCTCCTTACGTGCAGCATGAATCGTGATATCTCTAACGCCGCCAAAATTAATAACTATTTCATCAGATGGGTCCTGTCCATCTTGCTGCGCACAAAAACTTGCACCGGCTACAAAAATGGCCATTGCCGCTGCCACCGTATTCATAGGGCCGACCTCGCCTGCGTAATTACTAACAGCATCCCAAAATATTTCATCTGATGCCCTTACGTCTGCGGGCTGTTTCAGTTCGCGCACCATCTGCATTACACGCGTTAAATAGTCGACGTTGTAAAACGCTGGCGCTATTTCTGCCCCGTCTATCTGCCCTCGGGCTAGGTCTAGTGCCCGCAGGATTTCATCAATGGGGGCGAGTTGTGGAGGGTGAGCAGGGCACGGCCAACGTAGAGAGCCATCACCGGACGGACATGTGCATTGCGCTGTAATGCATCTAGTATTGGATTGAGTGGTCATTGAGATATACTTTTCGAGTGTCGTTCTAGTATTCGGAGTAGAGATGTCGTTAAAACAGAAGCTCAGAAGATGCAATTAAAGGGCTGTTTTGCAGACCTGATTTAAAGGTGTATTAATGACAGTAGCCCCTGCATTCTTTTTGATTGGTGTGATATTTGCTATAGCATTCGTTGTTATTGCTTGTATTGCAGGCCTCGGCCTGTCTAAGCTGGGCAAGCATTACCCGAGCATCAAGTTACGCCGCCCTTTATTAAGTATTTATTTAGTTGTGGGGCTCGCGTTTATTCTTCAGTTGGTTTTTGTCGTGCCACAAATAGCTATATCATCGGTCCTCTCAACTTCTGTTAAGGTGGTGCCACCTTATTATCTTTGTTTTTTTATTATTGGCAGCATCGTTTTCAGCATACGTATGGAAGGCAAGCATTCGGGAAAAAGAACGGCACTCTACGCTTCATGCTTATCCCTAACATGTATTCTTTTTTTCTATTTAATAGAAATAGCTTTCCTTTTTTACCTAAATCCTTAGTGAGCATGTGGTTAGCTGTCCATTGAGTTGAGTTCATTCGGATTCCTTCATAAACACTATCCAGTGCGTTTTATTGAGTCGGCCTCCACGGTGGCCATATAGCGGTTGAGCATCAGTGCAAGCCAAGATTTCGCGTACAGGGATCTGCGTTTCGTTCCATTTAAAATTCAGGACGCAGTTGGGGCGCAGCACTCGGAAGCACTCAGCGAACCCAGCTCGTAGGTCATCCTGCCAGTGTGTACTGAGCTTTCCGTATTTCGCTGCCAACCAGTTACGTGGACCAGCTCGCACTAGGTGAGGCGGGTCAAAAACCACGTGATAGAACGATTCATCGGCAAATGGCAGACGTCGGAAGTCAAAACGCACGTCAGGGTGAATATGCACTGCTCGTGTACCGTCTTCGCGGTGTGTGCGGTCGGTGACGATGATTGATTCGTGGCGCATGTCACCGAATAGGCAGCGTTCGTCCTGTCGGTTGAACCACATCATGCGGCTACCGCAGCAGGGGTCTAAGACTGTGGGGGAATTCACTTGCCCTCCTTGGGTTTATAGTCGGCGTAACCAAGCAGGGTTATCAGGCCGTGAGTACCGTAAATAGCTACAGTGAACGAAAACAGCAGCCACTCTTTGCTTAGCGTCTCTACGCCGAGTAGGGCAAAATAAAAGCAGCCCGCTAAGATGACTGCTTCTTTGATAATGCTTGTGAGCCATGATGAGAATGCGCTCATTCCGAGACCCTCCATCCACCCTCACCGAATTTCATGTTTTCGGCACGTACCTCATGGCATAGCGATGCACGGCCGTCATCGAAGTGCCCGTACCGGTCAGACTTGCTGAGCAGCAAACGAGGCGTAGATTCGTGAATTAGGGTAAAAAATTGCCCCGGCTGAATATGCTTCAAGCGGGGCAGGGGTATTGGGCCTCTTTTTTCGGGCGCTTTATCTGTCATGCGACTTTCTCCCGCTGCAGCGTTTGCTGCTCAGAGTAATTTGCTAGAACTAGGGCTTGGGCTAGTGGCGGGCATACGCTATTGCCACACATGCGCACTTGTGCTGTTTTAGTTAGGGGTTTGTTATCGGCTACGTGGTCGATGATGTACGACTCGGGAAAGCCCTGCGCACGGTAGAGCTCACGCGGAGATAGCATGCGTAGGCCAATATCAACGATTTGATAATCTACCCCGTGAACGGTGACTAAGCCGAATCGGTCGCGGGTGGGTACCGTGTGCAATGGCTCATGAAGGCTTACTCCGTCTTGATCATTGCCGTAATACTTGATCAAGAAAGAGCGCACTTCGCCTACGTGGCCACCACCGGCTGTCAGTGTCGGCATGGGCTCCTCTACGCTCTGACCGAACTGGTTGTTACGCAGCTTCACTAGATGGCTTGTTACCAGACCTGCAGGTGCTCCGCTTGCAGTCACCGTGTTTAGTGGCTGTTCAATGTCGCGGATGCCGTGCGAAAAACGTTTGGTGCCGCATTTGCCCTCACCGTGTCCAAGGTGCACAAGACTTGCCGTTACTAGGCTATGGTGATCTACGCTAGTTACGGTACCGATTGGGCTATCTAGGTCGCTACCAACTACGCCGGTGTAATGCTTAGCTAAGAATGCTGTCACCATCCCCATAACATTCCCTGTACTCATGCGCTTTGTTTCGCCGCCAGCCGTAACTGTGTGCAGCGGTTCGTCCATCCCTGTCCCTACAGAGCCAGAGCGGAACTTAGTAATAAAGCCAACACCGCCAGGCACAATGAACGGCTCTTTAGCGTCCACCACGTAACGCATAATGCCTTTCGCTATGCGCCTACATGTTGCATCCGCAAGGGGGCGTTTTCGCTCAAAGATGGACGGGCAGGGGATTGCCCAGTCAATAATGCTTGATGCTGGTGCCCACGCCTTTTGGCCTTTTTCTGGCTTTTGAAAATGCGTTTGTTCGGGCCACACAATCGGCAGACCATCACAGCGTGCAACCATGAAGAAACGCTTCCTGATGGTAGGAGCACCATAGTCGCAAGCACGCAGCTCTTTATATTCCAGCCGGTACCCAAGTGCTCTCAGCTGCTCTTTCCAAAGCTGGAAAGTCTGACCGCGTCGCTCTTTGCAAGGCATACCATCATCGGTCAACGGGCCCCACGTCTGGAACTCCTCTACATTCTCAAGAATGATGACGCGGGGGCGTACGGCCTTAGCCCATTTAACGACGACCCACGCTAGGCCACGGATGCGCTTAGACACGGGCTTGCCGCCCTTGGCTTTGCTGAAATGTTTACAATCAGGACTAGCCCAAAGCAGACCTACTGGGCGACCGCCTGTGGCTAGATGTGGATTAACCTCAAATACGTCACTGACAAAATGCTGTGTTTGGGGGTGATTTATTTCATGTAGAGCAATAGCTTCTGGGTCGTGGTTGACTGCAACATCAACGTGACGGCCTGTGGCCTGCTCAATTCCGGTGGACGCGCCACCACCGCCTGCGAAAAGATCGACTATGATCTCCGAGGCTATCGGTAATAAATATTGTTTGGAGGCCATGGTGAGCGATAAAAGATATAGTTACGAGTACCGGATGGCAATGGCTTTGGCAGCAGGCGTTTTTCTTGGATGCATAATGGGGCTGGTGTTGGGCGTGTACATTTTTACCAGCAAATCCTTATCGTCGTTCCTTCATAACTGGCAAACACTAATAGCTGGTCTATTAGCATTTTTAGCCAGTTTTCTTGTGTTTTTTGGGGCGATATATAACGATATTTCGCGTAGAAGGAAGCAGGCCTATGTTGCGCGAGCATGCCTCCCGCATACCCTTGCGAAAATCAATAGCTATCTAATTGAGGGAGCTGAGTTTTATAAGAATTATTTCTCAGAAGATCTGGGGATTAGTGGGCAATATGCTCCACCGGATTTCGATGAGAATTGGCTTCACGGATTGCGGGCGCTGGCCGAGACCGAGTCGGATGATATAACGAAGGTAGTAGCAGCTTTTATCACCGACTTACAAATCGCTAGATCTAGAATGAAATCTACATTCAAAAAAACTCGTCAAGGAAAAAAACCTATGAGAGGCTTTATCCTTGGGGAGGTCATAGCCCTTTGTATGATGAATTTGGTTTTAGGCAGAATGTATGAGTATTCTAGGTACCATTCCGATTACGACTATTCCGTCATTACGCTAGCGGAGTTACAGGGCGTGATTTTGGACTGTGGTTTGAAGTTTAGTAACCAAAAATGGGCGGATGAGCTAAAAGAATTGATAGTGTATTTTTCAGATGCACGGAGTCCGTTAACAGGATGCTATCTTCAATGGAAGTGACTCTAAAGTCCCACTGACACCCAAGCGGCTTGGCTTTGCACCTCGCACTCGACATCTTCGTCCGTGACGATGGCGACCACTTGATACTGATTCTTTTCATAATCAGGTTTTTCAAATGGGCTTTCAATCATTTTTCCAACGCCGTCGTGCCCATATCCACCAGGATGGTTTGCCGCCATACTCGCTGCATAGCTGGCAATATCTACGATCTTCTCTTCAGGTGTGTCGCCCTCTAGACGCCAAAGACCGCTCTCCCAGTCTTTCTGCGCCTCTGTTTTGGCGTACCACTCAGGCAGAATGACGCGGACTCGTTTGGTTGTAATTACTTCGATTTCAAAAGTTTTTGTTTTCATATCAGCCCCTTCTCTCGCCGCCCAAGGCATCAACTAGACCAACAAGCATTTGTGCCACTTCGGCAGTCATCAACGCAAAATCCGCTGCGAATAGCTCATCATCATTACTAAGCTGTTCTTTCTTTTCGGTAAGAATATCTAGCGGCGCTAAGCGCTTGATTTCCAAGCCGCTATCGAGCACAAACGAGATCCGGTCAGCCCATGTAAGAGCTAGGCGTGTGCATTGCTTGCCAGCGGCTACGTGCTTGCGTACTTCGTCCACATCAGTAGAGTGCTTAACGTACTTAACTGCTGCACCACTGTCACCAGTAGAGCGTAGCTCCGCGTCTTGGTCGATACTGAAGCCATCCGGCGCCTCATCATCCAGTAGCCACTGCGTCATAGCTGAGGCTGGTGACAGTTCTGTATAGAGGGGTAAAAGTGGGAAAGGATCCAGCGTCTTGGCCAGCAGCCCCAGCACCTCATCCCCTTTAGATGTGGAGGCCGTGTCAATGACAAACCAGCCGTTGCGCGTGTTTATCCACACTAAAGTGTCACGCTGCACAGCATGCGATCGAGGCAGCAATTCAGCGATTATCTGTTCTTTGATCTCCCTCATTTGCTTGCGACCGGGCTTGTAGCCTTGTTGCTCTTCGATATCACGGGCTTTTTCGCGTGCATGCTGGTTAATGACGCTCGCCGGCAGGAGCTTCTTTTCTGCTCTATGACAGACAAGCAGTTGACCCTCCTGAGCATAAGCTAGCAGGCCACCTTCACGCGGCGGCACCCAGCCCATGCTGTGAGGCTCTTGACTGCCGCATGGCTGAAACGCCTGTGTTTCCAGCGCTTCGTGCAACTCTTCGGCGGACATTGAGAAATCGGGGGCGAGTCTAAAGACACGCAGGTTTTTAAACCATTGCATGATGGGTAATTCCTTTAGGGATAGGCTATGCTCATGCAGGTGTGTAACTGCATGTACAGGGAGGGAAGGGGATGAAAATTAAGTGGAAAGAGGACCACAGCGCTAAGACGCAGTGGTTTTGGTGGGTGATTATTGGTTGTGTTGCGGGAGTATTGATCACTCTTGTTGTGCAAGGGATATATACGTCCTGGGCAATGTTTGATAAAGCGCCCTGGTGGGATGTAGTTACCGCTTTCTCTACGTTCGGTGCCGTGGCTGTTGCCTTGTGGACGTTAACTAAAGACGCGAGAAGCCGGTCTGAGGAGCGTCGTAAATCGCAGGGTATTTATCGTTGGCTCTTCATGGCAGAGTCCGTTCAAGCCTATCTAGCTATAGGTGAATTAATGGAGATATTAGAGAGGTATACCGAACTCAAACTGGAGTCTAAATCAACCCCAGAAGACCGATTGAGAGCACTAAGCATTGTGGAAGGGCTGTATGTTCCGAACTTAGATAAGCATATTAATGCACTCGTATATTTCAAAAGCAAGTCAGCGGAATCACTTGCCTTGCTCGCAGCGGGGCTTCCGCGTATACGAGCAGATGTGTACACTATTTTTGGTGATGAAAAAAAAGAGGTTAACAAGGGCAAGCTATCCATCGAGGTGCTCGACAGGATAGAGAGCCTGTTGCAATATATGGCCAATCTTGATTGGGAAGTGCGCCCGGCCACTTCTTAAGGCGTAGCTGATATTCAGTTCGCAGCGCACTCTTTAATTTCATTGCCGCCTAGCATTTGCATTTGCTCAGCAATAACTTCAGTGGTGTAGTTATCTTTACCGTCTTGGTCTTGCTTTTAAAGCGACGCCGCCAGATCTTCACTGGCCGCATATAGATCCATATCAAGTAGCCACTCAATGACCTGGCTGTCATCGACGCGAAAGTGCCGAGTAAGCGCATCGATGATTTGGCGGTCAGTGGGCCGACTGTTGATTGGCGTTGATTTCGCGGGCTTTATTGGCTCTATAGCTGAAGCAAGCTGTCGAGCAGGTGCTGTTGAAGTGCTCGCCACAGGCTCAGGTTGGGTCTCGATCTTTGCTTTTTCCTCTTCCCGAATGCGCTCCCGCACTCGCTCTAGGCGAGCATCTTCATCCTTCTGGTGTTGTGATAGACGAGCTATCGCCGTTGATTCAAAGTGCTTTGCAGGCATGGTGACGAGATCATTGAGGTCTCGGAATAGGGGCTTATGCTGCTCGGCAACGTTATCGTCAAACCAAGTAAGCTTTGCGTATATATCATCAGCGAGTTCGTTGGCTTCGATTTTGGCTCGGGCCAACTCTGTGTCTGCGGCGTCCTGTAACGTTGCCACTGTGCGCTTACCCTTCATCGCTTGGGCAACATTACACAGCATTGACGGCAATTGAATGGGGGTCAGCCTAGCGTTGATGCGCTTTATGTGCTCTGCGAATGCAGTTTCTGCCTCAAGCTTGATGCGATTGCGAACATTTTCTTTTTCCGCTTTGACAAGACGATCAAGCTCTAGGCGGGTCGAGCGCAGCTCCGCACCTATTTCATCAATAGTGCGAAATAGCTCGTCAATAGACTGAGTTTGGCTAAGGGCATGCTGCTTGGCTGCTACCAAGCGGTCCTCCGCCTCTTTGCACCACTTAACCGATTTTTCAGCATCCGCAAAGTCTTGATCTGTTTTCAGGTTGCGGTTAATGCTCCGAATAACGGCAAGCGCATGTTCCTTGTAATCAGCCAAGTTGCTGGCTGAGACTTCTCCTGTGACCTCAATACGTAGGGCCGGTAGGTTTTCAGGGGTTCGTCCCACAGCCTCAGGTTTTTGCTCAACAGGTATGTAATTGGCGAGGTCTTCTTGAAGCTGCTTCCAGCCGGCTAGCAGCTTTTGAGCTCGACCAGGCATAGGGCGATACTCCATTGATACGTAGTTTTCAGCTGTACCGTCAGAAACTACAAAGATGGCCCGCTCAGCGCCTGACACAAGCAACTGCTGCTCCAGTTGCCAATAGTACTCTGGGGCTAGGTCTCGTCGCCGCACGGACTCTGCCAAGCATTCGTTCCACATTTTATGTTCAAAAATGGTATCGCCGAGCATGGTGCATCCATCTAGGGACGCCAGCAGGGAAATCCCTCCTATTGTGCGGGTGACAGTGATTGGGAATAGCTCCTCGCCGATTTGCCCTTCCACTAGCGGTCGTGCCATAGCTTCGTACTGATGGCCCTTGTCGAAAAGGTTTCGCTCAACCCAGTCGCTATATTCGCGCTCAGTGCCAGTAGCCTTGAGGTGCAATAGCTCATTGCGTCGAATTTTGCTTGAAGCCCCCATCATTACTGGCGCCTCGGAGGCAGTATAGTGTTGGGCTCGTAGGGCATGCCACTCGTCAGTGCCTTGATGTACTTGATGTATTTTCATCATTATTCAGCCTCAATGAGTTCTGGTTTAGCTAGGTCGGTAATAGATTTTTTTTGCAGATCACTGAGAACGAATTTGCTCTCTACGTTGGCGATTACACGCTCTGGCGTGACTCGTCCGGACTCGATCATGCCGCGCCACTTGCCAAGGTTCTCTTCTAAGCTTTCTTGCGGGTAATGCGGTAAGGCTGCCTGAGCTTGGGCGGTTGTTTGTGCGCGGCCCATGTCTTTTTCTAGGGGCGTATCTTGGACCTCTTCGGCAATGGGCATGCCTCGCAAGACGTCAGGGAAAACATCGCGCAAAGCAAAGGCTCTGGCTCGCATCTGGCGCATGCGCTTAGGGTACTGCGACCATGGCCCTGGTTTTCCCGCAAGACCAGCTGATTTTGCGTCCTCAGTACTGAAGGTGCGCACCTGCTCCTCCTCGCCGCGTCGTTTTACGCGGATGGTCGCAGTGTTGCCGTCATCAGTTTCGTAGATGTATTCACACACTGATGAACTGCGCACTAATGCGATTACAGCGTCACCCCAAAGGGCAGGGCGTCCATTAATGACCGCGATGGACTGCATGGCTTGCATGGGTTGTAAACCAAGCTCTAGGCCCCATTGAATGGCGACCAAAATATTGCCAGGGTTACCCGCAAAGTCCTTGGGTACGATACTTGACTTTGCAAGTACGTCAGCGAAGCGTAGCGCCTCATCTAATGATTGGGGTGTAAGGCTAAAGCCTTGTTTTTGATGAGTGGTTAAATCTGCCATTTTTAGGCTCCTATGAGACGCGCTGCCCACGTAGGGCCGTAAAAAAGCACTCCTAAGAGTGCGATAGCGATTACTAATGTTATTGGCCAGCCCCAAGGCGGGCGGCTGCTATTGGGCGCCCAGCCGCCTACGCCGTCGTACGGATTTTTACGGCGGGTGCGGGGGAATGCGGGGTTTCGGCTATGTGGCATTGGTTTCTCCTGCGCTTCGCGCTCGCAGCATTGAGTCGGCCATTTCATAGGACTGCTTCGCAATGTCGTCTTGCGGCCACCCGTCTACGCAATACCCGGGCGAAGCAACCATAGCTGCCATGGCCCGCATAGCAAAAGCATCGCGCAAAGTCATGCCGCCAAACTGCCATTTATCACCACCCTCCCAGTGCCCATAACCTGGACCTTCTTCATAAGGGGAGCTAATTACAGGATAAGCTGGCCCACCATCATCAATTCGCGTTGTCATGCGGTTTCTCCTGATAGGGCAGCTCTTGCCTTTTGAACCCATACGGGGCTACGGTTTTTGTACCGCTGCTGTCGATCGCTCCAGTATTCGAGCGCTAAATTAAGAGCTTCTTTCAGCCGCTCTAACTCAGCCGCTTGATCCATTACTTCCTTGTGCAAACGATCTGCCAGTGGATCGTACCAGCCCGGCATTACCTGCAAACGCTTCATATGAGCGCGCAACTCATGCGACGTTTGATCGGAAACGTAAGTCATTGCTGCCTCCAAATACTCAAAACCTCAGCCCCTAACACCACCATTGCGGCGACAAAAAGATATGTCGCTGAGAACAAGATAAATTTCAGCATGGCAACGCCTCCAGTTCACCCAAAGTCATGTTTGCATGCGTCTTATCCGCAAGCTCGTCAATGATTTGGTTGATTGCTTGCTGCAGGTCGATGCGCTGTGAATCATCAGACAGCGCTTGAATAAACTTCGCCATAAAGCATTTTTTGTACTTTTTGATCAGCTCGTCCTCGATGCCCTCAACCAGCTCTTGGCGATTTTGAGGCCAAGGCACAGAGTTAAAGCCCCAAGACAAAAGCACGGATTCTGTTTTGCCGTTCAAGCATTCTAGGATTTGTTTAGCGATGGCCTGACGACGACGCTCGGCCAGTTCGTGTGCGCGCACCTCGCGCTCAGCGATAGCGTTCATTTGATAACTCCTGAGGATGGGGATACGCACCGCGTCCGGCGCTAATGGAAAAGATTGGGTTGAGGGTTACAGCTTGCACTGCACGCCGTCACGTCCGTTCGCGACCGTCCGGTATTGGCGTTTTGTGGAGTTCTGATAGGCCCTCTGGTTTGATGAACTGTTAACAGCGATCAAACCGGAAGGTCTATCGGTGGGCTAAACTGCAATGACTTTAATGAACCCAACGGACTATTCATGCAGAAATTCGGAATCATTGCTCTACTTGCCATTCTTGGCGGCTGCGTGTCAGCTACAGACAGCCAACAGCCTCAGCAAGTTGAGATGGCGAACCCAGCCTCGGTGTACTGCCAAGCGGTGGGTGGGAGTTTGACTATTGAAAACACGTCAGCAGGGCAGGTGGGCATGTGTACACTGCCTGATGGGGAAAAGGTTGAAGAATGGGAGCTCTTTAAGGCAGCAAGCCAATGCGGTGCTGATACGCGTCAAAATCTGGTCGGTACGCCAGCCGCTAGTCTTAATCAATCTACGCTGCCCGAGCTTTCGCGAGTCATCCATCACAACTCGGCAGTCACTATGGATTACCGACAGGATCGTTTAAATGTCTATGTGGATGGCGGTGGAAAGATTGAGCGCGTGACTTGCGGGTAAGTATTGCTGGTTAGGTCATGAAGAAAATAGGCTGAGGGCGAACCGGCTAAGTCGGCTTCACGCGCCTAGGATGTGCGGCTTTGACAGGCTCGCAGTGGCCCTCAGATATGAACCCTATGGAAAGGTGCATATCAAAGGGCAGGGAGCTAGTTACTCTCTGTAGCGCTTGTTTTGGCGGTTTAAGGCACAATATTTGCGGAAATTAAAGGGGTTATTCACATGAAAAGCTATTTCTTGCGCGTGCGATGCTGTCAATTCTTTCGGCCTGGGCGGTCCACAGCCCACGAGGGTCTGTAATCGTTGATCCGGATCGTCATCATGGGTCTGGGGGCTTCTGTCCTCCAGGGCAAGCGAAGAAGGGGAGCTGTTAGGCGTTAACTAAAAGTTCTGTATATGAACTACTGACTTTGGTTACTATGATGCGATTGCAGAAATTTAAAGCATTTACAACTCATGAAGAATAAATATGGTGCCTTGGCCTCATTGGTTTATGAGCTAGATAAACCTGTAGGGGTCTCGTTTGGCGATGTTGAATATTACCTAAAGCGCTTACAGCAGATCGACGGCTTAATTCTTGAGCCTGGGGTGGGCAATGGACGCTTCCTAATCCCCCTCCTTAAAGCGGGGAAGAGTGTTGTTGGTCTCGATAGCTCAGAGCCGATGCTTGCCCATGCACGTGCAGCGTTAACCAAGCATCAAGTAAGCGCTCGTCTTGAATTGAATACTTTTCAGGGTTATCAAACAGATGAGCGGTATGAGGCTATTGTGATGCCTGTCGGGTCATTCCAGTTAATTGACTCATTTGACACTGCTACTGAACTTTTAGCTCATTTTAGAAACATGCTGTCTGAAAAAGGCAGGCTGTTGATTGATATTGATCCAGCGCACAGTATATTTCTAGGTGAACCATCTGTTCGGAAGTGGCGTTTGAGTCCTAGAGACTGCGTGACGTTATCAACTAAACGATTAGCAATTGATTATGTATCTCAGGTCACAACCGAACTGCATCGTTATGAGTTGTGGGAAGACGGCGTTTTACAGAAAACTGAACTGGAAGAGTTTTCCTTGCGGTGGTGGGGCGCTAATGAATTAGCGCTGGCATTCAAAGTTGCCGGCTTCACAGATATAGTTATTTCGGGAGGCTATGAGTTTAGCCGTAAGCCATCGAATGAAGATAGCATTATCACCGTAGAAGGGGTTAAGAAGACTTAGTGTCACAGTAAGTACCTCAATCTGTAAACAGCTTTACTGCTTGCCATCAAGAAAAAGAGCGATCCTCACCCTTGCACGTCTGGCATACGTCCGAACTTTCGTTTGCTTGCCAGTAGGGTTGATATAGTTTTGAGCGGGCCGCGCTCTTTCTTGATGAGCTACCAGCTCTCAAGCAGATGTGTAACAATGGAAGGCTTTAGCGACCTACAAACGAGGGAGATTTCCATGAGCACTAAAATCGTTACTGAAGCTGACCGCAAGCGCACTCCGCGTCCACCTTTGCCCAAGGGCATGTCCATTTCCACAAAATCCGCAATTGTGAGCAGGGAGCGTGGCCCGCATACCCATCACAAGAAAAATCCCGGTAAGCGTCACCGATAGGAGCAGTTCGCCACCAGTATCCTTCTGCCGACTTGGTTGCTGATAAGCCAGCGCATGTCGAGGCAGAGGCGCTGGTGGCCTGGGGCTTCCTGCTCTGGTACAGGAGACGATCAATATCGTTACCGTTACGGCTAGTCCCAGTGCCCCGCCGTGGAGCTGAGGAGATCCAGCTAAGCTGGCCGCCTGGGCGCGGTGTAATGTTCTAAAGTTTTAAACGGTTCCTGTGTCGAGCTCGACAGAGCTGATGTTTTTGTGGGCGATGCCAGCCGCTACCTGTTTTTGCACCTCGTTAAAGTAGGGCACACATATAAATGCGACGCCTGCTTTCGTTAGATGCTGGGCTGTATCTATAGATTGACGTAAGTCAGATACCGATGCTCTGTTAACCTGCGGCTTGCTCATGGCTCTATCCTGAATTGTCGGAAATCCTCACTACCTGTTTCGCGGTGCTCTAGGTTCCCAGTCTTGTTTGTAAAAAACTCGCCTTGCGGTAAGTAGACTCGCTCAAACTGCTCATGCCACCTACCACTTTTGCTGCATGACTTTCCATCTGAGTAGTTCGTTGGTGAGCACGCGCTGCAAAGTTGCATGCCTTTTCTGTTCTCTATGCCTGTCCAATCAAAGTGCTTCTCCCACCCTTTGTAAGGCCAGCCGTGATTAGTCAATGCCGTATTCTCACAACATCCACAATGTTGACATTGAAATAGGCTCATGTCTTTTGCTCCATAGCTGAATCTATTGCATCACGTAGACTGTGCGGGTTTTGCAGCACAATGTCTCGTGGCAGCATGACATTTCCGTCATTGCTTGGATCTGCCAGCCAATCAATGCGCTTTTTATCAGAAAGGGCTTCACGTATCTCGGGCGATTGCAAAACGGCCTGTTCAATTTTTCTGATATCTATAGGCCGTACGTAAATATCGTCAGATAGCCTTTCTATTTCCTCAGCGCTCAAAACCATTTTATCCTCCACGCCTATCTCCTATTTCAACCATAAACACCCTGATTCAAGGCGCTGGTGGTTGAACGCTGCGCTCCTAGCTACTCCCAGCAGTGCTGGCTCTAGGTAGCGCAACGTCTATTCAATCAATACCTAGCCCTTCCGGCCGTGTCTGAGCCCAGACTAGGTATCAATAGCCCCTGATCTTATTTGCGGAGTAGGGGGTTGCGTCCGCCACCTAGCCACGGCTTATTGCCGTCATTGGTGTGTTCTATACGCTTAGTAATTTGTTAAAGATCATTTAACGCTTCACTTACCTTTACTGGGCTGCCCTTGGGGCTAGGCTTTTCTGTGGTGTGTTGTGTAGCGTTAGATGAATAATCGCATATGCGATTATTATTGTCAAGCGCAATTGCGATTAAGATGATCGTAAAAGAGATCACTGCTCCCGTTGCAGTTAGGCTAGAAGACGATAGGCTCTAAGCGCGTGGGCATACAAAGTCATGTAAAGTGGCTGTCTTAGGGAAAGTAAGTGCTATTGATTTTTTAGGGGCAAATCATGACATTACGAATTGATTACAACAAGGTTGCGCCGGGCGCATCAGCTGCGCTTGCTGATGTTTATGCCTATGTAGTGAAAAGTGGCTTACCTGCTGATTTAGTAGAGCTTGTTTATCTGCGAGTGTCGCAAATCAATAACTGCGCTTTTTGTTTAGATATGCACACGCGTGCCTTACTCGCTAAGGGGGTGAAGGTTGAAAAGCTCGCACTAGTTCAGGCCTGGAGCGAAGCAGGACAGCTATTTGACGCGCGTGAGCGCGCAGCTCTTGCTTGGGCGGAATCAGTAACCTGCGTTGCTCAAACCGGCGTACCGGATAAAGTCTATCAGCAAGTCAAAGATGTTTTCACTGATAAAGAGTTGGTGGATTTGACCGTTGCGATTAGTTTGATGAATGCCTACAACCGAATGGCTATCAGTTTCCGTAATCCCCCAAAAGCAGCCATATGAAGTGGGTGGGCACGAGAAAGTTAACGTAGGAGCCGAAAGCAAAGACAGCCGATACAAAGAAGCTTTCTGAATTGCGCTAAGCCAGTCTCGCTCTTATGCTTGTGCTGAAGCCCGCACTTTTCTTTGTGGGCTGGTTCTTGCATGTCAAAATAGTCAGGATAAAGGTAGAAATTAAGACTACTTTATGGTCGCTTGTTTTAAGGATGATGTTAATGGGGTATACAGCTGTTGATTTATCTACTTGGGGGAGGAGGGAGCACTTTGAGGCGTTCCAGACTATAGCTAAGTGTACATTTAGCTTAACAGCGCAGTTGGATATTACGACTCTAGTAAAGCAGGTAAAAAGCAGGGGCTGGAAGTTCTATCCCACCATGATTCACCTCATTGCGCAGGCGTTAAATAAATATCCAGAGTTTCGTATGAGGATGAAAGAAGGTGTGCTGGTAACGTGGGACGTTATTCACCCTAGCTATACAATTTTCCATGAAGAGAGCGAAACTTTCTCTTCACTGTGGTGCCACCATAAAGAGAGCCGTGACCTTTTCTTCAAGGAGTACGAAGAAAACATGGCTTTGTATGGTGATAGCCTAGCCTACTCCCCGATGCAAGAGTCTACTGAAAATATATTCTATGTGTCAGCCAACCCTTGGGTGAGCTTTACCAGCTTTGAGTTTAACTTAGCCAGCTTTGAAAACTTCTTTGCCCCTATGCTAACCATTGGAAAGTATTATGAGCAGGGTAATAGAATACTTATGCCTTTAGCTGTACAAGTCCACCACGCCGTTTGCGATGGCTTTCACGTGGGGCGTATGATTAATGAGCTACAGGAGCTTTGTGCTGAGCAGGTCTAGCTGTGTAGTGGTTTAGCTTTGGGAAAAAGCCACATGAAGTGGCTAGGCATTAAAAAGCCGCATTGAGGGTGGCCTTGCTCTTATCTAGTGGGCTTTTCTATTTCAGTTGATCAGTTTTTAGTTTGTTATGTATGTGGGCTTTCGATCCGTTGCTGCCGTTCACGACATAGCAGTGAGCACTGCCTATATCATTAGTAGATAATTTATGGCGAATTAGATCCAGTAACCGATGCTTGCTCGAATAGATAGAGTATAAATGTGAGACATTAGATTAGCTACTGTAGGGAACTACGGTAGTAACTGATGGTGAAACCATAATCCAATTTCTCGTTTTTCCATCCAATAGAGGATAGAGACTTGCCACGTTCTTACCGGCTAAGAATGCAAAGAGCTTCTGAGGCGAAAAAGCCAAGATCAATAGTTACCGACGGACTACTCATAGCTGGCACCACTGCAGCTATCTACCTTCTGACGTTTTCCTTCGAGTATGGTTACTGTGCATACTTTGGTGTGCCGGGCTTCCTGATCGAACCCTCGACGGGAACTATTCTCTTTGCAGCACTGTTTATTTCCCTAGCAGGCATTGCGCTCGTTGAAGTAAGCTACTTGCCTCGTCAAGTGCTGGCAACAATACCTTGGCCACGACTACGAGCGCGTTTAGTACTAGCTGTTCTTATGTGGGTAACACCAGCGTTGACGGGAGCGCCGTTTAGCTGGTTACAGGTACTTTTTCTGAGCGCCTGGACACTGAGCATCATGAGCGATTACGTCTTTGCGCTAATTTGTAAATCTGGTTCTTTTGCCGAACGTATTTCTCAAGGAGAGAAGAACACCAACACCTCCAGATCGCCATGGGATGGTCTGACGAAGGCATTCGGCGGAAAGGCTGTCAGTTTGGCGATAATCGTTTATTTCGCAGTGCTAAGTGCTTGGGTGGCTGGTACGATACACGCTCGATTTCAAGAGGGTTTCATCGTCCTCAAATCAGAACCGGACATTGCGGTCATAAAACGGTATGGGGATCACTTTGTTGCCATTCGCTATGCAGGAACCCCGGCACAGGCTACGGGTGAGTTCCGAGTTATAGATCGAGAGAAAGATATGGAGCTCATTAATATGGATAAGCTCACTATTGAGTCAGTCCGGAAGCGAGCAGAAAGCAAAGTCGAGAAATAAAAATATCCACCCACCGCATTGTTGTCCGGATCAACGTTCGCTCCTATGGCTCATCGAACAATTTAATCCATCGTCCAGTCATTTGATCTGAAATTCTGAAAGTCAACTATTGGACAATTGCAGGCCTTATAAAGGCTAGCAGGAATAGAGCACTCTACAGAAAAGCCACCTAGAAGGCGGCTTTTGATTTCAAGGAGTATTAGATTTCTTGTGGCTCTTTAGCATGAAAAAAGTGTTCTGGGCGTCTGGCCACTCGTTCATTAGGATTCGGCTCTGCTAGAGCTTGATTCCACGCACGTACTTTTGCTTTGCCTTTTAGTGCGGATTGAACACGTTCCTCAGCGATGGCCACATAACTTGGGTCAATATCGCTTCCAAGAAATCTCCTGCCTTCAATTATGGCAGCAACTCCTGTGCTTCCACTACCCATAAAAGGATCCAGTATGAGATCGTCTTGCTCTGTTAACGCACGTATGAATTTTTGTGGCAATGCAACTGGGAATTGGCAGGGGTGGGCAGTTTTTTCTATGTGGTGAGCTTTGACGTTAGGAATCTCCCAAACGTCGCCGGGGTTTTTGCCTAGCGGATTGCCACTAAGCTCTCCTTTTCTGGGTCCTTTAGAGTGGCGTTTACCAGGGTACTTTTGAGGCACACGAACAGCATCGAGGTTAAATTTGTAGTTATTGCCTTTTGAATACCACAGGATTGTTTCATGTCTTCCACTGAATCTGTTGGTGCAGTGAAGCCCATGCCCTACAGACCAGACGACTCTATTGCGAAGTTGTACGCGTTCATCTGAAATCAAGAGAGAGATAATTAAACTATCAAGTGGAGTGACAACGCCATCCTTAACATGGTTTCCTGTTTGCCAACACAGACTTCCACCTGGCTTCAGAATGCGAACCAGTTCTGGTAGTAGTCTTTGATGTTGAGCAAGGAAATCGGAGACATTATTCGTAGACTCGTATTCTTTCCCCATACAATAGGGAGGGGAAGAAAAGATCATATCGATTGAGTTGTCAGGAAGGGTTTTGGCTAGTCGCAAGGCATCGCCTGTTAGGAGTGTTGCCTGTCGACAGGTATTAGTGGCAGACTTAATGGCTGCTGGAGTTGATTTGTAAGAGCTTACTAAGGACATGTACTTATCTTAGCATTCTAACATTCTAGGATCCAGTTTTACTTTGAGGGGGGTGGCTTTCATAGAGAGCTTTACCACATGCAGACCAGCGGCTTGATGTGAATGGGGCAAACTCTTCTGGTGTAAGTGTGTGGAATGTTTTTTGAAAGTCTATGTTTTCAGGATCTATACCCGAAACAATTACGTTTTTCATATAAAAGAAGGCGCCTCCAATAGAGGTCGGGGTGAGCATGCCCGTTTCTTCGTCACTCTTGGACTTAGGTTGCCAATCTTTGCCTAATACGTCTTTCATCGCTCCGAGCATTGTATTCAAGATTTTTCGGGCAAATTCAATGTAAGCGACACGTCCTGTCGTACTGCTGAGATGATTGCCTTTTTCGCTCCAGTATGTGTACAGATTGTTTTTTACCGCAGGGTCTAGAAGAGGAAGTAGTGCATATCGAGCAAATGAAGCAGTTTTTACTTTGCCTGCGCTACCGGCAAGCGTTGTTTGAATTAGACCGGCAAGCGGGCCTGATTGTGCCAGTTGTTGAAGAACTAGATTGGTAATTGAGATGGGGTTATCAGGATGGATTAGGGTTTCAAGGGCTTGCTTTAATGTATCTGTGAGTGGCGTTTGAGTACTATTAATTCGAAGAAAGAGGTCCGCCTCAAATCGGACGCGCTCATCAGCAGTTAGTCCAGGAGGTAGAATGATTCCTGTTGCTAGAAGATTATGTCTTGTTCTAACACGAGAAACGCCACTTTCGAATTCATCAGATCCCTCAAAGTAAGCGAGCACCCGATGTTGGCCGTCAATAATTCCTATGGTTCCTAACTCATCACGTAATTGCAACTCAACAGGGAGCAGCTCTGTAATTGAAGTTGGTGTAAGGGTGGCTCCATCAGTGGTACGGATTATGACTGAGGAGGGTAGAGTAACAATCAGGTTATTTAAGAAAACTTGCCCACCATTGGCGAGATAGTCTCTCATTTCAGATAGCTTTTCCCGCTTGACAAAACGCTGGTAAGAAACATCTGAGTTTTCCCATCCCTCTCTGCGGAGTACATAGGCTCGTCGAATAAGAGAGGAGGGATCCACGTAGAATGAAACGAGAGAAATCTCTCTATCATAGCTGGTGTGCCTGGACGGTAGAACATGCCCTTTGAACGAGTGGTGCGCGGTGCCTTGACCTGACTTTTTTTGATCTCCTAGCTGCGATAGTTTGACTTCGAGAAATTTGTAAAGCTCGAATCGTGCAGACTTGCTTATCGTGTTACCTAACTCCACAAAATATTCAGCAAAAGCAGGAGGAAGAAGTACGAATGGAAAGTTTTCTGTTTGGATGTTCTCAGAGAAGTTTGCATTGCCTGAGTAATATACACTTCGTATTTCATATTCGTCAGGCTCAAAACCACTATTTATGAGGTGTTGATCAAAGTCTGAATTTAGTAGTCGGTACTGTTCTAAAAAGTCTAATGGTTTTTCATGGATACGTCTGTGGAAGTGTTGTTTCTTGGGAAAGTGCTTGGTAACATCACCAGCTTGCGTCTCTTCACAAAAAATGAGGAGGTTTTCGATAGTAAAAATATGATCAATTTCGGATTTGTACCCTTCGAATGTCATGTGAATTGCATCACTATTAATATGCTTGAATCCAGCCTCTAAAAAGAGAGGAAATAATTTGGATTGAGATGCATGTATGCTACCTTGTTCCAGAATTTTTTTAGAGCTTTCTTGTGGCGTATTTTTTTGTTTGATCATATTAGATAGTGCTTTAAGCTATTCGTATTAATTTTTCGAATTTACTCTATTTTATTAATCATAATTGTACATTCTATTAAGCCTAAGTATATAAATGGATTTTCGGCTACAGTCTTATTGCATTTGACAAGTTTATGTGTGGCATTTCTATTATTAAGTAGTCACTACCAACGATAGTGCTAATGACAATGCCTCGTCCCTGCTTTTCTGTCCATATGACAACCGTTCTTATCCGTACGTCCTGAGTGCGCCCAAGCGTTAGCTGTAGTTAAACCAAGCCCTGCTAGAGCAAACAAAGTCACAGCGATTATCTTTTTCATGTTTACATCTCCAAATATAATTTAAGTTTCGTTACTTTAAGCCTAAAGAAAAAGGCCCGTGAGGGCCTTGTATTAATTTCTGCGATAGTACTTCCTGTGCTCTACCATCGTTCCGATGATCTGCACGCTATGCTGATCACTCCGCATTGATGGATAGTCCTCATTAAGTGGGACCAGCTCAAAAATCTCTTTGCCGCGCTCGTCTATGCTAATTAGGCGGTACTTCTTAAAAGTGGCTTCCTCTTCGCTATTTTTGGCAACAACAAAATCACCAGGTCTTGGGCTGATCTCACAGTCAACAATAATACGATCGCCCTCGGTAAAGTCAGGCCGCATCGAGTCGCCTTTGATCTGGAGCGCAAAAGAACGCTCAGACAAATCAAGGTCAGTGAGCAGATACTCAACCTCTGCCATGGTGAAGTTCTGCCCACCGTCCGCGAAATTGCCCGCCTGTATGTAGTTAAGCAGGGGGATGCGACGTTCGCCTACAGGAGCAGCGGCTACGTTAGCAAATCCAGACCCTTGGACTGACTCCATTGAGCCTCGGCCTGTTTCTAGCCATTCGGGGGAAACACTTAAGACACGAGCAATCTGGAGCAGTTTTCCGCTTCCTTGATTCCTACCATTCTCAATACTGCCAATAGTTGACTGCCCCGAGCCAATTAGTTTGGCTAGAGCTGCTTGTGATAGGCCAGCTTTTTCTCTGGCGATGCGAAGTCTATTAGCTAAGGAATCCATATCGCAATTGTGATACATATCTTAATCGCATTGGCGCTTGATATTTAATCGTAAATGCGATTAAATAAGGCATGAACTGGAAAACAATGATTGCAGACTTGAGCTCAAGGGGCTGGACTCAAGCGCGAATTGCAGAGGCCCTAGGAAAGCGTCATCAGTCTTGGGTGGCTGATATTGCTCGCGGTCGTTACAAGGACTTGAAGTGGCATGACGGAGAGCTATTAAGAAAGCTCCACCTTTCCGTGATGTCTAAGGAGGCATAGAGCAGCGTTCTTTCAATGAATAGTCAGCGCGCCTTCATCAAACAAGCCGCGCTCCATATTCCACTCAATACGCTCGACGATGCAATTGACATGCTCGTGGGTAGGTTCATCGAACTGTTTCTTAGCCAGTTCGACAGCGTGATCAAGTAGTTCGAGTCGTTCGTAATCAATATCCATGCCGGCAGTTTGCGGCGTTTCAACATAATTTTCCATTCGTAGTTCCCGAAGATTGACAGTCTCAGGAACTACTTTACGAGAGTAGGGTAAATCAATCATGCGAAATGCATCGCACAAATCCAAACTAGCCACGCTAATGCACTTTGTAGACCAATGGAAAGTGCGTGTTGGGAGCCGTGAGGCGGTGGCCGTGGCTATCGTGGATAAACACATTGAGCTAGGCCTAGATGCCGTAACCGGTATCCGTTTTGAGCGCAGCGGTGATGCGTTCACCCTAGCTAAGAATGCCGCTGACCGTATTTTTCGGTGGCTGGACGATAAGACTAAAGATGCAAACCTAATGCCCGCTAATTTTGAGCAAAGCATTTTGGCGGCTATGCCTGACGATCTGCGTCTTATGTTTATGAATGATTATTTGACGCCGCTAGGGATGTCGGCACGTCCACATATGCCATGCCTTGGCGAGAAGCTTGAGTTAGTGGGGCGGGCACACGCTTCACATAAGGAGACCAGCGAAGCGGTTACGGCCTTACTGGCGCTGGCCACTGATCCTAGCGCCTCACGTCTTCGGGTAGCCCACCAAGAAACCATAGAGGCTATTCATCAGTTGCAGGCGAACCAGGCGGCTATAGAGAAAGAGCTCGTAGCAATGCAAAAGGTGAGCTTATGAGTAGACAGGTATTTCACTTAGTTAACGAAGCCGTTCGACGCAATGCGCGCCAAGCAGTCGTTAATGCCCCTGAGGGCATGATCTGCGAGATTAAGCCAGCCACCAAAAAGCGCATCCAAGAAGAAAAGTATCACGCAATGATTGGTGATATAGCCAAGCAAGTTGAATTGATAGGCGCTAAGCGCAGTACTGAAGACGCCAAGCGTTTGCTTATTGATGCTTTTGCCAGAGTGATGCGCGAGGCCGGAACACCCTTGAAGCAAGAGGGCAGAATTTTACCGTCGTTAGATGGCTCTGGCTTCGTGCAACTAGGCATTCAGTCTCGTCATTTTTACGTGAAAGAGGCAGCGGAATTCATTGAGTTTTTATACGCATTCGGCACGGATCATGATGTGCGCTGGTCCGAGCGCGCAGACATACCGGAGTGGGTGCGATGAAAGCTTGGAATAGCACCTTTAAAGCGAGCCGCACACCGCTAGTAAGAGGGGAGTTTAAGCGTAAGAAGCCTGTTAGCAATAAAGAGCAGAGCCTAGCTATGCGTATAGCAATGCAGTGCGGCACTCTTGCTCAACATAAGCGCAAGCCCTCTAAGCTGCTCCGTAGCGAAGAGCATAGGCGCAATGTGGCTGCTTTAGGTTGCCTGCTAACTGGAGCCGAGGCTCAGGCGTGTCACGTGAATTTTGGTAAAGGCATGGGCATTAAAGCTTGTGACAGTCTTTGCTTTCCTCTGGCGCCTCACTTACATGCGCAACATGACCAAGGTGGGATGCCTAAAAAAGAGCGTTGGCGCGTGGAGTGGGAATACGTAGATAAAACACGCGCACAGCTAATCCGAAAAAACCTTTGGTCGGCAGAGCTTGAGGCCCATTACCGAGTTGCTGTAGAGCCGCTATCTCGAGTAGTTCATGAGGAGGAGGCATGAACACAGCACGAGTCATTCAAATGGAAGACAAGGCACTGCCACAGCTTGAGAACGGCTTTTTGCGAATTGCTAACGAGTTGTTTGATGCTGTACTTGGCTTTGGTTTCACCAGTAAGCAGATTCATGTCTTGTTAGCGGTCATCCGTAAAACCTACGGGTACGGAAAGAGCGCAGATGATGTATCAGCCTCGCAGCTAGGTGAGCTGTGCGGCATGGGCCGCTCTCACGTTACCAGTACATTGAACCAATTGGCAGAAATGAAGGTAATCAACAAACAGCCTGGAATATACGGCTCCATAGTCTCAGTTAATAAAAATTACCACGCGTGGGTGAAGGCCGAGGACCTAGTAAACGCTAGTACCAAATCGGAACAGGTGTCCCGAAATGGCTCTAGTACCGAATCGGGACAGGGTGTACCGAAACGGGTATTTGATAGTACCGAATCGGAACAGGTCGATAGTACCGAATCGGGACACACAAAAGACAACCTTCCAAAAGACAATAAACAAAAGACTTGCGCAAGCGCAGAGTCCTTTGTGCAGTTCTGGTCTGCCTACCCTAAAAAACGATCCAAGGGTGCGGCTGAGAAAGCATTTCTGAAAATCAACCCTGACGAGCAGTTGCTTGCCGACATGTTGCGCGGCATCCAGCGGGCCATGACTCAGGAGAACTGGAAAAAAGCTAAAGGCCAATTCATTCCATACCCTGCCACCTGGCTGAATGCCAAGGGGTGGGAAGACGAGATTGATGATTTGCAGGGTGAAGGCTCTGGGGCTGATGACCTTTTTGAGGGTGCGCTATGAGGGGGCAAAGCGCAATTACTGAGCTGCGTCTATGCGGCTACAAGCCACGGATTGTCTGGGTGTTGCTTCTGGACTCTGGTTGTCCTGAAAACTATTTCCTCGATGCTGCTAACTCGCTTGAACTGGACGGTAAGCCAGAAGTGCACGTTAGTGCTGACGACGATATTGCCGCTTTGGATTTTCGATTTGTGCACGGGCTCACTGTTTTGCTTCAAGGCAACGATCCAGCTCGTCTGCGGACAGCATTCAAACGGATACGTCAATTTTCACCTGAGCGGATTATCACTTCCAGCCGCGATATTTTTAACGATTACAGGCATGGACATGCAAAACGACATTCAAATCATCACGCCGGACAGCTTTGATTTCAAAGCCTACATGGCCGAGACAGAGCCTTTGATTAAGGTGTTATCAGCTGATGCCTGGCGACAAGCGCTTGTGCGTTCAGTGCGAGAAGGGGAGCAGATTTTAGGTGCCAAACTGCCTTGGTCTAAAACGCACGACCACTTACGCTTTCGTGGGGGAGAGGTGACGCTGTGGCAAGGCATTAACGGGCATGGCAAGTCTCAACTTTTGGGACAGGCTGCTATGTGGTTTGCTGCACAGGGCGAGCGGGTATGCGTTGCTAGCTTCGAAATGAGGCCGCTGTCCACGTTAAAACGCATGCTGCGCCAATTCGCCATGAACGGCACACCAGGCGAAGGCGCTGTAAACCAGCTAATGGACTGGGCGCAGGATAAGTTCTGGTTGTATGACCAGCTTGGCAGCGTCACGCCAGATATGGTGTACGCCGTCATTCGTTATTGCGCCAAGGAGTTGAACATCAAGCATTTCATTATCGATAGCTTGATGAAATGCGTTAAAGGCGAGGATGACTATAACGGTCAAAAAGACTTTGTTGATGTGCTAACAGGCCTAGCGCGAGATTTGAATATTCACATTCATGTGGTGCATCACGTTCGCAAGAGCGACTCCGAAGACAGCGTACCAGGTAAGTTTGACAGCAAAGGCTCCGGCGCTATCACGGACCAGGTTGATCAAATCTTAACTGTTTGGCGCAACAAGAAAAAAGAAAAGGCAGTGGAAAAGTTGCTCCGAAACGGTGACAGCGTTCCCGAGGATATTTCAGGTAAGCCAGACGCTATGCTGGTTTGCGATAAAAACCGCCATGGGGAATGGGAAGGCTCTGTTGCTTTGTGGTTTCACCCGCAAAGCCTTCAGTACACGCCAGACAGTCGAAATATGCCCTTAGATATTCGTAAGGCGGCCGTATGAAAACCCAAACCGAACAGCACCGCCACGAATGCGAAGCGCGCTACGTACTAAACCTGCCTTTTGCAGACCGCAAGCCGTACCTAGAGGGCATAGGCCGTAGACGCGGAGAGGTAGCTAAAGCGGCATTGGAAAGCGAAGTACGTAAGCAATACAAGCTCAGAAAGGAGGCAGCGTGAGCACGAAGCCAATCGCCGAGCAAATTCTAGAGGCTATTAAATCTAAGAGCGTGTCGATGCATTCACGTGAGATTGCTGAACTGACAGGCCTAAGTCTTAACTCCGTAAAAAGCGGGATATGGAGGCTTCAGGCAAGCGGGAAGCTATTTGCAGCGGGGAAAGTAGCAATAGAAGGGAGTAGGGCGCCCGTCATGAGATATAGCACGATCAAGCCGAAGGGGGCGCCAGCAAAGAAGGTGTCTCCTGTCGTTAAGTCGGCTCCTGAGACGACTGCATTATTGGCCCGCGCTGCAGAGCTGGGTCAGTTTGGCATCTTGGTTGCTCAGTTGGAGGTACGACATGGCGCGTAAGTACAAAAATTGTAAGGTGACGTTAGACGGCCATGAGTTTGACTCAAAGAGGGAGGCTGCACGGTACGTGGATTTAAAGCAGCAACAAAGGCAGGGAAAGATTACTGATCTGGTACTACAGCCGTCTTTTGAACTGATCCCGAAGCAACGCCGAGAGGATGGCAAGGCAGAGCGTAATTGTGTGTACATCGCAGATTTTAAATATTACGACGTGGGTACAGATAGATGGGTGATCGAGGATGCAAAAGGGATGCGGACACGGGACTACATCGTGAAAAGGAAGCTAATGCTGCATGTGCATGGTATTTCAGTGAGGGAGGTGTAGCCATGGCATTACCAAGGTTCTTGTACGGGGATCCATCCAATCACATCGACCACATACGCAAAGAGCGCAAGAAATACGAGGCACGGCAGCCCGCAGCCAAACGAGAGCAGGCGCGTGAGGGATTAAAGGCTTTGTTTGGGGAGGGAGAGCGTGCAAAGGTACGACGCTGATTCGATTCTATGGAACTGGGCTCGTTGGTGCGCTTCCGGTGAGCGCGTGGGAAATATGCTTGATGTGGTGCCATATTGCGATGAAGAGGAGGCGTCCAAGCCAGCGGTGAATACGGAGCAGGCGGAGCATGTGGATCGATTGCACAAAGAGCTTCCGCACCATGAAGGGATGATCGTTACTGCTGAATACCCACAACGCCACAAGCGCTTTGCTGGTCTGCCTGCACGCCAGCGCAGGGAGGGGGCGCAGCGGTGGATTAAGGATGTGACAGGGCTGTGGATTAGAGAAGCAGAGTACAAGCTGTATCTGGGATTGTTTAAAGAATTGGTGTGTAGGGAGGTGGCATGAAATACGCTAGAGAGGTTATTGCATTGATGGGGGCTCACCCTGATCGAAGGTTCCGAATGGCAGAAATAGTGCGTTATGTTGACCCTAAAGCTACTGGCTCAACTCGACAGCGTATTCGCAATGGTGTTCTGCGAGTAATAGAGTCCTTAGAAGAGAATGGATGCCTCGAAATCGAGCCAGCAGCGCTTCGAGGAGGATTTGCTACTTATGTATGGCGAAAAGTGCCACATGTGGTTCTACCAAAGCGCCACGGGAAGTGCCATAATAACAGCAAGCACAATTGTGCCTATAGGATTTGAAGCAGCCCGCCAGTCGAAAGATTGAGCGGGTTTTTTGTGGCTGACGAGTCAGGGTAGGTGGCGCGGATAAGGAAGGAGGCAACCGCAGCGGTGGATGTGCAGGTGAGTAAACGGATACACGAAATCGGTGCAAATTGCTACGTTACTTGATACATTGGAAGTGGGTGAATAGCGCCCGTAGGTTTTATAAAGAATTGCCAAGGCTTGTGTTTTTATATTTGATCGACAACCCAGTTTAAAAAAGAAGGTGTCATGAAATTTAATAACTTAATTATGGCTGCTTTACTTGCTGGACTCGCAATACCAGCTCAAGCGCGAGAAGTTGCATGCCAGCGCAAGGTGGATTCAATACAAAGACAGTTAGAGCACGCCAATCGCGCTGGAAACTATCATCGTGTTCGTGGGCTAGAAAGGGCTTTAGTAAGCACGAAATCTAACTGCACAGATGCTGGCTTAGTTACTCAGAAAAGAAAGGATATTAGGGAGCAGCAGGAAGATATTAAGGAAGTTCAGGAAGAGATAGAGGAAAAAAAGCGCGAAGGTCGACACGATAAAGTCCCCAGGCTAGAGAGAAAACTGCAACGGGAGCAGGATAAGCTAAGCCAGCTTCAAAGTGAGCTCCATGACTTAGAGAGCTGATTTTTCTGTGTGGTGATAGACGTACAAACGAGGTGGTTGCGCCTGCGCACGCATAAAAATTTATTTTTAGCCGCCTGGAGGGGGACGGTTTTTGTGAGTGTTTAAAAATGCGTCATTTAGCCTGACAGGCTAGTGATCTCTCCGAAATCCGTAAAGTTTTGCTTTATCTGGTATGTTAGACTAAGGCCACTTCCTCAATCCTAAACTTTATATACCCATGTAAATAACTGCTACCTGCTTGTTCTCACATTTCTTTCGTTGATGAAGCACAGCGGGTGGCATCGTGGCGTCTCGGTTTAGTCTCTACCTAATTCCTTTAAGTCTTGTCACTCGCCGTGCAGATAGGAATCTGCATGTTGAATTTGAAATCCATCTGGTTTTTTAATGCCCGTAGAGACATAGTCTCGGGCTTACTGGTAGCTTTAGCTCTAATTCCCGAGGCTATCGCTTTTTCTATTATTGCTGGCGTAGATCCTAAGGTTGGACTCTATGCTTCTTTTAGTATTGCAACAATTATTGCTTTTGTTGGTGGCAGGCCAGGGATGATTTCTGCTGCGACCGGAGCGATGGCGTTAGTGGTGGTAACGCTGGTTAAAGATCACGGTTTGCAGTACTTGTTAGCGGCTACTATTCTGGCGGGCATAATACAAGTAGTAGCTGGTGCGGTCGGATTTGGTAGGCTAATGAAGTTTGTGTCACGCTCTGTTGTGACTGGCTTCGTCAATGCATTGGCCATTCTAATTTTTATGGCCCAACTTCCGGAACTAACTAATGTTACCTGGCACGTTTACGCGCTGACAGCAGCTGGCTTGGTTATTATTTATCTGCTGCCGCGTGTAAGTAATGTACTTCCATCACCGCTCGTATCGATTGTCCTGTTAACCGCCGTTACCCTTGCCTTAGGGATAGAGGTGAGAACAGTTAGTGATATGGGCACTTTACCGGATTCTTTGCCGGTGTTTTTGCTGCCAAACATTCCGCTGAGCTTAGAGACGCTATTAATTATCTTGCCGTACTCTGTGTCACTAGCAATAGTTGGCCTCTTGGAGTCCTTGATGACTGCGTCAATTGTTGATGACATGACCGACACGCCAAGCAATAAGAATAGAGAGTGCCTAGGTCAAGGTACAGCAAACATTATTACGGGCTTTCTAGGTGGGATGGCAGGCTGCGCCATGATAGGCCAGTCAGTTATCAATGTGAGGGCTGGTGGCAGAGGCAGGCTTTCTACGCTCTGTGCTGGAGTGTTTCTTCTCATCTTAATTGTGTTTTTTGGTGAGTGGGTGGGGATGATACCGATGGCTGCATTAGTAGCGGTCATGATTATGGTGTCTATAGGCACCTTTGATTGGAGGTCGTTAAATACTTTAGTTACGCACCCTAAAAGCTCCAGCGTTGTGATGGTAGCAACCGTCATCGTTACGGTATGGACACATGATCTGTCTAAGGGCGTGCTAACAGGCGTGTTGTTATCAGCTGTGTTTTTTGCAAATAAAGTTGTTAGTGTAGTAAGCGTATATAACTACTTAGGTGACGAAGGGAAGTCCAGGATATACAAGATCAAGGGGCAGCTATTTTTTGCCTCTGCAAATCAAGTGATTGATGAGATAGATTTAAATGAGCCGATACCAGAAATATTTCTTGATTTTTCTGATGCGCATGTATGGGATATAACAGCAGTAGAAACTATCGAGAGAATACATACCAAGCTCAGCGCCAAGGGTGTTTCAGTGAAAATCCTCGGACTAAATGAAAAATCCCACCGAACGATTCTTCAATTGGCTGATGAGCCGAAGAAGCTTTTGACAGCCTAGACACACAACCGCCTTCGGGCGGCTTTTTATTGCGTACTTTTTACCATTTATTCAAAACACCCCATGAATGAGGTGCTGACATGGCCCTATGTGGCGCAAAGACGCGCAGCGGGGAGCCATGTAAGCGCCATGCGGTGCCGGGGTCCAAGCGCTGTAAATTACACGGAGGTGGTGCTAGTAGAGCCAATAAGGGCAACAAGCACGCCGTGACACCAGGGAGCATTTACTCCCGCTATTACACCGAAGAAGAAAAACTAGTCGCCGACCAGATAGAACTGGGCAAGGTCGATGAAGAACTACGCCTGACGCGGATACGCCTGATGCGTGCGTTAGATCGTGAGGCTGAGCACGGCCACACCTTAGAGCTTGATAGCGAGAAGCGCGAGCCGGTCATCATTGATGGCGTAGTGGTTGCCGGTGCCGAGCAAGTAACTACAACGAGCAAGGTGCGCGACTACCCGGCGCTTATAGATAAGCTGACGGCTCGTATTGAGAGCTTGGAGCGTACGCGAGTAGAGTTGCTAAAAGCTGAAAAGGCGGGCGGCGGCAAAGACGAGGCAGAGTTACTGCAGGAACTGATAGGACGGCTACCAGCATGATGCAAACAGGCAATCTTTTATTGGATAGACAGTTGGCCCGCTGGTATCACCTCAAGCCCCATCCCGTTCAGTTGGCATTATTGCAGGCTGTGCCTAGCGGCATACGGTTCCCCTTGGTACCAGCCGGTAGGCGTTCAGGCAAGACGGAGCGATTTAAGCGCTTCTTGGTGAAGCAAGCTAATAAAGTAGCAGGGCAGTATTTTGCAGCAGCCCCAACGCATGACCAAGCAAAGAAGATCTTTTGGGATGACCTAAAGGCCTTTACGCTTTCGAGCATGCACAAGAGACGGCCCAGTGAGTCGGATCGCATTATCTATATGCCCAATGGCAGTGAACTGCATGTTATAGGGTTGGATAAGCCCCAGAGGATTGAAGGTATCCCTTGGAAGGGGGGTGGCATTGATGAATTTGCTGACGTAAAGCCCGATGCGTGGGAAGCGAATATCTTGCCTGCGTTAAACACCGTTAACCCAATGGATCCAGAGTACCGGGCATGGTGCTGGCTGCTTGGGGTGCCCGATGGGCTAAACCATTATTACGATCTATGTAGTGCCGCGGAAGCGGGTACAAATCCAGACTTTGCTGTGTTCCATTGGAAGTCGGCTGAAATTCTGCCTGATGACGTGATTGCTGCGATGAAGCGCGCTATGTCAGAGAAGCAGTTTAGGCAGGAGTTTGAGGCTTCGTTCGAGACCGCGGCTGGCAGGATCTACGAGGATTACGGTAAAGCCAACCACACCAAAGAGCGCATTCAACCTCATGAGGCATTGATGTGGATGCATGACCAGAACTACACGCCGTTATCGTCGGCTGTTGGGGTACGCAGAGGTGCTGCTCTGTATCTATTGGATGAAATAGTGTTAACCAGTGCTGTATCGCGACAATCAGCCGAGGAATTTGTCGAAAAGTTTAAGAGCCACCAAAACAAGGTGGTTTTTTTATATGGTGACCCAGCCGGTCGAGCAGGCGAAAAGCACGGGCATGCATCTGACTATACCGATATTGAGGGCGTGCTAAGACGCAATGGCTGGAAAGCGATCAGGAAGGTAAAACCCGCACACCCAGCCATTAAAGATAGGCAGAACGCCGTTAGGGCCAAGATCAAAAGTGCCGATGGAAACATATCACTGTATGTAAACCCAGTAACGGCAAAATGGTGTGATAAAGGCCTAGCTACTGTCCAGCTTAAAGAGGGTTCGAGCTTTCAAGAAGATGACAAAAACAAATATCAACATATCACCACTGCTATTGGGTACTGCGTGGATTATGAATGGCCGATGGCGAGGGCTACGGTTGTACAAAGGGCATTAGAGATATGAGCAACACTGATCAAGTGGACTATGTACTGCCAGCAGTCGAGGCAATGGCTAAGAATTGGGCCGTTGTTGATGATTTGCGGGGCGGCACGCTGTCTATGCGCGGCAAAAAGGAGAAATATCTACCTAAGCGCCGCCTAGAGACAGATCAGGATTATGAGGCCCGAATCAATGCCGCCACGCTATATCCAGCCTTTACAGATGCTGTGGCGTCAATGGTTGGACGAGTGTTTACCAAGCCGGTAAAGCTTGGCGACAATTTGCCTGCGCGTTTATTGGGCCTGATGGAAGACGTTGATACAGAGGACCGTAACCTGCATGCCTTTGCTCGTGACTGGATGGACGACGCTGTTGCCTATGGTTTAAGTCATGTGTTGGTGGATATGCCCCAACACAATGCTAAAACCCAAGCGGAGGAACTGGCGCTAGGTGTACGACCTTATGGGGTGCTCGTAAAGCACAATCAAATACTGGGCTGGAAAACGACGAAGCAAGGTGGCAACGTCGTATTGTCCGAGGTCCGTATCCGTGAAACCGTCACTGAGGAGTCAGGTAAGTACGGCGTTGAGGAAATAGAGCAGGTTCGCGTTCTACGCATCGGCAGCTATGAAGTGCACCGTAAGGGCAAAGATGGCTGGTACTTGCATGATGAAGGGGCGACAGGCTTGAGCCGCATACCGCTAGTGACGCTGTACGCGAATCGTACTGGCTTCATGCTTGCTGTGCCGCCTTTACTTGAGCTAGCTTGGTTGAACGTAAAGCACTGGCAAAAGCAAAGCAGCCTAGACAGTTTGATTGAGACGGCGTGTGTGCCTATTTTGGCTACGATAGGAGTGCAACCCAAGTACGATGAAAATGGCAATGAGGTGCCAGGCATCATTATTGGGGCCAAGTCCGGTATTGACCTGCCCGAGGGTGGCGACATGAAGTATGTCGAGCACTCAGGGGCAGCCATTAGCTCAGGCAAAGAGGACCTTGAGGCGTTAGAGGAACAGATGCGAGTGGCAGGCGGTCAGCTGCTCAAGCCTGATACGCAGGTCATGACGGCCGCACAGTCCGAGGCAGAAAACGCCAAGGAGATAAGTCGTTTAGGCATGATTGCACAGAACCTTGAGGACTCTATTGACCAGATGATTGGCCTAATGGCTGAATGGATGGGTAATACGATTGAGTCTGGAAATGTCCAAGTGCACGTCAATTTGGATCCTGATTTTGCGCCAGTGGAGAGCATGAATGTATTGATCAATATGTTTAATGCTGGCTTGCTCAGTAAACAGGGTCTATTTAACGAGGCTAAGCGTCGTGGGTTGATCTCGGATGACGCAACATGGGAAGAAGAGCAGGAGCGCATTGAGTCTCAAGGGCCTGATGCGAGCGAAGTGGTGCGCCTGATGGCCCAGTTCCGCGCGGAGCAGGCAAAAAGCCCTGAGGGCGTTGAGCCATGAGTATTGATAAACGATTGGCCGAGTTATTTACCGATGCCAATATTGAGGCTCTACGCTTTGCGGCAGGCCAGCAGATGGTGACTGAGCAAGAGGTAAGACGTTTGATGGCACGCTTAGAGCGTTTGCTTAAGAACGCCGACTTGTTTCACGCTTCCGATGTGGAGTTCTTGATCAAAGAAGCCACAAAGCTCATTAACCAAGGCTATAAGGAAATATCCGCAGAGCAAGTCATGCAGATGCGCGGATTTGCGCCGTTAGCCGCCTCGGGTGCCGTAGAGTCTGTTAATGCAGCAGTAGGTATCAGCTTGCTCAATAGGCCTAGAAAGCTCGGGCTAGACGTTTCTAAGCTACTTATTGATGGCGCTCCTTCGGCTGATTGGTGGGCAGGGCAAGCCTATAGCGTACAAAAGCGCTTTGCCCGTGTGGTTCGTAGTGGCTTTGTCCGAGGATTAACTACCGAGAAGATTGCTCAAGCGCTGGTGGGAAAATTGCAGGATGAGGACGCTTTGCCTGGTGAAGGCATGCAAGAGATAGCCTTGCGCGATGCACGTTCGTTGGTGCATACGAGCATTCAAACCGTGGCCAGCGCATCTAGGCGTGAGGCCTTCAGGCAAAATGCTGACATTGTTATTGGTATTCGGCAGATTAGCACCCTAGATAGCCACACAACCTTGCAATGCCAAGCGCGCGATCAAAAGGAGTGGTCTATTGAGTGGGATGATGACGGCACGATGATTGCCACGCCGGTAGACCACAAAATACCGTACTTAAACGGGGTTCCTGTTCACTGGGGTTGCAGGAGTGTAGAGACTAGCGTCTTGAAGCCGCTCACGATAAACGGCGTGACATTACCTAGCTTTCGTACATCAAAGCGAGCCAGTGCGGATGGGCCGGTGGATTCAAGCCTGACATTTGAGCAGTGGCTTGAGACAAAGGACGAGGCGTATCAGAACGAGTCCTTAGGCAAGGGTAGGGCCGAATTGTGGCGTGCAGGCAAGATTACCTTGTCTGATTTACTGGATTTACGGGGCAACCCACTAACGCTGGAGCAGTTGCGGGAAAAGTACGCATAGGCACAGCAAAGCAGATTAGCCGCTTCAGGAGACTGAGGCGGCTTTTTTATTGCCTGCAGTCTGGATAGGCGGGGCGCATTAGGCTGGATAGCCAAAGGAATTGAGATGAAATTAAAGCTAGATGAAAACGGTAATGTGGTGCTTCAAGATGGCCACCCAGTGTATGTACACCCAGACGGTAAAGAGGCACCGTTTGATGCTGCGGCGGCTGTTTCGAAAATTGCCGGGTTAAATCGCGAGGCACAGACACACCGTGAAGCAAAAGAGGCAGTCGAGGCAAAGATCAAGGCTTTTGAGGGCATTGAGGACGCGGATGCGGCACGTAAGGCCTTAGAAACCATTAAAAACTTGGACGAAGGCCAGCTCGTGACAGCAGGCAAAGTCGAAGAAATCAAAGCTGCTGCTAAGTCAGCCGCTGAAGCGCAGGTTACGGCAGCCGCTAAAGCCAGCGCCGAGCGTGAAAAGACCCTACAAGGGGAGCTCGACAAGCTGCAAGGCCAGCTATATAGCGAGGTAATCGGCGGCAACTTCAACCGCTCCAAGTTTATCAATGAAAAGTTCGCCATCCCTGCTGACTTGGTGCAGGCGCGCTTCGGTCAAGCCTTTAAGGTCGAAGACGGCAAAGTGGTTGCCTATGACCCTGCCGGCAACAAGATATTTAGCCGCAGCCGACCAGGTGAGGTGGCTGATTTTGACGAGGCGCTAGAGGCCCTAGTTGATCAGTACCCCTACAAGGAGCAAATCCTCAAAGGTTCTCAAGGCTCTGGCTCTGGCGCTCCATCAAACGGCGGCGGTGGTGTCGGACAAAAGAAAGGCAACTTTGGCGGCACGCGCGATGAGCGTACAGCAGCCATCGCTGCAAAATATGATTTGCCGCCTGCATAAAGCAGTCGGCTCTTGCTGTGATCTCGGATGGGATTCGGCGCAAGGGGTGGATGCCCCGCAATGGTTATTTCAATGCTCATCCGAGCAAAACACATTAAGGAACTATTATGTCTTTATCCCAGATGCAGGTCTTCAATACATACATCATGCCTGCAACCATCGAAACCCTGGCTCAAATGGTGGGCAAGTTTAACGAAGCCAGCAATGGTGCCATTCGCCTAACTACCGAAGGCTTTGACGGTGACTTTCTTCAAGAGTCGTTCTTTGCGGCCATTCATTCGGCTCAGCGTCGTGTTGATCGCTACTCTACAAACAGTGCTGCAACGGCCACCGATCTGACTCAGCTTAAGCATTCCAGCGTAAAAGTGGCAGGAGGCTTTGGCCCGATCCGCTTTGAGCCTTCGCAATTGACTTGGCTCAACAAACCTACAGCGGAAGGCGTTGAGGTAGCAAGCCGAAACTTTGCCGAAGCCATGATGGCTGACCAGTTGAACACGGCTATTTTGGCTCTTGTGGCCGCCATTAGTAATAATGCGAACGTAACTAATGACGTGAGTGCAACTGCTGGTGTCACTTACGCTGCGATGAATGAAGCGCACGGTAAGTTTGGAGACCACTCTGGCAACTTGGTTGCTCAGATCATGAATGGCACTACCTTTCACAAACTGATTGGCCAAAACCTGAACAATGCGCAGCAATTATTCCAAGCGCAGAATGTGCGTGTGGTGGATATTCTGGGTAAGGCCGTTGTTGTGACCGATGCTCCAGCACTGTATTCGGCTGCGGTACCCGGTACGCCGGATACTCCTGCTAAGTTGCGCGTACTGTCGTTAGCTGAAGGGGCAGCTATTGTGTCTGATGGCTCTGACATCATCAGCAATATTGAAACCTCTAACGGTAAAGATCGTATCGAAACCACGATGCAGATTGACTATACCTTTGGCTTAGGTCTCAAAGGCTATGCTTGGGACGAAGTAAATGGCGGGAAATCTCCTTCTGACGCCAAGCTCGGCACTGGAGCCAATTGGGATAACGTGGCGACCTCCGACAAGCACACCGCAGGTGTTGTCACTATCGGTGATGCAGCTAAGTAAGCAAATGGGGCTGGCCTTTGGGTTGGCCCTTTTTTATTGAGAAAACCATGAGCAAAGAACGCAAGATCATCTTTGAAAAGCACCCTGTGACCTCGGAGCGCAAAGCTGAGTTACGTGAGCAGGGTTACACCATCATCGATGCAGTGTACGCGCCACAAGACTACATACACCCAGATGCTGTAGTAGCCAAGAAGGCGCCATCGCAAGCCAAACCAAAGGCTGAGCCTAAAGCTGAGGCTGTGACAGAGCCAAAGCCTGAAGGCGAAGCGGGAGCCTAGTTATGAGCCTGCTTGTCGAGGATGGCACGGGGCGGCCTGATGCTGACAGCTACATCGATCTTGCTGACGCTAGTAACTACATGGGAAAGATGGGCCATGAGGCTTGGGCAACTGCTACTGAGGCAGACAGGCAAAAGGCGTTACGCCGTGCGACTCAGTATATCGATGCGCGGTACCGCTACAAAAACAGGCCGTTAAGTACTGATCAGTCCTTAGAGTGGCCACGCACAGGCTTTCCTTGGCCAGTAAAGCGCGTGCTTGATGCAACGTGCGAGCTTGCTGTGCGTGCGCTATCTGGCGAGTTGTATGCAGATGTGTTGCCTGATGAGCGCATAAAAAGTGAAACCATAGGGCCGCTAACAACCACTTATATGGAGCCTGATAACGGCGGGCAGGTTCGTTTTGCTGTGGTGGATGACTTGCTTGAGCCTTTGGTGGCAACAGGAAAAGTGACAGCTATTCGATTAGAAAGGAATTGACATGAGGCTATCTGCTAACAATTCAGACCCCGTTGCGTATGAAGCGTTTCAGAAAATACAAGCACAGGGGTTGAAGGCTGATGTTTATTTGGATGGCATTGAGCAGAAGCAGGTTGTCATTGCTGATACTGCGCTGGGCTATATCATTCGCCACAAATTAGATGCTAACAGTCGAGTCGTAGTGGATCTAGAGAAGCAAGAAGCGGTCACCGAGCGCTTAGATGGGGTGGTAAAGATAAGGCTGGTGCCGCAATGAGTGCCCGTGACGCACAGCGCGCCTTAGCGATGATCGAGCGAGCTAGGGCAAAGGGCAGAGCCTCAGATGTTGTGCTCAGTCGACCAGGCACACCAGGCGGCTATAACCCTGACACAGGGCGAGTCGAGCCTGGCAGTGATCCAGCTACTTACGCTGCTTCTGGTGTTAAAGACGGCTATAAGCAAGCTGATATCGACGGCACATTGGTTCAGCAGGGTGATCAGCGAATCTATATCCCCGCTCAAGGCTTTACTAGGCCTGAAAGCGGCGAAACGCTAACGGTCGATGGTGCCCAGTGCAATGTCGTTGGTGTGAGCGTTATCGCGCCAGGCGCCACTGATATTCTCTACATAGCGCAAGTAAGGGGGCTGTAATGGCTAAAGGTAGCTTTGCGTTAAACATTCGCAAGTTTGCTCAACGCGCTAAAGAAAACGCGGATGAGGTGGTGCGTAGAGCGGTGATTGAAATCGGGGATAGTCTGGTGTTGCGAACACCAGTAGGGAACCCTAAGCATTGGGATGCTGATTTTAAAGAAGCGGCACTAAAGCTAGGCTGGTACGGGGAGGGCTACACTGGCGGCCGGCTTCGCGCTAACTGGCAATTACAGGCTGAATCTCCAGCGACGGGCGTGCTCGATGAAATTGATCCGACAGGGGAGCCAACAAGGGCTAAGTTCAACACCCTCGCGGCTTCTATGCAGGCGGGCGGGCTGATTTACTACAGCAATAACCTGCCTTATGCGCTGCGTATTGAGGATGGATACTCAAAGCGTGCACCAGAAGGGATGGTGGCAGTGACTAGAGATGAATTCCGCGACTATGTGCGAAAAGCCATTAGGGAGCTGCCTAAATGATTTTACACATACGTAAGACCTTAGAGCGACGGCTAAATGGTTGGGCCACAGGCAAGTCTATTGCTATTGCATGGCAGAACGTGAGCTTTAAGCCAGTACCAAACCAAACATGGTTGCAGGTGACGCTAATGCCGGCTCAGACGGTCAGTGGCTCCTTGGTAACACAGGAGCATAAAGGCATCTTACATATAAACGTTTTTGTAGCGCTTAACCAAGGCAGTGGAGAGGCTGAGAGCATTGCTTCTGAGCTGGCTGCGCTTTTCCCCGCTGGCTTAGTGGTAGATGGGGTCGCTATACCCAGTCCACCTACTATTTTACAGGGTCGTCCTGACCCTGATTATTACCAAGTTCCGGTGCAAATACGGTACCGCATGAGTTGATTGTTATTTTTTATCTATGACCGCCTCCGGGCGGTTTTTTCGTTCTGGAGGCTCTTATGAGCAGCAAAGTATTACTGGTGCAAGGCACTACGTTACAGATATCGACACAAGAGGCGGCCAGCACAGAGCCTACGGGTCTGACGATGGCTGATCTTGATTGCACTGCACGCCAGTTGCAATGGCAGGGTGGTCAAGCCACTGAGCTTGACACATCCACCCTATGCAGTACGGCCAAAGAGTTTCGCTTAGGTCTTAGCGACTCGGGCACCCTAAGCGTTACGGGCTTTTGGAAGTCCGATGATGCCGCACAAAAAGCGATTAAAGCCGCTGACAAAGATAAAAAGCCCCGCTTGATTGTTGTTACCTTCCCTGACCGGTCTAAGTTTGCTTGTCTGGCTCTGGTGCAGCAGCGCTCATGGGATGCGCAAGTAGATGGCGTGGTGGGCGCTACGTTTAACTTCCGCATCACAGGTGAGGTAGAAGAGACGGAGCCGCCTGTAGGCCCGTAAATAAAACTGGTTTCTAGGCACCCTTAAATCGGCAGATGCCGAGCCGGAATGGTGGTTTATGCCTCGATTGATCAGGCTCCTTAATTGGGGCCTTTTCTTTTTTGAGGTCATATATGAATCATTTGATTATTTCATCAATGGCAATTCGACAGGATGGTAATGGTCAATTTTGTCTCAATGATTTACATCGTGCAGCTGGAGGGCTACCAAAACACAGGCCGGGCCAGTTCATGAGGCTGGAAACTACGAAGGGTCTGGTTTACGAGATCCAGTGCGCAGATCAGCGCAGTGCATTTCAAATCATTAATGGAGGCCCACAGCGAGGCACCTATGTATGCAAAGAGCTTGTTTATGCTTATGCGATGTGGGTTAGCCCTGCTTTTTGCTTGAAAGTTATTAGGGCTTACGATCAACAGCAAAACAATGCGATGGGCTTATATCAACAACTCCAGGCCTTGATTGCCGAGGAGGTTTCCACGCAAGTGAGGGCGTCCTTTGGCTCAAGGCTAATGCTTGAGCGAAAACGAGCTATTCCTTTGCTACGAGAACGCCGAGAGCGTATCGAATCAGAGTTGCAGCCTGAGTTATTTATTCACTAACCGCCATTGAGCGGCTTTTTTTATGGAAACAATATGAGCAAAAAAGAATACTCGTTGTCCGATATCAACACACGCGCGGCTGCATCGCGGGGGTTTGAGTTAGAGCTGGAGTACCCCAAAGGTACGCCTATCGGCATCTATGTCACTGTACTTGGAGATCACTCCACGGAAGTAGAAAACTACGAGGTGGAGAAGTCTGATGCACGAGCCGCTGAGCAGATGGCCGAAGTTAAAGGTGGCAGCGTAAAGCACCGCTCTTTGCGTGATGTGATTGTTGATAGCCACGAAGCAGCGACCGTACGTGTGATCGGCTGGCGCGGGATTAAGGAAGAGTACAGCCCGGCAGGGGTGGAGACCTTACTAAAGAACAATCCTGACTTCACCGATCAAATCCTCGCTGCTTCGCGTGACCGAGCAAATTTTACGATTGCCTGAGTAATGAAGTAATTGCCTATGCAGAGCATGAGTTTGGCTTGCTTCGGACTCATGAGGGGCTAGGCATCACGCTCAGGCAGTTATACGAGCAAGTCGAAGAACAAACAGGCGTTAGGGCTAAGCAGTTGGATGGCCCACTGCTACCGCTGGCTGGTCATCGCATATGGACAGTATTTCAAGAGTTAGCCTCTAAGCGGCGCTGGCAAATAGGAATGGGGCCAGCCGTGCCAGAGCCAATAGGGTTTCAGGATATCCAGGCTTACTGCGATCTAACGCGTATTAGATTGGAATCATGGCAACTGCGACTTATTGGCCAGTTAGACAGCCTCTACCGTTCAACCATGCTTGGGGGCGCTAAAACAGAGCAAGCATCGTCAGCAGCAGGCTTAGGGCAGCTGATGAAAGGGCAGGGATAGGTAGTATTTGAAATTGATCGTTTAGAGCGGGAGTGACCGCGAAGGAGTGGGTATGTTGGTTTATTTTTTGTTATTTGCATTACTACTTTTGTGTATTGGCACTCTTATGCACCACCTCAAAATGGTAGAAGCATTTCGCCACAGGCTTTTTAATATAGATGCTCGGATACAGGCACTTAGTCTTGATGAGCAGATGGGTCGAAACTCTAGCGATGTTCGGTTGAATCGCTTAGAGCAAAAAGTATTGTAAGCTTACCGCCAGCCGTGCGACTGGCGGTGATTAGGCTTATTTTTTAGATGCTATGGTCTGCAGAAGCAGGTCATTAGTCGCACGCACATGCTTTAGTTCGGACTCCATTAGGCTTAGGGCTTCCAAGCTTCTCGTGTGGCATGTAATGAGCTGATCAACCGATTTCACTAGAAGGCGAACGCTCCCAATGTCAACTGATTTGTCTGCTTCTATTTTATCGTTAAATGTCACCAGTAAATGGTTAGCTAAGTTGAGTGACTCGCCTAGCCTTGTTATAGCGGAGCGAGCGAGGTTTTTGTCTTCTTGATTTTCCATGTGCATCTCATATTTAGGTTGTAGGAACCTGTAACATATCAAGGAAGTGTTAAGAGAGCGTTGATGTAGGGCAATGGGGGAGACTAAGGTCTAAGAGGCGCTGTGTGCGAATAGTAGGCTCTCCCCGACATTCGATCTAAGCTAAAAAGAGGTATGGAGTGAACTGTTGCAATCGCTTACTATAGGCCTAGCTTAACAATCAGATGCAAATTTGTTTTTTGGTTGTTAAACCGTTATCTGAATTTTGATGATGCCACTAGGCAAGATAGTGAGGGCGTATATGATTAGCTGGCTGATGAGGATATTAGGCCATTTATTTCAATTTTGGCAGCAGGTACCTCCGCAAACGAAGCAAGCTATTTACGATGAGCTCTGGAAGGTAGTGGAGCCATTGTTTGCTAAGATTTTTGATGTGTCCAAAAAGACTCGGAGCAAAGCATGAAAAAGGACTTGCAGGTTATAACCAAGGAGTTCACTGAGAGTCTTCCCCAAAGCGTTAAGTCTAGTTTTGTGGAGTTAGCGAAAAAAGAGATGCAGAGTCCCGCCGTGTTTGCTGCGATGGGGGAGGCTTCGATATCTTCTTCTGATAGCGGTAAGCTTTCTACTGAGCTAGTTAACCATGTGGTGTCAGAAGAGTTCTTGGGTCAATTAGTTGGTGAGGTCGGTGAGCCTCAACAAAATGAGACTAAAGAAGAGTATCTTGCTCGAGCAAAAGCCGATTTTATGAAATTATTAGATGGAAAAACCGAAGGAGCTGGGACTGTTGTTTTAGGATCAGCGATAACTCCACGGCTAGGGATCGGTTCTCTTATTGCAAAAAAACTCTTCTTTAAGTAGCTTCTCTCTAAAAAGCCGCTTTTCAGCGGCTGTTTTTATGGCGCAAAGCGGAGACTAGGGTCTAAGCTAGATTTATAACGATGCGGTCAGCTCGTAACCTTGCCTGCTAACGCCAATGAGGCACGAAGTGTATCGTTAATGCGGGTCTGCCAACCATCACCACTTGCGCGTAATGCAGCTAACACATCAGCATCTAATCTGATTTTTACCGCTTCTTTTGTGACGGCTTGCTTGCTGCCAACTGGACGACCACGGCGGCGTGAAATGATTTGCTCAGGCGTGTGTGTTTGCGCAAATTCGCCGGCTTTTGCTTCGGATAGTGACTCACGCAGCCCCGGTAGTGCCTGACCAGCATCAGCTTCGATGGCTTTTGCGACTTTATCGAGGTCTAGCGATTTTAGGTCTTTTAGGGATTTCATAATTTACTCCGCTTGTCTTTGATTTCTTTGCCTTTAACTGTTTCGCGCACAGCTTTGGCGTAAAGCATAAGGAGAAGAACAACTTCGTCATCAACAAGGTGGTAATAGATCACTCTAACACCACCGCTTTTGCCTGTGCCTTTGCGGCTCCATCGTACCTTGCGAGCACCGTCTGCGTCTTTGATTACATCACCGGCATCAGGGTGTTCAGCGATCCAGTCTATGAATGCTTCACGCTCTTCCTTAGACCATACCTCGGAGGCTTGCTTCTGAAAGGAGGGGGTTTCAATAACTGTTCGCATGAATAAATTGTACCCCCAATTAAATTGGGTGGCAATAAGGTTTATTGCTTTGTTTTGCTGCCTGTCTTGAAGTGGGTTTTTGCTTATGGCCTGTTAACCGTTACTTGGGTATGATCTCTGTAATGTTTTGATACGGGTGTGGTATGCAGAAAGTTTTACGCATAGTTTTGTACATTATGTCAGGCATAGTAGGCATGTTTGGTGTCGGAGCTATGGCGGTCATTTCGATTCCATCAGGACTTGTATTCTTAGCTGCTGCCCTATTGATTGCTCCGGCGGTCATGCAGAAAATTAGCGCACTTACAGGTAGAGCTTGGATTTCTCCAGCTGCGGCAGTTTTTATGGTGCTTGTGGCGGGGCCTATTGTTTTAGCCTTGACGGCTCCAAGCTCTGAGGAGGTCGTAGCTAGATATGAGCAGCAGGCTGCTATTTCAGCAAAAAAGGAAGCAGAGAGACAGAAGAAAGAGGATATAGATAGAGTCAATGCAGAAGCTAAGGCGGCAGAAGAAAAGCTAGCTAAGATTGCAGAATATATGGCTCAGCTAGATAGAGAAATTTTATCAATCCCGACTATTAAGGCCTCCAGCTACACGAAAGATGTACAGTCAATTAATGTGGCGCTGATTGTTCTTGGGGCGTGGGCGGTAGTATATGAAAATGGTGAGTCTCTGGATCTAAGCGAGGCTCAAGAAAAGAAGCGGCAGGAGTTTCGACGTTTAGTAGTTAAAAAACAAACAGAGTTACTCCCAGTGCTGCGTGACGCATATGGTCCTGCTATGAGGCGACAGTTATGGGAGGCTGACGGAAGCGCTAAAACGTTCGGAGCCGGTTTTAAGACTGTTGAGTTTGTGTCCGCTGCATTTGTTAGGAATGCCAACATTAAGCAAATCAACGGTCAAATTCATGAAAACTTGATTATGCTCCGGTTCAATCAAGTCAGATATAAGTGGTTTAGTGAAGCATCGGAGTATACCTATTACGATTTGAACTCACCGAAGGACTCCGAGGTCGTTAGATGGGAAAACGGAAGAGAGTTCACGGTGTTAAAGTGATCAGGTCATTACGATCAGCCTCTGGTTAGTTTTTTATATCTACGCTATATGGCTTTAACGTTCGACCTGCTTAATGTGGGCTTTTTATCGATAGCGCTTATTGCCACCTGATGTGATGCAATACCTCCCCCCTCTTGGCCCATAGCAGTTATTACCGGAAGAGCAAGAGCACCCAGAGCTGTACTGAGGGGTAGAGCGGGTAATAGTGCGTAAAGGTGGGGGCGGCGCAGGCTTCCATTTGGGCTGGTCACTACAGTCGCTATATTCACATAAGTGAGAGTTGGATACCCAGAGGTCAGGGGAGTCATTGCCTGATATCTTGCTCCAGCTGCCTTCCTCTGAGTAAATGATGACTTTCGCACCATGCTTTAAAGAGCTAATGATTTTTCCGTTCGGGCTGGAGCGTATGTTTAATGTCTTTGGGCCTATGTATCGTTCTTCGTATGCAGGCTCAGTTTTAGCAGGAAGAGGCTCCATTGCAGCGGAGAATTCCTGATTTTTGGCTATTTCAGTATATGATTTCGTCGAAGATGATTGATTGTTGCGTCGAGAAGAGGAATCGTCTCCACCGCACATTTTCATGATCAATACTAAGACAAATAATCCAAATAAAAGTTGAGCTTTCATAGAGAAACAATAATAGATTGATGTTATTTCTATATGTAACTTAGCTTGTATGTGAAAATAAAGATACTGGTTTAAAAAACAGCCTCTAAATAGTGAGCTATGATGCCTTGTATTGATTTGATACTGGGTGCTAGGGATGAGCGTGGCAGATGAATTGAGAAAGCTGGATGACCTAAGAAAGGACGGGCTGCTCAGTAATGCTGAGTTTGAGAGGCAAAAGGCAGTTCTTTTGGGCGAAGATAGGCCGCTTGAAGATCCCCAAAGGCAAGGTCGCTCAGGCTTCTCTATAGCTTTTCGATTAATGCTAGGCGCCGTAGTTGTTTTTGTGCTTTTGCTTCTTTTGGGGCAGTGTAAATTGAGTGAAGGGTTAACGGAGAAGCAAAACGCCCGAAACTCTATTAAATATTGTTGGGAGGAGACGGAAAGAAAGGCGTTATCCCCGAGCGAGCAAAGATTTACTGCAAGGACATGTGAATACATGGAGTCCGAGTTTGAGAAAAAATACGGGTATCAACCCTAAAAAACCAATTTTCGCGATTTTGATGGCGAATTACCCACCCTAGCCCTGCCAGTGAGCAGGGTTTTTTTATGGGCGAACGATTATGTCAATGACATTGGCTGAATTGCAGCTAGAAATAGATAGCCGTCGTGTTAAGGAGGCTCAGAAGGAGCTTGACCGTCTGGCGCAATCTGCCGATAAGGCTGAGGGCGCAACCGATTCTCTAAATCGTACAAATAAGGAAGCAGAAGACCGTTATAAATCGATTGCTCAGGCTGCTGTCGCAAGACAACTTGCCATGCAGGAGGAGGTTCGATCTATGCGCGAATCGAACTCTGTGGTGCGAAAAACAAGTGAAGGCTGGCAAGAGCGTGCGCGTACTTATACGGCGGTAGCCTCGGCGGAGCGTAAAGTTCAACTCGCCCAAGAGCGGCAAGAGGCCGCTATGAAGGCCGCGGCAGAAGCAGCAGACAAAAATAGATCTTCGCTTGAGAAGCTGCTAAACCAGATCGATCCGCTTGAGGGCAAGCTTAGTCGGCTCGATCGGATGGAAAAACAGTTAAATCAGTCTTTCCGTCAGGGCATCCTAGATGTTGATACTTACGCCCAATCATTAGCCAAAATTGCTGGGCAGAGATCAGCGATTAGTGATCAGCAAATGAAGCAGGTCGCTGATGGCGCGGGTCAGGCTGTGGTTATGATGGATAGACTGGGCCTAAGCACGACCACAGCGCGATATAACCTTTTGCTTCTTGCTCGTGCGGCCGCAAGCGGAGACATCAGGCAGGCCGGCAGCTCGATACTTAGACTTGGCTCAGGCGTTGATCTGCTGAGCGGCGTCTCAAGAGGGGCAGCATTGTCAGTGGGAAGCTTGGTTGCCGCTATAGGGGCGTCCGCTGGAGCCATGGCCTTATATGAGCGAGGCGCACAGGAGGCACGTAACTATAATATTGCGCTCATCGATACAGGGCGGATTGCTGGGGTTAGTGGCGGGCAGCTAGAGGAAATGGCACGTCGTATTAGTGACTCTGAGGCTGTTACCAGAGCGGCTGCGGCTGTGCTTGTTGAATTAACTGCGAATGCGAGGCTCTCTGGGCGGGATATTGAGGTAGCAGGCCAGGCCATATACGCCATGTCTCAATTAACAGGGCGTGGCGTCTCTGATATGGCTGGAGAATTTGCGGCATTGCGTAGAGACCCAGTGCAGGCATTGCTTGATCTGAATGAGCAGTACGGCTATTTGAGCCTATCTACTCTAAATCAAGTTCGAGCATTAGAGCGAGAGGGTAGGCAGCAAGAAGCGGTTTCTGTAGCTGTTCGTGCGCATGCAGACATGATGCAGCAGAGAGCGCCACAGATTGCTGAAAACATTAATGTTTTCACTAAGGCTTGGCTTTCAGCTAAAAGCGCGGCAAACGACTACTTCTCTGCTGCAGCCAAATCCTTTAACTACGCTCTTGGTGGTGCTCGGCCAGTTAGTGATATTAAGTCTGATTTGGACGAAGCGCTTCAAGAAAGGGACCGTGAGCTAGCAGGAGTAGGGCGCGGGCTAGACCGTCCAATCAAATGGATACAAGCGAATGTTTTTGGGAAAGAAGGAGAGGAGCTAGCGGATAAGTATGCACTTACTGATATTGATGAAAAAATTCGCAAGCTACGGATTGATTTAGAAGCGGCAGAAAAGCGTGAGCGTGACGAATTAGAAAGAGGCCGTTTGCAGGAAACGCAAAATGCAGGCTTAGCTGGGTCTTCTTTTTTGGACCATTACGCTGAACGTTCCAAGTCTGATTATGCCAAAGCTTTAGAAATTCAAAAAATCAAGCGCTCGACTACAGCCGCAATCATGGCTGACGGGGAAAATGCGGCGCATTACCTGAAGCTAGAGAAAATTGCGCTTGATGAAGTCGAGAAGCGCTTCAAGCCCGCCGGCTCCAATAAACAGGCTGATGTATCTGTGTACCGCCGGCAGCTTCAGTCTTTGGTCGATGACTTCCGCAACGCCAACTCCATACTGGACTCTGAGCGTCGAGCAGGAAACATTAGCGAAGAGGAGTACTGGCAAAAGAAAATCAGCCTTATTGATCAAAATGAGGCAGCTCAAAAAATCGCGATGCATGGCGAACTTGAACGCTTATCTCGTACCAAGAACAGCGCCAAGCAACGAGCAGATATTGAGGCGCAGTTAGCCAAGATATCCAAAGAGGCAGACCGAGACCGCCAGTTAGCGGCTAATGGCCAGAAAGAGGCGATGCATAAGGCAGAAATAGCCATTACTGCTTATATCGACGCCTTAAATCAGTTGGTGAAAGCCGAAGAGCGGGCAGGGCAGCAGCGTCTAGCGGGGATGGGTTTAGGTTCGCGTGAGCGTGAACTACAAGCTGGGTTAGACGGTGCTGATGCGCGGTTTGCGCAGGAGCAAGTAAATCTTAGTAGAGATCTAGACTCTAAAAATATCAATCAAGGTGAGTACGAGAAAAAACTAGCAGGAATTCGGCAAGCGCACCAAAGTTTACGCGATCAGTTGGTAGCAAACTACCACGCTATCCGAGAGGCTGAGGGTAACTGGCTTCTGGGCTCACAGGAAGGCTTGCGTAACTATGCGGACGAGGCGGCTAATGCCTATAAAGTGGCGGCTGACTTTTCTCATAGCTTTGCGCGGAATATGGAAAACGCCATCATGGATTTGGCAACTACCAGTGACCACTCATTTAAGAGCGTGGCTAGATCGTTTGGCAATCTGACGGCTAGTGTTTTGCGTGATATGGCTCGTATGGCGTTACAGCAACAGGTGATGGGGCCGTTAATGGGCATGCTGTCCAGTGCCTTTACTCCTACTTTAACGATGGGTGGAGCCGCGGTGTCAGCGGCTCCTAGCGTGGACCTAAGTCACTCGATGGGGCAGTTTTCGTTTTCTAGTGGTGGCTTCACTGGCGTAGGTGGGCGGTATGAACCAGCGGGCGTAGTTCACAAAGGAGAGGGTGTACTAAACCAAGATGAGATCCGCGCACTTGGTGGTGAGGCTGGGTTTAATGCCTTACGTCGTGCGATTCGTGGGCCTGGGCATTCTATGGGTGGCATGGCTGGGAGCCCTATGCTTCCTCCGCCGGTGGGTAGGCAAGCCCCTGCCGGTGGCGAGCCTAAGGTAGAAATCCATATTCACAATAATGGTGAGGTCAGTTCCGAGGCAACGCCGGGCTTAGAAGAGTTCGCAAAGCTCATGCAGCAAATTGCACGAGCTGAATATCAGAAACTACAGGTTCGGTCTCAGCGTCCAGGTGGGATCAGCTGGAACGATAGTCAGAGGTTCGTCTAATGAGTTTTCAAACCTTTACGTGGTGCCCAAGGGTGGATCCTGAGGGCTCTACTGCTTTTCGGCTCCATGAGATTCAGTTTGGGGATGGCTATAAACAGTCTGTGGGCGACGGGATTAACAATGAGGTGCGGACGTGGCCACTGACATTTGTAGGGCTAGAGCACGAAATTGCGCCGATTCGGGACTTTCTGCGTGCTCACAAAGGGTATAAGCCTTTTAAGTGGACGCCTCCCTTGGATTCTGAGGGGTTATATGAGGTGCAGCAATTTACCTTACGGCCTCACGGGGGCGGCGTGTATACCTTGAGCGCTACGTTTGCGCAGAGGTTTGCGCCTTAAGAAGTACTTAGCAATATATTGACTCGCTTAGGCGGGTTTTTTTATGGGCAATCGCATGATATTAGCGGATGTACAAAAGTTAACGCCTGGCAATTTGATCACCTTATACGAGGTAGATTGCCGTGCCATTGGTGGCGATGTAGAGCGGTACCACAACCACACAGATAGCACGATTACATGGCAGGGGCATCAATATTTGCCTTGGGCAATTGAGGCCGAGGATTTCGAGCGCACCGGTGAACCTCAGCAGCCACAGCCTACGCTTCGGGTAGGCAATATAGGCACTGATCAAAATGGTGAGCCGATTACTGGCGTGGTGTCGGCATTGTGTTTGGCCTTGGGTGACTTGAAAGGGGCGACGCTGGTCCGTAAACGTACGTTTGCTAAATATTTGGACGCGGTCAATTTTGATGGGGGCAACCCAACAGCAAGCACCACTGAGCACTTGCCTGATGAGCGCTGGTTGATCAGCCAAAAGAGTGAAGAAAATCCTCAGTTTGTGACCTTTGTGCTTTCCTCGCCGTTGCAGTTTGATGGCGTGCAGTTACCCAGCAGGCAGATCATTGCTAACGTTTGTGGGTGGTTAATAAAAGCTGCGCCAGAGGGTGGGTACCGAGGCGCATGGTGTGGGTACACAGGGCCAGCCATGTTCACTAAAGAGGGCAAGCCAACCACTGACCCAAGTCTTGATCGCTGTGGAGGCTGTTTATCGGATTGTGTGCTCAGGCATGGCAAAAACAAGCCGTTGCCTTACGGTGGCTTTCCTTCAGCAGATCGGGTGCGCTAATGCGAGTACATATTAAACGTGCAATAGAGCGGCATGCCTTAGCTGATTACCCCCGTGAGGCGTGTGGACTGATTGTGGCGGATGGTAATAAGCAGCGCTATGTACCGTGTCGCAATATTGCAGATGATGGCGCGGATTTTCATTTGCCGGCGGCCGATTTTGTAGCGGCTGAGGAAGTAGGGCGGGTTTTGGCTGTAGTGCATTCACATGTTGACCAAGACGCTCAGCCTTCAGAAGCTGATCTGGTGTCATGCGAGGCAACAGCTCTGCCATGGCATATTGTGGCTGTTGGCCAAGACGCAGGCGATGAAGCTCCAAGTGTGCGTGGTTGGCACTCCTTCAAGCCTACGGGGTATGTCGCGCCATTAGTGGGTCGCTCATTTCATCACGGCAGCCTTGACTGCTATGGCCTGATTCGCGACTTTTATCAACGCGAGCTGGACATTGAGCTTTTAGATTTTGAGCGTCCCGATGACTGGTGGAGTAAGCCGGAGTCTGGTGAGTTGTATTTAGAGAACTTTGAAAAGGCGGGCTTTGTGCAGGTTACGGATGGACCGCGTTATGGGGACGTGATTCTGATGCAGTACCGCTCTGAGCGCACTAATCATGGCGGCGTGTATCTGGGCGATCAACCTTTAAAAGCAGAGCCGTATTTGTATCCAGTACCAAACGCCATGCTTCATCACGCCATGCCAAGATTATCTGAACGTGTCGTTTACGCGGGCTACTGGCAGGACATAACGCGCATGATAGTGAGGTATCAACAATGACAAGCATAACGCTGCCGGCACAAGCCGGTTTTTTTACGTCTGATGACTCCGAGCGTCTACGGGAAGTTCGTTTGGCAGGGCGGCTAGGTAAGACGTTTGGGCGAGTCCATTACTTTGTTTGTAATGACATTGCAGGAGCTGTGCGCGCGCTGTGCACGATGGTTCCAGGCTTTGCTCAAGAGCTATACGGCAGTCAAGATAAAGGCGTTGCGTACTCGTGCTGGGTGGGCAAAGAGAACGTCGGCGAGGACATGTTGCATGCGCCTGTAGGTGATGACGTTATTCGTATTGCTCCGGAAATAATCGGGTCAGGGCGGGGGGGCATATTCCAAGTGGTGCTTGGGGCGGCGCTGATTGGGTCAGCTTTCCTGACGGGCGGCGCGACGCTAGCTGCTGGAAAGCTCGCCTTTAGCGGAATTCTGGGTCAAATGTCGTTTGGGGTTGGGTTCTCGATGGTTCTAGGCGGTGTGTCGCAGTTACTCACTCGCCAACCTCAAGGGCTCACCAGTGTGAAATCGGTCGATAACGGAGCCTCGTATAACTTTAATGGCCCCGTAAACACTACCGCTCAGGGCAACCCCGTGCCGGTTTTGTATGGCGAAGCCATTGTGGGCGCAGCCACTATTTCCGGTGATATGTATTCTGAGGATACGCAGTAATGACAGTAACTATTGAGCAAAGACGCGGCGGCATGCGCATCGTTGGGTCTGGTGGCGGCGGCAAAGGCGGTGGTGGTAGCGCACGCACGCCTGTAGAGCAGCCCGATAGCTTGCACAATACCGCCTATGCCGCTGTGCTGGATGTTGTCGGCAATGGCGAAATGGCTGGCCCCGTTCACCGTGATGAACCGTTGCGTGATATTTATTTAAACGGCACGCCTATACAGAACGCCGATGGCAGCCTGAACTTTCGTAATGTGCAGGCAGAATACCGCGTTGGCACGCAAGACCAAGAACATATTGCAGGATTTCCAGCGGCTGCGAGCGTGACGTCAGTTGGGCGTGAGGTCGGCACCACTACTCCATTCACTCAGTTGCTGACGAATCCGGATTTGTCCGCCGTTCGCATTACCTTGCATTGGCCACAGCTAATGCGCATGGTTGACTCGGGCGGCAATGCTGGCGATCGAGTTGGGTACCGAGTCGAGTACGCTATTGATTTAGCCATTGGCACGGGCTCGTTTTCAGAGGTGTTGCGCACTGCTGCGGACGGAAAAACGGTAAACGGCTATACCCGTACGCATCGTATTGAGTTGCCGCAGACAAGCCACGGTTGGACTGTGCGCGTTCGACGTTTAAGTCCAGAGCCAAACGATAGCGCTATTCAGTCGAAAATGATGGTGCAGTCGTACGCTGAGGTGATTGACGGGAAATTCCGCTATCCGATGACTGCCGTGGTGGGTATCAAAGTGGATGCCGAGCAGTTTCAGTCCATTCCTACGCGTGCCTATCACTGGCGAGGCCAAATCATCCGAGTGCCGAGCAACTACGACCCCGTTGGCCGTACTTATTCAGGCACTTGGGATGGGACGTTTAAGCGTGCCTGGTCGAACAATCCGGCTTGGGTTTTCTATGACATTCTCACCAATAAACTATACGGTTTAGGTGATCGCATCGATGCGTCAATGGTGGATCGCTACGCGCTTTACCAAATTGGCGCTTATTGCGATCAACGAGTGCCTGACGGGCAGGGCGGTACCGAGCCTCGCTTTACGTGTAATGCGTACATACAGTCATCCGTGGATGCCTTGCGCCTTGTTAATGACTTGGCCAGCACGTTTAGGGGCATGACGTACTGGGCTAATGGCCAGGCTGTAGGCGTTGCCGATATGCCTAGCGACCCGATCTACACATACTCGAATAGCAAAGTCGCGGGCGGCGTATTTAACTACACTGGCGCGGATCTATCGACGGTTAGCACGGTTGCATTGGTGTCTTGGAGCGACCCGAGTGATTTTTATCGCGCCAAAGTCGAGGTGGTGCAGGACGAGGCAGGAATCCGCTTATTTGGTATCCGCAAAACAGAAATCACCGCTTTTGGCTGCTCGTCTCGTGGGCAGGCACAGCGTGTTGGCCTATATCACCTCTACACATCGCTTATGGAGCAAGGCGGGGTATCGTTTGCGGTAGGGCTAGAGGGTGTTATTCCACAGCCCGGCAGCTTGGTGCGTATTGCCGATGCAAATCGTAGTGGGCGTCGTAATGGCGGGTTAGTTAGTGCGGCAACGGCCCGAGTGGTGACACTTGATGCTGATCATTCAATCAAAGTCGGCGATCGTTTAACGGCAAATCTGCCGAGCGGGAAATCGCAGACTCGCACAGTGTCGGGCGTGGCTGGCCGCAAGGTGACTGTGAGCACAGCTTTTGGTGAGGTTCCGGCCGCTGAATCGTCTTGGTCTGTCGATTCTGACGACTTAGTGACCCAGCTCGTGCGAGTGATTTCCGTTAAGGATGTGGGCGGCATTACGTTTGAGATTTCAGGCGTATTCCATCATCCCGACAAATTTAATGTGATTGATAGCGGTGTGCGGCTGGAGCCGTTGCCTGTGTCAGTTGTGCCGCCACGGGTGCAGTCGGCACCTACCAATGTTCGTATTGCTGAGCATCATACTGTGCGTCAAGGTGTATCACGTCACACAGCAGAAATAGCTTGGGAGGCGGTTGATCACGCGACTGCGTATGACTTGCAGTGGCGCCGAGACAGTGGCGACTGGGTGCAAGTGCCGCGGACTGGTACGCGTTTAGTAGAAATACCAGACATCTACAGCGGCAGCTACCTAGTCCGCGTCCGCGCCATCAACGCTTTAGATGTACCTAGTCTATGGGCTTACTCAGAGCCTACAGAACTTAGCGGGCAAGTGGGCCAGCCGCCAGCAGTAGCGTTCTTGAATGCCACTCCAATAAACTGGGGCATCCGCCTTAACTGGGGCTTTCCTACCGGTCCCAACATTTTTGAGCGTACAGAGATTCGCTACGGCGTCAGCTCTGAATTTGCCCAGTCTTTGCCGGCTGGTGGCTTTGCTTATCCGACTAATCAGTTTGAGCAAACAGGCCTAGCTGTCACAACGGAGCATTTCTACTGGGCGCGGCTAATCGATAAAAACGGCACGCCCGGGCCGTGGTATCCGACAGAGAATCAGTCGGGTGTGCGGGGTAAACCGAGTCAAGATGCGGAGAGCTATAACGATCTAGTCACCAAAGAGATTGCTGAGGGCGCGCTCGGTCAGCAACTGATGGCCGATATTCTAGATATACCGAATATCCGTGATACGGCGGGGTCGGCTTTAGCTGAAACGGGCTTGCAAGCTCAAAAGATCGCGGACAATGCGCAGGCTATTGCTAAAGAGGTAATCGATCGAGGCACGGCGGTCGCTGCTGAGGCTCAGGCTCGCATTGACGGGCAGGTTGTTGCTGCGCAGGCGTTAGCCGATGGATTGACTGCCGAGGCTCAAGCTCGCGGTGCGGCTATTACTACGGAGAAAACGGAACGTCAGACAGCTGACGCTTCATTGTCGAGTCGTATTGATACAGTAACAGCGTCAGCAGGCGCTAATGCTGCAGCGATACAGCAAGAGGCGCAAGCCCGGGCCTCGGGTGATAGTGCGGAGGCAAACGCACGCCAAACGCTTGCTGTGCAAGTGCGCGGCGACTACTCGGGTTCCGATGTTAATCAAGTTAGCACTGGTTTGATTGGTGGTTTAAAGCGCGTGGTTGCTGACAATCACGAGTCTGTTGTGCAGCAAATGTCGCAGTTACAGGCAGGCATCGGCGAGCAGTTCGACTACGCGAAGATGTGGTACTGGGAGGGTGTTCGAGAGGGGTGGAGCAGTGGCACGATTGTTGATGGTAGCTGGCTCAGGCCGGCGGACAGTATAGGTTATGTGGTCTCACCTCGTGGTTTAAACGTGAACGGCGCTGAGTACCCGCAGGTACGCTTGCGTTTAAAAAAGGTTGGCACTCCACGGTGGGACGCCATCGTTGGGCTTTATGCGCCGGGAGCAACCGCCTCCAATTACACGATGCACAAGCCGTTAGAGCCTGAGTGGGATGAGAGCGGCATTGGCGTAATCGTCTTCACTCACACGCATCAAGAGGTTATTGATGGTGTAATCCTGCGAGGAGGAAGAGATCTAAGTCCTGGTGATTACTACGCTTTTGACTGGTTCGCTATTGGCCGTCCTGCGCCTGGCGCTTCAACCTCAGCATTAAATAATGAGGCTAAGCTACGTGCTACGGCTGATATTGCAGAGGCTACAAGTCGTGAGACATTGAGCGTCAAACTCACCGGCAAAGCAGATCCCTCCGGCGTTACGCTAAATAACGTCACCTCAGGGCTTTTCTTTGACGAGAAGTCCGCTCGCGTATCCGGTGACGAAGCGGCGATGACGGAAATTACTGGCCTCAAAGCTCGAATGCCGGCCGGCACCGGAAAAGTAGCGACGGAAGCCAGCGTTACGACTGAAGCGCAAGCACGGGCAACGGCGGATACTGCTCTTGCAAACCGAGCGACGGCGCTAGAAAGCCGTATGCCTACAGGTAATGGGAAGCTTGCTACTGCTGATGCTGTTTCTGCACTCGATACACGTGTAGAGCAAACTGAAAGCAAGCAAACAAGCACGGCTAGCGATGTTACTCAGCTAAAAACTAGCGTAACAACGGCTCAGAATACTGCTAATAGTGCTCAAACTGCAGCTAACGCAGCTCAGTCTACTGCTGCCGCCGCTCAGACGGCGGCGCAGGCAGTAAGCGATAAAGCTGACGGAAAAGGCGAGGTGATCTACGGCAGTACTGTGCCGGCGGCGGCTAAGCGTTTGACCCAAAACCTGTGGATTGACACGACCGGCAATGCGAATACGCCTAAACGCTGGAATGGCACGGCGTGGGTCGCAGTGACTGACAAAGTAGCCACTGACGCGGTTGCTGCAGCTGCCCAAGCCAAAGCAGATGCGGCTGCAGCTAAAGCCGCTGCGGATGCGGCTCAGGCAACGGCCAACAAAAAGGCCGACGCAACAGCAGTAGACGGTCTGACAAACCGTGTCACAGCAACGGAAAATGGTCTTACTGCCGCAGGTGAGCGATCTACTGTGATTGAGGCGCGAATCGCTGCAGATCAAGATAGTGACTCGCTGATTCCCGATTATTTAATGGCGAATCCAGACTGCTGGTACAGTCATTACGGGCATGACCTAGCGCCTCGTTTCGTGATGACGGAAACGGGAAAAATAGCTCCTACTGTTTTTCGACACACGACTGGCACAAGCTTTAATTACAGCCGCACAGCAATACCGACCGGCACACGTTATCGAGTGAGATTCTGGGCGCGAAGGTCTGCGGACTCGAACGGCTCAATGCACATTACGATGAAAAATGTGCGGCCGAATGGCAGCTCAGGTGGCTCTGACTATAATGCGGTCGATGTTAAGTCTAGCGTGCCAGCGGATGAGCAGTGGCACTTAGTTGATCGAGTCGTACAGCCAAGCGACGCCACGTTTTCCCGCGTGCAGTTTGGGTTTTCCGCAAATCACACGGGAAGCGCAGGCTGGGCTGAAATTCAGGGCTACCGCGTCACAGCCGTTATCGGTACCGCTGATATTAACCCGAGCGAAGTCGCGACAGCGCAGTCTGTTTCGAGCTTGAGCAGTACAGTCACGCAGCTAGACGGCAAAGTAACAAGCCAGGGTACTTCGCTAACATCGCTGAGCAACACGATTAATCATCCGCAAACAGGCCTGCAGGCCACTGCTGACGCGCTGAATCAGACAAACACAAAGCTAGACGGTACTGAAAAAGCGGTCATCAATCAGCAAAACATCTTACAAGCTGGCTTGCGACAGCTGTACGCAGAGGAAGATGCTGAGCTGGATAAAGCGCTTGCTCTATGGGATAGCTATGCAGCTATCGCAGAAACACGGCAAATAGTGGCGACTGAAGTCTCTTCGATGGCTGAGATCGTGGATATCGTAAAAACAAGCCTTGGCGGCAATAGCGCAGCAGTGCAGGAAACTTTACAGGCGCTAGTTGAGCTAGAGGGAAAAATGCTGGCTCAGTGGGGTGTTAACGTTCAACTTAATGTTGGGGGTGTGCCGTACATAGCCGGTACTAGTTTGGGTATCGTTAACGAAGGCGGTGTGACTCGCTCAGCGTTTAACGTGTTAGCCGACATGTTCAATGTCATGCATGACGTAAACGGGCAACCGAAAGCAGTGTTTTCGGTGCAAGGCGGGGCGGCAATATTTAACGCTGCTTTGATTGCCCAAGCGGCAATTAAGTCAGCACAAATTGAATCGTTAGATGCACTAAAGATTGAGTCTCAAAACTTGGCCGCTGTGCTAGCGAGTATCGGTACTGCTTACATCGATTCAGCACATATGAAGCAGGGCTCAGTTAAGCGTTTGCATGTGGGTGTAGCAGAGATTGATACGCTTCGGATTGCAGGGAACTCGGTTTCTATCGTTGCCGTTTCTAGCGCACCTGTCACTGGCACGATTGAATCTTCTCGTAGCACGGTTGTCAGCGCGTATTTGCCCGCACCTGCGAGAGTCGTCGTGACAATCAACGTATCAGATTTATACGTAGGTACCACCTCATTGAACACATATCAAGTCGTGAACCAAGTTAGCGGCGCTACTATTTTGCAGTTTCCTACAGCAGCCACGTTTTTCTCAGCTGCGGCTAATAGTAACGTTGTATTGGGAGGGCAGTTTTCTGTTGTGGTGGATTTCCCCGCAGGGAATGCCGCTATTAGACTCGTCCAGCCGCGCGTTAATGGTTGGTTTGCCGAGGTGTTTTTACGCATTGAAGCGTTCATGAGGTAAAAGGTGTCAGTGCTAACGATTACATTATTTAAAGGCGGACGCATGCAGCAAACGCTGTGCGGTCCAAGGGAGTTTGTCATTGAGCCGTTCCTAGAGGGCTGGGACGGTGAGTATTTTGAGGGTGAATACGACGATACTTACTGGTTTTACGGCGGCGCGCCCCGTAAGCGCCAACCGTGTCCCGCTACAGTCGATGGGTTATGGCTTCGCGGTGTTCGCCCTGGCTCCACTATACATATAGAGGGTCAGGCGTACGAGTGCGCAGAGGGCGGCGACGTTGAGCTGTCGTTTCAGTATCCAGGCACTTACCAAGTTCGGGTAGAGCGGTGGCCCTATCTAGACGGAGTTTACGAAATTGAAAATACATCACAACCCGAATGACTACGCTGAGCGCCGCCGGAAAGAGTATCCCGACATCGGCGACCAGCTTGATGCTGTGTTTAAGCTTGCGCAGCATCTGCAAGAGCAAGGCCAAGAGCTACCGCCCGATGTGGGGAAGTGGGTAGACGATTGCAAAGCAGTTAAACAGAAGTATCCAGCCGCTAAATAATAAGCGGCTTTTTTTATGGACGTTAGAAATGGATATCAAACAGATTATCGAGCAAGTTTTTGCAAACAACATGGGCAATCGTATTACGCCTGAGTTGGCGGGTGGGATGGTGCGAAGTATCGCTCTTGCTATCGCTAACTCTGCACAGGGAGCGGTAGAACAAGCAGAGTGGGATGCTGCAGCGGAAGCTAGCGCAGTCGCTTATCACAGCGAGAAGGAGGTAG